>NZ_JACJUK010000009.1 GCF_014235875.1 Croceivirga lutea | reverse complement strand
ATAGTAGCCGTACCATCACCTTCATTGACTACCACGCTATCATTATCAAAGCTGATACCAGTTACCCCAGGGATATTGTCATTATCAAGGATATCAACAGTAGCCTGATTATCTGTAATGGTAATCGGTGTGTTGGTCACAAGGTTTGACAAGTCAACGAAGAACTGTTCAGTAGCTTCAATGATATCATCATCAGTAATAGGAACGGTAATCGGCTGAATTTCACCATCAGTACCCACAAAGGTTAGTGTACCAGTAGTTAGGGTATAATCCGAAGCCTCTTCAGCAGTATTATCTGTAGTGGTATAATCAACAGTTACTCCACCTTGCACATTACCTGTCAGCAATACATTTATAGTAGCGGTACCATCACCTTCATTGACTACCACGCTATCATTATCAAAGCTGATACCAGTTACCCCAGGGATATTGTCATTATCAATGATATTGCCGGTTGCAGTTGAAGAACCATTAATGGTAATCAATGTGGTTGACAATCCTGATAATGATACAGTTAACGTCTCTGTAGCTTCAATAATATTGTCATCAAAAATTGGAACCGTTATTGTTTGAGTCTCACCATCTGTACCCGTGAACACTAGTGTGCCAGATGTTGCTGTATAATCACCAGGTTCATTTGCAGTGCCGTCAGCTGTGGCATAATCAACACTAAAGCCACCTTGAACGTTACCGGTTAGCACAACATCAAAGGTCATGGTACCATCTGCTTCATTCACAGTTACATTGTCACTATCGAAACGTATACCTGTTACTCCTGGGGTAGCATCATTATCTATGATGTTACCTGTAGCAGTCGTTGGCCCGTTGATTGTTATTAAAGTAGTTGATAAGCCAGATAATGATACTGTTAAATCTTCAGTAGGTTCTATTAAATCATCATCCAAAATCGGAATTGAAATGGTTTGCACTTCACCATCAACTCCTACAAAGTTTAATGTACCAATAGTTTCTTGATAATCAAATGGTTCTAAAGCTGATCCATCAGTTGTTGCAAAGTCTACACTGAAGCCACCTTGAACATTACCTGTTAGCACAACATCAAAGTTTAAGGTTCCATCAGACTCGTTAACGGTTACATTATCACTATCAAAACGAATACCTGTTACACCTGGCGTAGCATCATTATCTATAATATTACCTGTGGCTGTTGTAGGCCCATTTATGGTAATTAATGTGGTGCTAAGACCAGAAAGTGCTACTGTTAAGTCTTCTGTAGGTTCAATTAAATCATCATCTACAATTGGAACAGAGATTGTCTGAACCTCACCATTAGTACCTACAAAGTTTAATGTGCCAATAGTTTCTGTGTAATCACCTGGTTCAGCCGCGCTGCCATTGGTTGTAGCATAATCAACGGCAAATCCACCTTGTACATTACCGTTTAGAACTACGTCAAAATTCATGGTACCATCGGCTTCGTTTACGGTGACATTTGTATTGTCAAAACTAATACCTGTTACACCTGGCGTAGCATCATTATCTATAATATTACCTGTGGCTGTTGAAGGGCCATTTATAGTTATCAAGGTGGTGCTAAGACCAGAAAGTGCCACTGTTAAATCTTCTGTAGGTTCAATTAAATCATCATCGACTACAGGAACAGTAATACTATGAGATTCGCCATCTGTACCTACAAAGGTTAGTGTACCTGTAGTATCCGTATAATCGAATGGTTCATTAGCTGTACCATCTGTTGTTGCATAATCAACGGTAAATCCGCCTTGAACGTTACCAGTTAAGGTAACATCAAATGTCATGGTGCCATCAGCTTCGTTTACAGTTACATTGTCACTGTCGAAACGTATACCTGTTACTCCAGGTGTAGCATCATTATCTATGATATTTCCGGTTGCAGTTGAAGGACCATTAATACCGATTAAGGTGGTAGTTAAACCTGATAAGGATACAGTGAAGTTTTCTGTTGCTTCAATAATATCATCATCTACAATAGGAATGGTAATTGGATATGTTTCTCCGTTAGTTCCAATGAAGTTCAACGTACCTATTGTTGCAGTATAATCAGAAGGTTGATTTGCACTACCATCTGCAGAAGCATAATCAACACTAAAGCCGCCCTGAACATTGCCTGTTAAGGTTACATTAAAGGTTATGGTGCCGTCAGCTTCATTCACCGTTACGTTATCACTATCGAAACTTATACCGGTAACACCAGGTGTGTTATCGTTGTCAAGAATATTACCAGTTGCAGATGAAGGACCGTTAATTCCAATTAAAGTAGTAGATAAACCAGAAAGTGAAACTATTAAGTCTTCAGTAGGTTCAATAATATCATCATCCAAAATTGGAATTGATATAGTTTGCACTTCACCATCAGTACCCACAAAAGTTAAGGTGCCAATAGTTTCTGTGTAGTCACCTGGTTCATTAGCTGTGCCATCTGTTGTGGCATAATCAACGGTAAATCCACCTTGAACATTTCCGGTAAGTACTACATCAAAGTTCATAGTACCATCGGCTTCATTAACGGTTACATTGGTATTATCAAAGCTAATACCGGTTCCTGCAACAGCATCATTATCTAAAATATTACCAGTAGCCGTAGTTGGGCCATTAATTCCAATTAAGGTAGTAGATAAACCAGAAAGTGAAACCGTTAAGTCTTCTGTAGGTTCAATTAATGTATCATCAATGATAGGTGTCGTAATTGTTTGTACTTCACCATCTGTTCCTGTAAAGGTTAATGTGCCTATAGTTTCTGTATAATCACTAGGTTCATTTGCAGTACCGTCAGCTGTGGCAAAATCTACACTAAATCCACCTTGAACATTACCTGTTAAAACAACATCAAATGTCATGGTGCCATCAGCTTCGTTAACGGTAACATTATCGTTATCAAAGGCAATACCGGTACCTGCAATAGCATCATTATCTAAAATATTACCAGTGGCAGTTGTTGGGCCGTTAACACCTATTAAGGTTGTTGATAGATTTGAAAGCGAAACTGTTAAGTCTTCTGTAGGTTCAATAAGTGTATCATCGATTATAGGCACAGTAATGGTATGTACCTCACCATTGTTACCAACAAACGTTAAGGTTCCAGAGGTTTGGGTATAATCATTTGGTTGATTTGCACTGCCATCAGCTGTCGCATAATCTACAGAAAATCCACCTTGAACATTACCGTTTAGCACCACATCGAAGGTCATAGTGCCATCAGCTTCGTTCACAGTTACGTTGCTATTATCAAAACTTATACCTGTAACTCCTGGGTTTGCATCGTTGTCAATAATGTTTCCATTAGCGTTTGACGGACCGTTAACTCCTATTAAAGTAGTTGATAAACCTGAAAGGGTAACGGTTAGATTTTCTGTAGCTTCAATTACGTTATCATCATTGATTGGAACAGTAATACTATGAACCTCACCATCTGTACCCGCAAAAGTTAAGGTTCCAGAAGTTTCTGTATAATCTGATGGTTCAACTGCCGAACCATCAGCTGTTGTGTAATTTACTGTAAATCCACCTTGAACATTTCCTGTTAAACGAACATCAAATGTCATTGTACCGTCAGCTTCGTTTACCGTAACATTAGCATTATCAAAAGCAATACCTGTGCCTGCAATAGCATCATTGTCTAGAATGTCAATAGTACCTTGCGAATCATTAATTGCAATTAATGAAGTACTTAAATTGGAAAGGTCTACTAATAGCTGCTCTGTAGCTTCAATAATATTATCATCGGTTATTGGAACAGTGATAGATTGAATTTCACCATCGGTACCAGCAAAAGTTAACGTGCCATTTGTGGTGGTATAATCTAAACCAGCAATAGCTGTATTATTATTTGTGGTAAAATCTATAGTGAAACCACCTGGAACGTTACCTGTTAACAATACATCTATAGTAGCAGTACCGTCATCTTCACTTACTGAAACTGCATCATTTTGGAAAGAAATACCAGTTGTACCAGGAATATTATCATTATCTGTTATATCAACAGTGCCTTGAGCATCATTAATCGTAATTAATGGAGTTGATAAATTAAATAAATCAATAAATAACTGTTCTGTAGGCTCGATATTATTATCATCTATAATCGGAACACTAATGGTTTGAATTTCACCATCTGTACCCGCAAAACTTAGTCTGCCTGAACTTGTAGTATAGTCATCACCAGAAATAGCGGTATTGTCATTTGTGGTGTAATCTACATCAAATCCTCCTTGAACATTACCTGTTAATAAAACATTGATTGTGGCAATACCAACTGCTTCATCAACTACAATTGCATCATTCTCAAAGGTGATACCTGTAGTACCTGGTATATTATCGTTATCAATAATATCAACTGTTGCTTGATTATCATTAATGGTAATTAATGTAGTAGATAAATTAGATAGATTTACAAATAATCTTTCTGTTGCTTCAATTACGTTATCATCTATAATTGGTACAGTAATGGTTTGTACCTCACCGTCGTTTCCTGCGAACGAAAGTGTTCCAGAAACAGTGGTGTAATCTGTTCCAGCTTCTGCTGTATTATCATTTGTAGCATAGTCTATATCAAAACCACCTTGAACATTACCATTTAATACTACGTTGATAGATGCTGTGCCAGCTGCTTCATTTACTGTTATAGCATCATTTTGGAAAGAAATACCATTAACACCAGGAATATAATCGTTATCTAAAATATCAACACTCGCATTAGCATCATTGATAGTAATAAGATTTGTTGAAAGGTTAGAAAGGTCAACGTAGAATCTTTCTGTGGCTTCAATTATATTATCATCTAAAATTGGGATTACCACCTGTTGTATTTCACCATCATTACCCGCAAAAGTGAGTGTGCCAGAAACGGTATTATAATCTGAACCAGCATCAGCACTATCATCTCTTGTAACGTAGTCTAATGTGAAGCCGCCTTGAACATTACCATTAAGTAAAACATTAATAGTCGCTGTTCCGTCTGCTTCATTTACGGTAATTGGATTATTCTGGAAAGAAATACCATTTGTTCCAGGAGTGTTATCATTATCTATAATTTGAACAACTGCCTGGTTATCGTTTATAGCTATTAAGCTGGTTGATAAGTTCGAAAGATTTACAAATAAATCCTCTGTTGCTTCAATTACGTTATCATCAATAATCGGAATTGTTATTGGGTATGACTCACCATCGTTACCAGCAAAGTTTAAAGTGCCTGTAACTGCTGAGTAATCAGAACCTGCCTCAGCATTATTGTTGGCGGAGTTATAATCAACTGAAAAACCACCCTGAACGTTACCAGTAAGCTCAACTATAACAGTAGCGGTACCATCAGCTTCATTTACAATTACGGGGTCACCTTGGAATGATAAACCGGTAACACCTGGTTGATTATCATTATCTAAAATATTAGCCGTTGCCGTATTCGCTGGTTGTCCATTTACAAAACCTACACCAATATTAGATTGTACATTGGTTAACAGAACAATTAAATTTTCTGTTTGTTCAATAACATTATCATCTATAATTGGAACATCTATGAATACCGTATTGGTCGATGAAGTAAATACTCCAGTTCCTGTTATTTCTAGGTAATCTGCAGGTTCTTCAGCAGAGCCATCAGAGGTATTATAATCGAAAGTTACATTTTCTCCTGGGGCAATATTACCTGTGAACGTTACCGTAAATCTTGCAAAAGTATCTGTACCTTCAGTTACTGTTATACTGTTTGAATCGAAAGAAACACCAGTACCAACTACATTGTCATTATCTAAAATGGTAATAACACCTGCAGATTTATTTATTGTTGGCGTATTTGTACCATTGGCAATATTAACGGTAAAATCTTCAGTAGGTTCAATTAAGTTATCATTACCAATTGCAATAGTAATGGTACGAACTTCATTATGATTACCTGTAAAGGTTAATGTACCTGAATCAGAAGTATAATCACCTGGTTGTTGAGCAGAGCCATTTGCTGTGCTAAATGTTACGGTATAACCGCCAGTAACATTACCTGTATTGGTTACTTCTAGTGTTGCAGTACCATCAATTTCATTAACCGTAATATCATTAATAGCAACACCTATAGCAGCTCCATTTTCAGTAACGAAAATATTTTGTGTATGCATTCTGTTATTACCAGCACAATCTGTTGTAGACCAAGTTCTTACAATAGTATAATCTGTACCAGAATTATCTCCAATATAGGACTCGCTAAAGTTTACTGTTGCATTGGTATCACAGTTGTCATTAGCAGTTAATGTTTGAGGTGCAGGTACATTATCATAAGCAGCAAAACTATCAGCTGGTAACGATTCATTAAATGTTGGCGCTGCATTATCCTCAACAGTGATTACTTGTGTATACGTATCACTAACTCTACCACAAGCATCAGTAAAGGTCCAAACATTGGTATAAGTACCTTCAGACGGACATGAAGCAGATTGTACAAAAGAACCAGGAACTTTTACTACAGTAAAGCTACAAATTGCAGGTACTGGCTCTAGTGCTTGTGCTGCATTGTATTGTGTAATGTTATCACAAGAAATAGTTCTGTCTAAACTACCAACAACAGTAGCCCAATTAACTTGAGCAGGTTGCTGCACATCAATAATTGTTGGGTCGTATTCACCAATACCACAAGCATCTGTTGTACCAGAACTGGTAGATACAATCATATCAGTATTCGTAGTACCACTAAATGAGGCAGTAGCTTGAACTTCAAAACTCGCAGAACATGCCGTTTCTAAGAAATAGCACTGGTCTTTTAATTGAATGTCAAAATCTAACTGGTAACTATCACCCATATTGGTAATACCATCTTGAGATGTGAATTCTAACGTTCTTGTAGCACTATCATAATTGTGTGTAACTCCCGCAGGTAGTGTACCAACTCCCACAAATTCAGCTTCATCAGGGATTACTGTGCTTATACTTAAGTTGATAATGTCATCATTACCAGAGTTAGTAACATCTAAACTTAAAGGAACAATGTCACCAGCGTTAAATGGGCCGGTGGCGTTAGCTGTTAAACTTAGCGCACCTAAACTTGGTTGGTACACATCAACACTCATACCCATTAAGTATAAACCATAAGATTCTTGGTCTGTTGTAATTTTAAATCGGGCAAAAGTTTGGTCATTTCCAATTAAAGAATTTCCTGAGTTATTTAGTTGGAATTTAGCCGCGTCGTAACCAAGTGTGTTGGTACTTGCAGGTGACCTATCGGTATAATCAAGTCCGTCAATAGTAATACGGCTGTTAAAGAAGTTATTGGCAGCTCTCATTGGTGTAGAGATGTTGGTCCAATTACTACTTGTATCATTAATCAATAATTGGTCTCCACCTAAATCTTGGTCACCCTCTAAGGAACCTATAATCATTCCGGTATTTACATTACCAGCGGGAATAGTTTGGAATCCACTAAAGTTAAATTCTGTTTCACCTTCACCATTAGAAGCGTATGTGTGAACGTAACCATCGTAAAGTGTAATGTTTTTAGGGTCTAGAGAAATGTTTTCATAAACAAATACTATTTGCCATCCACCAGAGGTACCTGTATGACTACCAGAATAGGAGTACAAATCTAGTTCTGTAGCCTTAATATTACCTACTTGATAGTTCCCGAATGGAGTAGCCAAAGCATTAACTTCGGCAGTTATATCTTTAACACAGACATATGGGTCATTTTGGAAACCTTCATCTCTTCCTCTATAAAGCACTTCGTCAGCTGCAATTGTTGTATAGCTCGACTGACCAGGTAACATTAATTTAATTTCATTAAAATTCCACGTTGGTTCATCAGCTGTATTTCCTGTACCAGTAGTTAAACCAAACCCATCTACACCATAAGGTTTATCAGCAGCAGCCCAATAGATATAGGCTCTTTCAATATTAAGACAGCTTAAGGTTGGTTCTGGGTTAGCTAAATTTGCTCTTGTTGAGTTAAATGTTGTTGGGTCAGAATCAATATCAACAAATACGTTGTCATTAAAATTGTGGTTACCAGCACCACCGTTATAATCTGCCGTAGCATTTCTAGATAAAACGTTGTTTGCAATCATGGTAAAGTCACCATGCACGTTCCCCTGAAAACGAATTTCAAAATCCTTTTTAAGGTTAGTATCATTAATATACAAGTATGCCGTAGCGGATACTGTTGAACCGTTTGAATCTACTATTTGATAAATAAAAGAATCATAACCATTAAATGAAGGGTTAGGTTGGTAATCAAAATAATCATCTAAAGGATTACCTGGTGTACCATTATTATTAACAGTAAGTGTACCATTTGATGGAGGACTTACAATTTGCAATGCGTTTACAGCTGCTGGTCCATCAAAACCATAATCGTCATTTGGTAATACATCTAATACCTTGTTTGATTGGTCACGGAATACCACAAAAGAGTCATCTTCTGCAGTTGGCTGGTGGTCAATATCGAGTATGGTTCCTACTGCAGAGGCATTTGTAATGCCAATAAAGCTTGGGGTAATTCCAGTGATTTCTATACGAAGGTTTTCATTACCTTCAATAATGGCATCTTGTAATATATCTACAGGAACCTGTATCACTTGCCCATCTGTGCCAGTGAAATTTAACGTGCCTGTTTGTGAAGAAACGGTATAATCATTTCCAGTAGAAGTGGTAACATCTACAATTTGATAATTCACTGCAAAACCACCTTGTACCGGGTCTCCAGTATAGGTGAATTCAAAGTTTTCAGTAGTAAAAATTTCATCAACAGTAAATCCTGTAATTGCAATAGAACCACTGTCATTGTTGCCAATAATACCGGTTGCTGTATTGCTAGAAATACCTACTTGAGGATTACTAGGATTAGATATAGTTATTTCTAAAGTTTCATCAAATTCTATAAATGAATCTTCAAGAATAGTAATTGGTACAGACCTAACTTCACCATTATTACCCGTAAATGTTAGGGTACCAGATGCAACAGCAACAGTATAATCATCACCTGAAGCTGCTGTACCATCTGTTACAACATAATCAATAGTGAAACCACCAGGTGTTGTATCACCGTTATAGGTAATTTCGAAGTTTCTAACAGTGCTTTGCTCTACAACATTAAAACCAGCAATAGATAAACCACCACCATCGTCATCATTAATTGTACCTACCGCTCTATTATTTAATAATTGAATACCAACATTAGAACGTATGGCTACAAGGTCAAAATTGTAGCTCTCTGTAAGCTCAATTACATTATCGTTTATAATAGGAATAATAACATTATGTGTTTTTACAACATTGTTGAAAACTAAGGTTGTAACTGTAGGACTTGCAGTAAAATCAGTAGAGTTAAATGCAGTACCGTTATTCACTAAATAATCAACTTCTATATTTTCGCCAGCGTCTACATCACCATTAAATGTTATGGTGAAAATTGCATTAACTGTGTCTCCTGGGTCACCTTCATTAGAAGATACCGCCAAGCTAGTAAAATCAATACCTGTAGTTGCATTATTATCATTATCATTAATAGTACCTAAAGCTTGCCCATCAACAGTGTTTATCAACAATGATGATAAATTAGAAAGCTGAATGTTTAGGCTCTCATTTTGTTCTATAAATGTGTCTTCATTAATTGTTACAGGAATTGTTTGTTGGTCACCATCTGCAGTACCCGCTGGGAAAGTTAATTGACCAGTTAAGGTTGCGCTGTAATCATTACCAGAAGTTGTTGAAATATCTGTGATTTCGTAATCTACTGTAAATCCATCTTGTAAGGTTGCTCCATTGTAGGTAACTACAAATTGGGTGCTACCAACGCTTTCATCAACTGTGAAATCAGCCACAGAAATACCTGTTGTTGGTGTTGCTGTATCGTCATCTATGATTGTTCCAACTCCTGTTGCATCCACAAGATTTAATAAAGTTGTAGATAAGTTTGAAAGGGTAAAGTCTACATCTTCATCACCTTCAATTAAAGCATCGTTAGTAATGGAAACTGAAATATTTTGTTGCGTACCATCTGTGGTACCTGCAGCAAAGGTTAAGGTGCCAGAAAGTGTACCATTATAATCAATACCTGAATTTGCTGAACCGTCTGTAATAGCATAATCAACAGTAAATTCATCTTGTACCGTTGCTCCGTTATACGTAACAATAAAGTCAGCTGTTGCCACATTTTCATTAACGGTAAAATCAGATACTGATAAACCAGTGGAAGGTAAAGCTGTGTCATTATCATTAATAGTTCCAATACCATTAGCATCAATGAGGTTAACTAATGTGGTTGAAAGATTAGAAAGTGTGATGGTCACATTTTCATTGCCTTCGATTAAAGTATCCTCAAGAATGGCAACAGATACCAACTGTTGATTACCATTAGAAGTATTATTTGGGAAAACTAATTGCCCTGATTGAACTGTATTGTAATCTACACCATGTATAGCAGAATCATCTGCAATTACATAATCTACTGTAAATGAATTTTGCACCGTTGCTCCGCTATAAGTAACTACCATGTTAATGGTACCAGCACTTTCATTAACTGAAAAATCTAGTACAGATATACCAGTTGAAGCATTTGCAATATCATCATCTAATATTGTTCCAACACCTTCTGAATCAACTAAGTTTAGTGATGGATTAGAAAGGTTAGCTAATTCTAAACGAAAATCTTCATCACCTTCAATGGTACCATCGTTTAAAATGGTAACTGTTACCGTTTGTTGGTCACCATCTACAGTACCCGCTGGGAAAGTTAATTGCCCTGAAAGTGTGGCGGTATAGTCACTACCTGAAGCGGCTGTACCATTAAAAATGCTATAGTCAACAGTGAATGAATTTTGAATGCTAGCTCCGTTGTAGGTTACTACAAAATCTACTGTTCCAACACTTTCATTTGCACTAAAGTCAGCAACAGTTAAACCTGTGGTTGGAGTAATTAAATCATTATCTTGAATAGTACCCGTTGCATTGCCATCTACAAGATTGATTAAAGTAGTAGATAATCCTGAAAGTGTAATGTCTAAATCTTCATCTCCTTCAATGAAGGCATCATCAGTAATAGTAACCGCAACATTTTGTAGGTCTCCATTTGTTGTACCCGCTGGGAATGTTATTTGACCTGCCAAAGTTGCAGAATAATCTGAACCAGAATTTGCGGAACCATCTGTAATACTGTAGTTAACCGTAAATTCATCTTCAACATCAGCACCGTTATAGGTAACTACAAAATTTGTTGTACCAACAGCCTCGTCTACTGTAAAATCTGCTACAGAGATACCAGTAGTTGGTGTTTTAATATCATTATCAGTAATAGTTCCTACAGCATTTGGATCTACCAAATTGATTAAAGAATTGGAAAGATTACTTAATTGAAAATTAAGGTTTTCAGTTCCTTCAATTACGGTGTCGTCACTAATTGTTAGCGTTACTGTACGTTGAGTACCATTAGTTGTGTTTGCAGGGAACGATAATTGACCAGCCAGAGTTGCGGTATAATCACTACCTGAATTTGCTGTACCGTCAGTAATAGCATAGTCAACGGTAAAGGCATTTTGCACCGTAGCTCCATTATATCTTACCACAAAGTTTACCGTACCTATTGATTCACTTACGCTAAAATCTGAAACAGTTAGACCTGTGGTAGGAGTAGCTACGTCATTATCTATAATGGTACCCAAGCCATCTGCATCTAAAATGGGCACAACAGCTAATGAAGAATTCGAAAAAGTAATTGATAAATCTTCGTTACCCTCAATTCTAGCATCATCAATTATTGTTACAGTTACAGTTCTAGAGTCACCATTTGTGGTTCCAGCTGGGAAAGTTACTGTACCTGTAAGGGTTGCATTAAAATCGGTTCCAGAAACTGCAGAGCCATTAGTTATAGTGTAATCTACCGTAAAAGCATCTTGTACTGTTGCTCCGCTGTAAAAAAGTTCAAATTGAGCAGTTAAACCGTTCTCATTAACCGTAAAATCTGCTGCAGATACTCCTGTGCCTGCTGTAGCTTCGTTATCGTTTATAGTTCCGACTGCATTTCCATCTACGATATTTATAACTGTAGTTGACAGGTTTGAAAGCGTAAAGTCTACGGTTTCAGTTCCTTCTAAAATGTTATCATCTGCAATAGCCAAACTCACATTTTGTTGGTCACCATCAGCAGTACCTGCCGGGAAACTAAGTTGCCCAGTAAGGGTAGCGGTATAATCACTTCCTGAGGTTGTGGTAACATCAGTGATTGCATAGTCAACCGTAAACCCATTTTGAATTGTAGCTCCGTTATAGGTAACCACAAAGTTTACCGTGCCTGCATCTTCATCTACCGTAAAGTCTGCTGCCGAAACCCCAGTTGTAGGTGTTGCCACATCATTATCTTGAATAGTACCTGTTGCATTGGCATCTACAAGATTAATTAATGTTGTAGACAATCCGGATAATAGAAAATCAATAGTTTCATCCCCTTCGATAACGGTATCTTCTGAAATTGTAACCGCAACATTTTGTTGGTCACCATCAGCAGTACCGGCAGGGAAAGTTAATTGCCCAGTTAATGTAGCTGTGTAATCAGTACCCGAATTGGCAGAACCATCAGTAATCGTATAATCAACCGTAAAGGCCTGTTCAATAGTAGCGCCGTTATAGGTAACTACAAAGTTTGTTGTTCCAATGCTTTCATCTACGCTAAAATCAGCGGCAGTTAAACCAGTAGTTGGCGTAGCCACATCATTATCAGTAATAGTACCTACACCATTGGCATCAACAATATTGATTAAGGTGGTAGATAAATTAGAAAGCGTACCATTTAAATCTTGGTCTCCTTCAATGGCGGTATCATCGATAATAGTTACGGTAATGGTTTGTTGGTCACCAGAGGTAGTTCCTGCAGGAAAAGCCAATTGGCCTGATAATGTTGCATTATAATCGCTACCTGAATTTGCTGTACCGTCAGTAATAGCATAGTCAACGGTAAAGGCATCTTGCACCGTAGCTCCGTTGTAAGAAACCACAAAATCAACAGTACCTATAGCTTCATCTACAGTGAAATCAGCAATAGAGACACCAGTTGAAGCATTTGCAATTTCATTATCAATGATAGTACCTAAGCCATCAGCATCAACTAAATTTATGTTTGCTGTTGAAACGTTTGAAAGGGTTATAGTTAAATCTTCGTTTCCTTCTAAAAGAGTGTCATCTAATAATGAAACTGCAACATTTCTAGAGTTCCCATTAGTTGTGTTTGCTGCGAAAGTTAAAGTTCCACTAGCTACAGTATTATAGTCTGAACCTATACTAGCAGAACCATCGGTAATTACATAGTCTACGGTAAAACTATTCTGTGTTGTTGCTCCACTATACACTACAGTGAAGTTAGTATTTAATGCATTTTCATTTACCGTAAAATCTAATACTGATAGTCCAGTCGTTGGTGACGAATCGTTGTCATTTATTGTTCCTGATGCGTCAGCATCCACTATATTGATTAGGGTTGTAGACAGATTTGAAAGCGTAAAGTCTACAGTTTCATTTTCTTCTAATAAGTTATCATCAATAATTGCCAAACTCACATTTTGTTGGTCACCATCAGTAGTACCTGCCGGGAAGCTAAGCTGCCCTGTAAGGGTAGCGGTATAATCACTTCCTGAGGTTGTGGTAACATCAGTGATTGCATAGTCAACCGTAAACCCATCTTGAATTGTAGCTCCGTTATAGGTAACCACAAAGTTTACCGTGCCTGCATCTTCATCTACCGTAAAGTCTGCTGCCGAAACCCCAGTTGTAGGTGTTGCGACATCATTATCTTGAATAGTACCTGTTGCATTGGCATCTACAAGATTAATTAATGTTGTAGACAATCCGGATAATACAAAATCAATAGTTTCATCCCCTTCGATAACGGTATCTTCTGAAATTGTAACCGCAATATTTTGTTGGTCACCATCAGCAGTACCGGCAGGGAAAGTTAATTGCCCAGTTAATGTAGCTGTGTAATCAGTACCTGAATTGGCAGAACCATCAGTAATCGTATAATCAACCGTAAAGGCTTGTTCAATAGTAGCGCCATTATAGGTAACTACAAAGTTTGTTGTTCCAATGCTTTCATCTACGCTAAAATCAGCGGCAGTTAAACCTGTAGTTGGCGTAGCCACATCATTATCAGTAATAGTACCTACACCATTGGCATCAACAATATTGATTAAGGTTGTAGATAAATTAGAAAGCGTACCATTTAAATCTTGGTCTCCTTCAATGGCGGTATCATCGATAATAGTTACGGTAACGGTTTGTTGGTCACCAGAAGTAGTTCCTGCAGGAAAAGCCAATTGGCCAGTTAATGTAGCATTATAATCGCTACCTGAATTTGCTGTACCGTCAGTAATAGCATAGTCAACGGTAAAGGCATCTTGCACCGTAGCTCCGTTGTAAGAAACCACAAAATCAACAGTACCTATAGCCTCATCTACAGTGAAATCAGCAATAGAAACTCCAGTTGAAGCATTCGCAATTTCATTATCAATGATAGTACCTAAGCCATCAGCATCAACAAGATTTATAATACTGGTGGAAATATTGGAAAGCGTAAAAGTTAAATCTTCATTACCTTCAATTAAGGTGTCATCAATCATAGAAACACTAATACTCTGAGCATCGCCATCATCAGTACTTGCAGGAAATGATAAAGTTCCACTAGCTACAGTATTATAGTCTGAACCTATATTGGCAGAACCATCAGTAATTACATAGTCAACAGTGAAGCTGTTTTGCGTGGTAGCTCCATTATAAACCACATTAAATACGGTTGATACCGCATTTTCATTTACCGTAAAATCTAATACTGATAAGCCAGTGGTCGGGGTTGAGTCATTATCATTAATTGTACCTGTGGCATCAGCATCTAAAATATTTATTAGCGTAGTTGATAAATTAGATAAGGTAACTTCTAAGGTTTCAACTTCTTCTAAAAAGGTATCATCTGTAATGGTAACCACAATATTTTGTTCGTCACCATCTTCAGTACCCGCTGGGAAAGCAACTTGTCCAGTTAATGTAGCTGTGTAATCAGTACCAGAAACTGTGCTGACATCTGTTATAGTATAATCAACAGTAAATGCATCTTGTACTTCATTACCATTATAAGTAACAACAAAATTAGCAGTGCCTGCATCTTCATCTACCGTAAAATCAGCAACTGATACTCCGTTTGAAGGACCGCTATCATTATCATTTAGCGTTGCGGTTGCAGGGTAAGAAGGTTGGCCATTATCAAATTGAGCACCAACACTTGAGGTTAAATTGGTTAATATTAATTGAAACTCTTCAGCAGATTCAATTACCGCATCATCAGTAATATCAATATCAATAGTTCTTGTATAACCTCCGATTGCACCATATAATAGAAACCCAGAGTCTCCAACATAATCGGTGCCATCTTCTGCAGTGCCGTCAAGTGTGGACCAATCAAATCTTACAAAATTCAATCCAGTTAGAGTTCCATTGTAAACTACGGTGAATCTAGCAAAAGTGTCGGTACCTTCAGTTACAATTACGGGCCCATTAATTATTTCAACTGTACTAGAATCATTGTCGTTTATAGTAACAGTTGCACTATAAGTAGGTTGACCGTTTGCAAATGCAACCCCTCCTGGAATGTTTGTTGTTAAGTTTGATAATTCAATTTGAAAATCTTCATCACTTTCAATTGTAGTGTCATCTGCTAAGGGGATAATAATGCTGATAGGTGTGCCAAAATTAGAATCATCAAAACGATGCGAAAGCGAACCTCCACCATAATCAATACCTTCTGTGGCTGTTCCTTCAACAGAATTAATGTCAAAATCTACAAATTGTCCTGGACCAATAGTTCCATTATAACTTATGGTTACTATAGCATCAGGGTCTGTACCTTCGGTAAATGTAACATTGGTGTTGAAAAATTCAACAGTACCGCTTACGTCGTCATTTAAAATGGTTCCTGTACCCGTACCGTCAGCAATGGTTACTAAAGCTGTTGAACTATTAGAAATGGTGATGTCAAAAGTTTCATCAGTTTCCACGACAGCATCATCTACTAAAGTAACGGTAACAACTTGTTGGTCACCATCATTAGTGCCTGCTGGAAATGATATTTGACCTGTTAAGGTTACGGCGTAATCTGAACCAGAATTAGCAGTACCATCTGCTATAACATAATCAAATGTAAATGGGGTTGCAACGGTGATTCCAGTATAGGTTACTACGAAATCAACTGTTCCTGAATTTTCATTAACGCTAAAATCTGCAACTGAAACGCTACCGCTCGTAGCCACATCATTATCTGTAATAGTACCTGTAGCCGAAGCATCAATAATGTTTAGTAATGTATTGGAAATATTAGAAAGTGTAAAGTCTAAAGATTCGTCACCTTCTACATCGGTATCATCTGTTATAGTAATAGTTACAGTTTGTGTATCTGTATCAGCAGTACCTGCTGGGAAGGTAATTTGCCCAGATAGGGTAGCGGTATAATCTGTACCCGAAGTTGTAGAAATATCAGAAATAAGATAATCAACGGTAAAGGCATCTTGAACATCATTACCAGTGTAGGTAACTACAAAGTCAACAGTACCTGCTGCTTCATCAACTGAGAAATCAGCCACGGAAACTCCCGTGCCAGGGGTAGTATCATTATCAGTAATGGTACCTGTAGCACTTGCATCTACTATGGTAATTGCTGGGTTAGAACTATTAGCTAGTGTAAGTGTTAAATCTTCATCACCTTCGATAAGGGCATCGTCAGTTAAAGTAACTACAACAGCTTGCTGGTCACCGCTGTTAGTTCCGGTAGGGAAACTTACTTGACCAGTTAAGGTAGCTGAGTAATCAGAGCCAGAAATGGCAGAACCGTCAGTAATGGTATAATCTAAAGTAAAAGCAGCTTGCCCGTTAGTACCAGTATAGGTAACCACAAAAGAAGCTGTACCAGCAGCTTCGTCTATAGAAAAATCAGCAACACTAATTTCATCAGCAATAGCAGGGTCATTATCTGTAATAGTACCCGTAGCCGAAGCATCAATAATGTTTAGTAATGTATTGGAAATATTAGAAAGTGTAAAGTCTAAAGATTCGTCACCTTCTACATCTGCATCATCTGTTATAGTAATAGTTACAGTTTGTGTATCTGTATCAGCAGTACCTGCTGGGAATGTAATTTGCCCAGATAGGGTAGCGGTATAATCTGTACCCGAAGTTGTAGAAATATCAGAAATAAGATAATCAACGGTAAAGGCATCTTGCACATCGTTACCAGTGTAGGTAACTACAAAGTCAACAGTACCTGCTGCTTCATCAACTGAAAAATCAGCCACGGAAACTCCCGTGCCAGGGGTAGTATCATTATCAGTAATGGTACCCGTAGCATTTGCATCTACTATGGTAATTGCTGGGTTTGAACTATTAGCTAGTGTAAGTGTTAAATCTTCATCACCTTCGATAAGGGCATCGTCAGTTAAAGTAACTACAACAGCTTGTTGGTCACCGCTGTTAGTTCCGGTAGGGAAACTCACTTGACCAGTTAAGGTAGCTGAGTAATCAGAGCCAGAAATGGCAGAACCATCGGTAATGGTATAATCTAAGGTAAAAGCAGCTTGCCCGTTAGTACCTGTGTAGGTAACCACAAAAGAAGCTGTACCAGCAGCTTCGTCTATAGAAAAATCAGCAACACTAATTTCATCAGCAATAGCAGGGTCATTATCTGTAATAGTACCCGTAGCCGAAGCATCAAGAATGTTTAGTAATGTATTGGAAATATTAGAAAGTGTAAAGTCTAAAGATTCGTCACCTTCTACATCGGTATCATCTGTTATAGTAATAGTTACAGTTTGTGTATCTGTATCAGCAGTACCTGCTGGGAATGTAATTTGCCCAGATAGGGTAGCGGTATAATCTGTACCCGAAGTTGTAGAAATATCAGAAATAAGATAATCAACGGTAAAGGCATCTTGCACATCGTTACCAGTGTAGGTAACTACAAAGTCAACAGTACCTGCTGCTTCATCAACTGAAAAATCAGCCACGGAAACTCCCGTGCCAGGGGTAGTATCATTATCAGTAATGGTACCCGTAGCATTTGCATCTACTATGGTAATTGCTGGGTTTGAACTATTAGCTAGTGTAAGTGTTAAATCTTCATCACCTTCAATTAGGGCATCGTCAGTTAAAGTAACTACAACAGCTTGCTGGTCACCGCTGTTAGTTCCGGTAGGGAAACTTACTTGACCAGTTAAGGTAGCTGAGTAATCAGAGCCAGAAATGGCAGAACCATCAGTAATGGTATAATCTAAGGTAAAAGCAGCTTGCCCGTTAGTACCTGTGTAGGTAACCACAAAAGAAGCTGTACCAGCAGCTTCGTCTATAGAAAAATCAGCAACACTAATTTCATCGGTTACTGTGGGGTCATTATCCGTAATGGTGGCGATTGCATTGGCATCTAAAATATTGAGCGCCGAATGTGAAATGTTGGATAAATCTATGGTTAAGATTTCATCACTTTCAATATCAGTATCATCTATTAGTGTAATAGTGACTGTTTGCGTATCTGTATCAGCAGTACCCGCTGGGAACGTAATTTGCCCAGATAGGGTAGCGGTATAATCTGTACCCGAAGTTGTAGAAATATCAGAAATAAGATAATCAACGGTAAAGGCATCTTGAACATCATTACCAGTGTAGGTAACTACAAAGTCAACAGTACCTGCTGCTTCATCAACTGAGAAATCAGCCACGGAAACTCCCGTACCAGGGGTAGTATCATTATCAGTAATGGTACCTGTAGCACTTGCATCTACTATGGTAATTGCTGGGTTTGAACTATTAGCTAGTGTAAATGTTAAATCTTCATCACCTTCGATAAGGGCATCGTCAGTTAAAGTAACTACAACAGCTTGTTGGTCACCGCTGTTAGTTCCGGTAGGGAAACTTACTTGACCAGTTAAGGTAGCTGAGTAATCAGAGCCAGAAATGGCAGAACCATCTGTAATGGTGTAATCTAAAGTAAAAGCAGCTTGCCCATTAGTACCTGTGTAGGTAACCACAAAAGAAGCTGTACCAGCAGCTTCGTCTATAGAAAAATCAGCAACACTAATTTCATCGGTTACTGTGGGGTCATTATCCGTAATGGTGGCGATTGCATTGGCATCTAAAATATTGAGCGCCGAATGTGAAATGTTGGATAAATCTATGGTTAAGATTTCATCACTTTCAATATCAGTATCATCTATTAGTGTAATAGTGACTGTTTGCGTATCTGTATCAGCAGTACCCGCTGGGAACGTAATTTGCCCAGATAGGGTAGCGGTATAATCTGTACCCGAAGTTGCAGAGCCATCAGTAATTACATAATCTACCGTAAAGGCATCTTGAACATCATTACCTGTATAATAAATAGAAAAATCAAAAGTGCCATCAGCTTCATTAACCGTGATATTATCAACAGCGATCCCTGTTCCAGCATTGCTGTCGTTATCTGAAATTGTTCCCGTTCCTATTGCAGTTACTATAGGAATATAATTTGGATTGGTATTAGAAATGGTTAAGGTGAGTGTTTCATCTCCCTCAATATCCAAGTCATCTATTAGGTTTACTGAAACAGTTTGAAAATCGCCATCTATTGTATTTGCCAAAAAAGAAAGTTGACCTGTTAGTGTAGCTGTATAATCTGTACCAGAAGTCGCTGTACCATCTGCAATAACATAATCAACTGTAAAAGCATCTTCTACAGTTGCACCGCTGTAACTTATAGTAAATAATGCTGTTGCTGTACTCTCATCAACTGAAAAGTCAGAAACTGATAAACCTGTAGTTGGTGTTAGCTCGTTATCATTTATAATTGCTACTGTAGTAGACTGGCTAACAGTAATAGTTGGTTCTGAAATATTACTAAGGTCTATTTGAAATTCTTTCTCTGCATTTAAAAAGGTATTGTCTAAAATTGGAACACTAAAAGAAAGGGTTTCTGCTGTACCAGAAAACGAAAGTGTACCAGAGGTTGCTGTATAGTCTGTACCTGCTATTGCCGTATTATCTAAGGTTGCATAATCAATAGTAAATGCGGCTTGGTCAGGACCTACATAGGTTACCTCTACAGTTAAACTACCTCCATCTTCGTCAATAGTATAATTGGGCGAACTAAATTGAACATCACCTACAAATGTATTTTTATCTGTTGTAGGTTTTACCAGTTTCTCAACAATAGTAGGGTCGTGCTCATTACCTATTACCGTTTTTGAGAAATGGGAATTACCTAATGTTTTAAAACAACTAAAAAATAAGAGAAGTATAAAACTATAAGCTTTTAGCGTGTTGAACGTAGCAACTTTCATACGAATTTTATTTAGGGGAAAAACCAATGTTCTAAAAATCAATTGGGGAGTAATTGAGGAATTTTTCAATTCTAATTTTCGACTTGGTTTTTTATGCATCCCTTTTTAAAGTTTGGTTATTGTTTACTTAGTTTGAACATATGTTTTGGTGCTCACCTTAATAGCAAACACCTTTTTTAACATAATTCTTCGCTAATTAACATACCTTTTAAGGGTAATGTTTACAAAATGTTGTGAAATAGACCGTTCCTGTTGTTTTACTGGTATTTTTTGTTTTTTGAAATTTTTAGAGAGGTGGTATTCCTAGTGATATCAAGTACTTAGCTACTTTTAATTTGTTCTATTATTTGAGTACTTTTGTAGCTTAATCACCTTAATTCTATGAGTACAAAAAAAGGTAAGGTTCAAGACCAAATTCAAGAAAAATTACTTGAAGAGCGCAAAGTATTTTTATGGGGAATGGTAAATGATGATTCTGCAAAACATGTTGTAGATAGACTACTTTACTTAGACCTTCAAAACACTAATGAAATACAATTAATTATTAATAGCCCTGGAGGTTACGTAACTTCTGGTTTTGCTATTTACGATACAATCAAACAAATTAAAAGTCCAGTTTCAACAGTTTGTTCAGGACTTGCGGCATCTATGGGTTCTATACTTTTATCTGTTGGAGAGAAGGGTAGACGTTTTATTCAGCCTCACGCCAGAGTAATGATTCACCAGCCCAGTGGTGGTGCGCAAGGGCAGGCTTCTAATATTGAAATTCAAGCAAGAGAAATTGTTAAGACAAAAGAAATAGGGGCTCGAATTTTAGCTGAAAATTGCGATCAAGATTTTGAAAAAGTAATGCGAGATTTTGATAGAGATTATTGGATGAATGCCGAAGAATCTTTAGAATATGGTATTGTTGACGGAATTCTAGAATAATTAGTTTTGTCACTTTAAACCAAGGCGAGTAAAATAACAGTAGTCAATCTAATTTGGTGTTGACCGCACTCGACCTAACAATTTGTAAAAAAAGAAAAGTCCTTCGCAGTTTGCTGTGAAGGACTTTTTGTATATAGACGCTTTCGCGGAATTGTTTACGCTACCTTATATACGATGCTAGCTATGGCAATTGATGTTAAGAAAATTAAAAATCGTCAGGGTTTTGAATTATTTTCTGAGCTCTTTCTTTTAGTTCTGCTAATTCATCTGCATCTTTTTTCTCTAAAAGATTGAGCATCATAGCCATACGTTGATTCCCTTTAAAATAATCTTTTTTATCGTCCAAAAAATTCCAATAAAGCGAATTGAACGGACAGGCATTATTACCAATTTTCTTAGTATGACTATATTCACATTCCTTACAGTAATTACCCATTTTATTTATGTAGTTGGCACTACTTACATACGGTTTAGTAGCTACAATACCACCATCAGCAAATTGACTCATACCACGAGTATTGGTGATTTCAACCCACTCAATGGCATCAATATAAACCCCTAAATACCAGTTATCTACTTCATCTGGGTTCAATTGTGCTAAGAGCGAAAAATTACCAACAACCATTAAACGCTGAATATGGTGTGCATAAGCATCCTCTAAACTTTGACCAATTGCGTGTTTTAAACAATTCATTTTTGTTTTACCCGTCCAATAAAAATTGGGTAGTTTATTGTGGTTGTCTAGTTTGTTTAAGGTCTTATACTTAGGCATTTCTTTCCAATAAATACCTCTCATATATTCTCGCCACCCTAAGATTTGCCGTATAAAACCTTCAACCTGTGAAATATCAATCTCGTTTTTGTGCTCGTAATAGTAGTCAACAACCTTGTCAATCACCTCTTTAGGTGAAAGCATTTTACTATTCATAGCGAAAGATAATCTTGAGTGAAACAGGTATTTTTCGTTAGTATGCAGGGCATCTTGGTAGTCACCAAAATGTATTAGTAAACTTTTACAAAAATGATTTAAAACTGATAATGCATCTGCTCTAGACGTTGGCCAATTAAAGTTGGTTTCTTCTATTTCTCCAAAGGTTTCAATTTTTAGCTTTTTAAGTGTGGCTACCAGTTCTGAGACATCTTTTCTAAATCCTCGTTCGTGTGGTATTTCTGGTTCTCCAGACCATTTTTTTCTATTGCTATGGTCAAAGTTCCATTTTCCTCCTTCAGGATTTTTATTTGACATTAACACATTGTGTTTTTTCCGCATCATACGGTAAAAGCTTTCCATTATTAGTTGCTTCTTACCTTCAAAAAAGTCTCTTAATTCGTAACGAGAGGTGTAAAAATGCTCAGTATCAACACTTTTGGTTTCAATAGTGAGTTCTTCTGTAATTTCTTTTAATTGTTTATCTAAGCGATATTCATCTGGTAACTGATATTCAAAACTAGTTGCGTTTTCTTTAGTTAAAACCTGTTTTATCAGCTTTGATAATTCTTGCGGATTGGCCTCATCATTAATTTTAAAGTAAGCTACAGTATGCCCTTTTTCTTCTAATTCGGCCGCAAAGTTGCGCATTGCAACAAAGAAAGCTACCACCTTTTGTATGTGATGTTTTACGTATGAGGTTTCTTGTTGCATCTCGGCCATTAAATACACCACATTTTCATTAGTTGAGGAAAACCAAGAATGTTTTAAGTTTAATTGGTCGCCAAGTATTAATCTAACTGTTTTCATGAAAAAAGGGTTTGTTGTAACCAGAGATTTTGAAATTTTTTGTTAGCATCATAGCGCTCTGCCTGACTTTTAATATTAAATGTTCTATTTCTTGGGTCATTACCTACACCGCTGTTATACATCCAATTGCACCAATTGCTGTGCACATCATAATCTAAAAGCATACTCTCAAAGTAAGCAGCCCCGTAACGCCAATCTTGCTCTAAATGTTTTGCCCAATAGCTTGCCACATTTTGCCGCCCACGGTTACTCATAAAACCGGTGTTTTTTAATTCAATCATGTTAGCGTTTACAAATGGTTCTGGTGTTTCTCCGTTTATCCAATTTTGTAGTTTTTGTTGGTCAAAATTCCAATCATAATTGGTCTTTAGAATTCCATCTAAATAAAATATCTGGTCTCCGTATTTAAGACTTATATATTTAAAATAGTCTCTCCATACTAGTTCAAAAACTAACCAATAGGTGTCTTGGTTTTTTACAATGTCTTTCTCAAAAGCTTTTACTTCATAATAAATAGTTCGTGCAGAAATACTGCCATTGGCTAACCAAGGCGAGAATTTGGAGCTATAATCTGTACCTACTAGACCGTTTCTAGTTTTCTTATAAACTTGTAATTTTTTAGATTCCCAAAAATAGTTTTGTAGTCGTTCTAAAGCTGCTGTTTCTCCCCCTTTAAACGGAAAAGCAGTTCTACTATCAACTTCAAAATTTGGGTGTCCTAAATCCTGCAAAGAAGGTATTGTTGTGTGGTTTTCAATTGTATTTGATGGCGATTTAGCTTCTGGAGTTGTATATGGTAAAGAAACCTTTACATATTTTTCGCATTTCTTTCTAAAGGTGGTAAAAACATCTGGTATGTTGTTGTAAGATGAATAAGGAATGCTATCTGGGTGAAATAAAAACTGGTCGTAATACCCGTGCATTTCCACCTCTTTTTCTAGATGGTTTTTGGTGTTAGTTATAGTGGTTACCTCATCTCTTGTCCATTCGTTTTGATAATAAACCGCGTTTACGCCGTATTCTTTTACCACCTTTGGAATACAATTCTCGGGTTTATCAATGTATACTAAGAGCGAAATATTGAGCTCAGCAAGTTGTTTTTTTAAATCTGTTATGGTTTCTATTAAGAAGTTAGCTCTGAACTTTCCTGTTTTGTAAAATCCAAAATCCCCTTCTTTAAATTGTCTGGGGTCAAAACAGTACAATGCTATAACACGCTCTTGTTTGCAAGCTTCTGACAGTACCAAATTGTCTTTTACCCGTAAATTAGTTGTAAACCAGACTAAACTTGTCATCTCTTATTTTGCTTTTCTACAGCGTTCACTACAATATTTCACCGTTTCCCAATTTCTTTCCCATTTTTTACGCCAGGTAAAAGGTCGTTTACAAACTGGGCATGTTTTTTCAGGAAGGTGCAGTTTTGAATGCGCCATATTGTTTAATAAAATTTATATAAACTTAAACAATAATTGATTTTAAAGGTGTAGATTGAGGTTAAACAAAAGCCAAAATTTGCTTTTTACGTATTTTTGAAGTTTTCTTATTTATTATGGCGCAAACACCTAAAAATATTGCGATAGTTGGGTCTGGACTTGTAGGCTCGTTATTGGGTATTTATTTAAAACGAAAAGGACATCTCGTTACCGTTTTTGACAGAAGGCCCGATATACGAACCGTTGAATTTTCTGGAAGAAGTATTAACCTAGCTATGAGCAATAGAGGTTGGAAAGCTTTACGAGCTGTTGGCCTTGAAGATGAGGTGAGAAAAATTGCCATACCCATGTATCAACGTGCCATGCATGTAAATGATAAACCTGTGTATTTTCAGAAGTATGGTAAAGAAAACGAAGCTATTTGGAGTATTGGTAGAGGTATCTTAAATCGTAGAATGATAGATTTATCAGAAGCAGAAGGTGTTGAGTTTAGATTTAATGAAAAGGTTTGGGATGTTAATCTACCTACAGCATCATTATATACCGGTGAAACAGAAAAGGGAGATTGGAAAGAATATCAGTTTGACATGATTTTTGGTTGTGATGGTGCTTTTTCAAGGGTTAGACACAAAATGCAGCGTCGAAGTAGATTTGATTATTCTCAAGATTTTATAGATGTAGGGTATAAAGAATTAACTATACCACCAAATGAAGATGGTACGCATGCCTTAGATAACAATTCTTTTCATATTTGGCCACGGGGTAAATTTATGTTGATTGCTTTACCCAATTTAGACGGAAGCTTTACATGTACACTTTTCTTACCTTTTGAAGGTGAAGTGTCATTTGAAAATATTACTACCAAAAAAGAAGCCAAAGCATTTTTTAAGCAATACTTTCCTAACGTTAGAAAACAAATTGAAAATTTAACCGAAGACTTTTTTAAAAACCCAACCAGTGCCATGGTTACTATGAAGTGTTACCCTTGGACGTATTGGAATAAGGTTGCTTTAGTAGGTGATTCGGCTCATGCAGTAGTACCATTTTATGGTCAAGGTATGAATGCGGGTTTTGAAGATATTTATGTGTTAAATCAGTTTATTGAAAAACACGGAGATGATTGGGATGCTATTTTTTCTGACTACCAAAAAAGTAGAAAGCCAAACGCTGATGCCATTGCAGAATTAAGCTACCGAAATTTTATTGAAATGAGTAGTAAAACGGCAGAACCAACATTTTTGCTTCAAAAAAAGATTGAAAAACATTTTGCAAACAAACATCCAGATAAGTGGGTACCAGTGTATAGCAGAGTAACTTTTTCTGAAAGACCTTACGCTGAAGCTTTACAAATAGGAGATAAGCAAGAAGAAATAATGAAAGAGGTGATGCAATTACCTAATATTGAAGAGAAATGGAATGCAATTGAGGTAGAAGAAAAAATACTAAGCCTTTTAAGCAATTAGTGATTTCTCATTTCTGTTCTTCGCATGGGCATACTATCAATTAAATCAAATATCTTTTTTGGAGTAACAACAAATGGCTCTGAAAACTTAATGCCACCATCTTTACCAATTAGAAGAACGCCTTGAAAGTTGTTATCCAGGGTAAGAATTTTTTTTAACTCTGCATCATCATTTAATTTATGAACCAAAACTAGGTTTCTATCTTCCAATTCCTTTGGAAAGTTGAGAAAAGCTTTTTGTTGCTGAATTAGTTTTGCATTGTCTTTATGGCCAACTAAAACTAATACTCTTTTTTTCCACTTGTAGTCTGTTAAAGATTGTGCTTTAGCTGTACTAGCAAATAGAACAATTAGAAAAACCGAAGAGATTAACTTTACTTGCATAAAATAAAAAAGCCACCGTAAAGGTGGCTTGGTTTTATAATTTTTTGAACAATTTGCTCATTTTCTCCATCTCCTCTTCGGCTAACACCGGGTCAACTAAAATACGGCCACTGTGTTCATCAGTAATAATTTTTTTACGGGAAGCAATTTCCACTTGAACCTGAGGTGGTATGGTAAAGAAAGAACCACCAGAAGCACCTCTTTCTATGGGTACAATAGCTAAACCATTTTTTACATTGGTTCTAATTCTTTTGTAAGCCTTTACTAAACGCTCTTCAATTTTATCTTCAAATTCTTCAGACTTTTTAAGTAACGCTTTTTCTTCTTTTTCAGTTTCGGCTAAAATGGCATCTAATTCACCTTTTTTGTGTTTTAAATGTGCCTCACGTTCAGATAAACGTTCTTTGGTGCCAGAAATAACTTCTTTTTTCTGGTCTATTTGCGCCTTAAATTCTTTAATATTCTTCTCAGCTAACTGAATTTCTAATTGTTGAAACTCAATTTCCTTGGTTAACGAGTTAAATTCACGGCTGTTACGAACGTTCTTTTGTTGTTCTGTATACTTTTTGATTAAAGCTTTACACTCTTCAATCATGTTCTTTTTTGCCGTAATCTCGTAGTTTACAGTTTCAATGTCTGTTTTAAGCTTATCAACTCTGGTTTTGAGACCTAAAACCTCATCTTCTAAATCCTCTACTTCTAGAGGAAGCTCTCCACGAACGTTTCGTATTTCATCAACTCTAGAATCAATAAGTTGTAGGTCATATAACGCCCTTAATTTTTCTTCTACAGTTGTTTCAGTTTTTTTAGCCATATTTTACTTAAAAATAGTTGACGGGATTTGTATTGCTTTCCGATAAAGCGACTGCAAAATTATGAATTTTTTTGCTAAGGAAATCAACTAAAAGGTTTTTTGTAAACTGTTCACTCTCAAAGTGTCCAATATCTGCTAGTATTAGTTCGTTTTCTGCTTCAAAAAAATTGTGATATTTTAAATCTGCTGTTAAAAAAATATCTGCACCTAAAGCTTTTGCCGCTCCAATAGCAAATGCTCCGCTTCCTCCTAATACTGCCACTTTTTGTATGGGTTTATCTAAAAATCTAGAATGTTTAATGGTAGGTATACAAAAACGTTCTTTAACCATGCTTAAAAAGTCAGCTGCGCTTTTGTTGTTTTCTAATTCACCTAGCATACCCATTCCAATATGTTGATGGTTATTTTCTAAAGTGGTAATTTCATAAGCAACCTCTTCGTACGGGTGATTATTTTTTAGTGCTGATAAAATTCTACTTTCTAAACCCGATTCAAATGTAAAGTGTAGTTGTTCTTCTTCTTCAAAATGCGTTTTTCCAATTTCTCCAATTGTAGGATTTGCATTTTCTTCAGCCATAAAGCTACCTGTTCCCTTATTGCTAAAACTACAATTGCTATAATTACCAATGTTACCCGCACCAGCATCAAACAAAACTTTTTTTAATTGCTCACTTTGACTAATAGGCACATAGGTTACCAATTTTTTAATGGTACCATGTTTAGGAATAAGAACTTGAGTATTTTGTAACCCAAGCACATCACAAATTTTTTGATTCACACCTAATTTAGCATTATCTAAGGCCGTATGTATGCTAAAAATGGCAATATCATTTTTAATAGCTTTTAATACAACTCGTTCTACATAATTGCTACCGTTAAGCTTTTTTAAGCCTTTAAAAATAATAGGATGGAAGCTAACAATGAGGTTGTAATTTTTTGCAATTGCTTCGTCTACAACATTTTCTAAAGTATCAAGAGTTACCAAAATACCGGTGAGCATAGCCTCTTTATCACCAACCAATAAGCCAACATTATCAAAATCTTCTGCATAGTGTAAAGGAGCTAATTCTTCGAGAAGCTTACAAACGTCTTTAATCTTCATTTTTAGTTTTCGTTGTTGCTAGTAGCTAAAATATTATAATTTCGCTCAATGCAATGGTTAAGACTACTTACTTTTCCTTTCGCACTTCTTTATGGTGGTATAGTTAAGATTAGAAATTACTTGTACGATATCAACTTTTTGAAGTCGAATACGTTTTCAACACCAACTATCTGTATTGGTAATTTGAGTGTCGGCGGTACTGGTAAAACCCCTATGACCGACTTTCTAATTACGCATTTAAAAGCACATTTTACCATTGCAGTTTTAAGTCGGGGATACAAGCGAAAATCTTCAGGGTTTATTCTAGCTGGTGAAAAAACATCGGTTTTAGATTTAGGCGATGAGCCTTTTCAATTATTCAAAAAACATAAAGAGCTAATTGTAGCTGTTGATGCGGATAGAAGTAACGGTATTTCTGAAATTCAGAAAAAAACAACTGCTAATTTTATTTTATTGGATGACGCTTTTCAACACCGTAAAGTTAATCCCCATTATTCTATTCTTTTAACAACATTTGAACAACCTTTTTTCTCAGATTTTTACCTCCCAATGGGAAATCTACGTGATGATAAAAATCAAAAGAAACGAGCAAATGTTATTGTAGTAACCAAATGTCCTGCAGACTTATCTCAAACTCAACAAACTCAATACATCGAAAAAATTAAGCCAAAAGCATCACAAAAAGTAGTGTTTAGTACCCTAAAGTATGCCGAGGTGCTTAAAGGTGTAGAAACTGACTTAACGTTCTCAGCAATTAAAGATAAAAAGTTGGCTTTGTTAACCGGTATTGCTAACCCAAAACCACTGGTAGAATTTTTACACAACAACGATTTGCATTTTAGGCATTTTAAATATGCCGACCATCATTTTTTTACAATGGCTGAGCTCAATAAATTGGCGAATTTTGATGTAGTAATAACTACTGAAAAAGATTTTGTTCGATTAGATTCTAAATTGCCAAATGCGTATTACTTGGGTGTTGAGCATCACTTTATAAACCAGGAACCAAACTTAGTTTCCTTGTTATTAGATACTTTTAAGACTGACTCTGCATTCTAGTTTTTAGAATGTTTTCTCCAATAGTATGGTAAAAAACTTCAGGCTTAAACGGTTTGGTTACCACATCATTAGCGCCAACACTTAAAAATTCTTCTACGCTATCTTCCATTGATACTGCTGTTAAAGCAATTATTGGAATAGTACTGTTGAATTTTCTAATTTCTGTCATGGCCTCAACACCACCCATAATGGGCATGTGAATATCCATCAGAATACAATCGTATCTATTTTGTTTGGCCATATCCACTGCTTCTTGGCCGTTATTAGCAATGTCGGCTGTCATTTCTTTTTTAGTCAACATCTTTTTAGTGATGACTTGGTTGATTTTGTTGTCTTCAACTATAAGAATATGGTTGCCCTCAAAATCAAACTCTTCTGGGTCTAATTCAAATGGAATATCTGCAATTGCCGGTTCTTCACATTTAAATTCAATATCAAAGAAAAACTTACTACCCTCGTTTTCTTTACTTTCTAAATTAATTTTACTATTAAATAGGCCAAGTAGACTTTTTACAATAGTAAGCCCTAATCCAGTGCCGCCGTATTCTCTATTAATCTGAATGGAGCCCTGCTCAAAACTATCGAATATCTTTTTTTGCTGCTCTTCTGAAATACCAATGCCATTGTCTTTAACCGCAAAATGAATTTTTGCCTTGTCTTCTCCTCTTTCTAGTAGTTTAGCAATAACCGTTACTTGCCCATCACTAGTAAATTTTAAGGCATTGCCTACTAAATTCATGAATATTTGAGACAGCTTCATAGGGTCACCAAGTAGGCTATTCGGAATCTTATTATCAAACTCTAAAACAACTCGAGTATCATTTTCATTGGCGCGTTGTTGTAAAGATTCAATAACTTCTGAAAGTACTTTTTTAAGTTTGAACTCAACACTAAGCGTTTCTAGTTTATCTGCATCTATCTTATTAATTTGAAGAATATCGTTAATGAAATTTAACAAGTAATCACCTGAAAACTTAAGCGATTTTAAATGCTCTTTTTGGTGGTCAGATGGGTTTTCTTCTAAAAGTATATGTGTTAAACCAGTTACGGCATATAATGGTGTCCTGAGCTCATGTGTTACGGTCGACAAGAAATTAGATTTTGCCTGCATAGCTTCAATAGCGTCATCTCTTGCTTTTTCTAATTCACTATTTTTTGTTTGAAGTAAATCGTTTGTTTTAAGTTTTATCTGATTATTTCTAAATAGTGATACCGCTAATAAAGAGATTATAGTTAAGAAGGCAAGTGACAAAATTGCGGTTACTTCTGCACGATTCTCTGATTGTAACAGTTCTTCATTTTCACTTTGAAGCTTAGAATTGATATTTCTTAATTGTCCAATAGTAATTTGGTCAGCTGTTCTGGTTTGTTCTCTCAGCTTTTCAATTGTAAAAACTGAATCTTTTAATTGCATTAAGCCTTTCAGCTTTTCTAATGCCTTATCATATTCACCTAATTGCTCATAGGTTGCTTGTAAAAAGGCATTAGATTTACTTATTAATCTTTGATAGTTATGTTTAGTGCTAATTTTTAAAGCTGCTTCTGCGTAGTTAGTGCTTTTTTCTATTTCGTCTTGTTCATAATTAAGTTCAGCTAAACCTAAATTTGCCTTTGTTGCTAAATAACTTTGTTCTAAATCATCTGAATTTACCAGTAAGGCGTTGTACTGTTGTTCTGCATCTTCAAACCTATCTAGATTTAAATAAATGTTAGCTCTAGTGAGCTGAATATTGTTAAGCAGATTTTTATCATTAGATAATTTTAAAGCTTCATCTAACAACTCTAATGCCTGAAAAGGTTTATTCTCTTCTAACATTAACCTAGCATTTATATATTTATTAAGGGCTTCACCAGAAGGGTATTCAATTCCCTTTAAAAAAATACCAGCTCGGTCTCTATAGAATAATGCTGTAGGTTTATCTTCTAATTCTAAATGAAGTAATGCAAAACGGTTATACGTATCTAACAAACCTTTTAAATCTTCATTAGCTTCAGCTATTTTAGATGCCGTATTTAGTTCTTGGGTAGCATTTGCCAAATCATCCTTATGCATATAAAGAGTTGCTCTTTTATGATGATAGCTAACGCTTTTGTTAGAAACAATAGAATCTTGCCCCAATGCAAAAAAGGGGATGAGTACTATTGGTAGGTATCTTATAATTCTTTTCAAAAGAATAGTATGTGTATGAATTTTAATCACACATGTTTATTTATTCCAAAAGCAAAATACAATCAATAATCCTAGAACAGTAACCGGTTTCATTATCATACCATCCTATAATTTTAACCATATTATCAATGACAGAAGTCATCAATGAATCAAACGTACAAGAATGCGTACTATTGTTTATGTCTATTGATACTATTGGTTCGTTGCAATATAAAAGTACATTTTTTAATTCGCCTTGAGAAACTTCTTTAAATCTAGCATTTATTTCGGCTATTGAAGTTTTTTGGGCAACATTAAATGTTATATCTGTTAAAGAACCATTTGGTACAGGAACTCTAATACCACATCCGCCAATAACATTAGATAATTCTGGAAATATTTTTGTTAAAGCTTTAGCTGCTCCGGTTGTGGTCGGAATTATAGATTGACCAGCTGCCCGAGCTCTTCTCAAATCGCGATGTGGAGCGTCATGTAGGCTTTGGTCTGTGGTATATGAATGTACTGTTGTAATGTATGCCTGTTTTACCCCGCAAAGTTCGTTGATTACTTTAATCATGGGAGCAGCATTGTTTGTGGTGCAAGAGGCTACTGAAATAATGTTATCTGTTTTAGCGAGTAATTGATGGTTAACACCCAAAACAATCATTTTTATGCTGTCATCTACGGGGGGTGCTGAAAGAATAACTTTTTTAGCACCATTTGTTAAATGATGTTGAAGTACTGCTTTTGTTTTAAACTTACCCGTAGCCTCAATTACATAATCAACATGATGTGCTGACCAATCAATAGCTTCTGGATGATTATGAGTTAGAACTGAAATTATTCTGTCATCAAAAAGGAGATTACCATTTTCTACCCTTAATTCTTGGTTGAATCTACCGTGAATACTATCATATTTAGCTAAATGGCAAAGTGTTTTAGCATCTGCTAAATCATTAATTGCAACGATTTTAATGGTAGGGTGATTGGCTAAAAGTCGAAACAAGGTTCTTCCAATGCGTCCAAACCCATTAATTCCAATTCTAATAGTGTCTTGAGACATGTATTAATTAATGTGTTTGTGAGCTTTGTAAGAAGACCTAACTAAAGCACCACTTTCTACATGTCTAAAGCCCATTTCTAAACCAATTTCTTCGTACTTCTTAAATTGGTCAGGGGTTATAAATTGCTTAACAGGTAAATGCTTTTTTGAAGGCTGTAAATATTGACCAATGGTAACTACATCTACCTTAGCAGTACGCAAATCTTCTAGAGTTTCTATAACCTCTGTTTCTGTCTCACCCAAACCTAACATGATACCAGACTTGGTTCTATTGGCACCGTTATGTTTTAGGTATTCTAAAACACCTAAACTTCTTTCATATTTGGCCTGAATTCTCACTTCTCTAGTAAGTCTTTTTACAGTTTCCATGTTATGAGAAATCACCTCTGGAGCCACTTCCAAAATTCTATCTAGATGTCTTTCAATTCCTTGAAAATCAGGTATTAAGGTTTCTAAAGTAGTTTGCGGATTCATTCTTCTCACCGCATTTACGGTTTCTGCCCAGATAATGGAACCCATATCTTTTAAATCATCACGGTCAACTGAGGTTAAAACGGCATGTTTTATCCCCATAATTTTTATAGAACGTGCTACTTTTTCTGGTTCTGCCCAGTCAACACTTTCTGGTCTACCAGTTTTAACACCGCAAAACCCACAAGAACGTGTACAAATGTTACCTAAAATCATAAACGTTGCAGTACCTTCTCCCCAACATTCTCCCATATTTGGACAACTACCAGAGGTGCAAATAGTGTGTAAATCATATTTGTCAACTAAACCACGTAATTGAGTGTATTTTTTACCTGTAGGTAATTTAACTCTAATCCATTTTGGTTTTTTGGTAACCGGTCCAGATTTTTCTAAAACATCTACCGCCATAACAATTCTTTATTCAAATATACAAAATGGTAAAATGGAACTTTACCGATTTGTTTTAGCTTTAATTATTTCTGCTAACAACTTTTTAGCACGTAACAGTTTTACCTTTACATTATTTAAAGGTTCGTCTAATTCTGTGGCTATTTGGTTGTAGCTCATTTCATTAAAATACCTGAGATTTATAACCTTTTGGTATGTGGGTTTTAGCTTTTTAATATCGGCTAATAAAGACGCTAAATTTTGTTCTGTAATTAATGAATCTTCAATTGAAGGTGTTTCATCTAGCACTTTAATTGCCGCGTTAGCTTCGCCACCTTGTTGCTCATTTAGAATGTTTTTTCGTTGTTTTCTTATGAGGTCAACATGTAAATTTTTTGAGATAGTTAATAACCAGTTTTTAAAATCGTACTGGCTGTCATAACTATTTATATTGTCGAACGCTTTTGAGAAGGTTTGTATGGTAATATCCTCAGCATCTGCCTCTTGCTTCATGCGAGAAATTTGAAATCTGAAAATATCATTCCAATAGGTGTCAAGAAGATTACTAAACGCTATTTGATTTCCACTTTTAGCGCTTTCAATAGTTTCTTCTAAATTTTTAGAACTAACCTTCAAGGTGGGGGTTTAAGTAGTTAGGCTACGGCGTCTTTTCTGCATTCTTGTTCTTCGGGTAATTTTCCGCAGAAGCCACAAGCTTCGCCCTCTTGATTTAAAAATGGACTTTGGCTAGCACAAGTACCTGCAAATTCTCCATCTTTTTTTGACCAGATTTTTATAGCAATACCGGCAAAAGCAAGTGCTAAAATACCAACCGTTAAGAGTACCAATTTCATGTTACAAAATCTTTTTGCAAAGATACGTAAAGTGAAAATTTAATTACTTAATTAATACTTAATGTTAGCTACGATATTATCTACAGATGGTGTAATGTTGCCTCCTTCTGGCTCTATAGTGATATAACTAATTGCCTGGTCTGCATAGGGTAAAGCAAACATTTGCTCTGGATTTTTAAAATCTTTTATAATACCAAGATTTACCAATTCGCCATTTACCTCAGCCCACATTTGATAACATTGGTCTTCTGGTAATTGTGGTAGGTTTCTAACGTTTATATATGACAGCTTTTTTACAGGATTTACATAAGCAACTGCTTTCAACTCTTTAGCTCTATCTGTACCATTTACATTGAACCTACGTGTATTAGGATTGTTAAGAACAATGTATTGGTTACGCAGGTCTTCTAATTGTACTTTCATATCCATCTCCAAATTTTTAATCTGGTTGCTTACTAAAGAATTTTCTTGTTGTAAACTCTGGTTTTGATTGTAGAAGAAATACGTTATAGCTAAAGAAAAAATAGCTACTACACTAGCCGCAATGGCCCATTTGTAAAATTTGTTTCCTCTTCTTTTTTCTTGCCTTATTTTATGTAAAATAATCTCTTTTAAATTTTCTGGAGCTTTTAAGGCATGCATTTTAGCATAGGACTCCAGATTCTCTTGAAGTTCATTGTAGGTTTCTCTAACCTCTGGATACATGGTAATGTATCGTTCAACTTGTAATGATTCTTCTAAAGTGGTATCTCCGAGAAGATATCTTTCTAGAACATCACTATCTAAGAATAATTGTATTTTTTCTTTCATAACAACATGTTTAAGAGTAGCCCTATAGCTACTGTATTGCCATATATTTTGCGCATTTCGCGCAATCCTATTTTTAATCTTGACTTAATAGTTCCTAACGGAATATTTAATTCATCACTAGCTTCTTGCTGTGTCATACCCTCAAAAAAGAGAGCCTCAAGTACCACTCTGTACTTTTCTTCAATTTTATCAAGGTTTTCCTTGATGTCTATATGCTCAGGAGTAATCGTTCGCTCTCCTATACCATATACGTCTGAAAAATCAATTTGGATTTCTTTTTCTGTTTTTGTGCTAATACTTCTTAACTTATCTATAGCAGTGTTTCTGGTTATTCTAAATAACCAAGTAAAAAGTTTGGCCTTTGAAGCATCATAGGTGTCAGACTTTTTCCAAATTTTTACAAAACTTTCTTGAACCACATCTTGTGCAAGTTCTTGGTCTTTAACGACTTTATAGGCTACCCCGAACAGCGTATCTGCGTAGTTATCATACAATAACGAGATAGCTTTTTCATCTCGTTCTGCAAGTAATTCAACTATATGTTTTTCTAAAAGTGTGCTCATATTAGGTTAGCGTTCTACAAAAAAAATGGTTTGAAAAATCCAAAGTCATTTTTTACGCGTATATAGATTGTTGCTAAGATAAAAATTGCGATTTAATACTAGTAATCGCATCACAATATTAAGATTTGGTTAGTTTGGTTTGGTATAACCCCTGTACTTACACTTTAAGGCGGGGGTTATCTTATTATATTCACCTCTGTTTCTAGCTTTATATTAAATCTTGCCTTTACCTCGGTTTTAATTTTTTCTGATAAATCTAATATTTCGTTACCTGTTGCATTAGCATAATTAACTAAAACTAAAGCTTGTTTAGTATGTACTCCCGCGTCTCCGAATCGTTTTCCTTTGAATCCAGCTTGTTCAATTAACCAACCTGCAGGAATTTTAAATTCATTTTCTGAAACCTCATAGAAGGGAGCTTTTGGAAATTTCTTAATAAAAGCATCGAATTTTTTCTTGGTGATTACCGGATTCTTAAAAAAACTACCACTGTTTCCAATGATAGCGGGGTCTGGTAACTTTTCTTGTCTAATTGCAATAACCGCTTCTGAAATATCATTTATTGTTGGGTTATGAATACCCATCTTCATTAGTTGGTTTTCGATAGCACCATAATCTGTTCTGGTAATATGATTTGTTTTAGTGAGTTGAAAGGTAACTGAGGTGATAATGTATTTATTCTTGACTTTATTTTTAAAAATAGAATCACGATAACCAAAATTGCACTCTTCTTTAGAAAACTCAACTAGCTCTAAAGTTTCTCTATGCATAGCTTCACAAGCAACAAATACATCTTTTAACTCTACGCCATAAGCGCCAATATTTTGAATGGGAGAGGTGCCTACACAACCTGGAATTAGAGATAAGTTTTCAATTCCTCCGTATCCTTGTTCAAGTGTCCAAAGCACAAAGTTGTGCCAATTTTCACCAGCCATTGCTTTGATGTGCACAAATTCATTGGTTTCTTTTTCTATGCTAATACCTTTTATAGCAATTTGCAGTACCAATGCAGAAATGTCTTTGGTAAGGAGCATATTGCTACCTCCACTCAATACAAATTTTTCAGGATAAACACTAAGTTGCAATGCCTTTTGGAGTTGTAATACTGTTTCAACTTTTAAAAAGTGTGAAGCATTAACCCCAATACCAAAGGTATTGTAGCTTTTTAAAGAAACGTTTTGTTGAATATTCAATGAGTATATGCTTTGAGTGCTTTAGCTAAAATAGCAACTGCAATTTTAAGTTTACTTATTTCTAACACATAAGCAATACGTATTTGATTTTTACCTAAACCTTCAGTGGCATAAAAACCAGCTGCCGGCGCTACCATTACAGTTTGTCCGTCAACATTAAAGTCTTCTAATAACCATTGTGCAAATTTGTCTGCATCAGTTATTGGTAACTCGGCAATACAGTAGAATGCACCACTTGGGTTGGCAACTTTAACCCCTTCTATCTTTTGTAATTCGCTCACAAGAAAATTTCGCCTTGCTACATATTCACTTATCACCTCTTCAAAATAACTGTTTGGAGTATCTAGAGCAGCTTCACTTGCAATTTGAGCTAGTGTAGGGGGAGATAGTCTTGCTTGAGCAAATTTTATGGCAGTTTGCATTACTTCTTTGTTCTTTGAAACTATACAGCCAATTCTTGCACCACACATGCTATATCTTTTAGATACAGAGTCTACTACAATAGCATTTTCTTCTAAACCTTCAATTTCAAGAATAGAGTGGTGTTCTTTACCGTCGTATGCAAACTCTCGGTAAACTTCATCAGCAATTAAAAATAAGTCGTGTTTTTTAACTAGTGCTGCTAGTTGTTCAATTTCTTCTTTAGTATATAAGTAACCTGTTGGATTGCCAGGATTACAAATTAAAATTGCTTTAGTTTTCTCATTTACTAACTTTTCAAATTCGGGTATAGGTGGCAAAGCAAAGTTATTTTCAATCTTAGAAATTATCGGCTTTACTGTTACACCGTTTGCTGTTGCAAAGCCATTGTAATTGGCATAAAAAGGTTCCGGAATAATAATTTCATCATTATTATCAAGAATACTTCCAAGGGTAATTGAAAGGGCTTCTGAACCCCCAGTGGTTACTATAATTTCTGTGGCATTAACATGTATTCCTCTTGTTTTGTAATACGTAGCTATTTTAGTTCTGTAGGCCTCAGAACCATCAGTTTGGCTATAGGCAAGAACTTCAATATTTGCATTTTTTACAGCCTCCATAGCAATTTTGGGAGTTTTGATATCTGGCTGACCAATATTTAAATGAAGTACCTCTATTCCTCTTTTTTTAGCTGCTTCAGCATAAGGAACCAATTTTCGAATTGGTGAAGAGGGCATGTTTTTACCTTTTACAGATATTTTAGGCATTGCAATATGTTTTTGCAAAAATCGTAAAAGTGAAGTGCTTCAGCAATACAAAATTTTAAATCTAGCAATGTTAAATTTAAATGGTGTTTTTTGAAAATTTAGTATCTTAAACAATATCAGCTGTTTACGGGTAATTATGAAGTTTAGAAAATCTACATATCTGTTGGTTTTAAGTCTAACGGTATTTGTGAAAACAATTGCCCAAGATTTTGTTTTACTACCAACAATACCTGTAGAAAAAGTTCGGTTTGAATTATTGAATAACTTAATAATAGTTCCAGTAGAGATTAATGGAGCAAAATTGAAATTTGTATTAGATTCAGGGGTTAGTAGTCCTATTCTTTTTAATTTAACAGACCAAGATTCACTTCAAATTAATAATGTTTCTGAAATTACTTTAAGAGGTTTAGGAGATGGTGAACCAGTTAAAGCCTTAAAATCTGTTGGCAATAGATTTAGAATTGGGTCGGCAACCAATTTAAATCAAAGTATTTATGTACTGTTAGATAAAGGGTTGAATTTTTCTACTTCTTTAGGGGTTACCGTTCATGGTATTATAGGTTATGATGTGTTCAAAAGTTTTGTGGTTGAGGTGAATTATAGTAAACGCTTTCTAAAGCTTCATAATCCAAACCAATATATTTATGAGAATAGTAAAAAGTCAGAAACACTGCCTTTGTCAATTCTTGAAAAGAAGGCCTATGTTGCAGGTACCATTTCAACTGAAACTGCTGATGAGATTCCCGTAAAACTTTTGGTAGATACCGGAAGTAGTGATGCATTATGGTTATTTAAAAACTTAGAAAGAGGTCTTATTGTTCCTGAATTAAATTATGAAGATTATCTAGGAAAAGGTCTTAGCGGTGACATCTATGGTAAGCGCACTAAGCTTAAAGATTTTAAACTAGGAAGTTTTTTAATATTTGATGCTAAAACCGCTTTTCCATATCAAGAAGGTTATAGTTTAATACAAAATATTGGTGATCGTAATGGTAGTGTTGGGGGTGAGGTTTTAAAACGATTTAATATCATTTTTGACTATCGTAAACAACAAATAACACTCAGAAAAAACTCCAACTTTAATGACCCTTTTCAGTATAACCACTCGGGTATAGAACTACAGCATGATGGTATGCGTTATATCGCTGAAAAACTTGCTGATACTAATGGTTTTGTAAAAAGTAAAAACGGCGATAGTTTTGGTAATGTTCAAATTTCGCTTCTCAACAGAACCAAATTGAGCTTAGTGCCAGAGATTGTAGTTTCTGCAATTAGAGCCGGTAGTCCCGCAGATGAGGCTGGCTTAAAAGAAGGTGATGTGGTACTAGCTGTAAATGGTAAACGTATTCATAACTACAAATTGCAAGAAGTTTTGCAAATGATAAATAAGAAAAAAGGTAAACGTGTACGCCTTTTAATAGAGCGCTACAATAGAGATTTTGTGTTTAGTTTTACTTTAAAAGACTTGTTTGAAACAAAAAACCCCGACTAATTAGCCGAGGTTTTAATCTTTATAAATTATTTAGAAAAGCTTTTATTCGTTAACTGCAGTTTCAGCAGCCATAACGGTTCCTTTAATTTTTAAAATTTTAGTAGGCGTATCAGCATTAGAAGTAACAGTTACGGTTTTTCTAATAGGACCCACTCTTTTAGTGTCATATTTAACTTCAATCTCACCTGTTTCACCTGGAGCAATTGGCGCTTCTGGTTTTTTAGGTATAGTACAACCACAGCTAGATTTTACATTGCTAATTACTAAAGGAGCTTCGCCAGTGTTAGTAAATTCAAAAACACGCACACCGTTGCTTCCTTTTTCAATTTCGCCATAGTCAATAGTCTCTGACTTAAATTCAATTTTGGCAACTTTCTCTTGTGCGCTAACCGCTAAAGTAAAAAGTCCAATAAATAATACTAATGCTACTTTCTTCATTTTATTAGTTTTAGGGTGATTCAAAATTAGAAGAACTCTCGATACTTCCAAAATTGTTTTGTCTTGTTTTAACGTTACTTATTTTTGTTTCGTATTTAAAAGAATTGATTTCCTTTGCCAAATGGTGATAATTTAACACCCTTAAGGGTAAAAGCATCAATTCGCCTTATCAATTTCAAAAATCATACCATTAATGGAGATTCCATCTAAATACGAAGCCCAGAAAGTTGAAGACCGCTGGTATCAATACTGGGAAGAAAATAATTTTTTTACATCAAAACCAGATGAAAGAGAGCCATATACCATAGTTATTCCGCCACCAAATGTTACTGGAGTACTGCATATGGGGCATATGTTGAATAATACTATACAAGATGTATTAATTAGAAAAGCACGTTTAGAAGGCAAAAATGCATGTTGGGTTCCAGGTATGGACCACGCCTCTATTGCTACCGAAGCAAAAGTGGTTGCTAGACTTAAAGAACAAGGAATATCAAAATCAGATTTAACTCGAGAAGAGTTTTTAAAGCACGCTTGGGATTGGACCAATGAATACGGTGGTGTAATTCTTAAGCAATTGCGCAAGCTTGGAGCTTCTTGTGATTGGTCTCGCACTAAATTCACAATGGATGACGATATGTCAGCCTCAGTAATTAAGGTATTTGTGGATTTATATAACAAAGGGCTAATTTACAGAGGTTACCGTATGGTAAATTGGGACCCTGAAGCTAAAACTACACTTTCTGATGAAGAGGTAATCTATGAAGAAAAACAAGGATTACTCTATTATTTAGAATATCAAATTGAAGGGTCAGATGAGAAAGTAACAATTGCGACTACTAGGCCAGAAACAATTTTAGGTGATACCGCTATCTGTATTAACCCGAGTGATGAACGTTATAAACATTTAAGAGGTAAAAAAGCTATTGTACCACTTTGTAATAGGGTAATACCTATTATTGAAGATGACTATGTAGATTTAGAATTTGGTACTGGGTGTTTAAAGGTAACCCCAGCTCATGACGAGAATGATAAGAACCTCGGGGAAAAACATAATTTAGAAATCATTGATATTTTCAATGAAGATGCCACTTTAAATTCTTACGGTTTGCATTATGAGGGTCAAGACAGATTTGTTGTTCGTAAAGCAATTGCAAAGGAGCTAAAAGAAAAAGGTGTTCTAGTTAAAACAGAGCAACATACCAATAAGGTTGGAACATCTGAAAGAACAAAGGCAGTAATTGAACCAAGGTTGTCTGACCAATGGTTTTTAAAAATGGAAAACCTTTCTAAACCCGCTTTAAAAGCTGTAATGGAAACGGGTGAAGTAAAGCTATTTCCAGATAAATTTAAAAACACCTACCGCCATTGGATGGAGAATATAAGAGACTGGAACATTTCTCGTCAATTATGGTGGGGCCAGCAAATACCAGCCTATTATTTTGGTGATGGGCAAGATGATTATGTGGTTGCAGCATCTAAAGAAGAGGCTTTGCAACTTGCACAACAGAAAAATAAAGACATCAAAAAAGAAGATTTACGCCAAGACCCAGATGTGCTAGATACTTGGTTTTCTTCTTGGTTATGGCCAATTAGTGTTTTTGGTGGTATACTTGAACCAGACAATGAAGAGATTAATTATTACTACCCAACTAACGATTTGGTTACTGGGCCAGACATTCTCTTTTTCTGGGTTGCTAGAATGATTGTAGCGGGATATGAGTTCAGAGATGAAAGACCCTATGAAAATGTGTATTTAACAGGTTTGGTACGTGATAAACAGCGTAGAAAAATGTCTAAATCTTTGGGTAATTCACCTGATGCTTTAAAATTAATTGAAAATTTTGGTGCTGATGGGGTTCGGGTTGGTTTGCTATTGAGTTCAGCAGCTGGTAACGATTTACTTTTTGATGAAGCTCTTTGTCAGCAAGGTTCAAATTTTGCAAATAAAATCTGGAATGCGTTCAGATTAGTTAAAGGTTGGGAAGTAGCTAATATAGAACAACGGCAGTCTGCAAAAATTGGAATTGATTGGTATACTGCAAGGTTTAATCAAGTCTTGGCTGAAGTCGAAGACCATTTTAGTAAATACAGAATTTCAGATGCCTTAATGGCTATTTATAAATTGGTTTGGGATGATTTCTGTTCTTGGCTTTTAGAAATTGTAAAGCCTGCCTACCAACAACCTATTGACAAGCATACGCTAGATGCAGTTATTAGGTTATTTGAACAGAATTTAAAATTACTGCATCCATTTATGCCATTCTTAACAGAAGAGGTTTGGCAACACATGGTAGAAAGAGAACCTGCTAATGCGCTCTGTGTTGCTGATTGGCCAAAAAAACAATCGGTTAATACAAAACTTATTGAAGAGTTTGCCTTTGCTGCTGAAGTTATTTCTGGTGTACGTACTATTAGAAAAGAAAAAAATATTTCTTTTAAAGAAGAAATTCGTTTACTAGAATTAAGCGGAGGTACTACTGTAGCGCATATGGATGCTATTGTAAAGAAGTTAGGTAACCTTTCAGAAATTGAAACTACCAATGAAAATGTTGATGGCGCCCTAAGTTTTAGAGTAAAAAGTACAGAGTACTTTATCCCAATAGCAGGAGCTATAGACGTTGAAGCTGAGAAAGATAAGATTAACCAAGAATTAGAGTATACGCGTGGATTTTTACAATCTGTTCAAAAGAAATTGAGTAATGAGCGTTTTGTGAATAATGCACCGCCTAAAGTGGTAGAGGTTGAACGCAAAAAGGCCGCAGATGCAGAGGCTAAAATCGAAACTTTGGAGAAGAGTTTAGCAAGTTTAGGTTAATTATAAACTTACGTCATTTAAAAAAAACCGTTGGTAAGCCATCAACGGTTTTTTGTTTTACTCGGCTTTTTTGATAACCGTGTTTAAAATTAGTGCGCCAATTATTAAAGACACTCCAACAAGACTTAATAAGGTATATTTAGCCCCTAGCCAAGTAACACTAATTAGTATGGTGAATACCACCTCCATATATTTTAAAGGTGCTACTACATTGGTTTTAGCAAGTTGAAATGCTTGTGTCATATACACCTGCCCAAAATACCCAAAAACACCTAAGCTTAAAAGCATTATCCATTGTGTTGGTGTTGGATTAACCCAAACAGAAATCGATAATAAGCCACCGGTAATTAAGGAAAAAAACATAAAATAATTCACAATGACCATGTAATGGTCTCCTTTACCTATTTTTCGAATAAAAATGTATACAAAGCCAGTAAAAAAGGCTGCGGTAAGGGCTAGAATAAGTCCTTTTAAATTAATGTTTGGGTCAAAACCTTTTATAATCATTACGCCAGTAAATGCCAATCCAAATAAAACCAATTGAAGAGGTCTTAATTTTTCTTTTAAAAAGTACACTGCCATTATCGACGCAAAAACTGGGGCAATATATCGTATAGAAACTGCCGTACCTGCTTCTAATTCTTTTAAAGACATAAAAAATAAAGTCATAGAAGTTACTCCTACAAGCGCTCTAAGTATAAGTAGTTTACGATTATTGCCTAGAAATCCAATGCCTTTTGAGGCAATAAATAATGAGGCTAATATAAATGTGCCAATGGCTCTAAAAAAGACAATTTGAAAAGCTGGAATGGTTTCTAATTCTTTAATCATAAGATTCATTCCCGTGAAGGAAAGTGTGCTAATAAGCATAAAAAGAACCGCTTTTTTCAATGGAGATTATTTAGAGAATGCTAAAGGCGGCCAAAGTTACCTAATTAATTAGTCGTTAATCTTTAGAAATTAAGAAATAACGAATACACAAGCCTTTTAAAGATTTAAAACAAAAAAGGCAATGCATAACCGCATTGCCTTTTTCTAGATGTTTGTAGTGTTTTATTTGCTTTTACTTGCCATCCATTCCATTACGGTGATGGTTTTGCCATCTATTTTCTTTTGAGCATGATTTCTATGGCTGTAAACCCATGAGAAATGTCCATTTAAGTGGTAGTCGTTTCCACCGTATACTCCATATAAATCAGTAACATGGTCATAAAGTGATAGGTGAACATCTTTAGCACCAGCTTCCATAAGTAAGTCGTAGGTAGGTATTACCGTGATATCTGCTTTTGTAATTGGGTCGTCTTTAGAATGCATATACCAAATAGATTGATTAGCCAGGGTTTTTATATCGTCTTCTGACAAAAACTCAGCAAAAAATGCTAGGGCAGAAGGGTAGGCTGCCGCAAAATAATCGGGATTATTGAGTAACAACTCTTGGGTCATATAACCACCATTAGAACAACCTCCAACATAAATTCGGTTAGTATCTATATCTGGATGTTTTGCCACAAAATCTTTAATTAATTCCATTAACGCACCGCTATAAATATCTGGTTCATCTCCTCTTGTGGTTTCTCCGCTTACACCGTGCATCCAACGTGTAGGTGTTTGTGGAGTTAGCACGTAAGCTCCACCAAATATTTGCTGTATCTGCTCTGAAGCATAATTTGTTGCACGATTCGCTAATAAAACAATACTTGGGTCAGTACCACCTTCACCGCCTCCATGTAACCAAATGATTAAAGGCTTTTTATCTTTCCCCATTTTTGGCGTAAAAGAAGCATATGTTAAACTAACACCATCTGCACTGTATTTTCCTGATAAATCAAATTCATCAACTAACGGAATTATCCTATTACTTTCGTTGTTCCAAACTGTACTGTTACTTGAATCTGTTATAGTAAGTTGATAGTTGGTCCATTGGTTACCTCGGCATCCTTCAGTAAAGAAGAACAGAATGGGTGAGCCTATTTGAATATGAGGACCAACACCTACATGAAGTGTAATGTTTTTTCCATTTTTTACTCTATTTCCTTTTGCATCAGAAACATAAGCAGTAACCACATCTAAACTTCCTTTAGCTCTAGGCGAATCTGCAGGTAAACAATCAGATGTTCTGTTAACCTTAATATCAAAATTAGCTGCATTGGCAACCGAAGTAGTGTCATTTAAATGTAAAATAACCTTACTAGTTGCTGGTCCCCAATCAAAGCCTTCAACTACCAAAGTGTAGTTGTCTTGTGCTGCTACCGAGAGGAATGTTACCCACAGTACGCAAGCGAAATATAGTTTAGTTTTCATTTTGTTAGGTTTTTTTATTTAATTGAATATTACAAATTGGTATAGTTTTCAACTACTGGGCTCTTAGAGTTTATCATTGTTTCTTACCATATTTAGCAGTTCTATCATCTTCAATTTTTCCTTTCCAATTAAGTCCAAATGCAAAGTCATAAGTATTGTTTTCAGAATCTACATACGGTTCCATATCTCTGGGAACATCTTCAAATTGAAGTTCTACCGTCTTCATATCTGCAGGCATTTGAAAAGGAAGAAGTGCTGATGGTTCAGTTTTTCCAGAAATAATTTCTAATAAGGCTTGATCTTGCACTCCCATGTGTATTAAAACGGCATCTGAATTGGGTTCTATTTCACTAAAAACCATTGGTTTTTTAACGTTAACTATTACTACAACAGGCTTGTTACCCATTAGTTGTTTTGTATCATTAACCAAATCCATATCGCGGGTATTTCTGGCTGTAACCGTTTTACCCTTATACGTTCTATTTGTGAAATCTTCTAATGGGCTACCCCCAGCTAAACTAGTTTCACGAGCATTATTTGCAGTATAGGTATCATATTGTAAACTTATTGGTACATAACCGTTACCACCTTTTTCTAAGTCATTTTCGTTATATCCTGTACCGCCGTCAGGACTTTCAATACCAACTAGGGCAAAATCTGCTTCTGAGGCATTTTTTACTATTTCAAAATACTTTGCAACCATATCTAAGTTGAAAGCGGGTTCTACTTTTTCTGGTGTAACCATACCCCACCAATTTACACTTGGTGCAATATAGCGTTCTGGTACAAAGACCTTTTTCTTTTCTGTTACCGGAAGTGTTTTATTTTTGTTTTTGAGCATAACTATTGAACTTAGCTGTGCATTAAAACCAATTTTCATGAAATCAGGATTACCAACTAGTTCTTCTGTTTTAGCAATATTTAGATAAGCATTATCGAACAAACCGGTTCTAAAAATGTTTTTAAGTAAGCGAACAGCAGATGTTTCAAAACGAGAACGCATTTTTTCTTCACCATGTTCATTAACTCCAATTTTGTAGGCTTCTAAAACTGGCTTCATATCATTATTTCCACCAAATTGGTCCATACCCGCTTCAATAGCTTTAAAATGTCTTTCAGCTTCGGTTAATTCTTCAACACCCCAAGGTTTTCCTTCGAACTTTCCAATAGAAGAAACGTCTCTGGTAATTCCCCAATCGGTACACAAGACCCCATCATAACCATATTCTCCGCGTAATACTTCTGTTATTAAGTAGTGATTATAACCATTGGCAACAGCTTCTCCATGCCCTGTAGATATGGTATAGTAGGGCATTACTGCTGAAGCAGATTTTGTATCTCCGTTTAATTTAAAAGCGCCTTCTGTAAAAGGTTTTGTATGGTCTGCCATATTTTTACCAGGATATACCGCGTAAGCGCCATAACCAAAATGACCATCTCGTCCTCCTTCTTCTGGTCCTCCGCCAGGCCAGTGTTTAACCATAGCATTAACACTTTGGTACCCCCAACCTTTACCTTCTGTAGATTGAAAACCGTCAACATAAGCACGAGCTAAATCAGTTGCTAAATAAGGGTCTTCACCCATGGTTCCAGAAAAACGACTCCATCTAGGTTCAGTTGCTAAATCAATTTGTGGTGACAGCGCTGTGGCTATACCCAATGCACGATATTCTTTTGAAGCAATTTCACCAAATTGCAGCATTAAATCTGGATTAAAAGTTGCTGCTAATCCTAAAGTAGTTGGCCACATTGAAATGCTTCCTCCAGATCCTTCATTATACTCTGCATTTGAGTCACTTCCATGTCTGGGATCAGAACTTGTATTTACGGGAATTCCCATGCCTAAACCTTCTACAAATGCTTGAGCATTGTTATTCCATTTTGCAGCAACTACCGGACTTTCAACCCTAGTTATTAAAACATGACGTAGGTTATCATCTGTTAAAAATTTCTTTTGGTCATCAGATAAATCACTAGGTAGGGCTCCACTTTCTTCATAGGGCTTATTATTGTAGGTAGAAGCTCTTCTGCCGCCAGATGGTATTGATTGGTGAGCACTGTACAACATTAAACCTGCAATTTGCTCAACACTCATTTTTGATGCTAAATCTTTAGCTCTTTCATCGGCGGATAAACGCCAATCTTCATATGGGTCTAGGGTACCGTTTTGGTTGAGGTCTTTAAAACCCATACGGTCTACTGTTAAAATCTGTACCCCAGATTCTGGAGAATAACCCAAGGTTGCTCCGCCATGATTTACAATTAAATTGAATCCTTCTTCTTCTATTTCACTCCATTTTGGACCACAGGAGTGAAGACAAAACGCTAGTGTAATTAAGGCAAAAATTGCAGTTAAATTTTTCATTTTATTCAGTTTAGTTAGTTGATTTTTATACCAGTATAAGTACTATAGTAAGTAAAAAACCTGCAACGGCAAAATACAGCCCTTTTTTAAAAATTGGGGCGCTTGGCCTAAACATAAAAAAAGCAGATACCGAAAAAAACAATAATGCAACTCCAAAAAATACCCCTAACCAAAACAAGGGGTTGCCCTGATGCATTTTATGTAATTTATTCATTTTTTCTATTAACCAAGGTTGTCTTTTTTCTATATAGTTAACCTCACCAGTTAGGCTATTGTAGGTGCCATTACCAAAATAAATAATTTCACCTTCAGTTTTATCAACTTTAAAAAAGCGCATGTTCAGAGCACTACCCAAGTTGTCTGCTGTTAGACCTGATGCTATGTTTTTGGTTACTTGAAATTCTTTCTTCAGAAAGTCTGTATTTCTATATGTTAATACTATTCCGCTAATTGCGTAAACTGCCATTATTCCTGCTAGGAAAAACCCTAGATAGCGGTGAAATTCTCTAAAAGTGTTTTCAGATTTTCTACTCATTTTATTTATTGTTTATTTTTTTATTTCGTTTGAATTGTAACTACGTTGGGTAAAAATAATTTTTTGTCTTTATACCTAAAACTCAAATATTAATAGAATGCGTTGTAGAGAAAAAAATATTCTGCAAACAACAAACTTAGCACCTTAATCAACAACTTAGAAACCAGACGATTTTTAATGTTGTTTACCATATTATCTCTGTCGTTGGCTAGATAGGTTTTTTAATAGAATAAATTAATCTATAGATTTGATTTCGTTAAAATTACGTTACTGTGATAACCAAAAAAGAGGTACTGTTTCAAATACTTTTACACCTAGTAATATTGTTATTCTTTGGTTATAACTGGCAAACCGAAACATATAGTTTAGATAGGGTAGTTTTCTTTGTTATGTATGCTTTGGGCACACTAACAATTACTTATTTTTTTATGCCCAATTTTCTTTACAAGAAAAAATATTGGCAGTTTTTCGTAGGTTTAATTGGGGTTATCTCAGCATTAATTTTGTTAGAAGAGTTTGTACTCGAACAAATATTTTATCCAGATACAAAAAGGTCAGGAACATTCCCTGGTATTTTTATTTCATTAATTGGTGTATTGCCAATTATGACCATTCTTGCAAGTGGAAAATTTGCTTGGGATGCGTTAGGCAGACAACGCCAAATAGAAGATTTAAAAAGTAGTATTCAAGAAAGTGAATTACAGTTTTTAAGGTCTCAAGTTAACCCACATTTTTTATTTAACAATCTCAATAATCTATATTCTTATGCTCTCGAAGGTTCAACCAAAACTCCTGAAATAATACTTGAATTAAGTGGAGTTTTAAGATATATGCTTTATGAGTGTAAAGAAGAATTTGTGCCTCTGGATAAAGAATTAGAGCAATTGGGTAACTTTATTAGATTGTATAAAATGCAGATTGAAGAAAGAGGCGTTGTAAATTTTAAGGTAAATTCAATAAATTCTGGTTATAAAATAGCACCTTTAATTTTGGTGGTATTTATTGAAAACGCTTTTAAACATAGTCAATCTGGTCAGTCTTCCGATATTAAAATTGATATTAATCTAGACATGAATGGGTCTACTTTGAATTTTAGTTGTAAGAATAATTACGAAAAAACCCAAGGGTTAGAAACAGTTGCTAAGGGCATTGGGTTGACCAATGTTAAAAAAAGATTGGAATTGTTGTACGCTAAAAAATATCAATTAAAGATTGATGAAAAAGGCAACACTTTTGAAGTTAACTTGAGTTTAGACTTAGAACGCGCATGAGTAAAATAAAGTGCATAATTGTTGAAGACCAACCACCGGCTCAGCGAATTTTAAAAAAGTTTGTTGAAGAAGTGTCGCATCTAGAGCAAATTGGAGTGTTTTCTAACGGAGTTGACGCAATGGAATTTTTAAAAAATAATCCAACTGACTTAATGTTTCTAGATATTCATTTGCCTAAAATAACAGGCATTGAATTTTTAAAAAGTCTTCATAATCCGCCCCATGTTATTTTAACAACAGCATTTTCTGAATATGCCTTAGAAGGCTATGATTTAAACGTGGTAGATTACTTGCTCAAACCATTTTCTTTTCAACGTTTTTTACAAGCAATTAATAAAGTTCCAAGAGCTAATAATCTTACAGAAGATTCTACTCTAACTGCATCAAAAATGGTAGCTCAAGAGTTATTTATAAAGTCTGGTCATGAGTATATAAAGGTGCTAATAGATGATGTAATTGCTATTAATTCTGATTCTGATTACACTGAAATTCATTTGACGGATAAAAAAGTGCTTTCTAATGAATCGTTGAAGCATTGGTTAGATGTACTAGACCAGAATATATTTTTACAATTACACAAATCTTACATTATAAACACTAGTAAGATTGACCGTATATCTGGAAATCAGGTTTTTATGCAAAACAAAATAGTAGTTCCTATAGGTCGTGCTTTTAAGGAACGTTTTATGAATAAAATGATTTCTTAGGCACAGCTTGCTTGTATAAGGAATCGTTATCTTTAAGAAGAAAAATTTAAAATGAAAAGATTACTATTTCCTTTAATGTTGAGTGCGTGTTCAATGGTGTTCGCTCAACGAGATTTCAGCAAAGTTGAAATAACTTCAGAAAAACTTACTGATAATATCTACGTTCTGTTCGGCGCAGGAGGCAATATTGGTTTACTAATTGGCGAAGATGCTGCTTACCTAATTGACGACCAATTTAGTCCGTTAACTTCTAAAATTGTTGACCATGTAAAAACCTTGACAGACAAGCCTATCAACTTTGTTTTAAATACGCATCATCATGGTGACCATACCGGTGGTAATGAGAATTTGGCCAATAACGGCGCAACAATCATTGCACATGAAAATGTGAGGGAATTATTAGAGGCAGATGAAAAAACATCTGAAGCTGCCTACCCTGTAATAACTTTTAATGATAAAATGACCCTGTATTTAGGAGATGATAAGCGTTTATTGGCTATGCATGTAAATCCGGCACATACTAAAGGTGATACCTATTACTATTTACCAGAAGCAAATGTTATACATATGGGTGATAATTTTTTTGCGGGTAGATATCCTTATATAGATATCAGTAGCGGTGGAGATATAGACGGTTTAATTTCAAATGTTACCATGGCGCTAGGAATGCTAGATGAAAACACCATAATTATTCCTGGTCACGGTAGTATTTCTAATATTACCGATTTAGAAGATTATAAAAATGTCTTAGTCGAACTAAGAAAACGAGTTAAAAAAGCTAGAGAGGCTGGTAACTCGTTGGAAGAAACACAACAAATGAATCTCTCTAAAGAATGGGATGCCACCCATGGTACAGGTTTTATAAATGCAGAGCGTATCATTGAGTTTATTTATAAATCAGCTGATTAAAAAACTACATCATGAAAAAATTAAAAAAAGAAGACGTTAAGCAAGAGGTATTTGACCTCTATGACGATTATGCGCATAACAAATTGCAGCGTAGAGAATTTATAGAAAAGCTTTCCACCTATGCTGTTGGTGGTATTACAGTGGCTTCTTTAATGAGTTTTATGATGCCTAATTACAAAGATACTTTTGTAGTTAACCCTAATAATCCTGATTTAGACTCAAAAATGATATCTTATACTTCTCCCAAAGGTGGTGGTGAGATAAAAGGTTTGTTATCCAAACCAAAAGAGTTTAAAGGAAAATTAGCGGGTATTGTGGTGGTGCATGAAAATAGGGGCCTTAATCCGTATATTGAAGACACGGCTCGCAGAGCAGCATTAGAAGGTTTTATAACCTTAGCTCCTGATGCCTTAAGTCCGTTAGGCGGTTACCCTGGTAATGACGATGAAGGCCGCGCCATGCAAAGAAAACGAGATAGAAATGAAATGCTCGAAGACTTTATCGCAGCTTTTGACTATCTTAAAAACCATGAAGATTGCTCTGGTAAAATAGGTGTGGTCGGCTTTTGTTTTGGTGGATGGATTTCGAACATGATGGCCGTAAAAGTTTCAGAGTTAGCTGCTGCTGTTCCATTTTATGGTGGGCAACCTAAAGACGATATAGACAAAATTAATGCGCCTTTACTACTTCAGTTTGCTGGTTTAGACGAACGTGTAAATGCGGGTTGGCCAGCCTATGAAGAAGCATTGAAAAAACATAACAAACAATACGAAGCTTTTGTATACCCAGATGTAAATCATGGTTTTCATAATACTTCAACACCAAGGTACAATGAGGCTGCCGCTGAATTGGCATGGGGCAGAACAATGCAATTTTTTAAAGAACATTTAAAGGCATGAAAAATATAAATCGTAGAAAATTTATTCAAAAAACCTCAATGGCCTCTGCAGCCGTTGGGGTTTCTTCTTTTCTAAATAATCCTATTAATGCACAAAGCACACGGGCTTTATCTTCCAAATATATGGGAGATTATGCTGCACCTAAATTAGATACCGTACGTGCAGCATTTATTGGCGTTGGGGCTAGAGGTGGAACACATTTAAAGTTCTTTGCCGGCTTGCCCAATACAGAGGTAGTTGCTATTAGCGATTTGTATGAAGATTTGGTAAATGAAAAATTGGGTTGGTTAAGTGAAGTTGTTGGTGAGGAAAACACTAAAACTTGCAAATTATATTGGGGTGAGGAAGACAGATGGAAAAGCATGTTGCAAGAAGTAAAACCAGATGTGGTTTTTATTGCTACCAATTGGGCCAATCATGCCCCTATGGCAATAGAAGCTATGAAGCAAGGTGCACATGCTTTTGTTGAGGTGCCTATTGCCGTTTCCCTAGAAGAAATGTGGAACATTGTGGATACCAGCGAGCAAACCAAAAAGCACTGTATGATGATGGAAAACGTTAACTATGGCCGGGACGAATTGTTGTTCCTAAACATGGTTAGGCAAGGTCTGTTAGGCGATTTGTTACATGCAGAAGCTGCTTACATACACGAATTGCGTTGGCAGATGGAAGAACAAGAACGCGGAACTGGTTCTTGGCGCACGTATCATTATGCCAATAGAAACGGAAATTTATATCCCACACATGGTTTGGGTCCCGTAGCTCAGTATATGAATTTGGGTAGGGGAGCAGATACTTTTAAAAGTTTAGTAAGTTATTCGAGTCCTTCAATAGGTCGTAGCGCTTATGCAGAAGAAAACTACCCTGAAAATCATAAATGGAATCAATTAAATTTTGCGGGTGGAGACATCAATACTTCCATCCTAAAAACACAATTGGGGAGAACGGTTTTAGTACAATGGGACGAGACAAGTCCAAGACCATATACCCGATTAAATGTAATACAAGGCGTAAAAGGTGCACTAGCTGGTTTTCCTACCAGAGTGGCTCTGGAAGGTGGTGTTTTAAATATTACAGACGACCATCATTCTTGGGTACAAGGAGAAAAATTACAAGCTGTTTATGAAAAATATGACCATCCACTTTATAAAAGATTGAATGAAACCGCTAAAAATAGTGGTCATGGTGGTATGGATGGTATTATGATGTATCGTATTGTTGAGTGTTTACAGCAAGGCCTTCCGTTAGACCAAAATGTATACGAAGGTTGTTTCTGGAGTGCCGTTGCGCCATTGAGTGAAAAGTCAGTCTCCGAAGAAGGAATGCCACAAGCTTTTCCAGATTTTACAAGAGGCAACTGGAAGAATACTTTACCTTTATCCATCATTACATAAGGCATAAAATGATTCAAATAAAAGTACCTGCTAGGGTATGTTTTTTTGGAGACCATCAAGATTATTTAGGTTTACCTGTAATTGCAGGGGCAATTGACAGGTATATTAATTTAGAAGCGGTACCAAATTCTTCAGGTTCGTTTGAGTTAAACTTGTTGGATATTAACGAAGTGGTTTCGTTTTCCATAAATGACGATAAGATAGAAATAGAAAATGGTGATTTTTTAAGAGCTTCTTTAGCTGTTTTAAAACAAAAAGGACTTAGGTTTCGGCAAGGTTATTCTATTAAAATTTGGGGAAATATCCCGGTGAATGCTGGGCTTTCTAGTTCTTCTGCGCTAACCATAGCATGGATTCGGTTTTTAGTTGCCGTTCAAGAAAAACCACTACTGGTTTCTGATTTTGAAATAGGACATTGGGCGTATGAGGTTGAGGTAGTATATTTTAATAACCCAGGAGGCTTAATGGATCAATATACCATTGCCCAACAAGATTTAATCTACATAGATACCGCGACTAGTAAAAGTGAAGTTCTTCCAGGTAATTTAGGACAATTAGTAGTTGCAGAGTCTGGTTTAAAAAAGCAAACCATGAATGTGCTTAAAAATGGTAGTGTTTATCAAGAAAACGCCATTAAAGAAGTGCAACAGAAAAATCCAAATTATACGATCCAACAATCGAACCTAGAGGATTATGAAAAGTACATGCACTTGGTGTCGAAAGAGTATCAAAATCATTGGTACGCAGCCATTCATAACTACGAATTAACCAAAAGAGCTAGAGTACTATTAACTGAACCATATTCTAATCGTAAAGCATTAGCCGAAGTAATGAACGAGCATCAAAAAATTCTCTACGAACGTATTCAAAATACACCTGAAGAAATGAACATAATGATGCAAGCTGCGTTAAAAGCAGGAGCACTTGGAGCAAAAACCATTGGTTCTGGCGGTGGCGGTTGTATGGTTGCTATGGTAGATAATACTACAAAAGATGCGGTTATAGCAGCATTTAAAAAGGCAGGAGCTAAAGATGCTTATGAGGTAACTTTAACTAAAAAGAAATAATGGAAAATTCAAGTTTGGTCATCATGGCTGGTGGTGCATCTTCACGTATGAAAAGAAGCCTTGAAAATGCATCGGTTTCTGAGTCGGTATTAAATGCGGCAAAAAACTTACACAAGAGTCTTATTCCTTTAGGAAAAGCTGGTAAACCTTTGCTGTATTATCTTTTTAAGAACGCAATAGCTGCAGGTATTGGTCATATTTACCTAATAACTTCTAAAGAAAATTTAGGTTTCAAGAATTTTTTGAAGACCTATAACGATGAGCCGGGTTTTAATACCTTAACCGTGAATTTTGCCATACAACATGTTCCTAAATGCAGGGAGAAGCCTCTTGGTACAGCAGATGCTTTACAGCAGTGTTTAGAACAGCATCCCATTTTAAAAGAAAATAGGTTTACGGTTTGTAATGGTGATAATTTGTATTCTACGGAGGTTTTTAAACTTTTAAAAGCAGAACGCAAAGCGCCACATGCAATAATTGCTTATAGTGGTAAAGGCCTGGGCTATACTGATGAAAAGCTTGCCAAATTTGCCATCTTAGATATTGATGAAAATAGCTATTTAACCTATATCATTGAAAAGCCAGGGATAGAGCAACTTCAATACCATAAGGATGCCCATGGAGAGTTAAGAATCAGTATGAATATTTTTAATTTTACTGGAGCTGATTGTTATCCTTTTTTAGTCAACTGTCCTATTAATCCGGATAGGGATGAAAAAGAATTGCCCGAAGCTGTTCGCAATATGAGCAAAGCCAATACTAAGGCTGTGTATTGTTACCCTAAATCTGAGAAACTACCGGATTTAACGGTTGTATCTGATATTCAAAATTTTAAATTCGAATAGTTAAATATTTGGAAGCTTATTTAAAGCTTTTTAAATTTAAGCTTTATGGAAACCTACGCCAACGCACTGTTATACGCAATCCCTTTTTTTGTAGGGTTGGTACTTTTAGAAATAATCTATGGTTATGTGGTTAAAGACCAGAAACATAACGTAATGGATACTGTGAGTAGTTTAAGCTCAGGACTAACAAACATTATTAAAGACTCTCTTGGTCTTGCTGTAGTATTAGTTAGTTACCCTTTTTTGTTAGAATATCTTGCCATTTTTGAACTAAAAGCAACTTGGTTAGTTTGGGTTGTTGCTTTTGTTGTTATTGATTTTGCAGGTTACTTAAATCATTTATTAAGTCATAGAATCAACATTTTTTGGAATCAACATGTAATACATCACAGTAGCGAAGAGTTTAATTTAGCTTGTGCGCTTAGACAGTCCATTTCAAATTTAATTGGTTACACAGCAATCTTGTTAATACCTGCTGCGATTTTAGGAGTACCTTATAAGGTGGTGGCTATATTAGCTCCGATTCACTTATTTGCACAGTTTTGGTATCATACACAACACATTGGAAAATTGGGGTGGTTAGAATACATTATTGTAACCCCGTCTCAACATAGAGTTCATCATGCAATTAACCCAGAATATATAGATAAAAACTTAGGCCAAATTTTTTGTGTATGGGATAGAATGTTTGGAACTTTTCAAGAAGAATTGGATGAAGTGCCACCGCAATACGGTGTTTTAAAACCTGCCGGTACGTGGAATCCGATACTCATTAACTTTCAACACCTTTGGAGATTAGGGGTAGATGCTTGGAGAACCAAAAGTTGGTGGGATAAGCTGAGAATTTGGTTTATGCCTACCGGCTGGAGACCTACGGATGTTGCCCAAAAATATCCCATAGCTACAATAGAAGATGTTTACAATTTTTCAAAATATAAGTCGGAAGCTACTAATGGCCTAAAAGCTTATGCTATTTATCAATTACTGGCAAGTACGGCTTTACTGTTATTTATGTTTTATAATTACGGGGAAATTGGTTTTCAGAATTTACTCATCTTTGGAGCTTTTGTTTTTATTGGTATTTATGGGTTTACAACCTTAATGGACAGAAAAAAACACGCCATTGTTATTGAAATAGCACGTAGTTTGGCTGGCTTTATACTTCTTTTTTATTCTGGTGATTGGTTTGGAATAAATAGTTATCTACCTTTTGGTTCTTGGTTAGTTGCTGCCTATTTTATTTCTACAATTGTTGGCGCATTGTATTTTGGATTAGCTGACAATCGCCAAGAACAAGCTTCAATAGCTTAAAATTTATATATGAATTTTTAGTTTTTTTCGTTTGGATTATAAACCAAATCGAAATGACCAGAGATCAACACCTACAATTCTGCAAAAAATGTGACAACAAAAAATTAGATTTAGAAAGAGGTCTAGTTTGTAGTCTAACTAATGAATTTGCTGATTTTAGTGTTTCTTGTGATAATTTTTCAGAAATTACTTCTATCACTAATAAACCTGAATACACCTATTCTAATTCCAATAAGGTTTATGATGTAACTGCGAGTAAGCGCTTTGCTAATTATTTTATTGATAGAATTGTTCTTTTAGGTCTGGGCGGTCTTTTTGGGGCTTTGTTAGGTGCCTTATGGATGGTAATAGCACCAGAACAATACTATGATTTAGAAATGGCCTTAGAAAACAAAATTATCCAATACCTATTTGGGTTTGTGATTGGCTTTATATACTATAGCTTTATAGAAAGTGTATCTGGACGCTCTATTGGAAAATTTTTTACAAAAACTAAGGTAGTTACAGAAGATGGTGAAAGACCAGATGTAAGCACTATTTTGCTTCGTTCAATTTGCAGGTTTATACCTTTTGAGGCGTTTTCTTTCTTAGGTGGTGAACCAAGAGGATGGCACGATACCATTTCAAAAACTAGGGTGGTAGATATTGACTCTTAACGAACGCTTTTGAGTTCTTTTTCAACAATATCAATATAGCATTGCATAGCTTCTTCAATAGAAACATTTTTTGCTTGAATCATTGCATTAGCCTTAAAAGCGTTAATTAGAGGTGTTTTACTGCCAGGGTGATTAAAGTTTTTATTTGCTATTCTGTAATATGCATAAAGTTTAAGTAACAAATCCGCTGGTAATGGGTTTGTATAGCTATTTACATATGCAACAGCCTCATTAAACTTTTTATCTAAACTATTCTCATTCATTATCAGCAACCGATGCGATACACGTTTTAGCGCCAATTACCCTTTGGCCAATTTTTACAGAAATTTTACTGTCTAACGGAAGAAAAACATCAACTCTAGAGCCAAATTTAATAAATCCCGCGTCTGTTCCTTGTGTTACACTTTCACCTTCTTTTGCATAATTTACAATTCTACGTGCAAGTGCTCCAGCTATTTGGCGGTAAAGTATTTCTCCAAATTTTGGAGTTCTTAGCACCACCGTGGTGCGTTCATTTTCCGTACTTGATTTAGGATGCCATGCAACCAAATATTTACCTGGATGGTATTTAGAATATGTTATTGTTCCGCTAGCAGGATATCTGGTAACGTGAACATTAATTGGTGACATAAATATGCTCACCTGTTTTCGTTTTCCTTTAAAATACTCCTCTTCTTCCACTTCTTCAATAACAACAACTTTTCCGTCAACAGGGGCTAAAATCTCATCAAAAGAGGGAGTTACTTTTCTCGTTGGATTTCTAAAGAATTGAAGAATTAAAATTAAAATTACTATGGCAGCTATTTGCAAAAGGTACTTTAACCATTCAATAGGAACATAATATTGTGCGGCTATTATTATTGCGGAAACAATAACGAATGTAATAAGGATGATTTTTTGCCCTTCTTTATGAAACATACAGAATAAGTTTTAATGTAAAGTAAGCAAATGGGGCCGCAAACAATAAACTATCTAATCTATCTAAAATACCACCATGTCCTGGTAAAATTGCACCGCTATCTTTAACACCTGCCACTCGTTTAAATTTAGACTCTAATAAGTCTCCTAAACTTCCCATGATAACTACCACAAGTGCAAGAATTAACCAATTTTTGGCATTGAGAATATCTACATATATAGATATAAGATACGCTGCGCCTAAAGCAAAAACCAAGCCACCTAATGAACCTTCTACGGTTTTCTTTGGTGATATTTCAGGATACAATTTTGTTCTACCCAACAATTTACCCACAACATATGCAAAGGTATCATTAACCCATATTAAAATAAAAATTCCTGTAATTAAATATTTAGCAAAAACGTCATTATTGTACGGAATCTTAGTTAAAAAAATACATCCTCCTCCAATGTATATTAGTGCAATAAGAAATTTTTGTACTTGATTAAAACTCCGTTGTTGGGGTGAAAATAAATAGGCGAGTAGGGCTAAATCTACGGCAAGCGTTATTGCCATCAATATGTTTACAAGTAAGGTGTCTTCAAGAAAATATATGAATAGCCACCAGATTAAAAGATAAGCCATGAATATGTAATACCCTTTAATTCTAACCATACGTTTAAACTCGTATATACAGCCAAGACCAAAGGCCATAAATAAAAAATCGTAAGCATCTGTACTTAAGAATACAGCAGAGAGTAGTAAAACAACATAAATAACCCCTGTTAAGGACCTTCGTAAAAATTCACGCATTTTGTTAGTAATCTTCTAGAAGTAAAAGATATATATTTTTAGACGCGCTGCCGTAAGATAGAAAGTCATTTTTATTTTCATCGGATAATTGAAAATGCTTTAAGGCAGTAATATTATCTGGTATGCGTGTTTTGTATTTATTCTTAATTTCTTTTAAAGCCTCACTAATAGAGTCAATTAACTGACTAGTTGTCGCAAATACAATAAGATTGGTGGGCAACTCTGTTAATTTATGTTCTTTAATTTGATGAGAGCAAACCAAAATAGAGCCGTTATGGGCTATTAGGTTCTCGCAAGTGGTAAAAAATATGTCACTTTCTTTTCTTAAAGATGTGAATGGAAGTTTTTCGTTTACGAACCGTTCTTTTAAATTATCATCTAGTGTGTAAAAAAGATGGTTTTGCCAATTGTTTTCTGAAACTATGTTGTTCAAACCATCAAGTACTTCGTTAAAATTTTCGCAGTAGATAAATTTACCTCCGTTTTTAGTGAAGTTAATTGTAAACTTTTCGTCTACAGGTATATTTAAACCCGTGGCGTGCTCACCACGGGTTTCTAATTCTTCTTTAGAAATCTTCTTTTTTCCTCCTCCAAAAAGTCTATCAAATACACCCATTAAAGATTTACTACAACTATTTAGACTCTTGTTCTTCTTGTTCCTCTTTTTCTTCTGTAGATTCTGATTTAGCTACACCATTAATTTTAGAGGTTTCTTCTTCTTCTTTGTCAAATGGTCTTTTACCAAAGATTTTCTCTAAATCATCTTTAAATATAACTTCCTTGTCTAATAGTCTTTCGGCAAGTTCAGTTAATTTATCCTTGTTGTCATCTAATAATTGAATTGCTCTTTGGTATTGTTTTTCTATAATAATTGAAATTTCCTCATCAATACGTTGAGCAGTTTCTTCACTATAGGGTTTTGTAAAGCCATACTCATTTTGACCAGAAGAATCGTAATAAGTAATGTTTCCAAGCTTTTCATTTAAACCATAGATAGTAACCATGGCTCTTGCTTGTTTGGTGACTTTTTCTAAATCACTTAAAGCGCCTGTAGAAATTTTATTGAAAATTACTTTTTCAGCTGCTCTACCACCCATGGTTGCACACATTTCGTCTAACATTTGTTCTGGGCGAACAATTAAACGTTCTTCTGGCAAATACCATGCTGCTCCTAAAGATTGTCCTCTAGGCACTATAGTAACTTTAACTAAAGGAGCTGCATGCTCTAACATCCAACTAACAGTGGCGTGGCCTGCTTCATGAAAAGCAATAGTTTTCTTTTCTTCAGGAGTTATTATTTTATTTTTCTTTTCTAAACCTCCAACTATACGGTCAACGGCATCTAAGAAATCTTGCTTTGTTACCGCTTTACGCTCTTTACGTGCAGCAATTAATGCGGCCTCATTACAAACGTTAGCAATATCAGCACCTGAGAAACCTGGCGTTTGCTTTGCTAAAAAGTCTAAATCAAGCGTTTCTGCTGTTTTAATTGGTCTTAAATGAACCTCAAAAATTTCTTTACGTTCTCTAATGTCTGGTAGGTCAACATAAATCTGTCTATCAAATCTACCAGCACGCATTAAGGCTTTATCTAGCACATCTGCGCGGTTGGTAGCCGCTAAAACAATTACATTAGTATTTGTACCAAAACCATCCATCTCAGTTAAAAGTTGGTTTAAGGTGTTTTCTCTTTCATCATTAGAACCGGTAAAATTGTTTTTACCACGAGCTCGACCAATGGCATCAATTTCATCAATAAAAATGATTGCAGGAGATTTATCTTTAGCTTGTTTAAATAAGTCTCTAACCCTTGAAGCACCTACACCAACGAACATTTCCACAAAATCTGAACCAGAAAGTGAGAAGAAAGGTACCTTAGCTTCACCAGCAACGGCTTTAGCCAAAAGCGTTTTACCTGTTCCTGGAGGGCCAACCAAAAGCGCACCTTTAGGAATTTTACCACCTAAAGAAGTGTACTTATCTGGGTTTCTTAGAAATTCTACAATTTCTTGAACTTCTTCTTTTGCACCTTCTAATCCTGCTACATCTTTAAAAGATGTTCTAGTGTCTGTTTTTTCATCAAAAAGTTTGGCTCGAGATTTGCCTATGTTGAAAATTTGACCGCCAGCTCCACCGGCAGCTCCATTAGACATTCTGCGCATTAGATATATCCAAATACCTATAATTAATGCAAATGGTAATAAGGAAAGAAGTAAATCTCCTAGAATGTTAGATTCTGTATCAAATTCAACAATAGTGTCTAAACTATTTTCGGTTTTAATTTTGTTAATCTCATTCTGAAAAATCTGTAGGTCACCATAGTCTAGCACATACTGCGGAACAGCTGCTGTAGAAGGTAATAACGGTTTTTCGCTTACGTTTTGATGTACATCTTTCTTTAGGGCAGCTTCAGTTAGGTAAACTTTGGCTTGACCTCTATTTTTAATTACAACAATTTTAGAAATATCTCCATTTCTTAAAAACTCTTGTAATTCAGATGTTGTTGTTTTTTCAGTGTTTGTAAAGGCACTGCTTCCAAATATTTGAAACCCTATTACTAGTGCAAAAATTACACCGTATATCCACCAACTACTAAAGCGTGGTTTTTTAGGACTTGTATTCTGATTATTTTCGTTTGACATTTTTCTTAATTATAGCTGCTTTCTACCATGGTGAACTTTGCGTCTCCCCAAAGCCCTTCGATATCGTAATATTCTCTTGCTTGTTTTTGAAATACGTGAACCACAACGTTTACGTAATCCATTAATACCCATTCTGCATTTTCTGAACCCTCTACATGCCAAGGTTTATCTTTAATGGCTTTACTCACTATTTTTTGTACTGAAGAAACAATGGCATTTACGTGAGTGTTTGAGGTACCATTACAGATTATAAAATAGTCGCAGACTGTGTTTTCTATTTCTCTTAAATCTAACAAATTAATATTAAGACCTTTTACTTCTTCAATACCACTAATTATCAATGAAATAAGTTCGTCTGCACTAGCTTTTTGTTTCTGCATTCAAAAACTTTATAATTTTTTACAAATTTATTACTTTTTTGGTTTGTCGGCTTTTGTTTTTAACATTACGTTCTTAAAGAACTTTAAACTTACAATGCCTTGAAATTAATCAAACTTAATGCCATCGATTCCACTAACGATTATTTAAAGGATTTAATTCGAAAAAATGATGTTGAAAATTATACCATTGTCAGTTGTGATTATCAATTAAAGGGTAGGGGGCAGCGTGGTAATCAATGGAATTCAGAAGCGGGTAAAAACCTTATGTTTAGTGTATTGCGTTTGTTTGATGGTTTCGAAATTAGGAATGCATTTTATTTGAATATGATTGCTTCTTTGGCAGTTTACAATGCTTTAAATAATCGTAATGTGCCAAATTTGAAAGTTAAATGGCCAAACGACATTATGTCAGGAAATCAAAAATTATGCGGTATTCTAATAGAAAACATGCTTCAAGGCAGTTACATTGCTAAAAGTATTGTAGGAATTGGTCTGAATGTCAATCAAAAAATATTTCAAAATCAACCAAAAGCAACATCTGTTTCTCTAGTAACTGGCCAAGATTTTAATCTAGATGAATTGTTAGTAGAGATTTTTACCAATTTAAAATTAGAATTTGACAATTTTAATCCAGAAACTATCTTGGAACGCTATCAACAGAATTTGTTTCATTTTAAAACAAAGGAGCATTATGTAGACAAGTTAGGAAATCAATTTCTAGGAATTATAACAGAAGTAATTAGCAATGGTAACCTAATTGTTGAAATGCCTGATGGCGAACTTCAATCTTATGCTTTTAAAGAAATTGAATTTATTTATTGACCTATTTTATCCATGTTTTGGATAAGGGTTCCCATGAATTTGGTGATAGGACCTTTAATCATCATGGCCATCATGCTATTAAATTCCCCTTCAAAAGATAAATCAACTTCACTAGTGTCAGCTGAAATTTCAATAATGTTAGCCGTTAGTGTAAAGGGTAATTTAGAACTTGCAGCACCTAAAACAACTTTTGAATGTGGAATGGCCTCTTTTTTTTGTAACACAATTTCTGGCATTCCACTAAGAGCAAATCTAAAGGTTTCTTCATCCAATACCTCAAACTTGGCAATGTTATCTGGCATCAACTTTTCAAAATTATTCACTTCTGTTAAAAAATTGAATACCTCTTTTTTACTCTTATTGAGTACTTTTTTATCGGTCTCTAAATGCATGCTTAATTATATTTTCCAGTTTTGGGGGTCTAAGCGCCATTTACCTAAAGTGGCTGCTTGTTCTTTATTAATATACCCAGTTTCTTCGGCTAAGGTAAGAAGGTTTTCGTAGTTGCTAAGGGTATAAAGTTCTGTATTACTTTCTTTAAAATTTTTAGTTGCAATTTCAAATCCATAGGTAAAAATAGCCACCATACCCTTAACGTTTGCACCAGCATCTTCTAGGGCTTTTACCGCATTAAGGCTACTTTTACCAGTACTTATGAGGTCTTCGATAACTACAACTGTTTGATTGGGTTTTAATAAACCTTCAATTTGATTTTTTCTACCGTGCGATTTTGGCTCAGGTCTAACATAAATAAAGGGTAAACCTAAAGCTTCGGCTACTAAAACACCAATGCCAATGGCACCTGTTGCTACACCTGCAATCACATCTGGCTTACCATAAAGATGCTCTACTTGCTTGGTTAGCTGTTCTTTAAGGAAATTACGAATTTGCGGAAAAGATAGTGCTATTCTATTATCACAATAAATTGGTGAATGCCAGCCTGAAGCCCATGTAAACGGATTTTCAGGATTCAGTTTAATTGCATTTATTTGTAGCAGAAGTTCGGCCGTTTTTTTGGCGCTCTCTTTATCTAAAATCATTGTGTAAATGTATAAAGTTTTTGTAAATGAGTTGCCACTTTTCTTAACAGATCAACCACCACAAGATCACGCTAAAAAAGTTTTCTCATTAGACCGTGATTCTATTTTTAATGCAATTGAAGGATTGCAAAAAAAAAGATTCAAAGAGGCTTACATCTATCATGCTAATATTGAGGAACTAATGAATATTTTTTGCCAATATATTCCAAGAGTAGTTGCTGCCGGTGGAAAGGTTACAAATGAAAAAGGTAAAATTCTTTTTATTTATAGAAATGATAAATGGGATTTACCTAAAGGTAAATTAGATAAAGGCGAAGCTATTGAAGATGCTGCAATACGCGAAGTTGAAGAGGAAACCTGTGTTACAGGCCTATCAATTGAATGTTTTTTAACAAAAACGTACCATGTATTTAAAAGGGGAGGTGTTTTAAAACTAAAGGAAACTTATTGGTATAGCATGACTACTAGCTTTAATGGTAAGTTAAAACCCCAGTTGAATGAGGGTATAACTAAGGTAAAATGGAAAGGCCCTAGAAAAACCCAAAAAGCGCTAAAAAACTCTTATAATAATATCAAAATTCTTTTTGAAGAAAATGAATTTACTTCAAAAGAAAACTCTGAGCATTAGAACCTCTAGGAACTCTATAAACAGGGTATTGTAAATAAGCAGCTTCACTATACTTTGAATTCTCAAAGACCCAATGTAATTGGCTATACCAGTTTTTAGCAAACTCAGAATCTTTTTCTTTTTTAGAAATAAAGCTATCTCTTAAAACCTGATTTTTAATTAAAATATCATAGGCTAAATCTTCAAAAACATAAGGGGAGAACCCTTCTTTACGTTGCAATATGGTATCAAAAAAATTCCAATTGAAAAAAGAATCTGGGGCTATGGGTTCAAGGGTCTCTAATAAATAGCGTATTCCTTTTTGATTGGTAGGTATAAGTATATCTCCTTTTGCCACTTTAACCTTTTTTAGTTCAGTGTTTACTGTGGTGTTGTAATGTGGGTAGTGACCTTCATAAGGCTTACTGTAGGTTTTGTAATCTGATATTTGGTAAGATTCTAGTAGTAATGTAGTATCTATATCAGCAGTTAAAAATTCAATTTGATTGGCTTCTAATCTTTCAATTACCCCTTGCCAACCTTTCTTTACAATATAAGCCGCAGGTATTTCTACAGTATCTTTTGGGTAAAAATAGTTTTGATAGGTTATTTCTTTTTCAAAGGGTCTATCTCGGTGGTATTTAATTCGGTTTAGACCAGTGACTTCACTAACTAACGTATCCAATTCAAAACCTTTAAAGTCGTATGTTGAAGATTTTATGGTGTCTACAGCCCAATTAAAATAATAGTGATTTTGGGTAGCTATTTCATCTTGTGCCTGAGTACGTAGGTTTTTAATTGTTTTGTGATTTTTGTTCACTATTTGAGCAAGGGTAATCATAAATTGGTAAGTGCCTTCTACTCTTTGTTTATATGGTTTTAGCATGTGCGTTTCAACCATTACCCCAAGCGTGTTCCATAACGTAGTATATCCGGTAGAATATCTTGGATTGTCTAAAAATTGAGAAAAACCAAATTCTGGAGACCTATTAAAAACATTTACATATGGCGTTATTGGCCAACCTTTTAATGCTAACTCTGATTCTACCTCTGGACGAATTGTGTTTTCTAAAAACTCACCTAAGTTACCTCCGAGCTTATTATGTTGTGTAAATAAATGTGTGAGTACATATTGGTAATCTGCCCCATTACTAACATGATTGTCAATAAAAACATCTGGTTGAATTAAATGAAAAATTTCAGCAAATGATTTAGCGTTTTTAGTATCAGCTTTAATAAAATCTCTGTTTAAATCGTAGTTTCTAGCATTTCCTCTAAAACCATAGGCTTTAGGCCCATTTTGATTAACACGTGTTGTGCTATTTCTATTTAACATTCCACCAATATTATACACGGGAATTGTTACTAAAACTACATTTTTATGTGATTTTAATTTGCCCTCTGCAAAATCTCTAAATAAAAGTTGTGTAGCATCTATACCATCACTTTCACCAGGATGAATACCGTTATTAATTAAAATAATTGATTTTTGGTCTCTAAGCTTTTGAAAGTTAAAATTTCCCTCAGGGTTGTAGGTAACTATATGTAGAGGCTCACCGCTATCTGTAAGGCCAACAGTTTGAATATTTATTTCAGGAAATTCTTTGGCGAGCGTTTTATAAAATTCAATTGTTTCATCATAGGTTGAAGTTTCTTCTCCTTTTGAGTCTTCAAATTTGGTAGGGTAAGATGTTGTTTCCTTTTTTTCCTTTTCACCACAAGAGGTAAAGAGTACAAAAAGAAGTACTAATAATTTAACAGATTTAGAAAGCATGCTTTGAATTTCTTCCTGTAAAAATATAAATTCAGATGCTATGCAATGTACTTGTTTACTTCTAAATTCTCTTTAGTAATTTTTAAAATAGGTTTTACAATGTAAGATAGGGCATGCTTTGAGTTGGCTTTAAACTGTTCAAACTTTTCAAAATCAATAGGATTTATGGAAGAAGAAACAATATTTACAATTATTTCTTTCTCTATTGGAAGTTTGGTGAAAATATCTAAAAACTCCCAACCATCCATTATAGGCATGTTTATGTCTAAAAAAATTACATCTGGGAGGTCTTGATTTCTTTCTAATCGATTTCTAATCTCAAAAAAGGCCTCTTCTCCATTTCTAAAACTTTCAATAATATTTGAGCCGTCTTCTCTACTCAAAACTTTTTTCATGCCAAATGTTGCAATGGCATCATCATCTACGATAAAAATATTTTTCAACTTACTCATAAAAACAGATTGAAAATGTGCTTCCTATATTAACTTCACTTTGCACAAAAATTTCAGCACCCATGGCTTCTGCTTGATTTTTACAGATGTATAAACCAATACCTCTAGCTTCGGGGTTGTTATGAAATGTCATGTACATACCAAATAGCTTTTTTTGGTATAGTTTTAGGTTAATGCCTATACCATTATCCCTTACATGTAAAAGGGTTTCTTTGCCATTTTTTTCAATTTCAATTGTAATCTCTGGTTGTTTACCTGGTTGTTTGTATTTAATTGCGTTAGTAAGTAAATTTAAGATGATGTTATCTGTAAATTCTCGTACTCCAACTACCTTAATATTATCTGGAATATCTACGTGAATTATAGCCTTGTGTTCTTTAATAAAATTATTTAAGTCTTGGGTTACATCCTCAACAACTTTTTTTAGATGTAATTCTTCTTTTGAATTTTCTTCTTTACTATTGATGTTAATTACCTGATTTAGACTAGTAATAGCCTCTGTTAAACCTTCTGAAGAAGAATCTAGCATTTCCATAATCTTTTGCTTCTCCTCTTGGTTTTCTTCTCTTTTCAAAAAGTCTAAAAGCATGGCAAAGTTTGCGGTATGCGACCTTAAATTATGTGAAATAATATGGGTGAAGTTTAACAGTTTTTTATTTTGAACTGCAGTAACATTAATAAGGTTTTTTAATTGATTCTCTTTTCGTTTTAAATCAGAAATATCTATACTAATGCCTAACAGGCCCTCAACTTCACCATTCTTGTCGAATAACGGAATTTTAGAAGATAAAAAGGAAACTGTTCTACCATCTTTAGTTATCGTAGATGTTTGCTTATTAAGCATTGGTTTTTTGGTTTTAAATACCGCGTTATCTTCATCTATAGAGATTTCTGCTTCTCTTTTACCGTAGAGGTCGTAGTCTGTTTTACCAATTAGATCTTCAGCGTTTTCAAAACCTAGAAACTCAGTTTCTGCTTTGTTAACCAATATTTTTCTAGAGAATCTATCTTTTACATAAATATTGATGGGAATGTTATTAATTAATGTATACAGAAGATTCTCATTTTCTTTACTTTTCTCGTCTTGTGCTGTTTGTTCTGTAATATCTTGAACAGTGCCTACAAGTTTTACGGTTTTACCGTTTTTGGCTATAGCCTTACATGCGGTGATAATCCATTTTTCTTTTCCTTTAGCCGTTTTTATCAACAATTTGTCGCTATAATCTGTTTGGCTGGAAATGGCTGCATGTACCGCCATTGAAATACGATTTCTAGAATGACCTCTGGTGTAAAAATTTATGGCATTATCTAAAGTTGGCACAAAAGAAGAATTAACCTCAAATATAGACTTGGTCATTTTTGACCATATTAATTCATCTGTTGAAAGGGTATACTCCCATGTTCCTATTTTAGATAATGAAGCTTTGGTTTCTAATAAATTTTCTATTCTATGATATCTACTTTCATTTTCTAATTCAATGGTAATATCTTCTACCTGTAATATAGCCCCAATAATAGCTGTTGAATTTTCAGCTTTCCACGGAAGAATTTCAACCCGTAAGGAAATTGATTTTTTTCCAAAAGACTTTAGAATAACACTGTCTTTAGGTGTATTAGCTTCAAAACAATTTTGTAAAATTTGTTTCCAGTTAATGTCTTTCTTAGGTAGTAAGTCTAAAGCAGATTTTCCTATTTGACTGGTTTTTACTTTTAAAATTGATAGCCATTTGTTAGATGCATCAACCAACTCAAATTCTTTTGAGACAAAAGCTACTGCAGTTGGTAAACAACGTATAAGACTTGTGTATGTGTGAGAGTTGCTATACATTATATAACAGGAAATATCTTACAATGGTATAATTAAATTACATACACTACACGTTTTTTGTTGTGTAGGGTGCCAAAGCTGTTGTAAGCTACTAATAAAATTGTCAAAAAACAATATGAAACGTCATTATAGGGTATTGAAATGCACTTTAGGTCAGACAGATAACCTAACGGTTTCTGGAACAAGACCTGTGTAATCACCGCCATTTCTAATTACATCTCTTACGATTGAAGAACTTATGTAAGATTTACCTGAAGAAGTTAATAAAAACACGGTTTCAATTTCTGAGAGCTTTCGATTGGTGTGTGCAATAGCTTTTTCGAATTCAAAATCAGCCGGATTGCGTAAACCCCGTAAAATAAAATTGGCATTTATTTCTTTACAAAAGTCAACGGTTAAACCTTTATAGGTAACTACTTTAATGTTGGGTTCATCTTCAAAAGCTTCTTCAATAAATCTTTTGCGTTCTTCTAGAGAAAACATATACTTTTTGTCGGCATTTATTCCTATTGCAATGTACAACTCATCAAAAAGGGTTATGCCTCTTTTAATTATATCGTAATGCCCTAAAGTAAGTGGGTCAAAAGAGCCAGGGAATATTGCGCGGCGCATAATTATTCTATTTTTTTAAAATTAACCAAAAATATCATCTTAATGCCTCAGTAATTGCACTTTCAAACAATTGTGCTAAGCTTATATTAGCCTGAGCTGCTTGTTGTGGTAAAATACTTTCTTCGGTTAAACCAGGTGTGGTATTCACTTCTAAAAGGTGTGGAATGTTATTCACAAAAATAAATTCGCTTCTGCTATAACCTTTGAGTTTTAAAACTCTATATATTTTAGATGCTACATCTTGCAACATTTGTAATTGCTCGTTGGTTATTCTTGCGGGAGTTATTTCTTGTGATTGGCCAAGATATTTTGCCTCATAGTCAAAGAAATCATTTTCACTTACAATTTCAGTTACTGGTAAGACTTTTATCTCTCCTTCATAAGTTAGTACTCCCACAGATACTTCGGTTCCTTCCAAAAAAGATTCAATAATTATCTCATCATCTTCAGCAAAAGATTTTTCTATTGCTTGGGTTAATTTTTCTTTTTCGTAGACTTTAGAGATACCAAAACTACTACCAGCTTTATTAGCTTTTACAAAACATGGTAAGCCAACGATATTTACAATTTCTTCTTCATTTATACTATCACCTTTATTAATAAAATAAGACTTAGCGCAAGCAATACCGTAAGGTTTTAAAACACTTAACAGGTCTCTTTTATTAAAGGTAAGCGCTGCTTGGTAGTAATCACAAGAAGTATGTGGAATTCCTATTAATTCAAAATAGGCAGCTAGTAACCCATCTTCACCGGGGGTGCCATGAATAGCGTTAAACACGCAATGGAAATATATTTTTTTGTTATCTACAGTTAAACTAAAATCAGACTTGTCTATAGCAATACATTCACCTTCGCTGTTTTCAAAAAACCAAGACGATTTTGTAATATGTATTGGGTATATTGCATACTTTGAAGCATCTAAATGTTTAGCAACTACGGCACCGCTTTTACGTGAAATTTCTTTTTCACTACTGTAACCGCCCATGACCACGGCGATGTTTTTTTTCATTTCTTTTGTTGAATGATGCCGCCAAAATAATTAAAAAACACCGCTTTTTCTATATTTGTGCGGCATAGATAGCAGTATGAAAACATTCTTTAGGTTTTTAAAAAGTAAAATTTTTTGGATACAAGTTGGTTTAGCCCTTGTAGTATCAGCAATTTTGGTCTTTTTAGTATTGGGTTGGCTTAAGAGCTATACCCACCATGGTGAATTTGTTGAGGTTCCAGATTTTTCAAAATTATCGGTGGCTGAGATGCGAGAAAAGACAGAAGATATGGGTTTGCGTTATGAGGTTCTAGATTCTACTAATTACAACCCCGATTATCCGAGATTTTCAATATTAGAGCAAAATCCGCCTCCGGGTAGTAAAGTAAAGACCAATCGTAAAATATATTTTACGGTAAATCCTTCAGGATATAAAAAAGTTACCGTACCTAAAATTACTGGTGGGGGTGTAACATTAAGAAATGCTACGGCTATGCTACGCGCAGTAGGCTTAGATGTGCAACGTGTGAGTTATATTGAAGAATTAGGTAAAGACATGGTGTATTATGTAAAGTTTAAAGGCAAAGAAATTAAACCTGGAGACCGTATACCTAAAACTTCGAAAGTTGAACTTGTTTGTGGAGATGGTACTATTCCTAATAGTGCTATAATCAAGGCAGAATCTCAAGAATAATGTCTGAACACGATGAATTTTCAGAAATAACTTCTGAAGAACTATATGAGCACTATAATTTTAAAGCTGCAAAAGGTCAAGACCCTTTACGAGTAGATAAATTTTTAATGAATTTTATAGAAAATGCAACCAGAAATAAAATTCAACAGGCAGCTAAAGAAGGAAATATTTGGGTAAATGGTAACCAAGTTAAACAGAATTATAAGGTTAAAGCAGATGACGAGGTTAAGGTACTTTTTGAACATCCGCCTTATGAATTTTTACTTACTCCAGAAGACATTCCGTTAGATATTGTTTATGAAGATGATGCACTTTTAGTAGTTAACAAACCTGCGGGAATGGTGGTGCATCCTGGGCATGGTAATTACTCTGGTACTTTGATTAATGCTTTAGTCCATCATTTTCAGAATTTACCTAAAAACAGTAATGATAGGCCTGGTTTGGTGCATAGAATAGATAAAGATACTTCTGGTTTGTTAGTTGTAGCCAAAACCGAAGAGGCTATGACACACTTAGCTAAACAGTTTTTTGATAAAACAAGTGAACGAGAATATGTAGCCTTGGTTTGGGGTAATATGAATGAGGATGAAGGTACAATTGAAGGAAACATTGCACGTAATCCAAAGAATAGATTGCAAATGATGGTTTTTCCAGATGGTGACCAAGGTAAAGATGCTGTTACTCATTTTAAGGTTTTAGAACGATTAGGTTACATAACCAAGGTTTCTTGTAAACTCGAAACTGGTAGAACACACCAAATTCGTGTACATATGAAGCATATAGGTCATACCCTTTTTAATGATGAGCGCTATGGAGGTAACAAAATTCTAAAGGGAACCACATTCACCAAATACAAACAGTTTGTGGAAAATTGTTTTAAAATTTTACCAAGACAAGCCTTACACGCTAAAACTTTAGGATTTCAACATCCTAAAACTGGTGAGTTTTTACGTTTTGATTCTGAATTACCAGAGGATATGCAGAATTGCATAGAAAAGTGGAGAAATTACGCCAAGCATATTTAGCTCCATATTGGTCTATATTTAGACCAGTTGGCTGCAATAATCCAAATATTAACAGCAAAAAGAATTACACCAACCACTAAACCAGCTGGCTCTAAAACCAAATGGTGCAAAATAATACCAACGGTTACAGGTAGTGCAATTAAAGCGCCCAAAGCCCTAAATTTTGGTACTATAAAAAGCACGCCACTTACTATTTCGGCAACTCCAACTAGAGGCATCAACCACGTAATAGCTTGTAGATGACCAAACATTGCTAATTGTTCTTCTGTTAAACCCTCCATTGGAATAAAATTGAACAGTTTATTTAGTCCTTGAAGAAGGAACATTAATCCAAATAACACACAAATAATTAGCTTAATAGTTTTCATTTAATTGGTTTTTAGGTACTTAAATGTATGATAAAAAGACTGTATTTTTGTAAAAAGTTGTTTGAAAAGAACTCGAAATACGGTTTGGCTATTCGGTTATCTTATATCTGAATGACAAATATTTATATGAGTTACTACTTGTTTTTGAAAATATTTCGGACTTTTCGCAGGTAAAAAATACGCTAAATGAAAATTGTAATATCTCCCGCAAAATCACTTGATTTTGACTCATCATTACCCACAAAAAGATATACAGAACCCGAATTTATCGAAGAAGCTCAAAAATTAAATAAAGTACTGGTTAAGAAAAAACCAAAAGCTTTGAAAGATTTAATGAGTATTTCTGATAACCTTGCAGAGTTAAATTGGGAGCGTAATCAACAGTTTTCGGTTCCATTTTCTCCAGATAATGCTAGGCCCGCAGTTTATGCTTTTAGCGGTGACGTTTATCAAGGGCTAGATGCCTATACAATCCAAGAAGATAAGTTAGATAAACTTCAAGATACCTTACGTATTTTATCAGGCCTCTACGGAATTTTAAAGCCTTTAGATTTAATGCAACCTTATCGTTTAGAAATGGGAACACAATTAAAAATTGGCCGTAAAAAGAATTTATATGAATTCTGGAAAAAACAACTTACTGCGCATTTAAATAACGAATTGGAAGACAATGAAGTTTTTGTCAACCTGGCTAGTAATGAATATTTCAGTGCTATTGATGTAAAAACGCTGAAAGTACCTGTAATTACGCCAATATTTAAAGATTGGAAAAATGATAAACTTAAGGTTATTAGTTTTTTTGCTAAAAAAGCAAGAGGAGCCATGGTACGTTATATAATTGATAATAACATCTCTGATTTAGAAGGAATCAAAGGTTTTAATTATGAAGAATATCAATTTAGTAAAGAGCACACGCTAAAAGAAAATCAACCAGTTTTTATACGTTAGAATAAATCGATAGCAGAAACGTTTTAATAAAAAACACTTCTTTTATGAAAAAGTTTCTGCTTTTATTTTTAATTGTAATTCTACTTGTTTGGGCGTGTGATGATAGAGATGATAATCTTTTAGGACCAAACGTTCGTATTCAGAATTTAAGTCAACAGAACTTTCAGCTAGTAGAATTAGAGGCAGACTCTATTTTTTATGAAAATATATCCTCAGAAGGTTTCTCAGAATATTTAGAATTAGATGAAGCTTATTTTCAAGACACCCTTAGAATTGAGGCAGATTCTACTATGATAGTATTTACTCCAGACTCTATAGGTGACCCCTTACCAATAGGGTTATACACCTATCAATTAAAAATAAGCGAAGAAGGTGAACTAATTTTTACCTTTAAACTAGATTAATTATTTGGCCTTTTCGGTTCTAATTTTTTCTTCGATTGAAGTTCTTTTTTTAATTTTTCGAGGTCTTCTTGCACCATAAGATTTATTCGCAATTTTTCCTCTTCTTGATTTTATATCTCCTTTTCCCATTTTATACTAGTTTACATAAAGTATATTAAAAAAAATGAGGAAGTGCAAATACGGGTTTTACCTACTTTTGTAATTCATGTTTATTCACAAACATCCATACGAACCATTTTTATTTAAAGGTGTTGAAAAATTAATTGTAGGCACCCTACCACCACCTAGATTTTCAACAGGAAATCTAAAACAAGGCGATGTAGATTTTTGCTACGGTAGCAGAGATGGTCAACTATGGCCAATTTTAAATAGAATTTTTGATTTAAATCTAAAATTTGAAACTACAGAAGAGGCTATTCTACAACGAAAAACATTCTTACAACAAAATAAAATTGGTATCTGTGATATTGTACATAGCGCAGAACGTAAAAAAATTGATGCTACTGATTTAGGTATGCAAAACGTGATGCTTCGAGAACTACTAGATTATCTAGATAAATATGCTACCGTTAAAACCCTTTTGTTTACCGGAGGCAATAGTAAAAACGGACCTGAATATTTTTTTCGCAGACATCTTAAAAAGTATAATTTAAAGTTGGAGTTGATTAATGATAAGGTTCCAAGAATTCATGAGTTTGTGCACCCTATTTCTAAAAAAAGTATTCAAACCGTTTCATTAATTGCACCTTCTGGTTCCGCTAATAGAGCAGTGGGTAGTCTATTGGCCTATAAAAAAGCAAAACAAAAACATCCTGAGTATAACACCATAGATTTTAGGGTAGAACAATACCGTGAGTTTTTTTGAAAACACCTTTAGCTTTGTTAGGTTTGCACAAGTCTGTAATCAAATTGTGAAGTTCAGTAAAATAGGCGTTATTCTCATTTTTTAATTACGACCTTTATCTAAAATACTACGAGAAACTATGAGCCAAATACAAGTTAAAAGGTTAAAAGAATTCAATAAGTCTGTAACCAATAGGTTCAATATTTATAATAGTCTGTTCTTAAGTTTGCCATATGCCGATATGGAAAATGTTGGCATGTTGGTGCCACTATTATTTGACTATTGTGAAAAGGGACTAAAAGCCGGTAAAAAACCACAAGACATCATTGATTCCTTTTTAAAGAACTACACAGATATTGAAGATGAGAAAGGGCGTATAGATTTTATGTTCAGAATAATTCAATACGTAGAAAGGCAAGTAGTATTGTTTGATAGTGTTGAAGATTCTGCCTTTCCAAAACTTCAAGAACACACCAATTCATTATCAATTAAAGATTATTTTGAGTTAGTAGATCAAAATAAAAACTGGGATAAAATAGCAAAAAAGCTATCTACATTTAGTGCTCGTATTGTACTTACTGCACACCCTACCCAGTTTTATACGCCAGCAGTTCTAGACATAATTCAAGAGTTAAGAAATCTTATTGATGCAAATAGAATTGATGATATTGATATTACCCTTCAACAATTAGGATTAACATCTTTAATAAATACTACGAAGCCAACTCCGCTAGATGAAGCTAAAAACATAATTCATATTTTAAGAAATACCTATTATGATGCTATAGGAGAGGTGTTCCAATATGTTAAGAGCAACATTAGAATGGAAGCTTTTAATAACTATGATATTATTAAATTAGGTTTTTGGCCAGGTGGAGACCGTGATGGCAACCCTTTTGTAACAGCAGATATTACACAGCAAGTAGCTGATGAGTTGCGAATTAATTTAATGAAGTGCTACTACAATGACCTTAAAAAGTTACGTAAAAAGTTAACTTTTAAAGGAATTCAAGAACCATTGTTCAAACTGAACCAGGGGTTGTATAGGGCAATGTTTCAAGAAAATTATTTGTTGACCTACGAAGAAATAATTGAAAAACTAGATGAGATTAAGCGCATTTTAATTAAAGATTATCATTCGCTTTATCTACCAGAATTAAATGCGTTACTAGATAAAGTTCATATTTTTAAAACGCATTTTGCGGTATTAGATATCAGACAAGACCACAGTAAACATTATGCTGCTGTTGAAAGTATCTTAAAACAAAACGGTACTATAAAGGATTCTTTAAATGAGTTATCTGAAGATGAATTGGTGAAATTACTTTTAGAAGAATCTCCAAATTTTAAGGTTGATACCATTGAAGATGAAGTGGCTAAGCAAACTCTAATTAATATTGGAAATCTAAAAGAAATTCAAAAGCGTAACGGTGAAGAGGGTTGTAGTAGATATATCATAAGTAATTCTGAAGATATATTTTCTGTATTATTTGTATTTGGCTTGTTTAGATGGATGGGTTGGAAGACAGATGAAATTACATATGACATTGTGCCTCTATTTGAAACTATGAATGGTATGGAGGTGTCAGAGTCTGTTATGCAAAAATTGTTTGATAATCCAATTTATAGAGCGCATTTAGAGCGAAGAAAAGAAACGCATACGATAATGTTGGGCTTTTCTGATGGCACTAAAGACGGTGGGTATCTAAAAGCCAACTGGAGTATTCTAAAAACTAAAGAAACCCTGAGTAAGGTTTGCAAAAAGAATGGTATTAAAGCGTTATTTTTTGATGGTCGTGGTGGACCACCAGCCAGAGGAGGTGGAAAAACACATCGTTTTTATGCTGCCCAAACTAAAGACGTGGCAAACCATGAAATACAACTAACTGTTCAAGGGCAAACAATTACCAGTACTTTTGGTACAAGAGAACAATTTATGCACAATGCCGAACAATTACTAACGGCAGGTTTAAGCAATAATATTTTTGGTAAGGAGCATACCATTTCTGCTGCTGACAGAAAACTAATTGAAGAGTTATCTGAATTAAGCTTTGCTAAATATGATGCCCTAAAACAACACGAGAAATTTATACCATATTTAGAGCATAGAAGTACATTAAAATATTACGGTCGTGCTAATATTGGTAGTAGACCCGGTAAAAGAGGTAATAAAAAGCAACTAACACTTTCAGATTTAAGAGCTATTTCTTTTGTGGGTTCATGGAGTCAATTAAAACAGAACGTACCGGGTTATTTTGGTCTAGGTACAGCCATAGAAAAATTTAAGGAAGAAGGCAGGTTAAAAGAAGTTAAACGACTTTTTAAAGAAGTACCTTTTTTCAGAGCCCTAATGCATAATAGTATGATGGCTTTGTTAAAAACTAATTTTAATTTAACAAGCTATATGAAAGATGACCCAGAATTTGGTGAATTCTGGAATATACTTTATGATGAGTTTAAACTCTCTAAAAAAATGTTATTGCAGATTTCTAGCAGTAAAATTCTAATGGAAGATGAAGCAGTTTCTAGAGAATCTGTAAAAATTAGAGAGAAAATAGTATTACCATTATTGGTTATACAACAAAATGCATTGTACCATATTACTCAAAATTCTGAGTTCAAAGAAGAATACGAGAAAATAGTTACCCGCTCACTTTATGGTAACATTAATGCAAGTAGAAACTCTGCCTAAATTTAGAACGTAGCATAAAAAAAGCCCTTATCATTTTTTGATAAGGGCTTTTTAAGTTAGTTGTATTAACTATTCTTTGTTTTGTTGTTTCTTAATGGTGTCTTTTTCAATATCAAACTTGTTGGTGTTTATTGAAGTATTACCCGATGGGTTTGTTGGATTTGTTTGTTCAACTTTTCTATCAAATTTCTTTTTGTCTTTTATAATTCCCATAACTCTATTTTAATTATTATTCTATTCCTTAGAATATAAGAGATAGGAGGCAAAATTTCCGTTAAGGCCTTGGCAAACCTTTGTTAGTAAATGTTAATTGCAACTTTAATCAAAGGCATAGCGTAATCCAATTCCAAAATCTAAATGTCCGCTACCTATAAGTCTAGTATTGTCTGGTAGCTCATATGTAAATGAACCAGTATTATCTTCTATAGTTACTTTTTTTAGTAGTGCTGAGGTAATTCCTGCTTGTATTCCCAAGCTAAGATTATCATTGATACCAAAATTGTATCCTAAGTTAAAAGAAACACCAAATCCGTTAGCTGTAGAAGTGGATTCACTATTAAAGCTAGATATATCTTTGTATGAAATATAACCAAGAGCAGTATTCCAAACAAAGACATTGCGTTGTGTTTTATTTAAATATCGCATAGAAATTGAGGGTCCAATAAATAAAGTGGTTATTGTAGAGCTTACCACCTCATTAGTGGAATTTCCGAATTCATCAGTGAAAATAATTCCACCCTGCTCAGCTGTAGATTTGTAATAATTAACGGTAATACCAACACCATAATTCTCTAGAAAATAATAACTGTAGTTAAAGTCTAAATGAGAGCCCCATCGAAGCTGTTTTTCATAAGCACTTAATTCTGGTGGAAAAAAACCATCATTTTTACCTGGCTCATAACTTAATCCGCCGCTAAGCGCAAATAAATGTCTTGGGTATTTTTCATAACCAGGTAGACTGTCTTTAGGTATAGCTTGCGCTCTGTTAAAATTGTACTGATAAGCTTTAACTTTATTGGTTTCAATAAGCGTAGATGTATACTTCTGGCCTTTTTTATATATAAAAACAATGTTGTTTTTTTTCACTTTTGTAATCTTACAAAGAATGGAATCGTTAGAAGTGGTTACAATCAAGTCTTGCGAAAAGCTTATCTGCATAACTGCCAAAGCTATAGCGAAGGAAAATAAATATTTCATTTTTTAATTGGAATTGGAGCGGTATACAATAGCATCTAAACGATGGCAAGTTGACCAAAGGTCTGGTTTTTTATGTTTGGTAATATGAACCCAATTACCACCCATTTCTCTAGCTTTTAGTTTCGCTTTTTCTATAGCCATTTCTTTGTTACATTTTAAACTAAAGCCGGTATCTCTGATTCTTATAGTACCTAAAACTTCTACTTGCTCGGGTTTTTTATCATTAATCTCTAAAACACTAACTTCTTTATTGTAGGCAATGGGTTCGTAAGTTTTAAGTGCAGTTGCCTTTGTTTTATGGCTACATGCATATATTCCCATAAATAGAATACTCGCGAGCAGCGGGAAGATTTTTTTCATTTAAAAAGTTTAATTCAAGAACTTTTATTCAGAAATCTTATTGCTCAAAATAGTGTAAAAAGCTTTGATGCCATAAGCTATTTGACCAATTTTTAAGTTCTCATTTGGACTGTGTTGATTGTTGTCTGGGTTCACCATTGGAACAATAAAAGCGGGTATTTTTAACTCATTAATGAACGGAGAGATAGGTACTGTGCCCCCCATAATTCTAATTTGAACTACATCTTCTTCAAAATTTTTAGACATAACATCTAAGAGGTGAATACCATATTTATTGTCAAAATCTGTTCTAAACGCATCAGTTACTGGTCTTTCTTTTAGCATAATTATCTTCTTATGTGCCATTCTTTCTTCTTTAGTTGGCACATGGTCAACAATATAAAACCCTTGTTTAACAATATGTTCTTTTACTAATTTTTTTAAACGGTTACCGTCAGATTCTGGAACTAATCTCAAATCTAGTTCGGCTGTAGCACTTTCTGGAACAATTGTTCTTGCCTTATCTCCGACCCATCCAGAGCTTAAACCTCTTATGTTTAAACTAGGAAATTGTAGGGCTTCTTGGTAAAAGCCACCTACCTTTTCTGCTTCTTTGAATTGTAAGTTTTCTGCAATTACGCGGTCATCATCTGGAACTTTTTTAAGTACAGCCATGATGTTTTCGTCTAAAAATATACCATCATAATACCCGGGAATAGTAACCTTACCATCCGCATCTTTCATTGTAGATAACAATTGGGCTAATTGAAAACCAGGGTTAGGTGCGTAGTTACCATAATGGCCACTGTGTTGTGGTTTAATTGGCCCAAAAGTGGTTAAAGTTAGTGTAGTAATACCTCGGCAACCGTAAACTATGGTAGGCTTTTCAGAGGCATGAACTGGGCCGTCTGCAATTAAAAGAAAATCTGCCTCTAATAGTTCTCGGTATTGTTTAACAGCATCGGGTAGTGGTTTACTACCTTTTTCTTCTTCGCTATCAAGAATAAGTTTTATGTTAAAGGGTATAGTTTTTTCTTCTTTTTGTAATAAATCAATGGCGTTTAAAAACATCACAATGGGCCCCTTGTCGTCAGAAGTTGAACGACCAAACAAACGCCAATCGTAATTTATCTCATCATCGAGTTCGCTAAAATCTGTAGTTACTAAACTATCATTTACAGGCTTTTTAAGCACCATTTGGTATGGATTAGTTTGATTCCATTTAGAGGGCTCAACAGATTGCCCGTCAAAGTGCATATAGATTAAAACTGTGGGTTTTGAATCTTCCATCGGCATTGCCGCAAAAAACAAGGGTAGGTTAGTTGTGGCTAACTCTGCAGTATTAAATCCTCTTTTTTCAAATTGTTTTTTAAGCCAAAAGATATTATCATCAATGTCATCTGCATTCAAAGCATCATTGGGTATCGCAATAAATTCTTTTAATTCTTGAATTGATTTTGCAACCTGAGATTTTATGGTCGTCTCATCTTGAGCATTAGAAAATTGCGAGCTAATTATTAGGGTAAGAAGTGTAACTAGTATCCTCTTCATTTTTAATTAAATTTAAAATGAAAAAGTACGTCATCTTTAAGGTTTGTACAATTTACTTGCTACTTTTTTGCAAGTGCAAGTACAATTTTTCTAACGAGTAAGAGGTAAGGAAATCCGTGTAAAACTACATCGAACCAATCTATAAACCGCATGCCATCTGCACCACCGGCAATCCAACGTATTTTACCCCATAAATGTGGTTCTGGATAAAAAGGTGCAAGACCAAGGGTCAGGCACATTATTATAATGATTTTCCAATCACTAAGAATGCTCAAAAATTAGTGTTTAGTGTTATAGTTAGCGCAATATATACTATTTGAAACGATCTAAAAAGACCCAAGAATGAAAAGTAATTAGTCTAATTCTAAACTATTTAGCTAAAACGAATGGATTCTTATCATAATGCATTTTGTCGAAATAGCTCTATTTTATATAAGAAATAACCTACAATTACGTTTTTGATTTGATTTCACAAAAACCCCTATGTCTGCAATTAAACAAAAACCATTAAAGAAATCATTAGTCTCTTTACATCATTACAGCAAAATTTTTTTGGTGTTGATTGTATTGGTTCTAGCTGGTTTAGTCACCAATTTTTATACTGAATTTACTATAGATGGCTTAAGTAAATATGCGGTAAAACATCTAGTAGTATTTGCCATAACCTTGGTTAGTGCAATTTTATGGAGAGCAAAAGTAATTGGTGCAAGCACGTTATTTTTAATTATCATTTACAGTAATATTTTAAGTTCCACAATTTATTTACCCTTTAGAGCTCAAGATCCTAATTTAAATTTTGAAGGCTATTTTTCACGGGTAGAAATGATATTCTTTGTAATGGGTCTATTATTAGCTGTTTTTGAGAGGCCATGGCATCAATTTGTTGTTATTGGATATAATACTCTTTTTATTATAGCATGTACGTTGTTAATCCCAAATATTGAACTGGGTAAATTTATTTTAGCTTTTATAATTATTTCTTCAGTTGGAGCAATCTCTTACTTTGTTTTTAGTAAGGTGATTGTACTTCAAAATAATTTACAACTCCAAAATGAACAGATTAAAGAGCAAAATAACGAACTGCAAGAGCTTACTAAATTTAGAAAAGAGATAATGCAAATTATAGCTCATGATTTGCGAACTCCTATGCATCAAATCTCTGCAATGGTTGATTTAATATTAGATGAAAAAAATGATTTAGATAGAATGAGTTGTATTCAAATGCTAAAAACAACTGTTGGTAAAACTACTGGTATGTTAGAGGGATTATTAGATTGGTCTATGCAGAGCGATGATTCTGTAAAAAGTTACATGCATTTAAACATTTTTGATGTTGTTGAAGATTTAAAAAGCCAGTTTCATTCTAAGCTTCAAGACAAACAACTAAACATTCAGAACGTAATATCTCAAGATTTAAAAATCTATTACTCAAAACAGGTTATAGAAACTGCGCTTCGGAATTTACTTACCAATGCTATAAAGTTTTCACCGAGTGATACCAAGATTTTAGTTGATACCATAAAAGACGATTCTAGTATACAATTTAGAGTTATCAATAAAGCTAATCAAATAGATACTTCTAAGTTTAAATTAATAAACGAAGGAAAAACAGTGGAAAGTTCTAACGGAACTGCAAACGAAAAAGGTTCTGGAAAGGGGCTTTCTATCGTCAATAAAATATTAGAAAAGAACAAGGGTAAATTGCAAATTTTTGCCCAAGACAATGAGGTAATAGCTACCATTTATTTAGATACAGATGCCTTAGAAAAATTACAAAATTCTACGGTTAGAGAAATGATTTTGTCTAAAATGTCGGCTTAAAAATTATTCTTTTTTAATTCTTAGTTTTTTATTGAATTTACAAAATCCGCAATTTTTTCTGTTCCATTAGCAGTCAACTGTTTTATAAACGCAGAACCTATAATAGCGCCTTTTGTGCTTTTAGTAGCAGCATTAAAAGTTTCTTTATTACTAATGCCAAAACCAACAATTTGTGGTGATTTTAACTTCATTTCTGCAATGCGGTTGAAGTACGATTCTTGTTCTTGCCCGAAACCACTTTTTGCTCCCGTGGTACTGGCAGAACTTACCATATAGATAAAGCCTTCTGAAGAATTATCTATTTGTCTGATTCGCTCATCGCTGGTCTGCGGTGTAATCAAGAACATATTTAATAAACCGTATTTCTTAAACGTAGCTTCATATTCCTCCACATAAACATCTAAGGGTAAGTCTGGTAAAATAAGACCATCAATGCCTATTTCATTACATTTTTTACAAAATGCTTCTACACCATATTGTAAAACGGGATTAAAATACCCCATTATAATTAACGGTAGGGTTATGGTATCTCTAACGTTTTTTAGTTGCTCAAATAACTTTTCGGTTGTCATACCATTTCTTAAGGCGGCGGTTGAACTCTCTTGTATGGTAGGGCCATCCGCTAGAGGGTCACTAAAGGGTAGGCCAATTTCAACCATATCTACTCCGCTTTTTTGTAAATGTTGAAGTACGGGTAGGGTATCTTCTATTTTAGGATAACCTGCTGTAAAATATATACTTAGCAGCTTTTTGTTTTCTTGAAGTTTGGATTGTATTCGATTCATTTTTATAATGTCAATGTTTTAAGAATTAAATCTGAAGTTCTAAACGAACATTGTTTTGTGTTTAATTCTTAAAGTTTAAAATAGTCAATGAAGTTTTGTAAGTCTTTGTCTCCTCTTCCAGAGAGATTAATTACCACAACATCGTCTTTCTTAAATTGTTTTTGGTCAAAAATTGCTAGGGCATGACTGGTTTCAATTGCGGGAATAATACCCTCTAATTTACATAGTTCTAGTCCGGCCTGCATGGCATCATCATCAGTTATTGAAATAAACTCTCCTCTTTTAGAAGTAAATAGGTGAGCATGCATTGGGCCAACCCCGGGATAATCTAGACCTGCAGATATAGAATACGGTTCCGTTATTTGACCATCTGGGGTTTGCATAAGTAAAGTTTTGCTACCGTGTATAATACCAACTTTACCTAATGCCGAGGTAGCGGCACTTTCACCAGTATCTATGCCCTTACCTGCAGCTTCAACCGCTATTATGCCAACTTCTGGTTCATCTAAATAATGATAATACGCACCTGCAGCATTGCTACCACCCCCTACACATGCTACAACATAATCAGGATTTTCTCTGCCTTCTTTTTCTTTTAGTTGCCATTTTATTTCTTCAGAAATTACAGATTGAAATCTGGCCACCATATCTGGATAAGGGTGTGGGCCAACCACCGAGCCAATTATATAATGGGTATCAACCGGATTGTTAATCCAGTCTCTAATAGCTTCGTTTGTAGCATCTTTTAAGGTTCTACTTCCAGAAAGTGCAGGTCTTACCTCAGCGCCTAGCATTTTCATTCGTGCAACATTCGGAGCTTGACGGGCAATATCAATCTCACCCATATAAACTACACACTCTATACCCATAAGTGCACAAACAGTTGCCGTTGCTACCCCATGTTGACCAGCACCGGTTTCGGCAATAATTCTGTTTTTACCCAACCGTTTTGCCATAAGTATTTGGCCAATAGTATTGTTAACTTTATGAGCTCCAGTGTGGCACAAATCTTCTCTTTTTAAGTAAATTTTGGTACCATACTTATTTGATAATCTTTCTGCAAAGTAGAGTGGAGTAGGCCTACCTACATAATCTTTTAATAATTGGTCAAATTCTTCTTTAAAAGAGGGTTCTGCCATTATCTTTAGATAATTTTGTCTTAACTCTTCACAATTTGGATATAGCATTTCTGGAATAAATGCACCTCCAAATTCTCCGTAATATCCTTTTTCGTTAGCGTGATAACTTTTCATTTGTGCTATGTAATACGTTATATGTTCAAAGACCCAAGCTTTTGCTTAAACTCTTTTATTTTTTCAAAATTTTTTAATCCAGGTTCATCTTCAAACTTACTGTTGATGTCTACCGCATAGCAATAATTCGACTCAGGCGTTTTCATAAATGCTAAAATCTCATCAACGTTTTCTATTCCAATTCCACCACTTAAAAAAAAGGGTGTTGTAGATGGATACTTTTGCAAAACTGTCCAATCAAATGTGTATCCGTTGCCTCCGGGTAAATCACCTTTAGTATCAAATAAAAAGTAATCTACATAAGGTTCATATGATTTTAAAATAGAAAAATCAAAGGTGTTCTTGATTGAAAAAACCTTAATAATTTCAATTTGTTGATTGTGTTTACGCTGGGCTATACTTAGGCTTTTACAATACTCTGGACTTTCTTTGCCATGAAGTTGAATGGCGTCTAAATTATAGGCAGAAACAGTTGTTAAAATTTCTTCAACTGTGGCAGTAACAAAAACACCGACCTTTTTAATTAAAGGGTCAATTTTAGGCATTTGATTGTCAAAATATCTAGAAGAGGGCTCCCAAAAAATAAACCCAAGATAGTCTGGCCGCAAAGCCGCTACTTCTTCAATATTTTTGTTTTGTCCACAGATTTTGAGTTTCATCTCATTAATTCCTTTATAAATTCTTGAGCACTTTTTCCCGGGTTAGTTGATTTCATAAAATTTTCGCCAATTAAAAAACCTTGATAACCATATGGTTTTAAAGTTTTAATAGCGTCAATTGTACTTATTCCACTTTCAGACACTTTTACAAATTCATCAGGTATTTCCTCTGATAATACTTTACTGGTATCAAGGCTTACTTCAAAGGTTTTAAGATTTCTATTGTTAACCCCAAGCATATCTAAACTTGGCATTATAGATTTTTGCAATTCTTCTGAATTATGAACTTCTAAAAGTACATCCATACCCAAACTTTTAGCGCGTTCTGAAAGTGTTTTTATTTGCGCTCTTGAAAGTACAGCTGCTATTAAAAGTATAACATCTGCACCATGAGCTTTGGCTTCTAGAACTTGGTATTCATCGATAATAAATTCCTTACGCAATAATGGCATGGTTACTGATGCTCGCGCTAATAACAAATCTTCTAAAGAACCACCAAAATATTTTATGTCTGTTAACACGCTCATGCCACTTACACCGGCTGTTTCATAGGCCCTTGCTACCATACCCACGTTGGTATTTTGGTTGATTGTTTGTTTGCTGGGAGAACGTCTTTTGTGTTCTGCAATTATGCCTGTGCTACTTTCTTTTAAAGCTAGGGCTAAAGAAGGGCTAACCCTATCAAAAAGAACAGATTGTTCTAATTGTTTTGCAGGAATTAAAGTTTTCTTTAATTCTACTTCCTTGTATTTGTCAGCTACTATTTTTTCTAAAATATTCATTTGTAAACTAAATCATTTCTAAATGAGCGAAGCTATTTTGTAATCCAATTAAAAGAAGTTTCAAAAGCGTTCGACATGGCATTAATTTTTACTTAACTCTTGGAGTTTTTTTAATGCTTGTAATCCTTTACCACTTAATAAAGACGCTTTGGCTTTTTCAAAACCTTCTTTTGGCGAACTATTTTCAACAGTAGCAATAGCAACTCCTGCATTGGCACATACCACATTATTTTGAGCATTGGTACCTTTTCCATTTAAAATTGAAAGGAAAATTTGGGCAGAATCTGCTACATCATCACCACCAACTATTTCATTTTGTAAAACACTATCAACTCCAAAATCAGCAGGTACTAACATGGCTTCTGTTCCGCGGCTAATAGTTTTGGTAGCGCCAGTTAAACTTATTTCATCATAACCATCTAAGGCATGGAGTACAGTAAAATTTTTATCGGTGTTTTGATAAAGGTAGCCATACATTCTAGCCAGTTCTAAATTAAAAACACCTACCATTTGGTTTTTAGGAAAGGCCGGATTAACCATTGGACCTAGCATATTAAAAAAGGTTTTTACTGCTAGCTCTCTGCGTATGGGAGCCACATTTTTCATTGCTGGATGAAATAATGGAGCATGTAAAACACAAATACCAGCTTCTTCTATTGATTTTTTAAGAAAGTCTGCTTCGTTACTGAATTTAATGCCTAAAAACTCCATAACATTACTACTACCACATTTTGAAGAAACCCCATAATTACCATGTTTGGTAACTTTAATACCTGCCCCGGCAGTAACAAATGACGCTAATGTTGAAATATTAAATGTGTCTTTACCGTCGCCACCTGTACCGCACAAATCAATAGGATTATATTCACTTAAATCTATAGCAAGGCATAATTCTAGAAGTGCATCTCTAAAACCTTCCAATTCTTCAATTGAAATGCTGCGCATCATATACACCGTCAAAAACGCAGCAATTTGACTGGTGTTATAATCACCTTTAGCAATATTTACTAGTATCTGCTTTGCATCTTCTTTAGAAAGAACTTCGTGATTAATAAGTTTGTTAAGTGTTTCTTTCATGAATATTTTTTTTAAATCTCCGTTTTGGCGAAAATCTTTTTAGCTTTATTCTTTACTTTTAAATGGTATTTTAATTAAGTTCAAATGCTCTTATTTTATATTTAAGCGTCAACCATCTAACCAATTTTTCAACATTTGTTTTCCTTCTGGTGTTAAAACAGATTCTGGATGAAATTGAACACCTCTTACATCGAAAGATTTATGTTTTAAACTCATTAATTGGCCATTCTTATCAAATGAAGTGGCTATTAAATTTTCGGGTAGGTCAGCATCTACTACCCAAGAATGGTATCTACCTACTTGTATTTTTTTTGGTAAATTCTTAAAAATATAATCTTCACCAGTAATTTCAATAATAGAATCTACCCCATGGTAAACTTGGTCTAGATTAATAAGTTGTCCACCATACACCTCACCAATAGCTTGCTGACCAAGACATACACCAAAGATTTTTTTGGTGGGTCCGTATTTTTCAATTATGGGTTTTAAAAGACCGGCTTCGTCTGGTATTCCTGGTCCCGGAGATAAAACTATAAATTCAAACGGTTCTACATCTTCTAGTGTTAATTGGTCGTTACGTTTAACGGTAACTTGAGCACCTAATTCTTCTAGATAATGCACCAAATTATAGGTGAAACTATCGTAGTTATCTATCATTAATACTTTTTTCATCTTAGATAGTTTCAGCAATTTCTAATGCTTTGTTTAAAGCACCCAGTTTGTTATATGTTTCTTGTAATTCGTCGTCGGCATTACTTGCGGCTACTAAACCTGCTCCCGCTTGAAAATGTAGCTGATGATTTTTGCTTAAGAAAGTTCTAATCATAATAGCATGATTAAAATTTCCTTGAAAATCCATAAAACCAATGGCACCACCATAATAGCCTCTACTTGTTTTTTCGTATTTTTCTATGAGCTGCATTGCCATATGCTTTGGAGCTCCGCTCAAGGTTCCAGCGGGGAAGGTGTCTGCAACAATTTTTAACGTTGAGATTTCTGGTTTTTTAATTCCGGTAACTTTAGAAACTAGGTGTATAACATGAGAGAAGTATTGTACTTCTCTATAGGTTTCTACATTAACTGCATTACCATTTCTGCTTAAATCATTTCGAGCTAAATCAACCAACATAACATGCTCACTATTTTCTTTGTCATCTGCTGCTAATTGCTTTGCAAGTGCTGCATCTTTTTCGTCATTACCTGTTCTTTTGTACGTACCTGCAATAGGATGAATTTCTGCTTTTCCTTCTTTAACAATGAGTTGCGCTTCTGGTGAGCTCCCAAAAATTTTGAAATCACCATAATCAAAAAAGAACAAATAAGGAGATGGATTAATTGAGCGCAGTGCGCGATAAACATTAAATTCGTCACCTTTAAATTCTTGTGAAAATCTTCTAGACAATACAAGCTGAAAAACATCTCCTCTTTGACAGTGTTTTTTTGCTAGTTCTACATGCGCTTTGTACTCTTCATCTTCAAGATTTGAATCTACTTCTCCGGCCCGGCTAAAATTGTATGTAGCAAAATTTCTAACGTTTAATAATTGAATTAGCTCATCTACATTGTCTAGCTCGTTCGGAGAATGACAAAAGATGTAGGCTTCATTTTTAAAATGATTTATTGCAATTACATTTTGATAAACCGCGTAATAAATATCTGGTATAGCAACAGAATTGGGTTTAGAGGTTATAGTAACATCTTCAAAATACTGAACAGCGTTGTAAGCCATATAACCAAATAACCCATTGGTAGCGAATTTGAAATCTAAATCTGTTACTTCAAAAGATTTAGCAAAAGCATCTAATTCTTGTGTAATATCTATTTCTGAAGTAATGTCTTTACTTTTAACAGTTCCATCTGGTAACTGTGTGGTTAATTGGTTGTGTTCAACTTTTACAGCTGCAATTGGGTTACAGCAGATATATGAAAAACTGTTGTCATTAGCATGATAATCACTACTCTCTAAAAGAATACTATTAGGATATTTATCTCTAATCTTTAAATACACGCTTACAGGTGTAATAGTGTCTGCTAATACTTGTTTGTACTTGGTGTTTAATTTGATTTTCATCTCAAATGGCTTCAAAAAATTAAGGCTTGTCGTGATGACAAGCCTTTTAAATTATAGATATAGTAGGGACTAGCTCACGAAGTTCGACGTAAGTTATTCCACCACCAGTTATTTTCTATTCTTAATTTCATTGCTGTAAATATAGAAAGGAAATTAATTTATACCAATATTAATTTGAAGCATTTAAGATAAGTTCACGAATTTCGGAGTCTTCGTTATTTTTTTCAACTTCAGTTTTGGTAATATGTTGTAGTAAAGTAGAAATATTTTGCCACCCATAATCTTTTTGTAACGAAAAACTAATTTCTCTTAGGGCTTGAATTTCCTCAAAATTAATTTTTAAAATAGGCTCTTTTAAATACCAATGATATTCAATTTTACCTTGAGTATTAAACACACCACAAATCTTTTTTATTGAGCTGAAATCAGAAATATTTTGAGTTAAAAATTCTTCTATTAATGCTTGTATCTCTAATTCTTCTTTTAGTGCTTTGATTTCTGACAAACTTCCTCCGGTACCAATGGTTATAGAAAAATGCCACGGATACGCCTGTTTTTCTGTTGAGGTAAATTCTTTTTGATAATTTGTGAAAAATAAAGGTGTTTGTTGAGCGTTTGAAACTATATGAAGACCCGTTTTTTCATTCAAATTTGTTGAGTTATTTAGCATGTTAATGGGTTTTAATACCACAAAAGTGCATTACTAAAAACCATAATTTCTAATTGTTTTGGTTAACCCTTTCAATGTGTGGATAAATAGAATTAAAGTATAGATGAGTAGTATAAAAAAATCTCGCTTTTAAAGCGAGATTTTTAAAGTATGTATCTGTATGTAAGCTATAAAGCTTAGAATTCTAAGTCAACTACTAAATCGAATTCATCGTAGATAGTCTTGTCACCTAAATTATCAAAAAAGCTACCTGAACCGTAACGTACATCGTATTCAGAACGGTCAACTTTTAACGTTGCTGTAGCTTTGCTACCATATATAGAAACATCAAAAGTTACAGGTTTTGTGGTTCCTTTAATGGTTAAATCGCCAGTTACTTCATAAGAGTTTTTACCAGTAGCTTCAACAGAAGTAAAAACTAAAGTAGACGTTGGGTGATTTTCAATACCAAAGAAATCATCTGATTTTAAGTGCCCATCTAATTTACCTTTCATATCACCAGATAAATCAGTAGTGTTAATACTTGTCATATCCACGGTAAATTCACCACCAGTTAATTTATCTCCATCAAACTCTAATGAACCTGATTTTAAACTAATTGTACCAGTGTGAGAACCTGTTACTTTGTATCCTTTCCAAGTTACGTTACTTGTCTCTGTATTGATTTCTTTTTTGTCATCAATAGGGTTGGCCATTGCGGTTAATCCAAAAATGGCAGTCATTACTAAACTTAATGCAGTTTTTTTCATGATTTTAAAATTAAATGTTTGTTTTTGTTTTTAGTTATATATGTGTAAATAATTCTTCTTTTGATTTACGCACCTTTGCATAATGTTGTGTGGCATCTTCTTCTGAGCGATACCCTACAGCTAAAACAACAGAAGCGTTTAGATTTTTTGCTGAAAGGTCTAATATCTTATTGTATTCAGCAGCATCAAATCCTTCCATTGGAGTGGTATCAATTTCCAATTCAGCCGCCGCTTGTAATGCATTTCCTAGGGCAATGTAAACTTGATTGGTTGTCCAAGCTTCTTTAGCCTCTTTTGGTAGGCCCACTATATTATTCTTCATCATTTCAGCATAGGGCTTTAAATTCTCTAGAGGTATATTTCTTGTTGCTGACATATTTTCTACATACTCATCGACCAATTCTTCTCCAAAATCAGTCTGATTTGCAAAAACTAAAATATGAGATGCGTCTTCTAATTGTGATTGATTCCATGAAACGGGTCTCAATTTTGACTTTATTTCTTGGTCTGTTATAACCAATACTTTGTATGGCTGAAGACCATAAGAAGATGCAGTCAACCTTATAGCCTCTAATAAAGTATCCATGTTTTTATCAGATACTTTTTTTGCATTATCAAACTTTTTGGTGGCATACCTCCAAGTTCTGTTTTCAATTGTATTTTCTTTTGTAGCAATCATTTTTTTCTAAAATTTATTTAGTAAGTGATTTAATTTTTTTAATTCTTCGTTGTTAAAATTGTTGGTTATAACTTCTTCCACTTTTGACACCGTTTTGTCAATTTGCATTAAGGTATCCTCTCCAGTCGGAGTTATGTATATCTCTACCTTTCGTCTATTTTCTTTGCATATGTTTCTTTTTACAAAACCTTTAGCCAATAATTTATCTACCAATCTGGTAGTATTACTCATTTTAGTAACCATACGTTCGTTAAGCGTAGATAAATTAGCGGGTTTACCTTGTTGACCTCTTAAAATTCGTAACACATTAAACTGCTGAATAGAAACATCATAAGGTTTTAAAGCAGCACTCATGGTTTCAATTATCTTATTTTGAACTAAGGTTAAATGTATAAGTGTTCTACTTTTTAAAGGAATATCCTTTTTTGTTTTTATAATTTCTTCTACATTCATGTTGTTACAACAATTGTATATACAAATATACCTACATTTTATTCGGGTGATTGTAGTCATAGTAGATAAAATTTTGTTAAATCAATTAATAAAACAGGTGTAGCAAGGTAATTTTAAGGCAGAATACCATGATTATGAAGAAGTTGTTGTTTGGTTTAGTATGTATTTTACCACTTTTTTTAAGTTGTAAAAATGAAACAGAAAAATCAAAAAGCGTAGAAAAAAAAACAGTTTTAAATGTTGAGACTGAAGAAACAGTAAGATTCCCGGTCTACGATTATGAAGGTATTGCACCTTTATTATATACAAATACAGATAAAACATACATTGTAAACTTTTGGGCAACGTGGTGTAAACCCTGTATAGAAGAACTACCTGGTTTTGAAAAACTCTATGCCGAGACAAAGCAGAATAATGTTGAAATGATATTAGTGAGTTTAGATATGCCTAACATGTGGAAAACACAACTAGAACCTTTTGTTGAAAACCATAAACTTCAAGGTAAGGTGGTAATTCTTGATGACCCTAAAATGAATACCTGGATTCCTAAGGTTGATAAAGACTGGGGTGGAGGTATACCAGCTACACTAATATTTAATAAAGAAGAAAGAGCTTTTTATGAACGCGGATTTACTTATGAAGAATTAAAAAAAGAACTTGATAAATTTTTATAAATAACGCCTATGAAAACCATAAAATTATTAATTGCTTTTATCTTAATTACACTAACCACAGCATTTAGTATAAAACCTATAGTAGCTGGTTATAAGGTTGGAGATGTAGCCACAGATTTTAAATTAAAGAATACAGATGGAACAATGGTTTCATTGGCTGATTACCAAGATGCCAAAGGCTATTTGGTAATATTTACATGCAATACGTGCCCGTATGCTATGAAATATGAGGAGCGTATCATAGCATTAGATAAAAAATATAAAGAAAGAGGAGTGCCAGTGGTGGCTATTATGCCTAATAATGTTGATGTTAAACCCGGTGATAGCTTTGAAAATATGCAGAAACGTGCAAATGAAAAAGGCTTTACTTTTCCATACTTAATTGATGAAAATCAAGAAATTTATCCTCAATACGGTGCTACCCGTACACCTCACGTATATCTCTTAGAGAAAACTACAAAGGGTAATATAGTCCGCTACATAGGAGCTATAGACGATAATTACCAAGATGAAAGCCAAGTAGAAGAGCGCTTCGTTGAAAATGCAGTTGATGCAATGCTCTCTGGTAAAGAAGTTCCAATAAAAACTACTAAAGCCATTGGTTGTTCTATTAAGGCCTGAACCTAATAAAACTTTATTAAAAATCCGGAGCTAGTTGTTCCGGATTTTTATTTTTGTATTCTAAACACATAAATACATGGCAGATTTATCGCAACAAGAATGGGCAGAGCAGTTAAGTAATGATAACAATGCGTTTATTCTAGATGTAAGAACTGAACAAGAAATTGAAGAGGGTTACATACCCAATGCAACCAATATTGATATCTATAAAGGACAAGGATTTTTAGATGAGTTAGAAAAGCTAGATAAATCTAAAAATTACTATTTGTACTGCCGTTCAGGTAATAGAAGTGGGCAGGCTTGTGCTATTATGAATAGCATGGGTTTTGAAAACGCATATAATTTAGAAGGTGGATTTATGAACTGGGATGGTGAAGTAGCAGAATAATGAACGTTCAAAATATCATAAAAGAGCTTGAGAATAATTACAAAGTTTTTCAGGCTCTTTTTGTTTTACATATACCTGATTTAAAGCTATACAAACCAAATAAAGATGTCTGGTGTTTTTTAGAAATAGCATGCCATCTTGTTGATGAAGAGATATTCGATTTTAGAAAAAGAGTTCTACATACCTTACATACACCAAATGATCCGTTAGTACCCATTACACCTGAAGAATGGCCGAAAAACCATCACTATCTAAAACAAAATTTTGAAGAGGTGGTTTCTTGTTTTTTAAATGAAAGAAAGAAATCTATCAACGTACTTAATAAACTCGAAAATGTAAACTGGAATAACTCTTTAAAACACCCAAAATTTGGAGAAATATCTGCCAAACGCTTTTTGGTAAATTGGTTAGCCCACGATTACCATCATATAAGACAACTTAATCGTTTAAAATATAACTTTCTTAAATCCAGTATAGCAGAAGACCTTAGCTATGCTGGTAAATGGTAAAGCTTTGTTATTTTAGCTAAATGCGAGAAGATTTTCTTCACTTTGTCTGGAAAAATAAAAAATTCAATACTCAAAATTTAAAGACATCATCCAACGAAGAAGTTATCATTCTTAAGTTAGGACAACACAATCAGTTAGCGGGTCCTGATTTTTTTAATTCTCATTTAATTATTGATAATCAAACATGGGTTGGTAATGTTGAAATTCATATAAAATCTTCTGATTGGTTTATTCATGGTCATGAAAATGATAGCAATTATGATAACGTAATTCTACACGTGGTTTGGATAGACGATGTTGACGTATTTAGAAAAGATGGAAGTAAAATACCATGTGTAGCCTTAAAAGAGGTTGTAGATGAGGTGATATTCTCAGATTATCAAAATTTAATGACCAAGAAGAAATTCATAAACTGTGAAGCTGACTTTGCTTCTGTAGATGAATTCTACAAAACCACCTGGTTAGAACGACTTTTTGTAGAAAGATTACAACAAAAATCTGAACTACTTAGTCAATTGTTACAAGCATCTAATAATGATTGGGAGAAAGTTCTTTTCTGTTTGTTAATGAAGAATTTTGGTCTTAATAAAAATGGTCAAGTATTTCTAGAAATAGCAAAAACTATAGACTTTACAGTTGTAAGAAAAGTTTCAACTAAATTAACAACTATAGAAAGTTTACTTTTTGGTGCGGCAAATTTGTTAGAAGAAGATTTTGAAGATGACTATTACAATCAATTAAAAACAGAATTTAACTTTTTAAAAAATAAGTTTGGTGTAAAAAACGAATTACTGCCTAAACCAAATTTTTACGGTTTACGCCCACATAATTTTCCAACCATAAGATTAGCACAACTTGCCAACTTGTATGCCAAACATCAGTCACTCTTTCAGCAAATAATAGCTGCTGATTCAGTAGTAGATTTGAAAAATTTATTTCAAACTCATGCCAGTGAATATTGGTCAACCCATTATGTTTTTGGTAAAGAAGGTGGTAAACGGTTAAAAAGGCTCTCAGCCAATTTTATTGAATTAGTAGTAATTAATACGGTATTACCCTTAAAATTTGCCTACCAAAAAAGCATTGGCAATGAAGTTGCTGAGCAATTATTTGAGTTAGCTATTAATTTAAAAGCAGAAAAAAATTCGATAATTGAAAAATTTGATAAAATTGGCAGCCCTACTACCAGTGCTTTTGAAAGTCAGGCCAAATTGCAGCTTCATAATCAATATTGCTCAAAAAATAGGTGCCTAAAGTGTACCATTGGTAATAGGTTGTTGCTTCGAAATAGTTAATTTTGAATATGCGCGGGTTCTACAACTTGTTATACTTTTTTCAAAAAAGAGGTTTTGAAGTTTGCCGAAGAATAGCTGAGACCATTGGTATTAGGGCTAGGGTTGTACGCTCTACATTTATATATTTAACTTTTGCTACTCTAGGTTTTGGTTTTGCCCTATATTTATTTATTGCTTTTTGGCTAAAAATTAAAGACCTAATTTACACCAAACGCACTTCGGTTTTCGACCTTTAAGATTATGATTAGACTTTTTCGTTCTAAAATGGCTTTGGCCTTAACTCTAATGCTTTCAGCATTAGTATTTGGCGTTTTAGGATACAAACTAATTGCAGGCTTTTCTTGGGTAGAAGCTTTATACATGACCATAATAACGGTTACTACCGTTGGCTTTTCTGAAGTAAGACCTTTAGATGCAGATGCCCAAATGTTTACCGTTGTTTTAATCGTTTGCAGTGTATTTATTTTTGGTTTTGCAATCTCAGTAATAACAGAGTATCTATTAAGTAGAAATTCATTACAACTTTTAAAAAAGAAAAAGGTGAAACAAAAAATTAATCAATTAGAAAACCATGTGGTAATTTGTGGTTTTGGTAGAAATGGGCAACAAGCAGCTGAACGCTTAACTGCTTACAATAGACCTTTTGTTGTAATTGAAAAGGATAAAGAAATCATAGAAAATTTTGAAGATGAAATTCTTTTTGTAGAAGGAGATGTTAATGAAGATGAAGTATTGTTAGAAAGCGGAATTAAGAGAGCTCAATATTTAGTTACCGCCTTACCAGATGATGCTTTAAACTTATTTGTTGTGCTTTCAGCAAGACAAATGAACAGCAATTTATTTATAATTAGTAGAGCCTCTCAAGTAACCTCGGTTAAAAAATTGCAATTTGCTGGTGCCAATAAAGTTATTATGCCAGATAAAATAGGTGGTGACCATATGGCCGCACTGGTAGTAATGCCAGATTTAATAACTTTCATGGATAGACTTTCAACAGAAGGAGGAGATACTACTAATCTTGAGGAGGTAGAGATTGAAGATTTTAAAGAGAAAATAGATTGCCAGTCTATTAGAGATTTAGATTTGCGTAAGCGTACAGGTTGTACAATTATCGGTTACATTCACCCCAATGGCAAATATGTAATTAATCCAGAACCAGAATTACCTCTAGAACCGCGAGGAAAGGTTATAGTATTAGGAAGACCTGAACAAATTCAGAAATTACATCAAGTATTCCGATTAGAATAGTTAAAAAACTACAAAATTTGATACAGTTGTTTTTTTTTAAGATATTGTCAGCTAACACAAATTTAACATACCAAAAAAACTAACATGAAGTACAGACTTTTAACCATTTTAAGCCTGTTGATACCTGTCCTAAGCTTTGGACAGGAAGCTGAAGAAATCGGGATTGACCAAAAGATTGACCAAGCTTTTCAACCTGTCTCAGATTTCTTTAATAATGTCATATTCTTTGAGATTGCTGGTACACCTTTCGTCTTAATTTTATTAGTAGGTAGTGCCTTATTTTTTACCATCTATTTTGGGTTCCCGAACATTCGATATTTCTGGACTGCAATTAATGTGGTAAGAGGAAAATATGTAGAGGTAGAACAATACGGTCTTGCTAAGGTAGAACAGCATATGACAGATGGTGGTGATATTCCTGATACTATTAGAGATGAGAGTGAAGAAGGTGAAGTAAGTCATTTTCAGGCACTGGCTACCGCAGTATCTGGAACTGTGGGTAATGGTAACATTGCTGGGGTTGCTTTAGCTATTGCCCTTGGAGGGCCAGGTGCTACTTTCTGGATGATTGTGTGTGGACTTCTTGGAATGTCTACAAAATTTGTAGAATGTACTTTAGGTGTACAGTATAGAGATGTAGGGGAAGACGGTACTGTATATGGAGGACCAATGTACTACATAAGTAAAGGTTTAAACGAAAAGGGCTTTAAAATATTAGGTAAAATTGCTGCAGCGCTATTTGCTTTCTTTTGTATTGGTGGTTCTTTTGGTGGCGGTAACGCCGCTCAATCTAACCAGGCAACTATAGTTATAAAAGAATTATTTGGTTGGGAAAGTACAATGGCTGGTTTTATTGTAGGTATTGTACTTGCAGTTTTAGTAGCTGTCATCATTATTGGAGGTATAAAAAGAATTGCTTCAGTAACAGAAAAAGTAGTTCCTTTTATGGCGATTATTTATGTGCTTTGTTGTTTATTCATCATATTTAGTAATTTCTCTTTAATTGATGATGCTGTTGGGCTAATTGTTAGAGAAGCGTTCAACCCAAAGGCTATTGGTGTTGGTGGAGTTATTGGGGTGCTTTTAGTAGGATTTAGAAGAGCGGCATTCTCTAATGAAGCTGGGGCTGGTTCTGCCTCTATTGCCCACTCTGCGGTAAAAACCAAATATTCAGCCTCTGAAGGTTTGGTAGCGTTGCTTGAACCTTTTATTGACACCGTTGTAATTTGTACAATGACAGCCCTAGTAATCGTAATTTTCAATTTTGGTGGTTTCTTTGATTATGGTGGTGATGGTTCTGGTGCAGTTTTTATTGATGGTGTAGCCTATGAAGGTGCAGGTATTACTTCAAAAGCCTTTGCTGAATACATTCCGTATTCAAAAATATTCTTGACCATCGCAGTAGTGCTATTTGCGGTATCTACAATGATTTCATGGTCTTATTACGGACTTCAATCTTGGAAATTTTTGTTTGGTAGAAGTAAAAAAATGGACCTAACCTATAAAGTCTTATTCTGCGTTTTTGTTGTAATTGGTGCATCTGCTAGTATGGATTCTATTTGGGCGTTCTCAGACGCTATGATTTTTGCAATGGTATTTCCTAATATGGTAGGTTTATATTTCTTGTTCCCAATCGTTAAAAAACAACTGAAACGTTATTTAGACGCAACTAGACAGGTATATCATTAAATAGCTAATGGTTCATAAAATGTTATCCCACTTCAAGTTCAATAAGCAACAACGAAGTGGGATTTTCTTTTTGTTATTTTTTATACTAATTCTTCAGATTGCATATTTGAGCTATGATGCTATTTTCAAGAATAAAACAAATTCAAGTTTTAGACTAGACAGTTTAAATCAAGCTAGAATTGATAGTTTAAAAGCAGTTGAAAACACTGAGTATTCAAAAACTTACCCTTTCAATCCAAATTATATTTCGGATTATAAAGGTTATACTTTAGGATTGTCTGTTGAACAGATTGATAGATTGCATCAGTTTAGAGCTAAAGGTGAGTTTGTGAATTCTGCATTGGAATTCCAAAAAGTAACTAAAGTTTCAGATTCTCTATTAGCTATTTTAGAACCCTCTTTTAAGTTTCCTGACTGGGTAAATTCAAAACCTAATAAAACCTTTCATAAAAGAAGTAATTCTGGAAATTTAGAAATTAAAGATTTAAATACCGTTTCAAAAGAAGAGCTAGTTCAAATTAAGGGTATAGGTGAGGTGTTGTCTACTAGAATTATCAAATTTAGAACCAAACTAGGTGGTTTTTTAATAGAAGAACAGTTAAATGATGTTTATGGCTTAACTCCAGAAGTTGTAAAAGAGATTCAGAGGAATTATAAAATTTTGAATGTGCCTGATATCAAGAAATTTAATCTTAATACAGCAACTGTAAATCAACTTTCTTCAATTGTATATATCAACAGGCAAATAGCTGAGAAAATAGTGTCAAAAAGGTTAGCGCTAGGTTTATATAAAAGTATTGATGAATTAAAAGAAATCCCCAATTTTCCAGCGGATAAGATTGATAGGATTGCGTTATATTTGTCTATATAAAAAATTGCAATGAATACCACTTATTTTACTGAAGAACATCAATTATTTAGAGAGAGTTTGCATGACTTTTTGCAGAAAGAAGTGGTCCCCCATCTAGATAAATGGGAAGAGTCTGGTACCATAGAACGATTTATCTGGAAAAAAATGGGAGAGATGGGCTACTTTGGTCTTGCAACTCCTGAAGAATATGATGGTTTAGGTTTAGACCTTTTTTATACTGTAGTTTTCTTGGAAGAAATGCAAAAAATAAATTCAGGAGGTTTTGCCGCAGCTATGTGGGCACATGCCTATCTGGCTATGACGCATTTAATTAAGAATGCATCCCCTGAACAAAAACAAAAATATTTAATTCCAAGTGTACATGGTCAAAAGATTGGATGCCTTGGGGTAACAGAACCTTTTGGAGGCAGTGACGTTGCTGGTATGAGAACTACTGCTGAATTAAAAGGTGATACCTATATCATCAATGGTTCTAAAACATTTATTACCAATGGCGTTTATGGTGATTATGCTGTATTGGCTGCAAAGACTAATCCTAGTGCTGGTAATAAAGGTATTAGCCTATTTATTGTCGATTTAGACAGTAAAGGAGTAAGTTCAAATAAATTAAATAAGCTCGGGTGGCGTGCTTCAGATACTGGTGAACTTGCTTTTGATAATGTAGAAGTGCCAGTTGCTAATAGAATTGGAGAAGAAGGAAAGGGCTTTACTTTTATAATGGAAGCATTTGCTTTAGAGCGCTTGGTTATGGGTATTAATGCACATGCTAGAGCAGAACATGCCTTATCGTATGCCTTACAATACATGTCAGAAAGAGAAGCGTTTGGAAAAACAATTAATCAATTTCAAGCCTTAAGACATAAGATATCTGATATGCACGCAGAAGTTCAAGTTTGCAAGTACTATAACTACATGGTCACAGCAATGTTAGAAAATGGGGAGTATGCAGTTGAACAAGCAACAATTTCAAAACTAAAATCTACGAAAGTTGCTGATGAGGTTATTTACAATTGCTTACAGTTTTTAGGAGGCTATGGTTATATAGAAGATTATCCAATGGCTAGAATGTTAAGAGACAGTAGGCTAGGACCTATTGGTGGTGGAACATCTGAAATTTTACGAGAAATTATAGCAAAAATTGTAATTGATAAAAAAGAGTACAAAGCTCCTAAGACTAAAAACGAGGAAAAAGAAGTGAATTTAAATCTTTCATAGTAAAAATACATTTGTATATTTGCGGGCCCTTAAAATTTTAAAGGGTTAATTTTAAAGAAAGGAGGTTGTAGCCAATGTTAATTATACCAGTAAAAGAAGGAGAAAATATCGATAGAGCCCTTAAGCGCTTTAAAAGAAAATTTGATAGAACAGGTAAAATGCGTCAGTTGCGTGCACGTCAACAGTACACTAAACCTTCTGTAAAAAGAAGAGCTGAAATTCAAAAAGCGCAATACATTCAAGGTCTAAGAGACCAAGAGGAGCAATAGAGTTCAATCTTAATATAAAATTTAATATCCCGTTTTAGCAATAAAACGGGATTTTTTGTTTTAGTACATTTGAATTAATGTCAGTAGAAGCATTTATAGAGTATTTAAGTCTAGAAAAAAAATATGCAAAACATACAGTTATTGCATATGAAAAAGATATTAAGGATTTTTCTAATTTTTTTAAGGAAGAATTTAAAGAAGAAAATATCAAGGATGTTACCTATAATGAAATAAGAAGCTGGATTATTTATTTAGTCGAACAGGGTATTAGTAATAGGAGTATAAATAGAAAAATAGCTTCTTTAAAGTCGTATTATTCCTTTCTTTTAAAGTCACAACAAATAACGTTTTCTCCACTTGCCAAACACAAAGCGTTAAAAGTAGAAAAAGATGTTATAGTTCCTATCTCAGAAAACGAAATGTACCAAGTGCTCCAAGCAATTGAGTTTGATTCAGATTTCGAAGGTTTAAGAGATAAGTTATTGTTAGAAATGCTTTACGCTACGGGCATTAGAAGAGCGGAGCTTATTGCATTACAACTTTCCGATTTCAATTTTCAAAATGCAACTGTAAAGGTTCTTGGTAAGCGAAATAAAGAAAGAATAGTTCCACTATTACCTTCTTTAAAATTACCTATAACAGAATACTTAGATACTAGAGCAAACCTAGAAATAATCATAGATGACAATTATTTTTTTTTAACAAATTCAGGAAAACGTTTATACGAAACACTTGTTTATAGGGTTATAAATAAGTATCTTAGTAAGGTATCGTCCAAGGTAAAAAAGAGTCCGCATGTGCTTAGGCACTCATTTGCAACACATCTTTTAAACCAAGGGGCAGACCTCAACGCTGTAAAAGAATTGTTAGGCCATAGTAGTTTGGCTTCAACACAAGTCTATACACATAGTAGTATAGCTGAATTAAAAAAAGCCCACACTAAGGCGCACCCAAGAAATAAGGAGTAAATCCTTTTTTGTTTAACCTAGCTTACAAATTGTAGGCTCAAAAACATCTTATATTATGAAGGTAAATGCACAATCTGTAAATTTTGATGCTGACAGAAAGCTAATTGATTTTATTCAAAATAGAATGGATAAGTTAGAATTGTTCTACGACAAGGTTATTAGTTCGGATGTTTATCTTAAGGTTGAAAATACCAGTAGTAAAGAAAATAAAATTGTTGAAATTAAAGTGCATGTGCCTAAAGATAAATTCATTGTAAAAAAACAATGTAAATCTTTTGAAGAGGCGGTAGATTCAGCATGTAATTCCTTAGAAAGAAAGCTTGTAAAAAAGAAACAAAAGCAAAGAGCATTTGCTTAGAAAAATTTTTTTCAAAATATTTTGAAAAAACAAATAAAACGCTACATTTGCAGTCCGTTAGAAATAACGGGCTTTTTTTGTGCAAAAAAAGCGATAAAAAGCCGATATAGCTCAGCTGGCTAGAGCAGCTGATTTGTAATCAGCAGGTCGTGGGTTCGAGTCCCTCTATCGGCTCATAACATACTGAAAATCAAGGCGGGGAGATACTCAAGCGGCCAACGAGGACAGACTGTAAATCTGTTGGTTTTTACCTTCGCAGGTTCGAATCCTGCTCTCCCCACAAAAAATGCGCCAAAACAGGCGGAGCTAAAAAATTATTTTGGCTTTTGAAATATTGAGAATTAAAATGCGGGAGTAGCTCAGTTGGTAGAGCGTCAGCCTTCCAAGCTGAATGTCGCCGGTTCGAACCCGGTCTCCCGCTCTAAGAGTGACAATGTTGTTGTGAAAACGACAGAATCTCTTCCTTTATTAATATAAGGATGTAGATTAACACTTTACGCCGACGTAGCTCAGGGGTAGAGCGTTTCCTTGGTAAGGAAGAGGTCACGGGTTCAATTCCCGTCGTTGGCTCGATAGATAAAGACACTAATATAAACTAAGATTAAAATCATTTAAAATGGCAAAGGAAACTTTTGATCGTTCCAAACCGCACTTAAATATTGGTACTATTGGACACGTGGATCACGGTAAAACAACATTGACTGCTGCTATCACTACTGTTTTAGCAAACGCAGGCCTTTCTGAATTGAGAAGTTTCGATTCTATCGACAACGCTCCTGAAGAAAAAGAAAGAGGTATTACTATTAACACTTCTCACGTAGAGTATCAAACAGCTAATCGTCACTATGCGCATGTTGACTGTCCAGGTCACGCGGATTACGTAAAAAACATGGTAACTGGTGCTGCGCAGATGGATGGTGCTATTTTAGTGGTAGCTGCTACTGATGGTCCTATGCCTCAAACTCGTGAGCACATTCTTTTAGGTCGTCAGGTAGGTATTCCTAGAATCGTTGTTTTCTTGAATAAAGTCGACATGGTTGATGATGAGGAGTTGTTAGAATTAGTTGAGATGGAAGTACGTGAATTACTTTCTTTCTACGAATATGATGGTGATAATGGTCCTGTGGTAGCTGGTTCTGCACTTGGTGCATTAAATGGTGAGCAAAAATGGGTTGACACTGTAATGGAGCTTATGGCTGCTGTTGATGAGTGGATTGAATTACCTAAGCGTGATGTTGATAAGGATTTCTTAATGCCTATCGAAGATGTATTTACAATTACAGGTCGTGGTACTGTAGCAACTGGTCGTATCGAAACTGGTGTGGCTAATACTGGTGACGCTGTAGACATAATTGGTATGGGTGCTGAAAAATTATCTTCAACTATTACAGGGGTAGAGATGTTCCGTAAGATTCTTGATAGAGGTGAAGCTGGTGATAACGTAGGTATCTTATTAAGAGGTATTGAAAAATCAGATATAAAAAGAGGAATGGTAATCTGTAAGCCAGGTTCTGTAACTCCACACGCCAAGTTTAAGGCTGAGGTGTATATCTTGAAAAAAGAAGAAGGTGGTCGTCACACTCCATTCCATAACAACTACCGTCCGCAGTTTTATGTACGTACAACTGACGTGACTGGTAACATTAGTCTTCCTGATGGTGTTGAGATGGTAATGCCTGGTGATAACTTAACAATCAATGTTGAGTTGATTCAGCCAATCGCATTAAGTGTTGGTTTACGTTTTGCAATCCGTGAAGGTGGTAGAACTGTAGGTGCTGGTCAGGTTACTGAAATTTTAGATTAATATATTTATAAATAATTTATACTGAGGGTGTTCCGTAATTTCGGGATACCTTTCAGTGTAAATACGGGTGTAGCTCAGTTGGTAGAGCACTGGTCTCCAAAACCAGGTGTCGGGAGTTCGAGTCTCTCCTCCCGTGCTACGGATAAAGAACAATTGATATGTTGACTTACGTTAAGGAATCTTGGGAAGAATTAAAAAATAACGTTACATGGTTAAGCCGTGAGCGTGCTTCAAACTTAATGGTTGTTGTGGCTGTATTTTCAATACTTTTTGCCTTAGCAACATGGGGTGTAGATTCGCTTTTTAGTAAGTTGATTACATTGTACTTTGAAAACGTAATAGGATAGGATGTCAGAGGTACTAGAAAAAAAATGGTACGTTGTACGTGCCGTTAGTGGTCAAGAAAATAAAATCAAGGGTTACATTGAATCCGAGGTTGAAAGAGCTGGATTTGGAGATTACCTAGAAGACGTTTTGGTGCCTACTGAAAAAGTGGTTCAAATACGTAATGGTAAAAAAATCAATAAAGAGCGTACATATTTTCCTGGGTACATAATGATAAAGGCTAACCTTGGTGGAGAAATGGTTCACATTATTAAGTCAATAACCAATGTAATTGGCTTCTTAGGTGAAACTAAAGGTGGTGATCCTGTTCCTTTGCGTAAGTCTGAAGTTAACAGAATGCTTGGTAAGGTAGATGAATTGGCGGTTAACACAGATAATGTAGCTATTCCTTTTGTTTTAGGGGAAACGGTTAAGGTTATTGATGGTCCTTTCAACGGTTTTAATGGTACTGTTGAAAAAATTAATGAAGAAAAGCGTAAGCTTGAGGTAATGGTGAAAATTTTTGGCAGAAAAACACCATTGGAGTTGAGCTATATGCAAGTTGAGAAAATATAATTTTTAAGTGTTACATATTTAAATTGTGTTGCTTCCAAATAACACAATTAAAATTAATTATTAGAAATGGCAAAAGAAGTAGATAAGGTTGTAAAACTGCAAGTTAGGGGAGGTGCTGCGAATCCATCGCCACCGGTCGGACCCGCCTTAGGTGCTGCTGGTGTTAACATTATGGAGTTCTGTAAGCAATTTAATGCTAGAACACAGGACAAACAAGGTAAAGTATTACCAGTTGTTATCACCGTTTACAAAGACAAATCATTTGAATTTGTTGTAAAGACACCACCGGCGGCCGTTCAATTGATGGAAGCAGCTAAGATTAAAAAAGGATCTGGCGAACCTAACAGAGTAAAATCAGGTACGGTTACTTGGGATCAAGTTAAAACTATAGCTGAAGACAAAATGGTAGATTTAAATGCATTTACTGTAGAGTCAGCTATGAGTATGGTAGCAGGAACTGCACGTTCTATGGGACTTAAGGTTTCAGGAACTAAACCTTTTTAATCAAAAAAATCAATTTAAATGGCAAAATTGACTAAAAAGCAAAAAGAAGCTAATGCAAAAATTGACAAGAATAAATTATATTCTGTTGATGAGGCTTCAGTTTTGTTGAAAGAAATTACTAATGTAAAATTTGATGCTTCTGTTGATTTAGCAGTTAGATTGGGTGTTGATCCAAGAAAAGCTAATCAGATGGTTCGTGGGGTGGTAACATTGCCTCATGGTACCGGTAAAGAAGTTAAAGTTTTAGCTTTAGTGACTCCTGATAAAGAAGCCGAAGCTAAAGAGGCTGGTGCTGACTTTGTAGGTCTAGATGAATATTTAGACAAAATTAAAGGAGGATGGACAGATGTAGATGTAATTGTTACAATGCCTAGTGTAATGGGTAAATTAGGCCCTTTAGGTAGAATATTAGGCCCTCGTGGTTTAATGCCTAATCCAAAAACTGGTACGGTAACTATGGATGTAGCTAAAGCTGTAGCTGATGTAAAAGGCGGTAAAATTGACTTTAAAGTTGATAAAACTGGTATTGTTCATGCTGCTATTGGTAAGGTTTCATTTACAGCTGATAAAATTGCGGAAAACGCAAAAGAGTTATTAGATACATTGAACAAATTAAAGCCAGCTGCTTCTAAAGGTGTTTACATGAAAAGTGTTTATATGAGTAGCACAATGAGCCCTAGTGTTCAATTAGACCCAAAAGCAGTTTAATAGCGAGTAGCTCAAATTCATAACAATGACAAGAGAAGAAAAAGCAACCGTAATTGAAGATTTGACTGCTCAGTTAGCTGACAATCCTACAATTTATTTGGCAGATATTTCTGGTTTAGATGCTGGAACTACGTCAGATTTAAGAAGGGCATGTTTTAAAGCTAATATTAAGCTAGCAGTTGTTAAAAATACATTGCTTGCAAAAGCAATGGAAGCATCAGATAAGGATTTTGGTGAATTATCATCTGTACTTAAAGGCAACACTTCGTTGATGCTTACAGAGACTGGTAATGTACCAGCAAAACTTATCAAAAATTTCAGAAAAAAATCTGATAAGCCAGTTCTTAAAGGCGCTTTTATTGAAGAAGCAGTTTACTTAGGTGATGAAAATTTAGAAACCCTAGTAAATATTAAGTCTAAAGAAGAGCTTATTGGTGATGTTATAGGATTGTTACAATCACCTGCTAAAAATGTTATTTCTGGACTTAAGTCTGGTGGTGGCAAGCTTGCGGGTATTTTAAAGACATTATCTGAAAGATAGAACGTACGCACTTATTACTAATATATTTATTACAAAACGAATTAAAACGATAGAAAATGGCAGATTTGAAAGATTTTGCAGAACAATTGGTTAACCTTACTGTAAAAGAGGTAAACGAGTTAGCTGATATTTTAAAAGAAGAATACGGTATTGAGCCTGCTGCTGCTGCAGTAGCTGTTGCTGGTGGCGCTGCTGCTGGTGGTGAAGGTGGTGATGCTGCTGAAGAAAAATCAGAATTTGATGTAATCTTAAAAGCGGCAGGTGGTTCTAAACTTGCTGTAGTTAAATTAGTTAAAGAATTAACTGGTTTAGGATTGAAAGATGCTAAAGAAATTGTTGATAGCGCGCCAAAAGCTGTAAAAGAAGGTGTTGCTAAAGACGAGGCTGAAGGAATCAAAAAATCTTTAGAAGAAGCAGGAGCAGAAGTTGAGCTTAAATAAGAAGTAAGCAAATACAATATGGGTAAGGTCTTTCCGCCGTTTGGGGGATAGACCTTAACCCGTTTTATAAAGAAGCGTATAAAGTCATACGCAACCAAATTTGAGAATTCACTATTAAACTTGTCCATAGATGTTCAATAATCAGACTGAAAGAGTAAATTTTGCATCCGCTAAGAACATCCCGAATTATCCGGATTTCTTGGACATTCAGATTAAATCTTTTCAAGACTTTTTTCAACTTGAGACAAAATCTGACGAAAGAGGCAACGAAGGTTTGTACAATACCTTCATGGAGAACTTTCCTATTACAGATACTAGAAACCAATTCGTTTTAGAGTTTTTAGATTATTTTATTGATCCTCCAAGATATTCTATTCAAGAATGTATCGAAAGAGGTCTAACATATAGCGTGCCTTTAAAAGCACGTTTAAAGCTATATTGTACAGATCCCGAGCATGAGGATTTTGAAACAATAGTTCAAGATGTTTACTTGGGTACAATACCCTACATGACCCCAAGTGGTACTTTTGTTATTAACGGAGCAGAAAGAGTAGTTGTTTCACAATTACATAGATCACCTGGTGTATTCTTTGGGCAATCATTCCACGCTAACGGAACTAAACTATATTCTGCAAGAGTAATACCGTTTAAAGGTTCATGGATTGAATTTGCTACGGATATTAACTCTGTAATGTATGCCTACATTGACAGAAAGAAAAAGTTACCCGTTACAACACTTTTCCGTGCTATTGGTTACGAAAGAGATAAAGATATTTTGGAAATATTTGACCTTTCTGAAGAGGTTAAAGTTTCAAAAGCAGGCTTAAAAAAGGTACTAGGTAGAAAACTGGCTGCACGTGTTTTAAATACATGGCACGAAGATTTCGTTGATGAAGATACTGGTGAAGTAGTGTCTATTGAACGAAACGAAATTGTTTTAGACCGTGATACCGTTTTAGAAAAAGAACATATTGATGAGATAATTGATGCTGACGTTAAAACTATTCTTTTACACAAAGAGAACAATGCGCAGTCAGATTATGCTATCATTCATAATACACTTCAAAAAGATCCAACAAACTCTGAAAAAGAGGCAGTTGAACATATTTATCGTCAATTACGTAATGCTGAGCCGCCAGATGAAGAAACGGCTAGAGGTATTATTGACAAATTATTCTTTTCTGACCAACGTTACAGCTTAGGTGAAGTAGGTCGTTATAGAATGAATAAAAAATTAGGTCTTGATATTGGAATGGACAAAGAAGTTTTGACCAAAGAAGATATCATAACAATTATTAAATACCTAATTGAGTTAATCAACTCTAAAGCAGAGATTGATGATATTGATCACTTATCTAATCGTCGTGTTCGTACGGTTGGAGAGCAATTATCACAACAATTTGGTGTTGGTTTAGCTCGTATGGCACGTACTATTCGTGAGCGTATGAACGTTCGTGATAATGAAGTTTTTACACCAATTGACTTGATTAATGCAAAGACGTTGTCTTCTGTTATTAATTCATTTTTTGGTACAAATCAGCTATCTCAGTTCATGGATCAAACCAATCCATTGGCAGAGATAACACATAAGAGAAGACTATCTGCATTAGGTCCAGGTGGTTTATCTAGAGAGCGTGCTGGTTTCGAGGTTCGTGACGTTCATTACACGCATTACGGTAGACTTTGTCCTATTGAAACCCCAGAGGGTCCAAACATTGGTCTAATTTCTTCACTTGGTGTTTTTGCAAAAGTGAACCAAATGGGATTCTTAGAAACTCCTTATCGCAAAGTTGAAGACGGTAAAGTAGATATAAAGAATTATGCTTACCTAAGTGCAGAAGAGGAAGAGGGAATGAAAATTGCTCAGGCTAACATTCCTTTAAAAGAAGATGGTAGCATTGACCAAGAGAAAGTAATTGCTAGAGAAGAAGGGGATTTCCCAGTAGTTGACCCTAAAGAGGTTAATTATACAGATGTAGCGCCAAATCAAATTGCTTCGATATCAGCATCTTTAATTCCATTCTTAGAGCATGATGATGCTAACCGTGCATTAATGGGATCAAACATGATGCGTCAGGCAGTTCCGTTATTAAGACCAAACTCACCAATTGTTGGAACAGGTCTTGAACGCCAAGTTGCTACAGATTCAAGAGTATTAATTAATGCCGAGGATGATGGTGTTGTTGACTATGTTGATGCACAAAAAATCACTATTAAGTATACACGTTCTGAGGATGAGAGACTAGTAAGTTTTGATGAAGACTACAAATCGTACAACTTAATTAAGTTTAGAAAAACTAACCAAGGTACTAGCATTAACCTTAAACCAATTGTCCGCAAAGGTGATAAGGTTAAAAAAGGTCAGGTTTTATGTGAAGGCTATGCTACTCAAAAGGGTGAGTTAGCATTAGGTCAGAATATGAAGGTTGCTTTCATGCCTTGGAAAGGTTATAACTTTGAGGATGCAATCGTAATTTCAGAGAAGGTTGTACGTGAAGATATCTTCACTTCTATACATATAGATGAGTACTCCTTAGAAGTTAGAGACACCAAACTTGGTGCTGAAGAATTAACTAATGATATACCTAACGTTTCTGAAGAGGCCACAAAAGACTTGGATGAATACGGTATGATTAGAATTGGGGCTGAAGTTAAACCAGGTGATATACTTATTGGTAAAATTACACCAAAAGGAGAGTCTGATCCAACTCCCGAAGAAAAGCTATTAAGAGCAATTTTCGGAGACAAAGCAGGTGACGTTAAAGATGCATCATTAAAAGCATCACCTTCATTAAGAGGTGTAGTTATTGACAAGAAATTATTCTCTCGTTCTATTAAGGATAAAAGAAAACGTTCTGAAGATAAAGAAGCTATCTCAAAATTAGAGTTGGAATACGAAGTTAAGTTCCAACAATTGAAAGACGTTCTTGTAGAAAAATTAGCAACTTTAGTAAACGGAAAAACTTCTCAGGGTGTTCAAAACGATCTTGGTGAAGAAGTATTACCAAAAGGTAAAAAATACACCGTTAAAATGCTTAACTCCGTTGATGATTTTGCTCATTTAATCTCTGGTTCATGGACAACAGATGATAAAACCAATGAAATGGTTAATGATTTGTTGCACAACTACAAGATTAAATTAAATGATCTTCAAGGAAACTTAAGAAGAGATAAATTCACCATATCTGTAGGTGATGAGTTACCAGCAGGTATTATGAAATTAGCTAAGGTTTACATTGCTAAAAAACGTAAACTTAAGGTTGGGGATAAAATGGCAGGTCGTCACGGTAACAAGGGTATTGTAGCTAAGATTGTACGTCAAGAAGATATGCCATTCTTAGAGGATGGAACTCCTGTTGATATTGTACTTAACCCATTAGGTGTACCTTCTCGTATGAATATTGGTCAGATTTATGAAACTGTTTTAGGTTGGGCAGGTTTGAACTTAGGTAAAAAGTTTGCTACCCCAATTTTTGATGGTGCCTCATTAGACCAGATTAATCAATATACAGAAGAAGCGGGTGTACCATTATTTGGTCACACTCATTTATATGACGGTGGTACGGGTAAACGTTTTGATCAGGCAGCAACTGTAGGTGTAATCTACATGCTTAAGCTAGGACACATGGTTGATGATAAAATGCATGCTCGTTCAATAGGTCCGTACTCATTAATTACGCAGCAACCATTGGGTGGTAAAGCACAATTTGGTGGTCAGCGTTTTGGAGAGATGGAAGTTTGGGCGCTTGAAGCCTACGGTGCGTCATCTACCCTAAGAGAAATCTTAACAGTTAAATCTGATGATGTAATAGGTAGAGCAAAAACCTACGAGTCAATCGTAAAAGGAGAAGCAATGCCAGAACCTGGTTTACCAGAATCTTTCAACGTATTAATGCATGAACTTAAAGGTTTAGGTTTAGACATTAGATTGGAAGAATAAATTTTAAAGAGAACATTTAATACATCTTATTAGCATCATGGCTAGAGTAAAAGATAATAATTCACCAAAAAGGTTTAACAAAATTTCTATCGGTTTAGCTTCACCTGAAGCAATATTAGCAGAATCGAGAGGAGAGGTGTTAAAGCCAGAAACCATTAACTATCGTACACACAAACCTGAGCGTGACGGACTTTTCTGCGAACGTATTTTTGGTCCTGTTAAGGATTATGAATGTGCTTGTGGTAAATACAAAAGAATTCGTTACCGTGGTATTGTTTGTGATAGATGTGGTGTAGAGGTAACAGAAAAGAAAGTAAGAAGAGATCGTGTAGGTCACATTAATCTTGTGGTTCCTGTAGCTCATATTTGGTATTTCCGTTCGTTACCAAATAAAATTGGATACTTATTAGGTTTACCTTCTAAAAAGCTAGATATGATTATTTACTACGAACGATACGTAGTAATTCAACCAGGTATAGCAAAAGGTCCAGAAGGTGAAGAAGTAAACAAAATGGATTTCTTGACAGAAGAAGAATATCTAAATATTTTAGATACACTTCCTCAAGAAAATCAATACCTAGAAGATTCTGACCCTAACAAGTTTATTGCTAAAATGGGCGCCGAGTGTTTAATTGATTTGTTAGGAAGAATTGATTTAGAACAGCTTTCTTACGAATTAAGACATAAAGCAAACACAGAAACTTCTAAACAACGTAAAACAGAAGCGCTTAAAAGACTTCAAGTTGTAGAAGCTTTAAGAGAATCTCAGGAAAATCGCGAGAACAGACCAGACTGGATGATAATGAAGGTGGTTCCGGTGATTCCGCCTGAACTACGTCCTTTAGTGCCATTGGATGGTGGTCGTTTTGCAACCTCTGATTTGAACGATTTATACCGTCGTGTCATCATTAGAAACAATCGTCTTAAACGATTAATGGAGATAAAGGCTCCAGAAGTAATTCTTAGAAATGAGAAAAGAATGCTTCAAGAAGCGGTTGATTCTTTATTTGATAATACAAGAAAAGCTTCAGCAGTTAAAACAGAATCTAACAGACCTTTAAAGTCACTTTCAGATTCATTAAAAGGTAAACAAGGACGTTTTCGTCAAAACTTACTTGGTAAACGTGTGGATTATTCTGCTCGTTCTGTCATTGTTGTAGGTCCAGAAATGAACCTGTACGAATGTGGTTTACCTAAAGATATGGCTGCCGAATTATACAAACCATTTATCATTAGAAAACTAATTGAGCGTGGTATTGTAAAAACGGTTAAATCTGCAAAGAAAATAATAGATAAAAAAGAGCCTGTTGTTTGGGATATTCTTGAAAACGTATTAAAAGGTCACCCAGTTCTATTGAACCGTGCCCCTACGTTACACAGATTAGGTATTCAAGCGTTCCAACCAAAATTAATTGAAGGTAAAGCTATTCGTCTTCACCCATTAGCATGTACTGCATTTAATGCAGATTTTGATGGTGACCAGATGGCTGTACACTTACCATTAGGTTCTGAGGCAATTTTAGAAGCGCAATTATTAATGTTAGCTTCTCAAAATATTCTTAACCCAGCAAATGGTTCCCCAATTGCGGTACCTTCTCAAGATATGGTTTTAGGTCTGTATTATATGACTAAAAAACGTGTTTCTGATGATACCATCACAGTAAAAGGTGAAGGAACTACTTTCTACTCTCCAGAAGAGGTTGTAATTGCTTTTAATGAAGAAAGAGTAGACTTAAATGCTGGAATCAAGGTTAGAACTAAAGACTTTAATGAAGAAGGTGAATTAGTTAATCAAATTATTGATACAACGGTTGGTAGAGTACTATTTAATGAAATGGTGCCAGAGGAAGCAGGGTTTATCAATCAAGTATTGACTAAGAAAGCCTTAAGAAACATTATTGGTCAGATTTTAGCGGTAACTAGTGTTCCAAAAACAGCTGAGTTCTTAGATAAGATTAAATCTATGGGGTATGAATTTGCCTTTAAAGGTGGTCTATCTTTCAGTTTAGGTGATATTATTATTCCTGAAGAAAAGCACTCAATGATTGATGAGGCTAACGAGCAGGTTGATGGTATTATGATGAACTATAACATGGGTCTGATTACAAATAACGAACGTTACAATCAGGTTATTGATGTTTGGACATCAACTAATGCTATGTTAACAGAGTTAGCAATGAAACGTATACGAGAAGACCAACAAGGCTTTAACTCGGTATACATGATGCTTGACTCTGGTGCTAGGGGTTCTAAAGAACAAATTCGCCAGTTAACAGGTATGCGTGGTTTAATGGCTAAGCCTAAAAAATCTACCGTTGGTGGTGGTGAAATTATTGAAAATCCAATTCTTTCGAATTTTAAGGAAGGACTTTCAATTCTTGAATACTTTATATCAACTCACGGTGCACGTAAAGGTCTTGCAGATACTGCATTAAAAACTGCAGATGCTGGTTACTTAACTCGTCGATTAGTAGATGTATCTCAAGATGTAATTATCAATATCGAAGATTGCGAAACATTAAGAGGTATTGAGGTTGCACCATTGCGTAAGAATGAAGAAATTGTTGAGACTCTTGGTGAGCGTATCTTAGGTCGTGTTTCTTTACATGAAGTATATGATCCACTAACAGAAGAGTTATTACTCTCAGCAGGTCAAGAAATAACTGAAAAAGAAGTTGCTAAAGTTGAAGCGTCTCCAATTGATAAAGTTGAAGTACGTTCACCATTAACCTGTGAGGCACCTCAAGGTATTTGTGCTAAATGTTACGGTAGAAACTTAGCAACTAATAAAATGGTTCAACGAGGTGAAGCTGTTGGTGTAATTGCAGCACAATCTATTGGTGAACCAGGTACACAGTTAACTTTACGTACCTTCCACGTGGGTGGTATTGCAGGTAACATTTCAGAAGAAAATAAGCTAGAAGCTAAGTTTGAGGGTGTAGCGGAAATTGAAGATTTACGCACAGTTCAAGGTGAAAATAGCGAAGGTGGAAAAGCTAAAATTGTAATTTCAAGAACTTCTGAAGTTAAAATTATTGACGAGAAAACAGGAATTACGCTTTCAACCAATAATATTCCTTATGGATCACAATTATTCATCAAAAATGGTGGTAAGATTAGTAAAGGTGATGTTATTTGTCAGTGGGATCCGTATAATGGTGTAATCGTATCAGAATTTGCAGGGCAAATTGCATACGAAAACATTGAGCAAGGAATAACTTATCAAGTTGAAATTGATGAACAAACTGGTTTCCAAGAAAAAGTAATTTCAGAATCAAGAAACAAGAAATTGATTCCAACACTTTTAATTAAAGATGGAAAGGGTGAAACGCTTCGTTCGTATAACCTTCCTGTTGGTTCTCATATAATGGTTGATGATGGTGATAAAATCAAAGAGGGTAAAACGTTAGTTAAGATTCCTAGAAAATCTGCAAAAGCAGGTGATATTACAGGTGGTTTACCAAGGGTGACAGAGTTATTTGAAGCTCGTAATCCATCCAATCCAGCTGTAGTTTCAGAAATTGATGGTGTTGTTTCATTTGGTAAGATTAAGAGAGGTAATCGTGAAATAATTATTGAGTCTAAATTAGGTGAGATTAAAAAGTATTTAGTTAAACTTTCTAATCAAATTCTAGTTCAAGAAAATGATTACGTTCGCGCTGGTATGCCACTTTCAGACGGTTCTATTACGCCTGAAGATATTTTAGCAATAAAAGGACCTTCTGCCGTTCAACAATATTTAGTAAATGAGGTTCAAGAAGTATATCGATTACAAGGTGTGAAAATTAATGATAAGCACTTTGAAGTTGTTGTGCGTCAAATGATGCGTAAAGTTCGTATTCAGGACCCAGGGGATACTATTTTCTTAGAAAATCAATTAGTTCATAAAGGTGATTTCATTAGAGAAAACGATGAAATATTTGGTAAGAAGGTAGTTGAAGATGCAGGTGAATCTGAAAACCTTAAACCAGGACAAATTGTAACAGCACGTGAATTAAGAGATGAGAATTCTCTTTTGAAACGCGCTGATAAGAATCTAGTTGTGGGTAGAGATGCAATTGCAGCAACTGCAACACCTATTTTACAAGGTATTACTAGAGCGTCTTTACAGACTAAATCATTTATATCTGCAGCATCATTCCAAGAAACTACTAAAGTACTGAATGAAGCAGCTGTAAGTGGTAAAGTTGATACGCTAGAAGGGTTAAAAGAGAATGTAATCGTTGGACACAGAATTCCGGCTGGTACAGGTATGAGAGATTATGACAGTATCATTGTTGGTTCTAAAGAAGAGTACGATGAAATCATGGCTCGTAAGGAAGAGTTCAAATTCTAAATTTAATGGCAGATCAGAAGAACCAAAATCAGAAGCAAATCAACATAGAGCTTGATGAAAAAACAGCTGAAGGAACGTATTCCAATTTAGCTATCATTAATCATTCTGTTTCTGAATTTGTTGTAGATTTTATAAGTATGATGCCTGGGGCACCTAAAGCAAAGGTTAAAAGCCGAATAGTTTTAACACCCCAACACGCCAAAAAGTTTTTGAAGGCTTTAAATGATAATGTAAATCGTTTTGAAAAAGCCCACGGAACTATTAAAGATTATGAACAGCCGCCTATACCACTAAATTTTGGTCCTGCGGGAGAAGCATAATAAAAAGCCCTGACATACCTGTCAGGGCTTTTTTTTATTTTAACCAGTTTTTCTTAATTCCTTGTTTGGCAAAATAAACTTCATAAATCCCGAAAATAATTACTAAAATTGGCATGATATAAGTTGATGTACCGTAAACTTCTGTTGCATTAGTTAAGAATAACCAATGGATAAATTGTGCTATTGCTGCAATTAATGAAATTAAAAATACAGGTCTTGCCCATTTCTTTCTTAGTAAAAGAGCTATACTAGCCAAAGTTCCTCCAAATACTGCAATGGCAAAAGATGCCGTTACCCAGGCTGGTTTTGACTCAAAAAGTGCTCGTTCATTTTGAGACATTTGTTCTAAAGCTTCAATTGGCATAAAAGCTTGTAAAAGGTACTGTGAAACCCCCATTAAATTCCAAAGGAGAGCTAGAATACTAACTACCCAAAACCACGTAGGTGGTTTAATTGTATTTGTCATTTTTGTAAAGTTTATTGGTTACTTTACCTAAAGTACAAAAAATAGCAGCTAATTAGTTGTAGTTTAATTTGTTATACATCTTTTTCAGATGTAAATCTTAATCTAACACTTGGATATTTTTGTTGTGTCATTTGTAGCGAAAACGCCGAGTCTGCCAAAAAAACAAGTTGTCCAGCTTTATCTTTTGCTAAGAATTTCTGTTTTACACGTTTAAACTCATTGAACTCTTCATTATTTTCAGCTTCAACCCAACATGCTTTGTGTACGGGTAGGTTTTCATAAGTACATTTTGCACCGTATTCATGTTCTAACCTGTATTGAATAACTTCATATTGTAATGCGCCTACAGTACCAATTACTTTTCTGCCGTTAAGTTCAAGTGTAAACAATTGTGCTACACCTTCATCCATTAACTGGTCAATACCTTTATATAATTGCTTCGCCTTCATTGGGTCAGCATTGTTTATATATCTAAAGTGTTCAGGTGAAAAACTTGGAATTCCTTTATAATTTAATATTTCACCATTAGTTAAGGTGTCACCAATTTTAAAGTTGCCTGTATCATGCAAACCAACAATATCACCAGGAAAAGATTCATCTACTATTTCTTTCTTTTCAGCAAAGAATGCATTGGGACTAGAGAACTTTAAATTCTTGTTATTTCTAACGTGTAAGTATGGTTTGTTTCGTTCAAATTTACCTGATACAATTTTAACGAAAGCTAAACGGTCTCTATGTTTAGGGTCCATATTAGCATGAATTTTAAACACAAAACCAGAAAAATCTTTTTCGTTCGGTTGTACTAGGCGTTCTTCTGCTTTCTTAGGTCTGGGAGCAGGGGCAATCTGTATAAAGCAATCTAATAATTCTCTCACACCAAAATTGTTTAAGGCAGAACCAAAAAAAACGGGTTGTTGAGAACCTTCTAAATATGATTCTTTGTTGAAAGGCGGATACACCCCTTCAACCAATTCAAGATTATCTCTTAATTCATTGGCAGCCTTTTCACCAATGATATTTTCTAGTTCAGGATTACTTAAATCATCAAAGGCAATAGTTTCTTCAATGTTTTGTTTGCTATTACCAGAAAACAGATTAATGTTTTTTTCAAAAATGTTATAAATCCCTTTGAAATCGAACCCCATGCCAATTGGAAAACTTAGTGGAGTAACAGAAAGTCCTAATTTTTGTTCAACTTCATCAAGTAAATCAAAAGCATCTTTACCTTCTCTATCTAGTTTATTAATAAAAACAATCATAGGAATATTACGCATTCTACAAACTTCAACCAATTTCTCTGTTTGCTCCTCAACACCTTTTGCTACGTCGATTACTACAATTACGCTATCAACAGCCGTTAGCGTTCTAAAGGTGTCTTCAGCAAAGTCTTTGTGCCCTGGAGTATCTAAGATGTTTATCTTTTTGTCTTTATAAATAAAAGCTAATACCGAGGTTGCAACAGATATACCACGTTGTCTTTCAATTTCCATGAAATCACTAGTGGCTGATTTTTTTATTTTATTACTTTTTACTGCACCAGCCTCTTGAATTGCACCACCAAAAAGCAAGAGTTTTTCTGTCAGTGTGGTTTTACCAGCATCTGGGTGAGAAATAATACCAAATGTTCTTCTTCTTTCTATCTCTTGCTCAAATGTCATTCTAAAAAATTTTGGCAAAAATAGCCAAAACTTAAAGCCTAGCTACTATTTTATGGGAATGAAGATTGCAATTTTAAGGTGGCACGTAATTACAGAATAATATTACATTTCAACGAAGATTTTGGTATTATCCAAGAAAATATGGTCTTTTTGTACACAGTTTGCGTAAATAATTTTTGTAAATAGTATTGTTTTAAGAGCAGTTTTAAAATAATCGAATAGCTTTGCAGAAGAATTTATACAAAGTGTAAGCGTCCCAAACTTACCTAACCATTGTCCTACTTTCATGGTGATTGTTTAACTAATCCAATCATTGCATGATACCTTACTTTGTTAGAATTTTTAAAGTTGGTGTTTTAACGGTAGCATTTTTATTAATGAATTCTGTTATTGCTTCAACTACACCTTCCAAGTCTTACGTATATCCAAACAACAATAATGACATTGATCAAGATGATGATGGAATTTTGGATAGTGTAGAAGATTTAAACGCGGATAATGATTATAATCCTGCGACTAATCCTACAGATAATGATGGAGACGGCATACCGAACTATTTAGATATTGATTCTGATAATGATGGTATACTAGATAATGTAGAAGCACAATCCACCAATAGTTACATTCCACCTTCAGGTTTAGATACTAATGATAATGGATTAGATGACGCGTACGAAGGTTCTTACGGATTTGGAATTAACCCTATAAATTCTGATTTAGGATTTGGAGGGTTTGGTATGATTCCAGATTACCTTGATATTGATTCTGATATTGATGGTATTAGAGATAATATAGAAGCACAAAACCCCGCTTTGTTTATTGCTCCTTCTGGAATAGATGCCAACGGCAATGGGTTGGATGATAGTTATGAATTTGGGGCTACCTTGGGTTTATGGCCAATTAATTCTGACAACGATCCCTATGCAGACTTCAGAGATTTTGACTCTGATGATGACGGTATTAAAGATAAAGTAGAAGCTCAAACTTCTCAAGGTTATATTCCTCCTTCTGGTGACTCTAATTTTAATGATATTGATGATTCGTACGAATCAGGATTAATTCCAATTGATACTGATGGAGACGGAATTCAAGATTATAAAGACATCGATTCCGATAATGATGGAATTTTAGATGCTATTGAAGCTCAAGATTTTTCAACTTATAAACCTGCATCCGGAAATGATTCTAATGGGGATGGAATAGATAATTCTTTTGGTTCTGGAATTGACCCAATTAATTCTGATTCAGACACGCAACCAGATTTCAGAGATATAGACTCCGATAATGATGGATTACCAGATAATGTAGAAGGTCAGCCTACAGCAGGTTATGTGCCACCAAGTGGCCTAGATAGTGATAATGATGGCTTGGATAATTTGTATGAAGGCTCAGGAGACGAAGGCATCACCCCAGAAGATACAGATGGCGATAGCACTCCAGATTATTTAGATGGGGACAGTGATAATGATTTAGTACCTGACAACAATGAGGGTAACGACTTCAATAACGATGGTCAACCAGACCAAACACCAACAGGCAGCGATAGCGATAATGATGGATTAGATGATGGCTATGAGGGTAGTGATATCAATGACGGTTATGATTCCAATGATGAGATAGATGACCCCGCCAATGATTTACCAGATACCGATGGAGAAGGCGATGTTAATTACCGAGATTTAGATGACGATGGCGATGGTATTGATACGCCAGATGAAGATGCAGATGGTGATGGCGACCCAACCAATGACGATACCGATGGTGACGGTACGCCAGATTACTTAGACCCAACCGATGATAGAGGAGATACTGATGGTGATGGAGTACCAGATGCAGTAGACTTAGATGATGATAACGATGGTATTTTAGATACTGTAGAAGGTGATGGCACTATAGATACAGACGGCGATGGACGTCCAGATAGTTTAGACATCGATTCAGATGATGACGGATTGCCAGATAATGTAGAAGGTCAGCCTACAGAAGGCTATGTACCACCAAGTGGTGAAGATGCAGATAATGACGGATTAGACGACGCTTATGAAGGCTCAGGAGACGAAGGCATCACCCCAGAAGATACAGATGGCGATAGCACTCCAGATTATTTAGATGGGGACAGTGATAATGATTTAGTACCTGACAACAATGAGGGTAACGACTTCAATAACGATGGTCAACCAGACCAAACACCAACAGGCAGCGATAGCGATAATGATGGATTAGATGATGGCTATGAGGGTAGTGATATCAATGACGGTTATGATTCCAATGATGAGATAGATGACCCCGCCAATGATTTACCAGATACCGATGGAGAAGGCGACGTTAATTACCGAGATTTAGATGATGATGGTGATGGTATCGACACGCCAGATGAAGATGCAGACGGTGATGGCGACCCTACCAACGATGATACAGACGGCGACGGTACACCAGATTACTTAGACCCTACAGATGATAGAGGAGATACTGACGGAGATGGAGTACCAGATGCAGTAGATTTAGATGATGATAACGATGGTATTCTAGATACCGTAGAAGGAGACGGAGCCATCGATACAGATGGTGATGGACGTCCAGATAGTTTAGACATCGATTCCGACAATGACGGTCTACCAGATAATGTAGAAGGTCAACCAACAGATGGTTACGTACCACCAAGTGGTGAAGATGCAGACAATGATGGTTTAGACGATGCCTACGAAGGCACAGGAGACCAAGGCATTACCCCAGAAGATACAGATGGTGATAGCACCCCAGATTATCTAGATTCGGATAGTGATAATGATTTAGTACCTGACAACAATGAGGGTAACGACTTCAATAACGATGGTCAACCAGACCAAACGCCAACAGGTAGCGATAGCGATAATGATGGATTAGATGATGGCTATGAGGGTAGTGATATCAATGACGGTTATGATTCCAATGATGAGATAGATGACCCCGCTAATGATTTACCAGATACCGATGGAGAAGGCGACGTTAATTACCGAGATTTAGATGATGATGGTGATGGTATCGACACGCCAGATGAAGATGCAGACGGTGATGGCGACCCTACCAACGATGATACCGATGGTGACGGCACACCAGATTATTTAGATCCAAGAGATGATAGACCGTTAAAAATTGAAGTAAATCAATTAGTTACACCAAATAATGACGGTAAGAACGATTTCTTATTTATTAGAAACGTTGATAGAGCTCCAAATAATACCTTAAGAATATTTAATAGATGGGGTGTTGCAGTTTATGAAGGTTCAAATTATAACAATATTAATAATGTATTTGATGGTAGATCTAGAGGAAGGTCTACATTAAGTGTAGACGATTACTTACCATCTGGTATTTATTATTATATCTTTGACTACGAAACCGAACAGGGAACAGAAACTGATAGTGACTATTTCTACATAAGTAGATAAAGTAAATATTCATGAATAAAATGAGAACCTTATTATTTGTTTTGTTACTAATTGTAACAACAAATTCCTTTGCTCAACAAGATGCTCAGTATACACAATATATGTTTAATACGTTAAGTGTTAACCCAGCCTACGCAGGGTCAAGAGGGCAATTAAGTTTTGCAGGATTGTACAGAGCACAATGGATTGGTTTAAATGGTGCACCTGAAACGTTTACCTTAAATCTACATTCACCAATAAGGAATAGTAGAGTAGGTTATGGAGTTTCTGTGGTAAATGATAATATTGGTGATGGTGCAGTTCAAGAAACGTATTTAGATGCGGTTATTTCGTATTCACTGCAATTAAATCAAGATGCAAAACTATCATTTGGCCTAAAGGCTGGAGGAAACGTCCTGAATCTAGATTTTTCTAAGCTTAGAAATTTTGACTTAGAACCAACCAGTACAGATGTTCCTGACAATAAATTTTCGCCAAATTTTGGTGCGGGAATTTATTATCATACAAATAAGTTTTATGCGGGACTATCAGTTCCTAATTTCTTAGAAACAGACTATTTTGATGGGAATTCAGGTGATTCAAATTCAGTAAACTTTCTTTCTACCGAGAGAATGAATTTTTATTTTATTACCGGATATGTGTTTGACTTAAATGGCAACCTTCAATTTAAACCAGCTCTGTTAACCAAAGCTGTTGGTGGAGCGCCTTTACAAGTTGATTTGTCTGCTAGTTTTCTTTTTAACGACCGATTTAGTTTTGGCGCGGCATACAGGTGGGATGCTGCACTTAGTGCTATGGCAGGTTTTCAAATCACTGAACAAATTATGCTTGGTTTGGCCTATGATAAAGAAACTACAGATTTAGGTACACGTAGGTTTAATGACGGTTCTATAGAAATTTTTCTACGATTAGAATTACTTAAAAGATTTCAAAAAACAATTTCTCCCCGCTTCTTCTAATATAAGCAGGTATGACAAACAAACATTTTCTTTTTATCATCGCCCTAACCGGGTTATCATTTTTAGCTAACGCTCAAGAGCGGCAGTTAGAAAAAGCGGATGAACAATATAGACAGTACTCTTTTCAACCTGCTATAGATATCTATGAAAAGCTGAGAGCTAAGGGTTATGTTAACGCTGATTTGTTAACCAAACTTGGCGACTCCTATTACTTCAATGCGGAATACAAAAAGGCGGCAGAGGCGTATCAAGAACTGTTGGTTTCTAATGATACTGTAGTAGGTGCTGATGTAGTTTTTAGATATGCACAGTCTTTAAAAACATTAGGTAGATATCAAGAATCTGATAAATGGATGCGAGAGTTTGCGGCAATAGCACAAAAAATGGAATTGAATTCAAAAGTTGATTTTGATTACTTAGAAAAGATTGAAGATAATTCTGGTAGGTATGATATTGAGCAATTTAAATTTAATTCTAGATATGCAGATTTTGCGCCAAGCTATTATAAAGAAGGATTAATTTTTGCTTCTGATAGAGATACAGGTAATTTGGCTAGATATCGCCATACATGGAACTCTAGTGACTTTCTCGATTTGTACCAAGTAAAAGATGCCGCTGACAGTTTAACAACGGTTTCAAAAGTTTCAGGTGAAGTTAATACTCGTTTTCATGAATCAACTTCTATCGTAGCTAAAGATGGTAAAACCATGTACTTTACACGTAATAATTTTTTCGAAGGAAAAAAGAAAAAGGATGATGAAGGTACCATACGATTAAAAATGTACACAGCTGAATTAGTTGATAGTACTTGGACTAATATAACAGAACTACCATTTAATAGCGATAGTTATTCAGTTGCTCATCCAATGCTAAGTCCTGACGAAAAGTTCCTCTATTTCTCTTCAGATATGCCTGGTACGTTCGGAAAATCAGATTTATGGAAAGTAGAAATTGTTGGAGATGGAACTTATGGAGCACCTATTAATCTAGGTTCTTCAATTAATACCCAAGCAAGAGAAAATTTTCCATTCATCACTAAAGAAGACGTTTTATATTTTTCGTCTGATGGTCATCCAGGTTTAGGTGGTTTAGATGTCTTTGCAACTAAAATAGCTTTCGATGATTACAATCAAGAAATTGTGAACCTAGGTAAGCCGGTAAATGGTGAGTATGATGATTTTTCATTTATAATTAATGATGAAACGCATACCGGTTATTTTTCTAGTAACAGACCAGAAGGTATGGGTAGCGATGATATTTACGCGTTTATTGAGAATGAACCAGTACCGCTAGATTGTTTACAAGATGTCACAGGAACAGTTAGAGATAGAATTACAAACGAGATATTAGTAGGAGCCACAGTTAAAATAATTGATGAGGAAAACAACGAAGTATCTTCTACACTAACTAACTCAGAGGGAACTTATAGTTTAGAATTGGATTGTAATAAAGGCAACTTTGTTAGAGCCTTAAAAGATGGCTACATTCCCGCAGAAGAATTTTTAGCAAAATCGTATGGCAAACCTGCAACCGTTGATTTCTATTTAGAAAGAGATGTAGTAACTGGTGGATTTGGAGATGATTTAGCTAAACTTCTACAATTAAGTACCATCTATTTTGATTTAAACAAATATAATATTAGACCAGATGCTGAAATTGAAATTCAGAAAGTAATTGCAGCAATGGAAAAATATCCAAGTTTAAAAATTAAGGTAAATTCTCATACAGATAGCCAAGGTAGAGATGAATACAACCTTTGGTTATCTCAAAAAAGGGCAGAATCTACTGTTAATTATATGATATCTAAAGGTATTGCCTCTGATAGATTAATTGGAGAAGGTTTTGGGGAGACCAAACTTATAAATGAATGTGAAAATGGCGTGCGTTGTTCGCCAGAAAAACATCAATTAAATAGAAGGTCTGAGTTTATAATTTTAGAATAAATACCTTTTTATTTTTGATTTAATTTTTAAATTTCTGTCACAATTAACATTTTCACGTTGATAAACTCATGGTTTACAACAATTTTTTAAGGTAAGTAACTATTGTACATACATTTGGGCATTTAGCACAAGCGTTGTATAATGAAGATTCCTCAGAGATATTTACGATTAGCATTTTTTGCTCTGCTAACTGTACTCTTTTCTTTCAGTTATGGTCAGACTTTTGATGCACACTGGTGGAATGGGCGAGGGTATCTTATGGATTTTAGAACTACTCCTCCAACAATAACATGTAATCTAGTTTCTGATGGAGCTTTTGAAGCAACTTCTTCTTGGAGTGATCCAGAAACTGGTGATTTACTTTTTTATGCAGATTTAGGAACAATTAGAGATAATACAGGAGCCTTATATAACAATGGCAATAACATAAATACCAACGCAACCAGAACCCAAATGGCAGTTGCTATGCCAGTACCGGGGACCAATTTAAATCAGGTTTATTTACTGCATGGAGATGGTAGCAACGAAGACCAGAACGGTACTGCATACTATTCAATAATTGATGTATCTACAAAGACTGTAATAAGCAAGAACAATCTATTACAGAATAATACTTCTGAGGCTTTTTACGGTACAAATAACGGAGCGTTATGTGGCGCTTGGGTGGCTACAATTGCAAATGATACAGGAAGCTGTGTTACAAATTGCGCAGCAAGTATAATGTTGTGGCAAGTGGATATTTCAAATCCACTCTCAGCGGCAAGAGCAAACAATCCTGATATTACTACAAGTATACCCGTAAATTTACCAAGCCGAGGAGAGCGAGCCAGTATACGATTTTCTAAACAAAATGATATCGTTGCTATTGCTATAGAAGGTGGTGGAATTTTCTATGCTTCTTTTAATGCAAATACAGGAGCTATTGGTTCTTGGACACACGTACCAAGAACTACATCTAACCTAACAAGTACTGGTTATAGTTTAGAGTTTTCACCTGACGGTACCCGTATATTTTACGGTCATGATGTAAGTTCATCAACAAATGCAGTAGGTTGGCGTAGTTCGCTTTACATGCATATCATAGGCTCTAATACTTCTATTGAAATAGAAGATGAGTCTTTAGGTTCTTGGGCCGGAGTTCAACTAGGCCCTGATAATATGTTGTATTTGTCAGATGCTAACGATGGTGATGTATATTTTCTTGAAAATCCTAATACTGTAACTTCTGCTGCAGATGCAATTTTTAATTTTTTAGATATTAGTTCTTATGCCACTTGTGATAATTCTGATAGGCAAGGATATAACTTTACTCAACAAGTAGTATTTTTTGCCTCTTGCTTACAAGACACAGATAACGATGGTTTGTATGATGAAACTGATATTGATGATGATAATGACGGTATTCTGGATATTATTGAAAGTGAAGGTGATATAGATGGTGATAATATTCCTAATTTATTGGATTTAGATAGTGATGGGGATGGAATTCCAGATAACGTAGAAGCACAATTAACTTCTTCATATATTTCTCCAATAGTTGGTGTTAATGCAGATACTGACAATAATGGTTTAAATGATGCATACGAGTCATCACCAGGGGCTGGTGAAGGTTTAATACCAGTAAATACTGATGGATTAGATAATCCAGATTACTTAGATTTGGATAGTGACAATGCAGATGATAATGATACCATTGAAGCTGGAATTACGCTTTCAAATAATGATGCTGATGCAGATGGATTGGATAATTCAGTGGATACATCAACCGATTATACCGACCCTGGGGGAACTATTGATAATCCGCTTAGCGGAAGTATACAATTACCAGATTCTAATGGAGATGCCAATTCAGGCGGTGACGTAGATTTTAGAGACCCTATAATACCTAACATTGATCCAAATGATATTGATGGAGACGGTCTTATCAATAGTCTGGATTTCGATGATGACAATGATGGTATATTAGATACACAAGAATTGTGCGGCACTAATCCTGTAACCTCTGCAACCACCAATTCAACTATAGAAGTTACGATAATCACAGATAATTACCCTGGTGAGACCACTTGGACATTAACAGCTCCATCTGGTCAAATAGCAAGTGGAGGAGTATATGGAAGCGCTGGAACAACATATAGTCAAACTATAAATACAACTGAAACAGGAATTTTTACTTTTACGATATTTGATTCTTTCGGAGATGGTATTTGTTGCTCTTATGGAATAGGGTCTTATAACGTTGTTTTAAATAATTCGTCTTCAGTCGCAACTGGAGGAAATTTTGGTTCAAGTGAGTCTACAAATTTTGAAATAACTCCGGTAGATTTTGATTCTTTTACGTGCTTATCTGATGACCCAAATGGTGATGAAGACAATGATTCCATTCTAAATTACCTAGATGCTGATTTTGCTTCAGCTAATGGCTCCGTACTTAATTCTAATGGCGTTGTCGCCATTTTAGATACTGATGGAGACGGAATAATTGATAGCATGGATGTTGACAGTGATGGTGACGGATGCCCTGATGCATTAGAGGCCTCTGGTTCTTTTGGTTATATCGATATTAACTCAAATTTTGAACTTACCGGTGGAGTTGATACAAATGGCGTTCCTACAGTAGCCACATCTTCTGGTCAAGCGCCAACCCCAGAAACCACAGATAATACTATACGGTTGGGTTGCGCTAATACTGTGATAACCAATAGAAGAATTACCATTAGAGTTATTAAGTAAAAAAATGTATACTAAACTACCTCAATGTCAGTATTTGTTGGTGTCTCAGCAGCTTTTAGATACTCTTAAATATTTCTTCACCTCTATAAAATAGTCATTTAACGACACCTTATAGGAACTACACAACAATTATTTTAACAGCCTGTGTATAGCGGTAATTTTGTTATTGATGAATTGTTTTTACTGCTGAAGCAGGTAAAACTTAAACATCAATAGTGATTTTAAATAACAAATAACCAGCTTGTCCCAAGTTCTAAAATTATGAATATGGTTAATCTATTTCTGAAGAGAACGAACAAACAAAATGTAGTACTACTACTGTTTTTGTTTTTCTCATTCTTAGGTTTTTCACAAACTACAGTTACTTTACAAGACCAATGTAATTGTGAAGTATTGAGCGGAACAGATGTTACTACTCCCGGAGCAATTTCACCAACTGGTGCAGATATTGGTGATATTTACGTTAATACGGATTCAGGAACAATTTTTTATTGGGATGGTGATTCTTGGGAATTAATTAGTGGTTCAGATAGTGACACCTTGGTTCAAGATTTCACATTGATTGATACAGATGCAGATACAATCAATGATACATTAAGATTAACAGATACAGATGGAGGACAATGGGACGTCCTAATTTCTGATTTAGCTGGATTAATAAATACAGACGACCAAACTGCATCAGAAGTAAGTATTGCAGATGCAGGAGGCAACTTTACAGCAACAGATGTTGAAGGAGCCTTATCAGAATTGGCTGCAGGTAGTACAGACGACCAGGCTTTAAGTTTAGCCGCTGGCAATATATTAACATTAGAAGATGGAGGCACAGTAGATTTAACTCCATTCTTAGACAATACTGATGACCAAGCTATCACGGCCTTTAGTTTAGATAATGGTACCAACGAACTAACCTTAACGTTAGAAGACGGCGGTACACAAACTGTAGACTTTACAACGGTATTAGCCGCAGCAGGAACAGACGACCAGGCGTTAAGTTTAGCCGCTGGAAATATATTAACCTTAGAAGATGGAGGCACAGTAGATTTAACTCCATTCTTAGACAATACTGATGACCAAGCTATCACGGCCTTTAGTTTAGATAATGGTACGAACGAACTAACCTTAACGTTAGAAGACGGCGGTACACAAACCGTAGACTTTACAACGGTATTAGCTGCGGCAGGAACAGACGACCAAACTGCATCAGAAGTAAGTA
>NZ_JACJUK010000008.1 GCF_014235875.1 Croceivirga lutea | reverse complement strand
CAAAGGCATCAATGGCCCTGACGGTGTTTTCTTGACCGACCATATCATCCAAACAGCTACTGTAAAGGGTAAGTTGCGAGCGGTCTTGTCCTTGTTGGTATTCCATACATTAAGTTACGAAATATCATCAGGTTGACAAAGTAAATTGAGGTGATAAAGGGATGAGTTTTGAGACAGTCTGACGGTCTCGTATAACCGTCAGTTACGGGTTTTAAGTTACTGTTTTTCGGTTTAGAACTGGCGTTAGCAATTCCGAGTGGATTCGGACGTAGTCGAATCCGCCGTAATTGCGGTTATACATTGTTGTAAAACGTATTTTTTTCATCCGATGTTATGAATTCGACCTTTCAGTTTACTTCGATTAAATGAACTTACTCTTGTTTGGTCTTGCTTTTTTATAATTCCGTAAGCAATAACAGGCACGAGTAAAAATCCGCCAACAACATAAATCACATAATGATTTCGGCTTCCAGAAAATATTGGATTTACAAAAAAGAACATTAATGGTGTTCCGATTAAAAAAATCAGTCCCGCTCCAATTTGAGCAATTTTTGATTCTTTCGTGTATAATTCGTCAACGTGAAATTCCGTTTTTATTCCGCAATTTTTACAATTCAGAGTTTTGTTTTCTCCATCTTGCATTGCAAATTCAACTCTCGTATTCGCACTTGTCGAATATTCGATTTCAGTTTTACATTTTTTACATTTTCCGTAAACTTTCATTTGTTTTTGCGGTCGGTTTATATGTTTTACAACTTGTTTATATAGATGTAAAATACATCTATATACCCCCAATATAGCTATAAAACCGATGAAAAGAGGTTTTCTTTATTTTACCAACAAATCTAATTGTAATGGTGCTAAACAGTCTAAAGGTTATATAATTAAAAGATTAAAACAATATATTAAATTTTGATGATATTAATTATCAAAATTAACTTACTTTTATGGTTGCAAAAGCCTAATATTTTTTGCTGAAAGTTGTATTGATTTGAACATTGACAAGAGTTCGGTTAATCAATTAAATTAACATTGCTAATATATTGTTAATCAGATATTTGGAGTTGTGGCAAAAATCCTGCCACCCCGACTTATAAAAAGCCTGATATGAAAATATCAGGCTTTTTTTTTATTTATTCTTCACTTTAACTTTTACCGATTTTTTTAAATTCAAATTAGTAAAAGGCGAGTTGTATCTATTGATTTCAATTTATACCTTATCAACTTAAAAACTCGATATGAAAACATTTACCGCTTATTTACTTTTACTTCTACTATCCTTTGGAGTAACTCTTGCTCAAGACCGAATTACAGGTGAAACTTTTGCCACCCGTTCCGTGGTTTATGGGCAAAATGGTATGGTTGCTACTAGTCATCCATTAGCTACTCAAATAGGTTTAGATATATTAAAAGATGGTGGTAATGCTATAGATGCTGCTATTGCTACGAATGCCGCATTAGGACTTATGGAACCTACTGGTTGCGGTATTGGTGGAGATTTGTTTGCCATTGTTTGGGATGGAAAAACCAAGAAACTTTACGGTCTAAATGCAAGTGGGCGTTCTCCTCAAACATTAACGCTCGACTACTTTAAAAAAGAGGGAATGGAAAAAATTCCTTCTTTTGGACCCTTACCAGTTAGTGTACCAGGAGCTGTTGATGGTTGGTTTGAACTTCATAATAAATTTGGAACTAAACCAATGACAGAGCTTTTAGCCCCAGCAATTAATTATGCTGAAAAAGGATTTCCGCTAACAGAACTAATAGCCTGGTACATGCAAAGAACCGTTCCTTTTTTTGAATCAAAAGGTTTTCCAAATATTACAGAAACGTACATTACCCAAAATGGTGGAAAACTACCTAACGAGGGTGAAATTTATAAAAATCCCTATCTAGCCAAAACCTATACCGCAATTGCAGAAGGGGGTAGAGATGCTTTTTATAAAGGAGACATTGCCAAAACAATTGGTGAGTTTATTAAAGCGCAAGGTGGTTTTCTTTCTGCCAAAGATTTCGCGGCTCATAAATCAGAATGGGTAGCACCTGTTTCAATTAATTATAGAGGTTATGATGTTTGGGAACTGCCACCAAATGGTCAAGGTATCGCAGCTTTACAAATGCTTCAGATTTTAAAAGGCTATGATTTTTCAAACATTGCTTTTGGTAGCCCTGAACACTTACACTTGTTTACAGAGGCTAAAAAACTAGCATTTGAAGACAGAGCAAAATACTATGCGGATATGGATTTTTTTGATGTACCTGTTGAACAATTGCTCTCAGATGAATATGCAGCTTCAAGAAGGGCGCAGATTTCAGAACGTGCTGGCACTTATGCTGCAGGCCAAATATCTGCAGGTGAAACTATTTACATGACTGTAGCTGATAACGAGGGTACAATGATTTCATTAATTCAGAGTAACTATCGTGGAATGGGTTCAGGTATGGCACCTCCAAAATTAGGTTTTATGCTTCAAGATAGGGGAGAGCTGTTTAGTTTACAATCTGGTCAGGCCAATACATACGAACCAAGAAAAAGACCTTTTCACACAATAATACCTGCATTTATGACTAAAGACGGTAAGCCTTTTATGAGTTTTGGTGTCATGGGAGGCGATTTTCAACCCATGGGGCACACACAAATTGTAATGAATATTGTTGATTTTGGTATGAATATTCAAGAAGCAGGTGATGCTCCAAGATGGGACCATACAGGTGGCGCAAGCCCTATGGGCGCTGAAACCGAAGATACTGGCTTAATACGAACAGAGTCGGGCATACCCTATTCAACAATTAGAGGTTTAATGGATAAAGGACACAAAATAGGGGTAGCACGTGGTATTTATGGAGGCTACCAAGCCATTTTGTGGGATGATGAAAACAAAGTGTATCATGGTGCTTCTGAAAGCAGAAAAGATGGTCAGGCTGCGGGTTATTAGATAGCTTTAGGTATTTTAAATACTAAGGCAAGCAAAAGAGCTACTTTCTTCAACTTGTGCGAACTGTGTTTAAAACTATTTTTGATTTATCCGAGTAGTAATTCTTCTGTTTGTAATTACGGTTGAAACACCAATTTGTAATGTGGCGGTATTTGAAATTACATCGGCACAACTTACCGAAGCTGAATTATTAACTAGAACTCTGTATTGGTAATTCTTATATGTTAAATCAGGTGTATTAACTGTAAGGGTGTTACTGTTTAGTCCAGAGTATATTGTAGTATTGGTTAGGTTTGTAAATGTAGCTCCGTTATCTGTACTTACTTGCCAAGTAAAAGAATCTGCAGAAGTTGTATTCACAGAAAACACCGCATTTTGACCCACTAGAATATTTTGGTCTGTTGGTTGATTTGTTATGGAAACTGAATAAACTTCAATAATTTGAGTAACGGTGGTGCTATTACTCATCTCATCTACTATCTCATAAGTTCGTGTTATTGTCTCAGGATTTGAACCTCCATCGGAAACATCATTTAAAAAGGTTACAGTTGGTGTTGTGGTGCAATTATCAGTTTCATCAGTTACTACATTGATATCAGCTGCTGGAATATCAGCAGAACAATACACCGTAATTGATGAAGGGTTGCTCGCTGTTGGAGCTTCATTATCGGCATAAATAGAAGTTACCGCTGCTATTGCCGGGGCAGGAGGGTCTCCTGGTAAACCGCCATATTCAACCAGATAGCCTTTTGGCTGATACGCGCCACTACTGGCACCTGTGTTAGTCAAATCATTCCATGAACCCATTGGACCTACACTTGGGTCAGTAATATGGGCGTAATCTTCGTTTCCAGATTGATTGGGTTCGTTATTGTTCCAAAAACTGTAACCAAAAGCTGTTCCATCTCCTCGTCCCCTCCAGAATAAAGTTCCAGCTTCTGGACCTGTAACCCATTCCCAATCACCTTCAGTGGCTGCATCACTACCTCCAATCCAACCTGCACCAGAAGCTTGTTCTCCCATTAAATCTTGCTCTGCTTGTGACGTAATTGTTGCCAAATAACCCTGTAACCCATAAAGGGTTCTTGCAGCCGCGGCATCTCTGGCATTTGTCCATGTTATTCCAAGAGCGGGAACATACTCATAATAATGTCCGGTTTCTATTAAATAATTAGCTTCATTAAGAACTATAGAAAAGTTACGTGTTTCACCAGCTGAAAAACTAGCGGTAGATTGAAAAGTAACTGCAAGAATTGCAGTCTCAAACTCTACTAAAGTTGCAGGCCCCATTAGCGTTAACTTTCCTTCAGAAACATCCCAACTGGGAGTTATGTTACTGTGTGTTCCGGTCAGGTTTAAAATATCATTAGCATTATCATAATTAGCCGTAATCTGAATGTAAACGGCACCTAATGTGGTAGTATCAACATCAGTTATAGAAACACTTTCTGCAATGTTTATAGTTGTTCCGGGACAATATTGTTGGTTACCGCTTGCGGTAATTTCAGGAGGACTGTTTTGTGCTGTAACATCATCTCTAAAATCAACATCACCACCAATTGTTGCATCAGAATCAGCATCTGGAAATAAAACAGAACCACTGCTTCCGTTTAATGGATCGTCAATAGTGCCAGAAGGGTCACCATAACCCGTTATGGCATCATAGGCATTGTCTAATCCATCGTTATCAGCATCTAGATTATCTAAAGATAGCCCTGCTTCTACGGTGTCATTAGGACCTTCGTTATCACTATTTAAATCTAAAAAGTCTGGTGTTCCGTCACCATCGGTATCAACAGGAGTTATTCCGCCAGCATAGCTATTATCCACACCATCATTATCAGAATCGTTTCCGCTAGACTGAGTAAAACCAACGGTTGTTTGTGCTTCTACATTGTCAGGTATGCCGTCTCCATCACTATCCAAATCATTTTTATTTGGTATACCATCTCCATCCGTATCAAAAGTTGCGCAATCAAATGCTCCACCATAACTGGCTCCATATACACGCGCACCTTGATTATAAGCTTCAACTCTTATGTATTGCAAAGGATTGTTTGTAACTGTAAATGTTAATTCTCTTATACTACCCGGAAGGGTGTTATTGCCATCTGCTAAGTATCCGTTATTTCCTCCAGTTGAAGTTGAACGTTGAACTTGTAAATCTGAATCTGATACTGCTGGGTCAGCACCGACAAAAACACTTACCTGAGTACCTACACTTAATGCCTCGGGAAATTGCAGCAAGATTACAGAACTACCTCCTGGCCAAGTGGTTGGGTTTTGAGCGTAAGTAGTACCTGGGTTACCTTCTGCATTTGTGACGTTACTGAAATACTGAATGTTAGAAGCAGTTTGTACAAAATTACCTGCTGAACTACCGCATTCATCAACATCTAAGATTCCGTCATTATCATCATCTAAATCCAAATCATTAGTAACACCGTCATTATCAATGTCTGAAGATTCGGTTGAACAATCAGAATACAAGATTGAAAAGGGTATGTTTTGTTTTGAAATTGAAGGACCTTGATAGGAAACAGTTAAAATTTGATTTCCTCCGTTTTCAAAAAATAATACCCTGATTGCGTGTAATCCAGTTGTTAGGTTGACAGTGCCAGAACGCTCTCTGTTGCCGTGATTACCATCGTTATTTACAATTTCTGTATTGTCAATGAATAGTTTAGAACCATCGTCTGAACTAGTGTAGAATGTATAATTTCCAGCGGTGCTAATTTGAATATAACCATTATAACGAATACCAAAGCTGTCTGTATCTCCGGGGTCTACAGCGTTCTGAAGCGTATTTACATTAAAGGTATTTATTTGACCGTAGCCTAACCCACCTGATGTAGGAATATTATCAACTGTGGCACCCGAAGGGGTACCATCATAAAACTCATAGTCAACTTGGTTACTACATGTTGGTAAGTCTGCCGAAATGGAAATATCATCAATATAATAAAACTCATCATTAGCAGTATTAAATAGTCGAAACCTAACTTCTAATGTTTGTCCGGAAGGGATAGTAACGTTATATGAAGAATTTAATGGGTCACTGGGGTTGGAATCTCCTGAAGCATTTTCGAAACTAGTCCAACTGGCAGCACCGTTAATACGATACTCCCCTATAAAATAGTCTTGACCTTGTTCAAATAAGCTAGTATTATTTTGAGTTGCTAAAGAAAATGAGAGGGTTATATTATCGAGTCCAATAATGTTAATTACGTCTGTTTGCCAGATACCCTCACTACCCGTATTGTTTGCCTCTAATCTGCTATTTTGTACCCAAACTTCTCCAGTTAATGTTGTGGTCCAAGCAGTATTTGCGATACCAACTGCGTTTCCATTTTCTGTTCCATTAGGGTAAGTATTAAAGTTTTCTGACCATACTGTAGTCTGTCCATTTAATGAAGATTTTAAAAAAATGACTACTATTAGAAAAAGTAGGTTTTTTAATGGGTACATGCAGTGGTTTTATGGCAGTATAAAGCTAATTCTGGAAGCTTATAGAATAAAAGTTATGTTGCGAAGTAGATTATAAAAGTGGCGAATTGATGAAAAGTGATATTCTGATACTCAGAGTAGGTTATATCTTAGATTGTTATCCGTTGAGATTTCTTTCTGGTTGGAAGATAAATTTTTAATGAGGAAGGAAAATGTAAAACTAAAAAAGCATCCTTGATTAGGATGCTTTTAAATAACTTTAGTAGTAAAGATTAAGCTTCGCAGCTAACACAATCTTTCTTCTGCTTAAATTTTTGTGCAGCATTCATACTATGTTGATAGTATAGTGATTTTAAGCCCAGTTTCCAAGCAGTTACATGGAGTTTGTTAACGTCTTTTGTTGGCATTTCTGGATGAACAATGATGTTTACAGACTGCCCCTGGTCAATATGATTTTGTCGGTTAGCAGCTTGATAGATAATATCCATTTGGTCTATCTCAGAATAGGTTTTGAAAACATCTTTTTCTTCATCAGTAAGAAAATCTAAATGCTGTACAGAACCATCTCTGTCACGGATACTTCTCCATACTTCTGTAGTATCCATACCTTTTTCTTCCAATAATTCTTGAAGGTATTGATTCTTTATGGTCACTTTAATTTTAGCTATGTCTTTTACATATACGTTTGACCAAATAGGTTCTATACCTTGAGAAACTTGTCCTAGAATAAATGCTGAAGAAGTCGTAGGCGCAATAGCATTCAATGTGGCATTACGTCTACCATAACCTTTAAGAACGGCTGGTTCTCCAAAACGTTCAGCCAGTTCCTCTGATGCTTTGTATGATTTCTCTTTAATCAACTTAAAAATTTCACTATTGTAATTATATGCTTCTTGACTGTTAAATGCTAATTTTTTAGACTGTAAGAAAGAATGCCAACCTAAGGCACCTAAACCTAAAGCTCTATTTTCTTTGGCAAAGTTGTAAGCACGCTCCATAAATAAGAAGGTTTGGCGATCTTCTCTATCTTCAGAGTCTCTGTAGCGTTCTAACTTTTCTAAGAATTCAGTAATAATAGCATCAAGAAAGTATATCATGGTTTCTACAGCATCAGTGTCTTTCCATTTATCATAATGCAACACATTAATACTTGACAGTACACATACAAAAGACCAATTATCGCTTGATGGTAACATAATTTCTGTACAAAGATTGCTTGCATAGATTTTATGGTCATTATCTTGGTATACGTCTGCCGCGCCATTGTTAGCATTGTCTGTAAAGAATACATAAGGGTAACCCATTTCTCCTCTACTTTGCAATACTCTTGCCCAAATAGTACGTTTTTCAGCATCACCATCTATCATTTCTTGCATCCATTTATTGGTCACTGTAACCCCATGTGTTAATTGCTGAATAGGGTTACCTTCTGTACCAATTTCCAAGAACTCTTTAATATCATTATGTTCAATGGGCAAGTAAGGTGAGAATCTTCCTCTACGCACAGACCCTTGGCTAACAACATCTACCATAGACTCGAACAACTGCATAATGTGAACCGCGCCAGAGGCATAACCATTATTTTTTACTGGTGCCCCTCTATGGCGAATTTTTCCAAAATAGCCTGATGTACCACCGCCTAATTTAGACATCATACCTACTTCTGATTGGGTATAGAGAATGTTACCCATGTCATCATCTATATGAGAACCAAAGCAACTAATTGGTAAACCACGTTCTTTACCAAAGTTTGACCATACTGGAGAAGCTAGAGAATAAAACCCTTCAGACATGTAATGATAAAACTTGTCTGCATAACCAGGAATTTGTAAAATTTCTTCGGCACGTTCTGCTACTTCACGTATGCGTTGTTCAGGAGTTGTACCTTCTGTTAAATAACCTGATTCTAAGAACTTACGGCTATATTCATTTAGCCATTCAAAACTACCATTTTCAGTGGTGTCTTTAAGTTGTGATAGGGTTTCTTTTCTGGCGTTTACCAAAGAGTCTGATGCTTTATTTTGCACCGTCTCTGTTTTAGGGTGTATTGTGTTCTCTTTCATCTGTTAAAAAAGGTCGTCGCTTGTTATACTTTGTGTTCTTTTGCTATAGTTAATGGAGCGCTTTACAAAAAAGTCGCCGTGTTTTGTGCCAATTATTTCATCGTCAAACCATTCTGTTTGCGAAAGCAATTGTTCATCTACTTCAAATATTTTGCTGATTCCAATGCTTTGTAAAGAGTTGTTGAAACGATTTTTCAAAAATTCATTCACCACCGCTTTTGGAAGAAAATCCAATTCACCTTCTTCAAAAATCCAATCGATAATTTTACTTTCAGCAGTAAAAGCATCTTCACACATTTGTTGAATTGTTAAATGGTAAGTTTCATCAAACCATTCTGGTTGTTCTTTTTGAATGATTTTGATAATGTCAATACCAAAATCACCATGTATTTGTTCTTCTTTTGAGGTGGCTTCTACCACATTAGAAATACCCTTAAGCATATTTTTATGCTTGTTAAAGGCCATAATGATTAGAAATTGAGAAAATAATGACACATGCTCAATGAATAAAGAGAAAAGCAGTACAGATTCTGCGTATTCTCTATTGTCTTCACTTTTTGCATTCTTTAGGGCAGTTTCTAAATACTGTACCCTTTTCATTATTACGGGCTTCTTTTTTAGATTTTCAAACTCTTTGTTTAAACCTAATATCTCTAATAAGTGCGAATATGCATCATGGTGGCGTACTTCACTTTCTGCAAAAGTTACCCCCACGGACCCAATCTCTGGTTTAGGCATGCGGTGGTGTAGATCTCCCCAAAAGGTTTTAACAGCTACCTCAATCTGCGAAATAGCTAACATGGTGTTAGTAATTGCGCTACGCTCAACCTCTGTCAATCGTGATTTAAAATCTTGTATATCACTAGTAAAATTAAACTCTGTATGTATCCAGTACGAATGTCTTATTGCTGGTACATACTCGTATAATTCTGGATACTCGTAAGGTTTTAGGTTGATACGCTTTTCAAAAATATTTGATTTACGGTTGAGGTTTTGTTGATTTCGGTAAATTATATACGCCTTGGCAACATCTTTAAACTCACTTAGCATTAATTGTTGCTCAACAATATCTTGTACCTCTTCTACGGTTGGTGTATACCCTTCATCAAAACCTTTTCGTTCTAATAAAATGGTGTTGACTTCTGATGCAATTTTTTGAGCATCTGCCATCTGCCCGTGTTCTACCGCGGTCATGGCTTTTAAAATAGCGTTGGTGATTTTGTAGAGCGCAAAAGGTTGCGTACTAAAATCTCTTTTAGTAATGTGAGTTATTTCCATAAAGCGAGTGATATTTTTATCCGTTAGTTAAACGGTTTTGTAAAATTCACAAAATGTTCACATTTATTCTAGGTGTTTGCATTTTGGATGTCAACAAGGTTATCAACAATTTGAAAAAATTAAACACATTACACAGTAAATCAATTAGTTACAATTCTATTTAGGGAGGAAATATTTTCTTTTTTTAATTTAGACTTGAATCAAACTTTAAACAAAAAGTGACTTGTAAAACAACACTATGAGAAGATAGATTCAGGTTATTTAACGTATTTTTAACTATGTGTTGATGTCTAAAAAAAGGTAGGTAAAGAGCAATAAACTTCAAGTAATTTAGAAGCTAAGACAGTTAAAAAAACTTCTTTACTAAATTGAAATATTACCATAACAAACTCCTTTTAGTTTTTTAATACATTAGTTTAAGTGGTAAATTTTCAGTAGTGATTATTACACCAGAATTTTTAACCATATAATGTTCAGCAATGTTATTATTAAGTTTGCACTTACCCTGTTCTTTTTTGGAACCTTGAGCGCTGGCTTATCATCTATATTTCCTTGTTTGTTAATTGCACCAATTTTATTAGCAGATTATCAATCTGGTGAACTAGACACCTCTTCAAATCAATTTAAAACAATAACAGCAATAGCCTGTTTATTTGCGTTGATAGTTCCTGTTTTTGGATCTAATCCTATTCAAATGCAAATTTTGTCGCAAGTTTTTAATGTTTTTGTATTACCGCTCGTTATTTTAGGTATTCTAATTTTAATTAATAAAAAGAAGTTAATGCAGGGCTACAAAACACATTTAGTACTAAATATAGTTTTAGTTCTTGCTTTAATTTTTGCTTGTATTATTTCTTACAATGGGGCTGTAGCGGTTTTAGAGTTTTTCAGCGGTTGATTAGCGTTACATTCCTAAGTTAAAAAGCATAAGAACTAATATCTTAATCGTTTAAGCACCTAATTTCTCGTATTGCATCTTATTTTAAGATAAAAAGAAGTAATATGGAATATAATATCAAAGTACAAGAAACCGGATTTATTACCCCTGATGTTCTTCGCATAAAAACTGAAAGACCGAGTAACTATTCTTTTACTCCAGGTCAAGCAACTGAGGTGGCCATAGACCAAGAGGGATGGAGAGACAAAAAAAGACCTTTTACTTTTACTAGCCTACCCGATGATGGGTTTTTAGAGTTCACTATAAAAGTTTATCCAAAACATAAAGGTGTTACAGATAAAATACAAACGGTTGAAGCGGGTGAGAATTTAATCATTGGAGATTCTTGGGGTGCAATTAAGTACAAAGGTCCTGGTGTATTTATAGCAGGAGGTGCTGGTATAACCCCATTCTTATCTATTTTTAAGAAACTAGAAAAAGAAAATGCAATAGAAGATAATCAGCTATTATTTGCCAATAAGAGAGAAGGTGATATTATTGAAAAGGCTTTTTTTGATAGAACTTTAGCTAATGATTTTACTAACATTCTATCGGAAGAGAAAAATAGTAAATATGAGCATAGTTTTATAAATGCAGATTTTATTAAACGTAATGCCGATTTAGACAAAGACAATTATTATTTATGTGGCCCGGAACTAATGATGAAAGCTATTTTGAAGGATTTGGAAGCTCTAGGAATTTCAAAAAATAAAGTTGTTATGGAAGATTTTAGTTAAAAAGGTTATTAAATTTTAAAGCTAAAACCTTCTTTCACTTTATTAGAATATTTTATTTGATCGAATTTAAAAAGAAATGAACCCTTTTTAGATTCGGTCATATCTTTTTCATTAAGTTTTTCTAATACATCTAACGTGTTAATTTTATTAGTGAAATTTCGTTTATCTAATTTTTTATCTAAAATAGACTCGTAAAGTAGTTGCAGTTGCTTCATAGTAAACTTGTTAGGTAGCAATTCAAAGCCAATGGGTTTGGTCTGAGCCCTTCTACGTAATCTACGTATTGCACCATCAACCATTTGATTGTGGTCAAATATTAAATCTGGAATTAATTTAACATCAAACCATTTTGCTGTATCTAGTAAAATTCCCTCAAATTGATGGGAAGCAATATCAATAAGCGCGTAATAGGCTACTGAAACTGTTCTTTGGCCAGAATCACGATTTACATTACTATATGTATGTAGCTGTTCTAGGTAAACTTCTTTTAAACCTGTAAGCGCTTTCAAAACCCTTGCAGCGGCCTCATCTAAGTTTTCATTTTTCTTTAAAAACCCCCCAATTAAGGACCATTTATCCTTTTCGGGTTCAAAATTTCTCTTGACCAATAAAAGTTTTAATTTTTTACCGTCAAAACCAAATATGATGCAATCAACTGCTAATAAAACCTGGTCTTCTTTTTCATAATAGTGTAACATCATTTAAGTCTTATTCCTCAAATTTATTCAATACTAAACAATAAGTTTGAATTTAACACTTAAAATAAATTAAAGTCTAACTTATTTATTTAATTTAGAAGTGTGTTTTTTACACTTAATATTTTATAGTGCTAAATTAGTACCAACCTAACTCAATTCCATTTATCAAATTCTAACTGATGAACTCGAAACTATTATTATTACTATGCTTAAAACTTTTAATATTTCAAGGTATAAGTGCTCAGGTAAAAATTAAAATTGAAAAAACAGAAGATGCTCCGCAAATAAGTAAACATATTTATGGGCACTTTGCAGAACATTTAGGCAGGTGTATTTATGAAGGCCTTTATGTTGGTGAAGACAACAAAATAATTCCCAATACAGAAGGGGTTCGTAACGACATTATTGCTGCTTTAAAAGAATTGGACATTCCTAACCTACGATGGCCAGGCGGATGTTTTGCAGACACTTACCATTGGAAAGATGGGGTAGGACCTCAATCAAAACGGCCTACCATAGTAAACCGTTGGTGGGGAGGTACTACAGAGGATAACAGTTTTGGAACGCATAACTTTTTAAATCTATGTGAGTTGTTGGGAGCCGAACCATATTTGTCTGCAAATGTAGGTAGTGGCACGGTTCAAGAACTTGCAGATTGGATACAATACACTACGCATGATGGAATAAGCCCTATGGCTGACTGGCGTCGAGAAAATGGCAGAGAAAAACCTTGGAAAGTAAAGTATTGGGGAGTAGGCAATGAAACTTGGGGTTGTGGTGGTAATATGACCGCAGAATATTACGCGAACATTTATAGGCAATATGCCACGTTTATGACAGATTGGGGTAATGGTGACGGTATTTACAGAATTGCGTCTGGCGCTTCTGAAGATGATTATAATTGGACTGAAACCTTGATGAAAAATGTTCCTTTCAATTTAATGGAAGCCGTAGCACTTCATGATTATGCTGTTTTCGATTGGAATGCAAAAGGACCATCGATAAATTTTGATGAAGAAATCTACTTTAAAACAATGAAGCAAGCTTTGAACATGGACGAATATGTTACCAAACATATTGCTATTATGGATAAATATGACCCTGAAGGAAAGGTTGATTTGTTTGTAGATGAATGGGGCGGTTGGTATGATGCAGAACCAGAAGTTAAAAATGGAGTATTGTACCAGCAAAATACCATTAGAGATGTAATGATCGCTGGTACGGTTTTAAATACGTTCAACAATCATGCACGTAGGGTTAAAATGGCGAATTTGGCGCAAATGGTAAATGTACTTCAAGCGGTGATTTTGACTGATGAAGAAAAAATGATTAAAACGCCAACCTATCATGTTATGCACATGTATAAAGTGCATCAAGACGCTAAGTTGCTACCCACCACAATTGTTGAGAATACCAAATATAGGGGACTACCAGTAATTTCAGTTTCTGCTTCTAAAGATAAAAATGGAGGCTATCATATTTCGTTAGTAAATATTGACCCAGAAAAATCGCATATTGTTGAAATTGATTTAAGTAGGTTTCAGGTAAAAAAACCTTCCGCTTCAATTTTAACATCTGAAAAATTACAAGATTACAATTCATTCGAAAATCCAGAAAAGGTAAAACCAAAAGAATTCAAAGACTTTAAAATAAAAAGTGGAATAATGCTAGTTGAAATACCAAAGCATTCGCTAATTGTTCTTGAACTAAACTAAATCTAGTTTAATGAACAAATATGTCATAGGACTCGATTTTGGTACAGACTCTGTTAGAGCCGTATTAATAAGTACTTCCGATGGTACAGAATCGGCTTCTGAAGTATTTTGTTATCCTAGATGGAAGGCCCAAAAATTTTGTATTGCTACAAAAAATCAATTTAGGCAGCATCCCTTAGACCATATAGAAGGATTACAAACCACGATTGTTTCGGTAATTCAAAAAAGTAAAATATCTGCAGAGCAGGTATTGGGTATTTGTATTGATACTACGGGCTCCTCACCAATGGCTATCACCGAAAATGGTGAAGCTTTGGCGTTGACTAAAGGTTTTGAAGAAAACCCTAATGCCATGATTATACTTTGGAAAGACCATACCGCTGTTAAAGAAGCTAATGAAATTAATGACTTGGCAAGAAATTGGGGAGGAGAGAACTTTACAAAATACGAAGGGGGAATCTATTCTTCTGAGTGGTTTTGGGCAAAAATTTTACATGTAATACGAGAAGATGAGGTAGTTAAGAATGCAGCTTTTACTTGGATGGAAAATTGTGATTATATGACTTACTTATTGGCCGACCAAAAAGATTTAACAGCTTTCAAACGTAGTCGTTGTGCTGCAGGTCATAAAGCCATGTGGCATAAATCATGGGGTGGTTTACCTTCTAAAAGTTTTCTTTCAAAGTTAGATTCCTATTTAGCAGAACTAAAAGATAACTTATATGTAGATACGTTTACCTCAGACCAAATAGCAGGTTACCTAAATGCACAATGGGCACAAAAATTAGGCCTAACCACCAATACGGTTATTGCTGTGGGAACCTTTGATGCCCATGCTGGAGCCATTGGAGCAAAAGTGGATAAAAACTCTCTGGTACGCGTAATGGGTACTTCAACATGTGATATTATGGTTTCGCCATATAGTGTTATTGGTAACAATACGGTTAAAGGCATTTGTGGTCAAGTAGATGGTTCAGTTATACCAGGTATGATAGGATTAGAAGCTGGGCAATCTGCTTTTGGTGATGTTTTGGCGTGGTTTAAAACAGTATTGTCTTGGCCCATAGATAATTTAGTCATGAAATCTGACATATTAACTGCAACTCAAAAAGAAGAACTACAGCAAGAAATTGATAAAAACTTTATTCAAACTTTGGCGCAGCATGCTGAGAGAATTTCGCTTTCTGATGCAATTCCTGTAGCCTTAGACTGGGTAAATGGAAGACGAACACCAGATACAAATCAAGAGTTAAAAAGCGCGTTTACAGGTATTTCTTTAGGTACAAAGGCACCACATTTGTTTAAGGCTTTGGTCAATGCCATTTGTTTTGGCTCTAAAATGATTGTAAATCGTTTTGAGGAAGAAGGTGTTCAAATCCACAACGTTATTGGTATTGGAGGTGTAGCACGTAAATCTCCTTTTATTATGCAGACTTTAGCCAACGTACTAAACAAACCTATAAAAGTGGTAAAATCCAATCAAACTCCTGCACTGGGCGCTGCTATTTATGCAGCAACAGCCGCTGGTGTTTATGATACGGTTATTAATGCCAGTAAAGTAATGGGGAGTGATTTTGAGGCCGAATATTTTCCTCAAACAGACACAGTGACCGAGTTAAAACAACATATTGAAGCTTACAAAAAACTCGGATTTTTCGTGGAACAATTAACTAAAAAAATAAGTAAAGATGTCATCGTATAAATTATTGAAACAAGAATGTTTCGAAGCTAATTTGCAGTTGCATACACTGGGCTTGGTTATTTACACTTTTGGTAATGTTAGTACGGTAGACCACGATAAGGGTGTATTTGCCATTAAACCTAGCGGTGTGCCGTATACAAATTTAAGACCAGATGATATGGTGGTAATAGATTTTGATAATATGGTGGTAGAAGGAGCTCTAAAACCATCATCAGATACAAAAACCCACTGTTACCTTTATAAGAACTGGGAACATATTGGTGGTATAGCTCATACCCACGCAATGTATTCAGTTTCTTGGGCACAAGCACAAAAAGATATTCCCATTTTTGGGACAACACATGCCGACCATTTAACAAAAGATATTCCTTGTACATCACCTATGGACGACGATTTGATTGTTGGTAATTATGAACACAATACAGGAGTTCAAATTTTAGATTGCTTTACAGAACGAGGTCTAGATTACCAAGAGGTAGAAATGGTGTTGATAGGTAACCACGGCCCGTTCACATGGGGCAATAATGCTGCAAAGGCAGTTTATAATTCTAAAGTGTTAGAAACTGTAGCGCAGATGGCTTATCTCACTATTCAAATTAACCCTGACGCACCAAGATTAAAAAACTTACTTATAAAAAAACACTACGACCGTAAACATGGTAAAAACGCTTATTATGGTCAATAAAAAACTATGATTAAAATTTCAAATAAGGAAATTTGGTTCGTAACCGGTAGCCAACATTTATATGGTCAGGAGACCTTAAAGCAAGTAGCCCAAAATTCAGAAACCATCGCAAAGGCACTACATAATTCAGAGGTAATTCCTTTGAATATTGTTTTTAAGCCTATTGTAAAAACACCATTAGAAATAACCAATTTGTGCATACAAGCTAATGCTACAAAAAATTGTATTGGTATTATTATGTGGATGCACACCTTTTCTCCTGCCAAAATGTGGATAAATGGTTTAAGAATTCTGCATAAACCTCTTTGTCATTTTCATACCCAATTCAATGCAGAAATTCCTTGGGAGCATATTGATATGGATTTTATGAATTTGAACCAATCGGCACATGGCGACCGAGAATTTGGCCATATGATGTCACGAATGCGTATTAATCGAAAAGTTATAGTAGGCCATTGGAAAGCAGAAAGTGTTCAGCAAAAAATAGGACTTTGGTCCCGTGTTGCCCTTGGTGTAGATGAAATGCAGCAACTTAAAGTAGCTCGCTTTGGTGACAATATGCGAGAAGTTGCGGTAACAGAGGGTAATAAGGTAAGTGCCCAAATAACTTTTGGAATGTCTGTTAATGGTTTTAACGCGTCTGATATTACATCAAAGATAGAGAGCTTATCTCAAGAGGAAATTAATAATCTTTTGGCAACTTATGAGCAAGAATATCGCTTAGCTTCAGAATTGGCAAAAGATGGAGCCAAGAGAGAATCACTTATTGAAGCCGCTAAGATTGAGTTGGCCCTACGTAGGTTTTTAGAAGAAGGTGGTTTTAAAGCTTTTACCGATACTTTTGAAAATCTAGGAGACCTTAAGCAATTACCAGGTTTGGCCGTGCAACGGTTAATGGCAGATGGCTATGGTTTTGGTGCGGAAGGTGATTGGAAAACAGCGGCACTAACCAGGGTAATGAAGGTTATGGCCACAGGGTTGGAGGGTGGAACTTCTTTTATGGAGGACTATACCTATCATTTTAATCCAGTAAAAGATTTGGTATTAGGTTCACATATGTTAGAAATTTGTCCAACTATTGCCGATACAATACCCTCTTGTGAAGTACATCCTTTAAGTATAGGGGGTAAGGAAGACCCGGTTCGCTTGGTTTTTAATTCTCCTGCCGGTTCTGGTTTAAATGCATCTTTGGTTGATTTGGGCAATAGGTTTCGATTAATTGTGAATGAAGTTGAAGCAGTTGAACCTTTGGCAGATTTACCTAAATTACCTGTTGCACGAGTGCTCTGGAATCCAAAACCTAATCTAGAAATTGCAACTACGGCTTGGATTTTGGCAGGAGGGGCCCACCACACAGTGTATACAAAGGCACTAACGTCAGAGTTTTTAGAAGATTTTGCTGATAGCTTCGGAATTGAACTTTTGGTGATTGACTCTGATACTAAAATCCGAAATTTTAAAAACTTAATTCGAGCTAATGAAGCTTATTACAGTGGTTTTTTACGTGGTTAATAATAGTAAACTGAATAAAATGAAATTAAAACAAACTAAACTTATAGGTTTTACGATTTTTGCCTTAGTGTTTTTTTTAAGTTGTAAGCAAAAAAACAAAGAGCAATCTATATTAGAAACCAAAGCAAGCAAATCCATGAAAATTGAAAAATCTGTATTTGGAACATTGAAAGATGGAACCCAGATTGACGCGTACACCCTTACCAATGCTAATGGTATGGAGGTTACGATTATTAGCTATGGTGGTCGAATAGTTTCTTTAAGAGTACCCAATAAAAATGGAATCATTGCTAATGTTACTTTAGGGTTCGATACAATTGATGATTACGTTATAGAAAATCCATTTTTTGGAGCTTTAGTTGGTAGGTATGGCAACCGTATAGCAAAAGGTAAATTCAGTTTAGACAATAAAGCGTATACACTTGTTACAAATAATGGTGAAAATCATTTACATGGTGGTACTATTGGTTTCGATAAAGTTATATGGGAAATTGAACCTATTGAAGGAGAAACTGAGTCAAAACTAAAGTTAAATTATACTAGCAAAGATGGTGAAGAAGGGTATCCCGGAAATTTACAAGTTACTGTAATTTATTCTTTGAATAACCAAAATGAACTTGCTGTTGACTATAAAGCAGAAACAGATAAAGCTACCGTTGTAAATCTTACACACCACGCCTATTTTAATCTTTCTAGCGATTTTACAAAGAATGTTCACAATCAAGAAGTTCAGATAAATGCCAATACATTTTTACCTGTTGATGAAGGGTTAATTCCTACAGGAGAATTTAGAAGTGTTACTGAATCACCTTTTGACTTTACAAACCAAAAAGCCATAGGCCAAAATATTGATGATGATAACAAACAATTAAAATTAGGCGGGGGTTATGACCATTGCTGGGTATTAAATGGTGAAAACGGAACATTACGTAAAGTTGCAACAGCTTATGATCCTGTAAGTGGCAGATTTTTAGAAGTATCTACAACTGAACCTGGAATACAATTTTACACCGGTAACTTTTTGGATGGTTCTTTGCCCATACCTGGCAATGAAGGGGGGTATGATAAAAGGTCTGGATTTTGTTTAGAAACTCAACATTTTCCAGATAGTCCAAATCAACCAAATTTTCCTTCCACAAGACTTAATCCAGGAGAAATTTATTCCACAACAACTATTTTTAAATTTTCAACTAAATAAATTAAAAACTGAATTTAACCAAACAACCAACCAAAAATGAAAACCTTAGACTCTTTAGACTGGATATTTATTGCAGTCTATTTTACCGTACTAGTTGGTATCGCAGTATGGATTATCAAAAAGAAAAAAAGCAATACCGAAGACTATTTTTTAGCTGGCCGTAATGTTGGATGGTTTGTGGTGGGTGCGTCAATTTTTGCCTCTAATATTGGTTCTGAACATGTGGTTGGATTAGCTGGAGCCGGTGCGGGTGATAAATTACCCATGCTCATTTACGAAATCCATGCGTGGTTGGTACTAATGTTAGGCTGGGTGTTCTTGCCATTCTATGCTAGAAGTGGAGTATTCACCATGCCGGAGTTTTTAGAGAAACGTTTTGATGCACGTTCGCGTTGGGTGTTGTCCGTGTTTTCGATAATCGCTTATGTGTTAACTAAAATTTCGGTAACTATTTACGCTGGTGGTGTAGTGGTTTCAGCATTATTAGGAATCGATTTTTGGACTGGAGCAATTGCCACGGTGGTATTAACAGGTTTGTATACGGTTCTTGGCGGTATGCGAGCTGTTGTTTATACTGAAACACTTCAAGCAATAGTACTTGTAATTGGAGCAGCTGCGCTAACAATAATAGGTTATAATCACGTAGGTGGCTGGTCAGAAATAAAGGCTACTGTAGGTCCAGAATATTTAAATATGTGGAGGCCCGCTACCGACCCCGATTTTCCATGGCCGTCTTTATTGATTTCTAGTACTATTGTAGGTATTTGGTACTGGTGTACTGACCAATATATTGTACAACGTGCGCTTACGGCAAAAAACATTAAAGAGGGTAGAAGAGGAACTATTTTTGGAGCGTTATTAAAATTACTACCGGTATTCTTGTTTCTGATTCCGGGTATTATTGCATTAACCCTTAAAATGAAAGGTGAGCTACATTGGAATTCACCGGATGAAGCTTTCCCAGTTTTAATGAGTAATTTATTGCCTTCTGGTCTTCGAGGTCTTGTAGCTGCTGGTTTATTGGCAGCTTTAATGAGTTCACTAGCTTCAGTATTTAATTCTTGCTCTACCTTATTTACGGTTGACATTTATAAAAAACTCAGACCAAATACACCAGAAAAAAAACTTGTTCGCACAGGTCAAATAGCAACAATAATTACTGTGATAATTGGTATTATTTGGATACCTATTATGGCAAATATTTCAGGTGTTTTATATGAATATTTACAAAAAGTTCAAACGTATGTGGCTCCTCCAATTGCAGCGGTTTTCTTATTAGGAATATTTTATAAACGAATTAATGGTATTGGAGCCCTAGTAACTTTAGTGCTTGGGTTGTTTGTAGGTTTCTTAAGATTAGGATTAGAATTAGCAAAGGAATCTATGAATGTAGATGGCTTTTTCTATAAGATGGCTGATATGAACTATCTAACTTTTGGTGCTTGGTTTTTCTTAGGATGTGTAATTTTGGCTGTAGGCATTAGCTTAGTAACCGCAGCACCCTCCAAGGAGAAAGTTATCAACTTAACATTTGGTACGTTAACTGATGAAGCTAAATCAAAAAATAAAGGAAGTTACGGTATTTTTGATGTGGTTCTTTCCATCATTATTCTTGTTATTGTCGCAGGTATTATGCTATTCTTTAATGGAAAATAGAACTGAAAATAATATAGATTTTTGGCCACATTTATGTGGCCTTTTTTATTTATTTACCAGCATTTCTTCTGTGGCAACTGTTCTAAATCCCAAATGCTCCATACCTGAATCTGGACTAGTAGCCATACGAGCAGAAATGCGATAACTGGCACAATAACTGGCACTGCATAAAAAAGAGCCTCCTTTGATAACACGCTCTTTTGCATACGGATTATTAGGTGTGAAAGGTTCCTTTGCTCCAGATGGATTGTTAGAATGCTGATTTGCAATTTCACTATAATAATTAGCATTATACCAATCACTTGTCCATTCCCATACATTACCCGCTATATCAAAAAGGCCAAAATCATTTTTTGGGTATTGCATCACTGGTGCCCTACGTTCATATCCGTCAGCTTTACTATTATTTACAGGAAACTCACCTTCCCAAGTGTTAGCGTAATATCTCAGTTGATTTGTTTCATCACCCCAAAAGAAAATTGCTTCTGCTTTTCCTCCTCGAGCAGCAAATTCCCATTCGGCTTCAGTTGGAAGTCTTCTGTTGGCCCATTTACAATATGCCATTGCATCTTCAAAAGCAATATGAACTACAGGATAATTTTCTTTACCTTCTATGTTAGAAGTGGGTCCGTTCGGATGTTTCCAGTTAGCGCCTATTTTCCATTCCCACCATTGAGAGTAATCATATAAATTTGGAACGCTAGATTTTGTTTTCTTGAAAACCAATGAGCCAGGCTGTAAAATGCTATCATGAGGTTTTGGTGTACCAGCTGGCAACTGATTCTTCATTTCTTCCCAATCTATTTTGCGTTCTGCTACGGTAACATAACCTGTGGCTTCAATAAATTTTGAGAACTGAGCATTGGTAACTTCATGTTTGTCCATAAAAAAACCGTCAACAGTCACCTTATGTGACGGTTTTTCATGGGCCATTGCCATTTTATCTGTGGAAGTAGCTCCTTGCATAAAAGTTCCACCGGGTATCCAAACCATGTTTTCTGGAATAGTTTCCTTTGGTTGTTTGCTTTTTAATTCTAAAACAGGTTCTACTTTTTCCTTTTTTAATTTTTGTGTTTGTTCTTTTTGAGCTGTTGAGTTTTTACAGGATACTATAAGTACGCCTAAAAAAATAGCTAGTAAATAGCAAAGTGATTTACTCATGTAAATAATTTGGGTATAAAGAAATAACTTTCTATTGTTTTTGTTTCATGTTTTCCCATTTTTCAACAATAGGTTCTAAAATGTGGTCTTCTACCCCCCATACTTTACCTTCTTTGGCTAATGGCATAAAATCATCTATATATTGTTGACTTAAGGCGTTACTATCTCCGTATTCTTCGCGCAATTGGTTTAGTTTCTGATGTAGTGCTTCTTTTACAGTAGCATAGGCAGGGTCATCGTAATAATTATGTTGTTCTAAGGGGTCTTTTTTTCGGTCTATCAATTCCCAATAATCCAAATCAAAATAGTAATGAATTAGTTTGTAGTCTTTAGTAACCACTGCATAATGTCTATTTACATTGTGCTCTGAAGGATGCTCATAATAATGATAGTATACCGCTTCTCTATTCCAATTTTCCAAATCATTGGTAAGTACTGGTAGCATGCTTTTGCCTTGCATATCTTCTGGTTGTTCAACTTTAGCAGCTTCAAGAAATGTTTGCGCAAAATCTAAATTTTGAACTAATTCATCAGAAACACTACCTGGCTGAATTCTATTTGGCCAAGAAACTAATAAGGGGGTTTTAAAACTTTCATCATATACAAAGCGCTTGTCAAACCAACCATGTTCACCCAAATAGAAACCTTGGTCAGATGTATACACAATAATTGTATTTTCTATAAGATTATTGGCCTCAAGATAATCCAATACGCGACCTACATTTTCATCAACAGACTTTATGGTACCCAAATAATCTTGCATGTATCGTTGATATCGCCATTGTGCAATTTCTTTTTCAGTCATGTTAGAAAAGTCATTTATAAACTTTTCTGCTACAGGTCTATATGCGGCATCAAAATTGGCTTTTTGCGTGGAATCTAATCTTTCATAACTATTGCTAAATCTTCTTTTGTCAAATCCTATTTGTTCTTTTAAACCTAATTTATCCATTACATCTGGATACAATTTAGAGTCTGCCGCCCAACCCATATCACCATTAATTCTCATTTCAGCAACTTTGGCTGCGGGCATACCTTCATAATCATCAAACAACGTTTCTGGTTCCTCAAAGGTTTTATTTGTAAATTCTTGCATATGCCTTTCTGCCATATACCAAGAACGGTGAGGCGCTTTATGCAAATACATTAACATAAATGGTTTTTCTTCAACTCGTTCTTTCTTCAACCACTCTAGCGTCATGTCTGTAATAATATCAGTTACGTAACCCTGAACTTGAATTTCTCCTTCATTTTTAGTGATGAAGTCGGGATTATAATAAGAACCTTGTCCCGGTAGAATTTTAAATTGGTCAAAACCCTTTGGGTTATTACCAAAATGTAGTTTACCAAACATGGCTGTTTGGTAACCCGCTTTCTGTAGTAATTGAGGAAAAGTTACATTGGTAGTATCAAAAGGTGAGACATTATCAATTTTACCGTTTAAATGAGAGTGTTTGCCTGTAAGTATAGTTGCCCTAGAGGGCGCACAAATTGAATTGGTTACACTAGCATTGGTAAATAGCATACCCATTTTAGCAATACGGTCAATATTAGGTGTCTCTATTAAGTTATTATTATAGGCAGAGATGGCTTGGTAGGCATGGTCATCAGACATTATAAAAACTATGTTAGGCTTTTCAGTGGTGCCGTTTTTCTTTTCTAAGTCTTTTTTCTTTGACTCACTACAAAATCCTAACAGCAAAGCCAATAAAATGTATACTGGAAATAGTTTCATTGGTTATTCAGTTTTTTCTAATTAATTAGAATATAAAGGTTGTAAATACTCCTAATGTGGTGTAATGAAAGTATGTTATTTTTTTGGTTAAAAAAATTTCATTGTCGCAGTAAATGGCTTTAAAAATTAAAATTTGTTGAATAAATTTAACTTACTTTAATTTTAAAGTCTCAAATAGAGACAATAGCAATGGATGATAGTTTTCTAAATTTAACTTTTATTACAATGCTTTATGTGGTAACAAATGCTAGTTAAGTATTAATGCTAGATTTGTTAAAATAATAAACTAACGCAAAACTAAATTTAATTATATGAAGACCAATAAATTAATGCGTACATCTTTAACAATATGTGCTTTAATCATTGTATTTTCCTGTAAAGAAAAAGCAAAAGAAACCGCAGAATCCCTTGAATCTGAAACTAAAGAAGTAATGGCTAAAAAATTTGGAGGCTTAGCGCTATATACCCTGCGCGATGATATGGGTAACAATGTTGATGCAACTTTAGAAGCTGTAGTTGATGCCGGGTATGCTTATGTAGAAGCCGCAGGTTATGATGATGGTAAGTTTTATGGTATGGAACCAGAGGCTTTTAAATCAAAATTAGAGGGCATGGGTTTAACACCTTTAAGTACTCATCAAGGTAGTGTAACCCTCGATAATGCAGATGAGATGATAGCTGATGTTAAGGCAGCTGGTTTTACCTATTTTGTTGTGCCTGTACCACCAATGGGTATGTTCACTTTTGACCGTGAGACCAAAACCTTGGGTATGAAAGGTACTGTACAAGAATTGACAGCTATTCTAAACACCCTTGGTGAAAAATGTAATGCTGCGGGCCTTCAATTACTGTATCATAACCATGATTTTGAATTTAAAGCTAATGAAGACGGGGTAGTACCCATAGATTATTTGTTGGAAAATGTGAATCCTGAATTTGTAAACTTTCAAATGGATTTATATTGGGTAACTGCCGCTGAAGCTGATCCTTTAGCTTATTTTGATAAATATCCTGGGCGTTTTAAAGGATGGCATGTAAAAGATATGGATGACCAAGGTAGATTTGCAGCTGTAGGCCAAGGTAATATTGATTTTGGTAAAATTTTAGCCCAAAAAGAGAAATCGGGAATGGAATTCTACTGCGTTGAGCAAGACCAAACCTTTGATGGTTTATCGCCTTTAGAAGCAATTAAAATTAGTAGAGAAGGATTAAAGAAATTCGGTTTCGATTAAACAATATCAAGTAGAATATGTTGAATCCCGCTACGGCGGGATTTTTTTTTGCTATTTTTAAGAACACTGCATAAAACAACTAAACAACCAACATGATAGTAAACAAGCCGCTACTTTACTTGCTTGTTATCATCCTTTTTTTTGGATGTAAGAATCAAGATTACAGTTTAAATCTATCGCTTAAAAAAGATGAACGTATTATGCTCATTGGTAATAACCTTTGTTCGCGTATGATGAATTTTGGCTATTTTGAAACCGAAATGCAACTAAGAAATCCTGAGAAGCAATTGTTTATTAGAAACATGTGCGACGGAGGGGATACTCCAGGTTTTCGACCACATTCTGGTAGATTTACACCATGGGCATTTCCAGGCGCTGAACAATACCAAGATGAATTGGCTAACTATTCTAATAGTCAAGGCCACTTTGAAACTCCAGACCAATGGCTCACTCGATTAAAAGCCGATGTTATTTTAGCTTTTTTTGGTTATAATGAATCTTTTGAAGGCAAAAAAGGCGCTGAAAGCTTTAGAAATGAATTAAATGATTTTGTGCAGCACACCTTAAGGCAAACGTACAATGGTGAAAAGGCACCTAAATTAGTTTTAGTGTCACCCATAGCTTTTCAAGATTTATCAGATACCTATGACCTACCAGATGGTACAAAGGAGAATAAAAACCTAGAGTTATACACTAAAATAATTGAAGAAGTAGCAAAAGAAAATCAAGTGTTTTTTATTGATGTTTTCCACGAAACCAAATCATGGTTCGAAACAGGTGATGTACTAACAATAGACGGGTTTCAATTGAATGATAATGGCTATCAAAGATTTTCTAAATTATTGGTAGACCGCATTTTTGGAGGAATAAATAATAGCGATACGGCAACTACAGCGTTAGTTAAAAATGCGGTGTTAGAAAAAAACTGGTTTTGGCAAGACGATTACAAAAGCCCTAATGGGGTACATGTGTATGGTAGACGCTACAACCCGTTTGGTCCAGAAAACTACCCTGACGAAATTAAGAAGAAGCGTGAAATGACTGCTATTCGCGATACCGCTATTTGGAAAGCCTTAAAGGGAGAAAAAATGAATCTCACCGTTGCAGACGCAAAAACACATCCACTACGAGAAGTAGAGACAAATTTCACCAATGGTGATTATGGTCGTGGGGAAGCTAAATATTTGTATGGTGAAGATGCCTTAGCCACACTAAAAACAGCTCCTGGTTATAAAATAGAGTTGTTTGCTTCAGAAGAAGATTTTCCTGATTTGGCGAATCCATGCCAATTGTCTTTTGATAATAAAGGTAGGCTATGGGTGGCCGTAATGCCAACCTATCCACACTACCGTACCGGAGACGCTAAACCTAACGATAAGTTATTAATTTTAGAAGATACTAATGGAGATAATAAAGCCGATAAGCAAACTATTTTTGCTGATGGGCTTCATATACCTGCAGGGTTTGAACTTGCGCCAGAAGGCGTTTACGTTTCTCAAGGCACTAATTTAAAATTGTTAATAGATGTTGATGGTGATGACCAAGCCGATAAAACAAAAATTATTTTAAGTGGTTTTGATGACCATGACACACACCACGTTATCAGTGCTTTTTGTGCAGACCCTTCTGGAGCAATTTATATGGGTGAGGGCGTGTTTTTACATACTAATGTTGAAACACCTTATGGCACTGTAAGAGCTACAAATGGAGGGTTTTATCGTTATACTCCTCAGCAAAAAAAATTACAACGCGTAGCACAAGTACCTATTCCTAATCCGTGGGGTACCGCTTTTGATAAATGGGGACAACCTTTTTTCTTAGAAACATCAGGTACTGAAATTCGTTGGATGCGACCCGGAAGTATTAAAAATAGATATGGGCAGTTTAATGATTTAGGGCCAACTTTTGTGCCTGATAAAGATAGAGTTCGTCCAACCTCAGGTTTAGAATTTGTTTCTAGTAGTCATTTTCCAGAAGAAGTTCAAGGCGATATGCTACTCAACAACACCATTGGATTTTTAGGCATGCGTCAACACCAGGTTATTGATGAAGGTAGCGGTTATCAATTGAAAAAAAGACAAGACTTAATTGAAGGAACCGATAAGAATTTTAGACCTGTTGACATGGAATTTGCTCCAGACGGTTCTCTTTACTTGGTAGATTGGCATAATGTTCTAATTGGGCATATGCAGCATAATGCTAGAGACCCCTTGCGTGATCATGTGCATGGTAGAGTGTACCGAATTACCTATCCTTCTAGGCCATTAGTTGAGCCGGCTCAAATACATGGGACTTCAATTGAAACCCTACTAGATAATTTAAAATTACCTGAATTTCGTAGCCGTTATCGTACGCGACGTGAACTGCGAGGAAGAAATGCAGACGCGGTTACGGCTGCGATTCAAGATTGGGTAGCTGGGTTAGATACTTCCGACAGTGATTATAATCACCATTTATTAGAGGCGCTTTGGGTTACTTGGGGAGCCAATATGATTAATCAAAATTTACTTGAAAAATTATTAAAAGTAGAAGATTATCGAGTACGAGCAGCTGCTACGCAAGTCTTAGGGTATGTAGGACATCAAGTGCAAAATCAAAGCGACTTATTACTACAAATGGCAAAAGATGAAAATGCCAGAGTACGAATGGAGGTTTTAGTCGCAGCTTCTTGGCTTTCAAAAGAGAAAGGGCTTAAAGTTTTAGAAAAGATTGGAGAGCAACCTTTTGATAAATGGCTAAAGGTTCCTTATAAACGCGCAATAGCGCATCTTAAGGGTGAAAATTTAGAGGTGCAAGAAAAGGAAATTTCTACCCACCTAGAGGGTAAAGAACGAGATTTGTTTGTTCTAGGTAAAGAAATTTATGAGCGGGAGGGGTATTGTGTTACGTGTCATCAAAAAAATGGTGAAGGATTAACAGCATCAGGGTTTCCACCATTACGACAATCTAAATGGGTGGTAGAAGATGAAGAACGCTTAATTAAACTTACGTTAAACGGTCTTATGGGCCCCATAGAAGTACAAAACTTGTTATATGATGGGCAAGTACCCATGACACCTTTTGGAGGTATGTTGAATGATGAGGAAATAGCCGCAGTACTTACTTATGCTCGTAACTCTTTTAGTAATAGGGCTAAACCCATTTCTGCTGAAATGGTAAAACAAGTACGTGAAAAAACAAGAGATAAAAAAGGGTTTTACACTGCAGAAGAGCTTTTAAAAACACATCCACATAACATCATTACTGGTAAAGCCTTAGTAAACTAAATTATAATGCTGAAGAAAGTATATTTTTTAATGTTTGTTATAGTAGTTGCATGTAGTTGTAAAGAGCTAAAAAAAGAAGTAAATACGCATGAAACAGCAAAAAATGAAGTTGTAGAGTGGCTTTCATTTAAAGGGGAAGATAGCGTTCAAAAAGAGAAGAATATTGTTTTAATTTCGGGTGATGAGGAGTATCGTTCAGAAGAAATGCTGCCGCAATTTGCTAAAATTTTAAGTCAGAAACATGGCTTTAATTGTACGGTTTTATTTGCTCAAGATATTGCTCAACCTGGGTTTGTAAATCCTAATTACAGCTTTAATATTCCAGGGTTAGAACATTTACAACAAGCAGATTTAGTGATTTTATTCACTAGATTTAGAGCACTACCTACTGAACAAATGCAATTTTTTGAAGCTTATCTAAAAGAAGGAAAACCCATAATCGGTATTAGAACAGCTACTCATGCATTCAATTTTGAGAACAAAGAACATCCTTATGTGCATTATGGGTGGAATTACAGGGGCGAGAATCAAGATTGGCAATTAGGGTTTGGCAAAAAGGTTTTAGGAGAAACGTGGTATACACATCATGGAAATCATAAACATCAGAGTACAAGGGGTATAATTAATAATGAACTGCAATCACATCCTATTTTAACGGGTATAAAAAACGGTGCCATATGGGGGCCTACAGATGTTTATGGTATCAGAACTCCTATTTCAGTTGATACACAAGTATTAGTTTACGGAAAATCTGTGGAGCGAAAGAGAGAATTTAATGAAAAGGATAGGTTTTACGGTATGCAAGAGTCTGATACCGTTGCAGCAACTTTGGCAGGAGCAGAAGGCAAGACATATAATCCTAACGAAAATATGCCTCCAATTGTTTGGCTAAAATCGTATCAATTAGAGAACGGTAAAAAAGGTAAAGCTTTGACTTCTACTATAGGAGCGGCAACAGATTTTTTAGACTTAGAAGTGCGACTACTTTTAGTTAATGCATCTTATTATTTATTAGACGAAAAAATAGTACAAACACCTGACGTTGGGTTAATTGGTGATTATAATCCATCTCAATTTGGTTTTCATGACGATGGGTATTGGAAAGAAAAAAGTTTAAAGGTTCAAGATTTTAGGTGAGAATATTTTAAACATTTTCATTTTTATCTTTTTTCAAAGCCATCAAATGTATATATTTGCGCCCGCAAAAAGGTCGCGTAGCTCAGCTGGATAGAGCATCTGCCTTCTAAGCAGACGGTCGAAGGTTCGAATCCTTCCGCGATCACTAGTAAACAAAGAGCCTCTGATTTTTCAGGGGCTTTTTTCTTTAAAAAAATGCATACTTTATTTTTTCAGGGGCATATCAACACCATCTGTAATTGAAGACTGTATATAGTTGGGCTTAACATAATTACAGTAATTTTTAAAACAGCAATCTTTATAAAAATGAATCGCGGTAATTATGGGTAAAATAAAAAAACTAATTCTGTCGCACAGACTTAACAATTGTTTTAAATTGAATCTTTTGAGAAAGAAGTTATGTATTTAACTAAGGGTTACAACCTAAACTTTAGTAGATACCATTTGTAAAGCAATAGGTTAATTTAGTTATCATTTGGTTAATTGCCATGTTAAGTATACTTTTTTCAGTTTCTTCGTTCAAAAATTATAGCTATGAGAATATTTGTTGATATGGATGAGGTAATTGCTGATACCTACCAAGAACATATTAATATCTACAATAAAGAATTTAATGCCAATTTTACAAAAGTTGAAGCGGAAAATAAATGCTCTGATTTTTGGAAGTGTGTGCCCCCAGAACACCAGCAAAATGTAAAAGACCATGCTAGGCAGGTAGGTTTTTTTAGAAATTTAGCTGTGATACCCCATAGTCAAGAAGTTTTAAAAGAATTATACCATAAGCACGAAGTTTATATAGCTTCAGCTGCTATGCAATTTCCAAATTCTTTAAAAGAAAAATCTGATTGGTTAGATGAACATTTTCCTTTTATCAAGTGGCAGCATCGTATTTTATGTGGAGACAAACATATGCTTAAAGGTGATGTTTTAATTGATGATAGAGCGTATAATCTAGAAAGGTTTGAGGGCAGAGCTATCCTGTTTACTTCTCCTCATAATATTGGCGAAGAACGTTTTGAACGCGTATCTTCATGGCTTCAAATTGCTGAAATGCTCGTCTAAATGAGAATTGTAAGTTGTTTTTTTCTTTTAGTATTATTAACCAGTTGTGCGGCTCAGAGTCAGCTAGTGGCAGGCGAAGAATTAACGGTTACTGAAGAAAAATTTGCCTATTATTTGTACTATCCAGAGGGTTATGAAGTGGATAAAGAGGAAGGCTTTGGTTTACTCTTATTCTTACATGGCGGTGGTGAAGCAGGTGGAGATTTGGAAGAATTAAAACGAGTTGGACCCCCTAAAATGCTTAGAGGTGAAAAGGATTTTCCTTTTTTGATTTTAGCACCACAAAATCCACATAAAAAGAAATGGTGGAATATAGAAGCTTTAAATTTGCTTTTAGAAAAAATAGTTGCCGAAAATAACGTTGACCGTAATCGAATTTATTTAACTGGGTTAAGTAGGGGAGGAAGTGCCGCTTGGAATATGGCCGTACAATACCCTGAAAAATTTGCTGCTTTAGCTGTTGTTTGTGGAATGGCACCCGCGCCATACGCCAGTTGGTTAGATAAAAAAATGCCTATCTGGGTTTTTCATGGAGATGAAGATGAAGTAATACCAGTGCAAGAATCAGATATAATGGTTAAAAAACTCAAAGAAATGGGCTATACCGTAACCTACACCAGATACAAAGGGGTGGGGCATGAGTCTTGGGTTCCAGCTTATGAAACTGATGAACTTTATGAATGGATAGCTTCTCAAAAAAGATTGTAATGAAAAAGTTTGTAGTCTTCATAGTAGTATGTATGGTATTAGCCTGTAAAGAAGCAAATACAAAGGTCAATAATACAGCAAAGAAAGAGACTGTGGTGCTTACAGAAACAACCTTAGAAATTGTTGATAAGCCTGAAGCAAGTGTACCTCAAACAAAAAATACTACACCGTTAGAAGAATTAGCAGACACTACATTTATACGTTTGGCAGATTATAGCAACGATTTTTTTTATGATATGCGGTATGCTACTACCAATAACTTTTTAAAGGCTAAGGTATATGATTGTGCAGAATGTTATATGCGAGTAAAGACTGCAAAAGCACTTTTAAAAGCTAATCAAGAATTTAGGTCAAAAGGCTATGCTATTAAGTTTTATGATTGTTATAGGCCTAACTCGGTTCAATATAAAATGTGGGATATTGTTCCAAATCCGCAATATGTTGCAAATCCGGTAAAGGGTTCAATTCACAATAAAGGTGGTGCTGTTGATATTACGTTAGTGAATTTAGAAGGCGAAGAATTACCTATGGGAACAGATTTTGATTTTTTTGGTAAAAAGGCGCATCATGACCATACAGATTTACCTCAAAACATACTTGATAATCGTAAATTGCTAAAAGAAACTATGGAGGCTCATGGTTTTTGGTCTATAAGAACAGAATGGTGGCATTATAATTTATCTGCTGGTTCTAATGACAAGGTGGCAAATTTTAAATGGGATTGTGAATGAGGTATTTTAGACTTTGGCCTATACTTTTAATTGTTTCTTGTAAAACAGTTGGCAGGTTTCAAGACTTGGAGCCCACCTGTATGCAAGATACGGTTGAGAAGATACTTGCTATACCGCCAAAAACACCAAGAGCAGAGATACATCAGGGCACTTATAATGGCGAGAAAATATACGTTTATAAAGAACAGCGAGACGGTAGAGAGTTTTCGATAGTTCTTAATGATAAATGCGAGTATTTATGTGAAGTTGGCGGCTTTGCATCACTTAATAACTGTCCAGATTTAATGCTACTTAAACTAAAGAATATTGAAATTATCTGGTTAGACCCAAGGTAACTAAACAACCTTTTTAGTGCTTATACAGTAGAGTTTATCTTCAATAGTGGTGAAAAATAAATAGTCTATACCACCATCTTTTATTTTAGATATTTTTCGGATTTCAGCCACACTTAACGGAAAATTCCGTGTGGTAATATTGGCCTTTTTAAACCCCAATTTTTTTAAATTTTTCTTTTGAAATGGAATGGTGTCTACAACCTCAAAAACTCTTCCTGGAAAATTTTGGACACTGTTGGCAGTGTATAGATGCGAGTGCTCCGCTAGTTTATCTAACTTAAATTTCTCAGAAATAGTCTTAAAACCGCCCGATTTTAGTATAGCTGCGTTGGGTTCAAACAGATATTTTTTAGGCATTGCGTAAGAAACCTTAGCATTTTTTTCATCATTTAAGTAAAATGAAAACTCATTGGTATGTTCTCCAACAATATTTACCGTTTTAATAATGGGTTTTTCTTGATTGTGTTTTTTAAGTAAGAATAACAATTCCTTTACTTCATTTTTTACCGCGACTATATGAATTTCAGCAACCCATATCAATTCAGAAATGCCTAGACTAATATCTAACAGAGGAGCAGTTTTAATTAGAACAGTATTAGTTTTTGCAAATAATTCATTTAGGTGTTCAGGAACATTGGGGTGATAATCGGTAAGTTTAAATACTTTTCCTTTTACAGAATCTCTACGAGATGGGTCAATATAAATATAATCGAATTGGTAGGGAGATTGTTTTAGAACTTCCAATCCGTTTTTAGCAATGGTATCAATGTTTTTGACATTAAGTTGTAGATAATTTTGAGCTACAATTTTAGATAGTTTCTCATCAACCTCGCAATGTGTTACTTTTTTTATTCGCTTTGCGAAATAATAACTATCAACGCCAAACCCACCGGTTAGGTCTATTAGCGATTCTCCAGAAACCAAATTAGCTTTATAAGCCGCAGTTATCTCTGAAGAGGTTTGCTCAATATTTATTTTTTTAGGATAATAAATGCCAATGGTATTAAACCATGTAGGTAATTTAGTTTGACTTTTTTTCTTGCACTGTATTTGTTCTGCTAATTCTTTTTGAGTAACTCCTTTGAACTGCGGTTTAGACAATAACAGTTTTACCACATCTGTGTTTAGATTTTTAGTGATAAAATCTTGTACAGCTGGCTTTAGAATGTCAAAATTCAAACTTTATAGATTTTTGGTAAATTTTTGCACAAACGGATTGTCTGACAAAAATTGCTTCAAAACCACTTTTATTGCCGTATATCCTGGAACCGCAATTACCATACCCGTTATACCAAATAACAAACCGGCAATTATGATAATCAAGAATATTTCTAACGGATGAGATTTCACAGAATTAGAAAATATAAAAGGTTGTGAAAAGAAATTATCTATTAACTGGCCTATTAAAATACCAATAAGAACGTACCCAGCTTTGGGTAAGATAACGCTACTAAAATCCATTCCTAAATGGCTTGTCATGGTAAGTGCAATCATTATTGCACCGCCAATTAACGGCCCTATGTAGGGTATTATATTAAAGAGTGCGCATAAAAAAGCAATTACCAAAGCATTTTCAACGCCTACGATAAAAAGGGTAATGGTATAAATAACAAAGAGGATAAACAGTTGTAATAGAATACCCCCAAAATAGCGTGATAATAGGTTGTTAATTTTATTGATAGATTGTGAAGTTTTATCCTCTTTTTCGTCTGGTATAAAGGTCATTAAACCTGTTTGCATGAGTTTGCTATCCTTTAGAAAAAAGAACGAAATAAATAACACAGAAAATAAACCTACACTAAACTCACTTACTACATTTACGGTAGCATTTAGAATATTTGGAATAAAATTTAAGTCGATACCAGATAAGAAGTTTTTTTCTAATTCAGAATCTTTTATTAGATCATCAACATCTGCTTTAGAGGTTCCAAAATAATCCATTACTTGAACATAAAGTTCATTTAAATTTTTTTGTAGCTCATCAACATTAAGTAGAGATAGGTTTTTACTCTGCTCATTTATTAAGGGAATAAATAACGACAGTATTCCCATGAACACGCTAAGTATTAATAGCATGGTTACAATAACAGCTAGAGTCTCAGGAAATTTGAGTTTACGTATTAAAAAATTAACAATTGGTCTACCCAACAACGCTAGTACGGCTGCAATTACCAAATAAGCAATTACAGAGCGTATAGCATATAAAAAGTAACCTAGTAATACTATACCAGCTATGATGCCAACTGCCCGTAAAATACCGGTTGAAATGGTTTTAGAGGTCATGATTTAAATACGTATTCAACAATGTTAGCGCCCATTTGTAAGGCTTTAGTTCTAACTTCTTCAGGGTCTTTATGTACAGAAGGGTCTTCCCAACCATCACCTAAGTCACTTTCAAAAGTAAATAACAAAACCAATCTATTTTCATGAAAAATACCCAAGGCTTGTGGTCTTTTTCCATCATGTTCATGAATTTTAGGTAAACCGTTTGGGAATTTATAGTTCTGGTCGAAAATAGGATGTTCTTTCCCTAACTCAATAAATTCTTTTTCTGGGAATATTTTTTTGAGTTCTTTTTCAAAATACTCTCGCATACCATAATTATCATCAACATGTATAAAGCCACCAGAAAGTAAATAGTTACGTAGATTTTCTGCCTCTTCTTCTGAGAAGAAAACATTGCCGTGACCTGTCATGTATAAAAATGGATATTGATATAAACCAGTACTGCTAGGCTCCACAGTTTCTGGCTCTGGATTTATTTTGGTATTAATGTTTTGGTTGCAAAAAGTAATTAAATTGGGTAAAGCTGTAGGGTTTGCATACCAATCTCCACCTCCACCATATTTTAAAACAGCAATTTCTTGAGCAAAAATACTTGTGCTTAAAAGAATAAATGTAAATAGTAAAACTTGATGTTTATTCATACGACTAAAAGTACACTTATTCTTTTAGTTATTTATCATATTAACTGTACAGCAAGCTACTATAGCTGCTGTTTCTGTCCGAAGTCTATTTCTACCCAAAGAAATAGGTTTATACTTGTTTTCTAAAGCCAAGTTAATCTCAGCAGGTGAAAAATCGCCTTCTGGGCCAATCAAAACAATTACATCTTTATCTGCATGCAAACATCTTTTAAACTCTGCTTTATCGGCATCTTCACAATGTGCTATAAATTTTTGTTGTGCCCCCGCGTTTTCTATGAACTGGCTGTAACTGGTTAACGGATTTAATTTTGGCAATTTGGTTTGCAAAGATTGTTTCATAGCTGACTGTAGAACACGTTCATAACGTTCTTGTTTTATTACTTTTCGTTCAGAATTATCACAAAGTAGGGGTGTAATTTCGTCTATACCAATTTCAGTTGCTTTCTCTAAAAACCACTCAAAACGGTCATTCATTTTGGTGGGGGCTACTGCTATATGTAAATGATACAGTTTTGGAATAGATTTTTCTGTTGAAACTAACTGTACTTTACATTTTTTAGGGTCTGCTACTAAGATTTCTGCTTTGAACAAAGAACCTTTGCCATTAGTGATATGTAAAATATCTCCTTCTTTTTTACGCAATACTTTTACAATGTGTTTGCTTTCATCTGCCGGAAAAACAAATTGTTGTGCACTATTATCGAGTCTAGAGTTATAAAATAGTTGCATGGTAAAAGTGTTAAGATTAGTTTTTTAATTTATTTTTTGCGTGTTCTAAACCTAGTGTTATCCAAAAGTCTAGTTGTTTATGTGTCTTATAGAATTCTGATACTACAAAAACAAATTCTTTCATTGCCTTACCTGTAAAATCCATAGGTCTTACACCATCTTTTGCTAAAACCTTCTCCATTTTTTCTGATATAACGCGTACCATTAAATCATCGTTGATAATGCCAACAGTCATTTTACCTTGATAAAGAAATGCAATGCCACCAAACATTTTTTTTGAAGTAACGGTTATTCCTCGGAGTTCAAAAGTTTGCTTAAGGTCTTTAGCAAGTTCTTCATTAAATGCCATGGGCTAAAAATTAGATTACATATCTAGCTTTTGCTACAACACTTTGATTCACAAAATCTTTGTTTAGGTATTTTAAATACCCTACTATACCTATCATGGCAGCATTATCTGTACAATATTCAAATTTTGGAATGTAAGTTTCCCAACCCATTTTATTTTCAGCTTCTCTTAGGCGTTGTCTTATGCCAGAGTTTGCTGCAACTCCACCACCAATTGCCACGCGTTTAACCTCAGTTTGTGCTACGGCTATAGTTAATTTATCCATCAAAATTTCAAGAATGGTATATTGTATAGAAGCACAAATATCTGCTATGTTCTCTGACTTAAATTGTGGATTTTTTTGAGTTTCGCGCTGTAAAAAATAAAGTATACTAGTTTTTAATCCACTAAAGCTAAAATTAAGCCCGTCTACTTTTGGTTTAGGAAAAGGATATGCCAAAGGGTTACCTTCTTTAGCGTAGTTGTCAATCAATGGACCACCTGGATAGGGTAGACCTAATATTTTGGCAGATTTGTCAAAAGCTTCTCCAACGGCATCATCTAAAGTTTGCCCTAATACCTCCATTTCAAAATAGCTTTTAACCAAAACAATTTGTGTATGACCTCCACTTATGGTCATAGCTAAAAACGGAAATTTTGGTGTTTTCTGTGTTTTATCTTCAATAAAATGGGCTAATATATGTGCTTGCATATGATTAACCTCAATCAAAGGTATAGCAAGACCTAAGGCTAAAGATTTTGCAAAAGAAGTTCCAACCAATAGTGAACCCATAAGGCCAGGCCCTCTTGTAAATGCAATGGCACTTAATTGGTTTTTGTTGATATTTGCTTGCTTTAATGCTTGGTCAACCACGGGAACGATATTTTGTTGATGTGCCCTAGAAGCTAATTCTGGTACAACGCCACCATATTTTTGATGAATTTCTTGGTTAGCAACCACATTACTAAGTACCTTTTCATTGGCTAAAACAGCTGCAGAGGTATCATCACAAGAAGATTCTATGGCCAAAATATATTTTGTCGAATTTTGCATTGAGTTTGGAACAAAAATTGTCCCACAAAAATAAAAGTTAGCTTCCTATCAAAAAACTCCGTAAAATAGTAATTCGTGTTTTGATGTTAATCATTCTGATTTTCGTCTTGATTACTTTGCTATTTTCTCTTCCTGCGGTACAAACTAAAATGGCAAGGTACGCCACAAATTCTATTAACGAACAGTTTGGCACTAATATCAATATTGGTAGAATTCAATTTTCGCCATTTAATTTCAATACATCGATAAAAGACCTTTATGTTGAGGATTATAAAGCAGACACGTTGCTATTCGTAGAAAAAGTAAATACATCTGTTTTAAACCTTAGAAACATGATAGACGGTAGTCATTTAGAGTTTGGAGCGTTTGAATTGTATGGTCTTCAAATGAATATGAAAACCTATGAAGGAGCGCAGTTAACCAATCTAGACGTTTTTATTGAAAAGTTAGATGATGGTCAACAGCGAGACCCTTTAAAACCGCCTTTCTATATGTCATCTTCTCAAATTGAAATCATTGATTCTAGATTTCAGTTGATAGATGAAAACTTAGCTGAACCAAGTATATTAGATTTTCCTAAACTGAATATTAATGCAGATAACTTTATAATTTTTGGTAGTCAGGTTAAATTGAACATTACCGATTTAAATTTTGACAATTTTCGAGGATTACAGTTAAATCACCTCTCAACGAGTTTTACCTATACTAAAAAATTAATGCGTTTTAATAATTTGATTATTGAAACGCCAAATTCCAATTTAAATGGAAAATTAGCATTTAGATATAACAGAGAAGATTTTAAAGATTTTTTGAATGCCGTTGAAATTAGAGGTAATTTTTCAGAATCAACCATATCTTTTAATGATATTAATCTGTTTTATAACCAATTTGGGGCTGATAAAAATGTTAGTTTTAAAGGAGAGCTTTCTGGTTATTTAAACAATTTAAAAGCCACTAATCTTGACCTAGATTCTGAGATTACAAAAGTAAAAGGCACCTTTACCTTTTCTAATATGTTCTCTGAAGAAGCACCATTTATAATGAATGGTGACATGCAAAAAGTAACTTCTAGCTATTACGAATTGCGTTCCTTAATGCCCAATATTTTAGGAGAACGCATACCAGCATCTTTAAAAAAATTGGGTCAGTTTTCTATACGTGGTAATGCTGAGGTAACAGAAACTTCTTTAGATGCCCAAATAAATATAGCTACTGCTCTTGGAGACGGTTTTACAGATTTACAAATGACTAATATGAACGTTCTAGAAGATGCTTCATACATAGGTCAAATAACACTAGATGAATTTGATTTAGGAACGTTTGTTGAAAATCCAAAATTTGGAAAAACATCGTTAAACCTCAATGTTGAAGGTAGGGGCTTTTTAGCAGAGTATTTAAATACGCAAGCAATTGGTGATATTTCTTATCTTGAGTTTAACGGTTATGAGTACACTAACATTAAAGTTTCTGGTATTTTACAAAATCAATTGTTTGATGGTAATCTTTTAGTTAACGATAGAAATTTACGTTTAGATTTTAGGGGCTTAGCTAATTTTAGCGAAACTAATAACGAATTCAATTTTATTGCCGATGTAGACTACGCAGACTTTAAAAAAATGAATTTTATTAATGACAGCATTTCTATTTTTAGAGGTAATGTTAAAATGGATATTACGGGCAATAGCCTTGACAATATAAGTGGTGAAATAGACTTTACAGATACCGCTTATCAAAATAAAAATGATGTTTACTTTTTTGAAGATTTTAAAATTACTTCTTCTTTTCAAGGTGATTCTATTAGAGATGTTACTATAAACTCTCCAGATATTATAACCGGTTATATGAGAGGTAGATTTAAAATTGGTGAGCTAGACAAATTAGTACAAAATTCTGTGGGTAGTATATACACCAATTACCAACCTTTTGAGATTTCATCTGGGCAAAACATTTCGTTTAATTTTAAGATTTACAATAAAATTGTAGGTATATTTTTTCCTGAGGTAAGTTTTGGTCCAGAGACTTTTATCAGAGGAAAAATAGTTTCAGATGAACAAGATTTTAAACTTACTTTTCAATCACCAGAAATAGATGCCTTAGAGAATAATTTAAAAGGAGTTGAGCTTCAAATTGACAATAAAAACCCGCTCTTTAATACTTTTTTATCTGTAGAAGATATGAAGACTGTGTATTATGATGTCAAAGATTTTAATCTCATTAATACCACAATAAAGGATACCCTCTTTTTTAGAACCGAGTTCAAGGGTGGAAGTAAATATAATGATGAATACAATTTAAATTTTTACCACACATTTGATGAAAAAAGAAACTCGGTTATTGGATTAAAACCTTCTGATGTTAGTTTTAAAGGCAATACGTGGTTATTAAACCAATCTAACAACCAACAGAATAAACTAATTATTAATCCAAGCTTTGACAGTCTTTCAATCAAAGAGGTTGTTATGGATAATCTCAATAACGAGCGTATTAAACTAAGTGGAGATATTGTTGATTCTACTTACAAAGATTTAAAGTTAGAGTTTGATTTAGTATCGTTAAATAAAGTAACACCAGAAATTGATAGTCTTAAGTTAGATGGTAAGGTTGATGGTATTTTAAATGTATTACAAAAAGACGGGCAATATTTACCATCTTCTAGTCTAGAAATTACCAACTTTTCAGTTAATAATTTAATTCTAGGTGATGTTGAAATGATGATTTTTGGTAATGATGATTTAACCGAATATAATGCCAATATGTGGTTAAACTATCAAGGTCAAGAACGCTTTGGTATGTCTGGTAAAATATTTGATTCTGACACAGAAACAACCCTTGATTTATTAGCAACTTTTGAAGATTTTTCGTTAGAACCATTAGCACCGCTTGGAGAAGAAATCATATCTAATATTCGAGGCTTACTTAGCGGAAGTGCTAGAATAACGGGTAATGCTCGAAATCCTGAAATAAATGGTTCTTTAACAATGAACAATGGAGGTTTGGGTATACCTTATTTGAATGTAGATTATGATTTTTCGCCTTTGTCTAGAATTCGTCTTTTTGGGCAAACATTCTTGTTTGAACAAATAGGGTTAACAGATACTAAAAGCCAAACTACGGCGGTTTTAGACGGCTCAATCTCGCATACTGAGTTTGATGATTGGACCTTTGATTTAAATGTTGATGCTAATCAAGGTAGATTCTTAATCTTAGATACAGAGTTTGAAGAAGAAGTACTGTATTATGGTACGGGATATGTATCTGGAAAAGGAGCAATTTATGGAACGGTTAATGCCTTAAACATCGATTTTGAGGGTGCTACAGCAGAGGGTACTTCTCTAAAAATTCCGTTGAGCGATTTAACCAGTGTTGGTGATTATTCGTTTATAAATTTTATAAATAAAAATGAGGTTGAATCTTTTGAAGAAGAGCGTGTTTTAGACAATTATGAAGGATTAGAATTGTTTTTTGATTTGGATGTAACCCCAGAAGCAGAAGTTCAAATTGTAATTGACCAGCAGTCTGGCAGTTCTTTAAAAGGTACAGGTGAAGGCTTGCTTCTTATGGAAATTAATACCAATGGAAAATTTAATATGTACGGTCAGTTTGTTGTTGTTACTGGGCAATACAATTTTAAACGTGCTGGTGTAATAGATAAAACCTTTACCGTTAGACCTGGAGGTGAAATTATTTGGGATGGAGAACCCTTAGATGCACAACTCAACCTAGAAGCGGTATATGCACTCAATGCTAATCCGGCTCCTTTGTTAGATAATCCGGGGTATCAAAGTAGAATACCTACCGAAGTTGTTGTGCGGTTAGATGGTGAATTAGAAAGTCCTAATATTGAATTTGATATTGATTTCCCTGGCACAAGTTCTGTTGTAAAATCCGAATTGGAATATCGTTTACAAGACCCTACAATTAAAAGTAATAATGCATTTTACCTTTTAGCTCAAGGTACTTTTGTTGATGAATCTTCAGGATTAAATCAGCAAGCGGTTACGGGTAATTTGATACAGACAGCTTCCGGACTTTTAAATTCTGTACTTACAGGAGAAAACGACAAGCTAAATTTTGGCTTGTCTTATGAGCAAGGCTATACAGATTTAGCTACCGATTTATCAACAGAAAATAGATTGGGAGTAACCGTGTCTACCCAATTATCTGACAGGGTTCTTGTGAATGGTAAAGTAGGTGTTCCAGTAGGTGGCGTTTCTGAAACCGTTGTGGCAGGTGATGTTGAGGTACAAGTTATTCTTAATGATGAAGGTACTTTAAGTGCCAAAATATTTAATAGACAAAATCAAATACGACAGTTTTTGAGTGAAAGACAAGGATATACTCAAGGTGTTGGTTTATCGTACCAAGTAGATTTTAATAGTTTTAGAGGTTTGTTGCAGCAACTATTTGGCAAAAAAAACAAACAAAAAGAGGTAAGAGAAGAAGAGCTGAAAGCTAATGCAGTTATGGGCAAAGACAGCCTAATTCAATTTTACAGCAAAACCTCAAGCAGTCAGCAATAATTTGATTTTAATCCTAACAAATCATTAAAAAATTCTTTCGAAATCGTTGTAGATTTTTAACCAATGGTTTAAGACTTTTATTTTGTAGTTACATTTGGTACATTCGCTTTTCGTTTTTTCAACATATGACCCAACAAATCAAAAAAATTGCAGTTTTTACATCAGGTGGAGATTCTCCAGGAATGAATGCTGCTATACGTTCTGTTGTTCGTGCATCTGCCTTTAATAAAATTGATTGTGTGGCCATTTATCGTGGCTACCAAGGAATGATTGAAGGTGACTTCAAACAAATGAATGCAAGGAGCGTAAATAATATCATTAATAAAGGTGGTACTATTTTAAAATCAGCACGTTGCGAAGAATTTAGAGAACCAGAAGGTAGAAAAAGAGCTTACGAACAATTAAAAAAAGAAGGAGTTGATGCTTTTGTGGTAATTGGTGGTAATGGTAGTTTTACCGGGGCAGTAAAATTCACTGAAGAATTTAATTTCCCAGTAATTGGTATTCCAGGTACTATTGATAATGACATTTTAGGAACATCCTATACTATTGGTTTTGATACTGCAATTAATACTGTAGTAGATGCTATTGATAAAATTAGAGATACCGCTAGTTCTCATAACCGTTTATTTTTTGTTGAGGTTATGGGTAGAGATGTTGGGCATATTGCTTTAAATGCGGGTGTTGGCGCTGGTGCGGAAGAAATTTTAATACCAGAACAAAATTTAGGTCTTGAACGGCTTTTAGATTCCTTAAAAAGAAGTAAAAAATCTGGTAAATCTTCAAGTATTGTAATAGTTGCTGAAGGTGATAAAACAGGTAAGAATGTATTTGAATTAAAAGAATACGTAGAAGAACATTTACCTATTTATGATGTAAGAGTATCAGTTTTAGGTCACATGCAACGTGGCGGAAATCCAACATGTTTTGATAGAGTTTTGGCAAGTAGAATGGGTGTAAAAGCTGTAGATTCTCTGCTAGAAGGTAAATCTAACTGCATGGTTGGTGTTAAAGACAATAAACTAATATTAACTCCATTAGCAGAAGCTATTAAAGCTCATACAGAAATTGATATGGAGCTGCTTAAAGTTTCTGATATAATGACAATTTAAAAATTAAACCAAAATAAATATGGCACACACTAAAATAGGTATAAACGGATTTGGTAGAATAGGACGTTTAGTCTTTAGAGCTTCCGTAAAAAGAGATGATTTACAGGTAGTTGCAATTAATGACCTTTTAGATGTTGAACATTTAGCGTACTTATTAAAATACGATTCTGTTCACGGTAAATTTGATGGTGAAGTAGAAGTTAAAAACGGTAACCTTGTGGTTAATGGTAACACCATTAGAATTACTGCTGAACGTGATCCAAAGAACTTAAAGTGGGATGAAGTAGATGCAACAATTGTTGCAGAATGTACAGGTATCTTTACTACTTTAGAAACTGCTCAATACCATATTGATGGTGGTGCCAAAAAAGTGGTTATTTCTGCGCCTTCTAAAGATGCACCTATGTTTGTAATGGGTGTTAACCATAAAGATGTTAAAGCATCAGACACCATTGTTTCTAATGCTTCATGTACTACTAACTGCTTAGCTCCTTTAGCTAAAGTTGTTAATGACAATTTTGGTATTGAAGAGGCATTAATGACCACTGTGCACGCAACTACTGCTACCCAATTAACAGTTGATGGTCCGTCTAAAAAAGACTATAGAGGCGGTCGTAGTGCAATGTTAAACATTATTCCAGCATCAACAGGTGCGGCTAAAGCTGTTGGTAAGGTAATTCCAGAATTAAATGGTAAGCTTACAGGTATGGCATTTAGAGTTCCTACAGCTGATGTTTCTGTGGTAGATTTAACGGTTAGAACAGAAAAAGAAACTTCTTACGAAGAAATTAAAAAAGCATTTAAAGCTGCAGCTGAAGGCGAACTAAAAGGCGTGTTGGGGTACACAGAAGAAGATGTGGTTTCTCAAGATTTTGTTTCTGATATTCACACAAGTACTTTTGATGCTGGTGCAGGTATTGAGTTAAACTCAAGATTCTTTAAATTGATTTCTTGGTACGATAACGAAGCTGGTTTCTCAAACAAAATGTGTGACCTAATGGCTCACGTAAGTAGCTTATAAATTCAAGTACAATATATTCCTGAAACTAAGGTTATTATTCCTTAATTTCAGGAATATTTATTTTTAAGTATGATATTAATCGTTGATAGTGGTGCCACTAAAGCAGATTGGATTGCTTTAGATGACAACGGAGAAAAATTATTTAATACCCAAACTCTTGGGTTAAGTCCAGAAGTATTAACCAGAGAAGTTATTGAAGACCGTTTGGCAAATAACTTTGATATTTCTAAACGAAAAGAAGAAGTAAAACAGCTTTTTTTCTATGGAGCAGGTTGTGGTACTGACCGTATGAAACGATTTTTAGGAGAGATTTTTAAAGAATTTTTTCCGAACGCAAAAGTTGATGTTAGAGAAGATACTTATGCTGCCATTTATTCAACTACAACTATTGGCAAGCAAGGTATTGTTTGTATTTTAGGTACAGGTTCTAACTGTAGCTATTATGATGGGCACCAGCTTTTTCAGAAAGTAACTTCACTAGGTTATATTTTAATGGATGATGGAAGTGGTAATTTCTTTGGAAGAAAATTACTACGCGATTATTACTTTCATAAAATGCCTCAAGATTTAGGAATTAAATTTAGTAAAGAATACAATCTTGAAGCTGACAACATTAAAGAGCATTTATATAAGCAACCTAATCCAAACACTTACCTAGCAACTTTTGCTCGTTTTATGATTGAAAACAAAGAGCATCCTTATTGCAAGGGGGTTATCCAAAAAGGATTTCAACAGTTTGTTAATAATTACATTATGCAATTTGAGTTGGCTACTAAAGTACCAGTTCATTTTGTGGGTAGTATAGCTCATTACTTAAGAGAAGAGTTAACTACAGTTATTGAAAATAACGACTTAGTACTAGGTGTAATTCGACAAAGACCAATAGAAGGTTTAGTTGAATTTCATAAAGAAAACCTTTAATAAAAGGTCTTCCTTTGCTGTTTTTGTTTGCGTTATTTTACGGCAATCATAGCTATTTCTACGTTCACAAATTTTGGTAAGTTCGCAACCTCTACAGTTTCACGAGCTGGAGCAGTGTCAGCATTAAAATAAGAACCATACACTTCATTTATAAGCGCGAATTGATGCATGTCTTTTACAAAAATGCTCGATTTTACAACATGCTCAAAGTTTAAATCAGCTGCTTCTAATATAGCTTTGAGGTTTTCTAGACATTGCTTGGTTTCAGCTTTAATATCACCTTCAATCAACTTTCTGGTGGCAGGATCAATTGGTATTTGTCCAGAAATATATAACGTATCTTTAATTAAAACAGCTTGATTATAAGGACCTATTGGAGCAGGCGCCTTATCAGTATTTATTATTTTTTTCATTTCAATAATGCTATCTATTACCTAATCTACGTTGACTGCGACTTTCCCACTTTAAATCGCTCAACAAAGAACTACTTATACCTATGTAAAAATCCCAACGTTGATTTCTTCCAAAAGGTACCCAATTAAAGCGTAAATCAAAACTTTTTAAGTTTCTTGTGAACCCGAGTTGGGTTAGGGTAAAACCTTTATTTTTAAAGTCATAACCAGAAGAGTAACGCACGCCCCAACGTGGTGAAAGTTCTACATTGCCAGAGAACATAAGTGAGGCTGTCGTGAATTCACTTTGTCTATTACTATTGTTGTAGCTGCTATTAAATGCTATGCGTATATCCCAAGGTATTTTTGTGCCGTAAACAGGGTTTTCAACATCTCCATCTTTACCATCTCGTTGAGCTGGCCCTGTATCCATTGCAAAACCAAATAAATCATCAGTTCTACCACCACTTTGAGCTCTGTAAAGTTCATCTTGGTCCTGTTCTTCGTAATCTGTTTTTTCTTTATCGCGTTTAAAAAAATCACTATCAATGGAATACCCTAAGTTGATACTTGCTCTAGTTAAGCGAAAAAGACTACCACCATTTTTAATATTCAAAGTATTTATTCTGGTTCCATTATTATCAATAGCATAGGGATCCATACTTCCAGAGAAATTTATGGATAATTTTTTATCAAATAGCGCGGTGGCACCATTAAAATTAACAGGAGAAAGTTTTAAAGAATCTGCTTCAAAATTGTAGTTAGCTGAAAAATTTAAGTTGTTTAAAATAGAAATTTTCTTCGGCTCAAACGCTGTGGAATCTTTATCTCTAACTTTTGCTTCGAGTGTGTTTTGAACAGAGAACGAAACAGAATTAGATTTGTTTAAACTAGGAGTACCGTTTAAAGTGCCTTCAAATCTACTATATAAAACCTCTTCACCGTCATTATCTGTATAGGTGGTGTAAAACTGTTCAAAAGATGGAGTGTAACCCCATCCAATAGAAGGTCTAATAACGTGTCTTATAGACTGAATTTTTTTGTCTTCTCCAAAATTAAATGTTCCATATAAGGTAGTTCCTACACTAGCATTTAAACTATACCTATTAAATCTATCAAAACCACTTATGGTATCTAAAACCACTTCACGGTTATTTTCATCATCGGCTTCGACCCCTCGTTCAAATGTCTGAAGCGTCCAAATATCTTCATAGCTGCCGCCCATAGTTACACTAAAATATTTAGCAACCTTAAAGTTAGTGCTCAACGGTACCCTATGTGTAGCTCCAAACCTTGCATTATCAAACATGCCTGGTTTTAGAAATAAAGAATCAGTAGTTGTAATTTGGTTTCTAGCATTTAAACTATACTGAAAATTTAAATTCTGAATAGCCCCTTTTTTAGTTCCTTCTCTTTTTGAAAATGGAAAAATACGTTCCATACTTCCTTGTAAAGTTGGTAAGGTCAGATTTACTACTTCTGTGTTCGTATTCTGGTTATGCGTAGCAGATACACTCAAGTTAACAGAAGGATATTCTGGAAATGTTTTGGAATATGAGATAGATGAAGATAAATTGTTAGTTTGGGTATTGGCTAAATTAATTTGGTTAGCTGATTGAGCATAATAATTACTGCTTCCTAAATTTACAGATGCCGCAAACCTTGAATTAGGATTAGCTTTAGCATCTTGTGAATGACTTATTTGTAAATTATAAATGGCGCTACGCGAATAATCATCAAAACCAATTTGACTATTTACCAAATTCTCAAATCTAAAATTGATGTTGCCCCGGTACTTATAGCGTTTGGTATACACAGATTGGGTTCTAAATCCATAACTACCGTTGGTATAGAAATCACCAGAAACAAATAAATCTAAATAATCACTAACCGGAAAATAGTATCCAAAATTATTTAAAAAATAGCCTCTTTGTGGGTCATTACCAAATGTTGGAAATTGTAATCCGCCAGTTCTACCGGTAGTTAGTGGAAAATAAGCAAATGGTAAAGCAATAGGTGTGGGTACATCAACCAAATACATATTACTAAAACCCGCAATTATTTTCTTTCCAGGAACAAATTTGGCTTTTCTAATTTTTATATAATAATCTGGGTCTAGTGTATCTTTAGAGGTAGTTAGCTTACCATTTTTTAAGAAATAAACAGAATCATTTTCTTTTTTTGTTACCTCGGCTAGTACTTTCATGGCATCACTGCCAAAAGAACCTAAACCAGCACTTTGTTCGGTTCTTGAGTTCCAAATTAACGCTTTTTGGGTATCAAAATTAAATCGAATAGAATCTGGTATAACTACGTTAGTACCTTGTTTAAAATACGGTAACTGAGTGTAGGTATTGGTGGTGGTATCTTTTAATCTACCTGCATAGACCTCATTTTTTACATAGTCTAAAACTATGACTCCGGCCTTAAGTTCAGTATCTTGGTAATAAACTTCGGCCTCATCATATAAATATATCTTTTGCTCTTTCTGATTTATTCGAACATAGTCTTTAGCCTTGTATTTTATCTTGCCTAATAAAAATCCACCACCATTTTTTGTAGAATCAGTTGCAACTGAATCTGCTGGTATAGAGTCGTTTAGAATGTTTCTAGGTAACAAAGGTGCAACAAGGGTGTCACCCACAGGCTTTATAGGTAGCGGCTTAAGTTGGTCTTCTTGGGCGTACGAAAATGTAAGCGCGAAAAAACTCGCCAAAGCTAAAAGAAAAAACTTATAATTTGTTCCCAAGTTGATTGTTTCTATTTTTGTAGAAGCTTGGCTCGCTTTTTGATTGCCAAACTTACATATATTTTTAATTCCCCTTTAAGGAGTTTACCATTATTTTAACCAAGAGGGAATTCTAAAAGTTAATCGTTCTTATGTATAAAAAGGGTTTTATAATCATTCTCGTAGTTGGATTGTTTTTGTCGTTATCTGCTTTCCACAAAAATGATACCGCACCAAATCCCATTGATGAATTTGTTGTTGTACTTGATGCCGGCCATGGAGGTCATGATCCCGGTAATTTAGGTAATGGCTACTTAGAAAAAGATATTGCCTTAGCTATTGTTATAGAAGCAGGCAAATTATTAGGAAAACAAAAAAACATTAAAGTTGTATACACTAGAAAAGATGATACGTTTATAGGTCTAGAGAAAAGAGGTGCTATCGCAAATGAGTCAAATGCCGATTTATTTGTATCTGTTCATTGTAATTCTCACAGTTCTGACGCTTCTGGTGCAGAAACATTTGTGCTTGGTTTGCATGCCAATAAGCAAAACTTTGATGTAGCTAAAAAGGAAAATTCTGTTATTTATCTAGAAGACAATTATGAGGTTAAGTATGGTGAGTATGACATTAACGCGCCAGAATCAGTAATAGGTCTTACTATAATGCAAGAAGAATTTTTAGAACAAAGTGTACAAGTTGCCAAACTAATTCAAGATAATTTTACCAATAAATTAAATCGAAAAAATAGAAAAGTTAAGCAAGCAGGTTTTATTGTTTTGCATCAAACTTTTATGCCAAGCGTTTTAGTCGAAGTTGGTTTTTTAACCAATAGAAACGAGGGTGCTTATTTAAATTCTCAACAAGGAAAACAAGAAATGGGTAAGGCAATAGCAGATGCTGTTGTTAACTTTAAGAACGGTATGGAAGCAAGTTCAATTGATTTAACTCCAACTTTAGAGGTAGACAAAAAAGAAGATATTACCCTCGAAAATAGAATGCCTCCAGAGAATACACCTAAAAAACCTGTGGTAACAAAAACCGAAACAAAACCAATACCAGAAAAAAAAGAAGTTACTACAACCCAAGTTCAGAAACCAGAAAATAAGGTTGTTCAAGATAAAACACCTATAGTTTCAAAGCCTTCTGGTGAAATTACTTTCAGAGTACAATTAAAAGCTTCTGCTGAAGTATATCCTTTAGAACCAAAATATTTTAACGGTTTAGACCAAATATCTAAAGAACCCTATAAAAACTTGTACCGTTATACCTATGGTAACGCAGCTACAATGGCCGAAGCCGAAGCTCTAAAAGCTACTGCAAAAAGTAAAGGATATTCAGATTGTTATGTAGTAGGATATAAAAATGGAGAACGTATACCGTTGTATCAGGCCCAGAAATTAGCTAAAAAACAATAATCTTACTCCAAATTATTCGCTAATTTTGTTGGTAACCAAAAAAAGAATCGCTTGAAATTATCCCGAGAAGTTAAAACCGGAATTATTGTTCTTGCTGGAATTGCCTTATTTATTTTGGGTTTCAGTTATTTAAAATCCAATTCAATCTTTGATGAGAGTAAAAAGCTCTATGCAGTTTACAATCATGTTGGAGGTTTACAAACAGGTACTGTTGTGACCATTAATGGTTTTAATGTAGGTAATGTAAGTGATATCAAATTCAAAGATAAAAGTGGTAAACTTTTGGTTACCCTAATCATTAATAACAAATTTGAGTTTTCTAAAAATAGTACGGCAGAACTTTTTGATACTGGTATTATTGGTGGTAAAGGAATTCAAATAAATCCTGTTTTTGATGGTAGTGCTGTAGTACAATCTGGAGACACATTAAAAGCTGTGATTAAACCTGGTTTAACAGAATTAGTTCAAGAAAAACTAACTCCTTTGCAATTAAAGGTTGAAGATGCGGTCTCTAATGCAGATTCACTATTGGTAAACGTTAATGAGGTTTTAGATGATAAAACTAAATTAGAATTAAGGCAAAGTATTGCGGGTTTAAACAACTTGGTACAGAGTTTTCAAAAAAGTGCCAATGCCTTAAATGCGTTAATGGATGATAATAAAACAGAATTAGATAGCTCGCTAAAGAATGTAAATGCTATTACTAGCAACTTTGCTACCATTTCTAATCAACTTAAAGAAGCTGACTTAGAAAATACAATGCAAGATTTTTCTAAGTCTGTAGAAAATTTAAATTTACTTTTAGGTAAAATAGAACAAGGTCAGGGTACACTCGGTAAAATGGCCAATAATGAAGAACTTTATAATAATTTGTCTAGTGCTAGTAAAGAATTAGACCTCTTACTACAAGATTTTAGACTAAATCCAAAGCGTTATGTAAACGTATCGGTTTTTGGTAAAAAACAGAAAGAATATACTTTACCAGAAAACGACCCTGCTGAAGAAATTAATAACTAACAATGCATTACTTACCTAATATAATTTTTGCGCTTGCACTAGTAGTTGGTGTTGGCTTTTTTGTAAGAAATATTAAAAAGTTGACAAGAAATATTAAGCTTGGCAAAGCTGTAGATGTTTCTAACGATAAATCTACTCGGCTTAAAAATATGACCAGAATAGCTTTAGGCCAAAGTAAAATGGTGGTTAGACCAGTTGCAGGTTTTCTACATGTAATTGTTTATGTAGGTTTTATCATCATCAATATTGAAGTTTTAGAAATCATAATTGATGGTTTATTTGGCACCCATAGAATATTTGCCTTTATGGGAGGCTTCTATGACTTTTTAATTGGTTCTTTCGAGATTTTAGCATTCTTGGTTATTGTAGCTGTAGTAATTTTTTGGTTGCGAAGAAACGTAATTCGTATTCAACGATTTTTAAAACCAGAAATGAAAGGTTGGCCAAAAAAGGATGGTAACTTAATTCTTTACATTGAACTTGTTTTAATGTTTTTATTCTTAACAATGAATGCGGTTGATTTACAACTTCAAGAATTAGGAGCAGCGCATTATGTAAAGGCAGGAGCTTATCCAATTAGCCAATTTATTGCCCCATTGTTTGATAGTGTTGGTGAGTCAACATTGGTAATCTTTGAACGTACAGCTTGGTGGTTGCATATTTTAGGTATTCTATTCTTTTTAAACTATCTCTACTATTCAAAGCATTTACATATTCTATTAGCTTTTCCGAACACCTATTATGGTAGGGTTAATCCTCAAGGAGAGTTTTCAAATTTAGATGCTGTGACTAAAGAGGTAAAGTTAATGATGGACCCATCTGCAGACCCTTTTGCTGCGACAACTGAAGAACCAGAAGGAGAACCAGAAAAGTTTGGCGCTTCTGATGTTATGGATTTAAATTGGGTACAATTATTAAATGCATATACCTGTACAGAGTGTGGTAGATGTACCAGTGAGTGTCCAGCAAATCAAACTGGTAAAAAATTGTCTCCTCGTAAAATTATGATGGATACCAGAGACCGTTTAGAAGAAGTTGGTGCTAATATAGATGCTAATAATGGTGAATTTGTACCAGACGGTAAACAGCTTTTAGATGATTACATAACTAAAGAGGAGTTATGGGCTTGTACCACTTGTAATGCTTGTGTTCAGGCATGTCCGGTAAGTATAGACCCTTTAAGTATAATTGTAGAAATGAGACGTTATTTAGTAATGGAACAATCTGCAGCCCCAATGGAATTGAATAATATGATGTCTAATATTGAGAACAACGGTGCCCCCTGGCCGTACAATCAAATGGACAGATTAAATTGGGTAAACGAATAATATAAAAGCTATGAGTGAGCAGCTAAAGGTTAAGACCATGGAGCAATTCATGGCAGAAGGTAAACAACCAGAAATATTGTTCTGGGTTGGTTCAGCCGGTAGTTATGATGATAGAGCAAAAAAAATATCGCGTGCATTTGTAAAATTATTAAACAAAGCTAACGTAGACTTTGCAGTATTAGGACCAGAAGAAAGTTCTACTGGTGATGTTGCTAAGAGAGCAGGAAACGAGTTTTTATTTCAAATGCAAGCAATGATGAATATTGAATTGCTAAATGGTTATGAAATAAAAAGAATTGTAACCTGTGACCCACATTCTTTTAACACCCTAAAAAATGAGTATCCTGGTTTAGGTGGTAAGTATGACGTAATTCACCACACCCAATATCTTAAAGAATTACTAGACAGTGGTAGATTGGTTGTTGAAGGAAGTGAATACAAAGGAAAGCGAATAACCTTTCACGACCCTTGCTATTTAGGTAGAGCAAATAATGTTTATGAAGCACCCCGTGAGGTATTGAAAAAAACTAACGCGGATTTGGTTGAAATGAAGCGTCATAAGCAAACTGCCCTTTGTTGCGGTGCAGGCGGAGCTCAAATGTTTAAGGAACCAGAGAAAGGAGATATGGATATTAATATACTACGCACCAAAGATGCATTAGAGACCAAGCCTAATATAATTGCTACTGGTTGCCCATATTGTAACACCATGATGACAGACGGTATTAAAGCTCACGAAAAAGAAGATACCGTAACGGTATTAGATGTGGCTGAACTTTTAGCAAATTCGCTTTAATATGTTGGTAGACTTTAATACACTCCCAGATGAATCTCGAATATGGATTTATCAATGCAATCGTACTTTTTCTGAAGATGAGGTAAATGAACTAGAACCAGCTTTATCAAAATTTTTGGACCAATGGACAGCCCATGGTTCAGACTTAAAAGCGGGTTATGTGTTACCATATAATCGTTTTATAGTGTTAGGCTTAGACCAATCTTTAGCGAGTGCTTCAGGTTGTTCTATAGATGCCTCTGTTCATTTTATACAAAGTGTGGAAGAACGCTTTAATGTGGTGTTGTTAGATAAAATGAACGTAAGCTATAAGCAAGGTGAGTATGTAGCTTATAAACCACTTAAAGATTTTAGAAAAATGGCTAAGGATAAGGCTGTTTCTTTAAATACCATTGTTTTTAACAATTTAGTGACTACTAAAGGCGAGTTTCTTGAGCATTGGGAAGTTCCAGCCGCAGAAAGTTGGCATGCCCGTTTTATGTAAGATTATCTTAAAATTAATACGGTATAGCTCATTTTTGAGCCAATTGTCATCTTAATTTTTATTTTTGATTACCCTTTAATCCTGAAATTGATATTCATGCCAATGAATAAAACGCTGTTTATACTAGCCATGGTTTTCTTTACTTCAACCATTGCTCAAAAAAATCCTCTCGTAACATTAGATTCTTTAGCGCAACAATCATGGGTAGATAAAACCTATGATAATCTTTCATTAGAAGAAAAGGTTGGTCAGCTAATTATGGTTATGGTTTTTTCTAGCCATGATAAAAACACTACTAACAATATTAAAAGCATGGTCTCTAGAGGAGATATTGGTGGTGTTATCTTCTCAAAAGGAGGACCGGTAAGGCAGGCAAGATTAACAAACGATTTTCAAAAAGTTGCCAAAGTACCTCTTTTAGTAGCAATGGATGCTGAATGGGGTTTGGCCATGCGGTTAGATAGTACTTATGCCTTTCCTTGGAATATGACCTTAGGTGCTATTAAAGATACGTTAGTTATAGAAAAAGTAGGAAAGCAAATTGGTAAGCATTGTAAAAGATTAGGCGTTCATATAAATTTTGCTCCGGTTTTAGATATTAATATTAACCCTGACAATCCTATAATTGGTAATAGGTCTTTTGGTGAAAACCGAGAAAATGTAGCTACTGCTGCTGCTGCTTTTTTAAGAGGTATGAGCAGTGAAGGTATTTTATCATCTGCTAAACATTTTCCTGGACATGGAGATACTGCAACCGACTCACATAAAGCGTTACCATTTTTAGATTTTACCAAAGAGCGATTAGATTCTATTGAACTTTATCCGTACAAGAAACTTATAAACTCAAGTTTAAGTAGTGTTATGGTTGCACACTTAAACATACCAGCCTATGAAACTGTTGAAGGTTTACCTTCTTCACTTTCAAAAAGAATTATTTCGGGTTTATTGAAGGATGAATTAAAGTATAAAGGTCTAGTGTTTACAGATGCATTAAATATGCATGCTGTATCTAAGTTTGCACCACCTGGAGAAGTAGGTTTATCAGCATTTTTGGCGGGTAATGATGTTTTATTGATTCCGGAAGATGCTATTGCCGCTAAACAAAGTTTGATAAAGGCATACCAAGAAGGAAGAATTACCGAAAAAAGATTGGCAGCTTCTGTAAAAAAGGTTTTACAAGCTAAATATCAAGCGGGTTTACATAAGTACAAGCCTGTAGCTGTTGAGAATTTATATCAAGATTTAAATACTATAGAGAACGACTTAGTATATGAAGAAGCCATAGAAAATGCCTTGACATTAGTTAAAAATAGGTTCTCTCTTGTACCCATAAAAGTTTTAGAAAAGAAAAAGGTGGCTTATGTAAAGTTTGGTGATGATGATGGTTCTACTTTTATAGATACGCTAAAAAAATATGGTGAGGTAACAGAGGTATTAGCCAATGATTTGGCTGGATACAGAGAAAAACTTCGCAATTTTAATTTAGTAATTATTGGGGTACACAAGAGTAATCAAAGTCCATGGAAAAGTCATAAACTAACAGCGAACGAAAAGTTTTGGATTCAAGAAATCTCAAAGTTTAGAACAAGTAATACTATACTCACTTCTTTTACTAACCCATATGCACTTAACGACATTTTTGACTATTCTTCAATAGATGCCATACTCTTAGCTTATCAAAATAGTGAGATTGCTCAAGTTAAAGCTGCTGAATTGTTATATGGAGCTTTAGGAGCAAAAGGCAAGTTACCTGCATCTATTAGAACTATATTTCCAGTGAATACTTCAATTGAAACAGAAGCTATTGGTAGATTGGGCTATAGTTTGCCAGAGCGAGTAGGGTTAAGTTCTAACGGGTTGGCTCAGGTAGACAGATTAGTTAAACAAGGGTTAGACTCACTTATGTTTCCTGGGGCACAAGTAATTGTTTCTAGAAAGGGTAAGGTGGTTTACGATAAAAGTTTTGGTAAACCTACCTTTACTTCAAAAGATAGTGTTACTGCCGACCATATTTATGATTTAGCCTCATTAACAAAAATACTTTCTACGTTGCCTATTTTAATGCAAATGGAAGAACAGGGCAGTATTCAATTAAACAACACTTTTAAAGAACTATTACCAGAATTTGAAGATACAGAACTAAAAGATGTTACTGTACTAAGGTCACTTTCTCACTATGGAAGACTACCAGCTTGGATTGCATTCTATTTAAGTACTTTAGATGATAATAAAAAACCTTCAGATTTATTTTATAGAAGAGAGCCGGTTGGTGATTATACCGTTCAAGTAGCTGATAGATTATTTATTACTCAGGCATATAAAGATTCTATATACAACAGAATTGGAAGACAAAGCTTAAAATCTAAGCGATATAGATATAGTGATATTGGCTATTATGTCTTTAAAAAATATATTGAAAATTATTACGGTAAAGGTTTAGACGTTCTTATAGATGAATATTTGCTTAAACCCTTGGGCGCAAATCATATGGGGTATAAACCCCTTGAAAAATTTAATCGAAATCAAATTATTCCTTCAGAAGAAGACGACTACTTTAGATACCAAACTATTCAAGGTCATGTGCATGATATGGGTGCAGCCATGCAAGGTGGAGTTGGCGGTCATGCTGGTTTATTTGGTAATGCTTTAGACGTCGCAAAAATTATGCAAATGTATCTTCAAGGTGGTTTTTATGGGGGTGATAGATTTTTGAGTGCAAGAACAGTTAAAAAATTTAATACGTGCTACTTCTGTAATGAAGATGTAAGAAGAGGAGTTGGTTTTGATAAACCACAATTAAAAGAATCAGGGCCAACCTGTGGATGTGTTTCAAGGCAAAGTTTTGGACACAGCGGATTTACTGGAACTTATACTTGGGCAGACCCAGAAGAAGAAATTGTTTATGTTTTTCTTTCCAATAGAACCTATCCGTCAGCAACTAATAGATTACTGGTAAAAAGTGGGCTCAGAACAAGAATACAAGAAGCTATTTATGATTCTATTATTAATTAGCTAGTGTTTAAAAGTCTAGATTTGTAATATTAAAAAAGTTTGAATAGTTAATTTGATATTGGTTTATAGTCCGATTATTTTCAACTTCAAACAGTTTAAAAAAAGCATCAGATGAAAATTGCTATAGTTTGTTACCCAACCTTTGGTGGTAGTGGTGTGGTAGCTACTGAACTGGGAATAGCTTTAGCGCAGAGAGGTCATGAAATTCATTTTGTTACCTATCAACAACCAGTACGTTTAGGATTAATTAATAAGAATATTCATTTTCATGAGGTTTTTGTTCCTGAATATCCTTTGTTCAGATACCAACCTTATGAACTTGCTTTATCAAGTAAAATAGTTGATACTGTTAGGCAATATGGTATAGAACTTTTACATGTACATTATGCTATTCCTCATGCTTATGCGGGTTATATGGCAAAGAAAATGTTGAAAGAAGATGGTATTTATTTGCCAATGATTACCACCTTGCATGGAACAGATATTACGCTAGTTGGTAATCATCCTTTTTATAAAACAGCGGTAACTTTTAGTATCAATAAATCAGATGTGGTAACATCAGTATCAAAAAGTCTTAAAGACCAAACCTTAGAAATTTTTGATGTTGATAATGATATTCAAGTTATTCCGAATTTTATTGAAACTACAAAATACAGTCAAAAATTTACTGATTGTCAGCGTACCATGATGGCCGATGAGGATGAAAAAATTATCACTCACATTAGTAACTTTAGAAAAGTTAAGCGTATTCCTGATGTTATTAATATCTTTTATAAAATTCAAAAAGAAATTCCTTCAAAATTAATAATGGTAGGGGAAGGCCCTGAGAAAGAATTCGCAGAGGCACAGTGTGAAGAATTAGGTATTGCTGAAAAAGTACTCTTCTTAGGTAATAGTAATGAGATAGACCGTATTTTATGTTTTTCTGATGTATTTCTTTTGCCATCAGAAACCGAAAGTTTTGGATTAGCAGCTTTAGAAGCAATGGCCAATAAAGTTGCAGTTATTTCTAGTAATACAGGTGGTATTCCAGAAGTGAATATTCATGGAGTTACTGGATTTTTAAGTGATGTTGGTAATGTAGATGAAATGGCAGCCAATGCTATTCATATATTACAACAAGAGGATAGATTAGAAGAGTTTAAGCAAAATGCTTTAAACGTTGCAAAAACCTTTGAACTAGAAGCCGTCTTACCGCTTTATGAAAAGGTATATGAACAAGCCTATGCTTCAAGATTTAAAAATTCGTATTAAAATACTTTTTGTTTTTTGTTGTCTAATGCCATTTGCTGTAAACGGTCAAAAAGATAAGAACACTAATTCAGAAATGAATATTGGTTTTGTTGTTATTGTTCAAGACTCATGGTTTCCAACAGATAAGCAAAAGGTTCAGGTGATAAATTCAAACAAAGAGTTAAGCCAATTAATCAACCAAATTAATAGTACTAGAAAACCAGGAATTCAGTTTCCAAATATCGATTTTAAGAAGCAAACGGTAGTATTTGTTGCTATGGGTAAACAAGTTGGTTACGAAATTGTAGACTTGGTGTTAACAGAAGAAACCAATGATAAATTATACTTAACTGCCGATTTAAAAACTGCTAATGAAAGTGAATTTTCTACAACAATTCATTATCCTTTTTCAATATGTAAAATAGGAAAAACTTCAAAAAAAATTGAAGTTATTTTCAAATAAGGTTCTTTTGAACGATGATATATGCAAGTCAACTTGCTTTATCATTTTTAATTATTCTATCTAGCTTGTTTCTATTAATTTTGTCTCAGTAATCCCCAAATTACTACTACTATGAACAAAAAAGCTATCAGTTTGTTCCTGTTAGGTATGCTATATTCTTACGTAATTATAGGTCAAGATACCAGTAGCGAACTCAATTTAACTTCTAAAGACAGTATAATCGTAAGCTCTTGGATTGTAGGTGTTGGAATCAATGCAGTGGATGATGCAGGTGATGAGTTTAATGAACTTTTTAATAGCACAGATAACTGGAATATGGTTCCTTTTCCTTCTAGAATAAGTGTAGGAAGATATTTCAAAAGTGGTCTTGGTTTAGAAATTATAGGTGCTTATAACAAGTACAAGCAAGGTAAAGTTATTGATCAAGCAACTATTGTAGAAGATATTAATTACTACAGTGGTGATTTAAGATTAACCTATGACTTAAATAGATTAGTTGGCAGAACGGGAGTATTTAGCCCTTATGCTGGTGGTGGTGTAGGTTATACAGATGCCAATAATCAAGGTCGAGGAACGTATAATGCTACAGTAGGCGTACGAGCATGGTTTACAGAGAATTTTGGAATTGACTTAAATTCTACTGGAAAATGGACAATGAATAAAGACAACTCAAGTAATCATATTCAACACGCGGCAGGTATAGTTTATAGATTTGGTATTGAGAAAGGATTGAATAAACGCGGTAAAGAAAAGCTACGCACATTGCAAGAGTTAGAAGAACAACGTAAAAGAGAACAAGATAGTATTGATGCTGCTAACAGAGCCGCCGAAGAAGAAGCGCGAAGATTGGCAGAAGAATTACGTAAAAAAGAAGCTGAAAGGTTAGCTTTAGAAAAGAGTAAAGTAGATACAGAAGCTATTAGAAAGCAGAAAATAGATGATGCTATTAATGGTCTTGGAAAAGTATATTTTGATTTAAATTCATCTTATTTATCTAATGAAGCCAAGGGTTTATTGGATAATATGACAGAAATTCTAAACGATAATGAAACAGTTGTAATCGAAGTAAGTGCGTATACAGATGCAAGAGGTTCTAATAAATATAACCTTTGGTTATCTCAACGCAGAGTAGAAAGAACAAAGCAATATTTGTTGGATAAAGGTATTGATGAATCAAGGATAAAAGCGGAGGCTTTTGGTGAAGAAAATCTTACCAATGAATGTGTAGATTACGTTCCATGTCCAGAAGAAAAACATCGAGAAAACAGGCGTTCAGAATTCAAAGTTTTACAATATTAACCAACTAACTTTTATATAAATCAAAAGCCATAGTTCTTGCTATGGCTTTTGTGTTTAATATATTTGAAAACAAGCTTACAATTAAACCCCCATAAAAAAGTTATAGGTAACGTAAAGTAGTATAATAACTATGCTTAACCGGGCAATACATTTTTTGGTACACTATAGAATTTTGGTTTACATAACCATTATTGTAATACTACTTTTTGGATTACTTACCTCACCCTTTGACTTTGGATTTAAATTTTTACCCAAAAATGCCATTAGCGTAGATGCTATTCCTGACATTGGAGAAAACCAACAAATTATTTATACAGAATGGAATGGGCAGTCTCCACAAGAGATAGAAGACCAAATCACCTATCCTTTAACTACAAATTTATTAGGTATTACGGGTGTTAAGTCTGTACGAAGTAATTCTATGTTTGGCGTTTCAAGCGTTTATGTCATATTCGATGATGACGTAGATTATTACTGGAGTAGAACCCGAATTTTAGAAAAGTTAAGTGCTTTGCCTAAAGATTTATTACCAGCAGGTGTGCAACCCAAATTAGGTCCTGATGCTACATCTTTAGGTCAACTATTTTGGTACACTCTAGAAGGCAGAGATAAGAATGGAAAGATTACCGGGGGGTGGAGTTTACAAGAGACCAGAAGCATCCAAGATTTTTTTGTAAAGAATGCTTTAGCTGCTGCTGACGGAGTTGCAGAAGTTGCATCAGTTGGCGGTCATGTAAAAGAATATCAAATAGACGTTGACCCTGAAAAGATGCGTCAATATAAAGTGAGTTTATCACAAGTTATTAGAGCCGTAAAATCTTCTAATAAAGAAATTGGAGCCCAAACTATTGAAATCAATAGAGCTGAATATTTTGTTCGTGGTTTGGGGTATGTTAAATCTATAGCAGATATAGAAAACGCTGCTATTTACGCTGAAGACTATACACCCATAAGAATAAAAGATGTAGCTCAAGTTAGCCTAGGACCAGCGGAACGTAGAGGTATTTTAGATAAAGGTGGTGCAGAAGTCACCGGGGGGGTGGTCACCGCAAGGTATGGTGAAAACCCCATGAATGTTGTTGCGGGTATTCATAAAAAAATTAAAGAGATTCAACTTGGCATGCCAAAAAAGATTTTGGCAGATGGTACAGAAACCCAATTAACTATTGTACCGTTCTATGACAGGGGAGAGCTTATAGAGGAAACTTTAGGGACACTTAAAAAAGCACTTTGGCTAGAAATATTAATTGGCATAATCGTCATATTACTCTTATTAAGAAATCTAAAAACAAGTTTATTAGTCTCTAGTTTAATGCCTTTATCTGTTTTACTTGTTTTCATTGGCATGAAGCTATTCAATGTTGATGCTAATATTGTTTCTCTAGCAGGTATAGCCATAGCTATTGGAACTATTGTTGATATGGGTATAATTCTTACGGAGAATATTATTCGAAATTTAGAAGATTCTTTAGAGGTAGCCTATTTGAAAACCATTAAAGTAGCAGTAAATGAAGTTTCGGGAGCTATTTTAACTGCTGGTCTTACTACTATTGTAAGTTTTATTCCGGTTTTTATGTTAAGTGGGGCAGAGGGTAAGTTATTTGCTCCATTGGCAATAACTAAAACTTTTGCTTTAGCAGCGTCATTATTTGTAACGCTGTTTATACTGCCTCCAATAGCAGCATTAGTTTTTAAACATTTTAAAAAGCCATTTACAACTAATATCAGACTGTTTGTTTTTGGCTGCTTATTTATTTTAGGAATTATTGGTAGTTGGTTTTCACTAATATGTCTTGCTTTAATTCCTTCAGCTTTAGCATCAATCTTATTTCTACTTAAAAGAATAGATTCACATCAGAAGCAGACTATTACCATTTATGGTACTGTATTAGTTACAGTTTCGCTTTTAAGTTTGTATTGGCGGCCTTTGGGTATCACCTCAAATTTCTTTTTTAATTTTTTAGTTGTAGTACTTCTAATTGCGCTTGTATTAGTTCCCATTTACTTTTTTAAACGTAATTATGAAAAAAACCTTTCTTGGGTATTAGCTCATAAAAGTATAAGCTTAAGTATACCCGTACTACTAGTTTTTGTTGGATTCCTAATTTTTTGGAATACAGATAAAGAATTTATGCCCAAATTAAAAGAAGGTGATTATCTACTCATGCCAACTTCATTACCCCATGCCGGTATCGAAGAGACTAACCAAGTTCTAAAAAAATTAGACATGGCTGTAGCGTCTTTACCAGAAATAGATTATGTTGTTGGTAAAGCAGGGAGGGTTAATTCAGCACTAGATCCAGCTCCCTTAACCATGTACGAAAATCTTATATCTTTTAAATCAGAGTACATTGAAGATGTAAATGGGACTCCCATAAAATTTAAATCTGTTGATTCTAATAGGTTTATTACTAAGAATGGAGACACTGTTATTGCAGGTAGTGGAGTTAAAAGTTCAATTTTAATAAAAGATAAAAAAGGAGCTTATTATAGAAATTGGAGGCCTCATGTTAAAACAGAGGACGATATCTGGAGTGAAATTAGTAAGGTTACTCAATTGCCTGGCGTAACAGCTTCTCCTAAGTTACAACCCATTGAAACCCGATTGGTAATGCTACAAACGGGTATGCGTTCTAGCTTAGGTATCAAGGTAAAGGGGCAAGATTTAGAAAAAATACAAGATTTTTCTTTGGAGCTAGAAAAAATCTTAAAAGAGATTGATGAGATTAATCCTGCTTCAGTTTTTGCTGAACGTATAACAGGTAAGCCTTATTTACTTTTTAACATTAGTAGAGATAAAATAGCAAGGTATGGCCTTACTATAGCCGAGGTTCAAGAAACTTTAGAAGTAGCTGTTGGTGGAAAAATAATTGATGAAACTATTGAGGGTAGAGAACGCTATGCCATAAGAGTAAGATACCCAAGAGAGCTAAGAAATTCTCCCGAAGAGTTAAAGTCCGTTTATATTGATACTCAAGAAGGAATTTCAATTCCGTTAATTGAATTTGTCGAAATAGAATATCAAAGAGGACCTCAAAGTATAAAAAGTGAAGATGGTTTTTTGGTTAACTATCTAACATTTGATAAAAAGGGTACCGTTGCTGAAGTTAAGGTGGTTGAAAAAATAAAAAGTAGATTGACTAAAAGACTTAAATCTGGAGAGTTTCAAATTCCAAATGGAATTACTTATGAATTTGCAGGTAATTATGAAAATCATTTGAGAGCGCAAAAAACTATGCTCTTAGTTATACCTCTAGTTTTATTGGTAATCGTAGTAATTCTTTTTCTTCAGTTTCGTTCTGTGGCGGTAACTTTCATTGTTTTTTCAGGTGTTGCTGTCGCATTTTCCGGAGCATTTATTTTACTCTGGTTTTACAACCAGGATTGGTTCATGAATATTAATTTGGGTGAAATTAACCTTAGAAATCTATTTCAAATAAAGACTATTAATTTAAGTGTAGCTGTATGGGTAGGGTTTATTGCCTTGTTTGGTATTGCAACAGATGATGGCGTGGTTATGGCTACCTATTTAAATCAGTCTTTTGCTAAAAATAAGACTTCAACCTCTGAACACATACGAAAAGCGGTTATTGAAGCTGGTAAAAAGCGAATTAGACCTTGTCTAATTACAACAGCAACAACCATATTGGCATTGTTTCCTATTTTAATTTCTAGAGGTAGGGGAGCAGAAATAATGTTACCCATGGCAATACCTATTTTAGGAGGAATGCTAATGGCGCTAATAACCTTGTTTGTTGTACCGTTAATATACTGTTGGTGGAAAGAAGTAACTTTAAAAAATTCAAAACAAGCTTAGGCTTATGCTAAAAAAAATTGGAATACCGTTAATTGTTGGCATTTTGGGTTTGTTGCTGGGTTATCTCATATTTGGTGGTTCAGATTCAGAATCGCATCACAATCATGAAGTGTCAAATACATCAGGTAAATGGACTTGCTCCATGCACCCTCAGGTTGACGGACAAGAAGGAGGTACCTGTCCACTTTGCGGAATGGATTTGGTCTACATGAATATGGAATCTACTTTGAACGCCAACCAATTTAAAATGGGTGAAGATGCGTTAGCGCTTGCTAATATTGAAACCATTACCGTTGGTAGTTCCCTTCAGAATTCAAATACTATAAAATTATCTGGAGAAATTACCACCAACAAAGAAACAGATGGTATTCAAACTACGCTTTTTGAAGGTAGAATTGATAAATTTTATGCAGATGCAATTGGTAAACGCATTCGAAAAGGTCAAAAAATAGGACTCATTTACTCTCCTGAATTGTATTTAGCTCAAGACCGATTTTTAACCACAGCTTTAAACAGCAAAGTGCCTCCTAGGTTATATGAGTCTGCTCGTAACTCTTTAGGTATGTGGAAGCTTACAGATGAGCAAATAGATTCTATTTTAAAAATTAAAGAACCAATTTTTAATTTCCCTATCTATGCCGATGTTACTGGTACAGTGACCGAAGTTTTAGCGGCAGAAGGAAATTATTATGAACTGGGAACACCTATTTTAAAAACATCTGATTTACGAACTGTTTGGGCAGTTTTTGATGTGTACGAATCACAATTAAATAGTTTGAAAGTAGGTGAAAAAATTACTGTAGAAATTCCAGCTTTAGGAAATAAAAAGTTCGATGCCAAAATAGATTTTATCGAGCCTATTTTTAAAGATGAAAAACGGGTAGTGTCTTTACGAGTTGTTCTTACTAATAGAAACAGTGAGCTTAAACCAGGTATGTTTGTTGATGGATTTGTACAAAAAGAAACTACTGAAACTGCTAATTTAACGGTACCCAAATCTTCGGTTTTGTGGACAGGTAAACGCTCTGTAGTCTATAAAAAGCCTTATAAAGACCAGGCTATTTTTGAACTCGTAGAGGTGGATTTAGGAAACACCTTTGAAAATTCTTATGAAGTTTTGTCTGGTTTGCAATTAGGAGATGAAATAGTTCTCGAAGGTGCATTTACAGTAGATGCTGCCGCACAGTTAAATGGTAAAAAGTCAATGATGTCTATTGATTTTTCAGAGGATAAAATAAAGCATAATCATCACAAACACATAAAAGATTTGGGTGATCACAAATCAATAGAAGAGCCAACTAATGAAAAAATTGTGAATGTTGTAGAGGCTTATTTAGCAGTGAAGAATGCGCTTGTTGCAACAGATTTAAAGAAATCTATTTCTGCGGTTTTAAAACTACAGGAAGAATTTAAAAACAATAAAAACGCTTTTGATACAAAAAGTTTGGCATTTGAAAAGCTCAATACTTCAATAATGAATTTAAATTCCTTTAAATCTATGGAGGCTTTACGAGCTGAGTTTAAACCACTTTCACAAAATTTTATTGAAGTAGTAAAGAACAGTTCAGGATTTAATGAAGTTATTTACGTTCAGTTCTGTCCAATGGCAGATGGTAATAAAGGTGCTACTTGGTTGAGTTTAAGTGAAGAAATACGAAATCCGTATTTTGGTGATAAAATGTTAATGTGCGGTACAGTTCAAGAAAAGATTAATTAACATCAAAATAAAAGAGGTCAGATGTTGATTGGTTTCCTAATTCATCTTTGGTAACCACTTGCCAATAATATCGGTTTCCAGAATTTACTACTACATTATTTAAAATGTTACTTTCAAGGTCCGCTTCTAATAATTCTGGTTCCATAGTTAAACCAAAGTAAAAATCGTAGCTAATGATATCGTTATCTAAGTCGCTGCCTACCCATGAAAAATTAACTGCAGTTACAGCAGAAGAATAGCTAGCTCCATTTTCTGGAGAAGGTTCACTAGCGGGAAACGGAATGTAATTTGTTACACCATCACCAGCGTTATAAAAGAATTCGGTATCGCTATCTGTAGTTTCTTCTGAATTTTCTAATATGGTTGTAACCTTCCAGCTATAAGGAGTTCCTCTTAATAATCTAATGGGGAGATTACTTTCAGTAGCTTCAAAAGTGTCTTGTTGGCTACTGTTTAAATTAGTAAGTGTAACTCTATAAATACTCGTATTAGTAGCATCAGTCCAATCAAACGCTACCTCACTTTCTGTATCACTTATAATTATACCAGTAGTACACACCTCATTTTCTTCTGGAAATACTAATTGAACCTGTTCGGGTATTGTGCTTTGCACTTTATCAGAAAAGTCAGTGTCTTTTCCGCAAGAAAAAGCTAAAAATAGAATGGCTAAAAGTGTTAGTGTCTGCTTCATCTTTTTATTACTTTGTATTGCGAATAATTTCCATCTATATTTAATTCTAGCATATATATGCCAGCCGGTAGTGCTGCCGTATAATATTCCCAAGTAGCTGTATTTGCAGGTATCGATTTAGTGTCTATTAATTTAGCCGATAAATCGTATAATCGCATTTCAGTTTCTGATGAAGAAGTTGAATTTAATGCAATATTCAAAACCCCTGTAAACGGATTAGGAAATAAGGTGGCATTTGCAGAAATTAAATAGCTGTCTTCGAAAACACCCTGACATTCTTTTTCTGTTGTTACTTTAAGATAATTATCTTTTTCTGCAAGAGGAAGCGTAACCGAATTATCAGAGGTTTTAAAACTGATTTCATTTAACGTTATAAAATACTCTGGAGCACCACTCATTGTTAGTGTAATTAAGCTATTGTCATCATTTATGGCACTAGACACACTTAGTTGTTCAGGAGCGTCTATAATAACTGTAAAACATTTTTGATAGTTATCTATATTTCTTATTGTTAGGCAAAGCTCATACGTATCTGCAGGTAAATTTCTAAAGGTATAATCACTTGTAAAGTTTGCAGTACTTGCATAAGAATTACCACGTAAACTTGCAATATAATCAAGACTTCGTTCAGTTTGTATAGCTAATTCACCATCAAAGACTCCAATACAACTATTACTAAGGGTTGAAATGGTATAATTGGTTGATGGTAGGGTGAAAATTTCACAACCGCTTTCATCAACTAACACTCCAGATGGTGTATTCGGACATATATCATCATCATTTTCAACTCCATCTTGGTCATTATCATTGTTTGATAGTTCACAACCTTGAAAATCTACGACGGTACCAGGTGGTGTATTGGGGCATAAATCATTACCATTAGTAACACCATCATTATCATCATCTAATTGTGATTCAGCACAACCGTTGAAGTTAACAGTTTCTCCAGGAGGCGTATTTGGACACAGGTCATCAGCATTTGGAACACCATCATTATCAATATCTTGTTGATTATTAGAACAACCAAATTCATCAACTGTTGCCCCGTCAGTTGTATTGGGGCATGCATCTTCAGCATCTGAAACACCATCATTGTCAGAGTCTAACTGGCTAGGACTGCAACCATTTAAATCTATAGTTTCACCTTGTGGTGTATTTGAACAAAGGTCCTCTGCGTTTGAGATGCCGTCATTATCATCATCTAGTTGAGAAGCGCTACAGCCTTCTGCGTTTACAGATTCTCCATTTGGTGTATTTGGGCAATTATCATTTGTGTTGAAAACACCGTCATTGTCGTCGTCTAATTGAGACTGTGAACAACCATTGGAATCTACACTTTGTCCTGTAGGAGTATTTGGGCAATTATCATTTGTATTAGCAATGCCATCGTTATCATCATCTTTTTGTGATTCTGAACATCCGTTTGCATCTACGGTTTCACCTGCTGGAGTAGCGTTACATAAGTCATCTGTATTTGAAACTCCATCGTTATCAATATCTTGTTGAGAAGGTCCACAGCCTTGGCTATCAGCTGTTTCATTTGAGGGTGTATTAGGACAGATATCTACATTGTTAAATATACCATCATTATCATCATCTTTTTGAGACTCTCCACAACCATTAGTATCCACATTTTCACCACTAGGTGTATTTGGGCATAAATCAAGATTATTAAATACCCCATCATTGTCATCATCTTTTTGAGATTCTCCACAACCATTTGTGTCCACAGATTCTCCTGTTGGTGTATTTTCGCATTGGTCGTTTGCATTAATTACTCCATCACCATCTGCATCTCCATTAGGGTCTTGAACTACGGTAATTTCTAATGATGTAGTACAACCTTCTGTGGAGGTAAAAGTATATGTGCCCACATCGTTAAATGTGACTGCACTTAAATTATAAGAGCCTACAGTTGTATTACCGTTTGGAAGTTCTATTGTAAAGTAAATATCCTGAACTAAATCTAGAATTAAATTTGCATTTTCAGCAACGGTAATTGCTTCAGAGCCAGTTTCTAAAGTGCCATTGATAGTATATTCTGGTGTAATTGTAACGGATGAACAATTGGAGTTAGCTCCCCAAAATGCTACGTTACTAGCAGTAATGTTTCCTGCATTTGAAAAATTACCAACTACCGCTAATTCTGTATTTTGTGTATTAAAAACAAAGTCTTTAACTAAAATTTCTACGCCAACATCTGTGTTTGGTCCTAAAGCTTCCCAACCACTAGCATCACTGAATCTAGAAATATAATTCATTACTTTATTGATGTTTTCCTCATCTGAGGCTGTTTCAAATACACCACCAACATAAATGTAGTTACCTTGCTGAGTCATGGTATTTACATTGCCACTCAAACCAAAACCAAGCGTTTCCCAAGAATTCGAATTTCTGTTCCATCTAGCAATTCTATTAACAGTATTACCACCGGCATCAACAAAATTTCCACCAGCATAAATGTAATTTGTTGTGGGTACCAATGCTTGAACAAATCCACTGGTTCCTTCACCAAATGTTGACCAATTTGTGCCGTTCCATCTAGCGATTCTCGGAGCCGAATTACCACCAGCACTATCAAAATTACCTCCAATAATTACATCTCCGTTTGTATCTAGGGCAATTGAACGAACTTCATTATTTGTACCACTAATCCCTGAATTGGTATCAGTAAAAGCATTCCATGTACCATTCCATAACGCTACGTAGCTTACATTTATACCACCTATTGTTTCAAAATTTCCACCAGCATAAACATTATTATTCTCATCAATGGTAATTACTTGAACGTTGTCTGATGCTCCACTTCCTAGTGCAGACCAAGAAGTACCATCATAGACAGCAATATTGTTGGCTGCAACACCGTCAACTTGTGTAAAGCTCCCTCCAATATATACTAAACCATTGCTATCTACTGCCACAGTATATACCGGACCGTTGGTGCCGGCACCAAGATTTTCCCATCCGTTTTGTTTTGAATATTTTGCAACATTGTTCGCAGCTATGGAAGACGCCGAAGTAAACTCCCCTCCAATATAATAGTTGTCTGAACCGTCATTAGCGATGGCTTCCACAATACCATTTACACCAGGTACACCCATATTAATCCAATTGCCAATTCCATTAACATTTACGGTTTGGGGCTGGGTTACACTTTCATCTGTTATCTTGTAAAGTTTAGCATTAGTTCCATAATCAGAGAAGTAAATTTCACCAGATTCATCTAATCCAAAACTTGAAATGAATTCGCCATTAGTTTTAAATAAAAATGTATTAGAAGTACTGCCAGTAATGGGGTCGTAAGCTAAGGCCCATACACGACCAGATAAATAATCGCCGTAAACATATTTACCCTGAATGTCTGAATTAGAAATGGAACCTCTGTAAACATAACCGCCGGTTATAGAAAGGTCTCCTTGGTTATGGTTGTAAGTGTAAATTGGCTTAGTATCAGGGGAAGTAACCAAAGAAGTTGAGCCCTGATAATCTTGATTGCCTTCAAAACGATTCCATCCGTAATTGCCACCTCGATTGATTATGTTAATCTCTTCAATTTCGGCTTGGCCTACATCTGCTGCCCATAGCGTATTACTGTCAAAAGAAAATTTCCAAGTATTTCGAATACCCCAAGCATAAAGTTCATCTAATCCAGAATTTCCAACTCTTGGGTTTGTAGATGGAATTTCATAATTACCGTTTGGAGCTCTTGTATTATTCCCATCCAAATCAACATCAATTCTTAGAATACTCCCAAACGCATTATTTAAATCTTGAGCGTTACCCTGGGGGTCACCACCACCGCCCCCATCTCCGATAGATGCATATAGATAACCATCAGGGCCAAATGCAATTTTACCACCATTGTGATTAGAATTTCCCTGATTTTTGGTAAAGCTAAAAATTAATGTCTCTGTAGAAGTGTCTAACTGATTGCCATTAGACGAACTCACAGTATAGCGAACCACATTCATTCTATAATTACCAGGTTGGTCAGTGTAATAAACATAGACGTGACCATTATTTTCATAATTTGGATGAAAAGCTAACCCTAAAAGGCCAATCTCTTGTCCACTTGAAAATGATACTTTTGAAGTGATATCTAAAAATGTAGAAACTTCGTTGGACTGCACCGAAGTGGTGTTTTGAAAAACTTTGATTACACCAGGCTGTTCAACCACAAAAAGTCGATTACTACCATCATTTGAGGATTGAATTTCAACCGGGTAGTTAAATGAAATATTTGGGAAAGCTTCTTCGTAATTAATTTGCGCATTCATACTTGAGTAAAAAAAAGCGCAAATTATGAGTATTACTAGGCTGTGGGGGTAACCAAGTTTTAAAATCATGGTGTGTTTAATCTGGCGTAAAGTTACATAACGTTTCGCAATTATATACGACAGATTAGTCCTACTTAGATTTTAAGAAGGCATATTAAATGCTTAAAACCAATTAATTGAAAGTTTACTAGCGTTCTACCACTATATTTTCCATTACTAAAACATCCATTTTTGTTCTTGCAAAACAATCATAAGCTTCGGCAGGAGTATTTACAATGGGTTCATTTTCGTTAAACGATGTATTTAGTAATATGGGAACACCAGTCTTTTCTCTAAACGCATCAATTAATTTGTAGTATCTAGGATTTGTGGATTTCTTTACACTTTGAAGTCTTCCTGTGCCATCAACATGGGTTACTGCCGGAATTAACTTATGTTTTTCTGGTTTTATGGGATATACTTTTTCCATAAAGGGAACTTCTTCAGTATACTCAAAAAACTCTTCTACATAATCCTCTAAAATTGAAGGAGCAAAAGGTCTAAAGCTTTCTCTTCTTTTAATTTTTAGATTTAGCAACTCTTTAGCTTGTTCATTTCTTGGGTCAGCAATGATAGAACGATTACCAAGAGCTCTTGGGCCAAACTCAGCTCTACCTTGGAACCAACCTACAACAGCAGGTTCAGTTAATTTCTCTACCAAATATGGATATAGTTCTTCATCTGTTAGCTTTTTGTAACTAACATTTTTAGATTTTAAGAAGGATTCAATTTCGTCATTAGTAAATTTAGAACCAGTGCTTGCAGAAACAATGGCTTCTTCTCTAGGCTTATCTAAATTTTGATGCAAATGGAATAGGGCAGAACCCATTGAGATTCCCGCATCATGACCAGCAGATGGAATATATAATCTATCAAAATCTGTATTGGCAAGAATTTTACCGTTGGCTACAGAGTTTTGAGCCACTCCACCCGCAATACAAAGGTTTTTAGAACCTGTTTTTTTCTGTAAATCAGCTGCCATATGAAATATAACCTCCTCAGTAACAGTTTGTACAGATTTTGCTAGGTCTTTATGGAACTGCGTTAATTCATCACCTTTTTTACGTGCAGGTCCAAATAATTCTACAAATTTTTCGGTATAAAACGAGTCAACAATTGGACAATTGTCTTTATAAACTACTTTTACTTCTCCGAAATAAGATTGATCCCATGACCATTTTCCATCAGGTTTAAATTTGATTAGCTTTCGAACTTTATCCACCTGTGTTGGTTTTCCATAAGGAGCCAAACCCATGACTTTATATTCATCACCATAATGTGGAAAACCCAAATAATGTGTAAATGCGGTATAAACAAAACCAAGAGAAACGGGATAATCAATACTACCTAAAACCTCAATCTTATTTCCCTTTCCATGGGCAAACATACAGGTTGTAAAATCTCCTGAACCATCAATTGATAAAATTGCAGCCTCCTCAAAAGGACTTGCAAAAAAGGTTGAACCCAAATGGGCTCTATGGTGTTCTACATAAACTAATTTTTTATCAATCATTTCAATGGAACAACCAAATGCTTCGTTAAATTGTTCTCCTAATGAAGAAATATCTTTTCTGTTTTTAATTCTATTTTTAATTAGAGAGGTACCCGTTTTTAAATCTTTTAAAGCAAACAAGATTTTTTTACTAAGCTTAGCCTTTGCATCTCTACCGATTGTAATAAAGTCTACATCATCTAGCGATAAATTTGCTTCTTGCAAACAGAATTCTATTGCCAATTTTGGAAAACCAGCCCAATGTTTAATTCTGGTAAATCGTTCCTCCTCGGTCGCAGCAATTAATTTTCCATCAACAAAAATTGCTGCTGATGAATCGGCGTGGTGGGTGTTTAAACCTAATATAATCATTTGGTTAATTATTGATATGGTGAAAATTATACAATAGAAATGATTATATCATTATTTCTCGCTATGATTTTCAAATAATCGTTAAAATAACCAAAAAAAAACGGGAATACTAAAAATTAAAACAGCTGTTTGAGTTTTTTACTCAATCTTGTAACGGAGTACATAAAAGGTACCTTCAAATTATTTTTTTTGAAAGCTTTGATGCATTGTTTATTACCTTCTATTATATTTTTCAGGCTTTTACTAGTGGCTCCTCCCAAACGCATTCTTACCATAGGAAATGGTAAATAATAGGTTTTTAATTTTTCTTTTTCAATTAAACGAAGCATTAGTTCAAAATCAGCAGCGAGTGATAATTCTTCATCGAAATAGCCATATTTTTCATAAACACTTCTTTTAACAAAAAAACTTGGATGAGCTGGATGCCACCCTTTTCTAAACCCATTGTTAAAATATGGTCCGGTTACCCAGTTACGAACTACTTTATCAGTGTTTTCGGCATCTACATAATATAAGTCACCATAAACACAATCAACATCATTTTCGACAAATGCATTAACGACTTTCGTAATAACATCATCGGAATTATAGAAGTCATCAGAATTTAAAATACCAAGTATTTCACCCTTAGCCAATTTTAAACCTTTATTCATTGCATCGTAAATTCCATTATCGGGCTCAGAAACAATTTTTACAACCTTATTTCTAGTATTATTAATGGTTTCAATTGTTTTGTCCTTAGAAGCACCATCAATTATAATGTGCTCTATGTTCTGGTAATCTTGATTTGAAATAGATGTTACACAGTCGGCAATATATTTTTCACTATTAAACGTTCCCGTTACGATTGTAACTTGTGGTTGATTATGCATTAGTAAAGAATTTTAAGAATAGCTTCTATCTTTAATTGGTTTTGCAGGTGACCCTACACAAATTTTTTTGTCTGGTAATGATGAAAATACAGAACTACGTGCCCCGACTAATGTTTCTTGACCAATGGTAACACCAGGTGCAACATATACATCTGATGCCAACCAGCAACCTTCTTTGATATAAATTGGAGATGTTATAGTTGGGAAATTAGATAATTTATAATCATGAGATGCGGTGCATAAATATGACTTTTGACTTACCACTGTATTTTTTTCTATGGTAATACTATCAACTGAATATAATACCACTTGATCCCCAATCCAAGAATAGTCACCAATTTTGACTTTCCAAGGATATGTGCATTTAACAGAGGGTCTAATAATTACTTTTTTACCAACTTTTGCACCAAATAACCTCCACCAAAATCTTCTCCATCCATACATAAATTGTGGTGATGGATTACAAAAAACAGTTTGAACAACCCACCATAATTGAACAAATAACTTACTTTTTCCATACAATTCTTTAGGAAAACTATAGGTGTCTAATTGTTGCATAAATACTATTAAGTTAACAGGTTAAGTATTTAATTTTGGGATTAAATTAAACTTTCATAAAGGTTCATATATTCTTGGATTTTGTCTTTATTGTCAAAATTTCTCAAGACATGACTTCTACATACCCTTTTATAACTTTCTTTAGGCGTATTTAGTATTTTACTAATACTTTCTCTTAATTGTAGTATGTTGTTTTTGTCTATACATAATCCAACGTCATCATTAATAATTTCTGGATTAGCAGTGGAATTGTAAACAATTACTGGGGTATTGCATGCTAATGCCTCAACAGTTGTGAATCCAAAAGATTCTTCAACAGAAGTATTGACGTAAACGTCAGCAGTACTATACCAATTAATTAGTTCATCAACATTTTGAGTACGTTCTAATCCAATAATATTTGAAGGTAAATTCTGAATCTGTGTTTTGTTCAAACCAATTAAAACAATTTTTTCGTCTTCATTTAATTCATGACTTAGATTAATAAAATCTAAAAGTCCTTTGTTTTTGCTCCATACACTTGCAACACCTAAGATTATTTTTGAATTTGATAGATTGAACTTTACTCTTAGCTCATTATTTTCTGTTGGTTTAAACAATTGCGTATCTAGACCATTGTATATGGTCTCTATTTCATAATTGGACAAAAAGGATTGCTTTACTTCTTTTTTCAACCAATTAGAAACTGTGATAATATGCATGTTTTTAGGCATAGTAAAGTACTTCTTCTTTAGTTGAAAATTGTTTTTAGAGTTATCTAACCATGAGGAAGCTGGATATGTTTCTAATTGTGGACATTTTTCACATTGTGTTTTCCATTTGTAACAGCCAATATTTTCATAATGCGTACAATGTCCCGTGAACGCCCAACAATCGTGAAGTGTCCAAACAATAGGCTTATTGAATTCTGAAAGATAGTTGAAGAGGGTAGGGTAGTTTAGAAAGTATCCATGAATATTATGCAGGTGTATAATATCGGGATTAATTTTTTTAAGGCTATGTATAAAATTTCTTGTAGCTTTTTTAGAAGCTAGTCCGTGCCGGTCGAATAGTCGGGTTTGTATTATGTGATTGTAGAAGTCAATCTTACTACCAACTAATAAGGCATCAGATGTGGAATTATTTTGTTTTTGACCATAACCTATAATTGATTTCCAATCGTTGGAAATAGCTTTTTGTCCAATATTAGAAACTATTTTTCCTGTTGAACCAAAACTTGCTACTACATTGATTTGAACTAATTTTGGCATTATAAAAGCGCAGGTTTATTTAATGCTAAATTTTCTAAGACCTTAACTTGGTAATATGGATTATAATATTGGTCTATTACTTCAAAACAGTCTTGTCGCAAGTCTTCTCTATCTCTATTTTCACTTGTCAACCATTGCTTTATTTTAAGAGCCAGGTTTTCAGAATTATTTTCTTCAAAAAATAGTCCAGTTTTATTTTCAGTTATTGCCTCAACTTCTGGCATTTGATTATAAAAATTACCGTGTGTGATTACTGGAGTGCCATAACTTAAACTATGAATTGCAGTTAAACCCACATTGCCAGGAGAAATACAAATATCAGCGCATGAAATAAGTTTTTCATTTACTTCATCATCGTAACTTGCTCCGTAAAAGTGAAAAGTACCCTCAATTAAATTCTCTTTTGCAAACTTTTCTAATGAAGTTCGTTCTGTACCATCACCTACAAGGAGTAAATTTGTTTTAAAATTTTGCGTATCTAATTTACTTTTAGCCTCTAAAAGAAGGTGAAGTTTTTTAATTTCAGTTAATCGACCTACGAAAATTAAGGTGGGTAAATTTGGATTAGAAAAAAAGGTATAGTTTTCTTGTTTTGTATGATTTGCTAATCGAGTTCGCGCTTTTTTTTGCTTATCGTAGTCAAGAGAATTAAAAATTACATGAATTTTGTCTGGCTTAAAGCCATTTTCTATGAAAATTCTTTTTCCTCTTCTTTCATACACCAATTGAGTTGACGCTAAGCGGTAGTAATTTAACCTCAGAAAACGTTTTAATCCTTTTTCATTACCATAAAGACCATGGCCTCTATGTGCAACGTTAATTTTTCGTATTCTACAAATTATTGTAGCCAACCAATTTGAAATTACATTAAACTCACCTAATAAAATTACCAGACTTGCTTTTGTAGTTAAACATTTCAAAATAACATTCGATTGCCAGATTAAATATTTCTTGTTAACCCACCAGTTTTTGATAAAGTGGAGTTTTTCTGAATATTTAGTAAATGGAATGGTAGAGGTGTCAATTGCCTTTATACCAAGATAGGGGTTGTCACCATAATAAAAATGGTAATCCAAATTTGGGTGCTCTAATAAAAGTTGCCATTGTCTTTTTCTATATAACGAAGCAATGTTGGTAATATGTAAAACCTTTGGTTTACTCATTTAGGAGGCTAGTATTTTTTTAAATTGTGCTCTAGCATATCTTGGAATATCTATTTTATGATTACTAGCTTTTAAAAAGGTTTTTCTAATAAATTCTGTATACTCATCGTCTGATAAATCGTTAAAACGATTTCCTTTGGCAAGGAATTTATAAGAATTTGCAAAGCCAACAGGTTTTTCATTTGGCATATGCCAAATGTATAGTTCTTCATCCCCCTTTTTAATATTTCTATAAACGTTACGGTTAGTCCACATACGTTTTGCCATTTTATTCATGTTACCTATCAAAGCGCCATGCTTATAGTAGTAAAACGATAGAACATGGGCCTCTTCATTAAATTTCGGAAGACCTTTGTCATTTTTATCTAATAAAAAGGCAAACATTTTAGGGAAATCTTTTGCTACTTCTTTTATAAAAGCACCAGTTGTTAATAATAACTCTCCACCACAATATAGCGGTACTTCTTTAATAGCTAATCCTAGTTCATGGAACAACTTTTGCATTTGAATTCTTGTTATACCATGAATTACATAATTGTCTCCATAAGACATGGTAAGCGTCTGTGCAGGAGTAGTTTCTAAAACATCAAATTGATTGTAAATTGATTTTGAAAAAATACAATCAGAATCTAGAAGTAAAAAACAGTCATTATCATCCATAATGGTGGCCATTTTATCAATAATAGAAAACTCAAAAAATTGGTTTCTAAAACTGGTAAAATAGTTTTTAGGTAAAGGATATTTATTCTCTAATTGTACAACTTTAATATTGTTGTCTTTAAAGTAAATATCTAAATCCAATCCATCTATGATTGGTAAGTTTGCTGTATTTGTAAATAAAATATGCTGCACATCGTTCAAACCCCCATGGCATCTTATTGACGATTCAAAAAAGACAATAACACATCTCCAATATACTGCTTGGAATTCTGGTGTTGATGATTTTCCTTTATTATTTGGAAATTTTGATTCTTCCTCAGGAGTATCTAGATAAATCCAGGTACCAATATATTTTTTAGATAAATTAGACATTAAGTTTAACGATTTTTTGATAGGTTAATATATAACTGGGGGAAGATTAATTTTAGTAAAGAAGAAAAGACAACCATGGGTACTCGTAAAGGAAAATGTCTTTTCATTAGATTTAGGTTAGACGAAAAATCTAAACCTAAAGGATTTTTTAATATCGCCAAGCGTTGTTTAAAACTCGAGTTGGTGAATTTATCGTAGATATTACTATGATCATTTTTACAAAAACCCAAATAGGTAGGCATTAACAAAACAGGAATTTTCTTTTTTACTGCTTTCAGTGTATAATCATAATCGGCAACACCATGCTTATACCCTTCTGAGAGTATACCAATTTGTTCAACAACTTCATTAGACACAAACATAATATTGGCATTACCCAATTCACAATTTTGATAAGAGTTATTAGGTTCTAATAAATTATATTTAAACGTCCATTTGTTGGTTAGCTTAGCGCCTCCGTATGTTAATTTTTTTGTGTCTGGATCCTGAGTTGCTCCCAAATAAACCCCACCTGTAGTATAGGTTGTTTGACAATACTCATCAGCTTTTAAATATTCTTTAAAAAGTTCTTCAACAATATCTGTGTCATCATTTAAAAGAAGATAGGCATCAAAATTTTGTTTTTTTGCAGCCCGCCAAGACATTTTCATTCCTCCAGCCCAAAATAAATCTCCAGTACCTTTTAATATTATAACTTTAGGAAAAGTCTTTCTTACAGCGTCAGCAGTGCCATCTGTAGATCCGTCATCTGTTAAATAAACACTTATCGTAAGCTCAGATTCAACTTTTGCTGAGGCCTTGTATACCTTTGATAACGCACTAAGGGTCTTTTCTTTTCTATTAAAACAAGTAAGTAAAACTGCTAATGTTTTCAACTATTATGATTTATATAGTTAACTTAAATTCCAGTATTTTCTTGTGTAGTTTTTGAACTATTTTTTAAAAATTCAAGATGTTTGTTCATATAACCAAGAATCAAACAAAATATAGTAAATGTTGTAAAGTACCCTTCTAAAATTGGTTCAACAAAAAATAACAAGAGAAAGCAAACTATATATATCAATAGCTGTCCGCTTACTATATTGATTTTTTTGTCAATTTGATATAAAGTGTACATTTTTGACAGTATTCTAATTGTAAGAATTAATAAAAAAATAAAAGCCAATAAGCCTCCTACCCTTAGAGTGTCAAACCATAAGTTATGGGCAAAGCCAAATTCGTTTAAGTCCCATCCTAATGGTTCTTTAAACATGTATTCCAAAGATTTTACCCAGCGTTCTGTTCTTCCACCAGCCGTATTTGCGCCGTGGGTTTTACTTTCCATCCTACCAGCATATGATGATAAGATATCTGAATCAGAGCTTAGACTAACATAGCTAAATCCTAAATTTATCAATATAAAAAGCAAAATAAACATGCCAATGTTTTGTTTAAAATTCTGCTTTTTAAAGCGATATAACACTCCTACCACTATTGCAAATAAAGCTAGAGCAATATGTGTTCGGCTACCTAGCCGAATAATACAGGCTAGTGATAAAAAGAAAAGAACAAACATTCCTAACAAAAGAAATTTTTTGGAAATCTTTTTGTAGCCAATCAAAAGGATACCCAAAATTCCCATATTCATAACCATTGGTCCTGCCATATTGGTAGCATTTTCAATTCGGTTAGTCCATATATTGGGGACATTTCTGTTTAATGTAACGTAACCAACTTTAAAAATATCAATCCAAACAGAAGTTATACTAGGGATTGATAGGAAAATACCAATTAAAAAAAGAATTTTAAATTTTTGAATAGATTTCGAAGAGTCATTATAAAGCCTTTTACCTACTATATAAAACGTGATTGGTATTAATAAATAAATCAATATGAATTGTGAACCCAAACCTGGGTTAAATGCATAAAACACTGAATAAATCGCAGAAAAAACTAATAATAACAATGAAAAATTGTCAAGATATTTTTTTGAATTTTTGAAATCGAGAATAATCAAAACTAAAAGTAAATAACCAAAAACAAATCCAATATTAAATGGATCTACAGCATATAATAACGTTAAGAGTAAAAATGATGCGTTTTGTTTAATCATTATCCTAATTTCAAAATTCGTTTACTAAGCTCCATAAATCGAGATTTAGAAAGTTTGTAAAATAGAAATGTTGCAGTGTTATGTGAGATTATTTTACTTGAATAAATTATTCTTCGAAGTTTTACGCTATCAATATTTATAAAATCGTTAGTCTCTTTAACTTTCAAGTCATATAGGAATAATTCATTTCCTGGAATATTGTAAATTATATTTGCTTCAACTGGTTTTAGACTTCTTGAATAAGAACTTATTATTTTAAAATTCAATCTTTTGGAAGATAATAAATAGTCTTTATCTAAACTTGTTTTATAACCATATAAATCAATTTCAATATTTTTATTTTTAAGATTCTCAATTTCAACTAATTTGTTGTTTTCAAAAAATGAATCATATCTTGATTTTGATTCAGAAATATGAGAAAAATTAAATTGAGTTTTTTTACCATGAAATAATTCGACCTGATATGCCGTACTGTCAGAGGCTACATGAGTTCCAGGATCATTAAAATTAGTACTCAAAGAAACTTTAGGATAGAAAAAATATTTATCTGTTTCGACGAGATATGCAATAAAAAATTTGAGCCAAGATTTATCAGACCAATTAGTTACGTTTGTTGGAATATTTTTACTAGGAACTAAATCTAAGTTATTGTTGTACCAATTTTTAAATTCTGTCCATTGTTTTTTATTCCAAGCCTGCCCCCAAGAGGATGCAAATTGAAAATACCAATTATCAAAACCATCTTCTAAGGCCGAAAAATATTCTCCGGTATGTACATTAATTTTGTGATTATACAAGGAAATACCAGACAAATAAGTTTTGTCCTCTGAAAACTTAAGAGCAGCTTGGGTGTAATTATAAAAATTAGGAGAAACAAAAAGATCGTCTTCTAAGATTAAAACACTTCCATATTTTATTGAAAGGTCTCCACATGCAAGAATATGATTGCGAAGGCCAAGGTTTTTTTGATGACTAATGACAATTTTTTCTCCATTATTCCAGTTAAAATTTTCAGCAATATCAATAACACTCTTGTTATTGGAGGAGAAATCAATACTAATAATTAGAGGGATATCATTATTTGGATAATAGGCATTTGATAGAGAAGTTAAAAGTCTTGATAAAGAGTTGGGTCTATTGAAGGCGACGACAACAATTGGAGTTTGGGGATTATTCATTTGTAATTGCTTTTTTCAATTTTTTAATATCGGAAAACAAATAAGAGTTTTTTTCAATCCAAGAATAATCCTTATCCCACCATTTCAGTTTTAATAAATAATTTATAGTTTCTTCATCAAAACGCATTTTGATTATTTTTGCAGGAACACCTCCAACTATAGAATATGGAGGAATATTCTTATTTATTAAAGCCCCAGAGGCTATAATACTTCCATCTCCAATTCTTACTCCATCTAAAATGGTAACTCGTGCTCCAATCCAAACATCATTACCAATTTCAATAGTATAACCGCTTCCTTTTTCAATAGGTTTTGCAAATTCTTCGAATAACTGTTCTTTAACAAAGCTAAAACCACTTTGTTTTCGAGTAGAAAAAAAACTAGGATGTGTACTAACAAAAGTGTCAGTTGGGTGGTTTCCTAAAATACATTTGACATATGGACCAATTGAACTAAATTTTCCAATTTTACAGTTTTTTATTTCTGTCTCAATGCCCAAATAAGAGGCAAAGCCTATCTCACTATTAATTAGTTTAGACTTGGTAGATAAAAAGTTGTAACCGCCAAACTTAGTATTCTTAGAAAAAGATGAATAAGGTCCAAATTCTATTTTTTTACTATTAGAAAGTTTTAGTTTTAGCAGTCTTTTGTAAATAAGAGCTATAATTTTCTTAATTCGTTCCAATTTCTTTAATAAATTTTGCTGGATTACCTCCCCAAATTTGATTGGGTGGAATACGTTTAGTTACCACTGAACCCGCACCTACAATAGAATTCTCTCCGATAAAAGTACCTTTCAAAATTATAGAATGAGCTCCAATAAATACATTGTCTTCTATCGTTATCATCTTTGTCATTGGAATATCTTTAGAACTTATTTTACGGATTTCTGGGTCTAGACTATGAAAGTCTGTATCATAAATTTTGACGCTTCCTCCTATCTTAACGTTAGAACCAATTTGAATATTATCATGGGCTATTATAGCCGCATTTGAAATTCCTGTATTGTCACCAATATTTAATCTACCGTTTTTACCTAAATCTATAATTAGTTTTGAATCACCACCAATAGGATTTGATCTTCTCGAAGAATTGAACTTAACATTTTCTCCAATAGTCAATTCTCCATTACCTGTTATTAATAAAATGCCATTAATACTTGGAAATTGATTGTAAATAATGTTTTTTCTTAAAAACAAGAGTTTGTTTAATATAAGATTTTTTAATCCAATGATTTTAATGTAGATGTTTATTAAAAACTTCATTTCAATAATTTTACCAGTAACAAGCTTCTTCTACAACTTCTTTGTTTCTCGGCGCTTCACTTTCCGATGGTCTAACCCATTCATTATTGTAAAACTTTGATATAGTAGGATGATTATCCCAACGAGAACCTTTTATGCCAAACATAATTTGCGTGGCACCCCCTAAATGAATGGCTTGCTTTCCTTTTCTTTTTGCATGGGCTCCTAGAGACATTCCATACGCACCGCATCCAATTATTGCTATATCGTAATCTGTATTATCCATCTGATTTTTCATGTGATCTAGAGCAGAAAACCAATCTTTAAATCCAACAGCTTGACCGGCTATGGATTGTACAGATTTAATTACTTTTAAATCAAAATTTGGTAGAACATCTTGGTTTTTAAATAATAAAGATCTTTTTAAATATTGATTTTTTATAGTTTCTGTAAATGGATGAATTATCAAAACCTTTTTGTTTTCAAGAGCTTTACTCCAAGGATTTTGATGGTAATAAGGTTCAATATCTTTTAGTGGTATTTGATATTTTTTTTCAATATTTTGCCTTAATAGATAGTTTTCTTTAAGCCATATACCAAGAATATCTACCTCCTTTAAATCTTCAATTGATTTTTCTACGAATTTATTAATAGTATTTGTGTTTCCAGGGAAAATACCAGACCATAATTTGGCTTGTTCGATTACCGAATTATCTATTTTTAGAGTGTCTGTTTTATTTAGAATAAAATCCGCATATTTTCTAACACCTCTTTTTTGATTTATATAGCCTGATATACACTTGAATTCAGTGGCACCTAACCTAGCTATTAATACAGGCTCGTTAGATAAAATTTTGGCTTTTATTTCATTGCTTGCATTTTGACCTTCACTTGAAAAATTAGGTTTTTTATTTAAGTCTAATTTTATAAACTGAAAAATTTTCCTGGCTAATAGAGATAAATTATATATAGTATTTGAATTCATCATTTTCTTCTGATAATTTTTTTTAAGGTAAAATATTCTTCTTTAAAGAATGTATAAATAATCAAGACATGAATTGTTATCCCCAAAAAGGAAATTACAAGAATCTTTAAAAAATCTCCTTCAATAAAATTTGAAATAAAATAAAGAATAACCGTTTCAAAAATTCCAAGAATTAAAAAAGGAGATATAATTTTTAGCTGTTTAAATGCTCCAAATTTCATAATTTTCCCAGGAAAATAACTTCCAATGAAAAAGTGAATTATCACTGAGATTAATTCTGCAAGAGCAACATAAATTATACCATATTTTAAAGCAATAATAATAAACACTATTCTCACTAATATTTTAATATACTGTTGTCTAAGTACTAGATTAGCCTTGTTAATAACATACAATAAATTAGTATTAATCGTAGATATATTTGTAATTAATCTACACGCACAAAAAATCTGTAAAATTGGAACAGCTGCTATCCATTTTTCAGTTAATAATAATAAAACAATCGGTTCTCCAAGAACACCAAGAATTACTGCTAATGGGATTGTGAATAATGTTAAAAACTTCAATATTTTGGAGGCTTCCAAAATTAACATTGATTGATTCTTGTTTTTTGCCAAATTAGGTAGGAGGACACTATCTAATACACTACCCACGGTTCCAATACCTGCATCTGGAAATTGGATTCCACGATTGTAATAACCTAAATCTGCGGTACTAAAAGTTTTTCCAATAAATAACCATGAAAATTTGTCAACAATTTGATTTAATAAAGACGAGATTGTGACATTGTAACCAAATTTATAAAGTCTTTTAAAAGAAGATTTTGAAAAATATAGTTTGGGGCTCCAACATTTAGTACTCCAAAAAAGAATAACACTCAGGGTTGATTTAATAATATATTGATATACTAATGACCACACACCAAATCCTTTATAAGCGAGGAGAATTGCAATTAAACCACTTATAAGGATTGAAGAAAAATTTATAATTGCAATCTTTTTAAAGTTTAAATCAATTGCTAAAATTGTATTATGTATTGCATAAAACGAATTTATTATCAATGTTAGTGCTAACACCCTAAGTAAATCTGTTAAGATAGATTCATCATAAAAGTCAGCTATTAGTGGAGCGAATAAAAAAAGAAGTGTGTAGAAAAAAAAAGAAACGAAAATATTAAAAGTAAATGAAGTATTAACATCTGAAATGTCTTTATCATTCCTTTGCATTAATGCTCTACTAAATCCACTATCAACAAAAATTTGTGCTAAAGCAGTAAATACAATTAATAAACCGATTAGTCCATAATCTGTTGGACTTAAAATTCTTGCTAAAATTATTCCTATAACAAACCTAACAACTTGAATTCCAAATTTTTCAATTGAATTCCATAAATAGCTTAATAGTTTTGTAGACATTCATCTTAAATTAGAGAAAATACTAATTTGAGCAGTACCATTTGTAAATGAAATCTATTCCATCTTCTAAGTTAACCTTGTGTTTCCAACCTAATGCATTTAGTTTAGTAACATCAGTTAGTTTTTTCATAGTACCGTCAGGTTTGTTTGTATTAAACACAAAGGAACCCTTAAAACCAATTTGCTTTTGAATGAGTAAGGCTAATTCTTTTATGCTAATATCAATACCGGTTCCGATATTAATATGGGTGTTCCTAATCTCTTGTTTATCCGAAGGATAAGTGTCTTTAAAATCTCTATTTTCCATTATAAAAACACAGGCATCAGCCATATCTTCTGACCATAAGAACTCACGCATTGGTTTTCCACTGCCCCATATTTCAACATTAACTTTGCCGCTAGCATCTTGGATAATCCCATATTTATTAAGGATGGCAACTTTTTCATGTTCTGAATGTTTAGCATTCACTCCTTCTATTGGAAGTTTATCTAAGTCTTTATCAATGGTCCTCCAATCCTTCTCCATTAGGGCTTTCCCTAAATGAATTTTGCGTATTAACGCGGGTAGTACATGAGATTTTTCCAAGTCAAAATTATCATTGGGGCCATATAGATTTGTGGGCATTACAGAAATGTAATTGGTGCCGTATTGCAGATTATAGCTCTCGCACAACTTTATTCCCGCAATTTTTGCAATGGCATAAGGCTCGTTGGTATACTCCAACACATCCGTAAGTAAATACTCTTCTTTCATGGGTTGTGGGCACGCTTTCGGATAGATGCAGGTACTTCCCAAAAACAATAATTTTTTTACCCCATGCTGATAACTCTGATGAACCACATTATTTTGAATCATTAAATTATCATAAATAAACTCTGCACGGTAAGTATTGTTGGCTACAATACCGCCTACTTTGGCAGCTGCTAAAAAAACATAGTCGGGCTTTTCAGCCTTAAAAAAAGATTCCACAGCAATTTTATCTGTCAAATCTAACTCTGCATGGGTTCTGTATATAATGTTGGTATACCCTTTTTGTTGAAGGGCTTTAACTAAAGCGCTGCCGACCAACCCACGGTGACCGGCAACGTATATTTTGGAATGAAACTCCATGTATTATTCAAAGTAATTTAGAATTCGGTATCCACCCTCTCTTAGGTAAGATTCTTTTTTCATCAAAGTTAAGTCACTTTGCATCATATCTTCAATTAAACCTTGTAAATCATATTCTGGAACCCAACCAAGTTTGGTTTTTGCCTTTGTAGGGTCTCCAATTAACAAGTCTACTTCTGTAGGTCTAAAATACTTAGGATCAACAGCAAGTACTTCTTTGCCTATCTCTAACTGGTATTCTGGGTTGTTACATGCTTTTACATATGCCTTTTCGTCAACACCAGAACCTTTAAATTCTAATTCTATGCCTACCTGTTCAAAACACATTCGAACAAAGTCTCTTACTGGGGTAGTTTTACCAGTTGCAATTACCCAGTCTTCAGCCTCATCTGCTTGAAGAATCATCCACATCATGCGAACATAATCTTTGGCATGGCCCCAGTCACGTTGTGCGTCTAAATTTCCCAAGAAAAATTTATCTTGTAGTCCTAAAGCAATTCTAGAGGTGGCACGCGTAATTTTTCTAGTTACAAAAGTTTCTCCTCTAATAGGTGATTCGTGATTGAATAAAATACCATTACAGGCATACATATTATAAGCTTCACGATAATTTACCGTAATCCAATAGGCGTACATTTTAGCTACAGCATACGGACTTCTAGGATAAAAGGGTGTTGTCTCACTTTGAGGCACTTCTTGTACCTTACCATACAATTCTGAAGTAGAAGCTTGGTAAATTCTTGTCTTTTCACCTAAACCTAATAATCGAACAGCATCTAATATTCTTAAGGTTCCTAAACCGTCAGCATTACCCGTGTATTCAGGAGTTTCAAAAGAAACATGAACATGACTCATCGCTGCCAGATTGTAGATTTCATCTGGCTGTATTTCTTGAATTAGACGAATAAGATTTGTACTATCTGTCATGTCTCCATAATGCAAAATAAAGTTTCTATTTTGCTCATGTGGGTCTTGATACAAATGGTCTATTCTATCGGTGTTAAAAAGGGATGAACGTCTTTTTAATCCGTGTACTTCGTACCCTTTTTTTAATAGGAATTCACTAAGGTAAGCTCCGTCTTGACCGGTAACTCCGGTAATCAACGCGACTTTTTTCATGTGTAGTTGTAATTAATAGGTTTACTTTTCTCGCTTATTAAACGAATGCTTTTAAGAAAAATTTTGCAAGCATAAAAAAAAGCCCTCAATTGAGGACTTTTAATATTCAAGTATTCTTTTATGTTCTAAAAAGCACCAATATTGTAATTAGTTCTTGTTTTACCGTTAAAATCTTTTGAAGCCTTGTCTGTTAATTTTATTGGATCTATACCTGCATTAATTAATGGACTTACCGGAAGTAGCTCTAATCCGCTAACATTAAAATTATTTGAAACAATGGATTCTGGACTTACAAATAATGGGGAGCCTTCAATATTATTAATAGAATTATATTTGGAAATTGTGTTCAATGAAACGGAACCATCAAAATGACAATTTTCAAAAACAGTATTGTTGTTTAGATTAAACCCATTAGATTCTACAACAAATCCTCGCGTAGTATTAAAGCTAGAATTTATAAAATAGTTTCCATCATTAGGTCTATTGGCTCTTATACCATATTCAACATTGTAAAAAGTACAGTTAACGAAACTATTGTTAAGGGCAGCACTGCTTCCAGAAGCTCCAAATTCACTCATTATAAAAGCATATTGTGAGTTTTTTCCAACGATATTAATGAATACATTATCATTACCTGGATAATTTGTATTGATGGAACTATCATTTGATGCTCCATCGGCATATGAGGAACATGCTATTGCACCCCATGTACCGTCTACAATTATATTTCTAAAAGTATTGTGGTGTGCCCCATTTCCAAAGTACAATGATGATAATGGGTCTCCTTCCTCATAATATTTACCTTGTACTGTCCCATTTTCTATAACATTGTCATAGACATTAGCGAAATTTAACTCAACACTAGTATTTATAACTTCAAAATTTCTAATTGTGTTAGAAAAGCCACCATTTTTTATCACAAATCCATGACCACCATGAGAAACACCTGACTCTCTTTCACAAAGATTAAATTCAAATACTAAATTGGATGAATAAGTACTTTGTTTTCGAGTAATGAGAAACATATAATCTGTTCCATTTATAGTATTGTATGAATACACTACATTATTGGACATGGTACCTGAATTTGCTCCATCAAATTCCAGTGCATTTTGCTCAACATTTAAAAAACTACAGAATTGAACGTTCAGATTTGTTGCGCCTCGATTAAACAATCCTGTTCCTTTATACCGATCAGGATGCGAAGTATCTCTAATACCAACATCTAAATTCCCTTGTTCATGAAATATACAATTCCAAATTTTTGAAGATTCGCTACTATCATTTACCAATATAGCCGTTGAATATCCACTTATGATAAAATTTTCAATTTCTATAAAATCTCCATCAACTGTCAAAGCTGTTTCATCTCTAACGTAAGGTTTATTAATAAAAGGCATTTCGTTTGGAGAAGGATTACTTTTGTAATTAAATTCTTCACCGTTGGCTAAGACTGTTGTACCTCTTCTACCTCTAGTCTCCGAACTTTTCAGATTTTGGATAGCGGCATCAATATCACCTGGGGTAGATTTGTAACCCATAAACCGTATTGGATTATCAGCAGTTCCAGAATTAGAAAATGTTAAACGTAGGTTATCGTAACTACCTGCTTTTACATAAACCACATCTCCAGCTTTTGCATTGGAGACAGCGTGAGATAAGCTCCAAGAACTAAACTCTGATTTACCGTCATTATCAGAAGAACCATCTACGGTCACATAATAGGCACCGTCAACCGGATGGTTCGCAATAGTACTTGTTGTTTCTTCTGTTGTTTCTTCTGGTTCTTCATAGTTTTCTTCTGCAGCAGTTTCGTCTTCTTCTGTTTCTTCAGCATTTTCCTCTTCTGGTACAGGTTCTTCATATTTAGCTAATTCAAAATATAAATCGGAATCTTTAGCGCAATTGGAAGTAAACAGCGCAAATAGTAAAATGAGAAACACAGGATAAATTCTTTTAATGTGGGGTTTCATAACAAAGTAGGATTTTAATTTGGACCTTTACAATTAATTGGCTGCCTGATTTGGTTTACGAATTTGCTAATTAATTTTAAATGGTCGATGAAATAATTTATTTTTTCGATGAAATGCATTTTTTAACAATTCGTTTACGCTCAAGGATCTACGAATGGTTTTCGAATGACCTAAAAAATCGATAAACGGTTTGTTTTTTTAACATTTTAGCACATATTTAGTCCTGGAATCGTTTTTAAGTGAAATTTTTTTGAAAGAAAATAGAACCCAAAAACAAACGTTTACTCTTATAAAAGTTTAGATGAAGTATTGTACTACTTTTAATGAGGTTCAAAAGTATTGGGGTAAAAATTTTCGATTTTATCTCAGAAACATCGCATTAGATACACTCTCCATTGCAAATAGCCTTGTTAGGGATACGTATTTAATACAGCCTAGGATTCATTTTTTATACTTTCATCATGTCTTTGAGGATGAAAAATTAAATTTTGAAAGATTAGTTGCAACCTTATCTAAGACACACACCTTTATATCTCACAGTGAAGCAATACATCGTCTTACCAACAATACCGTTGATAAGCCTTATATAACTTGGAGCTCAGATGATGGATTTAAAAATAATTTAGATGCTGGTGAAATCTTAACCAAGTATGGAGCATCTTGTTGTTTTTTTGTAAATCCACACAGCATTGGTTTAACCGATTATGATATGATTAAAGAGTTTTGTAAGGTAAAACTTGAAATGCCTCCAATTGAATTTATGACTTGGAAAGATTGTAATGATTTGATTGATGAGGGACATGAAATTGGCTCACATACCCTGTTTCATGATATGGTCTCTAAAATGTCTATCCCAAATTTTAAAAAAGATTTAAAAGAAAGTAAAGATATTTTAGAAACTCATTGCGGAGAAATTAAACATTTTGCTTTCCCTTATGGGAAATTTGAATGTTTTTCTAAGGAAGCATTTGAAGCTGTTTTTGAAATGGGTTACGAATCTTGTTCAACCGCTGTTAGGGGTAGCCATATGACTTTTGGTAAAACATTGGAAAGAGACAAATTATTTATTCGACGTGATCAAATAATTGCAGCATGGAATTTCAATCACATTCTTTATTTTATGACAAAAAGTGTGAAATCTTCAACATATGAAGATAACTTTATTCCTGATTTTTATTAACCCGTCTTAGAAATAGTCAAGACTACTTATAAAGTTCGTATCGTAAGGTTTTAATGAATTAACGCTTTAAGCTAAAGTGCCCATTAAATTCTACATTTTCACCAGATAATAAATCAGTGTAGCTTACGGTAAACCAATAGTCTGATGCTGGCATGGGAGTACCGTTATAAGTACCATCCCAACCTTCACCAAACGGACTTATTTGGTCCATTAATTTTCCATGACGGTCAAATATTTGTATTACTACATTATCGGTAATATTTGGATTTTCAGTGCCCAAAATATTCCAAGTATCATTTATACCATCACCGTTAGGAGTAAAATAGGTAGGATGATTTACAATCAAAAATACATCACTCGAAATTGTACCGCCACAATCTTGTAATCCTCTTACATATACACGATGTAAACCACCTACTACATTTTCAAAATAGTTTTGTAGTTGGAAAGGACCATCAGGATCATCTAAGCTATATTCAAATTGGTCATACAACAAATTATCGTCGTTGACAATAACGCGAACTCTATTATTCGCATTTAGTTCATAACCTTCTGCGGTAACATCAACAGCTACGGTTAATGGGCGTAGGGTTTCTACCACTTCAGTTGTATAAGTAACGGTACCTCCGCATTCACCATTAGTTCCAACTTGGTAAACTCGCAAACTATAGGTTCCTGGTTGCGTAACCACAAATACAGCTTCTTCTACACCATCGCCATTTTGATCATTATTTGGTGTCCAGTCGTAGCGGTATCCTGGTCCTAAATCCATTCCCAATTCTATGGCGTCAACAGTTCCTAAATCATCTGCACATAGTGGAAGTATTTCAGGGAACATTAGTATGGGTTCATTTAAAATAACAACACTAAAACTTGACTCTGCACTACAATCTGGGTTTTGAGAACTTTCTGCTCTTATGTAAATTAATTGATCAGCAATCAATTGTTCTCCAGCAAATAGTTGTGTTCCGGTACCATTAGGGCCAGAGAAATACCGGTTGTTAGCACTAAGATTTGGCAACTCATAAAATTCACAAGCTTCTATATCATTGCTCGAGTCTACTATCGGAGTCGCTGTTATGGTGAGGGATACTGCAGTTCTCGAACTTACACAGCTAGGGTTAGTAGAATCACTATTTTCAGCGTAGTACGTGTAAGTACCTGCCAAATTATCAGTTGGAATGAAGGCAGTTCCTGTAGCTACAAGGTTTCCACCAACTTCTGCATCATACCAATTAATGGTATCTCCATTGGATGGTGGAAATTCTACGGAGAGTGCAGCTGTAGGCTGCCCTTCACAATTAAAACCGTTTGTTGGGTTTATTGGTGCTTCCGAACTAGGGGTAACTGTTACCTGAAAACTAGATTCATCAAAACAATTAGCATTTACCGCGTTTGCTGCATATACGTAAATAGTCTGCGAAGTTGTAATCACATCACCAGGATTTAATTGTGTACCATTACCATTAGTTTCTGTTCTAAACGTATTGTTGGCGCTTAAATTTGGTAGTGTGTAACGCTCACAAACCAATTGGTCAGCAAAAACGTCAGCTGTTGGCTGTGTGGCAATAGTTAAGGTAACTTCGGTCCGCGTATCACTTGTGCAACCAGAAATACTTTCTACAGTTTCTGCATAATAGGTATAAGTGCCGGGTAAGGTTTCTGTAGGTGTAAATGAAGAAGCACCGGTTACAAGAAGATTTCCGCCAGTTGGTGCATCATACCAATCAATACTGTCACCAGTGGTGGGTATATCTACAGCAATAGTTGCGGTAGGTTCCCCTTCACAATTGGAACCGTTTTGCGGGTTAACGGGAGCATCTAAAACAGGACAAGTACAGTTAGGTGCTTGAACAAAAATGGAAGGTGTGCATATTCCATTTTCTACAAAAATCTCAATGCCAGTTCCAGCAGGGATATTTGTGACTGTTAGATTATCAACAATTGTACCTGCTGTTACTGAAGATATTGTACCCGTATAAGGTTGTAAAGTGACTGTATAGGTTGCTAAATCTGCAGAACAAATTAAAGATTGAAATTGTAATGTTGGGGATTGATAAATGGTAACATCGAAACTAGATTCATCAGTACAATTAGGTGTTGTGCCAGATTCTGCATATATGTATATGGTTTGAGATGTTGTAATAGCATCCCCGGCATTCAGTAATAATCCTGTTGCTCCAGGACCTGTGAAATAGTTATTGCCCGCACTTAATGGTGGTAAAATATACGCATCACATTCTTCAATAGGAGAGGCTATTACATCTGCTATAACATTTGAATTTATCGAGTACACTACTTGTACTCTTGTGCTGCTAACACAACCTGAAACTGCTTCTTCCGCCTCGGCATAATAGGTGTAAATGCCAGGTAATGTCTCTGTAGAAGTAAATGAAAGTCCTGTGCCCAATAAAGTACCTCCAGTTGGTGCATCATACCAATTAATAGTATCACCCGCTCCCAAGGGGTCCAATTCTACACTTATTGGATTGTTGGGTGTACCCTCGCATGATCCAGCATTCACTGGATTAATGGGTTGATTTACCGTTGGGCAACTACAATTTGGTGCTGTGATTGGAAGAACTACGAAACAGCCATTATTATTTACTTCTATAGTAATATCTGTCCCAGCTGGTATACCACTAACTACGTTACCAACTAATGTGCCAGCACTAGGGTTAGCAAGGGTTCCAGCACTAACTGAAATATCTACATCGTAGGTACTTAAATCTGCAGAACAGGTAGTTGGTGCGTTGGTAATGGAAGGAATTGCACTTACCGTTACCGTTTCAGTAAGAGTAGGAGCTAAGGCTAGCGTACAACTACCATTATTAATAGAGGTCAATTCAATTACAGTATCTACCGTAACCGCATTTTCAGTAACAGTAAATGAACCTGAACCATCTAAAGTTGCGGTTTGTATAGCACCCCCATTAATAGTGTATTCAATAGTTGCTCCAGCATCACCTGTAATGGTAAATTCTGCATTGGCACCTTCACAAATTGCTGCGATTACTGGGGTTACCGAAGGTGTAGTAGGGCCTGGAGTTATGGTAAGTGTTGCTTGCGATTCTTCATAACATAAATTATCATCACCCATTACACGGACTCTGTAAATGTTGCCATCATCTGTAGCAACAACTCCAGTAAGGGTTAAGGTGTTGGATGTTTCAGTAATAGGAGTAAACGTTGTGCCACCATCAGTACTAATTGTCCATTCATACGCTATGGTTGGGTTGGTTCCCGCTCTTGACGCATCAATAAAAAAGGCTGCATTGTCTCCTTCACAAGCAGTTTGATTTACTAATGGATTATTGATAATAGCAGGTGTTGAAAAAGTTCTTGTATTTTGCAAGTTAATTGGGTCAACTACATAAGAATGTCCATTGATTTCACCATTTGCATTTACAGTAACTCCACCATCAAATATGCCATCTAAGTCTTGATCAAAGCCAGCTTCGGTAACATCTAGACAACCATCATTATCTGAGTCTAAATCTTCACAATCGGGAATACCATCTGCATCTGAATCTAGTTTTATTCTAATATGGTCATAACTACCTCGGCTCTGATTTAAGGCAGAATTGTTTGTATGACTTATACGAATTAATAAATCTTCGCCCACTGAGGCAGGTGTAGATGTAGCGGTAAACGAAAAATCTTTCCAAGTACCATTAGGAGTTTCGTGCCCCTGAACAGTTAAATTGCCTAGAGCGGTAAATCCACCACCGTTGTCATAACCTGCTTCTATAACACTTAAATTGTCATTTCTAAATCTGTTTTCTACATCTAATTCATCTCCAATAGCAATTGTAATAAGGTATGAACCTTCGTCAATGACAATAGCAGAGGTATTTTGAGTAATTGAGGTAGTTTCATTTAAATATAAATAACTATCGTTATCTTGATTTGGTTCTGGAAGGTCTATTAAACGCGTACCATCTCTATCAAAGTTTACATCAAAAGCACCATAGGTTTCTGCGGAGACCATGTGTACACCACCACCAACACCTAAAGGAGCATTCCAAAAATCTGCATATGATGTATTGGGTACTGTGAAGCCACTTGTTGCAAAGTCGTTACCAGGAAATTCGAAATTGTAAAATCCTCTATCGGGGCCATCAGTTAAATTGCAACCCTCATCATCATCAGATATTCCATCATTATCATTATCTAAATCAATATCAAACTGAAGAATGTTACCTGCATCTAGATAAAAGTAGTTACCATCTTCAATCCCATCTGTATCAGTATCGATTACATTACATTGATTTATATTAGCATCTAAAACTGCATTATCATTACCTAAATAACCCGTTGCGAAACCTATGACTGTGCCGTCTGTATTAACTCCTGTTCCATCTAAAATGCCAAAGCCATTTTCTAAATGACGACTTTCAATAGTGTCGGAACAGCCATCATTATCTGAATCTCTATCAACACAGTCAGCATCACCATCACCATCAGAATCTTTGGTAATTACAATCCAATCATAATTTCCTTGAAGTTGGTTAGCTGCAACATTACCCTCATGAGTAATTCTAATTGAAATTGCTTGACCGAGTGCAGCATCTCCTGTTGCAACTTCTCCATTAATACTAAACTCAGACCAGAGTCCAGGTGTTGTTTCAAAATTTTCAATTGTAAGTACTCCGTTGGTAATTGGTTGAAAATTATTGTAATCCCCATCATGATACCCTAATTCAATAATGCTTCTACCATCATTTCTGTAGGGATTTCCAAAATCCAAACCATCACCAACTCTTATAGATAAATCATAATGCCCAACTTCATAAGTAGCATAAACAGTGTTTAAGGTTAATGACCCATCTCCATTTAATAATAAATACGTATTTCCTTCTGATGCGGCATTATAATTTGAACCATCAATCGCAGCTGGGTTTTCAATTCCATAAGTATCAGAGTTAGTTCCAGGCGTGTAACGCCAATCAGCAACTGGATTAGTGGGTAAATCATCATTCTCAAATCCAAAATTAGCAATAGGAATTTCACATTCATAAATATCTAAAATACCATCATTATCGTCATCTAAATCAGTATCATCATTATAGCTATCATTATCAAAATCTAAATCAACTGTACAAGAATTAATTGTATTGCTTAATACTGCCTGGGTGGTTCCAGTATACCCATCCGTATTTCCAATTACTTCTCCGGTAATTGGGTCAATACCACTACCTGATAATGTATCTGAACCAGAATTTGTATAACCAGCTTCTTCAACATCTGGACAACCATCACCATCAAAATCTAAAGAGAAACAGTCTGGTATGCCATCCCTATTGCTATCTTTTGTTACTCGTATTTGGTCATAATTTCCTTGTGATTGCAACAGTGCTGCATTACTACTATGCGTTATACGCATTAAAATGCCAAAACCAAGGGATGGGTCACCAGCGTTAACAGTTGCTGTAAAGGTAAATTTGGTCCATGAACCGTTAGGAGTATCATAAGGTTCTATGGTTAAAGACCCATTATTAGCAAGCTGTTGAAAACCAGTACCATTATCAAATCCTATTTCAATTATTGATTGACCATCATTACGGAATAAATTATCATAAACTAATCCGTCACCAACAAGAAGACTTACTATATAGTCTGCTGGTTCAAACGCAGCACCTGGTGTTATTTGTGTTATTTGTATATCGCCATTTAGAAATAGATATCCAGCACCTTGAGGCGAATTGTTATAATTAGTTCCGTCAAAAATAGTTTCTATACCCCGCACACCAGTAGATATGCCAGGGTCCCATCCAGCTAATAGATTGACGGAGTTTTCAAAATTTGACTCTGTTATGGGAATATCACATTCTAAACTATCGTAAATACCATCATTATCATCATCAATATCTTGAACATTGGCAATGCCATCGTTATCATAATCTTCATTATCTATGCAATGATTGATAAAATCCGTAACATACCCGCTCGTTATGGTATAACCATCTGCGTTTCCGGTTACTTGACCGTTAGCATCAAATCCTACACCGCTTAATGTATCTGTGCCAGAATTGGTAAACCCAGCTTCATCAACATCTGGGCAACCATCATTATCAGAATCTGGATCAATACAATCAGGAAGGCCATCACTATCGGTATCTTTTGTGATTCTGATATTGTCGTAATGACCTCTTCCAGAATTTGCTAAATTACCGGTTAAGGGGGCACTAGTTCCCGTATGTGAAATTCTAACTAAAACTCCTGAACCAAGAGCAGCATCGCCTGCGGCCACATTGTAAGACACATTAAAATCTGTCCAAGTACCTGGTATAGTGGTGTTTCCATCTATAACTGTTTGCGCCAATGGGGTAAAATTTAAGGCATCAGTACCATATCCAATTTCTATTATTGATTGGCCATCATTATCTGCGGGTCTATCAGCAATTCCGTCTCCTACTGACACCGTTAACGTGTAAGTTCCTATTTCAAAAGTTTTAGAAAATGTGTTCAATACAACTGAAGAGGGTACAGTTGTTGAATTGGAAGTTAAAAATAAAAATTGTACTCCATCAGGAACTCCACCGGTCGCTAAATAATTATTGGCATCTACATTATGCGTTCCCCATCCCGAATTACCCGTGGTAGGAATCCAATTATCAGCAGCGGCGTAAAAAGCGGGTGTTTCAAAACTAAAGTTAGCTACTGGTACTTCACATTCTAAGCCATCTACGATACCATCATTGTCATCGTCTATATCTACAATATCATCAACGCCGTCCCCGTCAGAATCTTGGGCAAGAATAGTGGTTGAGGATAGAAAACAAAAAAAGGCAAAAGTAAGAAGCACCTTTATTTTCATAGCATTCTAGGTTTAGGTAGTATTTAGGGGTCTTGATAACACAAAAATAATGTAATCACCAAAAATAGGGTTCTGAATTTCGGTAAACTACTAAAAAAAAGGCTGTTCTTATATCTAGTAGATATTGGAACAGCCTTTTTAGTTTGCCAGTAAGTTAATCTATTTTCTTACTAACAGTTTAATCGATTCTGGGTCACCTTGATTAAATTCAATTTTAACCATGTATAAGCCATTGGTTAAAATTGTTATGGGTAACTCGTAAGAATCTGTTGCATTATTGTAAACATCACTCGGAACAAAAGTGTAGATTAATTTACCAGCTGCGTCATACAAACCAATTTTGGTGGTTAAAATACCTTCAGGATTTTCTACAAAAATATTTGCTGTAGTAGTCGCAGGGTTTGGTGCAATGGTCACATTTTGTTCAATAGCCGTTGGGTCATTTTCAATTACGATAATCTCTAACTCAGCCGTGTTTGTTAACCCTTCTGTATCTGTTACTGTTAGGGTAACGGTATATTCCCCTTCGTTTTGGAATACATAAATTGGATTTTCGTCATTTGAAGTGTCTCCAGTTCCAAAATCCCAGCTATAACTAGCAATTGCATCGTCATCAGAAGAACCTACAGAACTAAATGCTACCTCTAAAGGAGCTTCTCCAGAGATTGGTGTAGCCGTAGCCACTGCTTCTGGTGCTTGATTCATTGTTTCTTGCTCAACAGTAATGGTTACCGTTGCGGAATCTTCTAATCCTTCGGCATCGGTAACTGTAAGGGTGGCGGTGAATACGCCAACTGTTGTATAAGTATAGGCTGGGTTTTCCTCCGTTGAGGTTCCTGAGCCATCACCAAAGTCCCAAGTGTAAGAAACAATGGCCGTATCATCTGTAGAACCATCGGAACTAAAGCTTACTTCTAAAGGAGCATTACCTGTTAGTGGTGTTGCAGAAGCAATTGCCGAAGGTGCTTGATTACCTCCAGTATTTTCTGTAACTGAGATTTCAACTGTTGCGGTATCTGCTAAACCTTCTGCGTCTGTTACGGTTAAGGTAGCCGTGTAATTCCCTATTGTTGTATAGGTATAGGTTGGATTTTCTTCGGTTGAAGTTCCTGAGCCATCACCAAAGTCCCAAGTGTAGGAAACAATGGCTGTATCATCTGATGAGCCATCTGAACTAAAGCTTACTTCTAAAGGAGCATTACCTGTTAGTGGTGTTGCAGAAGCAATTGCCGAAGGTGCTTGATTGCCTCCAGTATTTTCTGTAACTGAGATTTCAACTGTTGCGGTGTCTTCTAAACCTTCTGCGTCTGTTACGGTTAAGGTAGCCGTGTAATTACCTATTGTAGTATAGGTATAGGTTGGGTTTTCTTCGGTTGAGGTTCCTGAGCCATCACCAAAGTCCCAAGTGTAGGAAACAATGGCTGTATCATCTGTAGAACCATCTGAACTAAAGCTTACTTCTAAAGGCGCATTACCTGATAGTGGTGTTGCAGAAGCATCTGCAACTGGAGCTTCATTTGGTGCATCTACTGTAATTAAAATAGATGCTGTATTTTGAAGTCCTTCGGCATCAGTTACTGTTAAGGTAGCTGTAAAATCACCTGATGTGGTATAGGTGTATGTTGGATTTTCTTCAGTGGAATTTCCGGTACCATCACCAAAATCCCAGGCAAAAGAAACAATACTTTTATCATCGGTTGAACCATCTGAACTAAATACCACTTCTAAAGGTGTAGTACCCGTTGTTGGTGTGGCATCAACTACAGCAGTAGGTGCTTGATTATCTGGTGTTTCTACAGTAATAGCAACAGTATCACTATTTTCTAAACCTTGAGCATCTGTTACCGTTAAGGTAGCTGTAAAATTACCAGAAGCAGTGTAGGTATGTGTTGGGTTTTCTATAGTAACTACCGATGAACCATCACCGAAGTCCCAAGCATACGATACTATACCAGCATCATCAGTTGAATTTGCAGCATTGAAATTAACTTCTAAAGGCACAATACCAGATACTGGTGTTGCTTCTGCAACCGCTATTGGAGCTTCATTAGCAGGGGTAACAGTAATTTCTATATTTGCAGTGTCTTCTAGGCCTTCAGCATCAGTAACTGTAAGTATGGCAGTAAATATGCCATCAGTTGCATACGTATACACCGGATTTTCTTCAGTAGAAGTACCGATTCCATCACCAAAATCCCAAGCGTAACTAACGATTCCATTGTCATCAGTTGAATTGGCTGCACTAAAACTTACTTCTAAAGGGGCTTGACCATTTAGAGGAGTTGCTGTGGCATCAGCAACAGGAGCTTCATTTGCCGCACTTACATTAATTTCAACGGTGGTAGAATTTTGTGCACCTTCAGTATCTTCTACGGTCAAGGTGACCGTAAAAATACCTTCATTGGTGAACGTATTGGTGGCTGTTTCACCTGTTGCTGTATTTCCGTCACCAAAGTCCCAACTATACGATGCAATAAGCCCATCGTCTGTTGTTCCTGATGCATCAAAATTAACTTCTAAAGGAGCAGTGCCAGATAGTGGGGTAGCAATAATATTTGCGGCAGGACTATCATTTAAGCCAACTAGAACAATTATAGTTATTTCACAGCCACTACTGCTTGTCATGGTATAGATTCCTTCATCAGATTCTTGTATATCACCAAGAATAAAGTCACCTGGGTTTAAAGGTTTTACAATTATACCTCCAGGATTTCTTACTTCAAATGAAATATCTGTACCATTATTTTGGTTAGGAAAAACACTTAATAAAATATCATCACCTATTGCGGTTCTAACTTCGTTTTCTCCAACCACGAAATTTCCCGAATCATTAATTTCGTATTCGGTTTGTAAATCAAGGGCTGTGCAATCTACAGTATTTACTATAACTTCGAGTTCTACTACACAACCTGCACCAGTGGTAAACGTGTACAGACCAGCATCATTAGTTGTAACGTTGGATAAATCTAGGTCAGAAGTATTAAAATCTTTTTGATTTCCATTAACTGATGTGCTATTAATACTAAATGGTATTTGGTCCGGCAGAATACTCAAGGTAATATTATTGCCTTCATCTAAGGTAACCTGAGTGGCACCAGATATGTATGGACCAAAACTGTTAATTTGATATTGTGTTTCTAAATCCAAGGAGGTGCAATCCGGATCACCAACATTAACGGTTAGTTCTGTTGAACAACCACTAGAAGTAGTAAAAATATAGGTTCCCGCATCATTTAAATCTATAGACTCTATAACCAAGTCTGCAGTGCCGTTAACTTTATTATTGTTGTTGGTGGAGTTGGATACTATACTAAATGGAACATTATTAGGTGTTACGCTTAATATAAGACGGTCACCCACATTTACATCAACAGATGATTGGCCAGGAACATATGTGCCTCCATTTATCTGGTATTCAGATTGCAAGGGGTAGGTAGCGCAGTCTATTTCATTTATAATAACTTCTAAGGTTTTTGAACAACCTTCAGCTGAAATAATCGTATAAATTCCAGAATCATTTAGGCTATCTACACTTTCTATTGTATAATTATCGCCAGTTGATATTCCATTAGGTAATTTGATAGTTAATGGATAGACTTCTGGATTAGTATTGCTATTCGGAGTTGCACTTATTATCAGCTTTGTGCCTTCATCAATTGTAATGGTTTCTGAACCACATGGGAATGCTGAATTAGGATTATCACACCAAACCCCATTTATTTGAAACTCAGCAAATATCTCGGTATCACCTGGGTCACAGCTTCCTAAAACTTCTAACTCAATGGCCGTTGGACAACCTTCTGGTGTTGTTAATACAAAAAATCCGTTGTTAGAAGAATCTAATAAACCATTACCACGGTCTGCATTATTCCAAGGTGCTAAAGAAACATTTACAAACGTATCAATTTGATAAGCACCTTCAGTTGTTAACTTATCTGTGTCGTTTACGGTATTAAAAGTTGGACCGTCATATTGAGAAGTTGTTATAAAATATTCACCATTAAAATCTTTAGCTCTTATAAAAATTTCATCACCTTCATTAGCTACAATTCTATTTGTTGTACTTGTTTGCCAATTTCCAGTGCCAATTTTATATTCAACTGTTAGGTAATTTCCTTCACAATTAGGGACCTCACTATTGTTAGTGGCTAAGCCCTCTTTAAATATATTAGCGATTTCTTCAGCTCCTAGGGCTACATTATAAATTTTAAAATCATCTATTCGACCATCAACTTCATCTGTGATTCCGCTTTCATTTCCCCATTCTTTGATTGGTAAAATCCTATTATTATCAATATTACCATCGTAAAAACCAGAAACTGTCATTTTACTAAAATCACTACCATCGGCAAGACCAGTTAAATTACCTGTGATACTGCCTTGGCCTATTTGTACCCCATTGGCATATAGTTTTAAAGTTTCACCATTGTAAACGCCTGCTATATGATTCCAACCGGCAAGTGGTGCATATCCTGAGTATACATTTACAAAACCGTTAGTAGTTTGAAAAGACCATTTGTAAAGTGAGTTGTGGAAACCAAAGAAATTGGTTGGATAGTCATGTGCAAATACGGCAACATTGGCAATTTTATTATTGTCTTCTGGTACAATAGCATCAATGTCTCTATAAACCCATGCACTCATAGTAACCTTATCTTGTAAAGTTTGAAATGAGCTGCTATTATCCATTTCAATAATAGAATTACTTTGAAATTCTTTACCATCAAATTCAATTGCGTTACCAAATAAACCCGAAACAAATTGATGGTCTACAGCAGCAACAGGATTACCATTATCGTCTCTTTGTACTATTGTACCATTATTATTGTTTCCAGAAGAATCTGCGACATTGATACCACTTGTTTCATCAAAATTTAGTTCTAAAACAAGATTTGGATTGTTCGCAATTGGTAAAGGCAGCGCATCACCAATTTTTAAAGTTTCTGCAATACTTGGTACCCCGTTGTTGTCTATCGCGAAAAGCATATAAAAACCAGGAGGTAAAATATTTCTATCTGGAATCGAAAGTGAGTGAGATGTATTACCAGAGCCTGTTAAAGAAATTCTTCTTTGCTCATTATTAGTTGAATGTGTTGCTGCTGAAAAGCGGATTAAGCTAAACTCTGATATATTAACGTCTGTGCTTAGCGAAAGTGTTGTATTGTAATCAACTACTATTTCACCATAAGTTCCTACTGAATTGCCTCCCGTAAAATTAGTTATTTCGGGTCTTGTAGCTAAATCGCCATTAGTATCAAATAAATAGGGCGGGCTATATATTTCAGCATTAAAATGGTTTTCACAATTAGGATTACTACCATCACAAAGACCTCCACCACCAACAAATACTCTAGCATCTGGCATCAAAATAGCTACACTATGATAGGTGCGCGCTTCTTGCATAGCACCAACAGTACTCCATTTGTTACCAGCAGGAGCTTCTGGATCGAACAATTCTGCTTCTAAAACTGCATAAGTATCGCTAAATAAAGCAGCAACGGTACTACCGCCTGTAACCAATACTTTACCGTCTGGTAAAACCGTACTATTATGATAGATACGTTCATAAGCCATATTTCCAGTAAAAGTTACATTTGGATTTTGACCATAAACAACTCCATTTAAATCAATTTCAAAAGAATTTGAACGAGCAAGGGTAGTTGTGTTAAAATCTACACCATATTGCGTAGCACCACCAATTTTTAAAATTTTTCCAGTATCATACATTACGGTGTTCCCTTTCATAGAATAACCGTCTGTTTCTCCAGCGTCTTGTCTAAAACCTGCATTTAACATTTCACCAACCAAATTCCCACTTGCGTCAGTAGCAAACGGGTCTATCCAATGCATTTCTTCACTCGGACCAGCATGAAAAATTTTGTTAGGAGCATCTGGAGCAGGCCATAACCAAACATGATTATCTGAACGATACACCCCTTGTTCTTCAGTTGCTAAATCATTACCAGTATAAATATCATCACCTTGAATTTCAGGGAGTGTAATCCAACCCGTTGTTGGTGACCAAATTTCTGCATCTTTTCCACCGTTGTTTGAAGCACCTTGACTCCATGATCCACCAACAGTAAATACATTACCATCACTCATGGTTACGTTACCTTGATAACCTCTTGGTATATTCATCTCTGATGCTACTGACCAGTAACCGGTAGAAGGATCAAAAATGCTTGTTTTTGAACTGCTAGTACCACCCGCAGAAAGTAACCTACCGTCTGGTAGATTATTGATACCTGGACAAAACATGTCATGATCGGTATTCATGGTAAATTCAGCACCATCAACACCACCTAAACCATTGTTTAAACGGTAATCAAAATATTGTGAAAATGTTGCTCCATCACCTGCTTCTATGAAGGTGTTTCTAAACTGCGATGACCAACATAATAGTCTGCCGTCTGGCAAGTTGGCTACTGCAACAGGAACGATACCCATGTTTATGGGATTACTCCATTCGCCTTCTACATTACTTTGGGCAGAAGTGAAATTAATTTGATTAAAAAATGTAAATAGTAGGAATAGGTAGTATAGTCCTTTTGTTCTCATAGCGTATTTATTAATTGGGGGCTATATGAAAGGCAAAAGTAATTTAATGTCGACTATTGGAAACCTTAAAACGTTTAATTAACAAAAATTGTCGGTGAATGACACCCTAAAAATTTTAGAATCTTCTAAACTCCTCTAGAAAAGAGAATTGTGGTCATCGTTTTAAAGATAATTCTAATGTCTAAGGATACCGATTTATTTTTAATGTAATACAAGTCATACTCCAATTTGCGAATAGAGTCTTGAAGATTTTCTCCATACTTGTATTTTACTTGTGCCCAGCCAGTTATACCCGGCTTAACGAGATGTCTTACGTTATAGAAAGGAGTGACTTCATTTAGTTTATCAACAAAAACTTTTCGTTCTGGCCTAGGGCCTATGAATACCATATCTCCTCTAATAACTGATAATATTTGAGGTAATTCATCAATTCTAAATTTTCGAAGTATTTTGCCAAAAGCAGTTATTCTAGCGTCATTTTTCTTTGCCATTTGTGCACCTTTAGATTCGGCATCGACAACCATAGACCTAAACTTAAAAATCTTGTATTCTTTACCATATTTACCAACCCGTAATTGAGTATAAAATAATGGACCACGATTAAAGAATAAATTAAGAATAAAAACAAAGGGAACAACCGAGAAAAAAATAGCTCCTGTAACAATACTTAAGATAAGATTAAAATTAAAACTTACGATACTTTGTATATATCTAATCTTTGTATTTTTTAATTGTAGTATTTCATAAATACTGTCGTTATGAGACGTTATTGGAAGCGCTTCATAGACAGTTTCATAAAAAGAAGTATAGGTAATTACCTCATTACCAGATAAAATAGTGTTCACCAAGTTTCTTTCTAAGCTCTCTGAAAAATTATCATAATTTCTAGTGTTAATAATCCAAGAATCAACGTTATGCAGTTCATTTAAATCTTTACCATTGCTTGATATTTCATCAAGATTCATTACATATTCAACCACATTATAGTAGGTTTTTTTATCTATTCCGTTAATGAGTTCAATATTGTTTTGTATACTATCTGATGTGGATTCGTCATACAGGTAAAGAACGTTTTTTGTCGTAGGAACAAATTTGAATATGTAATTAAATAATTCTCTCCAGATTAAAATTTGGAGTGGGAAAAAGAACATAAATATTAAAAGATGTATTCTCCAATACGCAAAATCAAATAAAATGGTGGTAATAATTATCAGTAGAATTGCAAAACCAAACGTTACGCTCGCACTTCTAACCCTTGGTACAATTTTAGAATCAGTTATCTTTTCAATATTGTAATGATCTAAAACATACCCCATCATAGCATAAGACAAAAATCCTAAGAAAAAGATGGTTAATTCCGTCTCTTGACTTCCTCTACCTTGATAATCAATAGCATTGTAAACAAAGTTCTTTAAAGAAAATCCTGCGATTACGAAGTCTCCAAGTATTAAAATTGACTTTCTTTCTAAAGTGCTTAAAATGGATTTTTTTGGCATTATTTAATTATTTCAAATGTAGAAACGTGTAATTCGCCTATCTATTTTGTCTGTTTAAAGATTATGATAGTTTAAAATTTCTAGGTGATATTTTGAATTCTTCTTCAAAGAACTGATATTTTATTTTGTTCAACGAAAATTATATAGAAATAAGTGCGTTATAGTGTTGACTAATTTAATTTTGTTTTCAAAGTTCTGAAAATGTCTCAACCTACTAAAAAACGAATTATACCAGAACGGCTTTTCCCAATCGGTTTAATTTTTATTATTGATATTGTATTAACTGGTATATCCTTTGCTTTGTCTTATTGGATTTGCGCAAAAATTTTTCCAGAAATAAATGAACATAACTTAATTATTCAATTACCTATCGTAATTGCAATAAGTTCGTTAATATTCTTACTTATTGGAATTTATAGAGGATTAGTACGTTTTGATAAGTTAAAGGAGGTTTACAGCATTTTTAATGCTATTTGTCTTGCAAACATTCTTACTATAATTTTCGCGGTTGTAAATGCTAAGCTAAATTTTGAAGAAAATTTTTCAATTCCTCTTTCCATTATATTAGTTCATTCAGTGGTTAGTTTTGGAGCTTTGTTACTAGCCCGACAGCTCTATAAAAGCGTATTAATAGGTGTAAAAGATTGGTTTGTTGTTTCTTCAAATTCACTACTATTGCACGATTTGGATAGCAATTCTTCAGAGTTTCAAAAAGTTGTAAACTCACTTAAAGAAGCTAATAAAAATGTTATTGATTCAATTTCCTTATCCGAAGATTTAAAAAAATTAGTAACTCCTTCTTTCTTGGAAGACAATGTAATTGATGATATACTTATTCAAGTTTCTTTTGATAATCAAAAACAGTTTTTTTCTAGTCTCGAACAAATTTCAAAATTATCAAAACCAGTTTTTTTAGTTGGTAAAAAAGAAGGTAAGTCTGGAAAGCAAGTTTATTTAGAAGAAATAAAGCTGGAAACTATTTTAGCACCACAATTAAATATTGAAAACTCTACAAATAGTATTAAAAAAGGTCTTAGTGCTAAGAAAATTTTAGTTACGGGCGCAGGTGGTTCTATTGCGACACAGTTTATTCAAAATCTTGCTAATTTAGGAATAGAGAGTAATTTGTTGCTTTTAGATAATTCTGAGTCAGCATTAAATCATATTACAACATATTGTGAAGGAATTTCGAAGTTTGAATTTGTATCTAAACTCGGAGACGTCAAGGACTCTAAATTGCTCAAAGGAATTTTTAAAAGTTACAAACCTGATATTGTTTTACACACGGCAGGTAATAACAATCCTGATGTTCTTGATAACAATATTATTAATGTTTTAAAAGAAAATGTGTTTGCAACTAAACAATTGGCTGATTTAGCACTTGACAACAATGTTGATAGCTTTTTGTTTTGTTCTAGTATTTCAGCCGAATTACCCGGTACAACAATTGAAGTTAGTAAACGCTTATCAGAAATATATTTAGATACTTTAAATGAACTTTCAAAAAAGAACATTTTTACTTCTATACGTTTTAATAAGGTATTTGATTCTGAAAATTCATTTGTTAGTTATATAAAATGGCAGTTAGAGTCGGGGAGGAGTATAGATTTAAGTAGTTACGAACTGTCTAAAATTTTTACTAATAGACAAGACGTTGCAAACACGTTGATTTATTGTGCTTCTAGTGCTAAGAATTTAGGTGGCATTGTAAATTCCAATTTGGGAATGGAGATTAACACAGAATTATTGATTAACCTAATCAAAATCTATTCTGGTGAAGAATACAATCAGTTTAATTTTAAATCCAAAAAGAAGAAAGCACAGTTCATGAATGAAAATTATTCAAGCTCACTTGAAAATAAAGTATTTCAAAAGCCTCCAATTGAAAAAGTGGTAATTTCAAATACTAAATCTCCTGAAGAAATTCAGCAAATAATTGAGAGTTTATGTTTAAATATAGTACTAAATACAGAGAGTTATAATGAAATTTTTAAATTGATACAGGAATTTAAACCTGGACAATGGCAGAATCTTTATAACTTGCGAACTAAAAATGTAAACCAAGGAGGAATTATTCCACTTAGATAATTACCTTACTCTTTCGAGATATTCATACTTCAAAATAAAAAACACATCATCTCAAATGTCAGATAATAAAAACATTGATCTTGATTTAAATGGTATAGTAAAATTACTTTTAAAAAAGTGGTATTGGTTTGCGCTATCACTATTTGTTTTCCTAGCACTTGCTAAGATTTACAATAGGTATGCCACCCCAAAATATTCAATTAAAGGACAAATTCAAATACTCGAAGAAAAAGGAGCTTCTCCTGAATTGGCAGTTTTTACAGAATTAGATTTTTTAGGAGGAAAACAAAATGCAGTTGAGGATGAAATTTCAGTTCTATCTAGTAGATCTAATTTTTTAGAAGTAGCAAAAAATTTAAAACTAAATGTTAATTTTAAAGTAATTGGAGATGTTAAAGAAAGTGAAGTTTATGTTGATACTCCTATCAGTGTAAATTTATTAGAAGCAGATTCAATTATTTATGATTCTGAGTTTTCTTTTTACGTAAACTTAAATTCTGATAATAGTTTTGGTTACAGTGAAGATGAGAATAATGACTTTACTAAAATGGCATTTGGGAAAACAATTAAGACAAAAATTGGTGAAATAATTGTAACTCCTAATCTAGACTATTTTAACGAATATAAAAATCAAGTAATAAAAGTATCTATACTTCCTTTAGCTAAGGTTGCACAATATTATAAAGAAGCAGTAAAAATTGGCACAATAGAAGAAGATTCTAAAGTAATAAATCTAGTTTTAGAAGAAGCAGTTCCTCAAAAGGCAATTAACATTTTAAATGAATTAATTAGGGTCTACAACGCAAATGCAATAAATGATAAAAAAGAAATTGCAGACAAAACGTTCACCTTTATTAATGATAGAATAAATGATATTGCCTCTAATCTTTCTAATGTAGACCAAAGTGCTCAAGAATTTATGACGAGAAGAGGTATTACTAATATTGCCTCTCAGGCAGATGTAAATATCAATTTAGGAGCAGCTACGCAACAAGAACTGCAAAATGCACAAACACAATTGGCGGTAGCTTCATCTATGAAAAATATGGTTGATAACCAAGGTGGGTATGATGTTTTGCCATCAAATATTGGTTTAAATGATGCTTCTATTGCAAATACAACTTCAAAATACAATCAATTAGTTCAGGAACGTAATAGATTGTTAAAAAGCTCGAACGAAAAGAACCCAATGATTGTCAATATTGATGAACAACTTAGCGGTTTAAAAAGAAGCTTACAGTCTAGTTTAAATAATATAGAGAATAATTTAACCCTACAGGTTAATAATTTAGGTAGTAGACAATCTAGTATACAGTCTCGAATCTATTCAGCTCCAACAAATCAAAGAGCGTTAAGAGATATAACTAGAAAGCAGGAAACAACAGAGTCACTATACTTGTATTTATTACAAAAACGGGAAGAATCTCAGGTTGCCTTAGCTTCTGCTTCACCTAAATCAAAGGTAATTGATGCTGCTTATTTAGAAAGCAAAGATCCCATATCACCTAACAGATTAAAAATTTATCTGGCTAGTTGTATTGTTGGGTTTTTATTACCATTTAGTGTTTTATACCTACAACACAATTTAGATAACAAAATTCATAATAAATCTACTTTAGAACAAAGAGTAACAGATTACCCTATACTGGCCGAGCTGCCCAAGTTAAATGGTAAATCTAGAAAAATTGTGGGTCAAGATGATAGGTCTGTACTTGGTGAATCACTCAGGATATTGAGAACCAATCTTGATTATCTAATTAAATCTAAGACTGGAAAACACAATAATGTTGTATTGATTACATCTAGTGTTTCAGGAGAAGGTAAGACTTTTTTATCTACCAACTTAGCTAAAATTCTTGCAACGGCTGGTAAACGTGTTCTTTTAGTTGGTGCTGACATTAGAAACCCTAAAATGTATCAATATTTTAACGAAAGTTCGTCTAGTAAAAAAAGTTCGTCAAAATCAAAGGATTATGAATACGGTTTGTCAGAATATCTTCAAGACACGTCTTTAGAATTGAGTGATTTAGTCAATAAAATAAACATTGATGAAGCAAAATTAGATGTGATTTATTCTGGAAAAATCTTACCTAACCCTTCTGAGCTTTTAATGCGAGATAGGTTACGTGCTCTACTTTCTCAAGTTTCAGATTTATATGATTACGTATTATTAGATACAGCACCGTTGATGCTAGTTACGGATACGTTATTAATTTCACCTTATGTAAATCATACCATTTATGTAACAAGAGCAGGTGTTTCTGAAACTAGCGTTGTAGATTATCCAATACGACTACAAAGAGAAGGTAAGATTAATGGCTTAGCATTTGTAGTTAACGATGTTAAAAACTCTAATCTTGGTTATGCAGGTAAATATGGTTACGGTTACGGTGCTAAACCTAAAAAGTGGTATCAAGTGTTTGGATAATTGTGTTTTACTGTTCTAAATATTTTTTAAAATAGTTGATTAACACCAGGTAGACAATACCCATAATCAAAATCATTATAAAAACAACAAGTAACTGTACACTTAACTCTTTGTTGTAGAGTGCTAATGCTACTACTCCAAAAGCAAATTGTAGTAGCGCATAAATTATTGAAATCTTTAAATGCGGAATTTCAACCTCATTAGCTAATTGTTCATAAATATGCTCTCTATGTGGTTTAAGAATATTCTTTTTCTCTAGGAGTCTTTTAATTACGGTGCCACCAGTATCTGTTAAATACACTATTACAAATAATATAAGTACTGGTGCTTCTAAGGCTATAATTAAATAGCTAATTAAAAAGAAAATAGTTAAACCCATTACCATACTCCCTACATCTCCAGAAAAAAACAAAGCCCTTTTTCTAAAATTGTAATAACCAAAAACAATTAAACTTAAAATTAGGGTGTAAATAAGCGTTTCATCAATAATTTTTTCTACGCTGTTTAGTATCTGAATTAAGCTTATGACAGATAAGCTGTAAAGACCTAACATACCATTAATACCATCAATAAAGTTGAAAAAATTAATAGCTACAACACCAACAAATACTAAGGCTATAATTACTACTATTGGAATTGAGACGGTATTATTTATCTCAAATAATGTAAAAAAAATAGCTATAAATTGAATAGGTAATCGTTGTTTTACAGATAAACTTTTTAAGTCATCAATAAAACTAATAATGGCTAAAAAAAAAGCACTTGATATAAAATATGGATAGTTGAAAAACGAAATCCCAAAATAGAGTAACAACCCCAAAATAAATAAAATTCCACCGCCCCTTGTAATTATTGTGGTGTGTGAACTTCTTTCATTCGGAATGTCTACTATGTTATACTTTTTTGCTAAAACAATATAGATTCTTGAAAAAAGTATTAGAAGAAGAAAAACTAAAGGATAGGTAAATAGATTATTGGTCAACAATTGCTCTTTGATTTTTATTGAGCAAAAGTAACAGGTCTTGGTAAATATTTAAATGTTTTTGGATAACCTGATTTACATCAAATTCTTGTTCTGCTTTTAGACGAGACGCTTTACCCATTTCTTTACGTAATTCTGGGTTGTCTATAAGTTTTGCTAAAGCCTCAGCTAGATGTTCACCAGATTTAACAGGAACTAGAAAACCGTTAACGCCATCTTCAACACATTCTCTACAGCCAACGGTATCGCAAGTAACAATTGGTTTACCCATAGCAGAAGCCTCAATTAATGCCTTTGGTAAACCTTCTCTGTAAGATGGTAAGGCTACAATATCACTTTCAGCGAAGGTTTGAATCATATTCTTTGAAAAGCCTATCCAATTTACATAATCACTTTGGTCTGACCATTCATTTAAGAAATCTTCAGAAACACCAGCTCTATTATCTAAGTCTGCCATACCAGCTAATACAAACTGCACTTTATGCTGATATTGCTTTTTTAAAATTTCTGAGGCTATTTTTAGTTCCCGTATTCCTTTATCATACAACATTCTGGCAGGAAAGAGAATTTTAACTCTATCACTTTCTTCTCTTTCTAAGGGTTGATATTCTTTTAAATCAACACCAGAACCTTTGATAAAGTAAACCCTATTTTGAGGATAAACTGATCCTAAGCTCGCAAGCTCATTATGGTCATCTTTATTTTGAAAAATAAACGCCAAGTTTTCTCGCTTAAAACCATATTTCATAAACGACAACATCGCTCTTTGAACTAAAGCACTCTTTAAATTTTGACCAGTGAATACATAACCTAAACCACTTACAGCATTTAAAACGGTAGGTTTTTTTAAAAGCTTAGCCATTAATGAGCCATATATTACAGGCTTTAAAGAAACATGGTGAATAACGTCAGCTGGAAAATCTTTATATAAAAAATAGAAATTTTTTATAAGCTTTAGTTCTTTTAAGGGATTGGTTCCCGAACGTTCAAAAGGAAAATTAATGAATTTTGCTCCTGTAGCTTCAATTTCATTTTTACGACCAGAATCTTCACAGGCAACAGTAACATCCCATCCTGCGTTTACAGCAGCTTCTATAATTTTGATACGATGGGAAATAACATACCAATCTACGTTTGCAACAAAAAGTAGTTTCATTGGTTAAAAATCAGGCATTAATTTACCTTGAGTATTAGTTAATGGTTTTGATTGCCGAAATTAGCCATTAAATTAAATTTAATTGATTCTTTTTCGTTAGGATGATTAATATTTATGTTAAACTGGTTTTAAATGAATGATACTGGTCATTTTGTAATTTCTTTAGATTTTGAACTTTTTTGGGGGGTAAGAGACAAACGAACTCTAGCATCTTACGGGGAATCTATTGCTAATGTTCAAAAAGTTATTCCTAAGTTATTAAATTTCTTCGATTTATATAATGCCAAAGCCACATTTGCAACGGTAGGTTTTTTATTTTCCAATTCTAAAGAGGAACTTTTGAGTTATTGTCCGCGGCAGAAACCCAATTACATTGATGAAAATTTGTCACCTTATGCTGATGACTTTAATCTAGTTAAGGAAAGCTCAAAAGATGACCCTTATCATTATGCGTTAAATCTAATAAAGTTAATAAAGACTCATCCACAACACGAAATTAGCACACATACGTTTTCTCATTATTATTGTTTAGAGAAAGGACAGACTAAACAAGACTTTGAGGCTGATATTAAAGCAGCGATAGCTATAGCTTCTAAAGAAGAAATTGTGATAGAATCTATTGTTTTTCCTAGAAACCAGTTTAACGATGCATATAAGAATATACTCTTGAAATACGGTATAAAATCTTATCGGGGTAATGAAGAGGTTTGGTTTCAGAGCTACCAGAATGAAGAGGATACTTCATTACTTAAAAAAATTTTTAGAACTGCAAATTGTTATATTAATCTTTCTGGTCATCATACTTACAGTTTACCTGATTTGGCAACTAATGAACTTCCATTTAATATTCCTTCTAGTAGATTTTTACGACCATTTCAAAAACGTATCTCTTTTTTAAAACCACTTCAAGTTAGACGTATTAAAAAAAGCATGACGCATGCCGCTAAAAAGAAAGAATTATTTCATCTCTGGTGGCATCCGCACAACTTCGGAGCAAATATGAATGAGAATTTTGAAATACTTGAAGAAATTCTGAAGCATTATAAGTATTTAAATACCAAATACAATTTTAAAGCCGCTACAATGGTTGAAATAGAGAGAAAACTTCAGGCACTTAAATCATAAGTATTACAATACCATTTTTGAAAACAATAGAATGCCCAAACCATGTAACTATTGTCTCTTTTACCGTTTAGATGGTCATTAACCAAATTGGTAATGTAATTCTCATTAAAAAAGCCTTGTTTTTCTAAAAGTGAAGGAGCTATATATGATTCCATTTCTTTTCTGAGACTTTTGCGCAACCAATCGCCAACAGGGGTTTCAAAACCTTGTTTACTTTTTTCTAAAAACCCTTCTGGGAAATCTTGCTTAAAAGCTTCTTTTAAGATGTACTTTTTGTTCCAACCTTTCATTAAAAAATCTTCTGGTAAACCATTTGCATAGCGCCAAAGTTTTTTATTTAATAACGGTGCTCTACACTCTAAGGATGTTAGCATACTAGTGCGGTCAACTTTTGGAAGCATGCCGCCTTCTAGACTTATTATTTTATCAACAAACCTAAAGTCTGTCAAGGTTTTTGGACTTTCAAAACCTAATTTCTCTTGATATTCAGAAAAAACATTAGGTATTACTTGATTTGTTTTTAGGAGTTGTTGTAATTGATTTTCAGTATTTGCAAGCGAAATAATATCCCAGAAATAATTGCCATTATAGTTTATCGTATTTAGCATTTTGCGTGCAGCAAAACGTTTATCTCTTCTATCATCTTTGGTGTAGAGTAGCGGATAAACGGTTTTCATAATAATATTATGAATACCTTTTGGAACAACTGAAATGTACTTATTGTTGATTTTACCCACATAGTACTTGTTGTAACCTCCAAAAACTTCATCACCACCATCACCAGTTAGCGCTACTTTTACATGTGCTCTTGTTTTTTTGGCAACTAAATATGTGGGTAAAGAGGCGGTATCAGAAAACGGCTCATCGAAGTTTAATAGAATTTCATGTAAATCTGTTTTAAAATCATCTTCTTTAACTATAAACTCATGATGATTACTATTAATTAAATCAGCAACCACTCTTGATTTATCTGTCTCATCAAATTCTTTTTTCTCAAAGCCAATTGAAAAGGTGTTTATCTTTTCATTTTTATGTTTTGATAAACAGAGTGAAATGATAGAGGAATCAACACCACCAGATAAAAAGGTACCCAAAGGTACATCTGCAACAGACCTACTTACAACAGATTCTGTTACCAATTCTCTTACTTTATTTTTAGCACTTTCAAAATTGGTTTCTACGGATGATTTATTGAATTCTGGTTCAATTTGAGCGGTTTCAAAGGTGTTAGTGGCTAAGTCATAGCTTATGAATGAATTTGCCGGTAATTTGTAAATATCTTCAAAAATTGTATGCGGTGCGGGTACATAGGTAAGTCGAAAAAATAAGTTTAACCCAATCTTTGAAACCTCTGGTTTCTTATCTAGTATTTTAACGATAGATTTTAATTCAGAAGCCCAAATAAACTGATTCTTATGAGTGGTATAGTAAAGTGGTTTTTCTCCAAAAAAGTCTCTAGCAATAAAGATTTTTCCTAGATTTTTATCAAAAATGCTAAAACCAAACATACCATCTAATTTGGAAAAAGATGCTGTTCCAAATGCCTCATATTGTCGTAGAATAACCTCAGTGTCACTGTTGGTTTTAAATGTGACACCTAAGTCTTGAAGTTCTTTTTTTAGACTTTTATAGTTATATATTTCACCATTAAAAACTATGGTAATACTACCGTCATCATTTGAAATGGGTTGTTTTCCTGTTGAGAGGTCGATTATCGAAAGTCGCCTCATACCCATAGCAAAAGTGTTGCCTTTAAAACTATCTACATATACACCATCATCATCAGGTCCACGATGAATAATAGCATTATTCATTTTTTCTAAGTGGTTACTTATAGTTTCTTTGCTTATAGCAGCACTACTTATTAAACCATTGATTCCGCACATAGATTAATTCTTTTCAATAAAATTTTTAAACTCTGAATAGATGCTATTTAAGTCGTAGTCTTTGGCACGTTCTAAACTAAGCTTACTATATTTTTGACGTTCGTCAGGATTTTCTTTAAAGAATTTAATTGCTTTAGCAAGTCCCACATGGTCATCAGTATTCACTAAAATCCCATATTTAGCCAGCACAAATTCACCATTTTTAATATTTACCTCTTGGTTCTGGTTCAACATTTCTAAGGGTCCAGATAAGCAGTTGGTTGAGATACACGGTAAACCAGCCGCCATACCTTCCATCAGCGCATTAGGAAAACCTTCTGTAAAGGAACTCAATATGAATAGATGTGATTTGCTTAGTTCTGTATTAACTTCTTTAGTTCTACCTTTTAAGAAAACATGTGTTGCTAATTCTAATTGATTAATCTCTTCAGCTACATAATTCTCTAAAGGGCCCGCTCCAAATATTGAAAACTCTATAGCTTTATCATCTAATTCTTTTAATGCTCTTATGACCATTATTTGATTTTTTCGCTTGTCAACAGAACCTACGGTTATTAATTTTAATGGAATAAGTTCTTTATTAAGACTGCTGGGTACAATAGTGTTTTCAGGTATTTCAATTGGGTTGTATATAACTTCCATTGGAATTTTAACACCAAAATTTTCTGCTAAATCTTCATTAATGAATATAGAATTCGAAAATAAGCGGTCGCATTTATTATATAAAATGGGGTACCCAATTTTTGAAATTAATTTAGATATTTTACTAGTTGTATTATCACTAGGAAAACCTCTTTCACTTAATAAAGTTTTGAATTTTCTGTTCTTTGTAGAAAGTAGTCCGTTAATTAAATTAGGAAAAGCTAAAAATGAAATAGAATAATCTATTTGTTTAGCTATTAATAATTCTTGATACGCCTTTTTAAATTTGGCTAAATCTTTAAATTTTGAAATTATTCCTTGACTTGGCTCCTCCTCTGAAAGTAATACTAAATCAACTCCTTTAGGAATATTAAAATGTTTCTCATTATAAAATAAAACCAATGTTACATTAAAATCATTCAACATTGGTTTTAATAGTAAACTAATAACTTTTTCGGCTCCTCCACTAGTAAAACTGGTGATAAGAATACTTACGTTGGGTTTTGAACTTTTCATATTAGCGAATACTTAAACCAGTTTTGTTTTGATTTAACCACTGTTTTAAAACCAAAATTTTCCAAATTACTGGATACCTGTTCCAGCTGCCATCCATATGTTGGTTAATCATTTTACTTACTAACGGCTGATTAATACCTGGAATAGTTTTTAGTTCAGATTCACTTAATTCAGAAAGTACTAAGTCTTTTAATTCTCCTCTAAACCAGTTTTCAAAGGGCATGGTAAATCCTGCTTTTGGTCTGTCGAAGAAATTTTGGGGAACATGTTTGTACAAAATATCTTTCAAAATTCGCTTCTGATTGTCTCCATCATATTTGAAGGAAGTGGGTAGTTTTCTACCAAATTCAACTATACGATAATCCATTAACGGGCTGCGAGCTTCAAGGGAAAACGCCATAGTTGCGCGGTCTACCTTTGTATTAATATGCCAGTTTAGATAGGCTTTTAAATCAAAGTCTGAAACACGTTCAAGAAAAGATTTATTACTTAATAAATAAGCTTTTTCTTCAAATTCTTTATCCTTCCATTTTTTAGCTATCCATTCTAAATCCATGGAGGTTATGGTGGTAGGGTAGAGGTCTTCAATTGTAGAAGCTTTTAAGCCTTTTCCTATGGTTTTTATTCTATAATTTGGAATAATTCCGCAGCTTGCAGCTAGCGTTTTTCTAAAAACAGAAGGCATGTTAAACAATGGTTGAACTTGCTTCATCCATTTATACCTGTGGTAGCCCAAAAAGCTCTCATCACCAGCATCACCAGATAACGCAACCGTAACATGTTTCTTGGTATGTTTAGCTAATAGCATTGAGGGTATGGCAGAAGCATCTGCAAATGGCTCGTCATAAAATTGATAAAAATTTGTTATTAAGTCTAGACCTTCATCATAATTGCATTCAATTACATGGTGGTTGGTTTTTAGATGGTCTGCTACCTTTTGCGCATAAATACTTTCATCAAAACCTTTTTCGTTGAATTTTACAGAAAAGGTGTTTACCTTATTTTCTGAGCCTTTTGCGGCCATTGCTGCAATGAGTGAAGAATCTATACCTCCAGATAAAAATACACCTAATGGTACATCTGCATACATTCTAATATCAACTGCATTGCTTAGCATATTTTCTAATTCTTCAACTGCCTCATCATAACTTCCATTAAACTGTTCATTGGCTTTGGGCAAATCCCAATACTGCCATTCTTTAAAGGTGTGTGTATCTAAAGCGTATCTAAAACAATACCCCGGTTTTAACTTTTTAATTTCATTAAAAATAGAGTGGGGTTCGGGTATTGCTCCCCAGCGTAAATACTCTAGAATTGCATGAGAAGAAATAGATAAATTTTTATGATGTAATTGAATGGAAGAAATTTGACTAGAAAATTCAAACTCTCCATTCTCTTGGTAATAATAAAAAGGTTTCTGACCTAATCTGTCTCTTGCTCCAAAAAAGGAATTATTGCTAATATCATAGATAACAAAAGCAAACATACCGTTGAAATAGTCAACACATTTATCACCATATTTTAGGTAAGCGGCACAGACTACCTCTGTATCACTCGTAGTTTTAAATTGAAAACCCTCGGCTTGCAATCGACTACGGATTTCCTTAAAATTGAAAATTTCTCCGTTAAAAACAATTTCAATTTTATCTTGATAGTTAAAAGGTTGGTCAGAACGTGAATCTAAATCAATTATAGACAAACGGTTATGCCCAAAACTTACCTTTTTGTTATTATGGTTATAAACTTTAAGCCCCAATCTGTCAGGGCCACGATAACTGGTTCGCAGTAATTTTTCTTTTAATTGCTGCTGATTGTAATTAATGGTAGTTCCATAAATTCCACACATAGGAATTGTTTATATGGTTAGGTTTGTGTTTAATTTTTCAAACAGTTGCTCGTAACGCTTAATAATTACTGTTGAATGGTATTTTTCAAAGACAGATTTACTCACTTTCTCAGGTGAAAAGTTGTCTGTATTAAGTATTTTATGAATGGATTCTTTAAGTTCTGAAGGAGTTTCTATAATAAATCCGTTTTCTCCGTTTTGAATTATTTCATTAATACCTCCTGGAGCATTGAACGCAATAACCGGAGTACCTACTGCGCAACTTTCTAAAAGCGCATTGGGAAAACCTTCCACATAAGAACCTTGAATAAAAACATTACTATCAGCTAAATGTTTTTTTATTTCTTTGGTGAAGGGTATATGTTTTACTTTTTCTCTAATTCCAAGACGTTCGGCATTCGTGAAAATTTCATCTTCTAAGGAGCCTTTTCCTATCATATAATACTTGAAATCCACATCTAAACGAGCCAGCCCTTCTAAAACCCTTAAATGCCCCTTACGAGGTTCGAGACTTGCTACAGTGATAAATTGCAGTGGTTCAGAGGCTAACGTTGTTTTTTCCTTAGGTTTAAATCCATCAGTAATAGGATTATTAATTAGCTCGTATTTTGATTTAAACTGCGGAAATTCTTTAGACAAATCATTAAGCATATCATTAGATTGGCATACGATTGCATCCAATTGCCTGTAAGCAAATTTGTATACCCAATTAGGGTAATCTCTATCATTAGGTTCTTTAAAATTATCTAAGACACTCATTACATTTGCTTCTCTCCCAATAAATTTTGTCTTTTTAAAAAACAAAGAGAGAAACCCCATTAAAGCGTTCATATGTCTAATAGCACTCATGGTTACATCAAAATTCTCTGTTTTAAGAATCTTATACAATGCAGGTAGTGCTGTTAAAACTCTATCTTGGTTTAAATAAATGACCTTTGTATTAGAAACATCATATTTAGTATCTTTTTCATGGCCTACAGAAACCAAGACAGTCTCAAATTTTTCTTTAGCTATTGCTTGACTAATAAATGCCATTATACGCTCAGCTCCACCCGATGTTAAGCTAGGTACAAAAAAGCCAACTTTGATTCTTTTTTTATGCATTTTCTAAAGTCAAGTTTTCATCATTTACTTCGATTTCTAAATTTTCTTTTTGTTTTCTTTCCCATTCATAACCAATTGAAATTAATACAAGAAGGAACAAATAATCGTCATCCAAAATAAAATCGTTGTGAAAGAAAATATGAAAAGCGTATCCTAAAAAAGAAATTAGATAAAATATCTGGTATTTCTGGTCAAGCTGTTTAATGTATCTAATTAGAAACCAGACAAAAAAAGCAAAAAGTATATAGCCAAAAAACGAATATTGAAAAGCAATATTTATTAAACCGTTGTGAGAAGGATAAAATAGAATGTGATAATGACCATATTCATAGTAAAAATCCCATTTAACATCCCAATAATCTTGAGATGATATTCCTAACGGATGTGTAACAGCCGTGTATAAACCTGTATACCACAGTAACGGTCTACTATCACTTTCTCCTCCACTGCTTACCGAAGTTAATCTAGAACCACTAGAATTACCTGTAGGGTCATAATCAAACTTTGAAGCCTTATATCCAATTACTAAAAGTACACCTAGAAAGAGCGCTATGGCCCCTTTAAAATGAATGATTTTTCTTTTAGAACCAGGAAAGAAAAATAAATAAGCGCCTATTGCTAAAAATTCACCTAAGACCAAAGAACGGGTCTGTGTTAGTATTGAAGCAATTATAATAATAACTAGATTTATTAAATAGAATTTTCCTTTATGTTTTACATACATATAAAAATTCAATAGAAAATTGCTAATAGCAAAATAGCTAAAAAGAATTGCGGTTGGGAACGGGCCTGAGACTCTAAATCTACGTGCATACCCACCAGTGATATATTCTTTTTCACCGCCGAGTCTTAATGCAAGTTCTTTATCTAAAACAGGAAATAACTTTGCTTTTATCTCAAATAAGTCTAGTGCAATTGGGGATAGGGGATGTAGAAGAATTGCAAAAACTACAATTAAAAAGTGGACACCAAGCAGGGTGTCAACATAAATTTTTCCTTGTTTTAAGATATAATAAAACAAATATGAGAATGCTAAAAATGAAAGTGCTTTAATAAAATAAGCTATTACATCCATTAGCGGTAGTGTTCCCCTAATAACGAGACCAATATTTACTAGAACTTGTAAAAAAGCAAAAGCCAGTATAAAGTTTACCCAGCCTTTTAGAAATTTATTGGTGTTGTAATCTTTTAAAAAATCTTTAAAAAGAAAGAAAAATATAGCAAACTCTAATAAACGGTCAAAAGTTAGTGGGCCAATTCTAAAATTAACGAAGACATAGTTTACTCCTAAAAGAATAGCAATAAGAAAGTAGAGAACTCTCATCTATTTTTCAATTAAGTTTAATTCTTCAAAGTAACTTTTAACAGATTTTATTGCAGTAAGTTTTTGAATACTACCTGTTGGTAAAGCGTTTAAAACTATGTATAGCATTTCATTATTATGCGAATTAAATAGCACTCCTTTTTTACTGAAAAGAAAATACAACGCAATAGGTGCATAAACAATAACGGATATTAAAAGCTGTAAGTACATTGAATCTAGAAATTCAAATGAAAAATAAGCTAAAAGAAATAAGGGAATAAAAACCAATAAACTTTTTAAAATGGTTCCACTAAATTGTTTTATATCAAATTTTATAACGCTATATAGTTTAAAAACTACAATTAGATAATTTATGATGGTAGTTATAAAAACACCCACTGCAACCCCTATAAGACCGTTAATTTTACTTCCAATGTAAGTTGAGATTAACATCATAATTGCAAAAATAAATTGAAAGCTTGCACCTGTATAAACTAAACCCATTGACTTTAGGTAAGATTTGTTTATTCGTGTTCCAAATCTGAATGCTAAACCAAGAACTAAAATTTGTAATATTAAAATAGCTTCATCCCATTGGTCACCAAGAATTGTTCTAATAATTAGTTCAGCATTCACATATATTGCGAAAGACATGGGAATTAAAACACCAAAACAAACAGAATTGCTAAAAATATAAAATTTACCTAGCAAGGCCTTGTCGTTATTTTTTTTAGAAAGTATAGGAAATAAAACTTTGTCATAAACCCCTCCAAAAAAACTAGCAGGAGTAGCAAACAATTGAAAGGCTTTTGAATATATACCAAGTGCTGTTTGCGATAAATATTTACCCACCACTAGATTATCCATGTTTTCTGCAAAATAATTGAAAGTGGTACTCAATGTATGACCAGAACCAAAAAACAATAGGTCTTTGCTTACTACTTTGCTAAAACGAAATGAAAAATAGGGTTTTTCAATGATAAGCATTGAAATAGTGAGGATTATTGTAGTGGCGAAATGGCCATAGATTAGTGACCAGTACCCAAAACCTAAATAAGCAAGAATGATTGATGTTAGTCCCATTCCAAATAAATATGATAACACATCACATTTAACAATAACAGAATAATTCAATTTTCGATAAAGCATTGCATGAGACATTGCGTTAATTGAATTAAATGGCAGGAATAGTGCAAAGAACCTTATGGGTTCATCTAAGTCAGAGATATTAAAAAACTGCCCTAGCCATGGTCCAGAAAAATAAAATATGATACCTAATAGTACTCCAATTAAAATAGACAAAGCGTAACCTTGGCTAATATGTTCTTTTGTTATGTTTTGCATCTGAACAATAGCACTTGCAATACCCATATCTATAAACAATTGAGTAAAGTTTACAAGTACCAGAACTAAAGCAACAATACCAAACTCCTCAGGGGAGAGTATTCTTGCCAAAATTCCTAAAACAACAAATTGAAGCAGCATGTAAACTATAGAACCTGAACTGGTCCACAGTACGCCAAGCATTCCTTTTTTTGAAGTCGATGTTTTATTTGATTCAGAGGAATCCTCCACGCTATTGGCTTTTTAAATAAAAAGTCACACTAAATTATAAACGACTGTCTGCTAAGGGTAAAACCCCTTTTACGTCATAAATAATTGAATTTTCACTTTTTAATTTATTTAAATCAATTGTCAAAAATTCTTCATGAGCAACACATAGTACAATAGCTTCATATTGCTTATTTGGTAAATCACTAACAAGTTCTAAATCATATTCATGTTTTACCTCTGTTGCTGAAGCCCAAGGGTCATAAACATCAACATTAATACCATAGCTTTTTAGATTTTTAATAACATCAACGGCTTTAGTATTTCTAACATCAGGACAGTTTTCTTTAAACGTAATTCCCAATACCAAAATCGAACTTTGTTTAACCTTAATATCTCGTTGTACCATTAGTTTTACAACTTCAGAAGCTACATATTTACCCATTCCGTCATTTAATCTTCTACCAGCCAAAATAATTTCTGGATGATAACCAAATTCTTGGGCCTTTTGAGCTAAATAATAAGGGTCTACACCAATACAATGTCCACCAACTAATCCAGGTTTAAATGGTAAGAAATTCCATTTAGTTCCTGCAGCTTTAAGTACATCATGCGTATCAATCTCCATCAAATTGAAAATTTTTGCAAGCTCATTAACAAATGCAATATTGATATCTCTTTGTGAGTTTTCAATAACCTTTGCAGCTTCAGCAACCTTAATAGTAGGTGCAAGATGGGTGCCGGCAGTAATTACAGATGAATATAAATCATCTACTTTTTTACCAATTTCAGGCGTTGAACCCGAAGTAACTTTCAATATTTTTTCAACGGTATGCAATTTATCACCAGGATTTATTCGCTCAGGGGAATAACCAGCGTAAAAATCTACATTGAACTTTAACCCACTAACTTTTTCTAATATTGGAATACATTCATCCTCTGTAACCCCAGGATATACAGTAGATTCATAGATTACAATGTCTCCCTTTTTTAAAATGCTACCTACAGATTCACTCGCCTTATATAAGGGTGTAAGAATTGGTCTGTTTGTAGAATCAACAGGAGTAGGAACAGTTACGATATGAATATTGCAGTCTTTTAAATCTGAATTTTCAAAAGAACAAAATAGGCCGTTTGAATCATCATTATTTTGTTTTATTACTGCTTGAAGAATTTCATCTTCAACTTCCAGAGTACTGTCATGTCCGTTTTGAATTTCAGTAACTCTTTCTTTGTTAATGTCAAATCCAACAACAGGATATTTAGTTGCAAAAAGTCGGGCTAGTGGTAAGCCCACATAGCCCAGACCAATAATAGAAATTTTAGTGTTCATCAAGTTTATTTAATTAATTGGTCTTACCAATTTGGTAATACTCAAAGCCCATATCTTTTAACGTTTCAAAATCATATTGATTTCTACCATCAAATATTATAGGGGTATTAAGCTCTTTTTTTATTTCATTAAAATCCGGAGCTCTAAATTCTTTCCATTCTGTTAATAACAACATAGCATCTGAATCTTTTAAAGTTTCATATTTAGATTCAAAATAGGCTACATCAGTATTGTCTTTCAAGTAAAAATGTTTGGCTTCTTCAACTGCTTTGGGATCGTAGGCCTTAATTTTTGCTCCTCTTTTTGTTAACTCATTAATAATATAAATAGCTGGGGCTTCTCTCATATCATCTGTTCCAGGTTTAAAAGCTAGCCCCCATATTGCAAAAGTCTTACCTTTTAAATCTTCTCCAAAACGTTCGATAACTTTATTAGCTACAACAAACTTTTGCCTGTCATTAACGTCTTCTACAGCTTCTATTAGTTGCGCGTTGTATCCGTTTTGATGTGCCATTTTCTTTAAGGCCTTAACATCTTTTGGAAAACATGAACCCCCGTAACCACTACCAGGATAGATAAAACTATAACCTATTCGGCTATCTGAGCCAATACCAATACGAACTTTATTAACATCGGCCCCAACAAGTTCACAAATGTTTGCAATTTCATTCATAAATGAAATTTTTGTTGCTAGCATAGCATTGGCAACATATTTGGTCATTTCGGCACTTCTGACATCCATGGCTATAAAACGGTCCATACTGCTTCTAAAGAAAGGAGAATATAGTTTTCTCATTTTTTGCGCTGCAAACTCATCATCTGTACCAACAACAACACGATCAGGTTTCATAAAATCGTTAATGGCATCTCCTTCTTTTAAGAATTCTGGATTAGAAACAACACTAAATTCAATTTCTACACCACGTTTTTTTAACTCAGCATCGATAGTAGCTTTAACTTTATCTGCGGTTCCTACTGGAACAGTAGATTTATCTACAACTACTAGTGGATGTGACATGTGTTGTCCGATTTGTTCAGCAACTTTTAAAACATATTGTAAATCAGCAGAACCATCTTCACCCATAGGAGTTCCTACCGCTATAAAAGCGATGTCACACTGGTCTAGATTTTCTGATAATTTAGTACTAAAAAATAAAGTATTATTCTCTACATTTCTAAGTACCATTGGTTCTAAACCGGGTTCATATATAGGGATAATACCCTTTTCAAGATTTTCAATTTTCTTTTCATCAATGTCTATACAAGTAACTTTGTTACCCATTTCTGCAAAACAAGTTCCAGAAACTAAGCCTACATATCCAGTACCTACAACAGTTATTTTCATGATTTTATTTTAAATTTTTGTAATACCATTTTACAGCCTCTTTTAGGCCAGTTTTAATATCAAATTTTGGAGAATATCCTATATTTTGTTTAGCTTTTTCAATGGAAGCCAAGGAGTGTGGCACGTCGCCTTTACGCTCTGGCCCATGTAAAATTTCAATCTTAGAAATATCTTGATCATATTCTGATAGATAGTTCTTTAATAACGTAATTAACTCAAGCAACGAGGTTCTTTCTCCATAAGCTACGTTGTAAACTGTATTTACTGCAGATTCAGGAGCAGTTAAACATCTAATATTTGCCTCAATAACATTATCTATATAAGTGAAATCTCTAGAGAAACTTCCATCACCGTTTATTGTTGGGCTTTCATGATTTAGCAATTGAATTACAAACTTAGGTATAACTGCCGCATAGGCCCCGTTTGGGTCTTGTTTTCTACCAAAAACATTAAAGTACCGTAATCCAACAGTTTTTAACCCGTAGGCATTACCAAATATTTCAGCGTACAATTCATTTACATACTTAGTAATAGCATATGGTGATAATGGTTTTCCTATTTCATCTTCAATTTTTGGTAATGACTTAGAGTCGCCATAAGTTGATGAACTTGCAGCATAGATAAATCTTTCAACCTTATTATCTCTGGCAGCTACCAACATATTCAAGAATCCTGAAACATTTACCTCATTACTGGTTATAGGATCGTTCAGCGAACGTGGAACTGAGCCAAGTGCTGCTTGGTGAAGCACAAAATCAATATTTGTACAAGCTCTTATACAATCCTTTAAATTTCTAATATCACCTTCAATAAACTTAAAATTTTTGTATTCTAGAAAAGGTGAAATATTTTCTTTTTTACCTGTTGCAAAGTTATCCAAGCATACAACATTATTTCCATTATTTAAGAGAGCTTCGCAAAGGTTTGAGCCAATGAATCCAGCACCTCCGGTAACTAAAATTGTTTTTTCTTTATCTAATTTTAAATAGGAGATATCCATAAAATTTTTAGGAGATGATAAACGTTTAAGTTATTGCTGACTGTAAAACGTCAAATGTTAAAAAATCTTGTTTTGATTTGTTGAATTATTTGTTGTAGTAGTTTCTGTACCAAGAAATGAATCTTTTTACTCCATCATGAATTGAAGTATTTGGTTTGTAGTTATAATCGTTAATTAATGCATTAACATCTGCCCAGGTTTTTTCTACATCACCAGGTTGAATGGGCATCATATTTTTTTCAGCTTTAATATTCAATTCACTTTCAATTGCTTCAATAAAATCTAAAAGTTTCACAGATGAATTATTACCAATATTATAAACTTTATATGGGTTTACGCTTAAATCTCGGGCACTATTTTTATTTTCTACAATCTTAAAAATTCCTTCTACGATATCATCAACAAAGGTGAAATCTCTTTCCATCTTACCATGGTTAAAAACTTTTATTTCCTTTCCATTAAGAATGGCATCCACAAATAAAAACATAGCCATGTCTGGTCTACCCCATGGCCCATATACGGTAAAAAAACGTAATCCAGTTGTTGGTAAATTATATAAATGGCTATAGGTATGCGCCATTAATTCATTACTCTTTTTAGTTGCCGCGTATAAACTGATTGGAGTGTCAACCCTATCTGTTGTTTTAAATGGAGTTTCTTTATTATTGCCATAAACACTGGAGCTACTAGCATATACCAAATGTTTTATATTATGATGTCTGCAGCATTCTAGAATGTTACAAAATCCAACAATATTACTTTGGATATATGCTTTCGGATTTTCTAAGCTGTACCTAACGCCAGCCTGTGCAGCTAGATTGACTACAACATCAAATTTCTCAGACTTAAAAAGTTCTTCTAAAGCATTCTCATTTTCAAGTGCTATTTTTTTAAAAAATAGGTCATTATATTTACTGCTTTTAGCTTTAAAATCACTTGAAATAACTTCCTTTGAAATAAAACCCAAGTCCTTAAGTCTATCGACCTTTAATTGCGGACTGTAATAATCATTGATGTTATCAATACCAATAACGGAGTGACTATTTTCGGCAAGTTTTTTACAGAGATGATATCCAATAAAACCGGCAGCACCAGTTACAAGAATTTTCATTGATTAGAGTTTGATGCAAATATCTCAAAAGGCAATTGAAACTGAAGCTATTTATAAGTTTTTCTAGTTGTGTTTACCAAAAAAACCGTCTAAACTGCAAACTTCCAAATTTTAATGGCTAAATGGTAATTTTACATATTAAGAGTTATGTCCTGTAAGAATTTTCATATTTTGCGGTAGTTCATCGAATTAAACGACCAATTTGTCGATATTTTGTAAATTAAAAACTAATTTTATAGTCCCCGAATAATGCTTATAACTAATAGTTTAAACCTGCTTATTGTAATGTCTGTAAAAACTACATTTTATTTTGGCATCTTAGTGCTATTGAGTTTAGCTTCTAAAGGCTGTTCTAAGGATAGTCAGGAATTTAATACTACCATTCAAGAAAATATTGAAGAGAATTTGCGTAATCAAGAAAGTGATTCGGTTAATTCCTCAGATTCATCTGAATATGATTCTTCTGAAATAAAAGCTTTTCCTGATGCTATTGGTCACGGTAGATATGCCACAGGTGGGCGTGGGGGTAAAGTTCTAATCGTTGAAAACTTAAATGATTCTGGACCAGGTAGCCTACGTGCTGCTTTTGAAGCTATGGGTACCAGAAATGTAGTGGTAAAAGTGGCCGGGTTTATAGACCTAAAAAGTCCTATAAGTATTAGATATCCAAATATGACTTTCGAAGGTAATACTGCTCCAGGCGATGGTATTGTTGTTAGAGGAGCTCAAATTGGTATTCACAGTTCAAACCATATTATTAGAAATTTAGCTATTATGGTTGGTGAAAATGCACCAAATAATGCTGACGCACTTCAAATATTTGGTGGAGAATTTGAATTTGCAGAGAATGTTATTGTTGACCATTGTAGTCTGTCTCATGGTACTGATGAGAATTTGGGGGTGTCTGCAGCTAAAAACGTTACAATTTCTAATACTATCATATCAAATCATAAAGGAAATGGTGGTTCAATTGTTGGTGCTGATTATACCACATACAATATTTCATTTGTTCAAAATTTACAAATTTGGAATGATGAAAGAAACCCAAGATTACAGCAATATGGCAAAGTAGAATATATTAATAACATGTTTTACGGTTTTGTAACCCCAGCTCAATTAAGTGATGGTTGTCAATTTGATATGATTGGTAACATTTGGGAAAATGAGACCAATTCAAAACAAAAATTTATAATTGACATGTTAAGTGAAGGTGGAGAATTAAAAGATGAAACAGCCTTTATTTTTGATAATTTATATGATGGTAAAAAAGAGGTTGATATTGATACCGAATTAAATAAAAGTATTTCTACAAATAGAATTTTACCTTCAGATATTAATCCAATACCATCAACTCAGGTAAGAGCTTATATTGTTGAAAATGTGGGTAGTCGACATTTTTCTTCATCTGGTTTAAACAGTTATGATGCTTCTTTACTTTCAGATATTGTGAACAAAGTAGATAGTAATTATGATACTGAACCTTATAACTACCCAACCTTAACACAAGGAGAGCCTTATCTTGATTCAGATTTAGATGGAATGGATGATAATTATGAGGTTCAAAAATTTGGTGATCTAAGTCAAAACGAAACCACTGATTTTGATGAAAATGGGTATACAGATTTAGAAGAGTTCTTCTTTTTCTTAAATAAAGGTTAACAGATAACCGATGTTTTTAATACACCTAACGAATTAATTCTTTCTTATTTATTTTCAAACCTTTCTATGTATACTTTTGTACGGATTAAATAAACTAACCGTTGAGTATACCTATCAAAATCTATTTGTCTCCTCCCCATTTAGGTTCAAATGAAGAACGTTATGTTCTACAAGCGTTTGAAACCAACTGGATAGCTCCACTTGGTCCCAATGTAAATTTATTTGAAGATAAAATTGGTGATTTTTACAATAACAAATTGCATTGTGCAGTATTAAGTTCAGGCACTGCAGCAATACATTTGGCTCTAAAATTGCTTGGCGTTACACATGGTGATGATGTGTTATGCCAAAGTTTCACTTTCGCAGCATCTGCCAATCCAATAACATATTTAGGAGCCAATCCAATTTTTATTGATAGTGAAGAAGAAACTTGGAATATTTCCCCTGAGTTATTAGAAGATGCTATAGAAGACGGTATTAAAAAAGGTAAAAAGGCTAAAGCTATAGTTGCAGTTGATTTATATGGTATGCCTTTTAAAGTTGAAGAGATTACCGCAATTTCTCAAAAATATAACATACCTTTAATTGAAGATAGTGCAGAAGCTTTAGGTAGTCACTTTAAAAATACCAAGTGTGGTTCCTTTGGTGAAATTGGTATACTATCTTTTAATGGAAATAAAATCATCACCACTTCTGGCGGTGGTGCTTTATTGGCCAAAGACAAAAATCTTGTACAGAAAGCTATACACTTAGCAACACAAGCAAGAGATCAAGCTCCCCATTATCAACATTCAGAAATTGGACATAATTATCGTATGAGTAACGTTCTTGCGGGTATTGGAGCTGGTCAAATGGAAGTTTTAGAAAAACGTGTTCATGCTAGAAGAAGAAATTTTGAGTTCTACAAAGATGCTTTAAAAAGTATTTCTTCAATTTCATTCGTTGATGAACCTGAGGGTTATTTTTCAAATAGATGGTTAACGTGTTTATTAACAGATTCTTTTGAAACTCGTGAAAAGATTAGAACCAATCTATTGAATAAAGGAATTGAATCTAGACCACTATGGAAACCTATGCATATGCAGCCTGTTTTTTCTAAAAATCAGAAATATGTAAATGGTGTAAGTGAAGACTTGTTTAACAGAGGTTTGTGTTTGCCTAGTGGTTCTAGTTTAGAAGAAGAACAACTGGTGAATATTGTAAATCTTATTAAAAAAACCATTTAAGCCATGTTAAAAAAATACGTTGTTAATAATGCTCATAGATACGCTTCTCAGTGGCTTGTTCTTGGAATAGACTTACTCACTATTTCGGTATCTTTTGTTCTTTCTTACATTGTTAGATTCAACTTAACACTTGGTTTTGAAGTTGAACAATTATTATTGCAATTACCCTTAGTTTTATTTTTCGCGGTAATAGCATTTCTTATAACTGGCTCATATAAGGGAGTTGTTAGACATACTGGTGTAAAAGATGTTTACAGTATTTTTAATGCCATTTGCTTGTCTAGTATAATCACTATTTTCTTTATTCTGCTAAATAGACAATTTTTCTTTTTAGAAGAGTTTACCATACCACTTTCCATAATTATCATAAATAGCCTTTTGAGTTTTGTAATACTCGTTGCTACAAGATATCTATTTAAGACACTATATTATGGTATAATAAAGAACTATCAATCGGTAAAAAACGTACTTATTTATGGTGCTGGTGAGTCTGGTATTTTAACCTATAACGCACTAACTAATCATGCAGGTAGTACAACTAAAGTAATAGCCTATATAGATGATGATGAAAAGAAAATAGGTAAGAATATTAATGGTGTTCCAGTCTTAAGTAGGAAAAAAGTCTCTAAACCGTTTTTACGTTCTAATGACATATCAGAGATAGTAATTTCAATTCATAAGATTGATAACATTAAACTAAGAAAGCTAGTTCAAAGTTTAGTGGATTTACCTGTACAAGTAAAACTTATTCCACCTGTAGAAAAATGGATTAATGGAGAGTTAAGCGCTTCTCAAATAAAACAAGTACAAATTGAAGACTTATTAAATAGAGTTCCTATAAGTATAAAGAATTCTAAAATTGAAAGTGAGTTAAAGAATAAAACCGTGCTAGTTTCTGGCGGGGCTGGATCAATTGGAAGCGAATTGGTAAGACAAATTATTAAGTATGACTATCGTTCTTTAATAATTATTGACCAAGCCGAATCTGCTTTATACGATTTGCAACAAGAATTAAAGCAAGAAGGTTACCATAATTTTGTGGCTATTGTATCTGACATTCGAGATAAAAATCGAATGCATACCTTTTTTCAGGAATTTAAGCCTGATGTGATTTTTCATGCAGCAGCTTATAAACATGTACCTCTAATGGAGGAAAATCATTACGAGGCTATCAAAATAAATGTAGCAGGCACAAAGAATTTAGCTGATTTAGCAATTCAGCATAAAGTTGATAAGTTTGTTTTTGTTTCTACAGATAAGGCGGTTAATCCAACAAATATAATGGGAGCTAGTAAACGCATTGCTGAAATGTATATTAGTTGTCTTCAACAAGAAAATAAGACTAAGTTTATTACTACAAGATTTGGTAATGTATTAGGTTCTAACGGCTCTGTAATTCCATTATTTAGAAAACAAATTGATAAAGGTGGTCCTTTAACAGTAACTCATAAGGATATTACAAGGTACTTTATGACTATTCCGGAAGCATCACAATTAGTATTGGAAGCGGGAGCCATGGGGCAAGGTGGTGAGATTTTTATTTTTGATATGGGTGAATCTGTAAAAATATTCGACCTCGCAAAAAATATGATTAAACTTTCAGGTTTAAAATATCCAGAAGAAATAGATATAGAAATTACTGGTCTGAGGCCAGGTGAGAAATTGTATGAAGAACTTTTGGCTAACGGTGAAAATACGTTACCTACTTATCATAAAAAAATTATGATTAGTAAAGTCCGAGATTTAAATTATTCTAATACACGTTCTCAGATAGATGAACTTTGTATCTCTAACATGTTTTTAAAAGAAAACACTATAAAAATGATGAAGGAAATTGTTCCAGAATTCATTTCAAATAATTCTAAATTCTGTTCGTTAGATAAAAAAGAGAAATCAAAATCATCTAAATCAGGTGGTAAAGTTTTACATTCGCAAAACTAATCACTGATTAACTAAAAACCTTTACCATGAACAGACTTATTACTACCATTAAAAACAACGCTTTTTTTGCAATTTTAATTTTAAGTGTTGTAATTTCTTCTTGTGCATCTAAAAAGGATGTTGTTTATTTTCAAGATGTTGGTGGTTTTGAAACTATTGTAGATGATGATTCTTTTGTTCCAAAATTTAAAGTAGATGATTTAGTTAGTATCCATATTTCTACTTTAAATCCTGAGGCAAGTGCTCCTTTTAATTTATATAAAACTGGTGGTCAAGAATCTGGTTATCGTTTAGAACAAGTTAATTATTTAGTTGACCAAGGTGGTGAAATTGATTTTCCAGTAATTGGTAAAATCAAAATTGTAGGTCTTTCTCCAGAAGAGTTACGAGTAATGTTAAGAGAAGAGTTAGCAGAATATCTTAAGAATCCAATAATCAATATTAGGTTAGTAAATTTCACGGTATCTGTATTAGGAGAAGTAAATAGACCTGGTACTTATTTAATTAACGGAGAAGAAATAACAATAATGGAAGCTTTAGGGCTTGCAGGTGATATGACTATTAAAGGTATGCGCCGAAATGTACTTGTAATAAGAGATTTTGATGGTACTAAAGTCTATTATCGTATTGATTTAACTAGCAAAAATGCAACAAAATCTCCAGTATATTATTTAACCCAGAATGATGTTGTTTATGTAGAGCCTAATAAATCTGCAATAACTTCTTCAGCCTTAGATAATAGAGCAACTATAGCAGTTTCCATTGCTTCTGTATTAATTACCTCTACCGTTTTATTAATTACTCAGACGAACTAAGTAGATAAGACATCTCAAAAAAAATTAACGCGGAATGAATAAAAAACCTATTATACAAGGGCTTTCTGATAGCACCTTTGATATTGGTCAAATTATTAGCACATATACAAGACATTGGAAAGCTATTTTAATATCTACAATAGCCGCGTTTATTATTGCATTAATTTATTTACGATATACAGTTCCAAAATATGCCTCTTTTGCTAAAATTCAACTATTAGAAGAAGCTAGAGCTAACCCAGAACTTAATCTTTTCCAAGATTTAGATTTTTTAATGGGTGCCAATAATACTTTAGTAGACGATGAAATACAAATCCTAAATTCAAGGACTAATTTTCAAGAAGTAGCAAAAAAATTAAACCTAAATATTAAAGTATTTGTTGAAGGTAAGATTAGAGATAACGAATTGTATAGTAATCTTCCGATTCGGTTAAATTTCATAGCACCAGATTCTATCATATATAGAAGTAAAACCACATTTTTAGTTGATGTTATTTCTGAGAATGAATTTAAATTCAAACAAAAAAAAGAAGATTTTTCTGGTGAATATGCATTTGGTAATGAGGTTGAAACTTCTCTAGGTGGTTTAATAATTACACCCAATACCACCAAACTGCATGATTTGGTTAATAAAGAATTTAGAATTGAAGTTACCCCTCTAGAGCATGTGGTAGATTATTATAAAAAGTATACCATTATTGTCAAACTTGCAGAACAATCAGGAATTTTAAATCTTGTATTGAACGATGCAATTCCAAGTAGAGGTCGTGATATTCTGAACGGACTTATAGAAAGGTACAACCAAAATGCAGTTAATGATAAAAAGGCCATTGCAGATAAAACAGAACAATTTATAGATGAACGTATTGCAGAGATTTATTCTAATCTATCCGATGTTGAAGAGACAGCGGAAGATTTTAAGTCCTCTCGTGGTTTAACAGATTTACAATCTCAAGCCAATATTAATATAGCATCTGGAGAAGAAAACAGAAGAATTTTACAAAATGTTTCAACGCAATTAAACATTGCAAATAGTATGAAAGATTTTGTAACCACTCAGAAAGGTTTTGATGTTTTACCAGCAAACATTGGCTTACAAGATAATGCTATAGCTTCTACTACAGAAAAGTATAACAGATTAGCTCTAGAAAGAAAACGGTTGTTAGAAAGCTCGAATGAACAAAACCCAACTATTGTAAACTTAGATAAGCAATTAGAGGGTTTAAAAAACTCCTTAACCTCTAGCTTAATAGGTATGTCTAATAATCTGAGTATTCAGGAGAAGAACTTGAAAAACCAAGTATCTAGAATAAACTCAAAAATATACAACGCTCCTAAGAATGAAAGAGCGTTAAGAGAAATTACTAGGCAACAACAAACCAAAGAATCACTTTATTTATACCTATTACAAAAACGTGAAGAGTCGCAAATTACATTTGCTTCTGCAAAACCAAAATCAAAAATTGTAGATAGTGCTTATAGTATTTTAAAAGAACCTGTTACTCCAAAAACACCAATTGTTTTGCTGGGTTCAATACTCTTAGGATTTTTAGTGCCAGTTGGTCTTATCTACGGTAAAAATTTGCTAGATAATAAAGTACATAGCAAGGTTGATTTAGAAAAACTAATCAAAAATGTTCCAGTTTTGGCTGAATTACCAAGATTAGGAGTAAAGGAAGATAAAATATTAACTAAAAATGATAGGTCTGTTTTAGCAGAATCACTCAGAATTCTCAGAACTAATTTGGACTACATTCTTAAAACCAAACAAAAAGATAATTCTGAAAAGCAGAATGTTATTTTCGTTACTTCTAGCGTTGCTTCTGAAGGAAAAACATTATTATCATCAAACTTGGCTTTAGTGCTATCTGGTAGCAATAAAAGGGTTTTGTTGATTGGAGCAGATATTAGAAACCCAAAGTTGACTTCTTTTTTCAACATTTCTGATGATTTGGTTACAGATGATAAAGAGGTAAAAGTTAAAAACGGATTGTCTCAATTTTTGTTCGATGACACTTTAAAGTTTACAGATTTAATAACGCCTCAAAATATAAACGGCTTTACAATTGACACGATTCATTCTGGTGATATTCCACCAAATCCTACTGAATTGTTAATGAGTGAGCGATTAAATAGTTTATTCTCTGAAGCTTCTAAGAAATACGATTATGTTATCGTTGACACAGCACCGATAGTGCCAGTTACTGATACTATGCTTATAGCTCAATATGCTCACCAAATTATTTATGTGGTACGTGCCGGTTCTACAGACAAAAAAATATTAGAATATCCTATTAATCAACTTGAAGAAGGTAAACTGCCTAATTTATCGTTTGTAGTTAATTCCGTTAAGAAAATTGATTTAGGCTATGGTGGTAAATATGGTTATGGGTATGGTGAAAAACCAAATCTTGTAGAAAGATTATTTCCTAAATCATAGGTACTACTCCTTATTAATTTCTTTTATCGATTTTATTGCATAGGTTGTCGATATCCCTAAATTAAGACAACTTTGGTTGATGTAAATACCCTTTCTTTGTAGAAGTAAGTTCCCCCTTAACTATTTTTAACCAATCAATCAATTAAGCTATGAAAATTGCACATATTTTTCATGTAGCTGCTTTAGGGGTAATGCTATTGTTTAGTTCACTATCCTATTCTCAAAACCAAGCTCAAGACGGCTCTTGGGGTAACCCTATCACCTTTGGCATTGTTCCTGTAGCTGTAGCTAATTTACCAGATGGCCGATTATTAACATGGTCATCACAGTTTCGAAATACGTTTACTACTTCTGGTAATGGATTTACCTATTCTCAATATTTCGATCCCTTTGGTGGTATTAATGGAACAGGAGCTATTGACGGACCAGAATTCACAATCAATACTAATCATGATATGTTCTGCCCGGGCATAAATAACCTAGCAGATGGCCGCATACTTTCAGCTGGTGGAACAAGTAGCGAAAAAACAAGCATATTTGATTGGAGAACTGGATTGTGGGAAGTTGCTGATACTATGAATATTCCAAGAGGATATCAAGGTAATGTTACCCTTGCTGATGGTTCTGTTTTTACCGTTGGGGGTTCATGGAGTGGTGGAGCTTGGACCAATAGGGATGCAGAAGTATGGACAGAAGCCGCTGGTTGGAGGTTGATGAATAACATCAAAGGAGATGATTTTTATACTTCAAATGATTTACTAGGCGATTCGCAATCAACGCTTTATCGAGCCGATAATCATATTTGGTTATGGCCAGCCCCAGATGGTTCCTTGTTTCATGCAGGACCCAGTGAATTAATGCACTGGATAAATACCTCAGGAAATGGAACAATGATTTCTGCCGGTACGAGAAACTCTGACGGATTTTCAATGAAAGGAACCACGGTAATGTTTGATGTTGGTAAAATACTAAAAGTTGGCGGTGCAGAATCTTATGATGATGGTGATGTAGCAAATGAAAATAGTTATGTAATTGATATCAATGGAGGCTATGGTAGTAATCCAACAGTCACCAAAACCAATAACGATTTACAATACCCAAGAACAATGCACAACAGTACTGTTCTTCCAAATGGAGAGGTATTGGTCACAGGAGGTTTAAGTGAATCTCTTTTATTTACTGATTCTGGTGCGAGATTAAGCGCAGAAATTTATGATCCTAGCACAAATTCTTGGAGAACAGTTGCAGGTATGCAGGTTCCTCGAACATATCATAGCGTAGCTATTTTGATGGTAGATGGCAGAGTTTTTGTCGGAGGAGGTGGTTTATGTAACACTACTCCTGGTTGCGTAAATCATTTTGATGCAGAAATTTATAGTCCACCCTATTTGTTTAACGGTTCAGGAAATTTAGCAACAAGACCAACAATTACAGCGCCAGAAGCTGCGAATTACAATTCAACAATACAAGTAAGTGGCTCAAATGGTATACAAGAATTTTCATTAATTAGATTTTCTGCAGCTACTCACAGCACAAACAATGAGCAAAGAAGAATACCCGTACAATTTTCTAATAACGGAGGTAGCTATAATGTAAATATTCCCAATCAAAATTTACTCCCACCAGGTTATTATATGCTTTTTGCTTTAGATGATAATGGAGTACCGTCTATTGCGGAAACTATTCAGATTGGCCAAAATGTAGTTGTAGATGAACCAGACCCCTCAGACCCAGATTTAATTGTTTCCTTAAATTTTGAAGAATCGAACGGAAATCAAGCAAGTGATGATTCTGGTTATAATAATGATTTTACAATTGTAGAGAGAGATGATAATGGTAATGCTGTAACAGCAAACGACCATACTTGGAATGCTTCAGGTGTATTTGGAAATGCGATTGAGTTTGACGGAAGGTACCATAATAGTAATTCAATTTTAGAAGTTCCCTTAAACGGAATACTTGATGATGTTGCTAATGAAATAACTGTATCGGCATGGGTTTGGAGAGATGCAGAAAGCATTGTACCTGAGTATAGAGGTGGACTGCCTGCAAATGTGGCTGTTTTTGCACATGATTATCCTGCAATGTTTGCTGGTTTTCATAATTGGTTGATAAAATGGTCTTTTGGTACAACTAACGGATTTGTAGATTGTTATGCTGGTCATGCCCCTTTAAACCAATGGACCCATGTTGCCGTTACATATGATGGTCAAACAGCTAGATTATATTCTAACGGTGTTGAAATCTGTAATAAACCACTAACAGGAACGATAAGTTTAAGAAACGATTCTACACCAAATAGTAGATTTACCGCTTCAGGGTTTTATGAGCACAGAACAAATCTACCTGTAATTCCGTCTGGAAATCGTAGTGCCATTACAGATGAATTAGATGGAAGATTAGACGATTTTAAAATATACCGCAGAGCTTTAACGAGTTCCGAGATTTCTGGTTTATATCAAGAAGGATTGAATACAGGTACACCTGGTATTCCAGACTGTACAGTTTCACAAATTGTTCCAGAGTTTAAAATTGGACCTAATGGAAATTGGACAACAGGTAATCTAGTAACTGCACCTTATGGTAGTCAGATATTTATACGGGCTAAAAATTATAATGGGGAATATATTATTACCACCCCGGCCTATGATGGTCCAACTATAAGTTCTGCAAATAATACAGATAGATTAACTAATGAAGGTGCATATCAAATAGATACCTACATTTATAACTATGGCGATTCTTCTAGAAATAATGGGGTTTTTGACCAATATAATGTGGGTCAATACGCACTAACCACTTTACAAGGTTGTTCAACAGTTATAGACGTTCAAGTAGGTGAGATTTCTGATTGTAATATCGATTTAATTCCAGAATATAGAATAAATGGTGTTTGGGATAGTGGAGAGAATGAATTAACTGTTGCCTCAGGGACTGAAGTTTTATTAAGTTTTATACCTAACAATATTAATTTTACGATTCAATTACCAGACGGTTCAATAGTTAGTAATGATTATAATCTAGGTAATGTTGAGGTTAGTGACTCAGGAACCTATACGTTTAATACCAATCAAGGATGTACTGCATATTTAAATTTGATTGTTAATGAACCTATTGGAAATCAGAATCCAGTTGCAAACCCAGGCCAGGACCAAACGTTAGTTGACAATGATGGTTCTGGAGATGAAGAAGTTACGCTAAGTGGTAGTTCAAGTTTTGATAGTGATGGAACCATAACTACCTACGAATGGTATCAAAATGATAATTTGGTTGGAACGGGAATTAATTTGACATTGTCATTGGATGTGGGTATTCATAACTTTTCTTTAAAAGTTATAGATAATGAAGGTGCTGAAAATACCTCAAGCAACACCGTTCAAATTACCATCCTAGAACAAGGGACCCCTATTTCTTGTCCAGATTATTTAGAAAATGATGACCCAATTATAGTATTACCAGAGGGCCAATTAGTAGCAGGCATGGATGTGGTAGCGGGTACCAATGAAGAGACCAATGGTAGTTATTGTGGAGTAGCGGTAACGAACACTGACACCGGTCAACCATGGTCACGTTATCGTTTACCTATAGTATTAGCCGACCATGGCATAAGTGCTGGGGATGATTTGTTCATAGGCATAGATGGTAATGATGGCACGGGTAATGCCCGAGTAGAAATTGTACAAAACAACACGCCCAATAGTGCCTTAGGTTCATCAAATTTTGGAAGTAGTTGGAGCAGGTATGAGACCA
>NZ_JACJUK010000007.1 GCF_014235875.1 Croceivirga lutea | reverse complement strand
ATAGAACGGACTGTTGTTCCGGGCGTTTGCAGGGTGCGAAACTTTACGTGGGAAATAGCGAAAGCAATGATCCAAACGATTTTACAGAGGTAGCTACGTTGACCGGTAGTGGAAATTTGCAAAATTTCAATAACCTCGATGTCAGCGGGCGTTATGTGATGGTTCGTCACGTACGGCAAGAGTTCCTGAGTTTGGCCGAGGTGCAGGTGTTCGGAGAGTTAAGCACCGACGCGCCTAAAGCGAATATAGCTTTGAACAAACCCACGGTGCAGTCTTCTACAGATTTTGACGGGCCCTCGTCCAGGGCCGTAGATGGGAATACTCTAGGGAATTATTTTACACAAAATAGCGTTACACACACCGGTAGAGAAGCTAATCCATGGTGGCGCGTAGACCTTGGTGACACCTATGATATTTCTGATATTGAAGTGTTCAATAGAACAGACTGTTGTTCCGGGCGTTTACAGGGTGCGAAACTTTACGTGGGAAATAGCAAAAGCAATGATCCAAACGATTTTACAGAGGTAGCTACGTTGACCGGTAGTGGAAATTTGCAAAATTTCAATAACCTCGATGTCAGCGGGCGTTATGTGATGGTTCGTCACGTGCGGCAGGAGTTCCTGAGTTTGGCCGAGGTGCAGGTGTTCGGAGAGTTAAGCACCGATACAACTACAGATAATAACCTAGCCTTGAACAAACCTGCGGTGCAATCAACATCTTCACCCGTTTGGCCGGGGTCTGCCGCCCTCGCAGTAGATGGGAATGCTTCAGGGAATTATTATACACAAAATAGTGTTACACACACTAGTAGAGAAGCTAATCCATGGTGGCGCGTAGACCTTGGTGACACCTATGATATTTCTAATATTGAAGTGTTCAATAGAACGGACTGTTGTTCTGGTCGTTTACAGGGTGCGAAACTTTACGTGGGAAATAGCGAAAGCAATGATCCAAACGATTTTACAGAGGTAGCTACATTGACCGGTAGTGGAAATTTGCAAAATTTCAACGGAATTTCCGTTCGTGGTCGATATGTATTGATTCGTCATGTTAGATCAGAAATACTTAGTCTAGCCGAGGTGAGGGTTTTTGGTTCACTGGCCACAGGTACTACAAACCTCAAAGCGTTTGTTGCTAGTAATGAGATAGAGGAAAATACCAGCGTTTCTTTATATCCGAATCCTACGTCCGGTGAGCTGTTTGTTAACTTCACGGAAAAATCAGAAAATGAAACTGTTTCACTGGTAGTTTTCGATGCTAACGGAAAGACCTTGTTCGAAAAGGACTATGGTTTCGATTATGGGATTGTCGAAAGAATAAATCTTGATTTTCTTCCCAACGGGATTTATTTTTTACAGATAATAAAAGGGACTGAAAGGCAAGTTGAATCCATTGTGATTTCAAAATAAATTTCTTTAAGTCAAACAATTAGCCTGAACTATTCCAAGCTGTGTTGCTGGATGGTTCAGGCTTTTTAATTTTCATTTATACAAGTATGTAAACCTAACTATCTTAACAAAATCAACCCCTTCTTTTTCCTAGGCAGTATCTTAACAGGTGTCAATAAGCTAGAAGGAACCCAATTCGCCTTAGCATCCCAATTTTACTATGATAGAATTGTTATCCATTCTTGAGTCTGTTCATGGTCATTAAAGTACCTCTGCGATAACCGCTACACTTCCCATGTTTAATTTTGAATAACTAACAAAGCCAATATGGTGTTAGGTTAGCACTTGTTCCTTATTGCAGGTTGCAGTTCAAAGCTGTAGTCAGATTACCATTTTTAAATAGAATTCCCGATCCCCACCAAAACCACCGACAAAAGAATAACCCCAATACCGGCGATTATGGTCATTTTGGTTTTTTTTGCGACTCCTTTCCATTCTTTGCGATAGATGCCCCACAGGTTCGCGGTTAAAATGATGGTGGACATATGCAGTATCCAAGAGCTGGCTCCGTTGCCTAGTTTACTTTCTCCCATTCCGTAAAAAAAGAACTGTAAAAACCAGATGAATCCGGCTAAAGCAGCGAAAGCCATATTTTTGGCAATAGGGGAGTCCGTATTCACGAAATCGGTATATGATTTGTTTTTAAGGCTTAATAGGATGGTCCAAACGAGGTTGGTGGTGAGTCCGCCCCAAAGGATGACCACAAAAGTGACGTTGTTGGCAAACAAACTATCGTGACCTGCTGCTATGGCCGCCTCCGCCAAGGGTTTGCCCGATTCAATACCGAAATTGAAAAAGGCACTTAGAATTCCGGAGAGTATGGCCACAACTAAGCCCTTTACGAGATTGAACTCCACCACGGTCTTCTTTTTTTCCGCGTCAGAAAGCTGTTTTTCTTTTAGCATTCCGGCCTTCCCGCAAACCGCAATGCCCAAAATACAAACGACCACCCCCAAGAGAACAACCTGCCCCCCCGTAGATGCCAACATTTCGGTAAAGGTCACCTTTCCCTCTGAAGGAACTAGATTGTAATAAATAGGCGGAACCAATGCCCCAAAGGCAGCGCAAAATCCAAGTACAACAGAATTGCCCAAAGACATCCCAAGGTAGCGTATCCCCAAGCCGTAGGATAGTCCGCCAACACCCCAGAGCAGTCCCATGACGTAGGTGAAAAAGAGTAAACTTCCTGATGCATCAGCAATGATTTCAGTAAAACCCGGAACGGTCAACCATGCGGCAATGGGTGGCACCACTAACCAAGACATGAGACCACCCACCATCCAATAACTCTCCCATGCCCATCCCTTGACCTTGTTATAGGGCATATAAAAACTACCGGCCGCTACGCCGCCTAAGGAATGAAATAATACGCCTAATAGTGCTTGCATACTTTTTGGACTAAAATCGGTTCAGATTATATTTTTTCTACATACTCAGGATTCAGCTGGTCTGGAATTGGCGCATCGGTTCTTTTCCACCATTGTTTCAAGAGGCCTAACAGCTCGTTGGTTTTGTCAGGATATTTTTCAACAAGATTATTCTTTTCACCAATATCATCAGCTAGGTTGTACAATTCCATCCCATCATCTTCAAAATAATAATGTAGTTTCCAATCGCCTTTTCTTATCACTGAACCAGGACGGGTTCTAAACAAAGGGTCCCTGTTTTCATTGTCATCTACATTATAGGCCTGTAAATAAATGGGAAAATGCCAAAATAGCAGACGTTCCAAGTTTTCTTCCTTCTCTTCCAAAAGCACCGCTAAATTTTCACCATCCAAGTTAAGGGAGTCTGACGCAACACCAGCGTAATGCAGAATTGTTGGAAATAGGTCCAGATTGGTTATCGGAATATCCGATGTTGTCTCTGGCCTTATTTTTTCATTAAAAACAAAGAAAAAAGGTTCCCTGATTCCACCTTCGTAATAACTACCTTTACCTGCCCTTAAGGGTTTTTGTTTGGTGATGCCGTACAAGCCTCCATTATCTGATGTAAAGACAATCACTGTTTTTTCAAACAATCCCTTCTCCTTTAATTTGTGGACAAGCAAACCGATATTCCTATCCAAATTATCGACCATGGAGGCATATTCGGCGTTTCCTTGACCCTGCCAGGGCGACTTTTTCGCGTATTTAGGAACAATACTATCTACGGGCATGATGGGCACATGTACTGCGTAAGGAGCATAGTTTAAATAAAAAGGTTTTTGAACCGTATCGATGAATTTTAGGGCTTTTTCAACAATCAAATCCGTAAGGTATTCCGCACTTCCTTTTTCTATGGTCACATTTTTATAGGGAGGATAGTAGCTTTTGGGGAGCCCGTTATGACCCCCTGCGATGTTCACATCAAAACCGTATTCCAAGGGGTTGTCGCTCAAATGCCATTTCCCGGCTTGGCAGGTCGTATAACCGTTTTCCTGCAGGACTTCTGGAAGTATCTTAAATTGAGTTGGTAGGGTGTGGGTATTTTTTGTGGGAATAAGTTTTCTGTCTTTGGCTTTTCCGCGTTCGGAAGAATTCACAGTATAAACACCGTGCCGGGGCGTCCATTGACCTGTCATTAAACAGGCCCTACTCGGGGCACAATTGGAAGCGGAAGCGTAGCCGTTGGTAAAGACCATACCTTGGCTGGCCAACTCATCTAAATTGGGGGTTTCGTAGTATTGACTGCCCATAAAACCCACATCTTTCCACCCCATATCATCTACATTGATGATGATGATATTGGGTCTGGTTATTTCTTTTGGTTTAGTACTGCAAGAACTTATTATGAGAATAAGCAAGGGTATAATACGGAGGAGTTTATTCATTGTTCTGGTAATTTTCAAATTCAAAGCGAAATACTTCAGATGGTGTTCGTTCTTCCTTCATGATTTGTTCAATCCTAGCTACGATTACCGGATTGTCTTCTGCTATATTATTTTCCTCACCAGGGTCTGCACTTAAATCATACAATTCAATTGCGGCATCTGGATTGTTGGCCATATTCAAACGAATCCCTTTCCAATCTCCCATTCGAACGGCCTGTTTGCCTCCCCGTTCATGAAACTCCCAGTACAGGAAATCATGTTTACGTTGTTCTTCACCGAGCAATTCTGGCAGAAAGGAAATTCCATCCGTATTTTCAGAATGGGATAAATCCACTAAATCTACAACCGTTGGAAGAAAATCCCAAAATGCGGATACATGTTCAGAAACAGAATTTTCCTTAATGGTTTTTGGCCAAAAGGCAATCATCGGTACCCGAATGCCCCCTTCATATACATCTCGTTTATATCCCTTAAATTGTGCATTACTATTAAAATAATCGGGGTCAGCACCTCCCTCTTGATGCGGACCATTATCAGAAGTGAAGACAATCAGCGTACTGTCAGCAATACCCAAATCTTCAACTTTCTTTCGAATTTCACCAACCTGCTTATCCAACAAATACACCATTGCAGCAAAGGCCGCATGGGCTTCCTTTTGTGAACCGTAAGGGCCTTTTCGATACTGTGTACCATCATCTAGACCAACATATTCCTTTTCGGGTAAATATTTTCCTCGGAATTTTTGGAGCAAGCTATCAGGTACCAAAAGCTCGGCGTGGGGAATAATGGACGGATAATACATAAAAAAAGTCGTGTCCTTATTTTTTTCTAGAAACTCCAATGATTTTTGATGTATCTCATCCGGCGCATACGTTCCTTCTTTTTTACCCTCATTGTCTATTAGGGCTACTTTATTTTGATTCTCCCATAAATGATAAGGATAGTAATTATGACCCATTCGCTGACAATTATAGCCATAGAACATATCAAATCCTTGCCGGTTGGGGTCACCTTCAGAACCGGGATACCCTAGGCCCCATTTACCAAAGGCCCCGGTAACGTAGCCTGCGGATTTTAAAAGTTCTGCAACGGTGATCACTGATGAATCCAATGGGTATTGCCCTTCTGGCCTAATTTCTTTGTTGCCCCTTATGAAGGTATGGCCCGTATGCAGACCTGTCATTAAAGCAGAACGAGAGGGCGCACAGACTGTGGAACCGGAATAGTTTTGCGTAAAAAGTATACCATCTTGGGCGAGCTTATCCAAATTTGGGGTTTCAAATTTTTTCTGTCCTGTAATGCTTAAATCGCCATAACCCAAATCGTCGGCCAAGATGTAAATGATATTAGGCTTCTTTTCAACAACCCTTTCCTTTTCTTGTGCTTTCTCCCCACAAGAAAAAAGGATTATTGGTAAAACAATACATAGTGCCAACCGAAAAGTTTGCCCCTTATTTTTTTTATTTTTAAAATTGATTTCTACCATTTGCTATCCAATCGAAAATTTTATTTACGCCATCCTAGTTTTTTTGTAAAAAATCCTCTCCCCATTTCTCCCTTAATTCCTTCGCCAATTGGCTTACTGTTTCTTGATGTTCTGGAAGCTCCGCCAAATTATTCAATTCTAACGGGTCTGTTTTATGATCGAACAACATTCGGGCATAGGCAACACCATCATCCTTTGTCCATTCGGTATAAAACAAATCACCTTTAATTAAAGTCACCGCATCCTTAAATTTAGATACCGCCCAATCCTTTTCTTGTGGTTCCCCATTTAAGAGAGGTACAAAACTTTGGCCTTGAACGGTCTTTGGCACCTCTAGGCCAACCAATTCGGCCAAACTGGGGTAAATGTCGATATATTCTGTAATCGCATTTGTTGTTTGCCCATTGGTTTTTCCAGGAACTTTTAGTAGTAAGGGTGTTCTTAAAGCAGTTTCAAAAGTGACATGTTTACACCATAATTTGTGGTCTCCCAAATTCCAACCATGATCACCCCATAGAATAACAATCGTATCATCTTCTAGATTCAATCGTTTCAATTCGTCTAAGACTAAACCTATTTGGGAATCAACATAACTCACACAAGCATAATACCCGTGAATGAGTTCTTTTGCCAATGGCTCTGGAATATCTCCTTTTTTGGGAATATTATTATACTGACGCAATTCGCCAAAATTATGAAATGCCTTTTTGGGTGTACTTTTTGGCTGCGTATGGCTTTCAGGTAATTCAATTTTGCTTCTATCATATAAATCCCAATATTTCCTTGGGGCATTAAAAGGTAAATGGGGTTTCATAAAACCGAGGGCAAGAAAAAATGGTTGGTCTCCATGCTGCAATTTTCTTAAATCCGCAATGCCTTTTTGGGCTATTTTACCATCAAAATAGGTGCTGTCCGCAATTTCAATGGTCTCGAAGGCCGGTCCGTAACCAATATCTAATGCTTCTTTTGCATTATTGGGCATTTGATAGTCCCTTACATTGCCTTTGGGAAACCATCTGGAATCCCACGCGGCAATATCATCTTTACCATTATGGTAAATCTTTCCGTTAGATATGGTCGTATAACCATTTTGTTTTAACAACTGGGGTAATGAGACTGCTTCTGGGTAATCTGCATCTTTCTGGGTTCGAGCATCTAAAAATCGATAACGTGTAGGTCTGGAACCGGTAAGTAAACTTGCCCTTGATGCACCACATACAGGCACATTACAATACGCACGATTGAAGACCATGCTCTCGCTGGCCAGTTTATCCAAGTTGGGTGATGCTATATGCTTTGCCCCATAAAAATTCAATTCAGGCCGTAAATCATCAACCGCAATAAACAGTATGTTTTTAGGTTTGTTAGGCTGGCTTACTTCTTTTTTTTGTGTCATATCCTTACATGATGCGGCCAAGAGACTGCAAGTAAATAGGTATATGATGAGTTTTTTCATTTTAAGAGATTGCTTGAGCGATTGGAAACCTTAAATGTTTATTTCTTAATCCCTGAAAATACAATTTGGAATTGCTCAGACTATCCTGTTAAGTCCTGTTTTGCTAGTTATGGCTTAACAAACCCGAACCAAAGAACAATTGAACAGCTTTGCCAGCTTATCAATCCTATTCTCATTTTCAATATTGACTTAAATTTCTGCCATACTATTTCGTAACAATATCCCAAACTTTGGAACGTATAGATTTTCCACTTTCATCTTCCACAGTGAGTACCACGGTCCAGTGTCCTGTGCTAGAATATTGATGTATAGGATGACGCTCTTCTGAGGTAGTACCATCACCAAAATCCCATGTCCACTTTTCAACGCTGCCTAAGGATTCGTCTTTAAACGCAAAAATCCGCCTGTCTCGATCAACTTCAACAAATGACCAATTAGCTTGCAATCCGGGTTGTAACGATTCAATCAAGGGCATTAAACGAAATGCATTCATATAATCGCCATCATGAATCATGTTGGTATTGTGGGCCAAGTTTATAAAATCTTTTCGCACTTTATTTTCATTGTCATAGTCTAGAACACACCACGACATGGAAATTATCTCGTTCTCTTTTAGTTCTGATACTACCGAACTATTGATGCCTTCAATAGCAGCGTAATCAAATGGTGTTATCCAAAACTCCATTTTAAGCGTACCTGATTTGCCTTGTTCTAAATTATGACTATAGGCTGCATTTGCAAAAGGAAAATCTTTAATCCAAGGGGTATTGCCCCAAACCATGGCCCAGTCTTTATGTATTGCGGGCATAAAGACATGATAGTTCTGCGCATGTGCACCGTGCCCTCTAAAATGTAATTCTTCGATTGGAATGTTTCGCTTATTTGCATTCCATTTTTTAATGAAATTTCCACCGGAAACATCAGCATCAACTACCAATTCAAAGATATCTTGTTTGATATTCAATTGTTCAAACTCCCAGAAATCATCATAAACTTCCACATAAAAATAAAGCCTATTCAAGTTTTTCACCCAGCCTACTTTTACTGAAATATCCAAATCGTTGGCATCAAGGTTAAAACCGATACCATTGACGGTTTCTTTCATTTGGTCCAAACCAATAGCATAGGAATCGGGAACCATATTCCAATCAGAAAAATCTCCGTCTATACGTGGCATTTTATGTTGTGGGAACTGGAAAATGGTATAAGTGGTATCTGGATTTGCAGTGGCATACAATCTATGCCCAGTGCAGGTAATTGTAAAACCAAAAACAAGAAATAAAAGAATATTTTTCATCATAATATGTTCATTAAACTCATTTCAATATCAACTTCAACAAACACGCACCACCCTAAGATTCAATAGATTCCCCAGTTTTTCAATTTTGTTCGCAATATGACCCACGCCAATAGCACAATGGTGCGATGGCCCTTGTTTGGACCATTCGTTCATAAACGCCCTTGCCCCAATGGAAAAACGGTAACGACTGTTGGTATTGCCAATGTGTAACACCGGTCCTTCAACGGATTCGCCTTCGGCCACTAACAAAAACACATCGTCTTTTCCTTCAACAACGGAGAGTAACGTTACCGGACCGTGCTTTACGGTCATTTGAATGGATAAGCCCTTGCCCGGTTTGCCATGATATACGGGCAAAGGAACTAATTCCACGTTTCCTTCTGCAATGGCAAAATGTGCAGGACCGTCATGCCCTAACATTACAATATCATCATTGAAATCCATCGCATAAAACTCAGAGAACGAACCACCAACCCCAAAGGCATCCATGATTTTCATGGCTTGGGCATTCTTGACTTCGTATTCGCCTGCAACCGGTACGTTTTTCCCTGTTAGCAAGGTGTTTCCAGCAATTACTGAAGTCACTATATTTTCATATTCGTTGCCGTTTTCGCCTTCGTAATAGTAGGCCAAAGACCCTAAGTCATGGTTTTGTACTAATTTGTCCAAGGCTATCGATGTTTTTGCAGCCCTTATCAGTTCGGCATCTTCGCAAGCATCAACGACTTCAAAGGTGTTTTGGAACTCCGCTAACTTTCCGTCGACTTCAACAGCGGTAACGGCATCCCTGTATTTTTTAAGTTCACACATTTCCACGATTTCGATGTGCGTACCAAAAGCGGCGGATTGTTTGGTCAAATCGGAATATACATCCAACATACCGCCGTAATAGTGACCTAAAACGCCCAAGCGATTGTGGTTCATCACAGATTTTACACGGGCGGCATCAATCCAATCTTGAATCTCGGTCCAAACGGCTGGCTCGTCTAAATATCCGGTCACAAATTCATACCCTATGCCTGAGCGGTTAAAAACATTCGCCAGTTCTGGTACGGAACAGGCTTGGCAATGCGCTAACCATTCGCCAGTCATTTTTCCGCGGTCGCCCAAGGCATTAAAACGTTCGTAATCTATGGCGGCCACGGGTTGTATGTTCAAAATCACCACAGGACAATTCAACTTTTGTACCACGGGTAAAACGGTTGAAGACAACGCATAAGTGGAGACATATAAGAATAGCATATCCACATCTTCCGTTTTTAGGGTTTGTGCCGTTTTGCGTGCCTTTTCCGGGGAATCCACCAAACCCACATTGACCACCTCGGCCCCAAAACCTTCCATCTTTTGAGCAATCTGATTTTGATAGCCTTGCAAACGTTCCAACAAACCCTCAAATTGTGGCCAATAGGTATCCAACCCTATTCCGAATAATCCAACTTTTATCATTATTTGATTTATTTTAATGTTACGTCAAAAGACCTCTTCCGTTTTACAGGTGACTTTCTAGCATCAATCCAACCTTGTTTTTAGTTTATACGTTAATTCTTCCACCAGTTCCTCATGTTGCCCTGCCACGTTCTTTGTTTCCTTTTCTGTTGACGTATGGTCGTATAATTCCACAAATCCGTCTTTATGAAGAATCATCCTATGGGTTGGCGTTCTTATGGTTGAAGCCTTGCCGTTATACGCTATGGCGTCATGACCTGTGGTATTTGGGTCCGCCACTATTTTTTTTAAGGACACCCCATGGCCGTACTCAGGGATTTCAATTCCGGCCAAATCACATAAGGTGGGAAAGATGTCCACGGTTTCAACAATAGCATCTGTACTGGCCCCTTTGTTTTTCATTTCTGGATGGTGAATTAGTAGGGGCGCATGTAATGATTCCTCAAATAAACTATGTTTTCCCCAAATGCCGTGTTCTCCCAAATGCCATCCGTGGTCTCCCCAAAGGACCACAATAGTGTTTTTGTCTGCCCCAGTTCTTTTCAATTCTGCCAGTATTTTGCCCACTTGGGCATCTGCATAGCTCACACATGCCGCATAGTGCCGACGAACATCATCGGCAAATTCAGGGTCCGTATTAGGATTTTTACCCCAGCGATGGTATCTCATAAATTCGCCTGAGCCGTGCCATGTGGTTTTTCCTTTTGGTTTTTGAGGATATTTTATCTCTGGAAATACAACGCCATTGTACCTGTCATAATACGTTTTTGGTGCACCAAAGGGTAAATGTGGTTTGATGATGCCGACCGCCATAAAAAATGGAATGTTGGTATTCTCGGCAAGTGAGTTCAATTGCCTTATAGCTTCATTAGTAATTGCCCCGTCTGGATACACATTATCATCTCCTGCTACGGTCTGAAATACATCCATTTCGCCCGACTTTACCCTTACCTCTCCATTGGCTAAACCGTGCATCATTCCACGTGGATGTTCCCATTCCGCAACGGGCACAAGATGTTTGTCCCAAGCATTAGGCATTTCAACTATTGAACTGTCATTCCAATTCTTGCCACCTCTCCCCCCTGGATGATGTGAAACTTTCCCGACAGAAACCGTAGTATAGCCATGCGATTTAAACCATGCTGGCATCGATTTATCCACCTTTTGAGTGCCTTCGTTCATTATATCTGCTCTTTGAAAAAGAGCATTATTGCCTACGGGGCCAAATTGTCCTGTCAATAATGTGTAACGCGATGGACCACAACTTGGGGAATTCACAAAATGTTTGCGGAATCTAATCCCTGTTTCCGCAAAAGCGTCAATATTTGGTGAGCTAATATGCGTTGCGCCGAAACTCTTTAATTCTGGACGAAGGTCATCTAGACAGATGAGCAACACATTAGGTTTTTTAACAACTTCTATTTTTTTACAGCTCGTAATGACAAGCGATAGCATCGCATAAAAAAAAGGACTGATTCTTTTAATTCTCATCATTATACTTTTTGAATAGTTTACAGATTAACATTCCTCAAAACGATTTCAATTTTTATGCTCGGGCATTTATTCGTTTAGTTTTTAAATGTCTATATATAATTTGGTCATGCTTTTTAGTCGTTCCTCGTCCAATACCAACCCAAATCCAGGTGCTTTCTCCAAGGCATAATAGCCGTTGGATAGTTTTTTGGTGGGTGATTTTATAATACAATCCATGTACAGGGCAGAATCCTCTTTTTTCTCAATGGCTTCTACCCAATCGGCTCCAACACCTATGGCCAGTTGTTGCCATGCCGAACAGGCTGGGCCTACCAAACTATCATCCCCCACCATAATTTTACCACCTACCTCACGTATTTTGTTTGCTAGTAGTGCCGTTTGTTTGAAACTGCCCATAGTAGATGGGTGCATGTTGAAGATGCGCCCCATATCAGGTCGAATCGTTTCCATACCTTTCCACGAAGGTCGCATGGGCTTATCGGGAATTAAAGAGAGTTCGCCCACCATCCCTTGTAAGGTCGCCCATTGATCGTTGCTCATTTCGGCAGGGTCCTCAATGGCATTTAAACCATTGTCCTTAAATACGTTTATGATATCGGCAAGTTCCTTCAAGGAACTCCAATTTTTGTAACCACTATTAACATCTGAAATTACTACTGAATTCTCTCCCAATACCCCTCGAATAATCTTCAATAATTTCAGGTCAAGCTCCTGCTCACCGTACATCTTGAATTTAAGGTGATGGCCTAGGTTTTGTTCCAGACTTTTTTCTGCTTCTTTTCGCACTTCTTCCTCATCTTTATACAGAATGCAATAAAGTCCAGGTACGGCATCACTATAGGGTAGATCAAGCAGTTCTACTCCGGGTTTTTCTTGCAAACGACCTGCAACATCTAATAGTGCCACATCCATAAATTCCATTTCCTTTAAGGAAGTGGCACTGTCGGGCACTTGTTGTGATTGCAACAATTCTTGAGCTGCCGAAACGGTCAGTCCCTTAAATTGTTTTACATAGTTTACCCAACTCACCGGTTGCAGATCGGGTACATTTCTTGAAGCTGGAATTTCAGACCAACCATAAAAGTCCCCTGCAGTCAATTTCATAAACAAATGTTGGCGGTTGTACCAGGTTCCGAAAGAAAAATACCTAGGTATATTGATATCGTATCTATACAATTCAATCTTGGTTATCTTTTCATCCAGTAGCGTAGTTTTTCTTTTATCCAAACAAGAACTCAATAAGGGATAGGTCGCGCCTACAAGTCCCAAGGCTGACACGTCTTTTATAAATTTCCTCCTATCATTCATAGTATGCCGATTAAAAAATTCTGATTTCTGAAATGGATGGCGGCGCAGTAGCCTTTTCAATTAAAATCCGGCACTTGGTGGTCGTTACCTTTTCGAAATTGTGTTTTTTCGTTACCTTATTTGTGCTGGCAATTGTTACATCCTGCCAAGTACCTTCTTTCCATATCTGGATTTTAAAGTCTGTAATGGCATTGCCTACCTCATTCAATTCAATCATGCTAAAGGTTTGGGGGGCAATCCAAACGACTTCCAAATATTGGTTTTCTACTTCTGCTGCCAACCAGCGGGTTTCATCATCGGAATCATTCGCTTTAAAGGCCTCAAAACCTGGTAGTTTTTCGGTTTCGATATACATGGAAGATGCACTTATCCTCCCCAATTGCGCTAAATTTTCTGTAGTACCCAATGGTGCTGGAAAGGATGTTTTTGGCAACTCCCCTACCTGAAAATCATAAATACCTGAAACCGCTTCAAAAATCACATAGTTACCTACTGCATCATTGGCTTCCACCCCTACATATTGCAGTCCCTCTGCATTCTCAGCAAGCACACCATTTTCCGACACCACTTCTTTAGAGGTTGCGGGCAGATAAATATTGGCCGTGGTATTAATAGGGACTTCCACATGGAAGGTCGCATCTTTCCCCGATTTTTTCCAATTGACCACCACGTTTCCATACATAGATTCGTACTCGGTGTTTGCAAATTCCAAATCGCTGACCACCGCGGGTTTTATCATCATCTGTTGCATACCCGGATGTTCTGGTTGCGGACGAATACCCCCAAAACCTTTAATAAAATAGCCGCCAATACCCGTGTAACAGGTATGGATTTGGCTGACTCCTACGGCCGACCAACGCTCGGGCCACACCGTTTTGCCCTGTTCTAGGAAATAACCGTAGCTGGGGTGGTGTTTATCTTTTAGCAACTCGTAAATCAGATCCATGCGCTCCCCGGATTCTAAAAAATATCGCGTGTACAAGGCCTGACCCGAACTGCCCGTATCGTAATAGGGATACTTGTACAGTATGTTGTCTACCAGATTATTATAGACCTTTTTCTTTTCGGCATCAGGTGTCACTCCCGCCAATAAGGCAAAAGCCTGATTTACTTGTTGGCCGTTAACATATTTTCCTGTTTCAGGGTCATAAGACATTTGGTGCGTGGCGTTGCGCTGCACTTCAAGTCTATCAGAATAGGTGGCCACATCTTCTTCCTTACCTAAGGTGGAAGAAATTTTTACAGCATTATCCAGCATGTAAGCGTAAATACTATTGTTAAAATGCAATGCATTGGGAGAATTGCTACTTGTCCAAAAATTACCTCGCGGGGTACACCAATCTCCTAAACCAGGAAATTCCCGTGCCCCACGTTCTCCGGCAATGAGCGGACCTCCATTTTCATGATCCGAATGTTCGTACATCCACGTCATCCATTTTTGCATGGATTCGTAATTGTCTTCCAACACTTTTTTATCGCCTAACATTCTATAGGTTTCCCAAACGGTCAAGGGGTTATTGGCCTTCCACATTAGAAAGGGTCGGTCGTTCTCATTGATGATGGCCCGTATTTGTCCGTCAGGCAGTTGGGCATCCCTTGTGTATTGTAGGTATTGGTCCATGTAGGCACCACTCTCAAAATTGGGCAGCGCATCGCCATACATGGCAGCGACGGTCACTTCGCCCCAGCCTCGACGTTCCCGATGGGGGCAATCGACCAAAATACCATCCATGGTATTGGCGATATAGGTATCCAAATTGACTTGATAAATTTTATTCAATTGCGGGTCTGATGATTCAAACGAACTGATTTGCTTCCGGTCGTTCGTGACCACATAACCTTTGATGTCTTTTAACTCCGGTTCGTAACTCAAGCCGTGAACGGTCACCCAACGACCACCGGCCACATTAAATCGATTTTCGAATTTACCCTTACCCGTTGTGCCATAGATGTATTTGCTTTTCTGTTTCCAGTTGGAGGTAACCTCTTCTCGGTCGCTGATTTCAAATAAAATGGAATCGCCTTCCTTACCGTTATACAGTTCCATCTCAAAAAAACCGGTGTAATTTTCACCCATATCAATACGATAGGTGCCATCGTCATTTTTGGCCACACCAATAGGTTTTACTTCTTTGAATCGTACCTGTGGTTCTACCATTTGAGAACTCAGTTCAGCAGTGATGGGGGTAAATCGCCTGTTTTTGAATTTGCCCCTGCCAATTAATATATCTTCCAAAACCACCACATCCTCCTTAATCTCTTTCAGTGCTTTATTTAATGCCCTGTGGTCATAAATCGCAGCATTTGCCCAGTCGCTATCATCGTAGGCAAGGGTATTCCAATCGTCTTCTTTTTTTCTATCGTCGATGGTTTCGCCCCCGAAATCCAAAATATCCCAATCACCGTAATATTCGCTATGACTTTTTTTGCATTTCCAAGTTTCGTCGGTATAGAGTGAAATTTGTTCAGAAGCTGTTTCTATTTCGGCCTGAGCCTTAAAGACGAATGGCGGATTTCGATACTCGGTAATCCTGTCCCAACGCGCCCAACCAGCGGCATGCCAAATGGCGATGACATTTTTTCCTTTCTGAAGTAAATCGGTAACATCATAGGTGAGGTAGGGAATCCGCTTTTTCATATAAGAGGAAACGGGATTCATCACGTTTTGGGTGACTTTCTCACCGTTGACATAAAGTTCATGGTACCCAAAGGAGCCTACATAAACCAAGGCCGATTCAACATTTTTAGTTAGTTCAAAGGTTTTACGGTACCAATTATGGTCCGTCTTTTTTTGGTCTTTTTTATGAATCCAATCACCTTTCCAGTCGGTTGTTTGTAAGAGTCCCATCGAAAAATGGGCAACTTCGCTCCAAGGGGAAGCCTGGCCTTTTGCATCCCAAAAACGAACCTTCCAAAAATACTTCTTGCTTGAGGCTAGTACTTCACCTGCATATCTAACGTTTACAGATTGGTCGGAAGTCACCTTCTTCGAATCCCAGACAACAGCATCGTCTTTATTAAAATCACGCGAAACCACAATTTGATAGGCCGTTTGTCTTTCGCCCCTCGTAAAATTTTCTTTCATCAGCTTCCAACTAAATCTAGGTGTCGTATTGTCAATTCCCAAAGGATTTTCGCGGTACTCACATTTTAAATCCGTAACGGTAATCCCAGATTCAGAGTTACATCCTATGAGGATAACAAAAAGTGTTGTATAGAAAAGTCTCAAAATTTTCATGGCATCAATAGTTGAAGGTTATTGTTTTTATCGCACACAAATAGCATATTTTGTTTCTTCATTTTAAGATTGTTATAGATTTCTTTATTGATAAACCAATTACCACAATTGAGTTGATTTCAATTTTTAATAATAAATCCCCATTTAACTTTCATAATTCATACAATTTCGAGAAAAAGTAACCCAAGACCAATTAACAATTTGATATATTTATTGCACAAAATGATATGGAAAATAGCTATCGAAAATACTTATTGGTCTTTGAACGGGACAAGGCTTGGGGATTTTACATCAACAATCTGGGGCGGACCAAAATTCCAGCAAACTCCAACTATCCAAGTACGAATCATCCTGATTCTTATATGTTTTCTTGGGAAAACGGCAGGGTTTTGAATGAATTTCATCTAGTATTGATTACCCAAGGGGAAGGGGAATTTGAAAGTAATCCCACAGGAAAGGTCAGGCTTTTGAATGGGGATGTATTCTTGCTCTTTCCAGGGGTTTGGCACCGGTATAGACCAGAGCAAAATAGTGGCTGGACGGAACGATGGATAGGTTTTTCAGGTACGATTGCCAGGCAGTTCATTGCCAATGGATTTTTCAGCCCTGAAGACCCGATAATTTCCAATGCCGACCAAGCCCAAATTTTAACCCTTTTCGACAGGCTCTTTTTGTTATTTGAAAGAGAGGACTTTGGTTTTCAACGAACAGCTTCTGCACTTTGTTTACAGCTCATGGCTGAATTGTATAATCTAAAGGCAGGGGGGCTAAATGTAGCGGAAATGAATACCATGGTCAACCAAACAAAGTCCATCATGTACAATCATATCGATTCATCCATCAAGCTAAAATTAATTGCCAAGCAGCTTGGGGTAAGTTATTCCAAGTTTCGACTGGATTTTAAAAAACAGACCGGAGTATCTCCTTTACAATATTTTTTAAGCTTAAAGATTGAAAGAGCCAAGGAGCTCCTCTTGGCTACGAACAAAACGCAGAAAGAAATTGCCTTTGAATTGGGGTTTGAAAGTGATTTTTATTTTAATCGAATTTTTAAAAAGAAAACGGGAATTTCACCTGGGAAATTTAGAAGTGGTACTAAAATCAAACGGCCATCACTGCAATTTTGAGGTAGTATGGTCCAAATAAATTGATTTTAACCTAAGTGAAGCTAATCTGAAATCCATAGGGAGAATCCGACAAAAATCATCAATCCAAAACTCAGCTGTACTTATTTCGTATAAATCTTGAAATTAGTGTAGCGTGCAGAACGCGTATGCATATGCCTTAGTCCTATTCTGCCGTCTTTAATTGGTACTATATTGGATATATCCCATTCAAAATATTGTTCTATACCATTATGCTCCATTTTAAAACTGAGTTTTTCCGCAGTTTTGATGGCCGCAATGTGGTAAGTCTTACCAGTTTCAAAAAATCCTTGCATATCAAAAGAAGGTTTAATTTGCGTGCGCTGGAACTATTGTTCTCTCAGCTTTGGATATCTTCTGGCCCTAACGTAATGAAAACCATCTCCGGTATTTCCAAAAGCAGCAAAACTAATATGAAAGACGTTCATATTCTCAAAGTACTCGCGCATGGCTGGTACTTCGCGCTTCTTATTCCATTTAGAAATATCTTCTACATGAGGCCCTTCCCCATCACCGGTAGCTTGGATATATAGGATATTCATGTATTTGTTGGCCGTATCAGTCCTAGTGTAATCGAATTCTATTTTCATATCTCCGTAAAAGGATTCTTTTGTCCATAAAACTGCATGGTGCGCATCATTCGCCGCCTCGGGTCCCGCTTTAAAATGCATTCCGTTATCTGAGTTTTCTATGCTGGCTTCCAGACCGTCCAAGAACCAAAGTTTTGACCAATCTTCGGTACAGTCATCATGAAATGTCAAATTCCATTCTCCACGATCACTACCTTTTTCCGAGACTAACGCTTGGTTGTTTTTACAGCTCATCATAACAACTATTGCTGCTATACAGATGAGGATTGCTTTCATTATACCCGATTCTTGTATGATTTTATTTAATTGAACTCGTTCTGGCTTTCTGCTCTACAAAATAAGGCTGGAATTTATACATGGATTTTTCATCCCAATTGGCATTGTTATCAGGTAGCAGCTTCTTTAATTCTTTGATTTTGTCATTATATTCATCGTTACCTGCAACATTTTCCCATTCATTGGGATCTTTGCTATGGTCGTACAACTCTTCTGTACCATCTTCATACTGAATATATCTAAACCGATGGGTTCGTACCGCATGATTGTTCATACCGTAGGTTGTTAAGGCATAAGATTCCTCAACGCCTGCATCTTTATTCATCATTGGAACTAAGCTTTTGCCTTCATTTTTATCATATGCAGGAAGCCCACTTAACTCTAATAAGGTTGGATAAATAGACAGCATTTCTACAGGAGCATCAATTTTTTTGCCTTTAGTTAAGTTAGGTGCCGCAAATAATAATGGTGCTTTGGTTGCGGTTTCCCAGAGCCCGTGTTTCGCAAAGGTTTCTTTTTCCCCTAAGCGGTACCCATGGTCAGACCATAGAACAATTATTGTATTATTTGCGTATACACTATTCTCCAAAGCATCTAAAACGCGACCTAATTCATTATCTACATAACTGATGCAGGCTAAGTAAGCTTGTACAATTTTTTTCCAGTTACCCGTTTTTTTAGCCCATTGTGTTGTTGGCATCATGGGCAAATCGTTTATCTGTAAACCAACATTGGGTATATCATTTAAATCGTCTGCTCGGTAAGGTGGGGTTTCAATCTCCTCCAAAGGATATAAATCAAACCATTTTTGAGGAACATATAAGGGCACATGAACCCGTAAAAAACCAAGTCCTAAAAAAAAGGGCTTGTCATAATCCCTTTGTAAGCGTTCTATGGCCCAATTGGCAGATGCATGGTCTGGCATTAAAGTGTCTTGTTCAGGAAAGGCACCCCAATCCGTACTGGTTTTTCCATGAACTCCCCTGATACCTTTTCCAAAACCGTCCCAAACAAATCGCTTTTCAGGTACCGGGCCAAAGCCTGGCACCCTACCACCAGATTCGTGAAACACACTATCGGGCGCATGGATATGGAATAACTTGCCAATACCCATGGTATGGTAACCATTTTTACCAAAATATTCAGGTAAAAAGGTGATGTGCTTTGTAGCGGGATTTTCTGGTCTTCGAATCTCATTATCGCCAATCATTCCGTAAATACCTGTATTTGATGGCCGTAGACCTGTCATAATCGATGCTCTTGAAGGACCACAAAGTGGTGCCTGTACATGTGCATTGGTAAAGGTCACCCCCATTTTGGCCAACCTATCAAAATTGGGGGTTTTTACATTTGAAAAGTTATCGATTGGACCTATCATATTATTCAAATCGTCCACAGATATAAATAATATATTGGGACTAGTAGTTTTCTCTAAAATAGGTTTTTCCTTATTTACTTTGGGTTTGCAAGAATTTAATGTCATACTTACAACTACCAAACAACACACTATTTTATTCATCTGTTTATTTTTATTGTTTTTTCATAGGTCAGATGTAATTCGCCAATAACCATCTTGGTGAGTATCAAGACTTGTTATGGCTCATTTCATACGTTTACTTTTTTGATTCTTCTAATACGTTTGCACCTTCTTTTTGCCTTAAAATTGGGCCATCATCCCCTAACAAATACATTCTTCTGTAATCTGTACCAGGTTTTCTTTCCGCTACTATCAATCGGGCCTCTGGGTGCGAATTTTGAATTAATGTAGAAATGGCAAAATTGGCCTCGGGTTTGGTCAATAAGATTCGCGATTTTTGAAAGGAGTTGCCATGTGCTGGGGCATCCCATCGTGCTACTTCTCCGGTTCCTTTCGAATTTTGTGCGGCAATATAAAACTGAACCTCGTTATTGGAAGTCAGTTCGATATCTCCATTGCCAATGGGCAGGCCGGAATTTTGAACTGAAACCCATTCGGTGTCATCCCATTTGAAATAGCGCATGCGTTTAGGACCACTTCTTTTTTCGCCAATATCAGGTCCTACGGTGATGCCGATATGCGGATTTCCATTAGCGTCTACCTCGGTAACTCCTTGAAAAGTCCAATCCGTTCCTGTATTTGCCACCAAAGCCTTTTCATCTGCCATTTCTTTGGTCAAGGGTATTTGTAAGGGTTCATTTTTTACGTTTTTCCATTTCCCAAGCTTGGTGTCAAACACCATGTAATACACATGATGTCTTTCGGGTATATGCCCGCGTTTGTCTTGGGCGTTCTTATTGTCCCTACAAATATGGTAATCAAATGCTACGATGATATCGTCTCCGTGACCTCTACCCAACCAAGGGTACCAAGAGTCTTCGGCCTCTATTTCCGTTCTGCGTTTGTGTTTTAAAAATGAAATGGGTTCGCCGAAAGTACGTCCGTTATCCGTAGATTTTTGGTACACCCAATTGCTGCGGTGCGCCCCGTGGCGATAGAATAAATAGATATCACCGTTATCCATTTTAATCATTTGATTATAGGTGCCAAAGGGTGAAATGTTATCCAAGGTTTCCCAACTGGTAATATCCAATGGTTTTTTTGAAACCGCGTGCAGGTTTTTACCATAATGATGATTCCCCAAGGTATTTTCCCCGTGTTTTTTCATGCCGCCATGCCCCCCAAAAGTGATGTGTATATAGCCGGCGTCATCAATCAGCATTGAAGGCTTGCCGTGGTTGTCTATTCTCTTTTTGCGGTTAGGGTCCTTTCCCATTTCGCTTATGCCAGCCCTAAACGGTCCCTTCCATTCTTTGGTCCCATGGTTGTAGGAGGCTACGTAGGGGTCTTCTTTTGGACCTTGGTAGCAGACGTAAGTGATACCTTCATGGTAAATACCGGCAGGGTGTTGCACCACGGCAACTGCATTGCCAAAGCCGTTATCCGCAAAAAAGTCGACCTCCGGCACATTATTTTCTGTTGTTGGTACGTTTTTTTTACTCGAATTACATGCGAACAGCAATACCGAAATGAATAGTAATAACATTGCTTTTTCTTTACTCATCATCGATATTTTTTAATTCCAAAACAATTATTTTAACCGGACCCAAAAGACCAGATGTCAGCAAGGCATCATCGGCTTTCCAATGGTTCCAAGAAGTAAATGTGCTGCGTTCCGTTGGGCGGTCTTTCCCTTCCGTTAGCCAAGCAGGCCATTCTTTTATTTGATTTCCTTTACGTTCATAGTCCAATGGTAAATTTTCGTCACCGATCAACCGATTGGGCCATAGATTGGTAACCTTTATTTCAAGGGTATTTTGCCCTGCTTTGACTAGGTTGTCGATAGGAAGTCGAAACGGTGGTTTCCATAAGACGCCCACTTGTTGACCATTGACAAACACTTCGGCAATGTTGTGTACACTGCCCAAATCCAGTAACAAACTATTTTCAGTACCGATTACATCCTTTGAAACCGTAAACTGTTTTTTATAGCTGGCCGTACCTGAAAAGTGCCGAATGTCGTCTTTAGTGGAGGTTGACCAAGAAATAAGTGTGTCAAAAGTGGCTTTTTTCTCGGGGAATTCCACTTCCCATGCGCCACGTAGTTCAATGGGTTCGGGGGTGGATTTTACTTCGACCGTTTTACTTTTTCCGTCCGCAGTCGCATAGGTTAAGACACCGGGATAAGGCGTTGCCCATTGTATGGCCCCATTTTTAAATAGCAGTTCGGGTTTTGGAAGGTCTTTTGACAGTTTAAGTATTCCACCTTTGGGGATGCTGCGTGTATATTCTTCCCCATCGGTGTTATAGGTGAGTTTTAAGGCGGTCTTATTGCCTTCGAGGTCTTTTGCGCCTATCAATTCATCTTGTATGGGAATATCGAGATTACCCGCTGCCACCATATCCTGTATTTTAGCGGTAATGTCGTGGATTTTGTAATTGGCTGGTACTCCTTTGGTCTCTGCCTTGAACTTACCAAAGACGGCCTTTAATATTCTTAGTGGCTCTTGGAACGCTTCAATGTGTATATGCTCTCTTTCTTCCGCAACCAGTTGATGGATTTTTTCACCGATTTGATATTCCATTCGGAATTCTTTCTTGTACCCCATGGCCGGGTCACAATCGCAGAACGCACGAGTCATCCTAAAATCAAGCTTTCCATTCGTTACCGCAGCGGAAACCTTATCTGTAATATCGATTAGACCTTCCTGTAAAAATGTCCCATACTCCGCTTTAATTACTTCCAAATTGGAAAGCGGCTCTAAATCCGGTCGTTGTATTTTTATCGAGGTTTCAACCAGATGCGGCTTGGTAATTGAATTTCTGAAAACCACAAATACGGAGGCTTCCATACCCAAGGAAATAGGAACGGTTGTAGTACCATCGGTATTTTCGGTAAACACTAATAGATCTTTGGTCTCTCCAGTTTCGGCATTCCATAATTCCGGCTGTTTGCCCGAAACCCTAAATCGACCTAAAATATCCCGACTTTCTTTTCTTGCATTGGCGATAAAATAGATATCGGCTTCCTTGGTTTTTCTATGGATGAAATTGATATCGGACCCATCACCACGTTCCACATTGAAATCCGCAAGTACCTCACTCTGTATTAAGTAGTTTTCGATGGAGGTATCTTTTACTGCTTCTGAATCCCACAAGGTTTTTGCCAAGGCTTGTATTTCGGCATCGGCATTGGAGTGATTTTCAAGGCTGGGGGACTTCTTCGGTTTCGCCCCAATGACCTTTGCTCCGTCAGCTACCAACTGCTCTACTTTTTTAATGGTTTCCGGCTTCATCCATTCCGAGGCGGTTAATTGTAGCACTTTATACGGACCGCTTTTTGAGGTATAGATTTCTCCATTTTCTACGAATAGTTCTTGCAGTTTGTTTGCCCCTATCAAATCGTAATCATAGCCCAAATTCTTGATTTCGGGCTTTAAAAAAGCTGTGTTTGGAGAAGATTCTCCAGTAAACACCAATACGTCTGCCACGCTTTTGCCTTGTTGTAATAAAAACTGCGAACGTGCAATGTAATCCATATAAACACTGCTTTGTTGCCACCAGGTATTCAAACGGTTAAAATCCGTACCGTGATAGCTCAGCGCTAATCCCGGGGCCACATCCCAAGGCTGGTGCACGTAAGTATGAAAAATAAAACGGGTAATGCCTTCTGCCCAAGCCCTGTCACCGATGGATTTCAATTGGGCAGGATGCTCGTTCCAACCACCAACTCCGGTAAAAGACTCCGCACCGACTATGGAACTGCCATTTAAATGGGCTATGGAGGAAACGAATTTTGGGGAATCAAAAAATGGGTAGCCACCGCTCCAGAACTCACACATGACGATATCGCCGGTGGCACCAACCTGCATATTGTCAAAAGGTCCCCAATACGGTTCCACGGATAATTTCATTCCGTTTTGGTGGCACAGCTCACGAAAATGGGCGTAGTAGTTTTCGGCAATCAAATCGCCAATAGTTCTTCTAAAATCCCATAGAAAGCGTTCGGAAATTTCGCCGCCATCTATATAATAGCCCGCCAAAGTTGGCAAATAGGCTGTTAGGTCGTACCCCCTTAATTTTTCAAATTCCGTATCAAAGCCTACCGTCCAATTGGTGGTTTCTACTTCGTAACTATCAATTAAACAATTGTTTACCGTGGTACCGACCAAATCTCCCAATGTATCAATAATGGGCTGTACCCCACCTTGCCAATAGGCATCAACGGCCGTTTTACTCATTTTATCAACCTCTAGGCCCTTGGCTTCCAAAGGAGCTGGTCGGTTCGTGGTACCTATTGGGGTGTGTCCCATTCTTAGGATAATCCACTCGCCCTGCGGTGCCTTCCATTTCAACATTCCATCTTCCGAGAGTTTGGAGGTAATATCAATAATTGCGTCTTTAGAAACAACGGCGTCTTTTGAAATACTTTTCGTATCCGGTACTAAATGATTCCGGATGCGTTCCGAGAGGTTTTTATAATCTAGATTATCAATCTTGATGTCCGCTTTTGGTTTTGGAAATGCCAATATGGCTATGTCCCTGTAGTACTCAAATTTCGTTTCAGGTTTTGGTAGGACAGCGTTAATTGGTTGTCCTCCTTTCACTTCAAGTTCACTAAAAACCACGGTTTGCATGGCATGGGCTTCTGTTACCCAAGGTCCGCCACTAGACGACCAACCCGGACCGTTGTGAAATGCCAACTCCAAATCCAACCGCTTTGCCTCTTCGGCGGAGAACTTGAACAAATCCAGCCATTCCTCGCTTAGATATTTTACGGGACCCTGTGGAAAACCCAAATGCACGTTGAATAATTGCGCTTCTTGAATTCCCACGAACTTCATCGCTTCCAAGTCTTTTGTGATTCCAGATTTGGAGACATTACCACTCAGCCAATGCCACCAAGTGCGTGCTTTGGCCTCATTTGGCGGGTTTTGGAAGCCATCGCCCAAACTGAGTGGTGAAATTGATTTATGGTTTTGACCATACAAGATGGCCGAAGGTGCGCAAAAAAGAAATTGAAATGCGACTAAGAGAACTAATTTTGTACCTGTTGATTTCATTTTTGCCCTTAGTTTGATATCCAAAACGTAGCACTCACTGGTGCTAATTTTAAGTTAGCTTTTGTATACTGTTTATTTTCTTTTTCTAGATGTTCGGTATCCTTTAGGATGGAGATGTTCCCCGTATGCGGATTGGTCTCGTACAGCTCAAAATTTCCTTTTAGGCTTACCTCCGTGGTAATGGGTTCATCGCTGGAATTGGAGAAGAAATAGATTTGCCTACCGTCTTTTATTTTATGGATGTAATTGAATTTCCCAAAATCCGTAGCCAATATTGGATTAGGTGAAAATTGAACATCGGGAGCTAGACTTGTATTAATCGCATCGGATACATTTTGTTCATTTGGATGGGGAATATGAATGGCCTTTCCCTTAGAAGGATTATCGTTATGCTTGGTTTTCGATGTCAATGGAGCTTTTGGGTCTATTCCGAATATTTCTTTGACCAAGGTTTGCACTTTTTCATCTTGACCCATCTTTGAAGATTTAAACGGTAACTGTCCCGTTGAAATCACCAAACCGCCCTTATCGTAATATTCCTTTATTTTTTGCAAGGTTTTTAATGAAATCACTTTGCATCCCGTAAGGATAAGTGCCTTATAGTTTTGCGCATTTTCCAAATTATTCAGGCGTACCGAACCTTGGTCAATTTCGTATTTGTCATCCAGAAAATACTCGGGGTGGATAAACGTAAAATCTTGTCTAATATCGTTGGTCAACAATCCACTAATTTCTTGATAATTGGTTTCCGGGGAAACAAAAAATCCCTGTCTTGGATTATCGGGGTCTTCAAAACGGTACCATCCTGCGAGTTCTTCAAAGGGATAAAAAACACCTACTTCGGATACACGTTTCCCGCCTTGCAACAGCATACACGACCTGCCGACAAATTCGGAATAAGCGGGCAAGGCAGGAGCTATTTTTTCACTATAGGGAGAAACGAGCGGCGAAATATAAACTTGTTCAGGGTTATACCACAAGCCATGCGGCACCACAAAATTGACCCCGCGGGAAAAAATATCCATAACGGATCTGTAGAGCATTAGCGAGTCGAAGGTTTTTTCCTTGTACGCCCCATAGATTTCAGTAGAGACGACAGGTCTGTCGTAATAATCGGCTGCAGAACTGATGAGCTTATGTCCGTTTTGTCCAAATTGATATCCGATAATGGCATCGGTCAAGGGCATGGCGGTATGCCGGAAGAATTTAAAAATATCCCCGTTCATATCAATGGGCGTGGGGTCATAATTACCGGGTGGGTGCCCGGTGTCTTTTAAACCGTTCGCTTTTGCCCATTCACCTATTAATTTGGGAAAACCTTCTGCCAGCAATTCTGCCCTCGTATTAAAAAACGCATGGCGTACCGATTCCGTTTCGGGTCCAATGTTGTACCAAAGCGCAGGATACCAAGGCTTAGGGTCGTAACCATGTAATTCCTTAAATTTTTCATTGAATTTACCCGTCCAAGTCCGTGGGTGTTTCCAAAAACCGACATCATCAAAAAAGGTGGTTTTAATGGTATTGCCGAAATAGGAACCAAAGTTTTCTTTATGTACGTCATAGGTCAGTTCCATCATTTTACGCACTGCCACGGTATCTAAATAATCAACTACGGGATATGCTTTGTGGTAACTATCTTTTACCATAAGGAAGTACATAATCTTCCAATTCCCTTCGGGAACTTTCCATTTTGTGACTCCTTTATCAATAAACAAACTCAGTTCAATACGCTCTAGGGTTTCTGCATTCATGGCGACCGCTGAAAGTAATTGTCCCGCTGGCACCCGTTCACTTAAATTGGCCGGACCTGTGATGGTTTTTTCCACCTTATCCAATCGTTTCATGGTATGCTCTGGAAACAGTTCGCCTAATTTCCCGCCTGCCATTCCACTTGGAAAATCATTGTCATCATAGAGAATGACCTCCATATCCAATTCCTCGGCCGTGTCCAGTACATCTTGAAAACGGTTCAGATATTCCGCAGAAAGAAATTCTGGTGTAGTTCCCGGCCTATCATTTTTTTTAGGGGCAAGGGGCAACACGCTTATTCCAGAAAAGCCTCCGAGTTCTTTGGCATCTTTCATTTGTTGGTGGATGCCTTCCGTGGTCAACTCCCCATTGATGTGCCAAAAGGGCATGGGTTTATATTTATTTGGTGGATGCTTGAAATCTTCGATTAAGTTTTTGGAAACCCCTTGTTTTTCATTGACACATGAACTGAGTAAGAGTGCAAAACATAAAGCCCATAACCAACCTATCGTGTGTTTTCTTATTCTATTTTCCATTAGTCTTTGGTTGTTTGACTGCCCCACCAATCCGCATTGGGTTTAAAATCGGGACGTAACATTTGTAATCGTTGTTCTTCTAGTTGTCGCAGTTTTTGTGTGGCTATTTTTTGAAGGTAGGCGTTTTCCAATTCAGCATCATATAGGGCATCTGACATAGGAAATTCAGCACCTGTACTTTCTAAATACTCAAAAAGTTCCTGCTTTAATTGCGCAGTTACAACTTCGTTAGCTTCGGAAACGTCAGTTGCCTCGCCAACATCTGTTTTTAAATTATACAGCGCATCCCGGCCATCTTCGTGATAATGAATCAATTTCCATTTACCCCTTCGGATGATGGACGAGGGTTCACCACCTTGGTTCCCATAATGAGGATAATGCCAAATCAAAGGACGCTCTTTCAAGGCTTCTCCAATCAACAATGGTTTTAGACTGGTACCGTCTTGATGTTGTTGGGGTTTGAGGTCAAGACCGGTAAAATCTAAAATGGTAGGATACAAATCAGCTCCCGTCACTGGAACGTCTGAGGTTCTTTCTTGAGTTTCTAACCAAGGCACTTTAATGAAATAAGGTTCTTTGATACCGCCTTCAAATTGGTATCCCTTACCACCTCTTAAAGGGAAGTTGGTTGTGGCATAATTATCCCCAGAAACCACACCACCATTGTCTGAAGTAAAAATGACCATGGTGTTTTTATCCAGCCCAAGGGCTTGAAGATTGGTTAACACCTTTCCGACCGCATCATCCATACTTTCGACTAGGCCCGCGTATACGGGATTGTCTTGTTGTTGCCGTATTGGTAAAAAATGACCCATTTCAAAACCTACCTTGGCAATACCATTTTTAACTGCCTTTGCTTGATATTTGCTCCATTTTTTTTCGGTGGTCTGTATGGGGCCGTGAACCGCATAAAAGGATAGAAAAGCAAAAAAAGGTTGCGCTTGATGCGCTTTTATAAAACTGACGGTTTCATTCGCCAAACGCATACTTAGGTTTTCACCGTCTTTATTATTGTCTAAATTCGGATTGTTGAACGGCGAAAAATAGCCTCCACGGGGGCTTCCTGAACCGGTGCCACCGATATTGATGTCAAACCCATGGTCTTCGGGCCAAGACCCTTTCTCGCCCAGATGCCATTTTCCGGCAAAAAAAGTAGTGTACCCCCTAGCCTTTAAAGCTTCCGCAAGTGTTATATCTTCTGATGGTAGTTCCCTTATGTATTCTGGTGGCAGCAGTTTATTGAACCGTCCCTTTTTTCGCCATGCCTCGCCCGCAGCTGCGCCAATCCAATCGGTAATACCATGCCGTGCCGTAAACTTTCCGGTCATAATGCTCGCCCTAGACGGACTACAGACCCTTGAGTTGGCGTATCCTTCGGTAAAAACGGTACTTTCACTTGCTAGTTGGTCAATATTAGGAGTTTCATAGAAACTATCGTTTCTAAAACTCATATCGTTATAGCCGTAATCATCCACCAAAATGAACAGCACATTCTTATGTGATTTCGGTTTTTTACAACTTGCCATGACAAACAAGACAAGAAGGATAATAACTTGACTTGTTTTCATCTTTAATCTATTTGCTTAAAACGTTCTATTCCCCTTCTATCGTTTGCTGCTTCCAATGCGTTTTTTTGCCACTGCAAACGGGCTCCTTCACCAATATATAAAATGACTTCGTTTTGATCCAAACCATTAACGGTACGGACAATACCAAACCTACCCTCAAACAATAAGTCCAGTTCCGTATTGTGATATAAAGCGTCTTTCTTTTCTTGTGAGATGATATAATCTGTAATTTGGATTGCACCGACTTTGGATACGACTATGGCACCCAAAAGTTTATCTCCATCCCATAGGGGATTGACTTTTTCAACGCTTGATGCTTCGTTTAATGAAGGTTCCAAAATCGCCACAAACGGTCGCTTCCATGCCTCTCCCTCTTGTCTAATTGCAAGTACTTGCGTCTTTTTGTACACATAGCCATGTTTAGCTTCTCTAGTGGGTGGTGCCAAGGCTTTGGTGTATGCCCTAGAAACCCCATTAGGAACAAATAGGTGCATGTATCGGTCATCGTATTTTACATCAAATCTTACTTTGACCGCTTTGTCCGTTGCTTTGGTGGTTTCGGTTTCTTCAAAATAACGCCAACCAGGTGATTTGGTTACATCGCCAATATCATTTTGATAGCGGTCTGTTGGTTGTAAAGCTAGTTCTTGGCTACTGGAATCTAGAATATGCGCGCTATCACCAATATTGTGGTAGATATAATCATGAAACTTATTCTCCCCATTTGACTTGGAGCGAAAAACATCCAAGTAATATCCTGTAGTTGCACTGGTTCTAATCGTGCTCAGTGTGCGCTCTTGTGTTGCATCGTTCACGGTATCCTCTAAAAATTGGGTCGCAAAACTGAATTCATCGGCAATCCCTTCTTCCAAATGTTTTGGTTCGGCGGCTATATTGGCCACGGTATTTTGCCAAACGTTTGCCCTCCGTTTCCAAGAGCCCTCATCAAGTCCATGCGAGGTTCCGTTTACCACAATGGTATTGTTGCCTGCATATAACCTAAAATAATGTTCGTGAAGCGGTATTTGTCTTTCGGGTACTGTAGGCGGAAGTCCAGCATTGGGCGCCATGACGTAGCCTGCGCCATAAAGCTCCATTGAAATACCCGTTACGTGTGAATGCACGTAGTGAGCGCCCCCGATGATTCCGCAGAGTCCGAATAGCTCGTTTTTTTCGGGTACATAATTTCGCTCTAGGGCTACTCCGGCATGGGTTACGACAACGGTTTTTTTATTGAAATCTAATTGTTCATCCTGTTTTTTGGGGATAGGCACTCCCCAAAACAGTTGTAAGTGCTGGTATTGGTCGTAAGGGCCGCTACTGGTCATACTAGGTCGGTAACCACCATTGGCCTCATAGGCTTGTTGTAAGGCCAATTTGGCTTTCTGTTCAATTGTAGTATACCTACGCCGTTGGGCAACATGTAGCGCATAGCGGTAATTGTTGGCGGAGAAATCATTATTTCGTTTAGAATCACCGTAGCGAACAAACCGTCGGTCGGGGTGCCTTAAGTAATCGTATAAAAAGCTGCCGTTGAAAATATATTTTGCCTCTTCCGTCACCTTGAGTTCTGGTTTGATACGGTCGATGATGTTGAGGTTCATCGATACAATGGGCATAAAGCCATAGCTCAGCGACTCTGGCCATAATCCCTGCTCAGAAAAAATGGGCAGAATGGTGTTTTTAAAGGAATTTTGATGTGCCGTACCCTTCTCCCAAAAGATATTGAACAATCGTTCACGTTCGGTATCATCTTCGATACATAAGATGGTGAACAAAGCGCCAGGCGAAGTCAGAATTGGATGGTTGCTAACCACCTTACCGTGAATATCAGGTTTTCCGTATTCCTGAAGTACGTTGCCGACGATATTTTTCAGGGCTTTTTGTGCTTGTCCATTGTCAAAGGGAATATATTTTTCTTTGGAAATGCTGTATACTTTAGTGCCTTCTTTTTTTAGAAATGGATGTATGAAATCGTAGGTCAACGCAATATGTGGATAGGTGGTTCTGGGGTCAAAAAATGCATTGCCAGTTATGGTCGTCGTTTGTGGTGAACGGGGAGCCAATTCTTCGATGTAGACTTGTAAAATATCAGCCGCGAACTGCGCATATGCTTCTTCTTGGGTGAGGTAATACAACATGCCTGCTTCCGATGCCAATTTCAATAAGGCATAGTGTTGTGCGGCCAAAGGTGAGGCAGCCTGTTCCCCTTTCTTTTTTCTACCACTGCTAAATACAGGTATATTGCCCAAAACCTCGGTCGGCTTTGTTGCGTGAACTTTTAGTTTGGTGTCAATATTTTGATGCAGTTCCTCTACGATTGCCTTTGCCCAAGAATGGGTTTCAATTGTTTTTAACAGTTCAGCTCTTTCACTGCTGGTTGTATAAATTACTGGATGTTCTAAAGATTGGGCACCCACTAATCCGATGCAAAACAGCAAGGTCAACTGTGTTATAAGTAATCTCAACTGTTTCATTTATGGTGTTTGTTTTTATTTGAACAATGTGTTAAACTTAAGGGAGTTCCCTATCTATCCATTTTGGAAATTTTGAAATAGGACGAAGGTGCATGTCCTTGATATAACATTCCGCACTTTCCGATTGTATCTGTAGCTGTCCTGAATCCAGTATGTTTCCTTCCTTTGAAATCGCATCGGTCAATGCCAGCACCACATTTCCATTAACTACATGTGCCGAACTATCGCCCAACACGTAAAGATCAACGCGGGTCCACTGTCCGTGCGGACTTTCAACGTCAATTTTACGCTTTACACGTACACCATTATTTATCAAATTGGAACCGTCCGACCATTTGCCCTCTTCATCCACGGTTACTTTTGCTTTTGTGCCCGCCAAAGTGTACAAGTCGCCAAAATCACCTTCCTGAATTTGAAATTCAAGACTAGACTTCCAAACGTTCCAAAACGCACCATGTTCTCCGTGACAATGATAGAGCAGACCGTTATCCCGTTTGCGTTCCAAACGCGGTTCATATTTTCTTTCGCCCCATCTGAACAAAAAAGTGAGGTGGTAGTTGGCATATTCTTTTTTTGACGTTAGACCTGCATATACCTCTCCTGATATATTAAGGATAAGCTCACCGTTTTCATCTTCGGTCACTGAGAAAATACCCATGGGGTCGCCCAGACCAATAGGTGCTTTATTTGCTCCATTTTCATCTTTTTGATAGTTTTTTGGAAGGTTTTTGACAGAGGGTTCAGGTACCCCTGTCCATACTTCCCATTCCGATAGGTTTTGGTCCAAAAGGGATACCCAATCTTTTGATTTAATTTTTTTAATTGGATTTTTAAAATCTTTTTGTGCCATCATTTGATAATGACCCGTGACTAAAAAGACCGAGATTATCACGATAAGGGTATTGTTTTTCATGGAGCGTTGGTTTAGTGTTTGCTTAGTTGAAATGTCCTTTTGTTTGGTGCTGTTTCAGTTGGAAAATCTTCGGGTATTTTTTGGGTCACTTTCCCTGTTGCCGCCCATTCCGTTCCCCGTAAAAATGATACGATAAAGCCGACATTTTCAAAGGAATCGGTGTCATGCCCCAAGGTGGTGTGAAAAATACGACCCTCACCATAGTCGATGGTCATTAGTAAAGGCTCATTTCGGTCTGTGGGAGCGGTTTCACTCAAATCTTTGCCAGTCGCCAAAATGGTCATGTTCTTTGCCGGCCCACGAAGTTTGGCATAGCATTCATCGATGCCCGTAAGCCAAACCTTTGGCATCCCTTTGGTGATTGGGTGTTCTGTATCTCTTATTGTGACGGGAAAACGATGTCGTTTACCATGGGCACCAGCTTTTCCTACAGTATTATCCGTGATTTTTTTACCCATATTGTCATAATAGACATAGGGCCCATCTTTTTCGGTTCGGTTGCCCCAGCCACCCAAGCCAATCATGGTGTTGTAGGCTTTCCATTCGGGGAAGGAATTATCGGCAGCGTGTACGCTTACAAATCCGCCGCCCGCGTTTATGTACGCTTCAAAAGCTTTTTGGGTTGCCTCTGGCCAAGGGGCTGCACGCCAGCCAAAATTACTGACCACTACATCATAGTCGGAAAAGTTGGGGCCAAAAGATGCATCCGTTATTGGTTCCTCCACCAAAGTTACATCCCCGGTACTGGCCAAGGCTAGAAAATCTTCTTCCCGTTCTGCCTTCCAAACACTTTTGGTGCGTTGTACCGTAACACTAAAAAGCCCTGATTCTTCTAAATATTGTTTCATCATGATGGTAGACTTTGGCCACACGGCATGGTTGTTTTGTCCGTCAACAATCAAGACTTTCAATTTGTTTTGGGCACAACCTAGAAATGACGTTAGAAGAATCACATATAAAATGGACTTTACAGGAGTTACATATCGCTTCATATTCAAGGTGCTTTTTCAATATGGTTCAACAAAATATGCTTTACATCATCTACCGTACCTAGGTTTAACCCACCATTTGTGGCACCTGTTATCCAATACAGCACCATTCCGGCATCAGAACAGTCCCATTTTCCTTTTTGAAATTTGACCACATCATCGACTTCCGCGATTTTGCCCAGTAACCACACCCACTGAATTCTTGGGTCGGGGTGTTCTTTTGCCCAGTCCCATCGGTCTAGGTTCACTTTCAGGTTAACGTTTTGGTCGGGTATTCTAACCTCTTCCACCCCAAAATCCAATATTTGTTGCCAGGTATAAAAATCGCCTGCATCATCGTTGGCGGGGTGGTGTGTGACTACTTTTACGAATTGGTGCTTTGATTTTTTTGAAGCCTCCAAGGCCATCCCTATAATATCAGGTTCTCCAGCTTCCACAATCCACAAAGGGTCATCGGCAGAAGAAGTATTAATCGCATTTGCCAAATCTGCCACTGTCTCTTCTTGCTGCCACTTGGCATCAAAAAAAGTAAGGTCGTCAAAACCACCCCAGCGCCTTGCGGTTACATCACAGGCTGTTTGCATTAGGGCGTGCCGTTCTTTTTCTGCCCGTTCTGAAATCCGTTCTACCCGCTCTAAATCACAGCTATGCGAATAATGCACCAACCTATCTTCTAGTCCCGCAGCACGCAATAGGGAAATGGAAACGGCCGTGCCTCCCAAATCATCCGGATCCGGAGAATTGCCATCGGCAACAATAGCAATGCGGCCTTTTGGATCTTTGATCGTTGGGGTTTCAGCCTTATTTTTCACCATCAGTGTTGTTGATGCCCTACTGACGATTTTCCCTTTTCCAACGGGAGCAAAAATGAGTCCTGACCAACGGGCCCTGGCCCATTCCTTACCATCTTTGCTGCCAATTTTAGAAACTACGGTAATCTTATCCCCTTTTTTAAAAGACACATTTTCCCAAACTTTGTTCGCTTCTTTGCCTTCTTCAAATAACTTTTGGGAAAGTGCTGGTGCGAATGTGCCCAACTCTTTTTCATTGATAAGTACCGTAAATTTTGACTGCCCATCGTTTTCACCAACACCCACAAAAACAACATCGTACGCACCGGGTTTAAAGGTGAACTCCGTTGTAGTACTGGCTTCTTTGTTTTTATTCGGATTGATGGCCAACCAACGACCGCCAGCATCTTTGTAATACCCCGTTTCCTTCACAGGAAAATCGGCTACGGGCAGGGTTTTATTTTCAATGACCGAAGTACTTATGGTTTCATAGTAAGATGGCTCCGTCCATTGTATTCTTGCTGGAGGTCCTTTTTCTGAAGGAACAAAATTCTTATCGGTAGTCAACATGAATCTATCCATAGCAAAACCATCTTCGCGCATGCTGAACTGTATTTGGTGTAATCCGGGTTTATCAATATCCAAATAGATTTCATGGTCAAGACCACAGTGCTCTTCTTTGGTGCGTTGTTTGCTGGCCCACGTCCACTTGTTTTTACCATCGCACCATTGCATACGCTGCCCATGTTCGGGCCATTTCCCATTCAAGCCTACATGAACACCATTGTCTTCGCTACCCGTGCTGTACGCCCTCGCCCAAACATAATACCGCCCGGGCGTATTGATTTTTACTTGATAATGAATAATGGCCAATTCACCGGGGGAATTCGAAAAATTGGTTCCCTGCACCAATTTATCGTCATGTGTGGTTCGGGTATCGGGCAGAATTTTGATAAAGCCGTTATTACCTGAACCTAAACTATAATTCTGATTGGCTTGATTTTTCGGAGCTTTGTGCTTATTAAATCGATACCACTGACGTTGGTCCGTTTTGGTTTGTTTGAAGTAGAATTCCGCTTCAACGGCTACCATGCCATTTTTTTCTTCAAAATAGTTTTGTGTATCAAGGATAGGAAGCGCTAAATCAGATTCTTGCGCATGTGCGGCAAGTAGCTGTAGAAAAACAAAAAGGGGTAATGCGAGTTTGATGTTCATTGGTTGAATTCTTTAAGTCTGATGTTGCGATATGCAATGGTCATTGGTGGCCCTACATGTACCTGTACGCCCAATAACCCTTTGTTTTTTCGATTTTCAGTATCGTTATCGATGACCACACTCATCACCTGTCCGTTGATAACATGCACCATGGTATTGCCACGAACAATGATGTGGCATTCGTTCCAATCTTCTTCGTTGATAAAATTGAGCAATTCCTCTTTATCGCCCACGGTAGCATAGGCTTTAGGTTCCTCAGCATTCATAATTTGGGTGAATTGACCACGTAATGCCAAAAATTTTCGGGCCCGCTCCTCATAATTTTGTCCTGTCCAACGACCTTTTCCATCGATGTCGCATTGGTATCCTTTTAGTGCATAAGGCGTATCTTCCACTTGTACACTTCGGTAATTGACCCCTGAATTCCCATCTTTAGAAACCCGATATTCCAATTTTAGCTCAAAATCACCGGGTTGCCCTCCGCGCCAGATTAAAAAAGAGTTTCTTTTCAAAATGGTTTCTGGGGTGACTTCCCCAATAATACTTCCATCTTTTACCCGCCAATAGGTGGGGTCTCCTTCCCAACCTTTGAGGGATTCTCCATCAAAAATGGATTGGAAACCCGTATCATCATCTCCCACAGGTTCTGGAAATTTCTGCTGTGCTTCCAATACATTAAAAGCAAAAACGATTGGTAGCATTACCAAAACCAACTTTATGGTTTTCTTCCTGATTGGCCATGCAGGGGCATCATTCCGTTTCATCAGCATTATTTTAATTCGATTATTCACCCTTTAAAATGTATTACAGCAAGCTAGCATTTTGATGTAGTAATGCTGTCCTGTGGTGTGTGGTAGCATAATTGCGGATTTTATTCCGTGTCCCGCATGAGACTACAGGATAGTTTCCGCTGAATTATCGGTAACTTTAAGCGCATAGTTAACTAACAATTTGAGCATGAAATACACTGAACTAAAAGACTTTTTTATTGCATTTTCTTTTGCGCTGTCTTTAGCCTTATTCATAGGCTGCGTTGAAGAGAGCAAAGACCATTTAACCCCTATTTTTGATGGGGAAACCTTAACAGGATGGCATACCCTAGGTGGTGAAGCTACCTATAAAGTGGAAAATGGAGAGATTATTGGTACAACCGTCGCCAATACACCGAACACCTTTTTGGCCACTGACGGAAGATATTCAGATTTTATTTTGGAACTGGATTTCAAAACGGACTCCGTCTCTAACTCGGGAGTACAAATACGAAGCAATAGCGTGCCGTGGTATCGCGATGGCATTGTTCATGGCTATCAAGTGGAAATAGACCCTTCAAAAAGGGCGTGGAGTGGCGGAATTTATGATGAAAAACGAAGAAAGTGGTTGCATCCGCTAGAAGGCAATCCTACAGCGCAAAAAGCATACAAACCCAATGACTGGAACCATTTTAGAATTGAAGCCATTGGTGACACCCTAAAAACATGGATCAATGGCGTACCCGCTTCCCATTTGGTTGATGAGATGACCGATGAAGGATTTATCGCCCTTCAGGTGCACAGCATCGGTAAAAATGGAAAACCTGGCGTTGATATCAAATGGCGAAATATTGAGTTTATCACCGAAAATGTGCAACAATACAGCCAGTCTACCCCGTTGCCCGCAGTGGTGACGAAAAACCAACTCACTTTTGATGAGAAAAAAGCAGGATGGAAAATGCTTTGGGATGGAGAAACCACCAACGGCTGGCGTGGTGCGAAGTTGGAAGAATTTCCTGAAAGTGGATGGGAAATCAATGACGGAGTCCTCAGCGTTTTAGCTAGCGGTGGTGGTGAATCTGCAGCAGGCGGTGATATTGTGACCAAAGAAATGTATGCCAATTTTGAAGTCAAGGTCGATTTTAAAATTACCGAGGGCGCCAATAGCGGTATCAAATATTATGTGGATACGGAACTGAATAAAGGCGAAGGTTCTTCCATAGGATTGGAATTCCAGATTTTGGACGACGAACGCCATCCAGATGCTAAATTAGGCAGTCACGAAGGCAGTAGAACGGTAGGTTCTTTATACGATTTAATTCAAGCAGATACCGATAAGCACATGAACCCCATAGGAGAATGGAATACGGCTCATATTGTATCTAAAGATAACCAAGTTGAGCACTGGTTAAACGGAGTTAAAATATTGGAATACGAGCGGGGCAGTGAAGACTTTTTAAAATTGGTTAGCGAAAGCAAGTATAAGGATTGGCCCAATTTTGGCCTTTATGAGAAGGGTAACCTTCTTTTACAGGATCATGGAGACCTAGTGTCCTTTAAAAACATAAAAATTAAGACCTATGAGTAAGCAGAAGAGCAGGAGGAACTTTGTAAAAAAATCCGCCTTGGGAGGATTGGGTTTGGTAAGCGCATCATCAATGGCCATGAGTGCCAAGAGTTACAACAGTATTATCGGTGCCAATGACCGTTTGCATGTTGCCATTGCAGGATTAGGACGCAGATTGGGAGCCTTCTATGCGCCTATTGCCCATAAAAAAAGTAATGTACGTTTGGCCTATCTGTGTGACCCCATGCAAAGTCAAATGACAAAGGCGGCATCAAAATTTAAGGAACACATCAGTTATGCGCCAAAATTGGAGCAGGATATTTTTAAGGTAATGGCAGACGATAAAGTAGATGTGCTCATCAATGCCACGCCGGACCATTGGCACACACCAGGTTCCGTAATGGCCATGAAAGCCGGTAAACATGTGTATGTGGAAAAACCCAGTAGTTGTACCATGGAGGAGAACGAACTTATCGTAAATGCAGCCAAGCAATACGGCAAGGTCGTTCAGATGGGGAACCAACAACGCTCTTCGGCGCATACCATACAGGTGATTAAAAAGATTCATGAAGGCGCCATTGGTAATGCTTATAAAGCCGTTGCTTTTTACAGCAATGGTCGTGGGCAAGTGCCTCACCAGAAAGCTGCAGCCGTTCCTGAAGGGCTGGATTGGAACCTATGGCAGGGGCCAGCGGTGCATAGGGACTATACCTCCGAAACTTGGAATTATAACTGGCACTGGTACGGATGGAATTACGGAACCGCAGAAATGGGCAATAACGCTACCCACGAATTGGATGTGGCACGTTGGGCCCTTGATGTTGGTTTTCCTCAAAAAGTGGAGGTGGATGCCACAAAAAGACATTTCGTAGATGATGGTTGGGAAATGTACGATACCATGATGGCCAAATATACTTTTGATGACAATAAGCAAATTGAATGGGACGGAAAAAGTAGAAACTCCTATAATACCTACGGAAGTGGGAGAGGTGTTATTGTCTACGGTACGGAAGGAACTGTTTTTGTAAATAGAGGTCACTACAAATTATTTGACCGTAAAGGCAAACTTGTAGAAGAAGTCTCTAGTGGAGGCCAGGAAGGCGGTGTCGCTTTGGGCGGCGGTGGCGATATGTCTACCGTTCACGTAATGAATTTCTTTGAGGCCGTTAGGGGCAAAACCACAGCAAATGCGCCCATTGATGATGCCAACGTTTCTATGGCGATGGTACATTATGCCAATGTTTCATCACGCATAAAACAAAATTTTGAAGTGGACCATATCAAAGGAACCATGTTCAATAGGGATGCCATGAAACATTGGAGCAAGCCTTATGAGGAATCTTGGAAAGATAAGTTTTTGACTTTATGAGAAGGATATAAAGCTAGCATATAAGACCATCAACGGAATACTTCCTTTTGATGGTTTTTATTTCCATAGCTATCACTTAGGCTCAAATTCACCCTTTACCTTAGGCGCTTTTGAGGTAAAATCGACATATCCACTACCTGATGTTGCGTTGCTTTGCAGCGTATGTTCTGCAATTTTCAAAAAGCTTCCATCACCAATATAAACCTCTTTTAGGCCATCCGCTTCAAAAGTAACAATGGCAAAATGGCCTTGAAATTCGATGGATTTTTCAGCAACCGAAATCGTACCGTTTTTAAATGGTGTCAGTACGTATTGAACGAGTGTTTTATTATTTGCCGCACTGGTTATCTTGACCCCTTGAAACTTACCGTTATGAGTCAATTTCTCGACACTTTTAACTGAACTATTGTTCACGTCTCGGGCAAAAGGTTCGTAAATGGCTACAAAAGGCCTGGTATGCGCTTCCCCTTTTTGACGTACGACCAGTGTCGGTGTCGGTAAAGTGTCATAAGGTTTGGGTGCTTCAAAGGTTTTGGGCGCCATGACCTTGGTATAGGTACGTCCGTTAAAACCTGGCATAAACACCTTCATATAGCGTTTTTTATCTTGAAATTGCTCCGCCTTAAAAAGCAATTCCATATCTTTTGAGTAGGGACATGACGTTTGTACCTCCTTAAAAAAATGCCACCCCGGATTTCTATATTTTTTGTTGCGTTTCCATTCCGCATCAGCATTGGTCATGTAACGGTTGGGGTCAGGCTTCAAAGAAATGTCCTTGTTTAAAAAATCAAGGGATTCCCCTAAATTGTGGTAGAGGTAGTCGTGGTATTCATTGGGCAGTTTTGACTTTGACCTAAAAATATCCAAATAATAGCCCGTAGTCGGTGAGGTTCTCACTAAAGCCAAGGTTCGTTCTTGCTCGGCCTCAGCTTTGGTGCCACCGCCGTCATAAAATGTTGTTGTGGAAAACGAATAATTTTCTGATAATGCGGCTTGTTTGGGCATAGGTTCCATGACTTTTAGGGCAACCGTGTCCATTCCCAGATTTACCCATTCCCCTTCGCCCTGTGATGCTCCATTTACGATAACCGTATTATGGGCCGCGAAAATTCGGGAGTAGTTTTCATGGATATCTTGGGCATACTTTCCTCTACCATTATCTACACCTAGTACTTTACCCTCCCCATATAGCTCTATATACATTCCAGAAGCGTGACCATGCACCATGGAAGCTCCACCTACAAAGCACATTAAACCATCATCAGGATTACCGGTGTTGCTTAAATTTCGTTGCAGAAAAATTCTAGCATGGGGCTGTTCATCGGTTCTGGGCAGTTCAATAGAGGTTTCCTTTTGTTCAAAGTCATCATAGTACCACATCAAAGCTTCTAAACCTTCTCTTCGATATTCTCCTTTGGCCATTGCGCTGCCCAATAAGTTGCTGAACTGCTTTTCTAATTTGGGTACGCTATCAATTTTACCCAGCTCATAAGCCAACTCATAGGCATGATACGGTGTTTTATACTTGCGGTGGCCGTCGCCCCAAAGTACAAGTTCACCATTTGGATTGACCAAATAGTCCAGACGCTGAATTGCCCAAGGAATATTCGAGTAGGTCCTTCCCAATTTTAAGTTTGGGTCATATTTTGTTAAAAGAAACATCAGCTTGGTGGAACGCTCGGCAACATCATTGGTGTATTGCGATGATTCGGGCCAAATATCCCCTTCGTTTTTATAGTATTTGGACACCTTGGCCAATGCATCTTGATTCGAAGAATTCTTGGTCAAATAATACTCTAAATACATATTCCTCTCCTTAATATCTTCTAAAGCCAGTGCATTATAAACAAGGCAATTGGATTCTAATACAGGATGATTGGAATTAATCATGCCATTGTCCACAACCAAGCGCGCATAGGTACGGAAAACCTCTTGTGCTTTCTCGATAGGAAAATCAACGGTAGCTTTAGCGGCCACATCGTAGGGCATGCCACCTTTTGCAATGAAAGGGGCGACAAAATCGTAGGCAATAGGATACTTCTCACCGATAAGTCTGGATTCCCTTAAAATATCATCAGGACAAAGCCAACCGCCACGAGGCCGCCAATCTGAGGGTTGCAACTGTACGATGCCCATTACCGCTGTGTAAAGAATATCAGTGGCGTATTGGGCATAGGTTTCATCGTTCGTTAAATAGTAAAGAAAACCGGCTTCTTTGGCCGATTGCAAATAATCGGACAATTTGTAAAAATTGGCCATCTCTTCATCACTGGCATTGTCTAAATTTTCATGCTTGCCCTTTTCGCCTGTGGTAGTATAGGTAAGAGGTGGTAATTTGCCTTCTGCTTCCTTGGCCCAGTCCAGTGGTATCCCTCTGAGAAAGGTATCTTTTGAATCTTTATATAGACGTACTTGGGCGTCTACGCTTTGCTTTAGTTCTTCATAGGTCGCTTTGGCCCATCCTTTATTTTCAATCTTACTTAGCATCTTTGGCCGCTCCTCTGCTTTTACCCAAATAAAAGGTCGTGCTCCCTTTTCACCAGTACAGCCCAAAAGCAATAGGCAGATGGATGCCGCTAAAATCGATTTTATATATTGCATGTTTATGATTTTATGGCTTGCACCAGTGCAATCCAGTCTTTGTTGGTTTCCTTAGGAGGAGGGCCGAAATTCACCCTGCCATTTGCTTCCACTTGAAGTATAGAACCCTGTACCAGTGCACCGCCGTTTCTAGGGTCATACCATTGCACGGAAAATAGTTCTCCCGAACTTCCTAAATCTAAAGATGAGGTTTTGGTGCCCATAGGAAGATAAACCACATAGACTTCGTTCCTTTTAGCAAAGCAGAAACCAGGGTGCTCACCCAATAGTTCATTTGCCGCCGCCATTTCCCAAAACGGGATTTCATTCTCAAAAAAATGCAGGGCATGTCTGTTTTGGTCCCAAAACAAATCCCTGCTCCTAAAGTCCTCACAGGTAAGGTCAGAGTTTGGACTGGCGTAGCCAAAATACCATTCCACTCCAAAAGCCCCTGCCATAAGGGAACCCCAAAGCGCGTTTGCCCGTGCTTCGTTATGCTCGGCATCTTCATCGTCGGGTAACAAGGCAATATTGGCCTTACCGGGTTCATCAACAGAGAGCGCCCATTTTCTGCCCGTAGCATTTGATTTTTGACGCCATTTCAAGACCCTTGGATTAACATCCACAAAATCGGGTGCGCTCAATTGCAATGATGCTCCCGTTAACGGGGATTGGTCACCGATGAACTCTTCGTAACGGTCATCTTTGTTCGGAAAGGTATGCATGACCAAATGATGGTCGTAAGGGTCAAGCTTTGTAACATAATTGGCAACTTTCAATACCTCTTCAGTAGGTTGGTTGTTTTCCTCGCCCAAATTCCAGTTCATGGATAAATGATGGCCGAAACGGGCAATCAATTCCCGATAATATAATTTTCCTTCTAAACCAAAAACGCCATTATCCATTAAATGGTCGGTCTCTGTTTCATGGGTCTTGAAATGCAAGAACATGCCACGGGTCTCGGCAAAATCAAAAATACGTTCCCACTGGTCCAGTTTAGATACATCGAATCGTGTTTTATGGAAATGGGTTTTCCAAGCTTCTAGATTCTTTTTATCACTGGCGTAGGCCTCATATTCCGCTATCGGTTTTGAAAGGAGATATGGGAAAATATTTCTATCATCCCCATCGACATTAAAGGTGAGAAAAGAGAATACATTGAGTTCTTCTGAGGCAAGATAGTTAATGGCTCCCAACAGGTTTTTGCCTTTACCTTCTTGCCATGTATAGGATTCTCCATCCATAGGAAAATCCTTGGCATGCGGCTCCCACTTTTTTAGAAAACCTAGGGCATTGGTCGCGGCATCAAAATCGGCATAGCCCAAAAGATTTTCAGGAGCATCTACGCCCAGTTTGATAAAGTAGTCTTTGGTTTCTTCGAATTGCAGATAGGATTCTCCAATATAATTTAAACGGCCCTTGGCTCGATTATCAATTCCTATCTTATCACTGTCAGTGACTAGAAAGCTTCCGGAACAACCATCCATAAAACCTGCGGATGCTGCGGCATCAAAAGTATCCGCCACGGCGATTTCACTTCCTTTTTTAAAGGATACGGCATACGTCCATGCTCCGATATCGTCGGGTGTAAATCGCACTTGCCAAATGTTTCCAGTAGAAGCACTGGTTTCAGAGGCATTGCCATCGGCAGCATAGAAGCCAGGTACCGTATACCTTTTATCGCCATGGCTGAAAGTCACATCCAGACGATAGTCTAAAAAAGGATTTATTTCGGCGAGTTCATCGGTTTCAGGGCCTTCAAAGGAAAGCGTGATACGATGCCATTTTTTAAGTTCACCATCAATTTCGGGAATAATTTCCTTTTTACACGATAGCATCGATAGGACAAGAACAACTACGGACAATCTTACTGCAGTTCTATTCCTTTTTTTCATTGCCCTATGTTGTTTTGTATCCTTCCCTAAACTAGAAAGAATTGATTTTTAATTGTATCGTATGCTTACCGGGTGCTAATCTGATGTACTCAAATGCCGCTGGCACTTTTTCTCCATTATGGATAAAGTCTTTTCCGTCTAAATTATTCAATGAAAACTCTGCAACCATATTACCCGGAATTTCAATTTCGTAGGTCTGCAAACGTGGACCGTTATAGGTATAGGTGCCTTTAATCGTACCCCTTACCGTAGGCACTTCAATACTACTGTTTTTTAAACTGCTCATTTGGGGTTTGATGGTGGCTATACCGAAGCCTGGTGTTTTGGGTTTTATGCCCCATAAACCTCTGGGAATTACGTTAGCTGGTGCCGCGCCCCAAGCATGGTTCCAGTCTAGGTTCACTTTATACTCATAATCCCAAGCTTCTAAACTAATGGTTGAGCCTACTCGAATCATATTGTACCAGCTTCTTTTTGCTTGACTCGATAATAGTTCAAGTGCATAATCTTCTTCACCTGCATTGTATAAACCATCCATTAAAAATTGTGCGCCATAAACGCTACAGGCCATTCCACGTGATTTTACATAGTTCACCACAGATTCAAAATGTTCTTCAGGAACCAAACCGAATGCCAAGGGCATCATATTGGCATGTAAAGAGGCATGGTCGGTGCCAATACCATCTACATAAATACCACGTTCTTTATCGAACATTTGTTCGTTAACCGCTTTTTTGGCTTTTGCGGCACGAAGTTCAAAATCCAAAACCTCATCCGTCTTTCCTAAAACCTTAGCAAACTCTGCCATAATTTTCATGTTCTCGTAAAAGAAGGCATTGATGACCGTGCTGTAGGGCTGAAACACAAAACCATCGCGCTCACCTTTTGTTTTGCTTCCTGCAAAATTCTTTGAAGGCCAATCTACAATATCCGTCAATGGCTTTTTATAACCTTTTTCAAACCCGAGTTTGTACATAAATTCCTCGGTAACTTTTGTCGATGTTATTAAACCGTCCTCATTGGAAAGTTCAAAAAGCGTTTTGTGTTTTAATGGCTCGTAATAGCGTTCTATCAATTCTGTATTTCCGGTATACATATAATCGGCATAAATCAACAGTGCCACATGCTGCTGCCATTCGGTGGGCCATGTTGGATTTTTCATGAAATACTCAATGGTACGCCTTGCGATAGCATATTCCCTATCGGTTGTGTAATGGCTTAACTGATTTAAGTAGGCATCGGCCTCATATGGAATACGCTCCCTATCGCCATCCACATAAAGGCCTGCAAAGGTTGTTGCTTTAATAGAGTATTTACAGAACTCCCAAATTTGGTTTAAAATTTCATCGTTGCTTTCAAAACTACTCGCCGCATCATCCCAATAACTGGTATAGCGCAATTGCTGGAAATCTTCTGCTTTTAAGTCGCTTTGCGCACCTTCCACTTCTGCATATCTAAACGGCTGTAATACGGGCCATCCTTGTTGTAACGGAATCGCCTTACTTGGTCCTTTCATACGCTTATCAGGCACAGGTTGGATGTTAATCTGATATTTTGTTTTTCCAGGTTTTACTTCAATAGTAACTTCTTGATAGCGAATATTACTTTTTGCTGGAGGAGTTCTGTTTACATTCCCGTTATCATCAAGCATCTCGCCAATTCTGACCGTTAAGGTATGTGATTCCTTTGCTTGGTAGTTGAAGTCTATCGTAGCAAAGGCTGCCTTACCAAAATCCATAAAATAGAAATCACCTCTTTTTTCAAATTTAGTAGGATGTACCTTGTCTATGAGGTATTTATTTTCTGTGGATATGATATAGCTATCGCTTTTACCCGTAGTGAATTTCTGTACTTGGGAATAGTTGACCAAGCGATTTTCCTCATCCCAAATACGTACTTTCCAATAATAGGTTTTGTTGGGCTCGAGGGGAGTTCCAGAGTATTCAACATTGGTGGATGCGTTGGAAGCCACTCGTTTGCTATCCCAAACGTCACCGTTATTGGCATCGATACTTCCTTGGTTTGAAGCCACCAAAATTTGATAGCCTGATTGAAATTTTGAGGCCAATGGCACTGTCCACCCAAACTCTGGTTTTAAATCATAAATTTTTACATCAGTTTCAGGCGCTCTTATTAATTCTACCGTTAAATCAGAGGGAGCCGACCGGTAATCGTCACTATTCTTTCGAATCAAGGCATCGGTAGACTTTCTGAACGCGTCTATTTTTGGAGCGTAGGCAGGGTCTGTGGCCAAATTGTTGATTTCTTGGGGATCTTTCTTTAAATCGTACAGCTCCTCAATGGTCTTGTCGTTAACGTATCTGAAGTATTTCCAATCCTTTGTTCGTACACCTTCACTGGGGGCAATATTTTCAAAGTCCCAGATATGCTCAATAAGTACGGTATCGCGTTCAAAGTTTTTTGTTTTGTTGCTGGCAATAGGCATTAAACTTTTACCCTGCCAAGTATCTGGAGCCTCAATACCCGCTAAATCTAGAATAGTGGCTGGAACGTCAATATTAAGTGCCAAGGCATCACTATCTTTTTGTTTTTTCTGACGGGGGTCAAAAACGAGTAATGGCACTCGAACGGAGTTGTCGTACATCAGCCATTTGCCAGCTAGTTGACGTTCCCCTAAAAAGTAGCCATTATCGCCCATAAGAATAATTACGGTATTCTTATCAATTCCTTTTTTCTTGAGCTGCTCCCTAATTTTGGCAATCTCACGATCAATTCCTGAAAGCATTCGATAATAGCCCTTAACACTATGCTGGTATTTTTCTGGGGTATCGTAACGCCATGTCCAACGCAGGCGGTTAAAGCCATCGCGAACGATTTTTGGTTGCGCTTCAAAATATTTATCCTCACCCAGTTTTGGTCCGGGCATGCTCATGTTTTGTAACAACGCGTCCGATTCTTCTTGCCAAAAATATTGGTCTTCAGCAGGGTCATGGGCGTGCGGTGCGCTAAAACTCAAAGAAAGGCAGAAGGGTTCCTCACTACTGGTATCCGCAATAAAATCAAGTGCTTTTTGACCTGTGTAGCGTGTTAAGTGAACCGTATCTTTACCTAATGTTTTGTAGTAATATCCTCGTTTATCTTTAAACCTGTTATTACGGTCATAAGATTCATATTCATCAAACTGCTTTTCTAAACCATTGTAACGCACGCCATATTTTCCGTAAAATGCCGTGGTATAGCCATTTTCTTTTAGTATTCTTGGGTACGAGTTGGTCATATATTCTTCACGGATATTACCTGTCTGGAAATTAAAGTTGTGGGTTCGCTCGTAGAGCCCGGTTAATATACTCGCCCTACTTGCGGCGCAGATGGGCGTGGTGACCATTGCATTTTTAAAATAAGTGCCCTCTTTGGCCAGTTTGTCCATTTCTGGCGTGGTAATCAATTTATTTCCGGCATACCCAATGGCATCAAAGCGCTGGTCATCGGTAAGAATGAAGATGATATTGGGTTTTTCTTTACTTGACACATTATTCTGTGCAACAAGAGTTTGACCAACGATAAAAAAAATGATGAGCGGAATTATCTTAATTTGCTTCAAAATAGTTTGGAATTTGCAGTTAAGTTAGTAGTTTGAACTAAATACAATAAGCATTCAACAATAAAATCAAACTTAATTTTAAGGAGTTGCAATCCCATCCTGTTCTATCCTGAGGATAAGCTTTATTCTAAACCCAGTTCAGGACATACGATGTTATACGTAACAGTACAGGTTATTAATTTACCTTTAAGCTTGTAATATTGTGCTGGCCCATTAATCACATAAGCTCAAATTATGATTGACTCAGCAATCAACATTAAAATAAGAACAGGTTTGTTCATTATATTAATTATGGCCATTAATGGTTGTAAAAATGAAACAGGTGAAAAAAACAGTAGTAAAATAATAACAATTGAGTTACCTAAAAAACCCAATATTCTATGGTTAGTTACTGAAGATATGGGGGCCTATTTACCCATGTTTGGCGATTCTACCATAGCCACACGCAATCTAAGCCGCTTGGCTAAAGAAGGGGTCATTTATCCTAACTTATTTTCTACATCAGGTGTCTGTGCGCCCAGTAGGGCAGCGATAGCAACGGGAATGTATCCTTCCAGTATTGGTGCCAACCATATGCGGACCACTTCCTATACCGAAGTAACCGGTTTGCCAAAATATGGAGCCATACCGCCACCAGAGGTGAAAATGATTAGTGAACTCTTGCGCAGCGAAGGGTATTACTGCACCAACAACTATAAAACCGATTATCAGTTCAAAGCACCCATGACCGCTTGGGATGAGAGTAGCCCATATGCCCACTGGAGAAATAGAGAAAAAGATCAACCTTTTTTCGCGGTGATGAATTTTACCGAAACCCATGAATCGGGTTTGTTTGAACCTTATGGTTTTAGGGAAATTGAAACAAGACACTACCATTCTGGCAATCAAAATTATAAATGGCAAAACTTTGGCGGCTCACACGCCAAAAATAGAATGACTGAGGAAAAAACCCCTGTTCATCTTTCAAAAGAAACCCAATTTGATATTCCCCCTTATTTGCCCGACACTCCTGAAGTTCGTCGCGATATGTGGAAGCTCTACAACAATATTGCCGAAATGGACAAGCAGGTAGGTGCTGTTTTGAAGCAGTTAGAGGAAGATGGTCTTTTGGAAAATACCATCATCTTTTTCTACGGCGACCATGGTGGGCCTTTGCCTCGACAAAAGCGGTTGATTTATGATTCAGGATTAAATACTCCTATGATTATTCGTTTTCCTAACAAATGGAAAGCAGGTACTGTCGATGAACAATTGGTTAGTTTCGTTGATTTTGCGCCAACCTTGCTCTCCCTTACTGGAACAAATCCGCCCGAACATTTGCAAGGAGAGGCATTTTTGGGTGAATTTGCACATGACGAAGAACGCACCTATATTCACGCGGCAGCCGACCGCTTTGATGGATATACCGATGCCATACGTGCCGTTAGGGACAAAAGGTTCAAATACATCAGAAATTACCGCCCGGAGCAGGGCTATTATCTACCGATAGACTACCGTGAAAAGATACCGACCATGCAAGAATTGTTACGACTGCGCGATGCAGGTGAATTGGACAGCATTCAGATGCAGTGGTTCAGAGCGTCAAAACCTATTGATGAATTGTATGATTGTGTAAACGACCCGCACGAACTCCATAATCTAGCCAATGACCCTAAATATGCTGTGAAGCTAAAGGAACTTCAAAACGAAATGGACCGTTGGATAGCAAAAATTGGAGATCAACCCAATCTACCGGAAAAGGAATTGTTAAATCAATTATGGAATGGTGCCCAAACGCAACCCAAAACAGCCATGCCTAATTTCAATGTACAGGGAAATCAGGCAAGCATAAACTGTTCTACAGCCGGTGCATCTATTGGTTATAAAATTATAACTAATGGAAACGAGCCTGAAAATTGGTCGGTTTATAATGGAACTTTGTTAGTACAACCAGGTGTTGATATTAAAGTTCAGGCTCACCGAATTGGATATAAACCCAGCGAAATTATTAAAAAAAAGATATAGTTGATTTCTCAATCTACAAGGTTAACTTACTAAAAGCTATCATTATATAGCACACAATTAGCAAAGTTATAATTGTGATTACAATATCTTTCCAGTTATAGCTAGCTCTGGTCATTGCTTTTTGCTCGCTGGTAACACTAGAAAAGGTGAGACCTTCAATTTTCTTTTCTGAGGGTTTCTTATAGAGTAAACTTACCCCTACGCATATTAATACACAAATCATAAAAAAGTAAGCCCCGAACACCAACCAATTAATATCTGCTATAACATATAATATAGACTCCTTAGCAAAACTATCCTTAACAATTTCTAATGTTAATTTAGAAAACCCAATCGCGAACCCAGCAATTAATGTAGCAATAGCACCATTAGCATTAATTCTCTTATAAAATATTCCAAGAAGAAAAACTGCTGCAATAGGAGGTGATATATAGGCTTGAACATTCTGTAAATACTCATACAATCCACTAGAAAGTTTTGTAATAATAGGTATCCACAATAATCCTAAACCAACAACAATAAATGTAGCTATACGCCCTGTTTTCACGAGACTTTCTTCTGGCTTATTGGGTTTGAGTTTTTTATAAATATCTAACGTAAATAAGGTAGAGCAAGAATTAAATACCGAAGCCAACGAACTCATTAAGGCAGCCAATAAACCAGCAGCTACTAAACCTCTTAATCCAGAGGGTAGAATACTACTCATTAAAACCGGAAAAGCCTCATCTGGGCTGTTCCAATCTAATTTTCCTTGCATTTTTAATCCTAGAGCAACTACACCAGGTATAAGAAACAAGAATACTGGCATTAATTTTAATAGTGCTCCAAAAATACTTCCTCTGCGAGCTTCTTTAATATTTTTTGCAGTAAGTACTCTTTGAACAATAACCTGATCAGTACACCAATACCAAATACCTACAATGGTGCTTGTGATAAATAAGGGTAACCAAGGGTAATCTGAATCCGTATTTGGCCTCCACATATTGAAATATTCTGTACCGACAGTAGCTTTTAAATTAGACCACCCTCCTATTTCAGACAACCCTAAATAGGTAAGAATACCTGCACCTATGACCAGAACAATTGCTTGAATCGTCTCTGTGTATACAACTGCCCGCATACCTCCTAAGACAGTATAAAGACCAGTTAGTACTACCGTAGCAACCGCCCCAATCCAAAAAGGAATACCCATTAATGAAGAAACTACTACACCGCCAGCATAAATGGTAACTGACACTTTTGTGAGAATATAAGCGATGATAGATACCACAGACAATACCCATCTTGACCGAGCGTCGAAACGTTTCTCTAAAAATTCTGGCATGGTAAATACTCCACTTCTAACATAGAACGGAATAAAAACCCATCCTAACATTAATACAATCCAAGCATGTAGTTCATAAATAAGTAATGGCATTTTGTCTCCAGCTCCATTTCCTGCAAGACCAACAACGTGTTCTGAACCAATATTTGAAGCAAATATGGAAGCGCCTACAACAAACCACCCTAAGTTTCTACCTGCTAAAAAATAGTCTTGAGTATCTTTCTGTCTTTGTTTAATGACCCACCAGGCCACTGCTAATAGTAAAATAAAATAACAGCAAATTACTATCCAGTCTAAGGAGTCTAAGTTTTGCATTTCAGTTCTGATTTTAATGGTTAGATTTATTAAATGATTAGGCGAGTATAAAATGCTATTACTTAACTATAAGTTTTACTGATTTAAGGTCCTTGTTAAGTGAAGAGCTTCCTACATAAATTGTAAACATACCAGGTTCAACCACTTTGGTTAAATTTGCATCTAATAGTGCTAATTCATCAAAACCTAAATTAAAACTAATAGTTTTTGTTTCTCCTGGAGCTAAAGCTACGCGTTCGAAACCCTTTAAAAGTTTTATATATCTGCCGACGGATGCAAAATCGTCCCTTATATACATTTGTACAACTTCATCACCTGCAACCTTTCCAGTATTTGTAATTTTAACTGAAACTTTGGTACTGTCGATATTTGAAATGGTATTTTCAGCTAAGATTGGTTCACTTATATCGAAAGTGGTATAACTAAGACCAAATCCAAATGGAAAAAGAGGTGATTTATCATTGTCTTTATATAATCCTTTTCCTGAACCAATAAAGTCAGGTCTTTCAAGGTAAGTAACCGGTAATTGACCAACAGAACGAGGAAATGAAACTGTTAATTTACCTCCAGGATTTACATCACCAAACAAAGCATCAGCTATAGCATCACCCGAGTGCATACCTAAATACCAAGTTTCTAGAATTGAAGGTACATTCTCAGCAATGTAGTTAATGGTTAAAGGCCTACCATTTATTAAAACCACAATAATTGGTTTACCTGTTTTATGTATAGCTTCGACTAACTCATTTTGTACACCATACAAATCCAAATCAGAACGATCTACACCTTCACCACCCGTTTTGCGTGAGCCTCCAACCACCAAAACAACAGCATCAGATTTTTTTGCCGCCGCAATAGCCTCTTGAAAACCATCTTTAGAATTACTCAATAAATCACAGCCTTTGGCATAATTAATTTTGATGTCGTCACCGACCTTCTTTTTAATACCTTCCAATGCCGAAACATAATATGGGGGCAGCCCAGAATAACCACCCAATAAAGAATAGGTCCCTTTTTTGGGCCGCTCCTCATGTGCATTGGGGCCAATTACCGCCAAAGAAGAAATCTTGGACTTATCTAAGGGCAATAAATTGTTTTCATTCTTTAGCAGAACAATCGCCTTTTTTGCCATTTCATAAGAGAATTCCTGATGTTCTTTTCTACCTACATTTACTGTTGCGGTATCAATCGCCATTGGTTGAACATCAAATAGACCCAATTTGTATTTTGCGGTCAGAATACGTGATGTTGCTTTGTCAATATACTTGACCAATTCAGGATTCTTCGTTAATGTATCCAGCAATACATTGGGATGATAGGAGGATAAGTCAATACTTTTTCCAATGACTAAATCCATATCAACCCCAGCTTTTAATCCTAAGATAGCTGACTCGGCTCTTGATTCAGAAATAAAGTGCATTGTTTCCAAACGTGCAACATCATTATTATCTGAAATTACAAAACCGTCGAAACCTAATTCATCTCGCAAAATATCTTTTAGCAACCACGTATTCATGTGGTTTGGTACTCCATTATAATCTTGATGACCAGGCATCACGGAACCTACTTTAGCTTCCTTTATTGCTGCTTCGAAAGGTGGTAAATACACCTCGCGTAGACGTCGCTCTGACATATCACTAAAACCACCGTTAATACCACGTCGGTTTTCAGGATAGCCAATAAAATGCTTGGCAGTAGCTATAACATGATTTTCATCAAATTGCTCGTCACCAGTACCTTGCAAACCCTCTATAAATGCAACGCCCATTCTAGAGACCAAATAAGGGTCTTCCCCATAAGATTCTTCAACCCTGCCATATCTTGAATCACCAGATATGACATCTAAATTTGGTGAGTAGCAATGCGTAACACCTAAAGCACGTGCTTCAAGTGCTGTTTGGGAAGCCATTTTTTTTATGAGCTCTGGTTCCCAAGTAGAACCTGCAGCAATAGCTTGAGGATAAACTGTTGTGTTCCCATAATAATCAAGAACTAACCACATACCATGTAATGCTTCTGCATACTTCATATATGGAATACCTAAACGCTCATTAGCTGGTGCGTCTTGGGTCATTTCTGCAATTTTTTCCTCAAGTGTCATTTGTGACATCAAATCAACAACTTTTGCCTGAATTTCTTTATCCCTATCATCAGTTGCATCCGTTGTTTTTGTTTCGCATCCACCCAGTATAATTGTGGTGAGGCAAAAAAGGAGAAATCTATTTTTCATTGTTTTATTTTTCATCGGTAGGTTCTTCAAAATCCCAAATCCCAGGAACTATTTTAATATTCAATTCTTCTTTACCCTTAGGCCACCTTAAAACAATGAGTTTTTGTGTTATAGGTTTCCAAACCACATTTTGTGGATCAAAGTCTTTTGGGCATTTGTAAACTTCCAAACCAGTATTTTTAATGGGATTATGGTAAAGTATTATATCATTTTCAATAAGCATTGAAAATCCATCAGGGTAATGCCGGTTGGCACCAACAAAAAGGGTTGAGGGACCCTTTTTATTATCTGGTGTAATATTAACATCCAACGTTCTTGTTGCATGGTTGAATATAAAGGACTGAATATCTCCCGCAATGTTTTGTGGATATGGCCTTGCGATTATATCGGTAATGTATTTTCGCTCTACCGTGCCCGCATCTCTTTTATCGCTGAAAATAGCCCAAGTTGAAGGTCCACCAGGTAAGAAATTCTGCATGGTACGATTTCCCAAGAACCAGGCCTTTATGCTGCCCACGCCCATTTGATCAAAAACCTCGGCGGTACGGATATAAAGTTCCCTAAACTTCAACTGACCTAATTCTCCTGACATAAGTGTATCAGTGGAGGCAAAAGTGGGAAACCCCCATTCTCCGATTAAAATTGGGGCATTCAACAAATCGGATTCTTTATCAAAACGATTCATAACCGGTTTGATAAAATCTATTTTATCTTGATAAATATGTGGCGCAAATATTAGGTTCTCTCGATTTATCGATGTTTTGACCTCAGCATACTGATTGTTGTCAATGGCCTCACCCTTATTCATAAAGATGGACTGAATCAATATTTTTTTATTCGGATTGATTGCATGACAGGCATCTATAATTTTTAGATACAGTGGAATTAGATAGGTGGATGTAAGGTCGTCATACGAAATATCCATGTTCAGCTTTCTGGGTTCGTTGACAATGTCATAGCCCAAAACAGATGGTTCATTAGCGTATCGTTTCCAAATTACGCCCCATGCTTCTATATACGTTTTATATTCCTCTTTCTTGTTCTGCCAAAAATCTTCCCAAACAAAACTATCGACACCGTAAACCGTCATTTTAAATATGGTTTTCATCCCAGCATTTCTGCCTAAATCGACCAAAGTGTCGAGTTTCTTTAAATACTGTTCATCCAATTCTCCTCCGGGAAAGCTGCTCAGTTTTCCAAGTTCCAACCGAATTACCTGTGAATTGGCACCCAATCGCACCATTCGTAGATAATCGTCGGCGTCAAAAAAGACCTCTCCTTTATGATCGTTGGTATTAACTACAAAACCTCTTGGTATCAAGTGACGACCCCGTTCATCGCGAAGACCATGTTTTATTTGCCCAAGCAAGGTTGTTGAAAATAGAAGAGTTACGAAAAGTAATGGATAAAGTCGCATTCTTACAAATATCTTGAAATATACTCTTAGCGTGTAAAAATTCTATCCCGTGGCATCCTGTGCAATAAAAAAGAGAGGATAAAATTTATCCTCTCTCTTCAACTAAACTGAATTATTCTAACAAATAAAACAACTCTTTATTAACGGTAACCGTTGTTTGTAGGATCTGACTCCAATAGTGCTGGATTCTGTTCTAATTCTTGCAATGGAATTGGTAACAAAACATGCCATGGTCTAATATTCTGAGCTGGGTTCCAGAACCTGTATTCAATATTTTCCATTACGTCAAACAAAATTCCCCATCTTATTAAATCATATCGTCTATGCGCCTCAGCAGCTAATTCCCATTTACGTTCATCGTAAATAGCTTCTCTAAAACCTTGTTGGTCTAATCCTGTTAAATCCCATTCTGCTTGTGTTTCGTAAGCTCTTTGGCGAATTGGATTTAAATATTGAAATGCACCTGCAGGACCATTCAATTCATTTTCGCATTCTGCGGCCATCAAATACACATCAGCTAAACGAAATACCATTCTATTGTCCTCATGGTTGAATCGTGGTGATGTTGCCAGATCTAAATTCCAAAATTTAGCCATATATGGAAAGTTTAATTCAAAACCTAAATAGTTATCAACGATATTTAAGGGTCTTCTTAAATCGTTCAATGGAAATTTTTCAGCAAAATCTTTTGCCGCAACTTGTAAGCCTGTACCATTAAAAGCCTCGCCTCTTGCCCTTAAAGCGTCACCCAAAGCACTTCTTTCATCTGAATTTGCTGGTTCATCCCGTAATCGAGGGTTGAACATACTGGGCCTCCAATTACTATTACCTGCAAAAGCCCTTCCTGGAAAAGCAGGATCAAATTGACCTGTAATGTCCCTAGCAAAATCTAAAGACCATATAATTTCAGCATTATACTCATTAAAGGGATCAAACACCTCTTCATATGTTGGCAACAACATGTGAGGTGACTGATTGATGATTTCTAAAGATTTACTCAAACCGTCTTGCCAGTTTTGCTGTTTCATATAGATTTTCGCCTCAATGATAGCGGCGGCCCATCTTGAAGCACGACCTCTTTGGTCATCTGCATATTCTGATGGTAAAATTGATTGGGCAAATTGCAAATCTTCAATCACCCCGTCAATGATGATGTTTTCATCTGTTCTACCCAAAACCCTTACTTCATCAAGCGTTAATGCCTCGGTATAGTAAGGAGCATTGCCCCAAAGATTGGTAATATGCCAATAGGCTAATGCGCGTAGAAATCTACATTCTGCGATAACCTCTGTACGCACATCTTCAGTTATAGACTCGTTACCAGTCACCCTATCAATAATGAAGTTTGAATTGAATACAACTCTGTACAAGTCTTTCCATGTATCCGATACACTCATTTTTTGAACTGATACATCGGCAAGTGCCTCGTCTAAACTATAATCGCCAATGGGCTGCACAAAATTTGCAGGGCGATTGGGTTCTATAATGTCAGCACCATTGTCATAAAAATGGTCGAGGCCAACCTGACCATAAATGGAATTGTTCTTTAAAATGGCATAAGTACCCTGTACAGCCTGTCGCGCATCGTTATCAGAAGCAAAAAAGCTTTCTGGGGCGATAACAGCTCTTGGGTCTTCTTCCAAGAAATCTTCACAACCAACGCTTGTGAAAATTATAAAAATAAGTATATATAAATTTTTTGTTTTCATATCTAATTTTTTAAAAAGTTACGTTTAGACCTAATGTAATAACCCTTGGATTTGGATAATTCGCATCTAAGAATCCTAGTGCTATGTTGCCAAATTGATTGTTTCCTTCATTAAAGTTATTAGCCTCAGGCTCAATCAATCGAGTTTTAGAAAATAATAACAAGTTAGTTCCAGATAAATAAACTTGTGCATTTTTTACACCATCCAAGCCGATTTTCTCAGTTGGAAAATTATAGGCCAACCGTACTGCTTTAAGACGTATGTGAGAACCATCTTCCACATATTCTGAGTTTATCGGCGTGTTTGTCACGGAGTCTCCACCTGCTCTTGGTATATTGGAGGTTGGATTGTCCAGAGTCCATCGGTCTCGTAAATCTCCAAATTTCACCGTTTCGCCACGATTGAAATAGTGATTTCGCATTCTTAAGTTAAACACCTCATTACCCGTAGTACCTTGAAAGAAAAATGTAAAATCAAGATTCTTATACGAAAATGAATTTTCTAAACCAAAAATCAAATCTGGAAAAGGACTACCTAGAACTACATTATCTTCAGTTGAGATAATACCATCTCCGTTCAAATCCTCAAATCTTGGCCCACCAACAACCTGTGATGATAAACCAGAAGCATCTATTTCTTCCTGACTTTTCCAAGTACCTAAATAATTTACTCCCGTGAAAACAGGAACAGATTCACCAACAATCAATCTTGTATTACCTGAACCTATTATAGGATCTACAACAAGATCGATAAATTCTTGGCCCCCTAAATCTAATATTTCATTCTTATTCCTAGCTAAGGTCAAGGTGGAGTTCCAACTAAAATCATCGTTGTTAATGTTTGTGGAATTTACCAAAAGTTCCCATCCCTTGTTTTCAAGAGCACCAACATTTTGTAATTGACTTGTAAAACCCGTTTGTCTTGGTATAGTCACATCCAACAATAAATCGTTGGTCTCTTTGTAGTAATAATTGAATTCTGTAAAGATTCTTCCACCAAATAGTGATGCTTCCAGTGCAAGGTCAAACGAGGTGGTAGTTTCCCATTGCAAGTTTGGATTTGAAGGTCTACCCAAAGTTAAACCAGGAACTTCAGCACCATTTAAGGTTGTATTTGCTTCAGTTAAAACACCTAATGTTCTGTAGGGACCAATAGCCTGATTACCAGAACGACCCCAACTAGCTCTTAGTTTTAAGTCTTTAAATACTTCTTGGTTTTGCATGAAATTCTCTTCGCTGATTTTCCAAGCCCCTGCAATAGAAGGATAAAATTCATACTTGTTACCTGGTGCAAAAACAGAACTACCATCTGTTCTACCAACCAATGTTAAGAGATACTTATCCTTATAGCTGTAATTTATACGACCGAAAAATGAGGCAATCTGAAACCCAGTATAACCACTACTTACAACAGATCTAATAGGGTCAGAATTACCTAAATTATTAAACCCAGTGGCATCACTGGTAATACCAAATGCTTCTGCTTGAGTAGTTTCTGTTTCTACTTTTTGAAATGATGCTCCACCTAAAACGGTCAAGCTATTATCTTCATCAATATCTGTTTGATACTGAATGGTGTTTTCGTTGTTCCAACCTACACTTGCTACAGTTCTTACGCTTGCATTACCACCATCCGTAATACCTACAGCTAAGTTACCTGGTAATTGACTAGAATTAAATCTATTACGCTTAACATTGTTAAATTCAGGACTAAAGGTAGAACGAATTATCCAACCTGGCGCTGGCTTGTACTCCAAATACGCCGTAGCCAATAAGTTATTGGTAAATGTCTCGTTGGTGTTCAACTCAAAATTTGCAAGCGGGTTATTAAATGGAGCCCCCACAACATCATTAAATCCATTAAAAGTACCGTCTTCATTAAAAGCAGGTTGTGTGTTTAAAGTTCCAAATAGGTTAGCACCAAAAGAGGTAAGACCATTATCTTGATTTAGTCTAGAATAATTTATACGAAAACCCGTTTTTAATTTGTCACTTATATTGATATCCAAATTGGATCTAAAAATAAATCTTTCGAGTCCAGAAGTCTTTACAATACCTTCTTGATTAAAATAATTGAAGGAGTTGTAATAATTCACATTTTCTGAAGCCCCTGAAACGGATAGATCTACATTATAAATTGGAGCCGGCCCCGTAGTTAAATCAACCCAATCATTATTGGGATACGTAGATGGATCATCTGGAAAAGGTATTGCCACTCCCCTAAAAGTATTGTGTTCATTTGTAAAAGCAATTTGCTCTTCTTGAGTTAATACATCGGGCAGTTCAGGAAGCATTTGCATACTTGTAAATACATTGACACTCACTTCAGGTTTTGAAGTTCCTGAACCACGACCACTTTTGGTCGTAACCAAAACAACACCGTTTGCACCCCTGGAACCATAAATGGCAATGGAAGAAGCATCCTTTAGAATTTCAAGAGATTGAATATCGCTAGGATTTATATTGTTCAAGTTGAAGTTGGTTCCGACCACAATACCATCAACTACAAAAAGAGGTTCGTTACTACCTGTTATAGAATTACCACCTCTTACTCTAATAGTTGTCCCTGCACCAGGAGCACCGTTTGCTTGGGTTACTTGAACACCCGCGGCCCTACCTTGCAAAACCTGATCGACGCGAGAGGCTGGTACCTGAGTAATATCTTCGGAACTAACAGATGCAACGGAGCCTGTTAAATCAGATTTACGTTGCGTACCATAACCAATAATTACTACTTCATCTAATTGATTACCTGCCTCTAAAACAATAGTAAATTGTGTTTGATTACCTACGTTTATTTCTTGCGGAGTATACCCTATGTATGAAACAACTAAAACGTCATCTGAATTTGCTTCTATACTAAAAACGCCATCAAAATCTGTTGAAACACCATTTGTTGTTCCTTTTACTATAACTGATGCACCAGGTAGTGGTCCATCAACATCTGAAACTGTTCCCGTAACCGTTTGTTGTGAGTATACGGTAAAAGAAAACAGCATAAATAAACATCCTAATAATGCGAATGCGTATTTATTACTAATTAATTTGAATTTTTCCATAAAGTCGTTATCATTTAGTTTTTAGTTCTGTTAATGGTTGTTAAATTATCGTTAAGAGTTAGTGTTCTCATCCTGTACTGTACTGTGCTGTAAAAAATGATAAATGGAGGAATATCATCAAAACAGCAAATAATTATTGACTTTTATTCATTTTCAAGTAAACAATCTAGACCTATTTATTTTTTTAAATTGCTCAAATTTTAACAGAAATAGACATAATTTATTAATGCTTGTATCATTATATGAATTTGTATTTTTCTTTTATTGGCGAGTTTAATTTTAGTGCATAAGAAAACCATTTAGGAAGCTAGCTACGAGCTTAGTGGCAATGACTATATTTAAGAATTTTGAATTGAAATGAAGTATGATGTCTTTAATAGCGGAAAATTACTTTTTTAGTAAATCCAAAAGAATAATACCTTCAACTTAGCTACTTTTTAAAGAAAACTTTTCAGATAATTATTTGGGAAAGCAAATCATTACTTTCCTGACCTGTTGATTAAATTTTTAAGTTATTTGAAGAGAAATAAGTATAAAATGCTGTTAGTTTTCTAGCCAAGAGGATTCTATTTTCATTTTGAGTTCAGAAACAACTTCTGGATGCTCGTTTGCTAAGTTGTTTTCTTCATTTGGGTCTGTATAGATATTGTAGAGTTCAATTTCTTTTTTGACCTGGTTATTTTCCTGATTCGGAAGAATTAATTTATATGGCTTAGTCATCACCATTCTATACTGTAAGCTACTATCTATGGTATTAAAATCATGGTCATAAATTTCACCGTAAATAGCATTTCTAGATTTTAATTTTTTTTCGTCTAAAACACTAATTCCATCTAAATTTTTAGTATTTCTTATACCTACTAAATCTAAAACTGTAGGAACCATATCTAAACTACTTGTTAATGTGATACTATCTCTATGTGGTTTTATTTTTCCTTTCCATTTATACATTATTGGTGTTCGGAGTCCAAAATCATAAGGGGAGCGTTTAGAGTTTTTATCATAACTTGAATTATCTTCATTTTGAATCCATCCATTATCACATACATATACGAATAACGTATTTTCTGTTTCTCCTTTTTCTTCAATATAATTCATTAAATCACCACAAGTCTGGTCGAACCATTCACACATTGCCCAATATTTAGCTACATATGGTGTTGGAGCTTTAGGAAGATATTTTTGTAATAAACTGTCTGGTGGTGTATGTGGAGCATGAGGTAGAAACGGAGCGTACCACATAAAAAATGGTTTCTTTTTTTCAAGGGCCAAGTCTATATAATTGTAAAGGGTATCCATACCCTTGCGACCAATTTCTAATCCGTAGTCGCCATGGCGTCCACCACGTTTAGGGTCACCATGCGTCATGCCATAATCAAAACCTCCATTTTTATAATTTCCTAGCCACCATTTTCCCGTTTGAAAAGAAAGGTAACCTTTGTTTTTTAATAGTTTAGGTAGCGTCTCTAGCGTATTAAAATGGTTGATAACTGCTTCATAATTTTTAGGTCTCCATGAAGAACGCCATGGTTGTGGACTAGATCTATCGTCTCCCGGTAACACCCGATCGTTACCCAAAACTAAATGTGTTCGAGGATAAACACCAGTTATTATTGATGCTAGTGAAGGGGAACATAGCGAAGTAGGGACATAACCCCTGTCAAACGTTAAACTTTCTTTTGCCAACTTATCTAAATATGGAGTTTCAATGGCTTTATGCCCCATAAATCCATAATCTGTCCATGCTTGATCGTCAGATAAAATAAATACAATATTGGGTAATTTTTCTCCCGTTTCAATTTCCTTTTGTTTTTCTTCTTTACAGGAAAAAATTACTAAAACGGCGAAACAAGCGAAAAAGGATTGATTCAAAAACTTCATTCTTTTCTATTTATTTGTTATTGCTTCTACATGGTACGTACCAGGTGAAACCTCGAAAGAAATGTTTCCATCTGTAAGCTCAACCATTTTAATGTTTTTCCACTCTTTCAACTGCTTACCATTTATTATTATAGCCTCTTTTTTGCTTGTAGGAATTGACATTATTGCTGAAGTATTTGGTGGTACTATAGCTTCTAAATAAAAGCTAGTGCCCTTAAGGTTCCAAGCGGATTTGATTTTTCCATAAGGAGACTCATAGGTAGCCTCGGCAGAAGTCAATCCCCCACCGGGCACTGGCGCAATCCGTGTTTTTTTATAACCTGGTTCAAGGGGTTTTATTCCGGCAATACGCTCGTACATCCATTCTCCTACCGCGCCATAAGCATAATGGTTCAAACTGTTCATGGATTCAGGATTGTATCCTTCCAATTTGCTGTAGCTGTTCCAGCGTTCCCACATGGTGGTGGCCCCTTGGTTAATGGAATAAAACCATGACGGATAGGTTTCCTTCAATAAAATTTCGTACATCAGGTCAGTTTCCCCCATTGTATCCAAGACCCTTGGCAACAATGGCGTGCCTATAAATCCGGTGCGTAGGTGATTGTCAGCTTCCTTAATCTTATCCAACAAATGTTTTTCAGCTTTGTTTCTATTGGCATCGGACAATAATTCAAAATCCAAGGCCAATAAATATGCAGTTTGTGTGGCTTTACTATTTTTAATTTTTCCCTCTTCATCAAAAAATTCCTGCTCAAAAGCGTTGGCAACAGTATGATAAAGATTTTGATATTTTTCTTTCTCTTCCAGCAAGCCCAATACTGCCGCTGCCTTTGCAGTGAGGTGTGCCGAATGGGCGAAAAACGCTGTGCCTATCAATTTTTTTGAGGTGTCACCTCGTTTGTTGCTTTCTTTGACTGGATGGGGCTGAAGCCAATCACCGAAGGAGTCCTTCATAGGCGAGAGATTATCCTCAGATTGCATTTGGTGATAGTTGACCCAATTTTTCATCATTTGGTAGTTCTCCTGTAATACGGTCATATCACCCGTTCTTTCGTAAATAGCCCAGGGAATAATCACTGCGGCATCTCCCCATCCTGCACTTACCCTATTGTTTTCAACAGCGTCTGGCACGACAAAGGGAATACCACCATTTTCGTATTGTGATTCCCGTACAGACTGCAACCAACTGGACCAAAATGAATGCACATCGTTATTAAATATGGATGTTGGGGCAATTACCTGCGCATCGCCGGTCCAACCCAATCTTTCATCACGTTGCGGGCAGTCAGTAGGAATGTCGAAAAAGTTTCCCCTTAAACCCCAATTGATATTACTCTGAAGTTGATTTAGTTTATCATGTGAAGAAGTAAAGGTTCCATTTTTATCAAAGTCAGAGTACTGCACTAAACCTGTAACCCATTCTTTTTTGGGGGTAGCGGATAAATCATAACCACTTAGTTCCACATATTGAAAACCATGAAATGTAAAGATAGGGTACCAATCTATCATACCATCCTGGGATGCGATATAGTAATCGGTAGAGCCTGCGGAGCGGTAGTTGTCGGTATAAAAACTTCCATCAGGATCTAACATCTCTGAGAATCGAACCCTAAGTGTATCTCCTTTTTTCATGGGAACTTTAAGCTTCGGCACGCCCACCATATTCTGCTCAAAATCAAATATGATTCCGGTTCCATTTTCTAGTTCAATGATGTTTTTAGCAGGCATTTCCATTTTTGTTTTAACAGTATGATGTCTTTTTGGTGAAATTTTAACGGTTTTATCCAATTCGGTAATTTCTACGTTTCTCCAATTAGCATCCTCAAAACTTGAAGTGGCCCATCTTGGCATTTCAAAATTGGCATCATAAATTTCGCCATCATAAATTTCTGCAAACCGGATTGGGCCTTCTGTGGTACCTTTCCAAGTTTTATCTGAGGAGATAACTTGTTTAGAACCGTCAGCATAAAGTATTTCTAGCTGAGATAGTATTTTGGGAGAACCCGTTTGTCCCCAAATCATCTTATTCCATAACAATCGTCCAAAATGCCAACCTGAAGCCAATTGAAAACCTATAACATTTTCACCTTCTTGTAACATGTCGGTCACATCATAAGTAAGGGATTCAATGCGTTTTTGATAGGGTGTCCAGCCAGGGGTCATCACATCTTCACTAATAGCCTTCCCATTAAGAAAACCTTTAAAAACCCCTTTTGCCGTCACATACAATTTTGCAGATAAGAGTTCCTTATTTGTTTCAAATTTATTTCTTAGGTATTGAGGGGTATGAATAGTAGTGTTGTTTTTTCCTTTTATACTATCCTTTCTAGTATCTAAACCAATCCATTTTGCTTGCCAATCTTCATTATTTAATAATCCAAGCTGCATATGTGCTACTTCGCTCCAAGCTGAAGATTCTCCTTTAGTATTCCAAATCTGTACTTTCCAATATAGTTCATCACGTGATGATAAGGGCTTTCCTTCATAAGAAACATATAGGGATTGACTAGAACTGACTTTCCCTGTATCCCATATATCTGGAGAATCCGATAAAAGTTCAGGTGTGGAAGCTGCCACTAAATGATAAGATGCTTGCTCATCAATTTCTTGTGGTAATTTCCACGAAAAGGAAGGCGTAGCGTCATAAAAACCTATAGGGTTCTCAAAACCTTCATTAAATGTCAAATTAGTTGGTGGAGCTATTAATTTCTTTTGGTAACAGCTTTGAAGAAAAAGAATAAAAGAAATTAATAATACGAAAATGGAAAAACTTTTTCTTACAATTTTAGGTTTTCTACGAATTTTATTGCTCATTAACCTTAGAATTAATAACAAGTTTAAACTTTTAATTATTCTAATGCATCCTGTACTATCTGATAACTTTTTACTAGCTAATATTGATATTTAAGTTTGTCGACTATATTTTAATTTTTCTTTACAATGGATTTCTGCGCTGGAATAAACTAATTATTTTTATTATAACCCTTATTTCTCAAGATTTATAGGTTGCCTGTTCTCACTACTAGACCTTCTAAAACAATGCACTAAATACTAATATTCCAGGATTTTCTTGTCTTTTACAACCTTACCTGATTGGTTACTATGTGGAGTTCTATTTTTGGTTCTCAGTAAAAAAGTACATTCCAGAGCTTAATTTTTTAAAATTTTATTAAAGCCTTGAACTGAGCATAGTTTAATGATTTAAAAAAATGCGCTGTTATCTAATAATAGTTTTTCATTTTCACGCTCTAAACTATCTAAACGTTGTTCTAGCTGTTTAATTCGGTCTTCTGGACTTTCTCTTAGAATGGACTTGGCAATACTAAATATCGTAAACAAAAAGCTAACAGTAACTGCCCCTAATACAAAACCTAACAACAAGCGTTCTCTACGATATGTTATTTTTTCAGCCTTACCTAAGCTTTGTTTTTCTTCAACACTAAGTTTTCTAGTGCTTGCTAATTGGTCTAAAAAATTATCCCATTTTTCTTCTTCCTGTATATATAAATCAGTAAAACCACCTTCATCAACAAAATCTTCTGTACTAGCAGTGGATGAAACCATAAAAATTTTTGAACCATTACCACTCATTATATCCAGTAGATTATGGTCAAAATCGATAATTTCTAAGATTAATTTTTCAACATATTCTAAGCTATATGCAGGTCTTAAAAACTCATCGTACAATAGCTGAATTTCAAAATAGTCTTCGCGCTCAGCGGCATAGCTTAAAAACTTGTCTTTAATTTCTGCTTTGAAAAATTCACTCATTTAGTTGTTTGGTATACTTGGTTAAAAGTCGAACTAAATTTAAACTAAATGATAAGGTAAGTGTTACCTTCTGGTTAAAGACTTATCAACTAAGTTTTAAGAAGGTTAATTCTGATAGGCTTTTTTAAACTTTCGCAATTAATAGTATCTAAAATTTTAAATTTTCGTTGGAATCCCAGAGTCCCCAAAATGCTCCCACATCTCCTTCATCACCCACTTTCCAAGATTCGTCAAATGACGAAAAGTAGAAGATATCTATTTGCTCTTCTTTAGACCATTTCTGGGTGTTCATAAAATATTTTAAATAATTATCATAAGATGGATAAGCCCCTTCTAGATTAGTTCCTTGACTTGGCCATCCTGTTTCTGTTATGATAACCTTTTTACCATTACCTGCTCTTTGTGCTTGCCTATACATATCTTTCATATACATTAGCGCATAGTCCAAATCACAACCTTCCCAAAACGGATAACAGTTTGCTAAGATTACATCACACATTTCTGTAATACGTGGTCGTTCTCTAAACTCATAATAAGCATCTACATAACCAACGGGAATAGTTGTAATCGCCTTTTTTCCAAGAGTTATAAATTCTAACAATTCATCTTCTTGCAAATCTCCTCTATACATAACTTCATTACCAATTGCCGCAATATCTACGTAGCCCTCATTGGCAAGCTTTATTAGACCATCTAACTCTTTTTCATTTTTTTCTTTATCATCACCAAGCCAAGCTCCAGTTAATGTTTTTAGTCCGTATTCCTTTGCAATTTTAGGTATTGCCTCATTACCATCTGTACAAGAAAATGACCGTATCCAATTGGTAAACGGTGCTATTATTTTCATCCTTTGATGAATCTGTTCTTCTGAGATAAGATTACCAGGTTGTTGATTATCTTGATAAGGACTAAAACACAAACCGTGCATGCCTTCTTTTAAGAGTTCTTTAGCTTGGTTTTGTAATTCACTAGTTGTTTTGTTAACATAATCTAATGAGGCTAAAGACAAATATTTTTCTTTTCTACGTGAAGACATTTTAAAATTTTTAAAATTCTAATCAGATTTACGAGCTTCTAAGGCCTCTCTTATTTTATTTGCTCTCTCTTCTGTAACGTCATAGCTTTTCATTATCCACATAGCAATTAAGGTTCCTGCTACCGGGAAAAAACAAAAAATTGCGTGTAGCCCTTGAATAGCGTCTGGTTGCTCAACAGTTGTTAATTCAGGATTAAACCCAACCATACCTAAAAAAGCAGCACCTAAACCTCCTGCTATGGCAAACCCTACTTTTACCATCCACCAATAAATTGCGCCAAAGACACCTTCTCTACGCTTACCTGAATTGAGCTCATCTATATCTATAATATCAGCAGTCATTGACATCATAATTGTAAACAAGCTTCCAATTCCAAAGGAAAAAAACGGTAATGAGATAATATATAACCAAGGCTTGCCTGGTATAAAAAGAAAATACATCATTATATAACCAACAATTGAGATTGCTTGAGAAATCATAAATGCTTTTCTTTTTCCCATAGTTTTTGACATCCAAGCTACTATAGGTATAACAATAAAAGTTGTTCCTAAAGCTCCCAAACAACCAAACAATGAAACCCAAATGCCTGATGCCTCGGCATCGCCATTAAATAGCTTATAAACTATTATGAAAAAAGTTAGTGAGGATACGGCATAAAAAGCATTGTAAATAAAAAAAGTAGAAAAGCATATTTTTCTGAACTCTGGCATTTTAAATGCTTCTTTAAAGTTCTGTGCAATTTTCACTAGACTACCACCAACATTAGCGGCATTTAAAGGTTCATAATCTTCATTAAGCGTAGATTTACTTTTAATAAATAAAGCAGGAACTATTGCACAGATAGCACAAGGTATAGCTACCCAAATTGCTAATTCTCTAACAGCTACGTCAGCTGAAGGAAACCACTCTGGGTCATACATAATTACCCAAAACCACGGAGCAATAACCCATGCCCACTGTCCAATCCATTGGGCAATTGCCATTATATTAGTACGTTCATGAAAATCTTCACTCATCTCGTAACCCATGGCCACATATGGCACACTAAATAAGGTTAGACCTAAATAAAAAATGATAGACCATATAAAGAAATACCAAAAATTAAATTGAACCGTATTTTCTTTAAATAACTGCCACATAAAAACATATGACACTCCCATTACTATACCACCTAATAAAACATACTGTCTACGTCTTCCCCATTTTGATTTTGTATTATCTGATATAAACCCCATAATAGGGTCTGTAATAGAATCAAATATTCTAGGAAACAGATAAATCAAAGAATACATCCAACTAGGAAACCCCAAATCTTGGACTAAGACAACCATAAAAATTCCTAAAATTGCAGGAAACATTTGGTTCGCAAACATGCCAATACCAAAGGCTACTTTTTGACCAAAGGGTACTGTTCTTTCTAATGTTAATTGATTTGTTTTACGCATCTGTTTGGTGGTTTTAAAGTTGTACAATTAGTTATTCATAAGCAGTGATTCCTTTGAAGGTGGTGTTTTTACTTGTAAGAGTAAACTATCTATATTTCCGTTAAAAGTTTTTTTAATTGGTTTGTCACCGCGGCTAAGACCATCAAAATTTCCATTATCAACCAGGTCCCAAATAGCATATTTAGCTGCTCCACTTACTGTAAATAATCCGAAATGATTTTCAGAACCCTGAGGGTTTTGAGCATCTTTCCAGGGTTCATTAAAAGCTTCAAAATAAAAACAAGAAATACCTGAGGTGTTTGTCCAATCTCGCATGTAACGATAGTACAATCCTTCTTTAAATTCATCGCATGCTTTAGACCCATTATCACCATAAAAACCATTAGATACACTTGCCCAACCGGTTTCTCCAATATGTATAGGTTTGTTTACACCTAACGATTTCATGTATGCTTCAACTTGGTTGTATTGATTTTGAGCATAACTCAAAGCCCTTTTCATGGCTTTTTTTATTTTCTCAGAATCTGATAAAGCAATTTCATCTTCATGAATACCCCAAAAACTAGGATTATAATGCGTGTCGTGCATTGGATAAGTGTGTACAGATAAATAATCAACTTCCTTAATTAAGGTATTTAAATCTTCAACGTGATATTCGTTTCCACCACCACCCCATGAGGCGAAGTTATCTGAACTGGTTATCCATAAATCTTGTGAGAGTTCACCTTTAGACTTTAAATTTTGCAAATGCTTTACCCATTTTAAGATAATCCAAGGTTCTACATAATAGGCAGTAGCCCATTTTACCATGGCTTCATTACCTACCGCAATTACCTTTACAATATCTGGGTATACATTAGCCAACCGTACCGCCTCTTTAATTTCAATTGCATTACGTTCACTTTCTTGATTGTGTATGGGTTCTTTATTTGTCCAAGCATTTTTACAATCAATCCAAGCACCCAACATAACGTACATTTCAAATTCTGAATTTTCTTCTTTTAACTCTCTAATAGCTTTCAGAACATTTGCTGCGTGTGGTTTATGAACTTTATAAGTTCGTAAAACTTTTATATTCATAGCAGATAAAAGCCGCAGGTCTTCTTTTAGTTCCTCAATGGTTGGCTCTATACTATGGTCTGCAAGACGATAACCCCCGTATGAAATAGCTTGGTAGTGAACATTACCTAAAATATCAGAAGCTGTTACTTTTTTCACGTTTGATTGTTTTTCTGTTTTAGTTTTTGTCTCATTTCTACACGAAAAAGCAATGAAAAAGACTAAAAGGCCTATTACGACTCTAAATAAATAATAGTGCTGTTTTGTCATCTTAAGCTGCTTTCTTTAATTTCTAATTTCACTTGTACAATTTCTCCACTACGAGCTACAAGACTTTTGCTGGTTTCAACAGACAGCGTTTTGCCAGGAAAAATTTCGTTAGTACCGTCTGCTTTTGAAAGAATTAGTTTTTCTTCTTTACCTATACCATAGATAATTGGCACTTGGCATAAAGTAAAAGCTAGATGGTCTTTTTTAAGTTCTATTTCTGCTGTTTCTCCTTTAAGATTAACATACTTAAAAGTTGCTTTTTGCTTTAAAAATTCCGCTTTTCTTAATAACGTTGGTCTTAAGTGAATACGACCATCTTTTATTTGTACTCCTAATTCTCCGAATCTGCTTAAAATATCTTCTTTAACCTGCCCTGTCATACCTGGTTGCTGTGCACCTTTACCAGCTGGTGTATGGGAATAAGGGTCAGTTGGGAACGCACCATACAATTCAGGGGACTTATGTACACCTATACCCTCATTAATTTCATAATAATGTTCTAGCATTCTAGAGACCTCTTCTACTCTAGCCCCACTTTCTATTGCATTTAAACAACATTCTTGCGTTGCCAACAACAACTTAGAAACCATGTGCCAATAAATTGAACCTAGGCCTTCATAACCATAAAAGGTACCTGAGCGCCCCGTAAAAGCTTTGTGATTAAAAACATCTTCAAAAATGCCTAAAACCTTTTTCTCTTCGGTTTTAGCTAATGTGGCATATTTAGAACTTCGTAAATGCGTAAATGCTAATTTTACATCATTAGCATTTCTAAAGTTTCCATTAAAATGGAAGGTCCCAGTAATACTTTTAGTAATTAAAGTATTGTCACCGTCAGCAACCATTTTAGTTAATAGCGATGACGTATTGATTTGGTTTTCAGATATGGTATTCTTTTCTATAAAGAGAGGAAGGTTCTTATTTGGATAAAGTAAATAACTGTATTGGTCTTCTCTGAACAATTTGCTTTTCTTTAAACCATCTAAAACTTTCAATGCAGATTCTGTAGACAAATAGTTGGAGCTCAAAACTGCTACTTGTCCTTCTAACATTTCGTCTAAGTAAGAAATTGAAATACTGTTATCATCATTTACAGTAATAAGATTATAAGCATGGTACATACCATTTTCTCTGCAATTTGCATCGATTGTATGTTCTATATATTCCAGAGAAAGATTTACAAATGAGCACAATTCTTTTGTTGTGAGCGATTTCTTTTTCCCAGAAAACTTATTTGCATAAATTTTAGTACGGTAGTCACTTGCCGCTTTACCTAAAGCATCTACTATTCTTTTTCGCTCATAATCATCAACTGAATTTTGAAGTACTGATTTTTCAGTAGTAAGCGTATGTAAAACAGCTTCAAAAAATTGATACAATTCAGTGGCTACCTCAAATGTTGTTTTTTCTGTGCCTTCAAAAATGGGTTTAAAAAAAGCTAAAAATCGTCTTAAATAGCACAAAGTAACCATAGACACCCCGTTACCCACTAGGGCGTTATTGGCATCATTCCATTCTGGTCTTTGTGTATTCATCCAAATACCAGCTTCTGGAACAAAATTGGAAACCTTTGCAAGGGTTGTTGCCAAAAATTTTTCTAAAAAATTTGCAGTTATAATTTCACCTTGTTGGTTACATAATAGCGCACCATCAGCCCCAATTTTTTCACGATGTTTTCTGATGTTCTTATCAGAATGCTCATCAAACTCTATAGTATTCTTAGGATTTTTTAAAATATGGGTATACTCTTTTATTTGATAAGGAACATTAGCGTAGACAAAAATCTCATTATCTAACAACCTACTAATGGCGCCAGGATTTAAATTTTCTGAAAATTCTAAGAATTTTAATAAGTAAATAATTTGATGATCACCCCAATACCCAATATAACTCCAAGGATTATCTGGTTCAATTGTCTCCCAATCAAAACCACCTTTTGTAACTCGGTAAGGATTATAACCATCAAACGTAGAGGCATTTAAGAATTTAAAAATCATGCCCTCAATAAAATTAGGGTAAGCTATGGCTAAGGCCTCCCAGTTTTGAAATATGTCTCTCCAATTTCCTTCATAGTCTAAGATTTTAGAGCCATCTTTCTCACTTCTGGTATTTATTGAAAAACGATTCCAAGGTCTACTAGGGTCACCATGTCTTCTACTAAACTTGAGTGGTAAATATTCTGTACATAATCTTGTAAAATGAGCATTACCTTTCTTAATTGCTAGTTTTTGCAACGCTGAAGTTGAAAAAGAATCTGGAAGTTTCTTTAAAGCTTCTTTTAATTCTTCATATATCAATCTATTAGCACCTTTTAAATACGTTGCAAAATCAGCCTTTTCAATAACATAATCTTTATCAAAGATTCCACCTCGCATAATATTGAACATGGTATTGCTAAAGTGTCTAGAATCTTTAAAATCATCATTAGTTTTTTGAAGCCCATCTGCAGCAGCACAAAGTGAAATTAAGTTTTTAGTTCCCTTGGTAATATCTTCTGTGATTTTACCAATAAGATTATCATTATTTTGGATTTCGTCTGCTAAACTAAATACCGCTGAATGGTCATAATTTACATTACCAATGAGGTACCAATATTTTTTAGCATCTTTTTTTAATGAAAAGTCACTTTGAACAAAGTAGGCGCCTTTTTCTGCTTTGATATCAGTTTCTTGAGAGATTTTACCATCTTTTCTGAAAGCGTCTAATTGTAAGGAAGAAAGTAGGTACTTTGGTTTTTCTAGCCCATGTGACCACACCACATTTGCTTTAAGTGCCTCACTGGGTTCTGCTTTATCTACGATGATAGCGCTTAATGCAAAAATTCCTAAGCCTACCTTTTCTATTAGTTCTGTTCGTTTGTAAGCATCAACCAAATTACTGGAATTTGTCTGCGTATAACTATCTACTCCGTAAGGCATTATATTTTGAAGACCATCTAATAAACTTATTGAGACGGAATCTAGATTATTGTTACACAATTCTGCTGAACGTACAAAACCATATAGATTGCTACTCGCCCATTGGTATTTAAACGTAAGCTGTAAATCATGATTAATCTCTTCGAAAATTATTTTATTACCATACGTGTTTTTGTAAAGGTTACGAGTAATTTTATAGTTTGTAGTACCTAAATTTGAAAATGGCTCCCATATCCAAACTTTATTGCTTCTTACAATTCTCAGAATAGTTTTACTACCTGTGATTTCGCTCGATTCAGTAATCTTATCATCTGTATAATATGGAAATAAAGCGTATTCCGCATTTTTACGACCAGCAGTTAAACCGCCATTACTTGAAATAAACATCCAGTGATTAGAATCACTAACTATACTCATGAAAAATGGTCGTAATTTGTTGCTATTGGCGATTTTGAAAAATTTTTCGCCATTAATTAATACCGTATTTAAGCAACTTTCAGAATGGTTCTCCATTAAAATACTTTATAATCTTTCTTGATTAATTGGGGATAAAATAGGCTAGTAAAAATTTACCAGCCTATTTCTTAATTTATCTACTGAATTCTAACTAATTATTCTTGAATGATATCATCTATGTAGTAGATGGCTTCTGTTGCTACGTCAACCTGGTTTGATTCATCGTAATCTGGAAAAATCACGAATTTATCATAACCATCAGCCAAGTCTATTGCTGTAGTTGACAAATCAAAAGTTAGCTCAACCCAAGTATTAGCTTCTACTAAAGTTTGGTCTACGTTATAAGTAACTATTGGCCCTTGGTTACCTTCTTTTTCTAACTGAAAGCGAACATTAATATTTGGATTAGGAGACCACATTTTTACTTTGAATGTAGTGCCTCCTGTTGCACTTATGTCTTCTGAGAAGATATTGAATACTCCTGAATACCATGCAGAACCCACCGTTTTATTAAATTGATATACGGTAGCAGAGGTATTTAAACCAGATTGGTCTGGGTTTGTAGTTGTGGCGCCATTTGCTCCATTATCAAAAGCTCCTGAAAGCGAACCACCACTTTCAAAATCTACAGTAAATCCTGAACCATCACCAGGGGTTGAACCATCTCCTCCAGTATTACTATCACTGCCATCTCCGCCTTCTACTAGAGATACGTTATCTATTACTACAGTACCAATGGCTCCACCCATGTCAAACAATACACGGCTATTAGCGCCGCCAAAATCAGCAGCAGCAAGCTGTAACTCATAGGTTTGTGATTCTGTATTTAAACTAATTTCAACTGCTGTATTAGTAAATGGCGCTTCATTTAATCCTATACCAGCTAATATGGTTCTTTCTCTATCAGATGATGCATCAAACTTTAAAATATAATTGGTGCCTTGTGTAATGGCTACAACCTGACTTAGGTTTACATCAAAAACGTTACCTGCAGCTTCAACATTTGCAAAATTGAAACTGTTTCCGCCATCTTCTTGTACATTAGCAGCATTACCAATCCATGGTGTTACACCTGCTTCAAAATCTCCATTAGTTAAAAGACCGCTATCAAAGTCTGTTCCACCATCGCCTGCACCGCTATCACTACCATCTCCACCTTCAACTAGAGAAACGTTATCTATTACTACAACACCTACAGCACCGCCCATATCAAATAATACTCGGCTATTGGCACCACCAAAATCAGCAGCTGCCAATTGTAATTCATAGGTTTGCGTTTCTGTATTTAAATTAATTTCAACAGAAGAATTAGTAAACGGCGCTTCGTTTAAACCAATACCAGCTAGCATTGTTCTTTCTCTATCTGAAGAAGCATCAAACTTTAAAATATAATTAGTGCCTTGTGTAATTTCAACTACCTGACTTAGGTTAACATCAAACACATTACCAGCTGCTTCAATATTAGCAAAGTTAAAACTGTTACCGCCGTCTTCTTGAACGTTAGCAGCATTACCAATCCAAGGTTCTACACCAGCTTCAAAGTCTCCATTAGTTAAAAGACCACTATCAAAGTCTGTTCCACCATCGTCTGTGCTACTATCACTACCATCTCCTCCTTCAACTAGCGATACATTATCTATTACTACAGTACCAACGGCTCCACCCATATCAAATAACACGCGGCTATTTGCACCACCAAAATCTGTAGCGGCTAATTGCAGCTCAAAAGTTTGGGTTTGTTCGGTTAAATTAATTTCTACCGCTGTATTGGTAAAAGGTGCTTCATTCAAACCTAAACCGGCCAAAATGGTTCTTTCTCTGTCAGATGATGCATCAAATTTTAAAATGTAATTTGTTCCTTGAGTAATTTCTACAACTTGGCTTAAGTTAACGTCGAAAACATTACCTGCCGCTTCAACATTGGCGAAATTAAAACTGTTACCACCATCTTCTTGAACGTTAGCTGCATTACCAATCCAAGGTTCTACACCTGCCTCAAAATCTCCATTGGTTAAAAGGCCGCTATCAAATTCTTCTTCCTCTTCTGGTATGTTAATAGAAATACTTGCACTAGCCGTATCAGAATCTCCAGCAACGTTAGATGCAGTCATAGTAACCGTATAATCTCCATTTTCATATACCTGAGTTGGATTTTGTGAGGTAGAAGTATTGCCATTACCAAAATCCCAGCTATAAGAGCTTGCGTTCTCAGAAGTATTTATAAAAGTTACGGTACCAGTGGCTTGGTCAATTTCTTGTGAAAAGCCGGCAACAACCTCTGGCAACATTTCTTCATCATCATCACCGCAGCCAATAAAGGCTAATAATAAAATTGCTAAGGAAAGTATCTTTCCCTTTTTTAAAGTCAAATTCATAGTCAAAAAATTAAATTAGTCTAGTTTTTGTTTTTATAGTTAATAATTATTCATACACTCTAACATAATCCACTAACATGGTTTGTGGAAATTGCGTTTCTGCATTTGGGGGGCCTACAAAATTGCCGCCCACAGCAACATTCATTAGTAAAAAGAAAGGCTTATTAAACACCCATTCTCCTGTAACATCTTCTGGTGTTATCTGGTTATAAAGCACATCATCTACATAGAAATTTATGGCTTCTGGCGACCACTCTATTCCGAAAATATGGTAGCTCGTATCAAAGCGGTCATTTTGCAATCTGTATTCTTTTGAAATTGCATTACCGGCAGAATATCCTGGTCCGTGAACACTACCTATCAATACCGTTGGGTTTTGTCCGCGATATTCCATAATGTCAATCTCACCAGCACCTGGCCATTGATTTTCATCAATATCTGCTCCCAACATCCAGAAAGCTGGCCAAATACCCTGGCCAGTAGGCAATTGAATTCTGGCCTCAAATCGACCATATTTCTTATCAAATAAGTCTTTGGTCAAAAGCCTAGCAGAGGTATACTGTGCACCTTGAAAAGTTTCTTCTCTAACGGTGATTTCTAGATTACCATTGGCAATTCTTACGTTAGTGGGCCTATCTGTATAATATTGTAATTCTTGATTACCCCAACCATCTCCATTTGGGCCTCTTCCTATATTATAACCCCATACATTTGGGTTAGGTGTACCGTCTGTTTCAAATTCTTCTGAAAGAATTAAATTCGAAAACGTGGTTACCGTTTGTGTATCATCAACATTACAACTCCAAAAGCTTAGAAATGTTATCAATAATACTGGTATACAGATATTTACGTGTAATTTTTTTAACTTCTGTTTTTGTTGCATAGTTCTTTTTTAAAAAGCAATTTTTATTTGTAATAGTAGATATTATCTACAAAAATGTCTGAAATGGTACTATCAGAAACAAAAAACAGTAATCCTATCTGAGACCTATCTGCCAAACCTGTGAAGTCTGACAAGGGGAAATCAAAACTTACCCATTCATCTTGTCTTAAATCTGAAGCGTTCAGTGTTATTGTACCTGAAGATTCATTATTTCCTACAGCATTAATGAGTTGTACTCTAATAAAATCACCCGAATTAATTTCCTCATTAACCTTGATATCTAAATGAAGTGTGGTCATTGATGAAGCATCTATAGGTGCCACGTTTAAAAAGGTTCCTATACCAACAAAATTTAAATCAGTATAATTGATTATCTGGTCTCCATTAAAATCTAATGGCGGAGCACCACCTTGAGTGGTTTGACCATCTGGCGTAAAAAAACCATTATAATAATCTACTGGCACATTAGTATAGGCATCACTAAATACCGCTATAACATCTTCACTATTTCTCGCAGGTGGTGTTGGAGCGAATAAAAATTCGTTTTCAACATTTAGTACCAAGGACCCTGAAGCTTCTACATTGGAAAGAGCCGCTGTGATTGTTGTTTCACCTAGATTTGTAATGGTTATATCACCTAACTCATTAATTTGTGCAACAGCTGGATTTGATGATGAAAAATCAAAATAAGATGGTGATGCTATCACTGTGATATTATCACCGTTTTCTAAATTAACAGTTTGTGTTAAGCCTGTTAAAGTCTGATTTATATTTACAAAACCGGGTTGTTCAACATTTTCTCCATTGAGAATTGAAGGTCTAGGTTGCCCAAGGGTTCCAGTTTTTTCAAATTTTATTTCATCAAACCAAAGGGTATACCCACCCTCATCACCTTCAAAAGAAGCTCCTTCGGCTAACCAAAATAATCCGGTTTGGTTAAATAATTTTGAAGGGTCTGGTATAGGTATGGTATACTTCTCCCAACGGGTACTAATTTTTAAATTTTTAGTTGTTACTTGAAATTTATTACCCGTTTGTCCTTCAATTCCGAAACCAATATCATTAATATCAGCTGCTTGAGAAGCTTTGGCGTAAAAGGTTAAAGCGTCAAAACCAGATAAATCTCTTACTACTGTTGTATTGAAAGTAGCTCCAACAAAACCATTACCAAAAGCAGGAACATCAAAACGCATTGAGGCTGTACCTGCAAAAACTTCATCTGTATCCACGCTAAAAGCTTCTGGGTCGGCTCCACCATCTACAAATGGAAAATAGTCTAAACCTGGAGAAAAAGTGTCTATAAAAACGTCTCCGTTTGCAGGAAATGTTGCAAAAGTGACATCGTCAGAAAAATTTCTTTCACAACTTACAATTACTAAAAAACCAAGCATTGAAAGCAGGTATATTTTATCTATTTTGAGTCTAAAACTTTTCATTTTTTGCTTTTTATTTTCCAATGTTGATGTGGATGTAAGTCATTATTTCCCATTCTGAACCATTATCAAAACCTACAGGACTTATAATAGGTTGTGTTGCAAATTCTTCTGTAGTATTAGGCGCATATCTTGGAGAAAATTCATTTAAAGACCTCCATATTCCGCGAATACCTACTTGTGTACTTGGTAGAATAAACCAATCTGGCTTACCTAAAGTGGTAGAAACATCTAACATTAATTGTAATGGAAATGTTAGGTTGAAATCTCGATGATAATCAAAAGGACCCCAGTCATTAACTTTTACATGAGTAGCCAGTTTGTAGCTCTTATAAATAGCTCTGATATCTCCTCCAAACCGTTTAATTAACCGCTGGCTGTCACCGTTACCTTGACCGTTACCGTAGTAGAAATTTCCTATAAACCCTAAATCTGGTCCTTGTTTTGAAACCATTCTCGAATGTATTTCCCACAAATCTTCTGCCGGAGCAGAATTTGGGAATGCAAAAAATTGACGGTTTGCTAAGAAACCAATGTGCGCATCCATTGTGGTTGGTAAATGCCTGTATACAAATCCAAGATTCATAGCAAAAGTTGCGTCCTCTGCCCTATCATTATCCCATTCATACATCCAAGTGCCTGGTGTAGGATCAAAAGAAATTAAGATTTCACTGCCTATAGTTTCTCTATTTGCCCTAACAGAAAAAGGGTCATCTATGATATTTCGTAATCTACCTGGAGCTTGCACATCATTTGGAATGGCTTCTACCAAAGGTTTTTGTATCATAAAATTAGGAGCAATTTGAAATTTACCTGCCGCTATTGTAAAACCGGTTAGCAAACTGGTAACATTACCGCTACCGGTATCTTTTAATTTCCAACCTGTAAAAGTTAATGTTTGGTCAGCACCACCATTTGCTATTAAACCCATTGCAGACGCCTGCCCATACCAATTAAACTTTCCACCTTCATAAGTGATTTTTATTTTACCTCCCCAATTATCAGTGGCTTGAATTCTATCTTGGTAAACAACATAATTGCCAGATTCACCTCTAACATCTTGAAAAGCAATTCCGTTGAGTGGACTGCCAGACCATAAACCACCTACTTCAACACCTAGTTTACCAAACTCTCTTTCGATAGCTATAGCTGCTCTTTCTGTTGGCCAAGGTGGAATAACCCCACTTCGTAATTGATTCACATCTAATATTCTGCGGCCATTGTCGTCTAATTCTACATCTGTTTCAAAATCTCTATGATAAATTCCTGTTACATCAAATTTGCCCAGTTGTTTTTTATATTTAAAAAGCATAGTTGGGTTGGCACCCCACCATAATTGTGGCCCTACGGCAACTTTTAATCCTTTTAACGGACCTTTACCATCTATTTCTGCTCCCAAGATTTCACCATTGTAGATATCTAAGTTTGGACCATAATTGGCTTCTGGATAAAACCCAAAGAAGTCTCCTTCATAACCCCAATGATAATGGCCGGTTCTATAAAAACCCCTTAAATCAAACTCTTTTGCATTCCATTCAAATTCAGCTTGATAAACTCTTAACCTATTAACATCTGATACTACTACATCTCCAAGGTCAGTACTAACATCTATTGGACGTGAATTATTCTCATAAAAAATTTCATTTATAGGATTTTGAGCAACATTTCCTACAACATTTAAATTAACCTCAGCCCTCATATTCGCTGCCGGTTTGCCCTCTATGCCAACAAAATAGGACTGCATGTGGTCAAAACCAAGTTGATTTGGAAAGGTATTTGGGTCGTCTGGATTGGGATTATCTGGTGTAGTAATTAAACTACCTCCGGTGCTAAATGATGAAAATTTTGCTTGTAGGTTACTTATTCTCAAAAGATTACTTTGTTCAGCATTTAAAGCTGCTTTATCTCCTCTAGCTTTGAGAACAGCATCCATCAATTCTATAGTATCGAAATAATTGTTTAAAAAATTACTGTCAACTCCATCCTCATAAGGGTTCAATTTATGAGCTTCTTTTAAGGCATAATAAGCAGCTCTTGGGTATAAATCATACAATCCTCTTGGTGAAGTTTGGCCTTTTGCACAAATTCCAAACCATTCTTCATTCATGTTGTTTACACCTTCAGCTTTTAAATCTCTTGAATAACCACCGTTGGACCAAGATGCATTATTGTCATGCACATCAGCGTTTTTACGGTCGTCAAAACCAAATTTCCACCAGCCATCACTAAACTGAAAGGTAAAACCACCAATAGAATTACCAGCCTTACCTAAACCTGCAGCATTGGCATAAATTTCTTTCCAATTACCTACCATATAATAAGCCTGAGAATATTGGTCTTCTTCATTTGTTATTGCATTGAAAGCGTCTGCACCAAACTCTGTAAACATTATGGGTTTGTTATACGTTTGCTTTACCACATCAAACATATCTCCGAAAGAAACACCTCTATACGTATTGGTACCATATATATCTATATCTGGGCATTCTTCGGCAATTATATCAAGAAATAAAACGTCACCGTTACATAATGCAACGGGATGAGCACCATCTATCATTTTCATTTTTTTGGCTGCCTCATTCATCAATCTATACATAGGCCTACCCCTCTTCTCGCCTATGAATTGTTTTTCTTGTTCATCATCAGGAAAATCTTCTGTTTCTGCACCTTGCCAAAAAAGTCCATAGTTATTTTCATTACCAAGTAAATACATTAAAAGACCAGGAGTATTTTTGTATTCTTGAGCTAATTGCTCTATTTCTTGCATTAATAATGCTTGCGTTTGCGGCTCATCATATATTGTAACTGGTGTCCAAACTCCATTAATTGTAAGGCCATACCTACCAAACGAATGATTCAACATGGTATAGATACCATATTGCTCATAAATGTATTTTATCCATTTTGCTGGCACACCTGTGTATTGGCGTATTACATTTACACCCATATTTTTTAAAAGAGACATCTCTTTATCTAAACCTGCTTTGATAATTTCATCAGATTTATCCCAAAAACGGGCATTTACAGTATTTGTGCCAATTGGAATGTAATCCCAGTTCATTCCGTTAATCATAAATGGCTCATTGTTTACGTAAAGCGTATAATCTCCATTTGAATCGCTATTAACATAAACCTTATCATTTTGGCTATAAGATTGTGAGGTGATGAACAGTAATAGAATTATTAAAATTCTGTATTTCATTTGTATGAGTTTTGAAGTTCCTTTGAATAACTGTTACTGAATATTATTAGATTAAGTGATAATCCAAACTCCGTAATAACAGTACTACACTTCTAAAGGATGGTCACTAAATTAAAATTAGAAATTAACAAAACAATAATTTAAACCCATACAAAAAGTATACATATCAAAAAATGTGTTTATTTTTTGACTATTCCGCAATTTAACAAGATATTCAGCTGCTTTTAAAAAATCATCCACTTGCTAATTTTGGTAGTATAATTAGCTAATGTATAGGTAATGTTGTGGTGAATTTTCTGGTTTGTAGTGTTGATTTATAGACTTAAAATATAGTCTACCAAGTTTTTATCATGAACTAAGCCCATTTTTTTACGCAGGCGGTAACGTTTTACCTCTACACTTCTTGGCGAAATATTAAAAAGAGGAGCTATTTCTTTTGATGTTAAATTTAATCGTAGATACGCGCAAAGTCTAATCTCGTTTGGAGTTAGATTTGGATGTGCTTCTTTTAACTTTCCTAAGAACAATTTATCCGCATTATTAAATGCCTCTTTAAATAACTCCCAATCATCATTTTTGCTTAAACTATCATCTATAAGTCTATATACTTGTATAAGTTCATCAGCATCTTTGTAGGAGTCTTGTAATTTGTTCTTGACTTCTTTTAACACATTATTTTTTCTAATTAAACTCATGGTAGAAGCAGCTAATTCATTACTTTTCATTCTATACCGTTCATTTAATTGTTGATTTTTCAGTGTTATAAGTTCCTGTTCGTTTTTAACCTTCTCTAATTGCATTTTACGGTTAGCCTCTTTAACCACCTTATCTTGCTTCTTTCTAAATCTATTTCTATAGAAAAAATTTAAAGACAGTATACCTAAAACACCAAGAATTAAATAAACAATTTTCATAGTTATTGAAGCATACCAGGGTGTTTCAATTGTAAACTTATAACTTACGGGTTTGTTGGAGATTTTTGTCCCCATTTTAGAACGTGCTTGAAATTCGTATTCTCCATAGGGCAAATTATCAAATGATATTTCAGATTGTTCTGACCAATTACTCCAATTTGGGTATTGCCCAAGAAGTCGATATTGATATTGAGGTTTTATATGACTAGGGTATTGTGCCGTATATAAGCTAAACAAAAGACTGTTTTCGTCTTTCTTTAATTGTGCTTCTTCATCTAAAGATAGTGGCTCTTTTTTATTGGCTGGTTCCAGCTTTGAATATTTGAATATTTGGGCAATTTTGGCTGAACCATTGTCATAAATTTCTCTTTCTAAGTTTAGCGTAATAAAGCCAGTTCCTTTGCCGAGAATATAGGTATTTGATTGTGAGAGTGGTGCAATACTTTCATAGCCTGCAATGGCATCTCTTATATCCGCGTTAAATGGAAACTTATGAATTACAGGCGCTTCACCTAAGCTTTGTGTTTGCACATTAATCAATTGATTTTTGGTAAAAAACCACAAACGATTATTTTCTACAATCATTTTACCAGAGGTAAATTCCTCTTTATCATATAGTGTACTCAGCACGCCATCTTTTGAAAATTTTGATTCGCTATAGTCATATTTGTAGACTCCTTTATGGTACGCAAAAAGAATTTGATTTTTATAATTAGTTATTGCCGAATTATGCCCCCGAAGAGCAGTATCTACTTTACTAGTTTTTACTCTTTTATATTCATCATCAACAATCAACTCAAACAACCCTTTATACTCATGGTTCACAAAAATCTTATTTGCCAATGGTTCAACAAATCTTGCAGAATTATTAAACCCTTCAATCTTATTTCTAAGTTTCCAGGTATTTTCTTCATTACTTAAAACATAAATACCATCATAATTACCTTGAATCAATAACTTTTGATTATTCTCAATTTTTTTTATGGTCCAAGTACCTGGAACATCTAGGATTTTTTTTGCCTGATCACCGTTGATTAAAAAAGTACCTGAATGATGCCCACAAAATAGATGTCCATTAATCATTTCTAAACTCCAAACCTGACCTTTAGTGCCTTTAATAAGATTAAAATTCTGATTTGAATTTATTGGTTTTACAAAGAGACCTTGGTTAGAACCTATATATAAATTGTCTTTGTAAACTAAACAAGCATAAACACTACCAATATCTCCGTAATTATCGTTATAAATTCTAACCGGAGAATTTAAATTAAAGCTGCTAATACCGTAATCTTGCCCTATCCAAATAGTATTCTCTGAATCTCCAAAAAGAGATAAAATTGTATTGTTGGCAAGACCATTTTTTTCGTTGATATGATACGCTAACTCACCATTATCATCAAGTATAAGTAAGCCATTTGAAATTGTTCCTATTACTAGGCTGTTATCTTTTAACCTAATTGCACTATAGGCAGATGTTTCCTCTAAAACGTTATCAAGGCTTGTTTGCCATTTTTGAACTCTATCATTTTTTATTCTAAAAAAACCTTGATTCCGGGTTAGAAAAACAAAACTTTCGGCATCTTGATAAAAAGTAATTACTTCATCCTCTGTTAATGGATTTTGATTAAAAACTTTAACTTTTTTACCAGAAGTTAAGGTGTAAATTCCTTCATTAGTAATATGAAAATAGATTTGCCCGTCAACGTACCATAGTTTTGGAAATGATGATTGCGCATCAATGATGTTGAAAGAGTCATTGATTAAATCATATGTATATATTCTTTTTTTAGATTGAAATAGGATGTAGTTATCTACATGCAAAATATTCCAGAACTCCTCATCATCTAGGGTCTTCTCTATTTCTTTTGATAGTGAAGTATACGCTAATTTACCAAAATTGTTTTTTTGCCAATAACCAAACTCTCTGTAACAGCCCGTGTAAATTCTATCGGCTACAACTTTAACTGAACGTATAATGGTGTTATTAGGAGCCTTATATAGACTCCATTTATTTCCATTAAACTCTAATAAACCTTCGTTATTTGCGAAATAAAGTAAATCTTCTTTTGATTGTGAAATAGCCCAATTCTGATTTTCACCTTTATAATGTTGGGGAGAATAATAGGTTATGGGAGGTATTTCTTGCGCTTTTAGTCCTAAAAAAACAAAAAAAAAGCAACTTAACAGAGAACCAATTTTCACAAGAATTTTCTTTATCTATAAAAATAAGAAATTTCGTTCAGGAAAAATTAATTTATATTAAACAATTTCAGCACTTAACCCTGCTTCTAAAAGCTTGGAACAACGCGGTTTTAAATCATTGTACTCGCCTGTTTTTACAGTGCATTTACCTTTATAATGAACAATTAAAGAACATTGTTCTGCTTGTTGAGGGGAGTGTTCACAAACCGAAATTAACGTATTAATTACGTGATCAAACGTATTTACATCATCATTATAGAGTACAATCTCATTTACGTCAACTGTTTCCTCCTCCAATAAAAGGTCTTCCTGAAATTTTTCTTGTAAACCCATTATCTACTTCATTTATCTCGAAAATACATATTTTGCTGATATCCAGTTATTTTTTTCTAGATTTTTTTCAAAATACAAATTATGCTCCTCACATTTTGAGGATATTATAGCTAAATCTTCTGTATAGAACCCACTTAAGAATAAATGACCGTCTGGATTTAAAATGGAACTGTAAACAGGAATATCTTCTAAAAGAATGTTACGGTTAATATTCGCTAAAACCACATCGTACTTTTTTGCCCCTAAAAGTGAGGCATCACCTTGAAATACTTTGATAAAATCGCAATTATTTCTTTCTACATTTTCTATGGAGTTCAAATAACACCACTCATCTATATCTATTGCATCTACATTTGAAGCACCTTTCATAGCAGCAAGAATTGCTAATACTCCGGTACCACACCCCATATCTAAAACCGTTTTTTTCTTAAAATCATGAGCTAAAATATGGGCTAACATCATGTGTGTAGTTTCATGATGACCTGTACCAAAACTCATTTTTGGCTCTATGATAATATCGTAAGTAACCGCTTCTTTTGGGTGAAACGGTGCTCTAACCATACAAGAATCACCTACCTTAATTGGCTGAAAACTTCGTTCCCATTCTGCATTCCAATTCTGTTGCGCTATTGCTTTTGTTGTCCAAGAGATTACCGATGCATTACTTTGAAATATATAGCTCTTCTTAATTCTTGAATCATCAAAAGAACTACCTAAAACATAGGCTAACATTCCGTTTTCGGTTTCCACAAAACTCTCAAACCCCAACTCTGAAAGTTCAGCCATTAGAATTTCTCTGGTTGGCTCAAGAGGTTTTATGGTAAAGTTGTATTCTAGGTAGTCTGACAAATGGTAAATATTAGATTGCTTTTATTATAGCCGTAAAGTCATCACACTTAAGCGATGCTCCTCCAATTAAGCCACCATCAACATCTGGTTGCGAAAAGATTTCTTCAGCATTATTAGGTTTAACACTACCCCCATATAAAATGGTTACTTTTTCTGAAATACCTGAATTGTAAGCTTCTTCTATTTCTTTTCTAATAAATGCATGCATTTCTTGAGCTTGCTCAGGTGAGGCTGTTTCACCAGTTCCTATAGCCCAAACAGGCTCATATGCTAGCACAATTTTACTCCAAGCTTCTGCTGGTAAAGCATACAGTCCGTTTTTCAATTGGGAGGCTACTACATTAAAGTGGTTACCAGATTTTCTGTCTTCAAGTTCTTCACCAAAACAAAAGATAACACGCATGCCTTTTTCTATGGCTTGATTTACTTTTTTAGCTAGTAAATCATCTGTTTCACCAAAATGAGAACGTCTTTCTGAATGCCCTAGAATTACAATATCTACATCGATATCTTTTAACATTTCCGCTGATATTTCACCAGTAAATGCACCATTATCAGCAAAATGCATGTTTTGTGCTGCTACTTGAATAATGCTATTTTCCACATGCTTTGCAGCCGATTGTAGATTGACAAAGGTTGGGGCAATAATCACTTCTGCAGTGGTATCTGGTACTTTTGCAACTAACTCAGAAACAAGTGCTTCTGTTTCAGTTAAATTTTTATTCATTTTCCAGTTACCTGCTACTATTTTAGACCTCATGTTGTTTCTTTTAATTGGTTCTTTGTTATAAGTTGATGTTATCTAAATCGTTATAATGTACCTTTTGGGTAATAGTTCCTTTATTTAAAACCATTACCCCAGGATTTGACCTGATTATTGTTTTAAGGGTAGTTTCATCTGTAAAATAAAACTCAAAATCTAGGTTATATTCTTTTGTTATTGCTTCACCTTGACTATTACTAGAGGCTGACATACCAATTACGTTGTAACCGTTTTTCTTTGCCGTATCAACCAGTGGTTTTAATTCAGCAAAAGCTTCTAATTCACTTTTAGCTAAATCATAAGCAATAACCATTAGTAACTTAGGCTCTTCTAAAAACTCCGCTGTAAAATCTTCACCTTCTTTTTCAATAGTAAAATCGTGTACCGGAGGTTCATAACCTTCTTGAATTAATGTTGTTTCTACATCTATAAATTCTCCGTCCTCAACTGTAGGATACTCCCCATTTGTAGTCACTATTTTATCTACTCCATTTACCTTGAATTGCCATGCATATTCATATACGGGCTGCGGTGCATTTTCGGGTATCTCCATACCTTCTTGAATGTTTGCTCCAATTTTGTAGGGGCGAAAATCTTTGCTTGGTAAATGGTTAAGCACATGAAAACCAAACCAAATGCACGCTAGTAAAGTTGCACCTTGTATTACTAAAGTTACTTTTTGATTAAACAAAGGTTTTATGTATTTAACGCCATACACAAGCACTAAAATTAGAACTAGTAAAATAACGTCTTTGGTAAAAGACTCCCAAGGGGTAAGTTTAACGGCATCTCCAAAACAACCACAATCTGTAACTTTATTAAAGTAAGCTGAATACCACGTTAAAAACGTAAAAAAGACAATCATTGCTAACAAACTGTAAACGGTAAACTTACGCCAGAGTCCTAGCAACAACATCACCCCAAGTACGACTTCAATAACAACTACAATGAATGAAATAGTTAGGGCGATAGGCATTAAAAATGGTAAGTCTAAAACACCTTGACTAAAGTATTCTTCAAGTTTGAATGAAAATCCTAAGGGGTCATTTAGTTTTATTAAACCGCTAATGATGAAAAGAACACCTACAAAAACCCGACAAAAACCTACTAAATATTTCATTTGTTCTCATTTAAATGAATTAAGGCAAAAACCGCATAATTGACCATATCTTGATAATTTGCCGCAATACCCTCACTAACCAATGTCTTACCTTGGTTATCTTCAATTTGCTTTACACGTAATATTTTTTGCAGTATAAGGTCTGTTAATGAACTTACCCTCATATCTCTCCACGCTTCACCATAGTCATGATTTTTATCCATCATAAGTTGCTTGGTAATTTCAACTTGTTCATTGTATAATTGTAAAGCCTCTTCAATATCAATATCAGGTTGTTCAACAACGCCTTTCTCTAACTGAATAAGACCCATTATTGCATAGTTTATAATACCTATAAACTCTGGCTGCTGCCCTTCATCTACCTTTTGCTCTGTATTTTTTTGCAATCCGCGTATGCGTTGTGCTTTAATAAATATTTGGTCTGTTAAAGATGGAAGTCGAAGTATTCGCCAAGCGGTACCATAATCTTTACCCTTTTTATAAAACAGTGACCTACACTGCTCTATAATTGCATCGTACTCGGTTAAGGTTTGCTGCATGTAGTCGTGTTGGAATATCGTAATTTCGTCAACTAAGGTGCCTCAAAGCACCTGTCAAATATACGGAAACCCATGACAATAAATTGTAAAGGACAACTAGTTGATTTTATAGAACCCAAAGTTATGGGTATTCTTAATTTAACCCCTGACTCTTTTTATGATGGAGGTAAATATAAGGACGAAAAATCTGTACTAAATCAGATTGATGTTATGCAAAACGATGGTGCTACTTTTATTGATATTGGGGGGTACAGCTCAAGACCCGGTGCAACCGATATTTCTATAGACGAAGAATTACATAGAGTTATACCCATTATTGAATTAGTACTTAAACACCATCCTAAACTACTAATTTCTGTGGACACTTTTCGAAGCCAAGTAGCTAAAAAAGCGGTTGCAGCTGGTGCAGCAATGGTAAATGATATTTCTGGAGGTGATTTAGATTCGAGCATGTATTCAACTATTGCTGAATTGCAAGTACCTTATATTCTAATGCATATGCGCGGAAACCCGCAAAACATGGCTCAGAAAACGTCTTATGATGATTTAATAAGAGACATCTTTTTTGAGCTATCAAAAAAAATTGAACATACCGTAAAACACAAAATAAACGATGTAATTATAGACCCAGGATTTGGTTTTGCTAAGACTGCGGAGCAAAACTTCTGTTTACTAAAAAATTTAAGTTTCTTTTCTAACCTAGACAAACCTCTATTAGTTGGGCTAAGCAGAAAATCTATGTTATGGAAAACTTTAAAAATCTCGGCCAAAGAGGCTTTAAATGCTACCACATCAGCTAATACAATTGCCTTATTAAATGGAGCAAATATATTACGCGTACATGATGTAAAAGAAGCTCATGAATGTATTAAGATAGTAACCCAATTAAAAAACGCTGAATGCTAAGAGGCATTTTTCTATTTTTACACTGATGGATTTTCTCAACTTCCTAGATTTTAAGGTTACCGATTTTATAGATATAGTTCTCGTAGCAATTTTACTTTACTACGTGTACAAGTTGGTAAAAGGTACCGTTGCTATTAATATTTTTATTGGAATTGTTATTGTTTGGGTGCTTTGGAAACTAACTGAACTACTTCAAATGAAAATGATTAGCAGTGTTGTTGGCGGTTTTATGAATATTGGATTAATTGCCTTAATCATTGTTTTTCAACAAGAAATTCGCAAATTTTTACTGCTCATTGGCTCTACAAACTTTGCTTCTAAACGGAGTTTTGCTAAACACTTTAAGTTTTTAAAACAAGAAGCCATGCCTACTGATGTTGATATTGATGCAGTTATTGGCGCATGTAAAAACATGGGTATGAGCAAAACTGGTGCTATTCTGGTTATTGAACGCACCAATAGTCTAGATTTTGTAAAAAATACGGGGGACCAAATGAGTATTAAAATAACGCAACCCATTATTGAAAGTATTTTCTACAAAAACAGTCCATTGCATGATGGTGCTGCAATAATTCAAGATAATTTTATAACTGCAACACGTGTTATTCTGCCAGTTTCTAATGAGCGTAATATACCATTACGCTATGGCCTAAGACACCGTGCTGCCATTGGCATAACAGAAAAAACAGATGCTATTTGTTTGGTGGTGAGTGAAGAAACAGGAATGATTTCTTACATTAAAAATGGCGAATTTGTTCTTTATAAAAATCTTGAAGAACTTACCCAAACCATTAAAAAAGATATGAGTTAATGCAATGTAAAAATTGTGAAAACAGCTTAAGAACAGATTATAGTTACTGCCCTGACTGTGGAGCTAAAGTTATACGCAATAGAATCACCTTTAAAAATCTTTGGTATGACCTTGCTGAACGGTTTTTCAACGTGGATAATACTTTTTTAAAAACATTTATTGACTTATTTAAAAAACCTGAAATTGTTATTTCTGGATATATAGAAGGTGTTCGTAAAAAATATATGAACCCTATATCCTATTTTACTATTGCCCTGACCTTAGGTGGACTACTACTTATTTTTATGAAGAAGGATTTAATAGAATTAACAAACGCAGGACAAATGGCTGCTGGTGCTGATTCTGCTGCTGCACAAAATGCAATAATGCCTCAAGTTAAAAAATGGGTGGAGGCTATGTACGAATATCAAAACATTTTTTACCTTGCTTCTATCCCCTTTTTAGTGGTTATTTCTAGAGTAGTTTTTTGGAACCGCAAAAAATATAATCTAAGCGAACATTTTGTAATTAACCTCTACGCGTATTCACATATGTCTATTATTGTGAATACACTTTATCTCTTGAGTTCTTTTAATTCAAAAGTACTGATGATTGTTTCTCAGCTAAGCCTTGTAGGCTATGTGGCCTATTACGTGTACATGTTCAAAAGACTATTTAATTTGAACTGGCAATCTTTAGTCTTGAAAACACTGTTGTTCTTATGTATTCTAATGGTACTATTTATAATCTTCACCGTGGGAATTTCAATTTACATGTTTACACAACCAGAATTTTTGGAACAAATAAAAGCTGCTAAAGAAGCACAAGGGAGTTAAACCATTTCTTCTGCCATAAACTGAGCTTCGTATAAATCTCTATAATATCCTTTTTGCTCAAGTAACTCGCGATGATTACCCATTTCTACAATTTGACCCGCATCCATCACAAGAATTTTATCTGCTTTTCTAATTGTTGCCAATCTATGCGCTATAATAATGGAGGTTCTACCTTCTGTTATTTTATCTGTAGCTTGTTGTATTAATTGCTCAGAATAGGTGTCTACTGAAGATGTAGCTTCGTCTAAAACTAATATACTTGGGTTGCTTACATATGCTCTTAAAAATGCTATTAATTGGCGTTGCCCGCTAGAAAGCATAGTACCCCTTTCTTTTACATTGAAGGTATACCCACCAGGTAAACTTGAAATAAATTCATGCACCCCTATTTGTTTGGCTGCAGCCTCAATTTCGGTAACCGTTACCGCTTCATCTTTAAGCGAAATATTGTTAGCAATGGTATCTGCAAATAAGAATACATCTTGTAAAACTATTGCAATATGAGACCTCAGATTTTCTAATTGATAATCTTTAATAGCAACACCATCTATCAGAATTTCTCCCGAATTAATTTCATAAAATCTGTTCAATAGATTGATTATGGTTGATTTACCAGCGCCAGTAGCACCAACAATAGCAACAGTTTCCCCCTTATTTACTTTAAATGAAATTCCATGAAGTACTTCTTCATTTTCTGAATAACCAAATCGTACATTTTTAAATTCTATGGAACCTTGAATTAATTCTTTTACAACACGACCTTCATTTGGTATCTGGCTATCAGTATCTAAAATTTTAAATACCCTATTTGCTGCAACCATACCCATTTGTAGAGTATTAAATTTATCAGCAATTTGGCGTAGTGGTCTAAACAATAAATCAACAAAAAAGAAAAAAGCTACAATGCTACCCACGTTGGTGTCTGCTCCTAAACCTAAATTCTGCATTAAACCAAAATACACCACTAAACCTGTAGCAGCCGCTCCTAACAATTCTGCCACCGCAAAAAAGATACTATTGTACCAAACTGTTTTTAACCAAGCATTCTGATGTTTTTCATTAATTACTCTAAACTTTTCTTTTTCTAAAGTTTCTCTATTAAAAAGCTGAACAATTTTCATTCCTGAAATTCGCTCTTGAACAAAACTATTTAGATTAGACACTTGTGCTCTCACCTCTGTAAATGCAGCTTTCATTGCTTTTTGAAAAAGCCTGGTGGCGTACAAAATCAATGGTAAAATAGCAAATACGGTTACCGCCATTTGCCAATCAATGATAAGCATGGCTACTATGGCTGCTAACATTTTTAAGAGGTCTGCTACGATTACAAAGAAACCTTGACTAAAAATTTCTCCAATACGTTGCATATCTGCAACGGCTCTGGTTACCAAAACCCCAAGAGAAGATTTATCAAAATAGGTCATTTTAAAACCTAATATTTTTTGATACAATTCAATTCTAATATCTTTTATAACTGATTCGCCTAAAAGATTTGCGAAATACGTAAAGAGCAATTGAAAAACAACTTGGCCTATTAAAACGCCCAGCATAGCGATAATCAGAGTCAAAAGAAGCGCCTCATTTTTATCTGTAATTGCCTCATTAACTATCTTTCTAACTAGCAAAGGAATTGCAATCGCAAAACCTGCTTGTAATATTGCACTTAAGGCAGTAGTAAAAAGTACACTCTTATACGGCTTTGTTCTATTAAACACCCTTTTAAAAAGCCTATAGTCAAAGGCTTTGCCCATGTCTTTCTCTGCACTCATATAAAAATTTCTTCTGGGTAATCTACCTTTGTCAAATATAGCCCTTTTGCAGGCACTGAAACCCCAGCTTTACCCCTGTCTTTGCTTTTTATAACCTCATGAATCCATGCTACAGGTTTCTTTTCTAAGCCAATTTCAAGTAAGGTACCCACAATGGCTCTAACCATATTTCGCAAAAAACGGTCTGCGGTTATGGTAAATATCAATTTATCATTTGAAATTTTCCATTCTGCTTTGCTAATGCTACACAAATAGGTTTTTACATCAGTATTTGATTTAGAAAAACACTCAAAATCAGTGTAGGTTGCCAAAAGCTTTGAAGCAGCATTCATAGCCTTTACATTTAATTGTTCTCTAACTAAATGAGCACTATCCTTATAAAAAGGATTCTTTTGTTGCACTACCCAATAATCATAGCTTCTTGCTGTGGCATTAAAACGGGCGTGAGCTTCTGAATTTACTTTTCTAATGTTGATTACGGCAATATCTTCTGGTAAAAAAGCATTTAACCTATAAACCAATTGTTCTGAAAGTATAGCATTTTCATAATCAAAATGGGCGTACAATTGTTTGGCATGTACACCAGCATCTGTTCTACCAGCACCAACCACTTGCATGTTTGTTCTTAACAATGTAGATAGTGCTTCTTCTAAAACTTGCTGAACTGTGTTTGCATTGGGCTGCCGTTGCCAGCCATGATAACACTTTCCATCGTATGACAGTTCTATAAAGTACCTCAAAAAAGTTTAATTTATGAGAAGTGCCAAAGATACCTTAAACAAAAAAAAGACCTTTGGTGTACGGTTACTTTAGCATATTTTTAGCGTTATGACAAAAGTATTATTGCTTTCTGATACGCATAGTTATATTGATAACACCATTTTAAAATACGCAAAACAAGCTGATGAAATTTGGCATGCAGGTGATATTGGGAATCTTGCCGTTACTGATAAACTTAAAAAAATTGCACCCTTAAAAGGCGTTTATGGTAATATAGACGACCACAATATTCAAAAAGAATTTCCGGAGCACAATCGGTTTTTTTGTGAAGGAGTAGATGTTTGGATTACCCATATTGGTGGATATCCCCACAAATACAACATTCGGGTAAAAGATGAAATCAAGAAAAACCCTCCACGACTTTTTATTTGCGGTCACTCACATATATTAAAAGTGATGAATGATAAAAGTTTAGGGCTATTGCACATGAATCCAGGTGCTTGTGGTAAACATGGTTTTCATCAAGTGCGAACCATGCTACGATTTACAATTGATAAAGAAAATATTAGCAACTTAGAGGTAATTGAATTGGGTAAAAGATGAAAAAACTAGTAGCAATCCTATCATCATTAATTATTTTTTCTGGCTTCGCTCAAGAATCTAATGTTTCTCTTATCGTATTGGGTACCCTACAAGACGGAGGTAGTCCTCATATTGGGTGTAGTAAAAGTTGCTGTACTTTATTATTTGAAAATCCAGACCCAACTCGCAAAGTGGTTTCTTTAGGTATCTTAGATAGTACTAATCAAAAAACCTATCTGTTTGAAGCTACCCCAGATTTTAGCGCCCAATTGCAGCAACTACAACAACACTTAGAAGGTAATTTAAACACCCCTAATGGTATTTTTCTCACTCATGCTCATATTGGCCATTATACTGGTTTAATGTATTTAGGAAGAGAAGCTTTAGGTGCTAAAAATGTACCGGTTTATGCCATGCCAAAAATGAAACACTTTTTAGAAAACAATGGCCCTTGGAGTCAGCTTGTCTCTTTAAATAATATGAACTTACATCCACTAGCTGCAAATACTAAAATTCAACTTACCAATGCTTTAACAGTAGAACCTTTTTTAGTTCCACATAGAGATGAATTTTCAGAAACTATAGGTTATAAAGTTTACGGCCCAAACAAAACAGTTCTTTTTATTCCAGACATTGATAAATGGGCTAAATGGGAGAGTTCTATTGTAGAAGAAATTAAAAAGGTAGATTACGCTTTTATAGATGCCACCTTTTATAGTGGTGAAGAAATCAATAACAGGGCTATATCTGAAATACCTCATCCTTTTGTAATTGAAAGCATGGAACTTTTTAAAGAGCTTTCTAAAGTTGAGAAATCCAAAATTTATTTTACCCACTTTAATCATACCAATCCTTTGCTTAATAAGCAAAGCAAAGCTTACCAAGAAGTACTAATGGAAGGATATAAATTAGCTACCTATGGTTTGCGAATTAAACTCTAAAAACAAAAAAGCCCCTGAAATCAGGGGCTTTTTGCACTAATACTACTAAGATGTTAGGTTTAACGCAAACGATCAACAGATTTTACAAGATCTTCATCCTTTTTGATAGCCCTGTTTGCCAGGGATAGAAAAACGATAGAAAATACAGGAATCAGCATCCCAATACCCTTCTCAGAAACCGCCGTCTCTCCGGATAAATTTAGCGACCGGTAAACGAAAAATCCTAGTAAAAAAAGATTAACTATAAGGTTCAATCTGTTTAATACAAATTGATTTTGTCTCTTTTTAAACAAGAAAATTGAAAGTAAAGCCAGAACTGCAATTGCGTAAAAAACTATAGAAATTACTAGTTCATTGTTGGCAAAAATCTCACCATTTTCAGTCTCAACCCATAGATTTACAAAGAATGGTAAAACCGCATTCAAAACAATTACTATGGCCAGATATAACGTTTGTATACGCTGTATCATTATACAATCATTAAATTAGAGTGCAAAAATAAACCTCTTTTCGACAAATGACCCTTCTTGTTAAAAAATAATTTGTATACTTGCAGCGTAAAGGTTAAACACTTACCTCGGGATTTCTTTCCCAATAGTAACAACAACCAAAAGTTTACTTCTAAATAAACTCTTAACAACTAGTTTAATTTATTCTTACTGATTAATGTTCGAGATATCCGCTCTAAAAGCTAAAAAATTAGCTGAGTTGCATGAAATTGCAAAAGAATTGAACGTACCTAAGTTCAAATCACTAAAAAAACTTGATTTAGTCTATCAAATTTTAGACGTTCAAGCTTCAAATCCCAAAAAAGTAGAAGCTGCTGTAGAAGAAGCGAAAGTAGAAAATGCTGACGCTAAAAACACTAAGGCAACACCTGCTCCGAAAGAAGACAAGCCCAAACGCACTAGAACCCCTAGAAACCAAAGAAAGGATGATAGCGGCGACGACAATAAAAGTAGTGAACCAAAAAATCAAGACTCAAAAAGTATAGACCCAAAAAGTCAAGACCCGAAAAGTCAAGATAATAAAGGTCAAGCCAACAAAAGTCATGACAACAGACCACAGAAGAATGATAATTCTTCTGACAACAACACCAATAGAAACAATCCAAAAGGTCATCAGAGTAATCGTAGAAATCAACAAAATAATCGCAATACCAAGCGTGAAAAAAACAATAACTACGATAAAGATTTAAAGAATCGTTACAAAGAACCAGAATACGAATTTGACAGTATTATCACTAGTGAAGGTGTCTTAGACATTATGTCTGACGGCTATGGTTTTTTACGTTCTTCTGATTACAACTACCTTTCTTCACCAGATGATATTTATGTATCCCAATCACAAATTAGGTTATTTGGATTAAAAACTGGCGATACAGTTTTAGGTAATATTAGACCCCCAAAAGAAGGGGAGAAATACTTTCCTCTAATTAAAGTAAGTAAGATTAATGGCTTAGATCCACAAGTAGTTAGAGACCGCGTTTCTTTTGAGCATTTAACGCCATTATTCCCAAAAGAAAAATTTAATTTGGCAGATAAGCAGAGTACGCTTTCTACCCGAATTATTGACTTATTTTCTCCTTTAGGAAAAGGCCAAAGAGGTATGATTGTTGCCCAACCAAAAACGGGTAAAACAATGCTTTTAAAAGACATTGCAAATGCTATTGCTGCCAACCACCCCGAAGTATATCAAATTATCTTGTTGATAGATGAACGACCAGAAGAGGTTACTGATATGCAACGTAACGTACGCGGAGAGGTAGTAGCTTCAACATTTGATAAAGAAGCAACAGAACATGTACGTGTTGCTAACATAGTAATTGAGAAAGCAAAACGATTGGTAGAATGTGGGCATGATGTTGTTATTCTATTAGATTCTATTACACGTTTAGCTAGAGCTTATAATACCGTACAACCAGCCTCTGGTAAGGTACTTTCTGGTGGTGTTGATGCCAACGCATTGCACAAACCTAAACGTTTCTTTGGAGCAGCTCGTAATATTGAGAACGGTGGATCATTATCTATTATCGCAACTGCTTTAACTGAGACAGGTTCTAAAATGGATGAAGTTATTTTTGAAGAATTTAAAGGAACTGGTAATATGGAGTTACAGTTAGATAGAAGAATATCTAACCGTAGAATCTTCCCAGCTATTGATTTAATTTCTTCTTCCACTAGACGAGATGATTTATTGTTAGACGAACAAGCTGTTCAGCGTATGTGGATTTTACGTAAATACCTTGCTGATATGAACCCTGTTGAAGCTATGGAGTTTATAGAACAGCGTATGAAACAAACTAAGAATAACGAAGAGTTCTTACTTACAATGAACGAATAGTGTAAGCTTAAATAAAAATAAAGCAATAAAACTTTTTAGTTAACCCCAGCCAAAAGCTGGGGTTTTTTTATGTTTCTCTCATTTAGCTAAAAATGATATCTTTACGATGTTTCCCCGCAGTACAAACACTAATTTATATCTAAAATTATGAAGAACTTTAAATCTACTTTAGGGTTTCTCAGCTTGTTACTTTTTGTTACCAGCTGTCAAGAAAAACCTAAAGAAAACACTGCTGGGGAAGAAGAAAATACGCCCCCTACTGCCGAAGTAATGGCTCCAAAACAGCTTATCAGCTTGGATAAGGCCGACGAATTATTCAAAAACTACAAACAACGGAGGGCTGAAAGTATAATGAAGTTTGAGACTGAAATGCAAGAAGCTGGAGATAAGGCTTTTGTTCCCACCCAATTTGTAACCTTTGATATTAACGTAATGAAAGATTATATAGCGTTCGTTGAACAAGAGGCTAAAAAAGGAGGCACAACAGTTGACAGTTTACGCATTTATTTGGGTAATTACGGTGATTTGGAAAAAGGCTGGAAAAAGAAAAGACGTAATACCGTTTTTGTGGTTCCTGCAGCAAAAGCCGAAGGAGGATATGGCGGTATTTACATAGGTGACAATGGCAAAGCACTGTTAATGAGTAATTTCTTCAAAAAAGAGGAAGATGATGAACCAAAATCTGAAGCATCTTTTATTCCCAATTTCAATTCTTTCCTTTATGGCAATGGAAGTTTAATTTTAAATGATGCTAACAACCACCCACCACCATATGGTGATTTTTAATTTTTTAAACTAAAAGGTGATACTCGAATTTTTAAAAACACAATATTTTTTAATTTTTTATGGAATCACCTTTTTGTTTTCCATGATTCATTACCGAAAGTACTTTGATACCATTTTTAAGTATTTTCCAATATTTTTAGCCTATACTTTTTTCAATGAATTATTGGGTTATCTAATTTATAATTTTGAAGATTTTCAGCTAATATATCAGCCTGCGTACAGTCAAAGTACTGGTCTAATTTATAATATATATTATTTTTTCTTCTTTTCTTTTTTTTTAAAGGTCTACTATGATTTATTGATTCACCTGAAATTCAGAAGATTAATTGGCTATCTTTTTTTGGTTTTTATCATATTAAATGTCGTAAACTCTTATTATAGTAATCCTTTAAAAGAGAGCTTAGTTTTTGCTTTTGTTTTTGGCTGCTTATCTATTTCGGTTCTCGCCTTTATTCACTTAAAAGAAATATATACTACACAAAACATAACTTTAAGAAAGCACAATCTTGCCTATTGGATAAGTCTTGGAATAATTATTTTTCATTTGCCATATAGTGCTCTAAAACTATTTAGAGTTTATTATGTGAATTTATATTCACCCCATTTACACTATCTATTAATCGTTTTTATGTATTTATTATTCTCAATTGGTTTTTTTAAATGTAGTAGAAAAGCATTTAGATAAATACAATCATAATACCCATCTATCTTTAATTTAGAATATTAAAACTTTGTAGCGCTCTTGATTATACTTGTATTTTATATGTTAGCTTTAGTTACCTCATTGGTAACCTATAAACGCTTTTACGATACACCTCTTGGGTTTTTTCCATTACTTATTGCCTATACCTTTTTTAATGAACTATTAGGGTTTTTAGTAATTAACTTTGAAGCGTTTTCATTTTTTGAAGAAACAGAAAATGATTGGCACAATGTTGTAATCTATAACATATACAGCCTTTTTTTTTATGGGTATTTGTATTGGGTATATCATGGCGTTTTAAAATCAAAAAAACATCGCAAACTTGTAAAAGTATTTGCAATAATAACCTATGTGGGCTATGCTGTTTCCTTACTATTTCAAGACCCTTTTCATTCTGACTTGTATTATGCGGAATGTTTAAATTCTATTCTAATAAATACCCTAATTGTAATTCACTTTAGAAAGCTTAAAAAACTAAATGTTGTTCAACCCAGCAAATACAATCTTATGGTATGGTTTAATGCCGGTATGTTTTTGTTTCACTTATACTACCCATTTTATTTACTTAATGGTTATTTAAATGTAGATTTTTTCTTGACTTATGAACTTCGGAAAATTTTGTGGATTGTGGTAAGTATTATGTATTTGTTATTTACCGTTGGCTTTTTGTTAAATAAAAGAAGAGCTTTTGCTTAACATCTACTTTCTAAGTAGCCAAGAATCTAATCCGGCTTGTTTTATTTTTTCTTTTGCTGGTATAATAAGTGAATTGTTTGAATACGGGCCATCAACTAAATAAAATAACCCCTTAGGCTTATCAAAATAACAAGACACTTGTAAATTGTGATGTTGTAAACGTTGCTGCTCGTTTTTAGCATTAGCTTGCTCCTTAAAAACACCAATGACCAAATAGTATCCAGAATCCCATTTATCTTCAAACCAACTTAGTTTTTTTGGCTTTGCCGTATCGATACTTTTATCAGTAGTATTAACTACATTAATATTCTGTTTTTCGTGAACTATACTAGAGGTTATTTTCGTTGTTGACTCATTAACCTCTGCCTTTTGATTATCAGCTAATTGCTTTTCTACTTCTGACTTCTTTAATTTATCGTCTGACAAATTTATCCCATCTGACTTTACAACCTTTTCATTCTTTTTTTCACTATTGTTAAGGTTGTAACTATTCTCAACTGAATTAAATTCCTGATTAGGCCTCATGCCTATTGCTTCAAAAGCTTTTAAAACCAATTTAGGTTTGCCTTCTGTGGTAAACAAACCCATATTTTTTTGAGGAAGTGTTTTCCATGGTAAAACACCAAAAACCTTTTTAGGCAATTCGGGAAAATCATATAATGTCCAAGCAATAAAATGCTTTTCTCCTGCATCAATTTTATCTAAGATTGTTTTATAATGTTCTAATTGCTCTTCTTCAGAATTTCCAAAAATTAACTTTTTATAGCTATGCAAACCAAATTCACCCACAACTACCGGTTTATCAGAAAAACTAGACCATTTTTCATATGTTCTATTAAATCGATTTACATCCTCATAAAAATGAAACGTAAATACATCGGTAGTACTAGATTCTGCAAAATGCGGATGTGGATGTAACCAACCTATAGTACTTAGGTGATTGGGGTCATAAAATTGTAGCCTCTGTATTGCAAAATTTAACCAAGAGGTCAGCTGTTCTTCTGAATGCACCTGCATATCTAAATCGGCTTCGTTTTTAATATCCCAAGCTAATATTGCAGGGTGCTCTTTAAACGGAGCTACCACTCCTTTTAAATGTTGTTCTGTTAATGTCCAATTTATAATGTCGTAGTTTCCAAAAAAATCAAAAAGAGTTACTACAAGTTTTAGATTGTTTTGTTGCGCTAAATCAAGGGTTTGTTTTAGTTGATTTACCATTTTTGCATCAACCTCTTCTTTACCAAAGTCATTGAAATTGACAAATACTCTAGCAGTATTAAATCCTAAACTATCTAACAGTCGAAAGTCTTGCGCAATGATGGTGTCGTTAAATTTATCACCATACATCTCCCAAGGGGTATCTTTGGGATAATAGTTAATGCCTCGTATGTAAAAGGGTTTATGATTTAATAGTAACTGCTTACCCTTACGTTGAACAATATTTTCTTCTACTGTCTTTATCCTTTGTTTGTCAATCAAAGTGGTATCGTTTCTTACCATATGACGAATACGCCAAAAACCGTCTTCGAGCAACATAACAATTTTGTAATTGGAGTACACATCTTGCTGAGTAATTAAAGAATCGTTTTGATAAATTTTATAAATTTCGTGAACGTTCTTATCATCAAAAGCTACCAACTTACCATCTGCCGAGAAAAAATTAATGTCGATATTATGATTTAAGGTGGTTCCATGAACGGTTAGATTATTCTCTTTATTAAAATCAATAATCTTAAATAGATTTACTCTTGAGCTATCAGTAAAAAAGTCAGCAATTCCCTTTTTTGTGTTTACAGACTGACTTAAATTTTTAACGTACCAGGAATCGGAATAATCTCTTTGTACTTCACCTTGATTCTTGGCTATAAATTCTCTTCCTGGGTTATCTAAATTCACCCAATTAAACACGGGTTTGTAATAATCATTAACCTTTAACACCTTGGCCATCATTTGCTCTCTGTCAGCACCTGATTTTACAAAGGCAATTACACTACTAATACCCCTGAGAATAAACAAATTAGCAATAACGAATACTGCAATTACTCCTACCCTATATACTGTTCTATTAATCTTCACTAAACAAGGGTATTTGGTGTTGTTCTTGAACGCCTAATGTTTCTATTTGTAACTCATAATCTCCTGGCGGGTAGTAAAAATCTCTAAGTATAAAATACGTTACTCCACCTACCGTACCTTGGTTGATTTCTTCCGCTTTTCCTTCGCCTTTAATTAAGAGTTTTACTTTGGTGCCGTTAGGTACTAATTGGCCCATGTAACTTTTTATTGGGCCAACTTTTATTTTTCTACCGTGGTTTAAAAAGTCAACAGGAAATTCAGCTACTATTTGTTCAAAGTCAATTTGTAACAAATCACTTTGTGCTAGTCCAGGGATAAAGGCCTGAATTTGCCAAGATTCTTCTGAATAGGGGTGTTGTATTTTGGTCGTAGCAATACCTTTTACCGTTTTTGCGTAGGCAGCTAGTTGCTTTCCCGTATTTGTTTTAATTTGAAAGTGGACAACAGTACCATTTTGAACGGTATTCCCAAAAATATCTGTGATTATTGAGGTCTGCACGGTAACCACCTCATTACCATCGGCAAAATTATGCTCTTTGCTTTGTGTTAGCGTAAAGTCTTTAGGAGTATAAGGGTAAATATCAGAAGTCTTTTCTTTGGTGGTTATTCCATTACGGGAGTTCATGCTCACTGTAATTTTACCAGTTTGATTGTAAGAGTAAAACCGTTTAAACGATACTAAGTCAAACGTTTCTTGCAAATGCATTTTCTGCATTTCTTTAAAATTTTCATGAACCGTTATCGGCGTATTATCTGGCATAGGATTGTCAAATTCATCCACAGGAACTACGGTCAACATACTAAAATCTACACCGCCTGCTAAAATGATTCTTGGCCCAAAATAAGACTCAATAAAATCGATATTTTCTTCCTTAGTAACTACTTGTAGACTGTCTTTTAGAATACTTTTTTCGCCATACAAAAGATGAATGGTATAATCCCCAATTTTTTGGGTAATAAAATCAGGAGTTTCATATACTAATTTACCGTCTTGAACAGTGTCTTTTACCACAATAGAACCATAACTTGAAGCATACATTACTGTTATGGGAATAGTATTGTAACATTCCATTTCATAGGTTGCTAGATGAGTTTGATTAACTTCGATTAATTTCTCAGAGTTGGAAACCACTTCGCATTCAAACGTTTTATAGGTTTTTTTCTGGTAAATTACCTTGTCTGTACTTGTTGTTTTTTTTACAACTATAAAGAGAAATAAGCCCAAAATTATACTCGATGTTATGCCAACTACTCTTGAAAATGGTGAAAGCTTTTTATAATCTTTAAACGGATAGTTTAAAATACGTTTTATAACTAATGCATTAACCCAAATAAACTTAAACGGCCACAATAGCCATGCACGGCGATATAGGACTTTTCTTCGCTTTTTTATTTTATTACGAAAATCTTGTACCCGTTCAAAAATAGCGGTTATGGTTGGGGGTAATTGCATTAATCTGGTGAACCTATATAGTTATTGACTTCAATTTTTATTTTTGAATAGATATCTCCGTTAACCGGAATTAAGTCAGTATAAAAGAGAGAATCTTTGCGGTGTGCAAGGTATTTTTGTTTGATATCATCATTAGGTAGGCCATTAACAAACCAGTTATCTTCTTTTTGTGGATAGGTGTAATGACAATCAAATTTTTTAAGTCTGAATTCAAACGGACTCTTACGTTGAGGCCGTGTGGCTACCATAACTACAACATCTTCTACCCATACCAGCTCATTATTATCGTTATAATAAGACACTAAAAGCTGCGGTATGGTAACATCTGAAATTCCATAATTATAAAGATAGCCCGTAATAACATCACCTTGAATGTTTAAATCATTTACGCCAATTTCTCTATACAAATCTTGACTTGTTTGGTTAGCCGAAGCCTGAAGGTCAAAAACAGCAGGTACATCTTCCCAAATCATTGGGGTAAATGTATCTGGTTCAAATACTTGAGGCATACTATCTTTAATTTTCTGCCATGCAACAGCCTCAAAATGAATTTTAAAAGCTGAAACCTCTTTGGGCAAAAGTTTGTGTTTTATAGTATTCTGAGCATTGTATACCCCTATCTCCTTAAAATCAGCCGTGTAAATGGTGGATTTCAAATCTAAATCAGCAGGCAAATTGTCTATATTCTGAACTCTTCCAATGATGTAGAATTGATTATCATTCTCTACCATCTTTGCCTCTAAAATTTCCACTACGGGTTGGGGTACAATATCTTCATGAAAGGTTTGTTGCGTAGTAACTCTTCGCCTACCGTGATTTTTATACTTAGGTTCTCCAATACTAAACAATTGATCGTTTGGTATATCAACATCAAAGACCTCTGGAACAATATACCATTTGTTGTCTTTCTTTTTATTAAGTTCAACAACCGCGGTGTCTTTTACATAGGTTAATGGGGTAATATATTCTGTAAACACCTTTGCTTTAGCATGATTTTTAGTGCGTTCAAATATTTCAAAATCTACCGCATTTAATTTACCGTAAGAACTCAATAAACCATCACTAACAGATGTTTCTAACATAAACTGGTCAAATGTTTTACCGTAATCTGGGTCATAGTAAGAATGTGCTTTTTTAAAGCGTTTAAAATCTAAATCGTCATGGTAAGCTAAGATTACATTCTCAGGTGAAATTTGTTCTTGACTCTGTATAAAAAACAGGTAAATACCAAAGAGAATCATCCCGGTTGTGAATACAAACCAACCCCCAAGAAGCAAACCAAGTTTGGGTTTAAAACTTTTGGGTACCATTTTAAATTTATCATATGGATTTGAGTCTACTGGTCTAAGCTTTAACGCTGAAATAATTATAATTCTAATATTTACAAATAAGGCAATTAACACTGTGGCTACGGGTATGGTACCCCACATAATCCGTTGCCATCTAGGATAATCTTTATAAGGTTTAATATCTGGTATGGGTTGTACCCCGAGCCTTTGCCATACTGCAATGCCATTAGCTAATGGTTTAATACGTTCCCAACCACAGAAATAAAGTATAGGGTCGTAAAACTTATCATTAGAGAAAATAAATTTAATGTTGTATTTATTAGGTACTGTTAAAAACTGCTGAAGTGAGCCTAAACCTTCTACCCCTAAAAATTTGGCGTTTTCTAAGCGTTCTACCGCTCTAGTGGTAAGTTCTGGTAACCTTCTAGCAGAATGGTAGTTTCCATCTATTTGCATGGCGTGAGTGTTTGCAGAAAGCCACGCCATTTGGTCTCCAAATCCTAGGGTCATATACCGCCATTTGTAATGCTCGTCTGCAGATAAAAAATTTATAATTGGCAGCATATTTATTTTCTGCGGTTGCAGCGGTTTAAAATACCCCAGATTAATGATGGATACCGCGTTAAAAATGATTAGAAATGCCACAATTCCACCTAATGCTCTATGCGCAACATTACCCAGCTTACGTTGTATTAGCTCCTTAAAATCTGTATGCGCAAAACGGTATAAAAACTCACCGTATATAGGTAAGGCCATAATAGAACCCCAAAGTGTAAAACGGTCAAGGGTTAAAATATTAAATGCATTAGAGCCTAAAATCATTTCTGGTAAAGGGGTTGTTCCACCAGTACCTAGCAATGCAAGCATGGCAAAAGAGAGTCCAAAAAATATGTATCGTTTAGAAAAAAATCTGTAGAATAAATACGGAAAAATAAACATTAAAAAACCCCACGGAATTATAAAAAAAGCTAATCCGGAAGAGGTAACTTCTAAAAAACTATCTCTTGAACCATGCGGAATTGGCACCTGTGTAATAGGTTCCTTCATAGTAGTTATCCAATAAGGTAGTATTAAAACAATAAGGCAAAAAACTACAGATAACCCAAATATTACAATTCTTGGTAAACAAGGTTTCAATGCCTCCATAAAATGTTTTAAACGAACGGCTTTAAAACTGCCAGCTATTTCGGAGGCATAATCCATAACTACTGTACCCATTAATGGCAGAATAAAAAACACCATTCCAAAAAGAGGGGTAACATGGTGAGAAGTTATGGTAAACGCCATCATAGACATACAGGCTATGTAATGTTTTACCTTACCTGTGCTAATGTATTTATACACTTCGGGCATTGCATGCATTAACATAGACACACCAAATAGGCTGGGGAGTTGTCCAAAAACATGAAGCGTTTCAATAAAAGATGAAGAAAAAACTGCTATTAGTGCCGTAAAGCCTGCAATATCTCTATTACCCGTCATCATTTTACCATAACGATAGGCACCTGTGGTAAATAGAATAATAGCTACAAAGCTACAGACGAACAAACCAAACTTTAGGCCACCTATATAAGAAAACAAACCAATTAGTTGGTGTACTAATGGTGGATACGTCATTACACTAAACCCAGTATACCATCTTGGCTCCCACGGGTTCCACCAACTTTTTGCATAATGGTCAGCAAAAAATAAGTGAATTAGCGCATCATATGTTTTTTCTATGGTGAAGAATACTCCGGCACCATGAAAAATTAACGCCAATATGAGCGCAATTACTAGATATTTATTTGTTTTTATTCGCATTGCTATAATAGAACGCAAAATTAAAGTGAATCGTTATAATTCAATTTCACTCTTACAGCCCTACACAACTATTTTGTAGGATTTTACAACATTTTTATTTTCAAATCTTGAAATAAGACCAAAAAAAAGCCCTAACTGCGAAGCAATTAGGGCTCAAAATTTTTTAAAAACAGAATTACATAGCAGCAACTTTGCTCGCTAACTTACTTTTTAAGTTAGCAGCTTTGTTTTTATGAATAATGTTCTTCTTGGCTAATTTATCAATCATACCAACTACAGTTGGTAATAAAGTCTCAGCTTCTTTTTTATCTTCTTCATTACGTAATTTCTTAATTGCATTACGCACAGTTTTGTGCTGATATCTATTACGTAAACGTACTGCTTCGTTTCTTCTAATTCTTTTTAATGCTGACTTGTGATTCGCCATTTTTTCTGTTTCTATTTTTTGTTTGGATTTTGAATTGATTTTCAAAAACCGTATTAACCTTTTGTAGCCCGTAGGGGAATCGAACCCCTGTTACCAGGATGAAAACCTGGCGTCCTAACCCCTAGACGAACGGGCCATTATTTTTAAACGTAAAACTTAGAATTTATAGTTTAAAGTTTCTTAAAAGCCTTCATTAAAAACTTTAAATTCTAACTTTCACAATTAGTTTGTAGCCCGTAGGGGAATCGAACCCCTGTTACCAGGATGAAAACCTGGCGTCCTAACCCCTAGACGAACGGGCCATAAGCTAAATGAACGTACGTTGCATAATTTGCGGATGCAAAAATACAACTATTTTTAAGTATTGCAAATGCCTTGAAAAAAAATTTATTCTTTCCTAGTACGCCTTAGCAAACAACACTCTATTTGCTGAAGGTTTACCGGTTACAATACACTTACCTTCTTCTTTTTCAACATTTAAAGGAATGCACCTAATTGTTGCTTTGGTTTCTTCCTTTATTTTGTCTTCTGTTTCTATGGTACCATCCCAGTGTGCTGATACAAAACCACCTTTTTCTTCCAATACCTCTTTAAACTCTTCATAGGTGTCAACTGGTGTTATGTTGGCTTCTCTATAATCAAATGCCTTTTTGTAAATATTGTTCTGAATATCCACTAAAAGTCCTTCAATTTTTGTCACCACATCATCAAAGGCTATAGATTCTTTTTCTAAAGTATCTCTTCTAGCAATTTCAATAGTTCCGTTTTCTAGGTCTCTTTTACCAATTGCTAGTCTAACAGGAACACCTTTAAGTTCGTACTCGTTAAACTTAAAGCCTGGTTTATGTGTATCTCTATTATCAAACTTTACTGAAACACCCTTTTTTTGCAATTCTTTTACTAACGGATTAATTTTTTCAGAAATAGCTTCTAATTGCTCCATTCCTTTATAAATTGGTACAATAACCACTTGTATAGGAGCCAATTTAGGTGGTAACACCAAACCATTATCATCACTATGCGTCATTATTAAGGCACCTATTAAACGTGTTGAAACACCCCAAGAAGTTGCCCAAACATATTCTTGCTTTCCTTCTTTATTTGCAAATTTTACATCAAATGCTTTTGCAAAATTTTGACCTAAGTAATGTGATGTTCCTGCTTGCAAAGCCTTACCATCTTGCATTAAGGCTTCAATACAAAAAGTTTCCTCAGCTCCTGCAAAACGCTCACTTTCTGTTTTTACCCCTCTTATTACTGGCACTGCCATATGCTCTTCAGCAAACTCGGCATACACATTCATCATTTGTTTGGCTTCTGCCATTGCTTCATCTTTGGTTGCATGCGCAGTATGCCCTTCTTGCCATAAAAATTCAGCTGTTCTTAAAAAAAGACGTGTACGCATCTCCCATCGAACTACATTAGCCCATTGATTTATTAAAAGGGGTAAATCTCTGTAAGATTGTATCCACTTTCGGTACGTATCCCAAATAATTGTTTCTGAGGTTGGCCTAACAATTAACTCCTCTTCTAGCTTGGCATTTTCATCAACTACAATACCACTACCATCTTCTGCATTCTTAAGACGATAATGCGTAACCACAGCACATTCTTTTGCAAAACCCTCTACATGACTTGCCTCTTTACTCAAATATGATTTTGGAATAAAAAGTGGGAAATACGCATTCTGATGCCCAGTATCTTTAAACATTTTGTCTAAACCAGCCTGCATTTTTTCCCAGATAGCAAAACCATAGGGTTTAATTACCATACAACCTCTTACTCCTGAATTTTCTGCAAGGTCTGCCTTGACAACCAATTCATTATACCATTTTGAATAGTCTTCTGCTCTACTCGTTAGATTTTTACCCATTTATGAAAGTTTGGCACAAAACTTGTGACTATTTTAACGTAAAATAAAAGGTCAAAGCTAACCATATTTTTAAATTGTTGAATAAAAAATTGTTTCAAATGAAAGCTATATTACCCCGCCAAAACAAAATTTTTAAGCTAGCCAGCTTTCTTGGCTTAGCATTAGCTATTACTTCTTGTGGTTCTTACCAACAAGCATCATATTACGATGATGATGGTATTTACAGTCAGGCAAACCGTACAGTGTCTGTCGAAAAAAGAAATGCTGAAGCGGTTCAAAATAGAACTGTTGAACAAGACAAGTATGGTGATTATTTTGGTCAAAAAGCCAATCAATATGATGAAATTTTAGATAGCGAGATTTTTACAGACGTTGACGATTATTATAGTGATGTGGTTAACGACTCTATTCCTTTAGGCGAACAAACTGATTATTTTGCTTACAATAATACCTATGAAGGAAATCCAGGCTGGGGTGATAATCCTTCAAACGTTAATATAAATATATATGATAACGGCTGGGGTTGGAACGCTGGTTGGGGTTGGAATAATCCATGGCTATGGAATGCAGGTTGGAACGGCTGGGGCTGGAATGCTTGGAATACTGGTTGGGGTTGGAACGCTGGCTGGGGTTGGAATAACTGGGGCTGGAATAGACCTTGGAGATACGGCTTGGGCTGGAACAACTGGGGCTGGGGCTGGAATGCTGGCTGGGGCTGGAACAACTGGGGTTGGAACAACTGGGGCTGGAATAATGGATGGAACAACCGCTATTATAACAACTATGCTTTCAACAATAACAGACGTTATTACAGAAACCCTGTTGCTCAAAATACTAGGTATAACAGAGGACGTTCTAATTTAAATACAGCAAGCTCAAGGTCAAGGTCAGCGGTAAACAGGTCTTCCGCTGTAACAAACAGAAGCTCGTCTAGATATAGAACTGGAACCTCATCTAGATACAATAGGTCAACATCATCTCGAAGTAATTTAAGTGCCTCTGCAGCTAGAAATAGTCAGTTTAGAAGCAGTAGAAGTACGCGTACTGTTCCTAGATACAGCGGAATTACACGTTCTAATAGATCTTATAGCGCTACACCAAGAAGTGGATATAATAGAAGTTACTCTTCTGGCACACGAAACAATTCTTCTTACGGGTCTTCTAGAAATTCTACACCTAGAAGTAGTTCGTACAGAAGTTCTCGTAGTACCATGCCTAGAAGTAGTTATGGAAGTTCTAGAAGCAGTACCTCTAGAAGTAATTCTTACCGTAGCTCTCGAAGCAGTGCACCAAGAAGCTCAAGTTACAGAAGGTCATCTTCATCTTCAACTCGCTCTAGCAGCAGCTCTTATAGAGGTTCTAGCGGAAGCTCTTCTAGAAGTTCTAGTGTAGGTAGAAGCTCAAGTTCTGGACGTAGTTCTGGAGGTAGAAGTAGCGGTGGAAGAAGTAGTAGTGGCCGCAGAAATTAAAAATCAATCAAATTCGAATAAAAATTAATTGCTATGAAAAGAACACTATTTTTCATATTGGGCTTGGCATGTAGTTTTGTTACCGCTCAAAATATAAACGACGCTCTTAGGTATAGTCTAGAAGATATTAATGGTACGGCAAGATACCAAGGTATGTCTGGTGCTTTTGGAGCTTTGGGTGGTGACTTGTCTGCCCTGCATGCGAACCCTGCTGGTTCTGCAGTTTTTAACTACAGTCAGTTTTCTGTATCAGGAGCTAATTATAATACCAATAATGACACTTTCTTTGGAAGCTCACTGACCACCACCTCAGTAAACAATTTAGAGTTAAATCAACTTGGTGGTGTACTAGTTTTTAAATCAAAGAGTGGTCCGTGGAAAAAGATTGCGCTAGCTGTAAATTACGATTTGGCTAGAAGCTTTGACAATGAGTTCAGAGCTATTGGTAACACTAATCAAGGATTAGATAATTACTTTTTAAATTATGCTAACGGTGTACCATTTGGGCCAATACAAATACAAGATGGTGAATTTATAGAAGATGCCTATTTAGATATTGGTTCTAGTTTGGGTTTTGTAGATCAACAAGCATTTTTAGGTTATCAGGCCGGAATAATCTCTCCAACAGAAGACACAAACGACAACACTACTTATATTTCTAACGCAAGTTATAATGCTGTTAATCAAGATTACATTCAACAAACTAACGGCTATAATAGCAAAATGACACTAAATTTTTCTGGACAATATGAAGAGAATTTATTTTTTGGAGCCTCACTGAATTTTCATACTATTCTCTATGAAAAGTTTACTTCAATCAACGAAACAGGCTATCTAGAAGACAGTTCAATTCAAAATACCACCTTTGATAATTTTTTGCATACTGAAGGTAATGGATTCTCTTTTGCATTGGGTAGTATAGCAAAATTGAATCATAACATTAGATTAGGAGCTACCTATCAATCTCCAACTTGGTATCGCTTAGAAGATGACTTTTCTCAACGTATAAACACCAATGCCCCTATTACCAACGAATTGGGTTTTATAGATTTAAATATTGTAAATCTTTTTCCTAGATATACTATTAAAACACCTGGTAAACTAACCGGTAGCGCAGCTATTGTTTTTGGACCTCAAGGGCTATTAAGTTTTGATTACGGGTATCAAGATTTTAGTCAATTAGAATTAAGACCAACTTCTGACCCCGCTTTTGCTGATGAAAACGATTTTATTTCGTCTACTTTAAAAGCTGTGAATAGTTATAGAATTGGTGGAGAATATAGAATTGATAATGTGAGTCTTCGGGGTGGTTATCGTTATGAAGAAAGTCCTTATGAAAATTTAGCTATAATGGGCGACTTAGAAGGCTTTTCTGCAGGTTTTGGATATGATTTTGGACCAAGCAGATTAGACCTAGCATACAGTAGAACTGAACAAGATGTAAACGAATTATTTTTTGATTCTGAAATTATTGGCAATGCAGCTGATGTTTTAAGAACCAATTCTAATGTGAGTTTAACCTATACGGTAAAATTCTAAAATAGAATTTAAAAATTAGCTATTAAAAGACCAGTTTTGCTGGTCTTTTATCGTTTTAAAGAAAAGTGTCTTCTCACCGTTTTTGCTACAACCAAGTCTTGTTCATTACGCTCGTAATCTAAACGAAACCAATAATCAGAAGAAGGCATATCTCTACCATTAAATGTACCATCCCAACCGGTTGATGTTTCATCTAATTGTTTTAGCAATTTACCATAGCGGTCAAAAATATACACACTCGGATTTATAAGTTCCTCAATACCTTTTACTTGCCAAAAATTATTAAATGCATCACCATTAGGAGTAAAAAACTTAGGGAAACCAACAACCAAAAACTCAATAGGTTCGGTTGTACCACACCCATTTTTATCATTTATAATTACAGTATTAATTCCTGGTGGCACATCTAAAAAGGTAGGGTCGTCTTGAAACTCGCCGTTATTAATAGCATATTCATATTCACCATCACCCAGTACATCAATTCTAATATTGTAGGGGTCTGTTTGGTCACTATTAATGAAATCATCAATAACCACAACTTCATTTAATTGTGGAACTCCATAAAATGTAATTAGAATATCATCTGTTATGGTTTCCCCAAAGGTGGTTAAAATGGTTACATGGTATCTACCAGAATTTGGACTTGTTACAGTGTATTCGGTTTCTCCTGGTCCACTAGCTAGTACAGCATCTCTAGTACCATCATCATCAGAGTCTACCTCCCAAGTAACACTACTAATATTTGGTCCTGCAGGTGAATTTTGAGCGCTTAAAACAATATCTGGGTCTCCCTCACATGCTACAATATCAAAACCTAAAAACTCATCTCTAAGTGTACAATCTAGTGCGGTGTTTTGGTCTTCATCAACAGATGAACCAGTAAAGGTTAAACGAAACGGCTCTGGGTCACCATTAAAGTTTGTGTTAAAATTATTGATAAAGAGATAATATACCTCACCAGCAATAACATCTAGATATTCATCATATGTGTTTTGACTACCTGTTACATTTGGTGCTCCCTCTTGCCCACTCTGCGGATTTACCCCCAAACCGGTAAATGGTGTAGTATTTACTTCGTAATTACATCGAATTGGTTCAACAGTTGCTCCACCTATTTGAGTACAAAAATTATCTCCTAAGGTTTGGTCAAAAGGGCCGTAGACCGCAAAATCAAATTCAGCAGTTACAGGGTCTCCAGTATTAACAGGCAGCGCTTCAATATCAAAACCAATTTGACCATCTGTACCAGCTCTAAAAACGTACCAAGAAGTGGCATTTTCAATATTGGCAGAACTCACGCTACCTTTTTCGAGGCAACCTGTTTCTCTTACGGTTTCAGGGTCAAAATCATCAATATCACCTGAACCATTTACAAATGATTCAATAGGTGCGTCTGCACAGACCGGTATTGCAGTTCTACAATCACCAGAACTCTGTGCCAATGTGGTTCCAATAGTGGCAAGTGTTAGGCTGGTAGCAAGTAATAGTGTTCGCATGATATGGGGCTAAATTTATGCTACAGTCACTAAAATAACTTTGATATTGTTTTTTTAGTATACCGAGGTCAAAAATAAATACCCAAATCGACAAACTGCACAATTTCTTTATCTTCTTAACGAAAAATGATTTTGAACATATTTGGCCTCTACCCTATTGCCTGAGTTGTCGATATAAGAAATTCTAAACCAATAATCGCTAGAAGGCATTGGTTGCCCTTCATAGTTACCGTCCCATGAATCTGAAGGTGAATTTAATTGCTTTAGCAACTTACCATACCTGTCATAAATAGATACTACAGGGTCATCTAAATATTCTAAACCTTCAACTTGCCAAGTTTCATCTAGGACATCTCCGTTTGGCGAAAAATGATTGGTAAACCCTGCGACTATAAAGTTTTCTGTTAATTCTCCACATCCATTTTTATCTCTCATGGTTATAGTGTGGTCTCCAGGTACGACATCTTCAAAGATATTGCTGGCTTGAAAAGGTCCATTATCTATACTAAACTCAAAATCTCCTGTTACGTCTGTATTAACAGTAACCACATTACTAATTTGAAAATCTTGAATATCAATCGAATTTATAATTGGAGTAATTGAATTTGAAACTTCTATGGTACTTGTTAAAGAACAAGATTCTGTACCACTAGAATTCGAAATTGTTAAGGTGTAAGAACCGCTCTGAGAAACGGTTAAATTAGGACTAGTTTCACCGGTACCCCAAGTATAATTAAAATTAGGGTTTGGATACAATACCCCAATAACCACCTGAGGATTTTCTGGACAAATAGCTACTTGTTCTTCAAAAGTAACCTGCGGAACTTCTAGTGCGTTTAACTGAAAGCTTTGTGAAATGTCATAGCAATCAGGATTGTCTACAGATGTTACTCTAACAAAAAGCTCTTCTGAACCCATCTGTTTTTCATATGCCTTTGGCAAAGCATTTAAACCATCACTAGCATCCACCAAAGATGAATGGTAGCTCACCATATATTTTTCTGGATTTTGCCCACCAAGAATCATACTATCCAAAACTCTTAATTCATAAGTTGTATTGGTTTCATCAAAACAATACACTACATCACCAATAGCATTCGAAACCGGTGATTCACTAAAAGCTACTTGCACATCACTTACTATGTTATCCGCTGTAGTTACCACATTAACTCTATAAACTGCATCTTCTGTAACTGTTAAGGTATTAGCGGTTTCACCAAGTATTTCATTAAAACCAGCCCCTGTATCTTGATACCAAGAATACGAAACTGCATTAGTGGTTGTAGCATCTAGTATTATATTGTCATTCTCACATGCGGCAATTGGTGAACCCAATAGGTTACTTACTATTGAACAGTCTAACGCATCGTATGGATTAGTTACAAAAATGTTTCCTGTAAACTGAATAGAAAAACCAGAGTTAACATTCGAAAAATTATTAATAAACAAGTAATAGTCTTGACCAGGTTCAACTTGTAAAAAATCTTCGTATTGCGCATTTGAACTATCACCAGAGGGGTCTTCACCAATTCCTGTGTAGGTATTTTGGTCTCGATTATCAAAAAAGTTACATCTAATTGGTTCCCCAAAATCATTGCAATCAGTAGCCTGGTAGAGGGCAAAATCCCAATCTTCAGAAGCCTCATGTCCAATATTTATTCCTAATTCTCCGCTTGCTGCAGTTCTAAAATAATACCATGCAGAATTTGATTCAATTGAACCAGAAGTGGTTCGTTCTAAGCACCCCGATGATGCCGCTCCACTAAAATCATCTGCACCAAAACCGCTAGTACCACCATTTACTGGTGTATTATTACAAATTGGTATTGCAGTTGAACAATTGGGTGACACCTGTGCACAAACAACGCTTGCACAAGACAAAAATGCTAAGATGGGTAGTATTAGCCGGGTCATAAGTAGTCTTTAATTTGGGCATCATAAAATTATTAGAACTTTAACCTTAAGAATAATTTATGTTGCGAACACCAATAAACTAGATGCTAAATAGGGCATTATGTATATCTTTGCAGTCTTATTTTTGGCAGTTGATGAAATTGGAAGATACCATACCACAGCATGACGAGGACTTAAACGATGACCACTTTTCATCTGCACAGGATACTCCTTTGCGGAAAGATGCTTTTGAACTGAGTGATACTGAAAAGATAGAACGCATTAAATCCAATGTAAAAGATATAATGCTAACTCTTGGTCTAGATTTAGAAGATGATAGTTTACAAGGCACTCCTAATAGGGTGGCTAAAATGTTTGTAAAAGAAATCTTCGGAGGTTTACACCCAGACCGTAAGCCCGCCTCTTCTACCTTTGAAAATAAATATAAGTATGGTGAAATGCTTGTAGAAAAAAACATTACGCTTTACTCTACATGTGAACACCATTTATTACCCATAGTTGGTAAAGCACATGTGGCTTATATTTCTAAGGGTACAGTTGTTGGCCTTTCTAAAATGAATAGAATTGTTGACTACTACGCCAAAAGACCACAAGTTCAAGAGCGTTTAAACATTCAAATAGTTAGAGAACTGCAACAAGTTTTAGGCACAGAAGATGTGGCATGTGTAATTGATGCCAAGCATTTATGTGTAAATTCTAGAGGTATTAGAGATATTGATAGTAGTACCGTTACAGCCGAATATGGCGGTAAATTCAAAGATGAATCTGTTAGACGTGAATTTTTAGATTATATAAATCTTGAAACTGATTTTTAATGCAACTTTATCAAGAGCAAAAGTTAAAGGTTACCAATTCCCTTACCGGTAAAAAAGAAGAGTTTAAACCCATTAAAGAAGGCTACGTTGGCATGTATGTATGCGGACCAACAGTATATAGCAATGTTCACTTGGGTAATTGCCGAACTTTTATGTCTTTTGATATGATTTTTAGATACCTTAAACACCTTGGTTATAAGGTAAGGTATGTAAGAAATATTACTGATGCTGGCCATTTAGAAAATGATGCTGACGATGGTGAAGATAAGATTGCAAAAAAGGCAAAACTAGAACAGCTGGAACCTATGGAAGTTGTTCAACGCTACACTGTTGATTTTCATGAAACCCTACAAAAATTCAATTTACTCGCGCCTAGTATTGAGCCTACAGCTACAGGTCATATAATTGAACAAATAGAAATCATTAAAGAAATCCTTAAAAAAGGATATGCGTATGAGGTTAATGGTTCTGTGTATTTTGATGTAGTTACCTTCAATAAATCTAATGATTACGGCAAATTAAGCGGTAGAAAATTAGAGGATATGATTGCCAATACACGTGAACTTACTGCTCAAAACGATAAAAAAAATCCTCAAGACTTTGCGCTTTGGAAAAAAGCAGAGCCACAACATATAATGCGTTGGCCCTCACCTTGGGGTGATGGTTTCCCTGGTTGGCACCTAGAATGTACTGCTATGAGTACAAAATATTTAGGTGAAACCTTTGACATACATGGTGGTGGAATGGATTTGAAATTTCCGCATCATGAGTGTGAAATTGCTCAAGCAGAAGCCTGCAATGGTGAAAGCCCAGTAAATTATTGGCTACATGCAAACATGCTTACCTTAAATGGTAAAAAAATGTCAAAGTCTACAGGTAACAATATTTATCCATCAGAAATGTTTTCTGGAGATAACCACATTTTAAGCAAACCATTTGCTCCATCTGTAGTTCGGTTTTTTATGCTACAAGCACATTATACTAGTATTTTAGATTTGAGTGATGAAGCTCTTATTGCTTCAGAAAAAGGTTATCAAAAATTGATGGATGCGCTTAAAATAGTTGAGGATTTACCTGTTTCAACTACTTCTGATTTTGATTGGTCATCGTGGAAACAATCTTGCTATGATGCCATGAATGATGACTTTAATACACCAGTTTTAATTGCACAACTGTTTGAAGCTGTTAAACAGATTAACTCCTTAAAAGAAGAGAAAAGTAAAATTTCAGAAGAAGATAAATCACTAGTAGTTGATACCCTACATAATTTTGTTTTTGATGTTTTAGGGTTACAAGCGCAGCAAAACGCCAACAATGCTCAAACCGAAACTTTAGAAGGCATAATGTCTCTTTTAATAGATATCAGAAATAACGCCAGAGCGAATAAAGACTTTGCAACTTCTGATAAGATTAGAGATGAATTAACTGCGCTGGGTATTCAATTAAATGATGGTAAAGACGGCACGTCTTTTAGCATTAAGTAAACTTAGCTATTAAGCGAACTTTGATTGGTATTGAGAAGGTGATACCTTTTTAATTTTTTTAAATAATCTATTGAAATAAGAACGATTTTCAAACCCACATTCTAAGAATATTTCTTTGATTTTTTTATTCGGGTTTTGAAGTAAGGTAATTGCTCGTTCAATTCGTAAGTTATTAATAAACTCTACCGGAGTTTGCCCAATCTCATCTTTAAATTTTTTAAAGAAATGAGATTCACTCATACAAGCTTTTTCACTTAGCATACCAATACTCATTGGTTCGTGTAGATTATTTTTGATGAAATCAATAATATATGCCAACCTATTAGTAGATGCTAGTGTATTGGCATTTCTCATATAGTTTCTTTTAGAACTGCCTTGAAGAATTCTAACTATAAGCTCTTGCAGCATATTATCTACAAAAAAGTCTTTAGAAGGATGATTTTCTGTAAATAAATACAATAATCTGTTTAAAATGCCATATACTGCTTTATCATTAGTAAAGTGAAAATTGTAATCCATTAATGCCCATTCATCACCACATTCTTTAGGCATTGTTTCATTCATCAACTGAACAACTCTTTTTATTTTTTCTTCATTAATAGCCATTGCTAAACACCTAGTTGGGTTGTCTATTTTAGCCTCCGGAAAATCTATACACATTAATTCTTTGGCGGGTAATATCAAAGATTCTCCTGGTAAAAAATCAAAAGACTGCTTATCTCGTAAATGCATCACTTTTTTACCCACTAGCATGCTAGCCAATACCGGCTGATCAAAACGTAATAAAACTTGTTCCGCATTTTTATGCGTTTCAAAAACATGCATCTCGGCATTTCTTAAAGCATAAGAAGTCTGATTTTCTACCAAATTTTGGAGACTTCGTTCTTTATAAAATTTCTTTGGCAATTCTAGCTCCACAATACTATATTTTCAAATTACAAGATACTCATTTATGAATTTACTATATTTTTTCACCTAAAACTGTTAATTATGCAAGCAATAAGATTATTGGTCACATAAAACATAGAATCGTTCAGTATTTCGTAAAAACTATGCTATACATTTAGAAAACAGTCTGTTACTTATAACAGAATAGTAACTAATAAAACTAAACATAATACGTATGAGCGATTTAAAAACAGCCCAAAAAACGGCATTGCAAAAACCAGAGTTTAAAAACCAATACGAAAACTTTATAGGTGGTGAGTGGATTCCTCCTCACAAAGGAGAATATTTTGATAATGTAAGTCCTGTAGACGGTCAAGCATTTTGTAAGATAGCCAGAAGCACAAAAGAAGATATTGATAAAGCTATTGATGCAGCATGGGAAGCCGCACCTGAATGGAATAATTCTTCAGCAACTACAAGAAGTAATATGCTTCTTAAAATAGCTGATGTAATGGAGCAGAATCTAGAAGTTCTTGCCAGAGCTGAAACTTGGGATAACGGTAAAGCGTTACGTGAAACTAGAGCAGCCGATATGCCCTTAGCTATTGACCATTTTAGATATTTTGCAGGTGTAATACGTGCAGAAGAAGGTACAATTAGTGAACTTGACTCTAGTACTGTTTCTATGAATGTTTTGGAACCCCTAGGTGTAGTAGGACAAATTATACCATGGAATTTTCCAATACTAATGGCCACTTGGAAGATTGCTCCTGCACTAGCAGCAGGGAACTGCGTGGTCTTAAAACCTGCAGAACAAACCCCGGTTGGTATTCTAGTACTTGTAGAACTTATTCAAAATATTTTACCCAAAGGTGTACTCAATGTGGTTAATGGTTTTGGTATTGAAGCAGGTAAACCGCTAGCTTCTAGTCCTAGAATTAATAAAGTAGCCTTTACTGGAGAAACTACAACCGGGCAATTAATTATGCAATATGCCTCAAAAAATATTATTCCAGTTACTCTAGAGTTAGGTGGTAAATCACCAAACATATTTTTTGAAAGTGTCATGGATGCTGATGATGACTTCTTTGATAAATGTTTAGAAGGTGCTGTTATGTTTGCCTTAAATCAAGGTGAGGTTTGTACTTGCCCTTCTAGACTTTTAGTGCAAGAAAGTATTTATGACAAATTTATAGCGCGTGTAATTGAAAGAACAGAAGCCGTTAAACTAGGTCATCCACTAGACCCTAGTACAATGATGGGTGCTCAAGCTTCAAACGACCAATATGAAAAAATCTTAAATTACATAAGCATAGGAAAAGAAGAAGGCTGTGAGGTATTAACTGGCGGAGAAGCCGCATATAATGAAGGCCTTGAGGGTGGATACTACATTAAACCAACTATTTTAAAAGGAAACAACAAAATGCGCGTGTTTCAAGAAGAAATATTTGGCCCAGTTGTTTGTGTAACTACCTTTAAAGATGAAGCAGAAGCTATTGAAATTGCTAACGATACACTTTATGGCTTAGGTGCTGGTGTTTGGACAAGAGATACGCATCAGGCTTACCAAATTTCTAGAGCAGTACAAGCAGGTAGAGTTTGGGTTAATTGTTACCATGCTTACCCTGCTCATGCACCATTTGGTGGATATAAGAAATCTGGTATTGGTAGAGAAACTCATAAAATGATGCTTAATCATTATAGACAAACCAAAAACATGTTGGTTTCTTACGACAAAAAAGCTCTTGGCTTCTTCTAAATTTTAAATTTAAATGACACAACGAATTCTAGTAACGGCTGAAGCGGCAAAAATTATAAATCAACTCAAACAAGAACATGGTGAACTAATGTTTCATCAAAGTGGTGGTTGTTGTGATGGTTCAGCTCCAATGTGTTTTCCTAAAGGAGAATTAATGCTCGACGACTCTGATGTCTACCTTGGTACTATTGAAGGGTGTGAATTCTACATGAATCAAGACCAATTTGAATATTGGAAACACACGCAAATAACTGTAGATATTACTCATGGTAGAGGCGCAAGTTTTTCTTTAGAAATTCCGTTAGGCTTACGTTTTATCATTAAATCAAGATTGTATACAGAAGAAGAACGAGAACATCTCGAGCCTACTAAAAGAGCTTCAGAAGTTTAAACAAAAGCCCCAGACTACTACTGGGGCTTTTTTTATTCTATTATTGTTTAATTTTACGCTATGCGTAAAGTAGTAGTTGCTCCTTTTATTTTTATGGTAAGAATCTATCAAAATGGTATCTCTCCTTATTTACCAGCAACTTGCAGATATGCTCCAACATGCTCACAATATACGGTTGAGGCCCTCCAAAAACATGGTTTAATAAAAGGAGGCTGGCTAGCCATTAAACGCATTTTTAGTTGCCACCCATGGGGTGGTTCTGGTTACGACCCTGTTCCCTAATTATTTAGAAAGTTTAGAATAACCCAAACGTTTAAAACTAGTATCTTCGTCACAAAACTTTTAATTATGTACTTTCTAGGCTTCGTATGGAATCCGGATGACACGCTGTTTAAAATTGGATTCCTTCAAATAAAGTACTACAACATGTTGTGGATTTTAGCCTTTGTTCTTGGCTTCTACATCATGAAAAAAATTTTTCAAAAAGAAAATAAATCTTTAGAAAAACTCGACTCTCTTTTTGTGTATGCTGTTGTATCTATAATGCTAGGTGCACGTTTGGGTCATGTCTTTTTTTATGACTGGGATTATTACAAAAACCATCTTATAGAAATTTTACTACCTATTAGAGAAAATGCTGGTAGTTCTTTGTTTGGTTTTATTAATGGTTATGAATTTACTGGTTTCACAGGTTTAGCCAGTCATGGTGCTGCTATTGCAGGTATTATTGGTCTATGGTTGTTCTCTCGCAAATACAAAGACATAAGTGTACTTTGGTTATTAGACCGCGTAGCAATTACTTGTTCTATTGGAGGGGCATTCGTTAGATTGGGTAATTTTTTCAACTCCGAAATTAACGGCAAAGTGGTCGACAAAGCGTTTTTCTTAGCTACCAAATTTGTTAGAGATTCTGATGATATGCCAGCCTATAAAGCCATGTCTATCACTAAAGAAAAAACGGCAAGCGCCGCTTACAAAGCCCTAGAAACTAATCCAGAGTTTGCTAATTATCTTGAAGCAATACCCTATAGGCATCCTGTTCAATTGTATGAAGCTATAGGCTATCTTATCATATTTGTTATTATGTATTATTGGATGTATTGGAAAACCAACCTAAAAAATAAAGAAGGATTTTTATTTGGGTTTTGGTTAGCAACAATGTGGGGACCAATTCGGTTTTTCTTAGAATTTTACAAAAAGAGTCAAGGTGGTTTTGAAGATGCATGGGGTACTTTTACTACAGGTCAATGGTTGAGCATACCATTTGTTATCGTAGGATTATATCTAATGTTTAGACCCACAAAAAAAGCAGCATAATGAGAAAATATGTTATCGTTGTTTTGCTAACGCTACTGGCTTTAGCATGCAAAGAAAAAGCTACGCAAGCCATCAAAACAGAAGAAATTGCCTTTACAAAAGAGGGTGAAGTTCAAATTTTTAAAGCAGACTCGTTATTGGTTAAGCTAGATGTTGAGGTTGCCGCTACAGATTATGAAACGCAAACAGGGTTAATGTACCGCTCTTCTATGGCCGAAAAAAACGGGATGATTTTTCTATTTGATGATGTTAGAATGCACTCTTTTTACATGAAAAACACCCAAATTCCGCTGGATATTATTTTTATTGATGAAAACTGGAGAATTGCTAGTTTTCAAGAAAATGCCCAACCGTTTAATGAAACTGGTTTATCTTCTCAAGTTCCTATTCAATATGTTTTAGAAGTAAATGCCGGACTAGCAGAAAAGTGGCTTTTAGAGGTAGGTGATTCTATAGCTTTTAAAAAAACGAATTAACCCTTTTGGATGAATTTCGGCATCCTTATTCCAAACCATTTAAAAACTGACACCTTTGTTGATGAAATCTTTAAAGGAAAACACGCCATTTTAAATGTACTTGATAAAAAAGGATGGGGTATATTTTCTGAAAATGAAATTGCTAAATATATTGATGAAGAAGAATTACACGACATCAAAGTCTTAACAAAAAACAGTTCTCAAGCGCTTAAAACTATGAGTAGTGGAGAACGAAAAAAAGCGCTATTAAATCATCTTTTAGATTCAAAAGTTAAGGGTTTTGTATTTGTAAATCCTTTTGATAATTTGGATGTAGAAACCCAAGCGGCACTTAAAAGGGAGTTTGAAATACTAACTACAAAAGTTGACTGCATTCAAATAGTAAATAGAATAGATGACCTATTAACATCTACCAAAGACTATTTTGTATTTGAAAATAATGAACTACATACGTTTGAATCTAAGGCAGTTTTGCTAAGTCATCTTCAAAAAAAAAGTAAGGTAATAACTACCATACCGCTACCCTTAAAACCTTTTCCTATTACTGAAAATCCGTTAATTAAACTAAAAAACATCAACGTAAGCTTTGAAAACAAAAGGGTTTTAAATCATATTAATTGGATAATCAATAAAGGTGATTTTTGGCAATTAAAAGGTCCCAACGGCAGCGGTAAAAGCACAATTTTAAACTTAATTACAGGTGATAGCCACAAAGGTTATGGCCAAGACTTAACTCTTTTTGGCCAGAAAAAAGGCAGTGGAGAAAGTGTTTGGGATTTAAAAAAATACATTGGTTACTTTACCCCAGCTATGGTAGATAGGTTTAAAGGCTATCATACACTTAAACATATGCTAATTTCTGGTTTACATGATTCTGTTGGTCTTTATAAAATTCCTTCAGAAATAGAAAAAGCAAAGAGCATAGAGTGGCTTAAAGTTTTGGGATTAGAAAGTAAAAAAGACTATTACTTTCATCAGTTAAGTCTAGGTCAAAAACGACTTTTAATGACTGCCAGAGCCATGATTAAACATCCACCTCTTTTAATTTTAGATGAGCCTACTGTAGGTTTAGATGACAACGCTGCTTGGCACTTTATTAGTCTAATTAATGCGTATTCAAAGAAAAGTGATACAGCTATTATTTATGTATCGCATAGAACTGAAATAGGCTTGCGACCCAAACAGTATTTTGAGTTAATCCCTACTGATCATGGCTCTTTAGGTGTGGTTAAAAAATAAAAAGAGGGTTTTTTACCCTCTTAATCGAATTTAAATTAATAAGTGAATGTGGTTTACAACTCAAATGCCCAGCTGGTATATAGTTGAAAGATACCGTGTTTAATACGTGAATTGTTCCTCGGAAAATTACTTAACCCTGCATAGTATCGTAAACCAAATGCTAAGCCTAAGTCTGGTAACTTGTAACCTGCCCCAAAATTAAGACCAAAATCAACAGTTTTTATTTGTTGTGTAAACTGTGCTCTGTTTGTGTTATCAATTGCCTTTTCGTTAGCCGATAGTAAAAAACCAATTTGTGGGCCAATTTCACCATACAAGCCTTCAATTGGATAAATCTTACCCATAATAGGTAGATTTACATAATTATATACATCTTTTACATTTTCAAAGGATGCTCCTTGTACAGAGAATAAAAGTTCGGGTTGAATACTTACTAAATCTATCAGCTGAATCTCAACTAGACCCCCAGCCTGAATACCAGCTAGACTTCTATCATTTGTTACCGCTCCAGAATAATTAGCCAAATTAAGACCAACTTTAGGCCCTATACTAACGGTTTGCGCAGTTACACTTAACGTAGTTAAACATACTAATAACAGTACTTTAAATAAATTTTTCATGGTCAAATAGTTATTTAATACTGCTAAGAACTTTATTAAAATACTTTCTTTGAAAAATCATGCTTAAAATACTGGAAAACCAGTAGTTTTTTTACTTAAAAACCAAAATACCATAAATTAAAAAAGGAGGCAAAAGCCCCCTTAATTCATATACTAAATCTATTTGTGTAACGCTAAACCAAAACCTTCTCAATGGCAATTTTAACTAATGAAGCAGTGTTAGAAGCATCCATTTTTTTCATTAAATTTCTCCGATGAGTTTCTACGGTTAACGGACTAATAAATAGTTCATCTGCAATTTTATTAGTGGTTTTTCCAGACACAATTAACTTTAAAATTTGCTTTTCTCTTTTAGTTAACCTTGGGGTATTACCCATGGTATGAAAAATGGTATTCGCCATAGCTTTTTGAATTTCAATGCCATAATAATAATGTCCTCTATATACCTTTGAAATAGCCTCTACCAATTCTGATTCCGTTACATTTTTAAGTAAGTAACCTTTGGCACCATTAGAAATCATTTGATTTATAATGCTACGTTCCCCATATGTACTTAAGCCAATAACAAATGTATTTTCGTATTCATTCGCAATTACCTTACAAATTTCTGTTCCACTTACATCTGGTAAATTAATATCTAACAAAACAATGTCTGCTTGATGTTGTTTTAAAAACTCTAGCGCTTCATTACCTGTTGTACAACATGCTTCTACCTTAATATCCTTATGTCCTTTTAATAGCGATTTTAGTCCTTCTATAACTAAAGGGTGGTCATCAACAATTACCACACGTATTTTAATGTTACTTAATGCCATACTAAATATTAATTACGATATGGGCTGTAGTGCCCTCATTAGGAGATGAAACAAAATCTATTTCTCCATTTAAATAGGCTACTCTAGTTTTTAAATTATTTAATCCCATTCTACCATTTTTAGTGCTCTCTTGTTCTGAAAATCCTTTACCATTATCTTCAACAGTAATACTTATTTTACCATCTTCAACCAAATACTGCACTAATACCTCTGTAGCCTCAGAATGTTTTACTGCGTTATTTATTAATTCTTGAAAAATTCTATAAATGGTTAAACTAGTTTTCTGCGATAAATCTTCACCAGAATCGTAAAATTGAAGAATAAATTTGGTGTTTTTTGCCGCTTTACCGATACTTGAACAATAATCTTCTATAGCATTTTTAAGTCCGTATCTAAATAAAGTTTCGGGCATTAAGTTCATTGCTATATTTCTCAATTCTGAAAGCGAATCATCAATATTATCTACCGCTTCTTTAAAACCTTTAGTGCCTGTTTTAGAATCTGACTTTTGAGCCAACTTTTCTAAACGTATGCGCGTTGCAGAAAGCCTACCCGCTAAACCATCATGTAAATCAATGGCAAGCCTTTTACGTTCATTCTCTTGCCCTTCTAACATGGCGTTATACACCTTTGAATCTTGCTCATACTGAAGCTTGTTCAACTCTGCAACTTTTAATTGCTCTCTTTTTTTAATATTTCTATATCCTAAATAAGCTATGCCAGCTAAAAAGAATAACCCTAAAGAAATAGACCAGAGCACATAGTTTTGAGAACGCTTTTTGGTTAATTGCAGTTCTACATCATTATTTTGATTGGTAAGCTCCAATATTTCGCGTTCCTTTTTCTCTGATTGATATTCTGTTTCTAACCGAATAATTTCTCTCTCTAACTCGGGAATATTTAAACTATCTGAAATGGCCACATAATTGGCTAAATTCTCGAATGCCTTACTTTCATTATTAAGTTTTGAATAAAAAAAAGACATCTCTTTATACAGTTCAGCCTCTATAATTTTATTCTGATAGTACTTAGCCAAGTCTAGACTTATCTGAGCATATTCGAGTCCCTTTTTATAGTTTTTATTAGCTCGATATACCTTTATAAAAGTCATAAACAAAGGCATTTTATTTTGCTGTACGGGGCTATTTTCTAAAAATTGTAGTGCCCGTTCCAGATTATCAACAGCCTCATCATAATTAGACTTTTTAACGTGGTACTCGGCTAAAATGGTATGGTATAATTGTTTCTTATCATCTTGTGCTAATGAGTCTACCACCGGAGCAATAAAATCTAATTTTTCTTTTGCACTATCAATAGAATCCATCTGAATTAGACAAGAAGCAAATATTAATTTGTTTATTGTTAGACTTTTATAGTCTTCTGCCTTAAGGTGTTGTTCTCCACCTAAAACAAAATAATTAAATGCCTTTTTCAATTGACCGTTGTTAAAAAAGCCAATTGCAATATTGGTATTTGCCTTTGCTATAATCTCGTAAAACCCAATTTTTTCAGCTGTGGGAGTTATTTTGTTGATATAATAAATATCCTCATTATAACCTTGGTAAGACCTAACCACACCTATATTAAAAGTGTTTCGGACCCAAAGCTTTAAGTTTTCTGGAGAAGAATCAGATTTAATTAGCTCAGAAACTACCGTATCTGCTTTTCTATAATACTGTTCACCTTTAAAAGGAAAACCATAGTCTGAATAGAAATTACCGAGCAAAAACAAACCTTTACCAATTCCATAGGCGTCCTTACTATTTTTAGCTTCAACTAGTCCAGTGTTAACATATCTTAGCGCTGTAGTAGAATCATTGTCTTTGAGAATTTCGGCGATTTCATACTTTGCCAAATAACTATCTGGATTTTCTTTTAAAAACCGTTGTAAACTATCCACTTGCGGCTGATAATTTACCTGTGCATAACAATTAGTAACTAAGAAGAATACGGTAAATACAAAAAAGGTCTTCAAGTTCAAAACGTTATGTTTTATGAGCCAAAGACCTAATATAACAATGATATTTTGGTTACACTTAATCTTCAATCTTAAGCTTACTTTCTAAATAGTAATGTTGCTGTTGCATTCACACGCCAGGCAAGGGTATTGCCTGTTATGGTAAAATCCATTGCTTCATCTCCTATGTAATAAAATCCTTCTTCTATGGTTAAAGTTTCAGTACCTACCAAAATTTCTGTGCAGCTACCATCTTCATTTAAATCGAGAATGTAAAAAGTTATGTTTTGTCCATCTGATTCAATGTAAGAATCATTGTAGCAATCCAAATCAGATACATCAGTATCATCTATTTGTACTAGATTCCATTGCCCTACAATGGCGTCTTCCTCTGATAAGGTTTCATCTTCAATTGTGGATTGCTCGCAACCAATTAGAAGGATTACTATTAAAAAAGTTAATGGCTTGAAAAAAGATTTCATAGTGTTTAGGTTTTAGTTCTTCCTCAAAAGAATCACTATTCTTACACACCATGAAACAAACGAAAAAAAATACTGGTTTTCTAGTAGTTTTTATTACTCAAAAGTTTGTATCAAAATTAGCAGATAAAAAAAGCCACTCAAATTGAGTGGCTTTTTCGTCTGAATTAGTAACCCAATTCTATTGGGAAATTAATTTTGTTTACCTGAGGATATTGATTTTTTTAACGAATCGTACATAACTGGTGTTGCTATAAATACCGAAGAGTACGTACCCACAATAACACCAATAATCATAGCAAACATAAATCCTCTTAACGATTCTCCACCAAAAATGAAGATAGCCAATAATACAATTAAGGTAGTTAAAGAGGTATTTAATGTTCTACTCAAAGTACTATTAAGTGCCTCATTTACATTATTACCAGCACTCCAACCCTTGAGTCCAACCACTTCTCTAATACGGTCAAAAACAACCACAGTATCATTTAAAGAATACCCTATTACTGTTAGAATAGCAGCAATAAATGCTTGGTCAATTTCCATATTAAATGGCATTATTGCACTTGTTAAAGAGAATATACCTAGTACAATTAAAACATCATGCGCTACCGCTGTAACCGCGCCTAAAGAGAACTGCCATTTTCTAAAACGTAATAAGATGTATAAGAACACAACTGCAAGTGAACCTAGTATTGCCCAATATGCGTTTTGTTTAATATCATCAGCAATAGTTGGGCCTACTTTAGTTGACTGCAGAATTCCTATAGATTTCTCTGATGCGCCAACTGTAAAATCTTCAAATGATGTTCCATCTGGCAAATATTTTTGTAACGAAGTATAAAGCTTATTTTGAATCTCGTTATCAACTTCTATACCTTCTACGTCTACCTTGTATGGTGTAGTTACCTTTATCTGATTGGCTTCACCAAAAGTTTTAACATTGGTACCGCTACCAAAAACATCATTTAATTCAGATGCTATTTCTGAAGGATTCACGGCTCCTTCAAAACGAATTTGATACGAACGACCTCCAATAAAATCTACACCTTGTTGTAATCCGTTTGAGAATAATGAAAATAAACTTACTGCAATAAGTAACCCTGAAATAATGTATGCTATTTTACGCTTACTCAAGAAATCTATATTTATTCCTGTAAACAGCTTTCTTGTTGCAGGGGTTGAAAATAAAAGTTCTCTACCTTTTTTAGCAGTGTAAGCTTCTATCATTAAACGGGTAACAAAAATTGCCGTAAACAAAGAAGTAACTATACCTATTAATAAAGTAGTGGCAAAACCTTTAATTGGTCCTGAACCAAATACAAAAAGTATAATCGCAGTAAGACCGGTAGTAATATTGGCATCTAAAATTGAAGACAAAGCGTTGCTAAAACCATCTGCTATTGCCTGTGCTTTACCTTTACCTTTAGCTAATTCTTCTTTAATACGCTCAAAAATAAGTACGTTAGCATCAACAGACATACCTATAGTTAGTACAATACCAGCAATACCTGGTAAAGTTAGAACCGCACCTAAACTAGTAAGTACACCAAAAATTAATAAAATGTTGAAGATAAGAGCGATATCTGCAAAAATACCTGCCTTGCCGTAGTAGAAAATCATCCATATTAATACGAATGCCATGGCGATTAAGAACGACATAAACCCACTATCAATTGCTTCTTGGCCTAAAGATGGCCCAACAACTTCTGACTGAATAATTTCAGCAGAGGCCGGTAATTTACCAGCTCTTAAAACGTTAGCAATATCTTTTGTTTCATTAACTGTAAACGTTCCTGTTATTTCTGAACGTCCGCCAGATATTGGCCCTGTAGAAACACCAGGGGCCGTGTAAACCTTATTATCTAAAACAATAGCAATACCTGTTTGATTGGTATAGGCATCACCAGTTAATTTTTCCCATTCTTTAGCGCCACGTGTATTCATGGTCATACTAACCGCTGGCTTGTTAAACTGGTCAAAAGTATCTTGTGCGTCAGAGACTACATCTCCACTGATTCTTGGTTTGTTTTCTCTGTTAGATTTTAAAGCGTATAGTTCAGCTACTTCTGAGTTTGCTGGTGGGCGTTCCCATGCAAATTTTACAAATTGAACATCTGCAGGAAGTAATCTTCTAACTTCTGGCATTCTTAAATAAGAACCTACCTCTGCAGTATCAGAAATAGCTACTCTTGCAATTGCATGACTACCAGGATTTGACGGAATTAATTTGCTTAATAATGGATTGCTACTTGCAATATCTAAAGAATCTTCTGCTACATCTGAAAGTAAAGAATCTATCTCTGCTTCTTGGGCTGATAAATCCTCTTCTGTTTCCTCCTCATCAGGCGTAATAATTTCTGCTAACCGTTGGTCTGCAGTAACAAAAAACTGACCAATACTTGCATTACTTTGTTCATAGGTTTCCCAGAACTCTAACTGAGCTGTGCTCGAAAGTAATTCCTGAGCTCTAGAAATATCTTTAGCACCTGGTAATTCCACTAATATTCTACCAGAATTACCTTCTCTCTGAATATTGGGTTGTGTTACCCCAAAACCATCAATACGCTCTCGTAGCACTTCAAAAGCCGAAACAATAGATTCATCAATTTTTCTACGGATGATTGGTTTTACCTCATCATCAGACATTTGAAAGTTGATTTCATCACTCAAACCTTTATTTGCGAAAATTTCAGGTGATGCCAGTTTGGTATCTCCTTTAATGGCTTCAAAAGCATCAAAGAAAAGCTCTAAATAGGTAGCATCACTATTTTTAGAGGCGTCATCAGCATCCGCTAATGCTTTATTAAATACTGCGTTGCGCGTATTGTTTGCTAAACCTTTAAGAATATCTTTTACAGATATTTGAAGGGTTACGTTAATTCCGCCTTTAAGGTCTAAACCTTTATTTAATTCTTTAGTTTTAGCATCTGCATAGCTAGTATATCCTAAAACAGGGTTATCTGCAACAGAGTCTAAATACTTAGCTTCTAAGGCTTCGCGCTTAGCTACATAATCATCTTCAGCTTCAGTAATTTCAGTCTTTGCAAAGTTCTCTGCATCTTTCTCTATCTTACCAGAAATGAAAGTATAGGACAACTGATAGATGCTCACCAAACCAAATAGAATGGCGAAAAGTCTTATAAGTCCCTTATTTTGCATGGGTTGTCAGTTTTTAGAAGTTTTGTAAACAGCGTGCAAATATATCATTTCCCATTAGATTCAACAATACAAATTTTGGAATAGTTAATTTATTGCAACTTGCTGAAAACAAATAACCTCAGGAATTATTCCTAAGGTTATTTAATTTTTAAAGAATTTTTAAAGCCGATTTTAATTCAAAATTCCGCTTAATTTCATGTCTTATTATAGTTCTAATAAGGTGTTTGTTTTAGACACACCTTCAGCTGATTCTTGCATTTTAGCCTTTTCAGCATCTGAAAGTTCTATTTCTACAATCTTTTCAATTCCATTTTTACCTAATATTACTGGAACTCCAATACAAATATCATTTAAACCGTATTCTCCTTCTAACATTGAAGAACATGGGAACATTTTCTTTTGGTCACAAGCAATTGCCTGCACTAATCCTGATACTGCTGCACCAGGGGCATACCAAGCACTAGTTCCTAATAATTTGGTAAGCGTTGCGCCGCCTACTTTTGTTTCTTGTACCACATAATCCATTTGGTCGTTAGTTAAAAACTCTGAAACTTTCACACTATTTCTAGTTGCATGACCAATTAAAGGCACCATACCTTTATCACTATGTCCGCCAATTACCATACCATCTACATCAGAAATTGGAGCCTCAAGAGCCTCTGCTAAACGGTATTTAAAACGTGCACTGTCCAATGCACCGCCCATACCAATGATTCTATTTTTAGGTAAGCCTGTGGTTTTATGCACTAAATATGTCATGGTATCCATTGGATTACTAACCACAATAATGATTGCATTTGGCGAATGCTCCAATAAACTCTTAGATACTGTTTTTACAATACCAGCGTTAATACCAATTAACTCTTCACGTGTCATACCTGGTTTACGTGGAATACCAGAAGTAATTACCGCAATATCACTGTTTGCTGTTTTTGCATAATCGTTGGTACTACCTGTAATTTTAGTGTCAAAACCATTTAAAGAGGCAGTCTGCATTAAGTCCATAGCCTTACCTTCTGCATAACCTTCTTTAATATCTAGCAAAACAACTTCAGAAGCAAAATCTTTTATTGCAATATACTCTGCGCAGCTTGCCCCTACGGCACCAGCTCCAACAACGGTAACTTTCATATCTATATTAATTTTATTTGTTAAAAACGCTCAAAAGTAAGGATTTTAAGAGGATTCTAAACTGTCAAATATCAGTTTAAAAATGAAGAAATGTTAAAGAAATGAGCCACTTAGCGAAGATTTCATTCTAAAACTACCTTTCATCGAAAAGTATAAAATACAAGAGGTTAAATCTACGTTAGTATAGTCCCAAATCATACTTTAACCTATGCGTACCGCAAGAAAACTATTCTCGTTGGTTGCACTCACCATGCTATTGGTGATTAGCAACTGCTCCAAAGTTCCTGAAAATAACGACCCCATTTTGGGTACGTGGACCAAATCTCAAACTATTTCTACTTCAAATAAATCAGAAGTTAACGTTACCGAAGAATGGATATTTAATGATGTTTACTTAGGTAGATATCACCGTTTTGAAGATGGTAGTGCTATCATTATTACTGATTTTAGTTGGAGTATTGAAGATGACATGTACTACATTACTTACCCAGGTATTGATAAAAACGATGCTACGGTAATTTATGACGACAACAACGGCATAGAACTGTTGTCTACACAACCTGGTGGCTCAGTATATGCCAGAAGATAATTTAAAACCTAACTTATTTTTTACACCCAAATCTTTAAATGATTTGGGTTTTTTAATACCCAAATTTCTCCGCTTTGGCTGATGCTTCAGCTTTTTCTTTACTTCTTAAAAAAGAATGTTTACTACATAAAAATGTAAAGCCTTATGTATTTTATCGATTAAAATAGCTTTTAGTCGGTTAATTTTTGAATATACTATATTTTTGTAGTCCAAATCTTACATACTTAACCTATGCGTGCTATTACATTTTTTAAGGTAGCACTTGCACTAATTATTTTTTGTACATGTGATACAATTGACATTGCTGACGACCCCATTTTAGGAGTTTGGACAAAAACTGAAATTATTTCAAGTGAGACCCAAAAGGAAAAAGTGACAAAATTTCAAGAATGGATTTTTAACGACCTTTATTTAGGTAGATACCATATCTATGAAAATAATGAACTTGTTTTTTATCATGATTTTGATTGGAGTATTAATGCTGATGAAACCTACACCTTATCGTATCGCGGAGAAATTGATTTAGCTGATGAAGTGTTCACGCTAAAAAAGACAGAAACCGAAAAATTGGTCAAATTAGACGGTTCTACTTTTGCAATAAGGTAAACCACTAAACACAACCTGTGTTCCCCAAAAAAAAATCCACTGCCAGGGCAGTGGATTTTGTAATTTAAAACTCATTGAGTATTTATCTAAACCCAAAATTAACTCCTAGGGTTGCTGTGCTAAATTCTGCCAAGTTATAGTCACCGTGAATTCTAAAGAAACCTAGTTTTAATTTAAAACCAAAGTTTGCCGTTACTCCACTTACATCATTAGACACTGTAAAAGGGTCTTCGTAGGTGGTTTGAAAAGGACCTGAAGTTACTCTGTAAGTTCCTAAAATATCTGTTTCAGAATTGCCTGTAATATACCCCATACCGCCATAAAAATTTATAACCGGCAGTTTAGTTGATACCACAGCATTAAAAGCCCAAGTTTTAATCGAAGCATCAATACGTTGGTTTTCACCTTCAATTCCGCTAGCATCTGTAAAATCGTACGTACCAGATAAGTTGGTATAGCCTACCAAGCCAGAAACTGCTATTGGCAACACCTTATCAGCCGGCAGCAATTCTGTGAACTCATATTGTAAACCGGCTCCGAACAAACCAATTTCTGCACTGTCGTCAAAATTTAATTTAGGCAAAAAGCGTGCTTTTACTTCTAAACCTTTTATCAATCCAACACTAGCTTGCACAAAACCTGAGGGCACAAAATTAAAATTCTCAGAGGCCAACCCTGAAGGAAGTTCGAACTCTTCTCTAACTAGTCCGTTTTCATCTTCTACGAAAACACGCACACCTTCAATATCTCCTAAACCAGTCGATACCATTTTAGAAGTGCTACCATCCACAAATTGAATATTCTCGTAATCTGCGGTATTTAATTCAAAAGCTTTTTTGTCTTCTTTGTTTTTAAAGCCCGTAATGTTACCTATAATAGAAACTTCAAAACCAGCAAGGGGTTTAGACTTACCACTGTTATACCAGCCATTTGATATGCTGTAGATACCTGCTTCTGTTACTGGCGCCATATAATCATTAGCGAATCGCTCTGCATCATTTAATCCTGATACTAATAATTGGTTTAAATCTTGTGCCTTGGTCATTGCGAATGAGAACAAGGCGATTAATAAGATTACTCTTTTCATTGGTTGAAATTTTCTTTAAACTAAAAACCCCAACGTTTCCGTTGGGGTTTTTGTTGTGATGAAGCTGTAATCTATACATCAATATTTGCATAAACAGCGTTTTTCTCAATAAATTCTCGTCTAGGTGGTACTTCATCACCCATTAACATAGAGAAAATACGGTCTGTTTCTGTGGCATTTTCAATAGTTACCTGGCGCAATGTTCTAAACTCAGGATTCATTGTAGTATCCCACAATTGTTCGGCGTTCATTTCACCCAAACCTTTATAACGTTGTATGCCTACACCTGAACCTCCCATTGATTCCACGATTTCATCTCGCTCTTGATCATTCCAAGCATAACGTTTTTTACTACCCTTTTTAACCAAATACAGCGGAGGCGTTGCAATAAAAATATGACCAGACTCTATTAGCTCTCTCATATAACGGAAAAAGAAGGTTAGAATCAAAGTTTCAATGTGGCTACCATCTACATCGGCATCACACATAATCACAATTTTATGGTAACGCAATTTATCAAGATTCAAGGCTTTACTATCTTCTTCTGTACCAATAGTTACCCCAAGCGCTGTATACATGTTTCTGATTTCTTCGTTTTCAAAAACCTTATGTTGCATTGCTTTCTCAACATTTAAAATTTTACCACGTAATGGTAAAATGGCTTGAAAATTTCTATCTCTACCCATTTTAGCCGTACCCCCTGCAGAGTCACCCTCTACTAGGAATAATTCGCAATTTTCTGGGTCTTGGTCAGAACAATCTGAAAGCTTACCTGGCAAGCCGCCACCCGTCATAGGGTTTTTACGCTGTACCATTTCACGAGCCTTAGCTGCCGCATGGCGCGCTTGAGCTGCTAATTTTACTTTTTCTACTATTTGCTTAGCGTCATCTGGATGCTCTTCTAGATAATCTGTTAGCATTTCAGAAACTGCCTGACTTACCGCACTAGTCACCTCGCGGTTACCTAGTTTGGTTTTTGTTTGACCTTCAAACTGTGGCTCAGCAACTTTTACAGATACAATAGCGGTTAATCCTTCCCGGAAATCATCTCCAGAAATTTCAAACTTTAATTTATCTAATAAACCAGAAGCATCAGCATACTTTTTTAAAGTAGAAGTTAAACCTCTTCTAAAACCAGAGAGGTGGGTGCCCCCTTCATGAGTATTAATATTATTTACGTATGAGTGTAAATTCTCTGAAAAACCAGTATTGTAAATCATCGCAACTTCTACTGGAATTCCATTCTTTTCGCCTTCCATTGCAATTACTGTCTGAATAAGCGGGTCTCTTGTTCCATCTAGAAAACGAATAAATTCTTTTAACCCTTCTTCTGAATGAAAGGTCTCGTTTATGAATTCTCCTTTTTCATCTTTATTACGCTTGTCTGTCATGGTAATTGTAATACCCCTATTTAAATAGGAAAGCTCACGCATACGATTAGACAAGGTTTCGTAATTATATTCTGTTGTTTGCGTAAAGATGGTATCATCTGGAACAAAGGTTACTATGGTACCTGTTTTGTCGGTTTCACCAACACTCTTTACAGGATAAAGTGATTTTCCTTTTTCATACTCTTGCTCCCAAACTTTACCATTTCTATGTACAGTTGCTTTTAAGTGATTTGATAAGGCGTTAACACAAGATACACCAACCCCATGAAGACCACCAGATACTTTGTAGGAGTCTTTATCAAACTTACCCCCTGCACCAATTTTGGTCATCACCACTTCAAGGGCAGAAACCCCTTCTTTCTTGTGTAAATCAACTGGGATACCTCTACCATTATCTTCAACAGTAATGGAGTTATCTTCGTTTATAGTAACATGAATGGTATCACAATGCCCACCCATGGCCTCATCAATAGAGTTATCTACAACTTCATATACTAAGTGATGTAAGCCTCTTGTGCCAACATCTCCAATATACATGGAAGGACGCATTCTTACGTGTTCCATACCTTCTAAGGCCTGAATACTATCCGCAGAATATTGTCCTTTTTTTGTCTCTTCGCTCATAATTTTATAGCTAGGTTTTTCTATGATTTAGAAATCTCACAAATATACGAAAAAGCCAGTGGTTATGCCCGTTAAGCAATAATTGAAGCTGTTAAGTTATTAACAAAAAATAGCTGTTTTATCAACGATTTCTTAATGTTGACTTAAATACCTTTTAAAACAAGAAAACCTTGCTTCAAATAGATTGAAACAAGGCCTTACAACTAGATATATTCTAATTATTTTACATAAGCATCTTCGTGAACATTTGCCACCGCTCTACCAGAAGGGTCGTTCATGTTTTTAAAGGCTTCATCCCATTCTAAGGCTATTTGTGTACTACAAGCTACAGAGGCTTCTTGTGGAACGCTTAATGCAGCTGCATCTGAAGGAAAATGCTCTTCAAAAATAGAACGGTAATAGTATTCTTCTTTAGAAGTTGGGGTTTGAATTGGAAATTTAAAGTGGGCATTTGCCAGTTGCTCATCACTAATTTCTGCTTCTACCAACTCTTTTAACGTATCTATCCAGCTGTAGCCAACTCCATCTGAAAACTGCTCTTTCTGTCTCCATGCTACGCTTTCTGGAAGGTATTTTTCAAAAGCTTTACGCACTACCCATTTTTCCATACGTTCACCTTTAACAATCATTTTATCTTTAGGATTCAAACGCATGGCAACATCCATAAATTCTTTATCTAAAAATGGCACTCTACCCTCTATACCCCAAGCTGCTAAAGACTTGTTAGCTCTTAAACAGTCGTACATATGCAGTTTGCTTAATTTACGTACGGTTTCTTCGTGAAATTCTTTATCGTTTGGTGCCTTATGAAAATACAAGTAGCCGCCAAATAATTCATCTGCTCCTTCACCAGAAAGCACCATTTTTATACCCATAGATTTGATAACTCTTGCCATTAAATACATAGGCGTACTGGCACGAATGGTGGTAATATCATAGGTTTCTAATTGATAAATTACATCTTTGATAGCATCTAAGCCTTCTTGGATGGTAAATTTAATTTCATGATGTACGGTACCAATATGGTCGGCTACTTTTTGCGCTGCAGCTAAATCTGGTGAGCCTTCTAATCCTACCGAAAAAGAATGTAGTTGTGGCCACCAAGCATCACTTTGGTCGTCTGACTCTATACGTTTTTGTGCATACTTTTTAGCTAAAGCCGAAGTAACCGATGAATCTAAACCTCCTGACAACAATACACCATAAGGCACATCTGACATTAACTGGCGGTGTACGGCATCTGCCAATGCATCATGCAAATCTTCTATGCTTGTCTCGTTATCTTTTACATTATCATACTCCATCCAATCTCGCTGATACCATCTTACAAATTCACCTGTTGAACTATGCATATAGTGACCTGGAGGAAACAATTCAATTTTTGTGCAGGTGCCTTCTAAAGCTTTAAGCTCAGAGGCTACGTAAAAGGTTCCGTTTTTATCCCACCCAATATATAAAGGAATAATACCCATATGGTCTCTTGCAATAAAATACTCATCTGTTACAGTATCATAAATTGCAAAACCAAAAATGCCGTTTAAATCATCTACAAAATCAACACCTTTCTTTTGATATAAAGCCAAAATTACTTCACAATCTGATTGTGTTTGAAACTCATAATTGCCTTCAAATTGCTTGCGAAGTTCTCTGTGATTATAGATTTCACCATTTGCAGCTAGAATTAGTTTACCGTCAGGACTAAATAATGGCTGCTTACCAGATGCTGGGTCTACAATGGCTAAACGTTCATGAGCTAAGATTGCTTTGTCGTCTGCGTAAATACCGCTCCAATCTGGTCCGCGGTGACGTACTTTTTTAGACATCTCTAACAACTGTGGTCTTAGACTATCTGAACTTTGCTTTAAATCAAATGCGCATACAATTCCACACATATTTCAAGTATTTAATTTCAAATTAGATGACAAAAATGATTTTATAATAACATATATAAAACATAAATCACTTTAATGATTACTAATTAAAACTTATTTTTAATTATTTTAATATTTATGTAAGTACTACTAGCATAAAAAAATTAATTTAAATTAAAATGGAAGTTGAAAATTTAACTTCAATTTAAGGCATACAAAGTGTATTGATTTTAGTTTTGACGATTCACCAAATAAAATATTCATGAAAAAACTAGTATTAAGTTTAATAGTTTTAGTTGCTTTTGCAACTGTTGGCTCTGCACAAGAGTTTAGAGATATCGATAAAAGTCCGGCAGATATTGCTGCTTACCCTGTTAAGTACAATGTATCTGATAAAATGGTACGTGTAATTTACAGCAGACCACAACTAAAAGATAGAGCGGTTTCTGATTTAGCTCCAGAAGGTAAAGTTTGGAGAACTGGTGCCAACGAAGCTGTTGAGATTACTTTTTATAAAGATGCAACTGTTGGCGGCAAAAAAGTAGCAGCCGGAACGTATTCATTATTCACTATTCCTGGTGAAAACGAATGGACAGTTATTTTAAATTCAAATTTAAACCAATGGGGAGCGTATTCTTATGACAGTGCTGCTGATGTAGCCAGAGTATCTGCTGCTGCTTCAACAGCTGATGAAAGCTTAGAAGTATTTTCAATTACTTTTGATGATGAGGGCACCATGCATATGGGTTGGGGTACAACACGCGTAAGTTTACCAATGTCTTTCTAATTACCTAATAACATAAAATAAAAAAAAGCCTCAGAAGAGGCTTTTTTTATTTTACACGTTCACCTTCAACAAAAACCTGTTCTGCTTTAATCAACGGAATACTATCTGTAGAAACGGTCATAATATCATGACTCAATACCGTAAAGTCTGCTTTTTTACCTACTTCGATACTACCCTTTTCATTTTCTTCAAAATTAGAATAAGCCGCCCAAATTGTCATACCCTTTAAGGTTTCTTCTCTACTTAAGGCATCTTTCATTTGAAAACCTCCTGCCGGAAATTTTTCTAAATCTTGTCTTGCTACCGCGGCATAAAACGTTAGAAACGGACTTACCCTTTCTACAGGAAAGTCTGTACCTAAAGCAACAATACCCGCCTTATCTAATAGTGTTTTGTAAGCATAGGCGCCTTTAACACGAGTACCTAATCTGTCTTCTGCCCAGTACATATCACTAGTGGCATGGGTAGGCTGAATAGAAGGTATTACTCCTTTTTCAAAATAATCAAAATCGTTTTCTGTTAATACTTGAGCATGTTCAATTTTCCAACGTCTATCCTTTTTACCTTCCAAAGCTTTTTCATAAGCCCTTAATGCAACAATATTAGCAGAGTCTCCAATGGCGTGAGTATTCATTTGATAGTCAGTTGCCGCAATACGCGCTGCTAAACTTTCCATTTTATCGGCTGGAGTAATCATTGCTCCAAAATGGCCTTCATGGTCAGAATATTCTTCTTTTAACGCAGCACCTCTGCTTCCTAAAGCTCCATCACCATACACCTTAACTGAACGAACATTTAATCGATTAGTTTTAACTATACCTTTGTCTAAATAGTAATCCAAATTCGCTTTGGTATTGCTAACCATAGCGTATACCTTAATTTTTAAATCTCCTACTTGTTGCAGACTGTCGATAAGCTCAATTACATCTTTGTTTAATCCTGCATCATTTACTGTTGTTAATCCATAATCAAAACAGATTTCTTGAGCTTCTTTTAAGGCTTGAATTTGAATTTCTTTACTTGGTTTGGGTAACACCGCATCTACTAATGCCATTGGTGCATCTACCAATACCCCAGTGGCATGACCACTATTTTCTCGAATTATTTTACCCCCTACGACAACAGTAGTCTTATCAATACCAGCCAAATTTAAGGCTGCATTATTTACCAAATACGCATGGCCATCAACGCGCTCCAAAACAACCGGAATATTGGCAAACATTTTGTTGAGTTCTAAATTGGTAGGAAACTCTTTAACGGCCCAATCATTTTGGTCCCAACCCCGACCTTGTACCACGGTCAAACTAGGATTGTTATCATAAAAACTTTGAACACGGTCTAACACCTCATCAAAACTTTGTGTTCCTACCAAATCAACCACTTGCTGATTTAGTCCCAAGCCATAAAAATGACAATGTGCATCTATTAGTCCTGGTACAATTGTTTTACCTAAGGCATCAACCAGACTATCACTTTTAAAATCTTCAAAAAGGTCTGCATTTGCTCCTACACCAACAATTTCACCATTTTTTACCGCTATACAACATGCTTTTGAAAAGGTGGAATCTACCGTATAAATATTGGCATTATGAACTATATAGTCAACTTCTTGTTTAGGGTTACAAGAAACCCCTAACACAAGCAGCACTAGGGGTAATATTAAATTTTTCATTTGCGCTTGGTTTTACCCAAAAATACGCATTAAAAAGAGGTTTTTATACTAATCTTCAAAAGTTGTCATCACGAATTCAACTCTTCTATCATCTAACTTATTTTCTTTTATTTTACCGTTACGTAATGGTTTTTTAGAACCCATTCCTTCCCAAACAATTCGGCTTTCATCAATGCCCATTTTTTTAAGATATAAGGCTACGGCTCTTGCTCTAAGTGAAGAAACAAATTGATTGTATTCTGGGGTACCTGAATTATCTGAATGCCCAGTTATCTTCATTTGTACTTCGGCATTATCTTTTAAATACTTAAATATCTTTTTTACGCTCGCAATAGCCTCTTCATCCATTTCAAAACCCTTTGGTTCAAAAGGATTACGCTCTAAAACATAAATTTTATCTTTTTCAAAATTTACTCTTGGTAAAGCTTCTAGTGAAAAGTCATCAACAAAGTAGTAAGAAAAGTCGCTATTCTCTATTTCTTTTTTGCTTAAGATGTCTGAATCTTTATTGGGTTTAAAATTTCCGAAAACCAAATAGTTCTCATAACCTTTAGAGGTGAACTCACCCGTTACGGTAACCCAACCATCTTTATTAGCTAAGGTATTATCAGCTGTTAAGGCAACTTCTTGAAACTGCATGCCTTCAACCAAATCTAAACGAGATGGAGACAACACCACACTATTGGGTATACGTGCTTTATTATTCAAAAGCATTATCGATAACTTACTAGAAGAAATGGTAGCGTTATCCGCTAAATTTACCTTAAATTTTATCTTATAAGGAATACCTTCTTCTAAAGTTTGAGCAGTTTGTAATTGAAGATATTCACGATAATCATTTAATGCATAATAATAAAGGCCTGCGTATGCAGAACCTTCTGCAGGTTCTTGATTTCCCATAAAATTGTTAGGTATAGCATAATTGCCAGTTCCACATTTATGAAAGTAATCAGCGGAACTTGACGTTGGCTGACTTACATCTTCTACAAAATTAGAAATGTTAACTCCTTGCTTTGGACAAGTTGTATACTGTTCAAAACTCGGATTTAATATCAAGTCTTGGGCAGATAAACCAAAAGCAAAAAAACTAAATATGAGGGTAGGTAGCGTAGTTTTTTGAAACATAGGCGTAAGATTTGTTGATTAAAATGCTAACGCTCAGCTTTTTAATAACTTATACAAAGTGTATGTATTTGTTGTGAGCGCCATAAAATATGTGGTAAACACAAGTAAAATTGCCGATTTTAACCGCTTGTCGAAAATGCCTAAAAACCAGCAATAACAGTAGTTGAATACCGTTCTAAAAGTCCCAAATCAAGTTAACCATGAAGATTTACCTACTACCTATTTTGGTAATAACTTCACTTTTTAGTTATGCCCAGCACCATGTTAAGGGCCGTATTGTAGACGATATGGGCTTTCCCATATTAATGGCATCTATTACACTTAGCAATTCTGAAAATATAGCCTATTCTGATTACGAAGGTAATTTTGAATTGGAAAGCGATAAAGATTTTTATTGGAAAATTGAGATTGCCTCAAAAGGCTATAGTACTGAAACTTTTTATGTGCTTAATGCAGGAAATACAGGAGACATTGCATTAAGTTACGAGTTAAATTTGGACGAAATTCTAGAAAACGGAACGGGTTTTTTAGATTTTAAACTAATTAAACCTAAGCTTTTTTACACCCAGTTATTTCAACAAAGAACCAAATATTTGCTAAATAAAACGCTTTAGTTCTCAATTTTTGTTTGACGTAAAGTAAATTCTGCCCTTCTATTTAATTGCCTATTTTCTTCTGATGAATTTGGTTTTAACGGTTTGGAGCTTCCGTGACCAAAGGTTGCAATTCGGGTTTTTGGAATAGCCCTTTGCAAAAAATAACTTTCTATAGCTTTAGCCCGTTGACCAGATAATTTTTGATTGTAATCCTCGGTACCATAATCGTCTGTATGCGCATGAATTTCCAATGTAAAATCTGGTTTTGCAATAAGCGTTTTATACAAGCCATTTAATTCTACCTTGGCCTCTTTGGTTAGTATAAACTTGTCAAAATCAAAATGGATGTTTTTAAAAGTATAAACAGAATCTTTTTTAAACTTATGAATAACAGAAGTTGAGTTTTCTGCATTTTTAAGCTCAACCAAGTCTATATAATAGTACGCACCTTTTTTGTATTGTTTTCTTTTGGCTTGTTCTTTACGAGTTGTTTTGTTATTTCTAAGATTTCCCAAAATGAGGTAATTTTCAAAACCTGAAGCAATAAATGTAGTTTCTAATTTTATCCAATTGCTTCGGTTTTTATGAAACTCATTTTCATGTATTTCAAATTCTTGAAATTTCTTTTTGGCACGAAATAATTCGCCTTTAGAAAGGTTTTTTTTAGTTTTTAAATCAAGTTTTTCTTCACTTAAAACCACTCCAAAGTCCTTGATTGCAAAATCAGACCCCTCTGCTAAACTTATGTAAAATGAGAGGTTGTATTCTTGATTTTCTTCTAATTGATAATGCAATTCTGCCTGTAAATATTCTCGATAGTCTGCTGGTGCAATAAAGTAAATACCTGCATAGGCATTGCCGTCTACTGGTTCTTGTTCTCCATTGAAGTTTTGTGGTGCACCCATAACGGTACTACACTTATTAAAATAATCTGATGTTCCACCGCTGGGAGTACTCCAAAAATTTACGTGCTTTGCAAATGTTCCAAGGTCATTTGGGCAATCTAAATAGTCTTCAAAACTCGGATTCTTTACTAAGTTCTGAGACCAAACCACTATTGAACTAAAGAAAATGACTAATTGTAGAACTACTTTCATGCAGTTCTAAATTACATATTTTAAAAACCTTTGTTGTTTTCTCTTCTAAGTTTATAGAAAATCTTAGAAATCAAATTTATAAGAAAGACCTGCTAATACTTGAAAACCTTGAACTCTGAAGTTTCGCCAACGTTCATAATTGGTATTTGCCAAATTACTCGCTCGAGCATAAATAGAAAGTTGGTCATTAAATCGATACCCTAAATGGGCATTGGCATCAAAAAAACCATCAAGGGTAACAATCTCTGATGGAAATTCGTTAGCTGGCGTTTCCGCTACGGCGGTAGCCACTAAATCTTCTCTTTCACCTACATAAAACAAATTAGCTCCCGCATACCATTGTTTGGTTATTTGGTAGTCTAAAAATAGTGATGATTTAATATTCGGAAGATTCCATGCCGGATTATCAGTCTCTGTAGAATAGTTGTATACTTCTGCATTAAGACCAACGGTGAAATTTCTATTGACATCTACATTTAGTTCAGCAAACAACCCTAAAGTTCTTACATCATCGTAAAATACCTGAAATGAATTACCATTTGCATAACCTTCTTCTGCTCTAACTTCATTTCTAGGATTTAATAGAAAAAGTGGTAGTCTATTTTCTGCGGTGTACGATGCTTTTACATTATAACCAAGGTTTGTTAATAATTGCCCCTTAATACCAGCATACCCAATATATTGTTGGTCTGTTGGTTGTATCTGTAAAGTTGGTGATACATAAGGATTACCCTCCACCAAATCGAAATACGAGTTTTGTTTTAAATCGCCTTCTAAACCTCCATACGCAATAACGGTTTCGTCAACCAATCTATATGATGCGGTTATTGCGGGATAGATATAAAAACTACCACTGCTGTTTTCAATATCCATTCCGTAAACAAAATTTGCACCAAGATTAAGCGTTAAATCGTCTCTTAAAACCAGTAAACTTGGACTTGCCCCAGCCTGAAAATGACCGTAATTAAACGCTCCTGTATTAGTAGTTTCATTTAAACTATTAGCACCAAATTTACCCCCAACATAATCTAATTTAACAGCTAAATTTACCCATTCATTCGTAATCGGAAATTCAAACTTAGGTGTCAGAACAACTCTGTTTTCTCCAGAATCAAAATCATCTTGAAAACGTCTAAACAGCAACTCACTTCCCTTAAAAAATGAGTCTTCTAGATTCAATTGTGCCTTAGCCTGCCCCATTAAATAATTTTGAGTTTCGTCTATAGCATCAACTTGTTCTTGAGTAAACACAAAACTTTCGAGACCATACCAATTATACAATTGATGTTGTAGGCTTATTGATGCACCCCAATCCCAGTCCCTGTCTTTTTTAACATAAGAAACATCCAATTTGGTGTCATAAAAATTAGTCTCTAGAGGTGTGGTGTTGATATCTCCTCTAGACGAAAAATGACTTAACCCCACATCCAATAAATCTTCACCTCTATTAAATTCTCTACTGGTATAAAAATCTACCAAAGCATTATTAAAATTTCCTAGACCAACCGAAGCATAAGAATTATACAATGTTGGTGGTGGTGTTTTTTCCACTTTAGCCGCCTTGCCTTTTGCAGGGGTAAAGGTTGACGCTACTGGCACAGAAAATATACTGTAGGTAATTGGTTTTTTTTGGAGCACAATAGAATCGTTTAAACTGGGTGCAGTTTTAATTTTAAAGGCATCTGAAACGGTAGGGGAATATGGCTTTACAACCGTTACCGTTTCAGTGCCAATATCATCTGTTTCTTGGGAAAAACCCAAACAAAAAAGGCTCGAAAATATAGTGGTGATGATTAATTTTTTCATGTTCTACGCGTTGCAATTAATTGGTCTCGATTGATGAATTTGTTTGGGATTCTCTTGTTTTTATAACCGTGAGTTCTGCCTCAGCTTCAGCTGTTATCTCAGGAAATTCAGCGAAATTCTCTAACACACTTTCTAAAATATAGGTAGCTTGAAAAGCATCATCTAAGGCATAAAAGTTTTTAGCCATGATTACTAAACCTTTTCCGCCCCACTTTTTATAAGATGCATAATCTTTTGCTAGTCTTTGAACGGAAGTATTGGAAGCTTCATAATCACCATTCTTATTTTTAAAATACGCATCGTAATACCAAGCTTCAGCCGCAGTTTCTCCTGTAGCTATACTTTTTACCTCAGCAAATGCTGTTTCTGCTAATTGCTCATTACCTGTTGCAATGGCCGACCTCGCCACCATAATTTGGGCATCACTTTTAATTCTATTATCAATACCTGAAACAGCCAACACTTTGTCTGCATAAGCAAGAGTGTTTTGATAGTCTTTTTGCTCGTAATACCCCTTCATTAAATTGGCAAGTGCAAAGGTTTTGTTTTGAGAAATCTCAGAAACGGCTTCTAGCTTTTTTAAATATGGCATTGCATTTCTGTAATCAGATTTACTCACGTAAATTTCACTCACTCTTGTCAAGGCCTGTTCTGTATATTCTCCTGCTGCGCTATCTGCTACAATTTTGAACTTGGCTAAGGCTTTATCTTTATCGCCTTTAGCAAAATACAGTTGCGCTAAATTAAAATTTGCCTCTAAGGCTTGCATCCCATTAGGGAATTGTCTTAGATAATCTTCATAACCCCTTATTGCAGCATCTGAATTACCTTCTATATACTTTCTATCAGCGGCTTCATAACTTGCTGTTTCTAATTCAGCATCAGTAACCTCAACAAAATCCAAAGTTCTCGCCCAGTCCGCATATTCACTTACCCTACCTAAATCAACATAAACCAGTTTTGCTTGGCCAACAGCTTGTTTTGCTTCGGGTGTATTTGGATATTTACTTACTACACCCTTGAATTTTCTAAGTGCAGCTTCTCCCCTGTTTTCATTATAATGCACAAGACCTTGACGCAATAATGCCCGTGGCGAAAATTTACTAGTGCTATACTCCTTAATTAACTGGTCATAAATCTGAATTCCTCTAGCTGCGTTATCTGCTTTTACATACGTATTGGCCAATTCAAATAAAGCATCATCTCTATAAGATGATTTTTTATACCTGCTTATAAACTCATTTAAACCAACAATCTTTTGTTCGTTATTACCTAAAAAACCTTGGCTTATTGCTTTTTGAAATGCTGCATAATCACGTTCTGGACCATTCAAAGTCGATGCCCTTTCGTAAGCTGCTATCGCATTTTTATAGCTACTGGTAACAAAATAACTATCCGCCAAACGCATATAACTGTCGGCAACAATTTCTTGTGTTGCAGAAACTGAGTTTGTTACTTTCTTAAAATTGGTAGCTGCATTAGGGTAATCTTTAAGTTTAAAATAGCAATACCCTAAATTGTAATCTAGATTTTGATATTCTTCTGTTTGCGATGCTACACTATTGTTTTTAAAAGCATTGTAACCTTTAAGCGCTGCTTCAAATCTATTTAAACGAAAAGCAGATTCTGCATTCCAATAGTTTGCTTTAGCTGTGTAAACAGGATTTTCTGATTTTTTTAAAGATTTAGAAAACGCTACTAAAGCCTCCTCATAATTGGTATTTATAAAAAGTTCTACTCCTCTGTAATAGGCAACTTTTTGATAGACTTCTGCACTCGCATAACTTGAATTTTTTTCTAGCAATTCCATAGCACCTTCAAAATTTTTAGAAGTGATGTAGGAATCAACTAATAAATTTTGAATTTCTTCTTGGTGCTCATCTTTTGGATACTTTTCTAAATAAGTACTCATTACCTGGGGTACAGGCTCATAGGCATTACCTATTTCATAGCTTAAACGGGCATAATTTAACCAAGCGTCTTTTTCAATTTCTTCACTAAAATTCATTTGCGAAGCATTTCTAAACGCATTTAAAGCCTCTGGCTTTTTGTCTAGTTTTAGATAACACTCTGCAAGATGATAATAGGCGTTTTGCGCCACACTGTTGTTACCATCTATAATTTTATTAAACTGTCCAATGGCACTTTCATAATCACCCAGCTTGTAAAAACTGTATCCCAATAAATAAAAATCAGTATTACTAAACCTACCTTTTTTACCCCTGTATTTTTGAAGGTACGGTATGGCTTCTTGGTATTGTTCAAGGTTAAAATAACTCTCACCAATGATTTTGTTGAGTTCTGATTGCTCTCTACGATCAGACTTTTCCATTTGTTGTTGGGCCATTTCAATAGCTTTCTCAAAGTTTCCTGATTTAAAATTGAGGTCTGCCTGATAATACGCCATTTTTTCCTCCAAAATTTTTGGGTCTGTTATCTCGTCAAAACTTTGACTGGCAGTATTGTAATCATCTTGCTCATAGGCAATAAAACCCAAATAATATTTTGCTTGAGAACCATATTCCTGCGAACTCTCTACCCGTCTTAAATAGCGTTCTGCTTCATCTGGCCTGTTAGATTGATAATACGCATAGCCACTATTAAAATTAAAACGCTCCATGTCTTTTCTAGACATACCAGATTGGTCAACTTTTTTGTACCACTTTAAAGCGTAGGGGTATTTACCGGTTTCAAAATAATAATCACCAACATCCATAAAAGCAGAATTGCGTTTAGTAGAAGTTGGGTAGCGTTCTACAAAATCTTCCATTTGCTTATCTGCGCCACGTTGCCCTAAACGTATGGCTGCATTTGCAGAAAAGTAGGCACTATTAGCTTGAGTTTCGTAGTCTGTAGTTTCTGACCCTACCTTATCAAACAAAGATTGTGCTGCCTGGTATTGTTGATTATTATATAAGGCTAAAGCATCTTGGTACGCTTTATTTGAATGGTTATATACTTGAGTTTCTTGAGAAAAACCAAGGGTACATACCAAACCTACTATAATAGTTATAGTGTTGCTTATTTTCATGTGTTCTCTTGTTGTTCTTTGATGGCTTGAATTTGATTATAAATATGAATTCAGCAATTTTAAGCAACGCTTAAACCGCATCTTTATCAGTATTCATGTTTTAAAGTTGAGTAGAAGTTTCTCCAAATTCAAATTCATAACGTCAAAATTCGCGCCAAAGTATGCACAATTGATAGAATACCTATGTGTTTTTATGGTTTTGATTGCTGTTTACTTAGTATTTTTGAATAGCACAAAGTTTTATAAATATTCTTAAAAACAAGTCTTGTTCTCTAATTTTTGTCATTTGAAGATAGAAATATAGAACTGCTAAAAAAACAATACATGCCAGAGACCATTGTCAAACTACAAGATGCCGCTATTTACCAAGATGATAATTTGGTTTTAAGCAATGTTACTTTACAGGTTAAAAAAGGAGAATTTGTTTACATCATTGGTAAAACCGGGACGGGTAAAAGTAGTTTTATGAAGACTCTTTATGGCGATTTACCGCTGCGCGAAGGTGAGGGAAATGTTGTTGATTTCGATTTAAAAAAATTGGAAGAAAGTAAAATTCCATTTTTACGTAGAAAACTAGGTATTGTTTTTCAAGATTTTAAACTACTACCAGACCGAAACATAAATAACAACCTAAAGTTTGTATTAAAAGCTACGGGGTGGAAAGATGACTCTAAGATGGATGCTAAAATAGAAGAGGTTTTAGATAAGGTAGCTATGAAAACCAAGGGCTTTAAATACCCTCACGAATTGTCTGGTGGTGAACAACAACGTATAGCCATTGCAAGAGCATTATTAAACGACCCCGAATTAATCTTAGCAGATGAGCCCACAGGAAATCTTGACCCACAAACCAGTGTAGAAGTAATGAAGGTGTTGCAAGAAATTAATGAGAGTGGTAGAACTATAATTATGGCTACACATGATTACGCTTTAATTCTAAAATTTCCGCATAAAACTATTAAATGTGACAACAGTAAAATGTTTGAGGTTATACAAAAAGCTATTTAATTACGTTGATAACTAAAGTATAAGCCAATCATTCGCTACTAAACTACCTCCTTATTTTTTACTTAATTTGTTTAAAACATCATATTTATGAATCTTCTTGGAATTGATATAGGCGGCTCAGGAATGAAAGGCGCTTTGGTTAATGCCGAAACTGGCGAAATGTTAACAGAGCGATTTAGGGTACCCACACCTTCGTCCAAAAAACCAGAAGATATGAGTAAGGTCATCAAAAAAATTGTTGACCATTTTGAATATGATGGCCCTGTTGGATGCGGTTTTCCTACCATTGTAAAAAATGGTGTTTGTACGTCTCCAGGAAATTTACATAAAAGTTGGGTTGGTGTAAATATCGATGAACTTTTTACGAAAGCAACCGGTCATGAATTTACAGTACTTAACGATGCCGATGCTGCAGGCTATGCTTCTATGAATTATGGTATAGGAAAAGGTAAAGAAGGTTTTGTACTTTTTATTACCGTAGGTACGGGTTTAGGTAGTGGTGCTTTTTATAATGGTAAGCTACTTCCTAATTTTGAGCTGGGTCAAATACCCTACAAAAAGTATTCAAAAATTGAAGATTGGGCCTCATCAAGAGCAAAAGAAAATGAAGATTTATCCTATGACAAATGGGGTAAAAGATTCAACAAATTTTTAAGTATTGTTGAATTATTAGTGAATCCAGACTTAATGATTGTAGGTGGTGGAATTTCTAAAAAATGGAATCAATTTGAACACCGTATTACCATTGACACCAAAGTATTAAAAGCAGAACTAATGAATCATGCAGGAATTATTGGACCTGCTGTGGCTTGTTTACATGAAAAACACCACGGACATCTACAACTTTAAATCTCTAAAAAATTAGGAATAAAAAACCCGGTTTAAAACCGGGTTTTTAGTATTATGCATCTTTATTACGTTTTCTATCTACCTCTTTAAGGTGAATCTTACGTAACCTTATATGATTAGGGGTGACCTCAACCAATTCATCTTTTTGAATATATTCTAAAGCCTCTTCTAAAGAGAATTTAATTGCTGGTACAATTTTAGCTTTGTCATCTGCACCTGCCGAGCGCACGTTAGAAAGCTTTTTAGTTTTGGTTACATTAATCGTCATATCATCTTGACGTGAATTTTCTCCAATAACCTGCCCCTCATAGATATCTTCTCCTGGGTCTATAAAAAACTTTCCTCTTTCTTGTAACTTATCAATAGAATAGGGTATTGCGGTACCATTTTCCATAGACACTAAAGAGCCATTAATTCTACCTGCAATCTCCCCTTTATAAGGTTGATACTCTAAAAAGCGATGTGCCATAATGGCTTCACCTGCAGTTGCAGTTAATAATTGGTTACGCAAACCTATGATACCTCTAGAAGGAATTATAAATTCACACAGCATTCTAGAGCCCTTAGCTTCCATACTAACCATGTCTCCTTTTCTTTTAGAAACCATTTCAACTGCCTTACCTGAAACTTCTTCTGGTAAATCAATAGTTAATTGTTCAACTGGCTCACATTTTACACCATCTATTTCTTTGATGATTACCTGCGGCTGACCAATTTGTAATTCGTAGCCTTCTCTACGCATGGTTTCAATTAATACAGATAAATGTAAAACGCCACGACCAAATACCATAAACTTATCGGCACTATTGGTTTCTTCAACACGTAGTGCCAAGTTTTTTTCTAGCTCTTTTTCTAAACGTTCTTTTATATGACGAGAGGTAACAAACTTTCCATCTTTACCAAAAAACGGACTATCGTTAATGGTAAATAACATACTCATTGTTGGTTCATCTATAGCAATAGTTTTTAACGCTTCCGGATTTTCTAAATCAGCAACAGTATCACCAATATCAAAACCATCCATACCCACTAGTGCACAGATGTCACCAGTTTGTACGGTTTCTACCTTTTTTCGTCCTAAACCATCAAAAACATAAACTTCTTTTATTCTAGATTTCATAGTAGAACCATCACGCTTTACTAACGTAACTTGCTGCCCTTCTTTTAAGCTACCTCTTTGCAAACGACCTATGGCAATACGACCTGTAAACGAACTAAAATCTAAAGAGGTAATTAACATTTGGGTATTACCTTCTGTAGGTTTAAATTCAGGTATATGCTCCAAGACCATGTCTAACAGTGGAGAAATATCTTCTGATGGGTTTTGCCAATCTTCACTCATCCAACCGTTCTTTGCTGAACCATAAACTGTTGGAAAATCTAATTGCCATTCTTCTGCACCCAACTCAAACATTAAATCGAACACTTTTTCATGCACACCTTCTGGGTCACAGTTTTCTTTATCTACTTTATTTACAACCACACAGGGTTTTAAACCTAAGTCAATTGCTTTTTGTAGAACAAAACGCGTTTGCGGCATTGGGCCTTCAAAAGCATCTACCAATAATAAAACCCCATCTGCCATGTTTAAAACACGCTCAACTTCACCACCAAAATCGGCGTGACCAGGGGTATCTATAATGTTAATTTTTGTGTCTTTATAAACCACAGAAACATTTTTAGAAACAATGGTAATTCCGCGCTCACGCTCTAGGTCATTGTTATCTAAAATCAAATCGCCTTTATTCTCGTTTTCACGAAATAACTGGCAATGGTACATAATCTTGTCAACCAGCGTAGTTTTACCGTGGTCAACGTGCGCTATAATAGCAATGTTCTTGATTTTCTGCATCTTCTGATAATAAGCGGGCAAAATTACATCCTTTTTTTTGGATAACGCACCCTACACTAAATAATTAACGAGAGGTTAATCTTCTTTCCAGTAAACAGATTTTGATTTTCGTTTAGTGGGCACCCATCCAAACTTAAAAGAGAACATAGGTCCTACACCAGAAGGCACGCCATCACCCCTGTAATAACCGGCCCCTAATTCTGCGTTTATTTTAAATCCTTTTTCTGTGGTTCGCTGTAAGCCGTACACAAAACCGTAAAATCCGATATTAAAGTCGTTAGGCCCATCTATATTGGTAAGCACACGTAATTGCGAAAAGTAAATGGCCTGCGCAGCAGCAAAGTAATTGCCAGAATTTCCGGCAATTTCTTTATCCATTTGAATTCTTCTTTTGAAATTATGATAATACCGATACCTAGTATTTACCGCACCTCCAAACAAATAGCCTTCGTTATATGTTGCTAAACCGAAACCCAAGCCTCCACTTACGGTCTGATTCTTAAATAGACCCAGCTCAAAGTCAACTCCAGGCATAAGCAAATTAAAGGTTAGTTGCGCTGCCTCAACCTGTTTTGGTTTTTTGCCTTTTTCTTCAAAACTAAATTGGGCAAGACATAGTTGAAGACAAAATAAGCTTAAAACTATTGGTAGTATTTTAGTCATTAGTTAGATTTTCACCCAATTTAAATGTCACTTTTTTAGTTTAGATACTGATTAATAAAATTTTAGGGAAAAAGTATCTTTGTAAAAATTTGTTCCTATGAATCTTGCATTAGTTCCGCAGCTAAAACATACCAATTCTAATAATTTCTTTTTACTATCTGGTCCATGTGCCATTGAAGGTGAAGATATGGCCATGCGTATTGCAGAACACATCGTAGAGGTGACCAACAAATTAAAAATACCTTACATATTTAAAGGCAGTTTTAAAAAAGCGAATCGTAGCCGTATAGATTCATTTACCGGAATTGGAGATGAAAAAGCACTAAAAATCTTAAAGAAAGTGTCTGAAAATTTTGAAGTACCCACTATAACAGATATTCATGAAATTTCTGATGCGCAATTAGCTGCAGAATATGTAGATGTATTACAAATACCCGCTTTTTTAGTACGTCAGACAGATTTGGTTGTAGCCGCTGCAGAAACAGGTAAAGTAGTCAACCTCAAAAAAGGGCAATTTATGAGTCCTGAAAGCATGAAACACGCAGTTACAAAGGTTACCGATAATGATAACGAACAAGTTTTAATTACGGAGCGTGGTACCATGTTTGGCTATCAAGACATGATTGTTGATTTTAGAGGCGTACCTACTATGAAACAATACGCACCAGTAGTACTAGATGTTACCCATTCTTTACAACAGCCCAATCAATCTTCTGGAGTAACAGGTGGTAGACCAGCTTTAATTGGTACTATGGCTAAAGCAGGAATTGCTGCTGGCGTAGATGGTTTATTTATGGAAACTCATTTTGATCCCGCAAATGCAAAAAGTGATGGGGCAAATATGCTCGATTTAAGCTTATTAGAAAACCTGTTAACGCAGTTGGTAGAACTTAGAGCTGTTGTGAATACGTTTTAGTTTTTAGTATAAAAACTGTCATCTTTTCTAGAATAAGCTTCTTGGAGTACTTCTGAAAGTATACCATCATCAATTGCTTCAAGTGAAGAATAACGAAGTGATTTTACTACCTTTCGTTTTTCTGTATACATATGTTCCAAATGCTTGGTAAGGTGAGCTGAATTCCAAAAGGCCACATCTACAAATGAACCTTTATGTGAAGCATTTAGGTAACAAATAGGTTTTTTACCAGCATAAAAACAAGGTATTCGCCATTTGTATTTCATAGCTACATCCGGAATCACACTTTCTATTACCGCCTTAACATGTAGTAGCATACTCCTATAAGGTTCGGGCTGATTTAATATGTATTCTTCTGCTGGGTTCACCTTTAAACAATTAAGATATTATAATTTAACTATTTAGAAAAGTAGGTGATTAAAAATACAAAGACAATTGAAATAACTTTATACTGTTAAAACCAATTCTAATGAAAGCTCATATAAGTATTCTATTTCTGTTTTTTGTTTTTACCTGTTTTGCACAAAACCACAAACACACTTCAAATGGTGAATTATTGTATCCTAACATTCCGGGATATACAACTTTAAAAACAGACCTACACCAACATACAGTTTTTTCTGATGGTAAGGTTTGGCCAACAATTAGAGTACATGAAGCATTACGAGATGGTTTAGACGTAATTTCTCTTACAGAGCATTTAGAGTATCAGCCACATGCAACTGATATACCTCATCCTGACCGTAATCGTTCATTTGAATTGGCAATTGCAGAGGCTAAAGACCATGATTTATTAATAGTACATGGTTCTGAAATAACTAGAAGAGCTCCTATGGGGCATAGTAATGCACTATTTATTAAAGACGCTAATCCGCTCTTACATCCTAAAGATTCAGTAAAACCATTTGTAGAGGCTAAAAAACAAGGTGCTTTTGTTTTTTGGAATCACCCAAATTGGTCAGCTCAATCCCCAACCGGTAACCCAAATTATAGCCAATTTCACAAAGATAGAGTTGCCAATAATGAACTTCATGGAATAGAAGTTATTAATTCTGGTTATTACGATAAAGAATCTTTAGAGTTAGCCCTCAAAGAAAACTTGGTTATCATGGGTACAAGTGACATACATGGTTTAATAGATTGGGATTATACGGAGAAAGGTAATTCTAGGCCCATAACACTGGTGTTCGCAAAAGAAAAATCAGAAAAAGGTTTAAAAGAGGCACTATTTAATGGTCGAACGGTTGCTGTTTTTAATTCTCTTTTTGTTGGAAAAGAAGAATTTTTAAAACCACTTATTAAAGCTTCCATAACAATAGAAAATGTGCATTACGAAGGTAAGACTCAAATACTAGCCTTAACTCTAAAAAATAATTCTAGTAGCGATTTACAGTTTCTAAATAAAATGAATTATAGCTTTTATGGTGAATCTCCTTTATTTACCGTACCTGCAAAAGGAGAACTTGTTTTAAAAGTAAAAACGCTAGAAATATTGAAAAAACTAGATTTGAAACTTGAAGCTATTGAAGCTTTTATTGCACCTGATAAAAACCCAATTATTGACTGGGAAATTAAAGTTGAATAAGACTTTGATTAGTTATGCTAAAGAGTATTTTTTATCCCCATTAAAAAACAAATCGAATTTGTTTTCTGCAACAGTTAAAAATTTATCTGGGGTATTTTGGTTCATGTAAACAAGTTCGGTTTCAACATAAACATCAAAATGAAAACAAGAGAAATTGTCTTCGCTACACTCATCATTACCAAAGTGCTCCAAAAGAAAGCGCATAATCTTTGGGCGTAGTTGATATTCTAAATCTACACAGCGTTCGAGTTGCCTAACGGTTGCTTTTCGGCTAAAAATCCAATTAAACTTCACCTTGTTCCCTTAAAAGAATGGAAAAGGTAATAAAAGTTAGGCTTGGTTCACCAAATTGTTAATAAATTCTCATTTTGAGACAATAAGTCAATCTGCTACATAATCAGATAGGTAGTCGAATAATGATGTTAAACTGTGATTACTCGTCATCTTGGCTCGTTGTAGCACACCATCTTTATCCGCATTAAAAAATGAAGGAATTACGTGTTTTACAAAGGCTACTCCAAAACCGTTACTAGCATCTCTTGGCAATTCTGCTGGTAAATTATCAACGGCCATTACGGCAATGGCATTGGGTAGCTTATAGTCAACCTCTTGTTCAGTGGCCGCATTGTAACCGTAAATTGGGTCTGCAATTGTAGAAGGCTTTATTGTAGTTGCTACAGGACCGTCTATATCACAGCTAATATCAGCTACCACCTTAATCTTAAATTCTGGTTGTTTAGCATCTTCACGGGTATATAAATAAGGTGCGCCATCACCATAAAAATGACCCGCGATATAAAAATCAGTAACCTTAGCAAATCGAAAGAAATTGGATTTATATTCCTCTGGATTTGCAAAGAAATCTTCTTTATTACCTCGAACCCCGTCTTTACGTTTGTTGTATTCAGAGGCATCTATTTGGCAATAAACCGGTGCATTAAACTCTTCTGATAAATACTGACCAACATTTACTTTTGTAAGACCCATAGCGTCTAACATTTCTTTAGCACCGTTACCCACTCTGCCTTTACCCGTTACTAAGATTTTAATATTGGGGAGTTTTATTTTTTGTAAGTGTGAAATTAAATCGGCTTGGTCTTTTAAATGTTCTGCTTTAGGCAATTTAAACAGCTCATATTTTAAGCCATACGCCCTTACTCCATTGTAGGCTCCAACTATACCTGCATAACGGCCAAATGCTACTAAACGTTGTCCTGCTTTATTGGTGATAACTTCATGGTCATAAAGTTCAATATTCTTTTTAAGAATGGCCTGTAATAACTTTTTGTTATAGGGTTGTTTTTTTATGGTGTGTGAAAAAAAGAAGTATTTTTTATTGGGCAATAAGGCATCTATTGGTACTTCTTTAACTCCTAAAAGCACATCACATTCTTTCATTTTATCAGCAACTTCTATACCGGCTTCTCTGTATTCATCATCACTAAATACTCTAATATCTGAAGGTTCTATGATTATTTGTGCTTCTGGAAATTTTTTAATGACTTCTTGGCATAGTTTTGGGCTTAATACTACGCGTTTATCTGGCGGATTCTTACGTTCTTTGATTATTCCGAATTTCATGAGACTTTGGTATACTTATTGACGAATTTAAAGTGAATCATAAGGGTGCGCAAACTTTTTACAGAGTTAACGATAAATGATATCTTTGCCATCCTTTTTTACCCTAGGGTAAATTACGCGTTAGGGATAGCGGCATTGTTGGAGCTCTTTGTTTGCATACCGAATTTTTAAGAGGATGCAAATAAAAGCGACTGCCAATAGCCCGACCCCGACTAGTCGGGGGAACGCCCTAAAGTTCTATGATAAAAAAGTGAGGAGTACCCAAAGATGTACTTCCTCATTATGGGGCCGACCGGTTTTGACAGCGAGACCAATGGCGGTGTAAGCATGCCGAGCTATGGGAATGATGCTCGTAAATTCAATGTCTCAAACTTTTAAATGGCGAGTCTAACTACGCTTTAGCTGCTTAATTGACTGAATTATAGTAAGTCCAAGCCTAGTCGCGCAAGGCGCGAAAGCTGAATGTTCCCTGGTAGCCCTTGTTGACGGCGACCAATTTAGGAGCACCATAAAAGTCAACACCGAATTGTTTGTGCTTTGGTAACAATTCTAAACTTAAGAAGCTAAGCGTATAATAGGCTGTTTTAGGTCGGTTGTGCGTCGAAAATTAAACTAAAACTAAGCATGTAGAAAGCTCAGTTATTGCTTGTTTGGACGAGGGTTCGAATCCCTCCGGCTCCACTTCAAAAAGCTACCGTTAGGTAGCTTTTTTTCGTTACGCCATCGGGTTTCGAAAGCCAGCGCGACAAGCTCGCTCCTTCGCTAAAAAGGTCTACTAGACCTTTTCTTAAAGCTTGGCCGTCTCCGGCTCCACAATCACTCACAACTGCCTTATGGCAATGACATCATAAACCCATCAAGTTCACTTGAATGGGTTTTATTGTTTTTTGACATCAATTTTAAAAAAATTGGTAGTTGTATTTGCAGTATGGGAGTCAACGGGCAAGGCGTTAGCCAATCCCTCCGGCTCCACTTCAAAAGCCACCTAAAGGGTAGCTTTTTGTGTTACTTTCATTGGATTAGAAGGCTAGTACAGCAAGTGCAATCCTTGGTAAAAAAAATCTATTGGACCTTTTCTTATTGCGCTACGGTTTCTAGCTCTTATAGAATCAAAATTTATCCAAAACGCTTAGATAGTAAAGAATAAATGCATTAGGATTCATAAAACTTATTTAATACACAAAACAATACCACAAAAAAAGCGCCCTCAAGTTTGAGGGCGCTTAAGCAAAAAATAAAAATACACACTAGAATTGAGCAGTTTCGGTACTTCCTTTCATAGCCATTGTACTTGCTTTACCAGAAGTGACAATGTTTTGTACTGAGTCGAAATACGTGGTTCCCACAAACCCTTGATGTTTAACAGCTTTAAAGCCAAATTCTTGTAACGCAAATTCGCGCTCTTGTAATTCTGAATAACCCGCCATACCTCTTTCTTTATACGATTTAGCAAGTTCAAACATGCTTGTATTTAAGGCATGAAAACCAGCCAGGGTAATAAATTGAAACCTGTAACCCATTGCTGCTAATTCTTCTCTGAAGGTTTCCATTTCGGCAACACTTAATTTGGCCGCCCAATTGAAAGAAGGAGAACAGTTATAGGCCAACAATTTTCCTGGATATTGCGCGTGAATAGCCTCAGCAAATCTTCTGGCTTGCTCTAAATCTGGATTAGAGGTTTCTAACCAAATAAGGTCTGCAAATGGCGCATAACTCAATCCTCTGGCAATACCCTGCTCCAAACCATTGTTTACGTGAAAAAATCCTTCTGAGGAACGTTCTCCTGTTAAAAATTTATGATCTCGTTCATCAATATCACTCGTTAGTAAATTGGCAGCATCGGCATCTGTTCTGGCAATTATGATTGTTGGTACATTCATTACATCTGCGGCTAAACGCGCTGCTATTAATTTATTGATAGCTTCCTGCGTTGGTACCAAAACCTTACCCCCTAGGTGCCCACATTTTTTAGCAGAACTTAACTGGTCCTCAAAATGTACGCCTGCTGCACCACTTTCAATCATTGATTTCATGAGCTCAAAAGCATTTAGATTTCCGCCAAAACCAGCTTCTGCATCAGCTACTATAGGAACTAAATAATCCTTTTTTTCTTCGACCTCATTTACCGTTTGTATCTGGTCTGCTCGTAAAAGCGCATTATTGATTCTTTTTACAACCATAGGCACACTATTTGCTGGATAAAGTGATTGGTCTGGGTACATTTCACCAGCTAAATTGGCATCTGCAGCAACTTGCCAACCACTTAAATAAATAGCCTCTAAACCTGCTTCTACTTCTTGGATAGCTTGGTTACCGGTTAAAGCTCCTAATCCCGCAACAAAATCTTGACTATTTAATTTTTTCCACAATTTTTCAGCTCCTAAACGAGCAATACTATGCTCAATTTCATAGGACCCTCTAAGTCTAATTACTTCTTCAGCTGTGTAAGGGCGTTCTATTCCTTGCCATCTTGGATTCACCGTCCAGTCCGTAATTAGATTTTGAATCTTCTGATTTTTTTCCATAATTTTAATTTTTACAGTTTTAATTTGAATCCCAGGGAATGCGCAAACTTTCTTGGGATTTTTCTTTTTTATAATTTATACTTCGTTATACGCTTTAGTGGTTAAAAACTCTTCAAATTCACGGGCTTTTACGAGCTCATCAAATAGAGCAAATGCTCGAGTAAAAGCTGTATTGACAAGGTTTGCTTCACCAATTAAATGCGTTAGTTTTTCGGTTTCTTCCTTAAAAATGCGTTCGTACAATTCTGGGGTAAATTTGCGACCATCGTCTAACCGTACCGTATACTTTAACCATTGCCAAATTTGTGTCCTCGAAATTTCAGCTGTAGCTGCATCTTCCATTAGATTATATAGCGCTACACAACCGTTGCCTCGTAACCAAGATTCTATGTAAAGTATACCCACATTAATGTTTTTTCGAATGCCTTCTTCTGTAATGGTACCTTCTGGAGTGGCTAACAAATCAGCTTCACCAATTGTATCATCAGCTCTAGTTATGTGATGATTGTTGGGCCCTTTCATATGCTTGTTAAATTCATCCATTGCAATAGGTACGAGCGCCGGATGTGCTACCCAAGTACCATCATGTCCATTCTTAACCTCACGTTCTTTGTCTTGTCTCACTTTTTCAAGTGCTATTTCATTAGCTTTTGGATTATCTTTAATTGGAATTTGTGCAGCCATACCTCCCATAGCATGTATGCCTCTTTTGTGACAACGCTGAATTACCAATCTAGAATACGCATCCATAAATGGGGCTGTCATACCTACTTGGTCTCTATTGGGCAGAATAAATTGTTTGTGATTTCTTAGCTTTTTTATGTAAGAAAAGATATAATCCCAACGGCCACAGTTAAGACCTACAATATGGTCTTGTAACTCAAAAATAATCTCATCTAATTGATAACTCGCCGTAATGGTTTCTATCAAAACCGTAGCTTTAAACGTTCCAATGGGAACACTTAAATATTCTTCTGCAAATTGAAATACTTGGTTCCACCATCTGGCTTCTACATAGTATTCTAGCTTAGGTAAATAAAAGTATGGCGCAGTATTTCTGCGTAATAAGGTTTGGGTATTATGGTAAACATACAAAGCAAAATCTACCAAACTACCAGCAGCTTCTTCTCCATTAATAAGTAAATGGCGTTCGTTCAAATGTAACCCTCTGGGTCTTACCAAAAGCACCGCTAAATTATCTTTTAGCGTATATTCTTTCTTTTTCTTGTTATCGTAATAAGATATGGTTCTTAGGTTGGCATCTTTAAGGTTTTGTTGGCCTTCCATACAATTAGCCCATGTGGGTGCATTGCTATCCTCAAAATCAGCCATAAAGGTTTTGGCTCCTGAATTCAAGGCATTTATCACCATTTTACGGTCTACCGGACCTGTAATTTCAACCCTACGGTCTAACAAATCTTCTGGAATATCAGCCACTCGCCATTCGGCATTTCTTAATTCTGATGTCTCTGGAGGAAAGACGGGAAAATTGCCCATATCTAGCTCAAATTGTCTTTTGTTACGTTTACTCACGAGTTCTAATCGAGCCTCGTTAAATCGTTCATGTAATGCAATCAAAAACTTTAGAGCTCCATCTGTAAGTAACTCTGGGTAATAATTGGTAACCCCTTTTGCAAACTGCAAGCTTCTTGCGGTAATCAGTGTTTCTTCCATGACATTTCTAATTTGTTGATACAAGGATAAAACACAATTTTCAAAAAAACAAGCGAACGTTCGCTTTTTTGTATATTTTCGCTTAAAATGACGTTTTCGCAGATAAACGTATCTTTGTTCTATGACGATGGAAGAAGAATATATTAAGCTAATTTTTGGTCTTAAGCTTAAGCAGCTTAGAAACAAAAAGAATCTTTCACTTTTTGGATTATCTAAGCTCACAGGCTTATCAAAATCTTATCTTAATGAAATTGAAAAAGGAAAAAAATATCCTAAAACCGATAAGATTGTTTTATTAGCAGACAAGCTTGAAATACCCTACGATAGTCTAGTTTCTTTGAAACTTGATAAGAATCTGGCTCCAGTTGGTGAGTTGTTACAATCTAACGTTTTAAAAGAATTACCTCTTGAGCTTTTTGGTATTAAAAAGGGTGATTTAATTGATATTATTGCCAATGCCCCTACTAAAGTAAACGCGTTTATTAGTACCATAATTGAAATTGCCAAACATTACGATTTTGGTAAGGAAAGCTTTTATTTGGCCGCATTACGTTCCTACCAGGAAGCCAATAACAACTATTTTCCTGAGTTGGAAGAAGCGGTTCTAGGTTTTGCTGAAGCTTATCAAATTGACTTGTCAAAATCTGTAACTGCTCAAGAACTCGAAGAAATTCTTATTGAAGAATATGGATACACTATCAATAATGAAGAGTTGCAAAAACATACTGCGTTAGACAATTTACGTTCTGTTTTTGTACCAAATTCTAAAACTTTACATATTGCGCATAGAGTTGATGATGCCCAACGCACCTTTATTTATGCTAAAGAAATTGCCTATAACTACCTTAAACTAACCAATAGGTTATACACCTTTACTTGGATTTCTTTTGAAAACTTTGACCAAGTGTTACACAATTTTTATGCTTCATATTTTGCTGGTGCTTTAATCATTCCAAAGCAATTATTAAAGATGTACATAGATAAGTTTTTTGCAGGTTCTACTATTAATACCCACATATTAGCAGCGGCAAGAGCTCAATTTAACGCCTCACCAGAAACTTTATACCAACGTTTAAGTAATATTCTACCGTTTGATTATCAAATGGAAAACCTGTTTTTTTTACGTTTTGGCACTCAAAAAGGCAGCAATTGGTACAACATTACTAAAGAATTGCATTTGACCCATGTGCATTCACCTCACGGTAATGAAACCAATGAGAAGTATTGTAGAAAATGGGTATCTATACGTGTTTTACAAGAAATTGAACAGCAAAATTTAGAACACCATGTAGATGTGCAGCTTTCTCATTACCCCAATGAAGGGCTTACCTATTTGGTACTTTCTTCAGCTACTAAAGACCCTTTTAAAGCTAATGAATACCGCAGTGTAAGTCTTGGTTTATTAGTTAACGATTCTCTTAAAAAACAAGTTAAGTTTTTAAATGACCCTAACTTAAAAACGTATAATGTTGGTGTTACTTGTGAACGTTGTGCTCTTACGGATTGTGAACTACGCCAACGGCCTCCAAAGATTTTAATGGCCAAAGAAAAAAATGAAAAAACGGCTGAAGTTGTGCAGCAATTGTTACAATCTTCCAAAAAATAATATTGAAGTTTTTTACACAAAAAAAATCCATACTTCTCAGTATGGATTTTTTTGTTTAGTGATTGTAGATTATTCTTCAATAATCTTAAATTCTGAACGCCTGTTTAGCTGGTGTGCTGCTTTTGAACATGCTACACCATCACTACAATCATTCACCAATTTACTTTCTCCAAAACCTTTGGCTATCATTCTATTTTCGGCTATTCCCTTTGTTACTAAATATGCTTTAGTTTCTTTGGCCCGTTTTTCAGAAAGCTTTTGATTGTATTGCGTTGTTGCTCTACTATCTGTGTGCGACTCAATAACCAACTTTGTATTTGGATATTTGTTTAAATAAGTAATTACCTTTTTAATGTCTAATTGCGCATCTAAGCGAATGAAAGATTCATCAAAATCAAAATAGATTGGCTCAATAACCAATTCTTCTCTTACCGCATCAATTCGTAATGGCATTAGTTCTAGAACAACTGTGTTGCTATCAAAACTAAAATCTGAATTCATTTCAAAAGCATCACTTTCATAATTTTGCTTGTCTCCATTTACCATAGTAAGTGTTTGTAAACAGTTAACAGCTAAACTAAACTGGCCATTAGCATCAGAAACTGTAGAAGCTACTTCTTCTCCATTAGTAGCAAACAACTTAACTTGAGTATTAGCTAAAACACTACCATCTGCTTTGTTTTTGGTAATGCCTTGTAGCATCTTATCGCATCTAAATCGTAAAGGTTCATTTTCTACAAAACTGTAAATATCGTCACTACCTACACCTCCTGGTCTGTTAGAAGCAAAATAGCCTTGATGGGTTGCTGAATTTTGCACAAATGAAAAGTCATCCTCATCACTATTTACTGGTCTGCCTAAATTAACAACGCTTTGGTTGTTTACCGTATTTAACGGTGTTGCAAAAACATCTAAACCTCCTAAACCTGGATGCCCGTCAGAAGAAAAATACAATATGCCTTCCTCTGAAATAAATGGGAAGGTTTCTCTACCCTCTGTATTAATTGTTGGTCCTAAATTTTTTGGTTCACTATAACTACCGTCTTCATTTATATCAACTTCATAAATATCTGATTCTCCAAAAGTTCCCGGACGATTTGAGGCAAAAAATAATTTCTTTTCATCTCCGCTTAAGGTAGGGTGGGCTGTTGAGTAGTTGTCAGAATTAAATGGTAATTCTACAATATTCTTCCATGCGCCATTTACCAATTCTGCTCTAAAAATCTTTAATCTGCTCACCCCTTTTCCATCACGTGCAAAACGCCTACCGGTTTCTGAATTGTTTCGAGTAAAATATATTGTTTTACCATCTTTGCTAAATGCAGTTGAAGACTCATGTGTATTGGCATTAAGTATTTTTGACAACTCCTCAACACTACCAAAACGTTCACCACCATTCTTACTGGCAGTATATAAGTCTAAAAAACTTTGGTTATTCCATTCGTGAACTTTTAGCGCCGCAATACCAGTATCTCTAGCACTAGAAAATACCAGTTGCTCACCATACATAGATGGTGCAAAATCAGATACTTTAGAATTAATTTCCAAAAGCTTAATTGTATACCTACCAGATTGCGCTTCTATAGCTTTTAAGTAATCTTTATTGTCTTGAAATTTTGCTACTCTGTTTTCTTTAGATGAAGTTTTTGCAAATTGCTCCATCATTTTATCCGAAGCTTCATATTCGCCCAAACTTTTTAAACTTTGGGCATATCTATAAAAATATCCTGAATCAACTTCTTCCGTTACCTCAAGTAATTCTTTATACCACTTAGCCGCTTCTTCATAATTGGCATTGTAATAATTGGCATTACCCAAGTTGCTATAAATTTCTTTATCTGTGTACCCATCTTTTGCCATGGCTTCGTATTTACCAATAGCTTCTTGATAAGCATATGCTTGATAATCGTCTCTAGCTTTCTTAACCTTCCTTTTTTGTGCAGAACTATAACTAAAAGTTAGTAAAGCTAGAGTTATGCAGGTATATTTTAATTGTATTGTCTTCATTTTTAAAAGAATCTTGGGGTAATAATTTTTCTGTATCGTGTTTTTAATTCATATCGAAGAAATACTTCAAAAGAACCATCATTAAAAGCCTGACTACCCAACTCTGTAGTTTCTCTATCATAGGCCAAACCTAACATTAACTTGTCTGAAAGTTGATAACCTAGCATGGCACTCCATGCGGCACTCCAACGGTAAGCAGCTCCAAGGGTAAGTTTATCTTGATACCTAAAATTAGCAGAAAAATCGGCCTGTAGTGGAGCTCCTTTTACCATTTTAAATAATATGGCTGGCTTAAATTTCCAATCATAACTTAAATCAGTTACAATTCCGGATATAAAATAAAAATTCATTCGCTCACTAGCCGAAAAACTATTACCATCATTATCAAAATGTTTGGTTTCTAAAAAATTAGGAACCGAAATACCGGCATAAAATTTTTCAGTATGATAATACACTCCTGCTCCAAAATTGGGAGAAAACTTATTGTCGATATTCGTTTCTTGTGTGGTATTGCCTGAAGGATTAAAATTCTGCAACCTATTGAAATCTAAGTTAAATAAATGCCCTCCTGCCTTTAAACCAAAGGATAGTTTTCCGGTTCTAGAAGCGGGAACCGTATAACTAAAAGAAGCATCAAAATTAGATTCTTGAGTGGTTCCATTTCCTATTTCATCGTTGATAAAAGAGAATCCTAAACCAATACGCTCTGATACTGGTGAATGTACATTTATGGTTTGCGTGGTTGGCGCACCATCTAAACCTACCCATTGTGAACGGTGTAAACCTGCCACACTAAAAACCCCTCTAGATCCTGCATAGGCCGGATTCACACTCAAAGTATTATACATATATTGGGTGTATTGGGCATCTTGTTGAGCCTGACTACTCCAAAAAGTTAGGAATAACATCAATACTATTAAAACTCGTTTCATTTTATAATCTTTTTTGTAGTGTTTAGCTTATTATCTGTTGATATACATGTATCCATCTAAGGTTTGTACTTCTCCCGCATCATCAGTGTAATTGACAATGTAGAAATACACCCCTACGGGTAGTTCATTTGTGGCTGCAATGGTTGTTCTACCGTTAGAGATTCCTCTAAAGGCATTTTCAGCATTATCATACCCTCGTGTTTCAAACACTAGTACACCCCATCTATTGTAAATACGAACCGTATTTTCTGGATATTGTTCTATATATCTTATTTGAAAGGTATTGTCATTACTACTACCCGGAACTATGTAATCACTTACAATTTCTAGGTTGGTACAACGTACACCATTTGGTGGCGTTCCTCCAATAGAATCACATGCATCAACCGGATTTGTACCATCTATAGCTTCTTGACTATCACTAATACCATCACCATCAGTATCTGGATTCTCTGGGTCTGTGATATTTCCATCCGGATTTGTATTGGTACTTGGGTCATCTATACCTGATAATTCCTCATCATTGGTTAAACCGTCTTCGTCACAATCTGAAGTTCCTAATGGAGTACCACCTATGTGGTCACAATCGTCTAACGGATTAGTGTTATCCAGGACTTCTTGTCCGTCTAATATTCCGTCTTGGTCTGAATCGGGATCGTTAGGGTCTGTATCTAATTGCACTTCTTCGTCATTGGTTAATCCATCAATATCACAGTCAGATGTTCCTAAGGGCATACCGTTTACACTGTCACAGTCATCTAAAGGATTAGTGCCATCCACTTCCACTTCTTGACCGTCTTGAATACCATCACCATCAGTATCTGGATTGTAAATATCTGTGCCTGCCGCATTTTCTTCTGCCGTGGTTAAACCATCGTTATCGCAATCAGAATCCGCTAATGGCATTCCGTTTACATTACTACAATCATCTAAAGGGTCTGTACTATCTGTATTAACTTCTTCACCATCTAAAATTCCGTCTCCATCAGTATCAGGATTTTCAGGGTCTGTTCCTAAGGAAACTTCCTCTCCATTGGTTAATCCGTCAGCATCACAATCGTTTGTTGGCTCGCTTAAACAGTCTTCAACTACTATGTTCACCGTAGCGATATCACAATTGGTCGGATTTAAATTTTCACAGATTTGATAGGTAACAGTGTATGCCCCAGGAGTAGTTCCTGCGGGTACATTAATGATACCGTCTCCATCGACAGTTACATTGGTTAACCCACCTTCATCTAGTACAGTAATTGTAATTTCTGCATCTACTACTGCAGCACCGTTTAAAGTATCGTTAGTGGTGATATCACCAGCTGCTCCACCTTGAACTTCATTTATCACTACCGTGGTAAAATCATCATCCACAGCATCGATTACGGCTGCATCTACCGTTACGGTTGCTGTGGCTGTATCGCAATTCGTTGGATTTAAGTTTTCACAGATTTGATATACTACGGCATAGCTTCCGGCTGGGGTACCTGCTGGTACACTCAAAGTGCCGTCGGCTGCGATAGTTACGCCTGTTAGTCCGCCATCATTAGTTACCGTTATTGCGATTTCTGAATCGGTTACCGCTACTCCATTTAAGGTATCGTTGGTAGTTACATCACCAGCATCACCGCCTGTATAGCCATTTACTGAACTTAGGTCAGCTGGGGTGGTATCGTCAATTGCATCGATTACCGCTGCATCTACCGTTACGCTTGCAGTGGCCGTATCACAATTGGTCGGATTTAAATTTTCACAGATTTGATATACTACGGCATAGCTTCCGGCTGGGGTACCTGCGGGTACACTCAAAGTTCCATCGGCTGCGATAGTTACCCCTGT
>NZ_JACJUK010000006.1 GCF_014235875.1 Croceivirga lutea | reverse complement strand
CCTCGCAAGCTCCTTACTTAATTTGTAAGACACTAAAAGTTCCTTCATTTATTTAGCGCAAAAAGCGCATCCCATATGTTAAGATATTGCTCGAGGTTTTATACCGAGAGATACCAAGACAAGCTTGGTACAAATTTTAGGTGGCCATGGCGATGAGGCCCACCCCTTCCCATACCGAACAGGGTAGTTAAGCTCATCAGCGCCGATGGTACTGCCACACAAGGTGGGAGAGTAGGTCGCCGCCTTCCTCAAAAGCCCCTTCATAGTTTATGAAGGGGCTTTTTTTATTAAAAATTAGCTAATCAACTTTAGATGAATTTGTATAAATCTACGTGTAAAAAAAATCAGTGAACTACATACATAATAGCCCACTGATGTAATAAAATTGATTTTATTAGTTAAACTCTGGGAAGATCACCTTCGCCTTTTAATGGTAATTCTGAAGACCCCATTAGAAAGGTATCTACATGATGGGCTGCTTGCCTACCTTCTGAGATAGCCCAAACAATTAAAGATTGTCCTCTGCGTTGATCTCCAGCTACAAAAACTCCAGGTATATTAGTCTTATAGTTGGCTTCGGAAGCTTTAATATTAGTTCTCATATCCATTTCTAGACCTAATTGTTCTGCTACGGTTGTTTCAGAGCCGGTAAAACCAAGTGCTAATAAGGCAAGTTGCGTTTTCCATTCTTTTTCAGTTCCGGGTACTTCTTTTAAAACTGGTCTTTGTCCTTGTTTAATTTCCCATTCTACTTCAACAGTTTTTAGAGCTTTAAGATTACCTTCTTCATCTCCTATAAATTCTTTCGTAGAAATACTAAAAAATCTTTCGGCACCCTCTTTATGGGAGGTACTTGTGCGTAGACGCATAGGCCAGAAAGGCCAAGGCTGATGCTCTGGTCTATCTTTGGTAGCCATAGGCATAATTTCGAAATTAGTTACTGATGTTGCACCGTGTCTAATTGATGTTCCGATACAATCTGAACCTGTATCACCACCACCGATTACAATAACATCTTTATTAGTGGCTAAGATTTCTTCTCCTAACTCTTTGATTCCATCAACTCTTCGATTATTTTGAGGTAAAAAGTCCATAGCTTGAACAACTCCCTTTAAGTCACTTCCAGGAATAGGTAGGTTTCTTTTTACTGTAGCACCCCCACAAAGCACAATGGCATCAAATTCCTCTTTTAATTTATCGGCGGTAATATCCACACCTATTTCGGTGTTGGTTTTAAATAGAATGCCTTCTTCTTCTAAAATATTAATTCTTCTGTCTATGATGTGCTTTTCCATTTTAAAATCTGGAATACCGTAACGTAACAAGCCACCAAGTTTTTCATCTCTTTCAAAAACGGTTACTTCATGACCAGCCCTATTTAGTTGTTGGGCTGCAGCTAAACCAGATGGACCTGAGCCTACAATAGCTACTTTTTTGCCTGTTGCATTTGTTGGAATTTTAGCAGAAATCCAGTTATTCTCAAACGCCTTTTCAACTATATTTTTTTCAATATTTTCTATGGACACAGGGTCTTCATTAATTCCGAGAACACATGCTTCTTCACAAGGTGCTGGACATAATCTACCCGTGAATTCAGGAAAATTGTTTGTTGAATGAAGAATTTCTGCAGCTTTCTGCCATTTACCTTGATAAACAGCATCATTAAAGTCAGGGATTAAATTACCCAACGGACATCCGCTATGACAAAATGGAATACCACAATCCATGCATCGAGCACCTTGATTTTGAATATCAGCTTCCTTTAAAGGTTGTGTGAATTCTTTGTAGTTTTTTACGCGTTCTTGAACGGGTGCATAGGTTTCATCCTTACGTTCAAATTCCATAAATCCTGTTGTCTTTCCCATGCTTACTATTATAAAATTTCTTGCTGTTCTTTTTCTAATCTGATTAAGGCTTGTCTATATTCCTCTGGGAACACCTTAACAAATTTAGGAAGGTAAGTTTCCCATTTCTCTAATATGCGTTGAGCCAGAGGACTCATAGTTGCGTTATAATGATTCTCAATAAGCTCTTTTAATTCAGCAATATCTTTGTCTTCATCTACTGCGAGTAGATTTAGAGCTTCATTTTTACACCTCTTTTTAAAATTGTCATTAAGGTCAAGTACATAAGCGATACCGCCACTCATACCAGCACCAAAATTTCTTCCAACTTCACCAAGTATTACGGCGGTTCCACCTGTCATATATTCACAACCGTGATCACCAATACCTTCAACAACTGCTTTAGCTCCTGAATTTCTTACGCAAAAACGTTCTCCACCTTTTCCATTAAAATAGGCTTCACCAGCTGTTGCTCCGTAAAGTGCAACATTTCCAATGATGATATTATCTTCAGGGACTATGGTAGATTTAAATGGAACCTTTACGATTAATTTTGCACCGCTCAGACCTTTGCCTATATAATCATTGGTGTTTCCATTTACAATCATAGTTAGACCTTTAGTGGCAAATGCTCCAAAACTTTGACCCGCTGAACCTGTAAAATTTAATTTTAGCGTATTGTCTGGTAATCCTTCTGCTCCGTATATTTTAGATATTTCGTTACTAATGATTGCCCCTACAGCTCTATCTGTATTTTTAATTGGAAAATCTAAAGTTGTTTTCTCTTTTCTAAATAATGCTGGATGTGCTTGAGCAATGATGTCGAACTCTATAGAATCTTCAATATTATGTTCTTGAGTTGTGGTGTTATAGAATTTTGTTCCTTCTGGTACATCTACTTGGTATAATATTGGTGATAAATCTATACCAGAAGCTTTGTAATGTTCAATGGCTTTCTTTCGGTCTAGTTTTTGAACTTGGCCTACCATTTCATTAACAGTTCTAAAACCTAGTTTGGCCATTATTTCTCTCAACTCTTGCGCAACAAAATACATGTAGTTTACTACATGCTCTGGTTTACCTTTGAACTTTTTGCGTAGTTCAGGATTTTGTGTAGCAATACCCACTGGACATGTATTTAAATGACATACTCTCATCATAATACAACCAGAAGCTACGAGAGGCGCAGTGGCAAAACCAAATTCTTCAGCTCCTAATAAACATGCTATAGCAACATCTCTACCGGTTTTAAGTTGACCATCACATTCTAAAACAATACGGTTTCTTAAATCGTTAAGAACTAGAGTTTGCTGTGCTTCGGCAATACCTAGTTCCCAAGGTAAACCAGCATGTTTTAAAGAGGTAAGCGGTGAGGCACCAGTACCACCGTCATGACCAGAAACTAAAACAACATCTGCTTTTGCTTTAGAAACACCAGCTGCAATGGTGCCGACACCTACCTCAGACACTAATTTAACATTAATTCTAGCTTCTCTATTGGCAGATTTTAGGTCATATATTAGTTGCGATAAATCTTCGATAGAGTAAATATCATGGTGTGGCGGAGGTGAAATCAGTCCTACGTAAGGAGTAGAATTACGGGTTTTTGCTATGGCCGGGTTTACTTTAGGTCCAGGTAATTGACCTCCTTCACCTGGTTTTGCACCTTGGGCCATTTTTATTTGAATCTCTTTAGCGTTAGTTAGGTAATTTGAAGAAACCCCAAATCTGCCCGAAGCAACTTGCTTAATTGCGCTATTTCGCCAGTCACCTGATTGGTTTTTATAAAAACGTTCTGGGTCTTCACCACCTTCACCAGAGTTGCTTTTTCCGCCTATACGGTTCATGGCAATAGCTAAGTTTTCATGAGCTTCTTTGCTAATACTACCATAAGACATGGCTCCGGTTTTAAATCTTTTGACGATTTCTGTCCATGGTTCCACCTCTTCTAATGGTATAGGGTCGTAGTTAGAGAATTCGAACAATCCTCTTATTGTCATTAAATGCTTAGACTGTTTGTTGATTAACTCTGAATACTCTTTGTAAGTTGTTGGCTCATTATTGCGAACCGCTTTTTGAAGTTTAGCAATACTGAGAGGGTTGAAAAGATGTTTTTCGCCATCTCTTCTCCAGCGATATTGACCTCCAATTTCTAAATCTAAGTTGGCATCCACTTTTGAATTGGTAAATGCCTTGTAGTGTCTTTTTTGAATTTCTTTTTCCAATTCATACAGGCCTACACCCTCTATTCTAGTTGGTGTGTTAGGAAAGTATTTATTAACCAACTTACTATTGATACCTATACATTCAAACAATTGAGAACCACGATAAGAATTTAAAGTTGAGATTCCTATCTTGTTCATTACCTTTAAAATACCTTTACCAACTGCCTTGTTGTAGTTATTTATGGCATCATTAAAAGAGATATCAGCTAAGTCTCCAATTTCAATTTGTTGACCAATAATTTCGTTTACCAAATATGGATTAATTGCGCTTGCCCCAAAACCGAATAACAATGCAAAGTGATGCACCTCTCTTGGTTCTGCAGATTCTACAATTATACTCAGTCTAGACCTTTTACCCATTTTTTGAAGACCACTATTTACATATGCAGTGGCTAAAAGAGCAGGAATGGCAGCCATCTCTGTACTAACCATACGGTCAGATAAAATTAAAATATTGGCACCCTCGTCAACGGCGTCTGAGGCTTGTTGTAAAATACTTTCTAAGGCATCTTCAAGACCGTTGGTGCCTTTGGCTATTTGATAAAGTATAGATATTGAAACCACTTTGTAGTCTGGACTGCGGTCATGGTTTTTAATTTTATCTAAATCTTCTTTAGAAATAACAGGATTTTGAATCTTCAACTTTCGACAGTGCAGTTCTGAAAAATCAAAAATATTATGGTCGCTACCAAGAGTAAGACTAATATCACATATCAATTCTTCTCTAATACCATCTAATGGTGGGTTGGTAACCTGAGCAAACAATTGTTTAAAGTAGTTATACACCAATTGAGGCTTATCTGATAATACAGCAATTGGAGTATCACTACCCATTGAACCAATAGGTTCTTTAGCATTATTTGCCATGGGTAAGATAATGGTGTTAATGTCTTCAGCAGTATATCCAAATGCTGAGCGTCTTGTTTCTAAAGGAAATTCACCAAGAAAAATTGGGCAATCGTTGTATGGAATATCTTTTAAATGTACCAAGTTTTTCTTGAGCCATTTTTCATAAGGATACTTGCTTGCTATTTCTTCTTTAATTTCTTCATCGTTAACAATACGTCCTTCTTCCATGTTGACTAAGAACATTTTACCAGGCTCCAGTCGACCATGAAATTCAATATTTTCAGGTTCTAAATCAACAACACCAGTCTCAGAAGACATAATTACATAACCATCTTTAGTTACCGAATATCTAGACGGTCTTAAACCATTTCTGTCTAATACGGCACCAATATAGTTTCCATCTGTGAAGGGTATAGAAGCTGGTCCATCCCAAGGTTCCATTAAACAAGAGTGGTACTCATAAAATGCTCTTTTAGTTGGAGACATTTCATCATTTTTCTCCCAAGCTTCTGGAACTAAAAGCATCATAACTTCAGGTAAAGAGCGCCCTGTCATTAACAGTAATTCAACAACCATATCCATAGATGCTGAATCTGATTTAGCTGGTAATACTACAGGTAAGATTTTTTTGATATCATCTCCGAATAAATCGCTTTGCATTATTTCCTCTCTAGAACGCATACGAGCAACGTTACCTCTAAGGGTGTTTATTTCTCCATTATGGCACATATATCTAAAAGGTTGTGCCAAATCCCACATTGGAAAAGTATTGGTAGAAAAACGTTGGTGAACTAGTGCTAGTCTGGTAACTACTCTAGGGTCTAACAAATCTTCATAATACCTACTAATATCATTTGGCATTAATAGCCCTTTGAATATTATAATTTTTGTTGATAGACTAGGTAAATAAAAGAATCCGCTTTGCGAAAGTTTTGATTCATTTATAGCATGTTCAGTAATTTTTCTTGCTACAAAAAGTTTTATATTGAATTCAAACGAAGATAGATTTTCTGGTTTTTCAATAAAAACCTGCATTACACTAGGTTCAGTTTCAGCAGCAATCTGACCAGGAACAGAACGATTAACGGGCACCTTTCTCCAACCAAGAAGTTTTAGATCTTGTTTTTGTAAATTTTCTTCAAGTAATTGAATACAGAAGTTTCGTTGGTTTTCTTTAGTTGGTAGAAAAACGTTTGCAACGGCGTAATCTCCTGCTTGTGGTAATTTAAATTCACAAACATCAGAAAAGAATTCATGCGGAATATCTATTAGAATACCTGCTCCATCTCCTGTTTTACCATCAGAACTTACAGCGCCTCTGTGTTCTAATTTATCAAGTATCTCTAAAGCTTTATGAATTATATCATTAGATTTCTTTCCTTTTAAGCTACAGATAAAACCAGCTCCACAATTATCATGTTCAAATTCGGGTAAGTATAACCCTTGCTTTTCTAACCTCATACCTAGTGCATTTCTTCAAATATAATAGTAGAAAAGAGTTATCTCAATCAATTTATAGCAAACGCAACAATTTATTTAAGGTTTGTAATTATATCTTAAATAAAACGCAATATCATAAAAATATGATTGTAAAAATTGCAACTATTAAAGCGAAATAGGTAGAAAACGTCACACCCCTTAGTTTAAAGGGGTGTGATTAAATTAAGGGCATATAATTTTAGTTTACGGTCAGAAATTATATAGCTAAAATCAAATAATGTATGTTTTAAGGGGTGTATGTGCCAAAAGCTAAGCCTTTATAACACTTCTAGAAATTACTATTTTTTGAATTTCAGAGGTTCCTTCATAAATCTGAGTAATTTTTGCGTCTCTCATCAAACGTTCAACATGATAATCTTTTACAAATCCATTACCACCATGAATTTGAACAGCTTCAATAGTGGTTTCCATTGCAACTTCTGAGGCATATAATTTTGCCATTGCACCAGATAAATCATAATTGTTCCCTTGGTCTTTGTCCCAAGCTGCTTTGTAAACTAAAAATCTGGCAGCCTCAATTTTGGTATGCATATCAGCCAGTTTGAATGCTATAGCTTGATGATTAGAAATCTCTGTTCCAAAAGCTTTTCTTTCTTTAGAGTATTTTAGAGCTAATTCATAAGCACCCGCTGCAATACCCAAGGCTTGTGCTGCAATTCCAATTCGGCCGCCTGCCAAGGTTTTCATGGCGAATTTGAATCCGAATCCGTCTTCTCCAATTCTATTTTCTTTAGGCACTTTAACATCATTAAATAACAATGAATGCGTATCACTACCCCTTATTCCTAGTTTATTTTCTTTTGGACCAATTTCAAATCCTTCCATGCCTTTTTCAACAATTAAGGCATTAATTCCTCGATGTGCTTTTTCGCGGTCAGTTTGCGCAATTACAAGATACACATCTGCTGAGCTGCCATTGGTAATCCAGTTTTTTGTGCCATTTAAAATATAATGGTCTCCTTTGTCTATTGCTGTGGTTTTTTGCGAAGTAGCATCACTACCAGCTTCAGGTTCTGATAAACAGAAAGCTCCAATGATTTCTCCTGTAGCTAATTTGGTAAGGTATTTTTGCTTTTGTTCTTCGTTTCCATAAGTTTCTAATCCCCAGCACACTAGAGAATTGTTAACTGATACAATTACGGATGAAGAAGCATCTATTTTAGAAAGTTCTTCCATGACAAGAGCGTAAGAAACGGTGTCGAGTCCACTGCCTCCATATTTAGAATCTACCATCATACCCATAAAGCCAAGTTCACCCATTTGCTCGACTTGTTTCGTTGGAAATTCTTGCGCATCGTCTCGTTCAATAACACCAGGTAATAATTCATTTTGAGCAAAATCTCTTGCCGCTTGTTGAATCATTAATTGTTCTTCTGAAAGTGAGAAATTCATAGTTTTATTCGTTGAATCTTAGTTCTAACAAAGATACAACTAAGATGGCATTTGTTATGCATGCATAATAAGTAAATCAGTTTTCTTAAAAAAAGTATAATTCACGTAAATCAAATAATAACCTTTCTTGAATAATGGTATTTTCCATATCTTGTTCGGCTCAAAACGCATAGTTAAAAACCAACTTTCATAAATAAATTATCTCGATGGAAACCTTAATAATTGTTATTTTCCTTTTAGGATACCTTCAAATTACATTAGAACATAACCTTAAAATAGATAAGCTTATACCGGCATTAGGTATGATGGCAATTTTATGGGCAATCTTGGCTTATTTTCATTTAGACGTCTTCGAGGTTAATGCAGAACTTAAAGAATTAGAGCCTGTTGAATTAGAAGAAATCTTATTGCATCATTTAGGTAAGACAGCTGAAATTTTATTCTTTCTATTAGGAGCGATGACAATTGTTGAAATTATTGATTATTTCGATGGTTTTGCTGCTATTAAAGGATACATAAAAACAAGGAGTAAACGAAAGCTACTCTGGATATTTTCAATCTTGGCTTTTATACTTTCGGCAATTATTGATAATCTAACAGCCACAATTGTATTAATTACTATTCTCCAAAAGGTTATAAAAGATAGAGAAACGCGTTTGTGGTTTGCCGGTTTAATTATAATCAATGCAAATGCTGGTGGTGCCTGGTCACCAATTGGCGATGTAACTACTACTATGTTGTGGATTGCAGGTAAGGTAGAAGCAGGTACTTTGGTGTTAAGAGTTCTAATACCATCTATTATTTGTATGATAGTACCAACGATAATTGCTAGCAGATTTAAGGTGTTTAGCGGAGAAGTTGACGTTGAAGAAAAACCAACAGAGGGGGGTTCTAAATATGGTCCTCGCATGCTTTATTTAGGGTTAGGAGCAATAGTTTTTGTACCATTTTTTAAGACAATTACTCATTTGCCACCCTATGTAGGTATGATGTTGTCTTTAGCTATTGTAGCCACTTTTGCTGAAATCTACAGTAACAAGAAAATTAGTATTACTTCTGTTAATGAAGAAAGTGTAGAGGGTGCTCACCATAGCCCTGTACATGCTGCGCTTACGCATATAGAAATGCCTAGTATTTTATTCTTTTTTGGAATTTTAATGGCGGTTGCGGCACTAGAGTCATTAGGTATTTTATTTACTTACGCAGAACAATTGAATCATGCTATACCCTCAAGAGATATTGTAGTCATGCTTTTGGGTGCAGGTTCAGCTGTTATAGACAATGTTCCTTTAGTTGCTGCCAGTATGGGAATGTTTTCTGAGCCTAAAGATGATTTCTTATGGCATTTTATTGCATATGCCGCCGGTACTGGAGGTAGTATGTTGATTATAGGTTCCGCAGCAGGTGTGGTAGCAATGGGTATGGAAAAAATTGACTTTTTCTGGTACTTAAAGAAAATAGCGTGGTTAGCCTTAGTAGGTTTTGTTGCTGGCTCTCTGTGCTTTATTGCCATGCGCGATTTTATGTTTTAATATAATTTTTTAGACAATTCTTCGTTATAGAACCAATTAAATTGGGGATCACTTATGAACATACTTCAAGACGCTGTGGCTTCAGAAGGGGCAGAGACTGTTATTTCTGAAGAAAAAACACTTTCAGTAGTTGACTTAATTTTGAATGGGGGTGCGGCAAGTACTATAATAGTAGTAATACTTTTTGTATTGCTGTTTGTTGCCTTGTACATTTATTTTGAGCGAACATTTGCTATCAACGCTGCTTCAAAAATTGATAAGAATTTTATGAATCAAATTCGTGATCACGTCATGAATGGTAAAATTGAAGCTGCAAAAATGTTATGTGCTCAAACAGATTCTCCCGTTGCAAGATTAACAGAAAAAGGGGTGATGCGTATTGGTAAACCTTTAGATGACATTAATACTGCCATTGAAAACGCGGGAACGCTAGAAGTTTATAAGCTAGAAAAAAACGTAAACATTTTAGCTACCGTTGCTGGCGCTGCTCCTATGATAGGTTTTTTAGGTACAGTAATTGGTATGATTTTAGCTTTTCATGAAATGGCAAGTAGTGGAGGTCAGGCAGAAATGGGTTCATTAGCCTCGGGTATTTATACAGCAATGACAACTACAGTTGCTGGTTTAATTGTTGGTATCATAGCTTATATAGGTTACAATCACTTAGTAGTTAGAACAGACAAGGTGGTACATAAAATGGAAGCTAATGCTGTAGATTTCCTAGACTTATTAAACGAACCAATTTAAGGTAGCGTTATGAAATTAAAAGGAAGAAATAAAGTAAGTCCTGAATTTAGTATGTCATCAATGACAGACATTGTATTCTTGTTATTGGTCTTTTTTCTTTTAACCTCAAACGCTCCAAATGCACTAGATTTATTATTACCAAAAGCAAAGGGTAAGTCTACGAACACACAGAATGTATCTGTTACTATTGACAAGAACTTAAATTATTTTGTCAATAATGAACAGATAAATAGCGAGTACATAGAAATTGAATTGAAAAAAGCACTGGAAGGTCAAGAAAAGCCAACCATTATTTTACGGGCAGAGGAGAACGTGGCAATTAAAGAAGCAGTCAACGTTATGGATATTGCCAATAGAAATAGTTACAAGGTAATCTTGGCTGTGCGGCCAAAATAATGCCATTCTTAGATACGAGACACAAGAAAAAATCTTTTACACTAACAACAGTATTGTTGAGTGCACTTCTGTTATTGCTATTTTATATTGGCTTAACCTATATGGACCCACCAATAGAGAATGGTATAGCTGTTAATTTTGGAACTATGGATTTTGGTAGCGGTAATCGTCAACCTTTAGAGCCCATAAAATCAACACCACAAAATATTCCTGAGCCACCTAACGAACCTACGCTTCAACCTGAAGAGGAGGAGAAAGAAGAAGTTGTTCAAGAAACCACTCCAGAAGAAGTAGTAGAACAAGAACAACCCACTGAGAAGGTTCTAACACAAGAGAGTGAAGAATCAATCCGAATAAAACAACAGCAAGAGGCTAAACGAAAAGCTGAGGAAGCTGCGGAAAAAGCTAGAGTTGAAGCTGCCAGAAAAGAACAACAGCGAAAAGAGGCAGAAGAACTAAAAAGACAAGAAGAAGCGGCGAAGAAAAGAAAGCTCGATGATTTAATAGGTGGTATTGGAAAATCAGACGGTAACGCATCTGGTAGTGAAGGTAATGATAATACTCCTGGAGACAAAGGGCAGCCAGATGGTGACCCTTACGCCAGCACCTATTATGGAGCTCCAGGTTCAGGTAGTGGAGGTAGTGGTTATGGCTTAAATGGTCGGTCACTTGCAGGACGAAATGTAATCAGACCGGATTGTAATGAAGAAGGCCGTGTTGTTGTAAGAATTAAGGTAGACAGAAATGGGCGTGTTGTTGAAGCAACACCAGGAGTTAAAGGAACAACGAATACCGCAACATGTTTAATGGAGCCTGCCAGAAAAACAGCAATGTCGCATCGTTGGAATGCCGATTCAAAAGCTCCTTCCCAGCAGACAGGCTTTGTAGTGGTCAACTTTAAACTTGGCCAATAGTGACTTACCAAAAAACGCTTGATTGGATGTTTGCGCAACTTCCAATGTATCAACAAAAGGGAAAAACGGCATTAAATAATAAGTTAGATAAAAGTATTTTGTTTGACCAACTTTTAGGTCAACCACATAAGAAATACAAAACTATTCACGTTGGAGGAACAAACGGTAAAGGTTCTTCTAGTCATATGATAGCTTCAATGCTCCAAGAAGCCGGGTTTAAAGTAGGCCTATATACTTCACCCCATCTAAAAGATTTTAAAGAGCGTATAAAAATAAATGGCGAGCCAGTTTCAGAAGAATTTGTAATTGATTTTATACAACATCATCGACGTTTTTTAGAAGACAATGAACTCTCTTTTTTTGAAATGACTGTTGGCATGGCCTTTCAGTATTTTTTAGAACAAGATGTAGATTTTGCAGTAATTGAAGTCGGTTTAGGTGGCCGATTAGATTCTACAAATATTATTACACCAGTTATATCTTTAATCACAAATATTGGACTAGATCATACTCATATTTTAGGTGATACTCTTGAAAAAATTGCATTAGAAAAAGCAGGTATTATTAAAAAAGGGGTACCAGTTATAATTGGCGAGCGTCAAAGAGAAACCAACGCATTATTTAAAATTATAGCATCGCAAAAGCGAGCTCCCATTTTTTTTGCTGAGGATTTGATTGTAGATGAATTTGAGACCGATTTAAAAGGCTCCTATCAGCAAAGAAATGTAATTAGTGCGGTAGCAACCCTAAGGCATATTCCAAGTTTGGAATTGAAAAACGAAGCCATAAGAAAGGGCTTGCTCAATGTTGTTGGTAATACTGGTTTGTTAGGTAGGTGGCAAATACTTCAGCAAAAACCTAAGGTAATTTGTGATACCGCACACAATGTAGAGGGTCTAGAGTTAGTAATGTCGCAATTACGGAGTGAATCATATGCTAGACTGCATTTGGTGTTGGGTTTTGTATCTGATAAGGAAATAGAAAGTATACTAAAGTTGTTTCCAAAAGAAGGTCAATATTATTTTTCCTCACCAAAAATAGCTAGAGGGTTAGATGGTGAAATTTTAATACAAAAGGCAAGAAATTTAGGCTTAAAAGGAGAGTTATTTACATCAGTTGTAGAAGCGTATGATAAAGCATTAGAAAATGCTACACCTAAAGATGTGGTTTACGTTGGGGGAAGTACTTTTGTGGTAGCAGAAATAATCTAAATATTTTTAAAAATAATTTTAGGTAAAGTAAAAATTCGTGTTATATTTGCACTCCAATTTTGGGGCGCGTAGCTCAGTTGGTTCAGAGCACCTGGTTTACACCCAGGGGGTCAGGGGTTCGAATCCCTTCGCGCCCACATTTTAAAACCGTTCATTCGTTGAACGGTTTTTTTATTGCGCAATACTTAGGTTAGTTTGATTGAACAAGATTCTTATCAAAACTATATAAATAAGGTGCCTTGTTCGCAGCTCCTGTAAATAATTTTTCGTGCCTTTTTAATATTCCAAGACCTAACATTTTTCTCTGAAAGGTTGTTCTTCTAAGTTCTTTGTCTAAAATAACTTCATAAACGGTTTGCAGCTCTTTCATGGTAAACTTTTCTGGTAGAAGATTCATGCTGCTAAGTTTACGCTCTAAGTTTGCTCGTAACGCTTCTAAGGCTTTATCAACAATTTGTTTGTGGTCCATCATTAATTTTGGTAATTCATCTATTGCATACCAATTAATTGAATCACAAAACTGGTCTGGTGTCAATTTTACTTTATTGTAGTCCAATAGGGCATAATATCCTACGGAGATAAATCTATCAAGGAGCCAATGATCTTTATTTATTTTTTCACCTAGACCTCGAGCAATATTATAAACCGGTTCTGTGTCTATTCTATCTGGGGCGCCAAAAGTGTAAAATTGTTCTAAATGTATTTTATCTAATCCAGTACGTTCTCTAACTCCTCTTTTAGCAGCATCGTCAACACTTTCTTTCTTTTTTACAAAACCTCCAGGCAAGGCAAACATTCCCGTATTATGGTATTCTAAAACTAGAATTTTTAACTGTTTACCATTAAAACCAAAAATCACAGAGTCATAAGATATGTTAGTAATATGTTCTTCTTCTTTGGCTAGCATTGTCTGTATTTAATTGTGTAAATCTAATTATTCTTAAAAAAATCAAAAAAGTTTTGATTTGTTATAGTTCTAAGTAATCTCAAAAATGCATGTTATAAAACCTATGCGTAAATCATACACAAATTTTTTAATTCTTGTTTATGCCTTTGTTTATTCAGTTTAAAGTTAAGCAAGCTTACTTTACTTAATGCAAATTCGCCTTGACAAAAAAAGTGCCAAAAATTTTATATACTAATTTTTATAGCTAAAAAAAATTATGAATATTTAAGAAAACCTGTTAATAATATGCAAATATTAAAAATTTGCATTATTATTGTCTCTTAAAGCGACAATAACTAAGTCGAAATCTAACTGAATTAATAACTAAACTAAATTCTATGATTCTAAACAAAGCCCTCCTAATGGCTTATTGGGCTCAATCGAGAAAAACGTTTCAAGCATTCTTTTTATCCTTGATGTTGTTATTTGTAGGTCAAACTACATTTGCCAATACGATGGATGCTGATTCGGAAAATCCATTTCAAACTACAATTACAGGTACTGTGCTAGACTCTTCGGGTATTCCCCTTGGTGGAGCAAACGTAATTGTAAAAGGAACCACTAATGGTACACAAACAGATTTTGATGGTAATTATACAATCACTGCACCATCTGATGCTACATTAGTATTTTCGTACATTGGATTTGAAGCTTTAGAAGTGCCAGTAAATGGGCGCTCTACTGTTGATGCAACCTTGGCAGAAAGTGCGTCAGCATTAGACGAGGTGGTTGTAACAGGATACCAAACATTTAATAGACGTGAGGTTGCTGCTGCAATTTCTTCAGTAAAACCTGAAGAGTTAGCTGCCATTCCATCTGGTAATATTGAACAACAGTTACAAGGTCGTATTCCGGGTGTTGTTGTACTTTCAAATGGTCAACCAGGTACTACCAGTCAAATACGTGTACGTGGTTTTAATGCATTTGGGGGTAATGCGCCGTTATATATAGTAGATGGGGTGCCAACTACCAATATCGACTTTATAAATCCAGATGATGTACATTCTACTGATGTTTTAAAAGATGCTGCGGCAGCTTCTATCTATGGAGCTCGTGCGGCTAACGGTGTAATTGTATTAACTACAAAACAAGGTTCTAAAAACAAACGCAAGGCAACAATTTCTGTCAATATTCAAAGTGGTGTAACTGACCCTAACGTTGCAGGTTCAATTCAAATGTTGAATCCTCAACAAATGGCAGAATATACACATATAGGGTATCGTAATAATGCGGCTGCTAATGGTACTGAAGTTCAGTATACCCACCCACAATACGGTAGTAATGCTACACCAACCTTTCCTGATTATTTGCATGCAGATGGTCAAAATGGTGTAAGTGCTAGTGATATTGACTTAGCTCAAATTAGAGCTAATTATGAGGCTGATCCAGAAAACGTTTTCTTAATAAGACCAAACTTGGCAGGTACTAACTGGTATAAAGAAATTACCCGCACGGCTCCTGTTACCAGAGTTTCTGTTGGTTTTGATGGTGGTACAGAAAACGGTCGTTATTACCTAGGTTTATCTGGCCAAGAGCAAGACGGTATTGTATTGGAGCAAAAATTTAGAAGATATACACTTAGATTAAATTCTGAGTGGGATGTAGCTCCATGGTTAAGTATTGGAGAGAACTTCCAACAAACTTACCGTTCTGCTGTAGGTATTTTTGGTGGCGCTGGTGGTGTAGAAGTTGCGGATGATGAATCAGAAGTGCTTTCAGCATATCGTATGCCAACTATTATCCCGGTATTTGATGAATTTGGTAGCTACGCAAGTACAAGAGCTGCTGGTTTTAATAACCCAAGAAATCCAGTTAGAAGATTGGTAAGAAATAATGGTGAAGATCAAAACTTTAACTTCGGTGGTTTTGGTAATCTTTACATGTTAATTAAACCTATAGAAGGTCTTACTTTACGCTCAAGCATAGGTGGTTTTTATAACAATTCACACTTTGTTAATTACAACTTCAGATATCTTGGTGATTCTGAGCCAGAAGCAAGTAATTTCTTCCAAGAAGGAAGTAATTATAACTTCGGATGGACTTTTACAAACACTTTTGAATACGAAAGAGAATTTAACAAACACAAAGTTAAGTTGTTTGGTGGTGTAGAAGCACTAAATACAGGTAGAGGTCGATTTGTAAACGGTAGTGGTATAAACCCATTTTCAACCGATTTAGATTTTCAAAATTTAAATGTTGTTCAAAGTCCTGTTGTTAATAGTGGACAATTTAAAGGGGTTAACTTCTACTCTTTATTTGGTAAGCTTGATTATGTTTTTGATGGTAAATATATTTTAGGAGGTGTAATTCGTAGAGATGGTTCATCACGTTTTGGTGCCAATAATAGATATGGTGTATTTCCTGCATTTTCAGGGGCCTGGAGAATCGGAGACGAAGATTTCATGCAAAATCAAGACATAATTACTGACTTTGTAGTAAGAGGTGGTTGGGGTGAAATGGGTAACTCTGAAAATGTTGATCCAAATAACCAATATTCTTTATTTGCTTCTGATAGAGGTAACACTTTCTATCCTATAGATGGTCAAAATAGTGGTGCCGCAGAAGGTTTTGCTCAAAGTAGAATTGGTAACCCAAATGCACAATGGGAAACATCAACTTCAACCAACATCGGTTTTGATATGACCCTTTGGGACGGTAAGTTGGGTATTATTTTAGATTGGTGGGATAAAACCACAGATGGGTTATTGTATCAAGTACCACTTGCCGGTACCACAGGTAATTATGCGTCAGCCCCAGCAGTAAATGTGGGTAGTATGGCTAATACTGGTTTAGATTTAACATTGACAAGTAGAGGAAATATAACTGAAGACATTACCTACAATGTTCAAATGAATCATAGCTTCTTAAATAATGAAATTACGGCATTAGCGCCAGGAATCGATTTCTTTGATGTAGGTAATTATCGTGGTATTACCCCTGTTCGTAATGCAGTTGGTCAATCTATTTCTTCATTCTTCGGTTATCAAGTAGAAGGTTATTTTAATAGCCAAGCAGAAGTTGACAGTGCACCAACGCAAGCAGGTGCAGGTGTAGGTCGATTTAGATATGCAGACATCAATGGTGATGGTGCTATTACACCAGATGATAGAACATTTATAGGTAGTCCTGTTCCAGATTATTCAGGTGGTATGGTATTCGATTTAGGATATAAAAACATAGACTTTACAATGCTTTGGGCTTGGCAGACTGGTAATGACATCTTTAACATGAGAAAGTGGTTTACTGATTTCTTCGGAACCTTTGAAGGTTCAGCAAAAGGAGCAGCTGCGTTAAATTCTTGGACTCCTGAATTAGGTAATAGTGCGGCAGCGCCAATATGGGAAAGTGCTTCTAATTTAAGTACAAGTGGTGCTTCTAACAGCTGGTATGTAGAAGATGGTTCTTTTGCGAGACTACAGCAACTTGCTGTTGCATATAACTTTGATAGCGATTTATTAGATAAATATGGTTTAACAAAGTTAAGAGTTGGATTCTCTGCAAATAATATTTGGACAATTACAGGTTATGAAGGTCTTGATCCTGTTGTTGCAGGTCCAGATACAAACTTTGGTATTGACACAGGTAATTTCCCTGTAACTCCCTCATATTTAATTAATATCGAGCTAGGATTGTAAAAAATTGTGAAATAATTTATATTTTTAAAAGAAAAACTAAACTATGAAACTATTTAAGTACGTAAAAAAGCATACTGCAGTTGCTATGACCATTGTAATGGTTGGAGCAGTGTCTTGTAGTGATGACTTTTTAGAAGTGTTGCCCACAGGTTCATTAGCGGATGCTCAAGTGCAAACGTTAGATGGTATTGAGGGGCTTTTGATTGGAACATATGCTGCTGTTAATGGTGTATTTGGTAACCGCTTTGAAGGTCCAAATCATTGGGTAACAGGTTCTGTAGTTGGTGGGGAAGCTAACAAAGGTACAGATGCGGGTGATTATTCTGCAATTAATCCTGTTCAGCGTTTTGAGGTTGACCCTACAAGTGGAGATTTGAATAATCTCTGGAGAGGACGTTACGAAGGTGTTAGTAGAGCCAACGCTGTGCTTGCTGCCTTGGCTAATGCTACTGATGTAAGTGCTGCTGATGCTGCTAGAATTGGCGGTGAAGCAAGAATGTTAAGAGGTCATTTCTATTTTGATTTACAAAAACACTTTAATAACATTCCAGTTTTTGATGAGACTGTGGCGGCAGCCGATATTTCTTCAATAGGCAATACGGGTACTGCTTGGGCTCAGATTGAAGCTGATTTACAATTTGCTTTTGATAATTTACCTGCCGTTAATGGGGCTGGTAGAGTTAATAAATGGGCAGCTGGAGCTTTGTTAGGTAAAGCGTATTTGTATCAAGGCAAATTTGCGCAAGCATTAACTATTTTTACCGATGTTATTAATAATGGTGTTACTTCTAATGGTTTACCTTATCAATTACTAGATGATTACGCTGAAATTTTTAATGCGGAGAACGATCAACATGCGGAAGCAGTTTTTGATGTAGAATCAGCTAATAATACAGGTAGTACAAATAATGCAAATTATTTTGATGATTTAAATTATCCATACAATACAGGTCCTGATGGTCCTGGTAACTGTTGTGGATTCTTTCAGCCAAGTTTTGAAATGGCAAATTCATTTAGAACTTCAGGAGGTTTACCTTTATTAGATAAATCTTATAATAATCCAGCTAATGAGGTTGCAAACGATTATGGAATTGAATCGGATGCCCCATTTACTGAGGATGCAGGTCCTTTAGACCCAAGAATTGATTGGTCAATTGGTCGTAGAGGTATTCCTTATTTAGATTGGATTGAGCATCCAGGTAAAGCATGGATTCGTTCTCAACCATATGCAGGCCCATATTCTCCTAAGAAGTTTATTTATAGAAGAAGTCAAGAAGGATCTTTTACAGATGCAAGTTCTTGGACACGTGGTTATGCTTTAATGAACTACAATATCATTCGTTTTGCAGATGTTTTATTAATGGCAGCTGAAGCAGAGATTGAAGCTGGTAGTTTAGAGCAGGCTCGTACATACACCAATTTGGTTAGAGCTAGAGCTGCAAATCCAACATATTGGGTTCAAGAGTATGATGCTAGTGGACCAGCGGCTAATTATGAAATTGCTGAGTATCCAGCTTCTCAATTTGCTGATCAGGCTTCCGCTAGAGAAGCAGTTCGTTTTGAACGTAAATTGGAGTTGTCTGGTGAAGGTCACCGTTTCTTCGACTTAGTTCGTTGGGGTGTAGCTGCAGAGGAGTTAAATGACTATCTGTCTTATGAGTCTCAATATTTAGTAACAAAATTCGGAGGTGCTAGCTTTAGCGCAGGAACTCACGAATTTTACCCTATACCACAAACACAAATAGATATTCAAGGATCAGATGTGTTAACACAAAACCCAGGATATTAATCTGAGTTAGTTATATTTAAATTAGCAAAACTGCCCAGTAAAATGGGCAGTTTTTTTTTGTAGATTGTTAGCTATATACGTTTAAAATTGATCTAATCTGAAAATGAAAATGAGAAAATATTTTTTTCAAATTTCACTAGTAATTCTAACCATTATTTCATGTGAAGAAAAAACCAATAACAAAACACTTTTTACTGTGGTAAATAGTAAATCTTCTGGTTTAGATTTTAAAAACCAGCTTTATGAGGATGATAGTATTAATATTATTGATAATGAATTTGTTTACAACGGCGCAGGTGTTGCCCTAGGTGATTTAAATGGGGATGATTTGCCAGATATTTTTGTAGCAGGTAATCAGGTTCAAAATCAACTTTACTTAAATCAGGGCAGCTTAAAGTTTAAAAATATTACCCATCAGGCAAAGGTTAAAAAACCAGATTCTTTAATGTGGTCATCTGGAGTAAATATTATTGATATAAATAATGATGGATTAAATGATATTTACGTGTGTAATGCGTTTAGAAAAAATGCAAAACTTAGAAAGAATCTATTGTATATAAACCAGGGAAACGCTACTGATGGCCTTCCTATATTTAAAGAAATGGCAACGGCATATGGTATTGCTGATACAACGTATTCTTCCCATGCACAATTCTTTGATTTTGATAATGATGGTGATTTAGATTTGTTTATTGGAGTTAATCAAATAGATGGTATTAATCCAAGCCAGTTTAGACCAAAAGATGATGATGGTGAAAGCCCAACAAGAGATAGATTATTTGAAAATATTTCAACAGATACCACAAATGCTTTTGTAGATGTTTCTAAAAAAGCAGGAATTCGTTTTCATGGGTATAGTCATAGCACAATAATTAATGATTTCAATATGGATGGCTACCAAGACATCTTTGTTTCTAATGATTTTTTGAGCAACGATTTACTTTATGTTAATAATCAAGATGGAACTTTTACGAACAGTATAGGCGAAGCATTTAAGCATTTAAGTCTTTCTTCTATGGGTAGTGATATAGCTGACGTAAATAATGACGGTAGAATGGATTTGTACGTTACCGAAATGCAACCCTACTACAATAAAAGGAAAAAACTATTTCAAGGTCCTAGTAATTACCAAAAAGAAATTTTCACTAAAAAGTACAACTATGAACAGCAATACGCTCGCAATGTTTTGCATTTGAATCAAGGAGCAATAGGAGATAAGAATATTCCAAAATTTAATGATGTAGGCATTTTGTCAGGCTTGCAAGAAACTGACTGGAGCTGGGCGCCACTATTTGCTGATATTGATAATGATGGTTATAAAGATTTATTAATTACTAATGGTTTTCCTAAAGACGTAACAGACCGTGATTTTGGTGATTTTAGAATGACTGCTAGTAGATTAGTAAGCAAACAAAAACTAATAGATGAAATTCCTGTAATTAAAATTCCAAATTTTGTTTTTAAAAATAAGGGAGGATTAGATTTTGAAGATGTAACTAATTCTTGGGGCTTAAACTTTGGAACGTTTTCTAACGGTGCAGCATATGCTGACTTGGATAATGATGGTGATTTGGATTTTGTTATTAATAATATCAATGATACCATGACTTTGTTGGAAAACAATTCCAACACTCAGAACCCCGAAAATAATTGGCTAAAAATAAAACTCAACGGTCCGGCAAAAAATAAAGCTGCTTTTGGTGCAAAAGTTTCTATTTACACCCAAGGTCAAGTACAGCAGCAAACCATTATGTCTAATAGAGGATATCTTTCGCAGTCCGAAAATACGGTGCATTTTGGTTTAGGCAATGTGCAACAAATAGATAGTATCTTAATTCTTTGGCCTGGTAATAAGATGCAAAAGGTAGAAGAAATTTCAATTGATACCCTACTACAGGTATCTTATGCCAATATTTCTGAGTTTAATACCAATAAAGAAGACAACTTGTTTTCAGAAGTAACAGAAAAGCTGAATTTAAATCATCTAGTAAGAGATATAGATTTTATCGATTTTAACTTTCAAAGTACTATTCCACATAAATTTTCACAATATGGCCCCTCTATAGCAGTTGGTGATGTTAATGCAGATGGATTAGATGATATGTTTGTAGCAGCAAGTAGAGGCTTTAAACAAAAATGGTTTGTTCAGCAACAAGACGGTGGTTTTGTACATAATGAAGTAAGTTATAAAACTAACCCAGATTTAGAAGAAGAAGATTCAGCAAGCTTGTTGTTTGATGCGGATGCCGATGGTGATTTAGATTTGTATATAGCGCGTGGTTGTGCCCAATATCCAGAAGGTCATAAATATTACCAAGACCAGTTGTTATTGAATGATGGTAAAGGAAACTTTGAGATGTCTTCTTCAATCTTACCAGAACTTAAATTAAATACCTCTGTTGTTAAAGCGGCAGATTATGATAAAGATGGTGATTTAGACCTCTTTTTAGCTAGCAGAGTATTACCTTTTTCTTATCCATATGGCGAACCTTCAATAATTTTAGAAAACCGATTTGCTCAAGGAGAGCTTGCATTTGTTGAAGCAACAGCAACAATTGCTAAGGATTTGATGGAGCCAAATTTGGTAAGTGATGCAACCTGGACCGATTTTAATAATGATAATTGGCCAGATTTGGTAGTTGCATCAGAGTGGTCTCCTCTCCGCTTTTTTGAAAATAAAAAAGGAAATTTGGTTGAAATTCCACAAACTGGTATAGAAGAAAATAAAGGCTGGTGGAATAGTGTAACTGCCGCAGATTTAGATAACGATGGTGATGTTGACTACATTGTAGGTAATTCTGGTTCAAATATTTATACAAAAGGTAGTAAAGAGGAGCCAGTAAAATTATATGCAAAAGACCTTGATAATAATGGAGCTGTAGACCCATTAATTTCTTACTATCTAAGAGATAGTCTTGGTGTTAAAAGAGAATATTTATATCACCCCTGGCAAGATGTAGTAAAACAATTTACGGGTATTAGAAAAAAGTTCAATTCCTTTGGAGAATTTGGAGAACAAACTGTAGCTGAAATGTTTTCTGACGGATTGTTAGATGATGCCAAGGTTTACGAATTAAATTATATGCAAACCTCTTGGGTAGAAAACTTGGGTAATAACAAATTTGAACTACACCAACTGCCCATAGAATCACAATTAGCGCCCGTTTTTAGTTCACTAACTGTAGATGTCAACAAAGATGGTTATTTAGATATACTTTTAGTGGGAAATGATTTTGGAATGGAGGTACAGCAAGGTCCTGCTGACGCTCTAAATGGTCTTGTTTTGATAAATGATAAAAATGGAGGCTTTACTACTTTGAATATTGAAGAAAGCAATTTTTATGTTCCGGGTAATGCTAAAGCATTGGTAAAAATTAAAGCAAGCGACAACAGTAATCTAATTGTAGCATCTCAAAACAACGACACTTTAAAGGCTTTTAAAGAAGTTGAAGATTACAACAATACACTAAGCTTAGAATCAGATGAAATAAAAGCTTTAGTCTATTTAAAAAATGGCGATAAGCGTATTCAAGAATTTTATTGGGGCTCAAGTTTTATGTCGCAATCTAGTAGAATGTTAGAGTTTACACCGGCAATTGAAAAAGTGATTTTTTTAAATTCTACAGGGGAACAAGAGAGAGAAGTACAAAATAACCTATCTAATTAGCTTTTTTGACTGGAGTAAATTTTTTGAAGCCAGATTTTAGGGTAATTTTGCAATTCATTTAAAAGTAGAAGAGGTGATTGCCACAATTTGTAGAAAAGCCCATTTTAATGCAGCTCATAGATTGCACAATCCGAATTGGAGTGATGAAAAAAATGTAGCCGTATTTGGTAAATGCAACAGTCCGTTCTATCATGGTCATAATTTTGATTTAGAAGTTAGAATAAGAGGAGAGGTAGACCAAAGTACTGGTTTTGTAATGGATTTAGCGGTGTTGGGTAAGTTAATTAAAGATGAGATAGAGGAGCGCTTTGACCACAAGAACTTAAATGAAGATTGCCCAGAATTTAAAAATCTATTGCCTTCAACAGAAAATTTTGTAAAAATCATTTATGATATTTTAAAACCAAGTTTAGAAGAAGGTCAATTATTACATATTGTTTTACACGAAACCAGCAAGAATTCTGCGGAATACGGAGACTGGTAAGTAAAACAAACTTTTTTGCCATGGTGATGTTGCAACAATCAGAACCTACAAATCATCTTTTAGGGCTCTTAGAAGAATATTTTTAAGACTTACGGTTTTAGATAGCTCATAAAAGTTCCAAAATTCGCTCCATAGCCATACCTCTTGAGCCTTTTATTAGTATTGAACTTTTAGGAAGATTTGATAATTCAACAGATTTTTTAAATTCATCAAAACTTGAAAACGTTTTAAAATTAGTTGTGGTGTTGGCAAAATTCTCGCCAACCAAATACACCTTGTCTAGTGCTAAACTTAAAAGTGTATCTGCGATATGCTGATGTTCTAGTTCAGCATCATTACCTAACTCAAACATGTCACCAAGAAAAGCAATTTTAGAATCCGCTTCTATGGCATTAAAATTATCTAATGCTGCTTTCATGCTAGTTGGGTTAGCATTATAGGCATCCAATATTATTTGATGTTCTTTAACCGTTATTAGTTGAGAACGATTGTTATTTGGATAATAATTTTCTAAAGCGTGTTTTATTTCTTCGGCAGGTACATTAAAATATTTTCCAATTAGAATTGCTGATGCACAATTTGGAAAATTGTATGTGCCAATTAAATTGGTATTAACGGTAAGTCCTTCAAAGGATAGAGTTACAAAAGGGTTAGCATTAATAAACTTTATTGGATAATACTCATGATTGTTTTGACTGTATCCATATTTTTTAATGTATGTTGCTAATTTCTGTAATTGTATGGGGTCATCTGCATTGAAGAAAATCTGTTTTTTATTTTCAATTAAATAGTTGTACAACTCACTTTTGCCCTTAATTACTCCTTCAACTCCACCAAAACCTTCTAAATGAGCTTTGCCAAAATTAGTTATATATCCAAAATCAGGTTGTGCTAATCCGCTTAAAAAAGCAATTTCTCCTTGATGATTTGCACCCATTTCTACAATTGCGATTTCAGTTTCTTCAGTTATTGATAGTAAGGTTAAAGGAACACCAATATGATTATTAAGATTGCCTTTGGTGGCAATCGTAGTATAAGATTTTTTCAGAACCGTGTTAGTGAGTTCTTTTGTTGTAGTTTTTCCATTACTTCCCGTTAACGATAATACTTTGGTTTTATAAAAGTTTCGGTGGTAAATGGCTAGTTTCTGTAAGGTCTCTAATACGTTATCAACTAAAATAGTTTTATCAGCTAAGGCATAAGCTTTTTCATCTATTATAGCGTATGCAGCGCCTTTTTCTATGGCTTCTTTTGCAAACGCATTACCATTAAAGTTTGGTCCTTTTAATGCAAAAAAAATGCATCCGTAAGTAACTTTTCTTGTGTCTGTAGAAACACTAGTATGCTTTAAAAAAATGCTATGTAGCTCTGATAAATTCATGGCTGGAAGATAAAAAAAAGCCCCAAACTAATGTTTGAGGCTTTGAATATTTTTAGAACTATAAGTTATCTGGTCTTTTTGTGTCTAACCGTTTTGTTTTTAGATTTAGACTTAGATCCAACCCTAGACATAGCACATCTAAATCCGATATCATCAGTAGCCATATATTGTGGTAGATATCTACGTTGTGCGGGGTCTAACCAATAAGCTCTGTCTCTCCATGAACCACCTTTGTAAACTCTGGTTTCGTCGTTAATTAATGAGGTTCTATAGTTAGAAGTATCGTACTCGCGAACAAGGTTTCCAGAAGAATCACGCTCCACTTTATGTCTTGGAGCATCATACATTTTTCTTTGATCTTCCTCTTCGTCTTCACTAAAACGCTCAAAGAACCTCGAAGAACCTGGGTCACCATCACGGTAGCCTCTGTTATCACTCTTATCAAAGTTGGTTCTTAAATAGGTTTCTTCTTCACCTACAGCAACTTCTTTAATTTCACCAGGTAAGTTAATGGCAACAATTTTTCCGTTAGGTAAGGTGTCGTAAACAATTTGGTCTTCTAACACTTGTACTTTACCGTCTTCACCAATTGCTTTTTTTGTGAATACGTTTCCACGATAGTAGTTGAAGTCACTAATTTGATCATCAACAATAGGTCTATAAACATCTGCAACCCATTCGCTAACATTACCTGCCATATCGTATAAACCAAAATCATTTGGTTTGTAAGATTTTACTTCTGCAGTAATATCTGCACCGTCATCAGACCATCCAGCAATACCGCCATAATCACCTTTACCTTGTTTAAAGTTTGCTAATTGATCACCACGACCAACACGTTGACCATTTCTAGTGTAATCTCCTTCCCAAGGATATTTTTTTCTACCTCTGTAGTTATTGTATTCTCTTGACCCAATAAGAGCTTGCGCAGCATATTCCCATTCCGTTTCAGTTGGTAAACGGTATTCTGGACTAAGTACACCGCTACTTCTTTTTGCAAAAACGTTTATAGAATCTTTCTTTTGTTTTCCTTGCAACGAATCTATTTGTCCTCTATAAACAGATTCAGGATTGTTTAAGTAAGCTTCAGTGCTAAAGGTACCTTCTGTTTCTCCAGTTAAAGGCGCATACATAGCTTCTTCGGCTAAGAAACCTTCTTCTACCAATCTAATCTCATTAACACGGTCTGTTCTCCATTCGGCATATTGCGTAGCTTGTACCCAATTTACACCAACTACAGGATATTCTGCATACGCAGGATGTCTTAGGTAGTTGTATGTCATAGTTTCGTTAAAACCTAAACGGTTTCTCCAAACCAAAGTATCTGGTAAAGCACCTTTATAAATATTTTCATATTTAGGATTTTCTGGCGGATATACCTTTTTAAGGTAATCAAGGTACTCCATATACATCTTATTGGTTACCTCAGTCTCATCCATGTAAAAAGATTGTACATGTTGTTGAGTTGGAGTATTGTTCCAATCATGCATGATATCATCTTGAACCTTTCCTTTAGTGAAAGTTCCTCCTTCAATAAATACTGTTCCCGGTGGTGTTTCTTGTTCTTTAAAATCAGAATTGTATTCAAAACCACCTTCTTTGGAATTAATTTTCCACCCTGTTGCTCTAGATACATTTTTAGAGGAAGAGGAAGAAGACTTTGAACAACTTGTAACGCCGCCTGCAATGACAGCACAAGAAATCACAACTTTAAATAAGTGTTTTTTCATAATAGGACTTGAGTTCAAAAAATCGATATTATCGACTACTTTAATTTATTTTGATATTAGTTCTCGCCTTTAAAACGAAAAGGTTTGGATAATATTTTATCCGTAATGTAATTTAACCATATCCTTTTTCAGGATTGACCTTTTAGTGAACGCCACTTTTTTGTGATTAGTATGGTTTTTATGAAAAAATGAAAAAAAATATACAATCCTAAAAAAAAGATGAAATCAAAATAACAATACGTAAAAAAACGCGTTTTAAGGTATTATGTCTAATAATTGTAACGAGAATAATACAAACTTTAGACCTTAGTACACTTTAATTAAAATGATAAAATGAAAAACTTACTACTATTAGTGAGCCTGTTACTAGTTGTTAAGGTATCATCACAACAAGAGCGGGTTATTACAACTGCAGTCCCCTTTTTAAATATTTCTTCAGATGCTCGTGCCGCTGGTATGGGTGAAATGGGTGTGGCTACATCAGTAGATGCTTTTAGTCAGCAATGGAACCCAGCAAAATTTGCTTTTGCAGAACGTAAAATGGGTATTGGTGCTAGTTATACTCCGTATTTAGAAAGTATAGTCACAGATATTGCACTATTAAATGCTAGTTATTACAATAAATTAAACGAAAGAAGCGCCTTTGCAGTAAGTCTTCGTTATTTTGGATTAGGTGAAATTGAGTTAAGACAAACTTTTGATGACACCCCAACCACAGTTAAACCAAATGAATTTTCTTTAGATGGTTCGTATTCTTTAAAATTAAGTGAAACTTTCTCTATGGCCGTTGGTGGTCGTTTTATAAGTTCAAATTTACGTTTTCAAGATGGTACCCAAGACTCTCAGGCAGCAAATGCTTTTGCTGTTGATATCGCAGGGTTTTATCAATCTAGAGAAATTGCATACAATGCTTTTGATGGTAGATGGAGAGCAGGTTTCAACTTATCAAACTTAGGTGGTAAAATCCAATATGATGAAAATGGACAAGAAAACTTTTTACCAACTAACCTAAAATTTGGAGCTGGTTTTGACTTTATTCTTGACCAGGACAATGTTTTAGGTTTGTATACAGAATTTAATAAGTTGTTAGTGCCAACCCCTAGAGATTTTGATGGTGATGGCGATATTGATTCTGAAGATAATACAGAATACCAAAACGTTAGTTTCTTTAATGGTGTGTTTGAGTCTTTTGGAGATGCTCCTGATGGTTTTTCAGAAGAATTAAAAGAAACCACTTGGGCGTTGGGTGCAGAGTATAAATATCAGAATGCTTTTATGGTAAGAGCAGGATATTTTAATGAAAGTCCAGAAAAAGGTGCTAGGCAGTTTGCCACAATCGGGGCTGGATTTAAGTTCAAGACTGCGCAAATAGATTTATCTTATTTGTTCTCAACTTCTCAAGTTAGAAATCCATTAGAAAATACATTGCGTTTTTCTTTGACATTCAATTTTGGAGAAGAGTTTTATAACGATTAAGAAGTAAAAATTAAAATAGGAACCCCAGATGTATGTCTGGGGTTTTTTATTTTTGAACATATTGCTATCAATGGAAAAGAGAAAAATAGAATTTGAAATTGAAGTACATCAAGAATCAAAAACACTTACTGAGGATTTAAAAAGCTTATTAGGTATTGCCATTGCATCTAGAGAAAATGCTTATGCGCCCTATTCAAAGTTTCAAGTAGGTGCCGCAGTTCTTTTAGAAAACGGCGAAGTCGTAATTGGTAATAATCAAGAAAATGCCTCTTATCCATCAGGCCTTTGTGCTGAAAGAGTTGCAATTTTTTATGCGGGAGCAAAATATCCAAATATTGAAATTAAAGCAGTAGCCATTAGTGCAGCTTCAAAGGAGTATATAGTAAATAGACCAGCAGCACCTTGTGGTAATTGTAGACAAGCAATTGCAGAATATGAACACAAGCAAAAAAGCCCAATCAAAATAATTTTGCAAGGCGAAAAAGGAGATATTTTAGTCTGTAATGCTATTGCAGATTTGTTACCGCTCTCATTTGATAGTACTTTTTTGTCTGAAAGCTAACCTATTTTTTCTCTAGAAAAGATATATACGTATTTTTGTCATTCCTCAAACCAGAGGATTTAGAAAATATTCAGCTTAATGAAAAAAATCACCAAAGAAGTTTACCTTAAATGGTATGAAGACATGCTCTTCTGGCGTAAGTTCGAAGACAAGTTAGCAGCAGTTTATATTCAGCAAAAAGTTCGTGGATTCTTGCACCTGTATAATGGTCAAGAGGCCGTTTTAGCAGGTTCATTACATGCAATGGACTTGACTAAAGATAGAATGATTACTGCGTACAGAAATCACGTGCAGCCAATTGGTATGGGTGTAGACCCTAAAAAAGTGATGGCTGAACTTTATGGTAAGGTAACAGGAACTTCTAAGGGCATGGGGGGTTCAATGCATATTTTCTCAAAAGAGCACCGTTTTTACGGCGGTCATGGTATTGTTGGAGGACAAATTCCTTTAGGGGCTGGTCTTGCTTTTGCAGATAAGTACTTTAAAAGAGATGCCGTTACCTTATGTTACATGGGTGATGGTGCTGTAAGACAAGGTTCATTACATGAAGCTTTTAACTTAGCAATGCTTTGGCAATTACCGGTTGTATTTATTTGTGAAAATAATGGGTATGCAATGGGAACTTCAGTAGCAAGAACTGCTCACACCACTGAAATTTGGAAATTAGGTTTAGGTTATGAAATGCCTTGTACAGATGTTGATGGTATGGACCCTGCTGCCGTTGCCAAAGAGGTTGATGTTGCTATAGAAAGAGCCAGAACAGGCGGTGGGCCAACATTCTTAGAAATGAAAACGTATCGTTATCGTGGGCACTCAATGTCAGATGCGCAACATTATAGAACTAAAGAAGAGGTTGAAGAGTACAAAAAAATAGACCCAATTACCCAAGTAAAAGACGTTCTTCTAGAAAAGAATTACGCAACTGAGGAGGAGATTAAAGAAATGGATAAAAGGGTTAAAGATTTGGTAAAAGAATGTGAGAAATTTGCAGAAGATTCAGATTTTCCTCCAATAGAACAGTTATACGATACTGTTTACGAGCAAGAAAATTATCCATTTATTCCACACAAATTATAAAAAATGGCACAAGTTGTAAATATGCCTCGTTTGAGTGATACCATGGAAGAAGGTACCGTGGCTAAATGGCTTAAAAACGTAGGTGATAAAATAGAAGAAGGAGATATTTTAGCTGAAATAGAAACCGATAAAGCCACCATGGAATTTGAATCTTTCCATGAGGGGACCTTATTACATATTGGTGTGCAAGAAGGTGATGGCGCTCCAGTAGATAGCTTATTAGCTATCATTGGTGATGAAGGTGAAGATATTTCGGCACTATTAAATGGAGCTTCTACTTCATCTGAAGAAAGTTCAGAAGAAAATATAGAATCAAATTCGTCTGCAGCCAAGGAAGAAACTTCAAATTCATCCGCTTCAGAAGCTACTGCAATGCCAGAAGGTGTTGAGGTGGTAACTATGCCTCGTTTGAGTGATACTATGGAAGAAGGTACTGTAGCCTCTTGGTTAAAAAGCGTTGGAGATACTGTTGAAGAAGGAGATATTTTAGCAGAAATTGAAACGGATAAGGCTACCATGGAATTTGAGTCTTTCTATTCTGGGAACCTATTACATATAGGTATTCAAGAAGGGGAAGGAGCTCCTGTTGATTCTTTATTAGCTATTATTGGTCCAGAAGGTACAGATGTTGATGCCGTATTAAAAGCCTACGCTTCTGGTGAAGATGCTTCTACCACTTCTACTCATGATTCAGCTTCAGAAAAATCAGAATCAAAGGAAGAAAGTACTGCAGAAACAAAAACAAATACTACGACTCAAGATACTAAGCGAATTTTTGCTTCGCCATTAGCTAAAAAAATGGCAGAAGATAAAGGTATAGATTTAGCTCAAGTATCAGGTTCGGGTGAAAATGGTAGAATTGTAAAAAAAGATATTGAGAATTTTAAAGGTTCCGCACAAGCTGTGCCGTCAGCACAAGCTACTCCTGCAAAAGAGAGTTCAAGTTCAGCGGTGGCTGCTTCGGTTGCACCAATAAATTTACCTGTTGGTGAAGAGCATAGAGAAGAAACAAAGAATTCTCAAATGCGTAAAGTTATTGCTAAGCGCTTAAGCGAATCTAAATTCTCTGCTCCACATTATTACTTAACCATTGAAGTAGATATGGAGAATGCCAAGGCTTCTAGAGCACACATTAATGGTCTACCAGATACTAAGGTGTCTTTTAATGATATGGTTTTAAAAGCTTGTGCAATGGCGCTTAAAAAGCATCCGCAAGTAAACACTTCATGGAATAACGATACAACGATAGTCAATCACCATGTGCATATGGGTGTTGCAGTTGCCGTTGATGAAGGTTTGGTAGTGCCAGTTCTTAAATTTGCAGACCAAATGAGTTTAACTCAAATTGGAGCATCAGTAAAAGATTTGGCAGGTAGGGCTAGGAATAAAAAAATTAAGCCAGACGAAATGGAAGGCAGCACATTTACAGTTTCTAACTTAGGTATGTTTGGTATTTTAGAATTTACTTCTATCATTAATCAACCTAACTCAGCAATACTTTCAGTAGGTGCAATTGTAGAAAAGCCTGTGGTTAAAAATGGTCAAATTGTAGTTGGTAATACAATGAAAATAACCTTGGCATGTGACCATAGAACTGTTGATGGTGCAACAGGAGCTCAGTTTTTACAAACGTTAAGAGCTTATTTAGAAAATCCAGTAACAATGCTAGCATAAGTATAGTATTGAAACCCAATAAAAAAAGCCTCAACACCTACGCGTTGAGGCTTTTTTTATCTTTAATAAAATTTAATTGAATCATGAATAAACTATTAGTCATTTTTATTATAATTCTTGCAGGTTGCGGGTCAACTCAAGTTGTTGAAACACCTTCAGATGCGGTAATTCCACCTCCACCTCCTCAACCGCCTGTAGCTGAAGGTCCAGAAGGTCTTAAAATGGAAAAGCTAAGTTCTAAGTCTGGAGATTTAGAGATGCAATTTACCAATGCAGAAAGAATAGAAGAGGTGATGCAGGCTTTGACAACAGATGATTTAAAAGGACGAGAAGCAGGTACAGCTGGTATTGAGAAAGCTGCTAATTATCTTATTGATGAGTTGAAAAAATCTGGAGTTTCTCCTTATTATAAGTCCTATAATGATACCATTTCAAATTTTAATCCCGCGGCTTACAATGTTGTTGCTTTAATTGAGGGTAACGATGCAAATCTTAAAAATGAATATATCGTAATTGGAGCACATTACGACCATATTGGAGTAATCGAGGCTATTAAAGGAGATGCTATTGCTAATGGGGCCAATGACAATGCATCTGGCACAACAACAATATTAGAATTGGCAAGATATTTTGCTTCAACTAAAACAAATAAAAGGTCTTTAATCTTTGCTTGGTTTACCGCCGAAGAGAAAGGGCTTTTGGGTTCAAAGAGCCTAGCAGAGCAAATGAAAGCAGAGAACTTAAACTTGTACGCTATGTTAAATTACGAGATGGTTGGAGTTCCTTTAGCGGACAAAGACTATTTTATGTATATAACAGGTTACGAAAAATCTAATCTGGCAGATATTGGAAATAATTATGCAGGAGAGAAACTCATTGGGTTTTTGCCCACTGCAAAATCGTATAATTTATTTCAAAGGTCAGATAACTATCCTTTTGCAAATGAATTTGCAGTACCATCGCATACCTTTTGTACATTCGATTTTACCAATTTTGATTTTTATCATAAGCCTGGTGACGAAATTGAGTTAATGAATTTTGAGCACATGGCTAGGGTGGTAAATAAGTCAATTCCCATGATAGAAGGTATTACAAACAGTACAACACAAGAATTAAAAATGAAGTAAGCATTCAATGAAGAATATTATAATTACGGGTACCAGTAGAGGAATTGGTTATGAATTGGTTAAACAATTTGCTGCAGAAGGGCATAATGTATTGGCGCTTTCTAGAAATGAAAAACCAATATTAGATTTAAACCTAGCTAATGTTAGCTGTTTTTCTTGTGATTTAACCAATCCTGAAGACTATCAAAAAATACAAGAAGTTTTAAAAAAGTGGGACCAAGTTGATATTTTAATTAATAATGCAGGCTCATTATTAAACAAGCCTTTTTTAGAAACCACTACAGAAGAGTTCGAAGCGGTTTATAAGGTAAATGTTTTTGCCGTTGCGGAGTTAACTAGAATAGTTGTACCTAAAATGGCTGTTGGTGCCCATGTTGTAACTATTAGTTCTATGGGAGGAGTACAAGGCAGTATGAAATTTGCGGGATTAGCGGCTTACAGTTCAAGTAAGGGAGCAGTAATAACACTTACTGAATTATGGGCAGAAGAATTTAAGGAAAAAGGACCATCGTTTAATGTGTTGGCTATTGGCGCAGTTCAAACAGAAATGCTTGCTGAAGCTTTTCCAGGGTACGAGGCGCCATTACAACCCAACGAAATGGCAAATTACATAAAAGACTTCTCGTTAACAGGGCATAAATTTTATAATGGTAAGCTGTTGCAGGTAAGTAGTACCACCCCTTAGGATTTAGTTAGCTCAAAAATTGTTATTTCTGGTCTCACATTAAAGCGAATTTGCTTTAAGTGACCTAGCGCCCTGTTAATATAAAGAGTTCTGCCATCACTTAATTTTTTTAGCCCTTGGTCATAATTTTTATTATCAACAGGCAATATCGGTGGGGGTAAAAATGGTGGTTTTACCTGACCGCCGTGAGTATGACCAGAGAGAATCCAACCTTTATAATTGTTCCAAATAGGTAAATCGCAAACGTCTGGGTTGTGGCATAATACCAGATTGGCTTTGTTGTGATTTATGTTATTCAACACTTTTTCTGGGTAAAAATTGGTGCCCCAAAAATCATCTATTCCAATAAAATTTAAACCTTCAATTGTGACGTTAGAATTTCGTAAAACGGTAATGTTTTGTTGTTCTAGAATTGCAGAGATTTGGTTAGCAACCTCAGGCTGGGCCCATAAATCGCCAAAATCATGATTGCCTAAAATACCAACTGTGCCTAATTTTCCTGTAACAAAATGTTTTGTAATTTCCTTTAATTGTGTTAGAACATTTTCGCCTCTATAGTGAACATAGTCCCCCGTATAAACCACAAAATCAGGATTGTATTCTTTAGCTTCAGACAGGGCATCAATAATAAAACTGTCTTTAACTACAGGTCCTACATGTACATCACTAATTTGCATCAGCGTTTTACCCTCTAAATGCTCTGGCAAATTAATAATTGGCATTTTGAGTTGAACAAATTCTAACCAAAAAGGCTCTACTTGCCACCCATATACGCCTGTAACAACACCGGCCCCAGCTAAAGCGGTAGTACCTTTTAGGAATTTTCTTCTATTCATAATTGTTGACCTACTGCAAAAGTACGTTCAATAAATTAGCAAGAATGATTTGTGCAGAATAAAATTATGCCCTAGTTAAATTAAAGACAGTTATTTCTGGTCTAGAATTAAATCGTAATTGTTCTTGGTGGCCAAGTGCTCTATTTACATACAGTTTTCTACCATCAAAAAGGTCGAATTCACCAGCAACATAACGCTTGTTGTCTAATGGTAAGATTGGAGCATTAAGTAAGGGTGGTCTAATTTGTCCACCATGGGTATGGCCAGATAAAATCCAGCCTTTGTAGTTACCCCAAATTCCTGCATCGCAAGAATCAGGGTTATGGCTTAAAACTAAATTTCCCATTTCTGGGTCATAAGAACTTAGGGGTTTATTTGGATGAAAGTTAGTGCTCCAAAAATCATCTAGACCAATAATATTTAAACCTTCAATTTCAATATTTTGATTACGTAATACGGTAACACCAGAGTTTTCAACTATGTCTGTAATATTTTCAGCAACACGCGCTTCTGAAAATGTATCTCCATAATCATGGTTACCCAAAACACCAAAAGTGCCTAATTTTCCTTTAACAAAGCTCTTGCCAATTTTTGCAAGTTGTTTTTCGGTTGTGGAACCCTCATAATGTACAAAATCACCAGTATAGACTACAAAATCAGGATTTAACATACTGGTAAGATGCATAGAATCTTGTAGAAAAAAATCGTTTACAAAGGGCCCTACATGAATATCACTCAATTGTACCAATCTTTTACCAACTAGATGTTTTGGTAGATTTTTAATAGGTAAATCGCGCTTAACAAATTCCACCCAATGCGGTTCAATTTGCCAAGTGTACAAAGAGGTAAGTAAACCAGTACCAGCAAGTGCAGCGCTACCTTTTAAGAAGTTGCGTCTATTCATTTTGGTTAAGATTTGGGTTTGTAGGTATAAGGCTACAACTCTAATAACGTAAGCTTTTTGGTAATATTTTTTTAAATCAACTAATTTCTTCAAGGTTATTTGTTTAGCTAAATTTGAGGCTGTGAAAGATGTCTTGTTAAAATACATTCCTGAGCGGGCGGTAGACCCTTGTTTTGAACTTATACGAGAGTTTAGTGTTCATTTAAAAATTGTGAATGAACGATTTACAAGGCATGGTGATTATCGAAGGTTACCTAATGGTCAACATATGATTACGGTCAATGCTTCTAGCAATAAATATCGATTTTTTATCACCTTAATTCATGAAATTGCACACTTGGTTGCTTTTGAGAAATATGGCAGGCAAATTAAACCCCATGGCATAGAATGGAAACGTACATTTCAACATTTAATGATACCGTTTATTCGCCCAGAAATATTTCCTTCGGAATTACTTCCGTTAATTGCCAGACATTTTAAAAACCCCAAAGCAAGTAGTAGTACTGATGCTAATTTGGCTATTGCTTTAAATGCTTATGATACTGCACAACATAAAGAAAAATCTTACGTTTTTGAACTACCCTTTGGAAGCGTTTTCAGAATTTATAATGGAAAAGTTTTTAAAAAAGGTACTAAAAGAAGAAAAAGATTCGAATGTATGGAGTTGGCTTCAGGTAGAGTATACCTGTTTCAACCCAATGCAGAAGTTGAACTAATTAATGATTAAAATCAACCATGAATAAAAATTATTATGCTGTTTTAATGGCCGGTGGAGTAGGTTCTCGTTTTTGGCCAGTGAGTACTACGGATAATCCTAAGCAATTTCATGATATGCTAGGAACTGGTAAAACGTTGATACAAAAAACGTTTGACAGACTTAATAGATTTATTCCAACAGAAAACATTCTCATTTTAACTAATGAACGTTATAATGATTTGGTTTTAGAACAATTACCAGCCGTTAAACAAGAGCAAGTTGTTTTAGAGCCAGCAATGCGCAATACGGCTCCATGTATTTTATATGCATCACTTAAGATTCAAAAAATGAATCCAAATGCTGTTATGATTGTAGCACCGAGTGACCATTGGATAGAAGATGAACAAGCATTTGAAAATGATGTTAAAGCATGTTTTGATAAATGTGAAAAAGAGGAAGTATTATGTACTCTTGGTATTCAACCAACATATCCTAACACTGGTTTTGGCTATATTGAATTTGAAAAAGAAGATAACAATCAATTAAAAAAGGTAGCTCAATTTAGAGAAAAGCCTGATGTTGAAACGGCTAAACAATTTTTAGAAGCAGGTAATTTTTTATGGAATGCGGGTATTTTTATGTGGAGTGTTGAAACCATCGTCAATGCCTTCAAAAATTACCAACCATCACAGTTTGAGCTTTTTGAAAAGGGGACTTCTTGTTATAATACAAGCGATGAAAAAGATTTTATCGCAGAGAATTACCCTAAAGCTGAGAATATTTCTATTGACTACGCCATTTTAGAGAATTCTAAAGCTATATATACGCTACCAGCAACTTTTGATTGGAACGATTTAGGTACGTGGGGAGCACTTTATGAAAAATTAGATAAAGATGACGCCAACAATGCCACAGTAAATTGCCAAACCATTTTTGAAGATGCTAATGGTAATATGGTAAGAACCACAAGTGGTAAAGTTGTGGTTATTGATGGACTAGAAGATTACATAGTTGTTGATAAAGATGATGTGTTGTTAATTTATCCGAAATCAAAACAACAAGACATAAAACAAGTACGTAACAAAGTAAGTGATACCTTTGGGAATCATTTTGCTTAACATATGAGTACAAATCTTTTTAAAGAAGACGAAAATCTCAATGCAGATTCAAAAAAAGTAAAAAGAGATTTTCAGGGGCTATTAGGAAGCGTAAAAAAATTCTTATCTGATTTATTAGATATCCGAAGCAATACTGATGCTGCGGCTACTAAAGAGTCTATCATCCAAGATATTCCGTTTAAAGGGCACACCTCTTGGATTCTTATTTGTTCCATTTTTATTGCATCTATTGGTTTAAATGCCAATTCCACGGCGGTAGTAATTGGAGCCATGCTTATTTCTCCACTAATGGGGCCTATATTAGGTATGGGAATGGCGTTAGCTATTAACGATGTTGATTTGCTAAGACGCTCACTTAAAAACTTCATGGTTATGGTGATTTTAAGTGTGTTAACAGCGTATTTGTTTTTCGCATTCTTTCCTTTAAGAGATGAATCTTCTGAGTTATTAGCAAGAACAAAACCAGACATTAGAGATGTGCTAATTGCATTTTTTGGTGGCTCTGCCCTAGTAATTGCGCGTGCAAAAAAAGGCACTATTGCCAGTGTAATTTTTGGTGTAGCTATTGCTACAGCACTTATGCCACCTTTGTGCACGGTGGGTTTTGGATTAGCAATTGGTAAATATTGGTATGCGCTTGGGGCAATTTATTTATTTATAATAAATACAATATTTATTGGTTTAGCCACTTTCTTAATAGTGAAGTATTTGCGTTTTCCAATGGTGAAGTACGCCAACTCTAAACGTAGACGAACTATAGCCAGGTTAGCTTCTACAGTTGGTTTCTTAGTAATGTTACCTGCGGGATATACCTTTTACATGGCTTTTAATGAGTCTTTATTTAACAAACAAGCTCAAAACTTTTTATCAGAAACCATTGAGATTTATGAGTTTGCTCAAAATGGAAGGTACTTAGACAATTTAACAAAGATTGAATACAATAATGGAGACGGCCTGTTAGAGATTGTTTGTATGGGTAATGAAGAAATTCCGGCAAATGTTATTAGTTCATGGGAGAATAAAAAGAATGACTATAGTAGATTAAAAGATGCTGAGTTTCATGTTGTGCATGGTGGTAGAGATGATTCTGAAGAAAAATATAAGTATGTAACCGAGCTTTACGAAGCTAAGAAGGCGGAGCTCACAACAAGGGAAGAACGAATACGATTTTTGGAAGAAGAAGTAGTGCGTTTAAATCAAAATAGAGTTAGAGAAATACCCTTTGCAGAAGTCTTAGCTGAAGCTAGAATTAATTATGAAAACCTTTCATATTTATCGTATGCACACAAAGTAGCTTCAGACTTTAGTAAAATTGATACTGTTACCGTTTTTGAAGCAAACTGGAAAGAAGGTGTTAGAACAAATATTATTGAAAAAGAATCAGAAAAATTACATAGCTGGTTAAAAACAAGACTTCAAGATTCAACAATAGTTCTAGAAAAAGCGAATTAATTGTTTTGCAACTCTAATTACGTTCCTCTATATACATTTGGCGAACCTTTTTAAAGAGTTCAGAAGAATAAACAAAATCTGTAACCGCTTGGTTATCGGTTTTAAAAATTTCTTTGTTGGTGCCTTCCCATTCTTTTAATCCGTTTTTTAGAAAAATAATTTTCTCCCCAATTTCCATTACAGAATTCATATCGTGCGTGTTAATTACTGTAGTAATGTTGTATTCTTGGGTAATTTCTTGAATTAGATTATCAATTAAAATAGCGGTTTTTGGATCAAGCCCTGAGTTAGGCTCATCACAAAATAAATATTTGGGTTTCATTACAATAGCACGAGCAATGGCAACTCTTTTCTGCATACCTCCAGAAATTTCTGCCGGATATTTATGGTGTGCATCAATAAGATTTACGCGTTCCAAAACAAAATCTACCCTTTCTTTCATCTCTACTGTAGTTTGTTTGGTAAACATATCTAAAGGAAAACGAACGTTCTCTTCAACGGTCATAGAATCAAAAAGTGCGCTGCCCTGAAATACCATACCCATTTCTTGGCGTAAATCACTTTTTTCTCTAGTAGACAGTTCACTATAACGCGTTCCGCTATAACAAATACTGCCTTCTTCAGGAACAAATAGGCCTAACAGGCATTTTAAAAATACAGTTTTACCAGAACCACTTTGTCCAATAATTAAGTTGGTTTTACCTTGTTCAAATAAGGCAGAAATTCCCTTTAAAACGTGATTGTCGCCAAAAGATTTATGAATGTTATCTACTTCAATCATTAGCCTAACATTAATTGGGTTAATATATAATTGAGTATAATGATAACAACACTCGTCCAAACAAAAGCAGTGGTACTGGCTTTGCCAACTTCTAAAGCCCCTCCACGCATATAGTATCCAAAATAGGATGGCATTGTAGCTATAACAAAGGCAAACACCAGCGTTTTTATAAACGCATATATTACATGAAACGGTATAAAATCTATTTGTAGACCTTTAATAAATTCGCCACCTGGAGCGTATTCCCCAAAAACGGCTGCGACCCAGCCACCTAAAATACCCACATACATGGCAATGGCTACGGCAAACGGATAGAACAAAAGGGCTATAATCTTTGGAAAAACTAAATAGTTAAGTGAGTTTACACCCATAACTTCTAAGGCATCAATTTGTTCGGTAACACGCATAGTACCAATACTCGACGTAATATATGACCCTACCTTACCTACCATAATTATAGAGGTAAAAGTAGGAGCGAATTCTAAGATAACAGATTGCCTTGCTGCAAAACCAATTAAACTTTTTGGAATAAAAGGATTGGTAAGATTAAGCGCAGTTTGAATGGTAACAACGCCTCCTATAAAGAATGAAATAAATATTATAATGCCTAAGGAACCAAAGATGAGTTCATCAATTTCCTTTAAGATAAGCGATTTCATAATTCGCCATTTGGTAGGTTTTCTAAAAACCTCCCAAATCATAATAAAGTATTTGCCTATTGCAGCAATATATTTCATACAGTAAGATTACCTCAAAAATAAGAATATTGAAAGCATTTAACCTTCATTTTAATTATGAATTGTTTTAATTCAATAGCTTTGCGCAGCTTGATAATTACTCAAATGAAAAAAATAGTTATTCCTTTTTTTATTCTACTCTTGTTTGTTTCTACAACACTAATTGCACAACGTAAAAAGAAAACTGTTGAAACAGAGCAAACTACCAATACTCAACTTGTAGTGGGCATTGTTGTTGACCAAATGCGATACGATTATTTAACCCGTTTTTGGAGTTATTATGGTGATGGCGGGTTTAAACGCTTGGTAAATCAAGGCTTTAATTGTAAAAATCATCATTTTAATTATGCGCCAACAAGTACGGGTCCCGGTCATGCATCTGTGTATACGGGTACAACCCCAGAAATGCATGGTATTATTGGTAATGATTGGTATGATAAAGCTTCAGAAGAAGAGGTTTATGTAGCTTTTGATGAAAACTACAATTCTGTGGGTACAACCTCCGCTGCAGGAAAAATGTCACCGCATAGAATGTTGACCACAACCATAACGGATCAAAATAGACTACATACGCAGTTTAGAGGAAAAACTATTGCAGTAGCAGTAAAAGATAGAGGGGCAGTTTTACCTGGCGGTCATACTGCTAATGCAGCTTATTGGTTTGAGGGAGGTAAAGATGGAAATTGGATTACTAGTGATTTCTACATGAGGGATTTGCCAAATTGGGTAAAAGATTTTAACGCTTCTGATGCAATAGATGCATATAAAAAGCCATGGACACTTTTAAAACCACTTTCTATTTATGCAGCAAGTGGTTCAGATGAAAGTGTATATGAAGGTAAATTTGAAGGTGAAACGTCTACAAGTTTCCCACATAACTTACCGCAATTATGGGAGCAGAATGATGCTTCAAGTATTTTAAAAGCTACTGCTTACGGTAATTCTATAACTACAGACTTTGCTTTAGAGGCGCTCAAACAAGAGGGTTTAGGAAAAGATACCTATACAGACTTTTTAGCCATTAGTTATTCTAGTACAGACTACGTAGGTCATAAATTCGGAGTAAACTCAGTTGAAGTACAGGATACCTATTTGAGATTAGACCAAGATTTAGAACGACTTTTAAATGAGTTAGACGCTCAAGTTGGTCAAGGAAATTATACGGTGTTTTTAACAGCTGATCATGGAGCTATACACGCATCTTCGTATTTAGCTGACCAAAAAATACCTGCTGGTTATTTAAACTTTGGTTCTATGAAAGCTCGTTTTAATGAGTTTTTACAATACCGATATGGCACTACAGACATTGTCAAAACAATTAGTAATTACCAAGTTTTTCTGGACCACAAGGTGGTGAATAATTTAGATATGGATTTGGATGATGTGCAAGAAGAAATTGCACAAGAGATATTAAGTTATCATAACATATATAAAGTTTACACAGGGTCTCAATTATGGCAAAATAATTACCCGCCTTCTTCAGGTATTGCACATTTGATACAAAAGGGGTGGAATCAAAAACGCTCTGGAGATGTAATTTTTGTACAACAACCTGGTTACATCTCTTATCCTAAAACGGGTTCTACTCATGGGTCTCCAATGATATATGATACTCATGTGCCATTATTGTTTTACGGCAACGGGATAAAGAAAGGAGAAACGGTTACCAGAACAACAATTCCAGATATTGCGCCGACTATTGCTACAATGTTAGGCATTGCTTATCCTAATGGAACAACTGGCAACCCAATTGAAGCAGTATTAAACAGATAAAATGAAAAGCCTTTCAAAATTTTGAAAGGCTTTTTTATGATTTTAAACGTTTGAAAACACCTTGCCAACGAAGTTTTCTAATAAACTTACCCTCTTCTTTAGTTACAAAACGTTCAGTATTCTTTAAAAAAGCCGAAAGGTATCCTAAAATACCTTGAATATATAATACTGGATTTTTTGCTTGTAACGCCATTTTTAGGAGTGCAATTTTGGCCAAGGGTAATCCATACCGCATTTTGTATAAGGCTTCACCTTTTAATTTAAAATTTGTGCTACTGTAACCATGACCAGTTGGTCGTAAATGTCTTACTTGCAGTGTATTATCTGTTAACACATGAAAATCATGGTATTTACAAAGTAGTACATCAACAGTATCCCATCCAACGCCAGGTCTAAGTCCATTCATAAGTTCAAATACCTGTCTGTAGTACAGCTTTATTGGTCCTCTAACGTGCGATTTTTTAGCTATGTTTTCGTAAACCCATTTTCCATTCTTTTTAATATAAAGTAACCCAGAGCACATGCCTAAAAGCCAATTAGCTTGAAAATGGTTGTGCATTAGTTCAAAATAGTTTTCTGGTAAATAAATATCGGCATCAAATTTTCCTACAATGTCGTATTCTTCAGAAATGTATTGAAAGCCATAGTTAAAAGTGTCTATAACCTTTTTACCGGGTATGTGTTCGTTAGAACTTTTTCTTTGGTAGACTTTTATCCAGCTGTGGTCTTTTGCAAAACCAGCGGCAATTTTAAAGGTGTCATCAGAGGAGTTGTCGTCAACAACAATAACCTCATCTGGTTTGCGAGTTTGTTGTATAAAAGAGTAGAGACAATCAGCAATATATTTTGCTTCATTATGCGCAGGAATAATTATGCTGATATTCATTAGTTATGGTTTAAAAAGCAAGAAAATAAAAAATGGTGAGAGTTTTTATTTTGTGCTTCGCTCTGCGTAAATTAGATAATACCTATTAGTAAAATAGCGTAAAATAGGTCTAATTCCAATCTTTTTAGTTGGGTTAGTCCATTTTTGACGGGCTTTAATTTCCCACCCTGCTTTTTCTAGGAGCCAGTCAAATTGCCAATCTTCAAATTCATGATAATGTCTATCCCATGGGTCGGTTTTACTTTTGTAAGCTTTAGCAAACCAAAGTCTCATTGGAATACTAGCTACCAATTTGTCTGATTTGATAGCACGTAAAACATTGTAAGGAGCAACTAAATGTTCAAAGATTTCGAAGGCAGTTACCACATCAGCATTTACGTTTTCTACGAAGTTAAAATCAGTATCTAGGTCTTCCCCAGACGTATTAATTACCGTGTATCCTTCGTTTTTCATTATTTCAGAAAATGGGTTGGTAATTCCTAAATCTAAAATCGTCTCTTTTGTTGCAATGTGCTTTTTTAGGAACTCTAGTGTGAGTCTATAGCGCTTGTGCGGATATTTGCCTTCATACATGTTGGCTAAATTCTGAAAATCAAAGTACAAATCCCAACCTATTTTGAAATAAAGCTGAGGATATTACAAATGATTAAATCTTATAAACCATGCAATTGACATTCATACCAGCACCAACACTAGCAAATAAAACAATATCTCCTTTGTTAATTTGGTGTTCTTCAAATTGATTACGCTTCACCAAGTCATACAAAGTAGGTATCGTAGCTACTGAACTATTACCTGTTTTTTGAATCATCATAGGCATTATGTTCTCAGGCGCTTCTTTTTGATAAAGCTTGTAAAATCTTTTGATAATAGCCGCGTCCATTTTTTCATTGGCTTGATGAATAAAAATCTTTTTCACTTGATCAATGGTGACACCGCTTTTATCTAAACACTCTTTCATGGCTTGTGGTACCTGAACACATGCAAATTCAAATACTCTACGACCATTCATTTTAATATACTGTGTGTTAGATTGGTCTGTCTGGTCAAAAGTTTCACCAAAATAAAGGCTGTAGGCTTGACCATTGGCAAAAGTTTTAGAGGCATGCGCTAAAATAGCTCCACCATCTTCAACAGCTTGCACAATTGCTGCGCCGGCACCATCTGCAAAAATCATACTGTCACGATCATGCTCGTCTACAATTCTAGAAAGAGTCTCTCCACCAATAACTAGGCAAGTTTTAGCCATTTCACTTTTAATAAAAGCATATGCTTGTATTACACTTTCTACCCATCCTGGGCAACCAAAAATCATATCATATGCAACACAGTTTGGATTTTTAATTTCTAATTTGTGTTTTACGCGAGTGGCAAGGCTAGGTAGCGTGTCTCCTTGTATAGTATTTGTAGACAGATCTCCAAAGTTGTGCGCAAAAATTATGTAATCTATACTTTCTTTATCAATACTGGCATCTTCAATCGCTTTTTGAGCGGCAAAGTATCCCAAGTCAGATGTTTTAAATTCTGGCTTGGCATAACGTCTTTCTTCAATACCTGTTATGGCCTGAAATTTTTCAATAATAACGGTATTTGATTGTTCAAACTTTTTACCATCTTGATTTAAAAATTCATGATGTAAGAAGTCTTCATTCGTGGTTTTAATTTTAGGAAGATAAGAACCAAAACCTGTCAGCGCTATTTTCATTTTTTTATTCCGTATAGTTCCTGCTAAGATAACATTAAGTTAACGCAAAGTGTTATGCATGCATAATATGTAAGTGATGTTCAAAATGAGAATTTATGAATAACGGTTAAATAAAATGGCCCGAATTCTAGATTTGAACTCGGGCTATCCCTATAAAATAAAGGGTTTTTTAAACCTCAGCATATTCTTCTACAGCAGGACATGTACACATTAAATTACGGTCTCCAAACGCTTCATCTGTTCTACGAACCGTTGGCCAGAATTTATTTTCGGCTACATAGGTTAACGGAAATGCAGCTTTTTGTCTTGAATACGGAAAGCCCCAGTTGTCTGAAGTTACCATAGCTAAAGTATGTGGCGCGTTTTTTAGTACATTATTAGCGTCCTCTACAGAAGCCTCTGTAATCTCAGCTCTAATACTTAATAAAGCATCGCAAAAACGGTCTAATTCTACCAAGCTCTCGCTTTCTGTTGGCTCTATCATCATAGTGCCACCAACGGGAAATGATACTGTTGGAGAATGGTACCCATAATCCATTAATCGTTTAGCGATATCAGTAACTTCAATACCATTTTCTTTAAAAGGTCTACAGTCGATAATCATCTCATGCCCAACTCTTCCTTGTTCGCCTAAATACAAAACTTCAAAAGCACCGTTTAATCTAGCTTTTATATAGTTAGCGTTGAGAATAGCCATTTTGGTAGCATCTGTAAGGCCTTCTGCGCCTAACATTTTTATATATCCGTAAGATATAAGACATACAAGTGAACTTCCCCAAGGGGCTGCAGAAATTGCAGTTATTGCTTTTTCGCCACCTGTTTCAATTAAGGGGTTGCTTGGTAAAAATGGTTTTAGCTGTTCGGCAACGCAAATTGGTCCAACACCAGGACCGCCACCACCGTGTGGTATAGCAAAGGTTTTGTGTAAGTTTAAATGACAAACATCTGCTCCAATTGTTGCGGGGTTGGTTAAACCAACTTGAGCATTCATATTTGCTCCATCCATATAAACCTGTCCGCCGTTATCATGAATTAATTTGGTGATATACCTAATGGATGATTCAAAAACCCCATGGGTGGAAGGATAAGTAACCATTAAAGCGGCCAAGTTTTCTGAGTGTTCATTAACTTTTTCTTCTAGGTCAACTACATCAATATTACCTTGTTCGTCAGTTTTAGTAACCACAACTTTCATACCCGCCATAACCGCAGAGGCAGGGTTAGTGCCATGTGCTGATGCAGGAATTATACAGATATTTCTATGGCTTTCTCCACGAGATTCATGGTATGCTCTAATAACCATTAAACCAGCATACTCTCCTTGTGCGCCAGAATTTGGTTGTAAAGAGGTTGCAGCAAAACCTGTTATTACATTTAATTGCTCTTCAAGTTCACGCAATACTAGGTGATAGCCTTCGGCTTGTTCTACTGGAACAAACGGGTGAATATTACCCCATCTTGCCCAGCTTAATGGCAGCATCTCAGAAGCTGCGTTTAACTTCATGGTACAACTGCCCAAAGAAATCATACTGTGGTTCAGTGAAAGGTCTTTGCGTTCTAGTTTTTTAATGTAGCGCATCATATCAGTTTCTGAATGATACGAGTTGAACGTTTCATGTTCTAAGAAGCTACTTTTTCTTACTAATGCGTCTGGTATAGTTTGCCCTTCGTACTCTGTTATGCTTCCTTTTTCGTTTAAGGCTTGTGATTCAACAAAGCAATTAACTAAAGGGCGAATGTCTTTTTTAGTAAAGGCTTCATTTATAGAAATAGAAACCGTTTCATCATCAATGTAATTAAGGTTGATACCCTTAGACTCAGATACTGTTCTGATACCCTGAACGTTATTTACCTTAAATTTAATGGTGTCAAAGTAAACCGTATTCAGTTGTTCAAATCCGTACGCCTTTATAGTTTCTGCCACAGTTTTTGTGTAGTTATGAACTCTTGTAGCAATATCTTTTAATCCTTCCGGACCGTGATATACCGCATACATACCAGCCATTACAGCCAATAAAACTTGGGCAGTACAAATGTTAGAGGTTGCTTTATCTCTCTTAATATGTTGCTCTCTGGTTTGCAAGGCCATACGCAAAGCATCATTACCGTCAGTATCCTTAGTAAGACCTATAATTCTCCCGGGAATATTTCTCTTGTAGGCTTCTTTGGTTGCAAAAAAAGCAGCGTGTGGACCACCATAACCTAACGGAATACCAAAACGCTGCGTAGTTCCTACAACTACGTCTACACCCCATTCACCCGGGGGGGTAAGTAATACTAAACTTAAAATATCTGCCGCTACTGCAACTTTGATATTGCTTTCTTGCGCTTTGCTTACAAATTCAGCATAATCATTTACTTGGCCATGTTTACCAGGATATTGTAATAACGCACCATAAAAATCTGTACTGAATTCAAAATTTTCATGGTCGCCAATAACCAACTCTATACCCAATGGAATTGCTCTCGTTTGTAAAAGGCTTAGTGTTTGTGGTAGTACTTCTTCAGACACAAAGAATTTCACCACATTTTCTTTCTTTTGGTTTCGAGAACGAACATCAAACAACATGGTCATAGCCTCTGCTGCTGCTGTACTTTCATCTAAAAGTGAGGCATTGGCAATTTCCATTTTGGTTAAATCACAAACTACAGTTTGAAAATTTAATAGTGCTTCTAATCTACCCTGAGCAATTTCTGCTTGATATGGCGTATACGCCGTATACCAGCCTGGATTTTCTAGAATATTTCTTTTAATAACAGATGGGGTAATACTTTCATGGTAGCCCATACCGATGTAGGATTTAAACATTCTGTTTTTTTCAGCCAGATTTTGAGAAAGATTTAAGAACTCTTGTTCTGTGAGTGCTTCAGGCAAGGTTAAACCTTCATTTAATCTAATGTCGGCAGGAATAGTTTGTTCAATTAGTTCTTCGATACTATCGGCACCTATAACAGAAAGCATTTTTTCAATGTCCTTTTCTCTGATACCAATATGGCGTAAGGCAAATGATTGTGTATTCATTGTCATTAAAAATAAAACACAAAATTATGCATTAATCTTATGAAAAATGGTAGTATTAACGCCAGTTTGGGCAAAGTTGTTAACCATAAATTAACCTTTTGCTTTAAATCTTAATTTTGTTTAATGCAAGTGCTAAAACGATTATTTAATTTTTATATACAAGCCAGTATTCACGTTGCTTTTGCTGTTGTTTGTTTGTATTTGTTAGTTGCGCAATGGTTAAACATTTTACCAGATAAAAATTACATTTTTTTTCTCTTTGGAGGTACTGTCTGCTGTTACAATTTTATAAAGTATGGGGTAGAAGCAAAAAAGTACAGAATTGATAAAAACGATAATTTCAAATACATTGTATTTTTTAGCTCAATTGTGTTGGTAATCACCATAATTTTTGCATTTAGGTTGCCTAAAGAAATGTATTTGTATTTGGTTTTATTTTCTGTTATTTCTGCTTTATATGCGTTACCCTTTTTGCCTTCTTCTAAGAACTTAAGAAGTTTAGGTGGGCTCAAAATATTTCTAGTGGCATTAGTATGGGCAGGTTTGACAGTTTGGGTGCCTTATGTTAGCATTGCTTATTTAGAATTGACCCAGGTAATTCTAGTTTTTTTACAAGTTTATGTATTGGTATTAATTCTTTTTGTGCCTTTTGAGATAAGAGATTTAAAGCATGACCCAGTGGAGTTGAGAACAATTCCGCAGCGATTTGGTAGTAAGCAAACAAAAAAGTTAGGTTACATATTAATTGCTTTATTCGTAATACTAGCAATTGGTAGAAATCATCAGCCTTTTTATGAAATCGTGGTGATGACAGGTATTTTAGCTTTTGTTATTTGGAAAACTAACGAAGAAAACAGAAAATTCTTTGCTTCTTTCTGGATAGAGGGTATACCTATAGTATTTTACTTAATGTCGAAGTTATGGGCCTATGTTTAAAGCTGTTGTTCTAATGCTTTTTTCATACGTTCTTTAGTATCCTTATCTAAAGTTTGCAAATTAGCTTTTTCACACAAATTAGTTAGTTGGGTATTCTTTTTTGAATATTTAGAACAAACTTTGCAAAACAGGCTATGAAATTTTAGTTTAAAAATTTCCCAAGCGCTTGCTTCTTTGTATTGTGCTTTTGTGCAAATATGTCCTGCTTCTTCACAAGAAATCTTCATAATCTTTTATTCTAAAACCAACTTTCATTTAAACAACCCATAAGGGCAGTTCTCGCTCTATGTATAATAACCCAGAGATTAGACGGGTTAATTTCCAAAACATTACAAATATCTTCTGTACTCATACCTTGAATGGTTTTCATTTTAAAGACATCTGCTTGCTTTCGAGGTAGTTTGTCAATACAACCTTCAATAGCTAAACCTAGTTCCTTATTTTCTAGCTTATCATCACCACCCATTATAAATGGATCAGCTACATTTTCTTCTAACCAATCACCTTCTGCCTCGTCGTTAGTATAGCTAATCCTTACTTCTGCCTTGCCTTTTTTAGAATTCTGTTTGCGATATTGGTCAATAACTTTTCGTTTTAAAATAGCAATTAACCAAGTGCGCTCTGCTGCATCACCTTTAAAATTTTTAGCAGAATTTAGCCCTGCAATAAATGTTTCTTGTACTAAATCTTTTGCAAGCTCACTATCACTAACGCGCCCAACAGCATAGTTGAACAAATAATCAGCGTAATTGTCTACCCATTTTTCTGGTTGTAATTGGTGTTCTGGCATTAGTTTTTTTACGAGTCTCAAAATTAGTAGATTTTAATTAATCAATAATTTATTTATACCAGACAAAGAAATTTTAATTACATCACAAAATAATCACAATGTAAATGCATTTGTTTTAGCAGTTATTGTGGGTGTGGCTGTTTAAGAGGAAAAATTATTGGTATTCACAAGTTGAGCAATTAAATCTTTTAAGTGGTTAGATTTAATTGGTTTTATTATGTAGTCAGAAATCTCAGAAATGGCTTTAGCTTTACTAATATCTCTATCATCAATAGAAGATGATACCATGTAAATGGTGATTTTTTTACCCACCTTAGGTTTTATCTTAACGTATTCTTCCATGAACTGAAATCCATCCATAATGGGCATATCAATATCTAGAAAAATAACATTGGGTAAATTGTCTTGACAGTCTATATTCTCTATTAGATAATCTAGAGCCTCTTCGCCATCAGAGAAAAGTAATATTTTTTCTACTTTACTTAACTGCTCTAAAGTAACTGTCATAGTATATTGATAAACGGAGTCATCATCCACTATGCAAACTTTTAAATTATCACTCATCAATCTTTACTTTTAAATCAATACTAAAAGTTGCACCCTCATTTATGGCGCTTTCAACAGTTATGGAGCCACCCATAGCCTCAATTTGTGCTTTGGTTAAAAACAAGCCAATTCCGCGCGCTTCTGGATTTCTATGAAATACCTTATTTAAGCCAAAAATTTTATCTCCATGTCTATTTAAATCTATTCCTAAACCATTGTCTTTAAAGTGAAGTAAATGGGTATTGTTTTCTTGAGTGATAAAAACTTCAATTTCGGGCACAACATTTGGTCTTCTGTATTTAATTGAATTACTAATTAAATTTAGAAATATACTTTCTAAGTAAATTCCGTTATATTTTATGTTCGGCAGTACTTCAAAATTGCTTTTAATTTGTGCTTTAGTTTCTAAAATTTCTGCAGACAATAAACCTTTGGTTTTCAATAAGACATCTTCAAAAAACACCAATTCTAAATCTTTATTGGTTTGATTTTTAATTTTTAAAGAATCAACCAACGTATTTAGTGTAACTGTTAAATGGTCAATAACAGTTTCAAATTTCTCAAATAGAAATTCTTTTTGAGCAGTATCTTTTGTCTCGTGGTATAAGCCTAACAACGTATTTAGATTGCTTACCGGTGAACGCAGATTGTGTGAGGTAATATGTGTGAAATCTGCAAGCTGTCTATTTTGTTTTGCTAATTTGTTAAAGGTAGATTTTAGTTCGGCATTTGCATTTAACAGCTCTTTTTCTGCTTGTTTTTGTATGGTAATATCTTTTATAGTAAGAATTACCAAAATTTCATTGTCTGCCTTAAATGGACCGAAGGTAACTTGAGCTGGAATTTGTTTACCATCTTTATTGACTATGTGTAAATCATCAAAATCTGTTAGGGTAGTGTTTTTGGGCTCCTTAAAAAAAGCTTTGGCATAGCCGATACTTTTACTTTTATAGTCTTTAGCAACTAATTTTATGACGTGATGATTTTGCAACTCTTTTTGTGAATAACCAAATAACTTTTCTGCCTCTTTATTTGATAATTGTATTTGCCCTGATTCATTTACAATTAAAAGTGCATCTGGAGTAGAAGCTAACAAATCTTTAAACTTAATTTCAGCAGCGCGTTCTTGGGTGACATCTTTTACAGTGCCGATAATCTCTTCTATTTCACCTGCTTCATCTAATTTAATACTTCCTTTACCTTCTATATTTTTTATGCTACCATCTGGTAATTCAATTCTATAACTATGTTCAGGAAAGGTTTTATGTATAAAAATTTCGTCTCTGGTTTTAATTAGAATATGTTTGTCTTCTGGTAAAACTACATCAAGAATTCTTTCAAAGTTAGGTTGACTACCTAACTCAAAACCAAATATCCGATAATGATTATCTGACCATTCACCATAATTGCTTATTTGGGGATACATTCGCCAATACCCAACTTTACTCAATTGTTCAGCACTGTTTAACAATTCATTTTTGAGAAGAAGTTCTTTTTCTTTTGCAATATCAGCAGTGATATCTTGGCACGTACCTAGCATTTCAATTATGGTGCCGTTAGCATTTTGAATTACTTGACCTTGAGATTTAATTGTTTTTACTGAACCGTTGGGAAGCTGAATTCTGTATACCTGATTTTCAAATTTTCCGGTTTCAAAAGCCTCTTTAATTTTAGTGCTAACTAAATCTTTATCATCAGGGTGAACATAATTTAGATATGTTTCATAGGATAGCGGACTGCCTTTTTCGAGCTCGTATATGTTATATAAATTATCAGACCAGAAAACTTCATTAGTAGCGGGGCTCCATGACCAATGCCCTACAACAGTCATTTCTTCAGCAAGATTTAACAGGCTATTTTTTTGAATTAATAATTCTTCTTTTATGACTAGTTCAGAAACATCTTGGCAGGCTCCTAGCATTTCTATAGCCACACCATATTCGTCTAATTTTACCTGGCTTACAGATTTAATGGTTTTTACTTTACCGCTTGGTAGTTTAAGACGGTAACTGTGAGGACTAGTGATGCCAGTTGCTAAGGCCTCTTCAAATTTTTTAATTACCCTGTCTTTATCATCTTCATGTAAAAAAGTTTGGTAAAATTCAAAGTTAACCGGTGTGCCAACTTCAAGTTCAAAAATGTTATATAGATTATCTGACCATTTTATATTTTGGTTTTTAATATCCCAAAACCAATGGCCCATTTTATTGAGCCCTTCAGCAGAACGTAAGAAGAAATTTCGTTGTTCTAGTTCTTGTTTACTTAAAATATCTTGTGTAATGTCTTGGGTGGTACCCACTAATTTAATGGTTTTACCATTTTTGTTTTTATAACAGTCACCAATAGATCTTAAATAGGTAATACTACCATCACTATGAAGAGAACGATGTGTAAAACGGATTTTATGCTGTTTTTTGATTAAGTTTTTAGTTTGGTTGATAACCAGTTCTCTATCTTCTGGTAAAATCTTTTCTAAAAAGTTATCATAGGTAATAGTTGTACCCTCAGCAATATCATATAATTTATAAAGGGTGTTAGACCAATGAATTTCTTGGTTTTCTAGATTTATACTCCACCGACCAATGCCAGATAATTCTTCTGCTAGATTTAACTGATTTATGTTTTCAGCTAGTTTATTACTCTGCTCTATAGTTTTGGTTATGTCTTGGCTAGCGCCAAGCATGGCAATTACCTCGTCATTTTCGTTGGTAATCACAGAGCCGTCTATTTCAAAAACTCCCAAACTACCATCTTTTCTAATTGCTCTGTGTGTAAACCTTTTAAATTGTTTAGTATGTAAAAACTGATTTGCTAAGGTGATTACCTTTTTTTTGTCATCTGGATAAATACTTTGAAAGAAATTCTCAACCCCTAATTGCTCTTTGGCGTCAAAACCAACAATAGGATACAATTGATCATGGAGTTCAAAGGTGTTATTGATGACATCCCATTTCCAGTAACTAATTTTTGCTAAGTTTTGGGCAAGTTTTAATTGGTTGTTTTTTACTAATAATTCATTTTCATTGTTCTTGCGTTCTGTAATATCTTGAACAATGCCTTGAATTTTTAAAGGTTGGCCAGCTTCATTTTCTGCTTCACCAATACACCAAATAAATTTTTTATTCCCTTTATCAGTAACTATTTCTAAATCTAAATTAAAAGGTTCTCCTTTTTCTATTAATGCTAAGAAAGCTTTTTTAATTTTAGATTGATTATATCCTTGTTTAAAAAAATGTATTGCTTTTTCTAGAGAAGGTTCAAAAGATGATGAGACTTCAGCTATTCTTTTAGTGCCCTCGCTCCAATGTAACTGCTCTGTTAAGACATCAAATTCAAACAGGCCAATTTTGGCTATGTTTTTTGAATAGTTAAGCAGTTTTTTATTACTTATAAGGGATTCAAGCATTATTTAACCCATTGTAACTTTAAATAGTCTTTAAAGTTGATATAGTGATTCCGAAAGCAGCGACACTATATGTCAGTTATATCTCACTAAATTAGTTAAAAATAGTTGCTTGTCAATAGATTAAGCTATTTTTTAGATAAATAGTAGGCTATTAGCTATTCTATTTTTGTTGTAACCATTGATTTGGTGTTCATCAACATTTTCATTTGCATTCCCATATCTAAATTCATGGTTAATTTCATTGGAACTTGCGCTTCATACTTAACCATGTATTTGTCTTTGAGGTTAAAGGTGATTTTACCAGGACCTTCACCTTCTGCCGACATTTGCATGGTGTTATCATCACTCTTTAATCTTATATTAGAAAACACATCAAAGACTGCTAAATTGCCATCAATACTAGCTAAAGTATGTTCGCTTTTAACTAAAATCTCCATGGGTTTCATGTTACCCATGGGAATAGAAATAGGCACTTCGTTTTCAAAGGTATCACCCACGGCAAGCTCGTGTTCAGGAAACATAATTTTACTTTGCAATTGCTCAAAAGTTCCCATTAAAGCATTTTCTAACTGTTCGTTGGCAGCTCCCCCATAAATGCTGTCTACAACCATTTTACCTTCTGCATTGTATTTGCCAGCAATTTTTAAATCTGAAAATGGATTTGGTGTCACAGGTAATGCAGTGCCGTTCATGGTACCATTCGAGGTCATTTTCTCATACACCATTTCTAGCGGAACGTCACCATCATTATTTTTGCTGCCAGTAGTCATAGACATTACTGCTTCGGTTTGTTGCACCATTTTCATTTCTCCATCCATACCAGCGTTTCTAAGGTATTCCATGCTTTCTTCGGAACCCATTATTTCAATGGTGCCTTCCATATTATTTACAGAAGTAGTTATATAAGTCTTGTTCTCTTTAAACTCATTTTTGAACACCAATTTTTCTTGACCAAAAGAAACGGTAAGTACAAAAAGAAAAAGGGTAGTAAGTAGTTTTGACATTTTGGTGTAGTGTTTAATTTAATAATCCGGCACGTTCTAGTAGGGCCTCAATTTTTGGTTCTTGTCCTCTAAATTTTTTATACAACTCCATAGGGTTTTGCGTACCTCCTTTAGAAAGAACATTGTCTTTAAATTTATCTGCTATTTCTTTATTGAAAATACCATGTTCTTTAAAGTACGCAAAAGCATCAGCATCTAAAACTTCAGCCCATTTATAGCTGTAATATCCAGAAGCGTATCCGCCTTGAAAAATGTGAGCAAAAGCAGTACTCATACAAGTTTCAGGAGTTTCTGGATAGAGTTGGGTTTCTTTGAAAGCTTCTACTTCGAAAGACTTAACATCAGAAATAGTTGTGGGGTCTTGCCCGTGCCAAGCCATATCTAATAACCCAAAACTTAATTGTCTTAAGGTTTGCATGCCCTCTTGAAAGGTTGCTGATTCTTTAATTTTTTGAACCAATTCCATAGGAATTAATTCACCAGTTTCATAGTGGTGAGCAAATAACTCCAATGCCTCTTTTTCATAGCACCAATTTTCTAGAACTTGGCTTGGTAGTTCTACAAAATCCCAATACACAGAAGTTCCACTTAAACTTGGGTAAGTTGTATTTGCAAGCATACCATGTAGTCCGTGCCCAAATTCATGAAATAAAGTAGTAACCTCATTAAAAGTTAATAGAGAAGGTTTGCTAGGCGTTGATGGTGTAAAATTGCAAACATTAGAAATATGTGGTCTAATATTTTGCCCGTTCTTACGGTATTGGGTTTTAAAAGACGTCATCCATGCTCCGCCGCGTTTACCTTTTCTAGGATGAAAATCAGCATAAAAAAGTGCTATAAAATTTTGGTGTTCATCAGTTACTTTAAAAGTCTTAACCTCTTGGTGGTATTTGTCAACTGTTTCAACTTCTTTGAATTGCAAGCCAAAAAGTTTTTCAGCAACTTTGAAAACTCCATCAATAACGTTTTCTAATTTAAAATAAGGCTTTAGTTTTTCGTCATCAAGATTAAATAATTTTTGCTTGAGCTTTTCACCATAATAAGCACTATCCCACTTTTCTAATTGTTCTATACCGTCTATTTCTTTTGCAAAAGCAGCTAGTTTTTCAAATTCTTTAGTTGCAGCGGGTTTGGCTTTTTCGAGTAACTCATTAAGAAACGATAACACTTTTTCTGGTGTTTCAGCCATTCGCTCTTCTAAAACATAGTGGGCGTGAGTTTTATAGCCTAATAAATTGGCACGTTCAAAACGCAGTTTGGCTATTTTAAGAACGTTTTCTTGATTATCTAATTCATTATTATGAAACCCTTTGCTACCAAAAGCTAACGCCAACTTTTTACGTAAGTCGCGTTTTTTAGCATATTTCATAAAGGGTATATAGCTTGGATATTGTAAAGTAATAGTATACCCTTCTTTATTTTTAGATTTAGCTAATTGGGCAGCTGCTTCTTTTGCACTTTCTGGTAAACCGGCTACATCCTCTTCGCTTGTTAAATGTAGTTCATAGTTGTTGGTTTCTGCCAATACATTTTCACCAAATTTAAGTTTTAGTTGGGCGAGTTTAGTATCAATTTCTCGTAGTCTTTTCTTTTTGTCTTCAGGTAAATTAGCACCGTTTCTACTAAAACTTTTATAACGTTTATCTAACAAGCGTTCTTGCTCTGTGGTTAAACTAAGTTTTTCTTTTTGATTGTATACCGCTTTTACCCGTTCAAAGAGCTTTTCGTTTAGCGTAATATCGTTCTGAAATTCTGTTAAAACAGGAGAAACTTCTTGGGCTATTTTTTGAATTTCATCATTAGTTTCGGCAGAATTCAAATTAAAAAAAACACTAGTAACTCGCTCTAATTGGTGACCAGAATAATCTAGGGCGGCTATGGTATTTTCAAATGTTGGAGTTTCAGGGTTTTCGATGATGGTATCAATTTCCATTCGCGCCAATTCTATCGACTTTAAAATGGCAGGTTTAAAATGCTCATTTTTGATTTTTGAAAATGGGGCTTGGTCAAATGGTTGAAGTAACGGATTTGCGGGTTGTGACATTTTTTTAGATTCGAGTTTTACAAGCTTAATTTTTGAACTTGGGTTTGATGCTTAGCTTTACTTTTTATTTACTGTTTTGGCTCCTTCGATGACTTTTTGTTTAAGCCCTTCTTTGTATACTTCTATTTTATCTAACACACATTTATCACTGGCTCCAATTATTTGAGCAGCTAAAATGCCAGCATTTTTTGCGCCGTTTAGTGCTACTGTGGCAACGGGTACACCACCAGGCATTTGTAGAATAGATAGTATAGAATCCCAACCGTCAATAGAATTTGAACTTTTTACAGGAACTCCAATCACTGGTAGTGGCGAAAGCGAAGCCACCATACCGGGTAAATGAGCAGCCCCACCTGCACCAGCAATTATTACCGAGTAGCCATTTTTATGGGCATTTTTACTAAAATCGAATAATTTTTCTGGGGTTCTATGTGCTGAAACAATATCAACATCAACTTCGATATCAAAACCTTTTAAGATTTCTACAGCATCTTGCATAACCGGAAGGTCGCTTGTGCTACCCATTACTACTGCTACTTTGCTCATTTGCTTATCACTTTAATTTTTTCTTTTACTTCTTGTGCTATCTGTCTTGCTCTGCTCATATCTTCATCAACAATGGTTACATGGCCCATTTTACGAAATGGTCTTGTTTGTTTTTTACCATAAATGTGAGGCGTAACACCATTCATAGCTAAAATCTCATCTATATTTTGATAAACTACTTCACCCGTATACCCTTCTGCTCCTACAAGGTTAACCATTACACCAGCAACTTTACTTGCCGTTTTACCTAGAGGTAAGCCAAGAACACATCTAATATGTTGTTCAAACTGATTGGTGTAGCTGGCCTCAATACTGTAATGTCCGCTATTGTGAGGTCTTGGGGCAACTTCATTCACTAAAATTTCATCATTTTTAGTTTGAAAAAGTTCTACGGCTAAAAGTCCTACTTGCCCAAACGCTGCAGCTACTTTTTGGGCAACCTGCTGTGCTTTTTCTGCAACAAGAGCATCTACGCGTGCCGGACAAATAACGTATTCTACCTGGTTAGCTTCCGGATGAAACTCCATTTCAACAACCGGATAGGTTTTTGTTTCTCCTTTGGAATTTCTAGAAACAATAACGGCTAATTCGTTTTTAAAATCAACCAATTTCTCAGCAATACATTCTACGTTGGGTAAATTATCTAAATCACTTTGAGTTCGAATAATTTTAACCCCTTGACCATCATAACCAAATTGAGCACTTTTCCATACAAAGGGTAGTGATAAACCGCCGTGAGCTATACTTTCTTTAATTTCAGAAGTATAGGCGAATCTTGAAAATTCAGAGGTAGGTATATCATTGTCTACGTAAAACAGTTTTTGTTTTGCTTTGTTTTGTATGGTGCGCAACGCTTTTGGTTGTGGAAATACTTGAACACCTTCATCTTCTAATTTTTCCAATGCATCTACATTTACATTTTCAATTTCAATGGTGAGCACATCAACATTTTTACCAAAGTTGTAAACGGCATCAAAATCCATCAAATCACCTAGCACAAATTCGTTGCAAGCAATTTTACAAGGCGCTTCCGCAGAAGCATCCATCACCATAGTGTAGACATCCCATTTACGTGTTTCGTACAACAACATTTTGCCTAGTTGGCCACCGCCTAAAATGCCTAATTTAAAGTTCGAAGAAAAATGATTCATATAGCAACAAGAATAGTTACAAAAATAGGGTGATTTAAAGAAATGAGTTGGTAATCTCCATAAAAAGAACACATCAAAAAGCGTATATTTGCCAACCTTCAAACTACCAGAATACTTTGATAAAGCTACACGACAAACAATTTAAGCCCTTTTTGAGTGAAGGTGAGATACAAGAAGCCGTCAAAAAAATTGCTTTGCAAATTGCCGAAGACTATAAAAATGAGACGCCACTTTTTGTTGGAGTGCTTAACGGTGCTTTTATGTTTGTTTCAGATTTAATGAAACATTACCCCTATGATTGTGAGGTTAGTTTTGTTAAATTGAGTTCTTACCAAGGCTTAACTTCTACAGGTATTGTTGAAACATTGTTAGATGTTTCAGAAGACATTGAGGGTAAAAGTGTAATTATTATTGAGGATATTATAGACACTGGTAGAACACTACAACAGCTTGTGCATTTGTTTTCAGATACCAATGTAAAAGAATTTAAAATAGCCTCATTGTTTTATAAGCCAGATGTTTACAATGGCGAATATGCTATTGATTACGTAGGCATAGAAATACCCAACAAATTTATTGTAGGCTATGGTTTAGATTACAATGAGTTGGGTCGAAATTTAAAAGAAGTATACCAATTAAACCATACAAATATGATTAACCTTGTGCTTTTTGGAAAACCTGGAGCAGGTAAAGGTACCCAAGCAGGATTTTTAAAAGAGAAATACAATCTTAAACACATTTCTACCGGCGATGTTTTTAGATATAACATTAAAAACGGAACTGAACTAGGTAAGCTAGCCAAATCTTTCATTGACAATGGTGATTTAGTGCCAGATGAGGTGACTATAAAAATGTTGCAAGATGAGGTGGAAAAAAATTCAGAAGCCGCAGGTTTTATTTTTGATGGTTTTCCAAGAACTACAGCGCAAGCAGAAGCCTTAGATAACTTTTTAGAAAGTAAAGATATGCAGGTGAATGCTACAATTGCATTAGAAGCTGATGACGAGATATTGGTAGCAAGACTGTTAGAAAGAGGCAAAGCAAGTGGTAGAAGCGATGACCAAGACGAATCAAAAATTAGAAATCGTTTTGATGAGTACAATCAAAAAACGGCGCCTTTAAAAAATTACTACGAAGGGCAAGGTAAGTTCCATGCTGTAAACGGCATTGGTGATATTACTGAGATTACAGAACGTTTGAGTAAAGTTATAGATTCTCTATAACCTTTTAATTTCTGTTAGTTCAGGAAACAATTACATTTAATAAACCATTTCTGCTTTTTGTAGGAAAGACATATGGTACGCAATGACTGAAGGAAATTTTGTTGATTATGTAAAAGTACATGTGGCTTCTGGTAACGGAGGTAAAGGCTCTACGCATTTGCGAAGAGAAAAATTTGTAGCCATGGGCGGGCCAGATGGAGGAGATGGTGGTCGTGGAGGGCATGTAATTATTAAGGGTAATGAGAACCTTTGGACACTTGTACATTACAAATTTCAACGTCATTTTAAAGCAGGTCATGGCGCCCATGGTGGTAAACAACGCAGTACCGGCGCTAATGGACAAGATGTTTATTTAGAAGTGCCTTTAGGAACAGTTGTTAGAGATACAGAATCTAATGCCATTCTTTTTGAAATTACTGAGAACGGTGAAGAAAAAATAGTTGCAGAAGGTGGTTTAGGTGGTAGAGGTAATTGGCATTTTAAAAGCGCTACCCGCCAAACTCCGCGTTACGCACAACCGGGAACAGAGGGCAAAGAAACTGATTTAACTTTAGAACTAAAGGTGTTGGCAGATGTGGGTTTGGTTGGTTTCCCAAATGCCGGAAAATCTACATTATTATCAGTGTTAACTTCAGCAAAACCCAAGATTGCAGACTATGAGTTTACTACATTAAAACCAAATCTAGGAATAGTACAATACCGAGATTATAGAAGTTTTGTAATGGCTGATATTCCGGGTATAATTGAAGGAGCAGCAGAAGGTAAAGGTTTAGGGCATTATTTTTTAAGGCATATAGAGCGCAATGCTACCTTACTTTTTTTGATTCCAGCAGATAGTAAAGATATCTCTAAAGAGTATGAAATTTTACTAGATGAACTTCGAAGATATAATCCTGAATTGTCAGATAAACAACGCCTGGTAGCTATTTCTAAGTCAGATATGTTAGACGAAGAGCTCATTACTGAAATGGACGCCATTCTCAGAGAAGATTTAAAGGATATTCCTTGTTTGTTTATTTCCTCAGTAGCCCAAAAAGGGTTGCAAGAACTTAAAGATGTACTCTGGAAGCTCTTAAACGAATAGTCTTAAAATCTCTTATTTCCTAAAGTCAAACTTTGTAACTTTAAGCAAGCACTTAAGATTATGAAGTATGCATTTCTTTTATTCTTAACTTTTTTACTATTACATTCTTGTAGTAGCGTAAAAGTAAATTATGATTATGAGAAGGAAATTGATTTCTCTAATTATGCTACTTATAATTATTTTGCAGAGATGCACTCTGGATTAAGCCAACTCGATGAAAAAAGACTTTTTCATGTTTTAGATTCTGTTTTAGCCAATCGTGGTTATCGACTAGATGAAGAACCAAGTTTTCTTATAAATATTAAAAGTGAAGTTTACCAAAACTCACCTTCTAATTCTGTAGGTGTTGGAGTCGGTGGTACTGGTGGCAATGTGGGTGGCGGAGTATCTGTAGGTATTCCAATAGGGGCATCTTCCCTTAAACGAAATATTCTAATAGATTTTGTAGACACAGACCGCAATGCACTTATTTGGCAAGCAAACACAACTTCTAATTATAAAGAAAAAACTACGCCATTGTCTAGAGAACAGGTACTTAGAAAAATTGTAATTAAAGCTTTAAGTAAATTTCCACCTGAGTCTAAGTAGTTTACCGTTCAGTAATTCTCTGCTACCGTTCGTCATAATTTACTTTCTTTCAAAGCTAGTTGCCCATACTTTTACATCGTAATTAAAAACAACTACTCATGGTAGCAATAGCAAAAATTATAATAACAATAGTAAGTAGCATATTCTTGTAACAGAGAATCAACGCATGTAAATCACAATCAATTAAAAATTACAATCATGAAAAAAATGGACAACGTTAAAAAAACTGTATTAGCAATTGGAGCCTTAACTACAATAACCGGTATAATAGCCGCAGTAGTATTAAACAATTTAAACAATCAACTATTTACCCTTTACGTAGGTTTAACCTTAATAGGGTCGGTTGTGTTGCATAACGAAGAAACAGAGACTCTTAAAATAAAAAACTAATGAACTGGAGTATAAAAAAAGCACTTTATATAGCAGCGGCAATATTAATAGCTTCTGCTATTTTATCACGGGTACAAAACGGTAAATTAATCATATCTACGATACTGGTGTTAGGTGCCATAATCACATTGATTTTTGCATTTTTGAAAGACCGAAAAAAGTTAGTGAGTTGTTATATTACTAAGAAAAATAAAAGCAAATTATTGGGTATAACCGCATTTTTGACCTTGGTGCTTTTTGGTTTAGGATTTACAGTAGGAAAACTGATTTATCTTTGGACTCATTAATTTATTTTGCTGTAGTTAAATGAATTTTTTAGAAAAAAACCGCAATCTTGTTTTTTGGAGCCTTCAACTATTTGGTTGGGGCTTTCTAAATATTATATCCTTCTTTTTTCTTAAAAAATTAAGTTTTGAATTTGTACTGTTTAATGCTGCCGTAGGTATGTTTACAGGCATTTTATCAACTACTTTAATACGCTTGTTTTTAAGAAAACACCTAACCTTTGATGATTTTACATTTAAGGTTTTTACTAAAGTAATTCTAGCTTGTTTGGTGGGTTCTGTAATTTATGGAGGACTAAACTTTGTTTTTGGTTATTTATATGCAAAGTTAGGACCACCATTAAATGATGTTGAACTTAGTTTATTCAAAGCTTTTGATAGTGTTTGGGTACTTATTTTAAACTCAATTTTTATAATTGTAGCTTGGACAGTATGTTATTTAGTAATCAAACTTTTTTTGCGATTAAACAAAAATAGAATTGAACGTTTAGAGCTTAATACTACCTTAAAACAAGCGCAATTAAACACGCTAAAAGGGCAGATTAATCCACATTTTATGTTTAACAGTCTAAACAACATACGAGGATTAATGTTAGAAGATGTAGAAAAGTCTAGAGAGATGCTAACAAAACTTTCAGAGATGCTCCGTTACTCCTTAACTAAAAACAGCAGTAATGGTATAGCCTTAGAAGAAGAATTAGAAATGGTAGACAATTACATTGCGCTATCTAAAATACAGTTCGAAGACCGCCTAGATTTTAAGAAAGAAATTGACCAAAACACTTTAACAATTCAAATTCCACCAATGATTATACAGTTATTGGTAGAGAATGCTGCAAAGCATGGTATAGCAAATTTGAAAGATGGTGGAGAAATAAAACTAATCACCAAAAAAGAAAATCAAGAATTACAAATTATCGTAAAAAATTCTGGGCGTTTAAAAATTAGTAAAGATTCTACACAATTAGGTTTAAAAAATATAAAAGAGCGACTCTTATTACTTTATGGTGAAAAGGCTAATTTTAAATTGTTTGAAGAAGACAATCATGTTGTTGCAGTAATAAATATTCCGGTCTTATGAATATTAAAGCAGTAATAGTAGAAGATTCAAGGCTTGCCCGTAATGAGCTCAAAGAGTTGCTTAAATCTCATACTGATGTAGAACTTTTAGGAGAAGCTGAGAATGTTGATTTAGGAGTAGAACTTATTAAAAGTACAAATCCTGATGTTTTATTTCTAGATATTAATATGCCAGAAAAAGATGGTTTTGAACTTTTAGAAGTGCTAGATGAGGTGCCTATAACCATTTTTACCACAGCTTTTGATGAGTATGCCATAAAATCTTTTGAATACAACGCCTTAGACTATTTATTGAAGCCGATAAATCAAAAGAGATTTGATTTGGCTATTGCTAAAGCTAAAGAAAAGCTAGAAGGTAAAACTGAAGTAACCGAAGCTAAAAAGCTCAATGAAAACAGTCAGATTTTTATTAAGGATGGAGAAAAGTGCTGGCTTTTAAAAATTGGAAAAATATCGCATTTCGAAATTGAAGGAAATTATACACGTGTATTCTTCGATGACCAAAAACCTTTACTTTATAAATCTTTAAATCAAATTGAAGATAAATTACCAGAAACAACGTTTTTCAGAGTAAATAGGCAACAGCTAATCAATACTAATTTTATTGATAATGTTGTGCCTTGGTTTAATGGCAAATTAAAATTAACAATGAAAAATGGAGATGAAATTGAAGTTTCTAGAAGGCAATCTTATTTGTTTAAAGATAAAATGAGTTTCTAGCGCTTACTTTATATTCTCTCATTAATTTTTATACACTTCTAAGACATAAGTAACAATAGGCTTTTCATTATATAAAAGGTGAATATCATACAAGCCAGTTTTTAAAAAAGTATGGGTAATACTAATTTCATCGTTGATAACGGTAATCTTAGGATTTGCTGTTGTGCTATTGCCATTTTTAAAAATGCGTAACTGAAGGTCATATTTTATAGATTCTCTCGTGTTCAGCTTTATTTTAAAAGGGGTGCCAAACTTAATGTTATTATGCATTTTTAAAGGCTTAATAGGAGAGATTCCAAATTGAAATGCATAGTTGTAAACTAATGGTCTCTCTACAAAATCTTCAAAAGATAGTGGCTCATTAAGCAAAAGCCAATCCTTTTTCAGCGGATAATGATTTAAGGCAAATTGTGATGGTTCAGCCAAAAAAAAACCGTCATTATAATCAAATTCAAATCTAGGTAGTCCTTCGTCGAATACCACTTTTCCGGCAGACCAAGTTGCATCACATAAGTACCATTTGTTTTCTAAGAAAACGGCGTTCCATGAATGGTTAGGTAGACTATTCTCGTACGTTAAGGTAGTTGCTGTTTTACCATAGCCATTTACTATTACACACTCAATATTAGCTAGCTGTGCCATATGTTGTATTAAGTAGGCATAACCAGTACAGCTCGCTTTCTGGTGTTTTCTAATATTTCTTAAGGCTTTAAAAAATTGTTTGCTATTCCACTTTAAAAATGCTGTAGTATCCTCAGAAAATTTTTGATGATTTTTCTTGACTCTTTCATAAGCGTAATAGTCATTTTTTATATGAGTACTTACCCACATATATATTGCTCTAAATTTTTCTTTTTTTGAGGCAAGGTTAGCAGTTAAATTATGAACTAAAACTGGCAGGTTTTCAATCGCAGAAGCCTCATAGGTAGCGGCTATACTATCAGCACGAGCAAAAACCGTATTGGTTTTTTCCTCATGCTGAGCGTACATTATACTATGTAAATTCAATAGAATTAAAAAGAGCTTTAGTTTTTTAGAAAAAACAAAATTCAATTTTGCTTGCTTTTTGTTGATGAAAATAATTCATCAGTGGAAATTGCACCCATTAAAATAACATCAGAAACTTCAAATTGGATGGTAATGTTTAGTTCTTTTTCATTTTGAGATTGAATCTTATACTCTTTGGGTTCGTAACCCAAATAACTAAATACCAAAACATCATTTAGTTGTAGTGGTTTTAAGAATTCAAAATTGCCATCAATATCAGTAACAACACCTTCGTCGCTATTCTTTAAAACCACATTTACTCCATTTAATGGAGAATTAAGCTCATCTAACACTTTACCTTTAACCGTATAGCTCTCTTGAGCAAAACTATAGCTTGAAAACAGTAAAAAAATAAAAATAAGGCAGGTATTAAAAATAGGTTGTTTGGCAATTACAAATTGAGATGACGTAAAGTTCGTAGTAGTTTTCATAATATTTAGATTAAAAAGTTATGAAGCCAAACTAATGGAGTAAACTAAAATTTAAAACAACCATCTCGTAAAACAATGTTTACATTGAGTTAATGGATGTTTTCTGTTAGGTACTTAAGCTTTTAATAGTTCTGTATACCGCTCTTTATACCCAATTAATATAACAATATTAAAAACTAAAAATACTATTGATAGCGCCAAACCTTGTGGTAATAAAAATAAATGGTACAGAAAAGCATTAATAGAAATGCTCATTAAAATAAGAGCCATTAAAGCCCCGTAGCGATTTGTTAAAAATGCTATAGCTGCCAAAATTTCTAGTATTGAAATCAGATATAGCGCATAGGTATTCTTTAATGATGAAGTAAAATCTAAAGCCGCAGTAGGTATAGCTTCAATATTCATAGGTAGAAAATGTAGCATTTTATTCGAACCAAAAATCAGTAAGATAATTGCTAATAAAACCCTGGTAACTTTAAATAATATCGGAGGCATTAATTGTTGGGTTTGTAGTTGGTTTTTTCAAATTAACAATTTTTCTTGCTTACAAACAACTAGTTAGAAACTTTATAGGTTACAATGATTTTAATAATCCACCATCTATAGGCATATTAATACCGGTAATAAAAGCAGCTTTTTCTGATGCCAAAAATGCCACTAGGTAGCCATATTCTATTGGTTGACCAATACGTTTTACAGGAACCATTTCTTCCATGGTTTTACGAACTTTATTTTGAGAGACACCCATTTTTTCCGCTTTTTTGGCGTTTAATTGTGCAATACGTTCAGTATCAAAATAACCAGTTAAAATACTATTTACTGTAATTCCAAATTGACCCACATCTGATGCTAAACCTTTAGCCCAAGTAACCACAGCTGCTCTAATAGTATTAGAAAGAGCCAAATAGTTTAAAGGCTCTTTAACCGAAATTGAAGCTACATTAATTATTCTTCCCCAACCGTTTTTTTGCATTTGCTCTACGGCTAATTCTGTGGTAAAAACTATTGTTTTAAAAAGCAAATCAAATGCTGTTTGGTAGTCGTCCACTTTTTTTTCTAATGCTCCTCCTGCCTCGGGACCTTGAGTGTTGTTGACTAGAATATCTACAGTGTTTTTTTTGAAGTAAGTAGAAATAATAGTTGAATAAGAATCAAAGTCTGAAAAATCAACTACCAGGTATTCATGTTTTTGGCCGTCTTCTGTGGGTAGGTTGTTAATTAATTGCTTCAGTTTATTTTCACTCCTAGCCATTACGGTAACACTAGCACCACTTTCTGCTAATTGTTCGGCAATACCTTTGCCAATACCACCACTACTACCACCAACTAAAGCATTTTTTCCCTTGAGACTAATATTCATTGTTCAGTTTTTCTAAGTCTTTTTTAAGTTCTTTACAAATCTTATTTCTGTAAATAGTTAGCGGTATTCTTCTCTCACGGGACTAAAAACATCCATTAATTCACAAGAAGTAATTGCTTTACCAGAATGCGGGGTGTTAGAAGGAATTACAACCACATCACCAGCTTTATAAACCTTGGTTTCGTTACCAAGGGTAAATTCAAAATCGCCTTTAACTACATGCATTATTTGTTCGTGATGGTGATGATGCTCTGGAACTTCGGCACCTTTTTCAACTGTCCAAAAGGCCCAACTTATTTTATCGCCATGTATTAATTTTCCGTGATAACCTGGCATAATTTCTTTTGAGCTTATGTTAGCTAAGTTCATTTTTATTAAAGTTTTATTCGCCAAAAGGTAGGTAATTTTCAATGTATCTTTGAAATTGAAATTATTTTAAATGAGAATCCATTTTATTGCCATAGGTGGCAGTGCTATGCATAATTTGGCCTTGGCCCTTGAGTATAAAGGCTATACCGTTACCGGGAGTGACGATGTAATATTTGAACCTTCTAAAAGTAGATTGAGCAAAAAGGGTTTACTTCCTCAAGAATTTGGTTGGTTTCCAGAAAAAATTACAGAAGATATTGACGCTGTAATATTAGGTATGCACGCCAAACCAGATAATCCAGAACTACTAAAAGCTCAGGAGCTGGGTGTAAAAATTTACTCTTATCCAGAATTTTTATACGAACAATCTAAAAATAAAACTAGAGTTGTTATTGGTGGCAGTCATGGTAAAACAACAATAACAAGTATGATTTTACATGTACTTAGTTATTGCAATATCTCTGTAGATTATATGGTTGGTGCTCAACTAGAAGGTTTTGATAGAATGGTTCACCTAACCAATGAAAATGATTTTATTGTATTGGAGGGTGATGAGTATTTAAGTTCACCTATTGATAGAAGACCTAAGTTTCATTTGTATAATGCAAACATTGCCCTTTTAAGCGGCATAGCGTGGGACCATATTAATGTGTTTCCAACTTTCGAAAATTATGTTGAGCAATTTAAAATTTTCGTAGATGGTATTGTTAATGGTGGCAGCATCACTTACAATGCTGAAGATATTGAAGTTCAAAAAGTTGTTGAGAACTCTGAAAACACCATTAGAAAGTTTCCATATCAGATTCCAGAGCACTATGTAGAAGACGGTGTAACCTATATCGAAACAATGGATGGTCCAATGCCATTAGAAATTTTTGGTGCACATAATCTTAGTAATCTTGCTGGTGCTAAATGGATTTGTCAACAATTAGGGGTTGATGAAGAAGAATTTTATGAGGCTATTTCCTCTTTTAAAGGGGCGAGTAAACGCATGGAAAAAATTGGGGAAGGTAAAACGAGCATTGCTTTTAAAGATTTTGCGCACTCTCCAAGTAAAGTAAAAGCAACAACTCAAGCATTGAAGAATCAGTTTCCTGATAAAAAATTATTAGCATGTTTAGAACTGCACTCTTACAGTAGTTTAAATGCTGAGTTTTTAAATGAATATAAAGGTGCATTAGAAGTGGCAGATGAGGCAGCTGTATTCTTTTCTCCAGAAGCGGTTAAGATTAAAAAGCTAGATGAAGTTACAAACCAGCAAATTATGGATAGCTTTAATAGAAAAGACTTAAATGTATTTACAAACCCACAAGCATTTAGAACCTACTTGTTTCAAAAAGACTTACATCAAACAGCACTGCTTTTAATGAGTTCTGGTAATTACGGAGGATTAAATTTTGATGAAATTCAAGAGCTATTATAAGAAAAGCCGCTACAATTTGTAGCGGCTTTTTTTAGTGATAGTATACTTATTTTAAAATAATAAGCTTTCTGTTTTTTCTGAGTAAGCAGGGTTAGTTGTAATTTTTCGATATAAAAAGTAATTCATAAATAGCGGAATTAAACATAATATTGCCGAAGCCCCGTTACCCAAGTTAGATACCAAATGCGCAATGAAACCAAGAGTAAGATTAAAAAAGAATCCAGCATAAATCCATTCAGTAAAATCTCCTGCTTTATTAGTTATAAGCAATAGTACTCCAAGTGTTTGGGCAGCTCCTATTATGTAAAGTAAATAAGGTGGGTAACCCAAGTTTAGAATAGTTTCAGAAACTGATTCATAATTAATAAAACTATTGAGTACTACACCAATCATGGCCATACAAAAAACACCTAAAATAATACGGTAATAAAGTAGATTAGTTTTCATAATAACAAGTTTTTGATAGTACTAAAGTAACTTGTTAAACCTATCTGTATTTTGATAACCCTTTAAAATACAATTATCTATAGTCTAAAAACTTTATAGTTCAGATAAATATTACGAGTAATTATACGCCAAATTGTTTTAGATGATGATCTAGGTGTTTATACTCAAGTTGGCCCCATTGGTCGTGAGTAAAATGACCAAATAGCGGATGCGGATTCCATTTATCTCTTTTTTTCTTAGCATGACATTCTTCAACTAGAGAAAGTAATACATCAAATTCAGGTTTAAAATCTTTTTCTTCAGTTGCCTTTAACTGTGGTGCTGTAGGTAGATTTTTACGCCAAGGTTTGTCGCTGTAAAGCGATTTTTTAAAAAACCAACGAATTAATGGATTTCCCTTAATGCCTTGGTCTTTATTTTCAATTGCAATTTTTAAGGGAAATTGGCAATGCCATAGCATTTGACCAACACTCATTTTACCCCATTGTCTTTCAGATTCTGGAGTTAGTTTGTGTAGTCTTTTTACGAGAGTATCGTAATCAGCATCATTAAAAATAGATTTCATAAAAAAGGCTTTGTATAAAATTACAATAAGTAGATTTTAAAATTCGATAAAAAGGTTTAAAGCGTAAAAAAATAAAATCGGGTTATCTTTAAAACATGCAAAACACACAAACCTCATTTTCTATAAAAAATTGGTCAGATGACGATAAACCTCGCGAGAAGCTATTGCAAAAAGGAAGGTCTGTTTTATCTGATGCTGAATTAATTGCTATTCTAATAGGTTCAGGAAGCAGAGCAGAAAGTGCAGTTGATTTAAGTAAAAGAATTTTGGCTTCAGCAAATAATAATTTGAACGAATTAGGAAAACTAAGCGTAAAACAATTAATGCAGTTTAAGGGTATAGGTGAAGCCAAAGCTGTAAGTATTGCCGCAGCCCTTGAGATAGGTAGGCGTAGAAGAGGAGAAGAAGCTACCATAATTAGTAAGATTACCAGTAGTAAAGATGTTTTTGAATTACTTCAACCAATTTTAGGGGAACTACCACATGAAGAGTTTTGGATAATTTACTTAAACAATGCAAATAAGGTTCTCTTTAAAGAACAACTTTCTAAAGGGGGCATTACAGGTACATTAGTTGATGTTAGATTGGTGATGAAAAATACTTTAGAACAAGGTGCTGTTGGTTTAATTTTGGCACATAATCATCCGTCAGGCACCTTAAAACCTAGCTCGGCCGACAAGCAATTAACTCAGAAGTTAAAACAAGCTGCAGATGTTTTAGATGTAAAAGTTCTAGACCATTTAATCATTACTCAAAATGCCTATTTGAGTTTTGCTGATGAAGGTTATCTTTAAAAGCAAGCCTAGTCTTCAAAAAAAAGCAATATCTAGGGTATTCGTAATTTTGAAATTTAACGAGCTATGTTACTTATATATACGCACAAAATAACCAAACGTTTTACTTACACCATGCGTCAAATGTTTGGTGAAATATTAGGTATTGAACATAGCTTTGCAACTAAGGTTGAAGATTTTATTAAACACAGTGGTCCTAAAATCACCTATACCAAACAGCCGCTACAAAATGAGTTTTTCATTAGAAGTAACGATTTGCTATTTGAACAGGGCATTAACGATATAGCCATAAAAATTCAAGAATGGGATGAATTACCTTGTTTTTTTGGAGCGGGAGAACAGAGTGTAATCCCGTTTGATATTTTTTCTGCGAGTTTTTATTTGTTATCTAGATACGAGGAATATTTACCACACGTAAAAGATGAGGTAGGAAGATTTCCTGCAAAATCTAGTTTTCTTTACAAAGAAAGTATTTTACACAGGCCTTTAGTTGATTTATGGGCATTTAAATTTTTAGGATTACTAAAAGAAAGGTTTCCAGAATTGGTTTCAAAACAACGAAAATTTCAATTTCAATCTATAATCAACGTAACAACATCTCATTGTTACGCTCATAGAGGGGTATTTAGAAATATTGGAGGGCTAGCAATAGATGCAAGTAGATTTAAGTTTTCAAGCATAGTAAAAAGAATTGCTACATGGGTTAACCCCGAAAAGGATCCTTATAATAATTATGCAGAACTACTAGAGCTACATCAAAAGTTTAAGGTGAAAAGCTATTTCTTTTTTCAGTTTGCGGCCTATAGTAGACACGATAAAAATGTGTCTATTTTTAAAAACAAGTTTAGACATCTAATAAAGTCTATTGCAGATTATAGTAAAGTTGGATTAAGTGCATCATATCAGTCTGCATATGACTCAGAAGTGCTAAAAAAAGAAAAAGAACAATTATCCAATTTAATAAAAAGGCCTGTTAATAGCGTGCGTTTGCGCTACAATAAAGTAAACGTGCCAGATTCGTACAGAAAGCTAATAACCCTCGAAATAACAGATGATTATAGTATGGGCTATACGCATCAAATAGGTTTTAGAGCAGGAACTTGCACATCTCATTTTTTCTATGACATTAATTTAGAAATGCAACAACCCTTAAAAGTGCATCCTTTTGTTTTGTTTGATTATAGTTTGGTCAACTACAAACAACAGCAACAAGTCTTTGACAAATTAGATGATATTTATAGAGAAGTAAAAAAACTTAACGGAACATTTACCATAGTATTTTCAAATGAACTTTTTGGAAAAAAGCATCGATTAAACTGGTTAGATTTGTACCAAAAATTGTTAAGACGTTATTATGTATAAAGGTGAAGTTACTGATGTTTTTTTTGACTTAGATCATACGTTGTGGGATTTTAATACCAACTCAAAACTTACATTTGAAAAAATACTACCAGCTCATGATGTAACTGTTTCTATACAAGATTTTATCAATATATACGAGCCGTTAAATGCTTCTTTTTGGAAACTTTACAGAGAAGAAAAAATAAACAAAGAAGACTTACGGTACCAACGATTAAAACAAACCTTTGATAGGCTTGAAGTTTTTGTAGAAGATGCTACTATAAATAGTCTTTCAGATGCGTATATTGATAACTTATCGTTTTACGAAAATCTAATGCCGCATTCCTTTGAAATTCTATCGTATTTAAGAAAGAATTATCGATTACACATTATAACTAACGGGTTTCGAGAAATTCAAGGAAGAAAATTAAAAAACTCAGGGTTGTCAGATTACTTTAATGTAGTGATGGATTCTGAAACCGCCGGTGTAAAAAAACCTAATCCTTTAATATTTAATACAGCAATAGAAGCCGCAAATGCTTCACCAACAAAATCAGTGATGATAGGTGATAATTTAGAGGCAGATGTTCTTGGTGCTCAGCGGGTTGGTATGAAAGCCATTCATTACAATACCAATAATGAAGAAAATCATGAACACGCTCCAATTATAATGCATTTGAGCGAAATAAATCAATATTTATAAAGTTATAGTAGGGTACACTTTGTTTAAAGTGTTATAAAGTAGTAAGATGCTTAAAAACATGAGAACATATTATACTTTGTTAATGGTCATAGTATTGACTTTTGTTTCATGTTCAGAAGATTTAAATGTAAATCAGGCAGATGATTTAGCCATAGAACCCACTGTGGCCTCGAGCATATTTTATTTTGAATCTACAGAAGAAGTAATAAATCTAGCGGGTACTGGTGGTTTTTATTCAGAGCAATTTGTTTTTGAAGCTTTTTCAGAATCGTTTATAAATGATAAAGTTTTAGATGGAATTATCACATATCAAATTAGTAACACCACAAGCAAGGCCATTGAATTACAAATAGAGTTTTTCGATGCATCTGGCAATACACTAGACTCAGAACAATTTTCTATTGAGGCAAACCCTGCTCCAGAAACAGAGATTCAGGTAGCCTACGGTAATGGCGGTAAGAGTATTCAAATACTTAGAAATACTTCACAAATACGAGTTAATGGTATAAACCTAGGTGATGGTACCAGTACCTCTACGCAAGAGAATCCAAAAATAATTTTAAAATCTAGTGCTGCTTTTAGGATAAAAATACGATGAAGAAAGTAGCCTTAGTTTTTATTTGCATACTGCACGGTGTGGCAACTGTGTGTGCTCAAAAACAGCAATTGTTATACGATTTGTATGAGATACCTCACAGTTTACTTTTAAACCCCGGCGTTAAAACCCCACAAAATTGGCACGTTGGTTTTCCAGCACTTTCAAGAATTTCATTCTATGCAGGTTCTAGTGGCGTAAGTGCTGCAGATTTGTTAGCTGATGATGGTGTAGACTTTACCACCAAGTTTGCTGATGAGGTTATTTACGGAATGAATTTTAGAGATGATGTAAGTGTTGGCCAGTTTTACGATGTGTTGTATGGTGGTTTTAGAGGTAAGAATAATCCAAATAACTATTATTCTTTTGGATTGTATGGTGAAGGCTATCTTTTAGGGTATTGGCCTCAAGATATTGCGCAGCTAACTTTTGACGGTAACGCCAATGCATTAGGTAGAAGGTTTGATTTAAATCATATCGCAGCTCGCGGAGAAGGGGTAGGGGTGTTTCATTTTGGCATTAATAAGAAAGTAAACGCCAAATGGCAAATTGGTGCTCGCGCAAAGTTGTATTCTAGTGTTTTCGAAATTAAATCTACAAGAAATAGCGGTTATTTTGTAACAACCGAAGGTGAAAATAATATTCTCAGAAATACGCTGGTTGCAGATATACAGGTTAGAACATCGGGCATAGAATCATTATTCGATGTATTTTCTAGTGATGCTACTACAGAAGAAATGCCAGGCCATATTTTAAAAAGAGCATTATTAGGTGGTAATTTAGGTTTAGGTTTTGATGCTGGCTTCACCTATAGTCTTAATCAACAAACCTTTATTACAGGTAGTATACAAGACGTAGGGTTTATTTATCATTCAAATGATGTAAAAAACTATACCCTCAATGGTGCGGCAATTAATGAAGGCATTGAGATAAGATTACCAGAAGACTTACAAAATACTACTACTGAATTTTGGCAAGATTTGGTGGATGAAATTGAAACCTTAATCCCATTTGAAACTAATACCAATTCTTACATATCCTTAAGACCAACAAAAATTAATGCTTCAATTAGGCACAATTGGGGAGAAAGAGGATTTAGCACAAAATCTTGTGAGTGTAGCACTAATATGGTACCTAGAACAAATGATTTAGACTATGTAAATGCAGCTGGTGCACAATTATTTGCAATGTATAGGCCAAGGGGACCGTACCTTGCTCTTACAGGTTTTTATCAAAGAAGAATAGGAAATGTTTTGGCCTTAAAAACTACCTATAGTGTAGATAAATATACATTATCTAATATTGGCCTCGGGTTAAACTTTCAATTTGGGCCTGTAAATTTATTTGTGCTCGGAGATAATTTATTGGCTTACAGGAATATTACAGACAGTCAGTTTGCATCTTTTCAGTTTGGGCTTAATATCATATCTTGGAACAATTATTGATTCTCAAGAAACATGATAAAGAACCTTTTAGTAGTCGTACTTTTTTTTACTGTAATTAGTAATACCGTTGCACAGTTTAATAGTTATAAATATATAGTTGTACCAGTTAAGTTTGACGCGTTTAAAAATCAAAATGAGTACAAAACCAGTACCTACATTAAACACTTTTTTACTACTAATGGTTACCAGGCTACTTATGATACTAATCTTCCAGAAGATTTGGCTGCTAATAACTGTTTGGGGTTGTTTATAGATTTAATTGATGACTCCTCTTTATTTACTACAAAAACTACAGTTGTTTTTAAAGATTGTAAAGGCAATGAAATATATAGAACAATAACAGGTAAGAGTAAAGAAAAAGAATACGTTTCTTCCTATCAAAAAGCACTTTCGGCAGCTTTAACTCCAATTAAAAAAATAGAATATAGCTATAACCAATCAACTAGTGAAGATGACGCAACTAGTGTTACTTTGAATTTTAAGGATGATGTTAAGCAAATGCCAGTACCAAAAGTTGAAAAAACGGAAGAAATTACAGAAGCTGTCGTAGTATCTGCAGAAGAAGATGTTACTGAAGAAATTGAAGAATCTGCTCTTGCTTCTAAAAAAGAGCAACCAGCAACCGAGACTTCACCAGATATGATTATGGGGGAGAATACAGATATGGCAGTAAAGAAAATGGAGGGTATGACAGATAAAATGATGGTCTCAACATTATATGCCCAACCAACAACTAATGGTTATCAATTAGTAGATACTACGCCAAAAGTGATGTATCAATTAACAAAAACATCGGTACCAGATGTATTTTTGGCTGAATCTGTAGATAAAACTTCAGGTTTAGTATTTAAAAAAGATGGTAAATGGTTTGTTGAGCTTAATGCTGAAGATGGCAAAAAATTGGAAGAGCTCATTATTAAATTTTAGAAATCATACTTGTCTTTCCAACGTTTTTTTAAAAAGTCTCGCATAGCATTTTCTCTAGGATTTTCACCTGGTTTATAAAACGTAGTTCCTCTAATTTCCTCAGGTAAAAATTCCATTTTTGCAAAATTATCTTTATGGTCATGCGCATATGCATAACCACTGCCGTAGCCAAGGTCTTTCATAAGTTTTGTGGGAGCATTACGTATAGCTAATGGCACAGATAAATCACCAGATTCTTGTACTACTTTTTGAGCTTTACCAATGGCTAAATAACTTGCATTACTCTTGGGAGAACTGGCTAGGTAAGTTGCGCACTGACTTAAAATAATTCTAGATTCAGGATATCCAATAGTGGTTACTGCCTCAAAGGTAGTATTTGCTAAAACTAGCGCGGTCGGATTGGCATTTCCAATATCTTCTGAAGCAAGAATCACCATTCTGCGTGCAATAAATTTTACATCTTCACCACCTTCTATCATTCTAGCAAGCCAGTAAACCGCTGCATTAGGGTCACTACCTCTTATAGATTTTATAAAAGCTGATACAATATCATAATGTTGCTCCCCTGTCTTATCATACAAAACAGTGTTTTTCTGAACTTTCTGCATAACCATATCGTTGGTAATCATAATAGTGTCAGTACTTTCAGAAGTAACAACAAGTTCAAAAATATTAAGAAGCTTTCTTCCATCTCCCCCAGATAAACGCAGTAGGGCTTCCGTTTCTTTTAATTCAATTTTCTTCTTTTTAAGAAGAACATCTGTTGTAATAGCACGCTTTAAAAGAGCTATTAGAGTGTCTTTATCAAATGGTTTTAATATGTAAACTTGGCATCGAGAGAGTAGGGCCGGAATAACTTCAAAACTCGGATTTTCAGTAGTTGCACCTATTAAGGTAACCCATCCTTTCTCAACAGCTCCAAGCAACGAGTCTTGTTGAGATTTGCTAAATCTATGTATTTCATCAATAAAAAGAATAGGATTTTTAGAAGTAAATAACCCGCCACTTTGTTTTGATTTTTCTATTACCTCTCTAACATCTTTAACTCCGCTACTTATAGCGCTTAATGTAAAAAACGGTCTATCACTCTCAGTGGCAATTATATTTGCAAGGGTAGTTTTACCTGTTCCAGGAGGTCCCCAAAATAATAAGGAAGGTATTACTCCAGATTTAATCTGAGTAGTAAGTGAACCTGTTGGTCCTACTAAATGTTGTTGTCCTATATATTCCTCAAGAGATTTAGGGCGAATTCGTTCTGCAAGTGGAGCGTTCATTCTGTAAAAATAGAAAGTATAATTTGTTTGTGTAAAAAGATGACAATTTAACCGTTATTATAGTTTGGCAAGTAAATTGAAATTGCAGTGGTGTATGAATGAGAATACCAATTTTAAGTTTACCAATACCGTTGTTTATGTTCCTTTTTTTGGTGCATTGTTACTGTGGGTTGTTTATTGGTTTGAAATAAAATATGGGTTTAATTTAAATAGCTGGGGTGTTTATCCAAGAAATTTATCCGGCTTAAAAGGCGTAGTATTCAGTCCGTTTATTCATGGTTCTCTAGAGCATTTATATAACAATACTATACCATTCATGGTTTTGTCAGCAGCACTGTTTTATTTTTATAAACCTATAGCTTGGAGGGTGTTACTACTAGGTGTTTTGCTGTCTGGTATTAGTACTTGGATAATAGGCAGACCTTCTTTCCACATTGGCGCTAGTGGGTTAATTTATGTATTGGTTAGTTTTATTTTCTTTAAAGGTGTGCTAACAAAACATTTTAGATTAATAGCACTTTCGTTAAGTGTAGTTTTTATTTATGGAAGCATGATTTGGTATATATTTCCTATAGAGGAAGGTATTTCTTGGGAAGGTCATTTAGGTGGTTTTGTTACGGGACTACTTTTAGCACTTATATATAAAACCGAATTACCAGAGATACCAAAATACGCTTGGGAAAAAGATGATTTTAATGATAAAGATGATGAGTTTATGAAACATTTTGATGAAGAAGGTAATTTTATTCCTAATCTTCCTCTAAATGAAGAAACTTTAAATAACCCTGAGGTTGAAATTAAATATCATTACAAAAAAAATGAAGACTTAGACAATTAATTAAGACGTTGTCTAACGGCTTCATACAAAATTGCTCCACAAGCAACAGAAACATTTAATGATTCTATTTGACCTAAAATAGGTAGCTTAATTTCATGGTCAACTATTTTTAAAGTTGAAGGATTTATACCTTTTTCTTCAGAACCCATAATAATCGCTGTAGGGATAGTAAAGTCAATATCGTACAGGTTATTTTTAGCCTTTTCAGAAGCTGCTACAATTTGAATACCGCTTGATTGCAAGTAGTAAACAGCATCTTTTAAATGGTCAACTTTTGTGATAGGAATATTAAAGGCAGCCCCAGCCGAAGTTTTAATAGCAATGTCATTAAGAGGTGCAGAACCACTTTTAGGAACAACAATAGCGTGAACACCTGTACATTCTGCTGTGCGAATTATTGCTCCAAAGTTTCTTACATCAGTTACTTGGTCTAATAGAAGAAATATCGGTTTTTCTTCAATTTCTAAAATAGACTCAATTACAGGCTCAAAGTCTTGAAAAGCAATGCTAGATATTGTGGCTACCGCTCCTTGATGATTGCCAGATGAAAGTTTATCCAATTTTTGATGCGGAACATAAGAAGTACTCACCTTATTTTTTCGTAAAATACCTTCTAGCTGTTGAAATAATTCACCTTGTAAACCTTTTTGTAAATAAACTTTATTAATAGGTTGTTCTGCTTCAACGGCCTCAATTATTGCTCTTATACCGTAAATGACGTTTTGGTTTTTCATGCGGCAAATTTAGACATAAAAAAAGCACTCGTTTAGAGTGCTTTTGAATATTATCAAGAATACTTTGTTATTGCTGTTCTATCCATTTAAGAATCGCAATTACATCTGCTTCATCTTTAATCTTTATTTTATTTTCTTTCAAATACGATTTTACAAGCTCTTTTTTATCAGCTGGTAAAAGTTTAATAAGCTTTCTATTAGAAATTTCTAATTCATCTATTCTGTTTACACCCGGCACTTCTAAATAGTACTCAGTAAATTGAGAAAATCTTGGTGGAATGGCTTTTACAAATGAATTTTGTGCTTTTTGACCCTCAGTATATTTTACATCAACTCGCTTGTAAAGTTTATAGTCACCATCAGAAAGTAAGGTCAGGTAACCGTTTTGAGTTAGTCCTTGCTTGTCTATAAAAGTTTTAAAACTAAATGTTTTTCCATCTAAGGTTACTAATTCAATTGATTTGTCTCTACTTAAACCACTAACAGGTGCTTCAGGTACATTAATACTTTTTATTTCAATTTCCTCGGCGTAAGCGTTGTATCTATAATATACATCTGATTCATAATTTTCCTTATAATATAATTTACCAAATAGAAACGTATCAGTTGTATAAGCAGAACCTTGGATATTAGAGTTTAATTCAGATCTTTTATCTTTTTGAGATGATACATCTCCTAATAGGTATGAAATAGCCGCACTATTTCCATAAGTTCCAGAAACTTGACTTGAAGTTACAGTACCAAAAGTTTGTGAAATACCCATTGAAGTAAAAGCCAAACCAATAAAAGTGAAAGTGAATATTTTCATGAAATTTAAAATTTAACGAAATCTAAAAATATTGTTTAGATAATATTTTATTTTAAAGTTAAACAATGTTAAAACCACTCAAAAATACCAATTAAAAGGTATATCGTTTACTTATTTAAAGAATTGGCAATTAAAATGCCATCATTTATTGTAGTTATCAAAAATTCTTCATTAGTAGCGGTTTTAACCCAAATTAAGTCTTTAACGTTGCCCTCTAAATAAAGATTTGTCTGGCTTCTTGGTAATATATTATAACCATCCTTAGTGTTAGATAGTAAAACAATACCAGAAATGTAATCTAATCTTGGGGTTTCTACTTCGGTTTCGTAGATATTGCCAGCAAGTATACAGTCTTCAAATCCGTCTGCATTTAAATCTTTAAAAACAGCCGATAAAATTGGTGTAGACTGAGCTTCTTTAGGTAAATAAATAACTTCAAAATTACCTTGGCCTCTATTTACAAGTAGGATAGAATTAAAATTAGTAACCTCATTTTCATATGCGGTATCTAACTTTTCTCCATAAACATCTATCAATTTAGCGTTAGCAAATTCATCGTATGTTTTAAACTTTTCTTTTATAAAAGGCATTTGTTGAGAAGAGCATTCTCGGCCTCTAACAGGAACAAATTCACCTTTATATTTTTTACTTAATACAATATCTGGAGTTCCGTTATCATCAAAATCATTAGCATAGATTTTGAACGGTTTCTTTTTACTTGCTTTAAATTTTAGATTTTGACCTACGTTGCCAACCACATAATCTGGCATTCCATCATTATTAACATCAGTTTCATTAATGGAGTACCACCATCCTTTCTCATTATCAAAACTGTAGTCTTTAAGAAGTTCAAATGAATTACCATTATTTTGAAAAAACCCAATATTTGTCCATTCCCCCACGGCAATAAAATCATCTTGGTTGTCTCCGTTAAAATCAGTTACAACAAGATCATTTATAATTCCAAAGCTTGCGAAATCGGGTATTATTTTATTGGTAACATCTGTAAGTATTCCTTTGGTATTTTTATAAATTACTGATGGGGAAAATCTAGGATAGTTTTGGGGTTTTATTCTATTGCCTACAATAATGTCTAAATAACCATCATTATCATAATCTAAACTAGCAATAGTTTTACCTGATTTTGGAAAACTGTTTAAGACTTCTTGTTGATTTCTACTAAAATTTCCATTACCATCATTCAAATACAATCTATCTGTATACAGAGATGAGTGTTCTAAAAATTCATTTCCACCACTTACGATATATACATCTTGATCACCATCGTTTTCTATATCAATAAAATGGGCAGCTGTATCTTCGTAATTTTTATCATTCGTAAATGCAGGAACTATTTTATTAATAAAAGTTCCATTTTTATTTTGAATAAATAAAGCTGTTGATTGACCAGATGCTCCACCAACTAAAACATCTGATAAACCATCACCGTTTACATCTGCTTTCTCAATAAAAGGACCTTGAGTAGATTGTTTGTAGGGGAGAAGGATTTCTTTTTCAAAATCGTCGTAAAAATTTTCTTTATGAGAATAATTTAAACCAAGCCTTTTAGTATCAAGTGCTGTAAATAAATCTTTACTTTTTGGTATTGAAGTTATATCAACATTGGCCTTAGAATCTGTAATATTCAGTGTGGAATTAACTTCAATGTTATATGAAATATGTTTTTTGCCGTTTGGCCAAGAAACAAAAACCGAGTCCACTGTTGAAATGTTACCTAACCCAAAATGAGCAATATTTTGATGGGAAGAGCGATAACCTCTTACGGTTCTTGATTCTATAAGTTGAGATTGTTTACCATCGTAGAAAATTTGAATTTTAGGGTAAGCTTCGCTAAGGGTACTTTTTGCTTCAACAATTAAATAGTTTCCTTTTTTATCTTCGACAGCAGTATTCTTATATAAAAAAGCCACATCATCCATATTATTTACAACAGCATCTAAATCTCCATCGTTATCAAAATCTGCTATCGCAGCACCATTACTGAATGAAAAATCTGCTAGACCCCAATCTTTAGCATTTTCTTTAAAATTTAGGTTGCCTTTATTTTCATATAAAATATTGGGCAATTTTTCAGAAGGCATAGACTCATAAAGTCGTTTTTTTACTTCTAACGGAACATTACCATTGTATTTTACTTTAGCCCTATACACCTCTTGTTGTAAATCATTGTCTAAGGCATATCTACGGTACCCATTGGTGACAAAAATATCTTTGTCAGCGTCTAAGTCATAATCTGCCATTAGAATAGACCAACTCCAGTCTGTATTTGCTAAATTGGTTTGTTGAACAACGTTAGAGAACTTATTGTTACCCAAATTTAACTGTAAGGAGTTATACATATATTGATGATGATAACCCGCTTTTTGGGTTAGATAATCAAATCTGGCGGTATTCATTGAAGCCATTAGCGTTTTTGAGCGTACATGGTCATCTGCTGCCATGTCTAGAACAAAAATATCTTGAAGACCATCATTATTAATATCAGCAATATCCATTCCCATACCATAAAATGATATTTGTTGTGTATACGATTTTATTTTGTCTGAAAAAGTGCCGTCTCCATTATTAATAAAAAGCGCATCTGGTATATAATAGTCACTTGCTACATAAAAGTCTAGAAGGTTATCATTGTTTATGTCAGAAACGGTAACTCCTAGACCAAATAGTGGTCGTTCTAACCCAGCTTTTTTGGTGATGTCTTCAAAAAAGCCATTTTGGTTTTCATAAAAATGACAACTATTATAATATTTTGATTCTTCATTTTCAGAGACAAGTTTAACTAGATTGATAGGATCAACTCCATAAAATTCATTCTCGTTCATTACAAAACAATCAAGGTCATTGTCGTTATCAAAATCAAAAAAGACAGTCTGAGTACTAATACCTTGATCAGCTAATCCGTAGTTAGCAGCCTCTTCTTTAAAAGTGCCATCTTTTTGATTGATAAATAGAAGATTACCCCTTTCAATTCTTTGATATGGACCACCTTGTGATATGTAGATGTCTTGCCAACCATCATTGTTAAGGTCCACTATACTTACGCCATTACTCCAATGTTTATTGGTGTTAATTTTAGCTGAATTGGATACGTCTTCGAATTTAAAATTACCTAAGTTTTTATAGAGTTTGTTCTCAACCTGATTTCCACAGAAAAAAATATCTTGTAAACCATCGTTATCAAAGTCAATTATACCAACACCTGCTCCATTATAGAAATAGTCATAGTTAAATAAGTTTTCTAAGGTTTCTACATTTTCGGTAATTCTATTTTCAAAATTAATTCCGCTATAACTTGATTCTATTTTTTGAAAAACAGACTGATTTGTTGCTTTTTTTGTTGCTTTTGATTTTTCATTTTTACAGGATAAAAATGGTAAAAACATCAATAAAAATAGTAGGAATCTTTTAATATAATACGTGATCACTGGAGGATGATTAATTTGTATAAAAGTGTTTAATAAAGATAAAAAAAGGGGTTGCAATGCAACCCCTTTAGTTTCGACTAATTATATAGTTAATTCAAATAAGTTGAACTAATATTTTCATTGTGCTTAGTCTGCACAATAGTCTATTGCAACTGGACCAGCAGCAGTACCTGAACCAACACTAGCAACTAAATTTCCTTCGGGTGTGTAAATCTGAAAAGACATTTCTCCCCAAAAATCACCTTGAAATTCAATTGAAGCTTCGGCAGTTTGCCCTGCAGGTACGTCAAAAGTAGCAGTGCCTTCACTTGTACCATCAGTACAATCATAACCTGGGTCTTCGTATGGAGTACATAAACCAATTTCAAAAACAGTACCATCACTTAAAGTGATAATAATACCAGGACCACCACCATCTGCCGTGGTTGGCTGCCATCCATCACCATAAGAATCTTGCATATCAATTGTCCAAGTACCAGCCTGAGTTGGTTTTGGCGCACATACTAATACAGAAGAATATTCAAATGGAGAACTAAAATAAGATCCAGTAATTGTTCCTGAGTTATCTGCAGCAGAATACACGGCTCCATCAGTTCTTACTATTTCAAATCTAATAGTAAAAGCATCTCCACCAAAGATTTCGTCTCCAGTTAATCCCAAAGCCGATTGCATTTCAGCAGCAGTGGTTGTATAAGTAAATCTAGGTAAACCAAATTCGCCAATTGTTCCATCACTTAATGAAAAAGACTGTACAAGAACTTCAGCGTCTCCGATGGTAGAATTTCCTTTATCAGAGGTATTGTCACTATATCCTAAATATACATCTAAAGATTGCAGTAAATCGCCATTTTCTTGATCTTGAACTTCAACAGTAGCGCTAAAACCACCGCTTAGTAAACTACTAGTAACAACGTCGTACTCAATTTCACTTTCAGTGATTTCAATCGTTCTTAGGGTAGAACCTCTAGTTTCTGCATCAAAAATTTGATCGATTGTCTTATCACTATCTTCACAAGCCGCGAATAGTACAACTATACCAGCTAAAAAGACTTTATTTATAAAATTAATTTTCTTCATTTTTCTATAAAATTTTAATTAGCAGGTGGGAAAGTAGGGCCAGCCGGATTAGTATCCCAAAATACTTGTGTTGATAAATCCGCTTTTTGTGATAAGTTTGGATTATTTAACACCTCATTTTGAGGTAATAAGTATGTTCTAGGAAAAGCTCCTGGATCTGGTTCCCAGTTAGGGAATACTGTTGTTGGGAATCCTGTCTTTCTATAATAGTTATAAGACTCAAATGCTCCACCATATAAAGTTGTAAAATATTGCTCAGCATAGATGTTTTCTTTGTCATCACCTGAGGCAGCTTCGTAAGCAGCAACAATATCGTCTATGTACGAAGTAACTTCAGTGTCAGTAGGAGCTACTGATAAATCAGCAGAACCATCTAATGCACCAAAAGCTTGCACTTTAGCAATTGATTTTTCTAAACCATCTCTTAAAGCTGTTGCTTTATCAGCATCTGATGTAGCCATTTCACCAATCCAAAAATCAACATAGGATGATAAAATTATAGGTGTAATACCTGCTCCACCGCCACCTTGACCTAGACCTACACCAGGAGCGATATTTACTCCAGTTATTTGATCTACAGAATTAAATTGGCTATCATCAAAGCGTCCTGCAGTTGGGTATACACCAGGAGCTGTTTTTAAGAATCCGTCTGGTGGTCCACCTTCATCGTTACCATGAGATCTACCCCAATACCCATTGTCAACACTACAATACACAAAACCAGCATAATGTGCAGGAGGTGTAAATAAAGAACAAGAAATAGTTTCTTCATTAGGTGGAACTGGATTACCACTTACGTCAATAGCACCAGGAGTTCCATCTGCTTGACGATAGAAGTAATAACGTATTCTTGGATCATCATTTTGCAACATCAAATCCATTAACCAGTTTGATCTGTAAGGACCAACTCCAGTTGGAGTATAACTAGTTTCATAAAGTGGATGTCTATCACTAGGTTGTAGTTCACTTACACCGTATCCAAATTGAAAATCATCATCAGCAGAGGTAATATAGTTTCCAGCATTAACGATGGCGTTAAATGCAGCTGTATTACCTGTGTTCTTGTATGATCTTAGACGAATAGAGTTAATTACTTTTATCCATTTTTCAGTATCTCCACCGTAGAACATATCTGTTGCACCTTGTGTGCCAGGCGCGGCGGCTAACAATGTTTGAGCTTCAGTTAATAAACCAAAAGCACCAGCATACACATCTTCGCCGCTATCTAATAAAGGTGCAGGGAATTCTGCTGGGTTACCAGCCTGAGAAAATACAGCTTCACCTAAAACATCAACTAATTGGAATAATGAATGTGCATACATTATCTTTCCAAGGGCGATGTGGAATGAGTAATCTACATCTGTTTCAGCATCTATAGCTTCCAATGCTTGCAGATTAGTTAAGATACCTACATCTACGGCGCCATTTCCAGGAACTGTGAAATCAGAACTGTAAACTCTTGCCCATACTGCGTTTAAGGTACTACCCGGTAGACCAGCAAAGTAATCTCTGTTTCCAAAATATTCAATTCTGGTTAATTCGCCAACTTGCTCTGAAAGAACATATTGATTTGAAGCATACGCTAATTGAATAGCGTTTAACAACAAATTTGGATCAGATTGTGTTGGTGAGAGTTCATTCGGACTCACTGTCAAGTCCAATTCAGTCGTTTCACAGGCCAAAAAACTAAAGCCCGCTAATAAGACTAGTGTAATATGTTTAAATATATTTTTCATAATCTTAATCGTATTAACAATTTTTATTAGAAGGATGCTTTTATGCTAAATCCATATCTTCTCGCACTTGGACCATTTAAGAAATCAAATCCTTGTCCATTACCTACACCAACACCTTGTACGTTTGGATCAAAATTTGCACCATCTGGAGTGTTATAAGCATCATACCATAAATTAAATCCTTGTACGGTAAAGGTTAATTGTCCAAATGGAGTTTTATCCAAAAATTTAGAAGGCATCCTGTAAGATAAAGATACCTCTTGTAAACGAAGCACTGATGCATCGTAAATTCTTGTTTCTGTTGGGCCAAATAGTAAGTTACTAAAGTAATAAGTAGAGTTATTAATCTGCGTGTTGTTTGCAGAACCATCTGCCTTTACACCAGGTAAAATATAGGTGCCTAATCTATCTTGAGTTTCAACAATTAAACCTCTACCTAATAAAGTTGCTACAGTACTAGAAAGTATGTCACCACCTTTAGTATGGTTAATTTGAAAGTTTAAACTTAAGTTTTTATAGCGAATAGTGTTAATGAAGTTCATTGAGTAATCTGCAATTGCATCACCAACGATTGGTGCTAAACCATTTTCATCTTGTTCTGCAACAATGTAATTACCTGCACTATTTACTAAAAAGTTACCATTATCATCTCTAGCAATGGCAGTACCATAGATAGAACCTAAAGATTCACCTTCTTGAGCAACGTTACCACCTCTGAACAGGCCGCCACCCGCAGGTATGGAGCCAGAATAAAATATTTGTTCTTGATCTTGTTCAGTAACAATAACATCATTAGTAAAGAAGTTAACTCTTGAATTCCAAGAGAAATTTTCGCTATTAAAAATATCTACTCCTAAATCAGCTTCAATACCTTTATTTTCAATAGCACCAATATTACTCTGTGTTAAAGTAAAACCAGTTGAGGGTGCAAGTGGTTCTTCAACAATTAAGTCATTAGTGGTTTTTAGGAAATAGGTGAAATCTAAAGAAACTCTATTTTTCCAGAACTTAGATTCAAAACCAAGTTCAACTTCTTCTAAAAGCTCAGGTTTTAAATCTGGATTAGCTCTAAAATTAGCTACTTGATTAGCAGTTATAGATGTTCCTGAAAGAGGGTCATTAAATACTTGAGTATTTTGTTCTGTAAAACCAACTGTTGGGTAAGCAGAATCAGTATCAAAGTTCGCTGATGTACCATAACTTGCTCTAATTTTCAAGAAATTCAAACCGTTTTCAGATTTTAACTCAGGAAAAGCATTTGTTGGTAGGAACGATAAACTAGCTCCTGGGTAGGTTATGCTATTATTTGCACTTTGGAAATTAGATACCCAGTCTTTACGAGCACTTAAATTTAAAAATAAGAAGTCATCATAATCTAAAGTAGCCTGTCCTAAAAGACCAATGATATTTCTTTTTCTAGAAAATTGGATAGGCAATTGGTTTTCGTAGTTAAAATGTCTTTTAACACCAAATACAATTTGGCCTGTACTTGCAACACCATTTCTATCATAAGAATCTGATCTAGCAGTAGCACCAGCGGTAAAACTAAGACCTAATTTTTCAGAAATATCATAATTTCCATTTATAGACACAAAGTGATCCCAAATGGTATTGTTATTATCGTATGTATCTAAGAAACCAAAGATGGCATCATTAAATTCAACACCTCCTTTATTGGAACTATTTGTGTTTCTTTCATTATAGAAGTCTAAACCAGTTCTCCAGTTTAAATCTAAATTATCTGTTAAGGCATAGTTAGCAGAAAGATTCCAGAAAAAACGGTTGGTATTTTGATTGTAAACTACGTTTTTGGCCGTCCATCTTGGATTAATAATACTATTATTTTGACGATAATAAACACTAGACCCATCAATTGGATTTTCGAAAGGTAAGCCCATTAAATCCACGCTTAAAGGAGTAAAGAATACATTACCATAAACAGATAAACCATCAGTACCATTACCTCTACTTGATGCAATAGGTGGCGTAAATACATTTGATTTAGCAAAGTTCATAGTTCCACGAATTGTGAATTTATTGCTAAGTTCAGAAACACCACCAAGAGAAATGTTTACTCTATCAAATTTATTTCCAGGTGTAAAACCTTCATCATTATAATAACCAACGTTTGCATTAAAAGATGTTTTACCATCTTGGCTTGAGCCAGCGATATTAATATTGGTATTTAAAGTTCTACCTGTTCTAAAGAAATTTTCTACAGAGTTGTACGGTCTCCATTCGTAACGCGCACCTTGAAACTCAGGAAATGCTTGTGGAATTCCAGTTGCAGGGGAAGCAGTTGAGTAAGGGTGTGCAAGTGTTCCGGCGTCATCAATAGCTGATTGAGCTCCCCATCCAGCAGTTCCGCCTCTGTCAAAACTTGGTCCCCAGTTACTAAAAAACCAACCAAAAGACTGGTCAAAGCCATTACCATATTGTTGTTGGTAATCTGGCAAAGAAGCCATTTCGTTCGAAAAGAAAGATTGTGTTACTGTAATTTCAGTTTTTTTAGGCCCTGTTGAGGCAGACCCTGATTTGGTGGTAATTAGAATTACACCATTTCTACCTTGCGTACCATATAAGGTAGCAGCAGATAACCCTTTTAAAACTTCAATATTAGCAATATTGTTAGGGTCAAGATCTAAGAATCTTGAACTTCCAGTATTACCAGATATAAAATTTCCTTGTTGGTTAGTGTCATTACTAAAAGGAACACCATCTACAATAAAAAGAGCTTGGTTGTTACCACTAAAAGAGTTCAAACCTCTAATAACAACATTTGTGGCAGAACCAGAGGCACCACCAGCGGCTGTAATGTTTACACCAGCGGCTTTACCAGAAAGCACCCTTGCAACGTCACCTTCTGCTCTATCTTCAAGGGCTTCAGACCCTACAGATGTAACAGCATAACCAAGTGCCTTTTTTTCTCTCTTAATACCTTGGGCAGTTACAACAACCTCTTCAAGAGCTTGAGCGTCTTCAGCCATCTGAACATTGATAGTGGTTCCAGCACCAACTGTTCTTCGTTCGGCTTTTTGACCAATGTAGGTAAATAAAAGAGTTTGACCTTCACTAGCATTTATAGCATAGTTTCCGTCAAAATCAGATTGTGTTCCATTTGTAGTACCCTCAACGACAATATTCACCCCAGGTAAAGGAAGACCACTTTGGTCAGTCACAGTACCAGTAATGGTCTTGTCTTGGGCATACGACAAATGCACCAGAAACGCTAACAAAAGCGTTAAGATTCCATTAAATCTTGTTTTCATTTGTAAAATTATTTGAATTAGCTATGCACGAAAGTGATAAAATCATGTTAATAATCCAAAATAATTTTAATAAAACATTCACTTTTTATTTAGAGTTTATTAAAATGGTAATTCAAGGTATGCTAAATAATAGTATTCTTAAAAAGAGGTTGTTTTATTGCAAATCCCTTAAAAAACAAAGCTTGTTACGGTATTTATTGGATAATAAATGGGGAACACCACTAGGGATAGGAGGTTGAGATTTATGTTAATGGTTTTAACAATGTTGATATTTAGGATTTATGGAATAGATTGTTTAAAAATCTTTGTTTGAGAATTTTATCGATTTGCGAGTCTTTTTAGTTTTAGAATCTAATATGAATGAGGATACTTGAGGGAAAGTTTTTTCTATTCTATACCTTATATATAGGGTTTTTAAGAATAGTAAAAATCGGTTCAAAATCAATTAGAAAATAAATTTCTTGCAGCATTTGATTTGTAACTAATTATTTCTACATTTGCAGCCCTCAAAAAGAGGGTTAAGAAATTATATAGATTTATAATGCCAACAATTTCACAATTAGTACGAAAAGGAAGGGCCACAATTACTAAGAAGAGTAAATCGGCTGCTTTGGATTCGTGTCCTCAACGAAGAGGGGTGTGTACTCGTGTGTATACTACTACGCCAAAGAAACCAAACTCAGCTATGCGAAAAGTAGCTAGGGTAAGGTTGACTAATGGTAAAGAAGTTAACGCGTACATCCCTGGAGAAGGTCACAATTTACAAGAGCACTCGATAGTATTGGTAAGAGGCGGAAGGGTAAAAGATTTACCAGGTGTTAGGTATCACATTGTACGTGGTGCTTTGGATACTGCTGGTGTAGCAGGTAGAACGCAACGTCGATCAAAGTATGGTGCTAAACAACCTAAAAAGTAAGATTCGATGAGAAAAAGACAAGCGAAAAAAAGACCGTTGTTGCCAGATCCAAGGTTTAATGACCAATTGGTGACGCGTTTTGTTAATATGATGATGTGGGATGGTAAAAAATCCGTTGCTTTCAAAATATTTTATGACGCAATTGATATCGTAGATCAAAAGAAAACGGACGAGGAAAAAACTGCTTTAGAATTATGGAAGGATGCGTTGTCTAACGTTATGCCACATGTTGAAGTAAGAAGTAGACGTGTTGGTGGTGCAACTTTTCAAATTCCTATGCAGATTCGTCCAGATAGAAAAATTTCTACCGCTATGAAGTGGTTAATTAGTTATGCGCGTAAGCGTAACGAAAAATCAATGGCGCAAAAATTAGCCTCTGAAATTTTAGCTGCGGCTAAAGAGGAGGGTGCTGCTGTTAAGAAAAGAGTTGATACACACAAAATGGCTGAGGCCAATAAAGCATTCTCACACTTTAGATTTTAATTATAATGGCTAGAGATTTAAAATTTACGAGAAACATTGGAATTGCAGCTCACATTGATGCTGGTAAAACAACAACAACTGAGCGTGTTCTTTTTTATACTGGTGTAAGTCACAAAATAGGTGAGGTGCATGACGGTGCTGCAACTATGGACTGGATGGAGCAAGAGCAAGAGCGTGGTATTACCATTACTTCTGCTGCAACAACTTGTACATGGCAGTTTCCAACAGAGCAAGGTAAGCCAACGGCTGATGCTAAAGGTTATCATTTTAATATAATTGATACTCCTGGTCACGTTGATTTTACTGTGGAAGTTAACCGTTCTTTGCGTGTATTAGATGGTTTAGTATTCTTATTTAGTGCTGTTGATGGTGTTGAGCCGCAATCAGAAACTAACTGGAGACTTGCAGATAATTACAAGGTACCAAGAATGGGCTTTGTTAATAAAATGGATCGTCAAGGTTCTAACTTCTTGGCAGTATGTCAACAAGTAAAAGATATGTTGAAGTCAAATGCGGTGCCAATTGTATTACCAATTGGTGACGAGGCTGATTTCAAAGGTATTGTTGACTTAGTTAAGAACAGGGCTATTGTTTGGCACGAGGATAATTTTGGTTCAACTTTCGATGTTGTGGATATTCCTGAAGAAATGAAGGATGAAGTAAAAGAATATCGTGCGGCATTAATTGAGGCGGTTGCAGAGTATGATGAAAATCTTATGGAGAAATTCTTCGAAGATGAAGATTCAATCACTGAAGATGAAGTACACGCTGCTTTGCGTGCTGCTGTTATGGATATGAGTATCATACCAATGGTATGTGGTTCTGCCTTTAAAAATAAAGGAGTACAATTTTTATTAGATTGTGTTTGTCGTTATTTGCCTTCACCTTTAGATAAGGAAGCAATTGTCGGAACTAATCCTAATACTGATAAAGAAGAGGCAAGAAAGCCAGATCCAAAAGAGCCATTTTCGGCATTAGCATTTAAAATTGCAACCGATCCTTTTGTTGGTAGATTAGCTTTCTTTAGAGCGTATTCTGGTACGTTAGAAGCTGGTTCCTATGTTTTAAATAATAGATCAGGTAACAAAGAACGTATATCTCGTATCTACCAAATGCACTCTAATAAGCAAAATGCCATTGAGAGTATTTCTGCTGGTGATATTGGAGCGGCTGTTGGTTTTAAAGATATTAAGACTGGTGATACATTGTCAGATGAAAAGCATCCTATTGTTTTAGAGAGTATGGTTTTCCCGGATCCAGTAATTGGTATTGCGGTAGAACCTAAAACTAAAGCTGATGTGGATAAGTTGGGTATGGCTTTAGCAAAATTAGCTGAAGAAGATCCTACTTTCCAAGTTAAGACTGATGAAGCTTCTGGTCAAACTATTATATCTGGTATGGGTGAGCTACACTTAGATATTATTGTTGACCGTTTAAAGCGAGAATTTAAAGTTGAAGTAAATCAAGGTCAACCTCAGGTTGAATATAAAGAAGCGCTTACAGCATCTGCTGATCATAGAGAGACTTATAAGAAACAGACTGGTGGTCGTGGTAAATTCGCGGATATTGTATTTACAATGGAACCTGCAGGAGAGGAAACTAAGGAAGGTCTTGAATTTGTGAATGTTATCAAAGGTGGTAATATTCCTAGAGAATACATTCCGTCTGTAGAAAAAGGTTTCAAAGAAGCAATGAAGAATGGTCCTTTGGCAGGATTTGAAATGGATAGTATGAAAGTTACGCTAAAGGATGGTTCATTCCACCCTGTAGATTCCGATTCGCTGTCATTCGAATTAGCTGCAAAATTAGGTTATAAAGAAGCTGCTAGAAAAGCAAAAGCCGTGTTAATGGAGCCAATTATGAAATTGGAAGTTCTAACTCCAGAAGAAAACATGGGTGATATTGTAGGTGATTTAAACCGAAGAAGAGGGCAGGTTAATAATATGTCTGATAGATCAGGTTCAAAAGTTATTAAAGCAGAAGTTCCATTATCAGAAATGTTTGGTTATGTAACATCTTTAAGAACTTTAAGTTCTGGTAGAGCAACATCAACAATGGAGTTTTCTCATTATGCAGAAACACCATCTAACATTGCAGAAGAGGTTATCAAGGCAGCTAAAGGAGTAACAGCTTAATTTTCAGAAGATGAGTCAAAAAATTAGAATTAAATTAAAGTCATACGACCACAATTTGGTGGACAAGTCTGCTGAAAAAATTGTGAAGACGGTAAAAACAACTGGGGCAGTAGTTACTGGTCCAATTCCTTTGCCAACAAATAAAAAAATATTTACAGTGTTGCGTTCGCCACACGTAAATAAGAAGTCTAGAGAACAGTTTGAGCTAAGTTCTTACAAGAGATTGCTAGATATTTATAGTTCTTCTTCAAAAACTATTGACGCTTTAATGAAATTAGAGCTTCCAAGTGGTGTAGAAGTCGAAATAAAAGTGTAAATTTGCACGCTCTTTAGAAAAAAGAGATTAACATGTCTTTAGCTGCGTGCTAAGGAAAAACGGAAAAAAGAAAAAAATCTGGGTCACAGAATGTTTTCTTTGGCCCAATTTTTTTGCTCTAGAGATAGCGAATTAGATAAGAAACAATAATTAATAATAATTAAATAGTATGTCTGGGTTAATAGGAAGAAAAATCGGCATGACCAGCATCTTCGATGAAAATGGAAAAAACATTCCATGTACTGTAATCGAAGCTGGACCATGTGTGGTTACCCAAGTCAGAACCGATGAGGTTGACGGGTATAGTGCCCTTCAGTTAGGTTTCGATGACAAGGCAGAAAAGCGCACTAGTAAGGCTGAACAAGGTCACTTTAAAAAGGCTGGTGCTGCGCCTAAGAAGAAAGTCGTTGAATTCCGTGATTTTGAAGGAGAGTATAAATTAGGAGACACCGTTGGTGTTGACTTGTTTGCAGAAGGTGAATTTGTTGATGTGGTAGGTACATCTAAAGGTAAAGGATTTGCTGGTGTTGTAAAAAGACACGGTTTTGCTGGAGTTGGTCAAGCAACACATGGTCAGCACAACAGATTAAGAGCACCTGGTTCTATTGGTGCTGCCTCTACGCCTTCAAAGGTTGTGAAAGGTCTTCGAATGGCTGGTAGAATGGGTGGTGAACGTGTAACTGTTCAAAACTTAAGAATTTTGAAAGTTGTGCCAGAGAAGAATTTGTTAGTTGTGAAAGGCGCAATTCCTGGTCATAAAAATGCTTACGTAACCATAGAAAAGTAAGGTGATGAAGGTAGCAGTATTAGATGTAAAAGGTAAAGATACAGGCAGAAAGGTTGAGCTTTCTGATGATGTATTTGCAATTGAGCCAAACGAACATGCTATTTATTTAGATGTTAAGCAATATTTGGCACACCAGAGACAAGGAACTCACAAGGCTAAAGAGCGTGGGGAAATTGCTGGTAGTACAAGAAAGATTAAAAAACAAAAAGGAACTGGAACAGCTCGTGCGGGTAGTATAAAGTCTCCTGTTTTTAGAGGTGGTGGTAGAATTTTTGGTCCTAGGCCAAAAGATTATACTCAAAAATTGAATAAAGGCGTAAAGCGTCTAGCTCGTAAGTCAGCACTTAGTTTAAAATCTAAGGAGAAAGAGTTGTACGTTGTTGAAGATTTCAATTTTGAAGCTCCGAAAACTAAAGATTTTGTGCAATTTTTAGCTTCATTAGGTATACAAGATAAAAAATCATTGATTGTCTTGGGTGGAGAGGCTAATAACGTATATTTGTCGTCCCGAAATTTAAAGGGTTCTGAAGTTGTAATGAACACAGAATTAAATACTTATAAAATTGTTAACGCCAAAAGCGTAGTAGTTTTAGAAGGTGCTTTAAAAGAAATTCAGTCAAACCTAAGTAAATAGAGTTGAGATGAGTGTTTTGATAAAACCAATTATAACTGAAAAAATGACCGCTGACAGTGAGTTGTTTAACAGGTACGGTTTTTACGTAGATCCTGCTGCAAATAAATTGCAAATTAAAGAGGCTGTAGAGTCAACTTACGGGGTTTCAGTGAACAAGGTAAGAACTTTAAATTATGGTCCTAACCGTAGAACTAGATATACCAAAACTGGTATTCAGCACGGTAAGACTAACTCCTTGAAGAAAGCTATAGTTGATGTAGCAGAAGGAGATATCATTGATTTTTATAGTAATCTATAATATAGGGTAATGTCAGTTAGAAAATTAAAACCCATAACTCCTGGACAGCGTTTTAAAGTAGTAAACGGATTTGATGCGATTACTGCTGATAAGCCGGAGAAAAGCTTGCTTGCTCCGTTAAAAAAATCAGGAGGTAGAAATAGTCAAGGTAAAATGACTATGCGCCATAGAGGTGGTGGTCATAAGAGAAGGTATCGTGTAATAGATTTTAAGAGAGATAGATTTGATGCTGATGCGGAAGTAAAATCCATCCAATACGATCCAAATAGAACTGCATTTATTGCTTTAGTGCAATATGCAGATGGTGAAAAAAGATACATTATCGCTCAGAATGGCTTGCAAGTTGGTCAGAAAATAGTTTCTGGTGAAAGTGCAGCTCCTGAAATAGGTAATGCAATGCCTTTAAGTCAAATTCCTTTAGGAACTGTAATTTCATGTATTGAATTGCGTCCAGGGCAAGGAGCAGTAATGGCACGTAGTGCTGGAACGTTTGCACAGCTTATGGCTAAAGATGGTAAGTATGTTACCATAAAACTTCCTTCTGGGGAGACTAGAATGATTTTAGCTACTTGTATGGCTACAATTGGAGCAATTTCCAATTCTGACCACCAATTATTGGTGTCTGGTAAAGCAGGTAGAAGTAGATGGTTAGGAAGAAGACCTAGAACTAGACCAGTAGTTATGAACCCCGTAGATCACCCAATGGGTGGTGGTGAAGGTAGATCATCTGGTGGTCACCCAAGATCAAGAAACGGTATTCCTGCAAAAGGATACAGAACACGTTCTTTGACTAAGGATAGTAATAGATTTATTGTAGAACGAAGAAAGAAATAATTAGAAGAAAATGGCACGTTCATTAAAAAAAGGACCTTTCGTTCATCACAGTTTAGAGAAAAAAGTAATTGCCAATGTGGAGTCAGGTAAGAAAACCGTGATTAAGACATGGTCAAGAGCTTCGATGATAACACCAGATTTTGTTGGGCAAACTATTGCTGTGCATAACGGAAGACAATTTGTTCCAGTTTATGTAACAGAAAACATGGTGGGGCATAAATTAGGAGAATTTTCACCAACGCGTTCATTCCGTGGTCACGCAGGTGCAAAAAATAAAGGAAAAAAGTAGTAAGCGATGGGAGTTCGAAAAAGAAAAATGGCAGAACGCATAAAAGCTGAAAAAAGAGATTTAGCTTTCGCAAAATTGAACAACTGCCCTACTTCTCCACGAAAAATGAGGCTCGTTGCTGATTTGGTGCGTGGTAAGCAAATAGAAATGGCTTTAGCTATTTTACGTTTTAATCAAAAAGAGGCTTCTAGAAGGTTAGAGAAATTGTTGTTGTCAGCAATTGCTAATTGGGAAGCAAAAAATGAAGATGCTAGCATTGAAGATGCGGATTTGTTTGTAAAAGAAATTCGTGTAGATGGCGGAAGCATGTTAAAAAGATTAAGACCAGCACCTCAAGGTCGTGCTCATAGAATTAGAAAGCGTTCAAACCATGTTACATTGGTTTTGGGCTCAAAAAATAACGTAACAGAAACAACGGCATAAGCATATGGGACAAAAGACCAATCCGATAGGAAATCGTTTGGGCATCATCAGAGGATGGGAGTCTAACTGGTATGGCGGAAATGATTACGGCGATAAATTAGCCGAAGATGATAAAATCAGAAAGTATGTTCACGCTCGTTTAGCAAAAGCTAGTGTTTCAAGAGTTATCATTGAGCGTACGCTTAAACTTATTACCATTACAATAACTACTGCTAGACCAGGTATTATTATTGGTAAAGGAGGTCAAGAAGTAGATAAGCTTAAAGAAGAGTTGAAAAAAATCACCAATAAGGAGGTTCAAATCAACATTCATGAGATTAAAAGACCAGAACTGGATGCTAATTTGGTTGCTGCTAGTGTTGCTAGACAGATAGAAAGTAGAATTTCTTACCGTAGAGCAATAAAAATGGCTATAGCTGCAGCAATTAGAATGAATGCAGAAGGAATAAAGATTCAGATTGCTGGTAGGTTAAATGGTGCTGAAATGGCACGTACAGAAACTTACAAAGAAGGTCGTATTCCTTTATCTACTTTTCGTGCAGATATTGATTATGCACTTTATGAAGCGCATACTACTTATGGTAGACTTGGTATCAAAGTATGGATTATGAAAGGCGAGGTTTACGGAAAAAGAGAGCTTTCTCCATTGGTTGGACTTTCAAAAGGAGGTTCTAAAGGTGGAAAAAAAGAAGGTGGTAAAAGACGTAGAAGAAAATAACTAGGTAAAGACAGCGAAGATGTTACAGCCGAAAAGAACAAAATATCGTAAAGCCCAGAAAGGGAGAATGAAAGGGATTTCTCAGAGAGGTCACCAACTTTCTAACGGAATGTTTGGTATAAAATCTTTGGACTCAAAATTCATTAACTCCCGTCAAATTGAGGCGGCTCGTATTGCAGCAACCCGTTACATGAAAAGACAGGGTCAGCTATGGATAAAGATTTTTCCAGACAAGCCAATTACCAAAAAACCCTTAGAAGTACGTATGGGTAAAGGTAAAGGTGCTCCAGAATATTGGGTAGCAGTGGTAAAACCTGGTAGAATTATGTTTGAAGTGGGTGGTGTTCCGCATGATGTGGCAAAAGAAGCTTTGCGTTTAGCAGCTCAGAAACTACCAGTTAGAACAAAGTTTGTTGTAGCAAGAGATTTTGCTGAATAATAAAAACTGATAGAAAGATGAAACAAGCTGAAATTATAGAATTATCGGTTGAAGAACTACAGCAAAAACTAGCTGAGGTTAAGAAAGAATATGAAGATTTAAAAATGGCGCACTCGGTGACACCATTAGAAAATCCATTGCAAATAAGATCCACTAGAAGGACAGTAGCAAGATTGGCAACAGAGTTAACTAAAAGGGAACAACAATAATCGATTGTGCCTTATGGAAGAAAACACAACAGTAAGAAATTTAAGAAAAGAACGTATCGGCGTTGTTACTAGTAACAAAATGGAAAAGTCCATTGTAGTTTCAGAAGTAAAAAGGGTGAAACATCCCATGTATGGTAAGTTCGTTTTAAAGACAAAGAAGTATGTTGCCCACGACGAGAAGAACGACTGTAACGAGGGCGATACGGTAAGAATAATGGAAACTAGACCTTTAAGCAAAACAAAATGCTGGAGGTTAGTTGAAATCTTAGAAAGAGCTAAATAATCATGGTACAACAGGAATCAAGATTAAAAGTTGCGGATAATACTGGTGCCAAAGAGGTACTAACTATTCGTGTACTTGGAGGAACCAAAAGAAGGTACGCATCGCTAGGAGATAAAATCGTAGTGAGTGTGAAAGAAGCTGCTCCAAATGGTGCGGTAAAAAAAGGTGCGGTCTCTACTGCGGTAGTAGTACGTACTAAGAAAGAAGTAAGAAGACCAGATGGTTCTTACATCAGATTTGATGATAATGCTTGTGTATTATTAAATCCAACTGGTGAGATGAGAGGAACCCGTGTTTTTGGTCCTGTTGCCAGAGAATTGCGAGATAAGCAATACATGAAAATTGTTTCATTAGCCCCTGAGGTACTTTAAAATTTTAAGTAAAATGAAGTTGAAGATTAAATCAGGAGATACCGTTACTGTAGTTGCTGGAGACCACAAAGGCTCAGAAGGTAAAGTAGTGAGTGTTGATAGTGAAAAAAATAAGGCTATTGTTGAAGGTGTAAATGTTGTAAAAAAACACGAAAAGCCAAGTGCACAAAACCCTCAAGGTGGTATAGTTGAAAAAGAAGCTCCAATACACATATCAAATCTTTCCTTAGTTGAGGGTGGTAAACCTGTTAGAGTAGGTTTTGAAATGAGAGATGGAAAGAAAGTTAGAGTTTCTAAAAAATCAGGAGAAATTATCTAGTCATGAGTTACATTCCAAGACTAAAAACAGAGTATAAAGAACGCGTAATCAAGACCTTGTCAGAAGAGTTTGGTTATAAAAATGTAATGCAGGTTCCAAAATTGCAGAAAATTGTTGTAAGTAGAGGAGTTGGAGCTGCTGTTGCAGATAAAAAGTTAATTGACCATGCAGTTGATGAATTAACTATGATTACCGGTCAAAAGGCAATAGCTACAATGTCTAAAAAAGATGTTGCAGCGTTCAAATTACGTAAGGGTATGCCAATTGGGGCAAAAGTAACTTTACGTGGAGCGCGCATGTATGAATTCTTAGACAGATTAATAACCACAGCTTTACCACGTGTTAGAGATTTTAACGGAGTAAAAGCTACAGGTTTTGATGGTAGAGGAAACTATAATTTAGGAATTACTGAGCAAATCATTTTTCCTGAGATTAATATAGATAAGATAAACCGTATTAATGGTATGGATATCACATTTGTGACTTCAGCCGATACGGATCAGGAAGCAAAGTCATTGTTGAGCGAACTAGGATTACCTTTTAAAAAGAATTAAGATGGCAAAAGAATCAATGAAAGCCCGCGAAAGAAAAAGGGCAAAAACGGTAGCCAAATATGCTGAGAAAAGAAAAGCTTTAAAAGAAGCTGGTGATTACGAAGCATTACAAAAACTTCCAAAAAACGCTTCACCGGTACGTATGCGTAACCGTTGTAAGTTAACAGGAAGACCTAGAGGTTACATGAGAACTTTTGGAATTTCAAGGGTAACTTTTCGTGAGATGGCAAACCAAGGTTTGATTCCTGGAGTTAAAAAAGCAAGTTGGTAAACTGATAATAAAGAAGAGAAATGGTAACAGACCCAATTTCGGATTATTTGACCCGTATTAGAAATGCCAGCAGAGCTGGTCATAGAGTGGTAGATATCCCAGCATCTAACTTGAAAAAAGAGGTGACTAAAATCCTTTTTGATCAGGGCTATATATTGAGCTACAAATTTGAAGAGGATTCAGCACAGGGTAACATTAAAATTGCCTTGAAATATGACAAGTTTACTAAAGAGCCAATTATTAAAAAATTGCAGAGAGTAAGTAAACCAGGTTTAAGAAAGTACGCCGGCTCTGAAGAGTTGCCAAGAGTTTTAAATGGTCTTGGTATTGCAATTGTCTCTACATCACATGGTGTTATGACAAGTAAGCAAGCTAAAGCTGAAAAGGTTGGTGGTGAAGTATTGTGTTACGTATACTAAGAGATAAAAGATAAAGAGATGTCAAGAATAGGAAATAATCCAATTTCAATTCCAGAAGGAGTTACAATTGATATCAAAGACCAAACTATCACTGTAAAAGGAAAGTTGGGAGAATTAGCCCAAGATTTTGATAGTGTGTCTTTTAAAGTAGAAGAAGGTACTATTTCTGTGGAAAGACCTTCAGATTCTAAGGATCATAAAGCTAAACACGGGTTATATAGAGCTCTTGTTAATAATATGATTGAAGGTGTAACTAAAGGTTGGACCAAAGAATTAGAGTTAGTTGGTGTTGGTTATAGAGCTAGCAACCAAGGACAAAAATTAGATTTAGCAATTGGTTTTTCTCATAACATTGTTATGGATATTGCCCCAGAGGTGAAAATAGAAACTGTTTCTGAGAAAGGTAAAAATCCAATAGTTAAATTGACATCTCACGACAAACAACTTGTTGGTGCTGTGGCAGCGAAGATTCGCTCCTTCAGAAAACCTGAGCCGTACAAAGGAAAGGGTATCAAGTTCGTTGGAGAACAAATTAGAAGAAAAGCAGGTAAATCAGCTTAATAAGCAGAACAATGGGATTATCAACATCTGAAAGAAAACAACGGATTAGAAGAAGGATTAGAAAGGTTTCATTCGGAACTGAAACGCGTCCAAGGCTGTCTGTGTTCAGAAGCAATAAAGAAATATATGTGCAATTGATTGATGACAACAATGGTAAAACATTGGCATCTGCATCGTCAAGAGACAAGGGTTTGGATTCAAAAGGAACCAAATCAGAAATAGCAAACGCAGTTGGAAAGTCAATTGCAGAGAAGGCAATTAAAGCAGGTATTGAAACTGTAGCTTTTGATCGTGGAGGTAACCTTTACCATGGTCGTGTTAAAGCTTTAGCAGAAGGTGCCAGAGAAGGTGGACTTAAATTCTAAATCATATGTACCAGAAGTATAAAAATGTAGAAATTGTTAAGCCAGGAGGTTTAGAATTAAAAGACCGTTTAGTTGGCGTACAACGTGTAACAAAAGTAACTAAAGGTGGTAGAGCATTTGGTTTTTCTGCAATCGTTGTGGTTGGTGATGAAAATGGTGTTGTAGGTCATGGTCTTGGAAAATCTAAAGATGTTGCAACTGCCATAGCAAAAGCTATCGAAGATGCCAAGAAGAATCTTGTAAGAATTCCTTTAAACAAAGGAACATTACCACACGAGCAAAAGGGTAAGTATGGTGGTGCAAAAGTATTTATGAAACCTGCTTCAGAGGGTACAGGAGTAATTGCTGGTGGTGCTGTACGTGCGGTATTAGAATCAGTAGGTATTCATGATGTACTTTCAAAATCACAAGGTTCATCTAACCCACACAACGTGGTTAAAGCAACTTTTGATGCATTATTACAATTAAGAGATGCTAAGGTTGTAGCAAAACAACGTGGCATTAGTATGGAAAAAGTATTTAAAGGATAATTACAATGGCGAAGATTAAAGTTAAGCAAGTAAAAAGTGCCATTAAAAGGCCGCAAGACCAAAAGAGAACATTAGAAGCTTTGGGTCTTCGTAAAATTGGTCAGGTTGTTGAGCATGATGACTCACCAGCAATCCTTGGAATGATAGATAAAGTAAAACACTTGGTTTCTACTGAAGCCTAAACGATAATTAAGGATGGATTTAAGCAATTTAAAACCAGCAGAAGGTTCTACTCATAAACACGGTAAACGTGTAGGTAGAGGACAAGGTTCAGGTAAAGGTGGTACAGCCACTAGAGGTCATAAAGGTGCAAAATCAAGATCAGGTTATTCAAAGAAAATTGGTTTTGAAGGTGGTCAAATGCCACTACAAAGAAGAGTACCTAAGTTTGGCTTCAAAAACTTTAATAGAAAAGAATACCAACCTGTGAATCTAGCTAAGCTTCAAGAATTGGTTGATAACAAGATTGTTAAAGATGAAGTTACTTTAGATGCTTTAATTGAAAATCGTGTAGTTGGTAAAAACGATTTAGTTAAAGTTTTAGGTAATGGAGAATTAAAAGCGAAGATTAAAGTTTCAGCTCACAAATTCAGTGCTTCAGCAAAAGAGGCGATTGAAAAAGCAGGAGGTGAAGCAATAACGCTGTAATCATTTTACAATGAAAAAATTTATTGAGACCATATCAAATATTTGGAAGATAGATGAACTTAGGCAACGTATTATCGTTACCTTAAGTTTGTTGTTAGTGTATCGTTTTGGTGCACAGGTTGTGCTTCCTGGTATTGATACAGCTCAATTAGCTGAATTAACTTCAAATACAGAACAAGGTATACTTGGTATTTTAAACGCATTTACAGGTGGAGCTTTTGCTAACGCATCTGTTTTTGCATTAGGTATTATGCCTTATATCTCTGCTTCTATTGTGGTTCAACTAATGAGTATAGCAATACCTTATCTTCAAAAGTTAGATAAAGAAGGAGAGAGTGGTCGTAAAACAAAAAATCAGATAACAAGATGGTTGACTATCGCAATTTGTATTGTGCAAGCACCAGCTTATTTATATGGTTTAGGCGCGCTAGGTGTTCCAGATAGTGCCTTTGTTTTAGGAAAAGGTCTCGATTTTATAGTGCCGTCGGTTATTATTTTGGTAACTGGGTGTGTTTTTGCCATGTGGTTAGGAGAGAAAATTACTGATAAAGGAATTGGTAATGGTATATCACTCTTAATTATGATTGGTATAATAGCAACTATGCCACAATCTTTTTTACAAGAATTTGTGTCTAGAACTACAAATAATACTGGGGGTATAATGTTTATTCTTATTGAGGTTATAATTTGGTTCTTGGTTATACTGGCAAGTGTTTTATTGGTAATGGCTGTGCGCCAAATACCAGTTCAATATGCAAGAAGAAGCGCATCTGGTGGTTATGAAAAAAATGCAATGGGCTCAAGACAGTACATTCCACTTAAATTAAATGCTTCTGGTGTAATGCCAATTATATTTGCACAAGCAATAATGTTCGCACCAAGTTTAATAGGTAAAACATTTAATAATACAGAAGCAGGACAGTGGATGGAAGTTCAGTTTGCAGATATTTTTGGATTCTGGTACAACTTATTATTTGCATTACTGATTATTATTTTCACCTATTTCTATACCGCTATCACAGTACCTACTAACAAAATGGCTGATGACTTAAAACGCAGTGGTGGTTTTATACCAGGTATTAGACCAGGTAAAGAAACAGGTGATTATTTAGATAAGATTATGTCATTAATAACCTTTCCAGGTTCTCTTTTCTTAGCAGCACTAGCAGTTTTACCTGCAATAGTAGTTAAGTTAATGGACGTACAGGCAGGTTGGGCATTGTTCTACGGTGGTACTTCACTATTAATTATGGTTGGGGTAGCTATCGATACTGTTCAGCAAGTAAATTCTTATTTATTGAACAGACATTATGATGGTTTAATGAAAACTGGAAAAAACAGAAAAGTAGCTTAAATCTATGGCCAAACAAGCAGCAATAGAACAAGACGGTTCAATTATCGAAGCATTGTCAAATGCTATGTTTCGTGTAGAATTAGAAAACGGACATATTGTAACAGCTCATATCTCTGGTAAAATGCGTATGCACTATATTAAATTACTACCAGGAGATAAAGTGAAGCTTGAAATGAGTCCATACGATTTAACAAAAGCTAGAATTACTTACAGATATTAAGAACATAAAGATGAAGGTAAGAGCATCCATTAAAAAAAGAAGTGCAGACTGCAAGATTGTTCGCAGAAAAGGCAAACTGTACGTAATCAACAAAAAGAATCCTAGATTTAAACAAAGACAAGGGTAATTATGGCAAGAATTGCAGGGGTTGATATACCTAAACAAAAGCGTGGTGTAATTTCATTGACTTACATTTATGGTGTCGGTAATAGCAGAGCTAAAGAAATATTAGCTAAGGCAGGTGTAGATGAAGACATTAAAGTGTCTGATTGGAATGATGACCAAATTGGTAAAATTCGTGAAGCCGTAGGAGAGTTCACAATTGAAGGTGAGTTACGTTCAGAGACTCAATTAAACATCAAGCGTTTGATGGATATTGGTTGTCAAAGAGGAATACGTCATAGAGCAGGTTTACCGTTAAGAGGTCAACGCACAAAGAATAATTCTAGAACTAGAAAAGGAAAACGTAAGACAGTAGCTAATAAGAAAAAAGCTACTAAATAATAATTAGCAGATGGCAAAAGGAAAATCAAATACAAAAACTGCTGCTAAAAAGCGTAAGGTAGTTGTTGATGCAACTGGTGAAGCACATATTGTAGCATCTTTTAACAACATCATTATCTCTTTAACAAATAAGAAAGGTGATGTTATTTCTTGGTCTTCAGCTGGTAAAATGGGCTTCAGAGGTTCTAAGAAGAATACTCCATATGCAGCTCAGGTAGCAGCAGAAGATTGTGCAAAAGTAGCTATGGAAGCTGGTCTAAGAAGAGTGAAAGTATACGTAAAAGGACCAGGTAACGGTAGAGAGTCTGCAATACGTACAATACATAATGAAGGTATTGAAGTTACAGAGATTATCGATGTAACACCAATTCCTCATAATGGTTGTAGACCTCCAAAAAGAAGAAGAGTTTAATTAATATTTTATAACAATCCGCCCTATGGCGGATTTTTACGAAGGTGCAGTTTAGATTATCGAAGGATAAGCCTTAATTCATAATCGTACTTTCAAAAACTTAGAAAATGGCAAGATATACAGGACCAAAAACAAAAATCGCTAGAAAGTTCGGCGAAGCAATTTTCGGAGACGATAAGTCTTTCGAGAAAAAAAATTACCCTCCAGGACAACACGGTAATAATCGTAGAAGAGGTAAAAAATCAGAATATGCAGTTCAGTTAGCTGAAAAGCAAAAAGCAAAATACACTTACGGTATCTTAGAGCGTCAGTTTAGAAATTTATTTGCTGAAGCAAAAAGAAAAGAAGGTGTAACTGGTGAAGTACTTTTACAATTATGTGAAGGTAGATTAGATAATGTAGTATATCGTTTAGGTATAGCACCATCTAGAAGAGGTGCTCGCCAATTAGTATCTCACAGACATATTACAGTTAATGGAGAGTTAGTGAACATACCATCTTATGCTTTAAAGCCAGGAGATGTTATAGGTGTTCGTGAAAAGTCAAAGTCTTTACAAGTAATCGACGATTCTTTGGCAAACAATAGCTCAGTGTACGAGTGGTTAACCTGGAACAATGACACAAAAGAAGGTACTTTTGTAACAACTCCAGAACGACTTCAAATTCCTGAGAATATCAAAGAACAATTAATCGTCGAGTTATACTCTAAATAAAACTATTTGTCTAAAATTATGGCATTACTTAATTTTCAAAAGCCCGATAAAGTTATAATGATTGAATCTACAGATTTCGAAGGGAAATTTGAATTTCGTCCTTTGGAACCTGGTTACGGTTTAACTGTTGGGAACGCGCTTAGACGTGTATTGCTTTCTTCTTTAGAAGGTTTTGCAATTACGTCTGTTAGAATGAATGGTGTTGAGCATGAGTTTTCAGTAATTCCTGGAGTAGTAGAAGATGTTACAGAAATGATATTGAACCTAAAGCAGGTTCGATTCAAAAGACAGATAGATGATGTTGAGAGTGAAACTGTAACGATTTCTGTTTCAGGTAAAGAACAACTTACCGCTGGTGATTTTCAAAAATTCATTTCTGGTTTTCAAGTATTGAACCCAGATATGGTTATTTGTAACATGGATCCTAAAGTTGAAATCAACTTAGAAATTATCATTGAGAAGGGTCGTGGTTATGTGCCAGCAGAAGAAAATAAAAAGTCTAACGCTCCTCTAGGAACAATTGCAGTTGATTCTGTTTTTACTCCTATAAAAAATGTTAAGTATAGTATTGAAAACTTTAGGGTTGAGCAGAAAACTGATTTTGAGAAGTTAATTTTCGAGATCGTTTCAGACGGTTCTATACATCCTAAAGACGCTTTAACTGAAGCGGCTAAGATTTTAATTCATCACTTTATGTTATTCTCTGATGAACGCATCACCCTTGAGGCTGATGAGATTGCTCAAACAGAGACTTATGATGAAGAATCTTTACATATGCGCCAATTATTAAAAACAAAATTGGTTGATATGGACTTGTCAGTTAGAGCACTTAATTGCTTAAAAGCAGCAGAAGTAGACACCTTAGGTGATTTGGTAAGTTTCAATAAAAATGATTTAATGAAGTTTAGAAACTTCGGTAAAAAATCATTAACCGAGTTAGAAGAACTTGTTATTAATAAAGGTCTTCAATTTGGTATGGATCTTTCAAAATATAAGTTAGATAAAGATTAATTAATCATATTTTGCTCTCCTAAAATATTGTAGGATTTGGTAGCAAGATGATAAACTAGAAAAATGAGACACGGAAAAAAGTTCAATCATTTAGGCAGAAAATCTGCACACCGTAAGGCAATGCTTGCCAATATGGCTTGTTCATTAATTGAGCACAAAAGAATTAATACAACTGTAGCAAAGGCAAAAGCTTTGAAGCAATTTGTAGAACCTATTATTACTAAGTCTAAGGTTGAAAATAACCAGACTACTGAGAAAGGTATGCACAACAGAAGATTAGCGTTTAGCAAATTAAGAGACAAGTATGCGGTTACAGAGTTGTTTAGTACTGTTGCTGAAAAGGTAGGTGATAGACCTGGGGGTTATACTAGAATTATTAAACTAGGTAATCGTTTAGGTGACAATGCCGATATGGCAATGATTGAGTTAGTTGATTTCAATGATACTTACGAAACAGGTAAAAAGAAATCAACAAGAAGAAGTAGAAGAAGTAGAGGAGGTTCTAAAGAGACTACTCAAACGCCACCTGTTGCTGAAACTGCGAATGATGATTCAGAAGAATAACATGTTGATTATTCATTAATAATATTAAAAGGATACGTTAATACGTATCCTTTTTTTTATGTTTTTTTGTAAAATTTTACGGCACAATGAAATATCGGGAAAAGAAAAAAGCAATTTTATTATTAGAAGACGGCACCATTTTTTACGGTAAAGCTGTTGGTGATAAAGAAGGTACTGCCTTCGGAGAAGTATGTTTTAATACGGGTATGACAGGTTACCAAGAAATTTTTACTGACCCTTCTTATTTTGGTCAATTAATGGTAACTACAAACGCGCATATTGGTAATTATGGCGCTAATAATGATGAAATTGAATCTGATTCAATAAAAATATCAGGTTTAATCTGTAAAAATTTTAGTTATAATTATTCAAGACCTGCAGCAGATAAAAGTTTGCTCGGGTTTTTAGAGGAAAATAGTTTATTCGCCATTTCTGATGTAGATACAAGAGCATTGGTGTGTTACATAAGAGATAATGGTGCCATGAACGCTGTTATTTCTACTAGCGTAAATGATGTAGAAACTTTAAAAGAGGAATTAAAAAAAGTTCCTAGCATGCAAGGTTTAGAATTGGCTTCTAAGGTGTCAACAAAAGAGCCCTATTATTTTGGTGATGAAAATGCAGAATACCGTATCTCTGCTTTAGACATCGGTATAAAAAAGAATATTCTTAGAAATTTAGCTAAACGTGGAGCTTACATTAAAGTATTCCCCTATAATGCTACACAAAATGAAATGGCTGAATTTAACCCAGATGGTTATTTTCTATCTAATGGGCCAGGTGATCCAGAACCTTTAACCGAAGCTATAGAAGCTACAAAGGATATTTTGAAAACCAATAAACCTTTATTTGGTATTTGTTTGGGTCATCAAGTTTTGGCTTTGGCAAATGGAGTTTCTACATATAAAATGCATCATGGTCATAGAGGAATCAATCATCCAATATTAAATCTGATAACCGGTAAAGGTGAAATAACTTCTCAAAATCACGGTTTTGCAATCAATAGAGAAGAGACAGAGGCTAATCCAGATTTGGAGGTAACACATACGCATCTAAATGATGGTACGGTGGCTGGTATTAAGATGAAATACAAAAATGTGTTTTCAGTTCAATATCATCCGGAAGCAAGTCCTGGTCCGCATGATGCCGATTATTTGTTCGATAATTTCTTCGATGCAATAAAGGCCAGTAGAAATTAAGAACATTAGTTTATATTTTTGTTATGAATGCCAGTGATACACTTTAATGTGTTACTGGCATTTTTAGCTTTTGTATATTTACAGTTAATTAAAAAACAACCGAGATAATGAGTATAATCCTTGGCGTTCACGCTAGACAAATTTTAGATTCAAGAGGTAATCCAACAGTTGAAGTTGATGTTATTACTGAAAATGGAATATTAGGTAGAGCAGCAGTTCCTTCTGGCGCTTCCACTGGGGAGCATGAAGCTGTAGAATTGCGTGATGGAGGTTCTTCATATATGGGTAAAGGTGTTGGTCAGGCTGTAAATAATGTAAATACAGTGATTGCAGAAGAATTGATTGGAACTTCTGTTTTTGAACAGAATTTTATCGATCAAACCATGATAGATTTAGATGGCACACCAAATAAATCAAAGTTAGGTGCAAATGCAATTTTGGGTGTTTCATTAGCTGTGGCAAAAGCAGCGGCTGAAGAGTTAGGCATGCCATTATATAGATATGTGGGTGGTGTTAGTGCTAACACACTTCCTGTTCCAATGATGAACATTATAAATGGTGGTTCTCACTCAGATGCACCTATAGCTTTTCAAGAGTTTATGGTAATGCCCGTAAAAGCAAACGACTTTAGTCATGCAATGCAAATGGGTACAGAGATTTTTCATAACCTTAAAAAAGTGCTACATGATAGAGGTTTAAGTACTGCGGTTGGTGATGAAGGAGGTTTTGCACCAACTTTAGAAGGTGGTACAGAAGATGCCCTAGATACCATTGCAAAAGCAGTTGACAAAGCTGGTTATAAATTGGGTGATGATGTCATGATTGCTTTAGATTGTGCTTCTGCAGAGTTTTATGTAGATGGTAAATATGATTACACCAAATTCGAGGGTGATAAAGGTGTAGTAAGAACTTCAGAAGAACAAGCACAGTATTTGGCAGACCTTTGTGAAAAATATCCAATTATTTCTATAGAAGATGGTATGGATGAGAATGATTGGGATGGATGGAAAATGTTAACAGACAAGGTGGGCAGAAACGTACAATTAGTTGGCGACGATTTATTCGTTACTAATGTAGAAAGACTTTCTAGAGGTATTGAAAATGGCATAGCAAACTCCATTTTAATTAAGGTGAATCAAATAGGTACCTTAACCGAAACTATTGCAGCTGTTAATATGGCTAAAAATGCAGGGTATACTTCTGTAATGAGTCATCGTTCTGGAGAAACAGAAGATAATACTATTGCCGATTTGGCAGTGGCTTTAAATACTGGCCAAATAAAAACTGGTTCTGCGTCACGTAGTGATCGTATGGCAAAATATAACCAGCTCTTACGCATTGAAGAAGAGCTCGGAGATGTTGCTTACTATCCAAAAGAGAAAGCTTTTAAAGTATCTCAATAAAAAATTTAGCCTTTCCTATTCGGAAAGGCTTTTTTTTGCCCTATTATTATCCTATCTTTTAGAAAACAATCAACACGTAAATGAATACTTTTTTATTTGCCGCAGCCGAAAATGATGGCATACCTAAATGTAAAGCTGGGGGTATGGGTGATGTCGTTAGAGATGTACCTAGACAAATTTCAGAAAGAGGAGATAAAGTTCATGTAGTTGTACCCTCTTACTCAAGACTTCATTTAAATGGTACTTTTAAAACCTCTTTAAATTTTGAATTAAGAGGTACCACTTACCATGCTGATTTATATGAAGTTCCCGGTAAAAAAAGTTATGAAAACATACACCATTATGTAATTCATCACCCAGAAATTGAGGCAGGTGGTATAGCACATATATATCATGATGATCCTGAGGAACCCTTCTTTACAGATGCTATAAAATACATCATTTTTAATACGGCACTTGCTGCAGCAATAAAACAAGGAGCTTTTGGTAAGTTAGATGTAATTCATTTGCACGATTGGCACTCAAGCCTATTATTGTTTTTAAGAGAATACCATGCCGATTATAAGCTCCTAAAAGATATTAGGTTTGTTTATAGTATTCATAATTTGGCTATACAGGGTATAAGACCTTTTTCAGATAATTATTCTTCTATAAGAAATTGGTTTCCAGATATGGCCATTGATACCAAAGGATTAATGGATTACCGCTACCAAGATTGTATTAATTTAATGGCAGTAGGTATTCGTTTTGCAGACGCAGTTCATACCGTTTCACCATCTTATATGAAAGATGTAATGAAAGCCAGTTCACCACCAGAATTTATAGGAGGAGAAGGGTTAGAAAAAGATTTACAACAAGCTCATAAGGAAGGTAGATTATTCGGAATTTTAAATGGATGTAACTACACTAATATTAATACAGAGGCCAAAGGTGAAATCTATCGCAATACGGTAAAAGCACTGTTTAAATGGTTGCAAGATGAAAACAAAAAGTACAAAGCTGATTTCTTAGCCCATACCGGTGAAAAAATAATGAAGTATGTAGGAAAGAATAAGCCAAAATTTATTGTAGCAAGCATTGCCCGGTTAACAGAACAAAAATTTTACTTCTTTAAAAGAAATCCTGAGGCATTCGTTGAGATTTTAAAGAAGTTAAAAGCGGTAGACGGTATATTTATGTTGTTGGGTACGGGTGCTCCAGAATATGAAGAATTGTTTAGAAAAATTAGCTACGAAAATTGCAATTTTATATTTACTAACGGGCAATCAGAAAACTTAATCGACTCTATGTATTTAGAGTGCGATTTGTATTTTATGCCAAGTTTATTTGAACCTTGCGGAATAAGTCAAATGTTAGCCATGAGAAATGGCAATCCATGTTTGGTTCATAATACAGGTGGCTTAAAAGATACGGTAAGTCATATGCAAACGGGCTTTTCTTTTGACGGTAAAACTTTCGATGAAAAAATAGAGAATATGCTTTTAGCTTTCGACGAAGCCATTACTGTTTTTAAAGATGATAAGCCGCGATGGAAAAAAATTCAACAAGCAGCCAAAAGAAAACGATTTACGTGGAAAAAATCCGTTGATGGGTATTACAAAGATCTTTACGAGTTGTAATTTTTTCATCTTTTAAGACAATCTGTTAAGAAGTATTCAAAATTGCGTATTTCAATTGTTAAACCCTTGCTGAATCCTTAACTTTACAATCTTATTCAAAAAAAATAGTTCAAAATAAATGTCACTAACAGCAACAATAGAATTTCAAGGAAAAAAGTATGAATTTCCGGTAACAGAAGGCACAGAAGGAGAAATGGGGATAGATATTAAAACGTTACGGGGCGCATCAGGTCTAGTAACTTTAGATCCCGGATATAAAAATACTGGTTCCTGTGAGAGTGCAATTACCTTTTTAGATGGAGAAAAAGGTATTTTACGCTATCGAGGCTATTCTATAGAAGAGCTTGCTGAGCATGCAGATTTTTTAGAAGTTGCTTACCTATTAATTTTTGGTGAGTTACCCAACAAAGAACAATTAGAAAAGTTCGACGCTGATATTAAGGCAGAATCTCATGTAGATGAGGAAATGAAAAAGATTTTGGATGGTTTTCCAAAATCAGCACATCCCATGGGTGTTCTATCTTCATTAACAAGTGCTTTAATTGCTTTTAACCCGAGTGCAGTAGACGTTTCTTCAGAAGAAAAAATGTATACTTCAATCGTACGTATTTTAGCAAAATTTCCCGTATTAGTTGCATGGGCAATGCGCAAAAAAATGGGGCTGCCATTAGATTATGGAGATGATAGCTTAGGTTATGTAGAAAACATTCATAAAATGATGTTTAAAAGACCTAATCAAGAGTATAAGAGAAATCCTTTAGTAATCGAGGCCTTAGATAAGCTTTTGATTTTGCATGCCGATCATGAACAAAACTGTTCAACCTCAACAGTGAGAATTGTTGGCTCTTCTCACGCTGGATTATTTGCATCATTATCTGCTGGTATTTCTGCATTATGGGGGCCATTGCACGGTGGGGCCAATCAGGCCGTGTTAGAAATGTTAGAAGCTATACAAGAAGATGGTGGTGATACCAAAAAGTACATGGCAAAAGCTAAAGATAAGAATGATCCATTTAGATTAATGGGCTTTGGTCATAGAGTCTATAAGAACTTTGATCCAAGAGCAAGAATAATTAAAAAATCGGCAGACGAAGTATTAGGAGATTTAGGAATAGATGATCCTATTCTAGATATTGCTAAAGGACTAGAAAAAGAAGCTTTGGAGGATAAGTATTTTGTAGATAGAAAACTATACCCTAATGTGGACTTTTATTCTGGTATTATTTATAGAGCATTAGGTATTCCAGTAGAAATGTTTACCGTAATGTTTGCATTAGGAAGATTGCCAGGTTGGATTGCGCAATGGAGAGAAATGAGGCTTAAAAAAGAACCTATTGGAAGACCACGACAAATTTATACCGGTGAAAACCATAGATCATTCAAAAAAATTAATGAACGCTAGGAATTGAACCTAATGCTGCTAATTCTTTTTTAGCAAAAGTTATACAATGTTGATGGTAATATGCTTGATGTGTATTACCATCATTTATTTTTAAAAGCGCATGCATATTTTCCTCTAGAATAGTATTTAATAATTCGTGTTTGCCAGAAAAATCTAGTTGTGATAAATGTGCTTTAATTTTGTTGGTGTAGGCTTCACTAATAATAGTGGTTTGTTGTAATAATATTTGTGAGACCAATTGCGCAGACGAATTACTTACTAGGTCGTGTTTATGGTCATCTACAACTAGATAATTAGAGTCATAAGATACCCTTTGAATTTCCGATAGTGATTCATTTCTATTAAACTTAAAAAGTTTATAATTTTGATTTTTAACAATCAGCAAGCTAAATGTTGCATATATAAATACAATTAAAATAACTGGGAATACGGGGGTAGTTGTTTTCATGTAGGTTATTTCTTACTAATATAATAAATAGTTGCGAAAAAACAACTTTGAAATGTTTAAAAAATTAAATGAAATGTCATTTATAAAATATGAATGGTAAAATAAAGCGGTTGATTTGTTCTAATTAAAAAGGTATGTTGAAATTGAATGTTATTAATGAAGTAAACACGTTAAAAGCTGTGGTTTTAGGCATTGCAAAAGAAATAGGCCCAATACCAAAGCCAGAAGACACCTATGACCCAAAATCTTTAGAACACATTTTAGCGGGTACATATCCAAAAGAAGCTGATATGATTCTAGAAATGGATGCTTTTGAGAAAGTACTCAAAAAGTACGATGTTCAGGTTTTTAGACCCACAATTATTAAAGATTGTAACCAGATTTTTGCTAGAGATATTGCATTTGTTATTGAAGACAAGATTTTTCATTCGAACATTTTACCTGATAGAGAGCGTGAATATGAGGCTATTCAACATGTTTTAAATAAGATAGATGCAAAACATATAATAAGACCTCCAGAAGAAGTACATATAGAAGGTGGAGATGTAATGCCTTGGCACGATTATATTTTTGTAGGCACTTATACTGGAGAGGATTATGCTTCATTTATAACAGCCAGAACAAATAAAGAAGCTGTTGCTTTTTTAAAGAAACAATTTCCGCAAAAAAAGGTTAGGTCTTTTGAATTGCGAAAATCTAATACAAACGCAAAAGAAAATGCATTGCATTTAGACTGTTGTTTTCAACCTTTGGGTAAGGGCAAAGCTATCTTACATAAAAATGGCTTTTTAATAGAAGACGAGTATACCTGGTTGGTTGATTTTTTTGGTAAGCAGAATGTCTTTGAGATAACTAAAGATGAAATGTATCAAATGTATAGTAATGTTTTTTCCATTTCACCAGAGGTAGTGGTTTCTGAACAGAACTTTACTAGATTAAATAATTGGCTAAGAGAACAGGGTTTTACTGTAGAAGAGATACCCTATGCTGAAATAGCAAAACAAGAAGGACTTTTACGTTGTAGTACGTTACCATTAATAAGAGATTAATTTATGTCAATACAAATCACCAATACCATTTTAATGGTTAGACCAGTTGCTTTTAGAATGAACGAGCAAACTGCAGTTAATAATTATTTTCAGGAAGAACTTAAAATTAAAAATGATGAAGTAAATACAAAAGCTAAAAAAGAATTTGATGATTTTGTAGCCGTATTGCGTACTAACGGAGTTGAAGTTATAGTTGTTGATGATAGATTAGAAACAGATACGCCAGATTCTATTTTTCCTAATAATTGGGTTTCTTTTCATGTAAGCGGAACAGTTGCTGTGTATCCAATGTTTGCCGAAAACAGAAGAAGAGAGCGCAGAGAAGATATTTTTGAGCTTTTAGAGCAACAAGGATTCGTTATCAATTCTATTCAAGATTACACAGCAGCCGAAGAAGAAGGTGTTTTTTTAGAAGGTACGGGCAGCATTCTAAAAGATAGAGTTCATCAAAAGGCGTATTGCGCATTATCAGAGCGAGCTCATGAAGAGTTATTCATTGAATTCTGTGAAGATTTTGACTGTTTTCCGGTGATTTTTACTGCCAATCAAACTGTTGATGGTAAGCGCCTACCTATTTATCATACCAATGTAATGATGGCTATGGCAGAAACTTTTGCTGTAATATGTTTAGATACTATTGATGATAAAAAGGAACGTAAAAATGTAATTGACCATCTTAAAAAAGACGGTAAAGAAATTATAACAATTACAGAAGAACAAATGCATTCCTTTGCTGGTAATATGTTACAAGTGATTGGTGCTAATGGTCAGCGGTTTATGGTTATGAGTTCTCAGGCATATAAGAGTTTGCGTAAAGACCAGGTTAATGCTATTGAAAAGCACTGTGAAATAATTCACAGTCCTTTAGATACTATTGAAACCTGTGGTGGTGGTTCAGCAAGATGTATGATGGCTGAGGTATTTCTTCCTAGGGCCTAATTATTTAATTGTAGTAAAATCTTCTAATGCAGAGGTAGGGGCTATAATTGATAATCCTTTCCAATACTCTTTATCATATTTGGTTTTATAGGTTACCTCTAAAATTTTTCGTTGAGGCACCATATCAAACATACTTTTGCTAGAGCCTTTGGTTTCTAATGCAGCCCATTCAAAAACATTTGTACTTTTGGCGGTTAAGTAAAGCTCTATATTAATTTCATTTTGCTTTCTTCTGCCAGCAACATTTTTGTTTTTCTCTGCAATCTTTACAGGTCTAGCAGCTTTAATAAAGATAATGTGTTGCAATCTAGAAAAGTTCAACTCGTATTTGCCATTTTTCATTTTGGTATATTCTGCGACACCTTCATAAACGGGTTCATTGTATTTTACACCCAAAAACTTAACAGCCTTTAATGGTTCTAGATTTGTGTATTCAATTCTAGTTAATGCAAAGTCTAAGGCATTTATGTACATTTTGCCTTGTAGTTTTGCATTCTTTTTAGGTTCAAAAGTAATTACATAATAGCGTTGATCATCCTTTTCAATGGTTTCATGCTTGGTAAAGGCATACTTTTTTCGTTTTTCAATTACTTCAAGACGCGAGTTTTCTCCAAAAACTTGGGTCTCAATATCTTTTAAACGGTTCTCTCTACTAGCTAGATAGTTTCTTTTAATAGAACCTCGAATACTATCGTTTAAATCAACCGCTAAAGATGGTCTTCCAATGATAGTATCTAAATCGAGTTTAGCGCTAACAGGACCGGTTTTCAACTTAAAATAAGAGTCTTCTTTTACATGCTTACTCAACATTTTTTCAAGTTGGTGACTAACATTGTTAAATGTAGCTTGTCTTTCTTTGTCATAGATTTCTGTAGCCTTATCTACTTTAATTTTGATATCTTCTTCTACCTTATAAAGTGTACCCAGTGTTTCAGTATGGTATTCAGATGATTTTGGTAATTGACTAACTAAGGTGTCTATGCTAGCAGGATTCACGTAAGGTATCGTGCTATTTATTAAGACAATTTTGGCTTCGTCTAATTGGTCGTAAGTAGATTGTCTTAAGAAGAATTTCTTTTGCACGGGCATTTGATTGTAGCGCACTGGTATACTATCAACCATACGTTCTACAATTTCCTCTGCAGTTAATCCTCTACCCATTAAATCAACACCTATTAATGAAAATCCACCTGGAGTTAAATGGATAGTTGGCTTTTTGAGTTGATTGAGTAATAAACCCTTGCTTTCATAACCCATACAGGAAATTTGTATGGTGTCTAAAGGTTTTATGGTATGATCAATAGTAAAAGAAAATTTGCCTTCTTCATTGGTAATAACGCCTTGTTCTTTACCATAAACAACAGCTGCATAAGGTATTGGCTGTTCTGTTTCTGCATCCAATAAGGTCGAAGAATAGGTTTGTGCGTAGGTGGTAATTGTGCCACCTAGCAAAAGCAACAAAAGGCTAAGAATGGTATTTTTCATCCAGCTCATAGTAAGATTGGTATTATAAATAACTGAAATTCAGTTAAATTCTTGTCTTAAATGACATCAAAAATCAAGCTTTTCACAACATTTTCTGAGCTGAACTATTCAGCGTCTTCAATCGTGAATTCTTTAATGGCCTGATTGGGTTCAATAATGTTATATCCGCTCCAAAAATTTGGGTCATAAGCAGGTAGGTAAACTGCTTCAATATTTTTGTCTTCAATAACACCATTATATAGTTCTAAATTGCTATTCTCTACCGCGAAAACTACTAATTCATTAGTGGAATATTGGGTTTGAATAATATCTAGATTTAGTTTTAATTCGTTTTGTTTTCTTCTACCTTTTACGAACTTATTTTTCTCTACAATTTTTAAAGGTCTATCTACACCAAATTTTGAACCGTTATTGTGTCTCGCAAATTTTAGGGTATACGTTCCAGAAGGTGTTTTGGTGTAAACCATACTACCATTATAAGTGTGCTGATTAAAAGAGAATCCTAATAGTTTGAATTTTTTTACAGACTTTATATTCTCGTAGTCGATTCTAACAACACCAAAATCGTCAACATTTATGTAAAGAGTTCCGTTAAACTCGCCCTTACCTTTGCTTTTAAAATCTATAACATACACCCCTAAATCTTCGATATCTGTAAAACCTACAATTTCAAAATCATAGCGTTTGTGTTTTTGTAAAACATCTAGGGCGTAATCTTTTGAGAACAAGCGTTCATGTAAGTTTTTTAGATTTTGTTTTCTATTGTCTAGTAAATACGTGTCGGTAACCCGTTCTTCAGTATTGGTGGTATCTGAGGCTTCAAAAATAGAGTCAACCTGAACTTTAGTGCCAAACCAACCTGATTTTATTTTTAAGTACGAATCTTTTTTTAATCGCTTTTCTAAGATTTCTTCCATGCGTTCTCCGAAACTTTCGAAGGATATTTCTTGACTTTTATCGTAAAGTTCTGCCGCTTTTACAACCTCAAGCTTAGCGCTAAAGTCGTCATCTTTCTTTTGATAGTAATCTCCTAACGTTTCTGTGTAATAGGCATATTTTCTTGGAAAAGTGCTGATAGCACTGTCTATAAAAGCTTTATTAATTTCAGCAATGGTTGATTTTTCAAAATCTACAGTAACCTTTTGCATAACAGTATGGTCAGACTGTCTTAAAAAGAAACGTTTTTTAGTGGTAGTTGGGGAGTGGTTTTTTTCTAAGTTTTCAATTGTTTTTTCAATAATTTCATCAACTTCTAAATTCTTATCAAAAACGTAAACTCCGCTTAGGTTTATAGCTTTTGGTTTGAGTGCGATAATACTATCATTGAATTGTGAAAAAGAAAAACCAGTTTTCTCATAGCCCATACTAGAAATATAAATGGAGTCTAGTTTAGAGTTGGAGGCTAATGAAAAACTAAAGTTACCTTCTTCGTTGGTAACAACACCTTCATTTATGTTATACTGAATAGTAGCATACGGTATAGGATTTTTGGTTTTAGCGTCTATTAGTTTACCAGAATAGGATTGAGCCGAAACTTTAAATGCCAATAATAAAAACCCAAATAGTAAAAAGGTTGTTGGTTTCATATTTAGTTTTTTGATTGCTATGATATCTTAAAGACATCAATTTTAGCTAAATGGTTGCTTGGTATTTTGTTTACTTTTTAGAGTTATTCAAAATTTAGGCCAAAATTTATGCTTGGGCTATATTTTTAATCATTCCATTAAAAATAAAAAAGTGAAATGGTAATACGCTGTACCAATATAAGCGGCCTTTTAATCCTTTTGGTCTAAACGTTGCAGTTTGATGTAAAACATTGTTATCGTCAATTTTAAATTCTAACCATGCTTCACCTGGTAATCGCATTTCAGCAAAAAGTAACAAACGTTTTGCCTTTTTGTCCGCTAGTAGTACACGCCAAAAGTCTAAAGCATCACCAGGAAAAATTCTATCTGGGTTGGTTCGGCCTCTTCGTAATCCTGGTCCTCCATTGAGTTTGTCTAGATACCCTCTAATTTTCCAAAGCCAGCTACCATAATACCAGCCAGTTTCGCCACCAATTCGCCAAATATTTTCTAGCGTTTTTTCTGAATCTTCGATTTTAAGAGTTTGAACATCTTTTAAAACACCATATTTGGGAACTTGAATGTATTTTTCTAAATTCTTTTTTACCTGTCCGCTAGCAATACTATCTTTCCAACTACTTATTACTTGATTTTGCTCAATTTTTTTAAATGCTAAATCAATAGCTTGTTCGTACGAGTGTGTTTTAATATTAAGTAATTGTTGCAGTTTATTGTCTTTGGCAATCACCTCCATTTTCATACTATCCACGAGGTTCACTGCCAATTTATATGAGGTAGACGTTACAAAATATAACCAGTATGAAGATAGCTTTGGCGTCATTACTGGAACAGTGAAAATGTAATTTTTAAACCCTCTTACTTTTGCATATTTATGCAGCATTTCTTTATAAGTAAGCACGTCTGGACCACCGATATCAAAAGATTGGTTGTAGGTATCTTTATTTCCCAAAACTCCAGACAAAAAAGCTATTACATCTCTTATGGCAATGGGCTGGGTTTTGGTAAGTACCCATTTAGGAGTAATCATTAAAGGAAGTTTTTCACACAGGTCTCTAATAATTTCGAACGATGAACTACCAGAACCTACAATAATACCAGCCCTTAAAACGGTAAGGCTAAATTCACCTTGATATAAGATATCTTCAACATTTTTTCTAGACGATAAATGTTTAGATAATTGTTCATCATTAACTATTCCACTCAAGTAAATAACTTGCTTAAGTTGGGTTTTTGAAACCAACTCATTAAACTTTTTGGCAGCTTTAGCTTCTTTCTCATCAAAATCTGAAATTGATGAGGTCATAGAATGAATTAAATAATAGGCCGCTTCAATATCTTTTGGGATAGGATTTTTAGGAATTTCGTCTAAAAAGTCGATTTCAATTATTTCAACTTTTTCACGAGTTTCTTTATCAATAGACAATCTATTTTGGTCACGTACTGCACAAACCACATCATGGCCCATATCTAGTAGTTGCGGTAAAATTCGCATTCCTATATAACCGTTAGCCCCGGTAAGTAGAATTTTCATAAATCTTCAATTGAAGTTGGTCTATTATCGGTTTTATAGTCTAATAGTTTTTTAAAAAACTTTTGTACCGCTTTAGTGTCTGCCTTAACCTTAACAAAGTAGTGGTCTTTGTAAATACTGTAAACAGCCAAATCTCCTTTATAAATGGTTAGTTTGTAAAAAGGAATAATTAGTGCGTAAGACTCTAATAATGACCTAAAACCAAGTATTATGCCGTTGGGGCGCATTTCAATATTACAGCAATCTGCGTTGTTATCTAAGATTAAAAGGTTTCTAATTTCAACGCTAGCTTCGGTTATTTCTAATTTAGGGGAACCAATACCTGCTAATTTAATGCGTTCTTTGAGCGTAAACGGTTTACCCACCTCGCTATCAATTTTTTCTCTTATTTTTTTATCGTTGTAAGATACGTTTACTAACATTAGTTTGTAATTATAGGTTCTCCAAATTTTATCATGTTATTACTACCCGAAATGGCAAATTCTTGCATTCTCTAGAGTTGGTCTTTTAATAGCGCATTAGCATGTTTTACGCATTGCTTTTTAAACTCCTCAAAAAGAGTTTTTACGGCTTTGAGGCTAATATAGCAGCTGGTGTTTTTAGTGTGAATCTTGCTGTTGCGCTTCCAAAAACGAATACAAATGTTGTTTTTATGCGCGGTAGCATATTGTTTATTTTTCCAACTAACAATAGAAAAACCTAGGATATTGTGGTAAAATTCAACTGTTTTAGAAATATTTGATGAAGCCAAAATGGGTTTGGCAACCTGTAAATGATTCATGCAATGGTTTTCTTTAAAATTAAGATTGAACGAGCATTTAGGTTCTTAATCTTGTCATAAAAACGTAGTTTTGCCCACTTAAAATGCAGAATTAATGGAGTTACAGTTGGTTTTGGAGCAAAAGGTTAAAGAAGCTGTTAAGGCAGTCTACGATGCGGAGCTACCTTCAGTAGAATTTCAACCTACTAGAAAAGACTTTGAAGGAGATATCACCGTGGTTGTTTTTCCTATGTTACGCACTGTAAAAGGAAATCCTATTGAAATAGGCACAAAGATAGGAGCCTATTTAGAGGAGAATGTAGACGAAATAGCAAAATTTAATGTGGTAAAAGGTTTTTTGAACCTGGTGGTAAGCAATGTGTATTACCTTAATTTTTTCAATAGTATAAACACCTCTGCCACTTTTGGTTATGAAAAACCAAACTCAAAAGATGCCATTATGGTGGAGTATTCTTCTCCTAATACTAACAAACCTCTGCATCTGGGTCATATAAGAAACAACCTATTAGGGTATTCTGTTGCCGAAATTTTAAAGGCTGCCGGTCATAAAGTGTACAAAACACAAATTATAAACGACCGCGGTATACATATTTGTAAAAGTATGTTGGCTTGGCAAAAATTTGGAGAAGGTGAAACTCCAGAATCTTCAGGTTTAAAAGGAGACCATTTGGTAGGTAAGTATTATGTAGCTTTTGATAAAACTTACAAAGCTCAGATAGAGGAGCAAGTTAAACAAGGTAAAGAAAAAGAGCAGGCCGAAAAAGAAGCACCGATTCTTTTAGAAGCTCAAGAAATGTTGCGCCAATGGGAAGCTGGTGACCAAGCAGTAGTGCAATTATGGAAAACCATGAATTCTTGGGTATATACTGGTTTTGAAACAACTTATAAAAATTTAGGGGTAGATTTTGACAAGTTATATTATGAGAGTAACACCTATTTATTGGGCCGAGATGTTGTAAAAGAGGGGTTAGACAAGGGCATCTTCTTTAAAAAAGATGATGGAAGTGTATGGATAGATTTAACCGATGATGGATTAGATGAGAAAATTGTGCTTCGTGCAGATGGTACAGCAGTTTACATGACTCAAGATATTGGTACAGCAATTCAGCGAGTAACAGATTTTGAGGATATTAACGGTATGGTCTATACAGTTGGTAATGAGCAAGACTATCATTTTAAAGTGTTGTTCTTAATTCTGAAAAAACTGGGTTATAAGTGGGCCGAAAAATTGTATCATTTAAGTTATGGTATGGTTGATTTGCCTTCAGGTAAAATGAAAAGTAGAGAAGGTACCGTTGTTGATGCCGATGATTTAATAAAGAACATGGAAGAAACGGCGGAAGAAATCTCAAAAGAATTAGGCAAACTAGATGGTTATTCTGATGAAGAGAAGAAAGAATTGTATCGTACAATAGGCCTTGGGGCATTAAAATATTATATCTTAAAAGTTGACCCTAAAAAGCGAATTTTATTCAATCCGGAAGAATCTGTAGATTTTCAAGGCAATACGGGGCCGTTTATACAATACACATACGCCAGAATTCAATCCATTTTAAGAAAAGCAGAAAATATTGAAGTTGCAACGGTTTCAACCACATTAGAACTACACGAAAAAGAAAAAGAACTGCTAAAAACCATTCAGTTATTTCCAGAAAAAGTGCAAGAAGCTGCAAATAATTATAGTCCAGCCTTAATAGCAAACTATGTATACGATTTGGTAAAAGAGTTTAACTCTTTTTACCAGCAGGTTTCAATTTTGGGAGAAGAGAATCAAGATAAACGTCATTTTAGAATTCAACTAAGTAAAAAAGTAGCAGAAACCATTCAGTTGGCATTTAGACTTTTAGGAGTAGAGGTTCCAGAACGTATGTAATGGGCTATACAGAAGAAGAAAAACAAGTTTACGCAGTTCTTTTAGTTGCAGGTTTACTAATTGTTTTTCTAAAAGCGTTTTATGAGTGGCATCAAGAAGAGAAATTTTCTATTTATAACCTTCTACATCCCGTAAAAAAACTAACAATAGCTGAACGCCATTTCATAGCTGAAAATATTATTCCTTTCCAAGATTTTAATTCAGCGCAGAAAAAGACTTTCTTAAAAAGGTTTGCATGGTTTATTTCTAAAAAACCTTTTGTTTTTTACGGTGATATACAAAACAAAGAGGAGATAAAGTCTTATGTGGCTGCTTCTGCGGTTTTGGTAACCATGGGCTTAAAGTCATACAAGTTTGAGAACGCTATTAAAAGAGTGGTAGTTTACCCCTCAAAATATTACTCTAAAATTGCTAAAAGGCATCATATTGGAGAGTACAATCCTAGACTTAAAACATTGGTGTTCTCTGCGGAAGATGTAAAGGAAGGTTTTAGAATTCCAAATGATAATGTAAATCTTGGATTACATGAGATTGCCCATGCTTTAATGATTGAAACAAGAAAAAGAGGTAGTTGGGAGGCCAAGCGTTTTAAGGTGGGTTTACGTAAATTGAGTGAAATCTATAACAGTGCAGCTTTTCAAAATAAACTAGCAAACGACACCTATTTTAGAACCTATGCCACCACTAACTTTTTTGAATTCTTTGCTGTTCTGGTTGAAAGTTTTTTTGAAAGTAGAAGTGAGTTAAAATCAAAGTATTCTGAAATGCATAGTTATTTAGAAAAAATGTTGAATCAATAAAAAAGGCTTCATGAAAATGAAGCCTTTAATCTAACTAACTAAGTTAAGCGAACAAATATATTGGATTAAGCTTTTGCACGTGCGGCAACTGCTGCACTGTAAACCACTAAACCAAATCCAATTTTATTAATAGCATCACCTATATTGTAAACAACATCCATAGCTAAACCATCAAAAATACCGTCGTACCATCCAGGAGTTCCTGCCATATAACCAATAGGATAAATAGCCCAGCCTACAAGTACAAACCAGCATAACATTTTGTGTGCCTTAAGTATTGCGCCTCCAGCCTCAACAGCCAGTTTTTTAGCACTACCAAGCCATATCTCATAAACAATAACAAAATAAGCTATACCTGAGATTAGACCCCATAACCATGCTTGGTCTCTGTACACGGCCTCACCTAAATAGCCTGTAACTAGCATTACTACAGATAATCCAATAAGTTTCCACATTAATGATTTCTTAGCTCCGGCTACTTTAAGAATCAAATAGAACTCCACACACATTAATGGTACCGTTAATACCCAGTCAACATACCTGAAAAATGTTGGAGATTCACCAACGCTTCCCCAATAGTCTCTCATGTACCAATAATGTACTGCAGCAATAAATGTGATTAATCCTGAAACCAGAATTGAAGTTTTCCACTTTTTATCAAAATCATTCATTGATAAAAAGAAAAAGGCAGAAGCTGCCATCATGGCCATACAACCAACAAAAAAGGTAAAGCCTACATAGTCGTCATTTGCAATTTTAGTTACGTCTGCAAACAACGGTAAATTAAATAATAATGTTTTCATGAAATTAGTTTTAGCAATTTGTTTAACGAATATAAATAAAAGTTAAACAATTAAATCATAATATTTGTTTAAAAATTTTGAGATATATTTAAACAATGAATGGTTAAAATGCGAAATTGGTTAATTGTTGCTACGTTTTTTTGTTTATGGTTGTCTACGCAACTACCAGAAAGTATACAGAATAGCCTTGCGTATTTTTTAATATTAACGTTTGGGGTTTTACACGGTGCAAATGACATACAACTCATAAACAAGGTTAAAAAAGATAAACAAAAGAAAAACAATTACTTATATATGTATGTGGCTGCGATAGTAGGCGTATCACTTTTGTTTTTGGTATCCGCTCAATGGGCTTTTTATTTTTTCTTGATTATAAGCGCTTATCATTTTGGTGAGCAACATTTTGCTCAAAAAATCAAAGTTAAATCTCAATTTGATTGGGCTTTATTTGTTTCTTACGGTTCATTAATATTGTTTATGTTATTTTACAAAAAAATAAACAAAGTAGAAATGATAATAGTTGAGTTCACAGGAAATAACACGTTAAATATTGAGCTCATATTTTGGGTTTCGGCCGGTCTTTTTTTTGGTGTTATAACTGCCTATGCTATTTTAAAAAAAATACAGCTAAATTGGTTTGCTGAGGTCTTGTTACTCGGTGTTTTATATGTGGTTTTTGAAGTAGCCTCCCTCTCTTGGGCATTCGCAATTTATTTTATTTTCTGGCATAGTTTTCCCTCTATTAAAGATCAACTTTATTTGTTATATGGTGATTACAATAAAAAAACTTGGTTGTCTTACTTAAAGTCTTCTTGGCTTTACTACAGTATTTCAATATTTGGCTTGCTTATACTGTATTTAGTATTTAAAGAGCGCACAGATTATTTTATCACCCTTATTCTATATTTACTCGCAGCAATATCTTTTCCGCACATAGTATTGATGTCTAAACTAGAAAATCTAAAAGCTAATTCTGAAAGTTAAATTGGGGGTAAGACCTAGCGATTTATTTTCTATAGTCTCAATTTCATTAGAACTATTTACGCGGTAATAGGTGTTTAAAATGTTTTTTCTGTTCGTAATGTTTAATAGTGATACGCCTGCTTTTGCTTTGATGCTTCTACTAAGCTGAAAATTGTAAGTTGCCGAGGCATCTAACCTTAAGTATTCTGGCAGTCTGCTGCTGTTGGGTTCTTCATAATTAATTTCAGCCGGAAAAACTTGAACATTAAGTGGATTATCTTCATTAGGTTTAGTAAAAGGCTTTCCGGTGCGGTAATTAAGACCCAATGCTAATCCTAAATTTTTCTTTTGAAATGTAGTTGCTGCTGTAATACTATGCCGTACATCTAAATTGTTTGGAAAAGAATTTGGAGGTATGTGTTCAAAAGTGTAATTATTGGTATTGTACGTATAGCTTAACCAATTGCTAAATAGGCCAGTTTTTTTGTTAATTAAAAACTCAAATCCTTTAACATCATAGCCGCCAATTTCATCGCCATTAAACTGATTTTCATTCTGGAAACCTTGTGTTAGTACACTTATGCCATCAACTTTTTTATAAAATATTTCGCCTCCAAGATACAGGCCATTATAGTCGTAATTTATTCCAATTGAGCCTTGCTTACTTTTGGTAATTGGTAAATCAGCATCATCAGAAAGTATCCATCGTCTTTTTTCAACCCCTAAAAAATTTTGCTCTAAATCAATTACCTGATTGGTGGTCTGACTTTTAAATTCACCTAATATTTGCCCTCTTAGGTTGCGAGCAATTTTAAAATTCATATTTAATCTAGGCTCAAAAAGTAATGCTGTAAACGTACCTAGGTTATCAATATAATTAGCTCTTAAACCAATAGTCGTAATAAAATTATCTTCAAAAGAATTGTAGGTAATCGAGGTAAATGGGGCGTATATTCTTATAACTCCTTTTCTATTAGTATCAAAAGGTGGTTGGGTAACAAAAGCTTTGTTTGTGATACCTGTTTCTACATATTGAAACCCATTTTGCCAATTAATTCTTTTATGGGCTTTGTACAAAGTATTTATTTTTAATGCACGTTCATCAACCTGATTTTTTTGATTTAGTCGTTGAATTTGATTGGCCTCTATACCAATAGCATTGAGGTCATAGTTTGAAAAATATACATTGGCCTCTGAACTAAAATTAGAAGACCATTGTGCAAGCCATTGCAAGCCTGCCGAAATATTGGTTTGGTCTAAAAAGCTTTGTGTGGTTTCATTGGTGTTTAGATTGGTTTCTAAATAATCCAAATCGTTGTCCATTACAATAAAACTCAAGCGTAATTTATGGTCTTCATTATAATTGTATAAAACCTTTCCAGAAAAATCATAGAAGTAGAAATCTTCATTACGCTCAAAATCTTCGGTAGTATTTTGTCCTTGTTCATTTTGAACCTCAGAATCTTGAAACGCTCGTTCTGTAAAACTGTTATAAGTTGGGGTGTTTAAAAAATCAGTAGCTGAGCGCCTTGCTGAGAATTGTAATTCTGTTTTATCGTTAATCGGAAATTGACCATACATATCACCCGTAATAAAATTGATACCGCCTCCACCTGTAAAATAACCGCTAAGCTCATTGTTAGTTTTCATACTAATTACACTACTTACGCCATCACCAAAATTTGAGGGTGTCCCGTTTTTAAAAATAGAAACGTCTTTAATTAAGTAAGGATTAAAGGCTGATATAAGTCCGAAAAAGTGTCCGGACTGATAAATTTTAATATTATTCCATAGAATTAGGTTTTGGTCATTAGTGCCACCTCTTACGTTAATATCTGAAACGGTTTCATCAATACTTTTAATGCCAGGCAACGCTTGAACACTTTGTAAAATATCTGGCTCAATAACCCCAGGTAAAACCCCGAGTTTACTTAAGTCTAAGGCTATACTGGCATCTTTTTCGCGAGTAATTCCTGAAGTTAAAAACTGATAAACAACAACTTCTCGTAATTGTTCTCTACGTTCAGCTAATAAAATTTTTACACATTCTTTAGTTTGAAGAAAGTCAGAAACGGGTACAATTTTAGTTTCATAACCCAGATATCGAAAACGTAGCGAAGCATCTCTTGAGAGGTTTTCTAATGAAAAGCTACCATCTAAATTGGTAACCAAAGCCTTTTCTGTTCCTAATAGTTCAATTGATGCACCGGGTATAGAATTTTTTGCATAATTGTCGAGTACAAAACCACAAATAGAAACTGTTTTTGTTAACACAATGGCATAATAACGCTCACTAATAGTAGAAATCTCTAAAGCTGTTTGCGCTTTAATTTGAGCAATAAAATTGGTAAGAGAATCTGTTTCCTCAACGGTTACTTGCAGATTTGTAATAGATTCATCTGCAAAAGAAAACTTTACATTGAATTTTTCTTCGGCCTGCACTATTACCTCACGCAAAGATTTGGTTTCTTGCGCCAATGATAGCCTAGGGACAAAAATTAGCCCCACAAAAAGAATTAGAAACTTAAGGTGTATTCTCGTCATAGAAAAGTACCTTTTCCTTGCCTAATTTAAAACGAATTTGGGTAGGAGTGCTTATACTTTTCAACGCTAAATTAATATCGCTATTACTAAAAGTACCTGTAAATAGCTTATTAGTATTAATATTTTGGGTTTCTACTTTAATATTAAATTGTCTTTCAAATTCAGCTAAAACATATTCTAAAGGTGTGCTAGTAAAGCTACTTTCTTTATTTAGCCAAGATGGCTGTCCATTGCGTTGTGCTGTACCCTTACTAACATTGCCGTTAATTACGGTAAAAGAATTACCAGCAGGCAATTTAATTTCTTTAGAATTATAGGTAACACTTACAAGACCTTCAAAACATGAAACCGTAAATAAGCCATCTCTATTTTTTACATTAAACTGCGTACCTAAAACTGCTATTTTTCCAGAAGAGGTGGTTACCGTGAACTTTTTTCCTTTGGCAACTTTAAAAAAGGCCTCACCATCTAGGGCAACGGCTCTTTTTTTGTCCCATTTTTTCTCACTAAACGAAACTTTTGATGCCGCATTCAAAACAATTTCTGAATTATCAGGTAAGACCAACTCGGTCTGTTGTGCCAGTTGAGACTCATACGTTTGGTCTAAAGAATTTAAAAAGAAATAAGAGCCTGTTAGAAGTATAGCAATAACCGCAGCAACTCTAAGGAAATTCTTAAACGGATTTAAAACAACCACTTTAGATGCTCTATTGGTTTTTGTTTTGTCTTTTAGTTGTTCCCAAGCTTTGTTTTGGTCAAATTCTGGAGCTTTAAGCTTGTTAGAAGCTTTGGCTATTTTCTCATAAGAAGCATACTCAGCAGACTTTTTAAAAGTCGCCAACTCCTCTTCTGTGAGCTCGTTGTTCAACCATTTTGCTAAGTAATTTTCTTGCATAATATCTTTTCTTTCAATTTTATAACAACTAACTTTTTGTAAACCCTACTTCAAATCTCATTTTATTTCATATTTATATTCCATCAATATGTTCTCTCAAATATTTTAGCGCCAAATGCATTCTTTTTTCAATAGCCTTTACGCTTACCCCTTCCATTTCAGCAATTTCTGCATATTTTTTACCGTCAATTCTATTTAATAAAAAAGTGGTTCTTTGATTTTCAGGCAAGCTATTTAGAGCATTGTTGAGTTTATCTTCAAATTGTTTTTCCTCTAAAACAAATTCTGGAGACTCGTAGGTAGTAGTATGTGTATGCCTATCGGCGTATTTAAGTTTCACCTTTTCTGCCTTAAGTACATTTAAGTACAAGTTGTTGGCAACAGTAAATAAATAAGATTTAGCTTTATCTGGTGTTACCTTACTACAATTCTCCCAAAGCTTTACAAAAGCTTCTTGAACAGCGTCATGAGCTTTTTCTTCATTACCAAATTTATAATAGATGAAATTGAAAACCGTTTTAGAATGGGTTGAGAAAATTGAGCTATACTGTTGCTCTTCACAAACATTGTTCATGTTTAGGCTACTTTCTTAGGTTGATTTCTCTAAAGATATTTTAAAAAAATTAATCGTTAGGTAGGGTTTTTTAAAAGTAGGTTGTTTTAAGGCTGTAAATAACGAATAAATCCAAATCGATATGAAAAATAGTATTACTAAACTTTTTAGAGCGGCATTCTTTTTTGCGCTTTTAACGTTTGCTTCTTGTCAAGAAGAATTTGAAGAAATTGGAGGACAAGAACAAGAAACCATTGAAGCAGGTTCTACTACAGCCAACTTAATTGTGAATACATCTGCTAATGATGGTTCCTATGATAATATTGTAGATGAAGCTAGCTGTTTTGCAATTCAGTTTCCTTACACAGTTGAGATTGCAGACGTTCAAATAACTATTGACGCTGTAGAAGACTTACATATTATTGAAGAAATTTTTGATGAGTTTGATACAGATGATGATATTTTAGAAATTCTTTTCCCCATTACGGTAACTTTTGCTGATTATTCAGAATTGGTAATAGAAAATAAAGAACAGCTACGAGAATTGGCAGCTGATTGTATTGAGGGCGGGGAAGATGATGATATTGAATGTATAGATTTTGTATACCCAATAACACTTTTCACTTTTGATATTAATCAACAAGTTACCGGTGAGGTTCAAGTGAATTCTGACCGTGAAATGCGTAGGTTTTTTAAAGAAAAAGATGCTTCTGATTTAGTGAGTATCGACTACCCTGTAACCTTAGCTAAATATGATGGTACAGAAGTTACCGTACAAACTAATGCTCAATTGGCAATGGCTTTAGAAACTGCTAAAGATGAGTGTGATGAAGATGATGACGATGATTATAACGATGATGATTTTGATGAAGAGCGTTTTCTAGAATATTTAACTGATTGTCCTTGGAAATTAAGAGACATTAGAAGGCTTGGTGTAGACCAATTAGGACAGTATGAAGGTTTTACGTTTGAATTCGAAGAAGAAGGTGTAGTAACAATTACAGGACCTTATGGAAATGCCACAGCTGAAGGCGAGTGGTCATATGAATTTACTGCCAACGGATTATTAGTAAGTCTAGCTTTTACTAATTACACAGATTTTAATGCTACCTGGTTGGTTTACGAAATAGAAGAAGGCAAAATAAAATTCTATTCTGATAGTGATAACAGAATTGTTTTAAAGAAGTTCTGTGAAGGTGATGATGATGATGACAGTTCAACCGATTGTAACATTGAAGAAGTAGCAGAGTATTTAGAAACGTGTAACTGGAGAGTTGCAGATACCTCTGACGAATTTGAGTTCGAAGGAACCATAGATTTCTCTAACAGAAATATTCATGCCTATTATGATACTGGCGCTTTTGGTGACGAAGGTAATTGGGAAATTGTAGAAGGTAAATTAAGATTTAATGCGCTTTTTGATGCAGTTGAACCCTTGAGCGGCGATTGGGAAGTTGTGCAATGCGGTCCAGAACGCATTAAGTTAATGAACGCAGACAACAGGTATGTTGTAATAGAAAAAGATTGTGAATTTGAAGTGCCAACCTTAGATGGTTTACTAGCGCAATTAACCGAGTGTGCTTGGATAGTTGAAGATTTTGTGAATCAAGGATTTGAAAATGATAGAATTCTAGGATACGAATTAGAATTTACAACAACAGGTATGGTTACTTTAAGCAACGGTGTTGAAGTATCAGAAGGTACTTGGGAAGTAGGCTTTAACAACGCCCAGCAATTAGCACTTCAAATGAGTATCGAAGGTGAGCCAGATTTAAGTTATGAATGGGCCTTGGTTGAGGCAGAAGATGGCAATCTTTACTTTAAGATTGAAGAGTTTGAATACGAACTAGAATTAGAAAAAGTTTGCGAAGCCAATACAACTGATAGTGATGTACTTGAAATCAGAAATATAATGATGGGTGGTACTTGGATGGTTGCTTTATTTGAATATGATGAAACCAATAATACCGTAAGTTATCAAGAGTATGATTTTAGTTTTTCAGCAGATAATACCGTTGAGGTTTCTGTAAATAACGATCCAATTACCACAGGTTTATGGAGAGTAATAAGAGATAGTGATGGCGACCTTAAATTATACTTAAACTTAGGTGTTGAAGACCCATTTGATGAATTAACCGAAGATTGGGATATTGGCACAGTTACTGTAGATAGAATAGAGTTGTTAGACGATAAAGAAGATGAAACCGCAGAAATCTTAGTTTTCGAAAAACGAATTTAAAATTTTACCCCACATCTTTTAAAAGGACGGTTTGCCTCAAAGCCGTCCTTTTATTTTTTTTAAACCTACTCAACTATTTACTTGAGTATCAAACATAGAATCCATTGGTATTTCATAAATTTGTCGTTCTTCAAAAAATGATGATAGCCGATGTTTGATAATCTTAGCGATAAACTCGACAAAGCCTTACATAATTTAAAAGGGCACGGAAAAATCACAGAAATTAATGTGGCCGAAACCCTAAAAGAAGTGCGTAGAGCATTATTAGATGCTGACGTTAACTTTAAAATTGCCAAAGAATTTACCAATACGGTAAAAGAAAAGGCACTAGGGCAAGATGTTTTAACCAATTTAAAACCAGGACAGTTAATGGTCAAAATCGTTAAAGACGAATTGACCGAACTTATGGGAGGTGATGCTGCTGATATTAACTTAGGAGGTAACCCATCTGTAATTTTAATGTCTGGTTTACAAGGTTCTGGTAAAACCACCTTTTCTGGTAAACTAGCCAACTTTCTTAAAAACAAAAAAACTAAAAAACCCTTATTAGTAGCTTGTGATGTGCATCGTCCTGCAGCAATAGACCAATTGCATGTGGTTGGCGAACAAATAGGCGTAGAGGTATATTCTGATCGCGGCAATAATAACCCCGTAGCCATAGCTCAAGATGGTATTAAAAAAGCTAAAGAGCTAGGTTGTAATGTGGTCATTATAGATACGGCGGGTAGACTTGCAGTTGACAAAGAAATGATGGATGAAATATCTAACATTCATAAAGCAATTCAGCCACAAGAAACCCTCTTTGTAGTGGATTCTATGACAGGTCAAGATGCAGTAAATACCGCAAAGGCCTTTAATGATGTATTAAATTTTGATGGGGTTATCTTAACCAAGTTAGATGGTGATACTCGTGGTGGTGCTGCAATATCTATTAAATCGGTAGTCAATAAACCAATCAAATTCATTGGTACAGGAGAGAAAATGGAAGCTATTGATGTTTTCTATCCTTCTCGTATGGCCGATAGAATTTTGGGAATGGGTGATGTGGTTTCTCTTGTTGAACGTGCTCAAGAACAGTTCGATGAAGAGCAAGCACGTAAAATTCAAAAGAAAATTGCCAAGAATAAATTTGGTTTTGATGACTTCTTAACCCAAATCCATCAAATTAAAAAGATGGGTAATATGAAAGATTTAATGGGCATGATTCCTGGTATGGGTAAAGCCCTAAAAGGTATTGATATTGATGATGATGCCTTTAAGCATATTGAAGCTATGATTTATTCCATGACACCAGATGAACGTGCAAACCCAAACAAATTAAATGCTAGCCGTAAAAAACGCATTGCAGCAGGTAGTGGTAGAACTATACAAGATGTAAATCAACTATTAAAACAGTTCGACCAAATGAGTAAAATGATGAAGATGATGCAGGGCGGACGCGGCAAACAAATGATGCAGATGATGCAGAATATGCGTTAAAAATCATCAAAATTCTAATCCTAATAGCCTACAACAATACTTATGGAAATTCTAGACGGTAAGAAAATTTCAAACGATATCAAGCAAGAAATTGCTGAAGAAGTAGCTAAAATGAAAGACAGAGGGGAGAAGGTACCTCATTTAGCAGCGGTTTTAGTAGGTAATGATGGTGCTAGTTTAACCTATGTAGGTAGTAAGGTGCGTACTTGTAAAAAAATAGGTTTTGAGTCAACCTTAATTCATTTGCCAGAAGATACTTCAGAAGAAAAACTACTTGCCCAGGTTGAAGCATTAAATGCCAATCCTGAAATTGACGGTTACATTGTACAGCTGCCTTTACCAAAACATATTAATGAGCAAAAAGTACTATTAGCTGTTGACCCTAGCAAAGATGTCGATGGTTTTCATCCAGAGAATTTTGGTAAAATGGCTTTAGATATGGTTTCTTTTATTCCGGCAACACCTTACGGTATTATGGAGTTATTACGTAGGTATGATGTAGATACAACAGGCAAGCATACGGTTGTTATTGGTAGGAGTCACATTGTTGGTAGACCTATAAGTATTTTAATGAGCCAAAAAGGTAAAGCTGCTGATGCCACAGTTACCTTAACGCATAGTAGAACTCAAAATCTAAAAGAATTTACTAAAAATGCTGATATCATTGTATCTGCTTTAGGAGTGCCAGATTTTCTCAAAGCAGACATGGTAAAAGAAGGTGTGGTTATAATTGATGTAGGTATTACCAGAGTTCCAGACAGTTCAGAAAAAGGGTACTATATCACTGGCGATGTTGATTTTGATGAAGTAGCACCAAAAGCTTCTCATATTACCCCGGTACCAGGTGGAGTAGGGCCTATGACTATTGCTATGTTACTTAAAAATACATTGTTGGCACGTAAACGCCAAAACTAAATTTAAGCTTTCTGATTATCTTTTGTTAATGCAAGTTGTTCTTCAGTTTCTTCTGGGGTTAGAACTTCTAAATCATCACCTTCATCATTGGTGCAGCTGCTTAATGCCATACCACTAAATACAAGTGATACTAATAAAAGAATGGTTTTCATTTCAAGTAAAATTTGGGATTTCACAGGTTTAAAACGTTTTAAAGTTAAACATCTTGTTTTCTTAACCAGTAATTCGATGAGTGGTTATGAGTACCTTTTTACAGCATAACACGTTTACTAATAGCGTTTTGCACTAACTAGACTAATTATATTTAAGTATTAATTTACAGCTACGGTTTACTTTCGAATTTAAGATTTGTGTATCTTAATGGTTTAATCAACCACCATGAAACAACTATATGTACTGCTACTTCTTTGTAGTCTAATTTTTATTGGCTGTAACACCAACCCCAAAAAAAGCGCTACGGTTAGCGTATCATTTTCAAATACAGTTTCTGAGAAAGCTTTAGATGGTCGATTGCTATTAATGTTTTCTACAGATGATACTAAGGAACCTCGATTTCAAATTAATGCGGGTCTAAATGCACAGCCTATTTTCGGATTAAATGTTGAGGCCATGCAACCTAGCCAAGAAATAGTTTTTGATGAAACCATTTTTGGTTTTCCCTATGAAAGCATGTCCGATTTACCCCCTGGTACATATAATGTACAAGCGCTATTGCATACCTATGAAACCTTTAACCTGGCTACTGGACATACGGTAAAATTGCCAATGGATAATGGTGAAGGTCAACAATGGAATCGCTCTCCTGGAAACCTATACAGTAAACCATTCAAAATTACAATTGGGGAAAATGGGATAACCAATGTTAATGTAGTAATGAATGAAATTATACCAGAAATTGAAGAGCCAGCGGATACAGAATGGATAAAACACATAAAAATAAAATCAGAAAAGTTATCAGAATTTTGGGGTAGAGACATGTATTTAGGAGCTCACGTATTATTACCCAAAGGTTTTAATGAGCATCCAGAAGCTAAATATCCATTAATGATTTTTCACGGTCATTTCCCAAGTGATTTTGGCGGATTTAGAACCACACCCCCAGACCCCAATTTAGAACCCGATTTTGCAGCCAGATTTAATGTAGAAGGATACAACATCATGCAGCAGCAAGAAGCCTATGATTTTTATAAACGATGGAATGATCCTGGTTTTCCAAGATTTATAATCATAGAAATAAAGCATCCTACGCCATATTATGATGATTCGTATGCAGTAAATTCTGCGAGTCAAGGGCCCTATGGTGATGCTATTACCTATGAATTAATACCGCATATAGAAAAAGAATTTAGAGGAATGGGAGAAGGTTGGTCTCGTTTTTTATATGGTGGTTCTACGGGTGGTTGGGAGGCTTTAGCTGTACAAGTAAAATACCCCGAAGAATACAATGGTTGTTTTGCAGCATGCCCAGACCCCATAGATTTTAGAGCATATTGCTTGTCTAATATTTATGAAGATGAAAATGCTTATTTCTATAATTCTGAGCATAAGACTACTGAAATTCCAGGCCATAGAAATTACCTTGGCAAAGTGGATATTTCAGTTAAAGATTACAATTATTTAGAATATGTTTTGGGTACAAAATCTAGGTCTGGTCAGCAGTGGGATATCTGGGAAGCTACCTATTCTCCGCAGGGAGAGGATGGATACCCCGAAAGATTATGGGATAAAAAAACAGGTAAAATCAATCATTCTGTAGCAGAATTTTGGAAAGAAAATTATGATTTACGCCATATTTTAGAACGAGATTGGGATAAACTCGGAGACAAGCTTAAAGGTAAAATACATATTTACTGTGGTGATATGGACAACTATTACCTTAATAATGCCGTTTACCTAATGGAAGACTTTCTCGAAAGTACCACTGACCCGTATTATGCTGGTGAGGTAGATTATGGTGACAGAGCAGAACATTGTTGGAATGGTGACCAAGAAAACCCAAATCATATTAGTAGGCTTCGATACAATAGTATGTATGTGCCAAAAATTATGAAACGTATTCAAGAATCGGCACCTGCGGGAGCAGATTTAACAAGTTGGAGATATCAATAAAAAATGAGTGGTTCTAATAGAGTAGCGTGGTTCGTTTTTGGGTTGTTAGCCATTAGCATTGGGTTGTATCCTATCTCCTATTTATTTATAGACTCTAGCTATGGGTTTTTATCTCAAAAACCAGCAGAATTAGTAATCAACATTTTATGGAAAATAGGGTTTTATGGCCATATTACTTTCGGGGGTATTGCGCTTCTAGTTGGTTGGTCACAGTTCAGTGTTCGGTTACGTAAAAAGCGGTTAGCGCTACATCGCAACTTGGGTAAAATATACGTAACCACAGCAGTAATAAGCGGGGTTTGTGGTTTTGCGATTGGACCTTTTGCTACAGGTGGTTTGGTATCTGCTTTAGGCTTTATGGCTCTGGGCGCTATATGGTTATATACCACGTATAAGGCCTACATAGCCGTTAAGAAAAAAGATATTGACCTACACCAAGGAATGATGGTGTATAGTTATGCAGCATGCTTTGCGGCAGTTACACTGCGCATTTATTTACCTATTCTCATTCTTATATTTGGTGAATTTCTTATTGCTTATAAAATTGTAGCTTGGATGTGTTGGGTGCCTAATATTGCTTTTGCGTTCTATTGGGTAAGACGAAAAGGACTTCAAATAGGATAAGTTTATAGGTCAAATAATTTAAAAATGTGCTTTGAGTGCTACATAGCAGTATTTCCCTCTAAAGAAAAAATAATAATGAAGAACTATTGTAATAAGAAAGGTTTACTATGAAGTATAGAAGGTTTGGTAGAACAAATTGGCAAGTAAGTGAAGTAGGATACGGTATGTGGGGTATGGCAGGTTGGAAAGCCTCTGATGACCTTCAATCTGCACATTCTCTAGATTTGGCTGTTGAAAACGGCGTTAATTTTTTTGATACCGCTTGGGGATATGGAGAAGGCCATAGCGAACAACTTTTAGGTGCTTTGGTAAAAAGACATCCTTCTAAAAAATTATATACGGCCAGTAAGATACCTCCAAAGAATTTTCAGTGGCCCGCTAAACCAGAATATGCTTTTGAAGATTCATATCCTACGCAGCATATTATGGATTATACTGATAAAACATTAAAGAACTTAGGTTTAGAACAAATAGACTTAATGCAGTTTCACACTTGGGATGATACCTGGAGCAAAAGAGAGGAGTGGCAAAGAGCGGTTGAAGAGTTAAAGAACTCTGGAAAAGTTGCGGCCATGGGTATAAGCATGAACCGCTGGGAACCTGAAAATGGTATTCTGGCGCTGAGAACAGAATTATTAGATGCCGTACAAGTAATCTATAATATTTTTGATCAAGCTCCGGAAGACAAGTTATTTCCATTATGTGAAAAACTAGATATTGGGGTAATTGCAAGAGTACCTTTTGATGAAGGCACCTTAACAGGTAATTTAACCAAAGAAACCACTTTCCCAGAAGGAGATTGGAGGGGTGCGTACTTTGTGCCAGAAAACCTAAATTCTTCTGTTGCGCATGCAGATGCATTAAGACCACTTATTCCAGAAGGTATGACCATGGCAGAAATGGCGCTACGCTTTATTTTAGAGAATAAACATGTAGGAACCACCATTCCTGGGATGAGAAAACAACGTAATGTTTTGGCAAATACTGCTACGAGTGATGGCAATTCATTGTCTAGTGAGCTTTATAAAGAACTCAAAAAACATCGTTGGGATAGGGTACCCACATCTTGGTCACAATAATCTACTCTGTAAAGTACTACACCATTTATAGAATGCTTTCTGATTAACGCATTAACAGTACATTTTAAGGGAAGTTCATCGAGTTTTACAGGTAGCTCATCGAAAATGAAGACTCATCATTCTTTTCATGATAAATATCATTATTGGAGCTAAAGGCTAAAAGTATTTTTGTTGGTAATATTCTGATAATAAGATTAATATCAAACAAATATTATGAAGAAAAGTCTACCCCAATTAAAACTACTTTTCGTTTTTGCATTCATCATAGCCTTGTTCTCTTTTATCCCATATTTTGCTGGGCCAGGATTAACAGAGGCAGAGCCTATTGGCAGTTTTTTAAATGGTAATTTTCCTAGCGAACCTCTCGAAGCTAAACCCTACAGAAAAGCTTTTCCTAACCTAACCTTTGATTCGCCTATTACTTTTAATGCTATACCCAATAGCAATAGAATAGTAATTGGACAACGAGATGGCAAAATATTTTCATTTGAAAATGATGAAACCACAACAAATAAAAGCTTGGTAGCTGATTTCTCTTATGACGTGGGTACACCTTTAGATGGCGGCTTTTTAGGTACAGCAGTTCATCCCCGTTTTGGAGAATTGGGTAAGAATTACCTGTATATGTGGTACTCAACTAGAGATTCTTTAGGAGGACATCAACCTCATGGTATGGCTAGCGGATTTGGTTGTACGCAAGAAGAATGGTTTTGGGGTAACCATTTGGTGTTAAAACGTATTGAGCTAAACCCAACAACCTATGCTATGATTCCTAATTCAGAGTTAACTATGATACAAGTGCGTATGTATGGTTCAACTCATCGTGGTGGTGGAATGGTGTTTGGTGATGACGGCTTTTTATACCTAACCACAGGTGAACAAACAGGTTATGCTCGTGCTCAGAATTTAGAAAATAATATAGATGGTGGCGTACTTCGTATTGATGTGGATATGGATTCATCTAAAAGCCACCCCCCAATTCGAAAAATGCAAGATGCTTCTATTTATGATGACGAGTTTTCGGGTGTGGGCTATTACATACCTAATGACAATCCTTTTTTGAGTCCAGACGGTTCAGCCTATGAAGAATATTTCACCATAGGGCACCGTAATCCGTATAGAATGACAAAAGACCGTGCAACAGGTACGCTCTACATTGGCGAAGTAGGGGAGAGCAATCATGAAGAAATTAATGTAGTACAATCTGGTGCAAATTACGGTTGGCCTGTTTTTGAAGGTAATGACCCAGGCCCCGTTGGAGTAGAAGGCTGTACAACCTTATACAATGATATGGTAGATACTAAACCTCTAGTATCTTTTCCAAGGCAAGATGCCAATTCCTTAATTGGTGGTTATGTGTATAATGGTACAGAAGTACCTAGCTTAGTAGGTAAATATGTTTGTGCTGATTTTGGTGTGGGTGAAGAAATATGGAGTGTAGATACTACGACAGGTAATTATAGTTTGTTAACGCAATTTTCTCCTACTGATATTATTTCTTTTGGTGAAGACCATAGCGGTGAGTTGTATTTACTAAGCTATGGCGATGGCGTTTCTTTATACCAAATTACAGAACCGCAAATTGATTCGAGTGAGATTCCTACACTACTTTCAGAAACCGGAATTTTTTCAGATGTAATCAATTTAACACCAAGTGATGGTGTATTGCCTTATGATATGGTAGAACCTTTCTGGTCAGATGGCGGGTTAAAACGTAGATGGTTTTCAGTGCCTAATGATGGTACGTACAATTCACCTGAAGAGCAAATTAAATTCACTGAAAACGGTGACTGGGAATTTCCAATAGGTTCGGTTTTGGTAAAACATTTCGATTTTGCTGTTGATGAAAGAGACCCTTCAATTTTACAACGTTTAGAAACCCGTATTGAGGTTCGAGCTACAGATGGTTCATATTATTATTTATTATACAAATGGAATGAATCTGGAACAGACGCCGTATTGCTTGATGGAGGGTATGAAGAAGATATCGTAATTACCCAAGCAGATGGTTCTACGCGTAATCAAACTTGGTATTACCCAAGTAGACAACAGTGTTATGAGTGTCATGGTAACTTTGGGGTATTGGGTCCAGCTACGCGTTATTTAAATACAGATGAAACGTATAAAACTGGCGTTACCGCAAACCAATTAGTTACCTATAGTTACTTAGGATTAATTGAAGAAACCATAACAGATGAAATTGCGGCAACATATCAAACCCATAAAGCATCTAATGACCCAACGGCGAGTTTAGCAGAAAGAGCACGTTCCTATTTAGATTTAAACTGTGCATATTGTCATAGACCAGGACGTTCTGGTGATAGAGCAGCGTTCGATTTACGTTTGTTCAATACCTTAGAACAGACCGGTTTATTAACCGCGGAGGCAAATACGCCAATTTATGGGGTAAGCGGAACAAAAATTATAGAACCGGGCAATGCTGCACAATCTTTACTATATCATAGAACAAACTCAGTAGACCCTACGATAATGATGCCGCCCTTAGGCAAGAGCGTTATTGATGTGCCAGGAACAGCCTTAATAGAAGATTGGATTAATTCCTTATCTAATACTCCTAATACCGTTGATATTCCTGAAGGAGATTATATCATAACTAATGTAGGAAGTAGCAAAGTATTAGATATCGCTGGAGCATCAGTAGACCCAGTGGCTGATATTATTCAAAACACCAATAATGGTAATCCTAGTCAAGAATTTGCAATTGTAAAAGATGTGGATTACTACACCATTCAGTCTACGTACAGTAATTTATATTTTGATACCGAAAATGATGGCCAAGGTTCGGGCACCAACGTAGTACAATATTACAGTAATGGAAATGAAAACCAACGTTGGAAATTTGAAGATTTAGGAAATAATCAGTTTGCCATTAAGAATAAATCTAACGGTCATTATTTAGGAATTGAAAACAATTCAGATGCTAATGCAGCCAGTGTAAAAACGTATTATAACGATGGCTCCGATTACATGCGATGGATATTAACGCCAGTTTCCACAATTGTAAATGTTACCGGGGTTTCAGTAACGCCTACTAGCGCGAATTTAGTGGAAGGTGAAACGGTGCAATTAACCGCTGAGGTGAGTCCAGCGAATGCTTCGGATACTGGTGTAAGTTGGTCTTCAGACAATGCACTTGTAGCTACGGTAGATGTCAATGGAAATGTGGATGCAATAGCTCCCGGTTTGGCGACCATAACGGTTACCGCGAACGATGGCGGTTTCACAGCCACTGCTGAAATAACGGTAGAAGCGATTGTGATTCCAGTAACGGGAATTTCGGTAACGCCAACCAACGCGAATTTAGTAGAAGGTGAAACAGTGCAATTAAACGCTGCTGTAAGTCCGGCCAATGCTTCGGATACTGGTGTAAGTTGGTCTTCAGACAATGAACTTGTAGCTACGGTAGATGTTAACGGAAATGTAGAGGCAATAGCTCCAGGGACCACATCAATAACAGTAACTACCAATGATGGAGGCTTTACAGCCACGACTGAAATAACGGTAGAAGCGAATGTGATTCCGGTAACGGGAATTTCTGTAACCCCAACTAGCGCGAATTTAGTAGAAGGGCAAACCCTCGAGTTAGCGGTTGAGGTATCTCCGTCTAATGCTTCGGATACTGGTGTAAGTTGGTCTTCCAACAACGAAGTTGTAGCTATGGTAGATGCTAATGGAAATGTGGAAGCCATAGCTCCCGGTTCGGCAACTATAACAGTAACCACCAATGATGGCGGTTTCACAGCCACTGCAGAAATAACAGTAGAAGCGAATGTGATTCCGGTAACAGGAATTTCAGTAACGCCAACCAACGCAAATTTAGTGGAAGGTGAAACAGTGCAATTAACCGCGGAGGTGAGTCCAGCCAATGCTTCGGATACTGGTGTAAATTGGTCATCAGACAATGAACTTGTAGCTACCGTTGATGCTAATGGAAATGTGGAGGCAATAGCTCCAGGTTCAGCGACCATAACAGTAACCACCAATGATGGAGGCTTTACAGCCACTGCTGAATTTACGGTAGAAGCAAATCTGATTCCGGTAACAGGAATTTCAGTAACGCCAACCAACGCGAATTTAGTAGAAGGGCAAAACCTCGAGTTAACCGCGGAGGTGAGTCCGACCAATGCTTCTGATACTAGTGTAAGTTGGTCTTCCAATAATGAAGCTGTAGTTACCGTTGATGCTATTGGAAATGTGGAGGCAATAGCTCCCGGTTCGGCGACCATAACGGTTACCACCAATGATGGAGGCTTTACAGCAACTGCTGAAATTACGGTAGAAGCAAATCTGATTCCGGTAACAGGAATTTCAGTAACGCCAACCAACGCGAATTTAGTAGAAGGGCAAACCCTTGAGTTAACCGAAGAGGTGAGTCCGGCCAATGCTTCGGATACTAGTGTAAGTTGGTCTTCCAATAATGAAGCTGTAGTTACCGTTGATGCTAATGGAAATGTTGAGGCAATAGCTCCCGGTTCGGCGACCATAACAGTAACCACCAATGATGGAGGCTTTACAGCCACTGCTGAATTTACGGTAGAAGCGAATGTGATTCCAGTAACGGGAATTTCGGTAACGCCAACTAGCGCGAATTTAGTAGAAGGGCAAAACCTCGAGTTAACCGCGGAGGTGAGTCCAGCCAATGCTACGGATACTAATGTAAGTTGGTCTTCCAATAATGAAGTTGTAGCTACGGTAGACGCTAACGGAAATGTGGAGGCAATAGCTCCCGGTTCGGCGACCATAACGGTTACCGCGAATGATGGCGGTTTCACAGCCACTGCTGAAATAACGGTTGAAGAACAACTTGTGAATGTTGTTAGTATAGGCTTATCTGCTGAGGATGTAAAACTGTATGTTGGTGAAACTACTACCCTGATAGCCACAATTTATCCGGATAATGCTTCCGATAAAGCTGTGGTTTGGCAATCTACAGATGAAACTATTGCAGCCGTAGATGAATTTGGAATGGTTTCTGCAATTGCAGAAGGCGTAGCAACTATTAGGGCAACCACAAACGATGGTAACTTTACCGCTGAAGCCTTGATTAAGGTCATGGAGCAATTATCAAATGAGTTAATTACTGAACCCTCTTTTTATCCAAATCCTACTACAGGAATTTTGATTTTAGATGTACGAGCTTACATGAACCAAGAGGTGAGTATCACTATTTTTAATGAACTTCAACAATTAGTGTATCAAAATAAATTAATGCAAACCCATTCAGAAACTGAGGAAATAAGGGTAAGCGACTTTGCAGATGGGGTATATTATATAGTCTTTGAAACTGATGATACTCGAGAAGGTAAAATATTTATTTTAAAGAAATAGTAAAAAAGCCCTTGATTTTAAGGGCTTTATTTATTTAGCGAAAAGTTGATTCATGTCTTTAAAGGCCTTGAATTCCAATGCATTTCCGGCTGGGTCCAAGAAAAACATGGTAGCCTGCTCTCCAGGTAAGCCTTCAAATCTAATGTAGGGTTCAATTACAAATTGAATGCCCTTAGTTTTTAAATTAGTAGCAAAGCTTTGAAAAGTTTCCCATGGTAATACAACTCCATAATGTGGCACGGGTACATTTTTACCATCAACGGCGTTGGTATGTAAATCTTCACCTGATTTTGGTTTGTAATGAATAACGACTTGATGGCCAAAGAAATTAAAATCTATCCAATGGTCGCTACTTCTACCTTCAGTAAATCCTAAAGTTTCACGGTAAAATTCTCGGCATTCGTCAAGGTTATGAACCGGTATAGCTACATGAAAAGGAGTTAAGTTATGCTGCATTGCTTTTAGTTTGCCTTAAAAATAAATCAATGTAGTAACACCAACAAAAACAATTCTAATTACTTCGTAAAGCTTTGATAAGTTCGTCTTTGTTCATGTTTGAACGGCCATCAATACCAACTTTCTTAGCTTGCTCGTACAATTCTTCTTTAGTTCTGTCTTCGTAATTAGAAGCCTTACCACCTTTTTCACCAGAAAGCTGAGTATTTGCTATACGAGCAGCTTTTTCTTTGCTATAGCCTTTGTCTTTTAACGCTTCGTATTGTTCTTCATTTTTAATTTGTGGTCTTTTGTCTTTATCCATTTTCGTTTTTACAGCAAAGTAGACGATAACTATGGGTTATTTTGACTCCAAAAATTCAATGATTTCCTCATTTACATGCACTTGATGCATAGAATGCCCTAATCCTTCTGTAAGCACCAATCGGCTACTTTTCCAACTTTCGTGTACTTTAACAGATTCAGTATACAATACCTGTTTATCTTCTTTATCGTGAAATAATAAACCGGGTACCTTATTGTTTTTGGCAAACAAAGAGCTTTTGAATTCGTGCATATGAAAACCAAAAACGCTTTTTAAGCGTTCATCCATAGCTTCCCAAACAGTAGCATTGAACTTTAAGATTTTTTGATAATGATGCATAAAACTTTCAAAATCGCATGGTGAGCCTACCGTAACAATTTTTTGTACAGGTGCATCAGGATGTAGGTAATGGTCAAATAAAATCGTCATACCACCCATAGAATGGGCAACAACATAATCTGGCGTAAACTTATTTAAGATGTGTCGTAAAGATTCCGCATACAAAGGCACATGAAGCATTTCACCTGTAGAATACCCATGAGCGGGAGCATCAAAGGCCAAAATAGTAAAGTCTTTTTCTTGTAACATTTTAATAAGATTTCTCCAACGATAGGTATTACTTTCCCAACCGTGCAGTAACAATACCGTTTCTTTTCCACCTGTCCACTTATAGGTTTGAATATGTTGTTCACCAATTTCTTCAACCGTATGTTTGGCAGCATCTAAAAAGTCAGCCTGTTCTGGCTTTACGCGGCCTTTACGAATTGTACAAAATATATCAAAGGCTTTTTCCGCAGCTTTAGGTTTATTAAAAAGCGCCATACCGTTCAATAGCTGACCATAATATAAAGGAGCAACTTTTTCTATGATTTTTCGCATAATTGGTTACTTTTAGTAACTTACTATTAATTTGTAACTAAAGTAAGCTATTACAACAAGTTAAAAAAGAAGTAAACTTTCTAAAACCAAGTGTAAAAATGGAAACTATAATTGATAATCAGCGCGTTAGCACTCAAAAAAAATTAGAAAAAATGTTTGGGCATATCGATTATAAGAATCCGCCTGAGTCATGCCCGGTTAGAGATGTAATGTCTGTAGCCTCTGACCAATGGAGCACACTTATTTTACTATGGTTAGGTTATTTTAAAGTGCTGCGTTTTAATAAACTTCAAAAATATGTCTACGGCATCTCAAATAAGGTTTTGAGCCAACGCTTAAAAGTTTTAGAAGCCGAGGGTTATTTAAATAGAGAGGCCTATCCAGAGGTGCCTATCCGAGTAGAATATAGTCTAACACCATTTGGGCAAGCATACGTTGTAAAGTTATTAGAACTTACAGAATGGATGCAAAAAAACAGTCCGAAAGTATTGGCAAATCGAGAAAAATATGGCTTGCAATAGGAGCCAGTATTAGTTATCCCAAGAAACCATTACATACTTAATTTTAGCTTCGTCTGGTATTTGTACGGCTTCAATTTGGTTTGTAGAAAACCGAAGATTACTTGGGAGCTCTTCTTTAGAAATGGTAAAGTAAATAGGACTTCCTTTGACAGTAACAACAATGTTATTTAGAGCAGTTAAGATTTTCTTTATTTCGTAATTATTTTGAATATCCTTAAAGGTACTTTCTAAACCAACCCCTTCTTCAGAGACAAATCTTGGGTCTTCAATACGTATATTTTCTACAGTCTGTACACTGTCTTTACTAGGCGTTAGCGTCATTAATAAAGCACCTCCTTTTTCGAATACTTTTATTCGATTACTGCCTAATTCTTTATTCTCCTCTTGGTTATCAAACACCACAGAATCGGCTACAAAAATACCTTCTAAATCAGCTACCTTATCTGTTTTGGTTAAGGCACCAACATAGTCATTTCCGATGGTAAACGTATGGTCATTGGTACAGGCAAAAACCAAAAGTAGCAATAGTGGTGTTACTATTTTTTTCATGTTTGTTAGAAGTAATAAAAATTGAATTCTAGTTTAAGTTTCAAAGGTAAAAGTTTGCTACAAATACGAACCCTAGTTTTAAGAGTTTAGTGGTTAAAAGATAATTAGTTTAAAGGTATATACGCTGTTATAGCTAAACCTCACCATAAGAATAAGCAACCAGCAACAATTAACGAATAACCTTTTTAAGAACTCCAAGAACTCCACGAATAAAAGTAGCACTAGTAAGTACCTTAACAACCGGATTCATACGTGTACTTTTTCGGGTGGTTGTTCTACGAGAAGTTTTGCGTTTAGCTGCTGCTTCTTTTTCTTTTTCTGCTTCTTTTTCTGCCTTTTCTATTTTTTCGTTTAAAATTTCATAGGCACTTTCGCGGTCAATATTTTCGTTGTATTTCTTAATTAGTTTAGATTTTCCTATCGTTTCTTTAAGCTCAGAAGCGGTAAGTACATCCATTCTGCTCATAGGTGCTCTAAGCATAGTAGCAGCCAATGGCGTTGGCCTACCTTTTTCATCCAAAGCTGAAATTAAAGCTTCACCAATACCTAAAGATGTTAAGATTTCTTCTGTGTCATAAAATTCAGAATCAGGATAGTTTTGAGCCGTAAGTTTAATTGCTTTTCTATCTTTTGCGGTAAAAGCACGCAACGCATGCTGTACTTTAAGACCTAATTGCGCCAAAACATCATCAGGAATATCAGTTGGATTTTGCGTTACAAAATAGAGTCCAATACCTTTAGAACGTATAAGTTTTACTATACTTTCTATTTGGTCTAACAAGGCCTTAGAAGCATTGTCAAAAATTAAATGCGCTTCATCTATAAACAAGATTAATTCTGGTCTGTCACTATCACCTTGTTCAGGAAAAGTAGCATAAATCTCAGCCAGTAGACTTAACATAAAGGTGGAGAATAGTTTTGGTTTATCTTGAATATCTGTTAAGCGAATGATATTAATATAACCACGACCGTTTTCATCAATTCGGGTTAAATCATCAACTTCAAACGACTTTTCGCCAAAGAATAAATCAGCTCCTTGTTGTTCTAGCTCAATAATTTTTCTAAGGATGGTACCAGTAGAACTGGTTGAAATACGACCGTACTCTTGTTGAAACTCCTTTTTACCTTCGCCAGTTGCATATTGCAATACTTTTTTAAAATCGTTTAAGTCTAAAAGAGGTAGTTTATTATCATCACAATACTTAAATACAACGGCAACAATACCTTCTTGAGTTACCGTTAGGTCTAAAATTCTAGAAAGTAAAACAGGACCAAATTCTGAAACGGTAGCACGTAAACGCACACCTTCTTGTTCAGAAAGTGAGAGAATTTCAACAGGAAAACCCTTTGCCTCAAACGGTAAGCCTATGGCTGCATGCCTTTCATCAATCTTAGGATGGCCAGGGCTCGCTTTGGCAATACCACTTAAATCACCCTTTAAATCCATTAGTAAAACAGGAATTCCTTTATCAGAGAGGTTTTCAGCTATTACTTGTAAGGTTTTTGTCTTACCAGTACCTGTAGCACCAGCAATTAAACCGTGTCTGTTCAACGTTTTAAGTGGAACTTTGATGTAGGCATCTTTAACAGTTTCACCATTAACCATACCAGCACCCATAATAAGGTAATCACCTTTTGTAGCGTAGCCTTTTTCTATAGTAGCAAAGAATTTTTCTTTGATGTCCATTACTTCGTATTTGTGCTAAAAATAGGGTAATTTGGTTGAAGTCAAAAAGATTAGTAACTCAATTCAATACTTTTAGAAATGAAAAACATACACCTTTTTCTGATGCTCTTTGCAGGCATTTTTTATGTAAATACGCTCAATGCGCAAAATGAAACCACCATTACCTTTCACGAATCTCATTATCCATTAAAACAAAATGCTCCGTTTAGTGATGTTGTTCAGGCGGGTAATTTGTATTTTCTAGCTGGCCAAATTGGTATGGACCACAGCACTAGAGAAATGGTAGAACGTGGTATTCAACCAGAAACAGAACAAGCTATTAAGAACATTATAGAGGTATTGGCGCAGCATAATTTAACCTTAGATAATGTGGTAAAATGTACCGTGATTTTAAGTACGATGGAAGATTTTACTGCTTTTAATGAAGTCTACACCAAATATTTTACAAAGAAACCGGCACGTACCACCTTTGCTGCAGCTGGGCTCGCAAGAAACGCCAAGGTCGAAATCGAAGTAATGGCCGTAAAATAGACCTAGGTATTAGAAATCATGCAATTCAAGGATGTTCTTTTGGTAACTCAATTTATTTATGCATTTTTAAAAGATGTTCAATAAGGAAAGTAAAACTATTAAGAGTATCACTATTGCCGTTTGGTTGGTTACTTCCTTATTTTCATTTGCGCAAAATAATGCATCACCTGTAGTCACTGCTTCTGGAGACCAACGCTATTGTATAGGTTCGTATATAAATATTGTTGAGCAGTTTGAAATATCATCGGTTTCTACTGAAGAAATTAATGAATTTAATGCTCAAATTTCTTTAGGTTACCAAAGAGGTTTTGATGTGTTAATTCTTAATAATCCCCCAGCAACCATTCGCACCTCATGGAATGCGGTAGAAGGTAAATTAACATTATCGAGCACTACACAATCACCAATACCCTTAGCTGATTTAATTAGCGCTGTTGAAAGCATTCAATTTTATACCGATGCATTTAATAGTACTGACGAAAAAGTGTTTTCACTTACTTTAGGTAGTGCAAATTATTTGCCAAGTACTCAGCATTATTATCAATATGTTTCAGATTTAGGCATTACCTGGCAACAAGCAAAAGTAGCCGCTGAAGAACGAACGTATTTTGGTTTAAGAGGTTATTTGGCAACATTGACCTCAGCAGATGAGGCCATTTTTTGTGGAGAACAAACCGAAGGAACGGGTTGGATAGGTGGTTCTGATGAAGCTGTGGAGGGCACATGGCGCTGGATGGGTGGTCCTGAAGAAGGTCTTATTTTTTGGCAAGGAGATAGCAATGGTTCGTCTCCAAATTATGCATTCTGGAATACGGGTGAACCAAACAATCTAAACAATGAAGATTACGCTCATATTACCTCACCAAATATCGGGGTAGTAGGTGCATGGAATGATTTACCTGCACAAGGCTCCTTTGGTGATTATGAACCCAAAGGCTATATAGTAGAATATGGTGGTATGCCAAATGATCCTACCTTATTTCTTTCGGCAACAACTAAACTAAGAATTGCTAAAATCAAACAATCTAATGATGCCGTTATTTGCGGACCAGGAACTTTAAGTTTGAATGCAACCTCAAATTTTGGAACTGTAGTTTGGTTTGAAAATGAAGAAGACACCATACCCATAGGAACGGGCAGCAATTTTGAAACTCCATATTTATTACAATCGCAAACTTTTTATGCAAAGGTAGAAATCAATGGCTGCATTTCTGGTCCTAGTCAACCGGTTAAAGCCATTGTAAAACGAGTGCCACAAGTAAACTCAGGAATAACCCTTACCAATTGTGATGAAGATGGAACAGTAGACGGTTTCACCACGTTTAATTTAAACGAATACCTAGGGTTGATAAAATCAGATTTTGCCAATTATGAGATTACTTTTCATTTAAATGAAGCAGATGCACAAGCTGCGGTAAATAGCCTAGAAGTAAGCACTTTTCAAAGTGCCGTGGCAACTACATTATATTTTCGACTTCAAGGCTCAGGAGAGTACTGTCATAACATTGGAGAACTTTACCTTGAAACCTCCACAACGCAATTCCCATTGAATTATTCTTACGAGTTAAGTGTTTGTGATGCCGATGAACAAGATGGTATTTACGATTTTTATTTAGAGGATGCTACCGCTGCACTATTAGCGGAATTTCCCGAAAATCAAAATCTTGGTGTTTCGTATTATAAAAATTTAGATGACGCGCTTTTACTACAACAAGCAATTGATCCTGCCCTACCTTACAAAAATAATTTCCCTGAGAACGATGAGGTTTTTGTTCGGGTAGATGATAAAGAAAGCGGCACCTGTTTTGGTATAGCTCCAGTTTTACAATTGAGGGTGATAGCATTACCTAAATTTTCTATTGCCGAATTGTATACGTTTTGTTCAGGGGAAACAACAGAAGTTCAACCAGAAAACACAGATGAAGATTATATGTTTTTTTGGTATGATGGTAATGAAAATTTGGTTTCTACGGAAGAGACTTTAACGGTTAATTCTGGCGGTACATTTAAGGTTACCGCCACAAATTCAGAAGGTTGTGTAGCTACAAGCAAAAGTTTTACAGTAGTAGAATCGTTTCCGCCACAATTAAAACGAGAGTTTGTACAAGTCGATGATGACGGTGAATGGGGTAGTATAACGGTACTTAATGATGCTGGTCAATTAGGTAATAGCAACTATTTGTTTTCCTTAGACGAGCCTAACGGTGATTACACACCAAATACAATATTTACCAATATTGCTCCTGGTTTACATACTTTATATGCTAAGGATGTTTATGGATGTGGAATAGATGAAATTGAAATAGGTATAGTAGGTATGCCTAATTTCTTTACACCTAATGGAGATACTATAAACGATGCATTAAATGTGCTAGGACTTACAAATGATGTTTATAAAACGGCAGAACTGTGGGTTATGGACCGCTACGGCAGAGCTTTGGGTAGTTTTAATGCCTTAGACCCTACATTTAAAGATTTCTTTAAAAACACCACATTGCCCGCCGGAGAATATTGGTACCGTTTACACTTGGTCTATAGTAATGGCGGTACACGAGTTAAAACAGGGCATTTTACATTAAAACGTTAATTGTAGACTCAGGTTGATGTAAACAAATGAACTTGGCATACCGTTTCGAAATTGTACTTTTGCGGCATGATTGCAAATGAAGAAATGCGTTTAGTAGAACAAGGGTTGAAGCTACCGTTGATGGAGGAGTTCTACACCATTCAAGGAGAAGGGTATTACAAAGGTACAGCGGCCTATTTTATTAGAGTGGGTGGTTGTGATGTAGGTTGTCATTGGTGTGATGTTAAAGAAAGCTGGAATGCAGAAACGCATCCGGCTACTGCCATTAATCATATAATTGAAAATGCTGCCGCGTATGCTGATACCATTGTAATTACTGGTGGAGAACCACTAACGTGGGATATGGGGCCATTAACTAAAGGGTTAAAAGCAAAAGGTCTCAACACTCATATTGAAACTTCAGGAGCGTATAAATTAACGGGTGAATGGGATTGGATTTGTCTTTCACCAAAAAAGTTAAAACTTCCAGTACCAGAAATATACCCGGTTGCTAATGAGCTAAAGGTAATTGTGTACAATAAACATGACTTTGAGTTTGCAGAAGCGCAAGCCGCAAAAGTGGGTAAAGATTGCATTTTGTATTTACAACCAGAATGGAGCGTTCGAGATAAGATAGTACCTATGATTGTGGATTATGTAATGAAGAATCCAAAATGGAAAGTATCCTTACAAACCCATAAATACCTTAATATTCCTTAGCAGTAGAACTTGTAATTCGGGCACCAATTGCTTCAATATCTAAACGGCATTCCGTATCTAAATCAACCGTTTCAGCATTAGATTTGCGTGTTTGTAAGGCTTTTATAATATCATGCCCAGTAATTTGGCAAGCAGGGGCGTAAATATCTCCTTTAGCAGATGCTTTTAAACCAGTGTTTGAGAATTGCAATTCGGCACGCATTAGGCAGCCTTCAACATTACAGTGGTTGGCAGCTTCTTCATCTTCATGCGGGTTTACCATGGCAGTACCTAAATTTACCAGACCAAATAAATGTCCAAATTCGTGGTTTAACGTTGCGGTTTCCACATCTGACCTGTTTATGGATGAAATAGGACTAAATTGAGCGGCTAAGTCTCTAATTGTTTGTGCAAAAATTACCATAGATGAGTTGCGGTATACCGCACCAAGAGTAACTAAATTACTATCGGGGTCGTCACCATCAGAAGGCGCATCAGCAAAATAAATGTAGATGGCTAAGGTATCATCACTATTGTACGAAGTTCGATTGTCTAATTCTAGGTCTGAAATTTCTTCTAACGTTAGGGTTTCTTCATTTGGTGAATCTAATTGCGTATACACCACGTTAATTTCCTGCTTAAAAGAAAATTCTTGCAAATATGATTCAAAGTTATTCATAGCCTCCTCTGTTGGCCTAAACCCTTCAACAAAAGCAATTTGTATTTCAAGATTTGTAAAATTATCATTAGCGAGAATATCACCTCCAGAGTCCCCTGTGGGTAAAAAATTACCAGGAAAATCTCGAACAGGATTTGTTGATACAAAAGGCTCGTCATCGCTAACCATTGGGGTGTCGTCAACTGGGTCTGTAGAAGTTTCACTTGAGCAAGACGCAATAAATAAGGTAACTATTGAGAGTAGGTATAACCACTTTTTCATCAAAACAACTTTTTAATTCAAACGCAATTCAAAAGGCAATAGTATTAGCTAACGGTAAGTTTGGCTAAATAATCGTAATGTTCACCTTCAGCTAGTAATTCACAGGTAAAACCATGCGTTTCTGCATAATACGCTAGCGTGTTAAAATCTAGGTACAACCAATCAAATTTTGGGCCAATTTGGTTTTTGTAACTAAACGTAAACGATACTTCACCGTAATAATCTACATTGCCCGGTGTCCAATACCCACCATCCTCGTCTTGGTCGAACATGTAAATTATGTCGCTAGAATCTAACAATACCTTACCGCCTGGCTTCAACAATTTTTTAAAATGAGTTAAATAGTCAGGTAAGTGTTTGAGTTTACCTGCAATACCAATACCATTCATGAGTAATAAAAGGGTGTCGTAGGTACCTGTTGCTAGGGTTAGAAATTCACTTTGGACACAATGGGCAATTCCCCTTTTTTTGCATACCGCTATAGCCCCAGGTGAGGTATCTAGAGCAGTAACCTTGTGGTTAGTATTTTGTAGCCAAAGGCTATGACTACCAGCTCCGCAACCAATATCAAGAATGCTACCTTTAGAAAGTTCAAGAGCTTTTTGCTCAAGCATAGGCATTTCTTCAAATGTTCTAAATAAGTAGGGTAAAGGCATTGCAGCTTCTTCATCTAAAGAAGAGTAGGTTTTTAAATCTTCGGTATAGTTATTGTTTACATAGTCAACGAGCGCAGTACCCAAAAGGTCTTCGTTTAAATTCTTTGTATTTTGCATCCGAAATAAATAACCAAATGAAAGTTGTCAAAAGTAAACTAATCCTCCTAGTAGTTTTACTGATTCCCGTAACTATTTTTAGTCAAGAATACGAATCAGTTAAGTTGGTAAACAATTATCTAGAGCACAATGGTACCATGAAACAGTATTCAGATGCCTATGATAATTTGTTAAATCTTATGGAAAAACAATACCCTAAATCAGATAGAAATAGTGATGGTTGGATATATTTAGAAAAGAATAAAACCAAAGCCTTATTTGAAATTAGAGACATGCTTACAGCGGTGTATTTACAGAATTTTACAGAGGAAGATTTACGGCAAATGAATGCATTTTATATCTCAGACGCTGGTAAACAATTGGTAGCAGACCGCACCGCACTTACCGAAGAACACAAAGCAGACTTAGAAGCTTTTCAGCAATCAGCCGTTGGTCAGAAATTACTAGAAAAACAAGCTGTACTTACTGAAGAAACCCAGGCCGTTTCAGAATTTTGGAGTAAAGATTTATACCAAACAGCGTCATTATTGCTGCAGAATGATTGAAGATGACATAAAAGCCTTACCCCAAAAGGCAGCGGAAAAACACCAAGAAAACAAAAAGTTCTTTACAAAGCTAAAAAAGAAGCCGCCTAAGAATTTAGACTACCTAATGCAAGAACTGCATACCGAAGAGTTTCAACAAACCGATTGCTTAACTTGTGCCAACTGCTGTAAAACTACGGGTCCGCTTTTTACCAATATTGATATTGAGCGTATAGCCAAGCATTTTAGGGTAAAACCTTCTAAATTTATTGATGATTACCTGCGTGTTGATGAAGATGGTGACTTTGTTTTACAACAAGTGCCTTGTCCGTTTTTAGGTTACGATAATTACTGCAGTATTTACGAGGTAAGACCCAAAGCCTGCAGAGAATACCCGCATACCGATAGAAAAAAGTTTCAGCAAATTAGCAACCTTACCCTTAAAAACGTGGCCATATGTCCTGCCGCATACAACATCGTTGAAAAAATGAAGCAGAGATTACTTTAGTTAAAAGTTAAAAGTTAAAAGTTAGAAGTGTGAAGTTTATGTTGGAAACAAAAAGCAGTTGTTATGAAATTTAAACCCCCAACAACGAAAAACATAAAATATAAAACGAAAAACGAAAAACGAAAAACCAGCAACCAGCAACCAGCAACCAGCAACGAACAACGAACAACTAATACTTGATAATTGACATCTGAACTTGTATTTTTATATCATGGAGGCAATCATAGACTATTTCACAAATATTCCCCGTGAGCATAGAAGCTTGTTTTTTGTGGGCGGAATTACATTATTCTGGATTTTAGAAGGCATTGTGCCTTTGTATAGCGTAAAGTATAAAAAATGGCGTCACGCCTTACCCAACTTTTTCTTTACCGTTACCACCATAATTATCAATTTGCCTTTGGCATATTTTTTCTTGGTAACCTCAGATTGGACAGCCGCTAACAATTTTGGAATTTTAAATTGGTTGCCAGCCATGCCTTTATGGTTGTATGTTTTAGTAGGCCTGTTGTTTTTAGACTTAATTGGGGCGTACACGGCGCATTGGGTAGAGCACAAAGTAAAACCCTTTTGGATGATACATTTAGTGCACCACACAGACCATAATGTAGATACGACTACAGCAAACAGGCATCATCCGTTAGAAAGTATAATCAGATATGTGTTTACCCTCTTAGGAGTGTTTTTAGTAGGCGCTCCCATTGGTATTATAATGTTATACCAAAGTTTATCAGTGGTGTTTTCACAATTTAATCATGCCAATATTTCGTTACCTAGAAAAGTAGATAAGTTGTTGAGCTACTTTATTGTATCGCCAGATATGCATAAGGTACACCACCATTTTGTGTTGCCGTATACAGATTCTAATTATGGCAATATTTTCGCTGTCTGGGATAGACTTTTTGGCACCTATATGGAATTGGATAGAGATAAAATTCAGTATGGGGTAGATACCTTTCCTGATGAGGTTGAAAATGCTAGTATTGTAGGTTTGTTAAAACAGCCTTTTCATAAATACCGAAAGCCAACAACCCAAGGGTAAACTGCGGCAAAAAATGATTTTAATCGTATAGCAAATACTTCGTTCTTAGCCTTTTAAACTGGGCTAAGTCTGCTTGCCAACTAGCCTTAATTTCAGCATTAGTAAGACCAGCTTCAATTTGTTGTTGCAGTGTTGCTGTCCCTGCGTGTTTGGTAAAACCAGCGGTTAAGAAAAATTTAGAGGTATCTGGGCAGTTTTGATAAGCATCTATCACCCATTCTAGAGAAACTTCATTCATTTTTTTATGCTTAGAAAGGTCTTTTCCAAATACTTTCTTACCATTTTCTTTAGGTGATTTGCTCCCAAAATTAGGTTGTGGAAAGTAAGCAAAATCATAAGCTGTAGTATCTAAAAAAGAGGCACCATAGCGTTGAAATTGAAACTCAGTTCCCCTACCGGCATTAATATTGGTACCTTCAAAAAGGCCTAAGCTAGGATACAAGTTTATAGCGGTATCATTCGGCAAATTTGGTGATGGGCGTATGGGTAAATGATACGCCAAATCGTGCGTGTAATTTTCTAAAGGAACAACAGTAAGTTCAGCTTTTAAATTAGTTGCTAACCAACCTTCTTCGTTAATCATTTGCGCATATTCTCCAATGGTTAAACCATAGACTAAGGGTATTGGCGTCATGCCTAAAAAAGAGGTGTGTTCAAGCTCCATAGTTGGGCCATCAACATAATGCCCGTTAGGATTAGGCCGGTCTAAAACCACAACCGGTATACCTGCTTCTGCGCAAGCTTCCATTACCAATTGTAAGGTGGCAATATAGGTGTAGAAACGCACGCCAACATCTTGTATATCAAAAAGCACCAAATCTAGACCTTGCAATTGTTCTTGATTAGGCTTCCGGTTTTTACCATGTAATGATAGTAGCGGCAGGCCAGTTTTTTGGTCAATAGCGTCCTTAACATGTTCCCCTGCATCTGCTTTGCCTCTAAAACCGTGTTCAGGAGCAAATACCTTTTCAATCTGTATCCCTAATGTTAAAAGCGAATCCACCAAATGTGTACTTTTAGGTAGCTCGTTAGAACCGTGAAAAATCACTGAAGTTTGATTGGCCACTACTGCAATAGTTTTGTTTTGAAGTAAAGGCAAATAGGCATCAGTTCTATTGGCAGCAACTAGAATAGGTTGTGGGTTAGTAATAGAAGAGGCTGGAGTAGCATTTTCGGGTTTTTTTTGACCACAAGCCAAAAAGCAAACACAAAAGCTTAAAACTGTACCTTTGAAAACGGAATTAATCGACATCTGTTGAACTTAGAATATTTTATAGCCAAACGCTTAGTAAAAGGCGGCGAAACTAAAAGTAGTATTTCTGCGCCAATCCTAAAAATTGCCATTACTGCAATTAGTATTGGTTTGGTGATGATGCTCATAGCTTTGGCAAGTGGGGTGGGTTTAAAAAAGAAGATAAGAGAAAAGGTGGCGGCCTTTAATGGTCATATTCAAATACAGAATTATGACAATAATGCCTCTGAAGTTTCAACCTCACCCATTTCTATACAGCAAGATTTTTATCCAGATTTTAAAAGTGTTAGTGGTATTAAACACATCCAAGGGGTGGCCACTAAAGGCGGTATAATCAGAACCGAAGACACCTTTGAAGGTATGTTAGCTAAAGGCGTAGGAACAGATTATGATTGGTCTTATGTAGAAGATTTTCTAATAGAAGGCGCCTTACCTAGGTATACAGGAAAGTTAAATGATGAGGTTTTAATATCTAAATTAAAAGCCAATTTGTTGCAGCTAGGTGTGGGCGATAGCTTTTATTCGGTTTTTTTAAAAGATAACGACCCAAATAAATTACCCAATAACCGCAGATTTACTATTGTGGGTATCTATGATAGCGGTTTTGAAGAATTCGATAGAGATATTGTCTTTGTAGATATTAGGCACATACAGCGCATGAATAAATGGGAGGCAGACCAAATAGGTAATTTTGAGGTGTTTTTAACCAATTTTGATGAGCTAGAAGAAAAGGCAAATGAAATCTACGGCAAAACCCAATCGTATTTAGATACGCGCAACATTAAAAACGACTATTTTCAAATTTTTGAATGGATAAGCCTTTTTGATTTTAATATAGCGCTTATCATAGGTATTATGATAATTGTAGGCGGCATTAATATGATAACGGCGCTGCTAGTGCTCATTTTAGAGCGCACCCAAATGATTGGTATTTTAAAAGCTTTGGGTGCTAACAATTGGAGTATTCGTAAAATATTTGTGTATAACGGCGCTTATTTAATAGTATTGGGTCTGTTTTGGGGTAATCTTATAGGACTGGGAATCATTTATTTACAAGGAAAATATCGGTTTCTAAAATTTCCAAATCCAGAACAGTATTACATAGATTACATTCCCGTGCATGTAGACCTAACATCAGTGGTATTGTTAAATGTAGGGGTTTTGGTGTTGTGTACGTTAATGTTATTAGTGCCTTCTTATGCCATTTCTAGAATAGCTCCGGTTAAGGCGATTAAATTTGAGTAAGAAAATCAAAAAACACAAGAAATGATAGCTTTAGAATTCGAAAACCAGAATGTAAAAATTGATGCGGGCGAATTGGTTAGTTATACAGTAAACGGTCATGAATTTATACACCAAAAAGGAAGCCCAGGTTGGGGTAGTGCAGATACAGAGATGTTTCCTATCATTGGGCCGGTGAATGAAGCTGGTTTTCAAGTTCAAGTGCCTCGCAGTACAGCTATACAAGACCAGCATGGGTTGTTACGCCAATTTCCATATGTATTAGAAGAAAATGGAGCTACTTCAGCTATTTTCTCAAAAACGTATCGTGCGGGTACGCCCATAAAAAATTCAAAATTTCCTGAAAAATCTACGAAGCAATGGTTGGTATGGCCTTATAATTTTAGTTTTGAGAAGCATTTTAGGCTTACCAAAGAAGGCTTAGAAATACGTTTTGTAATCGATGGTGAGCAAGACATGCCTTTTATGCTGGGGTACCATCCAGCCTTTAAATTACACACCGCAAATGCTTTTGTAATAGCAAAAGAAAAAGTGATAACCCTAGAAGAAATCTTGGCTGTAGGTAGTAGAGCTTTAGAAGTAGCAAATTGTGAAAAGCTAGTTTTAAAAGACGCCCAAGAGCTAACAATTACCACCAAGGGTTTTGGCAATTTTATGTGCTGGACAGAAGTGAACAATATGGTTTGTTTAGAGCCCATTTCGTTTTATCCGTATGCCGTTGAACAGAACAAATTGCACGAAGGCTTTCAATATTTAAGTGAAAAGGCAATGTTTACGGTGATGCTTACCCCTACAATTTCTTAAACTTATTTAAGAAAAATTTAAGAATAAAGCGGAGGGTTTTAGGTAATTGTTCTAGTGATAGTTGTTTTATCTTAAACAAAACAGTTAAGAAAATCACAATAAATTTACATTTCGCATTAATCTATTTCCTATCTTTACCGTAGGTTATTCACTATTTGATTATAAATGTTCAGGGAATTAATTGAAAAAATAGGCATAATGAATATTATTATGCTTTTAGTTGTAGTAGGTATAATTATAACTGCTGAATATCTTTTCCTGACCGGAAAAAAACTAGACGCAATTTTTATCGCATTTTGGGCTCCAACAATTTTGGGGTTTATGAATTACCTTAAATATCGAGACTAATGGATTTTATTTTAATATACTCTATAGCGGTTTCGGTGATATTTCTTATCTGGCTCATCTTTGTAGCTAAGATGTATAAAGAAATGAAACGTAGAAAATAAGTACGTTTTTAATTACCGCGAATCCAATTTTTAAACTCTTTTACGCGGTTTCTACTTACAATGAGGTCAAAACTTATGGCATCTATATTCAAGAAGACTTTAAGCCGGTTATTTACGTAGTCTTCTATAGACTTTATAGTTTCAATACGTATCATGGCTTTTCTATTAATTCTAAAAAACTCATCTGAACTTACCATTTCTTCAATACGGTCTAAAGTATATTCAGTAGAAAATATGGCGCCTTTGTTATCTACAATGTACGATTGCCCTTCCTCGGAATAAAAGCAGACAATATCTTCTATGTAAACAATCTCTAAATGATTTTCCGTACGAATTAAAAAGCGTTTTTTCTTAGTGGCAGGGGTTTGTTGTAAAGATTTTAACGCATTATCTAAACGGTTAAAATAATCATCTCCTGTAGCGGTATCACTGCTGTAGATGCTAGAGTATTTAGCCAAAGCGTTATCCACATCTTCGCTATTTACCGGTTTTAATAGATAATCTATACTGTTGTATTTAAACGCCTGCATGGCATAATTATCAAAAGTGGTACAAAAGATGATGGGTTTTTGAATACGAACTTCATTCAATAAATCAAAGCAAGTACCATCACCCAATTGAATATCCATAAAAACCAAATCATAAGAAGTGTTTTCGGTAAAATAGATTAGTCCGTCAGAAACGCTATCTACTTTACCAACAACTTGAAAAGATTTGCCTGTTTCACTTATTTTTTTCTCTAAATAAATGCTTGAAACGGGTTCGTCTTCTACAATGACGATGCGAAGGGGTGACTCCATTGTGATATTCATTAGTTAATGTTGGAAGTGTTTAAGTCTGAAAATGTAAGAATTGGAAGCCGAACTACAAAATTATTTGGCTTTTCTTCAACAACTACTCGTTTTTTAGAACGAATATTGTACGAATTTATGATATTCTTTATGGTTTCAGAATTATAGGTGTTAAAAGTTATTTTTGGTTGATTGGTGTTGTGAACTTCAATATATTCTCCATTGTTTAAAATATTGATAGTTAATGGCTTAGATTTAGTTATAGTGTTTTTGGCTACAGCGTCTTCAATGGCTGCTTGTATTGAAAAAGGTACTATTTTCTTATCGTAAAGTAACGGACTTATTTCAAAATTTATAGTCAAATTCTCTTGAAAACGTTTTTTTATTAAATACCCATACAATTCCGCTGCTTGTAGTTCTTTTCTGATACTTATAAGCTCACGTTCAGAATTTTCTGAAAAGTTTTTAAATAACTTAGATAGGCAAATAACATATTCTTTGGCTGCTTCTGGATCACTATCAATATAAAACATGAGCGTGTTTAAGCTGTTGTATAAAAAATGTGGACTCAAATTGTTTTTAAGTGAGTTTAACTCCGCACCCAACTTTTCTTTCCGCAGTTGTTCTTGTTTAATCTCATTATCCTTGGCTTCAGCAAAAAAGTGTAAACCTTCATAAATACTGATGTCTAAAAAAAAGATGATAACACCAGTCACCATTTGGGCAAAAGTTGAAGGTTCTTCAAATTCAGGATAGTTCCAATCAAAATAGGGTTGCACGTAATTAAAGTGAAGCAAGCAAATGCCAAAATAAGGCAGTAAGAACAAGGGTATAATAGCCCAGCGCTTTTTAAAATTTAAGATTCCCCTATATTGTTTTATCAATTTTAAGTACAAAAAACGCATAACTAGCCATAGGATAAGCACCAACAAAAATTCACCTGTCCATTTAATAAAATAAGAGGTACGGTCTACATTTAAAAAAGAGTCTGTATAATACATGGCCATAACGGTGTGTGTATTTACAAGTACACCAACGAGTACAATGATGCGGTCATCGAACCCGAGTAGCGTTTTTTGACTATCGTAAAACATTATGGTTGTTTGATTAGGTAAAAGGTAGTAATCTATTTAGTTAAAACAAACAAAAACTAAAATAAAGTGTATAAATTTAACTTTAGACTGTAATACGTCTTCTTTTTAGTGAAAGAAAAATCTTATCGTTCCTTCAATTTTAACTCCCAAGCATCTAGTAAAGGTATTTTTAAAATAAAGAGGTCATTTGTTTTTTCATAAAACACTTCCCTATTGCTAAGTAGCTTGTAGCGTTTTTGAAGGTTTTCTAGCCCAATACCTAAAGAATTGCCGATAGCAAATTTACCTTTTAGTTTATTAGAGATAACAATATAATAGGGTTCATTAGAAATGGTAATGGTTAAGGGGTGCGCCTTAGAAATGGTATTGTGTTTTACAGCATTTTCAACAGCCATTTGCGTGGAAAGAGGCACTAGAAATAGCTGACCTACGGCTTGGTCAATTTTTAGATCAACAATTAGCTTACCACCATGGCGCTTTTCTAACAAGCCAGTATATGCTTTAAGGTATTGCAATTCTTCAGAAACGGTAATAAAATCTTTGTTGGAATACTGTAGTAATTTTTGGTACAAAAAAGAAAGTTTGTAAATAAAGTCTTTACTGGTTTCTTTATCCTCATCAATTAAATATAATAAGGTATTAAGGCTATTAAATAAAAAATGCGGACTCAATTGATTTTTCAGCGTATTTAATTCGCTCACCGCTTTTTCTCGTAATAAAATTTCCGTTTCTAATTGCGTATTATTCAGTTGATTAGCATAATTAATAACGGTGTAAATAACAATGTCTAGCAATGTGACCACAAAGCCTGTAGAAATAAGATAGCTATGGTTGGGTTGCGCATAATACGGGTCATAAATAGCTATAAAAATTGGTTGAACATATTCTAAATAGCCATATACCAAAATAAAAAAAGGTATAAACAAAAAAGGGAGAAAAGCGAGTCTAATTTTTCTATTTTCTCGTCCCGTATATCTTTTAGCAATTAATAGAAAAAGATACCTTAAGGTCAACCAAACTGCGGTGATTATAAGCAGGTATTCTAAGGTTTTAAATATAAAATGTGTAAAGGGAACATCTATAAACGCCCCTTGATAAAAAATACCAATAAAAATTGCTGTGTTTGAAATTATACCAAGAACTACAAGAATAGTATCGTTAAAACCAATAATGGGTTTGGAGTTTACAAAGAAGTTCAAGGTTGGAATTTTTTGGTCTATTAAAGGTAAACAAAACCCCCTTATGTTGTTGTTAAAACCATACGCTTTCGTTTGTATGAGTTTAAAATGCGCTCAATATCTGGAGAGTTTTGTTGCGGAATTAAATAGGTTTCTAGTTCAGCTGGGTCTGTTATCACCGCTGTTTCGGGCACAAATCCGTAGCCCCTATAAATTCCCGCTTCAATAAGTACAAAGGCTGACTCTTGGGCGTGGCGACCTTTTTCTTTAAAAACTACCGTTTCTGATGCAGCTTCTAATACAGCTATAGCCTGTTCTACACGTTTATTATAATTGGCAATAGCCTCATCTGCTGTGCAAATACCTTTACAAGTAAAAACACTAGCTTGGGTTTTACAGTCAAAAGTAGCTGCTACCAACTGGCAGTATTTTGGGCACAAGTCAAAGGCTTTACAGAGTTCAGTTAACACCGTTCGGCAATCTGTAGGATTATTATAAGTGGCTAGCGGTTGCTGTAGTTTGCTTAATAATCCAAATCCCAAATGCTGCACACCACGGCGGTCTTCATAGGTGAATAAACCATATTGGCGCGGTTTACGTTTTTGAGCTCGGTTAAATCGGGGCCAGTGTTTTTTAATAGCGGCAGCCTCCATAAGTAACGCTACCAGTTCGCTACCAGACAGTTCAAAATCAATATGGGCTACTTCTCGGCATAGTTTAAGCTCGTGTTCACTCTTATCATAAAAATGCCCTAAAACACGCTTTTTAAGGTTATTGGCCTTACCCACATAAATAATCTTATGATTGCTGTCAAGAAAGTAATAAATACCCGGTTGATTAGGAAGGTTTAGCAGTTCTGTGCGATTTAAATGAGGCGGAAGCGTAGCTTCTTGGCTTCTTGCATGTAACGAAGCGGTAAGCAAGTCTTTAGCTCCGGGCTGTCTCAAAAGTTTTTCAAACAGTAAAACAGTAGCATGCGCATCACCACGAGCGCGGTGTCTATCGGTAAGGGGAATGTCTTCAGCGGCACATAATTTACCCAAGCTATACGAGCGCAAACCCGGTAATAATTTACGAGATAGGCGCACCGTACACAGTTTTTTACGCACAAAATCAATACCTAAAAGGCGAAACTCTTCTTTGATAACGCCGTAATCAAAATTTACAGAGTGCGCAACGAATATACAGTCCGCCGTAAAATTCAAAATGCTATCGGCAATTTCAGCAAACGTGGGAGCCGTAGCCACCATGCTATCATCAATACCAGTAAGCGCTGTAATAAAATGTGGAATAGGAGCTTGCGGATTCACCAAACTGGTAAACTCATCAACTAAGGTGTTGCCATCGTATTTAAAAATAGCAATTTCGGTGACCTTATTTCCTTTAACACCGTTGCCTGTAGTTTCAACATCAATGATACAATACATTGGTATAAATATAGCAATTTGAGCCTTGGCAACCCACCAAACAACTAGGAGCTAAAACAAACCAAGCCCTCTACGTTTGTTGGTAAATAGCCTCCCCCAAGACTACAAACCAACTACTAATAAAGGGCGGGGATTGTATTTCTTTTGCATCTACTGTTGAAAGAAAATTCAACAATACGCAAGTTTAATATTTGCTAAAATCAGGTATAAAAATACGAGTAACTAGTGGTATAGAGCAATACCTATTCATGGGTATTTTATAGTTTTTTGTTAGGTTTTTAACATAGTATAGTGAAAGTAACAGCTTTTTTCTATGGGTTTGATAGGATATTGAAAAGTTTAACAGTTTATATGAATTTTTGAAAAAACGAATGATGAAGTTGGAGGTTAGAAGTAAGAAGTAAGAAGTAAGAAGTAAGAAGTAAGAAGTAAGAAGTAAGAAGTAAGAAGTAAGAAGTAAAAAGTAGAAAGTAAAAAGTAAAAAGTAAGAAGTTGAAAGTAGTTGTTATGATATTTAAACCATCCACAACAACCAACAACCAACAACCAACAACCAACAACTAACAACCAACAACCAACAACGAAAAACGAACAACGAACAACGAACAACGAAAAACGAAGATGAAAGTAAGAAGTAAGAAGTAAGAAGTAAGAAGTAAGAAGTAAGAAGTAAAAAGTAAAAAGTAGAAAGTAGAAAGTAAAAAGTAAAAAGTAAGAAGTTGAAAGTAGTTGTTATGATATTTAAACCATCCACAACAACCAACAACCAACAACCAACAACCAACAACCAACAACCAACAACCAACAACCAACAACCAACAACTAACAACCAACAACCAACAACGAACAACGAACAACGAACAGCCTTTTGTTAAAAAAAATTAGAAGTTGCCAGTTTTGTAAAGTAAATGTTACCAAATACGAAAAAGTTTACAAAAATCGACGAAATACAATTGCGGTTTACCAGATATTCATACTTTTAGAGCCGAAAATGAATGTAATTTTTGTGCAAGATTGCTTCAGACTCATAAACACAACCTGTAAATTGTTCTTATGTATCTTGTTAGCACTCTCCCCCTAAAAGCACAGCAATAGTTTAGCATATATGCTTTTAGAAAGAATACAACCCTACCTCCAAAACCCGTACCTACTCAGTGGCTTTGCCTTGGTTGTCGCTTATTGGCTCACCACAAGGTTTTGTCCAATCATCATTAAAATTTGTCACTCCAAAAAACTGTTAGACGACCCTAACGGCCGCAGTGCGCATAAAAGCAGTGTACCCACTTACGGTGGCGTAGCCATGTTTTTAGCTTTTGCCGTAGTATTTTTGGTCGTAACCGTGTTAGCAGGCCTTACCGCAGCGGCCATGGCTAAAGCCTTAGTGCTCTTAGCCGCTTTAACCGTATTGTTCTTTTTAGGAATGAAAGACGATATGATAGGCCTCCACCCCCGTAAAAAATTTATAGCCCAGTTTATTACCGCAGCCTTAGTTATCTTTTTGGCTGACGTACGTATAGATAGTCTAGGTGGCATTTTTGGCATACAGCAATTGCCCTACGCCGTTTCTGTAGCCTTTAGCTTTTTTGTGTATATGTTAATTAGCAATGCCTATAACCTTATTGATGGTATCGACGGTTTAGCAGGAGCTGTAAGTACCTTGGTAGGTTTGTTTTTTGCCGCCTGCTTTCTGTGGGAAGGCCAACTAGCCCTTGCGCTACCAGCCATACTCATGGCAGGGGTAAGTTTAGGCTTTTTACGCTTTAACCTCTCTAAAAAGAACCGACTGTTTATGGGGGACTCTGGCTCGTTATTTATGGGCTTTTTAATGGGCTTTTTAGCCATTGCCTTTTTACAAACCGTAGGGGCAACCGGTACCTTTGCTACAGCACACCCACCAGTATTGGTATTGGCCGTATTGTCATACCCCTTATTAGATACCCTACGCGTATTTAGCATACGTATAGCCAACGGTCGTAGCCCGTTTTCAGCAGATAAAAACCATATGCACCACCGGTTGTTACAAAAGGGTTTTAGCCATGCACAAGCTACCCTATTGATTGTACTCGCTAATATGGCGGTTATTGGTTTAAGTTGGGGCTCACAAACCTTATCTATAACACTACAATGTGTAATTGTGGTAGCGGTAGGGACCCTATTTTATATGGCACCGGTATTCTTATTACCCACACAAACCCAACGGTTACGAAAAAAGGTGTTGGTACATAACCCAGATTTCGCAAGCCACCCTGGCACAAAAGCGAATAGAAAAGTAGCCATGGCCAATTTATTAGAAGGGTATAAGCCTGAGGAGATGAAACAACTTTTAAAATCCTCAAATAAAGTATCTTCACAAAATAGTCGAAAAAAGGAAAAGGAAGTTGCCGGTATTGAGGGCTAGGCTGCATTGAATTCTAGTTAATTATTTACTTTAACATTCAGCTTTACTATATTTTTTATGAAGCAAAAAGTACTGGTCATTTTTGGAACTAGACCTGAAGCAATAAAAATGGCTCCTCTGGTTAAAGAGTTTAAACGACAAACTAATTTTTTTGATACTAAGGTTTGTTTGACTGCACAGCATCGTGAAATGGTAGATCAAGTAATGAATTTCTTTGATTTAGTTGCTGATTACGATTTGAATTTAATGAAACCAAATCAAAATTTATATTCGTTAACCGCAGCAATTGTCTTAGACTTAAAGGAGGTTTTAGAGGATTTTAAACCAGACTTTGTTTTTGTGCATGGTGATACAACAACTACAATGGCCGCTAGTATTGCCTCATTTTATGCAAAAGCAAAGTTATGCCATGTTGAAGCGGGATTAAGGACTAACAATAAGTACTCTCCTTACCCCGAAGAAATGAATAGGCAAATAACAGGACGAATTGCAGATTTTCATTTTGCCCCTACAAAAACCTCAAAAGAAAATTTACTTAACGAAGGTATACGTGAAGATAAGATTGTTGTAACTGGAAATACAGTAATTGATGCATTATTAGATTGTGTTCATCTTACAAAGAATAATCCAACTGATTTTATTAAGAGATTTTCAAATTCTTTAAAGAAGGAGGAGGAAATTATATTGGTGACAGGCCATAGAAGAGAAAATCATGGCCAAGGATTTGAAGATATTTGCCAAGCTTTAAAAAAAATTGCAAAACAAAAACCAAATATTCGAATTATTTATCCTGTGCACCTAAACCCCAAAGTAAAAGGCCCGGTAACAAGAATTTTATCTGAGATTTCAAATATTGATTTAATTGAACCGCTTTCTTATCCAGATTTTGTATGGTTAATGGATAAGGCAAAATTAATAATCACCGATAGCGGTGGAGTTCAAGAGGAAGCACCTAGTTTAGGTAAACCTGTCTTAGTCTTAAGAAATACAACAGAAAGACCTGAAGCAGTCGAAGCAGGCACTGTAAAATTGGTTGGAACTGATACAATAAAAATAGTAGATTTTACATTGGAATTGTTAAACAGTCATATAAAATATCAAGAAATGAGTCAGTTGCATAATCCTTACGGTGATGGAATGGCTTCAAAAAAAATTGTACAATTCATAAAGGATTTACAAAGGAAAGTATAGTTTAAAAACTTTGTCGTTCAGAATGAATATTAAAAAATACTTTTCACTAAATAAACAATTACGAAAGCAATTATTAACCCAAGGAAGTTACGCCATTTTAGCTTCTGTTGTAAGAAGAACGGCTTTTATTGTAATTAGTATTTATTTAGCACGATTATTAGAAAAGGTAGCATTTGGAGAGCTGATGATTATTCGTTCTACAATAGATTCTTTCTTATTATTCAGTGGATTGGGTTTGGGACTAACTGTTACCAAGTTGGTGCCAGAGCAATATAAAAGTGATAAAAAGAGAGCGTTTAACATTTTAAATACCTGTTTTTTGATTTTATTACTTTCAACTGGATTGATTTCCTTGGCTGTTTATTTATTTTCGGAAGTTATCTCATTAAAACTTTTAAATTCAAGTGAACTATCAAAGCCTTTGAAAATTGCAATACTTATTTTAATGGGCGGGTCTATTAGCACTTTTATGCGTTACGTATTATCTGCTTTTTTTATGTTCAAAAGCTTTTTTATAGCCTCTCTAATATCTACTTTAATTAGTTTGCCTCTTTTCTTTTATTTAGCTTCTATATTAAACTTGGATGGAGCTCTTTATGGTTATGCAATTATTGAGATTGTTTTTTCAATAATTATGATATTTATTTTGAGTAAATTTTTTTTAAAAGAAGGCAATTATAATTTCAATCTAAATATTAATCAAGAAATAGGAACTATTGTAAATTTTGCTCTTCCCGCTTTTCTCGCAGGTTTATTAGTGACTCCAGTTTTATGGTACGGTAAAACAATTTTAATAAACTCATCAAGTGGAGCTCTTCATTTAGCAGACTTTGAAGTTTCCTTTCAAATAATGGCCATTATTCTTTTTGTGCCAAACTCCTTTTCTCAAATTATATTACCTCATTTATCTTCGAATTTGTCAAAAAAAAATGTTTATCGTTCAATACTCAATACAAATATTCTTTTAAACGTTTTTCTTTCCTTTTTGCTTTCAATTCCTATATTCTTTTTCCCAAAATTGATTTTGAATTTATATGGCGAAAATTATCAAGATACAGACACTCTTAGAATTCTTGTTATATGTGCAACTTTAATGATTGTAAATAATATAATTGGAAAAGTAATTGCCAGTAAAAACAAAATGTGGATTGGATTTATGTTGAATGCGATATGGGCTACATTGTTCTTATTGCTTAGTTATTATTTTGTTTCACGTGATTTCGGGGCTCTAGGTTTAGCATTATCCTTTACTCTTGCTCACTTTTTTCATTTATTAAATCAATTAATACTTTTATTTTGGTTGAGAAAGAAATAAAAACCGCCTACATCAGTTACACTAATTTTTATGATTATGACAATAGCTCATATTCCATTGGTGGGGTGCAAACTTATTTGAGGAATTTAATAGAATTGTTTCTTAATCAAGGATTTAAAGTGGTTTTTTTTCAACTTTACAATTACGACTTCGATATAGAACTAGACGGCTTTGTTATTCATGGTAGGTTTTTTAATTCCAAAAAAAAAGAAAGTTTATTTAGTTTAATTGAGGCAACTTTAAAACAAAATGATATTATTGTTTTCGGTTCTGAAAACTTCAGTGTTTCAGCGACACAATTTAATTCAATAGTTATACAGCACGGAATTTATTGGGATTTAAATTTTAAATTTTTAAATCTTTCTAAACCATATAGATTATTGCCAAATACTATTTCAAGGTTATTACTTCATAGAAAATTAATTAAAAACTTTTACAATGCAAGATTTCAAGTTTGTGTTGATTACAATTATCTTAACTGGCTTAGAACAAAGGGTTGCTTTCCTAAAGTAAATGTTATTACCAACTTCACCCGGAATGATGAAACAATTAATCCAGAGTTTATCAATCAAAAACACAATAGCGCTGTAGTTAAAATCTTGTTTGCAAGACGATTTGTAGAAATGCGAGGGGTAAAGTTATTCTTAGAATTAATCAAGATTTTAGATAATCGTTACCCAAATGTGGAATTTACGTTTGCTGGAGAAGGTGATTTATATTCTGAAATTGAAAAACTTAAATTCTCACACAAAATTACAATTACAAAATTTGACCAAACTGAAAGTTTAGAATTCACAAAACAATTTCATATAAGTGTAATACCTTCCCTAGGTTCAGAAGGGACCTCAATTTCTGCTCTTGAAGCAATGGCAGTTGGTACTTCGGTGGTTGCATCCAATGTAGGTGGGTTAACAAATATTATAGTTGATTCTTATAATGGATTACTTTGTCAACCTTCAAAGAATTCTTTTTTAAAATCAGTTTCTTTATTAATTGAAAATCGAAACTTAAGAATAAATTTGTCTCAGAACGCTTTAAGGTTGGCTAAGACTGTTTATTCAAAGAATCTTTGGCAGAAAAAGTGGATCGAATTAATTAATCAAATTCAGAATGAGTCCTAAAACAATTATAAAACTTATTTTGTTAAGCTTTTCTTTTGATTATAAAGGTGGTTTGATTCAAGTATTAGGTGGTGAATCTTCTTCGACCCATACACTTCAAATACTTTTTTGTTTCATTGCATTTGCGATTTCAGGTAATATAAAAACAGACTTATTAAAGAAAGTATATTCGATAAGAAAAATTCTTATTCCTTTTTTTCTCTTTACTATTTATTGTTTCATAAATAAAAGTTCACTAGCTCCATTATATCATTCTTATAAGGTTAATCTTATGATATGGAATCTTTTGACATTTACCTTAATCGTATTGTCTATAAATACAGCTAAACAATTAAGATTCTTTATAATTTTTGGGGTGTTTCAAATAGCCGCGGGAATACTTATTGGCGGATTAAATTTCCAAGCAGATACTAGAATTGGAAGTGGTGAACCTATAATTCTTTCTCGTATTGCCGGTATTTTAATATGTTTCGCCTTATACTTTAAAAATGGTATTAACAAGACAATTAATTACCTAATCGGTGTGGTAGGTTTTCTCGCCCTATTATTGACAGCCACACGTACTATTTTCCTTTCGATAGCATTAATTCATTTCATCTTTTTAGTTTATTTTGAGAAAGCCACAAAAACAAAGTTTAAGAAAATAGCAACTAATGTTCTGTTTGGCTTGTTTTTGGTTTTATTTCTTTCAATAAATGTTCTTGGAGTTTCTAATGATCTTGTTAATAGGTCGTTAAGTTCTTTTTCTTTATCAACTTTTACCACAGGTAACGTTTTTACTAGATTCGAGCATTATGGGGTTGGTGTAAAAATGTTCAGTGAAAATTTTCTGTTCGGTAAAGGATTTGGTTCTTATCCTGTATTTGCTCTAGGTTATGATGAGAGATATTACCCTCACAACTTGTTTATTGAATTAGTTGCTGAACTAGGTATAGTTGGATTAGCCATTTTTTGTTATATGCTGTTTCAGGTCTGGAATGCTCTAATTAAATATGATTCCATTAAATATCCACATAATCAAAAAAAGTTTGCTATTTCTATTTTTTTATTAGGAATAATATCATCCATGAGTTCTTTAGATTTACCTAATCAATTTGTATTGTTTAATGCTATAGTTTTAACTGGCATATTATTGCTGCAAAAAGAAAGAATAACAAAATTGATAATTCCAGTATAAATAGTTTTAGCTTGTTTTTGCATTTGATTTTTAATAGGTGAAATGAATAAAGGATTATTATATATATCAAATATTGATGAGTCTCATAACATATATCATTCTCAAGTAAAACAACTTTTATTTGAATATAAAAAGAACTTTAGGGTTTTAGAGATGATACTTTCTAACAAAGATTCAGGACTTATAAATGGTAGAATATATTTTAAGCTACTACCAGGAAGTTATAATAATCTCATTTCTTGGTATAACCTAAAGAATAGAAAGGATGAATTAGTAAAGTTGATAGAGGATTTTGATGTTGATTATATCATCGGTAGAAGCACAAACGGAGCATTGATGGGTTTACATTTGCTATCTTCTTTAAAGACTTCACCAAAATTTATAGTTGATATCAGAGCAGATGTTTTAGATGAAACATGGCTAAGAAAAAAATATTTTGGTTATTTATCTCATTACTTCTCTTTAAAGAAAATTTTTAAAAAAGTAGATTACGCTTTTGTAGTATCATCTTATTTAAAAAACAAAATAAACAAAACATATCGGTTATCTTCTGATAGAATTGGTGTATTTGGTACGATTGTTTCTGATGATTTGTTTTATTTTAATAATCAGATACGAAACCATTACAGAACTAAATTTAATTTCTCGCAATCAGATATAATTGTTGTATATACTGGAAATTTAGCTCCATGGCAAAATTTGGAGACTATTCTTACAGCTTATAAGAACACTAAAAATGGTAATGTAAAACTAGTTGTACTTACTAAACAGCAAACTGAATTACGAAAATTAATTACCGAATTAGAAATTGAAAAAGATGTAATGAGTTTTTCAGTTCCGTATGAAGAAGTTTCAAATTATTTGCAAATGGCCGATTATGGTATTTTAATTAGAGATGCAATACCTACAAATTTGGCATCTTCTCCAACAAAATTTGGAGAATACATTAATTCAGGACTAAATGTTATTATAAATAAAATCGAAACTGATTATTATAATGTTTCGATAGAAAAAAACCTTCCTGTAACAGTCGTTGATAAAAAGGAAAATCTAGTTAATCTATTTGATGAATTAAAACTCATCCAAAATAAAGCTTCAAAGAAAATTCAATTAGCTAAAGACACAGCTTATCAACATTTTGAGTTCTTAAGTTTAAAAAAATCTAATGATACTGATAGATTGTAGTGCATTAAAGTCAGGGGGTGGGTGTCAATTGGCATTAAACTTTATAAAAGAGCTTTCAGGTTTACAACAAACAAACTATTTGATTTTAATACCAAATGTGGGACCGTTGAAAGGATTGCATGAGAGATTTCCAAATTTGCTTTTCTATACCTCTCCATCGGCAAGGATTATAACAAGATTTATTTTTGAAAATTTTTATCTTCCAAAGATTATCAAAGAAAAAAAGATAAGAAAGATTTATACTTTTTTTGGCGCTGGTTTACCAAAAAAAAAGAACGTTATTTCTATCGTAAGTGTAGCCTATCCAATCATTTGTTATCCAGAAAGTCCATTTTGGAAGTACATTCCAAAATCAAAGAAGATAAAACAACAAATAAAAAATTGGGTACGGATTAGAAGACTTAAACGTGCTGATTTTATAATTGCCGAAACTCAAGTAATGGCAGATAGATTGTCAAAAATTTTGGAGAAGAAAAAAGATGACATTAAGATATTGAAACCGTCGCCATCAGAATTTGTGATTGAAAAAAAAGGCTATCGATATCCTTCGGAAGAAAATCGAATTTTAATTCTTAGTGGTTTATCACCGCACAAAAATTTATGGCGACTTAATGAGTTTTCTAATTTATTAATGAAGGCAGATATTAATTTTAAATTTATCGTTTCAGCTGAGAAAAAGGATTTTTTAAAAATTGCACATTCTGAATCTTTACATTCATTGGAGACTGATAAACATTTTGAATTTGTTGGTTCAGTTCCTCCCGATAAAATCAATGCTTTATATGAAAAATCTGATTTTCTTTTGAATATTAGTGATTTAGAAAGTTTTAGCAATAACTATATGGAAGCTTGGAAAGCAAGTTTGCCATTGATTGTTTCCGATACTGATTTTTCTAGACACATTTGCGGAACCAGTGCTATTTATATAAATCCGCATAATTTAAATAATCATATTGATAAGATTCATGAATTACTCAATAATAAAAGTCTTCAAAAACAATTAGTTAAAGAAGGTAAAAAGAGGTTAAAAGAATTACCAACGCAATCAAATAAAACTAGAATGATTTTGGATTTAATAAGTGAGTTAGAATGAAGAACTTCCTAGTCTGCACATACGAGTCAATCTCATTTTTGGTTTTTGCTTTACCAAGACACAAGATTTTTAACCCCATTAAAAAATTTTTTCTCCTATTCATGGGGGCAAAAATTGGAAAAAAAATAACTTTCTATCCTGGAATAAAACTAAGCCCTGGAAATAATCTAACCCTTGGTGACCATGTTGATTTGGCCTGGGGTGTTTTAATTACTACAAGAGGGGGTGTCAGTATTGGAGATAGAACGCTTGTAGGGTATGACACTAAGATATTTTCTGGTAATCATGTAATTCCACCAAAACCACAACGCATTTTTGACTCAGGTCATGTTGGCAAGAAAGTAACAATAGAAAATGATGTTTGGATTGGTGCTAACTGCGTAATACTACCTGGTGTTACCGTCGGTGAGGGCGCAGTTGTTGCAGCTGGTAGTGTTGTTACAAAAGATGTGGCTCCATTTGCAATAGTTGGAGGAAATCCAGCAAAACTTATTAAAGAAAGAACTTAATCAATGAAACAAATCATCCAAGACCTTAAAAACGGGGCTACGGTATTAGAAGAGGTGCCAGCACCTCAGGTAAAAGCGGGGCAGGTATTAATTAAAACTACCCGTTCTTTAGTGTCTTTAGGTACAGAGCGTATGCTGGTAGAGTTTGGTAAAGCCAATTTTATACAAAAAGCCAAACAACAACCCGATAAGGTAAAACAGGTGCTCGATAAAATGAAAACCGATGGTATTAAACCTACCCTAGATGCGGTTTTTAATAAACTCAATCAACCCTTACCCTTAGGCTATTGTAATGTAGGTGTTGTTAAAGCGGTAGGCAAAGGGGTTTCAGAATTTCAAGTAGGAGACCGCGTAGCTTCTAACGGTCACCATGCTGAGTTTGTGTGTGTGCCTCAAAACCTAGTAGCTAAAATACCAGACAACGTTGTTGATGAAGAAGCGGCCTTTACCGTTATTGGCGCTATTGGTTTGCAAGGCATACGCTTAACCAATCCCACTTTTGGCGAAACCATTGTAGTCATTGGTTTAGGGCTAATTGGTTTGGTCACCGCAGAGTTATTACAAGCTAACGGTTGTAAGGTTATTGGTATAGATTTTGACCCACAAAAGCTAGCCTTAGCCGAAGAAAAGGGGATTACCACTATTAATCCTAAAGCTGGGGCAGACCCGGTAAAAACCGTTTTAGAGCACACCAATGCGGTAGGTGCCGATGCGGTAATTATTACGGCATCAGCAAAATCTGATGAGGTTATTCACCAAGCGGCACAAATGAGCAGAAAGCGAGGCCGCATTGTCTTGGTGGGTGTTATAGGACTCAACCTACAACGGTCAGACTTTTTTGATAAAGAACTCACCTTTCAAGTTTCCTGTTCCTACGGTCCAGGACGTTATGACGATAACTACGAACAAAAAGGGCAAGATTATCCTGTAGGTTACGTACGTTGGACAGAAAAGCGCAATTTTGAAGCCGTTTTGCAAGCTATTAGCCACGAACAGCTAAAGGTAAAGTCGCTCATCACAGAACGTGTTCCCCTAGCCAATTATGAAGAAATTTATGGTGATATGCGCAAAGCGGGTAGTATTGCCAGTATTTTAGAATATCCAGAGCAAGCTGACCAAACAGCTAAAGTGGCAGTGACTTCGCAACAGTTTTCGGCAACTAAAGGCGTGTTGGGTATTATCGGTGCAGGTAACTTTACGTCTTCCACAATTATTCCTGCACTAAATAGCGCTCAAGCTCAAGTTAAATACATAGCCAGTGCCGGTGGTTTAAATGCCAAAACCCTTGCAAAAAAGGGAAACATTGCCAATGCCAGTAGTGATTATAAAGCCCTTTTGGCCGATGATGAAGTAGACATGGTGTTGATTACCACACGCCATAACCTACATGCACAATTGACTTTAGAAGCGCTAGAAGCAGGTAAACACGTGTTTGTAGAAAAGCCGTTGTGCTTAACCCAAGAAGAATTAGAAGCTATAAAAAACGCGCAAGAAGCAACAGGTAACATGGTAGTAGTTGGTTTTAACAGGCGTTTTGCACCCTTGGCTACCCAAATGAAAAAGTTAGTAGGGTCAGGCCCTAAAAACATTATTGCGACCATGAACGCTGGTTTTATACCGGCAGATGTTTGGGTGCACGATATGCAAGTTGGCGGCGGCCGTATTCTAGGCGAAGCTTGCCATTATATTGATTTGTGTTCCTACCTAGCCGATAGTAAAGTGGTTGAAGTGTGTATGAATGCAATGGGTACGCAACCCGAAGAAAATACAGATAATGCCAGTATTGTATTGAAATATGAAAACGGTACCAATGCAGTGATTAATTATTTTTCTAACGGAAGTAAAGCTTACAGCAAAGAACGTGTAGAGGTATATAGCCAAGAACGTACGTTGGTGATGGACAATTGGCGTGTGTTAAAAGGATATGGATTTAAAGGCTTTAAAAAGCAAAAAACCAGACAAGATAAGGGGCATAAAAAACAATTTCAGTTAGTGGTAGATTACCTTCAAAAAGGAGGTGAGGCAATCATTAGATTTGATGAAGTGTACAACACCACAAAAGCAAGCCTTGCAGCCCTAGAAAGCTTAAAAACAGGGCAGTGGGTAGCAGTTTAGAAAACTCCTCCCTTTAGAGAAGGGAGGTGTCCAGCACAGCTAGACGGAGGGATTGAAAATTAAAATAAATCAATCTCCCCGCTTTTGCTATGCTAAACCATAACAACTCCTTTCCTAGTTAGGGAAAGGTGGCTCCCGAGCATCGGGAGACGGAAAGGGTGGTAAGAAAAGTATCAATTTAAACTCCTCCCTTTAGCGAAGGGAGGTGTCTAGCGCAGCTGGACGGAGGGATTGAAAATTAAGATAAATCAATCTCCCCGCTTTTGCTATGCAAAACCACAACAAACTCCTTTCCCTAGTTAGGGAAACGTGGCTCCCGAGCATCGGGAGACGGAAAGGGTGGTAAGAGTAGTATCCATTCAAACTCCTCCCTTTAGAGAAGGGAGGTGTCTAGCGTAGCTAGACGGAGGGATTGAAAATAAAGCGAATCAATCTCCCCGCTTTTGCTATGCAAAACCACCCCTCTTTTCTAAAGAGGGGAGTTGTTCTGTACATGCTATAAAATAGTAACGTGAATAGAAGGAATCATAATAAAAAAGAGATGCTTTTAAAACGCAAGGAATTAAGAAAGAACCTAACTCCAGCAGAGGCATTTTTATGGAAACATCTTAAAGCAAAGCAATTAGGAGGAAAACGATTTCAAAAGCAACACAGCATAGGAACTTATATTGTTGATTTTTACTGCGCTTCAGAAAAGCTGGTAATTGAATTAGATGGAGAGGTACATAATAATCCAGTAGCAGAAGCCTATGACGAAAAGCGTACCGAATTCATAGCGTCATTAGGGATTACCGTAATACGATTTGAAAATGAAATGGTTTTTAAACACTTAAGTTCAGTATTAGCTGAAATTGAAGCTAATTTTACAACGAATTAAACTCCTTTCCCTGATTAGGGAAAGGTGGCTCTCGAGTATAGGGAGACGGAAAGGGTGGTAAGAAAAGTATCCATTCAAACTCCTCCCTTTAGAGAAGGGAGGTGTCTAGCGTAGCTAGACGGAGGGATTGACAATAAAAAAGAAAATTAATTAAAGAGGGATAAGGCTAAAAACCCAAATGCTACAAAAGCTACTAACATACTACCACACCCTACGCCACTTAAAACCCATACAGGTGGGGTATCAGTTGTATTACCGTCTACGACGAATGTTGCCAGCTAAAAAATACAACCAACAACCCAAAACCCAGACCAAATTCCAATGGCCCTACAACATACCTGCGCCTACCACGTATTTAGGCAATAAAACCTTTCAATTTTTAAATTTAAAAGAACAGTTTTCTCAACTAGATTGGAACTATGACCAACATGGTAAACTTTGGACCTACAATCTCAACTATTTCGATTTTTTGAATCAGTCCAAAATTTCAGATGCTGACGCCCAAGAATTATTAGCTAGTTATAAAACAGCAGCCGCTATTCGTAAAGATGGTATTGAGCCGTATCCCATCTCATTACGAGGTATCAATTGGATTAAATATAGTGCTCGTACCAAAATCTTAGACCCTGAGTTAGCAACACTGTTGTATCAAGATTTTTACCGATTATTGGACCAATTAGAATACCATTTATTGGCCAATCATTTATTAGAAAACGGTTTTGCCTTAGTGTTTGGCGGGCATTATTTTCAGGATGAAAAATTGCTTAAAAAAGGGAATCAAATTGTTAAAAAGGAGCTACAGAAACAAATCCTTTCAGATGGCGCACATTATGAACTCAGTCCCATGTACCATCAAATTTTAGTACATCGAGTTTTAGATAGTTACCAATTGGTTTCGGTAAACCAGCTAGATGAACATATGGCTACTTTTCTAAAAGAGAAAGCTGTAGCCATGTTGGGTTGGTTAAAAGCTATAAGCTGGGCAGATGGCAGTATACCTTTGGTAAATGATGCTGCCAATGGTATTGCGCCAACAACAGAACAATTGGTGGAATATGCGCAACAATTAGGAATTTCTGCTTCAGAAACAGTTTTAGGCGAAAGTGGCTACCGTAAATTAGAAAACACCCATTTTGAGGTAGTCTTAAAAGCTACACAAATTAGCCCAACATATCAGCCAGGACATGCCCATGCAGATACCTTACACCTATTACTACACTACCAAGGACAACCCATTTTGGTAGATACAGGAACTAGCACCTATGAAAAAAATGAACGTAGACAAAGGGAGCGTTCAACCAGTGCACATAATACGGTTACGGTAAATGGAGAAAATTCTTCCGCGGTTTGGGATGGTTTTAGAGTAGGTAAACGCGCTAAAGTCACCTATTTAAAAAGTGCTGCAGAACAGCTGAAAGCCTCCCACAATGGCTATGAAAAATGGCATACAAGAACAGTACGCTTGGTAGATAACATACTTTACTTAGAAGATGAGCTAGTAGCTGGTAGTTTAAAAACGAAAAGTCATTTTCATTTTCACCCCAATTGCAAGCCTATTATTAAAAACAATTTAGTTTTAACGCAAAACCTATGCTTTGAATTTGAAGGAATTGAGAAGCTAGCGTTAAATTCCTATGAATTTGCAGAAGAATACAATAAACGTATTCCTGCTCAAAAAATAACGCTTAGTTTTGTGCATACATATCGGGTAAAAATTTACCCTAGAATTACTTAAAATATCAGCATACCTTGAGAATTTTATTCCTCTCAGACAATTTCCCCCCAGAAGTTAATGCTCCCGCTAATAGAACCTATGAACACTGTAAACATTGGGTGAAATCTGGCGTGCAAGTTACTGTCATTACTTGTGCTCCCAATTTTCCAAAAGGTAAGGTATATGAGGGTTACCAAAACAAACTGTACCAAACAGAAGTAATTGATGGCATTAAAGTGATTCGCGTTTGGACGTATATCACAGCAAATTCAGGATTTGTAAAACGTATTTTAGATTATATCAGTTTTGCAGTAATGGCATTTTTTGCGGGTTTATTTGTTAAAACCGATTTGATAATAGCTACCTCACCACAATTTTTTACGGCAGTTGCTGGTAGATGGTTAGCTTTTTTTAGACGAAAAAAGTGGGTGATGGAAGTGCGTGACCTATGGCCAGAGTCTATTATTGCCGTAGGTGCCATGAAAAAAGGGAAGGCAATTCAGTTTTTTGAATGGGTAGAAAAGCGGTTATATCAAAATGCCAACCATATTGTTGTGGTAACAGATACCTTTAAAAAGAAAATAGCTGCTAGAGGAATTACTCCCGATAAGATTTCGGTGCACAAAAATGGAGCAAACTTAGAACTTTTTGTACCCCAGCCTAAAAATGAAACCCTACTTCAAAAGCATAAGTTAAAGGGCAAATTTGTGTTAGCCTATATAGGTACGCATGGTATGGCCCATGGTTTAGATTTTATTTTAGAAGCCATAAAACCCTTTGAAAATTCTCATCCAGATATGGCTTTTTTGTTTATTGGTGATGGTGCTAAAAAAGGAGCACTGCTAGAACAGGCAGCACGTTTACAATTGAAAAATGCAGTATTTGTAGACTCCGTTCCTAAAAAAGAAGTGGTAGATTATTTAAGTATAATGGATGTAGCTCTGGTAAATTTAAAAAAGAGCGATACCTTTTTAACAGTTATACCTTCTAAGATTTTTGAGGCCGCCGCCATGGAAAAACCTATTTTACTAGGATTAGAAGGCGAAACCAAAGGTATTATTGAGTACTACAAGGCAGGGGTTTGTTACGAACCCGAAAATGCATCTGCCTTTAGCAAAGCAGTGCATAAAATTAGAATCCCCCAGAATTACGATAACTTACAAAAAGGTGTAAAAACATTGGCTTTAGATTTTGACCGTAAAAAAATTGCGGCTGCCATGCTAACCACCTTAAAAACAGTTTAAAACTACTATGAAAATTACCTTAGTTGCAGGGGCACGCCCAAACTTTATGAAAATTGCACCCATTATTAATGCAATCAACGCGGCAAAAGATGTAGGAAAACCTATTGAGTTTCGATTGGTGCATACCGGTCAACATTACGATAAAAAAATGTCGGGTTCATTCTTTGAAGAATTGGGCATTCCGGAACCACATGCCAATTTAGAAGCGGGTGGGGGTACGCAAGCAGAACAAACCGCAAATATAATGGTGCGTTTTGAACAAGAATTACTTAAAAATCCTACAGATGTGGTATTGGTAGTGGGTGATGTAACCTCTACTATGGCGTGCAGCATTACGGCAAAAAAACTACAGGTTGCGGTGGTGCATGTAGAAGCAGGCATTCGTTCTTGGGATTTGAGTATGCCAGAGGAAATTAACCGTATGGTTACAGATAGTATTACCGACCATTTTTTTACCACTTCAGAAATTGCTAACGAAAACTTGCGTAAGAATGGAGTGGAGGAAGAACGTATTCATTTTGTGGGGAACACCATGATTGATACCTTACTAGCAAATATGGACCGTTTGGTGGACCCAGAGTTAGCAATCGCTGGGGAACCCTTGATGCCAAAATCCTATTTTGTACTTACCCTTCACAGACCTGCTAATGTTGATGAAGAGCAAAAATTAAAAGATTTGATGGCGGCGATAATGGAAGGAACTCAGGGTCAACCCGTAGTTTTTCCAGTGCACCCAAGAACAGCAAAAACCTTACAGCAATTGGGAATACGTTATGAGCAGTTGCATTATGTTGAACCGTTATCCTATTTGCGATTTAATTATTTGGTGAAAAATGCCAAAGCAGTAATTACAGATTCTGGCGGTATCACTGAAGAAACTACTGTTATGGGGGTACCCTGTCTAACCATTAGAGACAATACCGAAAGACCCGAAACTATTACCATGGGCACTAACGAATTGGTAGGTACCAATCCGGAGAATATAGGTCCGTACTTAGAAAAACTGCAAAAAGGAGAATGGAAAAAAGGAGGGGATATTCCGTTGTGGGATGGTAAAACCGCCCCGAGAATTGTAGGAAAATTGCTAGAATTGTATTCATAAATAGCTCTAAAATTAGAAGTTTCCTACAAAAACAATTATAGTCTATTTTTGTACCAACCCGAATACGCGTTAGAACACTATCATGAAAGAAGCTCCCTATCAAGTTATACTTGACGCAGAAGAAGATAATTTTAATCTTAAAGAATTTATAGGAAAATACCTCAAGTACTGGTATTGGTTTATACTGGGGGTTCTTATCTGTGGAGCACTTGCGGTACTCTATATGCGCTATGCACCTATTATTTATGACAGTCAAGCCAAAATTAAAATTTTAAAGGAGGACGAAGAAAATTTATTGGCGTTAGACCCAACTTCTTTATTAACGGGGAAATCTCAAGTAAATCTTGAAAACGAAATTCAGGTATTAAAGTCCTATCGAATTTTAACTCAGGTGGTAGATGCCTTGCAACTCGATATAGATTATTTTCATGTAGGTGATGTAAAAACCACGCAAGTATGGCGCGTACCATTTATGGTAGAAAAAAAGTCCATTGCAGATAGCACCTCTAATTTGGGTTCTTACGAAGTAATTCTTAATGAGGAGGGTTTTAAAATAACTTCAGAAGATGAAAAAACGTACAACGTACCCTATGAAAGTTTAGATACTTCTGAGGAATTACCATTTACGATACGTTTTGTAGATGATGTTTGGCAAAGTAATTATAGAAATTTAGACTATCGCTTTACCTTAAAAGATAAGCATCAAACCATTTTACAGTTATCTAAAGATATTCAGGTACAGCCTACGGATAAAGAAAGCGATATTCTAGCCTTGAGCTTAAGCGGAGAGAGTTTAGAACGTTCAGAAGCCATTATCAATACGTTGATTGATAAGTTTAATGAAGATGGTATATTGGACCGCCAATTGGTATCGCAACGTACTTTAGATTTTATTGATGACCGTTTTGTATACCTCACCCAAGAATTGGATAGTATAGAATCGGGCAAACAAACCTATAAGGAAGACAATCAACTCGCTTATATAGAAGCGGATGCGGGCCTTACCTTACAACGTAAATCAGAAACCGAAGCTGAGGTATCTAAACTGGAAACCCAGGTATCTATTACCGAGATGATGCAAGATGCCGTAAAAGGTCAGGTGGATTATGGGTTGTTGCCAGCTAATGTGGGGTTAGAAAATATGAACTTAAATACGTTGGTAGCTGGGTATAATGAGTTAGTTCTGGATCGCGAAAAAATGCTACCCAATATGGGCGAGCGCAATCCAGCTTTGTTATCGATAAACGAACAATTGTCACGTCGCTTAACCAACATTACCAAGTCGTTAAACATTTATATGTCGCAGTTGCGTACTACCTTGCGAGATTTGCGACAAGACCGAGCTATAAGTACAAGTAGGTATTCTGCCCTACCCGAAAAAGAACGTGCCTTACGGTCTATTGAGCGCCAACAAAACCTCAAAGAAAACCTGTTTTTGGTCTTGTTAGAAAAGCGTGAAGAAGCAGCGATAAATTTTGCCGTAACTACGCCCTCTATAAAAGTAATTGACTATGCCTTAACCAGTAAAATACCGTCTTCACCTAAAAAAATGATGGTGTTTGGGGTAGCAGGCTTAACAGGATTATTGCTACCTTTTTTGTTGTTGTATTTGCGATTTTCGTTAGATACCAAAATACACTCGCGTAACGATTTGGAAAAGGCCTTACCAGAAACGCCTGTAGTAGCAGAAATACCGTTTATCCCAGAAGGTAAAACCACCGAACAAGTAAAAGAACGTAGCCGATTAGGGGAGAGTTTCCGCATAATGGGAACCAACTTAAATTTCTTGCTCAAAAGTGGAGATAACGGCAAGGTGTTGTATTCTACCTCTTCGGTAAAAGGGGAAGGTAAAACCATGATGGCCGTACAAGCTGCTATGGCTTATGCGGGCTTGGGTAAAAAAGTATTGTTAATAGGGGCCGATTTACGAAACCCGCAATTACACAAGCATTTTGAGTTTGACCGTAATGACCATGGGCTATCTGAATTGCTAAGTAACGAAAGTGAATTCTGGACAGGCTATTTGCAAAGCCCATCAGAAGAATACCCAGAATTAAAGGTGTTGAGTAGTGGTAAAATACCACCGAATCCACCACAATTATTGGCGGGTAAACGCTACAAACAATTACTAGAAGAGGCTAAAAAAGAATTTGATATTATCGTAGTAGATACCGCACCAACCGTATTGGTGACAGATACTATGCTGATTGCGGAGCATGCCGATGTAACGCTGTATGTAGTACGTGCGGAATATACTGAAAAGCGCTTGCTTGAACATATCGAAAATCTTCAAAAAACGGGCAAAATTGCCAACATGGCCTTTGTGCTTAATGATGTTAAACCGAGTTATACCAAAAGCTATGGGTATAACTATGGTTATGGGTATGGCTATGCTCAAGATGCCAAAAAAGAGTCCTGGTTCAAACGTGTTTTTTCTTAGTTTTCGAGTTATTTCTCAAGCTACATTTTCTTCCGGTTCTAAATGCCAGTAAGTAGTTAATTAGTCATTTCGAAATGAGTAGCCTTAGCTGCGATTGAGAAATCCTATTTTTATATTTGAGCATGTCTAAGTGTTACTATGTTTATATTTTAACGAATAAAAATAAGACTACTTTGTACGTTGGAGTAACAGGTAATTTACAACAACGATTATCACAGCATGAGTTTGATAGTTTAAATGGTAAAAATAGTTTTGCGGGTAAATACAATTGTGTCTATCTGATTTATTATGAAATTTTCGATTCTATGCCTTTAGCAATTTTAAGAGAAAAGGAACTTAAAAAATGGAGAAGAGAAAAAAAGGAAAATCTAATCAACGAATTCAATCCAAAGTGGGACTTTTTAAACAGCGAAGTTTTCTAATATTTAGATTTCTCACACTCCATTCTATTTCGGTTCGAAATGACAAGGAGTAGTTAATTAGTCATTTCGAAATGAGTAGGTCTAAGTACAATTGAGAAATCTAAAATTTAAACGTATTTTTTCGTATTCCCTCTGTTAATATCTTCCTCATAAAACCTTAACCCCCTCGACTAACGACCTACAATTCCCAATAATTTTGCGGCTGATTTTTCGATGAACTACATCGTTTAAAACATCTAAAAATGAAAACAAGTCGTAAGTAAAACCAGTACGTAGTAAAAAGGCGTTTTACCACGACAATTTAGAATTTCACCCCCAGAAATGACTATACATTGTGCTGTACATCTAAAAAATAAAAAGTAGGATAATTACTACAAACTAATAACGTTACTAGGTTGTCCAAATCTACAACCAATGCAAAAATTTAAAACACGAAAAAAACTAGAAACCATACCATTGAGAACCTACAACCTATTTATTTTAGTGTTCCTATTCGGAATGGGATTAAGCTCAGCACAATACCGTCACCGCGGTTCTTTTGAACAATCGGCAATTGCAGCCAAATTGCAAAATCCGTTTTGGACAGCAGCCAATACCTTAGGGCAACGTTCTAACGATACTGATGCCCTCTCTATTTTACAATACAATTACAATCAATTTTTAACTGAAGGTCGCTTTTTAAAGGTGGGCATATCCTCGTTTATCGATTTTGATTCCCAACAACAATTAATCCCACGTTTTAGCACTTATTTTGCCCAATTAGACTGGGATGAGGTGAGTATAGCAGCGGGCGCACGACCACGAAAAGAAAAATACCTAGGCTTATCGAGCACCAATGGTGATATTTTATGGAGTAACAATGCCCGACCAATGCCCGGTTTGGAAATCTTTACATCAAAACCCATTTACCTAAATACTTGGTTTGGCGTGAGCGGTGGTTTTGCGAACTATTGGCATACTGATGACCGATTTGTAGACGGTGCTATGGTACATCATAAAAATCTAGAATTCACTTTTAAACTGAATCCGAATGCGCGTTTAACTTTAGGGGCGCATCACTATGCACAGTGGGGTGGAACCTCAGAATCACAGGGCAATTTACCGGGTGGTTTAGGGGCATTTACAGATGTATTATTTATTAAAAATGGTGAAGGTACAGTACTTGCTCCTGGGGAAGAACGTACAGGTAATCATTTAGGGTCTTACCGCATTGCTTACCACCAACAGTTAAAAGGCAGTGCTTTTGATGTCTATTACCAATCGTTGTTTGAAGATAGTTCAGGTAGAGAAGGACATACGTTTCCTGACGGATTATGGGGGGTGTTTTGGCAATTGCCTTCAAAATCAGTACTTAAAGGTGTGTTGTATGAATATGTACAAACCAATTGGCAAAGTGGAGTGCGCCCAGAACGCGGACACGACGATTATTTTAATAGTACGGTATACCAATCGGGTTGGACGCATTATGGCAGAACTATCGGCATCCCTTTTATACGCCCCAATGCAGATGGTGTAGGTATAGCTAATAATATGGTAAAAGCGCATCATTTTGGAGTGATGGGCGAATCGGGTGGACTACAATTAAGAGCTATGGCTAGTTTTGCTACGAACGAAGGCTTATCGAGAGAACGGTTTGTAGATACCCAAAAAGTAGCCTATTTGCAATTGGGAGGCACCTACCATTGGAATACCAATTTAAAATTGCATCTGACTACAGCTGGCGATTTTGATGGAATGAATTTTTCGAACACCTATGCTGTTTTGGGGGGAATTACCTATAAAATAGCAAAGCGTCATCGTTATTATACGGGCTATTTAGACTTTGAGCCCGAATACGATTAACTAGTAATGACCCGTGGTGCGTTTCGAATGAATGGTAACTGAAAAACTGTCTGTTTGAGTTGTCCCAAAATGGGAAAGTATCAAGAACAAGTTTTTGCCGCAACAATGCTCATTCTGAATATAAATTTCCTGGTTTCGGCTATGCTCGACTAACGGAAATTCACTCGATTTGATAAATTTTTATCCAAATGAACACCAAGTGGTAATAAATTTTCTAATGCATAATTCGGGTTAAAATTGGGTGAAGCTTAGTATCTTCGTTCTAAGTTTTTTGAACACTCAAGACCAATGAACAACCAACGGTTACCTACTTTCTTTTTGAGCTTTTTTGCGGTTTGTAGTCTAATGCTCACCCAAGCACAGGAGTCATACACGGTTTATGGGGAGTTGTTAGGCATTGCTGGCGAAGGGCAAAATCCGTTCTATCAACAAAATATCACCCAAGGACGAATTAGCGCGAACACTGATTTTTTAGCCGTAGTAGGCGGTAACTACCAAAAACAATACACAGAAAAAAATAGCTATAGTTTTGGACTGGAAACCTTCTTAGATTATAGTCCGTTACTCAGTACCCAACCCCGATTAAATACCGCCTATGCAGCGCTACAATTAAACAGAGTAGCTTTTGTAGCAGGGGCAAAACCCGATGAAGAACGGTTACTTGGCCTATCGAGCACTAATGGTGATATTTTACGAAGTAATAATGCTCGAGCTTTACCAGGGGTAAGCGTTCAAATGACCAGTTTTGGAAAAATATGGGATTGGCTCGGTATACAAGCCGGAATTGCTAATTATTGGTTGACAGATGACCGTGTAGTAGAAAATACTATGGTACATCATAAAAATCTAAGTTTTAAATGGACGTTTACACCCAAAGCGTCGTTGACTGCTGGGGTATACCACTACGCGCAATGGGGAGGTACCTCACCCGACGGTAAAGAACCGGCCGCTTTGGTAGATTATTGGCGCGTTTTTGTAGGCAAACAAGGAGGAGAAACTGCTCGAGTTGCAGACCAAGCTAATGCCGTGGGTAATCATATTGGGTCGTACCATTTACACTACAAAAAACAATTTGAACATTTGAATTTAGAATTGTATCACCAGAATCTGTTTGAAGATAGCTCTGGACGAGAGTTTGCCGCTTTTCCAGATGGGGTTTGGGGGGTGTTTTTAGGGTTGCCTAACAATAACTTTGTTAAAGGTTTGTTGTACGAATATGTGCAAACCAATAATCAAAGTGGTTTTGCTGAAAATAGAGGAGGAGATAATTATTTTAACAACGGGAAGTATGTTTCAGGTTGGACCTATCATGGAAAAACAATTGGATTACCTTTTATGTTACCAAGACCTGATGGTAGGGGAATTGTAAATAATTTAGTACAAGCGCATCATTTTGGAGCCTATGCAGCCACTGATAAAATTTCATTTAAGGGGTTATTCTCTTATGCCGAAAATCAAGGCACGAGATTAAATCCATATTTTCCTGAAAGTCCGTTAACCAATTTAGCTGCCGAAACGGTACTACACGCCTATCTGGAAAGTCGTTACCAATTAAGTACAGAAATCAGTGCTGGCCTTTCTTTAGCTATGGACAATAGCGATACTTTTGAAGATGTATATGCGGTGTTATTTTCTTTAAAATACCGTTCGTCGCTTCAGAAGTAACCATTCATCGAAATTGATTATTTCTCAACATTTTGCCTGCCATTTATCGATAGTGGCAGCGTGCTCTTAAATGCATTAATTTGTCAGTTAATCTTCATTTAGTGCACTAATAGCGATAGATAAACGGTGGTTATCCCTCTAATATCAAGGTTTTGAGGCGTTTAGAGTAGATTCGCAAGACTGAAAGAAAAAGATTACAAATACAAAAGTAGCTCATATCGTGTTTTGTAATGATTTACAACATTTCTGCTAGGCTTCACAACAATTAGTAAAAGGAATCTAATGGGGTAAGATACATTTGAAATATCATAGTAGATATAGGAAATAGCTGTAGAATTAAATAAACTTAACACTTCTAAAAACACCCCCAAATACACTTACACTAAGTTTTTGCGGAACAACTAGAAGCTGTATAAAAATAAAATTCTCGCAATAAAAATTTATAAACAAATAGCCACTTTAACTATAAAACCATTATGAAAATCTATAAACGATTCTTCTCTAAACCCGCGCTAACACTTTTATTCTTATGCTGCGGCGTATTAGTATACGGTCAAGCAACATTTACAGCCGGTTCTAGTAATACTGATTTGCTAAACCAATTAGATGGACCGGGTGTAACCTTAAGTAATCCAACCTTAGAAGCAGGGGATAGGGCTACTCAAATTGGTATTTTTTCTAATGGTGTTACCGGAGGGAATTTTCAAATTGATGCAGGGGTAGCATTAACCACAGGAAGTATGGCACAAGCATTTGGACCTAACGGTACAGCTGCTTTTCCGAACAACAGTGGTGTACAGGCAACAGTTGACGCACCGGGGCCTGTAAATTATAATGATTCTGATATAGTTGCCATTGATGCCACCGCTAATTTTGATGTAATTGTATTTTCATTTGACGTTACTATAGACCCTGGATTTGAAGATTTACAAGTCACTTATCAATTTGGCTCTGATGAGTATCCTGATTATGTGGGAACAGTTTTTAATGACATTTTTGGTTTTTTTATTTCCGGACCGGGAATTACTGGAACTCAAAACATTGCTATTGTACCAGGTACGAGTAATGCGGTAGCAGTAAATAGTGTTAATGGGGGATATTTAGGTTGTAATCAACCTTCTTTTCCTGCACCAGCAGATTTAAGTCAAACCGTACACTTTATCAATAATGGACATGATATTGTAACACCACCAGGACCTGGTGCTTGTAATACAAATTCAGGACCATTTACAGTGGTAACCGAATATAATGGTTTGACTAATGAATTTACAGGTACTTTTGCCGGACTAGTTCCAGGCAATACCTACCGATTTAAAATGGCTCTTGCCGATACAGGGGATGCCTCTTTAGATTCAGGGGTGTTCGTTAATCAGATTTCAGCTTCTGAAGCCTGTAATATTTCAGCTATAGCCACTTCAAATCTATCTACTTGCAATGATAATGGAACTCCAACTACTGCCTCAGACGACTTTTTTACAGCGGATGTTACTGTAAGTTTTGTAGGTGCACCTACTACAGGAACATTAGATTTAACAGGCGATGGTACAGCATCCGTTTCGGTTGCAGGATTAACATCTCCGCACACATTTACGAATGTGCAATTTGCTGCTGATGGTGGGCCAATTGATTTAACAGCTACATTCTCCGCGGAGGTAGGCTGTACTTTTAATGAGTCTAATGCGGGTACGGCGCCTTCATCATGTAATGCAATTCCAATGGTTTTGGTAGCTAATAGTGATGCTACCCCAGCCGATTTGGCAAGTGTAAACGGATACGCTGGTGGGAATGCAGGAGATGTAACTGCGAACGATACTAGTGATGGAAATCCCGTCAATGATGCTGAGATAACAATTTCAGTAACCAACAATGGCGGACTAACAGGGGTAACTATCGCAGCCGATGGAACTTTATCTGTACCCGCAGGTACCCCAGCCGGAAGCTATGCCGTAGTATATCAAATCTGTGAAAATTTAAATCCGACCAATTGCGATACAGCCACAGCAACCGTAACGGTAGACGCAGCGGTAATCGATGCGACAGCAGATGCTACTCCAGCAGAACTAAGTTCAGTAAATGGCTATACAGGCGGCGATGCCGGTGATGTAACCACCAACGATACCTTGAATGGTGTAGCGGTAACCGATTCCGAAATCGCAATTACCGTAACCAATGATGGTGGATTGACAGGCGTAGCTATCGCAGCAGACGGAACCTTAAGTGTACCAGCAGGCACCCCAGCCGGAAGCTATGCCGTAGTATATCAAATCTGTGAAAACTTAAATCCAACGAATTGTGATACGGCCACTGCAAGCGTAACGGTAGATGCAGCGGTAATCGATGCTGTGGATGATGCCACACCAGCAGAATTATCAAGTGTAAATGGGTATACAGGCGGTGATGCCGGTGATGTAACTACCAACGATACCTTAAATGGTGTAGCGGTAACCGATTCTGAAATCGCAATAACGGTAACCAACGATGGCGGACTAACAGGCGTAACTATCGCAGCCGACGGAACTTTGAGTGTACCCGCAGGTACCCCAGCCGGAAGCTATGCCGTAGTATATCAAATCTGTGAAAACTTAAACCCCACGAATTGTGATACGGCCACAGCAACTGTAACGGTAGATGCAGCGGTAATCGATGCTGTGGATGATGCCACTCCGGCGGAACTAAGTTCAGTAAATGGCTATACAGGCGGTGATGCTGGTGATGTAACTACCAACGATACCTTAAATGGAGTAGCGGTAACCGATTCAGAGATAACAATTTCAGTAACCAATGATGGCGGATTAACAGGCGTAACTATCGCAGCGGATGGCACTTTGAGTGTACCCGCAGGTACCCCAGCCGGAAGCTATGCCGTAGTATATCAAATCTGTGAAAATTTAAATCCAACAAATTGCGATACAGCCACTGCAACCGTAACGGTAGATGCAGCGGTAATCGATGCTGTGGATGATACCACTCCAGCAGAACTATCAAGTGTAAATGGCTATACAGGTGGTGATGCCGGTGATGTAACCACAAACGATACCTTAAATGGAGTAGCTGTAACCGATTCAGAGATAACAATTTCAGTAACCAATGATGGCGGACTAACAGGGGTAACTATCGCAGCCGATGGAACTTTGAGTGTACCCGCAGGTACCCCAGCCGGAAGCTATGCCGTAGTATATCAAATCTGTGAAAATTTAAATCCGACCAATTGCGATACAGCCACTGCAACGGTAACGGTAGATGCAGCGGTAATCGATGCTGTGGATGATGCCACTCCAGCAGAACTATCAAGTGTAAATGGGTATACAGGCGGTGATGCCGGTGATGTAACTACCAACGATACGTTGAATGGCGTAGCGGTAACCGATGCTGAGATAACAATTTCAGTAACCAATGATGGCGGACTAACAGGGGTAACTATCGCAGCCGACGGAACTTTGAGTGTACCCGCAGGTACCCCAGCAGGAAGCTATGCCGTAGTATATCAAATCTGTGAAAACTTAAATCCGACGAATTGTGATACAGCCACTGCAACCGTAACGGTAGATGCAGCTATAATCGATGCCGTAGACGATACCACACCAGCAGAATTATCAAGTGTAAATGGGTATACAGGCGGCGATGCCGGTGATGTAACTACCAACGATACCTTAAATGGAGTAGCGGTAACCGATTCAGAAATCGCAATAACGGTAACCAATGATGGCGGACTAACAGGCGTAACTATCGCAGCCGATGGCACTTTGAGTGTACCAGCAGGTACCTCAGCCGGAAGCTATGCCGTAGTATACCAAATCTGTGAAAACTTAAATCCAACAAATTGTGATACAGCCACAGCAACCGTAACGGTAGATGCAGCTGTGATTGATGCAATTGACGATACCACTCCAGCAGAATTATCAAGTGTAAATGGCTATACAGGCGGTGATGCCGGTGATGTAACTACCAACGATACCTTAAATGGAGTAGCTGTAACCGATTCAGAGATAACCATTTTAGTAACCAATGATGGCGGACTAACAGGCGTAACTATCGCAGCCGATGGCACTTTAAGTGTACCCGCAGGTACTCCAGCCGGAAGCTATGCTGTAGTATATCAAATCTGTGAAAACTTAAATCCAACGAATTGTGATACGGCCACTGCAAGCGTAACGGTAGATGCAGCGGTAATCGATGCTGTGGATGATGCCACTCCAGCAGACCTATCAAGTGTAAATGGGTATACAGGCGGTGATGCCGGTGATGTAACTACCAACGATACCTTAAATGGAGTAGCCGTAACCGATTCGGAAATTACCATTTCAGTAACGAACGATGGCGGATTAACAGGCGTAACTATCGGAGCAGACGGCACCTTAAGTGTACCAGCAGGTACCCCAGCTGGAAGCTATGCCGTAGTATACCAAATCTGTGAAAACTTAAATCCAACAAATTGTGATACAGCCACTGCAACCGTAACGGTAGATGCAGCGGTAATCGATGCTGTGGATGATGCCACTCCAGCAGAACTATCAAGTGTAAATGGGTATACAGGCGGTGATGCCGGTGATGTAACTACCAACGATACGTTGAATGGCGTAGCGGTAACCGATGCTGAGATAACAATTTCAGTAACCAATGATGGCGGACTAACAGGGGTAACTATCGCAGCCGACGGAACTTTGAGTGTACCCGCAGGTACCCCAGCAGGAAGCTATGCCGTAGTATATCAAATCTGTGAAAACTTAAATCCGACGAATTGTGATACAGCCACTGCAACCGTAACGGTAGATGCAGCTATAATCGATGCCGTAGACGATACCACACCAGCAGAATTATCAAGTGTAAATGGGTATACAGGCGGCGATGCCGGTGATGTAACTACCAACGATACCTTAAATGGAGTAGCGGTAACCGATTCAGAAATCGCAATAACGGTAACCAATGATGGCGGACTAACAGGCGTAACTATCGCAGCCGA
>NZ_JACJUK010000005.1 GCF_014235875.1 Croceivirga lutea | reverse complement strand
TTGATAGCAGTGTCCAACAAACTTTTAAAACAAGCATTTGCCATTGCAAAATCAGGGATACCCTATGATGAAAATTATGTGTCCAGATTAACTTAAAAGAACTTGTTTTTTAACTCAGTTCTTTGTTAGCCACTGTTTTTTTATTTTTTTCACGGCCTCCATGATTTAAATTACTTAAAATTTATCACCTGTAGGAGGTGTATCCGACCAAACTCCAAACAATGAATAGTCCCAAGAGGCCTATTTTTGCATATCCAAAAAACACGCTAACTAATAGTATCAGACTAAGTCCAAGAGCTATCATCTTCATGCTATTTTTCCTTTTAGGTCTTAGTCCCTTGTAGTTAATTGATTGTTTTAGAAAGATTTCATCCGATTTTTTTAAATAGTACTGTATTTCAGAATCATCAAATCCCTTCTCTTTCATTTTGTTTTTTATATCCTCCGACCCAAGGCCTTTTGCCCTTAAGGATACACTATAATCCAATTTATTCATTTAATCAAAATTGTGGCTAACGTAGGGATATAGATCATGATCTATATATGTTTTATATGTGGAACTAAGATAAGAGATCTCGAACCTCTTTAAATGAACTTTCCGCCACATGAGTATATATTTCGGTTGTTTTGGTAGAATTATGGCCCAAAAGTATTTGAATATGCCTAATATCGGTTCCTGTTTCTAATAAGTGGGTGGCAAAACTATGTCTTAACATATGGGGCGTAACCTTTTTTTGAATTCCTGCCTTTAAAGCTGCATTTCTAATAATTTTGACAACACTAGAAGCACTGTAAGGTCTGCCGTAAGGCCCTTCAAACAAATAATTCTTAGGTCTGTAAGCTTTAAAATACTTCCTTAAATCGTTTAAAAGCGTAGGACTAAGTACCGTCATTCTATCTTTATTGCCTTTAGCACCTCTTACACTTATCAACATTCGTTTACTATCAATATCATCAATCTTGAGCTGTAATAATTCGCTTCTTCTTAATCCTGCAGCATATAATAATGATACTATACACTTATGCTTTAAATTATTAGTGTTCGTTATTAGGTTAACAATTTCTTCTTTAGAAAGTACCCTAGGTAGTTGCGTTTGTTTTCTTGGCCTTTCTATGGCATAAAATCTGTTGGGCATACCCATGACAACCTCATAATAAAATTTAATACTATTTACAGACTGATTAATATATGAATTGGAGAACCCTTTTTGAATAATGTGTTTTAAGTAGTCTCTAATTTCTAATTCAGAGATTTCTTGCGGGTCAATGTTTGAGAAATGGTTGATAAAGGTTTCAAAATGATGAACATAGGTTTTAACAGTATTGTCGGCGTACTTTCTTAATTCTAATTTATCTAAATACGCTTCCGGACATCTTTTATAATTCTTCTTAAGTTTTCGATTTCTATACCAAGTTATATTTTTAGGCCCCTCTGCATTCATTTCAAAGTTTTCATCAAAGAAATAATTGCCATTAATCCAAACCTCTCCTTTAAAGGTTTCAAAAATCAGCTCAAGGTTTGCTTTATTGTTTTCAATATAAAACATCGCAAAATCAGTAGACCAGTTAACATTTGACATTCCTTCTAATAAAGCCTGAGTAACCTTATCAGATTTAAATTGAAGGCCGATTTGCCTAATGCCATCAATAAATAAGTGCTTAAGTGTTATACTTCTTCCTTGAAACATAAGGTGAATTTTTAGGCAATCTCATTAAAAAAAAGAAATTAAATAGTAATTTATACGCTTAATATCCGACTACAAACGACAACAAATGTTTACAAACAGAAAATGTCCCGTATGTGGTGATACTATAAAGGGTAGGGCAGATAAAAAATATTGTAGCTTAAAATGTAAAAGCATTAACCAATATGAAAAACGTCAAACAGAAGAAACGTTTTATTTAAAGGTTGAAAAACAATTACGCACCAATAGAAAAATTCTAAAATATTACAACAAGTCTGGTTTTACCACATTGAGAAAATCAGAGCTTGTAAAAGCTGGTTTTGATTCGCGTTTTTATACCCATCAATGGAAAAACCATAAAAATGAAGTGTACCACTTTGTTTATGAGTTTGGTTTCTTAGAAAAGACCATAAACGGTAAGGAAAAATATGTTCTGGTCATTTGGCAAGATTATATGAATTTAGGTAAGTGAAAAACGTCCCTAAAGCTCCTTTTAAAGGGGCTTTTTTTATTGAACTATTATAAATTCTGATCGTCTATTAAGTTCATGTTCTTCTTTTGAACATTGAACACCATTAGCACAACGGTTTAACAATTTTTTTTCGCCAAAACCTTCAGCTGTTATGCGCTCTGGAGCAATACCATTATCAATTAAATATTGCCCTGTAGATTTTGCTCTACGGTCAGATAATTCTAGATTATAACTATCTCTACCACGACTATCTGTATGCGAGCGTATTTCTATTTTTACTTCAGGAAAATCTACCATATACGCTAAGACTTTATTTAATTCTTCTGCAGCGTCTGGTCTAATGGTTGCTTTGTTAGTGTCAAAATAAATAGGATTCAATTGGAGCAATACGGCTAAATCTGTACCTACCTCTGCTGGTGCAGGTATTGGTTTAAGTTCCAGTTCTAAATTTTCTATGGATAGACCATCTTTTAAATCAAATGATTTTTCTGTTGGTTCAAAACCTTCTTTACTCGCTCTTATAATAAATCGTTTAGTGGTATTACAACTTAGACTTTCTAAAAATTCACCACTACTATTAGTTGCCGTAGACTTTATCAGTGATCCGTCTCGGTTTACGATGGTAAGATTAACATCTTGTATTAAGGTACCATTCTCTATATTTATAGTATAGCCAGAAACATTAAGATTACAATCTAAATTGAAGGGTTTTAAAAGGTCGAAAGCATAAATGTCGTCACCGCCTTTTCCGCCTTCACGGTTAGATGCAAAATAACCAGCAGTACCTAATTTGTTAATTACTATTGAAAAATCGTCTTGACTACTATTTATTGGTGTACCCAGGTTTTGAACCATAGGTTTTGAACTTTCTAATTTGGTAACATAAATATCTAAACCTCCTAATCCAGGACGACCATCAGAAGCAAAAAAGAGTTGGTTGTTGGCATCAATAAATGGAAAGGTTTCTCTACCTTCTGTGTTAAAGTCTGGTCCCAAATTTTGAGGTGTTCCAAAACTTCCGTCGGCATTAATTGTAACCACATAAATGTCTGATAACCCAAATGTGCCAGGCATGTTAGATGCAAAAAATAGTTTATTTTCTTGAGGATTTAGTGCCGGATTTGCTATAGAATAGGAATCGCCACCAAAAGGGAGTTCTTCAAAATTGGTCCATTTGTTTTCTATAAATTCCGCACGAATAATTTTTAAATGATTGATACCTGCAGAATCACGTACCAATCTCCCATCTTTAACATTGTTTCTTGTAAAATAAATGGTTTTACCGTCTTTGGTAAAAGTAGCCGAAGATTCGTGAGCAAAGCTGTTGAGTTCTTCTGATAGCTCTTCTGAGGAGGAATTTTTTTGAACCTTATAAAGGTTTAAAAACGGATTTTTATTCCACTCATGAATCTTTTTAATCACTGTACCGGTATCTCTGCTGCTGCTAAAAACTATAGTTTCATTCCATAGTGTAGGAGAAAAATCAGAATAGGAAGAATTGTGTTCAAAGGATTTTAATTGAAAATATTCTTCATTGTTTTTGATTTCAAAATTCACTCCTTCTAAGCTTTTGAAAGTAGCAGCGCGTTGCTCAGTATCTGCCTGTTGTAAGTAAAGATTCATTAAACGTTTAGATGCATCATAGTCCTCTAAACTTTTGAGGGTTTGCGCATACTTATATAAATACTGAGGTTCGTTGATACCGTTAGGAAGCTCTGATAATTTTTTATACCATTTAGCTGCTTCAGTGTATTGACCATTTAGATAGTTGGCGTCTCCGAGTTTTTGAAATATAACTCGTGAGCTTAAGCCTTTTTCAACCAATGCTTCATAGGTCTCAATAGCATTGATATATTGATAATTATCAAATTTTTCTAAAGCCTCTTTTTCTTTTTGACTTTGACCTAAAGCCAAAAATGAACACCATAGAAAGTAAATAAACAGAAAAATATGTTTTGTGGTCTTCATACTAGAAAAATCTTGGGGTTACCACTTTTTTATACTTGGTTAAAAATTCATATCTAAGTAGAACTTCAAATGAGCCATTATTAAAAGATTGGCTACCTAGTGCTGTTGTTTCTTTATCATAAGCCAAACCAAGCATTAATTGGTCTGACAATTGAAATCCAAAAAGTGCACTCCAAGCAGCACTCCATCGATAAGCGCCTCCAAAAGTGAACTTTTCATTATATAAAAAGTTAGCTGATAAATCTACTTGTAAAGGTGCGCCATTAACTGCTTTGAACAACACAGCTGGTTTAAATTTCCAATTGTAACTAAGCTCAGTAACGGTGCCGGCAATGGCATACCAGTTCATACGTTCTTGAGCTAAAAAGGTGTTGCCGCCAGCATTATCAAAATGTTCAGTTTCTAGAAAGTTGGGTACTGATAAACCAACATAAAATGCATCAGAGTGGTAATAAATACCAGCACCAAAATTTGGAGAAAATCTGTTGTCAACATTACTTTCTTGTGGTACTCCAGAAGAAGGATTAAAACGTTCTAATTTATTAAAATCAATATTTAATAAATGCCCGCCTGCCTTTAAACCAAAAGATAATTTAGCTGTATTTTCTAAGGGTATAGTATATGAGAAAAGAGCGTCAAAATAGGTTTCTTGGTTGGTTCCATTACCAATTTCATCATTGACTATTGATAATCCTAATCCAACTCTTTCTGTGACTGGTGAATGTATGTTAATGGTTTGGGTTGTTGGTGCGCCCTCTAAACCAATCCATTGCGCTCGGTATAAACCAGCTACACTTAGCATACCACGTGAACCGGTATATGCAGGGTTTACAGATACCGTATTGTACATATACTGGGTATACTGAGCATCCTGTTGCGCGCTAAGAACGCTGCTGCTAACTATAAAAAGTACTAACAAGAACTTTTTCATGGTATTGTTCACTTTTATCTATTTATATAGAGGTATCCGTTACTAGTCTTCATTGTTCCATTATCATTATAATTGATAATGTAATAATATACCCCTACAGGTAATTCATCATTTGCAGAAAGTGTTGCTCTTGCTTGTGATACTCCGAAGAAAGCATTTCCACCATTATCATATCCTCTAGTTTCAAAAACTAGTACTCCCCAACGATTAAAGATTTGAACGGTATTATCTGGATAATTTTCAATATTTCGGATTTTAAATGTTCCATCTATTGTACCAGGATATATGTATTCACTCTCCACTTCAATTTCACAATCAGCGCCTTGAGGTGGTGTGCCTCCTAAATTATCACAAGGATTTAATGGGTCTGTACCATCTTGTACCTCTTGGGCATCATTAATTCTGTCATTATCGGTATCAACATCATTAGGGTTGGTGTTAATGGCAATTTCCTCAGCATTTGTTAATCCGTCGCCATCGCAATCATCACTTCCTAATGGTGTACCACCAATAGAGTCACAAGAATCGTTAGGGTCAGTACCATCTATTAGTTCTTGGTCATCTTGTATACCATCGCCATCAGAATCATCAAAACTTATCGTAATACTTACAGTAGCAGTTCGGCAAATTAACACACCAGATTCATCATTACAGACCTCGTATTCTACAGTAACCGTTTGCCCAGCTTCACTTAAAATTGGAATATAGGTAAGCGTGCCGTTTTCGGCATTCAAAGTAATAGTGCCTTGTGCTGAACCATTTCCTGTATTGGTCAAAACGGTTGTGCCTAAATTATTTGCATCGTTATTTGACAAATAATCGTCATTAGCTAAAATGGAAACTATAAAAGTGTCTCCAACCGCTCCTGAAGCTGTATCATCTAATGCTGTTGGTGAATTTGGGTTGGGGTCTAAACTATCAATATTTCCATCACCATCAGTATCAGCATCAAAAGGGTCAGTACTATTTCCATCAGGATTTGCGGCTGTAGCAGCATCATCAACTCCTGTTAGTTCTTCGGCGTTTGTTAAACCATCATTATCACAGTCTGAAGTATTTAAAGGAGTTCCACCTACTGAGTCACAATCGTCTAACGGATTTGTAGCATCTGTATTTACTTCTTGGCCATCTTGTATACCATCCCCGTCTGTGTCTGGATTTTCCGGGTCTGTACCTAAAGAAGATTCCTCAGAGTTTAAAAGTCCATCATTGTCACAATCCGAAGTGCCGAGCGGGGTTCCGCCTGCCGAATCACAATCATTTAAGGGGTCTGTACTATCGGTATTCACTTCTTGTCCGTCTAAAATACCATCACCATCGGTATCAGGATTATTAGGGTCAGTGCCAGCGGTTACTTCATCATCATTAGATAAGCCATCGTTATCACAATCAGAGGTGCCTAGCGGAGTGCCGCCTACAGAATCACAATCGTCTAGCGGGTTGGTGGTATCAGTATTTACTTCTTGTCCGTCTAGTATTCCATCACCATCGGTATCCGGATTTTCAGGGTCTGTACCAGCTGTAACTTCATCTGTATTGGATAACCCATCGTTATCACAATCAGAGGTGCCTAGCGGAGTTCCACCTACCGAATCACAATCATTTAAAGGGTCTGTACTATCGGTATTTACTTCTTGTCCGTCTAAAATACCATCACCATCAGTATCAGGATTATTAGGGTCAGTGCCAGCGGTTAATTCATCATCATTAGATAAGCCATCGTTATCACAGTCAGAGGTGCCTAGCGGAGTGCCACCTACAGAATCACAATCATCTAGCGGGTCTGTGGTATCAATAGTTACTTCTTGTCCGTCTAGTATTCCATCACCATCTGTATCCGGATTATCAGGGTCTGTACCAGCGGTGGTTTCATCATCATTAGATAAGCCATCACTATCACAATCTGAAGTTCCTAGCGGAGTTCCACCTACCGAATCACAATCATCTAATGGGTCTGTACTATCTGTATTTACTTCTTGTCCGTCTAAAATACCGTCGCCATCTGAATCTGGGTTATCGGGGTCTGTACCTGCTGCTGTTTCTTCATCAGTTGTTAGACCGTCTGCGTCACAATCTGATGTTCCTCTGGGCGACCCTCCGATAGAGTCACAAACATCCAACGGGTCAGTACCGTCTGTGTTTACTTCTTGCCCATCTTGAATGCCATCACCATCGGTATCCGGATTATCAGGGTCTGTACCAGCGGTGGTTTCATCATCATTAGATAAACCGTCACTATCACAATCTGAAGTTCCTAGCGGAGTTCCACCTACAGAATCGCAATCGTCTAAAGGGTCTGTACTATCTGTGTTTACTTCTTGCCCGTCTAAAATGCCATCACCATCGGTATCTGCATTGTCAGGGTTTGTACCAGCAGCTGTTTCTTCGTCAGTAGTTAATCCGTCTGCATCACAATCTGATGTTCCTAGTGGAGTGCCGCCAACGGAATCACAATCATCTAGCGGGTCGGTGGTATCAGTAGTTACTTCTTGCCCGTCTAAAATGCCATCACCATCTGTATCCGGGTTATTAGGGTCTGTACCAGCGGTAGTTTCATCATCATTAGATAAACCGTCACTATCACAATCTGATGTTCCTAGTGGAGTACCGCCTACAGAATCACAATCATCTAAAGGGTCTGTACTATCGGTATTAACTTCTTGTCCGTCTAAAATACCGTCGCCATCTGAATCTGGGTTGTCGGGGTCTGTACCTGCTGTAGTTTCGTCAGCATTTGTTAAACCATCATTATCACAGTCTGAAGTGCCTAGTGGAGTTCCACCATTAGAATCACAATCATCTAAGGGGTCAGTATTATCAAGATTAGTTTCTATTTGATTAGGTACACCATCACCATCACAGTCATCTAATCCCCAAGCAAAACTAGGAGATAGTGTTTGACTAGTTAAAATAAAATCACAAGAATCATTAGGGTCAGTACCGTCAGCAATTTCATCATTATCTTCAACTCCGTCACCATCTGTATCTGTACTACAAGAAGCAGGTGCTGTGGCAATGTTGGAGTTTGTTAAGCTACATGCACCGTTGTCTGAAAAAGAAGCCGTTAATTCTAGCGGACCTCCATCTGCAGGTAATTGCACTCCAATAAAAGTATGAGAGGTAGAAGAATCTAAACTGCCTACGGCAACACTTGCAGCACCATCACCAGATAAATCAAGAGTGCCCGTTGGTATTGGGTCTTGAAAATTAACGGTTATATCAGCAGTGTAAAAATCATCAGATCCGTCATTAGAAGTTAAATTGCCGTTACAATCTGAAATATTACTAGCCGTAATTGAATTAATATTACATGAAATAATACCTGAAATTTGGTCGATAAAAACAGCAGAGTCTAAAGCAGCATCACCAGTATCTGCAATTGCCATTTTAAAACGGTAGGTGCTACCAGAGGTTAATCCTTCTATAGAACCTGTTAGTGTTCTTGTAACTCCATTGTATTCAGTTATTATGGTAGGTGTTCCTGAGTTAGTATTGCAAGAAGCCCCTGAAGTATCATGACCATTATTTATGTAGAATGCTGATTGGGTTAAATCTTCTGGTGCTGCATCATCATTACAACCCAAAAAACCTGCATTAATGGTGTTTACGGCAACAGGATTTGTGGTTCCTGGTACTATAGCTATATTTTGACTTCCTGTAATTCCAGGTCCGGAAACAAAAAAACCAAAAATGTCATTAAATACAGAACCCACATAATCAGGATATTCATCTGAACCAAATTGATAAGAAATTATTATACCATCGTAGCCTGGGTCAAGTACAACGTCAAAAGAAAATACAACAACATCTCTATTAGCTGTAGGGTCTATAGCAGTGATATCAGGGTCATCATAGGTGGCAGGTCCAGGGGCATTAATAGTTGCTTGTAAAGCTGAGTTAGTTCTAAATGCCTGGCTAACACCTCCTGTAGACAATACTACACCGTTGTCTATTTCAAGATTTGCACCTGCATTTCCATTGGAAAAAACTCCTACCTGACTTCCTCTATCACCAGTTTCTAATGTAGCATTAGATAAAGATAATCCGGTAGTTTGTAGCTCTGTTAAAATATCGGCATTGGTAGAACCTGAACTAAAAGTAGCTTGCGCATGTATGTTTATTGAACCACAAAAGAAAATTCCCAGTAGGCCAATTCTAAAAACTGATTGAAAGACATGTTTTTGGGAACCTAATTTTTTTATAAAATGTTCGAAAACAGTAATGTTAGGCATAGGCAGTTAGTTGATTTCAACACTAATTTTGAAAAACTTACATTTTTAATACTCAGTAACTGAGGTAAAAACTACGTAAATAAATTGTGGTGTGAAAGAAAAGTTAACATTTCAACGGTGAAAAACGTTGTTTTGACCGAAAAATTGCTTGATTACAAGCGTTAAGTTTTCATAACAAACTATGCCTTGAACATGAGAAAGTTATTGTGAAAAATGCAAAATATAGATGGTAGGAAGTTTTAAAACTCCCATCCGAGGGTATCAAATATGCCTAATACATCTAATAAAATGCAAACCGGTATGGCTATTAAAATAATTACTAAGGCAAAAACCATTATTCGTAAAAAACCAGCCAAAAAAGAAGTTCCAACAGTAGCGTTTTGATTCATAATTTTACAATTAGTTATTGAATTTAATGAATAATTGTTAAAACTTCCCTTGTTTTACTGTAAGTATTCGACTAAATAACAAAAAGTATAGTTGAAGTCAATTATTCTTTCTTACTCAACTTTTTGGCTAATGCTTCCAAAGACACTCCTTTGGTTTCTGGCATCATAAATGCAACAAACAATAATTGTAAAACCATCATTGCGGAGAAAAAATAAAATATTGGGTAAGGGTTTTCTTTGAAAATACCAATTTCACTATCTAAAAATGTTGGTGTTAGTAAGGTTATTAAAGCTGCAAATACCCAATGGGTTCCAGTACCCCAAGCTTGGCCGTAAGCACGGACTTTTGTAGGAAATATTTCAGAAATGAACACCCAAATTACTGCACCTTGGCCAACAGCATGCGATGCAATAAAAACCAGAATAAAAATTAATAACAATGTAGAATTTGCACTAGCATAAAAACACCATCCAACCATAGCTAGACTAATAATATACCCTATAGAACCTATGTACATTAATTGTTTTCTTCCCAAACGGTCTATTAATGCAATACCTATAAATGTGAAAATAAGATTGATTACGCCAATAGCTATAGAACTGAATAAAGATTCACCTGAAGCCAAACCAGCGCGTTCTAAAATCTCTGGTGCATAATAGAGTACAAAGTTTATACCAGAGAGTTGGTTAAAAACTGCCAAGAGAAAAGCTAGTACTAAAGGTTTTTGATATTTTCCTGAAAACAATTTTTCTTTCTGGGTGCTTACTTCTTGCGATAAAGAATTTTGCAGATTCACAATTTCTAATTCTGCAGTTTCTTCTTTTATTCCAAGAGCAATCATAGCCTTTTTCACTTTTTCATTGGATTGTTTTTTCATCATTAACTATCTTGGACTATTGGGAATGTTTAAAACAAACATGGCATAAATTAGAGCAGGAATACCTTCTACACCCAACATCCATCGCCAAGATACTTCTGAAGAGAATAGAGAGCCAATTGCATAGTTGGATATAAAAGCAATTAGAATACCAAATACTATATTAAATTGATACATGGCAGTTAATCTACCTCTATTATCAGCTGACGATATTTCTGAAATATAAATAGGAGCAGCTACAGAAGACGCTCCTACGCCTACACCGCCTATAAATCTAAAAAAGGAAAAACTGTACGCCTCTGGAGCTAACGCAGAACCAACTGCTGATAAAAAGTATAAAACTCCAATCCAAAAAAGTGTTTTTTTCCGACCTAATTTATCTGTTGGAACTCCTCCAAATAAAGAACCAAGAACCGTTCCCCATAAGGCCATAGACATTATAAATATTCCGTGAAAGGTAAAAAGAGAGTCTCCTAGAAACCAGTTGGTTCCCCATAATTCTTTTATGGGTTGGTTGGCCCCACTGATTACTACAGTATCAAATCCAAATAAAAACCCGGCCAGTGCAGCAGTTAGAGATATACGAAAAATGCGTTTATCCATTAGTTTATTTAGTTTAGTGATTTCACTAAACTACTAAATTTAAACCAGTGATTCTATTTCTTTTATTATGATAGATGTAGCGCCCTTTTTGTTGTGGATATACTCGTGATTTAATTTTCCTATTCTCTTGCGTTCAGCTTTTGAATTCAAAAAATTACTCATAACCGTTTTAAAATTATTCGCAGATGAAATGGATAGAATACCTCCTTTTTTAACCAATTCTTCAGCCTCAGCAAAATCAGAATAATTAGGTCCAATGATTACAGGAATACCAAAAACTGCTGGCTCTAAGGTATTATGAAGTCCTGTTTTAAAGCCACCACCTACATAAGCAATATTGGCATAATTGTATACTTTGGTCAATAAACCAATAGTGTCTAAAATTAAAACTTCAGCAGCTTGTAAATCTATTTTGTCCAATTCAGAAAACAATACTGTTTTTTTATTAATAGCTTTTTGTAGTTCCGCTATATGTGTAGGTTTAATATTATGCGGGGCAATAACTGTTTTTAAGTTTTCTTCTTTATTAATAAATGGAATAATAATAGCCTCGTCTTCTGGCCATGTACTGCCAGCCACAAAACAGCATTCTTTAGTTGTAAATGCTTGCATAAAGTCAAGATAATTATCCTGGCTTACAATTTTTGAGACTCTATCAAATCGGGTGTCACCACTTACTATGCTATTGGTTATGCTGATAGAATTTAAAAGTTCTTGTGAAGCTTCGTTCTGCACAAATATCTTATTGAACCGCGCCAGGCTTTTACGCATAAATTGTCCGTATGGTTTAAAATAAATCTGTTTTTCTGAGAATAAGGCAGAAGTCAAAACCACAGGAATAGAGGCTTTGTTGAGCTGCCTCAAGTAATTTGGCCACACATCATATTTAATAAATATGGCCAATTTAGGCTTTGAAGTTGATATGAATTTTTTGACATTTTTTGGGGTGTCTAGCGGTAAATAACAAATAGCATCGGCCACTTTAGAGTTCTTTTTTACTTCGTAACCAGAAGGTGAAAAAAAGGTAACCATAAACGCAAATTGGGGATGGTTTTCTTTTAGTTTTTCTAAAATGGGAAGCCCTTGTTCAAATTCGCCCAAAGAGGCTGCGTGAATCCAAATCAGTGGTTTGTTGGCGGGTATTGATTTTTGTAAAATTTCATAGACTTGTTTTCTCCCATTTACAAAAAGTTTCAGCTTAGAATTAAATGGCGCTATTAGTTTTAAAATAAAACTAGCTAGGTATACTAAAAAAGTATAAATAGTATTCAACTAAATTTTGTTTTTAGCGAAAATACGTTTCTTTCGTTTAAGGGCATTCTACCTACTAATTTTCTTACTTTTGGGGTGTAAAATTGGTACATGAAAAAAATTCAAATGGTAGACCTTCAAGGTCAGTATGAGGGTATAAAAGAACAAGTAAATGCATCTTTTAAAAATGTTTTGGATTCTGCGGCATTTATAAATGGCCCAGAAGTGCATGCTTTTCAAAAAGAATTAGAGGAATATTTAGATGTAAAACATGTAATACCTTGTGCTAATGGTACCGATGCTTTGCAAATATGCATGATGGGTTTAGGGTTAAAGCCAGGAGATGAGGTAATTACTGCTGATTTTACCTTTGCTGCCACTGTTGAAGTTATTGCCTTACTGGGTCTTACTCCGATATTGGTTGATGTTGATAAAGAGACATTTAATATTGATATAAACGCAGTAAAAAAAGCTATTACGCCAAAAACAAAAGCAATAGTTCCAGTGCACTTATTTGGACAGTGTGCAGATATGGATGCACTGCTAAAAATTGCCAATGAACATAAGTTGTTTTTAATTGAAGATAATGCGCAAGCAATTGGAGCTACCTATACTTCTAAAACGGGTAAAAAATCCAAGGCAGGTAGTTTAGGTCATGTAGCGGCAACCTCTTTCTTTCCTTCTAAAAATTTAGGGTGTTACGGAGATGGTGGCGCTATATTCACCAATGATGATGAGTTGGCACATACCATTAGAGGAATGGTAAATCATGGAATGTACAAAAGGTATCATCATGATGTGGTTGGGGTAAATTCTAGGTTAGATTCTTTGCAAGCAGTTGTGCTAAGGGCCAAGTTACCTAAGTTAGATACCTATAATTCACTTAGACGAAATTCAGCTAGAAAATATAATGAACGATTAAAAAATCAGCCATATATTATTTTGCCTAAAACAGTGAACAATTGTGAGGGTATCTGTGATACTTGTGATTGCCATGTTTTTCATCAATACACCCTAAGAATTACCAATGGAAAAAGAGACGCGCTTGTAAAACATTTGAATGAAAATAACGTTCCTTGTGGTGTGTATTATCCAATTCCGTTACACCAACAAAAAGCTTATGTTGATGAACGGTATAAAGAAACTGATTTTCCTGTGACAAATATGTTGGTGGAGGAAGTAATATCACTTCCTATGCATACTGAGTTGGATGATGAACAAATAAATTTTATTACCAAACTAATCATCGAATTTGTAAACTAATTACATGAGTAAAAAAATACTAGTAACAGGGGGTTTAGGTTTTATAGGTTCTCATACAGTTGTTGAATTACAAAATGAAGGTTTTGAGGCTGTCATAGTTGATAATCTCTCCAATTCTTCAGAAAAAGTTTTAGACGGAATTTTTGCCATAACAGGTAAAAGGCCAATTTTTGAAAAGTTCGACTTACGCGATAAACAGAAGGTCCAGAATTTTTTTGAAAAACATAAAGATGTTGCAGGCGTAATACATTTTGCAGCTTCTAAAGCAGTGAATGAAAGTGTTGAAGAACCACTTTTGTATTATGAAAATAATTTAGGTGTTTTAACATACATCCTGCAAGAATTGGTTAAAAAGGATAAATCTAATTTTATTTTTAGCTCTTCTTGTACCGTTTATGGTCAAGCAGATGAAATGCCAATTACAGAAAATGCACCAGTAAAACCTGCAGAATCTCCTTATGGTAACACCAAACAAGTAGGGGAAGAAGTAATTAAAGATACTTGTAAAGTAAATGCCCAACTAGCGGCTATTGCTTTGAGATATTTTAATCCAATTGGAGCACATCCATCTGCCGAGATTGGTGAATTGCCTATTGGGGTTCCGCAAAACTTAGTACCATATATTACACAAACTGGAGCGGGTTTGCGGGAGCAACTTTCGGTTTTCGGAGATGATTATCCAACAACAGATGGTACTTGTATAAGAGATTACATACATGTGGTCGATTTAGCAAAAGCACATGTAGCAGCTATGAAAAGATTGGTTGAAGGTAAAAATGATTCTAATTATGAGGTTTTTAACTTGGGAACTGGTAAGGGTAGCTCTGTACTAGAAGTGATTAAAAGTTTTGAAAAAGTTTCTGGAGCTAAATTAAATTATAAGATTGCTCCTCGTAGAGAAGGAGATGTTATTCAGGCTTATGCCGATACTAAAAAAGCAAATAACATTTTAGGCTGGAAAGCACAATCTACGCTAGACGAAGCAATGGCTTCCGCTTGGACATGGGAAAAGAAAATTAGAAATATTTGATATTACTATTTTCAAATAAATATGTAAAGAGGGCTTCGGTCCTCTTTTTTTGTATCTTCTTCCAGCTAATTCAAATAACCATACCAAAATGAAAGCTTTCTTTTTTTTCTTTATTACCCTAGTAACAACCTCATTATTTGCGCAACAGACCTATCTCCATTGTGGCGCAATTTTGAATGTGGAAACTGGTAAAATTTCTAACGAACAAACCATTGTAGTTGAAAATAACAAAATCAAGTCTATAGAAAACGGATATAAAACTGGTGGCGCTAATGATACAGAGGTTGATTTAAAAAACAAAACTATTTTGCCAGGTTTTATAGATATGCATGTGCATATTGAAGGGGAATCTAGTCCAAGTAGATATTTAGAACGTTTTACTGCAAATGATGTAGATGTTGCTTTTCAATCAACCGTTTATGCAGAAAAAACTTTAATGGCTGGCTTTACAACAGTTAGAGATTTAGGTGGTTCTGGCGTTAATATTGCTTTACGTAATGCCATTAATAAAGGAGTGGTTATTGGACCTAGAATTTTTACTGCAGGTAAAGCTATTGGAACAACTGGCGGACATGCTGACCCAACTAATGGTATGCGTAAAGAATATATGGGTGATCCTGGGCCCAAAGAAGGTGTGGTAAATTCACCAGAAGATGCTAAGAAAGCGGTTCGTCAGCGTTACAAGAATGGTGCAGATTGTATTAAAATAACAGCTACTGGTGGGGTAATGAGTGTTGCCAAAAATGGTCAAAACCCACAATTTACCCTTGAAGAAATCAAAGCCATTGTAGAAACTGCAAAAGATTATGGAATGCTTACCGCGGCTCATGCACACGGAGATGAAGGTATGCGTAGAGCTATTTTGGCTGGTATAAAAACTATAGAACACGGCACTCTTATGAAAGAGCCAACTATGGATTTAATGATAGAACATAATACGTATTTAGTGCCTACCATTTCTGCAGGTAAAGCAGCCGCTAAAATGGCAGATATTCCAGGGTACTTACCTCCGGTAGTGGCTAAGAAAGCCAAAGAAATAGGCCCTGTTAGTGAAAAGAATTTTGAAAAAGCGTATAAGAAAGGTGTTCCAATTGCTTTTGGTACAGATGCTGGAGTGTCACCGCATGGCGATAACGGTAAAGAATTTACCTATATGCATGAAGCCGGTATGCCAGTTTTAGATGCTATACGTTCAGCAACTATTACTAATGCCAATTTGCTGGGAATGGGCTCGGAATTAGGACAATTGAAAGAAGGATTTATTGCAGATATTGTTGCTGTGAATGAAAACCCACTAAAAAATGTAAAAACGTTAGAAAAAGTAGTTTTTGTTATGAAAGAGGGTAAGGTTTATAAAAATCCTTAATTCTTTGTTGAATGAACGTATAACTTTCATGTTGGGTTAATGATTTATTGTACTTTTGAAATAATTTTGATTAAAGTTTCAGAAGTAATATCCATATGGATAAATATTCTTTTCTAAACGCGGCACATACTTCGTTTTTTTCGAATATGTATAACCGCTATTTAACAAGCCCTGACAGTGTTGAACCAAGTTGGAGAGCTTTTTTTCAAGGATTTGACTTTGGATTAGAAAGTCAGTTGGATGATTTAGACATTCAACCATCCGCAAATTCTAATGGAGTTGGTGAAGCCTACACAGCAACGGTAAATGGCAGACAAGTTGAAGTACCTCAATCTCTTCAAAAAGAGTTTCAGGTAATTAGACTTATAGATGGTTATCGATCGCGTGGGCATTTATTCACCAAAACAAATCCGGTTAGAGACCGTAGAAAATATGAGCCAACTTTAGAGTTGGAGAATTTTGGTCTTTCTAATAAGGATTTAGAAACCGTGTTTGATGCTGGTAGTATTATTGGTATTGGTCCCAGTTCGTTAAAAAACATTGTTGTTCATTTACAAAGTATCTATTGTGATTCTATAGGTGTAGAATACATGTACATTAGAACTCCAGAACGAATTCAATGGATCCAAGATTGGCTAAATGTAAATGACAATCACCCAAAATTTTCTCCGGATGAAAAGAAAAATATCCTAAGAAAATTAAATGAGGCAGTATCTTTTGAAAGTTTCTTGCATACCAAATATGTTGGTCAAAAGCGTTTTTCTTTAGAAGGTGGAGAATCCTTAATTCCCGCATTAGACGTAATTATTGAAAAGGCTGCAGATGCTGGGGTTAAGCAATTTGTCATGGGTATGGCGCACCGTGGAAGACTAAATGTGCTTACCAATATTTTTGGAAAATCACCTAAAGATATTTTTAGCGAATTTGATGGTAAAGATTATGAAGAAGCCATTTTCGATGGTGATGTAAAATACCATTTAGGTTGGACCTCAATGCGAGAAACAGATTCGGGTAAAATGGTGAATATGAACATTGCCCCCAATCCTTCACATCTAGAAACTGTAAATTCTATTGTAGAAGGTATTACTCGTGCTAAACAAGACAGTTCTCACAAAGAAAACACCTCTGAAGTATTACCAATATTAGTTCATGGAGACGCCGCATTTGCAGGTCAAGGCGTGGTTTATGAAACCATTCAAATGGCTAGACTAGATGGTTATAAAACAGCAGGTACCATACATATCGTAGTAAACAACCAAATTGGTTTTACTACGAACTACTTAGATGCTAGGTCGTCAACCTATTGTACAGATGTTGGTAAAGTTACGTTATCTCCTGTATTGCACGTAAATGCAGATGATGCAGAAGCTGTGGTACACGCTGCAACTTTTGCTCTTGAATATCGTATGCGATATAAAAGAGATGTATTTTTAGATTTATTAGGCTACAGAAAATATGGTCATAATGAGGGTGATGAACCTAAGTTTACCCAACCTTTATTATATAAAGCAATTTCTAAGCATAAGAATCCAAGAGATATTTATGCAGAAAAATTACTTGCCCAAGGTATTATTGATGAGAACTATATCTCAGAATTAGAAAGTACCTATAAAAAAGATTTAGAGGAAGATTTACTAGACTCTAGAAAGGTTGAGAAGACAAGAATTACCCCATTTATGCAAGATGAATGGGAAGGGTTTAGTCAGGTAACCGAAAAAGAAATGCTTAAGCCAATTGATACCAAGTTTGATATTAAAAAACTGGACGAATTGGCTAAAAAAATTACCACCTTACCTGAAGATAAAAAGTTTCTACGAAAAATTGTTCGATTGATTGAAGGTCGAAACAAAATGTATTTTGAAGACAACAAATTAGATTGGGCAATGGGCGAATTGTTAGCCTATGCTTCCTTATTGTCTGAAGGGTATAACGTAAGAATGACAGGCCAAGATGTAGAGCGTGGTACTTTTTCTCATAGACATGCTGTTATTAAAACTGAAATGCATGAGGAAGAGATTGTGCTACACAATAATTTAGGTAACCAACAAAATGGAGATTTCCATATATTTAACTCATTACTTTCAGAATATGCGGTAATGGGCTTTGACTATGGTTATGCCATGGCTAACCCCAATACGTTAACAATTTGGGAAGCTCAGTTTGGTGATTTTAGTAATGGTGCACAAATTGTAATAGACCAGTATTTATCTGCAGCCGAAGATAAATGGAAGCTACAAAACGGTTTGGTTTTATTCTTACCTCATGGGTATGAAGGTCAAGGTGCTGAACACTCTTCTGCACGTATGGAAAGATACCTTCAGTTATGTGCTAAAGATAATATGTATGTGGCTGATGTAACTACTCCAGCCAACTTATTTCACTTGGTAAGAAGACAAATGAAAGCTGGTTTTAGAAAACCGTTGGTTGTATTCACGCCAAAGAGTTTACTGCGTCACCCAAAAGTTGTTTCAACAAAAGAAGAAATGGCCAACGGGAGTTTCCAAGAAGTTATAGATGATGCTAATGCCAAAGTTACCAAAGTCAAAAGTTTAGTTTTCTGTACTGGTAAATTCTACTACGATTTGTTGGCAAAGCAAGAAGAGTTGGGTAGAGAAGATGTTGCATTGGTAAGGTTAGAACAGCTCTTCCCATTACCAGCAGAGCAGATACGAGCGATAATTAAACGTTATAAAAATGCAGATGAGGTAATTTGGGCTCAAGAAGAACCTAGAAATATGGGGGCTTGGGGTCATCTACTTGTGCATTTAGATGAAGCAAAAACATTTAGAGTAGCCTCTAGAAGATTTTATGGAGCACCAGCCGCGGGTAGTGCAGTACGTTCGCAACGTAGACATGCCGAGGTAATCGATTATGTTTTTGATAAGGAGAAAGATAATTTTATCCGTAAGTAGGGCATGAGACTATTTTTACTTGTGTTTTTGAGTTTACCTTATCTATTTTTTGGGCAACAAGAAGACCCCAATTATGCAGGTAAAGCCTTGGCTTTTCAACAAGCCTACAATACAAGTAATTATGTTGCCATATTTAACATGTTTGATATTAACATGAAACAAGCCTTGCCGCTTAATAAAACTCGTGAGTTTTTTACGAATAATGTAAAACAGCAAATGGGTAATATTCAACAAATGCGTTTTTTAGAATTACGCAACGGTGGTCATGTTTACAGAACAAATTTTGATAAGGCAGTTACAGATATTTTAATTTCTTTAGACGCGTCTTTGAGTATTAATGGACTCTATATTTACCCTCCGCAACCCTTAGACGCTCCTGTTATTGAACGTAATAGTACGCCAATGAAATTACCATTTGATGACAAATGGTATGTGTTTTGGGGAGGAATAACTGAAGAAGATAATTATCATGTGGCTTACGAAAATCAGAAATACGCCTATGATTTTCTCATTTTAAATGATGGTGTTAGTTTTAATGAAAGCCCAAAACAGAATGAAAATTATTTTGCTTTTGGTAAAGAAATAAAAGCTCCTTGTAACGCCAGAGTAGTTAAAGTAATAGATGGTGTAGAAGATAATGTTCCAGGAGTTTTAAATAGTGTAGATGTTACCGGTAATACCGTAATTTTAAAAACAGATAATGATGAGTTTTTACTTTTTGCGCATTTAAAAAATGGGTCAATATTGGTAGAAACAGGTCAAGATATTTATGAGGGTGATGTAATAGGCTTGTGTGGTAATTCAGGCAATTCTACTGAGCCTCATCTTCATTTGAGTTTACAGAATACAGAAGATTTTCCTTTAACAATAGGAGGTAAGTTGTTTTTCGATGCTATTTTAGTCAATGGTGAGATTGAACGAGATTACCTTCCAAAAAAAGGAGAGTATATTAGTAATAGCAATTAATAGTATAGCATAAATAGCAAATAGATGGTTTTAGAAATGAAAGTCCCTTCACCGGGAGAATCAATAACCGAGGTTGAAATCGCAGAATGGTTGGTAGAAGACGGAGATTATGTGGAAAAAGACCAAGCCATTGCAGAAGTTGACTCTGATAAAGCAACTCTTGAGTTACCTGCTGAAGAGAGTGGTATCATTACTTTAAAAGCTGAGGTTGGTGATGCGGTAACAGTTGGGGAAGTGGTTTGTTTAATTGATACAAGTGCAGAAAAACCAGCAGGTGGTTCAGCTAAAGAAGAAGTTAAAGAACCTAAGAAAGAAGAGCCTACTAAAAAAGTAGAACCAAAAAAAGAAGAACCAACAAAAGAAAGTTACGCTACGGGTACACCTTCACCTGCTGCTAAAAAGATTCTCGATGAAAAAGGAATCTCAGCAAGTGAGGTTAAAGGAACTGGTAAAGACGGTAGAATAACCAAAGAGGATGCTGTAAATGCAAAACCTTCTATGGGAACTCCTACTGGAGGCAATAGAGGTGAAAGTCGTTCTAAACTTTCTATGCTGCGTAGAAAGGTTGCTGAACGATTAGTTGCTGTTAAAAACGAAACGGCCATGTTGACAACATTTAATGAAGTCGACATGTCTCCAATCTTTGATCTTAGAAAACAGTATAAAGAAGAATTTAAAGAAAAGCACGGGGTTGGTCTTGGTTTTATGTCATTCTTTACCTTAGCTTGTGTTAGAGCTTTAGAAATGTATCCGGCGGTTAACTCTATGATTGATGGAAAAGAAATGATTTCTTATGATTTCTGTGACATCAGCATTGCAGTTTCTGGACCAAAAGGTTTAATGGTGCCTGTAATTAGGAATGCAGAAAATCTAAGTTTTAGAGGTGTTGAGTCAGAAGTAAAAAGACTCGCCATTAGAGCTAGAGAAGGAGAGATTACAGTAGATGAAATGACTGGGGGTACTTTCACCATAACAAATGGTGGAGTATTTGGTTCCATGTTGTCTACACCAATAATTAACCCTCCTCAAAGTGCTATTCTTGGTATGCATAATATTGTAGAAAGACCAATAGCTCGTGATGGAGCTATAGCAATAGCGCCAATTATGTATGTTGCACTTTCTTACGATCATAGAATAATTGATGGTAAAGAATCAGTTGGATTCCTAGTGGCTGTTAAAGAGGCGCTAGAAAATCCGGTAGAAATATTAATGAATAATGATGTTAAAAAAGCATTAGAGCTCTAATAACTTCAATTTATTAAACTAAAGAGGGCGCCCAAATAGGCGCCCTCTTTATTTAAGGTATAAACGTTTTTTGCTGTAATCTACTATAGCTTTTCCTTTTTTTAGAATATCAGCACCAATAATACCGTCTACAGGTTCTGCTTCATGATTTAGAAGCGCTTGATTTACATGAATCAAATCAAAAAGAACAATCTCTTGTCTCTTTTTTGACCATTTTCCAAGTTCAATGGTATTATTTTTCGCAATGAATGTTTCCATTTCAATTGCACCTGCACCTGCTGCTTTAATTTCAGATGACTCTTGAGTTAACTTAAAAACATCAATTTTATCAACTCCAATACAAGTGTTTGAGGCTCCAGTGTCTAGAATGAATCTACCTTCAACACCATTGATGAAAGCTGTAACTTCAAAATGGTTGGTCTTTGTAAAACGTAAAGGAATAGTTTTGTATGCCTTAGATTTTAAAAAGTTTTTCAATGATTTCATGCAGAAAATTTGCCAAAGATAATTCTATTTTTGCGCTATGATTTTAACAGATACACACAGCCATTTATATAGTGAGGCTTTCGATGAAGATAGAGATGCAATGATTAATCGTGCATTAGATTTAGGTGTTCAACGATTTTTTATACCAGCTATAGATTCTACTTATGCCAATAGAATGTATGATTTGGAAAAAAACTACCCCCAAAACATATACTTAATGATGGGTCTTCACCCAACTCATGTAAAGGAAAACTATGAGGAAGAATTGCGTTTTGTAGAAAAACAATTTTCAGAAAGAGCGTTTTTCGGGGTAGGGGAGATAGGTATTGATTTGTATTGGGATAAAACATTTTTAAAACAGCAGCAAGACGCTTTTGTTAGACAAATTCAATTGGCTAAAAATCATGGTTTACCAATCGTAATTCATTGTAGAGAAGCCTTTGATGAAATCTTTGAAATATTAGATCAAGAAAAAGGTTCTGATCTTTACGGTATTTTTCATTGTTTTACTGGTACACACAAGCAAGCCTTACAAGCAATTGAATATAATATGAAATTAGGTATAGGTGGCGTAGTAACATTTAAGAATGGAAAAATAGACCAATTTCTTAATAAGATAGATTTGAATAATATTGTATTAGAAACAGACGCTCCTTATTTATCGCCAACACCTTATCGAGGTAAACGTAATGAAAGTGCCTACCTAATAAAAGTCGTTGAAAAATTAGCTTCGATTTATAATTTGTCAGAAGAAGAAATAGCAAAAATCACAACTGAAAATTCAAAAAAAGTATTCGGAGTTTAAATGAGTAGTGCACTAAAAATATTGTTGATATATACAGGTGGTACCATAGGTATGGTTAAGAATTATGAATCGGGTTCATTGACTGCATTCAATTTTGATAGCTTACTTAAGAATATTCCAGAGTTGAATCAATTAGACTGTAAAATAGATCATATTTCTTTTGAGAACCCAATTGATTCTTCTAATATGAACATTGAGCATTGGGTAGAATTGGTCAGCATATTTGAAGACAACTATTCCAAATACAATGGTTTTGTGGTATTGCATGGTAGTGATACTATGAGTTATACAGCCTCTGCATTAAGTTTTATGCTTGAAAATCTTGGTAAGCCGGTAATTTTAACAGGTTCTCAATTGCCAATAGGAGATTTAAGAACAGATGCCAAAGAGAATTTAATTACTGCAACTCAGTTGGCGGCTCTACAAGAAAATAATGAACCGGTTTTACAAGAGGTTGGGTTGTATTTTGAATACAAACTATACCGTGGAAACCGCACAACAAAAATAAATGCTGAGCATTTTGAAGCATTTAATTCTCCTAATTACCCTGAGCTGGTAAACTCTGGGGTACACTTAGCAATTAATTCTCAGCAACTTTTTAAAAGAAAAAATAAAAAAGAAAAGTTGTTGGTGCATAAACAAATGGATAGAAATGTTGCTATTTTAAAACTCTTTCCAGGAATTAGTAAAGATTTAATAGCGGCTGTTTTAAATACTAGAAATTTAAAGGCACTGGTGTTAGAAACCTATGGGGCTGGTAATGCATCGACAGAGGATTGGTTTATAAAAATGTTAAAAAATGCAATAGAAAACGGCTTGCATATAATCAACGTAACACAATGTTCTGCGGGTAGTGTTGTACTCGGTCACTACGAAACAAGCTCGTTATTAAAAAAAATAGGAATTATTAATGGAAAAGATATTACTACAGAATCTGCCGTAACAAAAGCTATGTATCTACTTGGAAGTGAGGTTTCAAGTATGTCTTTTAAAACCATTTATGAGACCTCTTTGCGGGGAGAAATGAGTTAAAATTAACGACACAAATTTCTTCAACTGTAAAATTTTTTGTTTATTGGTCGGCCTAACTATTCAAAATAATAGAGAGGTGGCCGAGTGGTCGAAGGCGCACGCCTGGAAAGTGTGTATGCACCAAAAGTGCATCGAGGGTTCGAATCCCTTCCTCTCTGCTGATTTGAATATTTGTAATTATTAAATTTTTATATCTTTAAACATTATTAACTAACTAATTTTAAGTTTGAACACAATGAAAAAAATATCCTTTACTCTGGCTACTGCCGGAATGTTCATTTTAGGTACTACCAGCGCATCTGCTGCTATCTTACAAGAAGGCGGTGAAGCTTCAAAAGGTTTCACTCAAGTGTTGAAAGAACAGTTCATTCAAGGTGGGCCAGTTTTCATGGGTATCGTATTGTTATGTTTGATATTAGGTTTGGCTGTTGCCATTGAGCGTATCATTTACTTAAACATGGCGACTACCAATTCTGCAAAATTGAAGCAACAAGTTGAAGATGCATTAGCGTCTGGCGGTATTGAAGCTGCAAAAGAAGTTTGCAGAAACACAAAAGGGCCTGTTGCCTCTATCTTTTACCAAGGTTTAGACCGTTCTACAGAAGGTTTAGAATCTGCTGAAAAAGCTGTTGTAGCTTATGGTGGTGTTCAAATGGGTCAATTAGAGAAAAACGTTTCTTGGTTATCTTTATTTATCGCAATTGCTCCCATGCTTGGGTTCATGGGTACGGTAATTGGTATGATTGCTGCATTCCAAAAGATTGCTGCTGTAGGTAACTTAAGTGCGTCGTTAATTGCAGGTGATATTCAGGTAGCACTTTTAACAACGGTATTTGGTCTTATTACTGCAATTATCTTACAGATTTTCTACAACTACATTATTGCAAAAATTGATAGTATTGTGAACGACATGGAAGATTCTTCAATCGCTTTGATTGATATGTTGGCCGCTCACAAAAAGTAATTTTAACTTTAAATAAACTATCGAGTTATGCATAAAATTTTAAAAATAGTACTTATCGTAATCAGCGTAATTGCTGCGATAATGTGCTTCTTTATGATGCCGAGTCCAGAGGACCCTAGTGCTATAGATAGTACGGGCATCAATGTAATGTTCTTAATCATGTGGGTGTTGTTAATTTTTGCAGCCGTAACAGCTTTGTTTTTCGGTTTACGCAAAATGATAACTACTCCAGGTGGATTGAAAAAAGCTTTGTTCTCTCTTGGTGGATTAGCAATTCTATTTATAATAGGTTACGCACTTTCAAGTGGTGATGAAGCTAAAGCAGTAGTAGATACCTTTGCAGGTAAAGAAATTCAACCTACTGAAAGTACCGTTAAAACAATCGGTATGTTATTGAACGTTTTCTTCGGAATGGTAGTTGTTGCTGTTTTGTTGATGGTGTTACCCGGTGTTAAAAGGGTCTTTGGAAAATAAAAAGTAAAAGTTATGCCTAGAAGAAAAGGAGCCCCTGAGGTAAATGCTGGTTCTATGGCAGACATTGCTTTCTTGCTATTAATCTTTTTCTTAGTTACTACAACTATTGAAACAGATGCTGGTTTAGATAGAATGTTGCCACCAAATGAGCCGCCAGAGGATAACGTGGTTATTAAGCAAAAGAACATTTTTACGGTGAACATTAATAAAAATGGTCAGTTGCTTGTAGAAGAAGAGTTAACAGATATTGAGAACTTGCGTACTAAAGCTATGGAGTTCTTAGATAATAACGGTGATGGTTCTTGTGCTTATTGTAAAGGTAAGAAAGACCAAAATTCTTCTGATAACCCAAGTAAAGCTATTATTTCTTTAAAGAATGATAGAGAGACTAAATATGCAACCTACATTACAGTTCAAAATGAATTGGTTGGTGCGTATAATGAGTTACGAAATAGAGAAGCTCAGCGAATTTTTGGTAAGGATTATACGGCTATGGAGTCGGAATACCTTGCCTCGGAAACTAAAGAGAGAATGACGCCTACTGAATACGAAAAGTTGAAAGAAGACGTAAAAAGAATTCAAGATATGTTTCCTCAAAAATTATCTGAAGCAGAAACATCTAACAATTAATACATAGTTCATGGCAAAGTTTGCAAAAAAGAAAGAAGGTGATTTACCTGCGGTAAGTACCGCTTCATTGCCGGATATTGTGTTTATGTTGCTGTTTTTCTTTATGACGGTAACAACTATGAAAGACAGTTCATTGTTAGTGCAAAATACATTACCCAATGCTTCTGAGGTTAAGAAGTTAGACAAAAAGGATAGAATTATCTACGTTTACGTTGGTAAACCAACAAAGGAGTATCAAGGCGTATACGGTTCAGAACCTAAAATACAGTTAAATGATAAGTTTGCTGATGTTAGTGAAGTAGGTTCTTATATTCTAGCTGAAAGAGCTAATAGACCACCAGAAATTCAGAACGTGTTAACTACATCTTTAAAAGTAGATAAGGATGCTAACATGGGATTAATCTCTGATATTAAGCAGGAATTAAGAAAGGTAAATGCACTAAAAGTAAATTATACTACTTATGAAGGTAATGCCTTTAATAATTTACAGTAGTAACAAAACACTTTACTCAATCAAAAAGCCCAAACACTAGTTTGGGCTTTTTTTATGCGTTGTTGTTTTAGAGATTTAGATAACAAAATCTATTCTTATGAAGCATCAAAGAAATCCACCCGAAGTAAATGCAGGTTCTATGGCAGATATTGCGTTTCTTTTACTCATCTTTTTTTTAGTAACTACTAGTTTAGAGTCTAACGATGGCTTACAAAGAATGCTCCCGAGACCAAATGCAGAAACTGCTGATATCTATGAAAGAAATATCCTTAGAATTAACATCAACGCTCAGAATAAAGTTCTTGTAGCAGATAATCTTATAAATTCAAAAGACTTAAAGAATATTGTTCTTGACTTTGTGGATAATGGTGGTGCACAAATAGATTCTCCATTTTATTGTGAATACTGTGAAGGTGATAGAAGCTCGTATTCATCAGATAGTCCAGCAAAAGCTATAATATCTTTAACAAGTAGTAGAAATGCATCATACGATGTCTATTTAGATGTTCAAAATCAATTAATAGATGCTTATAATTCGCTAAGAACTAGAGAAGCCATAAAACGCTTTACTATTTCTTACTCAGATTTATTATTGGAATATCATAAAGCAGAGAATTATTCATCTGAAAAGGTAAAGTTAAAGTCTATGATAGAAGAAATAAGAAGTCTATATCCTATAAAAATATCAGAAGCAGAACTTAAAATATAGAAAGTCATGAAATTTAAAACTAAAAAATCTAACTCAAGTTTACCGCCAGTTTCTACAGCATCCTTACCTGATATTGTTTTTATTCTACTTTTTTTCTTTATGACGGTTACCGTTTTTAAAGACCAAAATCTTTTGGTTGAAAATACAATCCCTATGGCTAATCAAGCTGAAAAATTCGCAAAAGTTGGAGTAATCGAAATAATAATTGGAAAACCACTAGATAACTATCAGGCAAATTATGGCACAGAACCGGTATTACAGTTAGGAAATAAAATAGGTGGGGTTCACGATGTTTCTGCTTTTGTTTTAGAAGAACTATCACTTATGCCAGAACACCTTAGAGCCAAAGCCACGGTAAATCTTAAAATAGACGAGAATGTTAAACTTGGAATTGTTAACGATGTAAAAAAAACGCTTTCTAAAATAAACATGCTAAAGGTTAATTACATTGCTCTAAAAAAATAGGGTTCTTTAATTATATGATAACCCAAACATGAGAAGGAATACCTCAATTTAGTATCTTGGAAGCATGAGAGTTTTACTTTTCTTTTTGTTATCCTTAGGTTTTTTGTTTAATGTTAATTCTCAAGAGATTAATGATGAATTGAAAATTGATACTAAATATTTAGAAGATCAATTTTATGCTGGTTTGGCATACAACTATTTAGCAAATAGACCAGAGGGAATAATTCAACGAAACTTTTCTTATAATTTACAATTTGGATTTATAAAAGATATACCCTTAAATCAAAAGAGAAACTTTGGTTTGGGTTTAGGTGTTGGGTATGCAACAAACTCCTATTACTCTAATTTAAGAGCTAGTTCTATAAATGGAGAAATAAGCTATGAGATTCCTGAAGAAGATTTTGACAGAACAAAATTAGAAACCCATGCTGTAGAGATTCCTTTTGAAATTCGATGGCGTACTTCTAATGCTATTGATTATAGGTTTTGGAGGGTTTATGTTGGCGGAAGGTTAAACTATAATTTTTCAAGAAAGTCAAAATTCAGGGCGGAGGGAATAAAGGATGTTTTTACCAATGCGGACATTAGCGAATTTAATTATGGTATGACTCTTAGTTTTGGTTACAATACGTTTAATTTACATGCGTATTACGCTTTAAATCCTATTCTAGAAAATGCCACAATTAATGGTGAGGCTATAAAAATGCATCCATTGCGTATTGGATTGATTTTCTACATTTTATAACCAAAATTTAAATAAAAACAGTTGAGAGCAAACACCCAAAGTAAATCCTATTAACAGTTCTGGTTTACTGTGGGCATGTGTGTATAATCTTGAGGTTGCTACAAGACCAGAGGCGAGGGTGAAAATGCTTAACGCTATGGTGATGTTTATTTCAAAATGAATACTGAGACCGATTAGAAAAAGCAACAGACCACCCATACCTGCCATGTGAATACTTGCTTTAATTTTTGCGAATAACAATACCAAAAGGGTTAGAGATAGTAGTAGTAGACCTAAAAAGAAATAATACAGTTCAGTTATTTGGTACTCAGGAAGTACTTTAAATACTAACAACAGAATAATTATAATATTAAGTGCTAAAGGATATTTTCTTTCTTCAATTTCTGGTGCAAATGCGCTGCTTATAAGTTTTAAACTTTTGAGAATAAAAAAGAAAATAATTGGAATAATTATGGTTAAAACAAAAATTGGAAATAGATACCTTAATTTCTGTTCATTATCTAACGAAAGTGGATTAATCAGAAAAAAAGCTACTGAACCACCTAGTGGTATAAATAGCGGATGAAAAATATAGGATATTAGAAGTAATAGCCCCCGCATTAAAGTTGTTTTCTAAGTCTAGCAACGGGTATGCCTAATTGTTCTCGGTATTTGGCTACTGTTCTTCTAGCTATTGGATATCCTTTTTCTTTTAAAAGCTTTGCCAATTTATCGTCAGTTAAAGGTTTTTTCTTTTCTTCTTCTTTAATTAAGTTTTCCAGTATTTTTTTTATCTCTCTAGTGGATACATCCTCGCCTTCTTCATTTTTCATAGATTCAGAAAAGAATTCTTTTATCAATTTAGTGCCGTAAGGGGTATCAACATATTTGCTGTTTGCAACTCTAGAGACTGTTGATACATCCATATTAATTTTATCAGCAATATCTTTTAAAATCATAGGTTTTAACTTGCGTTCATCGCCAGTTAAAAAATACTCTTCTTGATGCTTCATTATAGTACTCATAGTAATGAACAACGTTTGTTGTCTTTGTTTTATGGCGTCTATGAACCATTTTGCAGCATCTAATTTTTGCTTAATAAATAATACAGTGTCTTTTTGTTCTTTTGATTTTTGCTTAGCATCTTTAAAGCCTTTAAGCATCTCATTGTATTCTTTAGATACATGAAGTTCAGGAGCATTTCTTCCGTTAAGAGTTAACTCTAACTCACCATCAACTATTCTAATTGAAAAGTCTGGTACAACATGTTCTACAATTCGGTTATTGCCAGCATAAGAACCCCCAGGTTTGGGGTTTAATTTTTCTATTTCAGTAATGGCATCTTTTAATTCTTCTTCATTAACATCAAATTTTTGAATAAGCTTTTTGTAATGTTTTTTACTGAATTGATCAAAAGACTTTTCTAAAATGTTAATTGCTAACTCTATTGAAGGTGTAGGATTTTTTCTTTTTAATTGAATAAGTAAGCACTCTTCTAATGAACGTGCTGCTACACCAGGTGGGTCTAATTCTTGAACCACTTTTAATACTTTTTCTACAGTTTTTTCATCTGTATATATATTCTGGGTAAAAGCTAAATCGTCTGTAATATCAGAAAGGGGTCTTCTTATATAACCACTTTCATCTACGCTACCTACTAAAAATTCAGCAATACTCCACTCAGTATCGTCTAGGTATACGGTGCTTAATTGGTTAAGAAGATTTTGATTAAATGAAATTCCTGCAGCATAGGGTACCGTTTTTTCATCCTCATCTGCACTATAATTGTTAGATTGCGTGCGATAGTCTGGTATTTCGTCATCGCTTAAGTAATCATCAATATTTATTTCTTCTGTAGAAATAGATTCGTTGTCCAGACTTTCATCGTAAGAATCGCTGTATTCATCTGAGAACTCTTCGCTTTCTGCTTTACCACTTTCTAAAGCTGGGTTTTCTTCTAACTCTTGTTTTAAACGTTGTTCAAATGCTTGTGTAGGCAATTGAATTAACTTCATCAGCTGAATTTGCTGAGGAGATAATTTCTGAGAAAGTTTAAATTGAAGATGTTGCTTAAGCATTAAAAAATGGTTTCTACTAAAGTTACAAATTCGAATTAAAATTCAGCATTTTGTGGAGTTCTTGGAAACGGTATTACGTCTCTAATATTACCCATGCCTGTTACGAACAATACCAAGCGCTCAAAGCCTAATCCAAAACCACTATGAACAGCGGTACCAAATTTTCTTAAATCTAAATACCACCAAAGTTCTTCTTCTTCAATGTGTAACTGTTCCATTTTTTCTTTAAGCACTTCTAAACGCTCTTCTCTTTGAGATCCTCCAACAATTTCTCCTATTCCTGGAAACAGAACGTCCATGGCTCTAACGGTTTTGCCATCTTCATTAAGTCGCATGTAAAATGCTTTAATTTTAGCAGGATAGTCAAACAATATTACTGGGCACTTAAAGTGTTTTTCTACTAAAAAACGTTCATGTTCACTTTGTAAATCTGCACCCCACTCATCTATAGGGTATTCAAATTTTTTCTTTTTATTTGGTTTGCTATTTCTTAAGATGTCTATAGCTTCTGTATAGCTTACTCTTTTAAAGTTATTGTCTACAACAAAACGCAATTTATCTTTTAGAGACAATTCGCTTCGTTCAGCCTGGGGTTTTGTTTTTTCCTCGTCTAATAGTCGTTTCTCTAAAAACTCTAAATCATCATCACAGTTTTCTAAGACATACTGTATTACAGATTTTATAAAATCTTCAGCCAAATCCATATTCATATCTAAATCATAGAAAGCCATTTCAGGTTCAATCATCCAGAATTCAGCTAAATGTCTAGAAGTGTTAGAGTTTTCAGCTCTAAAAGTTGGGCCAAAGGTGTAAACCTTACCAAGACCCATTGCGTAAGCTTCTGCCTCTAACTGACCAGATACAGTAAGATTGGTTTCTTTACCAAAAAAGTCTTTTTTATAATTTACATCGCCTTCTTCTGTTAATGGAGGGTTTTTAGCATCCAAAGTGGTTACTCTAAACATTTCACCTGCTCCTTCAGCATCAGATCCCGTAACAATAGGTGCATGCATGTAATAGAAACCATTTTTATTAAAATAGTCGTGAATTGCAAAAGCTAATGCTGAGCGTAAACGCATAACCGCCGAAAAAGTGTTGGTTCTTACTCGTAAATGTGCTTTTTCTCTTAAAAATTCTAGTGAATGCTTTTTTGGTTGAATAGGATATGTTTCTGGGTCTGCTGCACCATGAATTTCAACAGCGCCAACCAAAATTTCAACTTTTTGTCCTTTACCTTGGCTCTCCACTAAACTACCCGTAACTTTTAATGCTGCTCCAACAGAGATTTCTTTGATAATTTCCTCATCAAAATTTTCATAGTCAACTACACACTGAAGATTGTTTATTGTTGAGCCATCGTTTAAAGCGATAAAACGGTTGCTTCTAAATGCTTTTACCCAGCCATTTATTACTACTTGTTGTGACGCTGGTTCTGTGCCTAATAATTCTTTAACTGAAAATTGGGACATTCTATCTTAAAATTTAAACCTCAAAGATAGGTTTTTGCTTAGATAGAGAAAGGCAAAATCAACTAAAAACTACACTGTATTATTCTCGTCGTTAACAGGTAATACGTCTATTTGCGGTTTTTTAAGTGTCTTTTTATTGGCAATGTTTCTTTCTAGAGAAAGTAATAAAGAGGGTAGAAGTACTAAGTTAGATAACATAGCAAAAAGTAAAGTTGCTGAAACTAAACCTCCAAGTGCTTGAGTTCCTCCAAAACTAGATATAACAAATACAGAGAATCCAAAGAAAAGTACTATTGATGTATAAAACATGCTTACTCCAGTTTCTCGAAGCGCATTATAGACAGATTTCTTTATTTGCCAACGGTTGGCCACTAGCTCTTGCCTGTATTTTGCTAAAAAGTGGATGGTATCGTCTACAGAAATACCAAACGCAATGCTAAAAACCAAAATTGTGGATGGTTTAATTGGTACACCTAAAAATCCCATTAATCCTGCGGTGATTACCAAAGGCAGCAAGTTGGGAACAAGTGAAATTACTATCATTCTAAACGACCTAAAGAGATAGGCCATGAAAATGGAAATTAAACCAATTGCAAGTGCAAGCGATAATAAAAGATTTTTCACTAAATATTTGGTTCCTTTTAGAAAAAGCATGGCTTTACCTGTCATGTAAACATTATACCTTTCTGAAGGAAAGATTTTGTTCATGGCAGATAACATGTCTTTTTCAATTTCTTCCATTCGAGTTGTTTTTACATCTTTCATGAAAGTGGTGATTCTCGCTGTTTGCCCAGTTGAATCAACAAAACTTTGTAGTAAATTACCATCACCCTCAGAGTTTTTAATATAATCCATAATAAAGGTGTTCTCTTGCGAGGTAGGTAATTGATAGTATTTTGGTATTCCGTTGTAAAATGCCTGCTTGGAGTATTTTACTAAATTAACTATAGAAACGGGTTTAGATAGTTCAGGAATTTCATCAATTTCACTAGATAAACGTTCCATTCGTTTTAACGTTGCTGGCTTGGCAACCCCATTTTTTCTTTTTGTATCAACAACAATTTCTACTGGCATAATTCCCCCAAATTCTTGTTCAAAAAAGCGAATGTCTTGAAAGAATTCTGTGTCTTTTGGTAAATCTTCAATTCTGCTTCCCGTAATTTTTATTTGATAAATGCCAATAATGCTTAATACTAAAACGATGACAGAGGTAATGTAAACCGCAATACGGTGATCACGAACCATACGTTCCATCCAGCTTACAAAAACATCAATCCATTTTTTGTTCAAATGCTTTAAATGCTTTGTTTGTGGCAAAGGCATAAAACTGTATATAATTGGAATGATTAAAAGTGATAAAATAAAAATGCAGAGAATATTGATAGAGGCTACTATACCAAATTCTTTAAGTAAATCACTATCTAAAATTATAAATGTGGCAAAACCAGAAGCAGTGGTAACGTTGGTCATTAAAGTGGCGTTGCCAACTTTTGAAATTACACGTTGTAGTGATAAGGCTTGGTTACCATGTTTTTTTACTTCTTGCTGATATTTATTAATTAAAAAAATACAGTTTGGAATACCTATAACAATAATTAGGGGTGGAATTAAAGCTGTAAGAATTGTTATTTCAAATTGAAATAATCCAAGAATACCAAAAGCCCACATTACGCCGATTATCACCACGCACATAGAAATAAATGTGGCTCTAAAACTCCTAAAAAAGAAAAAGAAAATTATAGAAGTTACCAGTAAAGCAGCGAGAATAAAACTACCAATTTCATCTATAATGACTTTGGAATTCCAGGTTCTTATATATGGCATTCCTGAGACCCTTACATCTAATCCTGTTTCATCTTCAAAAGTTTCAACTAGGTTGGCAAGATCATAAAGAATGAATTCATTTCTGACCTGCTCATTTAAAAGGTCACGGTCCATATAAAGAATGGTTCGCAATGAGCTTGTTTCTGGATTAAATAGTAGGTTTTCGTAAAATGGCAACTCTTCAAATAGATGTTTTTTCATATCATCTATCTGTTGTTGATTTAGTTGACCTTCTGGTATTAATTTTTGCAGTGTAAAAGAGTTTGACTGCTCATTTTTTACGAGTTCTTCTAAATTATCTGTTGAAACCACATAATCAACCTCTGGTACAGCTTGAAATTGCTTGCTGAGCCTATTCCATAAATTAAAGTTGGCTTCAGAATATAGAAGTGAATCGCTAACCGCGATAACTATAGCATTGTCTTCTTGCCCAAATATGTTTACAAAAGAATTGTAGTCAATAATTGAAGGATGGTCGTTTGGTAGAACGCTCATTTCTGTATTAGAAAAGCGCATATTCTTCCATTGCAAGCCCATTAATACGGTAATGCCTGCAATGATTAATAAAATTAAAATGCGATTTCTGAGAATTATCCTTGCGGTAACGGTCCAAAAACCTCGTAGAAACTCTTTGAGCATGCTTTGCTAAATTGGCTGCAAAGGTAAAAAACGATTAAGGCTTAACCTATAAGATTTTAGCTTATAAAAGCTAAACTTTCATAATTTCTGCTTCTTTTACCTCTAGCACTGCGTCCACTTTCTTAACAAACTCATTTGTAAGCTCTTGAACATCAACTTCGGCATTTGATCGTAAATCTTCAGATATGTCAAGTTTCTTAAGTTCTTTATTAGCATCTTGTCTTGCATTTCTGATACTTACTTTAGCGTCTTCTGCCTCAGCTTTAGCTTGTTTTACTAAGTCTCTTCTTCTTTCTTCAGTAAGTGGAGGTACGTTAATGATTACGCTCTCACCGTTGTTCATTGGATTGAAACCTAAATTAGCATTCATAATAGCAGTTTCAATTTCTTGAATCATGGCTTTTTCCCAAGGTTGAACAGAAATAGTTCTGGCGTCTGGCGTATTTATATTGGCTACTTGAGATAAAGGAGTTTGAGAGCCATAGTAATCTACCATAACCGTTGAAAGCATTGCAGGACTTGCTTTACCTGCTCTAATTTTTACAAATGCTTTTTCTAAATGGCTCATAGCTCCAACCATACTTTCTTTGGTGCTATCTAATACAAATTCTATTTCTTCATTCATGGTAACAGATTTTTATAGTGCTACACAATTAGTGTTCCAATTAATTATTTACAGTAGTTCCAATATTTTCGCCAGTAACAATTTTCATTAAATTTCCTCTTGTGTTCATGTCAAATACTACAATTGGTAATTCATTTTCTTGACTAAGGGTAAAGGCAGTGGTATCCATTACTTTTAATCCTTTTGAAAGTACATCGTTAAATGTAATGTTTTCGTACTTGGTTGCAGTTTTGTCTTTTTCTGGATCAGAAGTATAAATTCCGTCTACACGTGTACCCTTTAAAATTACATCTGCATCAATTTCAATAGCACGTAAAACCGCAGCAGAATCGGTAGTAAAATATGGGTTTCCTGTACCGCCACCAAAAATAACAACTCTTCCTTTTTCTAGGTGTCTCATTGCTCTTCTTCTAATAAAGGGTTCGGCTACCTCGTTTATTTTAATTGCTGATTGTACTCTAGTTTGAATATTTTCAGCTTCTAATGCGCTTTGTAAGGCTAGTGCATTTATAACCGTGGCTAACATACCCATATGGTCACCTTGAACACGATCCATACCTTGGCCAACACCTTGTAATCCTCTAAAAATGTTTCCACCGCCAATGACTATGGCAAGTTCAACACCCTTGTCAACTACAGTTTTAATTTCTTCTGCGTATTCTTTAATACGTTTGGGGTCTATACCATATTGTTGTTCACCCATAAGGGCTTCACCACTTAACTTTAGTAGAATTCTTTTGTATTTCATTTTCGATTTTTGAAATCGTGCGTAAAATTAAACAATTTTATGAATGCAGATTTTTCAATTGCTCAGCTTTTTTAAAATCTATTTGTTGCGCATAAAAAAGCCCCAACATTTCTGTTGAGGCTTTTAAATTAATTGGTTTTTACTTAGCCTAACGCAACTCTTTTAAAACCAGTTACTTCTAAAGAAGAATCTACTGATTTAACGTATTGAGCTACACTTTGTTTATTGTCTTTAATAAAAGCCTGGTTAACTAAAGTGTTGTCTTTAAAGAAACGTTTTAATTTACCTTTTGCAATGTTTTCTAACATTTCTTCTGGCTTACCTTCTTGACGTAATTGGTCTTTTGCAATCTCAATTTCTTTATCAATTGTAGATTGGTCAACACCCTCTTCATTTAAAGCTACAGGATTCATAGCTGCTGCTTGCATAGCTACATCTTTTGCTGCAACATCAGCACCATCAACATTTGCAGACAATCCAACTAAGGTTGCAATTTTATTACCTGCATGAATGTATGATCCTACGAAAGGAGCGCTTAAGCTTTCAAAACTTCCTATTTCTATTTTCTCACCTATAACTCCGGTTTGTTCAGTTAACTTCTCTGCAACTGACATACCGTTAAAGTCTGCAGCTAAGAATGCATCTTTACCATCATAATTTAATGCTAGGTCTGCCAAATCGTTAGCTAAGGTTACGAATGTATCGTTTTTAGCAACGAAATCAGTTTCACAGTTTAATGAGATTACAACTCCTTGAGAGTTATCTGCATTTACTTTTGCGATAGCTGCACCTTCAGAAGAATCTCTATCGGCTCTTTTCGCAGCAACTTTTTGACCTTTTTTTCTAAGGATTTCTATTGCTTTTTCAAAATCACCATCGGCTTCAACTAATGCTTTTTTACAGTCCATCATTCCTGCACCGGTGGTCTTTCTTAATTTATTTACTTCAGCGGCTGTTATTTTTGCCATTTTCTTTCAGAATTAAAATTTATGTAAAGTAAAACACAACAAATGTGTTTCGGTTTAGGTCAACGTTAAATTACTCTTCAGAGTCTTCAACTCCTCCACTAACAGAATCTTGCCAAGCCTTTAGTTCATCCCATTTTCCTTCAGCAGCCATTTTAGCTTGTTTAGCCCATGATGTTGGGTCTAAATGCGCTAATCTTGGACTTGCATCTGTTAAAATAGTTTTTACTTTTTCAGCATCTTCTTTTGATAATGCCTCATAAGTTGTTACACCTGCTGCTACTAATGCTTCAGCTGCTTTAGGTCCAATACCTTCAACTTTTGTTAAGTCATCAGTTTCTGTTTTAGCAGCTTTTTTAGGAGCCTCTTTTTTAGCTTCCTTTTTTGGAGCTGCCTTAGCTTTTTCGCCTTCTTCTTTGCCACCTTGTTTATCAGCCTTACGCTCAGCTAAACCTTCAGCAACTGCATCAGTAACATGGCCTAAAATTGCTTCAATAGACTTACCAGCATCATCATTAGCGGGTATAATATAGTCTATTGGTCTTGGGTCAGAATTGGTGTCAACCATTGCAAAAATTGGAATATTCAATTTCTGAGCTTCTTTTACCGCAATATGCTCACGCATAGTATCAACGATAAAAATTGCTCCAGGTAAACGGGTCATATCAGAAATAGAACCTAAGTTCTTTTCTAATTTGGCGCGTAAGCGGTTGACTTGTAACTTTTCTTTCTTTGATAACGTGTCAAAAGTACCGTCTTTCTTCATTCTATCTATAGAAGTCATTTTTTTAACGGCTTTTCTGATAGTAACAAAGTTGGTTAACATTCCGCCAGGCCATCTTTCTGTGATGTAAGGCATGTTTACTTTTGAAACTTTGTCAGCAACAATATCTTTTGCTTGTTTCTTAGTAGCTACGAATAAAATTTTACGCCCTGAAGCTGCTATTTTTTTAAGTGCTTCATTAGCCTCGTCTAATTTTGCTACAGTTTTGTAAAGGTTAATTACGTGTATACCGTTACGCTCCATGTAGATGTAAGGAGCCATGTTCGGATTCCACTTTCTTGTTAGGTGACCAAAGTGTACACCTGCGTCTAGTAAATCTTTTACTTCTGCTTTGTTTGCCATTTTTTGTTTTAGTTTACGTTCCGTTGAGATAGCAATAAAAAGGTGGTCAATATGTAAATATTTCGCCCTTTCTATTTAGATGCTAAACTAATTTCAAAAAAGTTGTTATGTTCTTTTTTGAAACAACGACAACTTGATTTAATAAATGCCACTCAATTTTAAGTGGACTTTCAATGAACTTATAGTAAAAAAGATACGCCGAAGCGTATCTTGTAAATTTTTAACGTTTAGAGAACTGAAATTTCTTTCTAGCTTTCTTCTGACCAAACTTCTTACGTTCAACCATTCTTGGGTCACGAGTTAAAAGACCTTCTGGTTTTAAAACTAAACGATTTTCCTCGTCAATCTCACACATTACTCTAGACAATGCTAAACGCACTGCTTCAGCTTGTCCTGTGATACCACCACCGTAAACATTTACACTAACATCGTAGTTGTTTTCAGTACCAGTTAAGGTAAAAGGCTGCTTAACTTTGTATTGTAATGGACCAGTAGTAAAGTACTCTTCTAGTTTTCTTTTGTTTACTGTAATCTCACCATTTCCTTGAGAAACATAAACCCTAGCAACTGCGGTCTTTCTTCTTCCTATTTTGTGAATTACTTCCATTATTTGTAATCGTTTAAATTAATGGCTTTTGGCTGTTGAGCTTCCTGACCGTGCTCTGATCCAGCATATACTTTTAAATTTCTAAAGAGGTCAGCACCTAATTTGTTTTTAGGTAACATACCTTTTACTGACTTTTCTACAAGACGCTCAGGATGCTTTGCTAGCATATCTGTTGCAGAAACAATTCTTTGACCACCTGGGTAACCAGTATAACGTTGGTATTCTTTTGAATTCCATTTGTTACCTGTCAACGTAACCTTTTCGGCATTAATTACAACAACATTATCACCACAATCAACATGCGGTGTATAGTTGGTTTTGTGTTTTCCTCTCAACAACTTGGCAACTTTAGATGCCAATCTTCCTAAGGTCTGTCCTTCTGCATCTACCAATAACCATTCTTTATTAACGGTTGCTTTGCTGGCAGAAATTGTTTTATAACTTAATGTATCCACGTCCTAAATGATTATAGAAAATTGTCCGCTTTCGACAAACGGGGTGCAAATGTACAATTATTCAATTGAATTACAAATGGTTGTTTATTTTATTTTTAATTCGATTTAAATTGATTTTCTGCAACTAGGTATTACTGTTAATGTATTGTTAAAAAGATGGCTTTGATCTACTAAACTGTAACTATTAAAATTAACTATCGTCTTTCAAACAACTCATCAATTAACAATCAATCAAAAAACGAACAGTAATGTTTAAAACACTGCCAAACTTTCTATTTATACTTCTCTTTTCTTATTTAAGTTTTGCACAAGATAGTGTGGAACCAAAACATATTACAACAACAGAAGAAAATATTGAGGAAGAAGTCACTAAAAAAATTTATGTGACTAACCCTATTGATGATATTATACCCATTATAGACGGTAAGTTAGATGACCCAGCTTGGAATCTTGTAGAATGGGCTGGTGATTATATTGAAAATCAACCAGACGAAAATACACCACCTACGCATCAAACCAGATTTAAAATTGTGTATGATGATAAGAACTTATATATAGGTGTACGATGTTTTGATACGGAACCAGATAAAATTGTTCGTAGATTATCTCGTAGAGATGGTTTTGATGGTGATTGGGTTGAATTTAATATTGATAGCTATTTTGATAAACGAACAGCTTTCTCTTTTACGGTAACAGCAGCTGGGGTAAAGGGTGATGAATTTGTTTCTGATAATGGTAATAATTGGGATTCTAGTTGGAATCCCATTTGGTATACCAAAACCAATCTTGATGATAAAGGTTGGACAGCTGAACTTAGAATACCCCTTTCACAATTAAAATTTGGAGATGCCGAAGAACAAGTGTGGGGTTTACAATCTACACGAAGATTTTTTAGAGAAGAAGAACGTTCTTTATGGCAACGTAAACCGGTAGATCAACCTGGTTGGGTAAGTGAGTTTGGTGAACTTCATGGTTTAAAAAATATTGAACCTCAAAAACAGTTAGAAATTCAACCCTATACGGTGGCTAAAGGTGTTACCTACGAGGCCGAAGATGGTAATCCGTTTAGGGATGGAAATGATACTGATATTACAGTAGGCTTAGATGCAAAAATTGGAATTACAAATGATTTAACTCTAGATTTAACGGTTAATCCTGATTTTGGCCAAGTTGAGGCTGACCCGTCAGCCATTGCCCTAGATGGATTTCAAATATTTTTTAGAGAGCAGCGACCGTTTTTTGTTGAAAATAAAAACATTTTTGATTTTACTTTGTCCCAATCTGAAGCAGGAAATACCTTTGGGTCTGATAATATTTTTTACTCGCGTAGAATAGGGCGAAATCCTAGCGGTTTTCCTTCTGTTGCTGATAACGAATTTGTTAATCAACCAGAAAACACCCCAATTATAGGTGCTGCCAAGTTTAGTGGTAAAACCAAAAATGGTTGGGCTATTGGTGTATTAGAAAGTGTTACCGCAAGAAGATTTGCTGATATTAGGGATAATCAGGGTAATGAACGTAGTGAACAAGTAGAGCCGCTTACCAATTATTTTGTTGGTCGTTTGCAAAAAGATTTTAATGACCGTAATTCCTATATTGGGGGTATGGTTACTGCGGTGAATCGTGACGCTTTAACTGAGCAATTAAGTTTTTTACATCGTTCAGCATACTCTGGTGGGTTCGATTTTAAACACCAATGGAATAATAGAGATTGGTACGTTGGTGGTAATATTAATTGGAGCCATGTAAAAGGCTCAGAAGAGGCCATACAGCGTACACAAGAATCTATAACCCATTTGTTTCAAAGAGAAGGTGCAGATTATTTAGAGGTTGACCCAAATAGAACTTCCATGACAGGTACAGGTGGTAACCTTCAAATTGGAAAAGTAGGTGATGGTCACTTTATGTTTGAATCTGGTGGTACATGGCGTTCGCCAGAATTGGAGTTAAATGATATTGGTTTTCAAAGACAGTCAGATGATATAAGACATTATACCTGGGCTGGGTATAGAACTTTAAAGCCCGATAGTACTTTTAGAAGAATTGGTATAAATTATAACCATTGGTCTGCATGGGATTTTGGTGGAAATCATAATTACTTACAATTGAATACAAACAGTTGGCAGAATTGGAAAAATAACTGGTTTACCAACTTTGGGTTTAATTATGCCCCAATACAATACTCAAATTTTGCTTTAAGAGGTGGACCAAGATTACGAAGTTCTCCATGGATTAGTTTCTGGAATGGTATTAATACAGATAATAGAAAAAAGATTCGCTTTAATGTTTTTCATAATGGTAGAAAGGCTATAGATAATTCTATAAGAACCTATTACATTGAAGCTGGTTTTACGTATCAGCCATTTAACGAGCTTCGTATTTCTGCTTATCCTTCTTATAATACTAATAATGATAAGCTTCAATTCGTTGATAATTTACTGGTCGACGGTAATCCAGTGTATTTAAATGGTGAAATTGAACAACGCACATTAAGCATGTCTTTTCGTTTAAACTATACCATAAATCCTAATCTTACTGTACAGTATTGGGGACAACCATTTATTTCTAGAGGACGATACGCTAATTTTAAAAGTATCACTGATCCTGTTGCTAAACAATTTGAAAATCGTTTTGAATCCTATGAGGGCAATCAAATCAATTTAACAGATGGTACGTATTCAGTAGACGAAAATTTAGATGGTAATGTGGATTTTACTTTTGGGAATCCAGATTTTAATTTTGTGCAGTTTAGGTCAAATCTTGTGGTTCGCTGGGAATATATTCCGGGCTCTGAAATATTCTTGGTTTGGTCACAAGATGTGTCGCAATCTGCCGACCCAACAGCCGGTTTGTTTACCAGTTTAAACGATAATATTTTTGGCCAAAAGCCTCAAAACATCTTTCTTGTAAAAGCAACTTATCGATTTGTTTTCTAGAAACAACCTCATACTGGTATTTTAATTCTCTTTTTTTGTTTCTTTAATCAAAAATTAGCGGAAATGAAAAACTTTTGGATACTACCTCTCTTAATGCTATTAGTTGGTGCTTGTTCATCAAGCTCAGATGATGAAGGCGAAGAAATAGATAATGAGCCTAATTTAGTAGGAACATGGGACGCAACATCATTACAAACTACAACAGCATTTGATTTAAATGGAGATGGAAATAGTTCTTCAGATGTATTTGAAGAACTACCTTGCTTTACATCTTCAATTACTTTTGAAGCAGACGGAAGTTATACAGCAACATCTTCTGATATTGTTTTTACGGGTTCCAGTTTAAGTGATATTGTGGCAGACTGTGATGGTATGTTAACAGAAAATGGTACCTACGTTTTTGTAAATAATTCATTGACACTAGATTCTGAAGAGGATGAACCATCTACGGCAGACGTAGTTTTAGAAGGTGATATGCTTACGGTTTCTCAAGTGGACCCTGATTTTGGTCCTGTAACTTTAGTATTGGAAAAAAGATAAGCTTAAATTTCTTTTAGCGCTTTAACCAGAGCTCGATTAGCTTCTTTAGTACCAATAGTAATTCTAACCTTTCCTGGAGCCCCAAATTGAGAAACGGGTCTAACCATAATACCCTTTTCCATAAGCTTATTTGTAAATTCCATTTCTGGTAATGGAGGATTAATAATAAAAAAGTTAGCTTGTGTAGGCCAATACGTTATACCCAATTCATTAAAAGATGCTGCTAAATAGGCTCTTCCTTCCAAAACAGTTTTTACGGTATTTTCAATAAAAATAGTGTCATTTAATGCACCTATTGCGGCTTCGATAGAAGTTATAGGCATTAAAAAAGGCTTGTGAATTAAGCGTAAGTAATTGGCTATAGTGGCAGTGGTATAACCGTAACCAATGCGTAAGCCAGCTAAACCATATGTTTTTGAAAAGCTATTCAAACCTAATACACTGTAATCTTGTTTAACGTAATGTAGTGCACTTACGTAATCTTTAGCATCTGCAAAATGACGGTATACTTCATCAATTACGACTAAAATTCTTTTTGGAACGCGATTAAAAAAGTCATCTAAAACAGGTTTAGGAATGTACGTACCCGTAGGGTTATTTGGAGTAGTTAAGAATATTACTTTTGTTTTTTTGGTGATTGCATTTAAAATTCCTTCAACGTCTAAATCATAATTTGGGGCTAATAAAGGAATATCTATTTGCTTAGCGCCATACCATCTAGAGAAAACAGCATAAGGTAAAAAACAAGGGTTCGAGAAAATAACTTCATCGCCTTCGTTTATAAAAGCTCTAAGAAGCATGTCTATAACCTCCGAGCCGCTATTTCCTGTGATAAATTGGTCTGCTGCTAATTCATTATTGAAATCTTTAACCAATGCCTCTCTTAGTCTTATGTCAGTTTGGTCAGGATACAAATTAATAGTATCAATAACAGCTTTTGCTGCTTCAATGGCTTTGGGTGAAGCTCCTAACGGATTTTCATTGGAAGATAACTTATATATTTTTTGAGTGCTTGCTGGAATATTCTTACCGCCTTTGTAAACCTCTTTGGGTTGTAAAAAAGATTTGAAGCTAGATGTAATATCTTGGTTCATTAGTTTTTTGTTTCAGCATGTATTAATAAAGCTAAAGCTGTTTTAGTATCACCTTTTAGCAAGATTTCTTGAGCAATTTTGTGAAGCTCTTGTTTTGATGTTATGTCTTTATATGGCAAAAGTGCTGCTATTTCAGCAATGGTTTCTGTAGAAGGCAAGGCTTCAATATTACCCAGCCTACCTAAATTATTACCAGTTAAGATTTCACTTTCTCTTATGCCTTTGGGTAGCGCGTCAACGCCAATACCTTTGGTGCGTAGGGGTTTAGGAATTTCAAAAAGTGCTTCATTATTGGCTTTTACATACCAACTACCACCCATTCTGCCCACCAAATCGAGTTTTTTGGTGTCTAATACGCCATCTGTAAAATAAGTCTCGTTAATATGAATTCGCTCTACTTTGGTAATAATAAGATTACCCGCGCCTGGCGTGTCAGCCAATTCTATAACTTGAGAGACTGAGCATTCAAAAGAAACAGGTGATTCTTTTACCCTTGGTGGTTTTATCAATTCTGATGGAACTTCTGTAAATCCAGCTTTCTCAAATTCGTTTATACCTTTATCATAAGCAGTGCTAGATAATGACATTTGTTCTACCATAGCATAATTAACCACGTTGATTACTACCTCTGGAACTTCTTTGATGTTAAGATAGGTGTGCTTAAAAGAACCATCTCTACCGCTGCGCGAAGGTGAAAATATCATTACCGGAGGTGCGGAGCTAAAAACATTGAAAAAGCTATACGGGCTCAAATTAACGTTACCATTTTTATCTACAGTACTTGCAAAACAAATAGGTCTTGGTGCAACCGCTGTTAATAAAATACTATGTAGTTCTGGTTGAGATATTGCAGAAGGGTCAATACTTTTTGTCATTACAAATTTTATTTTGCGGGTAGTACTTTCGTTGATACTTCTCCGAACCCAACTCGTTTTCCGTCTTTTTCAGCGTAACCTGTCATGGTAACGGTATCTCCGTCATTAATAAATTTGCGTTCGGTGCCATCATTAAGTTGTACGGGTTTGGTGCCCATCCAAGCCAATTCTAACATAGAGCCGTAGCTATTTTCATTCTTACCAGAAATAGTGCCAGAGGCCATCATATCTCCAATATGTACATTACAACCATTTACCGTATGGTGCGCAAGTTGTTGGGCCATATTCCAATACATGTATTTAAAATTTGATTGGCAAACTTTAGTGTCGTTGATAGCAACCTCTAGATTTATATCGTAGTTTTTTTCTCCTTCGTATGCTAAATAGGGTAGTACTTTGGGTTCTTGTTTTGGCCCAGCTACTTTAAAAGGTTCTAAAGCATCTAAGGTTACAATCCAAGGTGAAATTGAAGAGGCAAAGTTTTTGGCTAAAAATGGGCCTAAGGGTACATACTCCCATTTTTGAATATCTCTTGCAGACCAGTCATTAAAAAGTACCAAACCAAAAATATAGTCATTAGCTTGATTAGTTGAAATAGTATCGCCCATGTTGGTATTTTTACCCACTACGAACCCCATCTCTAATTCAAAATCTAGCCGTTGAGAAGGTCCAAAAACAGGTTCTGAGCTGTTTTTAGGTAGCGTTTGGCCTTTAGGTCTATGTATGGCTTTGCCGCTTACTACAATTGAACTAGCCCTGCCATGATAACCCACAGGAATGTGTTTCCAGTTGGGTAATAAAGCGTTTTCTGGATCTCTAAACATTTTACCAACATTAGTGGCGTGTTCAATGCTAGAATAAAAGTCGGTATAATCGCCAATGCATACAGGCAAATGCATTTGTGCTTCTGCTTGTTTTACAAAAAGCTCAGATTTGTTTGCTAAGGGTGAATTATCATCTTGTAGCCAATGTTGAATGTTGGTTCTAACCTCTGAGGTTACACTTTTACCTAGTGCAATAAAATCATTTAAATCAGCCCTATTTAAAACTTCAGCTTCAAAATTAAAAACACCTAATTTATGCACTTCGGCGAGGTCTAAAATGTGTTCTCCAATGGCAACACCTGCACGTTTGCTTCTGTTTTTTGTTGAAAAAATTCCAAAAGGAATATTATGTATTGAGAAATCTGAATTTTCTGGTACGTTTATTATCATTTATAAGATTTTACTATTCCTGCGTAGGCAAGAATCTTTAAATTTTTAATTTGATTTCAGTACTTATTGATAAGGGGAAATGATTTAGTTACTTTCTATTCTACCCAAGATTTATAATATTTACCGTCATCAATTTTCAGTGCATTTTCTGTTACCATTAAAGGTTTAAAAGTGTCAATCATAACGGCTAATTCTTCGGTACCTTTTTTACCAATGCTGGCCTCGTAGGTTCCAGGATGTGGACCATGAGGAATACCAGCTGGGTGTAAAGAAATATAACCAGGACCAATACCCGTTCTGCTCATAAAATCTCCGTCTACGTAATACAATACCTCGTCTGAATCAATATTAGAATGATTGTAAGGTGCCGGTATTGCTTTTGGATGGTAATCGTACAATCTTGGACAAAACGAACAAATAACGAAAGCACTAGTTTCAAAAGTTTGATGTACTGGTGGTGGTTGGTGTACCCGACCTGTAATGGGTTCAAAATTATGTATTGAAAATCCATATGGGTAATTATAACCATCCCAACCTACAACATCAAAAGGATGCGTAGCATAGGTTAAACTATGTAGCATACCTTGCTTTTTTATTTTGATTAAAAAATCACCTTTTTCATCATGGGCTTTTAGATTTTGAGGTAATTTATAATCACGTTCACAGAATGGAGAATGTTCTAAAAGTTGTCCAAACCAATTTCGATAGCGTTTTGGCGTGTAAATTGGTTGAAAAGATTCGGCATACAAAATTCTATTGTCTTGGCTATCAAATGCTATTTGATAAATCATTCCACGTGGAATGATTAAGTAATCACCATATTCAAAAGGAATATCCCCTAAAAAAGTTTTTAATGTTCCACTGCCTTTGTGAATAAAAAGCATTTCATCAGCATCAGAATTCTTATAAAAATATTCGGTCAGCGATTTTTTTGGTGCTGCTAAGCCAATATGAACATCACTATTTACTAATAAGGGTTCTCTAGATTCTAAAAAATCGTTTTTTGGTGCAATATCAAAACCTATTAATTTACGAGAAGCTATATTTTTAGCTACTGCGATTTTTGGATTTAGGTCTATGGGATTGCCAATTTCTTTGACCTGTGTGGGTCTATGTACATGGTACAATAAAGATGACATGCCATCAAAACCAATAGTACCAAATAACTGCTCATAATACAAACCGCCATCTGGTTTCTCAAATTGTGTGTGCCGCTTTTGAGGTAGTGTACCTAATTTATGATAGATAGGCATATGCTAAATTTTAATGATTAAGGTAAGGCTAACAATTGAATTATGTTCATTCAATCGTTAGCTCTATTTTACTCGTACTATTAATGTAAGGTGCCTCTTAGTTCTTGCTCACGCTCAATGGCTTCAAAAAGTGCTTTAAAGTTTCCTTTTCCAAAAGACTGAGCTCCTTTACGCTGAATAATTTCAAAAAACATAGTTGGCCTTGGCTCAACTGGCTTAGTAAATATTTGAAGTAAATACCCTTCATCATCTCTATCAACTAAAATACCTAGTTCTTGTAATGGTGCAATATCTTCATCAATCTCTCCAACACGGTCAGAAACCACATCGTAATAAGTACTTGGAACTTGTAAAAACTCTACACCTCTACTGCGTAAATCACGAACTGTTTTTATTATATCATCTGTAGCTACCGCAATGTGCTGAACACCTTCGCCTTCATAAAAATCTAAGTATTCTTCTACTTGTGATTTTTTCTTGCCTTCTGCTGGTTCGTTAATTGGGAATTTAATTCTACCGTTGCCATTACTCATTACTTTACTCATTAATGCAGTGTATTCTGTGGAAATATCATTGTCATCAAATGAAAGAATGTTCTTAAAACCCATTACGTTTTCATAAAACTCAACCCAGTGGTTCATTTTATTCCAACCTACATTACCTACCATGTGGTCTACAAATTTTAATCCTGTTGGCGCAGGATTGTAATCTGGAGTTTCCCATTTTATAAAACCTGGTAAGAAAGTACCATTATAATTTCTGCGTTCTACGAAGATATGCACCGTTTCACCGTAAGTGTAGATGCCAGCACGTACCACTTCTCCATCATTGTCTTTTTCTAGGGTAGGTTCCATATACGATTTAGCTCCTCTTTCCATTGCGGTATTATAAGCCGTTGTTGCATCTTCTACCCATAGTGCGACTACCTTTACGCCATCTCCATGCTTGTCTATATGTTTACCAATTTCAGTACCGCTTTTTAAAGGAGTGGTTAAAACAAGTCTAATTTTGTCTTGAATAACAACATAACTTTCACGGTCTTTTAAGCCGGTTCGTAAACCTGCGTAAGCATACGATTGAAAACCAAACGCGGTCTTGTAATAATGAGCTGCTTGTTTAGAATTGCCTACATAAAGCTCAATATAATCAGTGCCATTTATGGGCATAAAATCTTGAGCTTCTTTTGTCTCAGTTAATGTGGAAGTATTCATGCTATTATCTTAGTTTAGTTAAAATTGTTGCTAATGCAACAAAAATAATAAATATTTGTTTTCGATAACGTTTTCGAAAGCGAATTTTAAGTTAATTATGATATATTAAGCCATTGTTGATTTTAGGTTATTGGTATGCTCAATAAAATTGATGAAATACAGGGGATAGGGTTACATTTAGACTTAGTACTACGTAAAATACAAGATGCTTATTTGCGCCTGTTTTTAAGTTTAGATGTAGATATGACTATAGAACAATGGGTGATTTTACATCAGGTTTATGTGTTGGGCGATGAAGCTTCTCAACGTGAAATTGTACAATCTAATTTTAGAAATAGAGCTACTATTTCACGCGTTATAGGAAAGCTAGAGAAAAAAGGCTGGTTAACTAAATCTAGGTTTGAAGGTGACTTAAAACGATTTAAACTAGAGTTAACCCAATCTGGACAAGAAGTAATTGATTTAGTGTTACCTCATGGAAAAGAACTTAGAAAACTTGCCGTTAAGAATATTCAAAAAGAAGACTTTGATACCTTTTTAAAAGTTTTAGACCAAGTAGGTGATAATTATTTGGAATAGTAATTACTGTTGCTCAAACAAAAAAGCACGTAATTCTTCTAAGCAGTTGCTACACTCACCTACAACATTATGAGAACCGTTAGGTATAGTAATTAATTTATTAGTTACACCCACTTCATTGGCTCTGTCGTGTATGAGTTTGGAACCTTCAGTTTGAATGCCACTTTCATCAGCTTCACCTCTTTCATATGGCACCGTATCATCAGCTGTGCCGTGAGCACTAAATATAGGCGCTTCATTTTCATCTAACAAAGAAGAATTTGCTAAAGCTCCAGCAAAATTAAAAACTGCTTTTACGGGAAAAGCGGAACCTGAATTTCCTGAATTACCTTCTAATCCTCCATTTTCATTGAAGTAGGTTAAAATTGGCATGCCTGCAATTTCAGCCAGCTCTTGACCACTTTCTACATAGCCGTAATGCAATGCTAGAAAGGCACCAGCAGATGTACCACCAATAGTTATTTGGTTTGAATCAATTCTGAATTCATCTTTTCTTTCTTTTAAAAAACGAACTGCCGCTTTCATATCATTCACAGCATCTATTAGTCCTGTAAGCATTACAGCGCTATTGGCTTGTGAATTGGCTAATCTATAATTTATTGAAGCTACAGTATACCCCGATTTGCAAAATAAAGGCGCTAAAAAAACGCCCTCCTCTTTATCACCTCTTATAAGACCCCCTCCATGTGCAAATACTATTAATGGTCTAGCAGTTTCTATGTCGCCTTCTGGTTCATAAAAATCTAGACGTAACGTTTCTTCTTCATTATCTGCATTAACTACCGTGGCAAATTCAATATCTGTGGTCACCGTATAATCATCAAAAACTTCAGAAATGTAACGTTCTCCGTTGGGATTTGCGATTTCTTCTGTATTTTCAGAAGAATTTGGAGTTGCTTCTTCAGCAGCAATTTCATTATCGCTGGAACAGTTCATTAAACCAGATAGTGCAAGAAATAACCACAAAAAGGTTACATTAATTTTCATGTTGGTAAGGTACTATTTTTCTATTAGTGTAAATACAATTCTCAGTTAAGTTTAGTGCTTAGGACTTGGCTTTAGCGCTATTTATTTATGAGTTGTTAAAAAACTATACCAACTAATTGATTATCTTGTTACTGACCAATCAAAAAATGAAAAATACTTTCCTAATATTTTTATTGCCTATTCTATTTTGGCAATGCGTAGAACCCGTACCGCCTGAATTTGAGTTAGTGCCGGGTCTTGTTTTTGTGGAAGGTATTATTTCAACGGAACCTGGTGCCTCTTTTGTTTCAATTAATGAATCTGCTATTGAATTTGGGGTATATAGAGTAAACTTTGTTCAAGGGGCTAGAGTTACTGTGGAAAATGTATCCACTGGTGCCACACAAGAATTAAATGAAATTAAAGAATCTTATCTGTTGCCAAGAGATTTTGCAGTAAACGTGGGCGAACAATATAGAATTAGAATTTTAATGCCAAATGGTAAAACCTATGAATCAAAAGTAGAGACTGTTAGAGAAGTGGTACCCATTAGCGAAATTTCTGTTAATTACAATCCGGAATTAGAGTTTAGAGAAACTATTTTTGGACCAAGTTTTGTGCCTGGTCATCGTATCCAGGCTACTTTTACAGACCCGCCTTCTGAGGGTAATAATTACTATCTAACATTTAGAACATTTGAAAATTTAGAGATTTGTGAACGTTGTTTTGAAGGGTATTACAGAGATGAAGAATGCCAACGACTTCCTCAAAACTTAGCTGGTTTAGCTCCTTATTATGACTATCCCTGTGAATCTCAATGCTGGCGAATTAGATACCCTGAAAACGTTTCTATTTTACAAGATGAATTTGTGAATGGAAATGAAATTCAAAATTTTATTGTTGGTAATGCCTTGTTATACACCAAACAAGATATGGTTGTTGAGGTTAATTTATATACCATTAATTCTTCTGCCTATAGGTATTATAAAACACTTAAAGACTTGGTTGAAAATAATAGAGGGGTAAATGCACCACCGGCAGCACCTCTTTTGGGTAATATGTTCAATCCAAATGACGATGAAGATTTTGTTTTTGGTAGATTTACTGCGGTTGCCACCTCACAACGGTATTTATTTGTGGATAGGACAGAAATAGAAGAAAATCAATTAGAAACCACCTATCCATTAAGTATAGAACCAACACTAATGTCACCTTTACCTCCGCCGCCTACAATAAGCGCTCTATGCTCAGAATCTAAATATAGAACCGCAATAGCACCACCAGAATGGCAAGACAATTAGTACTTAGTATAAAACCTACATTTTATAAAATAGTAGTTTTACTATTGCTAGTGATATCTGGCACTTCTTGGTCACAAGAAAGTAAAAAATTTACTTTGATTATTAGTGTTTTTGATGAAGCTAGAAGAATACCACTGCAAGATGCGCAAGTGGCCATTACCCCATGTAATTGTGGAGGTGTAACTAAAAAAAATGGACAGTTCTCAAAGGTATTAGATGCTGATAATTATGTAATTGTTATTTCTTATTTGGGGTACAAAGAAGAAACACTTCAAGTTGATTTAAATGATAATAAATTCTTTCGGATTTCACTTAAAGAACAAGAAGAAGAATTATCGGAAGTAGTTTTAACGGCTCGTAATGTAACCGAACGTATAGAGAGACCTCAAATGGGGGTAGTACAATTAAGTTCCAAGGAACTTAAAAAAATTCCTGCAGCACTAGGAGAGTTGGATGTTTTAAGAGGAATGACTTTACTTGCGGGAGTTAATAATGCTGGAGAAATTAGTAACGGACTTTCAATTCGAGGAGGTTCTTTAGACCAAAATTTAATTTTATATGATTATGCACCTGTTTTTAATCCCACTCATTTATTTGGTCTTTTTTCGGTATTTACTCCAGACATGGTTTCTTCCGTTGATTTGTATAGGGCAAATATTCCGGCTAGATATGGAGGTCGTGTAGCATCAGTTTTAGATGTAAAGGTTAAAAGTCCTTATGTAGATAAAACAAGAATTACTGGTGGTATAGGATTAGTTTCTAGTAGACTCATGGTCGAAACTCCTTTAATAAAAGAAAAATTGCTGCTTTCTGTGGGTGGTAGGGTAGGTTTTACAGATTTTTTGCTACCTATTTTTTCAGAACGATTAAAGGATACTAAGGCGAGATTCTATGATAGTACCTTAAAACTTTTATACTTACCAACAGAAAATGACCAATTGTATTTGACAGGTTTTCTAAGTAAAGATTTTTATCAAATTGATTTGGTGTCTAAAGTTGAAAATATCAATGCTGAGAATAATCAATATGATTTTTTAACTCTTAATGGAACATTGGGTTGGATTCATTCTTTTTCGGATGAGGCTAATTTAAAAACAGTTTTGGTTCACTCCGATTATAAACCAAAAACTATATTCCCCGAAGTTGGTAATGATAACAAAGTGCAATTTGAATCTAATATTAAATATTCAAGCTTACTTTCAGAATATGCTAACCAAGTAAATGATAATTTTAGTTATTATGGAGGATTACAAATTAATAATTACAAAATATTTCCAGGAACTTTAAATCCTGGTTTAGGTAATTCAATAAATCCTGTGAGTTTAACTCCAGAGAATAGTTTTGAAATTTCTGGTTTTGTAAATACTGAGTTTAAACCGTTTTCAAATTTGTCACTTTCTGTAGGAGCGCGTTACACTCATTTTCAACTTAATGGTCCGTTTGAACAAGCTATTTATAATGAAACAGGTGAAAATCAGGTGAGCACAATAAGCTTTGAAAGTGGTGAAAAAGTTAACTCTTATGGAGGGTTTGAGCCGAGGTTAGGCTTAAGTTATACCTTTAATGAAACATCATCAATTAAAGCAAGTTATGCACGAATCTTTCAATATTTACAGAATGTGTATAATACGACCACACCTTTACCAACTTCTAGATGGAAAACAACAGACCCATACGTTAGACCACAAGAGAGTGATAATTATGGACTAGGAATTTATAAGAGTTATGATGATGGTAATATTGAAATAGGTATTGAAGGTTATTATAGGGCAATTAGAAATAATCTAACCTATAAGCCTGGTGCAGATTTCTTTTTACAAGAATTTTTAGAACAAGATGTAGTTCAAGGTGACGGTAAAGCTTACGGTATTGAATTTAGCTTAAATAAACCACTAGGTAGGTTTAATGGATGGTTTAATTATACTTGGTCTAGAAGTTTTATGCGTTCAGAAAATGAAAGCCTAGTAAATAGAATAAATAATAATCAATGGTATCCATCTGATTTTGACCGACCACATGTGTTAAATGCTACTATGAATTATGAAGGAGAGAAATTTCATACTTGGAGCTTTAATTTTACATATCAGACAGGTAGACCCTATACTGCACCAAATAGTATTTTTAGTATTGATGATATTGATGTGCCTATTTTCATTGAAAGAAATAATGCTAGATTAAGGCCATATCATCGTTTAGATTTATCATGGAAAATTAAATACAGCAAAAAATTAAAGAAAAGATGGGTGGGGGATTGGACTTTTACCGTGTACAATCTCTACGGAAGAAAAAACCCTTTTAATCTGTATTATGCACAAAGGCAAGCCAATGTGGATTCTGATGTCTTTTTGGGGAGTCCGCTAGGTACTTATGAATTAGCTTTAATGAATAGTCCATTGTTCTCATTAACTTATAATTTTGTATTTGAGTGATTGATGTCTTCTGTTGAATACACAACAATATCTTAAATTGTCTTAATAAAAGTAAAATTGATACTTATAAAGGTAATTTAGCACATAAATTAGACAATTCAATAGTTATCCTTCATAGTATTCTTTTTCAATTTTGCATTGGATTATTGAATTAAGTAATTATGAAAAATAGAAAAGTATATCCAATAATTTGGTCGTGGCCAGCTTCAACTTTTAGCTTAGATGTTTACTATGGCTATGATAAAAATAGTAAAGAAATTACCTTAACCAATAGTAAACTCTTAAACAATAATGTGGCACAATTGCAACTTAATTTAAAGCACTTTGTGGCAATTGATGAACATGGCAAAGAACATACTATTCAAACATTTGAAAGCCCAGAAATCTTAGTAGTAAAAGGTATGTCTAATGGGTTTTTTATAAAAACATTAGAAGAAATTAACTTACCTGTTGGGGTGTATCAAACACTACGGTTTTATGTTGAAAACGACAACAATAACGCAGTGTATATTAACGGTGATATTGAAAAAATATCTGAGCTTTCAAGCGTAGATTTTAAAATTAAAAATGACTTGGTAGTTCAAAAAGAAGTAGCTCAGAAATTTAAAATTTGGTTTGATTTGCCCTCATTTAAATGGACAAGCTTTTTCAATCCATTTACCAATCTTTTCAAGCGAAATCAGAAAAGAACGCCGCGTCTAGTTAGTAGTTTTTAATAGCAAATTAATAGAACTAAAAAAGCACCTTTTTAAGGTGCTTTTCTTTTTTAATGCGCTTCTAGCCAATTTTGTCCTACACCAACTTCTACATCTAAGGGGACATCCATTTTATAGGCATTTTCCATTTCGTGCTTAATTAATGTTTTCATTTCATCCAACTCGTCTTTATGGCAATCAAAAACCAATTCATCATGTACTTGTAATAACATTTTGGTTTTATAATTCCCTTTAGTTAACTTATTGTGAATGTTAATCATAGCAATTTTTATGATGTCAGCAGCACTACCTTGTATAGGTGCATTAACCGCATTACGTTCTGCAGCTCCGCGCACTACTTGGTTGCCTGAATTTATGTCTTTAAGATATCTACGTCTTCTTAAAACTGTTTGTACATAACCATTTTCACGAGCAAATTCTACTTGGTCGCTCATATAGTTTCTAAGCTTTGGGTAGGTTTTGTAGTAGGTCTCTATAAGCTCTTTAGCTTCGGTTCTAGATAAATCTGTTTGATTGCTTAAACCAAAAGCAGAAACCCCATAGATAATTCCAAAGTTTACAGTTTTGGCATTACTACGTTGTTCACGGGTAACTTCATTAATAGGTACATTAAAGACTTTTGAAGCTGTAGATGCATGAATATCTTCTCCATTTTTAAATGCTGAAATCATGGTGTTTTCTTCACTTAAAGCAGCAATAATTCGCAATTCAATTTGTGAATAATCCGCAGCTAATAGCACATAGTTTTCATCTCTAGGAATAAATGCTTTTCTTACCTGCCTACCACGTTCTGTACGTATAGGAATGTTTTGTAGATTGGGGTTGTTGCTACTTAATCTACCAGTTGCGGCCACGGTTTGCATATAATCTGTATGCACCCTACCTGTTTCTTTTTGAACCTCATTTGGCAACGCATCAACATAAGTGCTTTTGAGTTTAGCTAATCCACGATAATCTAAAACATTCTTTATTATCTCATGGTCTTTAGCTAAATAGGAAAGTACATCTTCAGAAGTTGAAAATTGACCAGTTTTGGTTTTCTTAGGCTTGTCTACCAACTTCATTTTTCCAAATAAGATTTCTCCCAATTGTTTTGGGGAACCAATATTAAATTCTTCTCCTGCTTGTTCGTAAATATTAGTTTCCAATGATTTAATATCAGTATCTAATTCAACGGAAAGTTTGTTGAGAAATTCTTGATCAAGATTAATGCCTTCTTGTTCCATGGCTGCCAAAACTCTTAGTAATGGAACTTCAATTTCTTCAAAAAGTTTTGTAGTGTTTGCTTCTTTGAGTTCTGGTCTAAAATGTTGCGCTAACTGGTAGGTAATATCGGCATCTTCGACCGCATATTCTGTTTGTTTTTCTATAGGAACTTGGCGCATGCTAAGCTGATTCTTTCCTTTTTTGCCTATCAATTCTGTTATGGAAACTGGAGTGTAATTTAAATAGGTTTCTGCCAGAACATCCATATTATGTCTCATATCTGGATTGATGAGGTAATGTGCCAACATGGTATCAAATAATTCACCCTTGACATTGATGTTATAGTTTTGAAGCACCTTAATATCATACTTCAAATTTTGACCTATTTTTTCGATTTCCTCAGCTTCAAAAAACGGGCGAAGTTTTTCGATTAGTTGCATGGCTTCACTTTTATCTTCAGGGAATGCCATGTAATAACCTTTGCCAGCAGACCATGAAAATGCTATACCAACTAGTTCTGCTTCTAACGGATTAATACTTGTGGTTTCAGTATCAAAACAAACAGAAGGTTGACTCATTAAGTTTTTAATAAACAACTCTGTTGCCATTCCTTCTTTAACTAATTGATACAAGTGACTAACATCGGCAATGGTTTTTCTACTGTTTACATCTTTTATAGTGGCAGCAGCATCTGCCGGATTTCCGCCAAATAAAGTGAACTGCCCACTGCCAGCAACCTTAGCTTCTTCTTTAGCCGTTTTTGTACTGGTAACTTGAGCTGTAGTAGCTGCCTCGCCAGAGAAAATTTTAATGAACTGCTCTTTTAATCTTCTAAACTCTAAACTTTCAAAAATTTCTTGAACCTTTTCAGCATCTGGTTCACACATTTCAAAGTCTTCTGGGTCAAAAGTTACCTCGCAGTCAGTTTTTATTTCGGCCAGTTTTCGCGATAATCGTCCTAGCTCAGCATTAGCTTCAACTTTCTCTTTCATTTTACCTTTTAACTGGTCTGTATTGGCTAATAAACCTTCTAAAGAATCAAACTGTTCTAAGAATTTTTTAGCGGTTTTGTCACCAACCCCAGGTAAACCAGGAATGTTGTCGCTGGCATCACCCATCATGCCTAAGTAATCTATAACCTGCTCAGGTCTTTTTACACCAAAGCGCTTTTGAATTTCAGGAATTCCCCATATCTCAATACCATTACCCATTCTGGCAGGTCTATACATAAAAATGTTTTCGGAAACCAATTGCCCAAAATCTTTGTCTGGGGTAACCATAAAAGTTTTATAGCCTTCTTTTTCGGCCTGTTTAGCTAGGGTTCCTATTAAATCATCTGCTTCATACCCTTCTAATTCCACAACAGGAATCTTCATAGCCTTTAAGATGTCTTGAATATAAGGTACAGCTATTCGTATAGCTTCTGGTGTTTCATCTCTGTTAGCTTTATATTCTCCAAACATTTCTGTACGCTCTACGCTTCCTCCTTTATCAAAAGCTACTGCTAAATGATCTGGTTGTTCACGCTTAATCACATCAAAAAGTGAATTCATAAAACCATAAATGGCAGAAGTATCCATACCAGATGAAGTAATTCTTGGATTCTTAATTAAGGCGTAATATCCTCTAAATATTAATGCGTATGCATCTAAAAGAAATAGTCTTTTTTGATCAGACATCTTAGATAATTAAAAGTTGTAAGTTAAAAGCTAAATGTAAAGAAAAGCTTAGACAATTTAGGTGTTTAGAAAGCTTAGTTACCAACAGCAATAGCCTTAAGAATAAAAGCTATTAGAAGGTATGTTCTCATGTCCGCTGTTATCATATTTACGATAGGTAAAACCAGGATGTACACAATATGAACCGGTTTCTCCATTCTTATTTATTGCTAAGAAGCCAATTTGAAAATCTTTTCGCCCTTCGTTTTTCTTCATAATACGTTTTACACCTTCTTCACAGGCCTCTTGCGGACTTTTACCTTGGCGCATTAATTCTACAATTAAAAAACTACCAACAGTTCGTATTACTTCCTCACCTACACCGGTAGCCGTTGCAGCACCAACTTCATTATCTACAAATAAACCGGCTCCAATGATAGGCGAGTCTCCAACACGACCACCAAATTTATAGGCCATACCACTAGTTGTACAAGCGCCAGATAAATCTCCATTCTCATCTATGGCTAGCATACCAATGGTGTCGTGGTTTTCTATGTTAATAATTGTTTCGTATTCAGAGGTTTTTAGCCATTCTTGATACTGTTTTCTTGTGCTTTCTGTAAGTAAATTTTCTTTTTTAAATCCTTGTTCGTACGCAAATTTTTCTGCGCCTTCTCCAGCGAGAATTATGTGGGGAGTTTCTTCCATAACTTTTCTGGCAACAGAAACCGGATGCGCTATATTTTTTAAATAAACTACAGACCCACAATTGCCAGCTGCATCCATTATACAGGCGTCTAATGTAACATTACCATCTCTATCTGGTCGTCCGCCTTTACCAACCGTTTCATTAGTTATATCGGCTTCTTCTACGCGCACACCTTGTTCAACTGCATCAAGAGCACTGCCTCCAATGCTTAAAACTTCCCATGCCTTAGCCGATGCATTTTTAAAATCCCATGTACATACAACAATTGGTTTTACTTGGGTTGCAGTCGCAGTGGCCTCTATTGGTTTTACATCATTTTTACAAGAGGCTATAAACGGAGTGGCTGCAATCCCTGCTGTTGTTAAACTAGAATTCTTTATAAATTTTCGACGTTTCATGCTGCTGGTTTTATATTTTTCAAGTTACACTTTTAGGATGAAAATAATTTTTTTAAAAATGTGAATTCTTACATTGCATTCATAGAACGCTATTAAAATGATTGTTGAGGTCTGCGCAAATAGTTTAGAATCTGCATTAAATGCTGAAAAGGCCGGGGCAGACCGTATTGAGTTATGTTCAGAATTGGGCGTTGGCGGTATTACACCTTCTCTCGGAACTATAGCATTAGTTAGAGAAAAATTATCAATTCCTGTTCATGTTTTAATTCGACCCAGAAGTGGTCATTTTACCTATTCATCTTTAGAATTAGAGGTTATGCTTCGAAATATTTCTTTTTGTAATGAAATTGGAGTTGATGGTATTGTTTCTGGAGCCTTAATAAATTCAGATGAGATTGATTTAGCTACAACTCAAAAATTAGTAGAGAAATCTGGACAAATGCATTTTACGTTTCACCGCGCATTTGATTGGGTTATTCAGCCCACTGATGCGTTGAAAAAGTTGAAAGCAATTGGGGTTAAAACGGTTTTGTCTTCAGGAGGAAAAAATAGTGCTGAAAATGGTTTGTTGAATTTATCCAATTGGCAGCAACAAACACAGGTTACACTTATGCCAGGTGGCGGAGTTAACTATTCTAATATTAATAAGTTTAAAAAAGCAGGATTTAAAGCTATTCATTTGTCAGGAACTTCCTTTGGCTATCCCGTAAAGCTGGAGAATAAAATAACTATGAATTCTAGTAAACATTTAGTGGAAAACAAAGTGGCTGTAACCAATTTGGAAACTATTCGTCAAATAGTAGAGGCAGTTAAATAAATCTAAAACAGGCTGCTAGAGAAGTATTTACAATAATTTTGTAAAAATTTTTTGAATGACCCGGTTAATACTAATTTTTTCTATATTTTATTTTGCATTTGCCTTTTATGGGTTTCAAGCATTTAAAACCTTGTTTAAAAGTGTTTTGGTGCATTGGGCATACGCACTTGCATTTTTTGGTGCTTGGGCTTTTTTGTTTGTAAAAGTGATTACTGCAAACCCAGACACAGCTATGCGCGGGCAAATTACCTTTGCGGGGGGTGTGTTTTTTGCATTTTTACTATTTGCACTTTTTTTAAGTGTTTTTTTACTTCCCGAAGATGTTTTTAGATTATCTGTTTTTGGGTACAATAAAGTAGCAGGGGTTTCAGAAGAGAGCACTAAATTTTTTCCCTCTAGAAGAAAATTTATAAGCACCATTGCACTAGGTGTAGCTTCTTTACCTTTTGGGGCACTTCTTTACGGAATGTATAAGGGTAAGTATAATTACCAGGTGTTTAAATATGATTTAACCTTTGATGATTTGCCAGATGCTTTTGATGGTTATCAAATTACTCAGATTTCTGACATTCACAGTGGAAGTTTTGATGATAAAGAAAAAGTAGCTTACGGTGTAGATTTGGTAAACAAACAAAATAGTGATGTTATTTTGTTTACTGGTGACATTGTAAATGATAGAACTGAAGAGCTACGACCATGGGCAGATACATTTTCAAAGCTTAGAGCCAAAGATGGCGTGTTTTCTATTTTAGGTAACCATGATTATGGAGATTATGCAGAATGGCCCACCAAAGAAGCTAAAGCTCAAAACCTTAAAGAATTAAAAAGTTTGCAACGTAAAATGGGCTTTGATTTGCTTTTAGATGAAAACAGATTTTTAGAAAAAAATGGACAAAGAATAGCCCTACTTGGTGTTGAAAATTGGGGTAGAGGTCGTTTTAAGAAAGCTGGAGATTTGCAAAAAGCAAAAAAAGGGGTTGCCAAAGATGACTTTAAAATTTTAATGAGCCATGACCCTTCTCATTGGGAGGATGTCGTAGTTAGTGATGATTACCATTTTCATTTAACTTTAAGTGGCCACACCCACGGAATGCAATTTGGTGTGGAAATTCCTGGATTTATAAAATGGAGTCCTGTAAAATGGCGTTATAAATATTGGGCCGGAATTTATAAGGAAATGGGGCAATTTATAAACGTAAACCGTGGTTTTGGTTTTATTGGGTATCCTGGTAGAGTAGGAATTTTACCCGAAATTACTGTTATTACTTTACGTAAAAGTGAAGCCTAAAAACCTATTTAATTTAGTAGTACGCATACTTGGATAGCAGTTTAAAAAATAGGAATACCATATTTTTTTATTTTTAGTGAAGCCCCAAAATTCGCTATTTTCAGGTTTAACTAGAATTTAACTTGTTGTAAGTTATCTACTTAGAATCAATTTGAAATTATTTGATTTTCAAAGTCTTGTGTGCTGTATTGAGAATTCAAAAGTTCTAGTAAATTCAAAAATTTTGACTATTGCTTTAGTCAATCAATGCTCATTGTCTCTTTACCAACAGATTTGAGTAAAATGAGTTTAACAAATTTTGTTACATTTGAGTAGTAATATAAGCCTAATCTATGTCAAAATTTGGTGAATTAATTGATTTAGAAATACCAGTTTTATTGGATTTCTACGCCGAATGGAATGAACAATCTACTTCTATGCATCCCGTTCTAAGAGATGTTGCAGCCGCTTTAGGTGACAAAGGTAAAGTCATAAAAATAGATGTCGATAAAAATAAAGAACTATCACAGGCGCTTAGAATTAAAGGCTTGCCAACATTAATGATTTATAAAAGAGGTGAAATGGTATGGCGCCAAAGCGGTGAGCAAGACGCCAATACCTTAATTGGAATTTTAAACGAATACCTTTAACTAAATTATTGTTCTTCTAGTAAAACAGTATCTTCTACTGGTTGTATGGTATCAAAACTGGCTTCTAGAGAATCGTCTTCATAAGAAGGGTAATCTTCTAAGTAATCGTCTTCTGCCTCTACAAAATCTTGAAACAGATTAATATATTCTCTAAGTATTAACGTCTCTTTTTCAGCGTATTCATTATCTCCATTTTCTGAAAGTAAAAACACTAAGCGTTGGTAAGCTTCTAAATCACCAATAATATCTTCAAGATTTTGGTATTGTTCATCTCGTGGAACACCGCTGTAATATTCTAAACGTTCTTGATATACTTTCTTTAACTTCTCAAATATCACTCTTGCCTTTTCGGTTTCGCCGACTTTATAATAACCATCCATAAAGGGCTCTACAAAGGCATAAAAACCGTAATGTTCCACTGGTAAGTTGGTCATCGCAATTTCGATAACATCTTTGGCTTTATCTAGTTTTTCTTCTTTAATAAGTTCCTCCATTAATCGCGCTAGATTTCCTCGAAAACTTAAACCTTGTGAACGGGTTTGTGGGTCATGATAAATATCATTGCTACCAGAATTACCCCACTGCCATTTTTTTACAATGTCATAGCAAAGTTCAGTATCAATTCTACCCATTTCATAGGAACTTCTGTTTTCAGTTTTAATTGGTACTAATTTGTAAACTAAACCATCCATTTGCAGATACTTTTTCATCCAGATATATTCAGCATTGTCAAAACTACCTCCAGAAAAGTATATTGGTCGTTTCCAATCATTGTTAGCAATAATATCTAACATAAGTATTCTGTTTTTTGGTAACGCACTTTGTGGTAAATCAATATCAATATAGTCTAAGATTAATGCAGAGTCTTTTTCTTTTACCAATCCGCTTTCTAAAACATTCTTCTTGTTTACTGGAATTCTAATTTTATTTGTAGGGTAATAAACAATGTCTAAATTACTTTCAGAATAGGCTGATAAATCTGCTCCTTGCCGCTCTAGTAGGCTCTTAAATTTTGTTTGCGGTTTATCACTACCAATCCAATTCATAAAATCTTTAATAGTCCAGCGGTTTTCTGTCAAACCTTGATAATAAACTGCATCTCTAGTGCCATACCTGTATTTATCATGTGACAATTGTGATGGTATCGGCGCACTTTCATAGGCTCGTCTTTTCATTTGGTCTATGTACCAATCTGTAGCAAATAAACTGGTATTAATTATGCGTACGTCTGTTCTATACTTTTCAATTTCTTGAACATACCATAGTGGAAAAGTATCGTTGTCTCCTATAGTGAACAAAATTGCGCCTGCGTCTTCTTGACAAGAATCTAAATATGACTTTGCTGTACTATTAGCCGTATATCTGCCAGACCTATCATGGTCATCCCAGTTTTGAAAAGCCATTAAAAAGGGTACTGCTAATAGGCAGATTGCTGTAGTAATTGGTGCCGCTAAATCTGATTTCATTAGTTTTTTAGCTTCCTCAAATAAGCCATAAACTCCTAGGCCTATCCATAAACAAAATATAAAGAAGGAGCCTACTAATGAATAATCTCTTTCTCTTGGCTGAAATATATAAGGATTTGTGTAAAACTGAATAGCCAAGCCAGTAAAAATAAAGAATACAAATAGTACCCAAAACTGTTTTGGGTTTTTAGAAACTTGAAAGAATATGCCAATTATTCCAAGAATTAATGGCAAAAAGAAATAGACATTTCTTGCTTTGTTATCCAAGACTTCACTTGGTAAATTATCTTGACTTCTAAATAGGAAAGAGTCTATGAATTTAATACCACTTCGCCATTCTCCATTAATGTCATACCTACCTTGTAAATCATTTTGCCTACCCACAAAATTCCACATAAAATAACGTAGGTACATGTAGCTCCATTGAAATTCAAAAAGATATTTTATATTATCCCCCAAGGTGGGTGGTTGTACCTCAATATATTCACTAAAACTTCTTAAAAATTCAATATATTGCTCGGTGTCAATCTTACCTTGCGCATTCATTTCTTCAAACTGCCGAATGGCAGTTCTTAAATCTGTATTAGAAATGTGAGCAGGTTTTATTTTGTATTCCAAACGGCCAAAATAGCGCATGTAATTTTCAGCATGTTGATCGCTCCACATTCTTGGCATTATGCCAACATGTTTGTCATTAGGGCCAGGAATAGCGTTTTCATATTTATTTACGATTACGTATTTGCCTAATTTTTCATCTTTTTCATATTTGGGCTTATCATCAATATCATCACCAGACGGTGCAAAGGTGTCTGAATAATACGCGCCAAAAAACGGACTCTCAACCCCAGGGTATTGCTCTCTATTGTAATAGGCTAATAATGCTCTTGCGTCTTCAGGGTTATTTTCATTAACCACGGTTTTTGCATTTGCTCTTATGGGTAACATTAGCCATGAAGAAAAACCTAGCATTAAAAACATTAAACATAATACAATTAGGTTTGCGGTATGATACCCTTTTTTACGGGTGTAATTAAGGCCAAAATAAAATGCCGCAATAAACAATATACCTACGATAATAGTACCAGAATTAAATGGTAGGCCTACTTGGTTTACAAAGAAAACCTCACCAAGACCAAATATTTTTAATACGTAGGTTAAAGAGAATTTGTAGACAAGAACAAGCACAGCAATGACAATAATATTGCCTAAAAGAAAATTCTTTATCGTCGTTTTTTCTTTTTTCTTAAAATAATAAAGCAAACCAATAGAAGGTATGGCTAAAAAGCCCATAAACTGAATGCCAAAAACAAGACCCACTACAAAGCAAATTAATAACAACCATCTATTACCTCTAGGGTCATCTAAATTATCTGTCCATTTTAGGCCTAACCAGAGTAAAAGAGCCATGATAAAACTAGCCATGGCGTATACTTCAGTCTCTACTGCATTGAACCAAAAACTATCTGAGAAAGTAAATGCTAAAGCGCCCACTAAACCACTTCCAAGAATAGCAATGGCTTGTCCGTTACTTTTCTCTTTGCCCTGTATGATTAGTTTTTCTAATAGATTGGTGATAATCCAAAAGGTAAATAGAATAGCAAATGCGCTTGAAACCACAGAAACTGAATTTACCATAAACGCTATTTTGGTTGTATCACCAAAAGCAAACATTGCAAAGAATGCACCTATCATTTGTAATAATGGTGCTCCAGGGGGGTGGCCAACTTGTAGTTTAGCAGATGTGGTAATGTATTCACCAGCATCCCAAAAACTTCCTGTAGGTTCAACGGTTATAAAGTAAACAATAAGGGCAATGAAAAATGTAAACCAACCAAAAATGGTGTTCCATTTTTTAAAATTGTCTGCAAACATGTGCTTGTTTATTAATCAAGATGCGGCGAATTTACCAAAATCTATACATTAAATAACCGATTTTGGCAAAAGGTTAAAATTAGAAAGTTTTAAATAAGCTATTAAATAAATTTGTAGGTAAAACTTGTTTGTATTAAATTTGCACGCTCAAAAGCGGAAATGCTTTGGTATTGGCCCATGGTGTAATTGGCAACACTCCGGTTTTTGGTACCGTCATTCTAGGTTCGAGTCCTAGTGGGCCAACGAAAAAATCCCAGCAATTGCTGGGATTTTTGTTTCCTTACCAGTGTATTGGATTGCAGCACAAGTTGTTGTATATTTGCATCACTGAAAGAATAAAAAATATTCAAGAGGGGACCCTGAGTCCCCTCTTTTATTGAATAATTTTATGTTGAAAGAAAAAGCTTATGAATTATTGGAAAAAGCTCTAGAAGAAAAAGATGAGCTATTTCTAATAGATTTTAAAGTATCGCCAGATAATAAAATTAAAGTTGTTTTGGATGGTGATACTGGAGTAAGTTTAGAAGATTGTATGGCTATAAGTAGAGCTATTGAACATAACCTGGATAGGGAAGAACAAGATTTCTCTTTAGAGGTTACATCGGCTGGAGCAAGTTCTCCATTAGAATTGCCAAGGCAATACAAGAAAAATATTGGTCGAAAATTAAAGGTTAAAACCCAAGATGGGGAATTAGAGGGTACTTTAACTGCGGCAAATGATGAGAATTTGACGTTAGAGTGGAAAGCTCGTGAACCTAAACCTATTGGTAAAGGAAAGCATACAGTTCAGAAAAAAGAAGTAATATCTTTTTCTGAAGTAATAGAAGCAAAAGTTGTTTTAAAATTTTAACTGGAATAAAAGAATGGAAAATTTAGCCCTTATAGAATCCTTTTCAGAATTTAAGGATGATAAGTTTATTGACAGGGTAACGCTAATGGCAATTTTAGAAGAAGTGTTTCGTAATGCGTTAAAAAAGAAATTTGGTTCAGATGAGAACTTTGACATTATTATAAATCCAGATAAAGGAGATTTAGAAATTTGGAGAAACCGTGTTGTTGTTGAAGACGGTGAGGTGGAAGAACCAAATGAAGAGATTTCATTAACAGAAGCAAGAAAAATAGAGCCAGATTTTGAGGTCGGAGAAGATGTTTCAGAAGAAGTAAAACTTTTTGACTTAGGTAGACGTGCAATTTTAGCATTAAGACAAAACTTAATTGCTAAAATTCATGAGCATGACAATACAACTATTTACAAGCAGTTTAAAGATTTAGAAGGAGAAATTTATACTGCTGAGGTTCATCATATTCGCCACAAAGCAATTATTTTATTAGATGATGAAGGCAATGAAATAATTTTGCCAAAAGACAAACAAATTCCTTCAGATTTCTTCAGAAAAGGAGATAATGTTCGTGGTATTATTGAGAGTGTAGAGCTTAAGGGTGCTAAACCAGCAATAATTATGTCTAGAACTGCACCTAAATTTTTAGAACAATTATTTTTCCAAGAAATACCAGAAGTTTTTGATGGTTTAATAACAATCAAAAAGGCGGTGCGTATTCCAGGAGAAAAAGCAAAGGTTGCCGTAGACTCTTATGACGATAGAATAGACCCTGTAGGTGCGTGTGTGGGTATGAAAGGTTCTAGAATTCACGGTATCGTAAGAGAATTGGGTAATGAAAATATAGATGTTATAAATTGGACCAACAATCCGCAATTGTTAGTAACAAGAGCGTTGAGTCCAGCAAGAGTAACATCAGTTAAATTAGATGATGATAAAATGACCGCTCAAGTGTATTTAAAGCCTGAAGAGGTTTCTAAAGCAATTGGTCGAGGTGGTCATAACATACGTTTAGCAGGTCAATTAACCGGTTATGAAATTGATGTCTTCAGAGAAGGTGTTGAAGAAGACGTTGAGTTGACAGAGTTTTCTGATGAAATAGATGTGTGGATTATAGAAGAATTCAAGAAGATTGGTTTAGATACTGCAAGAAGTGTTCTTGAATTAGACGTTGAAGATTTAGTTAAACGTACAGACCTTGAAGTGGAAACTGTAGAGGAGGTTGTGCGTATTCTAAAGTCAGAGTTTGAAGATTAAAATTATATTTGCAGCAATTTTTAGAGGAGTAACCTAATTTATGGCAGGAAATCCAACAATACGATTAAATAAAGTTTTAAGGGAACTTAATATCTCATTGGACCGGGCTGTGGACTATTTAAGTTCGCAAGGTCACGATGTTGAGGCGCGCCCTACTACTAAAATCACTAGTGAGGTGTATCAAGTTCTGTTGGATGAATTCCAAACAGATGCTAGTAAAAAAGCTGCTTCTCAAGAAGTAGCTGAAGAAAAGCAGAAAGAAAAAGAAGAGATTCGTCTTAAAATGGAGCGTGAGCAAGAAGAACGTAGACTTGCTCGTGAAAAAAGACAGGCTGCTGATAATAAGGTGGTAAGGGGTAAGGCCGAATTGACTGGCCCCAAAACCGTAGGTAAAATAGACTTGAATCCTAAGCCCGCTGTTAAAAAGGAGCAGCCTAAGGAAGAAATACAAAAAGAAGAAACTCCTAAAAAGGTTGAAGAGTTCAAACCAGTAGTCGAAACCAAACCTGAGGTTGAAGTTAAGAAAGAAGCGCCTAAAGTAGCGGCTGAACCTAAAGTAGAACAACCTAAAAAGGAAGAGCCTAAGAAAGAAGTTGAGCCTAAGAAGCAGGAAGAAAAGAAAGAAGAAGCTCCAACCGAAGAAAAGACCGAAGAATCTCAAACAATTACTACAAAATACCAAAAGCTTTCTGGACCAAAAATTACAGGAGCTAAAATTGATTTGAGCAAATTTGAAAAACCAAAGAAAAAGAAAGAAGATGCAAAGAAAGATGGCAATTCAAATGACAATAGAAGACGTAAAAGAAAACGTATAGTTTCTGGCGGAAACAATAATAACCAGAATAATAAGAGAGGTAAAACAGGAGGAAATCGTAGAGGTCAAAAATCTACACCTAAGGTTGAGCCTACAGAAGAAGAAGTTCAAAAGCAGGTTAGAGAAACCCTTGAAAAATTACAAGGAAAATCTAACAAAGGTAAAGGGGCTAAATACCGTAGAGAAAAAAGAGACCAACATAGACAACAGTCAGAAAAGGAGCTTGCTCAACAAGAACAGGAGAGCAAGGTTTTAAAGGTAACAGAGTTTGTTACTGTTAATGAGGTGGCTACAATGATGGATGTGTCTACAACAGAAATAATTTCTGCATGTATGTCTTTAGGTATGATGGTGACTTTAAATCAGCGATTAGATGCCGAAACCTTATCAATTGTTGCTGATGAATTTGGATACAAGGTTGAATTTGTTACCGCTGAAATTGAGGAGAGTATTGAAGTTGAGGAAGATAATCCTGAAGATTTAAAACCTAGAGCTCCAATTGTTACCGTAATGGGGCACGTTGATCATGGTAAAACTTCCTTATTAGATTACATAAGAGAAGAGAATGTAATTGCAGGTGAAAGCGGTGGTATTACACAGCATATTGGTGCCTATGGTGTAACACTTGAGGATGGTCAAAAAATGACATTTTTAGATACTCCTGGTCACGAAGCGTTTACCGCTATGCGTGCAAGGGGTGCACAGGTAACAGATATCGCAATTATTGTTGTTGCTGCGGATGATGATATTATGCCGCAAACCAAAGAAGCAATAAGCCATGCTCAAGCTGCTGGTGTTCCAATAGTTTTTGCTATCAATAAAATAGATAAGCCTACTGCCAATCCAGATAAGATTAAAGAAGGTTTAGCTCAGATGAATCTTTTAGTTGAAGATTGGGGTGGAAAAATTCAATCTCATGATATCTCTGCCAAAACAGGGCAAGGAGTTAACGAACTCTTAGAAAAAGTGCTATTAGAGGCCGAATTACTAGAATTAAAAGCTAATCCAGATAGACTTGCAGATGGTACTGTAGTTGAGGCTTTTTTAGATAAAGGTAGAGGTTATGTGTCTACAATTTTAGTGCAAAATGGTACTCTTAAAGTTGGTGACTATGTTTTAGCAGGTACCAATAGTGGTAAGGTTAAAGCAATGCAAGACGAGCGTGGTAAAGATGTGAAACTAGTAGGACCAGCTACACCAATTTCAATTCTTGGATTAGATGGGGCTCCGCAAGCAGGTGATAAGTTTAACGTTCTCGAAGATGAAAGAGAAGCTAAGTCTATTGCCTCTAAACGTTCTCAGCTACAACGAGAGCAATCTGTGAGAACACAACGCCATATAACTCTAGATGAGATTGGAAGACGAATTGCACTTGGTGAGTTTAAAGAGTTAAATGTAATTCTTAAAGGTGATGTTGATGGTTCAGTAGAAGCATTGACAGACTCATTCCAAAAACTTTCAACAGAAGAAATTCAAGTTAATATTATCCACAAAGGTGTAGGTGCAATAACAGAATCTGATGTGTTATTAGCAAGTGCTTCCGACGCGGTTATAATTGGATTTAATGTTAGACCAATGGGTAACGCTCGTATGATAGCTGATAAGGAAGAGATTGATATTAGAACATACTCTATTATTTATGATGCTATAAACGATTTAAAAGATGCAATGGAAGGTATGTTGTCTCCAGAGCTTAAAGAAGAAGTTACGGGTACGGCAGAAATTAGAGAAACCTTTAAAATATCTAAAATCGGAACTATTGCTGGTTGTATGGTTACTAGTGGTAAAATATACCGAAACTCTCAAATTCGACTAATTAGAGACGGGGTGGTTGTCTTTACCGGAGAACTATCTTCTTTGAAACGATTTAAAGATGATGTAAAAGAAGTTTCAAAAGGTTATGATTGTGGTATGCAGGTTAAAAACTATAATGATATTCAAGTAAATGATATCATTGAAGCATTCCAAGAAGTAGCGGTTAAAAAGAAACTTAAATAATACTATTCTTGCTCAATTCTACCAAGTAGAATTTTCAGGTCTTAGAAGCATTGCGTTAGGGTACTTTTTTCGTACTTCAATAAACTTTCGTTCTGCTTCTAAGGCATTTTTAAACTTCCCTACTTTTACCCTATAAGTTGGCTCTTGAAAGTCAATCTTGGTAGGCCAACCTGGAAAATCAATTTCCACTTGAGACTTCAATCTTGTAGCTTGGGCATCAGTTCTTACAAAACCAACTTGAATTTGATAGAAATCTTCAGAATTTGAGTTTACTTCAACATATAAGGTATGTAGTTCTTTAAGCTTAGGGTCTTGGTCAATTGTAACTTGACCTTCTTGCCCAAAACTGTTAAAAGTGATTAACATAAAACCTGCGCCAAAAATGTATTTTATCATAAAACTATTTCCTAAAATGTTGTGCGTGAACAAAGTTAATTTTTTCTTCATCAGCTAGGCTTGATTAAAATTATTTAGAACGAATATAAATTACCAATTAGAATTCCGTTAACATTTTAAAAAACGCCGATGTGTCGTATTTTTGTGTCCGATTTTGAGCACGGAAAAGCTAAATAACTTAGTATCAATACGAAAACCGTGCCAAGTCTCAATAGCAATGTTGTTATGATGAAAAAGGTTTTGAACCGCACTCAATTTTATCAAGTTCTTGGTCTAAGTTTAGTAATTCTCCTACAACTTTTCACTGTTGTGTCGTACGCTCAAGACGATGCTAATGCAGAGACCCAAGTAGAGGCTGCTCCAGCGGATTTAGGAGGAGACCCTGTAAAAGGAAAACAATTATTTAATACAAACTGTGCAGCTTGTCATGCTCTTGATAGAAAGATGACGGGTCCAGCTTTGGCTAACGTTGAATCAAGGTTAGCAGAAGATGAGGGGCTGAATAAAGAGTGGTTGTACAAGTGGATTAAAAACAGTGCTGGGTTAATAGCGTCTGGAGATGCTTATGCTAACAAGGTGTACAATGAGTATAACCAAGCGGCAATGACGGCGTTTCCGACCTTATCTAATGAAGATATAGATAATATTTTAGCTTACACTGCGGCTCCGCCGCCTAAACCCACGGTGGCAGCTGCAGCTCCAGTAGATGGTGGTAGTACAGGTGCTTCATCTGGTATCTCTAACGAGATTATCTTAGGAGCTCTTGCTGTTATCTTTGGTCTATTGGTATTGATGCTAGTCATGGTGAATAAAACCCTGAGAAGAATAGCTGAGGCTAATGGGGTGGAAATTGCTGCAGAAGGTGAAAAGCGAATGCCAATCTGGAAAGCTTTCGTTCAAAATCAATTTCTAGTATTGTGTTCTGTAGTTTTCTTTTTGCTAGCTGCGGCTTATGGTGCCTATGCTTGGATGTCTCAAGTAGGTGTAGACCAAGGCTATGCTCCTGTACAGCCTATACATTATTCTCATAGAATTCACGCAGGGGTCAATAATATTGAATGTAAATATTGCCACTCTTCCGCTAGAGTTTCTAAGCATTCTGGCATTCCTTCTTTGAATGTGTGTATGAATTGCCATAAATCAATTTATGAATATACTGGTAATGGTGAAGGTCCAACGGCAGAGGATTTGGCTAACGGTTATACTAACGAATTCTACACCGCGGAAATTAAAAAGCTTTATAAAGCTGTAGGGTGGGATGAAGAGAATCAAAAATATACTGGTGAATCCAAGCCTGTAGAGTGGGTTAGAATTCATAATCTGCCAGATTTTGTTTATTTCAATCATTCACAGCACGTAACAGTTGGTCAAATTGAGTGTCAAACATGTCATGGTCCAGTTGAAGAGATGGAGATAATGTATCAATACTCACCTTTAACTATGGGGTGGTGTATAAATTGTCACCGTGAGACTGAGGTGAAAGTTGCTGATAATGGGTATTATGAGAAAATTCACGATGAGCTGTCAAAGAAGTATGGTGTTGAGAAATTGACAGCAGCTCAAATGGGTGGATTAGAATGTGGTAAATGCCACTATTAATTAAAAGAAGTTATTTCTATATACGATATGGCGTCAAACAAAAAATATTGGAAAAGTGAAGCGGAGTTAAATCCGAATGATTCCATTGTTACGAAGCTAAGAAACAACGAATTTGTTGAGCATATTCCAGTTGATGAGTTCTTGGGAGATAAGCAGAATTTAGCTGATTCGTCAACAACAAGAAGAGATTTTCTTAAGTATGTTGGCTTTAGTACTGCGGCTGCTACCATGGCTGCTTGTGAGGGTCCAGTTAATAAATCTGTCCCTTATGTTATCCAACCTGAAGATATTGTTCCTGGTGTTGCGAATCACTACGCTACTACTATTGCAGATGGTTATGATTTTGCAAGTATTCTTGTTAAAACAAGAGAAGGTAGGCCAATTAAAATAGAGAATAATGATAGGGCTGATGTATTAGGAGGTGCAAATGCGCGTGTTAATGCTTCGGTTTTGTCGTTGTATGACAGTAAAAGAGTTCAAGGTCCTATGGCTGGTGGAAAGCCAGTGGAGTGGAAAGTTCTTGATGCTACTGTTAGAGCAAAACTTGGTAGTTTGACTAATGGCGGTAAAAAGGTTGCGTTGTTAACGCAAACTTATGCTAGTCCGTCAACTGCTAAGCTAATTGGAGAATTTTCAGAAAAATTCGGTGGTGTTGACCACGTGGTTTATGATGCTATTTCAGAAGACGCTACTCTAAATGCATTTAATGCAATGTACGGGGAGCGTGCTTTACCAGATTATGATTTTGGTAAAGCTGATTTAATAGTTTCTTTTGCGGCAGATTTTCTAGGTGATTGGCAAGGTGGTGGATATGACTCGGCCTATGCAAAAGGGAGAGTTCCGAAAAACGGAAAAATGTCAAAACACATTCAGTTAGAGTCAAATATGTCTCTTTCTGGAGCTAATGCTGATAAGAGAATTGCATTAAAGCCTTCTGAGGTTAAAATTGCACTCGCAAAACTTTATGGAAAACTTAATGGAGGTTCGGTATCTGGAGGAACTTCTGAATTAGACGGATTAGTTGATGGTGTTGTTGCTCAGTTGCGTAAAGTGGGAAGCAAAGCGGTTGTAGTTTGTGGTATCAATGATGTTAATGCCCAAATGGTCACTTTAGCTATCAATAAAATGTTAGCTAGTGAAGCGTTTAAGCCAGAAGAACCAAAATACCTGCGTCAAGGCGATACTTCAAAGGTTAAGCGTTTGATTGGAGATATGAATGCTGGTAGAATAGGGGCGCTAATTATTGATGGTGTAAATCCCGTGTATTCTTTACCTAATGCTGCTGAATTTTTAGCTGGATTAGAAAAAGTGGAGGTCTCCGTTTATTTTGCGCACAATAATGATGAAACTGCTCAGGCAGTATCTCACGTAGCCGCAAGAAGTCATTACCTAGAATCTTGGGGTGATGCTGAATTGAAGAAAGGGCATTTTAGTCTAACTCAGCCAGTAATAAAAGAGCTTTTTGATACAAGACAATTTCAAGCTTGTTTACTAACTTGGATGGGTAGTGAGCAGACTTACTACGATTATATTAAAGAAAACTGGACGGCTTCTATTTTAGGGGGTTACAGTTGGAGTAAAACGCTGCAAGACGGAGTTTATACTCCATTTTATGCTAAGGATATCTCTGAGACTGTGTTGGGTTCTACCCAAGAAAGTACCGAAGATGGACAGGTAAGCGAAGCAACGGTAAATTTAAATGCTGCTGTAAGGTCACTAGCTGGTACTACCTCTGAAGGTTATGAGTTAGTACTTTATCCTAAGACCGGCATGGGAGACGGGCAACAAGCTAATAATCCTTGGTTGCAAGAATTTCCGGACCCTATATCTAGAGTTTCTTGGGATAACTATGTAACTATTTCAAAGTTTGATGCTGAAAAGTTAGAATTAGAAAATTACAATGTAGCTAATGGTGGTTTAGATGGTAGTTATGCTTCGTTAACAGTTGAAGGTGCTACTTTAGACAAGGTTCCAGTATATATTCAACCAGGTCAAGCTCCAGGAACCTTAGGCTTATCTTTTGGTTACGGTCGTAAGGCTGGTTTGCAAGCAGAAATGCAAACAGGAGTTAATGCCTATAAGCTTTATAAAGATTTTAATAATATTCAGTCTGTTTCTATTTCAAAAGTAAGTGGTGTTCATGAGTTTGCTTGTGTGCAATTGCATAATACTTTGATGGGTAGGGGTGATATCATTAAAGAAACCACATTAAAAGAATTTAATACTAAAGACAAGCATGAATGGAATGCAATTCCTGAAGTGTCTTTGGATCATCAAGAAACACCAGTAACATCTCCAAAAGTAGATTTATGGCAAAGTTTCGATAGAAGTATTGGTCATCATTTTAATCTTTCTATCGATTTAAATGCCTGTACAGGTTGCGGAGCTTGCGTAATTGCTTGTCATGCAGAAAATAATGTTCCTGTTGTTGGTAAGCATGAAATGCGAGTGTCTAGAGATATGCACTGGTTAAGAATAGATAGATACTATTCATCAGAAGAAACTTTTGAGGCAGATGACGCCAAAAAAGAAGGAATGGATGGATTATGGGGTGACAATGGTAGCTTAGGTGGATTCGGAGAAATGGAGAATCCTGCAGCTAATCCGCAAGTAGCCTTTCAGCCTGTGATGTGTCAGCATTGCAATCACGCGCCTTGTGAAACTGTTTGTCCAGTTGCGGCAACTTCTCATGGTAGACAGGGGCAAAACCATATGGCATATAACCGTTGTGTGGGTACCCGTTATTGTGCTAACAACTGTCCTTATAAAGTAAGAAGATTCAACTGGTTCCTGTACAATAATAATGATGAGTTTGATTACAACATGAATAATGATTTAGGTAAAATGGTACTTAATCCAGATGTTGTAGTTAGGTCTCGTGGAGTTATGGAAAAATGTTCATTCTGTATACAAGCCACCCAAGCGGTTATCTTAAATGCAAAAAGAGAGGGTAGGCCAGTTGCTAAAGGTGAATTTAATAACGCTGTAGCTTGTTCTGCTGCTTGTTCTTCTGGTGCTCTTGTTTTTGGAGACGTGAATGAGGAAGGTAGTGAAATTGCCAATTTAGTTGCAGACGATAGATCTTATCATTTACTAGAGCATGTTGGTACAAAACCAAATGTTGTTTATCAAGTTAAGGTAAGAAACACAGAAGAGGCTTAATTAATTAATAAGAAGAAATTAGACTATAAATTATGGCGTCGCATTACGAAGCACCTATAAGAAGACCTCTAGTACTCGGCGATAAAGGGTACCATGATATATCTGTTGATATATCACGACCAGTTGAGGGAAAAGCTAACAAACAATGGTGGATTGTTTTTTCAATTGCATTAGTGGCTTTCCTATGGGGGTTAGGTTGTATTATATACACCGTATCTACAGGAATTGGTGTCTGGGGTTTGAATAAAACTGTTAACTGGGCATGGGATATTACTAACTTTGTTTGGTGGGTAGGTATTGGTCACGCAGGAACCCTGATTTCTGCTGTACTTTTGTTGTTCCGTCAAAAATGGAGAATGGCTATTAACCGTTCTGCAGAGGCAATGACAATTTTCTCTGTAATTCAAGCAGGTTTATTTCCAATTATTCACATGGGTAGGCCTTGGTTGGCTTATTGGGTATTACCAATTCCTAACCAATTTGGTTCTCTATGGGTTAACTTTAATTCTCCGCTTCTTTGGGATGTGTTTGCAATTTCGACCTATTTATCAGTGTCTCTAGTTTTCTGGTGGACTGGTTTATTGCCAGATTTTGCAATGATTAGAGATAGAGCAGTTAAGCCATTTCAAAAGAAAATTTACAGTTTATTAAGTTTTGGTTGGACAGGTAGAGCTAAAGATTGGCAAAGATTTGAAGAGGTATCTTTGGTTTTAGCTGGTTTAGCTACACCTCTAGTACTTTCTGTACATACAATTGTGTCTTTTGACTTTGCTACGTCTGTTATTCCAGGATGGCATACCACAATATTCCCGCCTTATTTCGTAGCCGGAGCAATTTTCTCAGGGTTCGCAATGGTGAATACGTTACTTATTATAATGCGTAAAGTTTGTAATCTTGAAGCATATATAACTGTTCAACATATAGAATTAATGAATATCGTAATAATGATTACGGGTTCAATAGTTGGTTGTGCATATATTACAGAATTATTTATAGCATGGTATTCAGGTGTTGAATACGAACAATATGCATTTTTAAACAGAGCTACTGGTCCTTACTGGTGGGCGTATTGGAGTATGATGACTTGCAATGTGTTTTCTCCTCAGTTTATGTGGTTCAAGAAGTTGCGAACAAGTATCATGTTTTCTTTTGCTATTTCAATTGTAGTAAATATCGGTATGTGGTTTGAACGTTTTGTAATCATAGTAACCTCATTACATAGAGATTATTTACCATCATCATGGACAATGTTCTCTCCTACCTTTGTTGATGTAGGTATATTTATAGGTACCATAGGATTTTTCTTTGTACTATTCTTATTATACTCAAGAACATTCCCCGTTATAGCACAGGCAGAAGTTAAATCAATACTTAAATCTTCAGGTGAAAGATTCAAGAATCTTAGAGCAGAAGGTAAACCAATGTATCAAATGCCTGAAAGAGGAAAAGAGGTAGTAAGAGAATCAATAACACAAGACGTCTTAATGGGTGAGGTAAAACCGGCCACAGGAGATAAAATTGGAGTTAATGAATTATTAAGTTCTGTTGGTAGATTCGACCCAGCTTTACAAACTGCGGATGATTTAAAACGTATAAGTGGTGTAGGTCCAGAAATGGAGAGAATACTTAATGAGATAGGTATATTCACTTTTGCACAGGTAGCAAGAATGACTAAGAAAGAATATGATTTGCTTGATTCTATTTCTGGTAAGTTTCCAGGTAGAGCACAAAGAGACGATTGGGCGGGTCAAGCAAGACAACTAATAGATAATAATTAATTATGGCATCAAATAAAGTAATACAGGCGCTTTACAACGACGATGACATACTGATGAAGGCTGTTAAGGAAGTAAGAGCTGCTCATCATCATATAGAGGAGGTATATACGCCATTTCCGGTTCATGGTTTAGATAAGGCTATGGGTCTAGCAGATACCAGAATAGCTATAACCGCTTTCATGTATGGTTGTGTTGGGTTAACAGTAGCTATCCTTATGATGAATTATATAATGATAGAGGATTGGCCACAAGACATTGGTGGAAAACCAAGTTTTAGTTACATGCAAAATTTACCAGCTTTTGTGCCAATTATGTTCGAGTTAACAGTATTTTTTGCGGCTCATTTAATGGTAATAACATTTTACTTGCGTAGTAGAATGTGGCCATTTAAAAATGCAGAAAATCCTGATAAACGAACAACAGATGACCATTTTTTAATGGAAATTGGTTTGCATGATAACGAGGATGAGTTAAAGCAGTTGTTGTTAGATACTGGAGCTGTGGAAGTAACAATTACAGAAAAAGAAGATTAGCATGAAGCGATTCTTTAAATATAGTATGGTTTTGGCATTAGTGGTTTTAGCTAGTTCTTGTTTTGACAAGAATAGCCCGAACTACCAATATATGCCTAATATGTATGAATCAGTTGGTTATGAGGCTTACGAGGGTGTAGAGACGCCATTGTTTCCTGAGGGTACTGAAGCTTTAGTTCCTCCAACTGGTACGGTTTCACGTGAGTGGTTACCTTATGAGTATGATAATACTTTAGAGGGTAAAGAATTGGCAAGAATTCAACCTAGCCCTTTAGATTCTATCAAAAGAGACGAAGATTTAGTTAAGGGTGCCGAGTTATATGCTATCTACTGTGCTATTTGCCATGGAGTTAAAGGTGATGGGCAAGGAACATTAGTAAAAAATGAAAAAATCTTAGGTGTGCCTAGTTATAATGATGCCGCACGTAATATAACTGTTGGTAGCACATATCATACTATTTATTACGGATTGAACTCGATGGGTTCATATGCTTCCCAATTTGCTTCCGAAGAAGAAATGTGGCAAGTTTCTGAATATGTTATTAAATTAAAAGGAGACCTATCCAAATAAGATTGGAATGAAATATACTTTTTCAAATAGATTAAAAATTGGTTCGTTTATCGCAATGGGCGTGGGATTATTATTCTTAGCCATTGGATTTTTAAGTGCGCCAAGTAGTGTAGAAGAGGCCAAAGAAATGGTAGCTACGGCACATTCAGATGGGCATGGAGGCCATGGTGAAGCCCATTCAACTGAAAATACCCACCATGTTACTGCTGAGAATGGTCATGATGAACCTCATGCCACTGAAGCTCACGGTGAAAGTCATGATGCGGCTCATGATAAGCATGTATATGACCAGTTAAAAAATAGACCTTGGTCAGCATTGTATGTAGCAGCTTTTTTCTTCTTTATGATTTCATTAGGAGTTTTAGCCTTTTATGCAATTAATAGAGCTGCACAAGCTGGTTGGTCTCCACTTTTGTTCAGAGTTATGGAAGGTATTACCGCATATATAGTTCCTGGTGGAATTATTGTGTTTTTAATTTTGCTATTATCTGTGCTTCACATGAACCATTTATTTGTATGGATGGATGCTGATGTTGTTGAACATGATTATTTACTTCAGGGAAAGAAAGGATATTTAAACCCATGGTTTTTTATCGCAAGAGCAGCTATATTCATTGGAGGTTGGATTGCCTACAGACAAATTTCTCGAAAGTTATCTCTAGCTCAGGATAATGCTTCAGATGATTCCAATTTTAAAAAGAATTTCAAGTGGTCTGCAGCTTTTCTAGTTTTCTATTTAATCTCAGAGTCAATGATGTCTTGGGATTGGATTATGAGTTTGGACCCACACTGGTTTAGTACTTTATTTGGGTGGTATGTATTTGCCAGTATGTTTGTTTCTGGCATTACTACTATTGCAATTATAACTATCTATTTAAAATCTAAAGGTTATCTGCCAGAGGTTAATGATAGCCACTTACATGATTTGGCGAAATTCATGTTTGGTATAAGTATATTTTGGACATACTTATGGTTCAGCCAATTCATGTTAATTTGGTATGCTAATATTCCTGAAGAGGTAACGTACTTTGTTACAAGATTGGAAGATTACAAATTACCATTCCTTGGAATGCTTGTTTTAAACTTTATTTTTCCTTTGTTGGTGTTAATGAACAGTGATTATAAACGTATCAACTGGTTTGTTATAATGACAGGTATAATCATCTTATTTGGTCATTACTTAGATGTATACAATATGGTTATGCCAGCAACCGTAGGAGATAAATGGGGATTTGGTTTCCCTGAAATAGGAGGAATTTTATTCTTTGGAGGGTTGTTTATATATGTAGTATTTACAACTCTTACTAAAGAAGAATTAACTCCAAAAAGAAATCCTTTCTTAGAAGAAAGCCGACAGTTTCATTACTAAAAGTATAGTTGAGAAATGACGACATTATTGATATTGATAGTACTTGTTTTAATAGCAATAGCTATTTGGCAAATTGGTAAAATATTTGAGTTGTCTCAGATGGGTAAAAATGATTCCTCATCAGAGATTGCAAATGATGAGGATAATAAAAATAACGGTTACTTGTTATTTGCCTTTTTGGTTTTTATTTATGGTATAACCATTTTCAGTTTTGCAAAATATACTAAGGTATTATTGCCCGAACCAGCATCAGAACACGGTAGTGGATATGATTTATTGATGCTTGTATCGTTTGTAGTAATATTTATAGTGCAAACAATAACACAAGCTTTATTACATTACTTTGGTTATAAGTATCGCGGACAAAAAGGACGTAAAGCTTTATTCTTCGCAGATAATGACAAGTTAGAGTTTATTTGGACAATTATTCCTGTAATCGTTTTAGCAGGTTTAATTATTTCGGGTCTTTATTATTGGACAAACATCATGGATGTTAGTGAAGAAGATGACCCACTAAGAGTAGAGCTATACGCACAACAGTTTAATTGGACCGCTAGATATGGTGGAGATGATAATGTTTTAGGTGATGCTAGTGTTCGATTAATTGATATAGATCGAGCAAACGTATTAGGTTTAGATGAATCTGACCCAAATGCTGCGGACGATATCATAGTAAAAGAACTGCATTTACCAGTAGGTAGAAAAGTTAATTTTTATATACGCTCACAAGACGTTTTACATTCGGCTTATATGCCTCACTTTAGAGCTCAAATGAACTGTGTTCCAGGTATGATTACAAGGTTCTCTTTCACCCCTACCATTACTACTGAGGAAATGAGACAAAATCCAGATGTTGTTGATAAGGTGAAAAGAACAAATAAAATTAGAGCTGAATGGGCTGCAGAGGGTAGGCCTAATTCTGACCCTTGGGAGTTTGATTACATTCTTCTATGCAATAAGATATGTGGTAAATCACATTACAACATGCAAATGAAGATAATTGTAGAAAGTGAGGAAGACTATAATAAATGGTTAGCTGAACAAAAGTCTTTTTCTGAAACAATATTAAAAGACGATACTTCGAATACTGAGACTTCAATGGTCGTAGAAAGCCAAGAAGAAAATCCTGAAGAAGTTCTTGAAGAATTGAAAGAAGTGGTTGAAGTTATCCAAGAATCTCACTAAATTTATAGGTGAAAATTGCTTAAAAAGAAAATTAAAAATTAAAAGAAGATTATGTCTGCAGTAACGCACGCACATGTAGAGGAACATGCTCATGATGATCACGGACATCATCATAAAGAAACATTCATCACTAAATACATATTTAGCCAAGATCATAAAATGATTGCTAAACAATACTTCATTACAGGGGTATTGGTTATGGGCTTTATAGGTATTGCAATGTCATTGTTATTTCGAATGCAGTTGGCATGGCCTGGGGAATCATTCTCAGTATTTGAAGCATTATTAGGTAAATGGGCACCAGACGGTGTAATGGATGCCGATGTTTATTTAGCATTGGTGACTATGCACGGTACAATAATGGTATTCTTTGTACTAACAGCAGGTTTGAGTGGAACATTTAGTAACCTCTTAATTCCATTGCAAATTGGTGCAAGAGATATGGCTTCAGGCTTCCTTAATATGGTGTCATATTGGCTATTTTTTGTCTCTTGTGTAATAATGATAATTTCACTTTTTGTTGAAGCAGGACCAGCAGCAGCAGGATGGACTATTTACCCGCCTTTAAGTGCATTACCTATGGCTCAACCTGGATCAGGTATGGGTATGACATTATGGTTGGTGGCTATGGCTATCTTTATTGCTTCGTCATTATTAGGATCACTGAATTATATTGTAACGGTATTAAACTTAAGAACTAAGGGCATGTCTATGACAAGACTACCACTTACCATTTGGGCATTTTTTGTTACCGCAATAATCGGTGTAGTTTCCTTTCCAGTTTTATTGTCAGCAGCATTATTGTTGATAATGGACAGAAGTTTTGGAACATCATTCTTTCTTTCTGATATATTTATACAAGGTGAAGTTTTACATTATCAGGGTGGTTCCCCAGTTTTATATGAACATTTATTTTGGTTCTTAGGTCACCCAGAAGTATACATAGTACTGCTTCCAGCATTAGGTATTACTTCCGAAGTAATGTCAACAAACGCTAGAAAGCCAATTTTTGGTTATAGAGCTATGGTAGCTTCAATCTTAGCTATTGCATTTTTGTCTACCATTGTTTGGGGACACCATATGTTCATTTCTGGTATGAATCCTTTCTTGGGTTCGGTATTCACCTTTACAACATTATTAATTGCCATACCTTCGGCGGTTAAGGCTTTTAATTACATAACTACCTTATGGAAGGGTAATTTGCAGATGAACCCAGCAATGTTATTTTCTATTGGCTTGGTTTCTACCTTTATCACTGGAGGTCTTACCGGTATTATTTTAGGTGACAGTACATTAGATATAAATGTTCATGACACTTATTTTGTGGTAGCACACTTTCACTTAGTAATGGGTATTTCTGCACTTTATGGTTTATTTGCCGGAGTTTATCATTGGTTTCCAAAAATGTTCCATGGTAGATTAATGAATAAAAATTTAGGGTATGTACATTTTTGGATAACAGCAATTTGTGCCTATGGTGTATTCTTTCCAATGCACTTTGTTGGTATGGCTGGTGTTCCAAGACGTTATTATGAAAACACTGCGTTCCCAATGTTCGATGAACTTACTGATGTTCAGGTGCTAATGACGACCTTTGCCTTAATTGCAGGGGCAGCACAGCTAATATTCGTTTACAACTTTGTACATAGTATCTTTTATGGTAAAAAAGGACCAAAAAATCCATGGCAATCTAACACATTAGAGTGGACAACACCTATTGAGCATATGCATGGTAATTGGCCTGGAGCAATACCAGAAGTTCACAGATGGGCTTATGACTACAGTAAAACTTATGAAAATGGCGAATATATAATTGCTGGTCAAGATTTTGTTCCGCAAGATGTGCCTTTACAAGAGAATGAAGAGGAATTGAACCATTAATTCAATAACATAATTGTATAAAAAGCCCTGTTGTTTCAATGGGGCTTTTTTTATGGCATGAAATTTTCATGAACATTAAAAATATATTTTCGATATTTAATTGGAAATCAAGTTATTTAGAATGAAGAATCAATTAGTACTACTATTAACCGTTTTGTTTTTTATGCAATTAGGTGTTGCTCAAAAGAAAGATAAAATAAAGGGTAATAGAATTTTAGCAGAGGTTAGTGATGATTTACCTCCATTTGATGCTATTGAGCTTCAAGATAATATCGAAGTTGTACTTAAAAAATCTTTTGGTGAGGGTTATGTAATAATTGCAGACGATAATCTAATTGATGTTATTCGTTTTGAGGTTATTGATAGTACTCTTATTATTTCAACTGACTTACAAATTACTTCAAAAAGGGCTTTAGAAATTGCAATTAACTTTGTGGAACTAAAAGCTATTACTGTTAAATCTGGTAAGCTAATAGTAGATGATGAAATTTCAACAGATATACTCTATGTAAATACGTTTGGTGATTCAGATTTAGTATTGAAAGCGGATACATTTAAATTAAATTTAGCTATGGAGAATAACAGTAAAGCTGATTTAAAGGTTGATGCTGATAGTTTAAATGTATTTCAAAGAGATAGGAGTTCTGCTTTTATATATGCAATGAGCGGGGCTCATAAATTAGAGTTACGAGATAATGCAGATTTAGCTATGGAAGGTAGTACAGAGGACTTAGAAATTGAAGCCTATGGGCATTCCAAATTAAAAGCGCCAAAATTGGAAGCCTCCACTGTTAACCTTAAAGTTGGGGAAGATGCAGTGGCTCGAATTCAGGCGAATCAAAGACTAAACTTGGATGCTTCAGGCGATACTAAAATCTATCTTTACGGTGACCCAGAAATAGTAATCTCACAATTTATAAATACGCCGCAATTAATTAAGAAAGAACTCAATTAGCAATAGGAGCGGTAATTAAGTTTTTTGGTATACCAAAACCATCTACCAGCGTAGCTACATGAGGCCTAAGTTCAGTTGATAATCTTTCTACACGTTGTCTTATTGCTTTTGATTTTGAGCTTCCAATATAACCTTGTTCAAGATACCATTCAGCATCATTTCTAATTATTGACAAACTGTGTAAAGCCCCAATTTTATAAAACAAATCTTTGTATTTGGTTTCTGACCATTCTGATAAAGTATCATAATACCATTTAATTGCTAATGCTTGACTATAGGCTTTACCTACTTCTAACAAATGGGTTTGTGTTTTTAAGTACGCCTGGTAACTTGGCACCCCTTTTTTAATGTAGTCTCTAATTCTCATGGCTGCAGTATAGGTTAAACGTCGTAATCTATAGTCTAAGGCATGTAGGTGAAACTTTGGATTATAAAGATGTTCACTAGAAACTTTATTGGCATAAGTAGGGTTTATGGTTGTTAAACGGTCATTTATTTGTGTTCCCAGTAATCGTAAAACACTACTGAAACCTCCTTCATTGAATTCTGATTTAAAATCAGAGAGTACACCTTTTGCAGCTAATTGTAATAGAACAGTATTATCACCTTCAAATGTGGTAAAGATGTCTGAATCGTTTTTTAAATCACCAATACGGTTTTCTGTTAAATATCCTTTACCACCACAAGCTTCTCTTGATTCTTGAATTGCTTCGGTTGCAAACCATGATATTATCGCTTTTAATCCGGCAACTTGGGTTTCAATTTTTCTTTTGTCTTCATTAGTTTTAGAATAAATATTCATCGCTTTTTGCAAAACAAAATGATATACAAAGCTACTTGCGATTTTTGGAATTAATCGAATTTGATGACTGGGATAATCTAGCAATAAATCCTCTTGAATTTTATTTGGAGCAGTAAATTGGCGTCTTTTTAGACTATGCTTGGCGGCTATGGTCAAGGCCATTTTTGCAGCTGCTAAAGCACCTTTTGCCACGCAGATTCTTCCGCCTACTAAAGTTCCTAGCATAGTGAAAAAACGTTTATTTGGATTTTTAATATCTGAATGATAATTACCATTTTGGTCTACACCCCCATATTTATCTAAAAGGTTAGCTACAGGAACTTCTACATGATTAAACCAAATTTTTCCGTTATCAACACCATTTAAACCAAGTTTTTGACCATTATCTTCAATTCTAATGCCGTTAAGTTCCTTATGATTCCCATCTCTAAGTGGAACTATAATTGCATGAACACCTTCGTTCTTGCCATTTACAATTAGTTGAGCAAAAACGGTAGCAATTTTAGAATGTAAAGCATTACCAATATATTCTTTATTGTCTTGTTCTCCAGGAGTATCTATAATTAAACTTCTAGATTTATGTATGTAAGTTGCAGTAGTTTTAATGCCTCTAACATTACTTCCATGGCCAGTCTCAGTCATTGCAAAACAACCCAATAGTTCTGCGGTTCCAGCTTTTTGTAAATATGTATTTAAATGATTTTTGTTTCCGAGATTTTGAATACTACCACCAAACAAACCAAATTGTACGCCAAACTTTACAGCTAGGCTCCCATCAACAAAAATCAAATGTTCAAAGATTTCAGCATATGTTTTAAGATCACTTTCACCACCATATTTCTTTGGATATGCATATGCTCCCCAACCAGCTTCTGCTAATAGTTTTACTTGTTTTAATACTTTTTCTCTATGTTTTTCTTTTAAACTTAAATGTTCCCAATTAAAGGATTTTTGCGAAAGAAAGTTTCTTAAACTAGTAATAGTGTTATAACAATTTGAGTAAAGAAATTTATCAATTTCTATAGCATTGAACTGTTGTAAATTATCTAAAAAAACTACTTCTATCTGAAATAGGTGTCTGTAATGATTAGGTTGTATCCCTAAATTTAACTCAATGCTTTTTAGCACTTCATTCTCATTATTAGCATAACCATTGGCTTTGGCAACCTTGATGGAGAAGTCATGAAGTGGATAATTATTGCTTTCAATAAGTTTAATATCGCTGTGCAAAATATAGTGCTGCCAAGATTTAATAACTTCATCTTCTGGTGAAGTCTCTTTACAAAGCCAATTATTTAAAAGCATCTTACTTTCAGAACTCAATGAAGTATCTGTTGTAATGGCATTAGTTACAATTTGAACTTCTGACGCTGATAATAAATCATCTGACCATATCACATAAAAGAAAGGGATATAGGGTAAAATATCTAAGGGGAATTCAATTTTTTGCATGGTATTAAATTACAACAAAAACCAATGATGCTATTGCCTTATCTTTGAGGTATGAATGAAAATCTAGACCCAACAGGAGATAATTTTTCAGCTGAAGAGTTTGATATTGAAAAGGCATTAAGGCCAATTACCTTTGATGACTTTACGGGGCAAGAACAAGTACTAGAGAATTTAAAAATATTTGTACAAGCAGCAAATCAAAGAGGTGAAGCTCTAGACCATACCTTGTTTCATGGTCCTCCGGGTTTAGGTAAAACCACCTTAGCTCATATTTTAGCCAACGAACTTGGTGTTGGCATTAAAGTAACTTCTGGTCCAGTATTAGACAAACCTGGTGATTTGGCTGGTCTACTAACTAATTTAGATGAACGAGATGTTCTTTTTATTGATGAGATACATAGGTTAAGCCCTATTGTTGAGGAGTATTTGTATTCAGCAATGGAAGATTATAAAATTGATATAATGATTGAAACGGGCCCTAATGCACGAACGGTTCAAATTAATCTTTCACCTTTTACATTAGTTGGTGCTACAACCAGGTCTGGATTATTAACCGCCCCAATGAGAGCAAGATTCGGAATTTCAAGTAGACTACAATATTATGACACAGAATTACTATCAACCATTGTTCAACGTAGTGCCGAAATATTAAATGTGCCAATTTCTAATGAAGCCTCTATAGAAATTGCCGGTCGTAGTAGAGGAACCCCTAGAATATGCAATGCTTTGTTAAGACGTGTGCGAGATTTTGCTCAAATAAAAGGTAATGGTACCATAGATTTAGAAATTTCTAAATATGGTTTGTCAGCTCTCAATGTAGACGCTCATGGGTTAGATGAAATGGATAATAAAATTCTCTCAACCATAATAGATAAGTTCAAAGGAGGGCCAGTAGGTATAACAACACTGGCAACTGCAGTATCAGAAAGTGCTGAAACTATTGAAGAAGTCTACGAACCCTTTCTAATTCAGCAAGGTTTTATAATGCGTACACCTAGAGGAAGAGAAGTTACGGAAAAAGCCTATAAACATTTAGGTAGGTTAAAAGGTGGAACGCAAGGAGGTTTATTTTAAAATATGGGTAATGAAAAGTCTTTTCCGGTAGTTTCGTTTTTTCAGTTTGTAAAAAGAGGGTTAGAAATACTTAAAAATCCACTGCCATTTCACCATGATAATTTTGAAAAAAAAGGAGACACCTTTTTACTTTCAATAGGTATTCAAAATAAAATACTTTTCTCTAGAAATCCTGAGTTATTAAATTATGTATTAAGAACAAATCAAAAAAACTATACTAAATCTGAAGTTCAAACCGTACAAGTTGCCAAATACATTGGCAAGGGTTTACTTACCTCTGAAGGTGAATTTTGGAGAACCCAACGCAGATTACTACAACCAACATTTCATAAAAAGCATATAGCAAACCTTTTGCAAATTATGCAAGAAGTAATTGAAGAAGAAGTTTCAAAAATTACCATTAATAAAACTTTTTCTATTGAACCTTTTTTTGGAAAACTAGCATTCAAAGTTGTTGCAAAATCATTGTTTAGTGGTGAAATTGACGAAACTGCTGTTGAACAACTTCAGCATCTTATTGAAACATCTCAAAAAATGCTGGTTAGCGAACTTCGTCAGCCGTATTTAAAATGGTGGTATTTTATTACTGGTAAGTCTTCTAAAAATGAAAAACTCGTTGAAGACGCTAGAGCATTATTGGCAAATCTAATACAACAAAGAAGAGCAAGTAAAATCAAAAAAGATGATCTTTTAGACTTGCTTTTAAATGCCAAATATGAAGATGGGTCTGGTATGGCTGAAAAACAAATGATTGATGAAATCATGATACTTTTAGTAGCGGGTCATGAAACCACCGCAAATGCACTAACTTTTACTTGTCAGCTTTTGGCAAAAAATCCCAAATATCAAAATAGTATTAAAGATGAAAATGAAGCCTTAGAACATTTAGACTTGATGAGTATTTTGCAAAAGCAAAAAGTAACTAAAAATGTTTTAGAAGAAAGTATGCGGCTATATCCACCGGCATATTTTATTGATAGAAAAAATATCAAAAAAGATGAATTTGATGAGTTCTATATTGCATCTAAAACACCGCTTTTATTTTCTATAATTGAAATACATAGACATAAAGAGTATTGGGATAAAGCTGAACATTTTTTACCTGAACGCTTTGCAGATTCCGCTAATAAATATTCAGATATTTATTTTCCTTTTGGCGCAGGACCAAGAATGTGTATTGGCAATAATTTTGCCATGTATGAGATGCAGTTAATAGTAAAAGAATTATTTAAAAAATATGTAATCAAACCATTGGATACGGCAATTGAAATTGAACCATTAATTACCTTAAAACCAAAAAATGCATTTTTGGTATTTGAAAAACGATGAGTTATTCTAAGAAACAGGCATATACAAGACTAATCAAAACTGAGGCAGAACGACTTGGTTTTTTCTCTTGCGGAATTTCAAAAGCTGAGTTTTTAGAAGAAGAGGCGCCACGATTAGAAAATTGGCTTTCTCAAAATATGCATGGCCAAATGGCCTATATGGCTAACCATTTTGATAAGCGTTTAGACCCAACAATACTAGTAGACGGGGCTAAATCTGTGGTTTCATTGCTCTTAAATTATTATCCTTCAGAATTTCAAAATTCAGAATCATATAAAATCTCAAAGTACGCTTATGGTACAGATTATCATTTTGTGATTAAAGATAAATTAAAAGCTTTGCTTCATTTTATTTCTACAGAAATAGGTCAGGTACATGGCCGCGCATTTGTAGATTCAGCACCTGTCTTAGATAAAGCATGGGCCGCAAAAAGTGGTTTAGGTTGGATTGGTAAAAACAGTAACCTTTTAACCAAAGAGGTGGGTTCTTTCTATTTTATTGCAGAATTAATCATTGATTTGGAACTCGATTATGATACTCCGGTAACAGACCATTGCGGTACCTGTACTGCATGTATAGATGCATGCCCAACACAAGCTATCGTAGAACCTTATGTGGTAGATGGTAGCAAATGTATCTCGTATTTCACAATAGAATTAAAAGAAGAACTTCCAACAGATTATAAAGAAAAATTTGACGATTGGATGTTTGGTTGTGATGTTTGCCAAGATGTTTGTCCATGGAATAAATTTTCAAAATCACACGCTGAACCACTCTTTAATCCGCATCCCAAATTGTTAAATTATCAAAAAGAGGACTGGGAAGAAATAACTTCAAACGTTTTCGCTGAAATTTTTGAGAAATCCGCAGTAAAACGCACTAAATTTTCAGGATTAAAACGTAATATTGAATTCCTTAAAAAATAGTTAACTCTATTTTTCCTAAACATTAATTGTGAAAAACCAAATACAGCTTATAACCTACGTTGATAGAATTGCCTGCAAAAATATTATTGAATTAGACCAGCTTTTAACTAATGAATTAGATGGTTTATTTGGTGGCGTTCATATTTTACCATTTTTCTATCCTATAGATGGTGAAGATGCAGGTTTTGACCCCATTAACCATAAAAAAGTAGACCCAAGATTGGGAGATTGGAGCAATATAAAAAAGTTGAGCAATTCAACCGAAATTATGGCAGATTTGATTGTAAATCATATGTCTGCAGATTCAGTTGAGTTTAAAGATTTTGTCGAGAAGGGTGAAAACTCTCCATATGCTTCCTTGTTTTTGACTTATGATAAGGTTTTTCCTAAAGGCGCCACAGAAAAGAATTTACTTCAGATTTATAGACCAAGACCTGGTTTTCCTTTCACTAAATTTAAATTAGCAGACGGGTCACAAAAATTGGTTTGGACAACATTTACTCAAAAACAGATAGATATTGATGTGTTTTCTGAAGGAGGTAATGCATATTTAGAAGAAATTTTAGCCATTTATCAACAGGCGGGGATAAAAATGATTCGTTTAGATGCTGCAGGCTATGCCATTAAAAAAGCAGGAACTTCTTGTTTTATGATTCCTGAAACCTTTGACTTTATAGATGAACTTACAAAAAAAGCTCGTGCTAAAGGTATTGCCGTGCTAGTAGAAATACATTCGTTTTATAAAACACAAATTGAAATAGCTAAAAAAGTTGATTTTGTTTATGACTTTGCGTTACCGGTTCTTGTTTTAGACACCTTGTTTAATGCTGATGCCACTAACCTTAAAAAGTGGTTGCAAATAGCTCCGCGTAATGTTGTTACTGTTTTAGACACACATGATGGTATTGGCATTGTAGATGTAGCCTCAGAAGGAGATGAAGATGGCTTAATACCAGATAACGTGTTAGATAATATCGTAAATAAGATGCACGCTAATAGTGAGGGTAGAAGTCTTAAGGCTACCGGAGCTGCTGCCTCAAATTTAGACCTCTATCAAGTTAACTGTACCTATTTTGAAGCTTTAGGTAGTAATGAGGTCTCCTATCTTATGGCTAGGGCAATCCAGTTTTTTGTTCCTGGTATTCCTCAAGTATATTACGTAGGATTATTTGGTGATGAAAATGATATGGAGTTGTTAGCTAAAACAAATGTGGGAAGAGATATTAATAGACATTATTACACCAAAGAAGAAATTCAAAAGAAAACAGCAAGCTCTTTGTTTGAAAAGTTGTCACAACTAATGAAATTGAGAAATACGCATCCTGCTTTTAATGGTGAATTTAATTTAGAGGAATCCTCTGCAAAATACCTAGAAATAAAGTGGGTGCTAAATACAGAATCTATTCAATTAAAAATGGATTTGGAAAACAAATCTTTTGAAATCAAAGGTGCTGCTAATGAGGTAGAATCCTTATTGATGAAGGTTTAATAGCATTTTTCCAACTAAGATTGGTAAAATAGCTATCTTGAAAAGAATAAAACTAAACTAACTTGAAATGATGGATAAGCTCAAAAAACCGCAACTTAGTTTTTGGCAAATATGGAATATGAATGTTGGCTTCTTAGGAATCCAATTTAGTTTTGGATTGCAACAATTGCCAGTAAATTCAGTATTTGTTTTTTTGGGAGCAGAAGAACATTCTTTACCAATTTTGAACATTGCGGGCCCAATAACCGGTTTGGTTATTCAACCAATTATTGGTGCTATTTCAGACAAAACATGGTCGCCAAAATGGGGCAGGAGAAAGCCCTTTTTTCTAATTGGAGCAATTCTCGGTAGCTTATGTTTATTTCTTTTTCCTTTTAGTCCAGCTTTATGGGTTGCGGTAACCTTATTATGGATTTTAGATATTGGAAACAACACCGCTATGGAACCTTACAGAGCATTTGTGGGCGATAAGTTGCCAGACAACCAATTAAATTTTGGCTACCAAATGCAAAGTCTTTTTGTTGGGGCTGGTATACTACTAGCCATGGGCTCTATAAAGTTATTTCAACATTTATTGGCAGAAGAAGAGGTAACAGGTACTATCCCACAATGGGTGTACATAGCATTTTTCTTTGGCTCATTCTTATCCTTAACCACGGTATTATGGACAATTTTTAAAACTCCAGAAATACCACCTTCAAAAGAAGAACAAGAAGAAATTGAAGCATTTAATTCTGGAAAACCTTCACCATTAATTCAAATTATAAGTGTTATTGTAGTGTTGTTTTCCGTTCCTATTTCTCTAGGGTTAATAACGGCATATTTTTTACCTTATTTGTGGACAGATATTAACATACTAGTGGTAGTTGTTTTAGTATTTGCTGCCGTATGGATATTCTATTTGTTCAGGCTAATTAAGAATAATAAAAGCAATGCAGGGGTAAAAAAATTAGGTGATACTTTAGCCCCCTTTGTTGAAGTAGCAGAAGCATTTGGCGAAATGCCAAAATTTATGTGGAAATTGTCAATTGTATACTTTTTTCAATGGTATGCTTTATTTGTCTACTGGCAGTTTATTATGCCTTTATTTAAAACCACGATGAGCATGAGCACCTCTGAAGCTACAGCTCAAGCAGCTACCATGAGTCTAACCTATAATGCGGTAACTATGTTGGTAGCATTAGTACTTGTTCCTGTGGCAGCTAAGTTTGGTGGAAAAAAATTATACATTTTAAGTTTATTTGGTACTGCTTTGGCTGTTTTACTTATCCCTTTTATTACCAATCCATATTTGGTTTTAATTCCAATGGTGCTTTTTGGTATTGGTTGGGCAACAATGATGGGTATTCCTTACAGTATGGTGTCTAAAATTGTTCCACAAGAAAGAAGAGGTGTGTATATGGGTATTCTAAATATGATGATTGTAATACCTATGTTTATAGAAACCATTTCTTTTGGGCCAATTTATAAGTATTTATTAGGAAACAATGCTGTGAATGCTATGATTTTTGCAGGTGTTTTCTTCGCATTGGCAGCGGTTTTTGCTTTTCGTTTGAATGTTACCAAAGAAAAAACTGCCTAATTACTATCAAGAATATCTAAAATATATTGCAAATCAATCTTTTACTAAGCAATACAAATGAATTGCTATTCTTTTGTCTGCAATACTCTTATATTTATTGATTGATTTCAGAATCTTATGAGCAAAGAAAAACAACGCAGAGAAGCTTTAATATATCACGCCAAACCACAACCAGGTAAAATCAAGGTTGTACCTACAAAACCTTATGCAACGCAAAGAGATTTGGCGCTTGCATACTCGCCTGGTGTTGCGGAACCTTGTTTAGAAATTGAGAAGAATAAAGATGATGTATATAAATACACAGCTAAAGGAAATACGGTAGCGGTAATTTCAAATGGTACTGCCGTATTAGGTCTTGGAAATATTGGGCCAGAAGCTTCAAAACCGGTAATGGAAGGTAAAAGTTTACTGTTTAAAATCTTTGCTGATATAGATGGTATTGATATTGAATTGGATACCGAAGATATTGATAAGTTTGTTGAAACTGTAAAATGTATTGCTCCGACTTTTGGTGGCATAAATCTCGAAGATATAAAAGCTCCAGAAGCTTTTGAGATAGAACGAAGATTAAAAGAAGAGTTGGATATTCCTGTAATGCACGATGACCAACACGGTACAGCAATTATTTCTGCGGCAGCTTTATTAAACGCATTAGAATTAGCAAACAAAAAGATAGAAGACGTTAAGATTGTCATAAGTGGTGCGGGTGCAGCGGCTATATCTTGTTCTCGTTTATATCGTGCTTTTGGTGCTAAACAAGAAAATATGGTAATGCTCGATAGTAAAGGCGTTATTAGAAATGATAGAGATAGTCTTAGCCCACAAAAAGCAGAATTTGCTACACATAGAAAAATAGACACCTTAGAAGAAGCAATGGTTGGGGCTGATGTGTTTATCGGTCTTTCAATTGCAGATTTAGTGTCCCAAGATATGCTATTGTCCATGGCTAAAGACCCAATAGTTTTTGCCATGGCGAATCCAAATCCTGAGATAGATTACGATTTAGCATGTAAAACTAGAGAAGACGTTATTATGGCCACCGGTAGGTCTGACCATCCTAATCAGGTAAACAATGTTCTAGGTTTTCCATTTATATTCCGTGGAGCATTAGATGTTAGGGCCACCAAGATTAATGAAGAAATGAAAATGGCCGCCGTAAGAGCTCTTGCAGAACTTACAAAAGAACCAGTTCCAGAACAAGTTAATATTACCTATGATATTACACGATTAACTTTTGGAAGAGAATACATCATACCAAAACCATTTGACCCAAGATTGATTGCTAAAATTCCACCCGCAGTGGCCAAAGCAGCTATAGAAAGTGGAGTAGCAAAGGCACCAATACAAGATTGGGATAAATACGAAGAAGAATTGCTATCTCGTTCGGGTAACGATGAAAAGTTTATGCGTTCATTGCATAATAGAGCTAAGGCAAATCCTAAAAAGATTGTTTTTGCTGAAGCTGAATTGTTAGATGTTTTAAAAGCAGCCCAAATAGTTTATGAAGAGGGTATTGCTATTCCAATTTTATTAGGCCACAAACCCACAATTGAAAAACTTAAAAAAGAATTAGAATTTGATGCTGAAGTTGCTATCATAGATCCAAGAGATGATACCTCTAGTGAGTTGCGAACTATCTATGCAAAAAGTTTGTTTGAGCAACGAAAACGTAAAGGTGAAACAGAATACAGTGCCCGTGTTAATATGGGTAAGCGAAACTATTTTGGTTCAATGATGGTGTTAGAAGGGGCAGCAGACGGAATGATTTCTGGCTACTCTCGTGCGTATCCTAAAGTTTTAAAACCTGTTTTTGAAGTTATTGGTAGAGCTAAAGGAGTTAAAAATGCATCTACCGTAAATGTAATGATTACAGATAGAGGTCCGTTATTCTTAGGAGATACTTCTATTAACATCAATCCTAATGCCGAAGAACTAGCTGAGATTGCTCAAATGACAGCCAATGTGGCTGCTACTTTTGGTTTTGAACCTGTAGTGGCAATGCTGTCTTATGCCAACTATGGTTCTTCATCGCATATTCAAGCTAAAAAAGTTAGAGAAGCTGTAAGCATACTTCATGATAAAAACCCAGATTTAATAGTCGACGGTGAAATTCAAACAGATTTTGCCTTTGACCCTGAACTTCGTTCTACTAATTTTCCTTTCTCTAAGCTTGGCGGTAAAAAGGTGAATACTTTAATATTTCCAAATTTAGATTCTGCTAATATCACCTATAAACTTTTAAAGAGTTTGAACAAGGCCCATTCTATAGGACCTATTATGGTTGGTTTGCGAAAATCGGTTCATATTTTACAGTTAGGTGCAAGTGTAGATGAAATGGTTAATATGGCTGCAGTGGCAGTGATTGATGTGCAAGAGCGTCAAAAAAGAAAAGAAAGTCATATAGCAAAATCTACAAAATAATGATAACGCATTTAAACGGTAAATTGGTTGAAAAAGCACCCACACATGCAATTGTTGAATGTGGAGGGGTTGGCTATTTTTTAAATATTTCACTACATACTTTTTCACAATTATCTAGTGATGAGAATATTAAAATCTACACTCATCTATTAATTCGTGAAGATGCACATACACTGTATGGGTTTGCCGGTAAAGCAGAAAGAGAAATTTTTAAACTTTTAATTTCAGTTTCTGGTATTGGAGCTAGTACAGCAAGAACCATGTTATCATCGCTCTCTCCAGAGCAAATAAAAAATGCCATTGCAGGCGGAGATGTTGCTACTATACAGGGAGTCAAAGGTATAGGTGCCAAAACAGCCCAACGCGTTATCGTAGATTTAAAAGATAAAATTTTAAAGGTTTACGATATTGATGAAGTTTCCGTCTCACAAAACAATACTGGTAAAGAAGAAGCGTTATCTGCATTAGAGGTTCTTGGTTTTACAAGGCGACTTGCAGAAAAAGTAGTCGACAAAATTATCAGTCAAGATTCCTCTCTCAGCGTTGAAAATATTATTAAACAGGCGCTTAAAAACTTATAATATACTTTGGAAAGAGGGGCATTGGGAGTTCTTAACCAGAAATGGTTAAAGAACATATTTCTATTTGTTTTTATACTTATAGTCACAGGTAATTTGTTTGGGCAAGATACAGGTGAACAAGCAGTGGATTCTGTAAAAACAGGTGTAGCCATGGGCGAACTTGTGATGAAAAATCCAGAAAGTGTGGTTTCTAAGTACACTTACGATGCTAAAATGGATAGATATATTTTCACTGAAAGTGTTGGTGAATATGATATTACATATCCCATTATACTTACCCCTGAGCAGTATTATGAATTAGTACGAAAAGAAGGCATGAAATCTTACTTTAAAGAAAAGATTGATGCTTTTAGCGGTAAAAAAGAGGGTAGTGAAGAAGCCCGAAAAAACTTGCTTCCAAATTTCTATGTAAATAATAACTTTTTTGAATCTATTTTTGGAGGTAATACCATAGAAATTATTCCTCAAGGTTCCGTGGCAATGGACTTAGGTGTTATTTGGCAAAAGAATGATAACCCTTCGTTATCGCCTAGAAATAGAACAAATTTATCTTTTGATTTTGACCAGCGTATAAGCTTAAGTATGCAAGGTAATGTTGGTGAGAGACTCCAAGTTTCTGCTAATTACGATACTGAAGCTACTTTTGATTTTCAAAACTTAATAAAATTAGATTACACCCCTACTGAGGATGATATTTTACAATCTATAGAAGTGGGTAATGTAAACATGCCCTTGAATAGTTCTTTAATACAAGGTGCGCAAAGTTTATTTGGTGTTAAAACGCAATTGCAATTTGGTAAAACCACCGTAACGGCCGTTTTCTCGGAGCAACGTTCGCAAAACAACACGGTAACTGCCCAAGGGGGAGGAACTATTAATGACTTTTCGCTTACTGCTTTGGATTATGACGAAGACCGTCACTTTTTCTTAGCACAATACTTTAGAGATAATTATGACGCGGCTTTAGAAAAGTATCCTTTTATTCAAAGTCAAGTTCAAATTACGCGTTTAGAAGTTTGGGTTACCAACCGTAACCAACAAACTCTAAACGTTAGAAACGTTGTTGCAATACAAGATTTAGGTGAAGTTTCTGTAGAGAATACTCGTATAGGTAGACAAGGAGCTAATCCTCCTGGGTTTTTTAATCCAAGTGCCGCAACTGGTCTACCAGATAACGGCGCTAACGATTTAGACCCTGAATTAATTACTACTGGTACAGGTATACTAACTGATGCTATTAGGGATATTGCTACCGTGGAGCAAGGATTTAATTTTTCCAATGGATATGTAGCTAATCAAGGTTTTGACTATGCTATTTTAGAAAACGCAAGAAAATTAGAGCAGGGTAGAGACTATCGTTTTAATTCACAATTAGGGTACATTTCCTTAAACCAAAGATTGAGTAATGATGAGGTTTTAGGTGTAGCATTTCAATTTACTTTTAATGGAGAAGTTTATCAGGTAGGTGAATTTGCTAATGGCGGTGTTGATGCAACATCTACGCAACCTGGGGCAATTCCAATTATTGAAAATAACACCTTAATTCTTAAACTTTTAAAAAGTAATATCACCAATGTAGATGATCCTATTTGGGACTTAATGATGAAAAACGTTTACGCAACTGGTGCGTTTCAATTATTGGAAGAAGATTTTAGATTTAATATTCTGTATTCTGATCCAACACCAAGAAACTATATAACCCCAGTTGATGATTTTCCGGCTTCTGCAGCTAATAATGGCAAGGCCTTAGAAGAACGTATTCTATTAAACGTATTCAATTTTGATAGGTTGAATGCCTATAATGATGTACAACCTGGTGGTGATGGTTTTTTCGATTATGTTTCTGGTATAACTGTAGATCCTCAAACAGGAACAATTTTATTTACCAAAATAGAACCTTTTGGGGAGTATCTTTTTGATTTGCTTGACGATGGTACAAGTGGCGAGTATGATGTGGAAGATGATGAAGGGTATAACGCCAACCAACGTAAATACGTATTTAGAGATTTATACGCCAAAACAAAAGCAGCCTCTTTACAAGAAGCGCAAAAAAATAGATTTGTATTAAAAGGAAGATATAAGTCTCAAGGTAATAACGGCATACCTATTGGAGCATTTAATGTACCAAGAGGTTCGGTTAGGGTTACTGCGGGTAATAGGCAATTGCAAGAGGGTATTGATTATACTGTAAATTATCAAGCAGGTACAGTTCAATTATTAGACCCTAGTTTAGAAGCTTCTAATGTTCCTATTAATATTTCCGTAGAAAATAACGCGGTTTTTGGTCAGCAAACAAGAAGGTTTACAGGTATTAATGTAGAACATAAGGTTAATGAGAATTTTGTTTTAGGTGGAACACTTTTAAATTTGAATGAGCGGCCACTTACGCAAAAAGCAAATTTTGGAGTGGAACCCGTGAATAATACTATTTTTGGATTAAACGGTAATTTTAGTACAGAAGTTCCCTTTTTAACCCGCTTGGCAAATAAGTTACCTAATATTGATACAGATGCACCCTCTAATATTTCGTTACGTGCCGAAGCTGCATTTTTAAGTCCAAACTCTCCTAAAAATGCTGATTTTAATGGGGAAACAACAACATATTTAGATGATTTTGAAGGCGCTCAAGCCTTAATTGATATTCGTTCTTTTTTAGGATGGTCATTAGCGAGTCCGCCTTTAGAATTCACTCAAGGTGCCGATGGTTTAGAATTGGGTTACAATAGAGCAAAAATGGCTTGGTATACCATTGATCCAATCTTTTATACCAACCAAAGACCAAATACCATAACAGATGACGATATCTCGTTAAACGAAACTAGACGGGTATTTTTTAATGAAGTATTTCCTACCCAAGAGGTAGCTCAAGGTCAAACCCAAGTACAGACTACCTTGGATATTGCGTATTATCCAAACCAAAAAGGGCCATACAATAACAATCCAAATTTTGCAGGTAATTCTGCTAATAATTGGGGTGGAATTATGCGTTCTTTAAGTAGTACCAATTTTGAGCAAGCTAATGTTGAATTTGTACAATTTTGGGTGTTAGACCCCTACGTAGACGGTAGCTCAAACAGTACAGGTGAATTGGTATTTAATCTAGGTAATATCTCTGAAGACATCCTTACTGATGGTAGAAAACAGTACGAAAATGGTTTACCGGGTACAGAAACTACCGAGGTGCCAAGACCAACTATTTGGGGCCAAGTTCCGCAAACACAATCGTTAGTATATGCTTTTGACGCTGTAGAAGAAAATAGATCATTACAAGATATTGGTTTTGATGGTTTAAATGATGCCTTAGAAGGTTCTATTTATGATAATAACCCAGGGGATGACCCTGCTTTAGATAACTATACCTATTATTTAAATAGAGAGGGAGGTATTTTAGACCGGTATTTAGATTTTAATAATCCTGATGGTAACTCTCCGGTAGCTGTATCAAATACCAATCGTGGTTCTACAACCTTGCCAGATGTTGAAGATATTGATAGAGATTTAACCATGAATACGGTTAATAGCTATTATGAATATCGTATTCCCATAAAACCCAATACTACGGTTGATGATGAATACGTAACTGATATTATTGAAGGTACAGCCAGTGGCAATAGTGTGCCTAATGGTGGAAGCTTAAACTTTAGATGGATACAATATAAAATACCTTTGACTGATTTTACTGATGCGGTTGGTGGTATTACAGATTTGAGGTCTATAAGTTTTATGCGTATGTACCTTACTGGTTTTACAGATGATGTTGTGCTTCGTTTTGCAACATTAGATTTAGTTCGTGGAGATTGGAGAAGTTATACTAACTCACTACAACCAACAGTAGATAATAATCCGGCAGATGATGGAACAACCGTAGATGTAAATGCTGTAAATATTATAGATAATAGTCAAAGAACACCCATACCTTATGTATTACCTCCTGGGGTAGTTAGAGAACAATTGAATAATAACAACACTATTATTAGTCAGAACGAGCAATCATTATCATTTATAATAGAAAATTTAGAATCACAAGATTCTAGAGGTGTTTTCAAAAATTTAAATATTGATGTAAGGCAATATGAGCGCATAAAAATGTTTATGCATGCCGAGAAAATTATTGATTCAGATTATTCTAATGATGATACACCGTTAGTTGGCTTTTTAAGAATTGGTACTGATTTTTCCGATAACTTTTATCAGATTGAGAGACCTTTACAATTTACCCCTTTTGGAACCACTGACCCTGAACAAATTTGGCCAGAAGGCAATGAGATTGATATTAGTTTAGATGATTTAACACGAATTAAATCGGTTCGTATTGCACAATCTCAAAGTACAGTAGATGGTGTTCCTTTAAGTGAATTACGATTTTTTGAAGTTATAAATGGTGAGGTTGTTGAGGTATCAGAATTTGCACCAAGAACTCCGGGAGTAAACCGAATAGGTATAAAAGGAAACCCTTCTTTTGGGTCTATACGGGGTATGATGGTAGGTGTAAAAAATATTGATGATATTCCGGCTCGTGGTGAAGTTTGGTTTAACGAACTGCGTTTAGCAGGTTTAGATAATAACGGTGGTTGGGCAGCAATTGCTGCTATTGATGCTAATATGGCTGATTTTGCCAACGTGTCTGCAACCGCAAATACAAGTACTTCAGGGTTTGGTAGTATTGATCAAATGCCAAATGAACGTTCTAGAGAAGACATTATATCCTATGATATGGTCACTAATGTAAACGTTGGTCAATTATTCCCTAAAAAATGGGGACTACAAATACCTTTTAACTTTGGGGTTTCAGAAACTTTAATTACCCCAGAGTTCGACCCAGTTTATGATGATTTAAAACTAGATGACCAAATAGAAGCTGCTGAAGCTACAGCAGGTATTGACCCTGAAGATGTTCGAGAACAGGCTGAAGATTACACCAAAAGAAGAAGTGTAAACTTTATTGGTGTTCGTAAAAATAGAGGAGATGAAGGCGAAGCTAATTTCTACGATATTGAAAACTTTACGTTTAACTATTCATACAATAAAACCAATCATAGAGATTTTGAAATTGCAGATTTGGTTGATGAAAACGTAAACACTGGTTTTGTATACAATCATAACTTTAAACCCTTAACTGTAGCACCATTAGCCAACAAAGATTCTATTCTTACCAGTAGGTATTGGCAGTGGTTAAAAGATATCAACTTTAATCTTCTTCCAACAAGTATTTCTGTAAATTCTAATTTCAATCGTTCTTTTAACAGACAACGCTTTAGAGACGTTTTGGAGCCAGGTGTTGAGGCCTTAGATTTACCAGTTTTACAACAACGCAACTATCTTTTTAATTGGCAATATGCTTTAAATTATAGTTTATCAAAATCATTACGTGTACAGCTAACAGCATCTAATAATAATATTGTAAGGAATTATTTTAATGATACCAATGACCCTGATTCAGGAATTAATCAGGCTTTAGACTTATGGGATGGCTTTTTTGACATTGGCGAACCCAACAGGCACTCACAACAAATGCAATTAAATTATGAATTGCCTTTTGCAAAAATTCCTTTCCTAAGTTTTATAAATGCGCAATACAGTTATACCAGTAACTTTGATTGGCAACGAGGGGGAGATGCCTTGAGAGAAGTAGCAGGAGAAGATATTAATACCGTTCAAAATGCAAGCACTCATAATGTAACCGCAAACTTAACCATGCAAGGTTTTTATGATTATTTAGGTCTTAAAAAACGTGATGGTAAGACCTTTGCTAACCGGCAACCAGTACGTAGAGATAAAGCTGGTAATACCAAAGATGGTGAAGAAGATAAAAAACCTAAACGAAAAACCAGTAAAGGGTTTAATACACTGGTAGATATTTTAACCATGGTAAAACGGGTTAACGTAAACTACAGTGAAAATCGAGGTAAGGTATTACCAGGTTACACCCAATCTATAGGTTTTATTGGCACAACTAGACCATCGTTAGGATTTGTATTTGGTAGTCAGGCTGATGTTCGTTTTGAAGCTGCAAAAAATGGTTGGTTAACAACTTTTCCAGAATTCAATTCTCAATTTTTACAGAATGTTTCTAGACAGCTAACTATTACGGCTACAGCACAACCTACACAGGAGTTAACCATTGATTTGTCTGCAGATAGGCAGTTTACCAATAGTCTACAAGAGAATTTTCAAGTACGTACTTTAAGTGATGGTAGTTTTGAGTATGACAACTTATTAAGTAACAATATTGGTAATTTTAATATTTCTACCGTGATGTTAGGTACGGTGTTTAAAAAGAGTGATGAATTTACCTCTGAAACGTTTGAGCAGTTCAAAGCCAATAGAATTACCATTGCAAACAGATTAATTTCTGATAGAAGTCAACCTGTTGGTGAGTTAGATGAAGATGGTTTTCCTGAATACTATAGTAAAACACAACAAGAAGTATTGCTTCCAGCATTCTTTGCGGCTTATACTGGGCAAGATGCTAATAGAGTTAATCTAGACTATTTAAGAGATATACCAATTCCGAATTGGAATATTAAGTATACCGGACTAATGAAAAACCGTTGGTTTAAAAAGAAGTTTAAACGTTTTTCTTTGTCTCATGGGTATCGCTCATCATATAGTATAAATTCATTTCAATCTAACCTAGAACGCCAAAATGGGCTTTTTGAGATTGAAACTGGTGATATAAAACCAGAACTCATAATTAATAATGTGGTATTAACAGACCAATTTAATCCGTTAATCCGTGTAGATTTTGAAATGAAGAATTCACTAAGTGTATTAGCAGAAGCAAGAACAGATAGAACATTCTCATTGAGTTTTGATAATAATTTATTAACAGAGATAAGTGGTAAAGAATATACCGTTGGTTTGGGTTATCGATTCAAAGATGTAAAGTTCGTAACTAACATAGGCGGAGAACGCACAAGGCTTAAAGGTGATTTAAACCTAAAAGCAGATGTTTCGTTAAGAGATAATGTAACCATAATCAGAAATTTAGACATTGATAATAATCAAATTACTGCTGGGCAAGACCTATGGTCTGCTAAGTTTACAGCTGATTATGCGTTAAGTAGAAATTTAAATGCTCTATTTTTCTATGACCATTCCTTCTCTAAATTCAAGGTCTCAACTGCATTTCCTCAGACTACGATTAATACAGGTTTTACAATTAGATACAACTTTGGTAACTAAAAGTGCATAAGATTTGTTGAAATCACTTGTAGATTACATTAAATTTGTTGCAATTAAAACGCACAAATATGAATTTTCCATCTGAATTAAAATACACTAAAGACCACGAATGGGTAAAAATAGAAGGTGATACAGCTACTGTGGGTATTACAGATTTTGCTCAAAAAGAATTAGGTGATATAGTCTATGTTGAAGTTGAAACCGTAGACGAGTCTTTAGACAAAGATGAGGTTTTTGGAACTGTAGAGGCGGTTAAAACGGTTTCTGATTTATTTTTACCATTAACAGGTGAAATCATCGAGTTTAATTCAGATTTAGAAGATGAGCCAGAAAAGGTTAATACAGACCCTTATGGAGAAGGCTGGATGGTTAAAATTAAAATATCTGATTCTTCTGAAATAGAAAGTTTATTAGATAACGAAGCTTACAAAGAATTGGTAGGTGCTTAAAAGGCATTTGTATTCAATACTGTTTTTTTTATGGCTAGGCGGGGTCACCTTTGCTAGCCTTTTTTCATTTTCTAACCAAACGGAATCTAAAATTTGGTTCCCACATTTAGATAAGATAATTCATTTTAGTTTTTATTTTGGAGTTGTGTTCTTTGGTTCTTTGGCCTTGAGAGAACATTCAAAAATGGTTAATACTAAAAAAATAGTATTGAAATTGATTGTTTTTGCAATTTTTTACGGGTTGTTAATTGAGTTTCTTCAATATGTTATGCCGTTTAATCGCAGTGCAGAAATATGGGATGCTGTAGCAAATTCTAGTGGTGCAATTATAGCCGGTTTACTCATTGTAAAGTGCGGTTCACTCATTCCTCAATTAAAATGAGCGTTAAAATTGCCCATTATTTAAATTATTGGTTAAATTAGCGAACACTAAAATCAAATTATATGGAACCAAAAAAGAATCCAAAAGCTGATGTAGGAAGAAATAGTGGACTTTATTTTGCGATAGGTCTTGCTTTGGTAATGTTGTTGGTTTGGAGAGGCCTTGAATGGAAAAAATACGACAAAGATAATGACTATGACATTTCTTTGAATGTTGAAGATCAATTGGACGAAGAGGTGCCAATGACAGAACAAATTAAAACCCCACCACCACCGCCGCCACCAGCAGCACCTGAGGTTATTGAGGTAGTTGAAGATGAAGAAGAAGTTGAAGAAACTGTAATTGAGTCTACTGAAACTAGCCAAGAAGAAGAAGTTATGGAGGTTGAAGATGTTGAAGTAGAGGAAATTGATGAAGACATCTCTGTACCATTTGCTGTAATTGAAGATGTGCCTGTTTTTCCAGGTTGTGAAGGGGCAAGCAATAAAAAAGCTTGTTTTCAAGAAATGATGCAAAAACATATTCGTAAGAACTTTAGATATCCAGAAATTGCTCAAGAAATGGGTGTTCAAGGTCGTGTTAGTGTAATGTTTACCATTCAGAAAGATGGTAGTATTGGAAATATTAGAATGCGTGGACCAGATAAAAATCTAGAAGCAGAAGCTTTAAGAATTATCAATAAATTGCCAAAAATGACCCCTGGAAAACAAAGAGGACGTGCAGTAAAGGTTCCATTTAGTATTCCTATTACCTTTAAGTTGCAATAGAATATTCAATAAAATTGTTAAAACCCTGCTATTTATAGTGGGGTTTTTCTTTTTGTGCTAATTGCATTGCAAAAGATATTGTTCAGGAGTATCTTTGTAGACCGTAAAATTGTAACGGACAATGCTTACAGCAGAAACTTTGACAACAATTTCTTTTTCTACCGTAATATCTGAGTTTAAAGAACTTACTAAAGTACGTTTGGCTGTTAGCGTTGTAGTCTCTTCAATAGCCGGTTACCTATTAGCGGCCGCATCAATTGAATTAGTTCCCATACTTCTTTTGGCTTTTGGAGGCTATTGTATGGTTGGTGCTTCCAATATTTATAATCAAATAATAGAAAGAGACTTAGATGTGCTCATGAAACGCACTCGCAATAGACCAATTCCCGCAGGGAGGGTGCCTGTTCGTATCGCTTTTGCATTAGCTATACTTTTAACCCTTTTAGGGGTCATATCTCTGTACTTATTAAATCCTAAAACAGCAATGTTTGGGGCTATTTCTATATTTCTATATGCTTGCGTATATACGCCCTTAAAAACAGTTACCCCATTAGCAGTTTTTGTAGGTGCAATACCTGGGGCAATACCTTTTATGTTAGGTTGGGTTGCGGCTACAAATGAGTTTGGTATTGAACCAGGAACCTTATTCATGGTGCAATTCTTTTGGCAATTCCCCCATTTTTGGGCCCTTGGTTGGATGCTAGATGATGATTACAAAAAGGGAGGCTTTAAAATGTTACCTACGGGTAAAAAAGATAAAGGCACCGCAATGCAGATTATTTTATATACTATTTGGATGATAGTAATTTCAATTATGCCTGTATTTGGATTTACAGGGCAGTTGATCCTTTCTATACCAGCAGCAATCATTGTTTTGGTAATGGGCTTGGTAATGCTATGGTTTGCCTTTAAACTTTATGAGAAAAGAGATAATGCGGCTGCAAGAAAATTAATGTTGGCGAGTGTGTCATACATTACATTAATGCAAGCTGTTTATGTAATTGATAGATTTATTTAAGAATGGATTTAACGCAAGGAACAGAGAAGGAGAAAAGAGCTAGGTCTAGAAAAATGATGCTTTGGTTTGGCATTGTTAGCCTAATAATGGGTTTCGCGGGCTTAACAAGTGCTTACATTGTAAGTAGTAAAAGAGAAGATTGGTTAGATAATATTGCTTTGCCTCAAGCTTTTTACATAAGCACAGCTATAATTATGGTTAGTAGTATTACGTATTTAGTTGCAAGAAATTTTATCAAAAAGAATAATCAAAAATCAGCAACTTTACTTTTGGGAGTAACATTTGCTTTAGGCATAGCATTTATAGTGTTTCAGTTTTTTGGTTTTTCTGAAATGTTGGGTTCTGGGTATTATTTTACAGGACCTACAAGTAACATAAAAATGTCTTACGTTTTTTTAATTGCCTTTGTACATATTGTGCACGTTGTTGTAGGTCTGATTTCATTATTAGTGGTCTTTGTTCAACAATTACGGGGAAAATATACGAGTGATAATATGCTAGGATTTCAATTAGGTGAAACCTTTTGGCATTTTCTTGGATTTTTATGGATTTACTTGATTTTGTTCATGTACTTTGTAAAATAATTGAAGCTTTATAAAGTTTTCATACCAGAAACTCTTTTTCAATCTTTCAAAAGCATTAAATTTGCTAAAATTTTACTAAAACGCTCTTGTTTATGGATGCAACGGTAACTACCGGTTCTGATGAAAATGTATGGGGTGGAGGCAACCGCCCGCTAGGTGCTAGTTATGGAAAGCTAATGATGTGGTTTTTCATAGTTTCTGATGCACTTACCTTCTCTGGCTTTTTGGCTGCTTATGGTTTTTCTAGATTTAAATTCATGGAAACTTGGCCTATAGCAGACGAAGTTTTTACACACGTACCTTTCTTTCATGGTAACTATCCCATGTATTATGTGGCTTTTATGACATTTGTACTTATCATGTCTTCTGTGACTATGGTACTTGCTGTAGACGCCGGACATAAAATGAAGAAGAATGCTGTAATATGGTACATGTTTGCTACTATTATTGGAGGTTTAATTTTCGTTGGTTCTCAAGCTTGGGAGTGGGCAACTTTTATCAAAGGTGATTTTGGAGCTCTTGAAACTAAAGGTGGTAGAATTTTACAATTCGTTAATGCTGAAACTGGTGAACGTGCTGCAATTGCTGATTTTGCAAAAGTAATTCCTGGTGAAAGAACGCTTCATGAAAATAGTAATGGTATCTGGTATCAAGAAGAAGGCACCAGAACAACTTTTAATTTAAATGAAGTTGTAGAGGGCTTTAAGGCAAATCCAGGATTGCTCATACGTACAGAAACAATAACTGAAGAAGGTGAAAAAACACTCTTAAATAGACAGGAGTCTTTGGATAAACTAACACAAGCAGTTCGCGTTGTAGAAGGGGCTAATCTAATTAGAAATGAATACGGTAGTCGATTGTTTGCTGACTTCTTCTTCTTTATAACTGGTTTTCACGGCTTCCACGTTTTCTCTGGAGTGGTTATTAATATTATCATTTTCTTTAATGTAATCTTAGGAACATACGAAAGAAGAGGACACTATGAAATGGTTGAAAAAGTTGGTTTATACTGGCACTTTGTAGATTTAGTTTGGGTATTTGTTTTCACATTCTTCTACTTAGTTTAATACCAGTTATTCTATAATATTATTACAATACTAAAATGGCACACGAACATAAATTAGAAATTTTTAGAGGTCTTATAAAGTTCAAATCTAATATCCAAAAAATTTGGGGTGTACTATTGTTACTATCTATTGTTACTGCAGTAGAAGTAGCTTTGGGTATTATAAAACCAGACTTTTTAACGCAGTCTTATTTCTTAGGGATGAAGTTGTTAAACTGGATTTTTATCATACTTACACTGGTTAAAGCATATTACATTACTTGGGACTTTATGCACATGAGAGATGAGAAAAGCTCTTTAAGAAGAGTTGTGGTTTGGACACCAATCTTCCTTGTAGCATATTTAGTTTTTATTCTACTGTTTGAAGGTACATATATCTTTCAAGTATTTAAAGATGGATTCCTTTCTTGGAATTTCTAAGAAATCATTAACAATACTAAAAGACGGTCTTAAAGCCGTCTTTTTTATTTTTGTAAAGGTTATGATGTTATGAAAAAAGTTTTTGTACTTGTTGTGCTATTTGTACTTCCGATAGTAGCATATCTTTTCTTTGCTTCAGGAGTTTATAATTTTGGTAAGCTTCCAATTTTAACTACTGAGATTACAGAAATTGATTCTAACCCAAATGCAATTAAGTTAACTAATAATATCACCATTCTAGGGTTTCTGGGTTCTAACATAGAAGGTAGAGAGGGAAATCTTTTTAATCTAAATCAGAAAATTTACAAACGTTTTTACGAGTTCAAAGATTTTCAGATAGTTATGTTGGTGGAAGAAGGAAAGCAAGCTGAGATAGAAGAGTTTAAAAAAGAACTAGGAACGTTTACTGATATTTCTAAGTGGCGATTTATTTTTACCTCTAAAGAAGAAATTAATCAAACATTCAAAAGTTTAAATACAAATTTGAAGTTAGATGAAAAACATAGTTCACCTTATGTTTTTATAATAGACAAAGAACGTGGACTTAGGGGGAGAGATAATGATGATGATGAGGGAGTTAAGTATGGTTTTAACACCAGTTCAGTAGCAGATTTAAATAATAAAATGGTTGATGACGTTAAAATAATTTTAGCAGAATACAGATTAGCCTTAAAAAAGAACAATGCCTCAAGGAGCAAATAAAGGAAAGAAATATACCTATATCTGGGTTTCATTGATAATCCTAATTTTTGGAATATTTGCGGTGCCAAATTTGGTAAAAAGACTAAAGAGCGGCACTGTTGCCAAAAATGACCGAATGTCTGGTATGGTTTTAAACAATGAACCACTTACTTACTTGGTGAATAATGGAACAAAAAGAAAAGTTCCTGCCTTTGAGTTTTTAAACCAAGACAGCGTGTTGGTCTCTAATAAAGACTTGCTAGGTAAGGTTTATGTAGTAGATTTTTTCTTTACGTCATGTCCAACCATATGCCCAGTAATGAGTTCGAATTTGGCTGACATTAATGAAACAATTAATTCTGATGATTTTCAAATTGTTTCTTTTACCATTGACCCTAAAAGAGACACCCCTTCAAAACTTAAAAATTATGCCTCACGGTACAGTAATAGTTCTAACTGGAATTTTTTAACTGGAGCTAGAGAAGGTATTTATAAACTGGCAAATGAAGCTTTTTATATACATGCAAGTGAGAATGAAGAAGTAGCTGGTGGTTTTGAACATTCTGGATTATTTGCTTTGGTCGATAAAGAAGGTTATTTACGTTCGCGTACTGATAGGTTTGGTAATCCAATAATATATTATCGAGGTACCATAACTGAAAAGCAAGGTGTTAATGATGAAGGCGAAGTGCAACAAATAACTATTTTGAAAGAAGATATTAAAAAACTTTTAGCAGAGTAAAATGGAAGTAGCAGCAAAACAAGAAAAAAATATTAAACGCTGGATTACAATTTTATCCATAGCAATACCAGTAGTGGTAGCGCTATTGTTTACGTACAAAATTCCTAACGCAGAGCCCTTAACATTTTTACCGGCAATCTATGCTACAATAAATGGGCTAACTGCGGTACTGCTGATAGCAGCTGTATACTTTATTAGAGAAGGTAAGCAGAAAATACATCAGAATATAATGAATGTGAATATTACACTTTCATTGTTGTTTCTAATTATGTATGTTGCTTATCATATGACTTCAGAATCCACTCCATTTGGTGGTGAGGGGGCAATTAAATATGTATATTATTTTATCCTTATTACCCATATCTTGCTATCTATTGGGGTTATTCCTTTAGTTTTAATAACCTACAGCAAAGCATATCTTAAAAAGTTTGAAGCACATAAAAAGTGGTCTAAAATTACATTTCCTATTTGGTTGTATGTTGCTGTTACTGGTGTTATAGTTTATTTAATGATTTCTCCTTACTACGTGTAATGAAAAGGTTTGTCTTAATTACGGTCTTCTTTTCTATACTACTTTTTCCAGAAGTTGTAGAGGCTCAATGCGCCATGTGTAGAGCAGCTTTAGATAGTGAGGCTGATACCAGCCAAGCTGAAGGAATTAATAACGGAATTGTTTATTTAATGGCTATACCTTATATCTTGGTTGGTGGTTTATTTTACCTTATTTATAAGAAACTTAGGGGTAATTCAACAAAAGCATAAATTTCTTTTAAAAAACTGTAACAAATTAGTTGATACATAGTCTTATTGATGTACATTAATGTATTCATCAATCAAAACAATCAACCTATGTTTGACATCGAAAGATGGCAAGAAATCTTTGATACCCTGCGGAAAAACAAACTCCGCTCCTTTCTTACGGGTATATCCGTCGCCTCCGGAATTTTCATTTTAGTTATTCTCTTGGGTTTTGGCCAAGGCATGCGTAATGGTATTGAGCAAGAATTTAAACAAGACGCTGCTACCAGTATTTGGGTATGGCCAGGTACAACTAGTAAAGAATACAAGGGCTTAAACCCTGGTAGAAGAATTCAATTAACCAATGAGAATTATGATAACGCCGTAGCCTTATATAGTTCAGAGTTAGAATATTCTTCTCCCCGAATTTTTGTGAGAAACGTTACGGTAAATTATGGTAAAGAATCACTGGTTTATGGCATTCAAGGGGTTAGCTCTAATTTTCAAATGATAGAAAATGCCAAAATGATTGAAGGTCGTTTTATAAACCCTCAAGATGAATCTTCAACAGCTAAAGTTGCGGTAATAGGTAAAAAAATTAGAACCGATGTTTTTATGGATGTAGATTCCCCCGTAGGTGAATTTATTGAAATCTCAGGCATCCCTTTTAAAATTATAGGCGTCTATAAAGAATATGAAGACCGTGAAGAGGAACGTATTTATATTCCAATTGCTGCTGCTCAAAAAGTTTTTAATGGTGGAGATATGGTAAATAACATGTCTTTTACTTTACCGCCAAAAGAAAATTTTGATGAAGCAGTAAAACAAGCAATTGATTTTAAAGAGGGTTTGAAAGGTTATTTACAACAAGTACATACGGTAGCTCCAGATGACACTAGTGCTTTAGATGTTTGGAGTGCCATGGAAGAAGCCAAACGTTATTATGGGCTAACCAATAACATAAAAATATTCTTCTGGGTTGTAGGAGTCTTTACCATCATTGCTGGTGTGGTTGGTGTAAGCAACATTATGTTAATTGTAGTAAAAGAACGTACCAAAGAAATAGGTATTCGTAAAGCACTTGGAGCAAAGCCTTGGTCAATAATTGGAATGATTTTACATGAGGCTATTTTCGTTACCGCCATTTCAGGTTTTGGAGGGCTAATTTTTAGCATGGCAATACTAGAAATTGTAGGTCCTCATATAGAGATAGATTATGTTTTAAATCCGTCTGTAAATTTCAATGTGGCTTTTAGTACTGTCATCGTATTAATTGTTGCAGGTACAATTGCTGGTTTCTTTCCAGCATGGAAAGCAGCAAGAGTTCAAACCATAGAAGCCCTAAGAAACGAATAGCCATGTTTAATAGAGATCGTTGGAAAGAAATTTTAGAGGTGCTCACCAGTAATTGGTTTCGAACTTTGCTTACGGCATTTGGCGTGTTCTGGGGAATTTTCATACTTATTATTTTACTTGCTGCAGGTAAAGGCTTAGAAAATGGTATACGGGTTGATTTTGGTGATATTGCAACCAACACTATGTTTATGTGGACAAGGCGAACTACAAAACCCTATGAAGGTCTGCCAAAAGATAGAAGGTTTGAATTTAAACGTAGTGATGTTCAATCAATACGAGATAATGTGCCTAATCTAAGATTTATTTCACCAAGAAATCAATTAGGTGGTTTTTCAGGAGGTGGTAATAATGTTATCAGAGGTTTAAATGCGGGGGCTTACAATGTGTATGGTGATTACCCTGAAATTATAAATCAAGACCCAATGACGGTTACCTCAGGCAGATTTATCAACTACAATGATATTGAACAAAACAGAAAAGTAGCAGTTATAGGACTTGGAGTAAAAAATGAATTGTACGACAAAGGAGAAGAGGTGCTGGGTACCTATATTAAAATTCAAGGTGTAAATTTTATGGTAGTGGGTACCTATAAAAAAAATTCCAGTGATGGAGGAGAAGAGGCTCAAAAAGAAATATTTGTGCCCTTTACCGCTTTTTCACAAGCTTTTAATATGGGTGAAGTTGTTGGTTGGATGGCCATTACGGCCAACGATGGACATTCAATTTCTGTTTTAAAAGATGACATCATCAACTTAATGAAATCCAACCATAAAGTGCATCCTGAAGACACAAGAGCTATTGGTTTCTTTGATTTGTACCAACAATACAACAGGGTAGAAAGTTTATTTGCTGGCATACGATGGATTGCCATTATCGTTGGAACATTTGTACTTATTTCTGGTATTATTGGGGTAAGTAACATTATGCTAATTGTAGTAAAAGAACGAACTAAAGAAATAGGTATTCGTAGAGCTTTAGGAGAGTCACCTTGGTCTATCAAGAAACAAATTTTAATGGAATCAATCTTTCTAACACTGATTTCGGGTATGACAGGTATCATTTTTGGCGCATTGGCTATTTATGGTATAAATACATTGCTAGATAGTGTTGGGCCAGTTGATATGTTTTTAAACCCAAGTGTAAGCGTAAAAGTTGTGGCCGGGGCATTATCTGTTTTGGTTATTGCGGGTTTATTAGCTGGTTTTTTACCTGCAAATTCAGCAATACGTGTAAGACCTATTGAAGCATTAAGAACTGAATAATAATAACAAAAAACATCAATCAAAATAACTATACAAATGAAAAAGTCTGTAACAATAATAATACTTGTAACCATAGTCTTAGGTTTTTCAGGAGCCATGTATTATTTGTACTCTAAAAATGCCGAAGACCCGGTAGTATATCAAACTGAAAATCCTTCGAAGCAAACTATTGTTAAAAAAACAGTAGCAACTGGTAGCATTCTGCCGTTAGAGGAAGTGTTGATAAAACCCAACATTTCTGGAGTTATAGAAGAGGTTTATGTTGAAGGTGGAGATTATGTTAAAACGGGTGACCTATTGGCAAAAATAAAGGTAGTACCCAATTTAAGTGCAGTTAATGATGCAAGAGATGCAATAGATAGAGCTAAAATTGATTTAAATGATCAAAAACGTAATTGGGATAGACAACAAAGTTTGTTTGAAAAAGGGGTAATTGCTAAAACAGATTTAGAGCGCGCAGAAGTTACTTATGACCAAGCTAAGCAAACATATAACGCCGCTGTTAAAAGGTTAGATATTATTAAAACAGGAACAGCAAGTGGGTATGGTAATGAAGCAAATACTCTAATTCGCTCTACCGTTACTGGAATGGTATTAGATGTTCCTGTAGAAAAAGGTAACCAAGTAATTGAGAGTAATAATTTTAATGAGGGTACTACCATTGCATCAATCGCTGATGTTGAAAAAATGATTTTTGAGGGCAAAGTTGATGAGTCAGAAGTAGGCAAAATAAAAGAAGACTTACCCCTAGAAATTACAGTAGGTGCTATTGAAAATCAAGTGTTTGAGGCAGTTCTAGATTATATAGCCCCAAAAGGCGTAGAAGAAAATGGTGCCATTCAATTTGAGATAAAAGGTACGCTAACAAAACAAGACACCACATTTATAAGAGCCGGTTTGAGCGCCAACGCTTCAATAATTTTGGCTAGGGCAGATAGTGTAATGGCAGTAAAAGAAGCGTTGGTGCAATTTGATAAAGACACTAAAAAACCTTTTGTAGAAATTGCTACAGGAGACCAAAAATTTGAACGTAAAAATGTAGAACTAGGTATTAGTGATGGTATTTATGTGGAGGTGAAATCAGGGATTTCTTCTGATGACAATATCAAAGTCTGGAATGAAGTAGAAGACGAGATTACAAACTAATCTTTCATTTAACAAAATTTTTAAAGAAAAGTTGTAACAATTTAACAACTTATAAGTCAAACCAAAGGAAGCAATTCCAAATCACTAAAAACCAATCATGATAGAGATAAAAGATTTACACAAATCCTACCGAATGGGGAGTAATTCACTCCACGTATTAAAAGGAATAAACTTTTCAGTAGAAGATGGAGAACTGGTGGCTATAATGGGTTCATCAGGTTCGGGTAAATCTACGTTGCTAAACATCTTAGGAATGTTAGATGTGGCAGATTCAGGTTCTTATCATCTAGATGGAGTTCCAATAAAAGACCTCAGTGAAACAAAAGCTGCCCAATACAGAAATAAATTTTTAGGATTTATTTTTCAATCATTCAATTTAATAAATTATAAAAATGCCATTGAGAATGTGGCTCTACCTTTATACTATCAACGTATTGGCAGAAAAGAGAGACAAGAAAAAGCGTTGAAATATCTTGAACGAGTTGGTTTAAAACAGTGGGCAACACATTTACCTAGTGAACTTTCTGGAGGTCAAAAACAACGTGTGGCAATTGCTAGAGCAATGGCTGCTGAACCCAAGGTTTTATTAGCAGATGAGCCAACGGGTGCTTTAGATAGTACAACTTCATATGAAGTAATGGATTTAATTCAAAAGATTAATGATGAGGGTAATACCATTTTAGTAGTTACTCACGAAGAAGATATTGCTCATATGTGTAAAAGAATTGTGCATTTAAAAGATGGGGTTATAGTTGAAGACAAAATGGTTGAACAAGTAAGAGCCGCACAGTATGTTCAGTAGAGATACTTGGAAAGAAATATTTGAGGCAATGAGCAAAAATAAGCTCAGGACCTTTCTCACCGGTTTTACCGTTGCTTTGGGTATTTTCATTTTTGTAACCCTATTTGGAATGGGTAATGGTTTGCAGAATACCTTTAATGAATTTTTTGGACAAGATGCGGTTAATGTATTAAGAATATATCCTTCACAAACAACCCTACCTTACGGCGGGTATAAAGCCAAAAGACAAATAGAGTTTGAAAATGATGACTTAGAAGCTATTGCAAAAGAATTTGCTCCTTTTATAGATTACATGACTCCACAAATTAATAATGGAGGTACGGTAACCTATAAAAACGAGTCAGATAATTACTCTAATAGAGGTGTTGGACCAGGAATGCAATGGGCTGAGAAGAACATTTTAATGAAGGGTAGATACATTAACAACAAAGATATTAGAGACAGAACCAAAGTGGCTGTAATTGGTAGAATGGTCGAAAAAGACCTTTTTAATGGTGATAACCCTATTGGAGAATACATTGCAATGGGAGAAAGTGTGTTTAGGGTGGTAGGTGTTTATCAAGATGATGGCGGTGATAATGAAGAAAGATACATATATATACCGTTTACTACACGCCAATTAATAGAAGGTAATAATGATAAGTTAGGGCAAATTATTATTGGGTTCAAAGAATCTTTGGGTTATACAGGCGCAATGGACTTTCAAAACAAGTTAGATGCCTTTATGCGTCAAAGAAAAGTTATAAGTCCTAAAGACCCTAGAGGTATTTTTATACAGAATATCGCAGACCAATTAAAACAAAATCAACAATTTGCTGGAGCCTTACAATTAATTATATCTGCCATAGCCTTCGCGGTTATTATTTCTGGGGTTATTGGTATAAGTAATATAATGGTGTTCGTAGTAAAAGAGCGTACCAAAGAAATTGGTATACGTAAAGCAATGGGCGCAACACCAAGGTTGATAACTAGTGGCATTATGTTAGAATCTATATTCATAACCGCAGTTTTTGGGTTTCTTGGCATGTTAATCGGTATTATTGTTCTCAATGCTATTACTGGAGATACTTTAAAAGACGATTACTTTATTACCAAACCCAGTATCAACCTAGGCCTCGCATTTTTTGTAACCATTCTGTTAGTAATTTGTGGAGCTATAGCAGCATTTGTACCTGCAAGACGAGCAGCAAGAATTAAACCTATTGTAGCCTTAAGAGACGAATAGTATGAAACAGTTATTTGACAGAGATACTTGGATAGAGATATTTCAATCTATTAGAAAAAATAGGTTAAGAACCTTTTTGACTATGATAGGTGTTTTTATAGGAATATACATTTACATAGGTTTGTCTGGTGCGGCTAATGGTTTACAAAATGGGTTCGAAAGAGAGTTTAAAACTATCGCAAGAAATAGCATGTTTGTATGGGCGCAACAAACCAGTATGCCCTATAGCGGTTTTAAAACAGGCAGACAGATTCAATTAAAACTTAGTGATGCGGAAACTCTAAAAAAACAAATTCCAGAAATTGAGGCAATTGCACCACGTAACGTACAAGGTATTTTTGGGTCCAATCCAGGAGTTATCACTAGAGGCTTAAAATCAGGAAATTATTCGGTTTTTGGAGATTTTCCCGAGTTCACAAAAATAGCTACCAAGCGTATTTATGATGGAGGAAGGTTTATAAATGACGAGGATATAGAACAAGAACGAAAAGTTTGTGTAATAGGAGAACGAACTCAAAAAGAACTTTTTGATGATGAAGAAAATCCAATTGGTGGATATATTGAAATTGACGGTGTAAATTTTCAGGTGGTTGGAGTGCATAAATTTGCTGGTGGTGGTCCGTTTGATAATGATTCAGATATATTTATTCCTTTTACAACTTTTAGAAAATTATATAATACCGGAGAGAATGTTTCTTGGTTTACCATAGCGGCTTATGACGATGCAAATGTTATCGAAGTTGAGAAGGATATTAAAGCAACATTAAGAAGAATTCACCAAACACATCCGCAAGATGAAAAGGCAATAGGTTCTTTCAACCTAGGAGAAATGTTTAATAAGATTTTTGGCTTTTCTGATGGTTTAATCTTTTTATCACTCGTAGTTGGTATTGCCACCATTTTAGCAGGTGTAATTGGAATTGGCAATATTTTGTTGATTTCAGTAAAAGAAAGAACAAAAGAATTGGGTGTAAGAAGAGCTTTAGGCGCAACGCCTGGTGAGGTGAGAAATCAAATTATAATAGAAGCCTTGGTGCTTACACTATTAGCCGGAATAATTGGAATCATTCTTGGGGCTGCAACCTTAAAATTAATCGACTCCTTAACTGGCGGGGGTGATTTTCCATATACCAACCCAACGGTACCCATACCTTACGTGTTAGGTTCTTTAATGCTAATGATAATATTAGGAATATTAATTGGATTAATACCGGCTCAACGTGCTGTAAGTATAAGACCAATTGATGCCCTACGAGAAGAATAACAAAAACAAATAAAAAAACTAAATAATCAAAACAATGAACAAATACGTTAAATGGACTCTAATTGGACTATTGATATTAGGAGTGCTTTGGGCAGCATCTTTCTTCATAAAAAGCAATAGCAAATCCATTACTGAGTATGAAACTCATAAGCCTTTTATATCTAGTATTGAAAAGAAAACCGTTGCTACAGGTAAAGTTATTCCTGAAGATGAAATTGAAATTAAACCTCAAATTTCAGGAATAATAGATAAAATATATTTAGAAGAAGGGGCTAAAGTAAAAGCTGGGGAATTAATTGCAACCATAAAAGTAGTGCCTAATGAACAAGCTCTTTACCAAGCAAGAGGTAGAGTAAATAATGCTAAAATTGCACTTGGCAACTCAGAAATTGATTACAATAGAAATAAAACTCTTTTTGATAAAGGTGTGGTGTCTGCTCAAGATTTTCAAAATATACAACTTAGGTATAACCAGGCTAAATTAGAGTTAGAAAATGCTCAAAATGATTATCAAATAATTCAAAGAGGTTCTGCAGGAGGCTCATCTAGCGCAAATACAAATATTAGAGCTACAGTTGATGGTACCATTCTAGAAATACCAGTTGAAGAAGGTGATCAAGTAATTCAAAGTAATAATTTTAATGATGGTACAACCATTGCTTCTATAGCCGATTTAAGTAAAATGATTTTTGAAGGCCAGGTTGATGAAGGTGAAGTAGGTAAGCTTGCCGTTGGGATGCCTTTAAAAATAACATTAGGAGCTGTTCAAGATCAAGAATTGTCTGCTAAACTCAAATTTATTGCTCCAAAAGGTATTGAAGAAGCGGGTGCAGTAAAATTCAAGATTGAAGGGGATGTAGAAATAAATGAGGATTTTATGATAAGAGCTGGTTATAGTGCTAACGCATCTTTAACTCTTGAAAAGAAAGATAGCATTTTGGTAATACCCGAAGCATTATTGCAGTTTGATAGAGATACTAATAAGCCCTATGTAGAAATAGCAACTGGTGAGCAGCAATTTGAGAGAAAAGATATTGAAATCGGAATATCAGACGGAATAAATGTGGAAATAGTTTCTGGTTTATCTGAAAATGATGAGGTAAAACAATGGAATAAAACAGAACCAGTTAAAATTGGAGAAGAAGAGGACGTAGATGGTAATGAGACTGAATAACCAAGTACAACCAAAAATCAAAAAACGAATGAAATTTAAATTATTAATAGTAACGGCTTTACTAACCTTTGGGTTTACCAATGCACAGGTTAAAAAGTGGACTTTAGAAGAGTGTGTTACATACGCCGTTGAAAACAACTTAACTATTGAGCAATTTGCGCTGGATTTGGAAACTGCGAAAATTGACAAATCTGATGCCATAGGTAACCTTTTACCAAATTTGAATGCTTCTGCAAGCGTCTCAAGTAATACGGGTTTCTCTATTAATCCAACAAACAACTTACCTACAAATCAAACAGCCTTTAATGTAAATGGTGGTTTTAGTTCTAATGTAACCTTGTTTGATGGATTGCGTAACGTAAAACAAGTGCATAGAGCAAAAATGAACGCCATTGCTAATCAGTATAGACTAGATAATCTAAAGGATGATATTAGATTAAATGTTGCTAATGCCTATTTACAGGTGGTTTCTAATATTGAACAAGTAAAGGTATTTAAAGCACAATACGCTGTAACTGAGCAAGATTTAGAGCGAACTAAAGAATTAGTAGAATCTGGTGTTGTTCCCAGAGGAGATTTACTTGAAATTGAAGCAACCGCAGCAACACAAGAACAACAAATAATCAATGGTGAGAGTTTAGTAATCATAGCTAAAGTTAATTTAGCTCAATTGTTACAAATTACAGACTATGAGAACTTTGATATCGCCGATGAAGATTTCAATGTTCCTCCTTCCGACATTATGAGTAATTCGGCGAAAACTATCTTTGCAAAAGCAATGGAGTTCAGAAATGATATCAAACTTTCTGAAACTAATGTTACACTCGCAGAAAAAGATTTAGAAATCTCAAAAGGAGCATATTTACCAACTATAGGAGCCTTTTTTAATTATGGCACCCGTTATTCAGACGTTACCCAACTTCCAGACCCGGTAACAGGTGTGCCTTTTACACCGAGCTTTACGGATCAGCTTTGGATTTTTGACGGTATTTCTTATGGTGCTCAAATGAGTATTCCAATATTTAATGGATGGAGCACACGTAACAATGTTAAACGTTCTAAAATAAACTTAGAACGAACCAAGCTTCAATTTGAACAAGATAAATTGGCTCTTGAGGCAACTGTACAGCAAGCTTATGTTGATGTAAACACATTTAAAAAAGCTTACCAAGCAGCTCAAAAAACTTTAGAAGCTAGAAGTTTGGCATATGAATATTCTAAAGAACGTTATGATGTGGGATTAATGAATGCGTTTGATTTTCAGCAAGCTCAGGCTAGAGTTGATAATGCTCAAGCTGATGTAATTAGAACAAAATACGATTACATTTTTAGGCTAAAAATCTTAGAATTCTATTTTGGAATTCCTATATCTTTAGATTAAAGATTAGTAAAACAAAGTAAAACCAATCGAATTCTATTCGGTTGGTTTTTTTGTGCGTTATCTTTGCATAATGGCTATTATTCTTTCAATTGAAACCGCTACAACTAATTGTTCTGTAAGCATTTCTAAAGCAGCAGAAATACTGGTTCTAAAAGAACATAATGAAGAGAATTATACACACTCTGAACAATTACATGTTTTTATTGACCAAGCCATAAAAGAAGCTGGTATTTTAAAAAATGAAATTGACGCCATAGCAGTAAGCAAAGGTCCTGGTTCTTATACGGGCTTGCGTATTGGTGTTTCAGCTGCAAAAGGTCTATGCTTTGCTCTTGACAAACCACTAATTGCTATTGCAACATTGGAAAGTCTTTCGCATCAAATACAACCACAACCTAATGAAATTATAATTCCTGTACTTGATGCGCGTAGAATGGAAGTGTATTCAGCTGTTTTTAATTCAGAGTTCGAGCAAATTAGAGATACCATTGCAGAGGTGATAGAAGCAGAGTCTTTTGCTGAATACAGCGCCAGTAATAAAATTCATTTAATAGGTAATGGTGCAGAAAAATGTAAAGGTGTTGTGGCAATGCAAAATGTAGAATTTCACACAACTAACTTTCCATCGACTAAGGAAATGGCCTCAATAGCCTATGCTAAATACAAAAAAGGCGACTTTGAAGATGTCGCCTATTTTGAACCTTATTATTTAAAAGATTTTATTCTTGGGGGAGGTAAGAAAAATTAGCTTTTTGATTTTTTATTTGGCTTACCTTCTTTTTGAGGTTTTCCTTCTTTTAATTGATGCATAACACGTTGTGGAAATGGTATTTCTATACCGGCCTCATCAAATCTATATTTTGACTGTTCTATGACATTAAACCTTGCAGGCCAAAAGTTTTCATTTCTTGCCCAAAAACGTAAAGTAAGTACTACAGAACTGTCTCCTAAACTATCAACATAAACTTCAGGCGCTGGTTCTTTTAAGATTCTTTCGTCTTCAGCACAAATTTCAAGTAAAATGTCTTTGGCAACTTTAATATTTGAGCCATAACCAATACCAATCTTGTAATTTTCTCTACGCGTATTTTCTGCGTTGTAATTGATTATATTACCATTAGCTAATTGCCCGTTAGGTATAATGGCTATTTGGTTGCCAAATGTATTTAGCTTAGTATTAAATATTGAAATTTCTTTTACCGTACCATCTATGCCTTGGGCAGATATAAAGTCTCCTAACCTAAAAGGTTTGAATAATAAGATAAGTACACCACCTGCAAAATTAGATAAGGAGCCTTGCAGCGCTAAACCAATGGCTAAACCGGCAGCACCAATCATTGCCACTAGAGAAGTAGTTTTAACTCCTAATTGTGTCACCACTAAAACGGCAAGTACTACTTTCAGCGTTATACTAATGAAACTTTGGAGAAAGCTCTCTAAAGCTTGGTCGTAATCTTTGTGCTCGAAAAATTTTCTAACAAGTTTGTTTATAAATGAAATTATCCATCTACCAATTATAAAAACAAGAATCGCAGAAATAAGCTTGGGAGCAAACTCCACACCCCAATCAATGGCTCTTTCGGCATATTCTTCATATTCTATTAATTTGTCTTCTAGACTCATGTATTCTTTTTTGGTAAACTAAAAAAGCCTGTGTATGACGTCAAAGTTTAAGTGGTAAACTTTCGTTAATAATAAGGTTATTTCTTAAAGTTGTTTTAAAGCGTCTTCAGTCGTTTGCACGGGTAGTTTGCAAGCTCCTTCAATACAAACGTAAATTAGCGTATTGTCAGGATTGTATCGGTTTTGTAACAAATCAAAATTGCCTTCTTTTGGTGAACCTAACAAAATACTGTTCGGAGTGTAACTTGCATTGATTTCTTTACCTAACGTCTTATACTCATCGCCTACAATGGCAATCTCATAAAAGTTTTTTTCCTTAAAAAGTATTAAATGCAACCAATTGGCATAACCTTGGCCGCTTTTTGAGAAATTGGCCTGTACATTAAATAACATATTATCAACATACTCGGCGTAGCCTTCATTAGGGAAAATCTTGTGCAATTTTAATAAGTTATTCGCCATAATTGAATTCGAAGAGGAGATAACATTGTCATTAATCTCAAAACTTCTTCTAATTAGACCTTCGTCTTCATCTGATGTATAAAAAAACAATAAGGTTTTTGGGTCTAAAAAGTGCTTAAAGGTATAGGCGGTTAGTTCTTTTGCAGTCAACAACCAATTTTCATCAAAAGTTACTTCGTATAAGCCGATATACGCTTCAATAAGTGTAGCATAATCTTCTAAAAATGCATTGATTGTACTTTTCCCGTTCTTATGATTTCGGTACAAACCACCATTATTTCGTAGCATTACTGATTTTAGAAAATTTGCATTGGTAAGTGCTAAGGTTAAGTAATCTTCATTGCCTGTATACTTATAAGCATCTGTAAGACCTTTTAACATTAATGCGTTCCAAGAGGTTAGAATTTTGTCATCTAATCTTGGTTTAGGGCGTTCATTTCTTATGGCTTTCAATTTTTTTAAAGATGAAGAAATTGATGCATTCAATTGTTTAACTGTGGTATTAAATTCTTTTGCAACTTCTTCTTCGGCTTTATCTCGAATTAAAACATAGTTTTCATTTTCCCACAATCCATAGGAATTGATATTAAAATAGGCTTTGAAGGGTTCAGCTTCGCTACCTAGAATAGCGTCTAATTCATTTTCTTTCCATACATAATAGGCTCCTTCTTCTAATTCACCCATGTCATTAGTACTGTCAGCATCTAATGAGGAGTAAAATCCACCGTTTTCATCCAATAATTCTTCTTTAACAAATGCTATAGTCTCATCAACTATTTTCTTATATAAAGGGTTTTTAGTTTGGGCATAGGCCTTGGCGTAAAGGCTAACCAATTGACCATTATCATAAAGCATTTTTTCAAAATGCGGAACATGCCATTTAGTGTCTACTGAATATCTAGAAAATCCACCACCTATGTGGTCGTAAATACCACCATATGCCATGCGTGTAAGTGTAGTGTCTACGTATTCTTGAATGTCTTTTTTGTTTTCTGATACTGCATAATGTAGTAGAAAGTCAAGATTGTTTGGCATCATAAACTTTGGGGCTCTTTTGTACCCTCCTAAAAAAGTGTCAAATTGTTGTGACCAAGTAGCAACGGTAACATCCAATGAATCTAAAGAAAAAGAAGATTGATTTTCTTGAAGTTCATAAAGATTAATATCCTTAATACCTTTTTCTAGGTTTGTAGCATATTCCTCAACACGTTCTGGGTTGCTGGTATATAAATCTACAATTCCTTCTAAAGATTTTAACCAGTTATCTTTTGGTAAATACGTAGCACCCCAAAATGGTCTACCATCTGGCGTTGTTACCACGTTTAATGGCCAACCACCACTGCCTGTCATCATTTGTAAGGCATCCATATAAATTTGGTCAACGTCTGGTCTTTCTTCCCTGTCAATTTTAATATTTACAAAATGTTCATTCATGTATTGAGCAACTTCCTCGTCTTCAAAACATTCATGCTCCATAACATGGCACCAGTGGCAAGACGCATAACCTATACTAATTAACAGCGGTTTATTTTCTTTTTGAGCACGTGCTAATACTTCTGGTTTCCAAGCTTCCCAATTTACAGGATTGTGGGCATGTTGAAGTAGGTACGGACTAGTTTCTTCAATTAATGCATTGGTGTATTTATGTGTCATTTGTTTTGGTTTTTGCTCACAACTAAGAAGGAACAATACAAATACTATGAAATAGGGTTTTAATCTCATTTAAAACAAAAAAAGCGTCTTACAAATAAGACGCTAGTTTACAATTATTTGTAAAAGTTATTTTACCTCAAAGGTTATTTTAACGTTTACTCTATACTCATCAATTTTACCATCGTTAACAGTTGCACTTTGTTCGTTAACGTAAACTGAACGTATATTTTTCACAGATTTAGCTGCTTCTGCAACTGCTTTTTCTGTAGCTTCTTCCCAACTCTTATTAGAGTTGGCTAAAATCTCTATTACTTTTAAAACTGCCATTAGTAGTGTTTTTATAATTGCTTGAATATAAGCAATTTTATAAGATTATCCATTAATGGCTACCACCTCATTTACTTTCTCACCCAACATGTTTTTTAGCATGGTTTCAATGCCGTTTTTTAGCGTAAAGGTTGAAGATGGACAACCACTACACGCCCCTTGTAAAACCACATTTACTGTTTTACTTTCTTCTTCATAAGATTGAAAAACAATGTTACCACCATCAGAGGCAACAGCTGGTTTTACATATTCATCTAAGATTGAAATAATTTGTTGCGATGTTTCGTCTAACTCTTCAACGGGAACGGTTGCACTAGAAGAATTTGTTGCTTCTGTTGCGTAAGCTTCATCAATTACAGATTTACCAGAATTTAGATATTCACGAATAAATTCTCGTAATTCCATAGAAATTTCTTCCCAGTTGGCTCTTTCGTATTTGGTTACAGAAATATAATTGGTGTCAAAAAACAACTCTTTTATAAAAGGAAAATGAAATAATTCTGTTGCTAAATCAGAATTTTTAGCGTCATCTATATTTTTAAATTCTAGCGTTTGTGGAACTATCATTCTATTGGCAACAAACTTCATTACTGCAGGGTTTGGAGTAACTTCTGCGTAAACAGTGGTTGGTGTTTTAGCGTCTGACTCTTCAATCACAACAGGTTCTCCAGCATTAAGATACTCTACTAAATTTTGAGCTACTTCATCTTTTACATCATTCCATTGTACAATATCATACCTTTCAATTCCTATAAAATTGCCAGATATGTATACGGTTTTTATAAAGGGTAAATGAAAAAGCTGCTGTGCTAAAGGTGAGTTCTTGGCGTCATCTATATTCTTGAACTCATAGTTACCCTTAGCTAAAAAATGATTCGCCTCAAATTTTAAAATGGCAGGGTTGTTTGTTTCAACCGTTGTTATGTTGAACTCTTTCATAAATTTATTTTTGACAAAAATACGAAGTTAAATTGGTCGAATAATTCATAATATTGCCAGAGTAATATCGTTATAAATGGGAATATTCAACTAATTTGCAGCTTAACCCCATCTCGAATCACTAATATGAAAAAGCTACTATTACCACTAATACTGCTGCTTATTGCCTTTCAACAAGGGAATTCTCAGGAAGGTATACCAGTGTATTTTGATTACTTATCAGACAATTATTATTTAGTTTATCCTTCTATGGCTGGTATTGGCGGTGGGGGTAAAGTAAGGTTGACAGCACGCAAGCAATGGTTTGATGTGCAAGAAGCCCCTGCTTTACAGACTTTAAATGGTCATTTTAGAGTGGGCGAGAAAAGTGGTGTTGGCGCTATTTTATTTAATGATTCTAATGGCTACCATTCACAAACAGGTTTTAAAGGAACGTATGCACACCACCTTAATCTTGGTGGTGATTTTAGAACTTTAAACCAGCTTTCTTTTGGATTAAGTGCTGGTGCTATAATTAGTAGTTTAGATGAAACTGAATTTAGGTCAGTGAATCCAGACCCAATTGTTACTGGTGTAAAGAATACAACTAGTTATTTTAATGTTGATTTAGGTGCTTCCTATAGCTATTTAGAATTTTACGCTCATGCAGCTATTCTAAATATCTTGGGTAGTGGACGAGATTTATATACCGCTGCGGAATTTGATAATTTGAGAAGATACTTGCTTTCAGCAGGTTATGTTTTTGGTAGGGGCGTAACACGATTAGAACCATCTGTACTTTTTCAAATGACAGATTTTACCAAAGAAAAAACCATAGATTTTAATGCTAAAGTATATCACGATTTAAACCCTACTACAACTATATGGGGAGGATTGTCTTATAGAAGAAGTTTCGATGGTGCACAGTTTCAACAAAACGGAACATTTGGTGAACAAAGATTACAGTTATTTACTCCAATTGTTGGGGTTAACATAAACCGGTTCATGTTCTCTTATAATTACTCTTATCAATCTGGTGATATAAGATTTGATAATGGTGGTTTTCATCAAATTACTTTGGGTTATGACTTTGGCGAGCAGCGAAGTCAACGATTTGATTGTTATTGCCCAGCGGCTAATTACTAGTTTTTCTCTACTATAATTTTATGTTGCTCTTCAAAACCATTGGCTTTAAGCTTTAGTACATACACTCCGTTGGCTACATTTGGTATTTCTAAAATTTCAGATTGAGTTCCAGCTTTTTTATAGCTTTTTGCAAGCATAATTTCTGTTGAGAAGGGTTGATTTATTGGCAAAAGTGAAAGGGTATATTCACCAGCATTAGGCAAATCATACTCTAAATTTATTTGTTTTGAAACCGGATTTGGCCAAACAGCCATTTTTGACTTTTCAAAATTGTTTTCAACTTTCTGATTCGGTAAATCAGTAGCAACCTCTATAGGTGGTAACTCACAAATTTCTTCTTCTTTTAAATAATCCTTTCTTTTAAAAAGGTTAAGAAAGCGACGAAAAATATTTGGTTTTTTAACGGCATAACCTACCACTATTACTTCTCCCAACATATCCTCGGACATAACTAGTTGAACAGAATTATTCTTATTAATGGTTTCTATATTAACAGATTTGGTAATAAACCCAATATAATTTATTTCAATGATTGAATTGAGATTTTTAAGCTCTTCTGGAATTTCAAGTTCAAAATTGCCATCAAAGTCAGTTACCGTAGCATAGGTTGTACCCTTTAAAACTATGTTAGCCCCAGGTAATGGCACATTGGTTTCATCTAAAACAGTTCCTTTAATATTTAATGGTATGATTGATGGTTGCTCTTGAACTAAAGCAGGTGCCCCTAAAAAATGTACTTGTTCTATAGTTGCCTTTTGTTCTTGTGCTTCAGCTGGAGCACACAAAGTCAATAATGAAGTAAAACTAAAAGCGAGACCCAAATGTTGTAAGCGATTAGAACTAGCGGTACTAACATGATGGTTTAATTGACTCTTTCTAAATCTTCCACAAATAGAATCATTATTGGCTAGTATTGCGGCTATTTGGGTATTACTTTTAAAGGTGAAATCTTGAACTTCTTTGCTACACAATTCACAAAATCTACCTTTTTGGGTTGGTGTCATGGTATTCCAATCTTCATGACATGGCTCAGGTATAGTAACTTTAAATTTCATATGGTTGGCTTTAAAAATATTCGTTGGAGTTTGTACCCCAACGAATACAAGTTTGTTAGTTTTTCCAGGTATAGTTTTTGCGTGAAGCTTGTTTCTTAATTGCAGATAGCATAGCATTTTCTAAGCCGCCAGTATTCTCTGTCTGACTTTTTGCTATAAAAGCTTCTCTTTTAGCGTTTAATTCTTTTATCTCATTTTTAATTTTTTCTCGTTCTTCTTTTTTCTCAGCTATGTATTTTTTTAGCTCTTCTTTTGTTTTTCCTTTTAATTCTTCTGGTAATGATTCTGATGTTTCCATTGTTTCAAGAACAGCTTCATTTTCTTCAACAGCATCTACTAAATCCCAGGTCGAGTTTTTATACATTCTAGAACTTTTACTTACCGCACGTTTAACTGCAACTTCATCATTTAAAATTTCTGCATTTCTGTCTTGTTCTCTTTGCATGGTAATTTTTGACTGTCCTTGGCTACCATAACCAACATAAGTGTTGTTGAGTTTTTTATTTAAAATGATAATGGCATCATCGTAAGGAGTTTCTACATAAACCAACTCTTGATTATGGTCAATTGCCATGTAGTCACCACCGGTTCTTACTGCGCCATCTTTCCAATTGGTGCTAATACCCTGCTCAAAGTTTCCGCAGAAAATTGTATTAACCACAATATCTTTTTCTTTGGCTTGAGCGGTGGCATCTCTGTAATCTAATCGGCCTTGATTAAATGGTTCGTTACCTGCAATAAAAATTAGTTTTAGGTCGTCTGCATTTTTACCCCAATTCAGTTGATTTAATGAGGTGTTAATCACGGTACCGCAAAACTCTTCGCCGCCATTTGTAGTGAGTGAAAATAAGCGTTCAGAAATAGCATCTAAATCGGAACTAAAACCAAGAACTTGCCTTATGTACCCTTCTCTAGAAGACAGATTGTCGTTCCCGTATTCATAAAGGGCTATTTGTATTTCTGGTCGAGTTTCATTACCGCATCTAGCATAAGTGAATTCATTTATAATATCCCAAAGCTGAGCTTTTGCTTGATTTATAAGTCCATCCATACTATTACTAGTATCTAACAAAAGTGCAATTTTTACGTAGTGCTTGTTAGGTGTATTGTTTTCTGGTAAATAGGCCTCAGCGACCAAGGTTTCTTTTTCTTCTGGTTTAACTTTTAAATTACAACCATAGGTGCTTGTTAAGCTAAAAATTAGCGTTAACGACAGTATAATCTTTTTTAGAGTTGTCATAATTATTCGATTTTTTAAGACGATTATGATGTGAAAGTATGACCAAGATTTTTCGAAAAAAATTGACTTTTAGGTAAATGCTATGTTGAATTAGTGAACAGATGATTCAATTGAGCAAGTAGGCTATTTTAGGTGTGAAATGATGACTATTAAGACTTTCGCTATTTTTCATTAGACTGTAAAAGAAGTAAGTTTACGGTATGAAGCATTTCTTCAATTTTAGTATTGTTTTCTTATGTATGGGGCTGTCGTTTGTGCAAGCACAAGGCCTTAACCAACAGCAAACATTTTTGCTTAAAGGTTCAGTTGTTGAGGAAGAAAACTATGCGCCAATTTCGGGGGTAGATATTATTACTGAGGGTGGTGAATATGCTAAAACAAACGGTTTAGGCGAGTTTAGTATAGAAACTTTTAAAGGGGATGTATTAATTTTTCAAAGTCCAGATTTTACAGCTGTTAGACATCGGATTACTTCTAATGAAGATGTACGTTTGGTGGTGAAAGACTATGATGGCCCTGTTCAAAAAGGACGCTCCTCTAAAGACCAATTACATATACAGTATCTAGATTCTGCTCAAAATACTATAAACACTTCATTAGAACGTAGTATCGATTACATAACTAAGTCTATTGAGGTATTAGGTAAGAATCCAAATAAAAGACTATTGTCGCAGTCGTTAACTTCTTTAAGTGAAGTTTATTTGCATTACCAACAAAACGACCTTGCTATAACTAATTTAAAAGATGCTCTCAATGCTAATAAGACCAGTAAAGCACAACTGCTATTAGGAGAAGCACTTTTAGCGGATAATGATTTTGAAGGAGCAGAAAAAGAACTTAAAGAATTAGAAAAGGTTAAAACTTTAGTACCCTACCAAAAAATTACCCTTTATGAGTTATTGGGTAATGTAAAACGAGCTCAAGGTAATACTAAAACAGCCTTGGAGTATTTTGAAGAGGGATTGCGCATAGCTAAAAAAAATCAAGTAACTCCAAAAGTAACAGACCTTACCTCAAAAATCGGAGAGACTTATGCCGATTCTAATAAACAGATTGAAGCAGAAGGCTATTTTGATAGTTCTTTAGAGCTTTCTAAAAAAGAAAACCCTAAAAGAGCCATACAAGAAAGTGAGAAAGTAGCTGATTTTTATAGTGGAAGCAATAGGTTTACAGAAGAAATTCAACAGCGTAAAAACAGCTTGAATGAACTTCAAAAGCTAGAGGATAAAGTAGTTGCTAAAGAAAATGGAATTTTAGCTCCAGATACGATAACCACCCAAAAAATTAACTATAAAATTGGTAGAGCATACGCTGCGCAAAACAAATTAAACGAAGCCATACCTTATTTGCAACGGAGTATTGTTGAGGCAAATAATGAAAATGATTTACTTATTAAAAAAGAAGCAACACGAAAACTTTCTGAGGTGTATGAGTACAAGGGTGATTTTACCAAAGCCTATGAAACCTATCAAGAATACGTTGCTCTTGTAGATACCTTATATTCTAGAAAAGAACAAGAAATTGGCCGTTTGTCAAGGCTTAATAGAGAAATTGCTAACAAACAAAATAGAATTTCTAGTTTAGAACAAGAACGAGAATTATCGCAAAGCAAATATTCCCTAGCTAAAACTGAACAACAACTTTTTGAAACCAGAACTAAATGGCAAAAAGGGTTAATCTATTCCTTAGTTTTTGGAATGATTTTGTTGGCCTTAACTGCCTTTTTCTTCTATCGTAGTAACAAACAGCAAAAGCTCAACAATAACTTACTAGCCTTAAAATCTCTGCGTTCTCAGATGAATCCGCATTTTATTTTTAATGCCTTAAACTCTGTTAACACCTACATAGCTACGAATGATGAACGTAGTGCCAATAGATTTCTAAGTGAGTTTTCTGTTTTAATGCGTACAGTTTTAGAAAATTCTGAACAAGATTTCATTCCTCTTGCTAAAGAGTTAGAACTCCTAAAGCTTTATGTGAAATTAGAACATTCACGTTTTTCAGATAAGTTTGATTATGAAGTTTCTGTTGCAGAAAATGTGGCTGTAGAAAATTTTGAGATTCCACCAATGCTTCTTCAGCCGTATATTGAAAATGCCATTTGGCATGGACTACGGTATAAAGAACAAAAAGGATATTTAAGAATTGAAGTAAAGAAATTATCAGAAGAATCGCTTTTAATTGAAGTTTCAGATAATGGCATTGGAAGAAAAAAATCCAAAGAACTTAAAACCAAAAACCAGTTAAAACAACGGTCAAAAGGTATGGGTAACATTAAAAAAAGGGTTGCCATTTTAAATGATATGTATAAGAATAAAGTTGACGTTTCTATTGCGGATTTAAATGAAGACGAAACTGGTACAAAAGTGACATTAATACTTAAAAAGGACTAACCATGCTCAAAACTATTCTAATTGAAGATGAGGCTAATAGCCGAGATATTTTAAGAAGCTATATAACTAAATATTGTGCTGACGTTGAATTGCTTGGAGAGGCCGCTAACATTAAAGATGGGTTAGCTCTAATTTCTAAATTCGATTTGGATTTGGTGTTTTTAGATGTAGAAATGCCTTTTGGAAACGCTTTTGACTTACTAGACCAAGTACCAAATAGAACTTTTGAAACTGTTTTTGTTACCGCATATAACCATTATGCAATTGATGCTTTAAATAACCATGCCGCATACTATTTAATGAAACCTATTAATATAGATGAATTGGTTAAAGCGGTAGCTTATGTTAAGGAAGTTAAAGAGGGAGAAGCCAATTTAGAAGGCAAAGTACTTAGTACGCAATTACCACAAAGTGCAGGAAAAATAACAATTCCCCAACAAAACGGGTTTCAAGTTTTGGAAGTTGAAAAGATAAAGTATTGCAAGGCCGATGATAACTACACTGAAATTTTTATTGATAACAAAAAAATTGTGGTAAGTAAGACACTAAAATATTTTGAAGAAGCATTACGAGAATTTTCATTCTGCCGAATTCACAAATCGTATCTTGTAAATATTAATGAAGTTGAAAAATACATAAAAGGAAAAGGCGGTAGTGTGCAATTAAAAAACGGTAAAGAATTAGCTGTCTCAGCATCAAAGAAAGCCAAATTCCTTTCTTTTTTTAAGTAAAATATATGATTGTAAAAGAAGTTAATGGTCATGCGCCAAAAATAGGAGAGGATTGTTTTATTGCTGAAAATGCCACTATTGTCGGAGAAGTGAGCATGGGTAAAAAATGTAGCATTTGGTTTAATGCAGTGCTAAGGGGTGATGTGCATTTTATAAAAATGGGTAATAAAGTTAATGTGCAAGATGGAGCGGTAATTCATTGTACGTATCAAAAATCACCAACCACAATTGGTAACAATGTTTCCATAGGTCATAACGCCATTGTTCATGGTTGTACAATTCATGACAATGTTTTAATTGGGATGGGCGCAATTGTAATGGATGATTGTGTAATAGAGAGTAATTCCATAATTGCTGCCGGCGCAGTGGTAGTTAAAGGTACGAGAGTGCCTTCTGGCACCATCTTTGCTGGTATGCCAGCAAAAAAGTTAAAAGAGGTAAGTGTAGCTTTGAGTAAAGGTGAAATTGACCGCATAGCAAACAACTATGTTAAGTACTCTAGCTGGTTTAAATAATTACCTACTTTTGCGCAAAACACTAGAATGAAAGCATTTGTATTTCCAGGGCAAGGAGCTCAGTTTGTAGGCATGGGTCTAGACCTTTATGAAAGTACTGCAGAAGCTCAGGCAATGTTCGAACAAGCAAACGAAATATTAGGTTTTTCTATAACCGATATTATGTTCGAAGGAACTCCAGAAGAATTAAAACAAACCAAAGTAACTCAGCCAGCTATATTTCTTCACTCTGTAATTTTAAGTAAAGTTATGGGTGAAGCTTTTCAGCCAAATATGGTAGCTGGTCATTCACTAGGTGAATTTTCAGCATTGGTTGCTAATGGAACTTTAAGTTTTGAAGATGGTCTTAAGTTGGTTTCTCAGCGTGCACTTGCTATGCAAAAAGCATGTGAGCTTAAGCCCAGTACCATGGCTGCTGTTTTGGCATTAGAAGATGAGGTAGTAGAAAAAATTTGCAGCGAAGTTGATGGTATTGTAGTTCCTGCAAATTACAATTGTCCGGGTCAGCTTGTAATTTCAGGTGAGGTAGAAGCTATTAACGTTGCGTGTGAAAAAATGAAAGAAGCTGGTGCTAAAAGAGCGTTGGTGCTTCCAGTTGGTGGTGCTTTTCATTCTCCCTTAATGGAACCTGCAAGAGAAGAGTTAGCTGCGGCTATTGATAATACTATTTTTAATGAACCTAGTTGTCCTATTTATCAAAATGTGACCACAACCGCAGTAACCGTTTCTAAAGAGATAAAAGAAAACTTAATTGCGCAACTTACTGCACCGGTTAAATGGACACAAAGCGTTCAAAATATGATTAAAGATGGTGCTACAACCTTTGTAGAAGTAGGACCTGGAAAGGTGCTCCAAGGGTTGGTTAAAAAAATAGATAGAAATATGGAAACTATGTCTGGTTCAGCTTCGTAAGTAACCGTAAACCAATCAAATGCATTTTAACCGAAAAACCGATATTTAAAACGTAAAGTTAAGAGGCATCATTATATTTTTAGTAATATTGACCTCCCCAAAAATCAACACCTTTAGGTAAACAAACAAACATGGTACCCTGCTTTAAAAGAGTTACTTGCGCTTTTATTTTAAATCCCCTGAGAGGCATGCTTAAGTATGTTTTAATACCACTTCTCTTATTATCTTTTAATAGTTTCGCGCAAGACGTTTACATTCAAGCAAACGATGCCCTTGCTGCTGAACCAAGTAATGATGGACAATTTACAGTGGGTACTACAGGCCTGTTTGCTTCTTCAGTCACGGTTACCTACATTATTTCAGGTACTGCAGATAATGGTGTAGATTATGCTTTAATCTCAAATTCGGTTACGATTCCTGCTGGGTTGTTGGGTGCAACTGAAACTATAGATATTGATGTATTAAATGATAATGATTTTGAATTAACAGAAGAAGTTGTTATCACCTTGGTTGACGGTCCTGATTATGATATTGAACCTGGAGAAGGTTCAGCGTCTCTTTTTATTGAAGATGATGAGGAAGTTGATGTGGCTATTAACAATCCTACAGATTTAAATGAAGGTAATGTAGGCACCACAACAATGTTGTTTGAAGTTACTTTAAGTGAAACAAATCCTCTGAATGACGTTATTATAGACTACACCATAACTGGTGGAAATGAAGATGGTACCAGTAGTTCATTAACCTTTCTTGCGAATACAGGAACGCTAACACAAACTATTTCGGTAGCTACTAATGGAGACACTTTAGTAGAACCTAATGAGACCATTAGTGTAGCAATTAGCTCTTCAAGTAATGGTACTAATATTACGAATGCCATAGGCACCGCAGATTTCTTAAATGATGATGAATTTGTTGCTCAAATAACAGCTACAGATGCTACAGCAGCTGAAGATGGCCAGCAAACGGGTGATTTTACTATTAGTTTAAATCAAACAAATACTACGGGTAGTCCGGTAACTGTAAATTATACTATTGGTGGTTCTGCAACCAATACCACCGATTACAATACCATAGGCACTAGTGTTTCTATTCCAAATGGTCAAGATAGTGCTGTAATTACCATTACTCCAGTAGACGATTCTGTTTCCGAAGGTCCAGAAGATGTTCAGCTTACTTTAGCAGCCGGAACAGGTTATAGTTCAGGTGTAAGTGCTTCAGCAACGGTAACCATTGCAGATGATGATGCAGCGGGTATTGACGTTGCAAGTGTGGGTGCAGATAATGATACTTACGAAGATCCTTCTAATACACAACATCAACAAAGTTTTGAAGTAAAGTTGAATTCTCAACCAACTGCAAATGTGGTGGTAACCATGACTTCTGATAACCCTGACCAAGTTTTTGTTGTTGACGATGTTCAAACATTTACACCATCAAATTGGGATATTGCTCAAAGATTTGTTGTTGAAAGTGTAGATAATACCATTGCAGAAGGTGATACACCGTATTCGGTTACATTTACGTCTTCATCAACTGATACAAATTATGATGGTGTTGTAGGCCAAGGGTCTGGTACAGATATTGATAATGATGTTACAGGAATTTCCATTGCTATTAATGGTTCATTAAATACCACCGAAGGTGGTGCACAAGCTTCTTTTACAGTAGTTTTAGATGTGGAACCTACTTCAAATGTAGTTTTAACTGTTGCTTCAGATGACCCTACAGAGGGTGTTGCCGCACCAGCTAGTTTAACCTTTACACCTACAAATTGGAATACTCCTCAAACCGTTGATGTTACAGGTCAAGATGATGATATTGTTGACGGTCCTGTTGATTATAATGTAGTCGTTAGTGTTAACCAAGCAGCAAGTGCAGATGAGTATGATGCTATTGCTGATGAAGAAATAGAACTAACCAATTCTGATAATGATGTTGCCGGATTTACTGTTGTAGAATCTGGTCCTGGAACGGTAACAGGTGAAGATGGTACCACAGATACATTTACAGTAGTATTAGATGCTGAACCAGCAAGTAATGTTCGTTTGAACGTTAATTCCCAAAATACAAATGAGTTTACTGTTTCAACTGCGGCATTAAATTTTACTCCCACAAATTGGAATGTGCCACAGACGGTAACTGTTACAGGTGTTGATGATAATATAGATGATGATGACCAAACTGCCAATGTAAGAATACGAATTAATAATGCTAATAGTGATGATGAGTTTGACGGCCTACCAAATCAATTTGTTAGCGTAACTAATGTAGATGATGATGAAGTAGGTATTGTAGTGGCACCAACGACGATTGCAACTAATGAAGATGCGGGTACGGTATCATTTACTGTTAGTCTTTTAAGTGAACCTACAGATGACGTTAATATTACGTTAGTTTCATCAGATACCGAAGAAGGAACTGTAAACTCATCAGTTGTGCTTACTCCAGCAAATTATACCAATATTTTGGTTACGGTTACTATTATTGATGACGGTTTAGTTGATGGGCCTGATACTTTTAGCATCAGAACCACTGAAGTATCTTCAGACGATGCTAAATATGATGCTTTTGGTGATGCTGATGTAGACGACGTTAGTATTACTAATGGTGATACAGACCAAGCAGCAATCTCCATAGACGATGTTACTGTAACCGAAGGTGACGCTGGTGACCCTATTCAAGCAATTCTTTCAGTAACCTTAAACGGTAGCGTGTCTACTAGCTTTACGGTGCCTTATACGACTGCAAATAATACGGCTACTGCTGGTGAAGATTATACGGCAACCAATGCAAGTGCGGTACTATCTTTTAATGGTTCTGATGGTCAAACCAGAAATATAACTATCAATATTCTATCTGATACTCAAATTGAGCCAGAAGAATCATTTTTTGTTAATCTTGGGGTTCCTTCCAATCCTTCAGTAACAGTTACAGATGGTATAGGTGTAGTTACCATCGAGGATGATGATGATTGTTTAGCTGGAACACAAGCTCCGGTAAGACAGAATTCTGAACCTACTGCTTTTTGTGATGATTTTAGTCAAGATTTAGATAATTATACTACCACACCAACCGATTCTAGATTAAAATGGAGTACTCAAAATACTGGTCGTCAGAATAGTGCCAATCATTTGTCTTCAAGCGTAATAAGTGCTCCAGGTACGTATTATGGTTTTTACTATGATGAAATAAATCAATGTGTGAGTCCGTCAATCGAGGTAATTATTACGGCTTCAGAAACACCTTCTGTTGGTACAACAACTAATCCTAATACTAGTGCATGTAGCGTAGCAGCTAATGGTAATACCATAATTGATTTAGACGAACAACTTACTGGTACTATAGATGCAGGAATCTGGGAATACGTTTCGGGACCAATTGCGTTAAATCCAGATGGAAACAACGTAGTTAATTTTCAGGGTGTATCTGATGGTACTTATGTTTACAGATTTACAACAACTACTGCTGTTGCACCTTGTACTAATCAAACAAATACGGTTAGCATTACGGTAAATGATTGTTCAATACCTTGTGATGCCGGCTCAACAGCTCCGGTGCTAAATCCAGACCAACCAACCAACTTTTGCGATACCCTTAATGCTAATCTTAATGATTATGTTCTGGGTAATGCACCAAATGGTTCCGTATTAACTTGGAGTACAAACTCAGACCCTTTGGTTACCTCTGCACATAGAAGTCCAAATGTATCTGCGCCTGGTGCGTATTACGGTTTTTATTTTGATGATGCTGATGGTGAGAACCCAACAGATTGTGCAAGCCCTGTGTTAGTAGTAACCCTAGAGTTAAATGATTCTCCAGAATTAATAGAAACTCAAGGTGAAACCATTTGTGGGCCTGGTGAAGTTGAATTAACCGCCACAGCTACTACTGGTGCAACTATTAACTGGTTTGAAACAGAAACGTCCACTACAATATTAGCTACTGGACCAACTTTTGTGCCTACAGTAACAGAAACTACTACTTACTTTGTTTTGGCTACCGCAAATGGTTGTCCTACGGAAAGAGTTGCCGTTGTTGCCACGGTATTGGAGCAACCATCAGTAGGTATACCAACAGATGCTGTAGCTTGCAATGAAGCAGGTGCTGATAATACTACTATTTTAGATTTAGATGATACTTTAGAAGGTGAAGGCAATGGAGTTTGGAGTATAAATACAGATAATGACCCTTCTAATGGAGCAGTTGTTATTAATTCTGACGGCACAGTTGATTTCGCAGGTTTACCAGAAGGTGATTACGTTTTTAGATTTACTACTCTCGGTGCTGAAGCTCCTTGTACAAATCAATTTGTAGATGTAACAGTTACAGTAATTGATTGTTTAACCGATGCTGACGAAGATGGACTAGATGATGATATCGAAGAAGAGCTGGGTACAGACCCAAATGACCCAGATTCTGATGACGACGGAATATTAGATGGACAAGAAGTGGCTGATGGTACAGACCCTTTAGATGATTGTGATTCTAATGGTGGTACAGCATTACCAGATAGTGATTGTGATAATGATGGTTTAACAACTGCTGAAGAAGAAGACTTAGGAACTAATCCAAATGATGCAGATAGTGATGGTGACGGATTAACTGATGGGGAAGAAGTACTAATTGAAGACAATCCAGATACAGAAGCAATTCCTGAAACGGCTACTGACCCATTGGATGCTTGTGACCCATTCTTGACAGAAGATTGTAATCCATTTCCAATTGATTTAATTGTTACCAAAATAGTAGATATTAATAACCCTTTAGTTGGTGAACAAGTAGTATTTACTATTGCCGTAGAAAATGCAACAATGGATAGAGCCATTGATGTAGTGGTTTCAGATGTTTTAGATACTTCAGGCTTTGAGTATGTTTCTCATAATACCTTAAGTGGGACTTATGACCTTGGTACCGGTGAATGGTATATACCTCAAATATTTGGTGAAGAGTTAGTTTCACTAGAGATTACAGTAAGGGTTCTTAGAGAAGGTCCAAACCAAAATACGGCGACTTTAATAAGTTCATTACCTGTAGATGAAAACATCGAAAATAATAGCGAAACAGTTACAGTTACTGGTGTAATCTCAGATTGTGTTACTTGCGGTACTATTTGTAATATCTATTCACCAAATGGAGATGGGGTTAATGATGTATTAATCTTAAATTGCCATCAAGACTATCCAAACAGCTTACTTCAAATTTATGACCAGTATGGTAATAGCGTTTTTGAAATGAGAGCATACAATAGTACATGGGATGGTACTGGTCAAAATGGAGATTTACCTAAAGGAACTTATTTCTATATCTTAGATTTAGGTGATGGAACTGCGGTAAGAAAAGGCTGGCTTCAAATTATTAGATAAAAAATGCGAATTAAAATAACCTTCATTTTAGTATTAGCTGTATTGAAGCTTTCTACTGTTTCTGGTCAAAAAGAACCACAGTATACACAATACATGTATAACATAGGTAGTTTTAATCCGGCTTATGTTGGTACGGTAGAATCAACAGATATTGCTGCGTTGTACAGAGCGCAATGGATAGATATTCCGGGCGCACCAAGAACAATTAGGTTAGGAGCTAACTTTCCCTTAGAAAATGAAAAAATGGGCCTTGGTTTTAACGCGGTTAATGAAGAGTTAGGTCCAATAGCACAAACATATATTGACGCCAGTTATTCATACCAGATTAATATTGGGGATGAATCACTACTTTCTTTTGGAATTAATGCAGGGGGGTCTATTCTTAATGTAGATTTTAGCCGGGGTAATTTTCAAAATCCAAGTGAACCAACATTAGCACTTAACGAACAAAACAATTTTTATCCAATTATTGGTGCGGGGGTTTTTGCGTATAGTGATGATTGGTATTTGGGCATTTCGGCACCAAACTTTTTAACCAATGGTATTTATAATGATGAAGTAGCTACAATTGTTGAAGACAAAATGCAATTAAACTTTATTGGGGGTTATGTGTTTGAACTTTCAGATAGTGCTAAATTCAAACCAGCCTTTTTGGTCAACTATTTAAGTGGTGCTCCGTTAAATGCTAACCTATCTGCAAACTTTTTACTTTTTGATTCGTTAACACTTGGAGCATCTTATAGATTTGATAATGCAGTAAGCGCGTTAGCAGGATTTCAAGTAGCTCCAAGTATGTTTATTGGCTATTCATATGATTATAACACTAACGGATTAGCGCAATTTAATTCTGGCTCACACGAGGCTATTCTAAAATTTTATATAGGTAAGGGCTGGTCAGGGGGCTCTTCTAATAGTAATAAACGTAATAAAAACTTAAAGGGGAAACCAAAGCAAATTGATTCTCCAAGATTTTTCTAACGGTATTTTTCTATGCAGCTAAAACAATGTATTCTTTTATTTATCGGTGTCTTTAGCGTAGTTAACATAGCTACAGCTCAGAAAAACGCTGCCAAAGCAGATGGTTATTTTTTTTCTTATGACTATGGCAAGGCAGTTACAGCTTATGAACAACACTTAGCAGAAGGTATTGATTTAACACCGAAACAACGCCTTAATCTGGCAGATTCTTATTACAATACAGATGCCTATGAAAAGGCTGGTGATTTATATGTTGATTTGTTTACCAATGACAGCATAATGAACAATTTGCAGTTCAATCGCATGCTTCAAAGTTTAACCCATAGTTCACAAGAAAATGCTTTAGATAGTCTCATTGTAAAGAAAATGGGAAACCTATCTACTGAATTAATTGAAAATGCAGAGTTTAACGCTAAAATGTTTAAGAATGGAGACCAAAATGAGTTAACATTCAATGTGTTTAATCTAGAAGCAAATACGCCTCAATCAGATTTTTCAGCAGCATTTTATAACGACCAGTTACTATTTACAAGTGGAAGACCTAGCGAGAAAAGAGAAGATTATGCTCCTGCTGGTGAAGCCTATTTAAATATTTATAGCGGTGAGGTTGATGAATTTGGTCAAGTTAAATCAGCAGCAACTTTCAAAGGAATAAAAAGTTCTGATTACCATAAGGCAACACCTTTTTTTGCTGAGGAATTGGGCAGTTTTTTCTTTATTCTATCAAATACAGATGAAGATGGTAATCTTGCTTACAATAATGAGGGTAAAAATAGCTTGGCAATTGGTCAACAGAAGAAAGGTGAAGGTGGTTTTTGGTATTTGCTAAAAGATTTAAGCACTTCGTTTTACTATCCTTTTTACGATAAAGAATCTGAGAAGTTGTATTTCGCTGCCAATTTTGAAAATGGTTACGGTGGTACAGATATTTATTTTGTTTATACTAATAAAGGACAGGTTATGTCTGCTCCAATAAATTTAGGACCAAGAATAAATTCGCCTGGTAATGAAATAGCACCCTACATTTTTGAGAACAGCTTGTATTTTTCTTCTGATATTTTTTACGGTATCGGCGGTATGGATATTTATAAATCTAACATTAGAGATGATAAATATTCTATTCCCGTGAATTTAGGGCCACAAGTAAATTCTGAGGCTGATGATTTTGGTTTTATTATCAAGAATTATAAAGAAGGTCTTTTAGGTTATTTTGCTTCGAACCGTGCTGGAGGTAAAGGTAAAGATGATATCTACGGGTTTTTAGTAGATGAAAAGCCAGGTTTCCAAACCTTCTCGGTTAAAGGAAAAGTGGTAAAATTAGATGGCTTAGGCGGCGTAGAAGGGGCAGATGTTGCTATTTATAATTCCGCGGGTGAATTATTGCAAAGTGTAAAAACAGATGCTAATGGTAATTATAGTGTTGAGGTGCCATGGCAAGAAGGAGTTCGTTTATTCGCTTCAAAAAATAGATTTTCAACCTTTTCTATAGCCTACGAAGGCGAGGAAATGAAATTGGCTCAAAATAACAATCTCAATATGGGCTTAGCATGTTATGATGATTTGGTTGAAAAGAAAGAAGGACAAACCGTTCTTAAGCTTAAGAAGTTCTATTTTCCTAAAGGTCAATCACAAATAACCGAGAATATTGCTACTGAATTAGATAAAGTTGTTGATGCTGTTAGACGTTTTCCAAAAATTGAATTACGTATTGAAACGCATACAGACAGTAGAGGAGGAGGAAGTACAAACTTTAGACTTACGCAGCAACGTTCAGACAATATTAAAAAGTACCTATTACAAAATGGTGTTAAAGAATCTAATGTATTGTACACTATTGGTTATGGTGAAACCAAACTGTTAAATGCTTGTAAGAATGGGGTATACTGTATTGATTTGCTCCACAAAGAAAATCAACGTTCTTTGATTGTAGTGCTAAATGATAATATTCTTTTTGAATAATTTAATTAGCTATTACACATTCTATACAATCTTTGGTTTTACCATAATATGTCTCTCTATACTTGTGTAAAGTTTTTAATGGTACTCCTAGAAAGAATTTTTTAATGTAAGTTACTTTTGCTAAAAACATACCCATTTCAGGGGTGTATCTTCTTTCTTTTTTTGTAAATCTTTTGATGTAAATCAAATTCATAATTGGCTTTAAGTATACAAAACTCTCTAAAAGCTAAGCCAATGTCAATTAAAAGATGTTAAAGATTCCTTATTTAATAATAAGCCAGAAGTAATACAATGCAAATATGCTTAAGAAAATTATGCCTAAATAAGCTAACCATAGCATTGTGTTTTTAGGTTTGTAGTTATCTGGTATACGTTGAGAATTCACTGTTTTTAAATTCATCCATCCTAATAATGGAGCAAAAACAAATGAGACAAATGTTGCTAAGGCAACCAAATTTCCCATATGACCTTTAAAGGCTACAATCACCAACCAGTTAACTAGCATTAGCAAAAGAATGGTCACAGAATAAGCTCTTTTACTAGCAAAAACTACTTTCTCTGGTCTTAATTTTACTAAGACATCTAAACTCACTCTTGAAATAGCATCATGGGCGGTCATACAAGTACTAAACATTGTGGCAAAAGCGGCAACTGCAATAAGGGTGTAGCCCCAATTGCCTAAATGAGAGGTGAATAAATTAATAATCTGGTCTGCAAATTGTACTGAATTGTCACTTAATGCTGTTCCCGTGCCATAGAGTGTATTAACACCGATAATCATAAAAAAAATGGCTAGCAAGGCAGTTATGAAATAGCCAAAATCAAATTCTTGTTTGGCTTCTTTATAGTTAGGTTTAATTTTCTTTGTTTTATTTTTTTCAACACTCCACATACTTACCCAACCTGAGGCTTCCACCGCAGTTGGCATCCAACCAATAAGACCAATTAAGAAAAGTACTCCAACTTCATTTAAAATATCGGGTTTGGTAAAGGTTACTACTTCAGCTACTGGCCCTTTAATTAGTACTAAAATGGTGGTAATTAACAATGCAATAAAAAGGATGGAAACTATGAATTTTAAAGAAAGTTCTAATAATTTATACCTTCCTATAATCAGTATAATAGAAATAGTTAGAAAGAGTAAAAGCGCAATTAAATTAATGTGTTTTGAAGGTAACCCAATTAGATTGATTAATAGCCCTGCGGTAACTATGTATAGCGCTGCTAAAATGGTAAATGTGCTAATAAGAGTTACGAAAGCATAAATCCATAAGTATTTTTTACCCAGCTGTTTATAGCCTTCAATTAAACTTTTTCCAGTTAATGCTGTAAATCGAATACCAAATTCAAAAAACGGATATTTTAATAGATTGGCTAAAATTATAGGTATAACCATAATCCATCCGTATTGTGCTCCTGCCTTAGTAGATAACACTAGGTGAGAAGTACCGATAGACATGCTAGCGAATAATATTCCAGGGCCTAAGTTTTTTAGTAGTGTTTTCAGCGATTTAAAAAGTTAGTTTTTCTAAAATAGTTTTTTTATCGCGATAAAAGAGAACTATCTTTAAGTCATTGTCAAATTTGAATCATGGTTAAGATAATGCTTAAAGTTCTACTTCTGCTCGTTGTACTATTAATAGCAGTTTATTTTGCGGGTCCGAAAGTTACTAAGCCAAGTTTGCGTAGAACAAAACCAGTGGTATCCTCTAATTTGATGCAATTAGAAAAACAAATTAATGATAGTGAAGCTGCTGTACCTAACATTAAACCAGATAATGAGGCTAGAATAGTTTGGGCAGATAGTATTCCAAAGAAGACACCCTATAGTATAGTATATCTGCATGGTTGGTCTGCAAGTCAAGAAGAAGGAGACCCAATTCATATACAGACGGCTAACCGCTATGGTTTCAATTTATTTTTACCAAGGTTGGCCGGGCATGGTCTTGAAGAAGAGGAACCCATGCTTAATTTAACAGCAGATGAATATTTAGATTCTGCTGAAAAGGCAATAGCAATTGGTAAACAATTAGGTGAAAAAGTCATTATCATGGGAACATCTACAGGAGGTACACTTGGGTTACATTTTTCGGCTAGTGATACTACTGTTGCCGGCTTGCTATTATACTCGCCTAATATTGAAATATTTGACCCAACAGCAAAATTACTCTCTAAACCATGGGGTTTACAAATTGCTAAATTTGTAACAGGTAATGATTATCATGAGTTCGATGATAGAACTAAAATAATTGACCAATATTGGACTAGCAAATACAGATTAGAGGCGCTTACCCAGCTACAGGTTCTAATGGATGAAACCATGGTAGCAGAAACATTTGAAAACGTTAAACAGCCTGTTTTTTTGGGTTATTACTATAAAGATGAAATTCACCAAGATAGTACTGTATCTGTTGCAGCTATGTTAGAAATGTTTGAAGAATTAGGTACGCCAGATGCTGAAAAAAGAAAAGTAAAATTTGAAAATGTTGGAGACCATGTAATGACTTCATACATAACTTCTAAAGACTTAGAATCTGTTAAAATGGAAACTTTTGCTTTTTTTGAAGAAGTATTAAATATTAAACCAATTTCTAGTCTTTAGTACTTTTTAAACTCCAATTTAGTATGGCTAAACCAATGACGGCAGATAGGGTAGAAGCTAATAGAATACTAATTTTTGCACCTGTTAATTGAGCGCCTTCATAGGCACTAGAGGCCACTACAATGCTCATTGTAAACCCAACTCCAGCTAAACACGCACCACCCAGTAAAGATTTCCAACTAATTTCATTAGAAAGCTGCGCTATTTTAAATTTAGATGCTAACCAACAAGCGCCAACAATGCCTAAAGGTTTACCAATACATAAACCAAGTAGTATACCTAGGTTGCCAGGTTGTACTAGATTATAATCACCTCCGGCTATGAGAATACCAGTATTAAAAAAAGCAAATAATGGTAGAATTAAATAGTTCACAACATTTTCTAAAGAATGCATTAAATCATCACTAGGCTCTCGTAATCGATTAATAGCTTTGTTTAATATGGCTAACGAACCATGACTAATTTTGCCGTGATTAGCATTATTACTTTTAGTAATTTCTTTGTCAAATATGATAGATGTTTGTTGTGCTAGTAAGGTTAAATCAGCCTTTCCTTTTATAGGAATAAATAATGCAGTAACAACACCAGCTAGTGTAGCGTGTAAACCACTTTGATAAATAAAAGCCCATAAAAAAATACCTAGAACAACATAGATTGAAACCGTAAATACTTTTCTTCTATTTAAAAAAAACATTAACAGCGCAATACTCAAAGCACCAATAAAAGGCCAGATGTGAAATCCATGACCGTAGAAAAGTGCTATAACTAAAATAGCTCCTAAATCATCAGCTATGGCTAGGGCAGAAATAAAAATCTTTAGCGATACAGGAACTTTACTTCCTAAAAGCGCCATTAAACCCAATGTAAAGGCAATATCAGTAGCCATAGGTATTCCCCAACCGTTACTTGTTGAGCTTCCAATATTTAGTAGTACATATAACAAGGCAGGAATTAGCATTCCTCCCACGGCACCAATTACAGGCATGGCAGCACTCTTAGCATCAGAAAGCTCGCCATCGAGAACTTCTTTTTTAATTTCTAATCCTATTAAAAGAAAAAAGATGGCCATCAGAAAATCGTTAATCCATATTTCCGTAGATAACGAAAAAGAATTTTCTCCTAGTAAAAAACCAAATGGAGTATGTCTCCAACCTTCATATAAATCACTAAAACCAATATTTACCAATAGTAACGCAGCAATGGTGGCAACAATTAAAACAATTGCTGCGGATGCACCCCATTCAAAAAAACGTTCCATGGCAACGTGAGCTCTTTTTGCACCTCTCTTATCAATTGCTTTAAACAAAGATTTGTTGTCCCAAGCACCGTTATAGGCTATGCCATCAATTGTAATACCAGGTAAAACGTGTAAACCAGATTTTTTTGCGTCTTCAATATGTTCATGAACAGTCAGTTCTAGTTCCTTGGAATTATATGCTTCTTCAAAGCTTACCATTTCTAAACCTAACTGTTGAGCTAGAGCAAATATTTTTTCTTTGGTAAAACGGTTTTTTCCGTTTAAATGTTGGTATAATTCTTCTCCTTTGTTTTGATTTTCTGCTGCTAAAATTGCTTTTGCTGCTAAAAGGGTGGTAGGGTCCTTTTTTATGTCTGGGGCATATTTATAACTAAATTGAAGTTGCTCACCATAATCTTTTAAAGACTCTCTTAAAGATGCTGAAGCTTCTACTGAAATTTTTTGTTTTAAATTTCTGTAAGCAACTAGTTCAATTTTAGGTTCTTTAGCCATTTTTGATTGATAGGATTCATTTTTTTGATGCTAAAATATAATGAATACTAAGTCCTACGCGAAGTATTTTTTGGTTTAAATACTAGTGATTAAAAAATCAGTATAGATTAAGACAAAATAAAAAAGCCAAGACCAATAGGTCTCGGCTTTTCAGTACTCGAGGCGGGACTTGAACCCGCACGGGCAAGATGCCCACAGGATTTTAAGTCCGGCGTGTCTACCAATTCCACCACTCGAGCAGGACTTAAATTAAAACACTATCTAAAGTGCTTTGAGCGAAAAACGGGATTCGAACCCGCGACCTCCACCTTGGCAAGGTGATGCTCTACCAACTGAGCTATTTTCGCATGTATCAGAGCGTGCTTCTCTAGAAGCGGATGCAAATTTAATACAATTATTGAAAAACAAAAGAATTTTTTAAGAAGATGCTGATTTCTTTTTTGATAAAAGTCGTTTTATTTCATTCAGTTTCATCAATGCTTCTACAGGAGTGAGCGTATCTATATCTAAATGAAGTATTTCCTCTTTAATTTCTTCGAGTAAAGGGTCGTCTAGATTAAAGAAACTTAGTTGCATTTCATTTTCAAGAGTATTTAATTTTTCTTTTTGTTCTTCTTGAGAATGTGATTTTTCTAATTTTTTAAGCACTTTATTAGCCTTTGCAATCACTTGTTGAGGCATACCTGCCATTTTAGCTACGTGTATACCAAAGCTATGTTCACTACCCCCTGCTATTAATTTTCTCAGAAATAGCACATTATCTTTGAGTTCTTTAACTGCTACATTATAATTTTTTATACGATTAAACGTATTGATCATTTCATTTAGCTCATGATAATGGGTAGCAAAGAGTGTCTTTGCTCTAGAAGGATGTTCGTGTAAATATTCTGCTATAGCCCAGGCAATACTTATACCATCATAGGTGCTGGTTCCTCTGCCTATCTCATCTAGTAAAACTAAACTGCGCTCAGATAGATTGTTTAATATAGAGGCGGTTTCATTCATTTCTACCATAAAGGTAGATTCTCCCATAGAAATGTTATCACTAGCACCTACTCGGGTAAATATTTTGTCAACTAGGCCAATTTTAGCCTCTTTTGCAGGAACAAAACTACCCATTTGCGCTAACAATACTATTAATGCAGTTTGTCTTAATATGGCCGATTTACCGCTCATATTAGGGCCCGTAATCATTATTAACTGTTGCTCATCTCTATTTAAAATAACATCATTGGTGATATAAGATTCACCAAGAGGTAGCTGCTTTTCAATTACCGGATGCCTACCTTCTGTAATTTCTAATGAGGTGTCTTTGGTAATTAATGGTTTTGAATACGTATTAGTAATGGCAAGTTGCGCAAAGCCACAAAGACAATCTAATTGGGCAATTAAATGTGCATTTTGTTGTACTTGCGTTATGTATTCTTGCATCCAGACCAGTAGTTGCTCAAACAACTTTTGCTCTAAAATTTGAATACGTTCTTCTGCGCCTAATATTTTTGCTTCGTATTCCTTTAATTCTTCAGTGATATAGCGCTCGGCGCTGACCAGAGTTTGTTTTCTAATCCAATTTTCTGGTACTTTATCTTTATGAGTATTTCGAACTTCTATGTAATAGCCAAAAACATTGTTAGAAGCTATTTTTAAAGAAGTAATACCAGTTGCTTCTGTTTCGCGCTCTAGCATTTTATCTAAATAATCTTTACCAGAAAATGCCATATTTCTAAGCTCATCTAACTCAGTAGAATACCCATCAGCTATAGTTTTACCTTTAGAAATAACTGTTGGCGCTTCTTCATTAAGCATTTCTTTTATCTTAATTCTTAGCTTTTCACAACTGTGTAACTGAGAGCTAAAATTGTTTATTTCTGAATGATTTACATTGGCAGTCAACGTTTTAATTGGTAATACAGCCTCTAAAGAATTCTTTAGTTGCACAACTTCTTTCGGACTTATTTTTCCTGTGGCAACTTTTGAAATTAGGCGCTCTAAATCACCCATTTGTTTTATCCAGTGCCTTATTTTTTCTAAGACTCGCACATTGTTTTTTAGAAAATCAACAATCTCTAGTCGGCGATTAATTTTTTCTTGACTTTTAAGCGGTAACGCGAGCCATCTCTTTAATAATCTACCTCCCATAGGAGAAATTGTATGGTCGATTACTTGCAATAAGGTAACTGCATCTAAATTAGTGCTATGTTGAAGTTCTAAATTGCGTATGGTAAAGCGGTCCATCCAAACATATTCTTCTTCTGCAATACGCTGTAAATTAGAAATGTGTTGTAATTGTCGATGTTGAGTTTCTGATAGATAATGAAGTATAGCTCCAGAAGCTATAATACCCTCATCTAAATTTGATACTCCGAACCCGTTTAACGAATTGGTTTTAAAATGATTGGTTAAACTTTCATTGGCATAATCTTCTTGATATATCCAATCTTCTAGAAAAAATGTATGTAAATGGTTTCCGAATGAAAGCTGAAAATCTTTTTTATGTTTCTTAGAAACTAAAACTTCATTAGGAGTAAAGTTTTGAAGTAATTTATCTACCTGTTCAACACTACCTTGAGAAATCAAAAACTCCCCGGTTGAAATATCGAGAAAAGACACGCCTATCTTTTTGCGGCCAAAGTGAATTGCAGCTAAAAAGTTGTTACTCTTAGCATTTAAAATATCATCATTTAAAGCAACACCTGGAGTTACCAATTCAGTAACGCCTCTTTTTACAATGCTCTTGGTTTGTTTGGGGTCTTCTAATTGGTCACAAATAGCTACACGTTGACCTGCTCTAACTAATTTTGGTAAATAGGTGTTTAATGAATGATGAGGAAAACCTGCTAATTCTGTTTTGTCACCACCATTATTTCTATGGGTTAAAACAATACCTAAAATTTGGGCTGCTTTAACCGCATCTTCTCCAAAGGTTTCATAAAAATCTCCTACTCTAAATAATAATAATGCATCAGGGTGTTTTGCCTTGATGGTATTATACTGTTTCATTAAAGGAGTTTCCTTTTTGCTTTTAGAATTAGCCAATGCTATTAGTTTAATTTTACCGAAAATATTAGATGTCTACGAGATTTAATATTCTTGTTGATATTTACAGGCTAAAAGTGGATAAGTTATGCGAAAACTCAAAAATGCAGAGTTAGAGAGGCTAAATGTTAATGAATTTAAAGCTACTAAAAAGACCCCTTTAATTTTAATTTTAGATAATATTCGAAGTTTAAATAATATAGGCTCAGTCTTCAGAACTTCTGATGCATTTTTAATTGAAAAAATATATTTATGCGGTATTACAGCTACGCCTCCTCATAAAGATATCCATAAAACAGCCTTAGGGGCAACCGAAAGTGTTGACTGGGCGTATAGAGAAAGCACCTTAGACTTGGTTAAAGAACTACAAAAAGAAAATGTTCTTGTTTATGCTATTGAACAAGCAGAAGGTGCTCAATTTCTAAATGATTTTAATCCTACTACACCACAACCAATCGCAGTTATTTTTGGCAATGAAGTTAAAGGTGTTTCGCAAGAAGTAGTGTCGGCAAGTGATGGTGTTATTGAAATTCCTCAATTTGGTACTAAACACTCTTTAAATATAGCTGTAAGTGTAGGGATAGTGGTTTGGAGTATGTGGAAAAAAATAGCCCCTAAACAAAAAAGTTAGGGGCGGTATATATAGTTTGAGTTAGTTAGCTTGTAAAAAGCTGTCGCAATAAAGTAAATCCATTTGGTAAATGCAAATATTTTGTAAAATTAGGTAAAGAAATTGTTATCAATTAACTTTGTTTCCAGCTGGGTTAATATAGTTTCATAATCTTCAGCATTGCCCACAAAATCTAAATCCTCTAAATTGATAATAAGCTTATTGCGGTTTGGTAAGGTTTTTATAAAATTAAAATATCCTTCGTTTATTTTTTCCAAATAAGTGACTTCAATGTTTTGCTCGTAGGATCTACCTCTTTTAGTAATATTAGCTAATAAACGTTCTGTGCTCTGATATAAGTAAACATACAAGTCTGGTTTTTTTATCTCTTTGTACATCAAATTAAACATCTTCCTGTAGAGTTCAAACTCATCTTTTTGCAAAGTAACGTTGGCAAATATTAGAGACTTTGAAACATCATAATCGCTTATCACAAAATCTTTGAACAAATCAAATTGCGCAATATCTTCTGAAAATTGCTGATACCTGTCGGCCAAAAAAGACATTTCTAAAGGAAAAGCATATCTAGCTTGGTCTTCATAAAATTTGGGTAAAAATGCATTGTCTGCAAACCTCTCTAAGATTAGCTTACCATTAAAATCTGCAGCTAACTGTTGTGTTAGGGTAGTTTTACCTGCACCAATTGTTCCTTCTATGGTTAAAAATTGAAATTGAGCAAATAGTTCTCGTCTACTTTTAAAAAGTTTAAAGTCTAATCGCTTTAACGGAGATTTGTCTCTACATTCTTGTAAAAGATTGCGCGTATCTTTTTGTAAAATAGGATGATACAGTTGTGGAACAAAGTCTGATAAGGGTTTTAACACAAACTTTCGCTCATGCATTTTAGGGTGAGGTATAGTTAATTCTGGGGTGTTAATAATTAGCCTATCAAAATAAATGATATCAATATCTAAAGCACGCGAACTATAGGTGCCATCTAAATTACGTTCTCTACCAAATTCTTTTTCTAATTGTAGTATACAATCTAATAATTCATTTGGTGAAAATGGGGTGAGAATAGATAAGCACAAGTTTAAAAAGTCATCTCCTTTAAAACCAATGGCCGGATTTTGATACACAGGAGATACAGCTAGTACTTTTCCGGCTCTAGAATTTAATTGAAAAATTGCTTTTTGTAAATGTGCAAGCCTTTTACCAAGGTTACTCCCTAACGATAGATAAACTAAATGCTTTGTCTTCATAAACCAATTGACAAAATAATTAAAACAATGGCACTTTAGTTATCTTTATCGCCAATAAATTTATTTGAATGAAGTTTTTAAGAAACTTGCTTGCCGCCATTTTAGGTTGTTTGATTGCCTTTGGTATTTTATTAGTGATGTTCTTTGTGTTTGCCGCCTTAATAGGTAGCTCAGAAGACAGTATTTCTGTAAAAGACAATTCTATACTAGAATTAAGTTTGGCAGAGCCTATCTACGATTATGTAGGTAACACAGATAGTGACCCTTTTGCCTCGTTGTTTAGTGAAGGTGTTGGTTTAGATGATATTTTACATACAATTAGGGTAGCCAAAACAGATTCTAGAATTAAGGGTATTAGCATTGGTACAAGTTTCTCACAGTCGGGTATGGCACAAACCCAAGAGATAAGAAGAGCACTTGCTGATTTTAAATCTGAAGGAAAATTTGTGTTTGCACACGCTGATTTCTATTCTCAAAAAGATTATTATTTAGCTAGTATTGCTGATAAAATATACATTAACCCACAAGGGGTTATGGATTTTAAAGGCTTGCTTTCTGAAGTCTTGTATTATAAAGATTTACAAGAGAAGTCTGGTATTAAAATGGAGGTTATTAGGCACGGAGATTATAAGAGCGCTGTGGAACCTTTTTTGTCAAATACCATGAGTGATAAAAATAGAGAACAGATTCAAGAATTGATTTCTTCTATTTGGGATAGTATGCTAGAAGATATTTCTGAATCTAGAAACCTATCAAAGACCAATTTAAATAAAATTGCAGACACGCTTGGAGCTAGATTACCGGCTTATGCAGTAAATGTTGGTTTATTAGATGGCACTTTATATCATGATGAATATCAGACTATTTTACGAGAAAAAGTAGGTATAGCCGAGGAGAATAAACTTAACACCATTGACCTGTTTGATTATACCCGATATGCTAAAACTAAAGGCAAAAAGACTTCCAAAAACAAGATAGCTGTGATTTACGCTCAAGGCGAAATTTTTTATGGTGAAGGTTCAAAAGATTTTATAGGTCAAGGTGCAATGCTTTCTACACTAGAAAAAATTCGTGAGAATGATGACATAAAGGCGGTTGTGCTAAGAGTAAATTCGCCAGGTGGTAGTTCTTTGGTATCAGATATTATTTGGAGAGAAGTTGAACTTACAAAGGCTATAAAACCTGTAGTAGTTTCTTTTGGTGATGTAGCCGCTTCAGGGGGTTACTATATTGCTGCAGGAGCTGACAAAATTGTTGCTGAGCCAACAACTATTACGGGATCAATTGGAGTTTTTGGTACAATACCTAATGTAAGTGAGTTAGCTAGTGATATAGGCGTTAATGCAGAGCAAGTAGGCACTAATGCTAACTCTGCTGATTATTCGGTATTTGAACCCATGAGTAATACTTTTAGAGCAACAATAGAAGAAAGTATAGAGGAAACGTATAAAACCTTTGTCACGCTAGTGGCAGACGGAAGAGGAATGACATTTGCAGAAGTTGATGCAATTGCAAGCGGCCGTGTCTGGAGTGGGGTAGAAGCACAAAAAAATGGATTGGTCGATGAACTTGGTGGTTTAGAGAAAGCTATTCAAATTGCTGCGGAACTTGCAGAAACATCTGAGTACAGTATTCGAAAGTATCCTAGATATAAGTCAGAATTTGAAATGTTTATGGATGATTTTAGTGCATCAAAATCAAAGCTTATTTCTTCAATGGTTAAAGATGAAATCGGAGAAGAAGCTTATCAAACCTTAAACTCCCTTAAAAGAATGAGCCAAAATCAAGGAGTTCAAGTTAGGCTACCTTACAATTTAAATATTAGGTAAGCGGTTTACTCCATGAATCAGAAAGACCAAAAACAAGCATTTAAAATATACCTGTATTTAGGTGCATTGTTCATCACTTCTTTAGTGGTGTCAAATCTAATATTTCAAAAGTTCTTCTATTGGCAGCCCTTTGGTGATATTACCATTTTTGGTGCGCCATTATTCGAAATATCAGTGGGTATATTGCCCTACCCAATTACGTTTTTAATTACAGATTTGATTTCAGAAATTTTTGGTCAAAAAAAGGCAAACCAAGTGGTAACTGCTGGTATTTTTGCTTCGTTTTTTTCTATGGGTATCATTTTTTTAGCGAATGCAGCACCGGCTATACCTACGTCGCCAATAGACGATGAAACCTTTACGACTGTTTTTGGATTGTCTCCTTTAGGAGTGCTAGCTTCAATGCTTGCGTATCTTTTTGCACAATATATAGATATTACTATTTACCATTTTTGGAAAAAAGTTACCAAAGGCAGGATGCTTTGGTTACGTAATAATTTTTCAACTTTTACTTCTCAATTCGTAGATACAGTTACCGTGGTTGGTTTACTATGCATTTTTGAAGTTTTACCTTGGGACAAATTCTATGGTTTAGTTATCAGCGGATTTCTTTTTAAGATTTTTATTGCATTTATAGACACCCCTTTTCTATATCTTTTCGTATATCTATTAAGAACTAGATTTAACTTAAAAATAGGAGAAGAAATACAGTTAGATTAATTACTGGCATTACCTTGCTCTTCAATAAGATATTTTATGGCTAAGAAAAAAAAGAATAAGATTCTTAAAATAGTTGGTTTTACGTTTTTAGTATTGTTGGGTTTACTTATTGCTCTTCCTCTTTTTTTGGAAGGCAAGATTGCTGATATTATTAAGAATAAAGTAAACCAGAATATTAATGCCACACTAGATTTTGACGATGCCAATTTGAGCTTATTAAAAAGTTTCCCAAATGCTAACGTAGATTTAAAAGCTGTCTCTTTGGTGAACAAAGCACCATTTACAGGTGATACACTATTCTCAGCTGGCCATATTGAGCTAGATATGTCTATTAAAGAATTGTTTAAATCGGCAGAAGAACCCATTGCAATAAAAAAACTTTCTCTTGATAAGGCAAAAATTCACATAAAGGTTGATGAAGAAGCTAATGCTAATTATGATATAGCCATTGAAGAAGAAATGGCAACTTCTCAAACTAATGAAGAATCCACTAATTTTAACTTAGACCTACAATCTTATTCAATCACTAACTCATCAGTTGTTTATGATGATTTTTCTACGGGTATGCATTTAGTCGTTTCTGAAATGAATCACACGGGTACAGGAGACTTATCTTTAGAAGATTCTAAGCTACAGACACAGACTAATGCTTTAGTGTCTTTTGAATTAGACAGTGTAAAGTATTTAAACAAAAACAAGGTTGCCTTAAAAGCTTTATTGGGAATAGATTTAAATCAAAACAAATATTCGTTCTTAGAAAATGAAGCTTTGGTTAATCAGTTGCCTTTGGTTTTTGATGGCTTTGTAAAAGTTAATGAGAACAGTCAAGAAGTTGACATTTCATTTAAAACCCCGTCTTCTGATTTTAAAAACTTTTTAGCAGTAATTCCTGAAGCATATGCTAAGAATATTGAAAATGTAGAAACTTCAGGAAATTTTGAAGTTGATGGTACTTTTAAAGGTATTGTTGATGACACCCATATTCCTACGTTTACTATTAAATTGAATTCAACAAACGCATCATTTAAATATCCTGATTTACCTAAAGCAGTTAAAAATGTATTTATTGATGTAAAAGTTAATAATGAAACTGGTATCACAGAAGACACTTATGTAAATGTAGACAGATTAAGTTTTCAAATAGATAATGACAAGTTTAATCTTACATCAAAAATTAGAGACCTCTTAGGCAACACTAAAGTTAATTTACATGCTGATGGTAGCATTAATTTGAACAATTTATCTAAAGCTTACCCGGTACCGGCTGATTTAGACTTATCTGGTTTATTAACAGCAGATTTAACTACCGCTTTTGATATGGCTTCTGTAGAAAATAAAAAATATGAAAATACCCAAACTAGCGGTAGTGCTCGTCTGCAGAATTTTCATTATGAGTCTGCTGAACTAAAACAACCTTTAGATATTGAAGACGCTAACCTGAGTTTTAATCCTAAAACGGTAACATTAAATTCATTTACTGGCAAAACAGGTAATTCAGATTTTAAAGCTAATGGTACTATAACCAATCTGTTGGGGTATATGTTTAATAATGAGGACATTGAAGGAAATTTTAAATTACAATCCAATACCTTTTCAATTAACGATTTTATGGTAACTGAATCGGAAGAAAATTTACCGTCTTCAAATGAAGAAGAAGATACTACAGTTGCTAATGAACGTATTACCATACCATCTTTTTTGAATGCTACAGTAGATGCAACAGCCCAAAATGTGGTGTATGACAATTTAAATTTAAAGAATGTAAATGGCCGATTACGAATTAAAGACCAAGTGGCAACTTTAGAAAATCTTACTTCGGAACTATTTGATGGTAAAATGAGTGTCAATGGTGCAGTTTCTACCAAAGAGGCTACTTCTACATTCGATTTAAATTTGGGTATCGATGGTTTTAAAATATCAGAATCTTTTAAAGCCATAGAAATGTTTAAAGTTTTAGCTCCCGTGGCCAATGCACTTGAAGGTAAGTTAAACTCAACCGTAAAATTTTCTGGTAATTTAAAAGATGATTTAACGGTTAATTTAGCTTCGCTATCTGGAGATTTGTTGGCGGAGTTATTAAGCACAGAAATTACCGCAGCAAATAAGCCAATGTTAAACGCTTTAGATAGCAAATTGGATTTCATAGATTTTACGAAGCTAGATTTAAAGGATATAAAAACAGTTCTTCAATTTAATGATGGTAAAGTCAATGTAAAGCCCTTTTCTTTAAAGTATAAAGACATTATTATTAATGTTTCTGGGAGTCATACATTTGATGCTCAATTGCAATATGAAGCTGTTTTAGATGTGCCAGCAAAATACTTGGGTGCTGAGGTAAATAAACTTATAGGGCAGATAGATGATGAAACTATTGAGAATTTAACAGTGCCAATTACAGCGGCTATAGGTGGCAATTATACGAGCCCAAGTGTTAGCACTGATTTAACTTCTGGGGTTAAGCAGTTAACCAATCAACTTGTAGAAATACAAAAGCAAAAACTAAAAGATAAGGGTAAAGAAAAAGCCCAAGATTTATTGAATAATTTAATTAAAGCAGATAAAGACAGCACATTTACAAGCGCAGAAACCTCAGATACTAAAATAGAAGACGTCGTGGGTGGAATATTAAATGGAACTAAAAACGATACTATCCAAAAAGATTCTGTTAGTAAAAAGGATAATAAGGTAAAAGATGCTGCTACCAGTATTTTAGGTGGTTTATTAGGTAAAAAGAAAAAAGATTCTACTAATTAAGAATACTAGTCTTTTACGGTATTAACTAATGTTGATACCAACATAATATCCTTCGTTACTTCTCACATTAAACACGGTCTGGTCTTCAAAAATTAGATATTGTCCTTTAATACCTTTTAATAATCCTTGGTAACTTGGTGTTTTTTCGAGATTTAAACTTTTTACTTTTTCAGGATATTGTAGAACTGGAAATTCTATGTTAGTTTCTGTGTTATTCTCTATAAAATATTCAGAAGCTTCTTCAGGGATATAAGGTTTTAGTTTGGCTCTCCATTCAATTAAATCTAAATCTTTAATATCATTTTTGAGCATTTTTTGCCAACTGGTTTTGTCACTTACATGCGCTTTTAAGGCAACCTCAGTAATTCCGGCTAAGTATCTATTAGGAACTTCCACAATTTCAATAGCTTCATGAGCACCTTGGTCAATCCACCTTGTAGGAACTTGGCTTTTACGCGTTACTCCAACCTTTACATTACTACTATTTGCTAAATAAACAATATGTGGTTGCAATTGCATTTTTTTTTCGTAGGCCAAATCTCGGTCCTCTTTATCTAAATGCGCCGTGCTTAATTCTGGTTTCATTATCCAATCTCCTGCCAGCGGGGTTTCAAAAAAGCAACTTTGGCAAAAGCCTTGACGATAGATTTTTTTATCTAATCCGCAGTTAAGGCATTGATATTTAATAAAATTGATTTTTAAATTTTTGTCTAATGCCTGATTTACGTTTAAAAAATCAGATTCAAATATGAGGTAATATTGTATTGGTGAACCCATTTCGGTCCTCATCTTGCGTAAAACGCCTTCGTAAAGCATAGTATTTTAGTATTGAAGAAAAAAAATATGGTTATTTTAGCTAGTACCAGCTAAAGATACCTAAAATGCCCATACCATTGTTTAATAGTATTGCCTCATGGCTTCTCAAAAAAAGGTACCATCAAATAGAACTTTTTTTGAAATACCCAGACAATGTGCAACAAGAGGTTATGCAGCAATTGGTCAAATTTGCTACTGACACTGAGCTAGGTAAGCAATATGGGTTTTCAGATATTTCTTCATATCAACGATTTAAAGAACAAATACCAATTGTAGATTATGAAACTGTAGCTCCAATGATTGAACGTTCACGTAGAGGTGAGCATAACATTTTTTGGCCCACACCAATTAAGTGGTTTGCAAAAAGTAGTGGAACCACTAATGCCAAAAGTAAATTCATTCCTGTAAGTTCTGAGGCTTTAGAAGATTGTCATTACAAGTCAAGCAAAGATTTATTGTGTTTGTATCTTAACAATAATGAAAACTCTCAGCTGTTTACAGGTAAAAGTTTGCGCTTAGGGGGGAGTAAAGAACTATACCAGCACAATGGTACCTTTTTTGGAGACTTGTCGGCAATTTTAATTGATAATATGCCACTTTGGGCAGAGTTTAGCAGTACGCCAAGTAATAAGGTTTCTTTAATGAGTGAGTGGGAAGAAAAGCTTACAGCTATAATAGAAGAAAGTATAAAAGAAAATGTAACTAGCTTGGCTGGAGTGCCTTCATGGATGTTGGTTTTATTAAATCAAGTTTTAGAGACTACAGGTAAAAATCATCTTTTTGAAATATGGGAAAATCTTGAAGTCTATTTTCATGGCGGTGTAAGTTTTGTTCCTTATCGAGAGCAGTATAAAAAGTTGTTGCCAAGAAAAAAATTTAATTATTACGAAATTTATAATGCCTCAGAAGGCTTCTTTGCTATGCAAGACTGCAACCATTCTGATGAATTGTTGTTAATGCTTGATTACGGAATTTTTTATGAATTTATTCCGTTAAGTGGAATAGGCCATCAAAATGGGGAGGCAATTCCTATTTGGGAGGTAGAAACTGGAGTGAATTACGCTATGGTTATAAGCACTAACGCAGGGCTTTGGCGTTATAAAATTGGAGACACTATTCGCTTTACTTCATTAAGGCCTTACCGAATAAAAATTACAGGAAGAACCAAACATTTTATTAACGCTTTTGGTGAAGAGCTAATCATCGAAAATACCGAAGAAGCCTTAGAACAGGTTTGTCAAAAAACAGGTGCTCAGATAAAAGATTATACCGTGGCTCCAATTTTTATGCGTGACAATGAAAAAGGAGCACACGAATGGATTATTGAATTTCGCAAGCACCCAGATAATCTTAATTACTTTATAGAACTTCTAGATAATGCACTTAAAGCCTTAAATTCTGATTATGAAGCTAAACGGTATAACAACATAACTTTGCGTATGCCTAAAGTTCATGTAGCAAGAGAACGATTATTTTATGACTGGCTAAAGTCTAAAAATAAATTAGGAGGTCAACATAAAATTCCACGACTATCTAATGAGCGTACCCACCTTGAAGAATTACTGCTGTTAAACCAAAGTAAAACTCTAGTTTAACAAGAGGTAATGGTGTTTTTCGAAAACGTTTTCGTTAAATATTGGTATTTTATCGAAATAATAAAGAGTTAAACCAATATTTTGTGAAAAGCCTCGTTTGTGTGTCATGTTTGTCACTCAAATCTTACAATTCTAATCATTATGACAGAAAAACTAGTAATACTTTCAGATATGTGGGGGGTTAAGAAAGGCCTCTGGATTACCTCTTATTTTGGATACCTTCAGCAATATTATGATATCGAGTTTTTTGACTGTCAACAATTGGCTGGTATTAATGAGTTAGTGGGTTCAAAAGAGAATTTACACAAGGCATTTGTTAACGGAGGTATTGATACCGCCGTAGCGCATTTACGTAAAAAGGTAACTGAGGACACTCACATTTTAGCGTTTAGCACTGGTGGCACCATTGCTTATAAAGCTGCTTTAGAAGGTTTGCCAGTAAAGTCTTTAAATCTTGTTTCGGCTACAAGAATTCGCTTAGAAAATGAAAAGCCAAATTGCCAGATTAACCTGTTATATGGTGGTAATGATGAATTTGCTCCCAATAATGAATGGGCTGATAAATTAGGAATTGAGCTAGACTACGTATCTAATTTTGGCCATGAAATGTATACTGATGAGAAAATTATTGATATGGTTTGTGGTCAACTACTAAGCAAAGCTGTTAAGAAAGCTGTTTAACGTAACAGTTCTTTAGATAAAAAAATAAAAAAGAGGCTATTGGCCTCTTTTTTTTATGATACAGCTTTTAATTTTTTAATCGTCTCCATGGAGAGTTTTTCTTCTGCATATGCTTTACTAACCTTAAATTCTTGGTCTTCTGTACTTGGTAATTCAAACATGGCATCTGTAAAAATTGCCTCGCATAAAGATCGTAAACCACGTGCGCCAAGTTTGTACTCTATGGCTTTATCTACAATATAGTCTAAAGCTTGGTCTGTAATGCTAAAAGAAATATTGTCCATAGCAAACAACTTTTCGTACTGCTTTATTATTGCATTTTTAGGTTCAGTTAAAATAGCACGTAAGGTCTTCTTGTCTAAAGGATTCATATGTGTTAATACTGGCAAACGTCCAATTATTTCTGGAATCAAACCAAACTCCTTTAAATCTTTCGGAATAATGTATTGTAACAAGTTTTCTTGGTCTAAGTTATCTTCTGCTTTAGAAGCACTATAACCAATGGCTTGCATATTCAAACGTTTAGTAATAATTCTATCAATACCATCAAAAGCACCGCCAGCAACAAAGAGAATGTTTTCAGTATTAACTTCTATGAATTTTTGGTCTGGATGCTTTCTTCCGCCTTTAGGTGGAACATTAACCGTGGTTCCTTCTAATAATTTTAATAAACCTTGCTGAACACCTTCACCTGATACGTCTCTTGTTATAGAAGGGTTGTCACTTTTACGAGCAATCTTGTCTATTTCGTCTATAAAAACAATACCACGCTCGGCTTTTTCTAGATTGTAATCTGCTGCTTGTAATAAACGAGTTAAAATGCTTTCAACATCTTCTCCAACGTATCCAGCTTCTGTTAGTACCGTAGCATCTACAATAGCTAAAGGTACATTAAGCATTCTTGCAATAGTTTTGGCTATTAATGTTTTACCTGTACCCGTTTGACCAACCATTACAATATTACTCTTTTGTATTTCTACATCTTGGTCTTTACCTTTTGGTTGTAATAATCTTTTGTAGTGATTGTAAACGGCAACAGACATTACCTTTTTTGTGCGTTCTTGGCCAATTACAAATGTGTCTAAAAACTCCTTTATTTCAATTGGTTTCTTTAGTACCAACTCTGATGAAAGGTCATTACTTTTAGATTGTTTTGACTCTTCAGCAACAATACTATAGGCTTGTTCAATACAGCGATCACATATATGTGCATCTAAACCAGCAATCAACAAATTGGTTTCTGGTTTTTTTCTACCACAAAAGGAACACTCTAAATTCTCTTTAGCCATATTTATGTTTTTCGGGGGATATAATTAAACCTGCAAGATCTTAATTAATTTCTTTCTCGCTGTAAAATTTCGTCAATCATGCCATATTCCTTGGCGTCTGGCGCTTTCATCCAATAATCTCTGTCACTATCTTCATAAACTTTATCAAAAGTTTGCCCCGAATGTTCTGAGATAATATGGTACAATTCGTCTTTAATTTTTAAAACCTCCTTGGCTGCAATTTCAATATCACTAGCTTGGCCTTGAGCACCTGATAAAGGTTGATGTATCATAACTCTAGAGTGTGGCAATCCACTTCTTTTGCCTTTTTGTCCTGCGCATAATAATACCGCTGCCATAGATGCGGCTATACCAGTGCAAATTGTGGCAACATCTGGTTTAATAAATTGCATGGTGTCATAGATGCCTAAACCGGCATAAACACCTCCTCCGGGTGAGTTAATGTAGATAGAAATATCCTTGTTAGCATCTGTACTTTCTAAAAATAAAAGCTGTGCTTGTATAATATTAGCCACTTGATCATTAATACCAGTTCCCATAAAAATGATACGATCCATCATTAATCTTGAGAATACATCAAAAACGGCAATGTTCATTTGTCGTTCTTCAATAATGTTCGGTGTCATACTTACAGGGTACATGCTACTGATTAATTTATCGTAGTACATACTGTTTACCCCTTGGTCCTTAGTGGCAAATTTTTCAAATTCCTTTGCGTAATCCATAGCTATTTTAAGCAGTTCTTAAATAAAAAAACGGTTCTGAAAATATTATTTTTCAGAACCGTAAAGATACTCATTATTTATAATGCTATTTGTAAGCCTCTTTTATAAAGTTCTCATAAGAAACCTCTTTAGTTTTAAGATTTGCTTTTTCTTTATAGAGGTCTAATAATTTTTGACTCATTAATTGTTCAGAAATACGCTTAACTTCTTCTTGATTACTCATGATTCTCATAGCAACATTTTCTAACTCCTCTTCTGTTGGGTTAGTGTGGCCATATTGAGCCATCTGAGATTTGATGAAACCTTTAGAAAATTCCTTTAACTCATCAAATTCAACTTTTATATCGTTGTCTTTTATTAGTTGTGCTTCAATTAGCTGATAACGTAAACCTTTTTCTGATTTTTCATATTCTTCTGAAGCTTCTTGGTCTGTTAGTGGATTTTCTCCACTTACCTGAATCCATTTTTTAAGAAAAGCAGCAGGAAGCTCAAACTTTGTGTCTTCTATTAGTTTTTCAGTAATATCATTCAATAATTTTTGGTCAGCTTGCTGTTCAAATTGTTTTTCTGAGTCTTCTTTGATTTTAGTTTTCATTTCTTCCAAAGAAGAAACATTGCCTTCACCAAATAGTTTATCAAAAAATTCCTGATTTAATTCTGCTAACTCTCTTTCGTTAATTTCTTCAATTGTAAAATCAACGTCAATATTTAATTTTTCTGCTTTATCTGATGCAATACCTAATGTAGAAGCAAGTAAATAATCTTCAGTAAATAAACCTTTAGTTTTTAAACTCACTGTTTCGCCTACAGTTTTTCCTACTAAAGCATCTATGGCTTTCTTGCTTTTTACTTTTGCTAATTCAATAGTTGTTTTGTTGTCTATTTCTTCAGCCTCGTTTTTGAAGGTACCAGTAACTTCAAAGTTTTTAGCAATTTTATTGTGGTTTACTAACTTACCATATTGCTTTTGTAAACGCTCTACTTGTTCGTCTACCATTTTTTTATCAGCAACTATTTTATAGCTAACTATTGCTTTTTTTGTTTTTAAGTTTACATCAATATCAGGTGCTAAACCTAATTCAAACTCAAAATCAAAATTTTCATCACTCCAATCAAAATCATCTTGTGGTTTAGGTAACGGGTTACCAAGAACATCTAATTTTTCTTCGGTAAGGTATTTGTTTAAATTGTCTTGTAAAAGCTTATTTACCTCATCTACTAATACAGCCCTACCATATTGTTTTTTGATTAAACCCATTGGAACTTGTCCTTTTCTGAAACCAGGAATATTTGCCTGCTTTCTATAGTCGTTAAGGATTTTGTTCACCTTGTCTTCATAGTCATCTTTGGTAATAGCAACTTTTACAATTGCGTTTAAATCATCTAACTGCTCTTTGGTGATATTCATCGTTACAAATTGATTTTAAAAAAGGATGGCAAAAGTAGTGCATTTTCTTTGATGCAGCAAGTTTTTATGCTCCTGAAAATCAATAAAGAAACTATGATTTTTTGTCCTCTTTTAAAAGTGAGAAGAATATAGATTGTAAGAATGAAAGCAAAAGGCTAAAAATAATTGCCCACCAAATATTGCTTACGGCAAAGCCATCAATAAAAGCATCTGCAAGCAGAATTATTATCGCGTTTATGAACAATAAGAATATACCTAAAGTTAAAATGGTAATTGGTAAGGTGAGGATGACCAAAATAGGCTTAACAATAAAGTTTAATAACCCTAATACAATAGCAACAATTAAAGCTACTGTAAAAGAAGTTACTGTTACTCCGGGTAGAACGTTAGCTAGTATTAAAACGGCTCCCGCACTTAATAATATTCTTAAAAGAAATTTCATAAAAAAAAAGGGCATCGTTAGGATGCCCTGTAAATATAGTATTTTCTTTAATTTATTCTAGATATAATCCCGTATAATCTAACGGATTAACGCCGGGTAAATTAGATTGAAATTTTGCGTTAATAGCCTCAACAAAGGCATTAGCTATAATTGCATAACCTCTGGGTGATGGGTGAACACCATCTAATGAAAATCCACCACCAGTACCAAATGTGCCAGTAACCACACTACCATCTGCTAGAACAAAGCCAGTGCTGTTTAATTCTAATAACAGACTGTTAGCATCTACTAATGCCAAATCATAAGCTGTTGCTAAATTACTTATAACTGCATTAAAAGCTATTACTGCTGAAGCTGCTGTTTCTTGCTCTTGAGGCGTAAGTACCCAATTATCAGCTAAAGGAATGGCTACACCATTTATAGATGTTGGATCAGCTTCATTAGCTAGCGTTCCTATAAATGCGCTTGATGGTAAAACTAATTTGTCTTCTGCAGTAGCCTGACGCATGTTTATTAATGCAGGACTTATTGCGGTTAAATCTGTTAAATCTTCATCAATAATTACTACAGCATTGGTTTCACCTGCCTCAAAACTTATGGTGCGTTGTTGTGCTTCTTCCATAGAAATTAATGGCGTTCCTAAAGGGTTTTGATCTGTGGCAAATGCTAATAATGCTTGATTGTAGCTTGCATAGGCTCCGTTTAACAATGTAGCGGTCGCGGCATCTAAAGGTACTGGGTTGTGAGGTACCGTATTTAAATAAGGTATAGTTAAGACATCTGGAATATTGGCTATAACACCATCTGCTCCATTAGCCTTCATTGTTTGAATAATGGCATCTATGGAACCAGCTACAACATTTGGGTCTGAAATATCTGAACCACCATATGTGCTTGGGTCTAGATTGCCAATTTGGTCAACCCCAGAACCACCTGAAACTACATAACCTAAAACATCATTATTACCAATCCAAAGTGAAAAGAAAGTTGCGCCAACGCTTGCTGCATCTCCTAAAACAGTGGCGTCAGCTGCTGTCGCCATTCTAGCGTAATACGGATTAGCTAACCCAGCCGCAACACCTGCAACATTGCCATAACCAGGAGCTAATAAATGATAACTTTTAGCTCCCGGAACGCCCATATTATTGAAAGGCCCTCCTACATTGTTTGATACCTCTGTTGAACCTTGTCCACTTACTGGAACTGGAGTTGGACTGCCAGAAGCAAAAGATAATATTAAACGATTTCCAGATATGGGATTACCACCAAGAGTAAGTCCACCAAGATTGTCTGCCATTAATGGCTGGGTAAACGCTCCACCTCCAGCTAGTGCAAAATTGCTTGCTAGCATATTAGGAAAAGATGCTTCTTGCCCAGATATAAAAAGAGCATTGTCAGAAAAACCGGCTGTTAAAGAATTACCTATGGATACATAATTAGAGAAATCTGCTGAACCACTGGTATAATTTACTGGGTCTTCCTGCACTATTGGGTCATCTGCCACTACATCGTCTTCTTGGCATGAAATCAACACTAGACTGCTAAGTGCTAGCAGGGAGAACATTTTTTTCATTTATTCTGAGTTTAGTTTAAGTTAAATTCTATGTTAATCCTTTGTAACCAAATCTATGTGAAAATTGCGATACCCGCAATTTTTACGGTAAAAAAATTATGCATGCATAATAAATAATAACCAAATTTAACTTTTTAGGAAATTTATGGTACGTTCAAAGAATTGTTTTGGATTTTCTGCATGCAGCCAATGTCCTGCATTGTCAATGGTTTCTAATAACGCATCTGGAAAGTAATTTTTTATGGTGCTCAAATCACTATTAGAAATGTATTCTGATTTATCTCCTCGTAAAAATAAAGTGTCCCCTCTATATATTTCTGAGTTGATTAAATTTTCACCAACTTCTTCCATCTTTTCTTTTAAAACATCTAGATTAAATCTAAACCCCAACTTTCCTTTTTCAACCCAATACAAATTTTTAAGTAAGAATTGTCTAATCCCAAAGTCTTTAAGATTTTTTGCTAAGGCTTCATCAGCTTCTTTTCTGGAATTAAGTTGAGATAAATCTAATACGGCTAAAGCATTTACAATTTGTTGATGGTGAGGGGGGTAAAACTTAGGGGCAATATCTGCGATAATTAGTTTTTTAACTTTATCTGAATAAGAACAGGCAAACTGCATGGCAGCTTTACCGCCCATAGAATGGCCAATCAAACAAACTTTTTCTAATTGATGATAATCCAAGTAGTTTTTCATATCATCTGCCAGAATTTGATAGTCAAATTCATTTGACCAAAAGCTTTTACCATGGTTACGTTGGTCTATTAAGTGAACCTGATAACCGTTTTCTGCATATTGAGAGCCTAATGTTTTCCAATTATCAGACATGCCAAGAAAACCATGAAGAATTAATAATGGTTCACCTGTGCCTAGTATGTTTGAATGTAAAATCTCCATTATTTTAATCGATGTATATACATGTTAACCACATTTTCTAGTCCCAAATAGATAGACTCACATATTAATGCATGGCCTATAGATACTTCTAATAGGTTAGGTATATTTTCTTTGAAAAATTTAATGTTATCTAAGTTTAAATCGTGCCCTGCGTTGATGCCCAATTTTAATTTGTTGGCAACTTCGGCGGCTTTTGTAAATGGAATTATGCCTTCTTTATTCCCCATTGCAAAAGCATGGGCAAAACTTTCAGTATATAATTCAATGCGGTCTGTACCAGTTTTAGCAGCGCATTCAACCATTTTGGTGTCGGGGTCTACGAAAATAGAGGTGCGAATTCCGTTAGATTTAAAAGTTTCAATTACTTCCTTTAGAAAATCTAAATGCTTTTCAGTGTTCCAACCCGCATTAGAAGTAATAGCGTCTTCTGCATCTGGCACTAAAGTAACTTGTGTGGGCTTAATCTTTAAAACCAAATCTATAAACTTGGGTATAGGGTTACCTTCAATATTGTATTCTGTGGTTACAACATTTTTTAAGTCTAAAGCGTCTTGGTATTTAATATGTCGTTCATCTGGTCTTGGGTGAATAGTGATGCCTTGCGCACCAAAAGATTCAATGTCTTGAACTGATTTTAAAAGATTTGGAACGTTTCCTCCTCTAGAATTTCGCAACGTAGCCAATTTATTGATGTTAACGCTCAGTTTGGTCATAGCTATTTTTATGGGATAACAGTTCACAAAAATACGAACTGGGCACAGCTTTTGATACGGTTAATTTGTAATTTGCAGAATATTTGGCGCTATGAACATCCAAAACCACATATTAACAACGCTTCCGGTATTTGAATTGAATGATTCAATTTCTAAGGTAATCGACTTTTTTGTTGAAACTACATACTCACATGTTGCGGTAACAGAGAATAATATCTTTATTGGGTTATTATCTGAAAATGACCTTGCTTGTTTTGAGTCTCATCAAAAAATAGAGCAATTTAGATATGATTTAGAGTCGTTTTTTGTAACAGCAGAAACGTCTTGGTTAGATGTTTTGGAAAAGTTTGCAAGAAATGAAGCTAACATTTTACCCATTTTAGATGAAGATAGTTTAGTTAAAGGTTATTATGATTTAAACCATGTGGTTTCTGAGTTTATAGGAACTCCTTTCTTTACCGAACCTGGAGGTATTTTAGTAGTGTCAAAGGGTATAAAAGACTATTCTTTTAGTGAGGTGGCTCAAATTGTAGAAAGTAATAATACTAAAGTTTTAGGCGCTTTTATTTCTGATAGTCAAAATGATGTAGTACATATTACCCTAAAAATAGGAGCTTCTAATTTAAATGAGGTAACGCAAACTTTTAGACGCTACAACTACAATATAGAATTTGGAAATACTGATGACCAATTCTTGGAAGACTTAAAACAACGGTCAGCTTATTTAGAGAAGTATTTGAATGTCTAGAATGAAAGTAGCTATATATGGTCAGGTTTACGAAGGGCAACAAATAGCCCCGGTATTAGACCTACTAGACGAACTGAAGAAAGCAGCTGCAGAGGTTTTAATTGAAGCTAATTTTTACGATTATTTAGCTGAATCTCTTGCACTGGGTAATTTTCAAAAATTTACGCAACACAAAGGTTTAGATTCCTCATTTGACTTGTTTGTTAGTTTTGGAGGTGATGGAACTATGTTGAGGGCAGTAACTTATGTAGCAGATTTGGGTATACCCATTGTTGGGGTGAATACGGGTAGGTTGGGTTTTCTATCCACTTTCGACAAAAATGAAGTTAGAAAGGTGGTTACTGAATTTCAAAGCGGAAAATTTTCAATTGAAGAAAGAAGTCTAGTTGAAATTGGCATTAGTGATCATACCGAAGAATTTAAAGAACTCAATTTTGCCTTAAATGAAATCACAGTAAGTAGAAAAGACACTACTTCTATGATTACGGTTGATACCTATTTAAATGGCGAATTTTTAACCTCTTACTGGGCAGATGGTTTAATTGTTTCAACACCAACTGGTTCAACTGGCTATTCTTTGAGTTGTGGAGGGCCCGTAATAGCACCAACTACAAAGTCAATAGTTTTAACACCAATAGCACCACATAATTTAAGTGCAAGACCATTAGTAATTCCAGATGATACTGAAATTAGATTAGTGGTTTCTGGTAGAGAAGAAAATCATTTGGTCTCTCTAGATTCTAGAATAGCTGCCATACCAAACGGAAAAGAAATTAAAATTAAAAAGGCCAATTTCTCTATTAAAATGGTCGAATATAAATCTGAAAGTTTCTTAAAAACCATTAGAAATAAATTACTGTGGGGTCAAGACAAACGTAATTAAGTTGTTAAGACAATAATTAGGTAAAAATCTTGTTTTAGAATGCAGAACATTTATGATGGTGAATACAGGTAAAATCCCAAAATACTTATCGGGTAAATTTTCAGCAATGAAAACATTTTATGCACTGCTAATAACATTTTTGATAGGTGTTAGTGCTAATAGTCAAACCTATGAAATTGGTCTTTTTGGCGGTGGCACTAATATGATTGGTGATGTTGGTAGAACAAATTATGTGCTTCCTTCTGGCATTGCTTTTGGCGGTATTTTTAAATGGAATAAAGCTAAAAGATATGCATTTAGGGCTAGTGTTATCAAAGGTAACTTTGTTGCGGATGATTCAAAGTCGAGTCAATCCGCTAGACAACAACGAAGATACCGGGTAGAAAACAGTGTTTTAGAATATTCTTTAGGCTTAGAATTAAATTTTGTTGAATACAATTTACACAAGCTAGGACCTGCTTTTACACCCTATTTGTATACAGGGTTAACATACTTTAGATACGATTTTAATTATATTGATGCAGCACAAATTCAGGATATTGGCCAAAAAGATGGTAGTTTTGCAATACCAATGACAGTTGGGGCCAAATATCGTCTGAGTCAATTTTTTATACTCGGAGCAGAAGTTGGGGCTAGATATACATTTACAGATAACCTAGATGCTAGCAATCCTGAAGGTTCAAATTTTGAACAATTTCGATTTGGAAATTTTTTCAGTGATGACTGGTACGTGTTTTCTGGTATAACTCTAACCTATACTTTTGGTCGCAAGCCTTGTCAGGATTGTTTTGAGTAAAAGATGCTAGACCTAACCCAAATAAATCAGAATAATTTACCCAAACACATTGCCGTTATTATGGACGGTAATGGTAGATGGGCTAAAGAAAGAGGCAAACTAAGGGTTTTTGGCCATGAAAATGGTGTAAAAGCTGTTAGAAAAACCGTTGAAAATTGTGCGCGTTTAAACATTAAGTATTTAACACTCTACGCCTTTTCAACAGAAAATTGGAAACGACCCCAAATAGAAGTTCAAACACTAATGAGGCTTCTAGTTTCATCATTACGTAAAGAACTTAAGACCTTAGAAAAGAATAATATTCGACTTAATGCTATTGGAAATTTAGATGCTTTACCTTCTAAAGCGGCCAAAGAATTAAAAGAGGTTATTGAGAAAACAGCAACAAATAAAGGCATGGTTTTAACCCTTGCTTTAAGCTACGGTTCAAGAAATGAATTGGTTTCTGCTGTTAAAAACCTTGCAATCAAAGTTAAAAATAACCTAATTTCGCCGACTGATATTGATGACAACCTTATAAATGAGCATCTTTACACGCATGACATGCCAGATGTTGACCTCTTAATACGAACTAGTGGTGAACATCGAATAAGTAATTTTTTGCTTTGGCAGATAGCATATGCAGAATTATATTTTATTGACGTATTTTGGCCCGATTTTAGTGAGAAGCATCTAGTTGAGGCTATTATCAGTTACCAAAAAAGGGAACGAAGATTTGGAAAGACAAGTGAACAACTTAGCTAAGGGAATTAAAAGAACTACACCACTTATCCCATTATTTATTATTACTTTTTTTATTGGGCATTTTACTATTGCTCAAGAATTATCGTTAGAAAACGCCAAGAAATATATTTTAGGCGGTATAGAAGTTACTGGTGTTAAAAGTTATAACGAGCAGACTGTAAAAACCTATACAGGTTTACGTATTGGGCAAGAATTAATGGTGCCTGGTGAAGAAACAGCTGCGGTTATTAAAAAACTTTGGGGACTAGAATTGTTTAGTGATGTTCAATTCTATGTAACTAAAATAGAAGGTGATAAAATATTTCTAGAATTAAATATTACCGAAAGACCAACCTTAACAGACGTTACCGTTTATGGTATAAAGGGTAGAAAAGTCGATGATATTCTCAATGATACTGACCTTAAAAAGGGTAAGAAAATTACTGAAAGTTTAATTGCCAACACAAAGTCTTACTTAGAAAATAAATATAAAAAGCAAGGGTTTTTAAATACAAAAGTAACCATTGCCACAGCAGTTGACACCTCAGAGACTAATGCTGAAAGCATGGTCATTAATATAAACAAAGGTGAAAAAGTAAAGATTAAGAAAATAACTTTTGACGGCAACACACAAGTTGCTTCAAAAAGACTTCGAAAATCTTTAAAAAAGACAAAGCAGAAAAAATTCTATAGGTTCTGGAAAAAATCAAAATATATTGAAGCAGATTACGAAGAAGATTTAGATAATCTAATTGATACTTACGCAGAAAGAGGCTTTAGAGACGCAAGAATTCTATCAGACACTTTTGTAAAGTTAGATGATAACAATATTGCTTTAAATATAAAACTAGAAGAAGGTAACAAATATTACTTCGGAGAAGTTGATTTTGTTGGTAATACGGTGTACACAGATAGGCAATTATCTCAAGTTTTAGGTATCAAAAAAGGAGATACGTATAATGGTGTATTGCTAAAAAAACGAATTGCCGATGATACAAAACCAGATGCTGAAGATGTTACAAACCTTTACCAAAACAACGGTTATTTGTTTTCTCAAATAAATCCAGTTGAGGTTTCAGCCGTAAATGATACTATTGATTTTGAAATTAGAATAATTGAGGGTAAAGAAACTTTCTTAAATCACATTACCGTTGTAGGTAACGATAAAACTAATGACCACGTTATTTTTAGAGAATTACGTACAAAGCCAGGTCAAAAATATAGTAAAGACAATATTGTTAGAACAGTGCGTGAATTAGGTCAACTTGGTTTCTTTGATGCTGAGCAAATTGCTCCTGATATTGAAAATCCGAATCCGAATGATGGTACGGTAGATATTAAATATAGTTTAGTAGAGTCTGGTTCTAGCCAAATTGAGCTTCAAGGGGGTTATGGCGGTGGCGGATTCATTGGAACATTAGGATTGTCTTTTTCAAACTTTTCAATACAAAACTTATTTAATGGTGAAGCGTATAAACCAGTGCCAATGGGTGACGGCCAAACCTTTTCTTTACGCTTACAAGCCAGTAGAACATTTAGAGTATACAGTTTAAATTTTGCAGAGCCTTGGTTAGGTGGTAAAAAACCAGTTCGTTTTAACTTATCGTTTTCTAGAACACAACAGTTTGCATCAAGTTTCAGTAACAACGGCCAAATAGACGTAAATAAAGACAGGGGTTTTTCTATAACAGGTATATCTGCCGGTTTAGCAAAACGAGTGCAATGGCCAGACGATTTCTTTACAATTTCACATTCTCTAGGGTACCAACTTTACGAATTTAATGACTATAACATTGGTCTTTTTAATTTTGGTAATGGTAGTTCAAACTCTTTGGCTTATACCATTGGAGTTTCTAGAAGTTCTCAAGGGCCAAGTAGAATTTTTCCAATGACAGGTTCAAATTTTGAAATTACCGCAAAGTTTACACCACCGTATTCATTATTTGGGAATAAAGATTTTAAGGCGCTTAAAGAACGAAGTGATGAACTAACAGAGTCTGCGCAAAATGGTACCGTATTAACTACAGCAGAAACTAACGAGCTACAAGAAATAGAAGAAGAACGTTTTAAATGGTTAGAGTACTATAAAGTTAAGTTTAAAGGTGATTGGTACACCAGATTAGTAGATAAACTAGTCTTGAGAACAAATGCCGAATTTGGCTTTTTAGGTAACTACAATAGTGATATTGGTGATGTACCTTTCGAGCGTTTTTTTGTGGGTGGTGATGGTTTAGGAAACTTTACACTTGATGGTAGAGATGTAGTGCAGTTACGTGGATATGAAAACAGTTCTTTAACACCTTTTAGTACAAACCCAATTACGGGCAATGTACAGCAAGATGGGGGAACTATTTATAATAAGTATTCAATGGAATTGCGTTACCCATTAACCTTAAAACCTTCGGCTTCTATTTATATGCTAAGTTTTCTTGAGGCTGGTAATTCGTTCAACAATTTTCAAGACTTTAATCCGTTTCAGTTAAAGAGATCGGCTGGAGTGGGGCTAAGAATATTTATGCCAGCGTTTGGACTATTGGGTATTGACTTCGGATATGGTTTTGACGAAGACTTAAATCCTTCATCTGCGGGTAATGGACCCAGTGGTTGGCAAACACACTTCATCATTGGTCAACAGTTTTAACACAGAAAATAGCGGTTACTTAAATTCGTAATTAATTCATTTTAAATTAGTTGTATTTTTGGCACGATATTTTCTATATAAACATCGTAATTAGGATGAAGATTAGTATAGCTTTAATTACAACGTTCATTTTTAGTGCGCTAACATTCGCACAATCAGCAAGAGGTGTTCGTATTGGTTATGTAGATATGGAGTATATTCTAGAAAATGTAGAAGAATATAGAGATGCTACGCAACAGCTAAATACCAAAGCTGCTAAATGGAAGCAAGAGATTGAGTTAATGCAAAGTAAGGTTGAGCAAATGAAAAAAGACCTTATGGCTGAAAAAGTACTCTTAACAGATGAGCTAATTGCTGAAAGAGAAGAGGAAATTGAAATTTTGGAAAAGGAAATGTTGGATTATCAACAAGACCGTTTTGGACCACAGGGAGACTTGGTACTTCAGAAAAAGCTATTAATACAGCCTATACAAGACCAGGTTTTTAATGAAGTTCAGAAAATAGGTGCAAATAAAAGATATGATTTTATTTTTGATAAATCAGCAGATGTTGTAATGTTGTATTCCGAACAAAGACACGATGTTAGTGACTTGGTTTTGAGAGAAATTGCTCGTACAAGAAAAGTTAGTGCTTCTAAAAAGAAGCAAAATCTTGACAATAAACTAAAAGATTTTCAAAATAGAGAATCTCAAGATGTAGAAGAGGTGAATGAAGCACTTCAAGAAAGAGAGGAGCAAGCAGCCGCTGCGAAAGAAGATAGACAAAAAGCTATTGAAGCAAGAAGAGAAGAACAATTAAAATTACGTGAAGAACGTAAAAAGGCCTACGAGGAAAGAAGAAAGAAATTGCTAGAAGAAAGAGAAGCAAAGAGAAAAGAGAAGGAAGTAGAAAGGGCTAAAGAACAAAAAAAGGATTCAACGAATCAATAATAAATACTAAACGTTAATTAAAACTGGAATTTAAAGTTACACAGATTATGAAAAATGGATTCAAACTTGTAGTTGCCTTGGTGATGTTTGTTGCGGCAACTTCGTTTACCAACGCGCAGAGTAAAGTAGCTCATATTAATGTACAGCAGTTACTTTCAGAAATGCCTGAAATGAAAGCTGCGCAAGCCGAGCTTAAAAAGTTAGAAGAAACTTATAGTGCAGATATTGAAAGTTCTGTAACAGAACTTCGTAACAAATACACACAATACTCTAATGAGGCTACTTCTCAATCAGAAGAAGAAAATAACAAAAGAGCGGTAGAGTTACAAGGTTACGAAAAAAGCATTCAAGATGCACGTAACGCTGCAATGCAAGAAATGCAAAAGAAGCAAGGTGAACTATTCGAGCCTATCTCAATTAAGGCTAAAGAAGCTATAGAAAAGGTAGCTGCTGCTCAAGGTTTCGACTATGTTATGGACGCTAGCCCTGGTTTAGGATTAATTGTTTTCAAAGGAAAAGATTTATTACCTGACGTTAAAAGAGAATTGGGTTTCTAAAAAACCTTAGTAAATAAATTTAAACCGCTGGTATCTTCGTAAAGTAGAAATCAGCGGTTTTTTGTTGAAATATGAGTAATAACCCTATTGGTATTTTTGATTCAGGAGTAGGTGGTACTTCCATTTGGAAAGAGATTAATCGTCTCTTACCTTACGAATCTACTATTTACCTTGCAGACAGTGCTAATGCTCCCTATGGTTTAAAAACGAATAAAACTATTATTGAACTTAGTACCAAAAATGTAGAATATCTTTTAGCTAGAAATTGTAAGCTAATAGTGGTGGCTTGTAATACCGCAACTACAAATGCTATCAAAGAGCTTAGAGCTAATTATAATATTCCGTTTATTGGTATTGAGCCTGCTATAAAACCCGCAGCATTAAATACCAAAACCAAGAAGGTAGGTGTATTAGCTACTAAAGGAACATTATCTAGTGGCTTATTTCAAAATACCAGTAAAATATACGCCTCTGGTATTGAAGTTATAGAACAAGAAGGAAACGGTCTTGTGGAGCTAGTAGAAGCAGGTAGCGTAAATTCAAAGAAAACCTACGAGTTACTTAAAACATTCATCACACCAATGTTAGAAAAAGGTATTGATAGCTTAGTTTTAGGCTGTACACACTATCCGTATTTAATTCCTGTATTAAAAAAAATACTTCCTCCAGAGGTAAAAATAATAGATTCAGGTTTTGCGGTGGCTAAACAAACAAAAAGTATTTTGCAGCAACAAAATCTTGACAATACTAATTCAGCGAAGGTAACCCATTACTTTTATAGCAATAAAAACCCCTATCTGCTCAAAACAATAGTAGATACTAATAAAAATGCGGAAGTTTCTTATTTAGATTTCTAACTAATGCGTTCAAAGGTTTGATAGGTAAAATCAAACGTATGCTTATCATCTTTTGGGTGATGCTCTTCTTTTACGATTTTCCATTTTCCTAAATCAATTGCAGGGAAAAATGTATCTGCCTCAAATTCAGCATGTATTCTTGTAAGTTCAATATGCGTGGCTAAATCCATAGCCTGTTTGTAAATTTCTCCACCACCAATAATAAAGCTAACATCATCTTGCTGGGCATACTTTATAGCTTCTTCTATGGTGTTAAAAACAATACAATCAAATTTTGGTTGGTAATTCTTATCGCGTGTTATTACAATATGTTCTCTGTTGGGCAAAGCTTTAGGAAAGCTTTCTAATGTCTTACGACCCATTAGTATTTTGTGCCCACTGGTTAATTGTTTAAATCGCTTAAAATCATCGGGTAAATGCCAAGGTAAATCGTTGTTTATTCCTAATGCGTTGTTTTCTGCAGCGGCAGCAATAATTATTAATTTACTCAAAGCTCTTTTTTTTTATTGATTTTAGAGATGGGGAATTCGGTTTCAATTTCTTTTTGAATTTCGGCAATTCGTTGTTTTTGTTTGGCTACTAGTTTTTCGCGTTGATCACGTTCCCAGGCAACTCCCATAAATTTTTGCGTAACAAATACATTAAAAACATGAATTAAAAAGAGAAATGCCCAAGCGGTAATACCCCATATAAACCAATCATAAGATTCACCATATTTTAAAATCTTATTGATTAAGATTAAAAAAACACTACCAATTAAAAAGATTACAAAATGGGTAAAGAGTCTTTTCTTTTGTGAAATTCGTTTTTGCGCATTTTCTAAAAGTTCATGTTGCTCAATATTAACTTCAGACTTTTGCTTCTTTTTAAAAAACATGATTACCTATCTTTAAAACAAAGATAATTTAAAAAACAAGCCCATGAATACAACCTTAGAAGCTGCTCGTAAACAATTTCCGGTACTTAATAAAGGAATTTACGCCAATACAGCAACTTCTGGTTTGCTCTATGAGGATTTGCTTGAATGGAGGCAACATCATGATTTAGATTATCTAATTGGAGGAGCCGAAATGAAAATGAAAAGTATGGGTTTATTAGGTGAGACCAAAAAGGTGCTTGGTGACTTTTTTTCTTGTGATGCATCTTTAGTGGCCTTAACGCCAAACTTTTCTATTGGATGGAATTTTCTTTTAGAAGGTTTACAACCTAATAAAAATGTTTTATTGTTAAATCAAGATTACCCTTCGGTTGATTGGCCTGTAATTAATAGAGATTTTAAAACGTTTTTAGTGGATTATTCGGTTGATGTTGAAGAAAGGATAATTGAAAGTATCAGAAATAATTCTATAGAAATATTTGTGCTAAGTCTTGTGCATTGGCAATCAGGATTTTATATATCTCCTAAGTTTTTAAAACGGTTAAAAACCGAGTATCCGAATCTTTTAATAGTTGCTGACGGCACTCAGTTTTGTGGTATGTATGAATTTGATTTTAGTGCTTCAGGTATTGATGTGTTGGGGGTAAGCGGCTATAAGTGGTTAATTGCTGGATTTGGTAACGGATTCTTTTTATTTTCTGAAAATGCAAAAGCTTTTTTTAACCTTAAGTCTATTGGTTGTGCATCAGTAAATGGAGACCCTTCAAAAAAAGATGCTATAAGGTTTACTAAATATTTAGAACCTGGTCATCTAGATTCTTTTAATTTTGGTAGCTTAAAGTTTTCAATACAATGGTTGTCTAAATTAAACATCAGCGTAATAGATACCCACAACCATGAACTTTCTAAAAAGGCGAAAACTATTTTTTCTGAATTAAACCTTTTAAATTCTTTGACCGAAGGTCGTGAATGCCATTCCACCATTTTTAATGTAAAGCTATCAGTTGAACAATTTGAAAAGGTAAAAGCAAAAAATATTTTTTGTGCACAACGTGGCGAAGGGGTTCGTTTTAGCTTTCATTTTTATAATACTTTGGAAGATTTAGACAGGTTAAAAAAGCATTTAATTAATATTCTTTAAATTCTAATTTTTCAATTATAACCTACTTCTATTGAATACTTTATAGTAATTTAACAACTAATTGTTTAGACTAAAAATAAGTATTACTACCTGTCTTTATTTAGCACTTATTTTACTAACCTTTGTAAAAAATTACTCTCATGTCAATTCAAAAAAAGTATTTAAAAAGTAAGCCTGTTTGTAAAGTAACTTTCAGTGTTCCTGCAAAAGAAGCTAAATCTGTTTCAGTGGTTGGAGACTTTAATAATTGGAATCCAAAAAATAGCGAGTTAAAAAAATTAAAGAACGGAACTTTCAAAGGTACGTTTGATTTACCTGCCGATAACGATTATGAATTTAGATATATCGTTGATTCAACTTATGTAAACGATGAGGCCGCTGACCGTTATCAGTGGAATGACTACGCGGGTACAGAAAATGCTGTTCTTGTGGTATAAATAAACTATGGGTTCTGGTAGTTTAACTGCCAGAACCTTTCTACAAGGGTTGAAAAATGTAGTTTTTAAAGTAACTTTGTGAATCACAAAAGTCTGCTATTACTTTAAAACCAGACGCTTTTGCTAGCCAATCTACAGTTTGGTCGTCATACTTCTGTGAAATTTCAGTGTGTATAGTTTCCCAAGCTTCAAATTCTATTACGGTTTCTAATTCTTCAATAAAAATAGACTGCTTACAAGTAGACACTAGATAGCTTTTAGCTGTGCCGGTTTCTGGGTCATATACTTCCCAATGTTTAAATTTTTCTACATCAAATTTGGCACCTAACTCGCTGTTTATTCGGTTTAAAATATTCTTATTAAAGGCAGCTGTTACTCCAGTAGGGTCATTGTAAGCATCTAATACTGTTTGTGGATTCTTTTTTAAGTCCATCCCCATCAATAACAAATCTTTTTTATGCATGGCGGCTCTAAGTTGATGCAGAAAAGCTATTGCATTTTTGTGCAATAAATTACCAATATTAGAACCTAAAAAGAGAATTACTTTTCTATTTTGTTGCTCGTCTTTTATGGTTTTTAAAGTGTCAAAATAGGTGCCCTGAATTGGGTTTACTACTACTGACGGTATTTCTTTATTTATAGATGATTTTAATTGTGATAACGCATTTGAGCTTATATCTATGGGTCTATAATCAAAATTGTAATTGTTATCTATTAAATACTTTAACAGAATTTTGGTCTTTTTTCCATCTCCTGCGCCAAGTTCAAAAAGACTGAAAGTTGAATCGTCTTTTGAAAATAATTCTGCTAAATGCTTAGTATAGGTAGATAAAATTTCAAATTCGCAATTGGTTAAATAATATTCTGGCAAGGCCATTATTTTTTGAAAAAGAGCATCTCCTTTTTCATCGTAAAAATATTTAGATGATAAATATTTAGGAAAGGCTGTAAGACCTTCTTTTATTTCTTTTGCAAATTCTGTTTGGGTAAGCTGTATAGTGTTTTCGTGCATATAATTTTATTATTTTACCAATCGTAATCCGGTAAATTGCCATCTTAATTGAGGATGAAAAAAATTACGGTAAGTGTGTCTGGTATGTCTACCAGGAGTAGCTATGGAACCTCCTCTGAGTACTTTCTGATTAACCATAAATTTACCATTGTATTCACCTAGAGCGCCATCGGCTTTTTTATAATTAGGGTAGGGAAGGTATGCTGATGATGACCATTCCCAACGCTTACCCCAAGTAAAATGTTTTTGAGCTATTTCCCATTCAAATTCTGTAGGTAGACGCTTGCCCGCAAATTGTGCAAAAGCAAAAGCTTCGTAGTAAGAAATATGTGTAACAGGAGCTTCACTTTTTATTTCTTGTAATCCGTTTAAGCTGTAATAATGCCACTTTCCGTTAATCTTATGCCAATATAAAGGTGCAGTTATTTTGTTTTGGTTAACCCAATCCCACCCTTCTGCATGCCATAGCTCAAAGTTTTGGTAGCCGCCATGGGCAATAAATGCCGCAAATTCAGCATTGGTCACAAGTTTGTTCGCAATTTCAAAAGAAGGAATATAGACTTGATGTCTACCTAATTCATTGTCATAACAAAAATCGTTTGTTTTATGACCTATATTATAAAGCCCTTCAGAAATTGATATCCAATTTCTATCATGATTTTCTACTGGGTATTCATTTGTAGTAGCTGCGTATTTGGGCAATAGGGGGTTGTTGCCTAGAATATATTTTATATCGGTGAGGAGTAATTCTTGATGTTGTTTTTCGTGATGTATACCTATTTCCAATAAATAATTTAATTCTTCTGACTGCTCTTGCATAAATAATTCTGCAATTGCTTGGGTAACATATTTTCGGTATTGGTATACTTTATTCACAGAGGGTCTACTTAAATTACCACGGTCAGACCTTACAACTCTTTTACCAATAGTTTCATAATAGCTATTGAAGACAAAGGCAAAATCATCACTGTATAGTTTGTAATTTTTTACGTATTTCTTTAAAATGAACTCCTCAAAAAACCAAGTGGTGTGGCCCAAATGCCATTTAGGTGGACTAACATCTACAATAGGTTGAACCACATAATCTTCAATCTCTAGGGGTTCACAAATACGTTCGGTATATTGTCTGGTTTCGGTAAAAAGGTCTAACAAAGAAGCTGTTAGTATCATTAAAGTGTAGATTTTACTAAAGGTAATTAATTCCTCAAGTTAGTTGCAGGTCTTAATAAAAACTTAACCCAATTGATACACCGGAAGGCTAAAACTAAATGCGGTCCCTTGATTGGGTTGACTCAGAACGTTAATACTCGCATTATGTAAATCCATAATTTTTCGAACAATAGCAAGGCCTAAACCTGCACCTTCTTTTTCTTTACCAGTTTTAGTTTGACGGTATCTTTCAAATACCAAATGTTGATTTTCTTTAGCAATGCCCGGACCAGAATCCTTAATTGTTATTTCAACATCTGTTACAGAAGGTTTAATGCTAACTACTACTTCACCATGTTCAGGTGTGAATTTTAAAGCATTATCCATTAAATTTTGAATAGCTCTTTCTACTAAAGAGATATCGGCAAACACTAATGGCGTTTTTTCAGCCATTTCTAGTTTTAAATCAATTTGCTTTTTAGCAGCCAACATTTGATAATTTCTATGAATATCGTTAGCAAGTTCAGAGATTAAAAATGGTTCTTTTACTGGTTGAATTTGATTAGCTTCTAATTTTGAATATTCAAACAACTGACCAATTAATTTAGAAAGCCTTTCACTACTAGAATTAATTTTATTTAAATAATTATTGCGTTGAACTTCTGTAAGATGCTCATCTTTTATTTGCAACGTTTCAATATACCCTTGAATTATAGCTAAAGGAGTGCGTAAATCATGAGAAATGTTAGCTATAAGTTCGGTTCTTAATTTCTCTAAAGATTTAATACGGTCCATATCACTCACAATGGTATCTGCCATACTATTAAATGTCTGAGCAAGACCGGTTAAATCTGTTTTTTCGTTTTCATTTATACGATATTGCAAATCTCCTTCTTGAAAACGTTCTGCAGCGTAATTAATTTCTCTTAAGTTTTTGGTTAAATACCATATTGAAAACAGTCCCAAAATACCAGCGAATACCAAAGTTAACATGGAAATGCCTAAACCCAATTTTTGAGAATAGCCATTTAATAACAAACTTTTGGTTTTGGTGTAATCTTGACCTGCTAGTACAATGTAAATGTATCCTTCTTTTCCACCTTTCTCGAATTTTGCTGCTGAGAATATCTTTTTTTCCTCTTTGTTTCGGGGGTCATCTCCTAAAACATAACGTTGACCCTTATTAGCAATAAAATTGGTAATAGGCTCTAGGGAGACTTTTTCTTGCGTTTTATCAGGGTCGCTATGGTCTAGAACCACAGAATACTGAACGTTACCCTTGGTATCTAATAAGTAGACTTCAATGGCTTTGTTAACCGCCATCATATCATGCATAATATCACCAAATAACGCTTTGTTTACATTACCAACGCTATCTATAGGACTTTCGTTTACAAACTTTTCATCAATTAAATCCTGTGCTAAATTGGCGTGTAAACGTTGTGTGGTTTCGTTATAATATTGATTGGAAAAATATAGGGTTGCACCAGTATAACCTAAGCCAGCTAAAATGAGAACAACAATAAAGGCAAGCATCAATTTTTTGATAAGCTTATTTGAAAATAATTTCTTTTTCATTTCTTTGACTTAGACATTTTTTTTTAGAATAGTAATTGACAATTATAATTCTTCATTGAATTTATAACCTACACCCCAGGTGGTTAGAATAAATTTGGGATGCGCCATATCTGGTTCAATTTTTGACCTTAATCTATTAATATGGGAGTTTACCGTGTGTTCATATCCTTTAAAGTCATATCCCCAAATCATATTCAATAATTTGGCGCGATCATAACTTTTGCCTGGATTTGCAGATAATAAAGCCAATAATTCAAATTCTTTTGGTGATAATTCTACACGTTCTTCGTTTACTTTTACTTTTCTTTTTTCTATATCTATACTCAAATTATCAAATTGAAGTGGACTCCCGACAATGCCATTATTTTGAGTTACACCACTCATTTTTTGTCTTCTAAATATTGCTTTTACTCGTGCGATAAATTCTCGAACACTAAATGGTTTAGTTAAGTAGTCATCTGCACCAACCTCTAGACCCAAAACTTTATCAATCTCTTCTGATTTAGCGGTAAGCATCATTATTGGAGATTTAATATTGTTCGCTCTTATTTTTTGACATACCTCTATGCCATCCATTTCTGGTAACATTACATCTAAAATCACCAAATCTGGTTGTAACTCAATAGCTTTTAATAAACCGGTGGTTCCACTATTGGCCACGGCTGTGGAACAACCTAAATCTTTAAGATGAATTTCTAACAACTGAACTATTTCAGCATCATCTTCTATGACTAAAACATTTTTCATTGAATACAAATTAACTATTGAACTATCACGAAAAGTTCACGTAGACATTACAGTGATGTTTATAATTCGTCGTTGTAAAATCAAAAACATTGCTTAATGCTATAAAATATAACTTAACTAACAATAAATCAGATGTTTACAAAAGTTTACTTTTCTGTGATCATTTTGCAACAACTTCTAAATTCCTTTGAATCAAAATTTTAAAACACAGCAAGATGAACAACGTAAAAACAATTTTAGTAAGCTTAGCGGCCCTAATTTTTATTGTAGGATGTGAAAGTGATTCAGATGATGATACCCCTTTACTACTTGATGCTGGTACCTTGAGTGGTGGCCCTTTTAGTTTTGTAGTGGATGGAGTTCCTGATATGGTTAGTGGTATTTCTTTATCCAATTTTAATGGAGAAGGAGACGTACAATCTTTTGTAATAACTGATGATTCAAGAAATATTTTAGGGCTTCCTCCAACTTTTGAAGCTCTAGAAGGTGTAGATTTTGATGGAGCTGGTATTGGACTATGTTATATTTATCACATTACTTATCAAACTGGACTGACTGGTTTAGAAGCTGGACAAAATTTAGATGGTTTAAGTGGTGAGTTTGACCTATCCAATTTCATTATGGTTAATCGTGGAGCATTAAATGCTGGAACGTTATCAGGAGGCCCTTATGAATTTGTGGTTGATGGGATTCCAGATATGGTTGCTAATATCTCATTAGATGACACTAATTTAACTGGTGAAACCCAAACCTATGTAATTACAGATGATTCTAGAAACATTTTGGGGATTCCTCCAACTTTAGATGCTGTAATGGGTGTAGATTTTGATGGCGCAGGAGTAGGTTCTTGCTATATCTATCATTTAACATATTCTACTGGTCTTAATGGTTTAGCTTCTGGTGAAAATTTAGATAACCTTACCGGTGAATTTGCATTGTCAAATTTTATAGTTGTAGACAGGATAGCGTTAAATGCTGGTTCATTGACTGGGGGTCCGTATGATTTTGTAGTAGATGGCAATCCAGATATGGTATCTGCAATTACCTTAGATGACACTGAATTGAACGGAGAAAATCAGACGTACATAATTACGGATGATAATAAAAATATTCTAGGAATTCCTCCAACTTTAGATGCTGTAATGGGTGTAGATTTCGATGGTGCTGGGGTAGGTTCTTGTTATATCTATCATTTAACCTATTCCACAGGATTAGAAGGTTTAGAATCTGGAGGTAATTTAGATAGTTTGGAGGGTTCTTTCGCGGTTTCAAATTTTGTAACGGTTAACCGTGATGCGCTGATCGCCGGAACCTTATCTGGTGGGCCTTTTATGTTTACGGTTGATGGTACCCCAGACATGGTCAGTGGTATTAATTTAGATGATACTGCACTTACAGGAAGTAATCAAGGATATGTAATTACAGATGAAGAATTAAACATTTTAGGTTTACCACCAACTTTGGATGCTGTTGAAGGTGTAGATTTTGATGGAGCTGGTATTGGAGTTTGCTTAATATGGCATATTACTTATGAAGATGGGTTAACAGGTTTAATAGCTGGTGAAAATGCAGCAAACTTGGACGGATTCTTTGCATTGTCTAATAGTATTCGTGTATACCGTAATCCTAACGCAGGAGTAATCTCTGGTGGTCCTTTTAGTTTCAATGTTGACGGAATGCCAGATATGGTAAATGGCATTATGTTAGATGCTACTTCAGCTACTGGTACCAATAGAACTTGGATAATTACCGATGACCAAGGTACTATTTTAGGTATACCTCCAACCCTAGCAGCGGTAGAAGGGGTAGATTTTGATGGCGCAGGAGCAGGAGTATGTCTTATCTGGTATATGCGATATGAAGATGGTTTAACCGGACTAGAAATGGGAAATAATATTAGTGAACTACAAGGCCTCTATGGATTATCTAACTCTATTACCGTTACGCGGAATTAATTGCTATGAGAAGTGTGGGGCTTACGACCCCCTTAATGTTCGTAATTCAGTTAGATGTTAGAAGCGCTCAAACATTTGTTTGAGCGCTTTGTTTTACACCGCAACAACACCTTTAATATGTGGATGTGGATTGTAATTTTCTAAAGTGAAATCTTCAAATTTAAAGTCAAAAATATTAGTTACCTCAGAATTCAATTTCATGGTTGGTAACGCTCTAGGTTCTCTACTTAATTGCAGTTCAACTTGCTCCATATGATTATTATAAATATGGGCGTCACCAAAAGTGTGTATAAAATCTCCGGGTTGATAACCACAAACTTGGGCCATCATTAAAGTGAATAAGGCGTAACTCGCAATATTAAAAGGTACACCCAAAAAAATATCTGCACTACGTTGGTATAACTGACAACTTAATTTACCATCTGCAACATAAAACTGAAAAAAAGCATGACATGGCGGTAAAGCAGCTTTACCATTAGCTACATTTTCTGAAAATGAAATACTAGTATCTGGTAAAACACTTGGGTTCCATGCAGATACTAGCATTCTACGACTATTAGGATTGGTTTTTAATGTTTCAATAACCTCTTTAATCTGGTCTATTTCTTCGCTATTCCAGTTGCGCCATTGATGACCGTATACCGGACCTAACTCACCATTTTCATCAGCCCATTCATTCCAAATACGTACGCCATTATCTTGAAGATATTTAACATTGGTATCTCCATTTAAAAACCATAATAGTTCATGGATAATCGATTTTAAATGCAATTTTTTAGTAGTAACCATAGGAAAACCCTCTTGCAAATTAAATCGCATTTGATACCCAAAAACACTTAATGTACCAGTGCCTGTTCTATCTCCTTTTTGATTGCCTTCTTTTAAGACATGCTTTAATAAGTCGTGGTATTGTTTCATATCTCCCTCTTCAATCTCCCAAATGGAAGCTGCTATTTAAATTTTTCAAATTTAAAAGGAAATTGAAAAGAAGAACACTTTATAACTTTTGGATTATGAACTATTTATTAACTACCTAAAAGTTTTTCCTATTTATCTCAGAATTTAACCAATTTTACCCTAAAATCATTCCTGCAATTGTAGCAGAAATTAAAGACGCTAATGTACCTCCTAGTACAGCTCTTAAACCAAATTCTGATAATGTTTTACGTTGGCCTGGGGCAAGTGAACCTATACCACCTATTTGTATACCGATAGAAGCAAAATTTGCAAAACCACACAACATATAGGTGGCCATAATTACAGATTTATTATAGGTGAATCTTGTAGATGAAGCTAAGTCTTTTAATTCTGCTAATTGTATATAGCCTACAAATTCTGAGGCTGCCAACTTAATACCAAGTAGTTGCCCCATAAGCATAATGTCTTCATTATTTACTCCAATTAACCACATTAAAGGGGCAAATACGGTTCCTAAAACGGCTTCTAAGGAAAACTTTTCGTAAGGTGAGTTTGCGGCTACCCATTCGTTTAATGTGGACCAATCACCAACCCAACCTAGAATACCATTTATCATTGCAATAAAGGCTACAAAAACTAATAACATAGCACCAACGTTTGCTGCTAATTTTAAACCTTCAGTGGTTCCATTAGCAATGGCATCTAAAAAGTTGGAACCAATTTTATCGGCGGAAACTTCAACTTCTGTATTTATTGCCTCCGTTTGTGGGTACAAAATTTTTGAAATTACAATAGCACCAGGTGCAGCCATAACCGAAGCTGCTAAAAGATGTTTTGCAAAAACCAAACGTAACGCTTCATCATCACCACCTAAAAATCCTATGTATGCAGCTAGTACAGCACCTGCCACTGTTGCCATACCACCAATCATAACCAAAAGGATTTCTGATTTATTCATTTTTTCTAAGTAGGCTTTAATAAGTAATGGTGCTTCGGTTTGCCCTAGAAAGATGTTACCTGCTATAGAAAGACTCTCTGCTCCAGAAATTCCTAAAGATTTAGTAAGTAGCCAGGCTAGCCATTTTACTACTCTTTGAATAATTCCTAAATAAAACAATACAGAGGTGAGGGCCGAGAAAAATACAATTGTTGGTAATACTTGAAAAGCAAAGATGTATCCAAAAGTATCCATATCTACTACAAGACCTTCGAATAAAAATTTACTTCCTGCTCGTGTAAAGTCAAGAATGTTGATGAATATTTTTCCGATACTTTCAAAAATCAATTTAACGAACGGAACTTTAAGTACTCCGATGGCTATTAATAGTTGCAAACCAAGACCTACACCAACCATTTTCCAATTGATTGCTTTTCTGTTTTTGCTGCATAAGAATGCAACAAAGACCAATACCGCCATACCTAAAACACCTCGCCATAGGCTGTTGATACTAAAACCTTGATTGGGAACTAAATCAACCGCGGTGGAAATAGCTTGTGGCTCTTGACCGGTAACCTGATATGTAATAAGCAGAAATGGTAAGAGTATTAAAAATGTATATTTTTTCATGAAAGGTTGGTTGCTTAGCTTCTTTTAGAAATCTCGTCTCTAATTTTGGCTGCTTTCTCATAATCTTCATTGGCAACAGCACTATCTAGCTCTTTGTTTAATTCTTCAAGTGTCATTTCTCTGTAGCCGCCAGAAGGGTCAGCACTAATTTCAACGGTTTCACCTTCTTGAAGTATTTCATTAACCATAATACTATCATCCTCATCTCCTTCTTTATCCTTAGAAGAAAACTTAAGAAAAATTCCAGCTTTATCTAAAATGGTTTTGTAGGTAAATATTGGTGCGTTAAAGCGTAAAGCTAAAGCAATGGCATCACTTGTTCTTGCATCTATAATTTCTTCTTTTTCTTCGGTTTCAGAAATTATACTGCTGTAAAAAACCCCATCTACTAACTTATGAATGATTACCTGCTTGATGACAATATTAAAACGGTCAGCAAAATTTTTAAATAAATCGTGTGTAAGCGGTCGTGGAGGTTTTATTTCCTTCTCAAGTGCAATTGCTATGGATTGGGCTTCAAAAGCTCCTATGACAATAGGTAATTTTCTATCACCATCTACTTCATTTAAAATAAGAGCGTACGCCCCATTTTGTGTTTGGCTATAGGAAATACCCTTAATTTTTAATCTCACTAAACTCATATCCCTCTAAAATAGAAAAAGACTGTTCAAAAGAGTGACTTTGCATCATTTTGAACAGCCCTCCTCAAAAGGACAAATTAACAAAAAACTAAGCGTTTTGTGCCTTAAATTCCTTTAATTTTTCAATTAGCTCTGGAACCACTTCAAAGGCATCGCCTACAATACCATAGTCTGCTGCCTTAAAGAAAGGTGCTTCTGGGTCATTATTAATTACAACTTTGGTTTTAGATGAACTCACACCAGCCAAATGTTGAATTGCTCCAGAAATTCCAATGGCTATGTAGAGATTACTCGCTACAGGTTTGCCAGTTTGCCCCACATGCTCTGAATGTGGTCTCCAACCTAAATCAGAAACTGGTTTAGAACACGCTGTAGCGGCGCCTAAAACATCAGCTAATTCTTCAACCATGCCCCAATTTTCTGGACCTTTAAGTCCTCTACCGCCAGATACAACTACATCGGCATCAGCAATCGTTGCTTTGCCAACAACCTTGTCAACATCTACAGATTTAGTAGAGAAGTCATTATCATTAATATTTGGTGAATAGGCTTCCACACCTGCGGAGGTTTCATTTTCAACAACGCCAAAGGCATTATTTGATACTCCTACTATCTTTGTTTCAGAAGTTATTTCAGTATTCGCAAATCCTTTGTTACTAAAAGCTGTTCTTTTTACAATAAAAGGACTTGTACTTTCTGGGGCAGCTACCACATTAGGCACATAACCCGCATTTAATTTGGCAGTTAGAATACCGCCCAAAAATCGACTATCCGCACTTGAACTTATGATTACCACTTTTGCACCTTCAGCCTCTGCTGCTTGAGCAATAGCATTGGCATAAGCATTGGCATTAAATGTTTCAAACTTTTCGTCAGAAATAGTTAACACTTTGGCTACTCCATATTTTCCTAATTCCTCTGCCTGGGTAGCATTAAATGCCACCGCAGTTACTGTATCGCCCATTTTAGAAGCTACTTCATAAGCATACGAAGCTACTTCGTGAGCATTTTTTTTGAAATTTCCTTTTTCTGTCTCTGTATATACTAGTACTGACATGTTTAAATGGCTTTTGCTTCGTTATGTAATAATTCTACTAATTCGCCAACATTGCTGGCATCTACTAATTTTACTGGACCTTTTGGAGCAGGTTTTTCAAATTTTTGGTCATTAGTCATAGTTGGTGCATCAACAGGTTCTACCACGTTTAATGCTTTTTTGCGCGCCATCATAATACCACGCATGTTAGGTATTTTTAGGTCACTTTCTTCTACTAATCCTTTTTGACCACCTATTACCAATGGTAAGTTGGTTTCCAGGGTTTCTTTACCACCATCTATCTCTCTAACTGCTTTAGCTGATGAGCCGTCTATCTCTAAAGAGATACAAGTGTTCACAAAGTTCATGTCTAATAAAGTGGCAAGAATGCCAGGTACCATACCGCCATTATAATCTATAGATTCTCTACCGCAAATAACAAGGTCGTAACCTCCCTTTTTTACAACTTCGGCTAATTGTCTTGCAACGAAAAAGCCATCTGTAGGATTGGCATTTATACGAATGCCTTCATCTGCTCCAATTGCTAATGCTTTACGCATAGTAGGTTCAACAGAAGCATCACCTACTGTAGCAACATGAACCGCAGCGCCTTGTTTTTCTTTAAACCACATGGCTCTGGTTAAGCCAAATTCGTCATTTGGATTAATAACAAATTGAACACCATTTGTGTCAAACTTTGTGTCGCCTTCCGTGAAATTTATTTTTGAAGTCGTGTCAGGTACATTGCTAATGCAAACCAATATCTTCATAAGTCTAGTTTTTGTTGGTTCAAAGATAATAAAAACCTAAAATTTATTATGCATGCATAATAAATTTTCTTTTTAATTGCTCAATTACTTACTTATAAATGTACTGTTTTTTCCTATTTTTGTGGTTGCAAAAAAAAGGTCTTATACCTAATACATCTTATGAAAACATTACAATTTAGAGAGGCAATAGCCGAAGCAATGTCAGAAGAAATGCGTAAGGATGACAGCATTTATTTAATGGGTGAAGAAGTAGCCGAATATAATGGCGCTTACAAGGCATCTAAAGGTATGCTAGATGAATTTGGCCCAGAAAGAGTTATTGATACCCCTATTTCTGAATTAGGTTTTGCTGGTATTGGTGTGGGTTCTGCAATGATTGGTAATAGACCAATTATTGAGTTTATGACCTTTAACTTTTCATTAGTTGGTATAGACCAAATTATAAACAACGCTGCAAAAATTCGCCAAATGAGTGGTGGTCAGTTTAATTGTCCTATTGTATTTAGAGGGCCTACAGGTTCGGCGGGTCAGCTAGCGGCAACACACTCACAAGCATTTGAAAGCTGGTATGCTAATTGCCCTGGTCTTAAGGTTGTAGTGCCATCTAACCCTGCAGATGCTAAAGGACTTTTAAAATCAGCAATTAGAGATGATGACCCAGTTATTTTTATGGAGTCTGAACAAATGTATGGTGATAAAGGTGAGGTTCCAGAAGATGAGTACACTATTCCTATTGGAGTAGCAGATATAAAGAGAGAAGGTAATGATGTAACCATAATTTCTTTTGGAAAAATAATTAAGGAAGCGTATAAAGCTGCTGATGAATTAGAAAAAGAAGGTATTAGTTGTGAAATTATTGACTTGCGTACAGTAAGACCAATGGATTACGATACCATCATAGCTTCTGTAAAGAAAACCAATAGAATGGTTATTTTGGAAGAGGCCTGGCCATTTGGTAACGTAGCTACAGAAATTATTTATCAAGTTCAAGACAAAGCTTTTGACTATTTAGATGCACCAATTGTGAAACTAAATACGGCAGACACACCTGCTCCATATTCTCCAGTTTTACTTAAAGAATGGTTACCAAACAGTGAAGATGTTATAAAAGCCGTTAAGAAAGTGTTATACAAAGGGTAATTTCTATTATCAAACTTATATTTGCCTCGCTAAACCAATTAACTGAGTTAGCGAGGTTTTTTTTTAATAGGAACAATTATTGCACAAAGCTACGCTGTAATCAAAATCAATTTCAAACCCAAAGCCAATTAGGTTTTGCTACCCTTTACATGAAGAAGTTCCTTTTCCTTTTTTTACTATTACCTATTGCTCTATTTGCTCAAACAAAAATAGAGGGTATTGTTTTAGACGACTTTGGTAACCCAATTCCCTTCGCAAATGTCATTTTTGTGAATTCATCTGAAGGTACCATAACCAATGATGACGGTCGGTTTTACTATGAGTCAGATAACACCTACGGGGCTATTGAAATTTCTTTTATTGGCTATGAGACCAAAGAAATTACTCTTGCTTCTAGGGTAAATTATAATCTTGAAATTGCTTTAAAAGAATCTGCTGAACAGCTTCAAGAGGTGGTGGTATATACGGGTAAACAGTCCAAAAAAAATAACCCAGCAATTGATATACTTAAAAAAATATGGGCCAAAAAAAGAGAGAATGGAGTTTATCAATACCAGAGTTACCAGTATGATAAGTATGAGAAGGTTGAGTTTGACTTAAATACAATAGATAGTGCCTTAATAAAAAGCAAAGTATTTAAGGGGCTAGAATTTATGTTTGAAGACCTTGATACTTCCAGAATTACAGGTAAAACCTATTTGCCAATTTTTCTAAACGAAGTTTTTTCAAAAGTTTATGGTGACAACAACTTAAATCTTACCAAAGAAGATGTATTGGGTAACAAGAGTTCAGGTTTTAGTGGTAATCAAGCTATAACAGCTTTTGTAGAAGATTTATACGCAGATTATAATATTTACAATAACTATTTAAAATTCTTTGATAAAAGTTTTACTAGTCCGTTATCCAAAACTGGGGTCGATGTTTATAATTACGTGCTTTCTGATAGTACGTTTATAGGCGATAAGTGGTGTTACAACATTATTTATTATCCTCGAAGAAAAAACGAGCTTACGTTTAAAGGTGATTTTTGGGTTAACGACACCACTTATGCAGTAAAAAAGATAAACCTTGAAGTAACTAAAAGTGCTAATATCAACTGGGTAAAAGATATCTATATTGAACAAGAGTTTGATGTAATTAGCGATTCTGTATTTCTTTTGAAGCGAGATTATATGTTGAGCGATTTTGCCTTTTCTAAAAAAGAAAAATCTAGGGGTGTAAATGGTAAAAGAACAACGGTATATGATAATTATGCTTTTGATTTAAAAAGACCAGAAGATTTTTACAAAGCAGAGTCTGACCCTTATGACCCACGAGTATTCAAACAAGACAGTATTTTCTGGACAAATGCTCGTTTAGAAAAATTGAATGAGGATGAGTCTGGAATTTTTAAACTTTTAGACACCTTAAAAACAGTACCTAAGTTTAGAACCTATTATGATATAGCGAGTGTCTTAGCATCAGGGTATATTGAAATTGATAAATGGAACATAGACATTGGAGACCTCTACAGCACTTTTGGTATAAATGATGCAGAGGGTATACGCGTACGCGGTGGTTTCCGAACGTTTTTTAATCAGAATGACCCTTGGCGTATTGAAGCGTATACCGCCTACGGTTTTGATGATAAAAAATTCAAATATGGTGTTTCAGGCAAGTTTTTATTAGACAGAAAAAACAGACTTATACTTTCTGGTGGTAATCGAAGAGATATTGAACAGCTAGGTCTTAGTTTAACTAGTACTACAGATGTTTTAGGTAGAAGTTTAGCTTCATCTAGTTTGGTCTCTGTAGGTAACAATAATAGACTTACTAACATTAACTTGTCAGTGGCAAGTATTGAAATAGAACCCGTAAAAAACCTCCGTTTTCAAATTGGTGGTGCCTTTAGAACCTTAAGTTCTGCCTTGCCAGAAGAGTTTAGTCTAGATTATATAGACCCCAGCTCTCCAACGGGGATATCCTCCGAAATAAAACAGTTTGACATTAATACCACAGTAGTGTATACCCCAGGTAAAAAAACTATTGGTTATGGCGTAGAACGTTATGATGTTAATGATAGGTACAGCACACTTTTATTGAATTATACCAAAGGGATGTCTGGATTTTTAGAGAGTGATTTTGATTATGAACGCCTACAATTCTCATATACCCAACCCTGGCAATTAGGTGGCATTGGTAGATTAACAAGTACTGTTGAATTGGGTAAAACCTTTGGAGAAGTACCATTAGGATTGTTAAGCGTTATTCCGGGTAACCAAACGGTGTTTTCTCTATATAACGTTTTTCCCAACTTAGATTTTTATGAGTTTGTCACAGATACGTATGCTACGTTGCATTTAGAACACAACTTTAATGGAAGAATATTTTCTAGAGTTCCATTCCTTCGAAAACTAAATCTAAGAGAAATCGTAGGTATTCGTGGCGCTTGGGGGCAAATTTCAGCAGAAAACATTGCCCTAAATGCACCAACAAATATACCTTTGCAAGCACCTAACAAAAAGCCCTATTGGGAGTATTCTTTTGGCGTAGGTAACATTTTTAAAATTTTACGAATAGATTTTAATTTCAGAGGAAATTATCTCGATGCTCCAGATGCAAGAAAGTTTGGAGTTACTGGAACTTTTGGGTTTAGCTTCTAAAATAGTCTAGAATAGAATTAATTAATATAAACATAATTGTAAACGAACAATTTAAAGTGCTAACCAACGTTGGCATACTTTACATTTTAAACATTGACTTATGGCTAAGAAATCTACAGTAACTTTTGACGTATTAATTGAAATACCTAAAGGAAGTAGAAATAAGTATGAATACGACTTTACTTTAAATAAAATTAGATTTGATAGAACCTTGTTCTCTTCTATGATGTATCCTGGTGATTACGGATTTGTACCAGAAACATTAGCATTAGATTCTGACCCTTTAGATGTGCTGGTACTAGGTACAGAACCTACATACCCTATGGTAGTTATGGAAGTTAAGCCTATTGGGGTTTTTCATATGACAGATGAAAAAGGACCTGATGAAAAAATTATTTGTGTTCCTGTAAACGACCCTATCTGGAGTAAGAATAATGATATAAGTGATTTGAACCCACACCGTTTAAAAGAAATTGAACATTTCTTTCAGGTATATAAAGATTTAGAAGAGAAAAAAGTAGATACTGGTGGATGGAGTGATGCCCAAAAGGCAGTAGAAATTTACCACATGTGTGTGAAGCGTTATGAAGAAAGTGACCATAAGCTTAAACGCACTTTTATGATTTAATAAAAATTATTCTACATACTTAACAAATTCTCAAAATGGCAATGCTTTTTTTATTCATTGCCATTTTTTACATTTGCGGGCATTATAATTCTTAAAAAAATCTAAACTAACTCACAATTATGGAATTAATCGTAAAGTTTTTGCCTGCATTTGGAGTTTTAGGCCTGTTATATGTTTTCATTAGAAGCGGATGGGTATCTAAACAACCAGTAGGTGAAGAAAAAATGGCACGTATTGCCAAGAACATCGCCGATGGGGCTATGTCATTTTTAAAAGCTGAATATAAAATCTTAGCTGTATTCGTTGCTGCAGTAGCAGTATTACTTTTCTTTAAAGGTAGTAACGAGGTAGGTTCAAACGGAATGGTAGCCGTTTCTTTTATTGTAGGTGCCATTTGTTCGGCTTTAGCGGGTTTCATAGGTATGAAAGTTGCTACTAAAGCTAATGTTAGAACTACAAACGCGGCACGTACATCTTTAGGTAAAGCCTTAGAAGTTGCTTTTGCCGGAGGTGCCGTAATGGGTCTAGGCGTTGTTGGTCTTGGAGTTTTAGGTCTTAGTGGACTATTCATGATATATAGTGGTCAAGGTTGGGAACTTGCTGAAGTACTTAATGTGCTTTCTGGTTTCTCTCTTGGTGCTTCTTCAATTGCACTATTTGCTCGTGTTGGTGGTGGTATTTATACCAAAGCTGCTGACGTTGGTGCAGATTTAGTTGGTAAGGTTGAAGCTGGTATTCCAGAAGACCACCCTTTAAATCCTGCTACTATAGCAGATAATGTTGGTGATAATGTTGGTGATGTTGCCGGTATGGGTGCTGACCTTTTTGAATCTTATGTTGGTTCTATCATTGGTACTATGGTTTTAGGTGCTGCCTTCACTCAAATTCCTGAATTCGCAGGAGCGTTTGATGGTCTTGGTGCTGTGTATTTGCCATTGGTATTAGCTGCGGTAGGTATAATTATGTCTATCATAGGTACCTTTTTTGTACGCGTAAAAGATGGGGGTAATCCACAAACTGCGTTAAATATTGGTGAATTTGGTTCTGCAGGCTTAATGTTAGTAGCTTGTTACTTTATTATAAATGCTATGCTTCCAGAAAGCTGGACGTTCAATGGCGTTGAGTATGGCTCAATTGGTGTTTTCTTCGCTGTAATTGCAGGCCTTGTTGCCGGTCTTGCGGTTGGTAAAGTAACCGAATATTATACAGGTACAGGTACCAAACCTGTGAATTCAATTGTTCGCCAGTCAGATACTGGTGCAGCTACAAATATTATAGCTGGGTTAGGTGTAGGTATGATGTCTACCATGTTCCCAATTATTTTAATTGCTGCAGCAATTTTAGTATCTCACCACTTTGCTGGTCTATACGGTATCGCTATTGCAGCTGTGGGTATGTTAGCTAACACAGGTATTCAATTAGCTGTTGATGCTTATGGTCCTATTTCTGATAATGCGGGTGGTATTGCTGAAATGGCAGAATTGCCAAGTGAAGTTCGTGAACGTACTGATAAATTAGATGCTGTTGGTAATACTACTGCAGCAATTGGTAAAGGGTTTGCTATTGCTTCTGCTGCTTTAACAGCTTTAGCCTTATTTGCTGCATTTATGCAAACAGCAAATGTTACTAGTATTGATGTTTCTAAACCTACTGTAATGGCTGGTTTATTAATTGGCGGTATGTTACCGTTCGTATTTTCGGCATTATCTATGAATGCTGTGGGTAGAGCGGCAATGGCAATGATTGAAGAGGTGCGTCGTCAATTTAGAGATATTCCTCAACTTAAAGCTGCATTAGAAGTAATGCGTGCCGTAGATTCTGATATGTCTAAGGCAACTACTGAGCAGCGTGCAATTTTTGATGCTGCAGATGGTGTTGCAGAATACGATAAATGTGTGGCTATTTCTACACAAGCTTCAATTAAAGAAATGGTGCTTCCAGGTCTATTAGCAATTGCAGTACCAGTTGCTATTGGTTTTCTCGGTGGCGCAGAAATGCTTGGAGGATTGTTAGCTGGTGTTACTACAGCAGGTGTTCTTATGGCAATTTTTCAGTCGAATGCCGGTGGTGCTTGGGATAATGCCAAAAAGACCATTGAGAGTGAAGGTCGTAAAGGTTCAGATGCTCACAAAGCAGCTGTAGTTGGTGATACCGTAGGTGACCCTTTTAAAGATACCTCTGGTCCATCACTAAACATCTTATTAAAGTTAATGTCTGTTGTTGCCTTGGTAATTGCTCCTAGTATTGCTTTAAGTGCAGATGATTCGTCAATGGCTATTAACGTTGAAAAACGTGTTTGGATTGATGAAGATGGTAACGAACATAAAATTGATGCAGAAAAAGAAATTCATTTTTCAGATGCCATAGAAAAACATAAAGAAGTAAGAGTTGAAATGCTTAAAAATGATGATGGTACGGTATCGGCCACAGTAACAACCACAGAAGGTGATGAGGTTACTGAGAAGGTATTTAACGGCACCGAAGAAGAAGTAAAAGCACAACTAGAAAGCCTTGAAGATGTTGAGGTGAAAGTTAAAAAGGTTATTAAAAAAGAAATTGAATAATAACTAACTCAAATTACTAGAAACCCCGCCATTGGCGGGGTTTTTTAATTATTGTAATTGAAAAGTTATGGGTACAGCAAAAGGAACCTTAACTGCTTTTCCTCGTTGTTTACCTGGTGTCATTTTTGGTAAGGTACCTATGATTCTTGAGGCTTCTTTTTCTAATATTTTGTGCGGACCACGCATTTGTACATTACCAATACTACCATCTTTTTCTATTGTAAATAGCACATTTACTCGCCCTTGTAAATTCATTTGTACCGCAGCTTCAGGATAGCTTAGATTTTTCTGAATATGTCTTTGCAGCATTTTTTGAAAGCATGCTGTTTGATCCTTTGCATCTTCACATCCTGGAAAAACGGGTTTGTCTTCAACTTTTATAAAAATAACTTCCTCCTCCTCTGGCTCATCAAAATATAAAGTGTTTATAGCCATAATTGGCGTGTTTTGGTCAATTTCATCTGTGGTGATACTAGTTTCTATGACGGGATTATCATTTGTAACAACTTCAATTACTGGTGGAGCAATAACTTTTGGCGCTGGTGGAGGTGGCAATTGGCGTAGCGTTACGGGTGGAATTTCCCCTAAATCGTCTTCAATATTTAATGTTTCACCATATGCAAAACTTTTGTCATAAGTTTTCCATTCTAAGGCTAAATAGATAAGTGCTAATACTAAGGTAAGCCCTATTAAAAAATAGAGCATTGAATTTTTTTCGAGTTGTAGTTTCTCAATTTTTTTAGCTTTCATAATATCAAATTTTATTGTTGCTATTAGTAAGCTACTAGCTAATGGTAATTATAAAAACTAGGATTGAGCAAAGTTGTATTTTGATTGAGTTAACGGTACTTTAAAAAACCATTCATCTTTGTAAAATCATTTTAGCAGTTAAATTTGAATATGCGTTTATTTAAAAAAGACAAACTACAAATCATAGGTTTTCAAAGTTATGGTACACCTTCAAAATTGTATTTGAGAGGTAGAGCTTTAGAAGACGAAGAAATTGATTTGGAACAGAAAGGCTTTTTTAATTTGCTCAGAAATACATGGAAGCGTTTTGAAACTGATGAGCTAAAAGCAGTAGGTATAAATGCAAAGTTACCAGACCAAACTGTTTTTGCGGGTAATACCGATAACCATGGGTATTTCTTAATAAAAAAGAACAATATCAACTTAACGCATTTGGCCAATAGCGAAGGTTGGTTGCAATGTGAACTTTCTTTTCAAAACACGCATTTAAAACATGAAATTCTGCATCAGAACAAGTTTCCTATAGAGATGCTTATACCTAATGCTGAAGCTGAATTTGGCGTAATTAGTGATATAGATGACACTATTCTGCGGACTGGGGTAGTATCTTCACTTAAATGGCAGGTGTTAGTAAATACTTTTTTTAAACGTGCTACCAATCGTTCAGCCCTAGAAGGTGCTGCTGATTTTTATCAAATGCTTCACTTAGGTCATAGTGGGGTAAATGCTAATCCTATTTTTTATGTAAGTCATAGTCCTTGGAATTTGTATCGCTATTTAAAACTCTTTCTTAAGACTAACGATTTTCCTAAAGGCCCAATCTTGTTACGAAGCATGGCTAGCTTTAGAGCCAGAAATAGGGCGAACCCAGCTATTCCGCAAAAACATCAAGAAATCATCAATATTTTTAAAACCTATCCTAAGTTATCTTTCGTACTTATAGGAGATAGCGGAGAGCACGATGGGGCTATTTACCAAAAGGTGGCAGAACAATTTCCAGGTCGCGTAAAAGCTATTTATTTACGCAGTGTTAATGATCCAAAACGCGTAAAACGAGTTTGTGAATTATTTGAAAATTATACGGACGTGCCGTTTAAAATGGTTTATAAAACCGAAGAGGCAATTGCTCATGCCAAAAAACTAAACCTAATAACTTCATCTAGAATAAACCATTGATTTCTGCATCAATTCTGTTGATTACTTGTCCTAAATCTTCTGGATTGTCCACAAAATCAATATTATCTACATCAATAATTAACAGTTTGCCTTTTTCGTACTGATTTATCCAAGCTTCATAACGCTCATTTAAGCGACTTAAATAGTCGATTGAAATACTGCTTTCGTACGCTCTACCTCTTTTGTGAATCTGTTTAACCAGATTAGGAATACTGCTGCGTAGATAAATTAAAAGGTCTGGTGGTTGTACAAAACTTTCCATTAACTCAAAAAGACTTTGATAATTTTCAAAATCTCTGTTGGTCATTAAACCCATGGCATGCAAGTTGGGCGCAAAAATATAGGCATCCTCATCTATGGTACGGTCTTGTATAATGTTTTTACCACTTTCTCTAAAAGAGAGTACCTGTCTAAATCTACTGTTTAAAAAATAAATCTGCAGGTTAAAACTCCATCGTTCCATTTGGGTGTAAAAATCATCTAAATAGGGGTTGTCTACTACATCTTCATAATGTGCTTCCCATTTAAAATGTTTAGCTAATAAGCTTGTTAATGTTGTTTTTCCTGCTCCAATATTTCCTGCAACGGCAATGTGCATAGTGTACGCTTCTTAAAGGGTGATTTTGCTTTTTGGGAGCGTGCAATATACAAAGTTAAAGCGCATTCAAAAAAACGAATTTATATTGTTTCGATAAATGGCGAACTTGTTTTTATTTCTGTAATAAAACTGTATTTTTGCCGACCAACATTTGAGGAAAGATTTGTCTGATTGCAACCTCTAGTGCTATTAAAAACAGCCTAAAAATGCTAAAGCAGTGCTGCCAAATTTAATTTTGGTTCTTCTCCATTTAGAGAATTCACTTTTTTAGCTTGCTTCAACAAATTCATATTTAAAAAAAATTGTTAGCATGTCATATTTATTTACTTCTGAATCGGTTAGTGAAGGACACCCAGATAAAATTGCAGACCAAATTAGCGATGCACTTTTAGACCATTTTCTGGCTTTTGACCAAGAAAGTAAAGTTGCCTGTGAAACCTTAGTAACCACTGGTCAAGTGGTTCTTGCAGGAGAGGTAAAAAGTGAAACGTATTTAGATGTTCAACATATTGCTCGTGAGGTTATTAATAACATAGGGTACACCAAAGGGGAGTATCAATTTAGTGGTGACTCTTGTGGGGTAATTTCGCTAATTCACGAACAATCACAAGATATTAATCAGGGTGTAGATAGAGCTACAAAGGAGGAGCAGGGGGCAGGTGACCAAGGCATGATGTTTGGCTATGCTACAAACGAGACTGAAAACTATATGCCTTTAGCCTTAGATATATCACATAAGATATTACAGGTTTTAGCAGACTTACGTAGAGAAGCAAAAGAAATTACCTATCTAAGACCCGATGCTAAAGCACAGGTTACCATTGAGTACTCAGATGAAAATGTTCCTCAACGTATAGATACTATTGTGGTTTCTACTCAGCATGATGCTTTCGATGAAGATGAAGCTATGTTGGGCAAGATTAAAAAAGACATTGTTGAAATTCTAATACCGCGTGTAAAGGCATTACTCTCACCAGATATTCAACAATTATTCGATAAAAACATTACCTATCATATAAATCCAACAGGAAAATTTGTAATCGGTGGCCCACACGGTGATACCGGCTTAACAGGTCGTAAGATTATAATTGACACCTACGGTGGTAAGGGTGCCCACGGTGGTGGTGCATTTAGTGGAAAAGACCCAAGTAAAGTAGACCGCAGTGCGGCGTATGCTGCTAGGCATATTGCCAAGAACCTTGTAGCCGCTGGAGTGGCAAATGAGGTACTCGTGCAAGTGAGTTATGCTATTGGTGTGGTAGAGCCAACTTCTATTTTTGTGGATACTTACGGTACGGCTAAGGTGGATTTAAATGACGGACAAATAGCCAAAAAGGTTACTGAACTTTTTGATATGCGACCTTACGCTATAGAAGAGCGCTTAAAATTGCGCAACCCTATTTATCTTGAAACTGCTGCCTATGGCCATATGGGTAAAACCCCTAAAACGGTAACCAAAGTATTTGAATCGCCTTATAATGGTCGAGTAGAAAAAGAGGTAGAACTGTTTACTTGGGAAAAACTAGATAAAGTAGCTGAGGTAAAAGCAGCTTTTAAATTGTAGTTTTTTAGTTCAGACTTTAAAGTTCCAAGGTGTGTAAGTAGTTCGGTTTTGTCGACTATAACAACCTACCAACATCTAATTTCTTAACTATTAGGATAGTTTTTCTTAGGAGGAATACCCTAAATAACAGTATAAATTAATTTCGTTTAGGGGATTTCTTTTGTAGCTTTAGAACAAACTAATTCTATATTTATGAAGCTACTATTTCGTATATCGTTTATCCTCCTCTTAACTGTTTTTAGCCTACAATCGTGTAAGAAAACAACAGAAACCGCTACGGAAACTGTTGAAGATAACTACGTTGCCGAAAACTATACCAAAAAAGAGGTTGCTATTACTATGCGAGATGGTGTAAAGCTCCACACCACAATTTATTCACCTAAAGATACTTCACAAGAATATCCTATACTAATGCAGCGTACGCCGTATAGCTCGCAACCGTATGGTGAAGGTAAATTTAGAACACGCATTGCCCCAAACGTAAATATGATGAAAGAGGGCTACATTGTAGTATACCAAGATGTTCGCGGCCGTTGGATGAGTGAAGGGCACTACGAAAATATGCGGGCTTACATTCCTAATAAAACTTCTAATGACCAAGTAGATGAAAGTTCAGATACTTACGATACCATTGATTGGTTGGTGAACAATGTAGAGAACAACAATGGTCGGGTAGGCCTCTGGGGTATTTCTTACCCGGGCATGTATGCTACATATGGTACTATTGACCCACATCCTGCTCTTAAAGCATCGTCTCCACAAGCTTGTATTGGTGATTTTTTCTTTGATGATTTTCATCATAACGGGGCCTACTTGTTGAGTTACTTTAGAGCTACTTCATTGTTTGGAACGCCAAGGCCAAATGGTGACCAGCCAGTTGATACTGCTTGGTATTCCTTACCAGATATTGGTACAGAAGACCAGTACGAATTTTTCTTAGAAAAAGGGCCACTAAAAAATTTAGATTATTTTTTTGAATACGGACTAAAAGACCAAGCGTCTATTTCACCAGATGGTATGACAGATGATTTCTTTTGGAATGAGCTAAAAGAGCACCCTAACTACGATGAGTTGTGGCAACCACGCGGACTTATTCAGCACTTAGATAAAACAAAGTCTCACGTAGCTACTATGATTGTTGGGGGTTGGTTTGATGCCGAAGATTTATACGGTCCGTTAGAAACCTATAAGAACATTGAAAAACATAACCAAGGTGCCTACAATACTATGGTATTTGGTCCGTGGGATCATGGTCGTTGGGCACGCCGAAGCGAAAGAAACCTAGTAGGTAACTACTATTTTGGTGATTCTATCTCTGTTTTTTACCAAGATAAGATTGAAACCAAATTTTTTAATCACTTCTTAAAAGGAGCTGGTGATGGTAAAACCGGATTACCAGAAGCCTATGTGTTCGACTCTGGTAAAAAACAGTGGAGTGAGCGTAGCTCATGGCCCCCAAAAGAAGCGGTAACCCAAACCATGTATTTGTCAGAAAATCAAGAGTTGACAACAAACCAAACTGGTGCTGAGGGAATTTCGTTTGTGAGTGATGTTAATAAGCCAGTTCCCTATTCTGAGGATATTAAATCGGTTTTTACACCAAGAAAGTATATGACAGATGACCAACGTTTTGCTGCTAGGCGTTCAGATGTTTTGGTTTTTGAAACTGATGAGTTGCCTGAAGATTTAACCCTTGCAGGGCCAATTTTGGCAAATCTTAAAGTTGCCACAACAGGTACTGCAGCAGACTGGATTGTTAAGGTGATAGATGTACACCCAGATGATGTTGAAACCAATGAAGAAATGCAAGACCACTTAAAAATGAGTAATTACCACCTTATGGTACGTAGTGAAGTTATGCGTGGCCGCTTTAGAAATAGTTTTTCAGCGCCTGAACCGTTTACACCTAACAAAAAAACAGACGTAAACATTAAGTTGCAAGATGTGTATCACACCTTTAAAAAAGGGCACAAATTGCAAATTCAAGTGCAAAGTACTTGGTTCCCGTTGATAGATTTAAACCCACAAACCTATGTGGAAAATATCTTTAAGGCTAACGAAGAAGACTTTAAAAGCCAAACCCATACGGTGTTTACAGATTCTAATATTGAATTTTCGGTGTTGAGGTAATATTTTAAAGTAACAGCTATAGGGAAAATGTAAACAAGCCAAAGAAATTCTGGATAACAACAGATTACGAGTACTAACCTAAAATAGTTGATGATGAAATTCGGGTTAAATTAGTCACCTAAATCATTAATAAATGCTCAAACGCTGTTTTCTAGTTTTTCTCGGAATTGTATTTTTTTACTCCTGTAATCCTATAGATAAGCATGCATCAAATATAGCCTTGGCAAAGGCGTATTATGATGCCTTAGATAATTCTGACATACCTAAACTTTCAACCATGCTAACTGATAGTTTGGTTACCAAAGAAACTGAATTTAACTATAAGCAAACCTTTACCAAAAGTGAATATCTGCAATGGATGCAGTGGGATTCAGTTTTTAATCCAACCTATAAAATAATAGCGCTAGATACCTTAGCAAATGGGGTTGAGGTAAAGGTTTCTAAAATAGATTCTCGCATTTCTTTTCTTCATAAAGAGCCAATTATCACCACAAATATCATACATATTAAGAATAAAAAAATTGTTGCCGTAGAAACAACCGGTTATGAGGTTTTTAATGACTCTACTTTTGTTAAAAATAGAGATGAATTGGTGAATTGGACAAACGAAAACCACCCAGAACTAGAAGGATTTTTATACGAACAAACCAAAGAAGGTGGTTTAAAATACAAAAAAGCGATAGACTTTTTTACTAGCAAATCATTAAGTGAATAAAATTATAACAATAGGAGTTCCACCAAAAAAATGAATGTATCTAACAAAGAACGATGTATTAAATATCTAGAAAAGTATGCTGAAAAAGACATGGATGCCATGAAAAGCATGTTTGCAGAAGATATTATACTTAGAGATTGGAAGATATACGTTGAAGGTAAAAATGAAGCTTTACGAGAAACGCAAGAGAATTTTGAGGCCGCAGATTCTATTGTAATCGAAGTTTTAAAAACTTATGAAAATGAAGACACGGTTCTAGCAGAATTAAAAATTACTGTGAATAAAACAGAAGTGCTTTATGTGGTTGATGTAATTACTTTTAATACTGCAGGAGAAATTGCTTCAATAAGAGCTTATTTAGGACGGGGAAATGGATAATGACAAAATTTCAATACGCATATATGGAAGATAAAATGAAAATTCTTAAGCTTATACACCTAGTTTTATTAATAGGTATGATATTGGCGTATACCATTCTAGGAGAATTGTACAAGTTAGATTTTTTTACGTTTCCTAAAGTTGATTCCTCTTCTATATTGTTTTTGGTAGTACCCATGGCTGCTATTTTTATGGGTAATATCTTATTTAAACAACAGTTAAAACAAGCTGATAAAAGAACGCCATTAGAAGAAAAAATGGGCGTGTATCAAACGGCTTCTATAGTACGTTGGGCCATTTTAGAAGGCGCAGCCTTTTTAGTATTATTTTTAAAGCCAGAATTTATAGTTGTTGGCCTCTTGGTTATTCTTTACTTTGCTTTTCTAAGACCATCAGTAAACACTATGAAAAGTGATTTTGATGCTGCGCTCTAATTTTTTTATTCCGTTTTCTTAGGGTCGTAAATAACCACAATCTGAATTAGAATAGCCAATCCTATTAAAATATAAATTTCTAATTGCGTAAAAAGTTCTACGCTATTAATGGCTTTTTTACTAATATTTAGTTGTCGGCCACCTTCACTTAATTGAATTTTAGTAAGGTCATGTAAATCATCTTTAACTTCATTAATTTTTGCCTGTAAAGCTTCGGATTCATTGGTGCCAAAAGGCTGTTTATAGGTGTTCATTTGTGTTATATGTTCCTTTAAATTGGCAAAAAGAAGTTTTTCTTCTTTGGTAAGTCTTGTTTTCTCAAACCGCGATAGTAAACTCAACATTTTTTTAACTTTGACTTCGTTTTTTTCAATAAAATAGAGCGAATCTTGTTTTACCAAAGCCAATTCCTTATCGTGAACTAAACTGTTGATTTCAAATATAATATCGTTAGCAACAACACGGTCTTCGTATATGGTTTCAACCGCATCTTTAACACGTAAAAAGTTATTTCTGTCAATTAAATTGGTAGCAATGATTAAAACAAAAATCATTAAAATTCCTAAAATCCATTTTACTTTACTCATAAATCCCATGTGCTATCTTTTTCAATTTGTTCAATTTTAAAAATACAAAACTAATACTTGCTTAACCAATAGTTTTACTATTATATTAAGAAAAACTTTAAAATGCAATAAAATATGTGAGCGTATAAAAGTGTACTACCTTACTAATTGTTGAATTTTGTCAGAATCAACAATCACTCGCTTTTTGTGAAATAATTAAAAATCATTAGGAAATTCCATTTTTCTGCCTTTATATTTGTCCATCAAAGTTCAAACACGTATTGAATAGTTATCAAGAAAGGTGGAGGGAATAGACCCGTTGAAGCCTTAGCAACCCTTGACCCCTAGTGTCATGAAGGTGCTACATTCTATCCTGCATTTTCAGGAAAAGATAATAATCATCGAATTACATCGATAGAACACTTTCTTATAACTTTTTTGATAAGGTATGCCTTAAACGGTTAAACCTGTGTTTAAATTTTTTGACCTGTCTTGGTATTTTTTAAAGCCTAGACGAAATAATGTAAAGAACCGAAAACAAAAAATTAAAAACATGAGCAATCAAAAATTTTCTACTAATGCACTACACGCTGGGCATGACACCACTCAAACTGGTGGAACTCGAGCGGTACCCATTTATCAATCCACATCCTATGTGTTTAATAACACTGACCACGCAGCTAACTTATTCTCTTTGGCTGAATTAGGATTTATTTACACGCGACTTAACAATCCCACCAATGAAATTTTACAAGAGCGTTTAGCTGCCATAGAAGGCGGTGTAGGGGCTGTTGTTTTTGCTTCTGGTACTGCAGCAATTTCAACCGGATTGTTAACCCTTTTAAAGGCAGGTGACCATATTGTAGCATCAAGCAGTTTATATGGCGGCACATACAATTTATTGAATGTAACCTTACCACGCTTGGGTATTACTACAACTTTTGTTGATGCAGAAGACCCTGCAAATTTTGGTAAGGCGGTACAAGAAAATACACGAGCCTTTTTTGTAGAATCTTTGGGTAATCCAAAACTAGATGTGTTAGATTTAAAGGGTATTTCTAAAGAAGCTAAAGCGGCTGAAGTCCCTTTTATTGTAGACAACACTGTAGCCACGCCAGGATTATTAAACCCTATTGAACACGGTGCCAATTTGGTGATTCACTCCTTAACAAAATATATTGGTGGTCAGGGTAACTCCTTAGGAGGTGCCATTATTGATGCAGGTACTTTTGATTGGTCTAATGGTAAATTTCCTGAATTTACAGAACCTTCTGCGGGTTATCATGGGTTGGTGTATCATGAGGCTTTAGGTGCTGCGGCATTTACGTTTAAATTAATTTTGGAAGGATTGCGAGATTTTGGTGGTGCATTGAGTCCGTTTAACGCTTTTCAAATTTTACAAGGTTTAGAGACGTTACCTGTTCGTATTAAACAACATAGTAAAAATGCTTTAGCATTGGCGCAATGGTTAGAAGGTAGAGATGAGGTTGCTTGGGTAAATTATCCGGGATTAAAAAGTAGTAAGTATAATATCTTAGCTGAAGAATATTTACCAAAAGGGCAAAGCGGAATTGTAACTTTTGGTGCTAAGGGCGGTTTTAAAGCAGCTAAACAATTAACAGATGCTACCAAGATTTTCTCGTTGTTGGCCAATATTGGAGATACCAAATCATTAATTATTCATCCGGCAAGTACAACTCATCAACAATTGAGTGAAGAGCAGCAAGAAAGTGCAGGGGTAACACAAGATTTAATTCGTTTGTCTGTAGGATTAGAAGATATCGAAGACCTTAAGGCAGATTTAGAACAAGCTTTCGCAGCTATTAACTAATTATTCCTAAGTATTCTGGAGTTAATTAAGCTGAGGAAAAACAAACGCTGCGATAGCATTTGTAGCTAAATACGGTGAAGAAAAGCAACTATGATTCATAAACTTGAAATAAAGAATTTTACCACATTATCTGGGCATTCACAAGATATACAACTTTCTTATGAGCTATTTGGTGAGCCTTTACATACGGCACCAATAATATTGGTAAATCATGCCTTAACAGGCAACTCTAGCGTTGCCGGAGAAAATGGTTGGTGGTCAGATTTAATCGGCGATGGTAAATGCATCGATACTGAGAAATATACAGTACTTTGTTTTAATATTCCCGGTAATGGTTATGATGGTTTTGTAATTGAAGCATATAAAGAGTTTGTAGCATTAGATATTGCAAAACTGTTTTTATTTGGATTGAAATCTTTAGAAATTCAAAAGCTTTTTGCCATAATTGGAGGATCACTCGGTGGCGGTATAGCTTGGGAGATGGCAGTAGAAAATCCCGAAATTTCAGAACATCTCATACCTGTAGCGTCTGATTGGAAATCTACTGATTGGTTAATTGCGAATTGCCAAATTCAAGAACAAATACTTAACAATTCTAAAGAGCCTGTTCATGATGCTCGTATGCATGCGATGTTATGTTACCGAACGCCTGAATCTTTTAAAGAGCGTTTTAAACGTAGCACAAATGAAGAGTTACAGGTTTTTAATGTAGAGAGTTGGTTAACGCATCACGGTAAAAAATTACAAGAACGCTTTCAATTATCAGCTTATAAATTAATGAACCAGTTGTTACGGTCTATTGATGTAACCCGTAAAGGCGAAGCGGGTTTTGAAAAGTTGCAGCAAAGCGCAATGAAAATTCACATTATTGGGGTGAATTCTGATTTGTTTTTTACTGCAGAAGAAAATAAAGAAACTTTTCGCAGAATAGCCCAAGCTAATAGCAATGTTACCTATGGTGAAGTACAATCTTTACATGGCCATGATGCATTTTTAATGGAGTTTGAACAACTTCAAAATCTATTAAAAGATGTATTTCCTAAAGAAGGTGAGCAGCATAACTGGAAAGTCTTAAAGTTTGGTGGAAAATCACTAGGTAATGGTGAAGGAGTAGAGCGTGTTTTGAATATAATAGTTGAAAAAGCAAAGGCGAAAGAAAAAATTGCCTGTGTGCTTTCTGCTAGGGGTAAATCTACAGCTCAATTAGAAGGTCTTCTTAAACGCGCATCTCAAGGTAAAGCTTACCAAGAAAAATTAGAGGAGTTTATAGCATACCAAAAAGGTGCTGTTTCTGATTTTGATATTTCAGAAGAAGTTGAACTCTTAAAACAGAAGCTTGCCGGAGTAGCTTTACTAGGTGATTTTAGTGCTAAAATAGCAGATGAGGTTTTAGCTCTTGGAGAATTGCTTTCTGGTAAATGGGTTACACAAGCTTTACAGCAAAGAGGTATCAAGGCTGTTTTTATAGATGCAAGAACACTTTTAAAAACCAATAGTGATTTTGGTTTTGCTAAGGTAAATGAGCCTGTTTCAAAATTAAAAATCATCAATAAATTTTCTGAATTAAAACTAGGAGAAGTGCCTATTTTTACAGGGTTTATTGCTTCTGATGATAACGGAGAAACTACCACTTTAGGTAGAAATGGTAGTAATTACTCTGCAGCTTTGCTAGCTAACTTTTTAGATGCTGATGAATTGTTAAATTACACCCATGTAGATGGTATATATACCGCAAATCCAGATTTGGTGCCAGATGCACAGATACTACAATCTTTAACTTTTAGTGAAGCTAATGAGCTAGCCAATTTTGGGGCAACAATTTTACACGCAAAAACTATAATTCCGCTTATAGAAAAGAATATTCCACTCAGAATTTTAAATACGTTTAACCCTAGTTCTGAGGGTACACTTATAAGTGCAAAATCTAGCAATGGCGGTATTAAATCTATTTCGGTAATTGAACAGCAATCCCTCATAAATTTAGAAGGAAGAGGATTGTTAGGTAAAGTAGGTGTAGACGCTAGGATATTTGGTAGTTTAGGTAAGCGCAATATTAGTGTAGGTATTATATCACAAGGCTCCTCTGAGCGTGGTATTGGATTAGTGGTAGACGCTAATAAGGCTGAAGAGGCTAAAAAAGCACTTGAAGAAGAATTTAGTTCTGATTACTCAACCAAAGACGTAAACAATATTAAAATTGAAAAAGATGTTGCGGTAATTTCAATTGTAGGAGAAGACTTAAGCTCTTTTCATAAACCGTATAATTCGTTGATTAAGAATAAAATTGTCCCTTTACTTTTTAACAATACGGTTTCGGGTAAAAATGTGAGTTTGGTACTCAAAAGGTCAGATTTACATAAAGCTCTTAATGTAGTTCATGGCCAATTATTTGGTATAGCCAAAAAAGTGAACTTAGTAGTCTTTGGTCATGGCTTAGTTGGCGGTACTTTGGTCGACCAAATTTTAGAATCAAAAGCAGAAATTGAAAAAAGAAAAGATGTATTGCTGAATGTTTTTGCAGTTGCCAATTCACGTAAAGTGCTTTTGGCCAAAAATGGTATTTCTGCTGATTGGCGAAATCAAATTGAAGCAAGTGGTAAACCGTATCAACTTAATGATATTATATCATTTGCAGAACAACATCATTTAGAAAATTTAATAGCTATTGATAATACAGCAAATGCTGAATTTGTAAAGCAGTATCCTAATTTAATTGAGGCAGGTTTTGATTTGGTGTCATCAAACAAGATTGCCAATACGTTAGATTTTGATTTTTATGGTGCTATCCGAAAATCACTTCGAAAAAATCAAAAGCAATATTTGTACGAAACTAACGTGGGGGCAGGTCTCCCATTAATTGACACCATAAAATTACTTCATCTTTCAGGTGAAAATATTACAAGAATTAAAGGTGTTTTCTCGGGTTCATTAAGCTATATTTTTAATACATTTTCTGAAGATGATATATCATTTTCAAAAGTGGTTTTAGAAGCTAAAGAAAAAGGCTATACAGAACCTGACCCTAGAGAAGATTTGTCGGGTAACGATGTGGGCAGAAAACTATTAATTCTGGCTCGAGAATTAGATTTAAGTAACGAGTTTTCAGACATTGAAATTGAAAATCTTATACCTAAAGAATTAGAAGCGATATCAAAAGATGAATTTTTAAATAGGGTTAATGAATTAGACGATGCTTTTAAACGAGCTAAGACGGCGCAACAACCAAATCATGTATTACGCTACATTGGCGATTTGCATGGCGATTTGCAACAAGAAAAAGGAAAACTAAAGGTTGAATTAGTTTCTGTGCCAAAAAGCAGTGCATTAGGGCAAGTAAAAGGTTCTGATTCTATTATAGAAATTTATACTGAATCTTACGGTGATAATCCATTAGTTATTCAAGGAGCTGGAGCTGGTGCAGCAGTTACTGCCCGTGGAGTGTTTGGTGATATTTTGCGTATTGCCGAGAAATTGTAGGTTAGCATTAAGAATTAAATAGTTGAAGCGCCTTTTTTGGCTCATTCACTATAAGTAAAAAGAAAATGAGTAAAAATAAGTTTGAAACAGATGCGATTAGAGACCAATTAGAGCGTTCTCAGTTTTTAGAGCATTCTGTACCCATGTATGTGACTTCAAGTTTTGTGTTTGATGATGCTGAAGATATGAGAGCATCTTTCGCAGAAGAAAAAGAACGAAATATTTATTCGCGTTACAGCAATCCAAATACTAATGAGTTTGTAGCTAAAATTTGTAAAATGGAAGGTGCGGAAGCTGGTTTTGCTTTTGCGTCTGGTATGGCAGCGGTTTTTTCAACTTTTGCTGCGCTTCTAGAAAGTGGTGACCACATTGTAGCTTCAAAAAGCATTTTTGGTTCAACATTAAATTTATTCAATTCTTTTTTACCTAAATGGAATATTGAAACCAGTTATTTTGGAGTAAATGAACTAGATTCCATAGAACGTCTTATTACGCCAAAAACAAAAATCCTTTATGCCGAATCTCCAACAAACCCAGGAGTTGATATTATTGATTTAGAGCTATTGGGTACCATTGCAAAAAAACATAATCTGATTTTGATTATTGATAACTGTTTTGCCTCGCCTTATCTACAACAACCTATGAAATTTGGTGCAGATTTGGTGATTCATTCGGCAACAAAATTAATTGATGGTCAGGGCAGAGTTTTAGGGGGAATAACTGTGGGTGGCGCTGAATTGGTTGATAAAATATACAGATTCTCAAGAATAACCGGCCCAGCCTTATCACCTTTCAATGCTTGGGTGCTTTCTAAAAGTTTGGAAACCTTAGCGGTAAGAGTTGATAGGCATTGTGACAATGCACTAAAGCTCGCAGAGTTTTTAGAACAACACAAGAAGGTGAATTGGGTAAAGTATCCTTTTTTAAAATCGCATCCAAAATATAAAGTGGCTATAAAACAAATGAAAGCTGGTGGCTGTGTTGTTGCCTTTGAAGTTAATGGTGGATTAGAAGCGGGTCGTAAATTCTTTGATGCTATAAAATTGTTGTCACTTTCAGCAAACCTGGGGGACTCTCGTAGTATTGTAACACATCCAGCGTCAACTACACACAGTAAATTAACACCTGAGCAACGGTTAGAAGCGGGAATTACGGAGGGTACAGTTAGAGTTTCTGTTGGTTTGGAACATGTAGATGATATTATTTCTGATATTAAACAGGCATTAGGTTAACATATGAACAAACTAGATATAGCTATTTTTGACTTGATGCTAAAAGGTGGTCTAATTCCTAAAGACCATCCGCAATGGCCAAAGGTGTGGAAATTTGTAAATAGAGCTATAAAACTATCAGCGGGATTAAACACTGCGCAAAGTGTGGACGAAATTAGAAAGCGATTATCGGAGTTACTCAATTCAAAGGTCGACGTTTCTACCCGGGTTTTTGTTCCTTTTCATACCAATTTTGGACAACATATCTCTCTTGGAAAGAATGTTTTTATAAATCATGGCTGTACCTTTTTGGATTTAGGGGGTATTAGAATCGAAGATGACGTCCTCATAGGACCGAAGGTTAGTTTAATCACAGAAAATCATCCAGTAAATCCTTCAGACAGAAAATCATTGGATTTAAGTGCTATTCATATCAAAAAAAATGTGTGGCTAGGTGCTGGTTCCACCATCTTACCTGGGGTAACGGTTGGTGAAAACTCAATTGTAGCTGCGGGTGCCGTCGTTACCAAAGATGTTCCAAAAAATACAATCGTAGCTGGGGTACCCGCCAAAGAGATTAAAAAAATATCCGAAAATTGATTTAACTTTTAAAGCTATAGAGATATGGTGCTTTGTGTGCGCCACCACTGAACAGCTTTTCATGACGCACTAAAATATCTTTGTTTAACATTTTACGTTGAAAGGCCGTACGTTCTAATTTAGTTCCCAAAATTGCCTCATACACTAATTGCAAATCCTTCATTGTAAACTTGTTAGGTAGCAAATTCATGCCGATTAATTTTCTGTCCAAATTTTCACGTAAAGTTTCTAACGCTTTATTTACGATGTCTTGATGGTCTAACATTAATTTTGGTAGTGAGTCTATTGCATACCAATCAATAGAATCTGCCAAAGCATCGGGGGTAGGTTTAACATCGGTAAAGTTGATTAACGCGTAGTATGCTACAGAGATAAATCGCTTAAGCATCCATTCATTTTCAACAGAAGAAATGTGGTTTGCTTCTAGAATTGTTTTCATGATTTCTGGCTGAAATCTAGACAAGCCACCAAAGGTATGGAACTGTTCTAGGTAAACATCTTTAATTCCTGTTCTTACTTCCAACCCTTTTTTAACGGCGGTATCCAAAGTTTCATTGTGTTTTACAAATCCACCAGGTAAGGCAAAGAGTCCAGTATTGTGATATTCAAGAACCAAGATTTTTAGTTCTCTTCCATTAAAACCAAATATTACAGAATCAAAAGCTAGATGGGGAATGTATTCTGCTGGAGAAAGTAATTGATTTTTATTTTCTTTCATGTATAAGTAATCCCTTAAGTAAGTGTAAAAGTCCTAAAAATATTTTATTATTGTAACAATATGAAACAATAAAACTGAATGACACATGAAAAACATAATAAAACTTGTACTGTTACTAGTACTAATTTCTTTTGAAATGTACGCTCAAGGTAATAATGCATTTCCTGTTCAAGTTACCACCGATAAGGGAATTATTGAAGGTAATTATAATACACACACAGGTATTCAAACCTATTTCGGAATTCCTTTTGCAAAACCACCAATTAAAGATTTACGTTGGAAGGCACCTCAGCCAATGGATGTGTGGCAAGGGGTAAAGCAAACTAAAAAATTTGGTCCTAGACCGATGCAAACAATGGTCTTTGGTGATATGAAATCGCGTTCTAACGGGGTGAGTGAAGATTGTTTGTATTTAAATGTTTGGACACCTACAACCAGAGAAAATAAAAATTTACCAGTACTGGTGTATTTTTATGGTGGAGGTAACGTAGCTGGTGACGCTTCTGAATACCGTTATGATGGTGAAAGTATGGCCAAAAAAGGGATAGTAGTGGTTACCACAAATTACAGACTAAATATTTTTGGAAATCTAGCACATCCAGAATTAAGCGCCGAATCACCCTATAAGGCTTCGGGTAATTATGGTCAGCTAGATCAAAATATGGCCTTGCAATGGGTGCAGAACAACATAAAAGCTTTTGGCGGTGACCCTAGTAAAGTTACTATTGCGGGAGAATCAGCAGGTTCAATTGGAGTAAGTGTTCAAATGGCGTCACCGTTAAGTAAAAATTTGATTGCCGGTGCAATTGGGGAGAGCGGTGCTTCAATCAATCCAACAATGGCTCCGGTTACCCTAGAAGATGCGGAAAAACAAGGAAAAGAATTTCTCACTAAGGCTGGAATAATAAGCATCGACCAGTTACGAAAAATGTCAACCAGAGATATTTACGAAATCTATAATGCTGCCGGAAGATTTGGTTTTCCGATGGTTATAGATGGCTATTTGCTTCCAAAGTCGCTACCGGAAATTTTTAATTCTGGTGAACAAGCTCAAGTACCGTTGTTGGTGGGTTGGAATTCAGCGGAGATTCCTGGTATGGCATTCACGCAAGCTCCTATTACCAAAGAAGGCTTTATTGCTAAAGTAAAAGAAGTGTATCCTAAAAAGTACAAAGAGGTGTTAGCGTTATATCCACACAACACAGATGAAGAGTTACAATGGGCCGCAACTAATTTAGCCTCTGACCGTTTTATCGTTTACAGTACTTGGAAGTGGTTCGATTTGCATAGAAAAAATAGTAATGAACCAGTATATCGCTATTTATACAGTAAAATTAGACCACCCTTAAGAGATGCAAATTTAACCTCAGGTTTGGCAGGAGGAACTGTTGAAAGAGGTTCTGATGCACCACCAGCGCCAAAGCCTTTAGGAGCACCACATGCTGTAGAAATTGAATACGCCATGGGTAATTTACATCTAGTTGAAGATTATGCTTGGACAGCGGATGATTTTAGAGTCTCAAAAACTATGCAAGATTTTTTTGCAAACTTTATAAAAATGGGTAATCCAAATGGAGAAAATTTACCTCAATGGCCTAACGCAGAAGCAAATGATAAAACACCACCAGTGATGATTTTAGATACTGAAAGTTCCTCTAAAAATGCTCAAAGCGATGCTCGTTATGAATTTTTAGATACTACTTTTTAAAGAATGTTGTTGTTGATTTATAGTTCATGTTAATTTAACTAAAAAGGGAGCAAATTTTTGCTCCTTTTTTATGTCAAAAAAATTGTTATTTGAATGTCAAAATTTCAATCGGCTTTTAGCGGAATTAATTCAAATATTCCGACAAGAAATCAATTACTCTATACCGAACTTCATTTACATCAAACATTTTTCCAAAATGAGGTGCGTCTTTTACAATTATTAACTCGTTTTTTACTCCATTAGCAGACAACCATCCGCTCATGAGTTTTGAGTGTCTAGGATCTACCATATCATCTTTTTCGCCATGTATTAGCAGCGTAGGCGGGTCATCTTTATCAATATAATTAATAGGACTAGCTTTTTCTGCTAAATCTGGTCTAGAAACTGGAGTTGCGCCTAGTAAGAGTGCTTCTGGTGACTCTGGATTTTCAGCGTTAGGAAACAATACCAATTCAGCGGGACCATAAAAGTTTACAATTGCTTTAAAGCTAAAATCTCTAGTAGTTTCGGGCATAAAAAAATCTTGAATGTCTTCATTTTTAGATAAGCCCATCATTGCTGCTAAATGCCCACCTGCGGAAAAACCCATAACTGCCATTAGAGAGGTGTCTAATCCATACGTTTCAGCATTATCAACTAAAAATGAAATAGCCCTGTTACAATCTTGAATCTGTGCAGGAAAAATGGCCTGAGTAGCAAATCGATAATCTATGGAAACTAAAGCATAACCTTTAGAAACTATATCTCGAACAGTTCTTCGCATATAGCCCATGTCAGCATATTTATCGTTTACAACCCAACCGCCACCATGAACAAAAATTACTACAGGAACTTTTTTCGAAGAATTAGGAGGTAGATAAATATCTAATAGATGCTTAGCATGTGTATCATTGTTATAGTTTACATTGCTATGTAAAACGGTACCTTCGGGGAAAAGGCTAATAACTTTATTTTGTTGTCCCCAGCAAATCTGGAATACAAGCGTAAGGCAACTAATTGAAAGAAATAGTTTGGTTTTCATTTAGTTATATTTCTTTCAATATAAATGATAAAATTTACATCTCGCTCATTTAAGACATTAACCAACTAACGGTGGCTTATCTGTGATGAAAGGTTGTTGATAATATCTTCTTCCTGTAGCTTTATACAGGGCATTTGCTAATGCTCCTTGTACAGGTGGTAATGAGGGCTCACCTAAACCAGTTGGTGCAATTCCATTATCAACAAAATAAGTTTCTATTTTTTCTGGAGCTTCTGTATTGCGCATTAAACGATAACGGTCAAAGTTATGTTGCTGTGGTTCTCCTTCCTTAAACGTTAGTTCACTAAAGGTAGCATGGCCAATACCATCAATTATTCCACCTTCGATTTGATTTTTTGCACTTAAAGGATTTATTACAATACCGCAATCAACAGCGCAATGCACAGTACCCACTTTTGGCGTATCACCATTCATGGTAACATCTAAAACTTGAGCTACATAAGAATTGTGACAATAATATGCTGCCACCCCTCTGTTATCTCCAATTTGCCAATTAGATTTTTCTTTTACCAATTTAAGTACACCTGCATAACGTTCTGGGTCGTAATCGTTTTTTTCTGTATCGCCAACAGGCTTAGAAATGGCTCTATCAAACAATTCAAGTCTAAATGCTATGGGGTCTTTACCTGCTGCTTCTGCTACTTCATCTATAAACGCTTGTTCAGCACCAGCAATAAAGTTGGAACGAGGTGCTCTCCATGCTCCTGTAGTTACATTAGTAGATAAACTAAGTTTTTCCGCTAAATAGTTGTCTACGGCCCCCGCTGGAAAACGATTTTCGAATACTAAATCATCATTTGTTCCGGCACCTCTAACATGCCAAGCGATAAGATTACCTTCTTCGTCTAATCCTGCTTTATAACGAATTTTATAGGATGGTCTATAGGTTCCTTGAGCCATGTCGTCTTCACGTGTGTAAACCAATTTTATGGGAGCGTTCATTTTCTTTGAAATCATTGCCGCTTCTACGCCAAAAGACCCGTATAGTCTTCTGCCAAAACCACCACCCATACGGGTCATCATTATATCAATTTTCTCTAATGGCATTTCTAAAACCTCCGCCAAAGTTAATTCCAAGTACTCTGGTGTTTGAATAGGGCCTAGTAATTCAGCTTTTTCAGGAGTTACATGCGCATAAAAGTTCATAGGCTCCATAGTATTGTGTGCTAAGAAAGGTGCGCTATAGGTACTTTCTACAATTTTAGCGGCATTCTTAAATGCAGCTTCTACATTACCATCTGCTCTTGCTGGTGAGGCTGGCTTAGTATTTAATAGGTTATCTAATTCTCTATTATGATAAGCTGTATCCTCGGCTTTTTCTGCCTGTTCCCAAGTAATATCTAAAGCTTTTTTAGCTTGCATACATTGCCAAGTAGACTCACCAACTATAGCTACCATTTCTGGAACTGCACCGCCGTCTGACCATTGCTTTTTAATTCCTTCTGGATAGACTGTTATTGGGAAAATAGCTTTGATACCCGGCATGCTTTCTGCTTTACTACTGTCTATTGCTTTAAACTTCATTCCAAAAGCAGGAGGCTGCGTCACCATAGCTATTAACATGCCCTCTTTTTGAATATCTAAACCAAACAGCGATTGACCTGTTACAATTTGATGTCCGTCAACATTTTTTTTGTCGGTACCAATTATAGTAAAGTCACTTGTTTCTTTTAATGATACTTCTTCTGGTACTTCTAATTTAGCTGCCGCCGAAGCAAGTTCGCCATATGTGGCACTTTTACCACTTGCTGTATGACTAACCACACCTTCTGATGTTTGAATCTCATTAATAGCAACCTGCCAGGCATCAGCAGCGGCTTGTTTTAGCATTGTTCTCGCAGTTGCTCCAGCCATTCTAAGACCTTCCCAACCTTGACGAATACTTTGACTACCACCAGCTAATTGTCTAGTGAAAATATCAGTATTAAGCGGTGCCTGTTCCACCAAAACATTTTTCCATGCCGTATCTAACTCTTCAGCAACAATCATTGGCATTGCCGTTTTTACGTTCTGACCAATTTCAGGATTGGGAGACATAATGGTTACAACGCCATTGTCGCCAATTTTTAAAAATCCATTAATTTGAAACCACTCCTTTGGCATTTCCATAGCTACAATTTTAGCGGCTTCTTTTGGCTTGCAAGAATTTAGCCAACTAAAGCCTATAACTAAGCCGCCACTAGCTAAACTGGTATTTCTAATAAATGCTCTTCTTCCTACTTTGGTTTTAACAATGCTCATGATTTCGCTTTCTAAAATTCTTTAACTATCCTACTAATGGTGGTCTATCTGTAATAAAAGGTTGATGATAATGTCTTCTTCCTGTTGCTTTATACAAAGCATTAGCCAATGCACCCATTATAGGTGGAAATGGCGGTTCACCCATACCTGTAGGGTCTATATTATTTTGAACAAAATGGGTTTCAATTTCTTTTGGAGCTTCGGTATGTCTAATTAATCGGTAGCGGTCAAAATTTGATTGTTCTGGAGCTCCATCTTTAAAGGTTAAGCCGCTATACATGGCATGGCCGATGCCATCAACAGCACCTCCTTCAGATAGGTTTGCAGCAGAACCAGGGTTAACTACAATTCCGCAATCAATAGCAGCGGTAACCTTTTGTACTACAGGCTTATTGTTTTCCATAACTACATCTAATACCTGTGCAACATAACTTTGGTGGCAGAAATAAGCTGAAACTCCTCTGTGCACGCCAGCTTCTTGCTGACCCCAGTTTGCTTTTTCTTTTACAAGCTCTAATACACCAGCATAACGAGCAGCATCATAGTCATTAGATTCTGGTTCTCCAACAGGATTGGTTTCTGCTTTTTTAAGTAATTCTATGCGAAACGCTATAGGGTCTTTACCCATGGCTTCTGCAATTTCATCTAAAAAGGATTGTTCGGCCCCTGCTATAAAATTAGAACGTGGGGCTCTAAAAGCACCAGTGGTAATGTTCGAATCAAGGGTAAAATCTTCCGCTAGGTAGTTATCAATTGCCCCTGCCGGAAAACGATTAGCAAATAAAGGACTTTCAGGAATTCCGCCAGCTCTAACATGAAAACCTATTAGGTTGTTGTTTTCATCAAGTGCTGCTCTGTATTTAGCGTAATATGCTGGGCGATATATACCTTGAGTCATGTCGTCCTCACGACTGTAAACCAATTTTACAGGAGCTTTCATTCGCTGAGATATAGCAGCAACTTCAACCATAAAATGCCCATATAACCTTCTACCAAAACCTCCACCTTGGCGGGTCATTTGTATATCAACATTATCTAGAGGAAGACCCAAACGTTCAGCAACCGCGGGTTCCATCCATTCTGGAGTTTGGGTCGGACCTAATAATTCTGCATGATTTTCAGTTACATTGGCGAAGAAATTCATAGGCTCCATGGTGTTGTGCGCTAAGAACGGACAACTGTATTCGCTTTCGATAATTTTTGCTGCATTTTTAAATGCTGCTTCCGGATTACCATCTTTACGAGCAACTTTAGCATTTCTGTTGATAAGGTCTTTTAATTTGCTGGTGTGTTTTTCAGAATCTTCCATTCCAGATGGGAAATTCACTTTCATTGTGTTACCAAAAAGTGTCATGGTGTCTGAAATGTCTGGTGCATTTTCCCATTCTGCCTTAATTGCTTTTTTAGCTTGCATCACTTGCCAAGTAGAATCACCTACTACAACAATTACCTCGTTAAAAGCAGTAAAATGAAATGCCATTTTATCAAAGTCCTCATCATATAACTTCAATGAAAAAACATCTTTAATACCAGGCATGCTTTTAGCTGTTTCAGCATCAAATGATTTTAATTTTTTTCCGAAAGCTGGCGGATGCACTAAACCAGCAATTAGCATACCTTCTCGTTGTACATCTATTCCGAATAAAGGTTCACCGGTTACAATTTTTTTACCGTCAACATTCTTTTTAGTAGTTCCAATTATAGAAAATTGCGAATGTTCTTTTAACTCAATTTCTTCGGGCACCTCTAATTCAGCAGCAACAGAAGCCATTTCTCCATAACCTGCTGATTTGCCACTTGCTTCATGCTTTAAAAATCCTGCAACGGCTGTGATTTCATTTACAGGAACTTGCCAAGTATTTGCTGCAGCTTGTTTTAACATTTGGCGTGCTGTAGCACCAGCCATTCGTAAATTTTGCCAAGAACTAGAGATAGAGCGGCTACCGCCAGCTACCTGCCAGCTATATAAATTAGTATTTAAAGGAGCTTGTTCAACAACAACATTATTCCAATCTATTTCCAATTCATCAGCAACAATCATCGGCATAGATGTACGCACATTCTGACCAATTTCAGGATTTGGAGACATTATAGTAACTACACCATTGTCTCCAATCTTTAAATAACCATTAATCTCATACCATTCTTTTGGCATTTCTAATTCCATAGCAACAGCCTCGGCAACTTTAGGTTTGCAAGAATTAAAAAAACTAAATCCTAGTACCAGCCCTCCACCAGCTAAACCAGTGTTTTTAATAAAGGCTCTACGGCCCAGTTGTGTTTTTACAAGTGTCATTTTTGTAAATTTTAAAGTGACTTACGAGTTGTCTGCTGCCATTTTCACAGCTTTTCTAATACGAGTGTACGTACCACATCTACAAATGTTACCATTCATTGCAGTTGCAATTTCGTCATCAGTTGGTGTTGGATTTTTTTTCAGTAGGGCAGAGGCAGTCATTATTTGTCCTGCTTGGCAATACCCACACTGCGGTACATCAACTTCTAACCATGCTTGTTGTACAGGATGGTCTCCATTTTCTGAAAGTCCTTCAATGGTTGTAATTTCTTGTTCCCCTACAGCAGAGACGGGTAATTGACATGAACGTACGGCGTTATCATTTAAATGTACCGTACACGCACCACATTGGGCAATACCGCAACCATATTTAGTGCCTACCATTTGTAGATGGTCTCTTAGTACCCAAAGCATTGGTGTAGAACCGTCTACATCAACTTTTTTTGTTTCTCCGTTAATTTTTAGATTGAATGTTGCCATTTTTGAAAAAGTTTGTGATTGAAGTTATAAATTAAATCATTTAGAATAGGTTAAAATTATAGCTATAACACTTTGTTAACAGTTATTTAGAATGTAATATAAAATACTTTTATTCAGTGATTTAGGGGTAATTTTAGGATTGTTGAAGCATACTATTTTCACTTATACCAAATTCAAAAAATAAAAATTAACAAAATTTTGATTTGTGTATCTTTACCTCATGCTTTCTAAGAAAACTAAATATGGACTTAAGGCGCTAACCTATTTAGCTACAAAAGATAATAAATCGCCAGTTCAAATTGCGGAGGTAGCAGAAAGTGAAAACATCTCTCAGAAATTTTTAGAAAGTATTCTTCTTACGCTTAGAAGAAATGGTTTTTTGGGTTCCAAAAAAGGCAAAGGTGGTGGCTACTACCTAATTAAAGAACCGCACGAAATTGGTATGGCCGCAGTAATGCGTGTTTTAGAAGGTCCTATTGCAATGGTTCCTTGTGTTAGCTTAAATTTTTATGAAAAGTGCGATGATTGCCCAGATGAGGCAAGTTGTTCTGTTCATGATTTGATGCTTAAAGTTCGTGATGCGAACCTTGAAGTTTATAGAAATACTACACTAGCTGACTTAATTTCAAAATAATACATGTTGATACATTGAAAAATCTTCGATTTTTCAATTGTTTTTTTAATAATCTATTAAAACGATAGGATAAATAAATATTTTATCACTTTTTTAGATAATTACTGCTTTAAAAAATATATGTTTGCATTCCCTACTAAATTGATAGGATAATAAAAATGATTACAGAACAATTAGTATTAGATAATAAAAAAGAGAAGTCAACCTACAATCAAGATAAGACTTCTGAATCCCCTAAACGCAGTATCGCTAAATCTATTAGTTGGAGAGTAATTGGTACACTAGATACTATTATTATCTCTTGGATTGTAACCGGGACGTTAACAATGGCCTTTTCCATTGGTTTGGTAGAGTTGGTCACCAAAATGGTACTTTACTTTTTTCATGAGCGTCTCTGGAATAGCATTAATTGGGGAAAATAAATTCGTATTATGTCTGAAGATCAATTACCAAAATGGAATGCTCAATTAAAAGGTATTCCGCCGCAAGAAATCATTGCTTGGGCTATTCAACATGGTGCTAAGCCTGTTATTACGACAAACTTTCGCCCTTATGAAGTGGCAATCTTACATGCCGTGGCAGATGTTAATCCAGATATTCCCGTAATATGGTGTGATACGGGGTATAATACTCCGCAAACCTATAAACATGCCGAGGAACTTATTTCAAAGTTGGGTTTAAATGTAAAACTTTATGTGCCTAAACAAACTGCTGCACATAGAGATGCTATTATGGGTATTCCGCAAATTGATGATCCTTTACACAAAGAATTTACAGAACAGGTAAAACTTGAGCCTTTTCGTAGAGCAATGGAAGAGCACAAACCAGATGTGTGGTTTACTAACTTAAGAAAGGGACAAACAGCACTAAGAGATTCTTTAGATATTTTAAGTTTAAGTAAAAACGGGGTGTTAAAAGTGAGTCCATTTTTTTACTGGGGTGATGCGCAACTAGATGCATATCTGCAAGAAAACAACTTACCTAACGAACATAAGTATTTTGATCCTACAAAGGTTTTAGAAAACCGTGAGTGTGGATTGCATACCTAATAAATAGAAAGAACGCCAACTGCGTTGGCTATATAAAAATATGACCTTGGACACAGTAACTAAAGAAATTTTGGCAACGGATTCACAAGTATTGGGCGCAACAGGAGATGTGGCTAATGCACTGGAAAACGAAGCTATCTATATTATCAGAGAAGTGGCGGCACAATTTGAGAAGCCCGTGTTGTTATTCTCAGGAGGTAAAGACTCCATAACCTTAGTGCGCTTGGCACAAAAAGCGTTTTGGCCAGCAAAAATTCCGTTCCCGTTAATGCACATAGATACGGGGCATAACTTTCCAGAAACTATTGAATTTAGAGATAGGTTGGTAGAAGAATTGGGCTTGGAATTGATAGTGCGTAACGTACAAGATTCCATAGACCAAGGAAAGGTAAAGGAAGAAACGGGTAAGTATGCTAGTAGAAACATGCTGCAGACAACAACTTTATTAGACGCTATTGAAGAGTTTAAGTTTGATGCGTGTATAGGTGGTGCTCGTAGAGACGAAGAAAAGGCGCGTGCTAAAGAGCGTATTTTTTCTGTACGTGATGATTTTGGGCAGTGGGATGAGAAAAACCAACGTCCAGAATTGTTTGATATGTTGAATGGCCAGATAGAATTGGGGCAAAACGTACGCGTTTTTCCAATAAGTAACTGGACAGAGCTAGATGTGTGGAGCTATATAGAAAGAGAACAAATTGAGATACCTTCTATCTATTTTGCACACCAACGTAAAATCTTTTTGAGAGACGGCTTAATATGGTCGGCAGAAGACGATGTTGTTTTTAGAGCAGAAGATGAGGTGGTAGAAGAACGTACCGTACGCTTTAGAACAGTAGGGGATATGTCTTGTACTGCAGCGGTAGAATCCAATGCGGATACCATAGCAAAAGTAGTGGCAGAAATTCGCGAATCGTCTATCTCTGAGCGTGGAGCACGTATAGATGATAAGCGTTCTGAGGCTGCCATGGAAAAACGTAAACAACAAGGATATTTTTAATCTAGTTGATGGCCGTTGGTTGTTCGTTGCTACATTTTTACGAATACCACCAACAACTATGAACTAACAACGATAAACGAAATTGAAAGTTTTAAAATTAGCAACAGCAGGGAGTGTAGACGATGGTAAGAGTACCTTGATTGGGCGTTTACTTTACGATACCAAATCCTTAACTACAGATAAATTAGAGGCCATAGAAAAAACCAGTAAGCAACGTGGTTATGACTATTTGGATTTTTCCCTGGCAACAGACGGCTTGGTGGCAGAACGTGAACAAGGTATCACAATAGATGTTGCTCACATTTATTTTTCTACACCAACCAAGAGTTACATTATAGCAGATACTCCAGGGCATGTAGAATATACCCGTAACATGGTTACAGGTGCTTCTACTTCGCAAGCGGCGATTATTTTAATCGATGCACGTAAGGGGGTTATTGAGCAAACGTATAGACACTTTTTCATCAATAATATGCTTCGCATTAAAGATGTGATTGTTGCTATCAACAAAATGGATTTGGTAGATTATGCAGAGGACACTTTTAACGCAATCAAAGCTGATTTTGAGGAGTTAATGGCGAAGCGCGATTATCAAGATCAGAACATCACGTTTATTCCAGTAAGTGCTTTAAAAGGTGATAATGTAGTTAACAAATCTGACGCAATGCCTTGGTACCATGGGCAAACCTTGTTGCAGCATTTAGAGGAGTTAGATTTAAAAGATATCTATAACACAGGTACACCTCGTTTTCCGGTGCAATATGTAATTCGCCCTAAAACAGACGATTATCATGATTTTCGTGGTTTTGCTGGGAAAGTGTACGGTGGCGAATTAAGTGTGGGGGATGAGGTGGTAGCCTTACCATCACAAACGCGTTCTAAAATCAAAGAAATTTATTTTCACGATAAAAAATTCCAAACGGCATCAAGAAGGTCTTCGGTTACCATTACGCTAGAAGATGAGATTAATGTGAGTAGGGGAGATATGTTGGTTAAGGCGGACGATTTGCCGCAGATAGAAAAGCAATTTACCGCAACGGTATCTTGGATGGATTCTGACCAACTTACTCCAGGTAAAAAATACGTGGTACAGCATGGGGTTAATAAGGTGTTGGCTAAAGTAGATGCTATTCATCATAAAATTAAACCAGACTATACGGGTATAGATGAAGCGGCAACAAGTTTGGGGATGAATGATATTGCAAAAGTGAGCTTTAAATTGAACAAGCCTATCTTTTACGATGCCTTCAAAGACCATAGAACCAATGGTTCTTTTATATTGATAGATGCACAGTCTAACGCTACAGCTGGCGTTGGCTTTATAGCATAAAATGAAGTTCTGGAGCGTAAGGTTCCAGAATTTTTTAGACTTATAACCTATAAAATCTATAGGAATTATAAATTATTAAAAATACCACTTCCTCCAAAGAGTTTTCCGCTCTTTTGAGAGGTTTAAAGGGGATAGTAAAAGTTTAATTAAATATTACCGTAAAGTGCTCCTTTCCATTAGAAAGGTCGGGTGTGGCAATGCAAAGTTTTAGAACCGAAATAGAAAATCCAGTAGTAGAAAAGGATATCATTGAATTGGAGAAGAAGATTCGCCAGTTTAAAGAAGGTAAGGTAGACGAGGAGCGCTTCCGTAGTCTTAGATTGGCCCGTGGTGTGTATGGTCAAAGACAGCCGGGTGTGCAGATGATTCGTATTAAACTACCTTACGGCAAGGTTACTGCAAACCAATTGCTACGTATCTGCGATGTCTCGGACGAGTTTTCTACCGGTCGTTTACACATTACCACAAGGCAAGACATACAAATTCATTATGTGGATTTGGAACGTACTCCAGAATTGTGGGCGCAGCTAGAAAAAGACGATGTAACCCTTAGGGAAGCTTGTGGTAATACGGTGCGTAACGTAACCGCTAGTGAGACTGCTGGAATAGATTTGGACGAGCCTTTTGATGTTTCACCATATGCACATGCTGTTTTTCAATACTTTCTTAGAAATCCTATTGGGCAAGAAATGGGACGTAAGTTCAAGGTTTCATTTTCTGCTTCTGATGCAGATACGGGCTTGTCTTACATGCACGATTTGGGTTTCATTGCTAAAATACAAAATGGTGTAAAAGGTTTTAAAGTGATGTTGGCCGGCGGTTTGGGTTCACAACCAAGACACGCAGACCAGTTGTATAGCTTTTTACCATCAGACCAAATAATTCCTTTAATGGAACAGGTGATTCGTGTATTTGACAGATACGGGGAACGTAAAAGTAGAGCTAAAGCAAGAATGAAGTTTTTGTTGAAAGACATTGGTTTAGATGCTTTTAAAGAATTACTAGAGCAAGAAAAAACAGCGGTACCACACCAAACCTATCCTATTGATGCTGAGTCGTATGCAAAGGTAAACATCGCGCAGCCAAAAATTCCAACGATAGAAATTAAAGAAACATTAGCCTACGAGTTGTGGAAAAGCACTAACGTAATTCCACAAAAGCAAAAAGGCTATGTGGCTATTGGTATTAAAGTTTTGTTGGGCGATTTCTATACGGACAAAGCAAGACAATTAGCGAATCTCGTAAAAGAATATGCAGCTGGTGAGTTACGCTTATCGCTGCGTCAAAATATATTAATTCCTTATGTTAAAGAGGAGTTGGTTCCTTACTTCTATCAAGAGTTGGAAAAACTTGGTTTTGTAGAAGCAGGGTATAACAAAGCTTTGGACATTACGGCTTGCCCAGGTACGGATACGTGTAATTTGGGTATTGCCAGTAGCACTGGGATTGCGGCGGAACTAGAACGTGTAATTAAAGCAGAATACCCATCATACATCAACAATCCAGATGTGGTAATTAAAATTAGCGGATGTATGAACGCCTGTGGGCAGCACAATATGGCACACATTGGTTTTCAAGGGATGAGTGTACGTACCAAGGATAAATTAGTGGCGCCGGCATTACAGGTATTGCTAGGTGGTGGTAACCACGGTAATGGTAACGGAACGTTTGCAGATAAAGTGGTTAAAGTGCCGTCTAAAAGAGGGCCGCAGGCATTGCGCTTAATCTTAGATGATTATGAAGCTAACGGACAAGGTAAATCTTTTGATGCGTATTATGCGGAAAAAGGTCAGCTGTACTTCTACGATTTTCTTAAAGAGTTGACCGATGTAGATAACCTTACCGCAGAAGATTTTGTAGACTGGGGAAATACAGAAAAATATAAAAAAGAGATTGGTGTAGGGGAATGTGCAGGGGTTATCGTGGATTTGGTAGCTACGTTATTCTTTGAAAGCCAAGAAAAAATTGATAATGCTGCAGAAGCACTAGAGCAAGGTAAGTGGGCGGCAAGTGTTTATTATAGCTATCAGTCTATGGTAAATTCTGCAAAAGCATTATTGACATCAGAAAAGACGAAGGTAAATACACACAACAGCATCATCAAGGATTTTGATGCCTTGTTTGTAGCCACTAATAAAATAGATTTTAAAGGTGGTTTTAGTGATTTGGTGCTACAACTAAATCAAAACCAACCTACCGAAGCATTTGCTAAAAGTTATTTAGAAGACGCCAAACAGGTATTGGCCAAACTAGAAGCGTTTAGAAACCTAGAATTACAAGAAGCGTAAAAAATGAGTTTTAGTAACAATTATACAGCAAACACTACTCCATTTTCAGGGCCATTTGGGACCGCTGGTAAGCTTACTGTGGTAGGGGCCGGACCAGGAGACGCAGACCTTTTTACACTTAAAGGCATAAAAGCTTTAAAAAGTGCAGATGTGGTTTTGTTTGATGCCCTAGTGAACCCTGATTTATTGGAGTACGCCCCGCAAGCAGAACAAATTTTTGTGGGGAAACGCAAAGGTTGTTACAGTTATCAACAAGAACAAATAAACGAGCTAATTGTACAACGTGGCCAAGAAGGAAAACACGTAGTACGCCTTAAAGGTGGCGACCCATTTGTGTTTGGTCGTGGAGCTGAAGAGATGGAATATGCCGCTAGTTTTGGATTAGAAGTGGCCATGGTACCCGGTATTTCTTCTTCGGTATCCGTTCCTGCCTATCAAAATATTCCGGTGACCAAAAGAGGGGCATCAGAAAGTTTTTGGGTAATTACCGGTACAACTAAGGAACATAAATTGTCTAAAGACGTGGCGTTGGCGGCAAAATCTTCCGCAACGGTGGTGATTTTAATGGGCATGAGCAAATTAGCAGAAATCATGGCATTGTTTCAACAAGAAGGTAAATCAGAAACTCCGGTTGCCATTATACAAAATGGGACTAGAAAAGATGAAAAAATAGGTATTGGCACTGTTGCTTCCATAGAGTCCAAGGCAAAGGAGCAGCAGCTGTCCAATCCTGCAATCATTATTATAGGGGATGTGGTGGCGCATAGAGCGCGTATCTTAGCAGTACAACAAGAACAAAACGTACAAGCCTAATGGAACGCAATAACCTTTATCCCATATTTCTGAAAACTTCACAATTAGAAGTGCTAATAGTTGGTGGTGGATTTGTAGCCGAAGAAAAGTTACATTTTTTAACCAAGTCTAGTCCAGATGCAAAAGTAACAATGGTATCTCCTATGTTTAGAGATGCAACTGTTGAACTGGCCAATGCATTTAATGTGACTATGATAACCGATGTTTATCATCCTAAATATTTAGAGGCTAAACATATGGTAGTGGCAACTACAGATGTTCCAGAAGTAAATATACAGGTGTATAATGACTGTAGGGCGCAGAGTAAATTGGTGAATGTTGCGGACAACCCACCATTGTGCGATTTCTACATGGGGGGTATTGTGACTAAAGGGAATGTAAAGGTCGCGATTTCTACCAACGGTAAATCACCAACCACCGCAAAACGCTTACGTCAGTTTTTTGAGGAAGTAATTCCAGAAGACATAGACCAAATGGTTAAAAACTTAAATGAATATAGAAAAACCATTAAGGGTAATTTTGAAGAGAAAGTAGACCAGATGAATCAGATTACAGAGAAGCTGGTCAATAAAAAATAAAAGGGCCGTGCGTAATCGCGGTAAAAGAGAAAGCATTAGAAAAAGAAAATTAAAATAGATTGAAATTCCCGCGCTAGCGGAAATACAAAAGGAGATAACATGATAAAGACTGATATACTTATTATTGGTGCAGGACCAACAGGATTGTTCACTGTTTTTGAAGCAGGATTGTTAAAACTTAAATGCCACATTATAGATGCATTACCACAACCGGGTGGGCAGTGTTCAGAGATTTATCCTAAAAAACCTATTTATGATATTCCGGCTTATCCAGAAATTTTAGCGGGCGATTTGGTAGACCGTTTAATGGAGCAAATAAAGCCTTTTGAGCCAGGATTTACCTTAGGTGAACGTGCAGAGACTTTAGACAAGCAAGAAGATGGTTCGTTCATTGTTACTACTAATTTGGGTACGCAACACCATGCGCCAGTAGTGGTAATTGCTGGTGGTTTGGGTTCTTTTGAGCCAAGAAAACCACAAATTCCAAATTTGGATATCTATGAAACCAAAGGTGTGGAATACATGATAAAAGACCCAGAAGTGTATCGCGATAAAAAAGTGGTAATTGCTGGTGGTGGAGATTCTGCCCTAGATTGGTCTATTTTCTTGGCAGATGTAGCTTCAGAGGTACATTTGGTACACCGTAGAAACGAATTCCGTGGTGCTTTAGACTCAGTGGAAAAAGCAAGAGAATTAGCGCAGGTAGGTAAAATTAAGCTGCACACCAAAGCAGAAGTAAAAGAATTACATGGCGCGGATACTATAGAAGCGGTAGTTATAAAATCTACAGAAGAAGGTGTGGAACCCAAGTACGTAGAGACCGATTATTTTATTCCGTTGTTTGGTCTATCTCCTAAATTAGGACCTATAGGTAGCTGGGGCTTAGAGATAGAAAAGAATGCTATTAAAGTAAATAATGCAAAAGACTACCAAACCAATATACCGGGAGTCTTTGCTATTGGTGATGTGAATACGTATGAAGGAAAGTTAAAACTAATCTTATCAGGCTTTCATGAAGCAGCGGTAATGTGTCAATATGCCTACCAAATTATAAATCCAGATAAACGATTTGTAATGAAGTATACCACGGTTGGCGGTGTAGAAGGATTCGACGGATCCAAGAAAGAAGCCAAAAAAGAGGTGGTGCAAAGTATCGTCTAAAATCTTAGATGAGTTTGAGTTAGCGAGCCTCCTTACCAAGGGAGGCTTTTTTGTGATAAAAGAAACGGTTTTTTTGTATTTAATCCCTAAGGGCCTTTTCTTTGCACGCAGTTCATTAAAAATAATGTAGGTTATCAAGAAAGGTGGAGGGAATAGACCCGTTGAAACCTTAGCAACCCTTGCTTTAATTATTATAAGCAATGAAGGTGCTACATTCTACTTCATCCTGAAATTAATTTAGGGTTTGTTGACTTATTCCAGCAGCATTTATGAAGAAGGATAACAAAAACAACAGTCTTTTGTGTACCCTTGTAACTTTGCTAGCCTACTAAAATAATACGTCGCCAATATTGGTGACCTTTGTAGTTATGAAGATTGAAGAAGTTTTAAAGGAGCGCATATTAGTTTTAGATGGTGCCATGGGTACCATGTTACAACGCTATAAGTTTACCGAAGAGGATTTTAGGGGAGAGCGTTTTAAAGACTGGCCAAGTCCTTTACAAGGAAATAACGATTTATTATCTATAACCCAGCCCGAAGCTATTGCCACAGTGCATGCCAAGTATTTTGAAGCTGGTGCAGATATAGTAGAAACCAATACTTTTTCTGGCACTACCATTGCTATGGAAGATTATGGCATGCAAGATTTGGTGTACGAACTTAATTACGAGTCGGCCAAAATAGCCAAGCGCGTTGCGGAAGAATTTACTGCCAAAGAGCCACAAAAGCCAAGGTTTGTGGCTGGTAGTATTGGCCCAACCAACAAAACAGCTAGTATGAGTCCAGATGTAAACGACCCTGGATTTAGAGCCATTTCTTTTGATGAGTTACGTGTGGCATACAAACAACAAGTAGAGGCATTGTTAGATGGTGGGGCAGATTTACTTTTGGTAGAAACCATATTCGACACCCTAAATGCCAAAGCCGCACTTTTTGCAATAGAAGAGGTAAAAGAAGAGCGCAATATAGAAGTGCCCATAATGGTCAGTGGTACTATTACAGATGCTTCTGGCAGAACTCTATCTGGACAAACCGCAGAAGCATTTTTGATTTCAATTTCGCATTTACCCATACTAAGTGTCGGGTTTAACTGTGCCTTGGGAGCTAAACAATTAACGCCGCATTTAGAGGTAATTTCTACAAAGTCGGAGTTTTTTACCTCTGCACACCCTAATGCTGGTCTACCAAATGCTTTTGGAGAGTATGATGAAACGCCAGAAGAAATGGCTGCACAGATAAAAGAGTATTTAGATAAAAACTTGGTGAATATAATAGGTGGATGCTGCGGAACCACACCAGAACATATTAGTGCGATAGCAAAATTGGCTGCTGGCTATGCGCCTCGCCCGTTGTTCGTTAATCGTTAATCGTAGGTCGAAAGGATGGATTACAAAGAATTGGATGTTTGGGTGCAAGCTAGAGAATTAGTAAAGAAAATATACTTGCTTTCAAAAGCTTTTCTTGATGATGAGCGTTATGGTCTTACTTCTCAAATTAGAAGATGTGCCGTATCGGTTTCCTCAAATATAGCCGAGGGCTGTGGAAGACAGACTGCAAAAGACACGATTAATTTCTTGCATATCGCCAGAGGTTCTTTGTTTGAGTTGGAGACTCAAACAATTTTAGCGTCAGATTTAGAATATCTTCCGCACAATGAAAGTGAAATTTTAGATGAAATTGAGCGAGTTAAAAAACTGCTCAATGGATTCATTAATTACCATAGAAAGTTATGAGTCTGTCAAACGAACAACATAAAACGAATAACGGTCAACGGTTTTTGAAGTTAAGTGGTCTAGAACCGCTAGTCATCACCCCAGAAAGTAATTTCATCAATGTAGGGGAACGTACCAATGTGGCTGGTTCTAAGCGTTTTTTGCGGTTAATAAAAGAAGAAAAGTTTGAAGAAGCTTTGGATGTTGCCAGACATCAGGTAGAAGGTGGTGCACAGATTATAGATATTAACATGGATGATGGCCTAATTGATGGTAAGGCGGCCATGGTAAAATACCTTAATTTAATAATCGCCGAACCAGATATTGCCCGTGTACCTATCATGATAGATAGTTCTAAATGGGAAATTATAGAGGCCGGATTACAAGTGGTGCAAGGTAAATGTGTTGTAAATTCTATTAGTTTAAAAGAGGGCGAGGCAGAATTTATTCACCACGCTAAATTGATCAAGAGGTATGGGGCGGCAGTTATTGTAATGGCATTTGATGAGGTTGGGCAGGCAGATAATTATGAAAGGCGAATTGAAATTGCAGAACGCTCGTACCGAATTCTGGTAGATAAAGTAAAATTTGCGCCAGAAGACATTATATTCGATTTGAACATTTTCCCTGTTGCCACGGGAATGGAAGAACACCGAAAGAACGCAATCGATTTTATCGAGGCCACACGTTGGGTGCGCCAAAACTTGCCGTATTGTAGTGTAAGTGGTGGGGTAAGTAATGTTTCGTTTTCGTTTAGAGGTAATAATCCCGTTAGGGAAGCCATGCACTCTGTGTTTTTATACCATGCTATCAAGGCGGGCATGAATATAGGTATTGTAAATCCAACTATGTTAGAGGTTTATGATGATATTCCTAAAGACCTATTAGAACACGTAGAAGATGTAATTCTTGATAGAAGGGATGATGCTACAGAGCGATTATTAGAATTTGCAGAAACCTTTCAAGGAAAAACCAAGGAAAGTACGGTAGATTTATCTTGGCGAGAAGAGCCATTGCAAGACCGTATTACCAGAGCCTTGGTTAAAGGTATTGACCAATATATTATAGAAGATGTAGAAGAGGCTAGACAACAGGCAGCAAAACCACTGCACGTTATTGAGGGTAATTTAATGACGGGTATGAATGTGGTGGGCGACTTGTTCGGGAGCGGAAAAATGTTCTTGCCACAAGTAGTAAAATCTGCTCGGGTTATGAAAAAAGCGGTTGCCTACCTCACACCTTATATAGAAGCATCTAAGGACAAATCTACGGGAGCTAACGGAAAGGTGCTGATGGCTACTGTAAAGGGCGATGTGCACGATATTGGTAAAAATATTGTATCGGTAGTATTGGCTTGTAACAATTATGAGATTGTAGATTTAGGGGTGATGGTGCCGCCAGAGGTAATTATCAATCGTGCAATAGAAGAACAAGTAGATGTAATTGGTCTTAGTGGATTAATAACGCCTTCTTTGGATGAAATGGTTTTCTTGGCCAAAGAAATGGAACGCCAAAACTTTAATGTACCCTTATTAATTGGAGGCGCAACCACCAGTAAAGCACATACGGCAGTAAAAATAGACCCAGTGTATAAACATGCAGTTGTGCATGTAAATGATGCGTCTAGAGCGGTAACCGTGGTGGGCGATTTGCTTCAAAAAGAATCATCAGATACCTATAAAAAGTCGGTAAAGCTAGATTACGAAAGCTTTAGGGAAAAGTTTTTGAATCGTTCCAAACATAAAGAATTCTTGACTTTAGAACAGGCTAGAGCTAATAAATTAAAAATCGATTTTAAACCAGAAGATATTGTAAAACCAAAGGTTTTAGGAACTACGGTTTTAGAAGACTTTGATTTGAGAGTATTAACAGACTTTATAGACTGGACGCCGTTTTTTAGAAGCTGGGATTTACACGGTAAATATCCGGAGATTTTAGAAGATAAAGTGGTAGGTGCACAAGCAAAAGAACTGTTTTCAGATGCGCAGAAAATGCTTGTAGAAATTCTAGAGCAAGAATTGCTAAAAGGTAAAGCCACTTTTGGGTTGTTTCCTGCCAATCAGATAAACGATGATGATATAGAATTGGGTGTACCGGGTAGTGAAGCCACTGTTTTTAGAACGCTTCGGCAGCAAACTAAAAAACGAGAGGGTGTGCCAAATATCGCGTTAGCAGATTTTATAGCCCCAAAAGAAAGTGGGTTGCAAGATTATATTGGCTGTTTCTGTGTTTCGGCAGGTTTTGGAACCAAAGAATTGGCAGAAAAATACGAAGCTGCCCATGACGATTATTCTAGTATTATGGTTAAGGCATTAGCAGACCGTTTGGCAGAAGCTTTTGCAGAATACTTACACAAAGAAGTACGAACCGACTATTGGGGCTATGCTAGTGCAGAGCATTTAGACAATACGGAGCTCATTAAGGAGAGTTATCGGGGTATTCGTCCTGCACCGGGTTATCCTGCCTGTCCAGACCATTTAGAGAAGCTAACCATTTGGGAATTGATGCAAATAAAAGAAACCATTGGGGTGGAATTAACAGATAGCTTGGCCATGTGGCCAGCAGCTAGTGTGAGTGGTTATTACTTTGCACATCCAGAAGCTAAATACTTTGGATTAGGAAAAATAAAAGAAGACCAAGTGCACGACTTTGCTAATCGTAAAGGCATAGGAAAGGAAGTTGCAGAAAGATGGTTGGCCCCCAATATTGCAGAGAATTAATGGAAAAGTTTATTGAATTGTCTTTTGGTAATTTTGTTATTAGTCATGGGTTTGACGAAAATAACAAGGAGATTGAAGAACATATTGCGGTAGACGGATTTTCTAAGAAAACCGTTTCTGTTGCAAGAATTAAATCCTTGAGTGAAAAATATATCCTTACTGATTATTTAGATGGTAGATGGATTTATTGGGAATACAAAGAGGATTATGAAATCATAAAAAATAAGTTGCAAACCTTATGAAGGTAACAGAACACATAGCAAACGCCAAAGGAGAAACCTTATTCAGTTTTGAAATTGTACCTCCGGTAAAAGGGAAAAATATTCAAGAACTGTATAATAACATTGACCCTTTAATGGAATTTAAACCTCCGTTCATAGATGTTACTACTTCTAGAGAGGAATATGTTTTTATTGAGAAAGATGGGTTGTTTGAGAAAAAAGTAACAAGACTTAGACCCGGAACCTTAGGTATTTGTGCTTCTTTACAGCATAAATACAATGTAGATACTGTGCCACACGTTTTATGTGGTGGTTTTACCAAAGAAGAAACAGAATATTTACTTGTTGATTGCCAATATTTGGGTATTGAGAATGTAATGGCGTTAAGAGGTGATGCCATGAAAGGGGAGAAATATTTTACCCCTACCAAAGGCGGAAATTGCTACGCCGTAGAGTTAGTTGAACAAATTCAAAATTTGAATCAAGGTAAGTTTTTGCTAGAACAGATTCAAACAGAGAATACGCCTGAATTTTGTATTGGTGTAGCTGGTTATCCAGAGAAACACATGGAGGCACCTTCATTACAATCTGATTTAAAACGACTTAAAGAGAAAGTGGATGCTGGGGCAGATTATGTAGTTACTCAAATGTTTTTTGATAATAAAAAATATTTTGAATTTGTGAATGCTGCTAGAGAGATGGGTATTACAGTACCTATAATTCCTGGAATAAAACCTTTAGCGGTTCAACGCCACCTTAGTATTTTACCACAAGTATTCTGGATTGATTTACCTCAAGACCTAATAGATGCTGTTGAAAAATGCAATACTAATAAAGATGTTAGACAGGTTGGTATTGAGTGGTGTATTGAGCAATCAAAACAATTAAAAGCTGCGGGGGTTCCTGTTCTGCATTATTACTCCATGGGTAAATCAGATAATATAAAAGCTATTGCAGCTGCCATTTTTTAATGTCTACTTTTGAAGGCTGTGAAGCATTACATTTTATTACTAGTTACACTAATTTCTATTAGGGGTATTGCCCAAAATAAATATACAATTGATGTAAGTCAGTTCAATGGTACTATACTTTTACATAATCCAGATATTTCACATTTAATAACAGGGCATCCTGCTGGTGTATTAGTGGGATTCAATCAAAAGAGATTTGGTGAAAAAGAATGGGAGAAAGATTTTGGTTACCCTGATACTGGTTTTACATTTATTTATCAAGATATGGCCAATGGTACGTTAGGTACCAATACTTCATTATACGCACATTATAATTTCTATTTTTTTAAACGAAAACTACAATTTAGAGTTGGTCAGGGGCTCGCCTACAATTCAAATCCGTATGATAAGGATACTAACTTTAGAAACAACGCGTACGGAAGTCATATATTAAGTTCAACTATGTTGCTATTAAATTACCAAAAAGAAAATCTTGTTGGTGGTTTAGGGTTTAAAACAGGACTCACTTTAGTGCATTATTCTAATGCAAACGTAAAAGCACCCAATACATCTACCAATACGGCCGCTTTCAATTTTGGATTGGTTTATGATTTGAACTCTTCTTTACAAAAGGAATTTATACCAAAAGAGAAAACGATAAAAATTACCGAACCAATTAGATTTAACTTGGCATTGCGTTCCGGGGTTAATGAAAGTGATGTTAATGGCTCTGGGCAATATGGTTTTTGGATTGCCTCAGCCTATGCAGATAAACGATTAGGAAGAAAAAGTGCTATACAGTTAGGAGGTGATTATTTTCATTCAAATTTCTTAAAAGAATTAATTCGGTTTCAAAGTTCATCTTTTCCAGAATTAAATGTAGATTCTAATGCCGATTTTAAACGAGCTGGTATTTTTCTTGGTCATGAGTTATTTGTTAACAAAATGAGTGTATTAACGCAATTTGGATATTATGTTTACTATCCTTTTGATTTTGAAGGTAGAACGTATAATAGAATTGGTTTAAAGCGATATTTTGGTGATAGCATTTTTGCAGCGGTAACGCTAAAAAGTCATGCCGCTAAAGCTGAAGCGGTTGAATTCGGAATAGGTGTACGATTATGAGAGTTTACGGATTTATTTTGTTTGTTTTTGTATTGATTTCCTGTGGTGGAGAAAATACGCCTGATTGTTTTCAGAGCGCTGGAGATATGCAAAAAATTGAAGTAGGTGTAACAGCCTTCGAAAATATTACCGTATTCGAAAACCTTAATTTAGTGCTAACACAGGGCGATGATTTTAAAGTAGAAATTGAATCTGGTGAAAATTTGATTAATGATATTACTGCCAAAGTCGAAGATGACCGTTTGATTTTACGTAATGAAAACGACTGTAATTGGTTTAGAACCTACGGTATCTCAACAGTTTACGTAACCTGTCCAGACCTTAAACAATTACGAAGTAGTACTGGCGGATTAATTCAAAGCAATGGGCCATTAGGTTTTGAGAGTCTTTCTTTAGTTTCTGAAAGTTTTAATGTGCCTGAAGCTGAAACAACAGATGGTTCTTTTGATTTAGAATTGAATACCGAAACAGTTGGTATTGTAGTTAATGGTATTGCATATTTTAAACTTAGGGGCAATTCACAGAATTTGAGTGTGAATATTGCTTCTGGTGATTCTCGTATTGAAGCTCAAGAACTTATAGCAACTAACGTCGTAGTTAATCATAGAGGAACTAACAACATTATTGTGAATCCACAAGAACAAATTTCTGGTGTTATAAGAAGTTATGGTGATGTAATTTGTGTTAATAGACCACCTTCTGTATTAGTTGATGAGCAATTTGAAGGAAAATTAATTTTTCAAGATTAATGTGGATTGAAAAATTTTTTACGCTTTTTAAAGAGAAATCTTTTAGACCAAAGTCCACATTAGGTTTAGAAGGGGTTCAACTTGCAGATGCTATTTTTCATAACCTTAGTGCTGAGCAAAAAGTACCTGGTATTGTTGTTACTGTAAGTAATAAGGGTAAAATAATTTTACAAAAAGGATACGGTCACGCTAATTTAGAATCTAAACTAAAGGCTAATCCTAAAGACCAATTATTCAGAATTGCTAGCATATCTAAATGTATAACAGGTATTGCTTTAGGTAAAATGGTAGAAGATGGTATTTTAAATTGGGAGGATTCTATTTATAAATATGTTCCAGATTTTCCGCAAAAGAATTTTGATTTTACCGTAAAACAATTGGCTTCTCATACTGCGGGTATTAGAGGGTATAGGGGAAAAGAATTTGCATTAAACCAAAACCTTTCGATTAAAGATAGTATTGAAGTTTTTAAAAATGACCCATTACAGTTTCAACCCGGTAATGGATATCTCTATAATAGTTTTGACTTTGTGTTACTTTCCTTAGCTATGCAAAATGCCGCCGGAATTTCGTTTGAGGAATACGTAAAAACTATGGTATTAAAACCGTTGAAGCTCAATAATACGGTGTCACCTACAACTAATACAGCGGTACAATTTTATACTAAGACTCCAATTTGTTTTAAAAAGGCTATAGAAGTTAATAATGCTTATAAAATAGCAGGTGGCGGTTATTTGTCTACAAGTGAAGATGTGGCGAAACTTGGAGAGGAAATACGAATTCAATCCTTGTTACATAAAAATACCTATCAGGAACTACTTTCTTCACAACTAGTTCAAGATAATCCTACGTATTACGGATTAGGTTTTCAAGTAAGTCATGACGCAAAAGGCAGACCATTTTATGGTCATGTGGGTAGTAGCGTAGGAGCGTATTCTAACTTATTTGTATATCCAAACGAAAAAAAGGTTTTTTCTATTCTTATTAATTGTACAGACCCTAAGGTGCAAGAGCATTTAGATTTAGCTATTAATGCCATTTTAGAATCTAACAATTAACAGTAAATATTTTATCTTACTAAAAATTAGAAATTTAAAATGTTTGTAGGTCATTACGCGGCAGCTTTTGTCTTAAAAGGTAAATCACCAAAAGCTTCTTTAGGTGTATTATTTATTGCAACCCAATTTGTTGATATTCTTTTTTTTCCTTTTACGCTTCTAGGATGGGAAAAACTAGAATTTGTATCGGGTTTTACAGCAGTTAACGATTTTAAAATGACGTTCCCTTTCACCCATGGCCTATTAGCTTCGATATTATGGGCAGGTATTTTTGGTGGAGTTTATTTATTACTTTCTAAACGCGAACAGCGTTCCAAAAAGAAAATTGCTATAATCATGACTTTAGGGGTATTATCTCACTGGTTTGCAGATTTGATAGTACACACCCCAGATTTACCCTTATTACATGGAGAACCAAAGCTAGGCTTCGGACTTTGGAATAATAAATTAGCCACTTTTATAGTAGAATTGGTTTTACTAGTTGTTGCAGCTTTTTACTTTCTTAAGCAGACTGTTTTAATGGCTAAGAAAAGAGCGGCTTTGTATGTATGGTCTTTTGTGCTTTTTATGATTTTAGTAAACTATTTAAATTATTATGTTTTACCCGTTAATCATGATTTGGTTAGTTTAACTATTTCAGCATTAATAAGTTACTTTTTGTTTGCTGGTATTGCGCATTGGGTTGAAATTAAAAGCATAAAAAAAGGCTGAATTACCAACTCAGCCTATTATAATTTAAATCAATCTACTTTTTATTTTGCAGGCATAGTTCTTGTTAACCATCCTCTTTTATTGGCAGTTACAATTGCGTAAGGAGTTATCCAAAACAACCCAAACGTAAATAGAATACTGTAAGAATATGCCCAAAATGAATCAAACGATTTGTAACGTTTTGCATAAAACAATACAGGAAAAGAGGTTACAATTAAAATACTCAATAGGGTTGAACTAATGAATAATAATGGGTGTGTTATTGCAAAATAAAACATTAATATTAAAAGCGGATAACACATAATAATTTTTAGCGCTTGACTAATAAATAACAGTCTTGCTCCAGCTTTGGTTCCTTCTCTAAAATTGGTGAAAACGTATTTACCCATTTCTATGTTTTCTCTAACGTTAGACCTACCCCAACGGGTAAACATCTTATGAAGGTTTCTATATTTTTCTGGTACATCTGTATAGGCGACTGCGTTTCTTTGAAACAATACATGATAGCCTTGTTTAAGAATCATATTTGTCATGGCTCTATCTTCACCAATATCAGAAGGCTGCCCCATAAATTTTTGATTTATCCAAGTCTCTAGACAATTGAATACGGCTTCACTTCTATATGCTGCTAATGCACCAGGTGTACAAAGTACAGTATTTAACGTGCTTTCTGCAGAACGTACAAACTCAAAACTCAAAACAAAGCTTACATCTAACATTTTTGGTAATAGTGCTTTCTTGTTATTTAAAACTCTGATATTACCAGCAACGGCTCCTACTTTTTTATTTGTCACAAACGGACTAACAAGATTTCTTAACGTATCTGTTTTTACTTCTGAATCACTATCTACTGTAACAAAAACTTCGCCATGACCAATGTTAAAACCTCTGTATAAGGCGTGTCTTTTACCTTTGTTTTTAGGTTGTTGGTAGATTTCTATGCTATCACCTAATTCTTCTTTGGCTTTTTGCATCCAAGACCACGTGTCGTCTTTACTGCCATCATCAATACTTATAATTTGAAGTTTTTCTTTAGGGTATTTACTTCTAGCTAAGCTTTTTAGTGTGGCCCAAACCTGCTTACCTTCATTATATGCGGGTACAATTATAGTTACTACTGGTAATTCTTCATCAGATACAGAAGCTACGGGTTTGTACTTAAAATATCTGAATAGAATAAACGCAAAATAAAAAGCTTTAAATAAAAATAGTCCTCCAGAAATTACTAAGAATACTGTACCTATAGCACTATTTACGCGCTCCAAATTATATTGTTCAAAATCGCTTTGTAAAATGTACACCATGTAAGCGGCACCAAGCAGTAAAACTACTGTACTACCTTGCACAAATATTTGCCAAGCATCAGCAGTGTCAAAAAAGTTTTGAATGCTATTAGCTGCTTTTTTAAGAATGTTCTTTTCTTTTGATTTTCTGCCTTTTTCAGAAGGTAAGGTTAGGTTTTTGCTCATAGTGTGTCTCGTTGTTGATTTTCATTTCACAAGGTTATACGAGCATTCGAATCTTTTAGACTACTATAGTTTGAAGAATTAACACAAAGGCAAGTTTATTCATCTTACATTAACAAAAGCAAAACAATTCCTTTAGAAAAATTGGGATTTAAGGCTATAAAATATTGAAGCTTAAAAAAATTAGCTAGTCTATTTTTTCAGCAAAAGATTCACACAATGCAATGGTCTCTTTTACATCATCAAATGTTGTTCTTGGGTTTATTAAACACATACGTAATACAACTTGCTTGTTAAGTAAAGTAGTTACTAATAAAGCTTGCTGAGAATCTACTACTTTTTTAGATATCTGCTGATTTAAACTATCTAAGTGTTTGTTATTGTAGTTTTTTGCTATTGGGTTGTACCTAAAGTTGATTATAGCTAATGTAGCGGAATGCACCACTTCCCATTTTTTACTTGTGCGCAAGTAATCTTCCAGTTGTTCTGCTAAATCTATATTATACGTTACTGCTTTTCTAAAAGCATCTAAACCAAAGGTTTTTATACTCATATAAAATTTTAAGGCCCTAAACCTTCTTGTAAGCTGTATTCCTAAATCGTAAAAATTGATTTCAGATGTATTACCCTCAATATCTCGCAAGTATTCGGGTTTTTCAGTAAACGTATGGCTCAAATTTTTATGGTTTCGAACAAGTAAGCATCCCATTTCATAAGGCTGATACAACCACTTGTGGGGGTCAATAGTAAGAGAGTCTGCTTTATCAATACCCTTTAAGGCTTGTTTTCCTTTTGGAGCTAATATTGCTGCCCCACCATACGCACCATCTATATGAAACCACAAGTCTTCTTTTTTGCAAATTGCTGCTAAGTCCATCAAAGGGTCAACAGTTCCAGTATTTGTAGTACCTGCTGAGGCAATTAAACAAAAAGGATGTAGACCTTCTAATCTATCTTTGGCGATACAATTTTTTAGCTTATTCAATGCAAAATTGAATTCTGAATCTGTTGGTATAATACGTACCTGAGCTTCTGTAAAACCTAATACTCTAATTGCTTTAATGTTACTAGAATGTGCTTGGTCTGATAAATAAATAATTGATTTAGAAAAGTCTTTTCCACATTTGATATTACGAGCAGTAGCCACAGCCGTTAAATTTGCCATGGAACCGCCACTAGTAAAAATGCCACCTCCTTTTTTAGGCGGAAAACCAAATATTTTCAACAACCATTGAATACACACAATTTCTAATTCAGCCGCTGCAGGAGAAGAGGCCCATCCACCAGAAAAAATATTAAATCCGGTTGCAAGTGTATCTGCCATTACACTTACATAATTACTAGGTCCTGGTACAAAAGAATAGGATTTAGGATGAGACATTAATGTACTATTACTCATTACCTTTTTCAAAACAAAATCTAGAAGCTCTTTAGTTGGCATACCATCTTCTGGAGCGGCTTCTAAAAAAATAGAATCCATTTCTTTTCTAGTGGCATGTGCAACGGGTAATTTTTTGTCTTGTGTTACATGATGTTCTACAATTGCATCTACAATTTGGTATCCAAATTGTTTCATTTCTTTTTCACTTAACTCAAGACGTGCCTTTTTCTCTTGCATGCTTTAGATTTAGAACTGCAAAGATATTTTTAAAAGAAGAGATACTAAAGTTATCTAATGGTGAAGTTTAGGAAGTAAGTTCTGTAAATAAACTCTCTAAATTTTTATTTTTTCTACTGAGTTGAAGTGTTTTTAATTCATTGTCATGAGCAAAATCAAAAACGGTTGGTCGCATATCTTTTTCAGTATCAAAGGTTATCTCATAAACAAAACCACCAGTATTCTTTACTGCTTTAACATGCGGTAGTTTAAATAGCAAAACATCTTCTACCCTATAATCAAACTCAACTTCTAATACCTGTGTAGTATTTTCTCGCAAGTCGTTTAATTTTTTATCTGCCACTAATTCACCTTTATTTATAATTAGCACGCGGTCACATACGGCTTCTACCTCTTTCATTATATGTGTAGAAAGTAAAATAGTTTTATTACTACCTATGTTTCTAATGAGTTTTCGTATTTCAATCAACTGATTAGGGTCTAAGCCTGTTGTGGGTTCATCTAAAATTAAAACTTCAGGGTCGTGCAATAAAGCTGCTGCCAATCCAACACGTTGACGATATCCTTTAGATAATTGGCCAATTTTTTTATGAGCCTCAGGGGTGAGACCAGTTTGTTCAATTACCTCTTGTATACGTGGTTTATCTACTTTAAAAACTTGGGCGTTAAAAGAGAGGTATTCTCTAACATACATATCTACATAAAGCGGATTGTGTTCTGGTAAAAAACCAATACTCTCTTGCACCTGTTTCTGTTCTGTTACAACATCAAAGCCATTAACTAAAGCGGAACCAGAATCAGCTAAATGATACGATGTTAATACACGCATCATTGTAGATTTACCGGCTCCATTAGGACCTAAAAACCCAACAATTTCTCCTTTATTGATTTCAAAAGAAACCGAATCTAGTGCTTTTTGTTCCCCAAAAGATTTGGTGATGTTTTTTGCAGAAATAGACATGCAACGAATTATTTTATTTCAAAAATAGGGTTTTCTTTATCGTCTGTATTGGCCAATTGTAATCTCATATCCCTAAAAAAGAATAAATTTCGATTACATATTTTCAGTTAAAACTTAAATTCATAGAAATATTCAGAAATTTTCAATATTTCTTTTGAAATTAAAATGGAATAGCTAATCTTAGCCAAGAATTATTACAAAATGAACAAGAATTATTTCTTTACTGGTTTTTATTTCTACTTCTTCTACCGAAGAGGAACGGGACTGGTATAGTTATAATTAATAATATAAGATATAAAGTCCCGATGTAAAATCGGGATTTTTTTTTGCGATGAACTTAAAAGTTGCCATACAAGGTATTAAAGGAAGTAACCATCATCAAGTGGCTAAAGAGTTTTTTGGTGAAGAAATAGAATTGGTAGAATGCCTTTCTTTTGATAATCTAATTGCGCAGTTACTTTCTGGAACTGCTGATAAAGCGGTTATGGCTATTGAAAATTCTATTGCCGGTTCAATAATTCCTAATTATAATTTGGTTTACCATAATAAGATTCACATTATTGGCGAGCACTACTTAAACATTCACCATCATTTGATGGTAAAAAAAGGTAACGTACTGGCTGATGTGCAAGAAGTTCGTACGCATCCAATGGCCTTGCTACAGTGTAAAGAATTTTTGAGTCAATACCCGGAAATTAAACTTGTTGAAGATGTAGATACTGCTGAAACAGCCAAACAAATCAAAGAAAAGAATTTGACCAATGTGGCGGCTATTGCTCCTAGAGTTGCAGCAGATTTGTATGATTTAGACATTATTGCTGAAAACATACAAACCATTAAAAACAACGCAACTAGGTTTATTATTCTTAAAAGGCAAAATAAAGAATTACCAAAATCAGAAATCAATAAAGCATCGGTTAGGTTTATTACAGACCACAAAAGGGGCAGCTTAGCAACAGTATTAAATGTAATGAGTGATTGTAATCTAAGTTTAACTAAAATACAATCGTTACCAGTTATTGAAACCCCTTGGAAATACGCCTTTTTTGTTGACGTAACTTTTGATAAATACGAAAATTTTGCAAAGGCAAAATCTTTATTAGATATAATGGCTGAAGATTTTTTAGTTCTTGGCGAATATAAAAACGCATTAGTACCATGACCATAGCAGATAGGCTACATACCGTTCAAGAATATTATTTTTCTAGAAAGTTACGAGAAGTAAGAGGTTTAATTGCCGATGGTAAACCCATAATTAACATGGGTATTGGCAGTCCAGATTTAGCACCTTCTCAAAAAGTTTTAGATACTTTAATAGATGCCATAAAGCATGGTAGTGCGCACCAGTATCAAAGTTATCAAGGCTTACCAGAGTTGAGAGAAGCTATTGCAACCTTTTACGCCAATAAGTTTGGGGTAAAGGCTGACCCTGCCACAGAAATTCTACCATTAATGGGCTCTAAAGAAGGTATTATGCACATAAGTATGGCCTTTTTAAATAAAGGTGATGCTGTATTATTACCTAACCCTGGTTACCCCACCTATGAGTCAGTTACAAAACTAGTGGAAGCCCAACCGTTTTTTTACGATTTAAAAGCTGAAAATGGTTGGTTCCCAGATTTAGAGAATCTAGCAAAACAAGACCTGTCTAATGTTAAGTTGATGTGGGTAAGTTATCCACATATGCCAACGGGGGCAACTGCCACCAAAGAACAACTACAACAATTAATTGCTTTTGCTAAAGCTCATCATATACTTTTAATAAATGACAACCCCTACAGTTTTGTGTTAGGTAAAAATCCTACCAGCATTCTTGCGCTAGAAGGGGCAAAAGACGTAGCCTTAGAATTAAATAGTTTAAGTAAAACATTTAATATGGCAGGTTGGAGAGTAGGTATGGTTTTAGGTAGCGCTAAAAACATCAATGCTATTTTAAAAGTGAAAAGTAATATGGATTCTGGTATGTTCTACGGTATTCAGAAAGGGGCCATAGCTGCGCTACAGAGTGGAGATGCGTGGTTCCAACATTTAGATGATACCTACACTAAAAGGCGCCAATTAATTTTTGAACTTGTAGAAAAATTAGGATGTACTTATGATAAAAATGCGGTAGGAATGTTCGTATGGGCAAAATTACCCAAAGATTCAAAAACAGCAGAGGAAGTGGTGGATGAGGTATTGTATGACAAGAACATCTTTATTGCTCCGGGTACAATTTTTGGAAGTAATGGCGAAGGCTATATTCGGTTCTCGTTATGTGTGAAAGAAGAAAAAATTAAAGAAGCAATTCAAAGATTGTAAATACCCATGGAAGTTGTAATTATAGGTTTAGGATTAATAGGAGGTTCTTTTGCTAAAGGTATCAAACGCCTGCATCCAAATGCTACTTTAATTGGTATTGACACTAATAATGACCACTTAACAGAAGCCTTAGAAATTGGATTTATTGATGCAAAGGGAGATACTAATGCCCTAAAAACAGCCGACATGGTGGTGGTAAGTATTCCAGTAGATGTAATGGTAAAACAATTACCAGCAATTTTAGACGCTGTTAAAGAAGATTGTGTTGTTTTTGATGCCGGTTCAACCAAAACATTAATTTGTAATACCATTGCAAATCACCCTAAGAGGCGAAATTTTTTAGCAGCTCACCCAATAGCAGGAACTGAGTTTTCAGGGCCTTCTGCAGCCTTTGATGGTTTGTATGACGGTAAAACAAATATCATTTGCGAGGTTGAAAAAACTACCTTCAAACTTCAAGAAAGAGCGTTAAAGCTATTTCAAGACTTAGGCATGCGTATTCGTTACATGAATCCAGAAGCTCATGACAAACACATTGCGTATGTTTCTCATCTTTCACATATCAGTGCTTTTATGTTGGGAAAAACGGTAATAGAGGAAGAAAAAAATGAACACGATATTTTTGACATGGCGGGTAGTGGATTTGAGAGCACCGTTCGTCTTGCTAAAAGTTCTCCAGATATGTGGACACCAATATTTAAGCAGAATAAAGATAATGTGCTTAAAAGTTTAGAAGAGTATATAAAAAACTTAGAATCTTTTAAAGAAATGATTTCTGAAAATGATTTTGAAGGAATTTATAACCAAATGAATAATACAAATAGAATAAAACAAATTTTAAAAGGAATACCACTTACCAAAACACTTGATTGATATGGAAAACTCTAAAGAAATGAGAAAATGGTTGGATGCCATGGAATTACCGCATCCACTAGTTGTAGCAGGGCCATGTAGTGCCGAAACAGAAGAACAGGTTTTAAAAATTGCCCATCAGTTAAAAGATACAGATGTAAATTATTACCGTGCAGGTATTTGGAAACCAAGAACACGTCCTGGTAATTTTGAAGGCGTAGGTGCAATTGGTTTAAAATGGCTTCAGAAAGTAAAAGAAGAAACCGGACTAAAAACTGCAACAGAAGTAGCTAACAAAGCTCATGTAGATTTGGCTTTAGAGCATGATGTTGATTTGTTATGGATTGGTGCTCGTTCTACTGTTAGCCCATTTATAATGCAAGAATTAGCAGATGCTTTAGAAGGTACAGACAAAATTGTATTGGTTAAAAATCCTGTGAATCCAGATTTAGCATTGTGGTTAGGCGGTATTGAGCGGTTACATTCTGCCGGTATTAAAAAATTAGGGGCAATTCATAGAGGTTTCTCTACATATCAAAAAACAAAGTATAGAAATATACCAGAATGGCAATTGGCAATCGAATTTCAAAATAGGTTTCCAGATTTACCATTAATTAACGACCCTTCACATATTTCTGGCCGTAGAGATTTAATTTTTGATGTTTCGCAAACCGCATTAGATTTAAATTTTGATGGATTAATGATTGAAACGCATTGGGATCCAGACAATGCGTGGAGTGATGCTAAACAGCAAGTAACTCCAGATAGACTTGTACAAATCATGAAAGACTTAAAAATTAGAAAAGAGTCTGACCCTGAAGCGGAATACAACAATAAATTGAATAATCTAAGAGCTCAAATAGATGTGCTAGATAATCAATTAATAGAATTGTTAGGTGATCGTATGAAGGTTTCTGATGGTATTGGAGAATTAAAAAAGCAAAGAAATGTAGCTGTTTTGCAATCCAATAGATGGAATGAAATCTTAGGTAAAATGATTCTAGAAGGCGAAGAAAAAGGCTTAAGTGAAGAGTTTGTATTACGTATGTTTAAAGCAATTCACCAAGAATCTATTAATCATCAAGAAAAGATTATAAACGCATAAGATTATATTAAGTGGTATTAAACTAAAAAGAGGATGGAAACATCCTCTTTTTTAGTTTTAGTGTAACAATTAACTTTTTTATTCATCTCTCTAGAAACAAAGAACTTAAAACAAGAATAATGAAAAACATAATTACGTTTCTACTTTTTACAATAGCATTGCAGCTAAACGCACAGCGCACAATAGATACACAAGTCGGCGATTTTAATGAAATTAAAGTCTTTGATTTGATAGAAGTTAATTTAATTCAGTCTAACGAAAATAGAATTGTAATTAAAGGTGAAAACGTAAGCGATATTAATTGGATTAATAAAGAAGGCGTTTTAAAACTTAGAATGCAGCTTGATAAAAAATTTAGAGGAGAAGATACTTTTATTGAAGTGTATTATACAGACATTGATGTAATAGATGCCAATGAAGGTTCTCAAATAACTTGCAACGAGTTGGTAAAGAAGAATAAAATTGAGTTGCGTGCACAAGAAGGAGCAAGAATTAATATAGGTATGGATGTAGCTGTTGCCGAAATACGAGCTGTAACTGGCGGTATAATACAAGCATCTGGTTTAGCTGAAAACCAAACGGTAGTTCTAAATACCGGTGGAATTTTTGAAGGTAGCGATTTAAGAACCGCAGTTTCAGAAATTAAAATTCAAGCAGGTGGAGAAGCAGAGGTATTTGCCTCTGAACGGGTTGATATAAATTTAAAAGCTGGGGGTGATGTAGTTGTTTATGGTAACCCTAAAGTAGTTAATAAGAAAACCTTCGCAGGAGGTAGAATTCGTATATTGGATTAGAAAGTTGATTGTATTAAAAAGCCCCTAACAGTTAAGTTAGGGGCTTTTTTTTGCTATCGTTTAAAAATGTATCGGGTAATAAAAATACCTTGGCCATCTGTGTTTCCACTATCGCTCTCAACAGCACTGGTAACAAAGGCAAGCTCCCATCCGTTACTAATCATATCATTAATCATAGAGGTAATTACGGCATCATTAGCTGCAATATTCTGAAAACGAATTCCTCCTAAATTGTAAAAATTTAAAAGTTTAGTTTCCTCAAAGTTTTTTACACGAATATCACCTCTTTTAGATTTGTTACGGGTATTATCCTCATTAGTTTGTTCACTAGTGTATTCTTTATAATCTTTTTCTTCTTGTGCATTAATGATTCTAGACCTACCTAAACCATTAGGTACAATTGATTCTACGCTAGTTATTACTTTATACTCTTGCGCTTGAGTTGTGAATACTATTGTCAAACCCAATAAAGCAACTGCAAATATTTTTTTCATAATGTAAGTGTTTTAAAAACATTTTGTTAGTTCAGAAAAATACAATTTCTTGGTAAGATGTTTTATCTCAAAAGGTTATAAAAAAGTAAAGCCTCGTATAAACGAGGCTCTCCTTTTTGATTGGTTGTGGTTTTTATTGAATTGAAAAATCAAATACAGATTGATTTTGTCTTCCTTGTGGTACTTGACCTTGGTAAATAAAGCAATATTCACCAGGCTCTAAAGTTGTAGGTGTTACTTTAAAAACATTACCTTCAATTTCTTCAATATCAAATCGTATAGATAATTTTGGGTCAATACCTTCATTACTGGATAACCAATTGCTTTTACCAGTAATAACTTCTCTTAGATTTTGTTTTTCTCTAACTTTTAACTTAACAAGAACAAATTCGTTAGGATTGCTAGCCACTCTAAACCACCAGTTTAATAAACCAGCTTGACTACCTTGATTTGTTTGAAGGTTATCGACTTCTGTGGTAGCAGGGTTAAACTTAAATGTAAATTCTGGCTGCGTTGTTCTAATTACATTGTTAGATACCGTATTGGGTAATCTTGCTTTTTCTTTTGAGTTTATTAAACCAGAGACTAATACTTGTGCTACTCTATTACTGTTATTACCAGAAAAGACAGCTGGCTGTATTAACTTGTCTTCACCGTCTTCATTTACAAAATAAATACCTGTTTTAGACTTTGTGTTTTGTTTTGATTTTTCCATTATCAAAGAGATAACTTCTGAAGACACACCAGCTTTTTTAAGGTCACCTAGTGCCGCAATACTTGCATCAAATTTTACATCGGAAGTATTAATCTTGTCCATTATCATATAATCATCAAAACCCAGTTCAACCATTTGTACAACACTTTCGTTGGTAATGGTTTCTTGAGCCGTTGTGGTAATGAAAAAAGATAAGGCAGTAATTGTTAGGAGAATTTTGAATGGTTTCATTTTAAAGTTGATTTATCATTTTTATCAAAATAACGCTAATTACTTAAAAAAAGAAAATTGTTTCTTTGTTATTGTATAAATGGCAGCTGAGAGGTAATAGAATGCAAGGAACAGTATATAAGTCAACCGGTAGTTGGTACACCGTAAAGGCCGAAAATGGCGAATTTTTCGAATGCCGAATAAAAGGTAAATTTCGAATAAAAGGTATAAAAAGTACCAATCCAATTGCGGTAGGTGATATTGTTGAGTTTGAACTAGAAGCAGATGGTGAAGAAGGCAATGGTGTAATAACTAAAATTGTTGAACGTAAGAATTATATAGTCAGAAAATCTGTAAACCTTTCTAAACAAGTTCATATTATTGCAGCCAACGTAGATCAAGCATTTTTACTGGTTACTTTAAATAATCCAATTACATATACTGCTTTTATAGACCGTTTTTTGGTTACAGCAGAAGCATATGATATAACTGCAATCTTACTTTTTAATAAAATAGACTCTTATAACGGGGAAGAATTAGAAGAGGTTAATTATTTAATGAAAATGTATGAAGATATTGGATATGAGGTCTTAGCTATTTCAGCGAAAAATGGTGAAAATATTGAAGCTGTTAAAGATTTAATGAAAGATAAAACCAGCATGTTTTCTGGTAATTCTGGTGTAGGTAAATCTACTTTAGTGAACGCCTTAGACGGACTAGAAATTAAGACAGCTGAAATTTCTGAACAACACATGCAAGGTCAGCACACTACCACCTTTGCAGAGATGTATGACCTTTCTTTTGGAGGTAAAATAATAGATACTCCTGGTATTCGAGGGTTTGGGGTGGTTGATATGGAAAAAGAAGAATTGGGAGATTATTTTCCGGAGTTTTTTAAACTAAAATCAGCTTGTAAATTCAATAATTGTTTGCATTTAGATGAGCCCAAATGTGCTGTTAAAGAGGCTTTAGAAGAAGGTAAGTTGTCTTGGAGTAGATACAAAAATTATGTGCAAATGCTAGAGGAAGATGTAGACGAAAATTATAGAACTGATATTTATAAAAACTAGAAATGCGCGCCGTAATTCAAAGAGTTTCTAAAGCTAGTGTAACCGTTGAAGGTTCTATTACAGCAGCTATACATAAAGGTCTTTTAATATTAATTGGTATAGAAGATGCAGACAATGCCACAGATATTGAATGGTTATCTAGAAAAATTGTAAATCTTAGAATTTTTAATGATGTGGATGGGGTTATGAATACATCATTAATAGACGTAGATGGTGATGCTATTGTGGTTAGTCAATTTACCTTACATGCTTCTACGAAAAAAGGCAATCGCCCTTCCTATCTAAAAGCCTCTAAACCAGAAATTGCCGTCCCTATTTATGAAAAATTTGTAGCGCAAATAGAAAAAGATTTAGGTAAAAAGGTAGGTACAGGAGTTTTTGGTGCCGATATGAAAGTTGAACTATTAAATGATGGCCCAGTAACAATTGTAATTGATACAAAAAACAAAGAGTAATTAAATGAACATACAAAACGCGCAACAAGCGGTAGATGAGTGGATACAAAACCATGGTGTACGCTATTTTAACGAACTAACTAATATGGCTCAACTTACCGAAGAGGTAGGGGAGGTAGCTCGTATTATAGCAAGACGTTATGGGGAGCAAAGTGAAAAAGAGTCTGATAAAAACAAAGACTTAGGTGAAGAACTTGCTGATGTTCTTTTTGTGGTACTGTGTTTAGCCAATCAGACAGGGGTTAATTTGCAACATTCTTTTGAAAAAAAGTTGGATATTAAAACCAAGCGAGATCACGACCGCCATCACAATAATGAAAAGTTGAAATAAAGCTATATTTGACGCCTAATTTTTTGAGATTTGAATTTATCTATAGCTGCTCCAGAACTAGCCAAAATTGAGGCTTCAATTAGAATAACAGGCTCTAAAAGTGAAACTAATAGATTGCTTTTACTACAAGCACTGTATCCCAATTTAAAAATTGAGAATATTTCTAATTCTGATGACGCTCAGGTAATGCAAAAAGGATTGTTAGTTACAAATGGTATTGCTGATATACATCATGCAGGAACGGCCATGCGTTTTTTAACCTCTTTCTTTGCTACCCAAGAAGGTAGAGAAGTGGTGCTAACAGGTTCTCATCGTATGAAAGAGAGGCCAATTGGCATTCTAGTAGATGCGTTAAACAGTTTGGGGGCTTCAATCTCTTATGTGGAAAATGAAGGTTTTCCACCATTAAAAATAACTGGAAAAAAAATAGCTAAAAACAAGGTTAGTTTACCAGCAAACATAAGTAGTCAATACATTTCGTCATTGTGTTTAGTAGCTGCCGGTCTAGAAAATGGTTTAGAAATAGAATTGGTGGGTAAGGTTACCTCAGTACCCTATATAAAAATGACCTTGGCGTTACTGCAAGAAGTGGGAATAGCCTCAACGTTTGAAGGTAATATCATTAAAATACTTTCCAAGAAAAGCGTTGAAGATAAAGTGTTAGTTGTAGAGTCAGACTGGAGTGCAGCAAGTTATTACTACAGTGTTGCAGCCCTAGCAGAAATTGGTAGTACCATAAAACTTAGCGCCTATAAAGAAAGTTCTTTACAAGGAGACAGTGTATTGGCTGATATTTATAAGAGTCTGGGAGTTAAAACTGCTTTTAAAAATAACACTATTACCCTAACCAAGGTAGAAGACGCCAAGACCACAGACTTAAAATTAGACTTAGCAAATGCACCAGATATTGCGCAAACTATTGCAGTAACGTGTTTTGGACTGGGTATTGCTTGCCATTTAAGAGGTTTACATACATTACCTATTAAAGAAACAGACCGTTTGGCTGCCATGAAAACAGAATTGGAAAAATTTGGCGCACAAGTAATTATCGACCATGAGAGTTTACAACTTGTAGCTAATTCTAGTTTTAAAAAAAATATAGCAGTAGATACGTATCATGACCACAGAATGGCAATGGCTTTTGCACCACTTGCGTTAAAAGTGCCTTTTGTAATTAATGATGCTGGGGTGGTTTCAAAATCTTATCCAGATTTTTGGTCAGATTTTAAAATTTTAGGGTATAAAATAGAAGAGGCGTAGTATTTATCTAGTAAATACTTGACAACCCCTACTTCCTAATCGTATCTTTGCAGCCTTTGACTAAAATCGAAATCAAAACATGAAATTATCGAACTTCAATTTTGAGCTTCCTAAAGAGCTCTTAGCCGAATACCCAGCAGAAAATCGTGATGAATCAAAATTAATGGTGATTCACAGAGAAACTGGTAAAATTGAGCACAAGTTGTTCAAAGACATGATAGATTACTTTGATGAAGGTGATGTTATGGTGTTGAATAACACTAAAGTATTTCCTGCTCGTATGTTCGGTAATAAAGAAAAAACTGGAGCACGTATTGAAGTATTTTTATTACGCGAGCTTAATGAAGAACAACGTCTTTGGGATGTTTTGGTAGACCCAGCACGTAAAATAAGAATTGGTAACAAATTGTACTTTGGAGAAGATGAAAGTCTAGTTGCTGAGGTTATAGACAACACCACTTCTAGAGGTAGAACACTTCGTTTTTTATATGATGGTTCCTATACTGATTTTAGAAGAAAGCTTCGAGAACTTGGCGAAACACCGCTACCTAAATATATCAAAAGAGATGTAACTCCTGAAGATGAAGAACGCTACCAAACAATTTATGCAAAGCATGAAGGTGCAGTAGCAGCTCCTACAGCAGGTTTACACTTTTCTAAACACCTATTAAAGCGATTAGAAATCAAAGGAATTGATTTTGCTGAAGTGACGCTACACATAGGTTTAGGAACTTTTAATCCAGTTGAGGTTGAAGATTTATCCAAACATAAAATGGATAGTGAAGAGCTTATTATCGATGAAAGAGCTACAGAAATTGTAAACAACGCTAAAGCACAAAAACGAAAGGTTTGTGCTGTTGGTACCACAGTTATGAGAGGTCTAGAAAGCGCAGTTTCTTCTGACCATCAATTAAATACATTCGAAGGATGGACAAATAAATTTATTTTCCCACCTTATGAATTTAGCATTGCAGATGCAATGATTACCAATTTTCATTTACCTAAATCAACGCTTTTAATGATGATTTCAGCGTTTATGGGTCACGATTTAATGAAAAAAGCATACAAGCAAGCCATTTTAGAGCAGTATAAATTCTACTCTTATGGTGATGCTATGTTAATTATATAATTCGCTTTTCTAGCGTGTACAGAATTAAAAAATCCCGATGTTGTCATCGGGATTTTTTCTTTTCTAATTTTGCAATATGGCAGTGGTGAAGAAAGATATTAGAGCTTTAAGTAAAGAACAATTACGAAATTTTTTTACTGATAATGGTGATAAAGCCTTTAGGGGTAATCAAGTTTATGAATGGTTATGGCAGAAATCAGCACATTCTTTTGATGTAATGACCAATCTATCAAAAGAAACGCGCCAAATGCTAGAAGCCAATTTTGTTATCAATCATACCTTGGTTGACCAAATGCAACGCAGCTCAGATGGTACAATTAAAAATGCAGTAAAACTTCATGATGGCCTTATAGTAGAATCTGTTTTAATACCAACTAAAACCAGAACAACTGCTTGTGTATCTAGTCAGGTGGGTTGTAGTTTAGATTGTAAATTCTGTGCTACCGCGCGTTTAAAACGTATGCGTAATTTAAATCCGGATGAGATTTATGACCAAGTAGTAGCTATTGATGAACAAAGTAAACTCTACCATGGTAAGCCCTTGAGTAATATTGTTTTTATGGGGATGGGAGAACCGCTCATGAATTACAATAATGTAATTAAGTCAATAGAGAAAATAACTTCCCCAGAAGGTTTAGGAATGTCGCCAAGGCGAATTACAGTTTCAACTTCTGGCGTTCCTAAAATGATTAAGAAAATGGCAGATGATGAGGTTAAGTTTAACCTTGCTGTTTCTTTACATTCGGCAATAGATGAAGTGAGAACTTCTATAATGCCTTTTAATAGCACTTTTCCATTAAAAGATTTACGTGAAGCTTTAGCATACTGGTACAGTAAAACCAAAAACAGAATTACTTACGAATATGTAGTTTGGAAAGGTATTAACGATACTCAAGAGGCCGTGAATGCGCTGGTGAAGTTCTGTAAGTTTGCACCGTCAAAGGTGAATTTAATTGAATATAACCCAATTGATGATGGTGATTTTCAACAGGCTAATGATGATGCCATTCAAATGTACATTCAGACTTTAGAAAGAAATGGAATTACCGTTACGGTGCGTCGTTCTCGTGGAAAAGATATCGATGCTGCTTGCGGTCAATTAGCAAATAAATCTTAAATGTTATCAATATTTTAAATAACTCTTGCTTCGGTACATTTTCCCTACTTTTACCCTTAGAATTTTTTCCAAAAAAGCACCAAACTAATTGAAGAAGGAAGTTGTTCAGATAAGACAACCCATAGAATGGGAAATGGAACGTTTTGAAAACAAGTTCCGTGACGCCATGGCTTCAAAGGTAGCTTTGTTCAATAGAATAACGTATTACATTGCCAATAGAAAAGGAAAACAAATGCGACCCATGTTTGTTTTCTTAACAGCAAAATTGCTTAATGAAGGTAATGTGGCAGAACGTACCTATACTGGCGCTACCATTATTGAGTTAATTCATACAGCAAGTTTGGTTCATGATGATGTTGTTGATGATAGTAATAAAAGGCGTGGGTTTTTCTCAGTAAACGCCCTTTGGAAAAATAAGATAGCTGTTTTAGTGGGTGACTTTCTTTTCTCACGTGGTTTACTGGTGGCTTTAGATAGAGGTGATTACGATTTATTGCAAATTATCTCCAATTCAGTTAGAGAAATGAGTGAAGGCGAGTTGCTGCAAATTGAAAAAGCCCGAAAGCTAGATATTACAGAGGATGTGTATTATGATATTATTCGGCAAAAGACGGCAACGCTAATTGCTGCATGTTGTAGTATTGGTGCAGCATCTGTACTTCCTGGGTCACCAGAGGTAAAAGAGTTTAGAAAATTTGGAGAACTCTGCGGAATGGCTTTTCAAATAAAAGATGATTTGTTTGACTACGGATCAGAACAAATTGGTAAACCAACAGGTATAGATATTAAAGAGCAAAAAATGACATTGCCTTTAATCTATGCAATAAACAATAGTAGTAAAGAGAAGAAACGTTGGTTAATTAACTCTATTAAAAACCACAATAAAAATAAAAAACGCGTAAAAGAAGTAATAGCCTATGTTAAAGAACAAGGTGGCTTAGATTATGCCGTAACTAAAATGTTAGCCTTTAAAGATGAGGCTTTAAGTCTTCTAGCAAAATATCCAGAATCGCCTTATAAAGAGGCACTTACACTAATGGTTAACTACGTTGTAGACCGAAAAAAATAATTTTTTTCTAGTTCAGACAACCCTTTTCCTAATTATCTCGTCTATCTTAATAGAGACCAAAACGGTAGACATTGAAAGTTATCTCATTTTATAGTAACGAAAAGCAACTTGTAAAGAAAGCAAAAGCAGGCAACAGAATTGCGCAGCAAACAATTTATGACAAGTATGCGCCTAAAATGTTGAGTGTATGTAGACAATATATCAAGGATCTACATTTTGCTGAAGATGTTATGGTTGGTGGTTTTGTAAAAGTTTTTAAACACCTAGAAAGTTTTGAAAATAGAGGAAGTTTTGAAGGGTGGATTAGAAGGATAATGATTAGAGAAAGTATTTCTTATCTCAGAAAAAGTCAGTTTGTAGTCTATGATGATGAGATTATTACCAATAAAGCGGTAGCCGTTAATGACAATAATGCTTTTGAAGATGTAGAATACATTCAGTCTTTGATAGATGATTTACCACAAGGTTACAAAATGGTATTTGTACTCTATGTGGTCGAAGGTTATAAGCATACTGAAATAGCAAAACTTTTGAATATTAGCGAGGGTACGTCAAAATCTCAGCTTTCAAAAGCTAGAAAAATGCTTCAAGAAAATTTAAAATTACAAGGGGTAACTACAAGTGTAGTTAACAAATAAAAAACTATGAGCAAGTTAGAAAAACGCATTAAAGAAAAGTTAGGGCAACGTGAGTTGACTCCTTCGGCTGGTGCTTGGGAACGTATTGCAGAAGAGCTCGGCGAAGAAAAAAAGAGTACTTCTAAAACTAATATATGGTTTATTGCAGCAGCAATTTCAGCATTATTATTAACGCTTTCAGTAATGTTCTTTACTAAAAATGAAATGGAAAGTGTAGAACAATCACCAGTTGTAGTAAACCAAGATTCATCTTTAGAAAATATAAACGAAACACCACAATTGGTAAATGTAGATACGCCCATTAGCAACCAAGAAGCTGCTTCTTTGCCTACCATAGCCGAAACTGAGCATTTAATGAAACAAAATTCGGTAGTTTTTGAAGAAGAGCAGGGCATTAAGAAAGATGTTGAAATTGATGAAACAGAATCGTTTTCTAAAACACCTTATGCAACTGATGAAGAAGTTGCAAGTACTATGCTCATTGAAGATAAATTACAAGAGGTTTTAGCTTTAGTGACCGCTATGGAAAATGATAGCATTACGGTAACAGACCAAGAAATAGATTCTCTATTACTGCAAGCGCAGCGAGAATTGTTAACTGATAAGCTTTTAAATTCTAATACAGAAGTTGATGCATTAACCCTATTAAATGAGGTAGAGCTTGAACTTTTTGAAGATGACAGAGATCAATTGTTTAATACATTAAAAAATAGCTTTTTTAAACTGCGAACGGCCGTCGCAGACAGAAATCAGTAAAAAACTCCTTACTTCCTCTCCCTTTGGGTGAGGTCGGGTGAGAGCTTATTCATCAATCAAAGCCTGCTTTATTTAGCCCCTGTGCTGAGCGTAGTCGAAGCAAGGGGGCAGGTAAAGTACGGACTAAAAATTAATTAAAAATGAAACTAATTACAACACTAGTATTTGTACTCTTATTGGCAATTCCTTTAAATGGATTTGGCCAAAAAACAGCTCAAGAAAAATTAACTGACTTAGAAAAACAGAAAGAAAAAATTACGTTACAAGAAAAAAAGGCATTAAAAGAAGAAGTTAAAGCCATTAATGATAAACTTACTTTAGGTGAGATTACTGAACAAGAAGCTCAACAATTAAAAGAAGAAGTGGCTAAAAAACGAGCCATGAATATTGAAAACCGCTTGGCCATTATCGATAATAAAATAGCACTATTGGAGCGTAATAATGGAGAATATTTAGAGCTAGATTCTCTACAAAATGTAGAGAGACTTATGATAAGCATTGGTGGAGATGACGGTGAAGGAACCAAAATTTTTGGAATCCGTTTTGATGATAGAAAAAACAAACCTGTTAAATACGACCGTAGAACCTATTCTGATTTTGTAATGGCTATAGGTTTAAACAATGCGTTAATAGATGGCGAATCTTTAAGTGATTCTCCTTATAAAATTGGCGGAAGTCGATTTTTTGAAATGGGGGTGCAATGGCGAACACGTGTTTTTAAAGAATCTAATTGGTTACGTTTTCATTACGGATTTTCATTTCAATTCAACGGTTTAAAACCAGATAACAATCAATTTTTTGTACAAAACGGAAACCAAACAACATTGCAAGAATTCGATAGAGAACTAACCAAATCTAAATTAAGAATGGATAATCTGGTTTTTCCAATACACTTTGAATTTGGTCCTTCAAGATTATTTAAATCAGAAGAAAAGATTCGTTATAGTTTACGTAAACAATTTAGAGTTGGCCTAGGCGCTTATGGTGGATTTAATATTGGCACAAGACAAAAGTTAAAGTATTCTCTCGATGGGGAAAAGATTAAAGATAAACTTAAGCGAGATTACAACACTAGTGACTTAATTTATGGTTTAAGTGCCTATGCAGGTTTTGATAACACCGTATTGTATGTTAAATATGATTTAAACCCCATATTTAAAGACGCTGTTGTTGACCAACACAACATTTCTTTAGGCTTACGTTTTGATTTGGATTAAAATCTAACTTATCTCACTTTTCATTGCAGGTGTAAATTCATTTTCAAAATATACTCGTTTGCAATGTGAACATTCAGTAAACCTATTGGTTTGTATTTTAAAAAGTTTTATCCAGAACAAGTGAAAATAATTGCCTTGTTCAACTAATGCTAAGGTGTTTTCTTGTTGGCAATGAGAACACCTTACATTATTTAATGCCTGCTGGGTAGCTTTACCATTTCTAGTTCCAAAAAAAAGAATCATAGGGTAAAATTAAACAAAACAACAATCAATTTCTCCTCTTTAAGGCGGAGGCTAGGGGAAGGGGTTATTTTTCCATATTTTTAACGGCTAAAATAATATTACCCACTCCTTAGGAGGGGGCTAAGGATAGACTCATGATTTCAAAAACCACCATAGATCAAGTTTATGAAACTGCTCGTGTAGAGGAGGTGATTGGTGATTTTGTACAACTTAAAAAATCGGGTTCAAACTTTAAAGGGTTGAGTCCGTTTTCTGATGAGCGTACACCCAGTTTTATGGTATCTCCCGTAAAGCAAATCTGGAAAGATTTTAGTAGCGGTAAGGGCGGTAATGTGGTAGCCTTTTTAATGGAACATGAGCATTTTAGCTATCCGGAAGCCATTCGATATTTAGCCAAAAAGTACAATATTGAAATCGAGGAAACAGAACAGACTAATGAGCAAAAAGAGCAAGCCAATGAACGTGAGAGTATGTATTTGGTTTCAGAATTTGCTCAAGACTATTTTGTAAAAACGCTCTGGGAAACCCAATTAGGTAAGGCTATTGGTCTTACGTACTTTAAAGAAAGAGGTTTTACAGAAGAAACTATTAAAAAATTTGGTTTAGGGTATAATCTAGACCAATGGGAAGCATTTACCCAAACCGCTCTAGAAGCCGGTTACAAATTAGAGTATTTAGAAAAAACTGGTTTAACTATTGTAAAAAATCAGGGAGCCGGTGTTCAAAAAACCTTTGATAGATTTAAGGGTCGCGTTTTATTTCCTATTCGTTCTATGAGTGGCCGAGTTTTAGGCTTTGGGGGAAGAATTCTAACTAATGATAAAAAAGCGGCCAAATATCTAAACTCGCCAGAAAGTGAAATCTACCATAAAAGTAAGGTCTTGTATGGTATTTTTTATGCTAAACAGGCCATTGCTAAAGAGGATAATTGTTATTTGGTTGAAGGTTATACAGATGTTATTCAAATGCATCAGCGCGGAGTTGAGAATGTTGTGGCTTCTAGCGGTACAGCCCTTACACCCGAGCAAATACGTTTAATTAATAGGCTTACTAAAAATATTACCGTACTTTTTGATGGGGATGCTGCCGGTTTACGAGCTTCATTACGAGGAATTGATTTAATTCTGGAACAAGGTATGAATGTAAAAGTCTGCACTTTTCCAGAAGGGGAAGACCCAGATAGCTTTGCAAAACATCATGCTCTTGAAGATATTCTAGCTTATTTAAAATCTAATGCTAAAGATTTTATTCAATTTAAAACATCGCTTTTAGCAGAAGAAGCAGCAAACGACCCTATAAAACGTGCCGAAACCATTAGAGAAATAATAAGCAGTATTGCCAAAATACCTGACCGCATTCAACAAGAGGTTTATGTGCAAGAGTGTGCTAAAATTATGCAGGTTTCTGAATCAACGCTGTATAATTCGCTGGCACAATTAGACAAAAAGTTTAAAGCTGATGCGGCCAAAAAAACGAAATCAACACAAAAAGCTTTTGAAGTTGTTAAACAAGATGAAATTAGTGAAAAGGTTGACCCGCAGTACGAGTTAGAACGCAAAATAATAGAACTGCTTTTACTCTACGGTGATAAAACTGAGGACTTTGAAGATTTGGTGTTAAAAGAGAATGAAAATGGGGAATTGATTTTGGAGCCAGAAACCTATCAAGCAAAGGTTTATGAAAAAATTTACTTGGATTTACAGGATGATGAGATTGAATTGGCTAATGAAAGATTTCAAAACATTTACGTACAGCTAATAACTAAACTAAATCAAGATGAAGAGTTTACAATTAACACTTTTGTAAATGCTTTAGACCAAGAATTAATAAATGAGGTTTCTTCAATTCTAATGGAAGAAGAAAAATACACCTTACACGATTGGGAAAGAAAAGATATTTACCCAAAAGATAAGGAGATTGGTATAGCACAATTGGTATCAGAAACAATTTTGAGTCTAAGGAGTTTACTTATTAAAGCTCGTATAGCAAAGCTACAAGAAGCTACCCAAAACAGTATAAGTAATGATGAACTCTTACAAGAAATAATTAATTACTTGCAGTTAAAAAAGTTGCTTCATAACAAGTTAGCACGCGTAATTACATAAAAAAACCTCAATTTAATTGAGGTTTTTTTATAATGTTATGTATAGCTTTTTAATATAGTTCTAAAGCTTTTGCTTGCTGAAGTAAATCCACTAAATTATCTACATTAAGCTTACGCATTAAACGAGCTTTATACGTACTTACCGTTTTCTCATTTAAATTAAGCCCTTCAGCTACTTCTTTATTACGCTTACCGCTCGCCAATAATTTTAGAACTTCTATTTCTCTAGTAGATAATTTTCTAAAGAATCTTCTAGGTTTTTGAGTTCCTTCATCAAAAGCTAAACGTTGCGCTAGTTCGTTTGTAATAAACATATTGCCTTCTGCAACTTTCTTTAATGCAGACATTAAATAATCTAGGTCAGAAGTTTTAGAAAGGTAGCCAAAGGCTCCAGCTCTAATTGTGCTTAAGGCATACACATCTTCAGACTGTCCACTGAACATCAAGACTTTAGTGTTTGGAAAATCTTGCTTAATTTTTCTTAGAGTCGCAATACCATTAATTTCTGGTATATCCATCTCTAACATAACAACGTCTGGGGTAACTTTATTTAACGTCTCAAATAATTCTGTTGTGGTTGAAACGTCAGCAACTACTTCAAATTCTTGTGTTGCATTTAAGACCTGCTTAATACCATACCTTACTATGGGATGGTGGTCAGCAATCAAAATTTTAATCATTAGTTAAGGGTTTATAAACAAATTAGTTAACGGGTGTAGTATAATGCTTACATTATCTGACAGCAATATAGCATTTTCTTTACACAAATTTGTAGTTTTTTTTGTGAAACCCTAGAATTTGTATGGTTTTTCTCGTTTACTTTCGTATAAATGGGTTAAAATGCTACTTTAATTCTGCAGGAATATGACAGATTGGTATCGGAACCATCTTGTGCTGGTTGACAGAATTTAGCCTTTTGTAAATTGTAAATACTTCTCGCTCTCTGTCAGAAAAGTCATCAGCTGTCTTTCCTTTTTCATCCATTTCCATGGCCCATTCAAGTTCAGGGTAAGAGGCGCCAATTTGGTCTTCATCTGTTCTATTATCTCCCCAAAGGCCATCTGTTGGAGCAGCTTCCATAATTTCTTGGATAACCCCTAAGGCACCACCTACTGCGTAGACTTCGGTTTTAACTAAATCCGCTATCGGACTCAAATCTACACCTCCGTCTCCATATTTAGTGTAAAAACCAACACCAAAATCTTCTACTTTATTACCTGTGCCCGCAACCAGATATTTTTTTAGCGCTGCAAAATAGTATAGTGTGGTCATTCGTAATCGTGCACGAGTATTCGCTAAAGACATAAAGCGTTCTTCCTCATTATCTACTGGCGGCAACGTTTCTACAAGGCTATCAAAAACCGGAGTAAGATTTACAGGTTGTCTTTTAACATTTTTAAAATTTGATTGTAGCCAATCAATATGCTTATCTGCTCTAGTTACTTGGTTTTTTCCTTGGTGTATAGGCATTTCTAGAACCAGTAGGTCTAGTCCTGTTTTAGCACAAAGGGTAGAAGTTACTGCCGAATCTATTCCGCCAGAAACACCTACTACAAATCCTTTCATTTTCGCGTTTTCAGCGTAGCCTTTTAGCCATTTAACAATATGTTCTATTACCTTTTCTGTTTGCATGAGATTTAAAATTGTAGCATTAGTTACATTTGCAGTCATTAAAAATAAGGGCTACGAATTAAAAAATGAAGTGTACCAAGTATTACTTTTTAATAATGGCATTGGTAAGTCTTATATGGGCTTGCAATGATGACAATAAAATTGCGACAGAAATTAGTAAAATACCTATTGATTTAACGATAGAACGTTTTGAAAAAAAGTTTGCAGAAGCCAACGTAACTGACCTTTCAAAATTAAAAAACGATTATCCTTATTTGTTTCCTTCGCAGTTTTCTGACAGTTTATGGATAGCTAAAATTGAATCTGATACCTTGCAAAAGGAACTAGAAGAAGAGGTTTTTAAAGCATTTCCTGATTTTGAAAATGAATCTTCAGAATTACAATTGTTTTACAAACACCTAAAATATTACTTTCCAGAGGTAATTGTACCAAAGGTGATAACGGTTATTTCAGAGGTAGATTATAACAATAGAATTATACTGTCAGACTCTTTAATGTTAATTGGCTTAGATAATTATTTGGGTTCTAACCATAAGTTCTATGGGGGTTTTTCTAATTATATAGCCGAAGGCTTACAAGCTGATTATTTGCTTTCTGATGTGGCTAGTGCTTACACTAGAAAATTAATTTCGTACCCTCGAGACCGTTCTTTTCTGTCTAGGATGGTATATTATGGTAAAGAACTTTATTTAAAAGAATTGCTATTACCATCAGAGCCAATACATATAAGGTTCAATTATTCAGAAGAGGATTTCAACTGGGCTATTGCCAATGAAGAACAAATGTGGCGTTTTATTGTAGAGAATGAATTCGTATATAGTACCGATTCTGAATTAGATAGAAGGTTTTTAGACCCCGCACCCTTTTCCAAATTTGGACTAGAACTTGATAGTGAATCTCCCGGTAGGCTGGGCCGATTTATAGGCTATCAAATAATAAAAGCATATATGGAAAAACATAGCGACACCAAGTTGAAAAACTTATTGGCTATGCCAGCAGATAGAATTTTAAAAGAATCAAATTATAAACCAAAACGATAATGGCGGTTAAACATACTTCTGAAATTAAGTTGAAAGTAGGATTAGATGAGAATAGAGTACCGGAAGAATTGTCTTGGTCTGCACAAGATGGTGGTATTAATGATGAAACGGCAAAGGCAATGTTATTATCTGTTTGGGATAGCGCCAATAAAGAATCATTGAAAATAGATTTATGGACTAAGGATATGCCTTTAGATGAAATGAAAATATTTTTTCATCAAACATTAGTATCGTTAAGTGACACATTTATGAGAGCAACCCAAGACGAAAAAATGACGGCTACCATGAAAGATTTTTGCGAATATTTTGCTGAAAAGCTAGAGCTTAAAAAGTAGTAGGTTTTTCTATAGGAACGGTAATTGTAACTTTTAATCCTCCCAAATAGTCACTTTTTGTTAACCTTATTGTTCCTTCAAATTGTGTAATTAGGTTTTTGATAATTGCTAAGCCCATTCCACAATTGTGTTTACCAATTTTTTCTAAAGAAGTAAATAGTTCAAATACCTTATTATGATATTTTGGTTCTATACCAGGTCCATCATCCTCATAAATTAGGTGATGTTTTTCTTCATTTGTAGAATACTCTACCCTAATTTTTGAATTAGCACCCGCGTGCAGTCTAGTATTAGTCAGCAAATGTTTTAGAGTCAGTTCTAACCCTTTTTTATAATGGTAAATATCATGGTTTAAATTAACAGTTTCTAGCTCTAAACCTTCAATTTTTTCTTGATTGGTATCTAAAAATTGAACAAATTGTTTTTCTAAATTAAAATGCTCTAAGATAAAATTAGACATGCTAACTTCATGGTATTCTTGCATGCCTCTTGTTAAAGCATCCATATAACTAAAGTTATCTTGCATGTAGTCAATTAGACTTTTTCCGTGTTCGTCAAACTTTTCACCATAGTCTTCTTTAAACCATTGTAAAATTGAATGATTACCTCTGATTGGTGTTCGTAACTCGTGGGCAAAGCTATGACTGTAATCGTTTAACTGGTTTACTAGTTTTTCAATCTTATTGTTCTTTGTATCCAATTGAACAATTAATCGTCTATTTTCTAACAATTGAACTACTTGTACACTCAATGCCTGTAGCGCTTCTATTTGTGTTTGATTTAACTTCCTAGGTTTATGGTCAATAACACACAAAGTTCCCATTGGGTTGCCAGAAGTAGTTACTAAAGGCATACCAGCATAAAAAATTACGTGTGGGTCTTCAACGGTTAACGGATTGTCTTTGAATCTAAAATCGCTACGAGCATCTGAGACTTCTAGGAGTTGGTTTGGCTCATTTATAGCATGGGCACAAAATGCTAACTCTCGAGGTGTTTCTGTTGCATCAATACCAACTTTTGACTTAAACCATTGCCTTTTTTCATCAATAAGTGATATTAATGAAATAGGTGTATTACAAATAATGGAGGCCAATTTAGTTATACTATCATATTCTTTTTCTGAAAGTGTATCTAAAATATTGTAGCTATCTAACTCATTAAGCCTTTCTATTTCATTTACCGGTATTTCTGGTTTTACCATAGCCTTGAAACATTTTAAATAAGTAGTAAGAAAAATACTACTTAAGTAAACAACGTCAAGGTGTTAAACTTATTTTAGAAGTATCAAAATAGCATACAAGACGTTTGTTAACCCTCTAACAGGGTTGTTCTATTTATTAGTATTAAACTGGTTAAGTTGTTCTTGTTTTTATCTTCCTATTCGGGGTAACGCCATGGGTATTTCCATCAATAAAACCTTACTTTCAGAATTTGATGTAAGCTTTAGCTTATTTGTTTCCCAAATACCTAAACCATCTCTTTTATCTAAATTAAAACCATTTAGTTCAACATTACCTTCTATAACAAAGGCATAAACACCGTTGCCTTCTTTCTTAAGGGTATACTCTGATGAAATACCTTGATTAAATTGGCCTAAATGAAACCATGCTTCTTGGTGGACCCAAACTCCTTGGTCGTTGGGGTTAGGTGAAAGTATTTGATAGAATTCATTTTGTTTGGCTATATCACGTATAGCTATTTGATCATAGCGTGGCACAACATTTCTTTGATTAGGAAACATCCAAATTTGTAAAAACTTTACAGGCTTATCTAAGTTCTTATTGTATTCACTATGATATATACCGGTACCAGCACTCATTACTTGTACATCACCCTCTTTAATAATGGTGGTGTTTCCCATGCTGTCTTTATGTTCTAAATCGCCCTCTAATGGTATAGATACAATTTCCATATTGTCATGAGGATGAGACCCAAAACCTTTGGATTCTGATACTTCATCATCATTTAAGACGCGTAAAACACCAAAATGATTACGTTCTGGGTTATGATACCCGCCAAAACTAAAGGTGTGATAACTTTTTAACCACCCGTGATTAGCGTAGCCTCGCGTAGTAGCTTTATGTAGTGTTGTTTTCATATAATTTTTAGCTAAAAAAGAAATTGAGCATTACCTACCACTAAAGTAAAAGAAACAATATTTAATTGTTTAAAAGTAATCTTAAAGCTTTAGTACGCTTACATTCACTAAAAATATAATTATGAGTGAATGGTTTTTAGCCTCCCCAAAAGAGTTGTTGGCAATTGCGTTAACCAGTATAGGTATATACATTAGTTTAATACTAATAACTAGAATTTCTGGTAAACGTAGTTTTTCTAAGATGTCTAGCTTTGATTTTGCAATTACAGTAGCAATAGGGTCAATATTAGCTACTGCAATATTGTCTAAATCGGTAAGCTTAATACAAGGTGTGGTTGGATTGGTTGTAGTCTACGCAATTCAAATGACCGTAGCATATTTAAGAAGGTTCGCTATCATAGCACAAATAGTGGATAATAAACCGTTACTTCTAATGAAAAAAGAAACTATTTTGCATGAAAATTTAAAAAAAGCAAAAATTACAGAATCTGATTTAAAAGCAAAGTTGAGAGAGGCTAACGTAACACAATTAGCACAGGTTAAAGCTGTAGTTTTTGAATCTACCGGAGATATTTCTGTGCTGCATGCTCAAGATAAGTCTTTGAAATTGGAAGATTATCTCTTAGATGGAGTTCAAGTTTAAACTTTGCTATTTACATAAAAGCCATGAATAACGCCTGGTAACCAACCTAAAAGGGTGAGGAGTAAATTAATCCAGAAGTTGGCATTTAAACCGTGTTTTAAAAATACGGCAAGTGGGGGTAAAATCAGTGTGAGTATTATAGAAACTATTGACATGTTTTTTATTTTTATTGCAAGTTCTAAAAAACTGAATGCCCATATTAATTCATTTCAGCCTAAGATTGATTGAAATACAATTTATAGAAAATTTTATTTTAAACTAGCATTTATTTCTTCAATATAGTTTAGCAAACTATCTCTACCAATATATTTAGAAGATGACGTAATAAAGTAGGGAGGCGCTTCTTCCCAAACGCCTTCTAAGAGTTTGTTTACGTAGTTTGTTACTTGGGGTTCAATTTCGGTTTCTTTGAGTTTATCTGCCTTTGTGAAAACAATTGCAAACGGTATACTATTTGTACCGAGCCACTCCATAAATTCAAGGTCTATTGGCTGTGGGTTATGTCTTATGTCTACTAATACAAAAGCACTTACCAATTGTGTTCTTTTTAAAAAGTATTGCGTAATATACTTTTGAAATGTTTTCTTCTCTTTTTTAGAAACGCGTGCATAACCATAGCCTGGTAAATCAACCAGAAACCATTGATTATTTATTTTAAAGTGATTTATTAGTTGTGTCTTTCCAGGTCTGCCAGAAGTCTTTGCTAAATTTTTGTTGTCTACCAACATATTAATCAAAGATGATTTACCCACATTAGATCTTCCAATAAAAGCATATTCTGGAATAGGATCCTTAGGGCACTTAGCAACTTCTGTGTTGCTCATTACAAATTCAGCAGAAGAAATTTTCATAAGTATAATTCTACTTTAGAATAGTTGACGTTGATATGCTTTTAAAAATAAGCGATTACTTAAAAGAAGTAAATTTTTAAGATAAAATTAAAAACCTCTTTTTTCTAACCAAGAATCTAATATTTCGTTGAATTCATTTGGATGTTCCATCATTGGAGCATGCCCACATTTATCAATCCAAAATAAATCAGCGTCTGGTAACAATTCATGAAATTCTTCGGCAACGTTAGGCGGCGTAACATTATCTTGTTTTCCCCAAATAATACAGGTGGGTGTATCCATTTTTGGTAAATCTTTGGCCATATTGTGTCTAATTGCACTTTTAGCTATAGCAAGAGTTTTTACCAATTTCATACGATCATTAACCGTAGCAAATACTTCATCAACAATTTCTTTGGTTGCCACTTTTGGGTCGTAGAACACATCTTCAGCCTTCTTTTTTATAAACTCATAGTCACCTCGTTTAGGGTAACCGTCACCCATCGCACTTTCATACAAACCTGAACTACCCGTGATAACCAAAGCCTTAACTTTTTCTGGAAACATTTTGGTATGTAATAAACCAATATGGCCACCTAAAGAATTTCCTAAAAGAATAACTTCTTCTAACTTTTTATGCTCAATAAATTCCTCTAAAAACTTAGCAAAATTCTTAACCGTTGTTTTCAACATCGGCATGTCATAAATAGGTAGCTCTGGTACTAGTACCCGATAGCCTTTTGGCGGAAAGTGCTGGGTTACCCCTTCAAAATTACTTAAACCACCCATAAGACCATGAAGTATAATCATGGGTTTTCCTTCACCTACCTCTAAGTAACGGTATTTACCATCTTTAGTTATTTGGCCTTCCATCCAGTTCGGTTAAAATCGAGCGCAAATATAGGCAATTCGCAATGGAATCAACACCAGGTATTTACGAGTAATCCAAATTCAAAAGTGGATTTTTGTGTCAAAATAAGTGGAAAATTTATTAACAAAGTGGTAGAAAGTGGAAAATTCTGCAAAATATTTCTCATATTTGAACTGTAATTGCAATTATCAGAGTTAGAGTGACTTCAATCGTTGGACAATATGAATGTAAAGCCGATGCTAAAGGGCGTATAACCCTCCCGGCATCTCTTAAGAACAAACTCATGCCCTTTATGGGTAATGATTTTGTGATTAAACGTTCATTAGATACAGACTGTTTGGAGCTTTACCCTCAAGAGAAGTTTGATGAAATGATGAAGATGGTAATGTCTCATCCTAATAAAGGAAAAGACTTTAGAATTTGGTTGCGAAAATTTACAGCTGGCTTAAAAGATGATGTTGCCATAGATAAAGAATCTGGGCGTATGCAGATACCAAAAAACCTTTTTGACCACATTGGCTTAGGTAAAGAGGTGGTGTTAAATGCGGCGCATACCATGATTGAAATTTGGGATAAATCCAAATACGAAGAAATGCTCGGCTCTATGAGTGATGAGCGTTATGATGAAATTTCTGAAGAAATTTTTAATGGAGGAGGACAAATTTTACCATGACCCGGTTCTGTTAAAAGAAACGGTAGATGGTCTTAATATAATTGAAGGCGGAGTATATGTTGATGTCACCTTTGGTGGTGGAGGGCATTCAAGAGAAATATTAAATAGGCTAGGGCCAAATGGCAAATTGTTTGCCTTTGATCAAGATGAGGATGCTCTAGCTAATGCAATTGAAGACGAGCGATTTCAATTGATAAACGAAAACTTTAGATACCTCAAGCGCTATTTAAAGTTCTATGGCATTACTGAAGTAGATGGAATTTTAGCTGACTTTGGAGTGTCTTCACATCAATTTGATGAAGCGGAAAGAGGCTTTTCAATTCGTTTTGATGCTGAGTTAGATATGCGTATGGATAGAAGGGCTCAAACAAGTGCGCTAGATGTTGTTAATACCTATGCTCAAGCAGATTTAGAACGGGTGTTAAAAGAATATGGAGAATTGCGCTCTGCGCGTGCAATGGCAAGTGAGTTGGTTAAGGCACGTCAAAATAACCCAATCAAGACTACAGAAGATTTAAAAATTGCTTTAAAAAGATTTCTTCCTAAAAACAGAGAGAATAAAATATTAGCACAACTTTTTCAGGCAATTAGAATTGAGGTTAATGAAGAGGTTGAAGTTTTAAAAGCGTTTTTAGAACAGTCCCCATCGCTTCTTAAACAAGGTGGAAGGTTAAGTGTGATTAGTTATCACTCTTTAGAAGATAGACTAGTAAAAAGGTTCATACGTGAAGGAAAATTTGATGGTGTTGCTGAAAAAGATTTTTACGGAAATATAGACGTACCCTTTAAAAAAGTTGGTGGGCTAATTGTTCCTTCTGCCGAGGAAATTAAACGAAATAATAGAGCACGTAGTGCAAAATTGAGAATCGCTGAAAAGCTTTAAAATGAAAAAAGGACTCTTAGACATATTAAAAGCAAAATTCCTAGTCAGTGGAGATGCGCCTAAAAATTGGCGTTTTATCCTTTTTGCTTCGCTTTTAGCTGTTATGATGATTTCTAGTAGTCATCAAGCGGACCAAAAAGTGCATAAGATTGAAAAACTGAAAAAAGAAATCAACGGATTGCGAAGTTCATTTTTTGCAAACAGAAGGTCTGTTCAGCAATTAAAAATGGAGTCAAGTTTAACTCAAAAAGTGGTTGACAGAGGTTTAAAAGCTTCTAATGTGCCGCCACATAAAATTATAGTTAAAAAATAAATAGTATGCCAATTACCGAAAAAAATATAATGAGCCGTTTGTACCTAGTTGCTGGGTTGCTCATTCTATTAATGGGTATGGTAGTGTTTAGACTAATTAGCATTGCTGCAGTTGAGGGCGGTGAATTAAAGTTGCTGGCACTTCAAAAGACCGAAAGGGTAAATAGTATTCCGTCTATAAGAGGAAATATTTTCTCTGATGATGGTAGTTTATTGGCTTCATCAATTCCTAAGTATTCAGTTCATTTTGACCCTATTACACCTTCTGCTAATGTCTGGGAAAAAGAGTTAACAGGTTTATGTGATTCTTTAGGGGTAATGTTTAAAAAACCAGCATCTTTCTACAAGCAAAAGTTCAGAAAGGCCAGAAATGCAGGAAAACGTTATGTATTGATTGCTAAAAATCTAGATTATCCTGACTATGCTCGTTTAAAGACTTTTCCAATGTTTAAGAGGTCTCAAGTTACGGGCGGAATGATTTCTGATTACAAAGTGGTTAGAGAATATCCTTTAGGTGAGATTGCTTGGCGTAGTATAGGCTATGAAAAATTAACCGAAAATGGCGATAGTATTCGTGTTGGGTTAGATGGTGCTTTTGGTAAAGACTTTTTAAGCGGCGTAGTTGGTCAACGATGGGAGCGTAAATCAGGCGGGGGTAACGTTTGGAAACCGGTAAGCGTAAACAATATTATTGAGCCAAAAGATGGGATGGATATTGTTTCAACTATCAATACCAATATACAAGATATAGCGCATTTTGAATTAAAAAAACAATTAGAGGCTTATAACGCAGACCATGGTTGTGTTGTGGTTATGGAGGTGGAAACAGGTGCTGTTAAAGCCATTGCAAATTTAGGTAGAAATGCAAAAGGTAATTATGTAGAGCTTCGAAATTATGCGGTTTGGGAGTCTCATGAGCCAGGTTCTACCTTTAAAATGGCATCGCTACTTTCTGCTCTTGAAGATGAACTGGTAGATACTACCACTGTTTTTGATACGCACAAGGGTAGATGGAAGGTTTACAATAAGCGTGTTAAAGACTCGCGTTGGGGAGGTTACGGAGAAATTTCTGTAGCAGAAGGCTTTACGGTTTCTTCTAATACTGTTTTTGCGCAAATAATTCATGAAAATTATAAGGAAAATCCACAGAAGTTTGTCAATCATTTAATGCGTTGGGGACTACATGAAAAATTAGACCTACCAATAGTTGGTGAGGGTAAACCTGTGATAAGACAGCCTGGAGAAAAAGGCTGGTCTGGACTTTCTCTAGCGTGGATGTCTCATGGTTATGAAGTTGCGTTAACACCACTGCAAACCTTAACTTTTTACAATGCCATTGCAAATGATGGTGAAATGGTTAAACCTCGTTTTATTGAAACTGCTAGAGTAGGTAATAAGGTTGAAAAGCAATTTGAAAAAGAAGTCTTGTTAGATAGAATTGCCTCAAAAGAGAATATTGGGGTAGCTCAAGATTTATTAAAATATGTTATCACAAAAAAGAACGGTACTGGCCATGCGCTGTACGACCCCAATTTTTCAATGGCTGGTAAAACAGGTACATGTTGGAAGAATTATTGGGCAAATGCAGAAGAGCGTGATTATATTTCATCTTTTGTAGGATATTTTCCGGCAGAAAACCCACAGTATTCCTGCATTGTTGTAATTCATGAGCCTAACCAAGAAAAAGGTAAATATGGTGCAGAGGTTGCCGGACCCGTTTTTAAATCAATGGCTCAAAAAATATATCGCTCGTCGCCCACTGTGGATGAGGTTCAAGTTGCGCATCAGAAAGATGAAAAGTTAGACCATACCTACGAATCCTACTTTGTTCAAATGCGTAAAAACCATAGCACTGTACCTAATTTAAAAGGTATGAGTGGAATGGATGCAGTCTCAATTCTTGAAAATCTTGGTCTTAAAGTAGAGGTAAGAGGTAACGGCAAAGTGGTAGAGCAATCAGTGAATTCTGGAACTGCTTTAAAAGATGTAGATAAAATAGTATTAAAACTTTCATGAAGTCATTAAAAGACATATTGTTTGGGGTTAGCCTTTCTGTAGTGAATGGTGATACCAATATTATGGTGAACGAGATTCAATTTGATTCTCGTAAAGTGGCTTTTGATGATGTTTTTGTAGCTGTAAAAGGATTATTGACAGATGGTCACAACTATATTCAACAGGCTTTAAATGCTGGTGCAAATACAGTTATTTGTGAAAACTTGCCAGAAATTTTAGTGAATGGTGTCACCTATGTTAAAGTCGAAGATAGCGCTGCTGCTCTAGCTATAATGGCTAGTAATTTTTATAATACACCTTCTAAAAACCTAAAATTAGTTGGAGTAACGGGTACTAATGGCAAAACAACAGTTTCTACTTTACTCTACAATTTATTTAAAAAAGCAGGGTACAAGGTTGGATTAATTTCTACCATTAAGATTTTGGTAGATGATAAAGCATATCCCACAACACATACCACTCCAGATTCTTTAACCATAAATAAGTATTTGGGTTTGATGAATGAAGAGGGCGTTGAGTTTTGCTTTATGGAGGTAAGCTCTCATGGCATTCATCAAAAACGTACTAAAGGATTGTTTTTTGAAGGTGCTGTTTTTACCAATTTAACTCATGACCATTTAGATTATCATAAAACTTTTGCTGAGTATAGAGATACTAAAAAAGTATTGTTTGATGATTTGCCTAAATCATCCTTCGCATTAACCAATTTAGATGATAAGAATGGGATGGTGATGCTGCAAAATACTAGAGCTAAAAAGAATACCTACGCTCTAAAATCTTTCGCAGATTTTAGAGCCCAAATTTTAGAGCATCAATTAGATGGGCAATTGCTTAAGATTGATGATAGTGAAATTTGGTCAAAACTTATAGGAGATTTCAACGCTTATAATGTTTTGGCAATCTATGCTACAGCCATATTATTAGGTCTAGAAAAAATTGAAATTCTGCAATTGATAAGTCAGTTAGAAACCGTAACTGGCAGATTTCAGCATTTTACTTCAGAAAGTAAAATAACGGCAATAGTTGACTATGCCCATACGCCGGATGCATTAAAAAACGTGTTAAGTACAATTAACTCGTTGAGGACTGGAAATGAAAACGTCATCACCGTAGTGGGGTGTGGTGGTGATAGAGACAAGTCTAAGCGTCCGGTTATGGGTCATATAGCTTCAGAAATGAGTAACCAAGCCATTTTTACTTCTGACAACCCTCGCAGTGAATCCCCCTCTGCAATAATTGAAGAGATGGAAGCTGGCGTAGAACCCCAAAATGTAAAAAAGGTGATTGCCATTGAAAATAGAAAGCAAGCTATACGCACAGCTTGCAAACTGGCACTAGCTCATGATATTATTCTTGTGGCAGGTAAAGGCCATGAAACTTATCAAGAATCTAACGGAGTAAGAACAGAATTCGACGACTTTAACGAAGTTAAATCAGCACTAAAAGAACTGGAAAAATAACCAACCAACCATGCTATATCATTTGTTTGAATACTTAGAGGAAGTTTACCAATTACCGGGGGCATCGCTTTTTAGGTTTTTAACTTTTAGAGCAGGTATGGCTGTGATTTTATCATTGCTTATTGCAATGGTTTATGGTAAAAGAATCATTTTATTCCTTCAGAAAAAGCAGATAGGTGAGACCGTTAGAGACTTAGGCTTAGAAGGGCAAAAGCAAAAAGCGGGAACCCCAACCATGGGTGGTATCATCATAATAATGTCAACCTTAATTCCTGTTTTACTGTTTGGGAACTTAACTAATATCTATGTTATTCTCTTAATCATAACTACGGTTTGGATGGGAACCATTGGTTTTATAGATGATTACATTAAAATTTTTAAAAAAGACAAGCAGGGGTTAAAAGGTAAGTTTAAAGTAATGGGTCAGGTTGTTCTTGGCTTAATCGTGGGTACCGTACTCTATTTTCATCCACAGGTAACTATCAAAGAAAAAGATGCTACAACCATAACCCAAGAATTTAAAGTTGAAAAAGTATTTGGTGAAGAAGTTAAGGCAGTACGAACCAATATGCCATTTTTTAAGGATAATGAGCTTGATTATGCTGACTTTATTTCTTGGATGGGTGAAGGTTTAGAATCCTATGCATGGCTAATCTTTATACCGGTGGTGATTCTTATTGTAACAGCAGTATCTAATGGTGCTAATCTTACTGATGGTATAGATGGTTTGGCGGCGGGTTCATCAGCAATTATAGCAGTAACCTTAGCCATATTTGCCTGGGTTTCGGGTAATATTCAGTTTTCATCGTACCTCGATATTTTTTACATACCAAGAGTTGGTGAGTTGGTAATTTTTATAGGTGCATTTATTGGAGCTCTTATAGGATTTTTGTGGTATAACACCTTTCCTGCTCAAGTGTTTATGGGTGATACAGGTAGTTTAACAATAGGTGGAATAATTGCCGTAATAGCAATTATTGTTAGAAAAGAATTACTAATACCTGTGCTTTGCGGAATCTTCTTCGCAGAGAGCTTATCGGTTATGCTTCAGGTAGGGTATTTCAAACATACCAAGAAAAAATACGGTGAGGGTAAACGCATTTTTTTAATGGCTCCTTTACATCATCATTATCAGAAAAAATTATATCACGAAAGTAAAATCGTAACCCGATTTTGGATTATAGGAATCTTATTGGCAATTGTAAGCATTGTTACGCTTAAAATACGATAGGATGAAAAAACTGGTGGTTCTTGGTGCAGGAGAGAGTGGAGTAGGTACAGCCATTTTAGGATTAAAAAAAGGATATGAAGTTTTTGTCTCTGATAAAGGCAAAATTCAAAAAGAATATAAAAACGTTCTTGAACATTTTGAAATTGAATGGGAAGAAAACCAACATACGGTAGCTAAAATTTTAGATGCTGATGTAGTAATGAAGAGTCCTGGTATACCAGACAAAGTTCCATTGGTAAAACAACTGAAGGAAAACAATATTAAAGTTATCTCAGAGATTGAGTTTGCTTCAAAATTTACAGATGCCACTATAATAGGAATAACTGGTAGCAACGGTAAAACAACTACAACAATGTTAACCAATCATTTGTTGCAGTCAGAAGAGCTTAATGTAGGTATGGCAGGTAATATAGGTGACAGCTATGCTAGAATGGTGGCTGAAAATGAGTTGTCTCACTACGTGTTAGAAATCAGCAGCTTTCAGTTAGATGGGATAAAAGATTTTAAACCAAAAGTTGCGGTGCTAACAAACATTACACCGGATCATTTAGATCGTTACGAGTATAAGTTTGAAAACTACATCGCTTCTAAGTTCAGAATCGCACTTAATCAAGATGAGAATGATTACCTGATTTATGATGCTGATGATGAAGTGATAACAAGTTGGTTAGCTAGACATCCTATTCAATCAAAATTAGTTCCGTTTTCATTGACTAAAAAACAAGAATACGGAGCTTGGTTAGAGAACCAAACAATTAAAATAAAACTACAACCTAAAACCTTTGAAATGAGTACAGATATTTTGCCTTTAGAAGGGCAGCACAATGTAAAGAATGCTATGGCTGCTAGTATGGCAGCGATGTTAGTGAGAGTAAGAAAAGAGACAATTCGTCAGAGTATCCAGTCTTTTCAAGGGGCGCCACACCGTTTAGAAAAAGTGTTGCGAATTAACCATGTGCAGTACATAAACGATTCAAAAGCTACCAATGTTAATGCCACCTATTTTGCTTTAGATGGTATGCAAAAGCCAATTGTTTGGATTGTAGGTGGGGTTGATAAGGGTAATGATTATACCTCATTAATGCCAATGGTTAGAGAAAAGGTTAAAGCAATCATATGTTTGGGTGTAGATAATACAAAACTGAAAGAAACTTTTGGAAATGTAATTGACTTTATTGTGGAAGCCTCTTCTATGAATGAAGCTGTTGGTATGGCATATAAAATCTCTGAACGAGGAGATACTGTTTTATTATCTCCGGCTTGTGCAAGTTTCGATTTATTTGAAAACTACGAGGATAGAGGAAATCAATTTAAAGCTGCAATTAGAAAATTATAAATAAATGTATAAACTGGTCAAAGGCTTAAGAGGAGATAAAGCTGTTTGGGGCATACTGGCCCTAATGGCTGTATTTTCATTTTTACCAGTATATAGCGCTATAACTAAAATTGTTTTTTCTGACGGAGGTTCGTTTGGTGTACAAATGTTTAAACATGCTATGTTATGGGTTTTGGGTTTTGCCATTGTTTATACGGTGCATAGAGTTCCAACCCATTATTTTAAAGGTCTTTCGTTAATTGCGCTGCCTATTGTATTGCTGTTATTAGCCTATACGCTAACAGTTAAGACAGAAATTGGTGGTGTTGAAGCTAATCGTTGGATTCCTATACCCTTTGTGGGTATACGTTTTCAAACCTCTACACTTGCTTCAGTAGTTTTAATGGTTTGGATTGCGAGATACTTAAGTAAAATCAAGGATAAAAAAATAACGTTTGCTGAGAGTATTTTGCCGCTTTGGTTGCCAATTGCTTTGGTTGTGGGGTTGATATTACCGGCTAACTTTTCAACGGCATTCATAGTAGGATTCATGGCATTTTTGCTATGCTTTTTAGGCGGTTATCCTTTAAAATATTTGCTTCGAATAGTAGGTACAGGTTTGCTTATTGGCGGAATGTTCTTTTTTACGTTACTAAAAATGCCTTCTGATGCTATTCCGTTTTCACGTGCATTAACATGGAAAGGCCGTATTGAAAAATTTATTAATCCGGCAGAAGAGATAAATACAGCAGATATATCGCAGCTTGATAAGGCCAAAATGGCTATAGCTGAGGGTGGAATTATAGGTAAAGGTGCGGGTAAAAGTGTAATGAAAAACTTGTTACCAGAAAGTGAGTCAGATTTCATATTTGCAGTAATTATAGAGGAGTATGGTTTAATAGGTGGTTTTGCACTGCTTTTCTTTTACCTGCTTTTATTGTTTAGAATTTTGGTCATAGCAAATTCTACAAAATCGATTTTTTCAAAATTGTTAGTAATAGGTGTGGGCTTACCAATTGTTTTTCAAGCATTGGTACATATGGCTGTAGCTGTTGGACTTTTTCCAACAACGGGCCAACCATTACCTTTTATAAGCAAAGGGGGTACTTCTATTTGGATGACATGTATGGCTATCGGAATTATTCTGAGTGCTAGTGAGAAAAAAGAAGAAGAAGAACAACCAGAGGCTAAAATAGATGATAGTAACCCTTTAGAAGTATTAAGTGCGCAATTATAGATTCATTATATCTGGAGGAGGCACAGGAGGGCATATTTATCCGGCGGTTGCTATAGCAAATGAACTAAAAAAGCGTCATAAAAATGCGGAGTTCTTGTTTGTTGGAGCAAAAGATAAAATGGAAATGGAGAAAGTACCCCAAGCAGGATATAAAATAAAGGGCTTGTGGATAAGTGGTTTACAACGAAAATTAACATTGAGAAACGTATTGTTTCCCATAAAATTAGTTCATAGTTTGATTAAGGCACGTAGTATACTAAAACAATTTAAACCAGATGTAGCTATCGGTACGGGTGGGTTTGCAAGTGGGCCCACTATGAAAGCTGCTGCTTGGTCGAAAGTGCCTTACGTTCTGCAAGAACAGAATTCTTTTGCAGGTATCACCAACAAACTATCAGCGGCAAAAGCTGAAAAGATTTTTGTAGCCTATGAAGGAATGGAAAAGTTTTTTCCTAGTGATAAGGTGCTATTAACAGGTAATCCTGTAAGAACAGATATTTACGAAACCCAAGTGGATAAAGAATCTGCAGCCTCACAATTTCAATTGTCTTCAAAACAACCAATCTTATTAGTTTTAGGTGGTAGTCTTGGTGCAAGAAGAGTAAATCAGCTCATAGAAAAAGAACTACCCTTTTTTAAGTCCTTAGGGCTACAAGTTTTATGGCAGTGCGGTAAGCTTTACTATGAAGAGTATAAAAATTACAATGCTACTGATGTAAAGGTTGTTGCCTTTTTAAATAGAATGGACTATGCGTACTCGGCAGCGGACTTTATTATATCTAGAGCAGGTGCGGGCTCTGTTTCAGAATTATGTATTGTGGGTAAGCCAACATTGTTTATACCATCGCCAAATGTGGCAGAAGACCATCAAACAAAAAATGCAGAAGCTTTAGTTGAAAAAAATGCTGCCCTTATGCTTAAAGAAAATGATTTGGAGGCCTTGTTTAAAACAACCTTTGAAGATTTAGTGCAATCAACCGAAAAACAAGAAAAATTAAAAGAGAATATTAAAGATTTGGCGTTGCCTATGGCAACCGCTCATATCGTAGATGAAATTGAAAAAATAATAGCGTAATTAGTTTGAATTTAGCAAAGTTTAATAGTGTCTATTTTATTGGTGTCGGGGGTATTGGCATGTCTGCACTTGCCCGTTATTTTGTAGAAATACATAAGAAAGTAGCGGGTTATGATAAGACTGCTACACCCCTTACCAATGACTTAAAAAAAATAGGTGTTAATATTCATTTTGCTGATACTGTTGAATTTATTCCAGATGAATTTAAGTCATCAGAAGATACGCTTGTGGTGTATACACCCGCTGTTCCTAAAAACCATAGTGAACTAAACTACTTTTTAGATAACAATTTTGTAGTTAAAAAAAGGTCAGAAGTTTTAGGGCTAATCACTCAAGACACTTTTTGCTATGCGGTTGCAGGTACTCATGGTAAAACAACAACGTCTTCTATTTTGGCCCATTTATTAGCTACAGCTAATATTCCCATCACGGCCTTTTTAGGAGGTATTTCTGAAGATTTTAATAGTAACTATGTATTTAGGGGTGACGAAGTTTCTGTTGTCGAAGCTGATGAATTTGATAGGTCATTTTTAAAGCTATCCCCTAACATAGCATGCATTACTTCCATGGATGCTGATCATCTAGATATTTATGGTTCGCATAGCGAATTAATTGCTTCGTTTCATGAGTTTGCTAATAAAATTGAAGAAGCAGGTAACCTAATTGTGCGTAATGGACTTCCTATAAAAGGGATTACCTATGGTATTGAAGATAATTCTGACTATTCCATTAAAAATAAACGTGTAGAAAATGGTTCTTATGTGTTTGATATAAAAACGCCTAAGCAACTTATTGAAAATGTAAAATTTAATAAACCAGGTGAACATAATTTGCTAAATGCTCTTGCAGCTTTTACAATGGCGGTTGAAACCAAAACCCCGATTGACCGCCTTGTTGAAGGTTTAGAAAGTTTTAAAGGTGTGCAGCGTAGATTTTCTTATCGTATTAAAGAGGAAAATTTTGTGCTAATAGATGATTATGCGCATCATCCAACAGAAATAAATGCTGTTTATCAGGCTTTAACAGATGTGCATCCGAGCTTAAAATTAAATGTAATTTTTCAACCACATCTATTTTCACGTACAAGAGATTTTGCAGATGAATTTGCCGCTTCGCTTTCTGCTTTTGACACTGTTAGACTTTTAGATATTTATCCCGCTAGAGAGGAACCAATTTCTGGTATTACTTCTGAATGGTTGCTAGGTAAAATTTCAAAAAGCGATAAAAAGTTGGTATCAAAAGAAGAATTATTCAATGAAATAAATGCAAACAGAACTGGAGTTTATGCAATGCTAGGTGCCGGTGATATTGGTCAAGAGATTGTAAAACTCACAAAACAATTGACTTATGAAAATTAATTGGACACCCCTAAAGGTAATTGTGCTTGCGTTCATAATTGTAGGTCTGTACGGTTTTTCGAACTATAGATCAGCGAAAAAAGAAATCGAAGATATTGAGATTAAGTTTTTGGGTGACAACAACTTGTATTTAACCGAAGACGCGGTTAATAAAATGTTAATACAAAATCATGGAAGCGTAAAAAACCAGTCTAGAGATGCAATAGTTTTGAATACTATAGAGGAGGTTATAGAAACCAACGCTATGGTTAAGCAAGCTCAAGTCTACCTAACTGTAAATGGGGAGCTTATCTCAGAAATTGAACTAAAAAAACCAATTGCTAGAATTGAAGTTGGGTCTAGTTTTTATCTGGATGATTCAGGCAAACAAATGCCTTTGTCAAAATTTCATTCAGCTAGGGTACCGTTAATAACGGGTAAAGTTTCTGGTGAAGCGCTTAAAGACTGTTATGAAATATTGGAGTATATAAATCAAGATGATTTTCTACGAAAAAATGTAGTAGGCATTCATATTGAAGATATAGGAAGCTACTTGTTGAAATTACGAGTAGATGCTTTTGAATTGCGCTTAGGTGGCGTGGAAGATTTAAATCAAAAATTTAAAAATTTCATGGCCTTTTATCTAAAAGCAAAAAAAGACAAAACCTTAACACAGTATACAACAGTTAGTTTAGAATTTGATAACCAAGTGGTTTGCACAAAAAAATAAGTATGGAACAGGCAAAATATTCAGTAGGACTAGATATAGGTACCACTAAAATAGTGGCCATCATTGGTCAAGAAAACGAATACGGTAAAATTGAGATTCTTGGCATGGGTAAAAGCAAAAGCCTTGGAGTTCACCGTGGTGTAGTAAATAATATTACGCAAACTATAGAATCTATTCAGATTGCGGTTGAGCAAGCAGAATTAGATGCTGGTTTAAAAATAGGTTCTGTTGTTGTTGGTATTGCCGGTCAACATATCAGAAGCCTTCAACATAGCGATTATATAACACGTGCAGATGCCGAGGAGGTTATCAATGATAATGATTTAGATAAGCTATGTAACCAGGTGTACAAGTTGGTTATGTTACCTGGTGAAGAAATTATACATGTGCTACCGCAAGAATATCGTGTAGATGGTCAAGCAGAAATTAAACACCCAATGGGAATGTATGGTGGCCGTTTAGAAGCCAATTTTCATGTAGTGGTTGGGCAAGTATCTTCTATTAAAAATATTGGTAGATGCATAAAAAGTGCCGGTCTACAAATGGGTAATATCACCCTAGAACCTTTAGCATCTGCTGATGCAGTATTGAGCCAAGAAGAAAAAGAAGCAGGTGTAGCCCTTATAGATATAGGTGGTGGTACAACAGATTTAGCAATTTTTAAAGATGGTATTATTCGCCATACCGCCGTTATTCCATTTGGTGGTAATGTAATTACAGAAGACATTAAAGAAGGTTGTTCGATAATTGAAAAACAAGCCGAACTACTCAAAATTAAATTTGGTTCCGCATGGCCTGGAGAAAATAAAGACAATGAGATTGTCTCTATTCCTGGACTAAGAGGTAGAGAACCAAAAGAAATTACCCTTAAAAACCTAGCTAAAATAATACATGCCCGTGTTGTTGAAATAATTGAACAGGTGTATGTAGAAATCAAAAATTACGGTCACGAGGAACAAAAGAAGAAACTAATTGCAGGTATTGTATTAACTGGTGGTGGTAGCCAATTAAAGCATTTAAAACAATTGGTAGAATACATCACTGGAATGGATACGCGTATTGGTTATCCAAACGAGCATTTAGCAGGTGACACAGATGACGATATAGCGAGCCCGGTGTATGCAACCGCTATTGGCTTGCTTATGAAATCAATTGAAACGGAACATAAAAAGACCCAGCCAGAACAAATTATAGAAGATACTGAGCCAGAAAAGGTAGTGGCAGGTGAAGAGGCTACGCAGAAAGCTGACGTACGATTTGGGCAACGTAAGTCAATTTTTGACAAATGGTCAGAAAAACTAAAAGAATTTTTAGATAACGCAGAGTAAATAAAGCATAGAACCCTACAAAAGAAAAAATTATGAGTAAGAGTAACGAACTAGATAACATTGCATTTGACCTTCCTAAAAACAAGAGCAACGTAATCAAAGTTATTGGTGTTGGCGGTGGCGGTAGTAATGCCATCAACTACATGTTTCAAGCCGGTATTGTTGGCGTTGATTTTGTGGTATGTAACACTGATTCTCAAGCTTTACAAAATAGTCAAGTGCCCAATAAAATTCAATTAGGTGTTTCACTTACAGAAGGTTTGGGTGCCGGTGCAAATCCGGATGTTGGTGAACAAGCGGCTATTGAAAGTATGGAAGATATAAAGGGCATGCTTGAGTCTTCAACTAAAATGGCATTTATAACCGCCGGCATGGGTGGTGGAACAGGTACCGGAGCTGCGCCTGTTATTGCTAAAGTAGCAAGAGATATGGATATTTTAACTGTAGGTATTGTAACAACGCCATTTCAATTTGAGGGTTCAATGCGTTGTAAACAAGCTCAGTTGGGTATTGAGAAATTACGTGCTAATGTAGACTCATTAATTGTTATTAATAATAATAAGCTTAGAGAGGTATACGGTAATTTAGGGTTTAAAGCAGGCTTTTCTAAGGCAGATGAAGTTTTAGCAACTGCCGCACGTGGAATAGCGGAAGTAATTACTCACCACTACACACAAAATATTGACCTTAGAGACGCCAAAACGGTACTGTCTAATAGCGGTACAGCTATAATGGGTTCTGCACAAGCTTCAGGTTCTTCCAGAGCAAACGAAGCAATTATGAAAGCCCTAGACTCACCATTATTAAATGATAATAAGATTACGGGAGCTAAGAACGTATTGTTATTAATTGTTTCTGGTACAGAAGAAATTACCATCGATGAAATTGGTGAAATAAATGACCATATTCAAATAGAGGCTGGTCATAGTGCCAATATTATTATGGGGGTTGGTGAAGATGAAAACCTTGGAGATGCAGTAGCGGTTACTGTAATTGCTACGGGTTTTAATGTAGACCAACAAGATGATATTGTTAATACTGAATCAAAAAAAATAATACACACCCTTGAAGATGAACAAAGAGCTGTTCATGATTTAAGTGGCGCAGAAACTCAAATTAAAAAGTTTGATATTAATCAGCCGCTGCAAGATGAACCAGTGATTAAACATCAATTAGAGGAACCAAAAGAATCACCTCAAAAACAGTCAGATTTAATTCCAACTACTGATTATATCAGAAACTTTTTTGTGAATTACGAAGAAGTTGCCGTGCAAACTAAAACAGTTGAAGAAAAAATTGATGTAAAGCCAGTCAAAGAAGACGATTTTATTATTATAGAAAGTAAAGACATTTTTAATATTGAAGTTAAAGATGCAGAAATACTATCTCCAATAGAAAAGTCAGAAGAGCAAATTACATTAAGCTTTGATATGCCATTAAATGAAGTTGAAAGCGAAAAACCAAACACTGTAACTTTTGACTTAACTGATGATATAAAAGATATGGAGGTCAATGAGTTTATTGAGGTAGCACCAGTTTTAGAATATGAAAAACAAGGTGAAAAACGTTACGACCTTCAAGAATATATGGAACTTGAGCAAAAGTTGACTGGTGCAAAATCAGTCGCAGAAACGCATGATCCTGTTTTATTAGAAGATGAATTGGTTTTTGAAAAGAAAACAGTTCAACCAAAAGCCTCATCTTTAGGAGATGAAAATACAAGCGGAGAAATAGATCCAATGAATAGTCCAATAAGCGAAATGCTTAAAGAACGTGCTGATGAACGAAGAAAAAAATTAAAAGATTTCAACTACAAGTTCAAAAATAACGTGAACAGTATTGATGAAATTGAAAAGCAACCCGCTTACAAAAGACAAGGTGTGAATTTAGAAGAAGGTTCTAGAGAAGGCAAGGTGTCTAGAACTAGCTTAAGTGAAGATAGTAATGATGAAATTCAACTACGATCTAACAACTCTTTTCTACATGATAATGTAGATTAATAAGAAAGAACATTTTCATAATTATTATACTAAAGGGTAAACCCGAAAGCATCTAATGCTTTCGGGTTTTATTTTTTATCTTCGCAGCCTTAAAATATATGAAAATGAGTCTGCAAGCCAAGGTGATGGAAGAAATGAAAGCCGCAATGAAAGCTAAAAATAGTGTGGCTTTAGAATCGTTACGTGCCATAAAATCAGCAATTTTATTAGCAAAAACTGATAAAGGTGCAGAAGGTGAGTTATCTGAAGAAGATGAAATTAAACTCGTTCAAAAATTAGTAAAACAACGTAAAGATAGTGCTGCCATATTTCAAGAACAGGGAAGAGCAGATTTAGCGGAGCCAGAATTGGCTCAGATTGCGGTTATAGAAAAGTTTTTACCAGAGCAATTAACCGAAGAAGAAATTGAAAAAGTTGTGGTACAAACTATTGATGCTTTAGGTGTAACCGGTATGCAAGATATGGGCAAGGTTATGGGTATAGTTTCTAAAGAATTGGCTGGTCAAGCTGATGGAAAAACCATATCAACGATTGTTAAACAAAAACTTTCATGACATTAGGCCACGTAGCTCAGCTGAATAGAGCACTGGATTTCGGCTCCAGCGGTCGGGGGTTTGAATCCCTCCGTGGTCACGAATAAATAGTTCAATAAGAAAAAACGCCAAGCTTGCTTGAGCGTTTTTTTGTTTGAACTATTTTCAAAGCGGAGCTTTGAGGGATGGGCGAAGCCAATCCCGAATTAATATTGAGCTTTTGTATTAGTTTGATTTCTGGAATTTGTAAGTGGTGTTTTTTATTTTCAAAGCAGAGCTTTGAGTTATGGGTGAAGCCAATCCCGATTTAAAATTATTTCTTTTTCAAATATAATATTGGCTTGAAAGATAAACTCGTCTTACCAAGTCAATGATTATAAATCCTTTAATAATTCAATCCAAAAATGATAAAATTTTAAGCCAGAAAAGGAATTAAAAATTGAGAATTCTAGTTTTATAATAATATTATAAGGTTTAATGAAAAATTTCTAGTTTATTTTTATCTTATGAAGTTTGTTATTGCCCCAGATAAATTTAAAGGTTCTTTAACAGGAGACGAGTTTTGCAGCTTAGTGGCTACTGAAATTCGTTACGTATTTCCTAATTCCGAAATAGTAAAACTTCCGCTTGCTGATGGGGGAGATGGTACTTTAGAAGTAGTAAAGACTTATCTAAATGCCAGTGAAATTAGCCTTACTGTGGCTGACCCATTTTTTAGACCTATAGTAGCCACCTACTTAATTTCAGGGGATGGTAAAACCGCATTTATCGAAATGTCTGTAGCTTCTGGTTACCGTACAGTACAAAGCAATGAGTTGGATTGTAAAAAGGCCACTACTTTAGGCACTGGACAGTTAATTTTAGATGCAATTACTAGGGGGGTTGAAGAAATTATTTTAGGTATTGGCGGTAGCGCAACCAATGATGCTGGAATGGGAGTTGCCAATGCGCTTGGGTTTAAATTTTTAGATGCTAAAGGTGAAGAGTTAAAACCTATTGGTGAAAATCTGATTAAAGTTGAAAAAATTGAAAGGCCAATAAATTCAGTTATAAATCAGGTTACCGTTAAAATTGCTTGTGATGTTACTAACCCTTTTTATGGAGAAAATGGAGCGGCAAAGGTTTTTGCCAAACAAAAAGGAGCAACTGATCAAGAGATTGAAGATTTAGATAACGGATTACGAAGTTTTGCCGCTATAATAGCTAACAACTTTAACGTAAATCTACAAGAAATTAAAGGTGCTGGTGCTGCTGGTGGACTCGGTGGAGGTGCGGTTGCTTTTTTAAATGGAACTTTAGTTTCCGGAATTAACCTGGTTAAAGATATAGCCAACTTTGAATCGCATTTAAAAAATACAGATTGGATTATCACAGGAGAGGGTAATTTAGATACGCAAACAAAATCTGGTAAAACAATTGGTGGCGTTATTGAATCTGCAAAGAAATTCAATATACCAGTAGCTGCGTTTTGTGGGGGCGTAGAACTTTCTGTAAGTGAACAACAAGAAATGGGAATAAACTATGCCGTTTCTGTAAGTAAAGGCATAAGCACAAAAAAAGAGGCATTGGAAAATGCCTCTACTAATTTGTCTTTTGCAACATTTAATTTTTTACAGTTGCTTAATTCTAAAAATGCCTAATTATCTTTCTTGCTAAGCATTTTAGGAACTTTCTTATCTTTTATTTCTTCAGCTGTTAGAAAACCATCTTTGTTGGCATCTAATTTGTTGAAATGCAGTTTCATTGGTCCTTGAGCTTCTTCAAATGAAATTTTTTCATCTTTGTTCTCATCCATTTGTTCAAGAACGTTTTCTACAGAAACTTTTTCTAGGGCTGCTTCTTGTTTTTTCATTTGCGCTTTAGCCTGCGTGAAACCAAAAAATAATGCCGAAAAAGCAAGCGTTTTTAATATATTTTTTTTCATGATGTAGTCTTTAATTAAGAGACACTAATTGTTGTCTAGACTAATAACGCCAGCAATAGTAAAATATTTCTTTTAAACCTTTTCGGAATTCTTATCTAGTATATGGTTGATAATCATGGGAGCGTGTATTCTAGAATTTTCAATAAACCATTTGTGAGTTTCCATACCACCACAAATAACACCTGCTAGGTATAAGCCTTCAATATTGGTTTCCATGGTTTCTTGGTCATAATTAGGAAGTCTTTTTTCATCCTTAGATAATTCAATTCCTAATGCTTCAAGAAACTCAAAATTTGGCATGTAACCGGTAAGGGCTAATACAAAGTCGTTAGCTATTGTCTTTTCACCTTCTGGAGTTTTTATAGTGATTTCTTTTTCTAGAATCGATGTAACCTCAGAATTGTAGTAAGCCGTTATGCTTCCTTCTTTAATACGATTAATTATATCTGGTCTTACCCAATATTTTACTCGTTGGCCAACTTCTGGTCCACGGATTATTAAAGTAACGTCTGAACCTTTTCGATAACATTCTAAAGCTGCGTCTATTGCTGAGTTGCTTGCCCCAATTACAGCTAATTTTTGACTGGCATAAAAATGAGGGTCTTTATAATAGTGAGATACTTTTGGTAAATCTTCACCAGGAACATTAATTTTATTTGGTAAATCATAAAAACCAGTAGCTACGATAACATTGCTTGCTATGTAATTGTTTATTGAAGTGTTAATTTGAAATTCTTGTTCAACTTTACTAACCTTCTCTACCTTTTCAAACAAATGCATATTTAAATCATTAGAGGTTACTATTCTTCGGTAGTATTCTAATGCTTCGTTTCTTTTGGGTTTTGCTTCTTTACTTATAAACGGAATCTGGTCTATCTCTAACTTTTCAGAAGAAGAGAAAAACTGCATATTTATGGGGTAGTTAAAAAGCGAATTTACTATAGGCCCTTTTTCAAGAATTGCATAGGATAGTCCGTTTTTCTTTGCTTCTAATCCGCATGCTATTCCAATAGGTCCACCTCCGATAATGATTACATCAAAATGCTTCATTAAGCAATTATTTCTTTTAAATTTTTTATGGTAGCTGTAGGGTTATCGCTGCCAAATACAAAACTACCTGCTACCAATACATTAGCTCCTGCTGCTATAAGTTGTTTTGCATTTTTCGAACTTACACCTCCATCAATTTCAATTAAGGTGTTCGCATTTTTTTTGATGATGATTTCTTTTAAATCACTCACTTTTTGGTAAGTATTTTCTATAAAAGACTGTCCTCCAAAGCCAGGATTAACACTCATCATACAAACCAAATCAATGTCTTGAATTGTATCTTCTAATAGTTTTACTGATGTGTGTGGATTTAGGGCAACTCCCGCCTTAATACCGCTTGCCTTTATGGCCTGTAATGTTCGATGTAGGTGTGTGCAAGCCTCATAGTGAACTGTTAAAATAGTAGCGCCTAAATCTGCAAAAGCTTTGATGTACCTGTCAGGGTCAACAATCATTAAATGCACATCTAATGGTTTTTTTGCATGTTTAGAAATAGCTTTTATTACAGGCATTCCGAATGAAATATTTGGAACAAATACCCCATCCATAACATCTATATGAAACCAGTCTGCTTCTGATTGGTTTACCATTTCAATATCACGTTGTAAATTGGCGAAGTCTGCCGCTAAAAGTGAGGGTGCTACTAGGTTTTGTTTCATAGTACAAAAGTAGCTAAACTACCAAAGGTCTAAAAATGAAAAAACTCCGGTAATCAGCCGGAGTTTATTCATCAATCAAAAAACGAACAGTCATGATAAACTGTTATATCTAGTAAAAATACAATTTTCCTGCCAGTTAAGCAATTTAAGTAAACTTTAACTACTTAAAAATACTATTATCCTAAGTATGTTTTAAGAATTTTACTTCTTGATGTATGTTTTAACCTACGAATTGCTTTTTCTTTAATTTGTCTAACCCTTTCTCTTGTAAGGTCAAAGGTTTCTCCAATTTCTTCTAACGTCATACTATGTTGACCAGCTAGGCCAAAATACAATCGAATTACGTCTGCCTCTCTAGGAGTTAAGGTTTCTAATGCACGTTCAATCTCAGTTCTTAAAGATTCATGTAATAAATCTTTATCTGGATTTGGAGATTCACCACTACGTAAAACATCATAAAGGTTGGAATCTTCACCATCAATTAACGGGGCATCCATAGATACGTGACGACCTGAATTTTTAAGCGACTGCTTAACATCTTCAACGGTCATATCTAATTCTTTTGCAATTTCTTCTGCAGAGGGCATACGCTCGTGGGCTTGCTCTAAAAATGCAAACGTTTTATTAATCTTATTTATACTACCAATTTTATTTAACGGTAGACGTACAATACGAGACTGTTCTGCTAATGCTTGTAGAATAGACTGACGAATCCACCATACCGCATAAGAGATAAATTTAAAACCACGTGTTTCATCAAAACGTTGTGCGGCTTTAATAAGACCTAAGTTACCTTCATTAATTAAATCTGGTAAGGTTAAACCTTGATTTTGGTATTGTTTAGCTACTGATACCACGAACCTTAGGTTTGCTTTTGTAAGCTTCTCTAGAGCACGTTGATCACCAGCTTTAATGCGTTGGGCTAATTCTACTTCTTCTTCGGCGGTAATTAAATCTACCTTACCAATCTCCTGCAAATATTTGTCCAACGAAGCGGTTTCCCTATTGGTAACCTGTTTTGTAATTTTTAACTGTCTCATCTAAAAAAATCCTTTCTAAAAATTGATTTTGCAAATGCCTGCATATAGTAATACGTAGAAAAACTAAAAAAGTTACATTTTGGTAAACTTTATTTCAAAAAAAAATTGTAAATAGAAAAAGCCCCAACAAATTTGTTGGGGCTTTTTAATCATTTATTTAATGGATACTTAGTCCTCATTTCTTGGTTTTCTATCGCGATTGTCACGATTTCCACCACCTCTACGATCATTATTTCTGCGGTTACCACCGTCTTTATCTCTTCTTGGTTTTCTTTCTTCGTAACCTTCTGGTTTTGGTAATAATGCCTTTCTAGATACTTTTTCTTTTCTTGTTCTAGGGTCAAAACCAAAGTATTTAACGTCGATAACATCACCAACTTTTACCACATCTTCTACATTATTGGTACGTTCCCAAGCTAATTCAGAAATATGTAATAATACATCGTTACCCGGGGCATCAACATATTCTACTACAGCTCCAAATTCAATTACTTTGGTAACTTTTACTTCGTATATGCTACCAACTTCTGGTTTGAACATTAAGGCATCGATTTTTGCTAAAACAGCATCAATACCTTCTTGATTGGTACCTAAAATTTCAACAATGCCTTCTTCAGTATCTGGGTCTTCATTAATTACGATAGTAGTTTCGGTAGTTTTCTGAAGCTCTTGAATAACTTCACCACCTTTACCTATAAGTGCACCAATATATTCACCTGGTATTACTCTGGTTACCATTTTTGGAGCATGCGCTTTAACTTCTGCTCTTGGAGCTTCTATAGTATCTGTAAGATGCTTTAAGATATGTAATCTTCCGTCATGCGCTTGTTTTAAAGCCTGCGTAAGAATTTCATAAGAAAGCCCTTTTACTTTAATATCCATTTGGCAAGCTGTGATACCATCTTCTGTACCAGTTACTTTAAAGTCCATATCACCTAAATGGTCTTCATCTCCTAGAATATCTGATAATACTGCGAATTTTCCAGAGTCAGCGTCTGTAATTAGACCCATAGCAATACCAGATACAGGTTTAATTAATTGTACACCAGCGTCCATCATTGCCATTGTACCTGAACAAACCGTAGCCATTGATGATGAACCGTTAGATTCTAAAATTTCAGAAACAACACGTACGGTATATGGGCAGTCTTCTGGAACCATTCTTTTAAGGGCACGTTGTGCTAAGTTACCGTGACCAACTTCTCTTCTAGATGTTCCACGTATTGGTCTGGCTTCACCTGTTGAGAAAGGCGGGAAGTTGTAGTGTAAATAAAAACGTTCTTCACCTTCATAAGAAGGCATATCTATTTGATTTGCTTCTCTTGAAGTTCCTAAAGTTACGGTTGCTAATGCTTGAGTTTCACCACGTGTAAAGATTGATGAACCATGAACGGATGGTAAATAATCTATCTCACACCAAATTGGGCGAATATCAGTAGTTTTTCTACCATCTAAACGTAAACCTTCGTCTAACGTTAAGTTACGTACTGCTTCTTTTTCAGCTTTGTGATAGTACTTAGAAATTAAAGCCCCGTATTCTTCTTGTTCTTCTTCTGTGAAACTTTCTTTTATAGCTTCTTTGATTTCAGAAAAAGCTTGACTTCTTTCTTTTTTAGATGAACCTGCTTTTGCAACTTCATAAACTTTATCGTAAGCTAGGTCATGAATTTTCTTTTGTAATTCTTCATCAGCAGCTTCTGGCTCATACTCCCTTACTTCTTTCTTGCCAAAGGCTTCTGCTAGTCTGGTCTGAGCGGCACATTGAACTTTAATAGCTTCATGAGCAAATTTGATAGCTTCTACCATTTCTTCTTCAGAAATCTCGCTCATTTCACCCTCAACCATCATTACAGAATCTGCAGAGGCACCAATAACCATATCAATGTCTGATTCTTCTAATTGTTTGTAAGATGGATTGATAACAAATTCACCATTAACACGGCCAACGCGTACTTCAGAAATTGCACATTCAAAAGGAATATCTGATAGCTGTAGCGCAGCAGATGCGGCTAAACCAGCCATAGCATCTGGCATAACGTCTTCATCATGAGACATTAATTGAATCATCACCTGTGTTTCTGAGTGATAGTCTTTTGGAAACAAGGGCCTTAAAACACGATCTACTAAACGCATGGTTAATACTTCACCATCGCTTGGTCTAGCTTCACGCTTAAAAAAACCACCTGGATATCTACCTGCAGCGGCAAATTTTTCTCGATAGTCTACTGTTAAAGGTAAAAAGTCAACATCTGCTGCGTGGTAGTTAGAAACTACGGTGCAAAGCAACATGCTTTTGCCACATTGAACTACTACAGAGCCATGTGCTTGTTTTGCTAATTTTCCGGTTTCGATAGAAATTTCTCTACCATCACCTAGGTCTATGACCTCTTTAAAAGTTTTTGGAATCATAAATTAAAATGTATCCCTATTGTTGGGATTAATTAAACATTTGGTCTTTGCCGTCCTGGCAATAGGGTTGTGTTGTTGTGTGTAGACCAATGAAAAACTAAGTGTAGCTTTTTGTGTTGCCCAAAATTACGAATTTCAGGACTAAAATTACTTTTTAATTGAAAAAGCAAAAAAAATGGGGAAGCTAAAGCCTCCCCAAAATTTTTATTTTCTGATACCTAGCTCTTTAATTAAAGCTCTGTATTTTGCAATATCTTTTTTCTTTAAGTAATCTAAAAGACTACGTCTTTTACCTACTAATGCCACTAAAGAACGCTCTGTAGCGTAATCTTTATGGTTTTGTCTTAAGTGTTGCGTCAAATGGTTGATACGGTGCGTGAACAACGCAATCTGACCTTCTGTTGAACCGGTGTTGCCTTCTGAGCCCCCGTGTTTCTTGAAAATTTCTTTTTTTACTTCTTTGGTTAAATACATGCCAATATTATTAAAATGATTATTATGTACCTGATTTAGCTAAAAATCAGGGCGTAAAGATAGTTCTTTTTCTATGAGTACATAATATTCTTTAAAAAAAAGCCTGTTTATTCAACAGGCTCTTCTACTCTTCGTACGGGTTGATTTGTAATTAAATCTATATACAGGTTAACTTTTTTCTTTAAATCTCTTCTGTGAACTATAAAGTCTAAAAAGCCATGTTCTTTTACGAATTCTGCTGTTTGAAAACCTTCTGGTAATTCTTTACCTGTAGTATCTTTTACAATACGCGGGCCAGCAAAACCAATTAAAGCTCCTGGTTCAGAGATATTTATGTCTCCTAACATTGCGTAAGATGCTGTTGTACCACCTGTTGTTGGGTCTGTACATAACGAAATATATGGAATTCTAGCCTCTGCTAATTGAGCAAGTTTTGCTGAAGTCTTAGCCATTTGCATTAAACTTTGAGCTGCCTCCATCATTCTAGCACCACCAGATTTAGAAATCATTAAAAAAGGAAGTTTTCTTCTCTTAGCATAATCAATAGCTCTGGCTATTTTTTCACCAACAACACTACCCATTGAACCGCCAATAAAACTAAAATCCATACAGGCGATTACTAAATCTTTACCCATAGATTTGCCCACAGCTGTTCGAACAGCATCATTTAATCCTGTTTTTGCTTTGGCTGCTTTTAATCTATCAGTATACTTTTTTGTATCCTCAAATTTTAAAGGGTCTTTGGCTGTTAATTTTTCATCCAATTCTTTGTATTTAGCATCGAATAAGATTTCAAAATATTCATTGCTTCCTATTCTAACGTGGTAATCATCTTCAGGACTTACATAAAAGTTTTTTGCTAAATCTTCTGATTCTACAATTTTTCCTGTTGGAGATTTGTACCACAACCCTTTGGGTGTGTCTTTTTTTTCTTCTGTAGAAGTCTGTATTCCTTTTTCTTTTCTCTTAAACCAAGCTGTCATGAATCAAAATTTGGTTACTACAGTGTGTTTACGTTGTTTAAATCTTCAAAAGCTTGTTTTAAACGTGTTGCGAATGCTTTTTCACCTTCACGTAACCAAACTCTTGGATCGTATTTTTTCTTATTTGGTACATCTGCACCTTCTGGATTACCTATTTGAGCTTGTAAATAATCTTTATTTACTTGAACGTAATCTCTTATACCAGACATGAATGCATATTGCAAATCTGTATCAATGTTCATTTTAATTACACCATACCCAATAGCTTCTCTTATTTCTTCAACAGTTGAACCCGAACCACCATGGAAAACAAAATCAATATGATTATGGCCTACACCATATTTGTTAGAAATAAATTCTTGAGAGTTCTTTAAAATCTTTGGTGTAAGTTTTACGTTACCTGACTTATATACCCCATGAACATTACCAAAGGCTGCAGCTACGGTAAATTTAGGACTTACCTTAGACAACTCTTCATAAGCATAGGCTACTTCTTCTGGTTGTGTGTACAATTTTGAGCTGTCAATATCTGTATTATCTACACCATCTTCTTCACCTCCAGTAACACCAAGTTCTATTTCTAATGTCATGTCCATCTTAGACATGCGCTCTAAATATTTTTTACAGATTTCTATATTTTCTTCTAATGGTTCTTCTGATAAATCAATCATATGAGAACTATATAAAGAAGCGCCTGTAGCCTTGTAATGTGCTTCGCTGGCATCTAACAAACCATCTATCCAGGGTAATAATTTTTTAGCACAATGGTCTGTATGCAAAATTACAGTTGCACCATAGGCTTTTGCCATTTCATGTACATGTTTTGCACCCGCAATACCGCCATAAATTGCTGCTTTTTGGTTTTCATTTGAAAGACCTTTACCTGCGTTGAATTGTGCGCCACCATTAGAAAACTGAATAATCACAGGGGCGTTTAATTCCACTGCAGTCTCCATAACAGCATTCATTGTATTGGTACCAATCACATTTACTGCTGGTAATGCAAAACTTTTTTCTTTTGCTAGTTTAAAAATCTCTTGAACTTGATCGCCGGTAGCAACACCTGGCTTGATGTTATGTGCCATTTTAAGTTGGTTTCGTTAAAATTAAGCAACAAAAGTAATAAATAATTCAGGTCTAAAAAGGGTAGTTGATACCTATATTGAAAACTGCTTCGCTAAGGTTGAAATTTGAAAACCAACGATTTGAATCTGAAAGTGCAGGATTGTAGGTTTTAAACCCAGTATCTAGGCGAATAACAAAGTAGGTAAAATCATATCGAAGGCCAAAACCCGTACCAAGTGCAATATCTTTTAATGATGACAATCCGTTAAATGTGGCATCGGGGTCATTTACGTTATCAAAAGCATTCCAAATATTACCAGCATCTGCAAAAATAGCTCCTTTAAAATCTCCTAATAATGGAAATCGATACTCTAGATTTAAACCAATTTTTAGGTTTGCTTCGTTAAAATCATTTTCATTATTAGTTCTTCCTGGCCCTAATGAGTAAACATTCCATGCTCTATTATCATTGGAGCCACCTGCAAAATAACTTCGAACAAATGGTATGCTTTCAGAATTGCCGTAAGGTATAGCTATACCAAAGAAACTCCTAAATGCAAGTACGTTTGAGTTACTAAAATCCCAATGTTTGATGTAGTCTAATTCTGTTTTGAGGTATTGTGAATAAGGAACACCAAAAACTAAACCTTTACCGGTATCACTCTGGTTAAATGGTATTATATTTTCAGCAAGTGATAGAAAATTACCCGCACTTTCAAATTTGATGTTAAATTGATAAAACTCATTATCATTAATATCTGTCCGGTTATTTTTCTGATAAACAAAATTTGAAGCAAAAATTAGGTTGTTCTCAGTAAGTCTTTGTTTACGTTCTGCAATACTTTCAATATCGTTTAGGTCTTCTTTAAAACCATCATAACTTAGACTAAAATTATCAGCGGTTACCGCAGCTATAAAGTCATCGGCACCATCTGGAATTTTTAAGTTGTTTTCATCATCATAGTATTCGTCAAAACCTGTTAAGCTTGTATACTCAGTTCTACTAGCTATGTTGTTTAAACGTGAGTAGGTAGAACTGTACTCTCTAAAAAAAGCATTTGTATTTGTGTTTCGTACAAATTCTATATTAAGTAACTCAAAGGTGTTTTTTACAAAATTTGAAGGAGTCCAGTTGTAGCTTAAAATAGAGTTTAGTGATTGCCTATCTAAACCAACATTTTGTTGAAAATTAGTACCTACAGAAAATCGTGTTTGAGGCGTCATATAATAGGGTATAATAGTCTCAGTATTAAACGGTAGCCAAATTCTTGGAAATGTTAGATTGATATCTGCACCTATTTCGGAGGTAAAGTTTTCATCAGAAATGGGTTCGTCTAAAATACCTACTGAGCCTCTTAACGATAAACTAAGGGTTTCTGAGCCACCAAAAACATTTCTAGTGGTGATTGATGAACTTAGTCCAACGCCTATTTGTTGAATATCTGACCTAGATACATCAAAATCTAACTGCAGTGAATTTTTAGGTCTTGGCGCTAAAAAAATATTAGAAGTAAGTTTTGAGGTAGTGCTATCAGCTTCGAACTGTATACTGGGATACTTAAATGTGTTTAAATTGGTGATTTGACGTAACGTACGGGTTCTATTTAAATCACTATAAACGCTGTCAATTTCAAAAAAAACAGCATCTGTTAAAGCTTTGGGTTTATATTTTAAATTGTTTTCATAAAAAATAGTGTAGCCATCATATTCCACTGATTTAAGAGAGTCTTCTTGTGTATCAAAGCTATAATCAGTATAAATATTAATTTTATTAAACTTATGAACGGTATAAGGTTTGGAGCTTTGTTCAGTAGTGTTACTAGACGGGTTTTTTATCACCATTTCTACTTCTAACTTTTGGTCATCTGCAACCTGTGTTGTATCTCTTAAAATGGTATATGTAATAGAACTTTCTTGAAAATTGTAGATACCATTGTTTCTAAATAAATTGGTAAGCCGTTGGCGTTCATTATTGAAATTTTCTAAATTGAACTGTTGGTTTTCTTTTACCCATGAATCATTTTTATATTTTCTATATAAACTATCTAAATCTTTTGAATCTATGCTGGTTTGTAAAGAATCTATATAATAAGGCTTGCCTTTAATAACGGTATAATTTGCTTCTACTCGTTGTGGTTTTTTGGTGCCTGATATTTCATAATCAGCGGTGGCGTTAAAGTATCCTTTACTGCCGTAATAAGCTGCTAAACGTTCTGTTGATTTTCTTGATTTAGAGGTGTCTAATATGGCTGGTTGCTCACCAATTCTCTTAAACAAATTACTATACCCGCGCACTATAAAAGATTCTCCTAATCTTTTAACTTGTTTTTGCGATAGAAAACTATTGAGTCTTTCTTCTCTTTTGTCTTTTTTTTGCAACCACGCTTGATATAAAGAATCTGGGTTTTCTTTAGCTAGATTGTAAATGTTTAATCGTAAAGGATATCCCAATACGTTAGTGTTGGGTTTTTGTAAAATTAGGTTTTCAATCAGTTCGTCAGACTCTTTTTCACCATCAATATTTATGTTGTTTTTGGTAAGTAAGACATCATTTTCTGGCACTTTTTTAACAGCGTTGCAAGAAAACATTGCTATTGCAAGAAATAGTATTGCTATTTTTGACCCTAATCGCCAAACCACTGAAAAAATATTCATAAGGGCTAAAATTACTCATTTCACATGGTTGTGAAAAGTCAATTAAAACTTGTTAAAAGTCTACATCAAAAAAAATACCGAAATCAACATGAACTTTTTTTTGTTGAGGGATTTAAATTGGTAAATGAGCTCCTAAGGTCGGGTTTTACACTTGAATTCTTATGTGCTACCAAAGAAAATATAGAATTATTTTCAACGGTATCTTCCGTGTATGAAATAACTGAAGGCGATTTGAGAAAAATCTCTGCACTTAAAAATCCGAATGGAATTTTAGCCGTTTTTAAAATGGCCAAAAAACAAATTTTAACTGAAAATAGTTGGGTACTAGCGCTTGATGCTGTTCAAGACCCAGGAAACTTGGGTACTATTATTAGATTGTGTGATTGGTTTGGTATACAAAACTTGGTGTGTTCTTTAGATACAGTTGATTGTTACAACCCTAAAGTTTTACAAGCCACTATGGGTTCTATAGCAAGGGTAGCAATTACATATGTTGATTTGAGTGTTTTTCTAAGTAAAACCAAGCTGCCAGTTTTTGGCGCATTTATGAAAGGGCAATCTGTATATACGCAAGATTTTACTTCAGCAGGAATTTTAGTAATGGGTAATGAGGCTAACGGAATTTCAAAAGAACTAGAAAAGCTAATTACTCAAAAAATAACTATTCCTCAATTTGGTAAGCAAACTGCGGAAAGCTTAAATGTTGCTATGGCTACCGGAATCTTACTCAACGAGATTCGTAGGGGATAATTACGTTAATAGTTATTGGTTGTTTACAATAGAATTTAAGGTCTTATTCAAAAGTAAAGTTGATAAAAATACCTCTGGTTCTCATACCTGCAATGTTTCCTGTCCATGGGCTATTAGGGTCTTCATCTGGCACTAGTTCATCTGTTAACGCAAAAACCCCTCTAATAGAAGGCGTAAACTTAAAATACTCAGTATACATATCTATACCAAAACCTAGTTCATAACCGTAAATGTTTTTTTTCATTCTAAACTGGCCACTACTATTGTCATCTAGGCTTTCTTCATTACTTCCTAAATTGATAGCAGTATAACCACCAACTGTTATAAAGGGTTTAATGTTGCCTAATCTTCTGGTACTTAGCTTTGCTAATAACGGAAATCTAATATAAGTTGAACGTACTTCTCTTATTGCATCTTGCTCGTTGGTAAAGCCAGGAAAACCTAATAATCTAGAGGTATACAATAAACCTGGTTCAAATCTGATGTCAACAAACTCATTTATGCGCATCTCACCAATGAGGCCAACATTAAAACCAAAACTCTTATCAACAATTATGTCTTGGTCTAAGTTATTCTTGTATTCAAATTGAAAATCGTATTGATTAAATCCTAGGTAATAACCCCAATTCAACAATTTCTTGTCTTCGGTCTGTAGATTTAAAATGGGATCCCTACCAAAAAATTGAGCACTTGCTTGTATACAAAGCAGCATGCCTAGTGCAAAAAATATTTTTTTCATTTAGCTATTTTGAGGCAACATAAATTGTGGCAACCCCTAATGTCTGGGGTCTGTGTTCTACCTCTATAAACCCATTTTTGCGTAAAATATTGTTGAATTCGTTCCCATAAGGAAAAACAGATGCTGATTCTGATAAGTAATTATAGGCCACCTTATCTTTTGAAAACACTTTACCAATAGTCGGCAAAATATATTTGGAATAAAAATGATAACCTTGTTTGAAAGGAAATTTTGTGGGTACAGAGGTCTCTAGTACCAAAAACTTGCCTCCAGGTTTAAGTACTCTGTTAATTTCTTGAAGTCCTTTGTCTAAATTTTCAAAATTTCTTACCCCGAAAGAGACGGTAATCACATCAAAGAAATTATCCTGGTAAGCTAAATTTTCGCTATCTCCAATCACCATTGAAATGGTCTTATTTAGCTTTTGCTCTTCAACTTTTTCTTTGCCAATTTCTAGCATACCAGGAGAAATATCTAAACCCACAATTTCTTTAGCACCGGTGTCTATTAATGCAATAGCTAAATCTCCTGTACCTGTAGCAATATCAAGAACAGTTTTTGGATTGGTTTGAGCAGCTATCTTTACCACTTTTTTTCTCCAAGATTTGTCAATACCCAAAGAAATTACACGATTTAATCCATCATAATTTTTAGAGATGGTATCAAACATTTGTGTTACCTGTTCTTTCTTGCCTTTTTCAGAGTTTTTATATGGCTTTACCCCGCTGGTCATATATATTTTTTGAATGCAAAGATACATGAAGCATTTGTACCAATTAATTATGTAATTTTGCTGTGTCTTTGAGTAACCACTTTTATGGTAAAATGTTTGCTTACAATAATTTATGCTCCATCTGATCTACAAATTAATGGAGTTCTTTACTAATTCAAGAAACAAATTTAGATGCGTATAGTCATTGCTGGTGCTGGTGAGGTAGGTTTTCATTTGGCTAAATTATTGTCTTATGAAGCGCAACAGATTGTATTAATAGATACACACAAAGAACGTTTAAATTATGCGGATAACCACTTAGATATTAAAGTAGTGAGAGGAGATGCTACATCCATATCAATTTTAAATGAAGCTAATGTTGAAGATGCCGATTTGGTAATTGGTGTTACCGCATCAGAAACCACAAACCTTACCCTTTGTTTACTTGCTAAACAATTGGGTTGTAAAAGAACCATTGCTCGTATTTCTAACACCGAATTTATAGATAACAGAGAAACACTAAAATTTAGTGAACTGGGTATAGATGAGCTCATTTCTCCTGAAAAATTAGCAGCATCAGAAATTCAATTGCTATTAAATCAGTCTGCTTTTATTGATACTTACGAGTTTGAAGGTGGGTTACTTACTATGGCGGGTATGTTTATACCTAAAACGGCACCTTTTGTTGGTAAAATGGTAAAAGAAGCGGCTAAAATATTTCCAGAACTGCATTTTATGCCTATTGCCATGCGTAGAAAAGGAACTCAATTTACGTTAATTCCTCGTGGTGATACCGTTTTTAAAGAAGGCGACCAAGTCTATTTTATTACTTCCGCAGAAGGTGTAGATGAGCTTTATAATCTTACGGGAATGAAGAAAAAAGAAATCAAGAATGTAATGATTCTTGGTGGAAGTAAAGTTGGATATAAAACCGCACGCGACCTTTGTAGTAAAAAATTCAATGTACGCTTAATTGAAAAGAATAAACAGAAGGCTTACGATATTGCAGATGAAATACCTAATGCTTTAGTCATAAATGGTGATGGAAGAAATGTTGAACTTTTAGAAGAAGAAAGTTTAGACTCTATGGATGCTTTTGTGGCAGTAACCGGTAATTCTGAAACCAACATCATGTCTTGCTTGGTGGCTAAGTCAAAAAAGATAAAAAAGACCATTGCACTTGTTGAGAATATGGATTATTTCTCACTTTCTCAGTCTATTGGTATAGATACTTTAATCAATAAAAAACTATTAGCAGCTAACAATATTTTTAGACATGTAAGAAGAGGAGAGGTATTGGCACTTACACGTTTAAATAATTTGAATGCAGAGCTTTTAGAATTTGAGGTAAAACCAAATTCGTTAGTAAATGGCGAGTTGATTAAAGAATTAGACTTTCCGAGAGAAGCTATCATTGGAGGGGTAATTAGAGATAAAAAAGGAATAATTGCACTTGGTGATTTTAGAATTCAAGCAGGAGATAAAGTTGTAGTTTGTACACTACCTAAAGCCATTGCCAAAATCGAAAAAATGTTTCTCTAATGGGTCTCAATTTTCGAATTATATTACACATTATGGGCTTGCTGTTACTTTGCAACGGGTCATTTATGATTCTTGCAACAGTAATGAGTGCAGTCTATAAAGATGGGGTAACTTTAGAATTAGCCATGGCTGCTATTGTAACCATGTTGGTTGGGGTTATGGCCATGTTTTACACACGGGGGCACCGTAAAGAGGTAAAACCAAAAGAAGGCTATATAATTGTAACCTTCGGATGGTTAATTATGTCTATTTCTGGTGTGCTGCCTTATATTTTTTCAGGTGCGATACCCAATATTACAAACGCTTTTTTTGAAACCATATCTGGTTATACAACTACTGGAGCTTCGATTTTAGCAGATATAGAAGCTTTGCCAGAAGGCGTGCTTTTTTGGAGAAGTCTAACTCATTGGATTGGTGGTATGGGTATAATTGTTTTAGCCATAGCCATATTGCCATTGTTGGGTATTGGGGGTATGCAATTATTTACGGCAGAAGCACCTGGGCCAGGGGGTGACAAATTGCATCCTAGAATTACAGATACAGCCAAAAGGCTTTGGTATATATATGTGGGTTACACGGTAATTGAAACCATTTTGCTTCAAATTGCAGGAATGTCTTTTTTCGATGCAATTAATCATGCATTGTCTACACTGTCAACAGGAGGCTTTTCTACTAAAAATCTTAGTGTTGCGCATTGGAATGGTAACCCTTGGATTGAATACATCATAATTATATTCATGTTTTTGGCGGGCACCAATTTTGTAATTAGCTATTTTGCGTTTACGGGTCAGGTACAAAGAGTATTTAAAGATGAAGAGTTTAAGTCTTACTCCTTGTTCATTATAGCTTTTACTGTAGTTGCAGCATTAATTGTTTATTTTCAAGCAAGTGTTGAAATCTCAGAATATCATCCTATGGTTTGGGGTAAGTTTGAAAGTGCATTTAGACACGGCTTATTTCAAGTTTTGGCTGTTGTAACTACAACTGGTTTTGTGACCGCAGACTTTACTAATTGGACGCCTTTTTTAACCGTTTTCTTTTTTGGATTAATGTTTTTAGGTGGTTCGGCAGGTTCCACAAGTGGTGGTATAAAAGTTGTTAGACATTTACTAATTATTAAAAACGGAATTTTAGAGTTTAAAAGAACACTGCATAGTAATGCTATAATTCCTGTTCGACTTAATAATAAATCTGTTAGTGAACATATTGTATACAACGTTATCGGCTTCTTTGTACTGTACATGTTGCTTTTTATAATTGGAGCTTTGGTGTTAGGTTATTTAGGATTAGATTTTGAATCTGCTGTTGGTGGTGCAGCTTCTTCTCTAGGTAATGTTGGTCCAGCTTTGGGTGATTTAAATCCTGTGGTTAATTTTAGCAGTTTACCCCCTTTTGGTAAGTGGTGGTGCGGATTTTTAATGCTTTTAGGGAGGTTAGAATTATTTACAGTACTTATTTTATTAACTCCTGTTTTTTGGAGAAAAACCTAATCTTCTTTGCTTTTTAGTATCTTTTACAAAAAAGCGGATGAAAACAAAATTCTATTTTCTTAGTGCCACTTTACTCTTTTCTGTTTTTTTGTGGCTAGCATGCAGTTCAACCGATAGTGCTAATTCATCTGAGTTGGGCGTTGAAGAAAGTGTTAATGAAGAACAAACAGAAGATACTAATACGCAAGATTTTGATGCCGAAGGCTATATTTCTCCGAATGAATTAGTTCTTAAAATGGGGGTTGGTTGGAACTTAGGCAATAGTTTTGACGTTGAATCTAGAGATAAGACAGCATGGGGTAATCCTCTTCCCACAAAGGCGATGATTGATTTGGTGGCAAATTCTGGTTTTAATACGTTGAGAATTCCTGTAACATGGGGGTATCATCAAGACGAAAATAGTCCGTATGCAATAGAACCAGATTATTTAAATAGGGTGCAAGATGTTGTTGATATTGCTTTAGAAAATCAATTAATTGTAATTATCAATGTGCATCATGATGATGATTGGGTAAAACTTGAAGCCGACAAAAAAGATGATGTTATTGCTAGATTATCTTCGCTCTGGACTCAAGTAGCAACACGTTTTAAAGCTTATGATAATCGATTGATTTTTGAAATTTTAAATGAACCTCGATTAAAGGGAACCCCTTTGGAGTGGAACGGTGGTAATGCTGAAAGTAGAGCTATTTTAAATGAATATCATAAGGCAGGTGTTGAAGCTATTAGAGCTGTTGAGGGTTTTAATGCAAATAGAGTACTAATGGTGTCTACATACGCAGCAAGTACAATTGATGAGGTTATGAATGATTTGATTATTCCAAATAGTGATGAGAATATTCTAATATCACTTCATTCCTATTTTCCATGGTCGTTTGCAGGCGAAGAAAACGGACCTTCTGAATGGGGTAGTGAAGCTGAAAAAGAAGCGCTAAAAAATGAAATGGAGAAAATTTATCAAAAATGGGTGGTTTCTGAAAATAGAAACGTAATTCTTGGAGAATGGGGTTCTAGAAATAAAAACAATTTAGAAGACCGCGTAGCATATGCAACCAATTACACCCAGTTAGCGCTACAATATGGTTTTATACCAATAGTCTGGGATGATGGCGGTAATTTTAGACTACAGAATAGAAATACCATTTCATGGCAATATTCAGAAATCGTGGATGCTATTACCAATCCTTAATTTTTGAACAAAAAAATAGCTTTTTAAGTTTCCTTAAAAAGCTATTAGATTTTGGTATTTTACGTTTAAATATTAAACTACCGCCTTAATTCTAGAAATGGCTTCTTTTATTTGTTCCACAGAAGCCGCATATGAAATTCTAATGCCGTTACCGTTACCAAAAGCATCGCCGGTAACAGTTGCAACATTTGCATGTTCTAGAATATAAATTGCAAAGTCGCTAGCATTGTTGATTTTAACGCCATTTAATTCTTTTCCGAAGAAAGAAGAAATATTAGGGAACACATAAAAAGCACCTTCTGGTTCATTACATTCAAAGCCATCAATTTCATTAAGTAATTCAAGAATTAATTTTCTTCGGTTTTTAAACTCATCAACCATGTACTTTATACGCTCAGGAGATTCTTCAAGAGCAGTAATGACAGCTCTTTGCGCAATACAATTTGCCCCACTAGTTACCTGTCCTTGTAGTTTGTTACATGCTCTGGCAATATAACTTGGAGCTCCGATGTAACCTATTCTCCAACCTGTCATTGCAAACGCTTTAGCTACACCATTAACCGTAACCGTTCGGTCATACATGTCTTCAAAGCTAGCCATTGAAGCATGCTCAGTTACGCCATAATTTATATGTTCGTAGATTTCATCGCTCACAACAACAATTTGCGGATGTTTCTGTAAAACGTCAGCTAATGCTCTAAGTTCAGCTTTACTGTAGATAGAACCACTCGGATTACATGGTGAACTGTACCAAAGCATTTTGGTTTTAGGTGTAATAGCAGCTTCTAATTGCTCTGGGGTCATTTTAAAATCACTCTCAATGGAAGTTTTAACTTCTATTGGCACACCTTCTGCTAATTTTACAATATCTGCATAACTAACCCAATATGGGCAGGGTAAAATAACTTCGTCACCTTTATTTAAACAAGCTTGTGCAACATTATACAGCGCTTGCTTGGCACCTGTAGACACTACAATTTGAGAAGGTTCATAAGTTAAACCGTTATCTCTTTTAAACTTTGTAATGATGGCAGATTTTAACTCTACATAACCATCAACCGGGGTGTAAGAGTTGTAATTTTCATCGATTGCTTGTTTAGCAGCTTCTTTAATATAATCTGGTGTATTAAAATCTGGTTCTCCCAAACTTAGGCCAATAATATCTTTTCCTTCAGCTCTAAGTTCACGGGCTTTTGCAGCCATTGCTAAAGTTGCTGATGGCACTAAATTATTAATGCGGTCAGAAAGTTGATTGCTCATAATGTAATTTACCTAGTATTGTAAAGTAGGCTCTTTGCCCAATTCTTTAAGATGTTTAAAGTGTGAAATTATAGCTTTTCTGGTAGTTTGATATTCGTTGTAAGGCAAATTAAACTCCCTTGCTGTTTCTTTCACAATTTTGGCAATTTTTGTGTAGTGTATATGACTAATATGAGGAAAAATATGATGTTCAACTTGGTGATTTAGTCCACCCGTAAACCAGTTAACAATTCTGTTTCTAGTTCCAAAATTAATGGTAGTGAAAAGTTGATGAATTGCCCATGTGTTTTTCATATTTCCAGCTTCATCTGGTAATGGAGTTTCTGCATCTTCACCAATATGTGCCAATTGAAAAACTACGCTTAAAATTAAGCCTGCCACATAATGCATAATAAAGAAGCCAATTAAAATATGCCACCAAGGAATGTCTAAAATTACAATAGGTAATACTATCCAAACAGTAAAATATAAGGCTTTAGTAATTCCCAAAATAGTCCAATTTAATGCCGGTTTTGGTAGCTTTCCGTAAGATAACTTACGTTTAGTGTACCTGTACATTTGCTTAAAATCTGTAGTGATTGACCAATTGAAAGTAAGTAAACCATAAAGAAAGATGGAGTACCAATGCTGAAATTTATGATGTTTTTTCCACTCTGCATTTTTAGAAAATCGTAACACTCTACCAGCATCTAAATCTTCATCATGGTCTTGAATATTGGTATATGTATGGTGAAGTACATTGTGTTGAACTTGCCAATTGTATACGTTGCCCGCTAGCAAATACATACTGCTACCTAATAACTTATTTACCCATTTTTTATCAGAATAGGAACCGTGGTTTGCATCGTGCATAACATTCATACCAACTCCTGCCATTCCAATTCCCATGACAATGGTTAACAAGAATTGCGCCCAAGTAGGCAGGTTTAACGTTAAAACCAAAAAATAAGGCGCTAAAAACATGCTAAACATCACTATTGTTTTTAAGTGAAGTTTCCAGTTGCCTGTTTTCTTAATGTTTTGTTCTTTAAAGTAATTATTGACTCTTTTGTTAAGTGTTCTAAAGAATTGAGCTGAGTCTCTTCTCGAAAATTTTACTGTATCTATATTCATAATCTATATTATCCCAGTTAAATATCTGGATGGTAAAAATAAGGTAATGACCTGTGAAATGGCTTATTTTTGAACAAATTAACAAGAATCAATGAATGTTGAAACCATTTTAAAGTACTTTCCCTCATTATCAGAAGCGCAAATTTCAAAATTTACAGCACTTGAAATGCTGTACCAGGACTGGAATCAAAAAATTAATGTGGTTTCTCGTAAAGATATTGACGAGCTTTATCTTAGACATGTTTTACATTCTTTAGGTATTGCTAAGATTCAACAGTTTAATGAAAATGCTGATATTTTAGATGTGGGTACTGGTGGCGGTTTTCCTGGTATACCGTTAGCAATTTTGCATCCCAATACAAACTTTGTGTTAGTAGATGCAATTGGTAAAAAAATAAAGGTGGTGAATGAAGTAGTTGAAGGTTTGCAGTTGCAAAATGTAAAATCTTACCATTCTAGAGTTGAAGATTTACCTGGAACATTTGATTTTATTGTTAGCCGAGCAGTAGCTGCAATGCCAACTTTTGTGCATTGGGTGAAAGGCAAAATCAAGAAAGATTCAGTTCATGAAAGAAGAAACGGAATTTTGTATTTAAAAGGAGGAGACCTAACCGAAGAATTGTCTACTTATACAACAGCACAAATATTTGATTTAGAAGATTATTTTGAGGAACCATTTTTCGAAACAAAAAAGGTAGTTTACCTACCTATGAAGTATAAAGGATAAAAAAAGCCTCGACTAATCGAGGCTTTTTTTACTTTAATTTACTTGGCTCCATGGCGGCGTAACGTTGTTTGATCGCGCATAGGCAATTAATTGGCCTTTGTGTTCTGCGTTATGGTCCAAAACTACTAGTAAACCACTTAAGCGATTTAATTTCATAAAACCAAAGTCTACTTCTTTGTCAAATGTAGCGGCTTTCTCTTCAGTTATTTTCGCTAAAATAAATTCATTTGAAGCCTTTAAAGCTGCAATTACATTTTCTTTTCCTTTTATGCTAGATTCCATATTCATCCAGTCAACATCTTCAGGAGAAGCATATCCCATTTTCGTAGCTAAAAAATAATTGGCTGCTGCTGTATGTAAAATGGCCTCTCTTACAGAACGCACACCTTCTGATGGTCTCCAATCGTACTGTGACTCATCAAAAGCCTCTGCCAATTGTACTAATTGTGATTGTACTTGAGCTACCATGCCTTGTACAGATTTTTGAACTGTCATGTCTTCTTGTGCAAATCCTGCAAAAGACAATAGGCATAATGCCACTACAACTAATTTTTTCATTTTAAATGTTTTGTGTTTTTACTTATTGATTTTCAGTTACTTCTAAGGTAATCAATTTTATGACTCTAAGTGATGAATAGAATTTAAATTAATTATTAAAAATAAACGGTTAATAGGTCTATAGAAAAACCAAAACTTACAGAAATAACTTAAAATAACTTGGGATATGCTGTTATTTTAAAGAGTATGCATGTCTGCATAGAAATTACGACACTTAAGTGCATATAATTTCAGTTGCTCCCACAGGTGATTTTTATAGGTTACAAATTGAAGAATTTTTTTTAAAAAATAATTTTTCATACCACTAATGTAAAATTACAAACATTAAATATACAATAAATTAACGTTAAATTTACATTCAAAATATAATAAAGGGCGGATTTCCGCCCTTCAAAATTTTTATGCTACCCTAAAAAAGGATATCTATAATTTTCTGGGGTTACAAAAGTTTCTTTGATAAGCCTTGGAGAAACCCAGCGTAAAAGATTTTGTGCTGATCCAGCTTTATCGTTAGTACCCGAAGCTCTTGCACCTCCAAATGGTTGCTGACCTACAACCGCTCCTGTTGGTTTGTCATTAATGTAAAAATTACCAGCACAATTTTCTAAAGCTTTTGTAGCTTCATCAATGGCGTAACGGTCGCTTGCTAAAACAGCTCCAGTTAAGGCATAAATGCTAGTATTGTCAACAAGTTGAAGTGTTTCTGACCAATCAGCATCTTCATATATATATACCGTAACAACCGGTCCGAATAATTCAGTCTCCATGGTTACATATTTTGGATTGGTAGTTAAAATAACAGTTGGCTCAATAAAATAACCAACAGATTTATCATACCCTCCGCCAACTACTATTTCCGCATCAGCATCTGTTTTAGCTTGGTCTATATAACCAGCTAATTTATCAAACGCACCTTCGTGAATAACCGCGGTAATAAAGTTGCTAAAATCTTCTGGTGAACCTGGTTTGTTGAAGCTTTCAACGTCTTTTTTAACCAATTTTAAAATTTCGGTGGCTGTAGATTTTGGTAGGTACACCCTAGATGCAGCACTACATTTTTGACCTTGAAATTCGAACGCTCCTCTAGTAATGGCTGTGGCTACTTGTTCAACCTTTGCTGATGGGTGAGCAATAATAAAATCTTTACCACCAGTTTCACCAACAATTCTAGGATAGGTTTTGTATTTTTCAATATTAGTGCCAATCTGTTTCCAAAGGTTTTTAAAGACGGTTGTTGACCCAGTAAAGTGTATACCTGAAAAATCTGCGTTATCTAGAATGGTATTGGTAATCATAACTGGGTCACCAGTTACCATATTAATAACACCATCTGGTAAGCCAGCTTCTTTAAAAACATCCATGATTACTTTCGCAGAAAACACTTGACTATCACTTGGTTTCCAAACTACAACATTACCCATCATTGCTGCACTTGCAGGTAAGTTGCCAGCAATTGCCGTAAAATTAAAAGGAGTAATAGCGTAGATAAAACCTTCTAATGGCCTATACTCAACTCGGTTCCAAATACCTTCTGCAGAATCTGGCTGCTCCATATAGATTTGACTCATGTATTCAACATTGAACCTTAAGAAATCAATAATTTCGCATGCTGCATCAATTTCTGCTTGAAACACATTTTTAGATTGTACCATCATTGTAGCGGCATTCATTTTTTGTCTGTAAGGGCCTGCGATTAATTCTGCGGCCTTTAAGAATATAGCGGCACGTTGCTCCCATGTAAGGGCTGCCCATTTCTTACGAGACTCTAAGCAGTTTTGAATTGCCTGTTCTACGTGTTTCTTTTCTGCCGTGTGGTACTGACCAACAACATGTTTGTGGTCATGAGGAGGAGTAATTTTTTTGGTGTTACCCGTTCTGATTTCTTCAGCACCTATATATAAAGGTACATCGACAGAACCATTGTAATATGCTTTGTATTGTTTTAAGACTTCTTCACGCTCAGGAGTGCCTGGAGCGTAACTTTTTACAGGTTCGTTAATTGCTGTAGGAACTTGAAAAAAACCTTTTGCCATTGTGAGACTTATTTAAATTTAGACTTCTCACAAAGGTACGGAACGTATTTCCGATAATTAAATCGATAAAAATTTAAACCTTAATTAAGTACAAAAGGTGCAGCCAACTTAAATGTTGGTACTTCTACTTCAAAGTTTTCTGTAGATGAAAGATTAACCATATTGTAAAAACCACGCATTGCGCCAATTGGTGATGCTAACAAACAACCTGAACTATAGGTGTGTGATTTTCCTGGCTGAATTACTGGTTTCTTGCCAATTACACCTTCACCATCTATAGTTTCTGTATCTTTTAGTGAATCAAAAATATCCCAATGGCGAGCGGTAAGTTGAACAGCTTCATTAGTCTGATTCTCTATTGAAATAGTATAACCAAATGCATAATGCATTTTATAGTTTTTAAAGAAGGTGCCTTCAAAAGAAGTTTCAACGGTAATTTTAATTCCTTTGGTAACTTGGGTAAACATAGCTTAATAGGTAAAAACACTTCCTATAGACAGCATTACAACGGTAATTAGGGCTAAAATTGTAAATACTGAATTTAAGAACAAATATTTAATAATTGTTTTAAACACGCCTTGGCCGTAAAATTTTCGCATGGCTTGAAACAGGTAAATTGAAAACAATGTTAAAAATAAACCTGCTGAAACGGTGCCAAAAATGGTATCAACTACCCAGCTAAGGATGAGCAAGATAAATAATAATGATTGGTTGTGAAAACTGAAGATTAAATGATCGGTATAGGTGTAATTATTTCGGATGTACGCCAAAAAAATGAAAATTGTAAACACAGGCAAAAACAAAAATATTACAAAAGGCAATCGAGAAATGGTATCGTTTAGCCAATCTCCTGGTCGGGCTAAAGCTCGTAATAAACTCTTAGAGGCATTAAAGCTATATTCATTTTTCCAAGTGTTTTTAACTCCGAATTTTTCTTGGGCATTGGCGAATGAAGAAATGGAATCTCTTCTTAGCATTTTGGTGAAAAAATCCATTTTACTGGTAAACCCCTTTTTATCATCTTCTAATTGTTCAAAATACAGTTTAGGGTTTGCGTCTAAAAGTGAATCTTGTAAGCGTTGATTTTCTATTCCTTTTTGAATAAACGAATCAAGGGTGTCTAAGGCTTGTAGGTTTTTCTTTAGTTGAGCTTCCTCTTTAGCAACAGAATCTATTTGACTAAAATCAATTATTTTCTTTTCACCTGTACCTGTGCTATCACCTAGAACTAAGCCTTCATCATTAAACCTAAAATTCATAGCATCTGAATCCTCTATTTTTTCGGTAAGTTTTAGATCATTAAAACTTTTGAAATTGTTGGTTAAGGTGAACATTAAAAAGTATAAAAAAGCAAGGCTAAACAAGAATCTAAAAGGGTTTGTATAACGTATTCTTTTTCCGTTGATATAATCCTTGGTAATTGTACCAGGTTTTAATATCATGGTATATAGGGTGCGGATTAACTTAGAATCGTAATTAATTAATCCTGAAAGAAATTCATTAATAAAATCTTTTAAAACTACCTTTTTAGTACTATTAAGCTGAGAGCAATTAGGACAATATTTATCTGTAATATCTAGAGGTTGGCCGCAATTGAGACAGGCGGTACCTCTATATTTTAATTCAAACCTTCCTTTGGTTATTAACTCCTTATTTTTACCCACTTGTAGTTTGATTGATTGGTGGGTAAATTTAATTAATTAGTTATAGTTCTTGAATTTATACTACCAATTCCAATTATACTATCATATAAATCACCAAAATCTCTGTAGTATACCAAAATTGTGTAGTTGTTTTCAGTAAAATGAAAATCACCACTTACTAAATTAAAATCTAAAGTGCCGTCTTCGTTTTCTACTACATATTTGTAGTTATAGAAACCTTGCTTAAATGGGTAGGTTAGTTCAAAATTTCCAGATGCCTCATTATATTGCATTTTATTTTCTTCAGCTATGGCATAATTATTAAACTTACCTAAAACATAAACGTTATTTAATCCTATTTGTGGAGAATAGGGTAAGCTAAAATGAACGATAGTATATTCTGCTTCACGGTCAACATCATCTCCTTGCATAGTTCTAACTTCAAAGTCGCCATTAATATCTGGGAAATACGTGTAAGGTCTATCATTTCTAAAATCGTTGGTAAAAAGTATATGATGATAGAGGTCTAGTAATTCTACTTTTGAAATGGCAAAGGTGGCCACACGCAAATCTTTAGTGTCAAAATTTAGAAATTCATTGCCACCAAAAAAGCTAGTTTCTTTATCGTACTTGTACACCAATTCTTGACCAAGGGTAAACTGTGGTTTTATATTATAAATGGCACTAGGCCAATAGTAGTTTTGGAGTAAGGCAATTTTTATTTCAGATTTTGGATTTACTACTCTAAATCCTGCTGTATTAATGGTGAATTGAACACTTTGTTTTTCATTTAAAAAGTCAAAGTCACGTGCTCTTTTTGCCGTGCCTCCTACAGAAACCGCGTCTTTATAGACTACAAATCGTCTAGAAAATTGTAAGTCCCCGTAACTATTGTAAATTTCTAATACATAATTGCCAGTAACTTTAAGTCTTACTTCATTATTAGGTATTGTTAATCTATAATTAGAATAGGGCTGAAGGGTAGTGTAGCTATTCTCGTAATCAATTATTCGTTGATTGTCAATGCCGTCTAAAAATTGTGATTTCAAAAGTTGACTTGGTGTCCAATCATAATCGCAATGTACAATCTTATAGTAGTAATCTTGCTCACTTGCAGATAAATCATCAAAAGTTAAGTTTATGGCTTCTCCTAGCCGAACTATGGGAAACTGGTCTTGAGTTTCACCTTTAAAGATTATTGTTTTTATATTTTCTGGAGGTTCAATTTCTATCATTACCTGTGAAAACAATAATGGAGAAAAGAAAAGTAATAAAATTGATTGTTTAATCTTCATGCGAGTTTAATGCAAAAAATAAGTTCAAAGGTAAACAAAAAGCATGCCTAGAAAATTTAGTTCGTTGAAACCCTATTTTTTCTTGTCCATATCTTGTATTATTTGTATTCTATGTGGTAAATTTGCACTCGATTTTTATTAATCTAAGGTCTACACAAATATGTCAAAAGACATCCGAATTAAGAAGGGTTTAAATTTAAACCTTGTCGGGGCTGCAGAACAGACTACCACCAAATCAGTTTCTAGCAATGTTTATGCATTGTACCTTGATGATTTTCATGGTATAACGCCAAAGATGCTAGTTAGAGAGGGCGGTGAGGTAAAAGCTGGTGAGCCTCTTTTTTATAACAAAGGCAATGAAGAAATGCTTTTTGTTTCTCCAGTTAGTGGAGAGTTGGTTGAGATAGTACGTGGCGCTAGAAGAAGAATTTTAACTATTAAAATTCTTGCAGATAAAGAGCAACAATACCTAGAGCATAAAACTTTTGATTTGAGTAGCGCAGAGGCTGCTGATATTAAAAAGTTATTATTAGTTTCTGGCTGTTGGCCTTTTATTAAGCAACGTCCTTACGACGTAATCGCCAATCCTGATGCTACTCCCAAAGCCATTTTTATTTCTGGCTTCTCAACTTCACCACTGGCTGCTGACGTTGATTATCAATTAAAAGGAAAAGAGAAAGAATTGCAAGCGGCAATCAATGCTCTAGCTAAGTTTACCCCTGGTAAAATACATGTTGGAGTGTCTAATGCTCAAAGTTCTGTTTTTTCTGGAATTGAAGGTGTGGAAAAGAACATGGTTTCAGGGCCGCATCCTGCCGGATTAGTTGGAACTCAGATTAATAAAATAAACCCAATTAATAAAGGTGAAACTGTTTGGACAATTAGTCCGCAAGACCTTGTTATAATTGGAGAGTTATTATTAACAGGTAAATTTAATGCAGAACGAACGGTTGCTTTAGCAGGCTCTTGTGTTAAAAAGCCAAAATACTACACCACTAAAATTGGTGCTGAAATTTCTACTTTTTTATACGCAAGTGGCGTAAACGATGATAATTTCAGACTAATTAACGGTGACGTACTTACGGGCTCAACCGTTAAACCAGATGGTTATCTAGGTTTTTATAATACTACGGTTTGTGCTATTCCAGAAGGTGATGATTATGAGTTATTTGGATGGAATAAACCTGTTTTTAATAAGGTTTCTTCAACCAGAGCATTAACATTTTCATGGTTGAACAAAAACAAAAAGTACAATTTAGATACCAATACTAACGGTGAACACAGAGCTTTTGTGGTTACTGGTAGGTATGAAGAAGTTTTTCCATTAGATATTTATCCATTACAGTTACTTAAAGCTTGTATGGTTAAAGATTTAGATGAAATGGAACAACTTGGGTTATATGAGGTTGCTCCTGAAGATTTTTCGTTAACAGAATTTATCTGTATTTCGAAGCAACCACACCAAAAAATTATTAGAGAAGGACTCGATTTATTGTATCAAGAAATTGGATAAGCTATGGGATTGAAACAAAAAATGCATGAGTTGAAACTGAAGTATCAGGGCAAAAAAATGGCGCCAGCCTTTAACGCTTTCCATACTTTCTTATTCACTCCAGATGAAACAACACATGGTGGTACGCACGTTAAAGCAGTTGATGATTTAAAGCGTACCATGAATACAGTTATCATGGCACTAGTGCCATGTTTAATTTTTGGAATATTCAACGCAGGTTATCAACATTATTCTGCCTTAAATGGTTTTCCAGAAAATTTCTCTCTTTTTGAACACTTTATAAACTGGGATAATTTTATTCTTGGTGCAACTACGGTATTACCACTAGTTATAGTTTCTTACGGGATAGGGCTTATTGTAGAATTTATTTTTGCCGTAATTAAAGGCCATGAGGTTGAAGAAGGTTACTTAGTAACTGGTATGCTTGTTCCACTTATTGTTCCAGTAGATACACCACTATGGATGCTTGCTATTGCTGTAGTTTTTGGAGTAGTTATTGGTAAAGAAGTTTTTGGAGGTACTGGTATGAATATTTTGAACCCAGCGCTTACCATCAGAGCTTTTTTATTCTTTGCTTACCCAACTTGGATGAGTGGAGACAAAGTTTGGGTTCATGGAGCAGTTGAGCGTTCCAACGAAATTGCTGCGGGTGCAAACCTCGATGCAATTTCTGGTGAAACCGTGTTAGGATTTTTAGCTCAAGGTAATACCCAAGAAATGTATGCAAAATTTGATTTGGCTGAAATGTTCTATGGGTTTATACCAGGTTCTGTAGGTGAAACTTCAACGCTTTTAATATTGTTAGGTGGATTATTTTTAATCTTCACTAAAATTGCAAGTTGGAGAATAATGTTAAGTGCTGTAGTAGGTGCACTTGCTATGGGATTGATTTTTAATGGCGTAGTTGAAGCAGGTTGGATTCAAGACTACAGTAAGTTCTACGAATTAATGCGATTTGATTTCTGGAAACACCTAATTGTTGGTGGCTTGGCATTTGGTATTGTATTTATGGCTACAGACCCTGTTACGGGATCTCAAACAAACAAAGGCAAATGGATTTATGGTTTTTTAATCGGTTTTATTTCAGTTATGATCCGTGTATTTAACCCAGGATATCCAGAAGGCGTATTCTTAGCAATTTTATTAATGAATGTTTTTGCACCTACAATTGACCATTATGTGGTTCAAGGCAACGTTAAAAAGAGAATGAAGCGTTTAAAAAACGCAACAATTTATCCTAAGACAACAGAAGGTAGTGCAGAAGAACTTAAAGCAGAAACCGTTTAGTCATGGCAGTTAAAACAGATAAAAATTCATATACGGTTGTTTTCGCAATAGTAATGGTAGTTATTGTTGGTGCAATTCTAGCATCTATGGCAACAGGTCTTAAGCCAAAGATTGATGAAAATGAGCGCTTTGAAAAACAACAAAACATCCTGTACGCAATGGGTGTTAATAATAATGAAGGTGAAGGAGATGTAGCTTTCATTCCTACTACTGAAGTAGAAGAAGACTTTTCAAAATACATTACCAAGCAATTTATGGTAAATACCAATACTGGTGAAACCATGGAAAGCGGTGAAGCTTATTTAACAGATATGAAAAAGCAGTTAGCTGCGATTAAATCTGGTAACGATGAAAGTCTTCCATTATTTGTTGGAGAAAAAGACGGTGAAACATTTTACATTTTACCTATGTATGGTAAAGGTCTTTGGGATGCTATTTGGGGATTTGTTTCTTTAAGTAGCGATATGGAAGTACAAGGTGTATATTTTGACCATAAGGGCGAAACACCTGGTTTAGGTGCCAACATTAAAATGCGCTTCTTTATGGATGATTTTGAAGGAGAACGCGTAATGGACGGTAATAACTATACCGGTATTGCCGTTGCAAAAGGTAATAACGACCCATTAAATAACGATAAAGATGACCATCAGGTTGATGCCCTTGCTGGGGCAACAATTACTGGAAACGGTATTACAGCTATGATCAAAGAGAGTCTTAATCTGTATAAACCTTATTTAGATAAAATTAGAACCAATTAGATATGGCGTTACTTTCAAAAAAAGATGCAAATCTTATACTAGACCCATTAGCAGATAACAATCCTATTACCATTCAAGTATTGGGTATTTGTTCTGCATTGGCAATTACCGCAGAATTAAAAGCTTCTGTTGTAATGTCTATTGCGGTAATATTCGTTTTAGGAGTAGGTAACGTTGTTATTTCTTTAATGCGAAATATAATTCCATCAAAAATTAGAATTATAGTACAATTAATAGTAGTTGCCACTTTGGTAATTATAGTTGACCAAGTACTAAAAGCTTTTGCTTATGAGTTAAGTAAAACGCTGTCCGTTTTTGTCGGATTAATTATTACTAACTGTATTATAATGGGGCGTTTTGAAGCTTTTGCTTTAGGTAACGGTCCTTGGAAATCTTTCTTAGACGGTATTGGTAACGCTTTAGGTTATGGTGTTATCCTAATCATTGTCGGATTTTTTAGAGAGTTATTAGGTTCTGGAACGTTATTTGGTTTCCCAGTTCTTGGTGACCCTATAGAGAAAACCGGGTTATATGCCACAGGATATGAGAATAACGGTTTTATGATTATTCCACCTGCAGCTCTTATTGTAGTTGGTATTATTATTTGGGTGCAACGCTCTAGAAATAAAGCATTAATAGAAGAAGCTTAAGAAAAAGAATTATGTTAGAACATTTAGAATTATTTTTTAAGTCCATTTTTATAGATAACATGGTTTTTGCCGTGTTCTTAGGAATGTGTTCTTACTTAGCAGTATCTAAAAAAGTTAGTACTGCTGTTGGTTTAGGAGCGGCTGTAATATTTGTACTGGGCGTAACAGTACCTTTAAACTGGTTGTTAGACCAATACTTATTAAAAGATGGAGCGTTAGCTTGGTTAGGCCCAGAATATGCAGACTATAATTTAGGATTCTTATCCTTCATTCTATTTATTGCGACTATTGCAACCATGGTACAGTTGGTAGAAATTGTAGTTGAAAAATTTTCACCTTCGCTGTACAATTCATTAGGAATCTTTTTACCATTAATTGCGGTTAACTGTGCAATTTTAGGGGGTTCCTTATTTATGCAGGCACGTGAAATCGAAACTTTAGGCCTTGCGTTTAACTATGGTATAAGTTCTGGTATAGGTTGGTTTTTAGCTATTCTAGCTATTGCCGCAATACGCGAAAAAATTAGATATTCTAATGTACCTGCTCCTTTAAGAGGTTTGGGTATAACGTTTATTATTACAGGTCTTATGGGAATTGGTTTCCAAAGCTTTGGAGGTATGTTAACTGGTGATAATGATCCACCGGCAGAAGAAACTACCACAACGGCAGAAAACCAAGAACAATCTGTGATTGAGGAAGAAATTGAAGAAGATGGTGATGCCATTTCGTTTAACGATGCTTTAAATAGATAAATATGATTTTAGCAACAACAGGCGGTACAATAGCTATTACAGTAATTTCATTTTTAATATTATTACTGTTATTAGTTTCATTATTATTATTTACTAAAGAAAAATTATCTCCTTCGGGTCCGGTTACCATTAAAATTAATGGCGAAAAGGAAATTGAAGTTGATTCAGGTAGCTCATTACTTACCACTTTAGGTAACCAAAAAATCTTTTTACCCTCTGCTTGTGGTGGAGGTGGTACATGTATTCAATGTGAATGCCACGTATTAGAAGGTGGAGGTGAAGCATTACCTACTGAAACTCCTCACTTTTCTAAGAAAGAATTAAACCATGGAGCCCGTTTAGCTTGCCAAGTTAAGGTAAAGCAAGACATGGAAATTACTATTCCAGAAGAGGTTTTTGGTATTAAAAAGTGGGATGCAAAAGTGGTTCGTAACTACAACGTTGCTTCTTTTATTAAAGAGTTCGTTGTTGAGATTCCGGAAGACATGAATTACAAAGCTGGTGGATACATTCAAATTGAAGTACCACCATGTGAAGTAAAATATGCTGATATTGACATTACTGCACATCCAGAGGAACACGAAACTCCTGATAAATTTCAAGCTGAGTGGGATAAGTTTAACCTATGGCCGTTAACAATGAAAAACCCAGAGTTGGTAGAACGTGCGTATTCTATGGCTTCTTACCCTGCTGAAGGGCGTGAAATTATGTTAAATGTTCGTATTGCTACTCCACCATGGGATCGTTCCAAAAACGGTTGGATGGATGTAAACCCAGGTGTGGCTTCATCTTATATCTTTGGCCTAAAACCAGGAGACCCAGTAACGATCTCTGGACCGTTTGGTGAATTCTTTATAAACGAATCAGAAGCAGAGATGCTTTACGTTGGTGGTGGTGCTGGTATGGCGCCAATGCGTTCACATTTATATCACTTATTCAAAACCTTAAAAACAAATCGTAAGGTTACCTATTGGTATGGTGGTAGATCTAAGCGAGAGCTTTTTTATCTAGAACACTTTAGAGCTTTAGAAAAGGAGTTTCCAAACTTCAAGTTTTACTTGGCCCTATCTGAGCCTTTAGAAGAGGACAATTGGAAGGTTAAAAAAGATATTAATGATGAGGATGGTGACGGATTCGTAGGATTTATTCATAATTGTGTTATAGACAATTATTTAAATCATCATGATTCACCTGAAGATATAGAATTGTATTTCTGTGGCCCACCTTTAATGAACCAAGCCGTTCAAAAGATGGGAGAAGATTTTGGTATCCCAGATGAGAATATACGTTTTGATGATTTTGGAGGATAAGTATAGTTTATCTTAAAATTTCACCTCAATAGTAGTAGAGGTATAACTAACAAACCGATGCCTTGCATCGGTTTTTTTAATTATGGAAGAAAGAAGACCACTTACAGCACAAGAGCTACATAATTTAGCCATGAACATAGTTGGTAGACAACTAGAACAAGATGGCTATGAATTCATGGCTGTAAATAGTAAACCTAAAAAGCATCCCCAATTTGTTTGTCTAAAAGATAAAATCTTACATTTTATTATAGTACAGCATGTTCCTTTTCCAGAAAACCCAAAACAATTTGACGAAGAACTACTTACTAAAATGAGTAATCATGCCGTAAAATTTGAAGCTAAAACCTATTATGCTGGCGTTGGTTTATATAACGCTGCCAATCAAGAAGAACCTGTTTATTTAAACGAAGAATATATTGCAGCATATGAAGGTCTTATTCAAGTTTAATATTTTATTATCTATTGGTGTTATTTTTTGGTCTTGTACCAAGACTTCAAACTACGGTAAAAATGTGGTGTACGGTGAAGCCTTAGGAACCACTTATGCTATTACTTATATTTCTAAAGAACAGGTAGATTTACAACCATCTATAGATTCATTGTTTAATGTAGTTAACAAATCAATGTCTACTTATATACCTGATTCTGATATCTCAAAAATCAATAATGGAGATACTACTATCATAGTAGACAAAATGTTTGAAGAGGTATTTGCTACATCTAAAAAAGTATTTGAAGCTACAAATGGCTATTTTGACCCAACAATTGGAATTCTGGTTGATGCTTGGGGATTTGGTCCTGGTGATCAGGTACCATTAGACAGTGTAAAAGTAGACAGTTTATTACGTTATGTAGGTTTTAATAAAGTAAACTTAACTTCAGAAAATCGTATAAAAAAACAAAATTCTTCTATACGATTTGATTTTAACGCTGTGGCAAAAGGCTACGCAATTGATAGACTTGGAGTATTATTATCGAATAGGGGTTATCAAAATTATTTGGTTGAGGTAGGTGGTGAGATTCTAGCAAAAGGTAAGAATAGCCTAACTGATAAACCCTGGACTGTTGGTGTTGATGACCCTTTAAATATAGAAGATCGAGGAAGAGCAGCAATTGTACAATTACAAGATAAAGCATTAGCATCTTCTGGTAATTACCGAAAGTATAGAGTAGATTCCATTACCGGAGAAAAATATGTGCATACCATAAATCCTAAAACTGGGTTTACTAAAAATTCATCTTTATTAGCTGCTACGGTTGTAGCTGATAATTGCGCTATAGCAGATGCTTTTGCAACAGCATTTATGGCTATGGGTATTGAAAAAGCGATAGAATATCTTAATACGCAATCAGACCTGGATGCTTTTCTAATTTATGTAGCTAAAGATGGTACTATTCAAAATTTTAAAACAAAAGGTTTTAAATCCATTGAAATTAATTAGTTATTCCGTTACCCAATTGAACAGAGAGGGGTCAATCGATGAGGGTAATTCATAATTATTATTAGGGTCACTAATTGCACCGTTTAGTATTACGTTAGACAATGGTGCATTATCTACCATAATCAAACTATTTTCAAAACCGTTTAAGGAAATGCCGTCAATAGTTGCCCCAGATTGTCTTCTGAACACTAAAGCACTTCCACCATCAGAGGATACCGCGGTTAGGTTAGTAATTGTAGGAGAAGTTGCATCTCCTTCCGCTTCTATAACACTAGAAAATCTATTATTAATTTCTACATACGCATTTGTAATACTACCTTCCCATTCTTCAATCCAATCTATAGCATCATCTGCATTGTTTTTTAAATATAAGTTTTGAATTGTAGCTGCTCCCCCAAAAATTTCTACGCCATCATCATTTCCATTAAGTATTGCAATATTTTCAAGTGTAGTATTAGCGCCTACCGCATATAAACTTAAGCCGTTATATTGCGATTCTGCTGTAATTTGGGCACCTGTATTTTCAAGTTTCAAGTAAGTTATGCTTCCAGATGAGTCTAAATTATTAGTACCGCCATAACTGATATTGCCAATTTCGGCCAAACTATTTTCTCCCAAAGCAGTTACTCCATTTCCAGCTAAAATTAAACCTCCCCAATCACCTGGAGTATTATTTGCTGAGGTCATTACAACCGGATTTTGCGCCGTACCTTCTATATGAATGGTAGCATTTTGTTGTACCACAATATAGGTGTTAGTCTCATCACCTTCTTCTACATCTGCAATAATTGTGGTGCCTGCAGGGATGGTTAAATCTGCATTTGCCTCAACACTCAGTGGACCATCTAAATAATAGGTGATATCAGCATCTAACATAAAATTTGAATTTATGCTTCCATGGATAACCACTGAATTAATCAATTGCTTGTTTTCGACCCAATCAAAGTCCGATGAATCCACAGTTGAACTTGCTATGTAAGGAATAGCACTGTTGGCTATTTCACTATCAACCATAAAATTAGTGTTGTTACCACTTTCTGTAAAATCAAATGAAGCATCAAAACCTAATAATGCCAATTTATTAAATGAAGCTCCAGAATTATTTTTACCAATTATTGCAGTACCACCTGTTTCAGAAATACAATGAATATTTTCAAATTCTGGAAACCCGTTATCACCATCGGCTTCTATAGCAGAAGAAAAATTATCAATTGTGTTCACTATTAACGCATTGGTAATTTTACCATTCCAACCTTCAGTATAGTCAATAGCGTCATCTAGATTGTTTTCTAAGTAAATGTTTGAAACATCAACAGTACCACCAAAAAATTCAATTCCGTCATCTAAGCCATCTATAATAGCTATGTTATTTATAACTGTTCCAGAACCAACTCCGTAAAGGCTTAGACCGTTATATTCAGAATCTGTATCTATTTTAGCACCAGCATTTTTAATAATGAGATGGTTAATGTTACCCGAAGAATCGGTGTCTTCTGACCCACCATAAGTGATGTCGCCAATTTCGGCTATTGCAACTGTTCCCGCAGTGGTTGTAGCTTTTCCTGCTATAACTAAACCGCCCCAATCACCAGAATTACCTAAAGAAGATTCCATCACAACTGGCATTGCAGCCGTTCCATTGATATTTATATCTCCACCTTGACGAACTACGATATACGTTGAGGTGGAATTACCACTTTCTACATCAGCAATAATTTTGGTGCCCGGATTTATGGTTAAGGTTGCGCCGTTTTTTATACTTAATGTTCCAGAAAGAAAGTAAGTTACTTCAGTTTCGAAAGTAATATCTGTAGTTATTTCTCCTGAAACAGATAAGAAGTTGATTGCTGACAAATCACCTGCCCAAGAAAATGCAGATTGTTCAATATTGGAATTTCCGATATAGGGTAGGGTAGGTTCCACTGTATTGCCATCGATTTTAATGTTGTCTGTAGTAACAGAATTTGCTAATAAAAAGGAATTTTTAAAACCCATTAAAGCTAAACCAGATATGTTTGCTCCAGTGTCATCATTAAAATTAAAGGCTGTATTTTTTTCTTCAGAAATAGCTGTGAAGTTAGATAGATTGGGATAACCATTAGTTCCCTTTGCTGATACAATTTGGTTAAAGTCCTCATTATTTACCACTAATGTATTGGTTAATGTACCCGCCCAACCTTCTGTCCAATTAATAGAAGTATTTGAAGCGTTTTCTACATATAAATTTTCTAAAGTAAAGATACCTCCGTGGATAGCTAAAGCATCTTGGTCTGAATTAAAAATAGCCACATGGTCTATAGTGGTAGCAGTGCCAACCCCTAGTAAAGAAAGAGCAGCATTACCAAATTGGTTAGTAGCTGAGGCTACACCAGCATTTTTAATAACTAAATAAGAAATACTGCCAGAATTGTCAGCAGGTTCACTGCCAGCATAAGTAACACTTGAATCACCTATTGTACTATTTTGTCCAGCGGTTGAAGGGGCATTTCCTGCAATTACAATGCCACCCCAGTTTTCAATTTCACCTGATTTCAATTCCATGATTACAGGATTGTTTTCTGTACCATTAATAACAATGTCAGCTCCTTGCTCAATTATTATTTGACTAGATATTCCAGCGGAAGCCTCTATTTTTGTACCAGAGGGAATGATTAAAACACCACCAGATTGCACGTTTAAAGTGCCATTAAGTTGGTAGGTTATTGAAGCATCTAGAATTTTTTCTTCGCTTATAGTGCCATTTAGTATTCGACTGTCTTCATTGTTTGTAATACAACTGTTAGTACATGAACCACCACAATCTACACCGGTTTCATCTCCATTTTGAATACCGTCATTACAACTTATGGCTATGGTATCATCTGGATTTAAAGGGGCTTCACTACCATCTTTAGAACAAGAGCCAATAATTAATAAAACACTGAGGAAAACGAAAATTCTATTATTAGAAAACATAAGTATATTCTTACTATATATGTAGTAAAAATATTTTATTAAAAAATAATTTTGAAAAGTATGTTGTGAATGGGTTGTAAGTTGTTGGAAACCATAAAAAAAGCCAGCATTTGCTGGCTTTAAAATTCAAATTAAACAGTCTATTCAAACAATACTTTTCCAGATAGGTTGTCTTCATTATTTAATATAAGCTGATAAGAATAGTTACCAGAAGGCTGATTACCTCTCATAATTTCAACTCTATTGACACCTGAACTTACCTCACCTTGTTTTGCGTATACAATAGCTCCTGCTAAGTTGTATATGTACAATTCGTAATGGTCAGATTTTTGACTTTCGAATGCTAATGTAGATACTGAAGAAATTGGGTTAGGGTATACACGATTTAAAACTTCTTTACCGCTGTTTTTTCCTGATTTATCCGCGTTGCCTTCTTGCGTAAGTCGTAATCTAGAAAGTTCTAAAGCAAAATGAGTAGGTTCATAAGTCCAGTTTAATGCTTCAAAAATCACCATTGATATGTTATCTAGATGTTCTGGGTTACCAGTAAAACTTTCAAAATCGATGAAGTAATCTTCGCGCTCTGTATTTAATACTATTTTAGCTTTTAATTGCTCCTCGTAGGACAAGTCTGGATTTATAAGTATAATATCCATCTCTCTAACTTTATTAGCCTCAGCTTCAAAAGCGATTCCTTTAAATTCTGAAATGTCTTTTACCCCAAATTTAGCTTCAATTGATCTATAAAGAACAAATTTTTCGTTGATGGTTCCTCTAATTTTTGCACCTCTTTCTACATAAAGGTCATCATCATTTTCATTTTGAAAATCTTGAAATGTAGCAAATGTTGAAATGTCTTCTTTGTTCTCATCAACATCATAACCCCACACACCATCTGCAAAGAAAATATTATCAGCCACGGCATTTTCATCATCATTTATTGTAAAACCAATGGTATACACACCGTCTGTGTCAAATACAATTTGGTCTTCAATTTCACCGGATAACGTAAAAAAGTCATAAAATGGGCGGTCACTATCTGATTCTGTTTCTGCTAATATACCCTTGACTGATATTGCTGGTATTCCTTTAGGATTTACCACATTGATGAAAAGTTTATTGTTTCTATAATCAAAATTTCTAACAAATACTTCGGGTATATTTCCTAATCTATAGTTTACCTGAGAAGCGTTTAAATTTTGAATTTGTCCTAATACACCGTTAACTAATAATTTTAAGTTATGCATGTTATCTGCCCAAACCTGTAAATTATAATACCTGTCATTAAAAGTATATTCTGAAATATTCCAATGATTTTCAATATTGATTACACTGTTGTCACTAATATAGAATGAAAAGGTTGCGCTATATTCAATTAGACCTTCTGCATTTTCTAGTTTGGTCACTATAAATGAGATTTCATTTAACATTTTAACTTTCCAGATGTTAATTACTGAAGTTCCAGTAACACGGTCACAAACTGCTTTGGTATGCTCGTAAACTCCATTTTCTGAAACGGTACCAAGAATAGCCCCTTTTCTAAGTTCACCATCAAAATAATCTACAGATAGTGTTTCAATAGCATTGGTAATTCCAATTAAATCTGTTGGCGTACTATTATAGACTGAAGTGTTGGGAATACCACTTGTAGGAATTAGGTCTATTAAACCAAACGAATTGATATTACCTTGAGATTTTGAAAAGTTTTTAACCTTTTTGAAAGTCTCAAATGAACGTTCTTGGGTGTTTACTTTAATGTTTTGTTTGTTGTTTTTGTAACGTTCATAGTTTCTTTTGGCAATTTTTTCAGAAAGTCTGTTATTACTTTCTAAACCTCCATTATTACCACCACTAGTTGGGGTTGTGGTACAGTTACCAAAATTTGCACAATCGTCATCATCACAATCAAATAAACCATCTAGGTCATCATCTATTCCATTATCACAAATTTCTTTAATGGCTATTGCTTTTCTGTAATCTTCTACTTCACCAAGTTTATCAAGAGTTCCAGCTAATTCTGAAATTTGTAACGGTGATTCTGAAACCATAAACCTAAAATTTACCTCTCTTGTGGAGTAATTGGTTGGTACATCAACAAATTCGGTTACAGACTGAGCACCATTTAACTGTACATTACTTGCGATTTCAGTGTCGAAATTTCCATCATCATCCCAATCAACACCAATTAAATAATAAGTAGTTGTTTCAAAATTAGAGTTCAGATTTAGTGTTAATTTTAAACGATTACTAGCCACTTGGTCAGCTATGTAAATACCATCATCTAAGTCTCCGTCTGCAGCGCTGTTAGAGAGGTTTGACTCATCAACTGAGATAGTGCTACCCAACCAGGTTAACGGATAATCTGGTAAGTTATCTTGGTCTACATCGTTGGCATAGGTCCACATAGATACTTCTGGTAAATAAACATTATCTCCATAATCTAACGCATATACTGCGGGTATCGATATTGGGCATGAGAAACCATCATTCTTAGATAAGCCATCAATTGAAAATGAAACTACTCTAGCTTCTCTGGTGGTAATATTTACTCTGATTATTTTACCTGTTGTGTTATTAGAAATATATAAGTTACCATCAGAACCTGTCCATTGTGCACCATAACCAGTATTAGGTAAACCGTTACCAATTAATGTACCAAGGGTAGACTTGGTGTTGGTGTTAGTATCAAACTTGTATAAAATATTATTATGAACTGAATAAAAATGGCCATCTTGATTGTAGGCAATATCCCAACCGTTTAACCCTTCATTTACATAACGGGCTGTTATAGTTGGCTCTCCGCTGACATCTACAACTACCATGTCATTACCATCTACCCCATACCATTCGCTATTATTATTGATGTCTCCCCGGTATATTTTTTTGTTAAATGTAATGCCTTTGTAAATTACGGTTCCTTCTGCGTCTAGTTGAATAAATTTCTTGCCCGAAGCACCAAAAACTAATCCAGTATTGTTGTCAAATCCCAGGCCGTTTGCGTAATCTGAAGCTATAGCAATTGGGTCATAATCACCTGTTAAGGGGTTTAATCTACCGTACATGTTTGGTTGTTTTTTACCCGGTTTTTTGTATACCTGATAAAACGCTGGCTCGCAGCTATACACCTCTTCAACATAATTGTCTATTATTTCCACAGCGGCACTTAAGGTTCCTTCTTTAAGTGTTTCATTAGATAAGGAAAACGCATTGGAATAGTTGTCTGGCTGAATTCCTGTAGGAACTAAACAATCATATGCAAGGCGTAAAGTTTCACCTGCTTCTAGCGTTATTTCTCCCCAGCTAATTGTATTTCTATCATTTTCTACTGGATTTATGGTAAAGTCTGAGAAACCGTTTTGGTCAAAGGCTAACGTATCTTGAACAAATGCAAAACCGCTTGGTAGTGTATCATATGCAGTAAAAGTTTTATTAGTGTTGGTGTTATTGTTTAAAAATACTTGATAGGTTACAAAACCGTTCTCTGTAGATGTGGTTGTTGCTAATATGCTACCTTCTATTTTACAGGCTTCACTGGCTGTACAGTCATCATCTTCACAATCTATAAGGCCATCTCCATCATCATCAATACCGTTATCACAAATTTCTGGGAATACCGGTGGAGCTGCGTTAGCACAGGCCATACCATCATTACTTCCGTTTGGTTCACTAGTTGCTGCAAAAGAAAAATCGGCTATACTACCATTTGCATTAAAACTTGCCTTATAAATATTACCTGTTTGATTATTAAAAAAATAAACGTTTCCTTCGTTATCTGTCCAAACAGCTCCAAATGCGCTTCCACCATCTATTGACCCTGAATAATCTGCAACAGGTGTAACTGTCTGGTTAATATGGTCGTACTCGTGAATTACACCAGCTCGCATACCATAAAACTTATTAGTTAAGGTGTTATAAGCAACATCTGCACAACTTCCTAATTTGCCTTCACCTGGTAATTCTAGTATTATTTTCTCTTCAGCAATTAATGTTGTAGACTCGCTCACATCTATAACATTCATCATAAATGAACCACCTATATCTTTAAAAGAGTACCAATTACCCTCTGAATCAAAATCACCAGAATAACTGAGCGCACTAAATCCAACTACAGGTCCTACCAAAGTGGCCTCTCCTAGATTATTAACTCGGATTAAATTAGTACCGCTCATACCATATATATAGCCGTCTTCTACGTTAAAACCAGCACCGTTATAAGAAATGGATGACGTTCCAATATGTTCATAATTACCAGTGGCAGGGTTTAATTTTTTTAAATCTCTACCATTAACAACTTGGTAAAGGTCACTATCACAAGAAAAGGTATCTTGTGCTTTCAATTTATTTGTAAATAATCCAATAGCACCTAAAAGAAAACTTGATAAGAAGTAATGCTTTAATTGATGGAAAGTAATTTTTCGCATGGCTTAATTTTATAAGATTGGGTACCTAGTAAACTAAATTGTAAGAAAAATAGTATTAATTATTAATAAAAATCTTATCAATTGTAGTATAAGTCTACAAATAGCGACATAAAATCTTAAAAAGCTGATGCGTAATAGTTTAGATATAAACTACTGTATATGAATGGTAAAAAAGTGTAGATAATTAAAAGTTTATTTTTTTACTAAAGGAATGATTTCTCCTTTTGCAAGTCGGTATTTTTCTTGTTCTTCCGGTGTAAATTCTTTGGTGTAATCCTCCGCAAATACTTGAAAACCAACATTCTCTAGTCTTTTAAAATAGTCTCTACCGTATACTCTAACATGGTCATATTGGCCAAATATTCTTGCCCGTTCTTTTTTGTCTGTAATAGAATTGTCTTCAAATGTCGAAGCTCTAGATATATCTTGTGGAATTTGAAATATACCCCAACCTCCTAATTTTAAAACCCGATAGAGCTCTTGCATTGCTTTTTTGTCGTCTGGTATATGTTCCAATACATGATTACATAGAATTACATCAAAAGAATTATCTGTAAAAGGTAGGTTACAAATATCTGCTTTTACATCTGCAAGCGGCGAATTTAAATCGGTTGTAACATAGTCTAAATTCTTCATTTTTTTGAAGCGATTATAAAAGGCTTGTTCAGGCGCAAAATGAAGCACTTTTAATTCTTGCGTAAAAAAGTTGGTTTTGTTTTTTAAAAAAAGCCAAAGTAACCTATGGCGTTCTAACGATAGGGTAGAAGGGGATAGCACATTTTCTCTTGAGTTTTCGTATCCATACGGTAAAAAAGACCTAAAGCTTTTGCCGTCTATAGGATCAACATATGTTTTTCCGGAATACCATAATGCCAAAATTGGTCGAATACCATAACTTAATTTAATAAGTAAAGGTCGTGGTAACAAATTCAGGAAAAATTTGAAAATACTTGACACGGTTATGCGGTCTTCTTGCTTCTAAATTCTTCTTCCTCAGTTGAGGAAATACCTAAAGCATCATAAATGTATTGGAAAGTTGATAATAACTCTGGTTTACCATCGATTAAGGCTACATTATGCTCAAAATGTGCACTTGGTTGACCATCTGCGGTCAAAATTGTCCAACCATCTTTTAGTTGCTTAATTCTTTTGGTACCCATATTAATCATGGGCTCAATGGCTACAACCATGCCATTAGCAAATTTTTTACCTCTACCTCTTTTACCGTAGTTTGGCATTTGAGGGTCTTCATGCAAATCTTTACCTAAACCGTGCCCAACAAGCTCTCGTACTACGCCGTACCCTTGGGCTTCGCAGTATTTCTGAATTGCATAACCAACATCGCCTACGCGATTTCCTTCTTTAAATTCTCTGATACCTATGTAAAGAGATTCTTTTGTAATTTGGAGTAAAGTCTTAGTTTTTTCTTCAACCTCCCCAACCTGAAAAGTGTAGGCGTGGTCACCGTAATACCCATTTTTTAAAGCACCACAATCTACCGAAATAATATCACCTTCTTTTAATTCTTCATTTGTTGGAATGCCATGAACAACTTGAGAATTTGGACTCCAATTAAGCGTGTTAGGAAAATCGTACATACCTAAAAACCCAGGTTCAGCACCTTGTTCACGTATAAATTCTTCAGCCATTTTGTCTAGCTTAAGCGGATTAGCCCCAGGCTTAATCTCTGATGCTAACATTCCTAAAGTACGTGAAACTACTAATGCGCTCTCGCGCATTATTTCTATCTCTTCTAGCGATTTTAGTTTAACCATGGGTGCAAATATAGTTTGATTTGTAAATATGCACCCAATGGTTTTACAGTAATGACTTTTGAGTCATTGCTTTTGGTTGTTCAACACCAATCATTTCTAATATGGTCGGAGCTATGTCACCTAACACACCATCATTAATTTTGTTGATGTCTTTATCCACTAGAATTAGCGGTACCGGATTTGTAGTGTGGGCAGTATTTGGACTCCCGTCTGGATTTATCATAGTATCACAATTGCCATGGTCTGCAATCACAATAGTGGAATACCCGTTTTCATTTGCTGCAGTTATTACATCTTTAGCACATTCGTCAACGGTTTCGCACGCTTTTATCGCTGCTTGCATATCACCAGTATGACCAACCATATCTGGATTGGCAAAATTTAAGCACACAAAATCAACATCGCCTTTTTGAAGCTCTGGTATAATAGCATCTCTAATTTCATAAGCACTCATTTCTGGCTTTAGGTCGTACGTAGCTACTTTTGGAGACGGGCACAAGATTCGCTCTTCACCATCAAAAGGTTCTTCTCTACCACCGTTAAAGAAAAAGGTAACATGTGGGTATTTTTCTGTTTCTGCAATTCGAATTTGCTTTTTACCTGCTTTGGCCAATACTTCTCCTAAAGTATCTTTAATATTTTCTTTATCGTATACAACCTTAACTCCTTTAAAAGAATCATCATAATTGGTCATAGTTACGTAATAAAGGTCTAATTTTTTCATTCCATATTCAGGAAAATCTTTTTGACTTAAAACTTCTGTAAGTTCTCTACCTCTGTCTGTTCTAAAATTAAAAAAGATAATTACGTCACCTGTTGTAATTACACCATTAGGATTTAAAGCAATAGGTTCAATAAACTCATCTGTAACACCGTTATCATAACTTGTTTGAATGGTTTCTGCTAAATTAGTAGCTGAAGTTCCGATACCATTTACTAATAAGTCATATGCTTTTTGTACCCGTTCCCAACGTTTATCACGGTCCATAGCAAAATAACGTCCAATTACAGAAGTTAAACTACAGTTCTTATCTTCACAATAGTCTTCTATACTAGTTAAAAATCCTTTACCACTTTTAGGGTCAACATCTCTACCGTCTGTAAAAGCATGCACATAGCTATTAATTACTCCAGAATCATCAGCGGCTTTAATTAAAGCTTTTAAGTGATTGATATGACTATGTACACCACCATTACTAACTAACCCTAAAAAATGTACTTTTTTGTGATTTTCTTTAGCATAGGAAAACGCTTCTTGTAAAACTTTTTCATCCTTCAACTTATCTTCTGCAACTGCAATATTGATTTTAGCAAGGTCTTGATAAACAATTCTTCCAGCCCCCAAATTCATATGGCCCACCTCACTATTACCCATTTGCCCCTCTGGTAGACCTACATTCATACCATCTGTTAATAAATCAGCATTTGGATAATTATTGTAAAGTGAATCTACAAATGGGGTGTTTGCATTTTCTATAGCTGAAACTTTAGGGTCAGGAGATTTTCCCCAACCATCTAAAATCATCAAGATTACTTTTTTGTTCATAACTGTAGTTTGCATCAAAAATAGAATGATTGTCTGGGCATACCCAATTAAAGGTTAAAAGATTTTGTTAATGCTATAACAATAGGGGTTTCTTAATTATGATGTTAAAGTTTGGTTATATGTCTGTTAATCATGTAACAACCAACTATAAATTCAGTCTATATTTATATCAATCAATTCTATTAATCAAAAACAAAACATCATGAGAAAAACAATGTTAATGACCGTTGTCACCCTATTTTTAGCTGTAGGGCTAAGTGCAAAAGAAGCTAATCGACCCTTGCCAATTAAAAATTTAATTGAGTTTGCTAAACCAAATCAATTGTGTAATGCCATAATTAGTGGTGATATTGATATGGTTGTTGCGTTACTAGAACAAGGTGAAGATGTAAACAAACGTTCTTTAGGAATGACACCGTCTCATTACGCTGCACGTTACAACCGAGCTGAAATTTTAAAAGTGTTAATTAAGAATGGCGCTAATCTTGAGAAAAGATGCAAACAAGGTTACACCGTTAAAAAGTATGCAGAACTATCAAATGCTAAAGATGCTTTAGCTGTTATAAATGCTATGAAATAAGAGAGAAGGAGTTATTTCATCAATCAAAAAACCCATCTTAAAACAAGATGGGTTTTTTGATTCCTATTGATTTAGGACGAAATATATTTAAGTTTAAAACTCAAATCCGGTCACTGCACGATATACTAATACATATACCGCCATTAAAATCATAGCAGCGCTGAAAACTGAGTATGCTTTTAAAAACATTACCAAATAATTTGGTCTGCAGTTTCTGAACGCTTCTAAATAAAGATTTTTAAAGTTTACTATCATTTCCATACCATTCACTTTTGGGGGTTGAACCATTCAACACATGTTTGAATAGTCTAAAGGTAGAAAAATGTAGATAGATGGTAGTTATTAATCGTTAAACGAGCAATTATTATCGACCTTGATACTTTCTTATGCTTTCTTTAATCTTTTCAATACGATTTTCTGGGTCTGGATGCGTACTTTGAAACTCTGGCACTCGGTTAGGACCTGCGGCTGATTTTAAGATTTGCATTACTTCAACCATTTCATTTGGGTCGTAACCAGATTGAATCATTAAAAGCACACCTAAATCGTCACTTTCTAACTCATCACCTCTTCCGTTCTTAAGTAGTGTGTTTTGACCAATAGCACCAACTACGCTCCCTAAATCTCCTGCACCTACCGTGGCTCCCATCATAGTTTGTTGCCAAAACTGACTTTCTGCAATACGCTCAGCGGAGTGTCGGCCAATAACATGACCAATTTCATGACCCATTACACCTGCTAATTGCGCTTCGTTTAATTGCTTAAATAAGGCATAGGTGATAAAGCATTGACCGCCAGGTAAGGCAAATGCATTAATTGTTCTATCATCAGCTAATAAATGAAAATCGTATTGGTAGGGGGTTTCTCTTGCGATAGAGTTTTGAACCAATTTATTACCTACAGCATCAACAAATGTTTGTAAACGCTCATCTGGGTATAAACCTCCATGTTGTTGCGCCATTTCTGGTGCACTTTGAAGACCAATTGCAATTTCTTGCTCTGGATTCATGGTTATATGTTGTTCTCTTCCGGTATACGGATTTGTTTCGGTATTGCTGCATTTGTTAAAGTAGGCAAACGCTACTATGGCAAGACCAATTAAAATTCTGATTTTCCAACTTCCTCTGCTTCTCATTGGTTTAGTGTTATATAGGGCAAGAAAGATACAAAAATATGCCTATAGCAATTCGGGGTTGATATCTAAAATATTGTCGTGAATATATCCTTTTAAAAAGGCAGTGGTAAAATGTTCACAACCCTCAAAATCTTCGTTCTGAATAAGTCTGAAAATATTACGTTTTCTAAATTGTTTTAGCATGGGTATGGAAAGTGGTGCATAACTATAATGCCAAGGTTCATATTTAAAGCCTCTTCTAAAGTAATTATCTGTATACACTAAATAGAAACCAAATTTCTCTGAATTTTCATCTAACCATTTTTTAAATGGAGCAAATGGGCCTTCATCTTCAAATTTTTCTGGAACTAGTACATCACCAGAACTTTTAGGATAACCATCAATAATATCAATATCTGTTCCCCAATGATGGCGACTTGTACCTGGTATGGTAGAATATTCTACAATTTTTTCGATAGCTTCCATCGGCTTTAAACCTTCTTCTGTAAATCTAATGAACTTGCGCTCAAAGATGGCTTTTTGCCTATCAAAAGACCTAAAGCTAGAAATCATTTTTATGTCAAAACCTGCGGTGTAGGCTGCTTTTTTCATTTTTAAAAAAGCTTCATAAGCTTGCTCTCTAAGATTGATATCCTCTCCGAATAGTTCCAATTCTGCTTTACCCATTAATTCTTCTGTGGAAAACTCTTGGTCTTGAAATTGAAATTGAGGTAAGGTAATTAACCCTAAAGATGAAATTGCTGTGCCTTTTATAAATTGTCTACGCTGCATATACTACCGTCTAATTTGGTTTATAAAGGTAGCAACAATTTATATTGCTTACCTGTCTATAAAGAAATAGCCTTGATAGTTTAACTGCAATTCTGGTAAAGAAATTGTGTAGTAATATATTCCTGCTGGTAATCCTATTTCTTGTTTTAAAATAAAACTACCAGTATTGGCAACACCTCTAAATTCATTAGTGTAATTAGCTTGTTTAAATACCAAGCGCCCAAACTTATCATAAATCTGAACTAAGTTTTCTCCGGTGCCCTCTAAATCATCAAACACCAAGGCATCATTAATACCATCGTTATTAGGAGATAAAAAATATTCCCCTAAACTTGGATTATCAACGGCAAAGGTGTCAAAAGGTAGTGGTAGTGCGGCAAAAGTTACCGCATCATATTCGTTTGGATTAAAACTATCAGATGTTATAATACCTTGTTCCAAATCACCAACCGCAGTTGTACCACTTAGCGGTAGCCATTGATTTACTGCTTTGTTCCACCCTACAATAATAACTTCTGAAACATCTTGAGCAATAACAGAAATAGTACTTCTAAAATTCCAGTTTAAGGTTATAGTTGCACTCGAAAGATTACTATCTATAACCCAGAATTCATTACTAGAAATTTCACCAACATCTCTAACTTTTTGTTCGGTATTAAAAGTTCTATTTAAGGTCGTGGTATTGCTTGCGTTTTCTCTTAAATAAGTTGCAGCGGTAGTACCTTGTGGACTATTGGTGTTTAAAACTAAGGGGCGAAGTTCATCTCTATCGCCAACAGGGAAAATAAATTCGTTGGTATTGGTCATAGCACCAAAACCTATAAGTTTACCATCATCATTTGCGCCGGTGTAAAAAGCATTCTCTTCAAAATTTAGGAAGATGGTACTAATGTTTATGGGTGTAACTATGTTTCCAGAAATAAAATTTACATTATTGCGCACGTTCATACGAACGCGTAAAAATGTACCTACATCATTACCAAATTCTACATCATATAAATTTATGGGTTCAACACCATCGATGATGTTAGGTATTTCGCCATAAAAACCCATTAAAGAATTTTCATCGGCATTAAATTCCCCTTGATTGAAAAGATTAATATGCATGCCAACCGTGGCACCTGAGTGCAAGTAAAGATTGGCGGCGTTATTAAGTTCCGCTGATTGCCCAAAAAATTGAAAGGGAAATAGGAGTAAGGCAACTATGTATTTGTACTTTTTCACGGCTTACTTTTGGTTTTCCAATAACATGGCTTTAATGGCTTCAATTTCTTTAGAGAGGGTGTCAACCTTATCTGCTAAGTCTTTGTTTTCAGCTTCTAAAGCATCAATCTTTTTCTCTTGTGCTATGGTATGTAAAAAGAGTTCTTCTATTTTTTCAAGGTTTTGAAGATTCGATTGACTCAAATTCCAAAATCCTTGCTCTTTGGCTTGTTTTGCAGATGTAATACCAGGTAAATGTTTGTATGTTTTAATAAAATGCTCTACTTCAGCTAATTCTTTAAATTGATAGTTTTCTTTAAGATTAGAAAAACCGTCAAAGTAGTTTTGGAAAACGTAATCAGGGATTCCTTGGTGCGTTCCCGTAAATGTAACGTCACCATTAACTGTTAAATTTCCAGTGGTATTTATAGCTCCACTTGTAATATCTCCACTTGTAATAGTTCCAGTTGTTACAATATTTTGTGCTCCAAAATCAGGGTCTATTTTAGACCCTGCTATTGCTGCCGTTGTTGAAATATCTACATCTAATATGGTGCCATCAGTAATTAGATTTGATCCTAGACTATTGACTAGTTCAGATTGGTCAATTGAAATACTATTTGCTCCATCAATACTTATACCAGTTCCTCCAGTATAGATGGAACCGCCCCCTGATGGGGCAGCCCAAACAACTACACCGCCGACCGTAGTTAATACATCATTTGCATTCGCTGAAGGAGCTAATTTGCCTGCTGTAATTGTTGTATTTGCAATGTCAATATTTTGGATTGATAAGTCATCTATTTCATCTGAGGAAACGGCGTTGGATTGTATTTCTGCGCCTCCAATAGCACCATCTGCAATGTCAGCCTGACCAATAGTATTAGTAATTATCATACTAGGATTTCCTCCTCCATTAAAACTTCCCTGAATAGAATTTGGAGTAATAGATGGAATGTAGGGGTTTCCAGTAGTTCCATTACCATTAATGGTAATGGATGTACTACTATTGATGGCTGTTGCATTTGTTGACAATCCATCAATTTCAGTTTGTAATTCTTCAATTGCATCTTGAACAGTATCACTAGTTGTATTCGCAGTGGGTGTGAAAACTACGTCTGATGCCTGTGGATTTGGGATAGCATCTGGCACCCAAGCCCCCGAACTATTATTCCAGGTAAGAACTTCTCCATCAGTAGCTCCCATTTGGCCAATATCCTGACCTTCGATAGATAAAAGTAGTGCCCCCCCATCGGTTCCAACTCCAATTAAATTAGGATTATCAGCACTAACAATCGTTCCAGCCGTAGTTTGATCATCTACCCAGGTATACAACCCATTTCCGTCCGTTGAAAGAATTTGACCATTGTTTCCACCAGGTGGTAATTCAATTTCATTATTTGGATTAGCATCGTTATCATCTACATCTAAATTTGCTAAATCAGCATTAGTTGCAAATACGGCGTCAAGCGTATTTATGTTTAAAAACGCACCTTGATCACTACCAGCAGTAATTAAATTATCAGCATCATCACTTACTATTTGAGTTGTTGAAGTTTCATCATCTACCCAAGCATAATTACCTAAGCCATCTGTCGATAAAATTTGTCCGTTATTTCCTCCAGCTGGTAATTCTATCTCATTAGTCGGACTTGCATCATCATCATCAAAATTGTAGGTTGATAATTCAGTTTCGGTTACAAATGTTGCATCTAAATTAGCATCAGTTAATAAGGCACCTCCATCTGTTCCTGCCGTTATTAGATTATTTAGATTTCCAGAAACAATGGTTGCACTTGTGTTTTGATCTACCCATGAGTAATTACCTGCACCATCAGTAGACAATACTTGATTAGGATTTCCCCCAACTGGTAATTCTATTTCATTGGTATCGTCTGCATCTCCATCATCAACCGTTGCAAGAAAAGCACCTCCATCTGTTCCTTCTACTAAAAGATTTCCAATATTTTCACTTACAACTATATTACCCGAAGTTGCAATAGCTGCATCTATTGCTGCTAAGTGCGCTTCTACGTTAGCAGCTGCAGGAGTATAATTTGTTGGCGTAGCTACTACCGGAACTTCACTAGCGTTTTGATTATCCTCGCCAGTATTACCAAGAATACCATCAATGGCAGCTAAGTGTGCTTCTACGTTAGCAGCTGCAGGAGTATAATTTGTTGGCGTAGCTACTACCGGAACTTCACTAGCGTTTTGATTATCAGTGCCCGCTGTTATATTTGAAATAGCGTCATCTACATATATTTTGCTTGCAGCGTCATTATCTGCCGCTGGTAGTCCAATGTTATTAATAATAGTGCCCCCAGCATCAGCTCCTTCGGTTAAAACTTCTGCTAGATTTTGGTCGTCTGTACCACTGGTTCCAATATCAGCCAATGGAACTTGAAACGTAGTACCTGCTTCCACAAGTTCTAGGTTACCACCATTTACTTCAAACGAACTAATTAATTCATCGTTCGGATTACTACCCCCTGCCACTACAATAGCATCAACTTCATCTTTTAATTCTTCTATTGCCGCTTGTGAATCTATTGACTCCAAAGAAAGGTATGGCGTAAATTCAACTGCTGCCGCATTTTGATTATCAGTATTTAATAGTGGAGATAAATCTACGTTACCATTAAAGCCACCGTTTGCTCCCGTAAATTCAAGGTTTGGACTTGTAAATTGAACATTACTTATATTACCATCCGCAGTTCCACCGCCACCAGTTGAGTTTATAATATAAGGGTCACCAGAAGTTCCAACTCCTGTTATAGTAATATTGGTACCTTGTTGAATTATTGTTTCATCCCCGTCAGCTTCCGCACCACCTGCTAGGGGTGATAAGTCAACCGTTGCCGGGTTTCCGTTTTCAATAGAAATGGTTAATTCATTTGTTGTTGTATTTAATACTGCACCGGTTAAATTTTGACTATCTGATCCAGCAGGTAAATTAGCAAGAGCATTATCTACATAATCCTTGGTTACAGCATCATCTAAATCTATGGGTTCACCTAAATTTACAATTCTGGAACCTTGAGCGTTATTACCTTCGGTAAGTACTTCCGCTAGAGTTTGGTTATCTGTATTTGTAGAACTTACACCTGCTAAACTTACAGATGTTTGATTTCCACCCTCAGTAAAAATTAAGTCTTGCCCTTGTAGCTCAATATTGGTAATTAGCTCGTTCTGTTGGTCTACATCACTATCTGCCGCAATATGCTCTGCAATAGCAACCGTGTTATCTGTGATTAATGTTTGCAATGGGGCATCATCATAAAAAATACCGTCACGTAATTCTAAATCATTTGCTGGGTCATTGCTAATTTGTTGTGCATCGGTTATGAATCCGGCATCATTGGTGAAATCATTTAGCGTTACTTGTGAATAGTCTATTTCAATATCTGTAACCGAATTTTCAGCTAGTTCTTCTTGACCAACAGAATTTGCAGACAATTGCCTGTTGGTTATAGAGTCATCTTGTATGTCAACCCCATTTAAACTGCCATTAACAACATTATCTCCAGTAATTTCACCCACTTCAAAATTGTAGTTGTTACCATCTTCAGTAATTACAATAGATTCTCTAAAGTTTACAATGGGGTCTGTTGAAAAGGTTTGGTTAACTGCACTTTCAATAGTTACGCTAACCGTATTGCCCTCACTATCGGTTAGAACTAACTCGGAACCGTCTAACTCTAAACTAACGTTGGTAGTATTGGTATCTGCACAAAGGTTTTGCCAATTAGTACCATCAAAGTAAAAAACACACTCTTCATCATTGTTATACACTAATGCACCTCTTAACGGTGTTGTACCGAGCATGGCAACGTTACTCATTCTTGTAATAACCAGAACCCGAGAGTCACTCTCCAATTCTAAAAGTGAGCTGGCAGAAATTGTTTCCGGATTATCACCAATTTTAACTTGGGCAGATAAACCTATGGTAACTAAACCAAAAATTAGGCAAAGGGCAAATGTTCTCATAAAAGGGCGGTATAAAAATTTTCGCACTAAAAACAAAAGTAACTTTATCACCTGACAAACCGAACATTATACGGTAAAATGACTAACAGATTAGATGAAATGAAAGGGTATTTACACTAATTTGGTGCGATTTTTGAAATCAGACTATTTGAATAATTAACAAAAGTTTACAACCCTACTACTTTTTTAAGTGCTTGGGTTCAAGTTTCTTTACGAATACATTATAAAAAAATGCAAAAATTTTACGTTTTTCTTGTTCTTTTAATCACTTGTTCAACCGTTTTTGCACAAACAGAACAACGGCAATTATTAAGAGGGCAAGTGCTTTACAGAAATACCAATGTACCAAACGAATATGTGGTGAACTCAACCGCTGAACTTTCTACCATTACAGGTGAAGACGGTAGGTTTGCTATTGAGGTTAAAGAGGGTGATGAGCTTGTTTTTGCAGCAGTAAATTACCAATTAAAAGTGGTTAAAATTACTCCCGAGATTTTAAAAAATAACAGATTAGTTGTTGAGGTTGAAGAACGTGTAAGGGAGCTGGATGAGGTCGTAGTAAGCCCTGAAAATCAAGAAAAATTTTTGGAGGTTAAAAATGAAGAATTTAAAGAATTTGAATATGAAATTGACCGTTCTACCGAGGTAAAAAATGTTGCGCAACTTTCGCAAAATGAGCGTATTGAAGGGCGAATTAATTTTGTGAACATTTTTAAAGCCATATTTAAAGGTCAAAATTCTGCTGAAGGGGAAACAATTACTTTAAAAGTGAGCCAAGTATTACGTAGTGTATACGACGATGAATTTTTTATGGTAGATTTAAAATTACCTCAAGATAAAATTGATGCCTTTTTATATTATGTTGATGAAAGGGTGCCTTCTAGAACCTTGTTGAAAAAAGAAAATGAGTTCCAATTGCTTGATTTTTTGGTTACCGAAAGCAAAAACTTCATGGCTGAATTGGAAGATTAGTTGTTTTCTTTGCTTTACCCTAACAGTAAGTTTTTCGCAACAAAATCCAACCAAAATAGTAAATGGTAGGGTAGATGCTGCTGGTGAAGATGTTACCGGGATAGCAGTTCAGAATATTAGTTCTGAAAAAGCCGCGATTACCAATTTTGAAGGTAAATTTTCTATAGAAGTGGCCGTTGGTGATACACTGGTCTTTTCTGCTGTACAATTAAGGCGCAAAACCTTGCCGGTAAGTAAAGAAATCTATCAATTGTCTTTTGTCATTGTTCCAATGCAACCCTTTGTCAACGAGCTTAGAGAGGTTGTGGTGCAACCTTATAATCTCACGGGTAATTTAGGTACAGATATGCAACAATTAAACGTTAAGCCTGTAACCGCAGAAAGTTTAGGTTTACCAAACGCAGAAGCAAAAATACCTACCCAGAGCGAGCGTCAACTACAAGAGGCCGCTACAGGTATGTATACGTTGAGAAATCCGTTGCGAGTTGGATTAAACCCAATTATCAATGCCATTTCTGGTAGAACCAAAATGCTTAAAAAACGAGTTGCCTTAGAAAAAAAATCAGCACAAACCCTGGCAGTACAAAATGCAATTATAGATTCACTTTTTTTAGCAGAATTAAAAATACCAAAAGATAGAATTAATGATTTTATGTATTACTGTGAGGTTGACCAGCAATTTCAGAGTTTAGTAAGGTTAGAAGATGAATTAAAACTTTGGGAATTTTTGATGTATAAAAGTAAATTGTATCGAGAAAATAACGGTTTAGATTAAATTGGAATAATACTTGTTTAAAATCTATTATGAGAAGAAATTTAAAATGGAGTCTATTTATTGTACTTCCACTTTTGTTAAGTTTTGCAGCGCACAAGTTTTATGTTAGTGTAACTAACATATCTTATGCTGAAGAGACAGATGCGTTACAAGTTAAAACTAGAGTTTTTATAGATGATTTAGAAGATTTGCTAAAAGAGCGTTACGAGATTGAAGCCCAATTAGATACAAAAGATGAAGCAAAACTAGCTGATTTCTACATTGAAAAATATCTTCGCTCTAAATTTGTAATACGTATTGATGGTCAGCCTGTTGCATTCAATTTCATAGGTAAAAAGTATGATGTTGATGTTGTTATTTGTTATCTAGAATTTGAACAAAGTGGATTTAAAAATGCCAAATCACTTAGCATTCAAAATGAAATTCTGACCGATTTGTACGAAGAACAAAAGAATATTGTTCATTTAAAATGGGGTGACAATAAAAGAAGTTTTGTACTCACAAAGAACGATGCTAAAGGAATGTTAAACTTATAACGCTAAGTTAGCATTACGTTAAAAAAAGGTATTTTGCTAAATCGAAAAAATCAATTTTAAAATGAAGAGATTATCTACCTGCTTTGCAGCAGTATTGTTCCTCTTTGCTGCACTGGGTTATGCTCAAGAAGAAGCTCAGAAAGAAGAACGTAAACCTGGCCACACCAACCAAAGTAAGTTTAGGCAAATGTATCAAGAGTTTTCAACGCCAAATACGTATCGTTCGGCTTCTGGTGCTCCTGGTCCTGATTATTACCAACAACAAGCCAATTATAAAATGGATATTGAGTTGGATGATAAAAACACAAAATTATATGGAGAAGAAACTATTACCTATATCAATAATTCTCCTGACAACTTAGAATTTCTTTGGTTACAGTTAGATCAAAACGTACGAGCTAAAGATTCTAAGTCGCCACTACGTAATGGTAATGGGGTAAATTTTGCTTATCAAGCGAGCACTTTTGCTACAACTTATGTAACCGAATCTTTTGATGGCGGATTTAACATTGAGTGGGTTAAAGATGCTAATGGTAAAAATTTACCATACACCATCAATCAAACAATGATGCGTATAGATTTGCCAAAACCATTAATGAGTAAAGAAAGTGTTACTTTCTCAGTAAAATGGTGGTATAACATTAACAATCGTCCAGATGATGGCGGTCGTTCTGGTTATGAATACTACCCAGGTGATGGTAATCGTGACTACACCATTGCTCAGTTTTTCCCAAGAATGGCACACTATAGTGATGTTGAAGGATGGCAAAACCATCAATTTTGGGGTAATGGAGAATTTGCGCTCCCATTTGGTGATTATGAAGTAAACATCACCGTTCCCGCAGACCATATTGTTGATGCTACAGGCGTTTTACAAAATAGAAAAGACGTTTTCACCAAAGATATGATGAAGCGTTACGAGCAGGCCATTAAGTCTTATGACAAGCCTGTTATTATCGTAACTCAAGAAGAGGCAACAGCCAAAGAATCTTCTTTCTCAGAAAAGAAAAAAACTTGGAAGTTTAAAACAGAAGCTAACGCACCTGTTCGTGATTTTGCTTTTGCTTCATCAAGAAAATATATTATGGATGCGCAAGCGGTAAAAATGGGTAACCGTGATGTAATGGCAGTTTCTTTATATCCAAAAGAAGGAAACCCACTTTGGGAAGAGTTCTCAACCAAAGCGGTTGTTCAAACGTTACAAACATATTCTAAATACACCTTTGACTATCCGTACAACAAAGCTATATCTGTAAATGCTAAGCAAATTGGTATGGAGTATCCAATGATTTGCTTTAACTACGGTAGACCTAATGAAGACGGCACCGTATCTGATAGAATGAAATACGGTATGATAAGTGTTATCATTCATGAAGTTGGTCACAACTATTTTCCAATGATTGTGAATTCAGATGAGCGTCAATGGGGATGGATGGATGAAGGTTTAGATACCTTTATGCAGTTCCTAACTGAGCAAGAATTCGGAGATAATTTTCCTGCGGCTATAGCGCCTAACGAAAAGTACCCGTCTAGAAGAGGAGAGCCTTCAAAAATTGTTCCTTACATGTCTGGTGACCAAGATTATATTTCACCTATTATGTCTAACCCAGAAAATGTTTACAGCTTAGGTCCTAATGCCTATGGTAAACCGGCAACTGCACTAAACATTTTAAGAGAAACAGTAATGGGTAAAGAATTATTTGACCATGCCTTTAAAACCTATGCGCAGCGTTGGATGTTTAAACACCCAACGCCAGAAGATTTCTTCAGAACAATGGAAGACGCATCAGCTGTTGATTTAGATTGGTTCTGGAGGTCTTGGTTTTACACTACTGATTATGTAGATATTGGCGTAAAAGATGTTAAAAAGTATTACGTATCTAACAAGCCAACAAAGCAAATGGAAGAGTATATGGCCGCTAGAAACCTAACGGAAGCTGACTTACCACCATTGGTATATTTAGCTGAAGAAGGTAGTGAAGACTATAGTGAAGATTTAAAAGGAAAATCACCCTCAGAAGTTTCTCAAAATTTAAAGGAATTTATGATGGATAATATGTCTGCTGATGAAAGAGCTAAGGTAAAAGAGCCAAAGTATTTTTATGAAGTTACCTTCGACAAACCGGGCGGTATTCCTATGCCTTTAATTGTAGAATATACCTATGCAGATGGTTCAACTGAAAGTGTTACCTATCCTCCAGAAATTTGGAGAAAAAATGATAGCGAAGTAAAAAGAGTAGTTTCTTCAGAAAAAGAATTAGTTGGTATCGTAGTTGACCCTAAATTAGAAACTGCAGATATTGATACTACAAATAATGCTTGGCCAAAAGAAGAACAAAAATCAGATTTTGACCAGTTTAAAGAAAAAGTGAAAGGATAATACATACCTTTATCTTGTTAAAAACCCTAACAGTTTTGTTAGGGTTTTTTTATTGACTTTAACTTAGGCTATATTTGTGTATGAATTTTTTATTTATCAGTGGAGCAGAAATATTTTTTATACTATTTATAGTAGTAATGGTATTTGGTGCAGATAAATTGCCGGGTATTGCTAAAGGTTTAGGTAAGGGCATGAGACAGTTGAGAGATGCAACAGATGATATTAAAAGAGAAATTCAAAACAGCGCTGATAAGCAAGGGTTGAACACTGACTTCACAAAAGACATCAAAAAAGAAATTGATGATGTTAAAAAAAATGTAGAAGAAGTTACGGGTACAATCAAGCGCGGCGCAAAATAAGTTCACTATGTTTGATGACCTTAGAGAATGGGATAGACAGGCGTTTATTTATTTAAATAGTCTTGGTATTGAAGAATATGATTCTTTCTGGTCTATAATCACTGAGATTTCTACTTGGACTCCACTTTTTATCTTTATCATTGTTTTCTTCTTTATTAAGTTTCCCCGCCATCAAGCAATTAATAGAGTTATTGTAGTTGTTTTTTTGGTTGTATTTATTATGCTATTAACCATGGTTGTAAAAGAGTGGGTGGCAAGATTAAGACCTAATAATAATGAAGATATAAATTCTTTAATTCGAATACTTAAATCCCCAACAGATTATAGTTTCTTTTCTGGTCATGCTTCTAGTTCATTTGCGGTAGCTACAATAGTCTATTTATTTTTGAGAAAACAGTTTAAATGGTCTATTACTATTTTTATTTGGCCTTTTATTTTTTCGTTAAGTAGAATATATGTTGGCGTACATTACCCTGTGGATTTAATAGTTGGCGCATTGGTGGGTATAGCTTCAGCAATTGGCATTTATATGCTTTTTAATTATGTAGCCAAATACCGTTTAGACCAAAAAGAGTTACAAGACCCTACTTAAGGTTAACCCATCTCTAATAGGTAAAATTACTGTTTCTAAGCGCTTATCAGTAGCTAGTTTTTTGTTATAAGCTAGTAAGGTTTCAGTAGCTTTATCTGATTTAATCAACGGTTCAACCACTTTACCTGACCATAAAATATTATCTGAAAGTATAATGCTACCAGTTGTACATTTTTTAATAGCCTCCTCAAAATAAGCATCATAGTTTACCTTTTTAGCATCAATAAAAACTAAGTTGAATGTTTCATTTAGTGCAGGTATAACATCTACTGCATCGCCAACATGTTGTATTATTTGTTTACCAAAAGGGCTTTTATCAAAATAGTTACGTTGCATATCAAAAAGTTCTTCGTTGATGTCGATAGTATGCAATTTTCCGTCTTTAGGCAATCCTTCAGCTAAACACAATGCAGAATAACCTGTGTAGGTGCCAATCTCTAATATTCTTTTAGGAGCTAGAATTTTTGAAAGTAAACTTAAAACTCTACCTTGATGATGACCAGTAATCATTCTAGGCTGCACCACTTTAAGATGCGTTTCTCTGGTTAGCTCTTGCAGTAGCACGGGTTCCTCTTGAGAATTTAAAGCAATATAATTTTCTAAATCAGCGGATAAAAAATGCATTCGTTATTATTAAAAAGAAAATTCAAATATGGGTTATTTTCGTGATATGGAAAACCTTATCATTCGTGATGCAGTTGCAGCAGATTTGGATGTACTTTTAAAATTTGAACAAGAAATCATAAAAGCGGAAAGACCTTTTGACCCTTCTATTAAAAAAGGTCGTGTAAATTACTATAATTTAGAAGCCTATATTGCTACTAATGAAGTAAAAGTTTTGGTAGCCCAAGTTCAAGACCAAATTGTTGCTTCTGGATATGCTTTACTAAAAAAGGCAAGACATTACCTAGACCACGAAGATTATTCGTATTTAGGTTTTATGTATTGCAAACCTGAGTTTAGAGGAAAAGGTATAATTCAAAAATTAATAGAAGAATTAAAAATTTGGTCATTAGGCCAAGGTTTGACTGAAGTTAGATTAACGGTATATCAAGATAATTTATCTGCTATCAAAGCTTATAAAAAAAGTGGTTTTAAGAGCCATATTAATGAAATGCGAATTCGATTAAATGATTAGGAATGAATTTTGAAAACACGTTAAGTTTTGCAGTTGAAATGGATAAAAATGATGCCCTAAAAGGCTATCGAGAAAAATTTATATACCCTCAAGTAAATAGCAAAGATGTAATTTACTTTACTGGCAATTCTCTTGGTTTACAACCTAAAGTTGCCAAAGATTATGTGGATGAGGTTATGAAAGATTGGGCAGAATTAGCTGTTGAAGGTCATTTTTATGCCGAAAAACCTTGGTGGGATTATCATGAAAGGTTAGCTAAGCCATTAGCTAAAATTGTAGGAGCAAAGCCAGAAGAGGTTTCTGTGATGAATACGTTAACAGTTAACCTTCATTTTTTAATGGTGTCTTTTTATCGCCCTACAAAAAAGAGATTTAAAATTCTTTGTGAGGAAAAGGCTTTCCCTTCTGACCAATATATGTTCAATAGTCAGGTTAAATTTCATGGGTTTAATCCTGAAGAAGCAATAGTTGAAGTAAAGAAAAGAGAAGGTGAACATTCTTGGAGAACAGAAGATATTCTCAACAAGATTAATGAAGTAGGAGATGAGTTAGCATTGGTCTTAATAGGTGGTGTTAATTATTATAACGGTCAGGTTTTTGATATGGAAGCCATTACAGCTGCAGGTAAGGCTCAAGGTGCATTTGTAGGGTGGGATTTGGCTCATGCAGTTGGCAATGTTGAACTCAACTTAAGTAAATGGAACGTTGATTTTGCAGCTTGGTGTAGTTATAAATATACAAACAGTGGCCCTGGAAATGCTTCTGGCGTTTTTATCAATGAAAAATATCTTGGTAAAGAAGATATTCCTCGTTTTGAAGGTTGGTGGGGAACCAAAAAAGAAACACGTTTTTTAATGAAACCAGAGTTTGAACCAGCTGTAAATGCTGATGCGTGGCAAGTTAGTAATCCGCCAGTTTTATCCTTAGCACCATATTTAGCGTCTTTACAACTTTTTGAAGAGGTTGGTATGCCTGCGTTACTTCAAAAACAACGATTGCTAACGGGTTATTTAGAATTTGTTCTAAATGAAATTGATAAGGAGGTTGAAACGGTTTTTGAAATTATTACCCCAAAAGAAAGAGGTTGCCAACTATCTGTCTTTTTACATGGCGAAGGAAGAGAGCTCTTTGATAAATTAATGAAAGCAGGTGTTATTGTAGATTGGAGAGAACCTAATGTAATACGTTTAGCACCAGTACCTTTTTACTGCTCTTTTGAAGATATGTATAGATTTGGTCAATTGCTAAAAGAATTAATTTTAAGCAAAAAATAAAGATTGAAATCACTACGATTAATCCTAACCAACAAAAAATATTTAGCACCAGCTTTTGTTTTTACAAGTCTTAATGTTTGGTTCGGAGTTTGGGCTATCTACATACCTACCGTAAAAGAAAGATTACAAATTGATAAGGCAGACTTAGGTTTTGCTATTTTTTTCTTGTCTTTTGGAGTTTTTGCCATGTTTCCTTTGGCTTCAAAAATTATCAACAAATTAGGAGTGGGCAAAGCAACTTGGATAGCCGTAGTAATAGGAAGTATAGTTTCTATTTTACCCCTAGCAGCACCAAACTATTATTTACTTTGTGCAAGTTTATTTTTATTTGGATTATCTCAGGGCTTAACAGATATAGCCATGAATACATTAGTAACAGAAATAGAAAAAAAAGACCAGCAAAATTTTATGTCCGCCGCTCATGGCTTTTTTAGTTTGGGCGGAATTATTGTTGGATTAACAAGTTTTTTAATTCCAATTTTTAATAGTCCAGTAACACATATGTTACTAATGACGGGCTTGATTTTTTTAGTCAATTTTAGCTTTAAAAATCAATACCTTAATATAAAAGCTCAAGCACAGCAAAGTGAAGGATTTAATATAAAATTGTTTAAACCATTATTTTTATTAGGTATTATTTGTTTTCTAAGTATGGGTAGTGAGGGGGCCATAGTAGATTGGAGTGCACTATATCTTCAAGAAATAACGTTAGCCCCAGAGGCGTTTATAGGGGCTGGTTTTCTAGCTTTTTCGTTTGCGATGACTCTAGGTAGGTTTTTAGGTGATGGTGTAAGTCAAAAAGTAGGCTCGGTAAATGTAATTGCAATAGGTAGTATAATAGCCATTGCAGGATTTTTATGTGTACTTACAGAAAATACGCTCCTAAGTATTTTTGGTTTTTTACTAAGTGGTTTAGGCTTTTCAGTAATGGTTCCAGAACTGTTCAGAATAGGGGGTAAAGTTAAAGATGTAGATTCTGCCCAAGGTGTTGCATTTATTGCAGGTACCGGTTACTCTGGGTTTTTAGTAGGGCCTGTACTTTTGGGGTATTTAGCTGAAGCGTATACCTTAAAAACTAGTTTTTGGGTATTATTATTCTGCGCAGTTTTTGTGCTTTTATTGACAGGCGTATTAAAACGAAAAAAATAAAACTACTTCGCTACTTTTAATCCGTCGAAGTACAACTCAAAGGGACCTTCAGCCATTTTATGAGATGTTGAAATTTTGATACCATTTATAGTTTCATAATCTTCCCAAGTGGTAATCATATTTGGTTCTTTTTGATTTTCTTTACGGTAAGCCCACTCTTGTAAAATATAGTCATCAGAATAGTAGAGGTCGTAAGCATCACCCGGAGTGTAGCCACCATCGGCACCATAAACTACCGTTAGTTTATTTAATTCTAGCCCACTTATTGGTGCCGTAGATTTTCCACTTTCGGTTAAATCATAATTATTTTGATCCCAAATCAATTGATAAGGCATAAGTAACCAAAATTTGTCATTGGTAAATCCGGCATCAGTTTTTGCTGTAATTGAATCTAGTTGTTTACGGTTGTAAACAATAGTATCTGTATCTGAAAATAATTTAACCACATTAGTTTTGGGTTCCCAATACCAACTTCTTTGAAAGTGGTTATCTGCTCTGTCAACATTAAAGGTAAACGTTAAATAATCAACTGCTTGCCATTGATCGTACCCGTGAGCATTAGCAATTTTTTCAATTGTATTTAAGGGTTTCGTAGATGCTTCAATTTTGGTTGATTCTGATTTTTTATCAGTTTTACAAGCCCAAAATACAGTGATAACTACTACAATTAAACAGTTTCTTTTGAAATTCATTTTAACATTTTTACCAAAGATAAGGGCATTTAAAGTAAATTGCCGCCGCAAAACTTTTAATTGTGACTTTTCTTAAACGTCTGTTTCTTATTATAGTTAACCAAGGTAAAGAGGCTTTATCTAGGGGTGGATATGCAGATTTGTCAGATGAAGAGTTAGTTGCAAAGATAGTAGCCAAAAATGATACCTTGTTATTTGGTGTGTTATATGACCGTCATGCAAAGATGGTTTATAACAAATGTTACGGTTTTGCGCGGTCTATTGATGAAGCAGAGGACTTAACGCAAGATATTTTTTTAATGTTGTTTGTAAAGTTGGCTTCCTTTAAAGGAAAATCAAAGTTTACCACGTGGTTATATTCATTTACCTATAACTTTTGTGTAAATTATGTAAACCGAAATAAACAACGAAAAATGAGCGATAATTCCATTCCAATGGATACCGCTGAATATAAGATTTCTGATGAAGAAGTTTCTGACGAAACCATTTATGAAATGAAATCTGCTAAACTGGCTAAATCATTAGAAATGATTGAACCAGAAGAAAAGTCAATCTTATTACTAAAATATCAAGATGGGGCTTCTATAAAAGAGCTTAGTGAATTTTTAGAAATAGGCGAGAGTGCAGTTAAAATGAGACTAAAAAGGGCAAAAAGTAAATTACTCAATATCTATAATTCTTTAGATTAATGGAAGAAAATTATACAAATCCATTTGAGCAATTAAATACCAATCTACGTGAAGTACCGCCCGAGCTACGCAAAAAAGTTATGAATGATGTAGCCATTGCCAAGTTAATTTTAGATATGGCTGTTCTAGTTACATCTAATTATTCATCTATCATATCTGGTCTTTTTGAAACTGTAAAAACTAAAAGAAACAATCAATAACCATGGATAAATACAAAGAAGTTTTAGAAAATAGCTTGAATGATATTGCTACAAAAGCTATTCAACTTTTACCTAAAATTGTTTTAGGTATTCTTGGACTTATCGTTGCTTGGCTAGCGATAAAAATAATTTTGTTTGTCTTAAAACGTATTTTAAAAGCAGCAAAAGTTGATAGGTTAAGTGATAAGATTAGAGATGCCAAACTTTTTGGTGATAAGGATATTAAAATAGACATTACCAAAATTCTACTTGGTGCCGTAAAATTTCTATTAATTTTATTATTTACGGTTGTTATTGCTCAAGTTCTTGGTCTTACAGCAATTTCTGATGGTATTGTTTCTGTCTTTGCCTATTTGCCAACATTATTAAGTGCTTTATTTATTTTGGCTGGTGGGTTGTATTTAGCCTCTTTGGTTAAAAAGGCAACATTGGCTTTGTTTGAGTCTATGGGCATAGGCGGTTCTAAATTTATTAGTAATACCCTATTTTATCTTATTGGATTTTTTGTGTCTATAACTGCACTTAACCAAGCAGGAATTGAAACCGAAATAATTACCAGCAATTTTACGCTAGTATTAGGTGCGTTTTTGTTTGCTGCTGCATTAGGTTTTGGATTGGGGTCTAGAGAGGTTTTTGCTTCAGTGCTAAAAATGTTTTACACTAGAAAAAAGTTTATGGTTGGTGACAAAGTTGTAATTGATGATTTAGAAGGTTCTATTGAAGCTATAGATAATTTAAGCATGACACTAAAAACCAAGAAAGGCAAATTTGTAGTGCCTATAGATGAAGTGGTCACCAAACGAATTGAAATAAAAGAATAAAAAAAGCCCCGATATTTTCGGGGCTTTTTTTAATTATCTACAGATAGTTCTGCGGTTTCTTTACTTATAAATTTAACAATTGGGAACTCTGTTCTACGATTGAGCTCCAATATTTCTGGCGGACAATCAAACTTAGTTTTACAATCATTTACAGGTCTTGATTCTCCATAGCCTTTATATTCTAAAATTCGGTTTCTTGGTACACCATTTGCAACTAAATACTCATAAGTTGACCTGGCTCTTTCTTCTGACAAGACCAAATTATAATCATCTCCACCAACGGGGTCAGTGTGTGATTCTAAACTTATAACTAAACCAGGATACGTTTCTACTAAAAGCTTTATTACCTTATCTAATTCTCTAGCGGCGTCTGGTCGTATATTACTTTTATCGTAGTCAAAGTAAATTTTGTTAAGACCTGCTAGAATTTTTACGTCTAATACGGGCTCTAAAACAATATCTTTTGATACGCGTTTTGTAGACCTATCAACACCAACGGTTGAAAACGGTACTGTTTTTTCAGGATGCGTTTTTCTATTAGCTACTAGATTATAATTTCGATTTCTATTCACAAAAAAATTGTAGTTGCCTTCAGCATCTGTCATGGTAGAAGCAATTACATTACCTGTACTCTTATTTACTAATGAAATTGAAACACTATCTAAAGGTTGAAAGTTAATAGCATCTGTAACCTGGCCTTCAACTGTAAGGGTTGGTGAGTATCTAAATTTGTAAATATCATCTCCACCTTTACCACCTTTTCTATTTGAACTAATGTAACCGTCTATACCATTATCGAGACCAAAATAAGCGAAATCATCTTTCTCGCTATTTAAGGGTTTGCCAAGGTTGATGACATCGATGATTTCCTCGTTATCATTGAGAACTGTTCCAAAAACATCTAACATTCCATATCCTGGATGACCATCAGAAGCAAAAAACAACTGTCCGTCATTATTTACAAAAGGAAACAACTCGTCTCCTGGTGTATTTACAACGGGTCCAGCATTTTTAATAGACATTATACCACCACGCTCGTGTATTTGAGCATAGTAGATATCTGCGCCACCGTAGCCACCTGGTCTATCAGATGAAAAATAGATATAAGAACGGTTTGAGTTTACAGACGGATGACCAGTAGAGTAGTGGTCAGCATTTGTTCCTAATTCTTTACTAGTTTTCCATTTACCATCTTCTTTCTCAGCAATAAATATTTTTAGATTGCTATGACTTTCAACAGCTTCCTCTGTTTTCTTTACAAAAAATGATTCTTCATTGTCAAAGTAATTGTTCCTAGTAAAATATAATATAGTATCGTTTTTGTAGTTCGTTGAAAAAGCTAGTGAACCTTCATGAAATTCAGAATTTATTTCCCCTTTCATACGCTCTGGTTTAGCTGATTTATTATCAGCTGGAACCACAAAAATATCTAGCCATGGTTCGCCATTCCAATCAAATAAATTTTCATTGTCTGAGTCTTCACCAATTCTACTTGAACTAAAATAAATATCACCATCAAATTGATGAGCGCCAAACTCGCTATATTCTGTATTAAAATGTACAGGTTCTACCTCGTACTTTTCGTTACTATTAAAGACCACAGAAGCCAAACCTCCATCTTTAAGTAAACGCTTTACTTTGGGGTCATTCTTATTAAATTTTTTATAACGTTTAATCCAATCTAAAGCACCATCTTCATCACCTGCACTACGCAAGGCCATAGCATATTCTAAATAGTAATTAGAAGGTGTTCCTGCATCATTAATAAACATTTTAAAGTAAGGTATTGCCTCCTCAAATTTTCTCATATACAAATAACACTCTGCAAGTCGTTGATATGCATGAGCAGGATTTGTACCTTCTTCAATTAGTTTTTCATAAGCCGGTATAGCTTTAGCAAAAGCAAAATTGTTGAAGATTTTATCAGCGTCTTTTTGCACTCTAGATTGGGCATTCATTACAGTTAACCCAAAAAAAGCTAGTAAGAGAAGTAGTTTTGTTTTCATGTAGGTTTTTTTAGAAATATCTAGGGGAACGATAAATCTTAGATTTAAATAATGATTTTGGTTCAAAAATTAGGATTACTTCATGTGTACCTCCGGTATATGCTCTAACATCACCTGTAGGTAAATCATATGCATAACCAATACGTATAGTATTTGATAATTGATAATCCATAAAAGCTCCAAAATTGTTAGCATCATTAAATCGATAAGAACCTCCTAACCAAAATTTTTCGTAGAACAAAAATGCTGAGGTAATATCATAAGACATTGGAGCTCCATTGGTAAACTTTGAAATTACCGATGGTCTAAATTTAATATCTAAGGATAAATCTAATACCAAACCAGCAATGGCATAGTAACTATTACGCTCTACTGCTTCAATACCGTCTGGACTTAAACCATTATTAAGTATTCGTGGAGATGAAAAACCAGCATACCATCTATTGGTTGATAAATATACACCTGCTCCAAAATTTGGATTCCAAGTATTTACAGCTTGTGCTTCAAAATCTCTATCATCTATAAGTTCTCTACTGTAGTTGGTAAAACCTGCCTTTAAACCAAATGATAATTTTGCTTCATAAGAAACGGGAATGGTATATGAGAAATCTCCATAAACAAAATTGGTGTTCTCATAACCTAATTGGTCAGAGATATAAGAAAAACCTAACCCTACACGCTCATTGTTCATTGGTGTATGAAATGAAAATGTACTTGTTGTGGGGTTTTCAGCAATACCTGCCCATTGATTTCTGTGTAATGCAGTTACATTCAAGGCTTCTCTACTTCCGGCATATGCAGGATTAATAGAGGTGGTATTGAACATGTACTGCGTAAACTGTGGTAGCTGTTGTGACTGAAGGCAGCAGGCACAAAAAAATAAACTACACATAGCAATGAGACGTAGTGGTTTCATGTTGATTTCAGTTAAGTTTCTTTTTATTTGGGAGGAATTAGTTTGGGGACTAAATCCTTAACAAAGAAACGATTAGTTAGTGTTTTTGTTGCTTTTTAAACGTCTAAATCTTAATAAAAATCGTTCTATTGATTATATTGAATTTAAAAACACCTAAAAAGTAGGTTTGGTTTTTATTTTTTTAATAGGGTGGATTTCAATAAAGTAACCCACCCATTTCTTTTTTTAATTACCTGTGTTTAAGTAGATGTATCCATTTAATGGTTCCATTTGCGCACCTACAATTGTAATAATGTAGTAGTACGTACCTGCTGGTAATACTCCAGATGTTCCGAAAGAGTTACCTGGTGCTACACCACCCCAATCATTTTGATATTCTTTGGCTTCATAAACCTTATCTCCCCATCTATTGAATATCATCACATCAAATGTAAAGTCGCAATAATCTGTTCCAGTGATTTCAAATACATCATTAATAAAGTCACCGTTTGGTGTTACCACTTTTGAAATTTGAATTGCATCTCTATCACAATCTACACAGTCTTTGTCTACGGTAACAATGAATTCTACTTCATCAATACACGGTCCGTCAATTGCACTGTACGCCACTCTATATTCTCCAGGTTCTAAACCATTTGGAACAAATTGAGTGTTGTTTAGATAAGTACCAGGAGTTATACTGGTGAACGTACCTGTGTTGTCGTAACCTTCTGGAATTAATTCATACAAATCAATTGGGTCATCTTCTACACAGATTTCTAAATAGATTTCTTCTAGAACTTCTTGCATTATAAAGATGGTTTGCGTGTATGTGCCTGTGTTACCACAAGAATCACTTAACTCCCATGTACGCTCTATCATATAATCTGCAGTGTCATCAAAGAAGATGGTTTCTTCTGTAAACACTACTGTTGGTTCATCATCACATCCACCAACGTCTCCTAGTTCAGGTATAGCTGGTATCTCATCACCACAGATGATGGTAATATCTTCAAAGTTTGGATCTCTGAATCTATCGTCAACTGGGTCAAGATAATCTGGCGTACCATCACCATCGGTATCATTATTTGTTGGGTCACCATCATTATCAGGGTCTTCATCAATTGTTGGAACACCATCACCATCATCATCGATATCTCTATAATTAACATCGTCAATACCATCAGTATCTGGTAGGTCGTTAGCTGGGTCGTCAATTTCATCATTCACATCAAACCCATCGTTTACGTCACTACCTTCATATCCGTCGTCTAATCCATCACCGTCAGTATCTGTTCCGGTAAAGAATTGGTCTGGTTCACCATCGAAGTTGAAGTCGTTTCCTTCATTGTTATCAGGTACATTATCATTGTCAGAATCCAAGTCTCTAAAGTCAAATGTGCCGTCATTATCCGTGTCTACAAGGGTTATACCTTCATTACCAGTTGTTCCTTCGTAAGCGTCATCTAATCCATCATTGTCAGAATCGTTACCAGTTGGTGGAATATATCCTGCAGTTGATTGGGCTTCCACGTTATCAGGAATACCATCATTGTCAGAATCAATGTCAATGCTATCTGCATATCCATCATTGTCAGTATCAGTATTACCATCATCTTCGTCTTCATCGAGTATACCATCATTATCATCATCGTAGTCAACAATATCTGGTATGGTATCACCATCTGTATCGTATTCATCATCAATAATTGTAATGATACCAGTATCATCAATAATGGTGATTGGTGTATTGGTACCTAGGTTGGAAAGTACCACAAAGAAACTTTCGTCATCTTCTAATAACACATCGTTTATGATAGGAATCACAACTTCTTGTGTTTCACCATCTGTTCCAATGAATGATACAGAACTTGTTGTTGCTTCAAAATCTTCACCTGCGAATGCGGTATCATCAACAGTATTGAAGTCAACAGTTACCCCACCTTGAACATTACCGGTTAGCGTGGCAGTTAAAGTTGCCGTACCCGATTCTTCATTCACGGTAATATCATTAATTGTGATACCGGTTACCCCAGGGATATTGTCATTATCAAGGATATCCACAGTAGCCTGATTATCTGTAATGGTAATTGGCGTGTTGGTCACAAGGTTTGACAAGTCTACGAAGAACTGTTCCGTAGCTTCAATGATATCATCATCAGTAATAGGAACGGTAATCGGCTGAATTTCTCCATCAGTCCCCACAAAGGTTAGTGTACCAGTAGTTAGGGTATAATCCGAAGCCTCTTCAGCAGTATTGTCTGTAGTGGTATAATCAACAGTTACCCCACCTTGCACATTACCTGTCAACAATACATTTATAGTAGCCGTACCATCACCTTCATTGACTACCACGCTATCATTATCAAAGCTGATACCAGTTACCCCAGGGATATTGTCATTATCAATGATATCAACAGTAGCCTGATTATCTGTAATGGTAATTGGTGTGTTGGTCACAAGGTTTGACAAGTCCACGAAGAACTGTTCCGTAGCTTCAATGATATCATCATCAGTAATAGGAACGGTAATGGGCTGAATTT
>NZ_JACJUK010000004.1 GCF_014235875.1 Croceivirga lutea | reverse complement strand
TTGGATGGAAAAGAGAGGGGGCCATCAATGTTGACGGAATCATTACTTCCTATGGCTATATTGGCCTTAATCCTCTCTTTTGTTCTTTCTGATTTATAAATACAATCTAATCAGAAACAAACTTAAGACGGCTATAGTTCATTACGGCTGAAATTCCTAATCGGAATTTCGAGCCTTTTTACTAAATTTATGGTTACGGCGGAATGATACTCGCGTACCATTCCGTAACGAAACCATAGCCAAGACCGTAGAAGCACATTAAAATGAAATCGATATTATTACTTGTTATGGCGGGATTTTTAAGTTTCATTTCTTGTAAAAAAGGAAGTAACCAGAATGATTTTTGGAATTCAGGTAATTGGAATCGATTTAAATCGGAATTGAAAGTAGCAATTGCAAATAATGTGGAATTTATTAAATCTAAATATCCTGACTTTTATGGATATTCTATACTTCCTGGCGAACCATATAATAATGGAAATGGGTCAGTAATTAATATGCATTTAATCATAGCTTACAATAACATTTCAGACATAAAAGAAGATGAAATCTATTACAAGTATAGCGTAGACGAATGGGAACACTATGACAATAAGTCTTTAGAATCAATAACCCCAATAATCAAAAGTCTTTATTCGGAATTTGAAGCTGTTTATAATGAAAAATCTAATAGCTCTAACCCAAAAGCTGAAATGAAATTAATTAATAAGTTTCAGGGCACAATTTTGTCTGTCCTAAAAGAATTAAAAAATGAGGGGTTATTTAATCTTGAAAAAAACAATCCATTTCTTGTTATTTGGATTTCAGATTCTGAATCAGAAATTATATACAAATCAGTAAAAGAATTGAACTCACAAGACGTAATTGAAGAATTCGAGTATGAATTTCACTAAAGCATACTATGGGATTACTAAATAAAATAATTGGAAACAGAAAAAATGGCAAGTCCGATAACAATGAGTATTCGAAGAATATAAAGAAGAAAACGAATTTGAAAGAACATTTGTTACCAAATAGTGAAGCTCACGGATTCCCAATTCACAAAAGACATCGAGAAAAAATCGTCAATAAGATTGTTGAGATAGATGCAAAGGAATTCGTAGGTTCATTTTTAGAATGTCATTTTATAGATTGTGAAATAAAAATTCGTTGCTCTGCCAAGTACACCTATGTCTTGACAAACAAATGCACATTTGAAAATTGTCTTATTTGGGCGCATACAAAACAAATTGGCGGAAATTGGAATCCAAAATTTAAAAATTGTTCATTTAAAGGACGTTTTGAATTGCGCTTTGAAAATAAATTAATTAATTGTGATTTTTCACAAACCAAAATTAGTACAGTTGGTTTACTTGAAAATAATACTCTAGACGAAATTACTGGAGTGACTTATCCAACTATTGCAATACTTGATTTGAAAAATAATGTATCGGCGCTGGAGAAAATTAAAACAAATGACAATTTTAAAGATTTTATTTGGGCAAGTAAAAGAGATTCTGGACTAATAATTTTTAACATCCAAGAATTTACATGTGAACCAGAAAAATTATGGAATTCAATAAAACACTTGGAATTTATAATAACTAGCCACAATGATGTATAATAGCAATTATGGCGGATAAGACTACGTCCGAAGCCACCCGGAATTGCTGAAGCCTGTGCTAAACGGACAATTAACGCATATTAACCCGTAACTGCGGTTATACGAACCGTTGGCAGTAATGTAAACAAAACGAACACAATCGAAATTTAAAGACCATTGAAAGATTAAAAAACAAATGAATTACATTGTTGAGAATGAAAAATTGACCCTTCAATATATTCCAGGAAATGGAGCTTGGACTTATCAATTGATAATCCCCAACACAAAAAATATCAAAGGAAAATGGGGCGATTTAAAAGTGTCTGGGACAATAGATGGTTATGAAATAAAGAATAAGAATTTAGGACCAGTAAAAAATTCGGACAAAAAAATGTCTGTTAATTCGGAAATTAGAAACGCAATAAACAAAGATGGTGGAGATACTGTAATCGTGACATTATATCTCGAAAATCAAACTGGAACGAATGACAATTCTGAAATTTTGGAATGCTTTAAAGATGCACAAGTTTTGCAAATTTTTGAACGGCTGGAGAAAATAGAACAGACAGAAATTCTAAATGAAATCTGGACTGTTGCCACGGACGACCAAAAAGCGGAAAAAATAATCAAGGCAATTGAAAACCTTGAAAGTAAACGGAGATAAGTGAGTGGAAAAACACTACTGCCAACACCGTATATAATTTATTGCTGGTTTTAGCCTACTTACGAAAATCCTCGCGGACTTTCTATCTGTGTTTATTTGCTAAATTTAGTGCTTAAACACGCAACGAAATCATACACAATCACGTTGTAAGTAATATTAAAAAAAGAAAAATTGACCAACCAAGAAGCAGAATATCTAATGAAGCTGGAAAAAGTCTTAGCTGACCCGCACCAGATAATTGACTTAAAAGATAAAAAGAATCGGTTGGAATTAATTTCACATCAAGATTCTGAAAGAAACTTTTGGGTAGAAATGACTTCTAACCAAAAAATTATTTTAAAAACATCAATTCATCATCTTGAAAGCAACACTTATGTGGGACTTTTACGAATAGATTTCAAAGGAACACATCAGAATCCATCGGGAATAAAAGATACTTTACCTGAATACTTAAAACCCTATGCCGGAAAATGGTTTGAACCAAATGACCATCATATGCATGTATTCGTTGAAGGGTATAAACCACTTGCTTGGGCTATTCCCTTAGCCGATATTGATTTTCCAATTAAAGAAATAAATGATGCATCAGACTTGTCTGATTTAATAACTAATTTTGCAGGACTAATAAACCTTAAATCTCAAATTAACATTCAACAAGCAATACTGTGAATTGGGTAAACACATATGTAGATGATTACTATAAGTGGTTAAGAGAAAAAACTTTTATCCAGCAAGGCTCTACAACGGATTGGTTTCTGATAAATACTCCTTTCATTGGTGCTTTTAATGACTCAATAGAAATATATGCCCGAAAGCAAGGGGACCAATTGACTCTTAGTGATAACGGAGAAACAATGAGCAATTTAGAATTACAAGGTCTTCATATTCAAGGTTCAAAAAAAAGAAGGGATTTATTAGATTCAATTCTTCTAAGCTATGGTTTAAGTTGTGTAAATAATGAAATTGTAGTGGAAACAAATTTGGAGAGTTTTTCGCAATCCAAGCATAATTTTTTACAAGCAATAATAGAGATAAATGACCTTTACGTTTTATCAAAAAACAATGTTGCATCCATTTTCAAAGAGGACGTTAGAAGTTATCTTGACTCTAAAGACATTATTTATACCCCTGACTTTATTTCTAAAGGTGCAACTGGACTAGAATTTAATTTTGATTTTCAAATTGCCCAAAAAAATAAGGAAATCGTAATTAAGTCATTTAATACCGTTAATAAGCAGAATCTTTCAACTTTTCTATTTTCTTGGGAAGATATAAAGCCTGTTCGTGAAAAATCTACAAAAAAGGATGTTAGTGCTATTGCCATCATTAACGATGAAGAAAAAGTTGTCAAGAACGAATTTCTTGATGCTTTGAAATCTAAAAATGCGAATTATATTTTGTGGTCTGAACGAGACGCAAAACCTAGCACGGAACTTTTGGTTGCGTAAAATACTACTTTCAACACAACCTATAAACAATACGGGCTTCTGGCTTAAACGAAAGGTTTGCGTATTTTTATGAGGTCGCGAAATCTTTGGGATTTCGCTTTGACACAAAAAAAGAAAAAACAAAACCAAGAGATTTCGCTATGTGTGTGGCGGAAAGCAAACGCTATTTTGCTCCCGTACTGTTCATAGCCAATACCGTTGGCGAACAGTTGAATGCAACCATTCAATGAAATCATCATCTACAAGCAAAAAGCAATTATGAAAAATTTTATCGGCGTATTTTTAATAACAGTGCTATTTTGCAGTTGTGACCCAGTAGCTGACATGGTAGCTAACATTGATAATCTAACTACACAAGATTTAATCCTAGAATTTATATCGTTTGACCAAAACTTGAACAAAATGTTAGAAATTCCGACTGATGAAACCGCGGTTTTTCAAGAAGTCTTTGATGTTGGTAATGATTTTCTAGAACCTTCTCTTGTTGAATATGATTCTGTTGTAGTTAAAAATAGTGCTGAACAAATCCTAAAGGTTTATAAACCTAATAGTTCTGGCAAAAATATTTACAATATAAATGAATACTGGTTATCGAGCGAACCCTACAAAAGAGGTTTTAGATATGAATATAAAATTTATGATGAAGATTTAGAATAAAAAAAGAAATACAGAATGAAAAAATTAATTACCGCAATATTTATGTTCGCCACGACCTGGGCATTCTCTCAAGATACTGTATATAACCTTTCCTCTTATCTTACAGAGGGCACCAAAGCACCAAATACACATTACATAGGCGAAGCTTGGCTAAACCGAATTATTCACGATGACAGTGAATTGGGCTATAATATCACAAAGGCAACTTTTAAGGCCAACTCAACCTTAGACTGGCATAAACATAGTTCTGCCCAGGTATTAATTGTTGTCGAAGGTGAAGCATATTACCAGGAGAGAGGAAGAGAACCTGTGATTCTAAAAACAGGAGACATTATTAGATGTGAAAAAGATACTGAACACTGGCATTCATCAACCAAAACTAGTGATGTAACCTATTTAGCCTTATATGGTGGCGGCCAACCAACTACTTGGACGGAAGTGGTGACACAGGAATATTACGATGAGGTCGCCGAAAAGCTAAAAAACAAATCATAACCAAAAATAAGATAATAAAAGCGCTTAAGTTTATTTGGTAGTATTTCTCAGAATAGTAATTATACCACCTTTTTTTTGCCAATTATTATTTAGCGAACCTTTTCTGCTTCTTCCAGAGAAAATGCGAGAATTACTTCCTAACAGTATATCCAAGTCCCCATCATTATCGATGTCTTTAGATTTTATAAGCATAAAGCAGTTTTCATTGCTTATTAATGGAGCGTACGCTTTAAATTCTAACTTATCGTCCGAAGAACTTATGTTTTCAAAATAAATAAATGCTTCCTTATCTTTATTTTTGAGTGATGCATAGTAGCCTATGGATGCAATGTCTATGTCACCATCATTGTCATAATCAGCACAAGCTGTACCGTAAGCCCCTTCTTGTCTATGAAACCAAACTTGATTGTATTTATGGTTTCCCGTGTTTTCAAAAATTCGAATCCCATGATATGGTTTTAGTGCGCTAGTAAAGTCTTCACTATCACCACTAGAACAAATAATATCTTCGTCACCATCGTTATCAAAATCTAATAATTCAAAGTGCGTTGTTCCATAATAAGATGGTAACGATACTAATTGACGCTTTTCAAATTTAAAATCACCTTTATTTATAAAAAGTTAAATGCTTTCATCTTCTTGGGCAATCAGCACGTAAAAATCTTTTAAACCATCGTTATTAATGTCTCTTATTACAAAATCTACGGCTCCTGATTTTGGATGTAGATTAGTTTTTACAAGCTGACCATTATTGGTATACACATTTATTCCTCCAAGGTATTTGCCAAACTCAGAAACCAAAAAATCAGCAATGCCATCGTTATTAAAATCATCTAAAACAAAATCTACTGGTCTTTGCAAGTTATCTATAAACGGTTTTGGACTATCCTTTAGTAGCGATATACTTCCTGTAGGTTCATCTACATTGTACATACGACCCATGCTTAGCAACAATTCTACCCCATCTTTAGATGTAACATCAACTAACGGATAATTTAATTGATAGCTTTTTAGTGGGGTACCAGATGAATGAATTTTACCATAGTACGAAGCTCCTTTATCTGTATTAAATCCTACTTGATAACTATTATTACTATAATTTAGGTAGGTAAGTCCACCCCCAAAAGTTTTCCACGGTAAAACTTCATGTTCAAAAACATCAGTTTCAGGATATAGTGAAAGCTCTTGTTCAACAGGAAGATTCTCAGGAGAATTTTTATCGTAATAATCAATAATGGATTGCCATTCATAATCAGAAATCATGGCTTCTGAAGGAAATAACCCAGATTCATCTAAACGTTTTTTTACCACCTCATTTTTAAAATCACTTAGCGTTTTACCTTTAGGTGCTTTTCCTAAATGAAAACCCATATAAGGAAGCACTTCTTTCCAATAGCGTTTGGGCATAACACTAGGTTCTGGAAATGAATGACATCGAACACAATGTATTTTTGCCAATTCTTCGCCTTCTGTTTGAATAACCTCATTGGCTACAATAAGTTCTGTTTTGTCTGATTTACAACTAAAACAAACTATGATAAATAGTATAAAAATACTTTTTAAAGCCTTTTCCAAAATTTTTATTTTAAAATTCGTAATCTCCGCTGTTGATTTTACTACCAATATTAGAATTTTTACATCATCAAAAACAATTTTTTATTGTTTCCGCTTTAATTGTATTAACTACTATTTTAGAAGTGTCAATTCATGCGTGTATTTTGTGTCAACTTGGGAAACATACTATAAACTAAACTCTTTTACTCCCCTTTTAAGACCTGTGCTGTTTTATTTGCAAAACAATAAATTAAAGAAGTGCAATAGTCATGTTAAAGCCAATAAGATTTGAAATTGATTACTAAAAAATGCTAATTTTTTTCTTTTAAATTATTGAAAATAATTAAATAATTATATGTATTATTTCTTATTGATGAATCATTGGGCTTTCTGCAATAGAAAGCGGATGCCGTATTAATTTTCTTAACAACTAAGAATTACATTTTTGCGTTGAGTAGTTATGAAACAAAAAAAGTTCTCTTAGAAAGTTAATTTTCTTAGAGAACTTTTTTTGTTTTATTCGTCGGGATGACAGGATTTGAACCTTACCCAATAAATGTTCTTATATCAATTAGTTACGAATTCAAAAACTTAACTGTTGACCGATTTGTTGACGGTATTTTAAATGAACTTAGAGTAAGATGACTTACTTTCTGATACCATAAAGATATTATTTATCATTTTCAAAATAATGGGGTTCAAGTTAAATTTTATTAAACTCATATTTTTTTAGGAAATAAAAGTGCTTTTATGGTTTGTTTGTGTATGGTTTAGATTGATTATTTTTCAATGTTAGTTTTATAGGATTAATTGGATGGTGTTAGTTAATCTCAATTTTCATTAAGTTTACATTTAGGAGAATATACTCATGAAATCGTTTTATCTCGCATTATGTATTTTACTTGCTTTGTTTTTTCTTTCTTGCACAGGGGAAAAAGACGAAGGTAAAATCCGCATCGGTTTTTCACAGGCCATGTCCAACGATAATTGGAGACGTTCCATGAATAACTCAATGAGGTTACAAGCCTCTTTGAATCCTAAAATCGATTTGATCATTAAAGACGCCAATTACGAAGTAGCAACTCAAATTGAGCAGATAGAAAGCCTTATTGCCGACAGCCTTGATGTGTTGATCGTTTCCCCGATCCAATCAAAGCCCGTTACTTCGGTAGTACAAAAGGCACTCTACGCCGGTATTCCTGTTTTGGTAGTTGATAGAAAAACAGAAAGCCAGCAATATACTGCCTATTTGGGTGCAGATAATATTGAGGTTGGAAGAAACGCGGCAAAGGAAATCATTGCATCTAATATTAAAGACTCCATTAGAATTATTGAAATAAAAGGTCTGGCCGGATCTTCTCCTGCCAAGGAAAGAGGCATGGGCTTTAATCAAATAATAGATCAGTTTGAGAAGGCACAGATTACAGCAACGATTGAAGGGAACTGGGAAAAAGAGTCTATTCAAAACAAGTTTAGACAACTATTAAATGATGATATTAAAGTGGATTATGTGTTTGCCCACAACGACAGAATGGCGGTAGGCGCATGGGAGGTCGCTCACGAGTTGGGAATAGAAAATGAAATCAGTTTTATTGGAGTTGATGGTCTTGCCGGAACCAATGGGGGAATTCAGGCTGTAAAAGATGGAGTTTTGAAGGCAACGGTTCTCTACCCTACCGGGGGTGATGAAGCTATTAAATTGGCTTTGAAAATCTTTAACAAAGAAGCTATACCAAAGAATAACATCCTCTCAACGACTATTATCAATGAGTTGAACGCGGATATTATGAACAACCAATTTGAAAAGATAAATGAACAGCAAGATCAAATGGAAGAACAATTGGCAGCAATAAAAAAACAAGAAGAACTCTATTATTCGCAAAATAACCTTCTTAAAATTACAATGGCGTTGTTGGCAATTATCTTAAGCCTTGCTGTATATAGTGTATATTCCATTTTTGCAATTCGAAAGAAAAATAAGCAATTGGTATTGACGAACGATAAGGTTACCGTACAGCGGAATCAAATCGAGAAAATCGCGAAGGAAGTAAAAATAAGTAATGAGGCGAAACTTAATTTCTTTACAGGTCTTTCCCATGAATTTAAAACTCCCATTACTTTGATTTTAAGTTCTGTTGAATCCATGAGCGACTTTGTCAAGGAGAAAGGCTCAAAAATGCGTAACGAATTGGAGCTGATACACAACAACTCTAATCGACTGTTGAGATTGATCAATCAATTACTTGATTTTAGGAAAATTGAAGACCGTAAGTTCAATCTAAAAGCGTCCAAAACCAATTTATACAGTTTTTCAAAAATCATTTTTAAAGATTTTGAACGAGAAGCGAAGAAAAGTAATATAGATTTCAAATTGACTTCCAATAATGAAGCGTTGGATGTTTTCATAGATAGGAATTTAATGGACAAAGTATATTTTAACCTACTTTCCAATGCCTTTAAGTTCACTCCTGATAATGGAACGATTGGAATTCATATTGAGGACGATGATAAAAAAAACATGGTTGTCATCCGATTTAGAGATTCAGGCATTGGAATCCCTCCGAACGAAATTGATGGAGTATTTCAAGCATTTTTCAAAGGTTCGAACAACAGAAAGAACAGTTCTGGAATAGGTCTTCATTTAAGCAAGGAATTTGTGGAGATGCACAAAGGTACCATTCAAGTGAATTCCCTTCATGGCACAGAGTTCATTATATCCCTATACAAAGGTCAGGCACACTTTGATGAAACGGAGATTATTTCAGAACAAGATTTGGTCGATTCCAATATTATCGATTTTTCTTATGACCATTTGATTGACGATAATTACTTAATACAAGATCCGGGAAAAAACCAAGAAAAATATTCCGTATTAATTATAGAGGATAACAAGGATTTATCACAGTTTCTCAAAAACAAATTACAATTGGAGTATGATATCCATCTATCCGATGGCACGGATGCCCTTGAGAAAGCCTTTGAAGCTGTCCCTGATATTATACTCTGCGATATCAATCTGCCGGATAAAGATGGTTTCGAAATCTGTGAAATTCTAAAAAGGGACTTACGAACCTCCCACATACCAACAATAATACTTACCGCTTTGGGCAATAAGGAATCTTACATCAAAGGACTTCAATCAGGAGCAGATTTGTATCTGACCAAACCCTTCAGCTATTCTATTTTGGTTCAGTCAATCAAATCTTTGCTTTATAATCGACAGAAACTTCGGTATTACTATACCAGTAACATACATAAAATTGAAGAACTAAATACCTTTGGCAATATAGAACAAAAATTTATCAACCAATTGAATTCCCTTATCAATGAAAATTTGGGAAATTCTGACTATTCGGTTGAAAACCTAGCAGAAGACCTTACTATCTCAAGGGTGCAACTATACAGAAAAGTAAAGGCGATGATGGGAATTAGTATAAGTGATTATATTGGTAACATCAGATTGGAAAAAGCCAAAGTGATGCTCGAGACTGGCTCATTAACGGTAGCCGAAATTGCATATACCAACGGATTTTCTTCTCCAAATTACTTCTCAACCGCCTTCAAAAACAAATACGGCACCTCTCCCATAGCGTTTCGGAAATCTATCTAGTTTACATTTCATACTATCCTTACCTCGTAGTCCCTTTTGAATGTATCAATTTTAAATTTCATGTAACATGAGTGTAGTTAGTGCGTTTAAGCCCATGTTAAAATTCTATTTTTAAGTGCTGTTTATCAAGCACTTATCATTTTAAACATGCACCTTAACAAAAACATAACATATTGATACATCATCAAAATACCCTCTTGTTTTTTACGAATACTTTAGTAATTATACTAGAGAATTACGATTATGAAAAAAATATGGGTTTGGTCTATTACCGCAGCATTGGCAGGTTTCCTGTTCGGATTTGATACGGTAGTTATCTCTGGAGTAGATAAAAAGTTGCAGGCCTTGTGGGGTTCATCAGATGTTTTTCATGGTACTATAGTTATGGCGATGGCATTATGGGGTACTGTAGTAGGTGCAATTTTAGGCGGAATTCCCACGAACAAGATAGGCAGGAAGAAAACATTATTATGGATAGGAATACTTTATACTATATCCGCTCTTGGTTCTGCATTTGCCAATGATCCGATCACATTCGCCATTTTTAGATTTATAGGTGGGCTGGGGGTTGGTGCATCTACCATTGCTGCTCCTGCCTATATATCTGAAATAGCACCTGCCAAGGACAGGGGAAAATTAGTGGCCCTTTATCAATTTAATATCGTGTTCGGAATTTTGATTGCCTTCTTTTCCAATTATCTATTAAATGGTATAGGTGAAAACGCGTGGCGATGGATGGTGGGTGTTGAAGCCATACCTGCAATTATTTATACAGTCTTCGTATTGAGCGTTCCAAAAAGCCCTAGGTGGTTGTTGACCAAAATGCGGAACGAAGAGGCAAAAAAAGTGTTGCAATTAATCAATCCTGATCAGGATCCTGAGGTACTGATGTTAGAACTAAAGACCGAAAGTGAGAATACTGTTTCGAGAGAGAATATTTTTATTAAGAAATACCGATTCCCTTTATTATTGGCTTTTTTCATCGCCTTTTTCAATCAATTGTCAGGCATAAATGCCTTTTTGTACTATGCGCCAAGAATTTTCGAAGAAGCTGGCCTTGGTGAGAGCACTGCTCTTTTAAGCAGTATAGGAATAGGGGTGACCAATATGATTTTTACTCTTTTAGGGGTATTCCTCATTGACAGGCTAGGAAGAAAACAATTGATGTACGCAGGTTCTATTGGCTATATCATCTCTTTGACTTTGGTGGCCTGTGCATTCTTCCTGAATTGGGAAGGTATGGCCGTGCCCATTTTTCTTTTCCTTTTTATTGCTGCACATGCAATAGGCCAAGGCACCGTGATTTGGGTATTTATTTCAGAGATTTTCCCGAATCATTTAAGAGGGTCCGGTCAATCGTTCGGTAGTTCGGTGCATTGGATTTTAGCCGCTATCATACCCTCGTTAGTTCCCGTGTTGTTTACCTCGATCGGAGCGGGTACCGTATTTGCTTTTTTTGCCTTTATGATGTTCCTACAATTGCTCTTTGTGATTTTCGTAATGCCAGAAACCAAAGGTATCTCGCTAGAGGAACTTAGTAAAACACTAACAAAAGGAAGAAAGAATACAACCGATGATCTTATAGGTCTTGATGAACAAAAATTAAACTGAAGTATTGTAAAGAACCAACAAATATGAAAAATAAGATATACAAGTTCGTGATGACAATAGGAATTTTCGCAATGGTCTTTTCTTGCAAAAATACAACCGACAAGAAAGCTGATCAGGTTCAAAATGGACAAGATACTGTTGCCATTTCCAATGAAGACCTCTACCGCCCAAACTTTCATTTTTCGCCCGAGAAAGGATGGATGAACGACCCCAATGGTATGTTCTATTATAATGGATATTACCATCTCTATTTTCAACACTATCCAGATGGTACCACTTGGGGGCCAATGCATTGGGGGCATGCCATTAGTACGGATTTGTTTAATTGGAAAGAGCAACCTATCGCTTTGTTCCCAGATGAACTAGGCTATATATTTTCTGGTAGTGCTGTGGTAGATATTGAAAATACGTCAAGTTTTGGTGTCGATGGCAAAACGCCTATAGTGGCAATCTATACCAGTCATGATCCCAAAAAGGAAAAGACGGGTGACATAGATGTGGAAAATCAAAGTATTGCCTATTCCTTGGACGAAGGTCTTACATGGACAAAATATGAGGGTAATCCGGTTTTGAAAAATCCAGGCGTTAGAGATTTTAGGGATCCAAAAGTTAGTTGGGATGATGAGAGGAAAAGATGGAACATGGTTGTAGCTGCGGGCCAAGAAATTCAATTCTACATTTCCAAAGACCTAAAATCTTGGGAGAAACTTACAAGTTTTGGGGAAGGAATAGGAAATCATAGCGGCGTTTGGGAATGTCCAGATCTATTTCAATTACCGGTTATTGGCAGTTCAGAAAAAAAATGGGTCTTGTTGGTAAGTATAAATCCTGGCGGCCCTAATACAGGCTCTGCAACCCAATATTTTGTGGGTGATTTTAATGGTTCAAATTTTATTGTTGATGAATCATTTAAAGAAGAAATGAAAAGGGAACATAGTTTTTGGGTAGACCATGGCCGAGATAATTACGCAGGCGTTACTTTTTCAAATATTGAAAACAAAGATGGCGGCAAGCTGTTTATGGGATGGATGTCTAATTGGCTATATGCCAATGAGGTGCCCACTGAAAAATGGCGTAGTGCCACAACTACGGCAAGAACATTAGAATTAGTTAAAGGTAAAAATACATACCGTCTTATAGCGAATCCTGTACCTGAATTACATGAGTTTAAAAGCAAAAAGCTTGAAAGTTTAGATGTTGTATTGGAAGGAAATACCCTGCTGACCACTTCTAAGGCAATCGATTTTACAAGTGCCCAAATTAATTTTAAGGTTGAAGATTTAGTTGATGGCGTTTATACTTTTGAACTTTCCAACAGTGAAGGCGATAGTTTACGTTTCGGTTATGATGCCACAAAGGGTAATTATTTTGTGGATAGAAATAAGGCAGGAATTACTGATTTTTCTAACAAATTCAGTGACAGGATTGCTACAGCCCCAAAAATCGCTACTCAAAAGGATTGGACAGGAACAATAGTCCTTGACAAAACTTCCATAGAATTATTTTTTGATGACGGCCAAACCGTAATGACAGAAATATTCTTTCCAAAAGCCCCATTCGACAGTCTTTATTTTGAAGCTCCATTAGAAGAATCCAAACTCGATTACATAGAAATACATCAACTTAAATTTAACTTAAACTAAACAATTATGAAATTAAAACTCTTGCTATTATTAATGGTAATTGTTCCTATAGGTCTATTGGCCCAGGGACAAATTACAGGTACGGTCACCTCCTCCGATGATGGTTTTCCTCTACCTGGAACTTCGGTAATTATTAAAGGAACAACAACTGGTACCACCACTGACTTTGATGGTAATTATAAATTGAACGATGTAGCTGGTGATGCCACCCTTGTATTTAGCTATATTGGATTTACCACCATTGAAGTTCCCGTGAACGGCCAATCACAGATAAATGCTGCGCTACAAGAGGATGCACAACAGCTTGATGAAGTCGTATTGACAGGATATTCCACCGAACGTAAGGTAGATTTGACAGGAGCTGTAACCGTAGTGGATATTGCCCCAATAGAAGGTCAAAGTTTAAGTTCTGGTAATGCCATGCAGGCCTTACAAGGACGAGTCGGTGGTCTTTTTATAGAAAAATCCGGTGATCCTACGGGGCTGAACAGTAGAATACTTATACGGGGACTAACCACTTTAGGGAATAATGACCCGCTTTACATCATAGATGGTGTGCCCACAAAAAGGCAAGAGGTATTCGCAAGTTTAAATCCTGCTACAATTGAATCCATTCAAGTGTTGAAAGATGCTTCCGCCTCTTCAATATATGGGTCAAGGGCTGCAAATGGGGTTATCGTTGTAAGTACAAAAGGAGGTCTTAAAGGAGAACGTCTTACGGTTAGTATCAATTCCAATCTATCTGTACAATCAGAGCGTAAACAACGCTATGAAATGTTAAATTCCCAGCAACGCGGTGAAGCTTTGTGGAGAGCATCCGTAAATGATGGCGCAGATCCAAATGCGGGCTATGGTGAAATATACAATTTTGATTGGAACAATGATTTTACTAATCCAGTTCTTAACGGTGTAGCTGTTCAGCCTTTTGTTGGTGGGAACCCAGATGTACCGGCGGGTAATACGGATTGGCAAGACGAAGTTTATGAAACAGGATATGTTTTCAATAACGAAGTTACCGTTTCTGCGGGTTCGGAAAAATCCTCTTTATTGATAAATCTAGGCTATCTAAAGAATACTGGTATGTTAAAGTATACTGGTTATGATAGATATACTGCAAAAATTAATGGTACCACTAACCTTTTCAACGACAGGGTGAAATTTGGTGTTAATACTCAAATTTCAACATCCAATGAAACCTTGGTTGCAAGTGATGTTGGTGGTGCACCCACTACAGGTTTGTCTATTACCTTGGCACCAACAATTCCTGTATATGATGCGAATGGTGAATTTGCTGGGCCTTTGGGAGCGGGGTATTCAGATAGGAACAATCCGTTATTGATGCAATATTTGAACAGATGGGACAATGCTACTAAAAACAACTTCTTTGGAAATGTTTTTGCTGAGATAAGTATTCTTGATAACCTAAAATTTCGCTCTAGTTTAGGCATAGATTTCAGCGACTTCAAAAGGAAAAATATAGAGCCAAAAGTATTTAACGGTTTTGTTACTCGAAGTAATAACAGGTTAATTTTTGACACCAATAAATTGAGAACATTAACTTTTTCAAATACGTTGAATTATAATTTAGAAGTTGGGAAACACAGATTTGGAGCGCTATTGGGTATTGAGTCTATAAGAGAAGATTTTGATACTATTTTTGCGCAAGCAGATGATTTTGCAGTAGAACAAGAATCTTATTTTGTGCTTTCCGCCGCAACCGGTGCGAGAACAAATAATGGTATATCTACCCAATACAGCCTCGCTTCACAATTTGGGAAATTAAACTATTCATTTGATGATAAATACTTGGCATCCTTTACAATCCGTAGAGACGGTTCCTCAAGGTTTGGAGCTAACAATAGATATGGTATTTTTCCGGCCGCAACTTTGGGTTGGAGAATTAGTCAGGAAGATTTTTTAAAGGATAGTGAATTGATTTCCAATTTAAAGCTTAGGGCAGGTTATGGAGAAGTAGGAAACCAAGAAATTGGTAATACTGCAAGATTCGGTTTATACGAATCAAGATATGGTCAAAACCAAGCACAATTGACCGGTGGGTTTTTTGAAATTTACTATAATGTTGGTACAGCATATGACATTAATGGTAATAACACAGGTACATTACCATCAGGTTTTGTTTCTACTCAAGCACCTAACCCTAATTTAAAGTGGGAAACTACCAAAGAATGGAATTATGGTATCGATTTTGGGTTTTTAAATAACAAAATAAGCGGTTCCTTCGATTATTTTACAAGGGAAACTACGGATATTTTGACTACTCCTCCAATTGCCTCCGTTATAGGCGAAGGACAACAACGAGTATTGAACGGTGCCGCAACGGCCGCTAAAGGTTGGGAATTTAATGTTGGATATTCCAATGTTTGGGATAATGGATTTTCTTTAGGGGTTTCTACAAATTTTGGTGCCTTCAAGGATGAAATTACCTTTCTACCAGAAGAAGTTAGAGCAGCATTTCCCGGTACTGCCCAAAACTCAATCCTTGGACAGTCGCAAACAGCTATATTCGGTTATCGTACAGACGGACTGTTTCAAAGTCAGGCAGATGTTGATGCACATCCCACAGGAGGTGTACAAACTGGTAATGCTAGACCAGGTGGTATAAAAATAGTGGATGTAGACAATAATGGCGTTATCGATAGTAATGACCGTGATTTTATTGGTAATACCCTTCCTGATTTGGAGTATGGTATTCGATTGGATGTAGGTTACAAAAATTTCGATTTTTCAGTCTTCGGTTCAGGAGTTGCAGGTCGTATAGGAGTTGATTCCTATATGTTTTGGAACAATTTTGTTCAAGGAAGAGATAATGCAGGTCTTGGAGTCTTAAACGCATGGACACCACAAAACACAAGCTCTACAATACCTTCATTATCATTGGTGAACAATTTTACGGATACTTCAGACTATATCTTTAGAAACAATTCCTATTTTAAAATTAGAAATTTACAAGTAGGATATTCATTGCCAACTGATATTTTAGGTAAGATGGCAGGTATGACCGGACTTCGAATCTATTTACAAGGGGAGAATTTATTTTGGTTTACTCCTAAAGGATATATAGGAGCCGATCCTGAAAGAATAGATGTAAATAGAATTCCCGTACCTACCGTGTATTCCGTAGGCTTGAACATTAACTTTTAATAAAAAATTGACAATCATGAAATATAATAAAATATTAGTTATAGTGATGTACACAGCCTTAGTGTTCACTTCATGTTCCGATGACTATTTGGAATATGAACCAGAAGGTGTTTTGTCTAGTGAAAACGTGGCAACTGCTGAGAATGCAGAATCTTTGGTCATTGCTGCATATGCAGGAATTGCAAATGATGAAATGATTGGACCATTAACACATCAATGGGTTTATGGTAGTGTACGTTCGGACGATGCCTATAAAGGTGGTGGTGGCCGAGGTGATGTTGACGTTGTTGATAAATATGAACAATATAATCTCACTATCGCAGATATGGGAGATTGGATGGCACCTAGAACGTGGACCGATTATTATAAGGCGATTTCTAGGGCGAACTTTGCACTATCTGTAATTAATGATATCCCGGATGGTGAATATGCTCAAAAAACTACTAGACAGGCAGAATTACGCTTTCTAAGGGCTCATTCTCATTTTATGCTTAAATTAATTTTTAAGAAAATCCCATATATCACGGAAAATTTAACACAGGAAGAGATTGCTCAAACTTCAAATGATGTGGATAATGATGCGTTATGGAATACGATTGCTGAGGATTTTCTTTTCGCGTATGACAATCTACCACAAGCTCAAGATGAAGTGGGTAGGGCAGACCGAAATGCAGCTGCAGCTTATTTGGCAAAATTACGTTTATATCAAGCTTATGAGCAGAATGACCAACACCAAGTAACCAATATTAATACCGCACGTTTACAAGAGGTGATTGATTACGCTGATGAAGTTACCGGGAGTCTACAACCGGATTTTGGAGAAAATTTCTTGGATGGTTTTGATAATGGACCGGAATCTATCTGGGCGGCCCAGTTTTCTATCAATGACGGTACAACCGTTGGTAGAGTTAGTTTCGTAACTGGTTTAAATTCGCCACACGGCACAGGCCTTTATGGGTGCTGTGGATTTCATTTGGCCAGTCAGAATATGGTGAATTCATTTAAGACTGATGCTGCGGGATTACCACTGCTAGATACCTTCAACGATACTGACATTTTCACCAATGTAGACGCCAATGGCACAACACCTCCCGACAGTGGTTTGAGTGTTGACCCAAGGATTGACCATACTGTGGGAATACCGGGAAGACCGTTTAAATACAGAAATACGGTAAGTGAATCAGGAGATATGGTTTATAATTTCAGTTGGGCCAGAGATCCTGGTGTTTATGGTTATTTTGGAAATATGAAAGAGCAACAAGCTCCTGATTGCTCGTGCTATGTAAAAGAAGGGCCATTTGTAGGTACATCAAAGAATGTGGATTTTATCAGGTATGCCGATGTTCTTCTTTGGAAGGCTGAAGCCTTGATTCAATTAGATCGATGGAACGAAGCTTTGCCCATCATAAATCAAGTCAGGAGTCGTGCTGCAGCAAGTACACAAAGACCGTTGGATGCAGGTGCAACAGATATTTACGCTATTGGAACTTATAACTCCTTCCCAACCAAGGATTTTGCATGGAAGGCATTAATGTTCGAAAGAAGATTGGAGTTTGCCATGGAAGGGCATAGGTGGTATGACTTAGTTAGATGGGGAATTGCGGAGGAAACACTAAATGCATATTTGGCAGAAGAAAAGACTAAAAGAGATTTTCTTGCTAACGCCAATTTTACAGCAGGTAGAGATGAATATTATCCTATACCACAGAGGGAAATCGATTTTACAGGAGGTCTTTATGTTCAAAATCCAGGATATTAAATTTTCAAAAAACTGTATAATAAGTTGAGTTAGTTTTGTTAGTTTGAAAGGCACGGGATTTCTTTCCCGTGCTTTTTTAAGTTTTAAATGACACTATGGAAATCTTAGGATTAGATATCGGTGGCTCGGGAATTAAAGGGGCGATAGTAGAAACAGAAAGCGGAAGATTAATTTCAGAAAGACTCTGGCTTGCGACTCCGAAGCCCGCACTTCCCGGAGCAATAGCAAAAACAGTTGAAGAATTAGTTAGTCGGTTAAATTGGAAGGGTGTTATCGGTTGCAGCTTTCCCATGGTAGTTGTTGATGGTAAATGTAAGACAGCAGGAAATATGACCAATGACTGGGTAGGTGTACAAGTTGATGAACTCTTTGAGGCCGCATGTCCCAAGACCAAATTCCATTTAGGAAATGATGCCGATTTAGCGGGTTTGGCGGAAATGCAATTAGGTGTTGGCAGATGTCTAAAAGGTAAAGTGATTATGGTAACCATTGGCACAGGTTTGGGCACAGGAATTTTTTACAATGGTATTTTAATTCCAAATATCGAAATGGGCCGTGTATTATATAAAAATGGAGAACCAATTGAATTTTTTGCTTCTGGACTGGCAAGGAAAAAAGATGGTTTGAAATTGAAAGAATGGGCAGGGCGATTTGATTACTTCCTTACACATTTGAAAAGGGTAACATCTCCAGACCATTTTATCATTGGAGGGGGATTAAGTAAGAAATATGAAAAGTTTAGTAGGTATTTGTCAGTTGATGTTCCCTTACGAGTGGCCCATTTTGAAAATGATGCCGGTATTATTGGTGCAGCACTTTATGCAGAATATCAATTAAACTCTAGTGACTAAATCAAAGAATTCTAAAATTGTGTTTATGAGTTCATAACATGGACACCATCTGTTCTTTTAAACGGCCGTTAAAAAGAACAGATCCAGGAAATCGGTAAAATCCTGTAAAAGGTTCAATTCTTAAGACCATTTTTTTAAATATGAATCCGCAAATAAATGAACGCCTTACAATCGCCGTTTTTAAAGGGTCACCCTCTTCTACATGTGATATAATCCCATTATCCTACTACTTCCTTTTTTGTTATAAATGGCTGACTATAATGCCGTTGCCCCGTGGCTTTATATAAGGCATTGGCTACCGCACCGAAAACAGGGGGAAACGGAGGCTCACCCATACCTGTTGGGTCAATTTTATTCTGCACAAAATGTACGTCGATTTCTTTCGGTGCCTCTTTCATGCGGATCATTTGATATTGGTGGAAATTGTTTTTCTGTGGCACCCCATCCTGAAAGGTCAATTCCCCATAAAAGGCGTTACCAATACCATCGGTAATGGCTCCCTCGGCCATGTTTGTTGCTGCATCAGGATTTACCACCACTCCACAATCAATGGCACAAACTACTTTTTCTACTACGGGTTTACCGTTCTCCATCTTTAAATCCAGTACATGCGCCGCATAGGAGTTATGGCAAAAATAGGCCGACACTCCTCGATGTTTCGTTGCATCATTTTCTTTCCAAGCCGATTTTTCACGAACCAATTCCAGGACTCCGGCGTACCTATCAGCATCATAATCATTCCGTTCGCCTACAGGATTTTCCTTGGCGCGTTTTAGCAGGTCCAAGCGAAATTGAATGGCGTCCTTGCCCATGGTTTCAGCAACTTCATCCAAGAACGCTTGTTCGGCACCGGCCATAAAATTAGATCGTGGAGCTCTAAAGGCACCTATGGAAATGTTGGAATCAATGGTCCACTCTTCTGCCATATAATTATCAATGGCCCCTGCCGGAAAACGATTGGCGAACAATGGACTCTCCGGCACTCCGCCAGCCTTCACATGTAATGCCGTTAAATTATTGTTTTCATCAAAAGCCGCGCGATAGGTTGCGTGATACGTTGGGCGATAAATACCATTGGTCATATCGTCTTCACGGCTATATACTAACTTGATAGGTGCATTGACTTTTTGTGAAATCAAAGCCGCTTCCACCACAAAGTGGGCATAGGCCTTGCGGCCAAAACCACCGCCCATTCTTGGAAGGTCCATCTCAATATTCTCTTTCGGTATTCCCAGACTACTAGCAATTGTAGGGATGATAAAAGACGGAATCTGTATTGGTGCTGCAATTTTCGCCTTATCGCCTGCTACATGGGCAAAAGCATTCAAGGGCTCCATGTTATTATGAGCAAGAAAAGGCGCCGAGTAACTTCTTTCCAAAATTTTTGTTGCATTTTTGAAGGCTACTTCTGGATTTCCATCTTTTCGGACAACTTTTCCCGGTTTTGCAGCAAGTGCTTCCATTTTTGATTTATGGGTCGTGGTAGATTCCAGTCCTGCGGGTATGTTAATCGTTTGTTTTCCACCAAACCCAGCGATTGTTTCCGAATAGGCGGTAATGGGTTGCCATTCAACTTTTAATTTCTTTTTAGCTTGCATCACCTCCCAAGTAGAGTTGCCCACTATCGCAACCAATTCAGGAAAAGCGTTGGTGTCGAAACCGCCTTTTTCATATCCGTCCTTAAAACTCTTGATCGTAACCACATCCTTGATTCCAGGCATAGCTTTGGCCGCTTCACCATCCACTGATTTTAAGGTCAAACCAAAAGCTGGTGGATGTTCGATCATGGCGATCAACATTCCTTCCTCTTGAATATCCATGCCAAATAAAGGCCTACCGGTTACAATGCTTTTTGCATCTACATTTTTTTGCGAACGGCTGACCAGTTTAAAATCCTTTACCTCTTTTAGTTGTACTTCTTCGGGTACGGTAAGTGTTGCTGCAACTGAAGCCATTTCTCCGTAACCGGCCGATTTTTTAGTGGCTGCATGTTGCAAAACTCCTGCTTCTGCGGTAACCTCTTCCTTGGGTACCTGCCAGGTTTCTGCCGCCGCCGCTATCAACATCTGCCTTGCGGTTGCTCCGGCCATTCTAAGCGGTTCCCATCGGGCACTTATTCCCCTACTGCCCCCCGTAAATTGAAATCCATATTTGTCCGCATGATAGGGCGCCTGTTCAACCAGTACATTTTTCCAATCTACATCTAACTCTTCTGCTACCAACATGGGCATAGATGTCCTGATATTCTGACCGAATTCCGGATTGGGCGTATAAATGGTTACAACCCCGTTATCCCCAATTTTCAAATACGAATTCATCTCGAACCATTCTTTGGGCATTTCCCTAACCGCCATCTCTTTTGCCTGCTCAGATTTGCAGGAGTTTAAAATACTAAAGCCAAGTACCAAACCGCCACTTGCCAAACTTGTATTCTTGATAAAGGCCCTACGTCCCATATGCGTCTTTAGCTTTGTCATCTCCTAATTTTTTTGATTAAACGTTTTCCGAACTAGCGGCTGTTTTTATTGCTTTTTTGATTCGCGTGTATGTACCACACCTACAGATATTCCCGTTCATAGCGCTTTCAATTTCTTCGTCCGACGGATTGGGATTCCTTTTTAACAAGGCCGAGGCCGACATTATCTGCCCTGCCTGGCAATATCCGCATTGGGGTACATCGATTTCCAGCCAAGCTTTTTGTACAGGGTGATCACCATGTTCCGACAGTCCTTCAATGGTCGTGATTTTTTGCTCCCCAACAGCCGAAACAGGTAATTGGCAAGAACGTACCGCATTGTCACCTAAATGCACCGTACAGGCACCACATTGAGCAATACCGCAACCATATTTAGTACCTACCAATTTAATATGGTCTCTTAGCACCCAAAGCATAGGTGTTGCCGGGTCAACGTCGACTTCTTTCGTTTCTCCGTTGATGTTTAAGTTGAATATTGCCATTTTTAAAAAATTTACTTAAAAATAAAGATTATATATTGGGTGTTGCTTACGAAATTCAAACAGTTTTTACCTACTTAGTCAAAATCTTAATTGTTTTTAGTTTTTGATAGTCAGTGGTTTAAGCTTTTCAAGCCATTCCACAAGTAATTCCTTCACTTCTACTTTACGGTTCCCTTTTATGGCCAAGTAAATTCCATCTCTCTCAATACCCCCGGTTACCGCAAACCCTTCTAAAATGTTGCAATCGGAGCAAAGGCTTTCCACCGTTCGAAAGGTACTGCCAATACCGTACCCAGCATTGGTGTTAAAAGGAATGACCGTTTTATCCTTAAGGTCGTGCCGGGTCAAAAAGCTTTTAATTGGTGGAGGCAGTTGCATTCCCCATGTGGGGAAGCCTAAAAAAACGGTATCATACTTGTCCATATTTATCTGTGTTTTTAGGGGCGGAAGAAACCCGGTACGATTTTCTTCTGCCACTTGTTCCACAATCGACTTGTAGTTTTGCGGATAAGGATTTTTTAATTCCAGTGCCACCAGATCACCGCCCAAATTTTCATGGATCATTTCGGCCACAACCTTAGTATTGTTTGTTCTTGATAAATAGACAATCAATATGTTGTCCGCTTTATTCTCGTACCCTTGGGCACTACACCATCCGGATACCAAGAAAATAATAAATAGTAAACGAGATATTATCATTTTTTAATTTTCAATTTTCTGAAATCTGTTGGCGTATGTCCTACATGTTTTTTAAAAAAGGTGCTAAAATGATTTACTTCCCTAAATCCTAAGACTGTAGCTATGGTAGTAATTGACCAGTCATTTCTTTTGACCAATGCCCTTGCTTCCTGAATAAAACGTTCATTTATATTTTGGGTAGTCGTTTTTCCAGTATACAACTTGACGGACCTATTCAAGTGATTTACATGAATATTTAAAATATCCGCAAAATCTGAGGCTTTGCGCAACTTTATGGGTTGTGTGTCCTCTGTAATGGGGAATTGTCCGCTCAGTTGCATCAAAAAATTTTGGGCTATTTGAATATAGGTTTTTTGATTTGTTGAGAGGGACGAATCCATATTTTCAATATCGATAACTACAGTTTTTTTGACGTATTCTTCTATTGATCTACCAAGGCAGTTTCCGGCCCACGGACACCTACCAGTTGTATCTTCTCCAAAGCATTCCTGAATTCCTTTAATTCCGTATCGGAAAAAGTAACGTTCAGTGCACCTTGGTTCTGTTTCACATGATGCAGTTTCGTAGTTCCTGGAATAGGAACAATAAAAGGTTTTTGTGCCATGACCCACGCCAATGCTATTTGGGCCGGAGTGGCATCCTTTTTTCGACCCCATTCGCGTACCAGCCTGAGCACCTCCATGTGAGCTTCAATAGCTTCTGGTGTAAAATAGGGTACTTGAGATAAGCGGGAGTCACTAGAAAAACGGCTATGCTCGTTGAACTTATCGCCTAAAAATCCACGACAGACCGGTCCCCATGGCACAAATCCTATGCCCAATTCTCCACAGGTATCTATTACTTCATTTTCAAGGGCACGCTGAATAATGGAGTATTCGCTCTGAAGGGCAGCAACGGGCTGCTCGGCATGGGCCTTTCGAATGGTCGTTGGTGAAACTTCGGAAAGTCCGAAATGGAGCGCCTTCCCTTCCTTTATCAAATCCTTGACCGTTCCGGCAACCTCTTCAATCGGAACGTTTGGATCCAAACGATGCAGATACAACAAATCGATTCGATCGGTACGAAGGCGTTTCAACATGCCCTCTACAGCGCTTTTAATATGCTCTGGCTTGCTATTTCTACCTGCCCTTTTTCCATTTGAAAAGTCAAACCCGAATTTACTGGCAATGACCACGTTGTCCCTAATGGGTTGCAGTGCCTCGCCTACCAGTTCCTCATCTGTAAACGGGCCGTACACTTCGGCGGTATCAAAAAAGGTAACACCCAAATCATAAGCCCCACGGATTACGGGAATCATATCCTTGGTATCTCTTGGTGGATTGTAGCTGCCACTTTTCATGCTCATACAGCCCAGACCGATTGCCGAGACCTCAAGTGCGCCCAACATCCGCTTTTCAGGGTTGGAAGCTGCTTTTAAACCCTCAATTGTACCAGGTGAATTTTTCCCATTGGCAAAGGCCATTGGGCCTGCCACCATACCCGCTCCCAGAAGGGCGGATTTAGATATAAAATTTCTTCTGTTTACTGAATTACTATTCTTTTCCATGCCAATATGCTGTTATCGTAATATTTTAAAACCCAATAAATGGGCTAAATTCCTCGTGATTGTAATTCGTTTCTGAGTTTAACCCCCTTTTCAACGACATCCAATCTTGCTTTTCTTGGATCTGGTTTTCCAACGGCTTCACCATCTAACTGTATATCCATAATTTCACCTGCATTTTTAGTATAGACTGGCCAGTTTGGTAATCCATCTCCATTCGGGTTTCCGGTCTTGGCGAAATTTACCCAGTACCCATTCATGATTTCCGCCACTTTTTTATCTTCAGGAGTTGTCTCTGGATTACCCCAACGTGCATCAAGATTATTAAACACATAGCCAACTTCGGAACCATGGCCGGCACCGTATTTCATTCTTTCTTTCATAGGTTCGGGTACAAAACCAAAATGATAAATAAACGTGGGTTCCCCTTTCTCCGCAAAAGCCCTAGCGGCAAAACGTCCCGGTTCTCCCCACACCCAATCGGTATTGAACTTGGTAATCACCTCTTCAAAATCTTTGGTACCATCAGGATCATAGGCAGCCTTCGCTTCTTCCTTAAAATCGCCAAAAAGTGAAAACAGTTCTTCTTTTGTCTTACTGTTGTTGACAAAGCCACCCCCAATTTCGGCGCTGTTAGATCCGATCATCAACGGTATTTGCATTTGTCTACCAGCGTTGTAGGCACTTTCGGCAGTTTCCGTTACTAATTTGCCATCCAATATTGGTCCTGAATAGATTCTAGGGCCTCCTTCACCATCCGTTTCTTGACCGCTATCCACAATTTCTTCTACAGGCAATGCACGCAGCTTGGCCAAGGCATCGGCATCGGTACCATCTATGCCATGTTTTTTAGCAAAATTGATACCGATGGTCTCCGCGGAAACGGGATAAAAAGGGGAAGCATTTTCCTCTCTAATCGGTCTTCCGGTAAGTACTCCGTCACGGGCGCCTCCAGATTCGCTAATGGCCTTATGGAAAAGTCCCTTCGCATCTGGAATGGTCATCAAAGAATGTACGGAAACCCCTCCGGCAGAAAAACCAAAAATTGTCACATTATCTGGATTTCCGCCAAAGGCAGCAATGTTCTTTTGTACCCACTGAAGTGCCGCAATCTGATCCATATAAGCATAGCTACCCTTGTGTTCTTCAGGATGTTCTGCACTTAAAGCAGGAAATGCAAAATGGCCCAAACGCCCCAAACGGTAATTAATGGTGATTAAAACCACTCCCTTCTTCGCAAATTCATCACCCGCGATTCCAGCTCCGGAACCACTTCCTCCAACAAAGCCTCCACCATGAATCCAAACCATGACCGGCAGGTTCGCACCCGAATTTACATCAGCGGGTTTCCACACATTCAGGTACAGGCAATCTTCGGATGAACCTTCACTAATGGTTCCCGGGGCACCGCCCCATCCGGACTGTGCGCAGTTTGCACCGTACTCCGTAGCATCCAATTCACCTTCCCAAGGGGATAATGGTTGAGGGGCTCTCCAACGGAACTCACCAACTGGAGGAGCAGCGAAGGGTATTCCTTTAAAGCTATCAACACCATCTTCCTGGACGCCTCGAATTACTCCTAATTCGGTCTTTACTTTGGGTGTACTTTCTTGCGCGGAAATAGTAACTCCAAGAAGTACCACCAATCCTAAAATGTATTTTTTCATTTTTGTGTATATTAAATTACGTTGTTCAAGTTATTCCCTTGTCATTGTTTTGCTAAAGGTCAAATCGGCCAATTTCCAATTGTTATTTTCTTTTACATAGACCTCTGTTACCATGAAGGGATTGGTCACTTCATTGCTGCCGACTACTGCCAACAGTGTAATTTGGTTCCAAAGTATAACGGTATTATCATTCAAGACTTCGACCATTACTTCATGGACATCGGCTTTTTTATAGTGGATGAACCCACCTCTAATGATTTCTACTTCGCGGTCCTTTCCCCACGTGCCGCCCATGTGGACGAACTTGGCCTTGTCATGAAAAAGGTCTTCCAATTTATCGGCATCCTTCTCGGCCATCCATTGCCATTTTTGGGTGGACAGCTCTCTGATTTCCTTTTCTAAATCAGTCGATTGGGCAAGGGCGACTTGTCCTGTGATGAGCATGACCAATAGACTTAGTATTATTTTTTTGTTCATTTTTATAAATTATTAGTTCTGAAGTATTAATGTGCAATTTCATGGGTATCACGAACGCTACTAAAGGTGAGGTCCAATAATTTCCAATCGTCGCCTTCTTTTTTATAGAATTCGGTGACCGTAAATTCAGTAGTTACATCATTTCCCCGAACATGGGCCGTAAGTGTTATTCTGTTCCAAAGTACCACAGTATCATCATCAAAAGTTTCCACGACCACATCTTGTACATCGGCATTTTTATACCAAATGCTTCCCGTCTCGATGATTTCCAATTCCCTGTCCTTTTTCCAGGAGCCGCTCATGTGTACAAACCTTGATTTGTCATGAAACAAATTGGCCAACTTGTCCACATCCTTATCGGCCATCCATTTCCATTTGGCCTTGGAAAGTTCCTTGATCTCATTTTCAAGACTTGAATTGTTAATTTCAGGAAGCGGTATGTTGTTATAATCCTCAGCACTAAGTTCGTCTGTCCATTCGGTAGGTGTTGGCCCGCCTATCGCCAAATAGGTTACTGCACTTTTAGGAGTGGCACCATGCCAATGTTCTACGTTGGGAAGGCATTTGATTACATCACCAGCTCGCATTACTTGTACTTCCTTTCCTCTTTCTTGATAAAAACCTACTCCGTTAGTGATCAACAATTGTTGGCCATCTGGATGTAAATGCCAGTTAAGAAATGCTCCAGGTGCTGAAACCGCTTGTGCTACGTTATGTTTAAAAGTTTCATCAGCATCTACAACATGCGTAAGCCAAATATCACCGGTATGGTGTACGTTTTTCGCTTTTGCCCCCATAGGAAAAATAGCTTCTTGCGCAAAGGAAGATATGCTTAGCACACCTATAAACAAGCCTATCAATAATGCTCTCATTTTGTTTTATTTAATTGTTTTAAATTATAAATTACCTTTTCCAAAGCTATGGTATAATTCATAGGATAGGCTTACCACAATTACGGATTCACCTACCATTATTACGGATTACAGGGGTATAAACCATTTGTTCACAAAGCATTAACTAAATTCGAACAACAGTTTTCTTCTATGTCCAATACAAAAGATTAGATATGGGTCGATGATTATTGTTCCGAATTTAAATTTAGGTACAGGGTACCCACTGAATGGTGAACATGATTTAACAGAAGGAAGTTAGATGAAAGAAAAACATTGAGGATAACCTGATTCATGTAGCGAAACAAAAAATATCCGACCTTGATAAATCGTTAAATAAAATTACATGCGATCTTGGTTTTTAATATCCACAGCATTTCAAAAGACTTTTTAAGAAAATGGTGGAGTATATCCCTCAGGAGTATCGGATGTTGAACTAATAGTTTCCAGCATCCAAAGTTATTCGCCCATTTCGAACTAGAACTTGCATTTTTTAAAAACCAAAGACATCGATTCAGGATCAATAGCTTCCATATCGATCAGTTTTAAATCCTTTACCATTTCTGCCGTGGTTGTTTTGTACTTTTGAAAATGAGGTGTTTTCAAATGCGATTCGTAAGCCTCCTGATTGGCATAAATTTCCAAAAGTCGTATCTGTGTAGGATTTTCCTTTTGAAACATGGGGTAAATACAGATTACCCCGGGCTCCAGCATAAGTGATGCTTCCGATTCCTCATTCAGTATCTCTAAATATTCATCCAAATAGTCCGTCCCAATTTCAAGTTCCGCAATGCGAACCATCATTTTCCCTTGATCAGTATCCGCTTTTAGGGCATCATCGCTTTGCCCGAAACCAATTAAAGACAGATGCAGTAATACCAACAACAGCCCCAATTTTTTAGTCAGCATAGTGTCATTTTTTATCCAACCCTTTTTCTTTTAGCCATTCCGCTAACAATACGGCCACCTTTTCATTGTTCAGGTCAGACATTGGAAAATGGGTATTTCCCTTAAGACCCTTTTCTGGAAGGTGTACCAAGGTGGCATCACCCCCATGCTTATTCACTGTGGCCGTCCAAAGCTTTGCCATTTGCAAGGCGGCTCGCCATTGTTCCTGACCAGGATGCGCTACAGGTTCGTTGGGTATATAATCCCCATAATAAATAACAATGGGAATTTCCGTCAATCGTTTAAATTCTGTCATGGGTACGCCTCTCGCACTTAATGCCCCTCCCACATAGGGGATGGTCTCAGGGACTTCCCCTTCTGGAAAGACAAAATTACTACCGGGTTCATAGGATGCAATGCCTTTTATGTTCCCATTTTTTAAGGCCGTCAACCAACCTTGGCCACCACTATGGGAATGGGTGACCAAAACACCTGGTCCAATCTTATCGAACAGCGTGGAAACCGCCTCTGTGTTGAGGTTGATGTTCAACGGTCCCGTATCCGGGGTAATTTGCCTAAAGAACTGGTTCAGCGCTTCTGGATCATCAGAAAACTGAACATCTGGATAAAATGTGCTTCCCGTTCCCAATCTAAATATCCCAAACCACAACTGATCATCCGTGGCTGCCGAAATCGTAGTAGGTTCCGTGCTCCTTCCTGATAATCCCCTACGGGGCTGGTCAATAAGGTATATGGGGAAATTACGCCTTAAAAATAGTGTTTGAAATCCCTCCCTGCCATCTGGGGTCGTTTGCCAAGTACGCATGCTCTGTCCATACCCATGCCAAAAAACCAAGGGTAATTTTTTTGAACTATCAGGAATTTGATAAAAAACAGTGGCATGGTCTCCATGCAAGGTTTGTCCTTCGGTAGCCTGATTGGAAGGGTTGAATGCCCCATGGGCAATTGGGTCAAAAGTACCGGGGCTGGTTTTAACGCTACCGCCCACGGTAAAACTGCCTTGTTCTACAAGGGTAATGGGCTGCTTTTGAGCATAAGCATCATTTACCAATAATTGAACCATTAAAAGCAATAACAATGTTGTCTTGATATTTTTCATCACTAAAATTTTATTAATTTGAAAGTATAGAGGTACTTCTTAATTTCCATTTAAATATTGTTCTTCGGTCACAGGATGTAGCCATTCCGTTGGACCGTCAACTCTACTTGTTATAGCGATTTGTATGAACGGTTTTTCTGCGCTTGCACCGTGCCAATGCGGGGTGTTTGCAGGGCATTTGACCACATCGCCTTTTCGTAGTATTCTTTTCTCACTACCTTTTTCCTGATAATAGCCTTCGCCATCTAAAGACATAATAATCTGTCCGTTGGGATGTGAATGCCAGTTGGACCTAGCCCCGGGATCAAAGGTTACCGTTCCCACTGAATTTTGGTTCACACTATCCGCCATCACTTGCATATGTACCCATACATCCCCAATGAAATTGTTGTTCGTGACCTTTTCCCCTTTAGGGAAAATCAATTCTTGTTGGGAATTCAAATCGACGGTTTGATTTTTCTCGGCTGCCTGCTTGCAGGAAAATATAAACGTTCCCATCAATATAATCGCTAAAAGATTTTTTCTGTTCATAGGTCTGTAGTTGAAAGATGGTTTTGGTAAAAGTCCACTAATTTATTTACGGCTTGATTCACATATTCTGGCTTCCAATAGGTTTCTATATGCGTTGCACCTTCGATAAGGAACAAGTCCTTGCTTTTCGCATTGGTCGCCTTTGGAAAAGCATCCAAGGTCAAATATAGTGTTTGGGCATTGCTGCCAGCAATCATTAATAAAGGTTGGTCTATGAGCTCAATATCGTCGGTAGCATTCCAAGCCATTAAATCCATTAAACTGCTTGTGGTGTAAAGAAACGTCGAATTGGGGTGGGCGTGGGTCCTAAAATAATATTCATAGCCTTGACGATAAAAAAGCGTTGAAACTTTTGCTAGTTCTTCGTCGGTAATACCGTCTACACCGGAATAAACGATTTCGCCGCCCCCAGCCTCCTGTGCTCTTGCCTTTGAAGCTTGCTTTAGCCTTTTTTGAATGGTCGAAATCTGCGAACTCAAAAACCCATTTTTTCGTACAATTCCTGTATTGAACATACTCAGGGTTGCCACTGCTTTAAACCGTTTATCCGATTGGACCGCTTTCAACGTATAGCCTCCGCCGCCACAAATGCCCAAAGCACCTAAACGTTCTCTATCGACCCCAGGATACTGTGAAATAAAATCGGCCATTCCTCGGATATCTTCGGTACGAAATTGGGGTTTGTCCGTATGGTGCGGCTGGCCCCCACTTGCACCCTGATAAGCAGCATCTGCCGTAATAGTAATGTAACCGGCCTCTGCCAAATGCTGTGCATATAGGCCTGCTGTCTGTTCCTTTATCCCTCCGTTAGGATGTGCAATTGTTATTGCCGGATATTTATTTTTCCGGTCATAATTGGCTGGTGTATAAACATTGGCCGCAATATCGATTCCGTTCAGTTTGTAGGTAACAGGATGTATGTTGACTTTTCTATCCACATTCTCCGTAATTGCTCCCTTATATACCAATCCAAAAGGGTTTTTTTCGCTTTGTGCCCTAATCGACTGATGTATTGATAACAGACTCATTAAAATGAATAATCCTATATATTTCATTTCCTTACTACTTTTTAGATTCCAATAATTCGTTCAATACTTTTTTGGCCGAATCGATTTTTTCATGATCTATATTTTTCCCCACTACATCGAGTAATTCCTGTAATTGAGTTGGCGTGATACCCTGTATTAAACAGATGTTCATGTGCGAACGCAACATGGGTTCCACATCGCCGATCGTTGCCAAAACGGAAACCGTGACCAGTTCCCTTTGCTGATAATCCAAAATGTCCCGATCAAAAATATCCGCAAATAGATGCTCCTTCAAAAAAACTTCGATGATAGGGGCGAATTGGGCATAATCCGCTGGAGGACCGTCCAACTTGGCCTGTACCAAGGTTTCCAAATTAATTTTTCCCCGTTCATATTTTGTACGGTTATCTTCTATTGGAGTAGCTTCCGCTCCTAGCTGATCGTCAACTCCTTCGGCCTTACGTTCGTCCAAAACTTTGATAAATGTCCGTAAACCACGTAAGCTCCTTGGAAATCCACAATAGGCATATAGATGCACCATAACTTCCTTGATTTCTCTTACGGTCAATCCTGCATCCAGACCTTCCGTTAAAGCGGATTCCAAAGTTTGCAGGTTGCCTTTTGCGGTGAGTGAGGCAATGGCAATTATGGATTGTTGCTTCGCATCCAAATTCACGGTTGTATTATCCTTGGATTGGGCATTCACTTGATTTGTGACGCCAAGAAACGCAGTAATCACTATGGCAATACCAATTGTTATAAGCTGTTTCATCCTTTTGCTATTATTTTTAATTTTTCGCTACTTACTATCGGTTTATCATTTTCTGATTCGCTTCGGAATAGCGTTCACCCACCAAATCAATCTTTGAGGTGGCCTCTGTAATTAGTTGCAGTTCCCCATCTGTAAAAGTAATACCGGTCGCCCCTAAATTTTCTTCCAGCCTTGAAGACTTTGTAGTACCGGGAATGGGTACGATCCATGGTTTTTGATAAAGGATCCAAGCCAAAGCAACTTGTGCCGGAGTGACCTCTTTTTCCTTGGCAAAAGTCGTAACCAAATCTACCAAAGCAAAATTATCCCTCAGGTTCTCTTTGGAAAATCGAGGCACGGTACTTCTAAAATCATTATCGGAAAAACTGGCGTTCCTATCTATTTTGCCTGTCAAAAATCCTTTCCCCAAGGGACTAAAAGGTACAAAACCGATACCCAATGCTTCCAATACGGGCATGATTTCTTCTTCCGGCTCCCGCCAAAACAATGAGTATTCGCTTTGCAAGGCAGTAACCGGTTGCTCCGAATGTGCTTTTTTGATTACTTCGACACCTGCTTCTGAAAGTCCAAAATGTAGCACTTTTCCCTCAGCTATTAAATCTTTAACTGTACCCGCAACTTCCTCAATGGGAACCTTTGGGTCAACCCGATGCTGATACAATAAATCTATAGTATCTACCTGTAAACGCTGTAAGGAAGCATCCACCATATTTCGAATAGTGTTAGGACTACTGTCCAAGCCCGTCACTTTTCCATCTTGATAACCAAAACCAAATTTTGTCGCTATTTGTACTTGGTTCTTAAAAGGATTCAAAGCCTTTCCTACCAATTCTTCATTAAAGTAGGGTCCGTACACTTCGGCGGTATCAAAAAAGGTTACCCCCATTTCAACTGCTTTACGGATCAACTGAATCATTTCCTTTTCATCCTTCGCAGGGCCATATCCAAAACTCATCCCCATACAACCGAGGCCGATTTCCGATACTTTCAGATTCTTTCCTAATGTTCTTGTTTTCATTTTTTATATTTTTTTACAGGACAGTGAATGAAATATATTGGCACTAAATTTTCTGGACGCTCTTTTTAGGGACTTTTTTATTTCCGCCAAAACTATAGTTCAAGGATATGTTCCAAATAAAATCATCCTCTGGAACTATTTGCGTGTCTATAGCTTTGTTCAAAATCGATGAAATTGAAAGTGGAAAATCCTTTTTTGCCAATGTTATGAAAGCAACAACGTAATACCCCGTTTTGTCGTCAAGACGCAAGTAATAGGCCTGGGGAGATACATTGAAATATAACTTTTCTGATATGGACAAATTTGTGAAAGATGCGTTAACTGTTAAAAAATCTGAACTTCTAAGTCCTTCATCAAAGCCTCTTGCTGTAAGGTAGTACATTCCTACACTTACTTTATCAGAAATTTTATAATTGGGTACAATTTCGGATGCCAAAAAGCGTCGAGATTCTATCAATTCCTCGTTGGCCCCATTACGAATGACATTGACCGTTCTAAAATTCAATGCAGGATGCGCCCCGATCCGCAACGTAAAACGTTTTTTTTGAATTGCCTTGTATCGAAACCAAAATAAAAAGGACCATGGTTTACCTTCCAATGCAAATCGCATATCGGGTTCAAAACTGAATTTTCCCTTGGTCATTTTTACATCAAAAATGGCCGCGGGTTCGCCCAAAGAGAAGGAGGGTACCAATGAAATACCATTATGGGTAACACTTGCCGTACCTCTAAAATTGTCAAGAAACGGTTTATATTCCAATTGCCCCCATACCAACACAGGTAACATACGAAACACATAAAGAGTAATCATTTGTAAATGGTGAAACTGTTTTTTCATAAAGTTCATTTGTTGTTCAAGTGGCTCAAGGTATTGGTAAAGAATTTTTTTCAAAAGTATAGGTTGTCCACATGCTTGAACTTACCCAAATTACGGTTATACCTACCACTATTACAGATTTTACGCCAACCGCTTGAATAACTGGTAATCAATGGCCTATCTTTAACTAAAAGTTAGAAGTCAATGAAAAATGTATTGCACATAAATACCGTTGGAGATTATCTTAATTTGAGAAAACAAGAGGTGTTGCACCCTTTGGTGGGTATTGTTGATTTTGAGAACGTAAACAAAGAAGGCTACGAAAACAAAGATTATGATGCCTTTCATTATAATTGCTATGCTGTTTTCTTGAAGGATGCCAAGGGATGCAAAATGTATTACGGAGGGAAGCCATACGATTATGATGAGGGAACCCTTGTCTTTATGGCTCCCGGTCAAACCATTGAATTAAGCGGTTTTGACCCTGATTATGTGCCCAAGGGGTATGCAATACTATTCCACCCTGATTTATTGATAGGTACGGAATTGGGAAAAAAATTACATAGCTATAGTTTTTTCTCCTATTCAAGCAACGAAGCACTCCATCTTTCCAATAAAGAACGAAAAGTGATTCTAAGTTTGATCGAAAAAATACAGTTTGAGTTGGAACAAAACTTGGACAAGCACAGTAAAAAGTTGATCGTAGCCAACATTGAACTCTTTTTGGATTATTGCACTGGTTTTTATGATAGACAATTCATTACACGAGAGGTAGAAAATATAAGTTCTTTGGAGAGATTCGATGTTTTGTTGAGCCAGTACTTTTCATCCGATAAACCGCAAAAGAATGGCACTCCAACTGTGGGTTACTTTGCAGAAAAAATGCACCTTTCGCCCAACTATTTTGGAGATTTGGTGAAAAAGGAAACGGGAAAATCTGCCCAAGAGTACATCCAGAACAAGCTGATAGAAGTTGCTAAGGAACGCGTATTTGATCCATCAAAATCTTTAAGTGAGATAGCATATGAATTAGGGTTTAAATATCCACAACATTTCACAAGGCTCTTTAAACAAAGGGTAGGACATTCGCCTAGTGAATTTCGGAGTTTGAACTAGAACCGAAGTTGTGAATAAATCAGTTTGTTTTTCAAAAAAATAGACTACAACATTACTTTTATAACAGATTTTAAAAAGGTCTTAATTTTAGTTTTTATAAAAGATTACAAGCCTTAAAACTACATAAATAAGGTGCGTTGTGTGCCCCACCCACGAACAACTTCTCGGGTCACAATAAAATATCCATGCTCTACATTTTTTTTGAAAGATAGTCCGGCGTAATTTTCACTAAATATTACCTCATAGACTTTTTGGAGTTCTTTCATAGTTAACTTTTCGGGCAGAAGGTTCATGCCGACCAACTTCCTATCAGGATTATCTTTTAAAGTCTCCAAGGCATTTTCGGCTATTTCTTGATGGCCTATCATCAATGGAGGTAACTAAACCACAACATACCAATCAATGGAATCCGAAAGTTCGTCGGGCTTGGGTGATACATGATTAAAATTTATCAAAGCGTAGTAGACGATGGAAATGAACCGATCCAACATCCAATGGTTATCCCATTGACCTCTAAAATGGTCCTCATGACATCCGAGGGCAGAGCGCGATGCACTACCAAAAGTGTGAAACTGTTCTAGATAAATAGTATCAAGACCCGCTCGTTCCCTCACAGCCTTTTTAATGGCACTGACAACATGCTCATCGTGTTTTACGAATCCTCCCGGAAGGGCGAAAAATCCTGTATTGTGGTACTCCAAAATAATAATTTGAAGCTGTTTGCCATTAAAGTCCAAAATGACGAAATCATAAGCCAAGTAGGGCATAAACTCCTCAATTGAAGGTAATTGCTTTTTCTTTTTTTGTACCAAAAATGATATTATTTTCAAAAGAAGTCGAAAATATCCGGAAAAACAAAGTATTATTGTAACAAACTGAGACAATAAATGATTTTGACATGAAAAATATTCTTATCCTTAGTGTACTCCTAATAATGTCGAACAGTAAAATATTTTCCCAGACCAAAAATTCCTTTGACGTCCAAACAAAAATTAAAAACGGCATCATCGAAGGTAGCTACAATACGCACACAGGTATCCAAACTTATTTCGGGGTTCCTTTTGCCAAACCGCCGGTTGGAGAATTGCGATGGAAAGCTCCCCAGCCTATGGATAATTGGGAGGGCGTAAGAGAAACAAAAACATTTGGTCCTCGTCCCATGCAGACAATGGTCTTTGGCAATATGAAATCACGCTCCGATGGTGTGAGCGAAGATTGTTTATATCTGAATATTTGGACACCCACCACAAGGAATATGAAAGATTTACCGGTAATGGTCTATTTCTATGGCGGCGGAAATGTAGCAGGTGATGCTTCGGAAAATCGCTATGATGGCGAAAGCATGGCCAAAAAAGGCATAGTGGTCGTTACGACCAATTATAGATTGAACGTTTTTGGCAATTTGGCCCATCCGGACCTAAGTGCAGAATCGCCCTATAAGGCTTCGGGCAACTATGGTCAAATGGATCAGCACATGGCCTTGCAATGGGTGCAAAAGAATATTGACGCTTTTGGAGGAGACCCTAAAAGGGTGACAATAGCGGGGGAATCTGCCGGATCTATAGGTGTAAGTGTGCATATGGCCTCTCCGTTGAGCAAAGATTTGATTGCGGGAGCCATTGGCGAAAGTGGTGCCGCGATACACCCTACCATGGCACCGGTGCCGCTGGCGGAAGCGGAAAACCAAGGCCAGGAATTTCTGAAAAATGCCGGATATTCGAGTATTACGGAATTCAGAAAGTTACCTACTCGCGATATCTACGAAATATATAACGCATCTCAACGCTTTGGTTTCCCAATGGTCATCGAAGGTTATTTTTTACCAAAATCGCTACCTGAAATTTTTGAAGCCAAAGAGCAAGCACAGGTACCTTTAATATTGGGATGGAATTCCGCCGAAATTCCCGGAATGGCGTTTACCCAAGGGCTTTATTCCAAAGAAAATTATGTGGTCAAGGTCAAGGAGACCTATCCAGAAAAAAATGCCGAAGTATTAAAATTATACCCAAGCGGTTCCGAAAAGGAAATAGAACGTTCGGCGACCGATCTGGCATCCGACCGATTTATCGTGTATAGTACCTGGAAGTGGTTCGACCTGCATCGGAAGAATAGCGACCAACCCGTGTACCGTTATTTGTACAGCAAACTTCGCCCGCCCTTACGAGATAAAAACTTGGCCTCGGGACTGGCCGGAGGTACGGTCGAAAAAGATTCGGATGCTCCCCAAATGCCCGAACCCATCGGTGCACCGCATGCCGCCGAAATCGAGTACGTCATGGGCAACTTGAATTTAGTGGACGATTATGCTTGGACAACGGATGATTTCAAAGCCTCCGAAACCATGTTGAACTTTTTCGCCAATTTTGTGAAGACTGGCAATCCAAACGGGGAAAATCTACCCGATTGGCCAAATGCCAAAGCCAATGATGCTACTCCGCCTGTGATGGTCATCGATACCGAAAGTGGCTCAAAAAATGCAGAAAACGATGCCCGTTACCTGTTTTTGGACGAGGTATATAAAAATTGATTTCCTAAAAATTCCGTTTGAAATGAAAAAAATAGGTTTTTATCTTTTACTGATAAATGTCGGGTTTTCGTCAACGACCTATGCCCAAACGGTTTCTGAAAAACTGAGAACCATTGTCACCACCGATGGTGAAATCGATGATGTGGACACTTTTATTAGATTCCTTTTGTATACCAACGAGTTCGAAACCCAAGGCTTGGTATATTCGAGCTCGATGTGGCATTGGAAAGGAGATGGAAAGGGAACACCTTTTACCTCTGAAATGGAAATGACCCGCAATATCTATGGCGAAAATTTAACGGATTTACGATGGCCGGGCACTCAATGGATCGAGAAACTTTTGGCGGAATATGCCAAGGTCCATCCGAATTTGTTGCTGCATGATAAAGATTATCCGAGCCCTGAAAATCTGCTGAGTTTAGTCCGAGTTGGAAACATCGATTTTGAAGGCGAGATGGAAAAACGTACCGAGGGATCGAAATTGATTGCAGAAAAATTATTGGATGATGACGAGCGTGAAATCTTTTTGCAAGCCTGGGGCGGCACCAATACCATTGCCCGAGCCTTAAAATCAATTGAAGAGGATTACTCAAAAAGTAAGGATTGGGAGACCATAAAAGATAAGGTTTCCAAAAAGGCGATAATCTATACCATTATGGATCAAGATGCCACTTATCAAAAATATATTGGTCCCAACTGGCCCAAGATTCGTGTATTTTATAACGCCAACCAATTTTGGTGTTTTGCCTATCCTTGGAAAATGGTCGTACCGAAAAGTCAACAACCGTATTTGGAAGGCACTTTTATGGGACCAAATATTATCAACAACCACGGGCCACTTTTTGAAAAATATTATTCTTATGGAGATGGACAAAAACAGGAAGGCGACCCTAACCATTTTGAGGGAGATATCTCAAAGATAACTCAAACCGAACGCGGTAGTTTTTCAAAATATGATTTTATTTCCGAAGGAGATTCACCTGCCTTTCTGCACTTGGTCGATGTAGGTCTGGCCAATTACGAAGACCCTTCTAGAGGGGGATGGAGCGGCCGTTTTGAGCAATCTGTAGATAACTCGTACCGCTATGAAGATGGTGAAGCTGCTTCTGACTTGAATCCTGAAACAGGTAAGATGGATACCAGCTATCCACAGACCCGTTGGATTAAAGCTATGCAATTGGATTTCGCCGCCCGGGCAGATTGGGCAGTAAAATCGTTTGCGGATGCCAATCATGCCCCGGAAATAAAAGTCTTTGAAGGAACTTCTATAAAGGCCAAAGCAGGAGAAAAAATAACGTTGAACCCAACATACAGTGACCCCGACGGTCATAAAGTTTGGTTCGCTGTCTGGCCCTATGCAGAAGCCGGTGATGGCACCGCTGATGTTACCTATGATGACGAAAAAGGGTTGGCCACCGTACAACTACCCGAAACCGCCAAAGCAGGTGAGGAATATCACATTATAGTTGAAGGTAGTGATACGGGTTTCCCCTCTTTAACACGCTACAAAAGAGTGATTTTTACAATAAAATGAAATGCTTTACTAAGTAATAATTAGTTTATTTTAAAAAGGACCGGAAGTATTTCCTATTTTTAGGGACGGCTACACTAGGGGAAAGCCTTTCTTCAGATAGGTACTTGACATTAACTATAAACATCCTACCTAAAATTTAATACGTAACTTCTAAATATACCACCACTCAAAATTGAGTGAAATTTCTAATACTCTCAAATTTAAAACTGAAATTAAACCCGTCCTCACAATAAAACTCATAAGCTTTGGACTATAAGCAGCGTACTCTGTAGCTATAGTTTAAGCTATGCTTTGAAAAATATAGCTATAGTATAGATTTATATTACTTAGCTCAAAATCCTAGACTGCACTAGTCGTTCAGCACATTGCCAATTCATTTCGCTAAAAGCTGCACTATGGGCAAAGAGCTTCTCTAGAAAATGTCTTGAACACAATCCCCGCTTTTAACTTTGCATTCCGCTAACCTTTCCCGATGCTCTGGGAAGGAACGCTTCATTGCAAGTCAAAACCGTGAATTAAGTCCGCTTGAACTGAATTTGATATATAGTGTTTTATTCCGCTTCAACAGAATTTAAAATTACACTACTTCAAGGTATTTAACCCACTACCCGAACCGGCACCATTCCCCTTTTTTTGACGGCAAAAAAACAACATTCATTCTTGCACAACGGCATAAACCAGGGGGCCCCTGCCCCACTTATTTATACGTCTTACCAAGCCTGAATATTGTAAAAGTGCAAGCAACAAAAAAAGGTGACAGCGACGGCTCTGTGGGAAGTAAATCAAATACCGGAAATCATGAAATCATACCAAATTCTCAAAAATGAAACGGAACAAAAATTAAAAAACAACAAAAAGGAAAACGCTCTAGGTATAATAAGTAAATCACTTTTAAAATAGTTTGAATCAAATGTTTAATCTTAAATTTTTCAATTATGAGTAGTATCAAAAATCATGTACAGTTAATCGGAAATGTTGGACAGGAACCAACCATTACAAACTTGGAAAGCGGCAAAAAAGTAGCCCGTTTTTCACTAGCCACCAATGAGTATTACAAAGACTCAAAGGGGGAGAAACAAACGGAAACCAACTGGCACACCATCGTAGCTTGGGGCAAGACGGCTGAAATTATAGAGAAATATGCCGGAAAAGGCAAAGAAATCGGAGTTGTCGCTATTCTAGAATGACCTAATAATTTTGAAACTGTCTCAATGGGCATACCATTACTCAGCGTTACCGTTGTTGCAAAAGTATGTCTAGCGATATGAAATGTGAGGTTCTTTTGAATACCACATACATCTGCTATTTCCTTTAAATAGGAATTTAGCTTTTGGTTAGTGATTTTAGGGAATATGGTGTCTTGTGAAATAGATTTTTTATTGCTCTTATATTTTTCAACAATTTCAAGTGCTTTTGGTAATAATGGAACTCGAATAGGCTTAGTTGTCTTTTCTCGACGATAATATATCCAAAGTTCGCCATCTATTCCAATACATAGGTTTTCTCCGGTCAGGTTAATTACATCGATATAACTCAAACTCGTATAGCAACTAAAAACAAACAAATCCTTTACCAGCTGAAGTCTAGTTGTGGCAAAGGACTTTTCTTCTATTGCTTGAAGTTCGTCAAGTCTTAAAAAGCCTCTTTCCGTTTTAATATATTTTGATTCGAAGTTGATAAAGGGATCACGATGTATCCATTCCAATTTTAGAGAAAGGTTGATTAATTTTCTGAAATGTGCTATATGTTTCATCACAGTATTGTTACCCATTCTCTGTTGATGGTCTTCAGGTACGTAAGACCTTAGAAATTTTTCAAATTTTATGATAAAGTCATAGTCGAGTTCACTCAATTACATATCCGAGGACTTATAAGTTTTTAGTAGGAATTTGGAAACATATTTTTGTGTGGTGAAATAATTTTTTTGGGTTCCCCATTTTAACTTGCCCCTCATGTCCTCGTTATGGTAAGCAATAATATCCGTAACCGAACGATGGGCATCATCTACCCGAAGGAATCTTGCCTTAACTGCCTGTGCGGTAATTAGCTTATTATCAGTCTTTAAATCTCGGTAGCACTGAAATAAGTGATTATAGGTCTCGTCCAAATAGCTGTTAAGTATTCTCGATTTTTGGCTAGTCCCTTTAGCTCGGTTTTTATGCACATCCCAGCCCGATATTAAAATTTTCCGTTTTAAACTAATGACTGCCCGTTTACCATTTACGGTAATTCTAGCATAAAGTGAGGCCTGATTGTTTTTGACTCTGGAAAAATCTACCCAGAAGAGAATACTGAATGTTGAAGATGTCTTCACGATTTCGTCTTTTAATTAACATTTATTTTGTTATCAGACGAAAGTCAAATCACTTATAAAGATACATTTATTTAGTCAACGCATTTGGCTTTTTAACAAATAGGTCAACACTTTTACAGTTTTAAATTTGTTGACCGATTTGTTGACATTTCTATTAGGATTAAATGATATGTTTTGATATCCCTAAAAACGAAAAAACCTGATAATCATACGATTAACAGGTTTTTGCTATAGATTGATACTATAATTTGTCGGGATGACAGGATTTGAACCTGCGACCACACGGCCCCCAGCCGTGTACGCTAACCGGACTGCGCCACATCCCGAATTTTGGGATGCAAAAATAGCACTTAATTATGGATTTTTTAAAACTATCTGATTATCGATATAATGTAAAATGACCTACAAAACGTTGATTTCTGTCATCATTAGCATTTACTACATACCAATAGTCACCTGTTGGTAACGGTAGACCCTCATAGGTACCATCCCATTTTACTACCTCTCTTAAATGTGCAATTACACGACCGTAACGGTCATAAATCTTTACTTCAATATTGGGGAATAATTCGGCATTTTCTACACCCCAAAATTCGTTCAACACATCACCATCAGGCGTAAAAAAGTCGGGCAGTTCGGGCATTTCGTTAAATTCAAAAGGTACCATTAGCATAGCTACACAACCCATGCTATCTCTAACCTCAACTTCTACATCTTGTGTAATTATTGACTCAAATACATTATTAGAACCGTACGATTCACCATTGAAGAAATACTCATAATCTCCAAAACCTCCAGATGCAATTACGGTTATTGAAGTTGGGTCAATTTGGCCAAACTCTACCATTAATGGTTCATAAGCATCTATTTCAAATTCTGTAAATGTGGTACATCCATTTTTATGATAGACATATACGGTGTGTTTACCTGGTTCTAAATCACCAAATACCTTTTTATCACTTGCAATTGTAATATCATCTACATCTAAAGAATATAGAACATCGGCATACATACTTTCATCTGTGAGCGCTACTGTGGCCGTGTTATTTGGAAAAATTCCCTCGCACCCGTACGCTACTGTAGATTCTGCAACTAGGTCAACGCCAACCGGAATTTCTACCGTTATATTGGTATCACAACCTGCTTCATCTCTGATAAATATAACATAGGTTTCTCCTGCCTGCATAGTATCAAAAACGAGTTCTGTATTTTGCACAAAATCTGCTTCATCTACCGAGTTTACACTGGTGTAATATGGTGGTGTTCCGCCTATTACGTTAAGGGTAAATCCACCATCCATATCATTTAAACAGGTTTCTGGTGTCACCGAAGCAATTGAGGCTACTAGTTCTTCTGGCTGTTCTACGGTTACTGTTCTGGTAATGGTACAACCCAATTCATCTTGAATAATAATATCATACTGTCTTGGTGATAATCCATCAAAGGTTTTTCTATTCGGATTAGTAGCGTCATCACCTTCAAAAAACTCACTCAACGTATCAGAAATAGAATACCGTATTCTACCTGTTCCACCACTTGCTTCTAACACTATTTGACCGTTGGTTTCACCATAACAAGTTGGGGATTGCACATCTAAATACTCTAATACTAATGGTGGTTTTGGCTCTATAATGATTGGTGGTGAGATGGCTTCGCATCCTCCACTACGGGCATACACGTAATAGGTTCCTGGATTAAGATTTCTAAAGATTCCAGAATCTTGTTCTTCCCTAATTACGTTAGTTGCTGAAGGATTAGGTGGTGTGTCAGAATTTAACAAGGTATATCTGTAGTTACCAATTCCTCCAAAAGCCTCAGAACGAATAATTCCCGTTGCTTCACCTGCACAATTAATTGTAGCATTAGTTAAGTCTAAATCGATTACCAAAGGTGCTGCAGCATCCAGCGATATTTGATTTGAACGTTCGAACGGACAACCGTTAGAATTCTGAATATCATACTGAAATGGCCCCGCATCAACATTAATATCTGCCGTAATTTCTACACTTACATTACCTACCCCAAAAGGTTGAAAAGCATCTGTTGTACCAGAACGACGATAAAAATATTCTAAACCTGGTTCTGGATTGGCAATGGTGAGTTGCATTCTACCTATATCACCACATCCTGGAGGTTGTAATTCCACCAATTCTGCTTCAACAATTTCAGGGTCTTGAATTGTAATTGGCACTGTCGTATAACTACAATTCCATCCATCAAACACTGTAATGGTGTAATCACCGGCTGATAAATTACCAAATTGTGGTGTGGTTTGTAATCCGCTCGTAGAACCGTCTTCTAACCTAGTTAATTGGAATAAATAGTTACCTACGCCCTGACCACCAGAAATAGTAAAGGCTTCAATTACCCCGTCATTATCATTATTACAACGTAAAGGGCTTACTACCTGAATATCAGCATAGATTGCTGTTGGCAAGGATAACGTTATGGTTTCAGCATAAACACATCCGTTAATATCTCTTGTATTTATAGTATATGTTCCTTCTGATAAATCAGAAAAGATAGGATTGGTATTAGGAAAATCTACCAAAACGGTTACTCCATCTGGTGCTACTAGCTGATATTCATAGGTACCCCAACCACCGTCACCGGCTGCAGTAATTTCTCCTAATCCTGGCGTGTTACATGTAACTGCTGCGGTTTGTACCAAATTGGAAGTCAAAGGCCTATCTGGACTTCTAATAGTGGCAACGTTACTAAACACATCACAAAACGGAGCGTCTGTGGCTTCAATACGAACTACCATATTACCTGCTGGTAAGCCTGTGATAATTTCTGGAGAACTAATTGGGTTATTGGTATCAAAGCTTCCTACCACTCCTGTGCTCGTTTCTACGCCACTGTTGTCTCTTGAGAATACTTCGTAATTGTATTGACCTGAATAATTTGCGATTTCAATACTAATCTCACCATCATTACCCCCAAAACATGAAATGGGTTTTACTTCTGCTATGGTAGCTGCTATAGTATTATATTCTGGCATTGCTACAATTGAAGTTAAATACGTACAACCACCAGAATCTAAATTGGTAACGGCAAAAATATAATCACCAGGCGTTGATACGGGCCAATTTATAGTAGCCGTTCCGCCTGAACTTCTTGCTGGTTCTGAGCCCAAAGGCAGAATTTCAACTTCATAATTACCTGGACCTTGGTCAATGGTTATATCAATTGAACCAGGGGCTACACCAAAACCGCTCGCATCGCAATTAATAGGATTCACAGCAAAACTAAATGTCAAATCTGTTGGCGGCACCAAATTCACTGTTGATGTGCTTTCACAACCGTTTTGGTCTCTTGCTGTAATTAGTATCGTTTGAGGGGTTCCATTGTCTATTACCGTAAACTGATTACTGGTTTGAAAGTTGGTACCGTCAAATGCCGCGGTACCGTCATTCATACTAAAGGTGTAAGGTCCTGTACCTGTTGGTGTTCCACTACCATCTCCATTACTATCTACAAATGCTGTCAGCGTTGCAGTAGTGAATTGATTGCTAGACGGATTACAAACAAAATCTGTACTAATTACCGTTAAATCTAAAGCTGTTGGTTCTGTGATAATAATATCTGCTGAACGAACGGCACAACCACGGTAGGATACTACTTCAACCTGGTAAGTATTTGCACCTAGATTATCAAAAAATGAAGATGCTTGAGGTCCGGCAATGACTGTTGCGGTTGACCCATCATATAAATAATATTCTAAAGGCGTATCGGTAGCTGTTCCAGGTGCTAATTCTACGCTAATGGAACCATCGTTTGCTCCAGAACAGCTCACATCTGTTGAAGGAGTTGCCGAGATTACCGGATTGGTAACTGTAGAAACATTTACCACAGCAACATCTGAACACAACGGTAAAGTGTTAGAATTTAAATCGGTTACTAAAATGTTATAATCGCCAGGGGCAATATTGGTAAAGGTATTGGTATTCTGAGGTGGCCCAATAGGAAGCATTGTAGCATCGTCTCGTAACTGATACTCAAAATTTCCACTACCACCGGTGGTAGTTACGGTAATAATACCATCACCAGCATTACATGTTGGCTCTGAACTTGCTTGAGCTGATATGGCAAAGAAATCATACACCCTAGCAGTTACCGTTAGTGTACAACCATTACCATCACGAACAGTTATTCTATACACTCCTGCGTTAGGCACTACAAAATTTGGACTGTCTTGATAACCGCCTCCAATATCATATTGAAAGGTTTCTTCGGGTAAACCTGAACCCGTAGATAATGGTGCAGTAATATTAATTTGAAAACCGCTTGTTGCTACACATTGATTAATAACATCAATAGTTGGCGTAGGCATTCCTGGTTCTTCAGTCACGGTTACTGTGCTAAAGCTTATACAGCCATTGGCATCTTCAACATAAAAATCATAATCTCTCGGAAACGGACCCGAAAGCGTATAGGTTGTTTCCGAAGTAAATGCAGATGGTGCGGGGTCACCGTTTGGTACATAGGCAAAACCATAGGCTGGTGAACCTCCTGCACCACGTACCGTTACAATAGCACCTGAATTGCAGGTTGCTGGAACATTAGCTACCAATACTAATGAGGGTGAATTAACTTCAATTGCTGTTAAACTACTATCTGTACAACCACTTGCGGTATCATTAACAGTTACTTGATAATTACCTGGTGTAAGCCCGGTAACGGCTGCAAAAGGTCCAGAAGCGGACTCAGTACTTGGTCCGAAGACAACGGCGCCAGTATCGGTGTTGGTTACTGTTATTTCTACAGTGGCTCCTGTTGCTCCTGAAACTGTATAACTTAATTCTCCGCTACCTGCAACGCCACAAGTAGCATCGTTAGCAGTTACTTGTACATCTAAAGCGGATGGACCAGCGTATGGTGGAATATATTCTAAGTACAAACATCCTGTACCGGTATCTTCAACCTCAACAATATATTCTGTTCCAAAATCTAAACCTGTAAAAGTATGTGTTCTCGGAGGCGAATTTGGTGTGTATCTTGGTCCACTCTCCCCTACTAAACGAATTAAAAAAGGCCCTACACCACCATTTATGGTGATGGTTTCAGTTAAACCTGAAGTACATATAGACAAGGGGTCTGGCAACGGGGTTATAGTAACGGTATCCTCAGTTAATCTTAACGTATCTCTATCTTCACAGCCCGTAGCATCAGTGGTAACCACGGTGTAGTCACCTTGGGGCAAATTGGTGAAGTTCACCGTGGCACTTGGGGTGGGGCCAATAGTTGACACCACATTTCCACTGATATCCAAAAGTGTAAATTCATAAGGTGCAGAACCGTTACTTACAGTTACGGCTAATTCCCCTTCAACGTTTCCGGTTGAACAAACTGCTGGAGTAGGCGTTACCGTAGCGTCTATAGGGCTGCTTGATGCTATAGTTGCAGTCAAGGGTATACTCACACAACCTCTACTATCTCGTATAACAAAATCTGTATAGGTTCCTGGTGCGTAACCAGAAAATACATTTTGTGAACCAAAGGTTAATCCACCATCGTTACTATAACTAAATGGCGGTACACCTTGAGAGGTATCTGGAGTTAAGTACACAATACCGCTATTGAAATCACCACATTGGGTATCTGTTACGGTTACAAATCCGGCGATATTTTCCTGAGGAACTATACTAACTTCATTAGAAACATTGGTGCAGCCTTGACTATCGCTAACCATAAAACGATAGGTTGTTGGTGTGGTTATAGAACCATCATTTGGTACGGTGTAGGTAAAAGAATTTCCTGTAATCGGATTGCTATCTGAAGTAAAAGGTCCGCCATTAATACTTACTTCATAAGAATCGTAATTACTTCCGGCAGGGTACCCATCAGAAATGGTAACTTCAATCTGACCATCTGGCCCAGAACACTCTAATTCTTGAGTAATCTCTGCGGCCGCATTAATTTGTGGAGCAATTGTTATGGTTATAGAATCTCTACAATCATTAGCGTCTGCAACATCAATAGTATAAGTACCTGGTGTAAGATTTGAAAAACTCGAAGTTGCACTAAAAACCCCATTGTTTATTCTATACTCGTAAGGCGCTAATCCGCCGGTTGTGTTGAAGACTAGGGAAGCAGCGTCGAAAGCATCGTAACAAAAGTCCGACGCTGCATTGTCCACAGTCAAAATTGGTGCCCCTAGGGCATTAAGTGTAAAAGTATCGGTTTGGCTACATCCGTTTAAATCTGTAGCAATAACTGTATAGGTACCAGATTGTGAAAGCCCTGAAAAGTTTCGGCCACTTTTTGGCCCTCTTCGAGTTCCATCTGGTTGAATAAGTTCATAAGTTGTGCCACCCCAACCCCCAGAAGTATTTACCCGAACTGCGCCAATATTACCATTCTGACAATTCATGGGGTCAACATCTAAACTATCTAGATTAAATGCAGAAGCTGGTCCATCAATAATTAAAGTTGACGTGTCTGTACAATTGGTATCTTCGTCTGTAACAGTAATGGTATAGCTGCCAGCAGCTAAATTGTTAACTGTTATTACTCCATTAGTTTGCCCTGTTACAGCACTACCACCATCAATAGCATAGCTAAAGGTGTTACTAAAACTGTCAACTATAAAACGCCCCACTCCATTGGTATCTCCAAAACAAGTAATTGGACTTACTTGCTGGGCTTGCACACGTATTGAACTAATATCTGTAATAGCATAGCTTTCGTCATATGAACAGCCTGCGGCATCTGTAACTCTAAATATGTAGGAACCTAAACCCAAACCGCTAAAAACCGTATTGTTTCCGTTATTGATTGCAGCTGAGGCTGGAGAAATTATTTCATAGGTATACGGTCCAACGCCTCCAGTTTCACTAACTGTTACCGAAGCTGTTGTAGTTATACAGTCTAAACTAGAAATAGTAAATGATAAGTTTGTAGGTTTATCTAAGGCAGTAAAAATGATGTCTGAAAGTGTTTGCACACATCCATTGGCATCTCTTATTTGAGGGGTGTATGTTCCTATACCCAAATTGGTGAAGGTAGCTGTACTGCTAAAACCAGCTCCAATGCTAAACTCATAAGGTGCACTACCACCAGATACACCAGCTATTGAAATTTGACCTCCGTTTTCATTACCACAACTAGGGGTAGCATCTGCATTAGCTGTTGCAATGATATTTGAAGGTGTACCTACTGTTGCTGTCTGAGCAGGTGTTGTACAAGTAAACGAATCTTGTGTATAGCGCAACATTACATCATAACTACCGGGTGCTAAACCCGAAAAAATATTACTTACCTGATAAGATGCTCCATTATCAATACTGAATTCAATATTGTAACCGTATCCGTTAGTTACATTGACCGCAACTTGACCGTTATTAGTTCCACCGCAACTTGCATCTTGAGCCGTAACATTAAAAACAGGAGGTGGAATATTTTCAACGGTAACTGAGGCATCTCTTTGACATCCGTTAGCATCTTCCACTGTTATCGCATATGTGCCCGCACTTGCTACAGAAAAGGTAGAGCTATTGGTATATGTAGAACCAAAAGCCCCGCCATCAACACTAAATCTGTAAGGCGCCGTTCCACCCGTTGTATTCACAGTTACATCAACAGATGATGCGCCACAACCAAAACTATCACTAGCAGCCGTGGATACGTTTAACGGACTAATTCCACTACCAATCTCAATAGGGTCGCCATTTACATCTGTATCAATGGTGATATCACAATCGTTAGTTTGTACTCTTACCGAATACGTGCCCGTTACCACGCTTGCAAATGTGTACGAATCTGCATTATTAGGGCCAAAGGTATCTACCGTAACCCCGTTTTTAATTAAGCGATACGTATAAAATCCTGGAACACCACTTACGTTTACGGTTACGCTTCCTTGCTCACCGCTACATAAAATATCAGTTTTAGCAACACTTACAGCTATATCTAAATCTTGTATATTAACTGTGTTCGATGGGAAAAGACAAGCCGTAGAAGACACATCTTTCAAACGCACATAAACGGTATAATCTCCGGCTGATGTAATGTCAAAAAATGGGTCGTCTTGAAAAGGACCCGAAGCACTGTTTAAACTATATTCATATCCGTTTGGTACGTTGGTCACTTCTACCCTTCCCGGATTTCCACAAATAATATCCTCATAAACTAATTGTGGATTTAACGGATTCTGAGTTACTTTAAAATAATAAAACTGACCAGAATTAACTCTTACACGATATTCACCAGGCGAATCTAAATTATAAGTAGGGTCACTACCAACTGTATTCCATGTACAAGTAGTATTGATAGTAGGGCAATCATCAACCACCGTAGGTGCACAAGTATTGGGGTCTAATTTCTGCCAATCATATGAGCTACCTGTTTGGTTTAGGGTAAGCGTTCGTACATCACTGGTTCCACATAGAAAATACTTAGCCAAGGTACTACCGTCATTTGGGCACACCGCCTCCTCATTAGCACCTTGTAAAATTGTTGTAAAATATGGCGCACTTTCAAAACCAACCTCAGCTGTTTTTGAGACAGTACTCGCCATTTCCATGGGCTTATCGACTTTTGGTGTTTTAGCGATTTCTTTATTTTCAAGAAAAACACCTAAAACAACATTTGTTGCGACCGCCGAATAACTAAATACTGATGTTACTACCACCAATAGCAAGGCAATTACGAACTGCCTGGTTTTTCGTGAGGACATAGGTTAAGTCTGGTTTTTTGAAAAATATGGAGATTTGGGAGCCCTATATTCTTCTGATTGTAATTTTGTTACTTATAATTTCTATTTACCTTTAAACTTCAATTCAACTATAAAAAGTATCATTTCATCGTTAAAATTATGAAAAACTGTGCGATTTATCTTTATTTTTTCGTTGTACTGCTTAGTACAGCTTGTGGTCAATCTGTTGACAAAAACATTAAATCGCCTGTAAAACCCCTAGTTTCAGAGGAATTAGTGGTGTCAGGACTACAAAATCCATGGGGGTTCGATTTTCTTCCTGATAACTCCATTTTGGTTACCGAAAAGTCAGGAAAGCTATTTCTTGTTAAAAATGGAAAAAAAACAGAAGTTAGTGGATTACCTGAAATTAAAGTACAAGGTCAAGGCGGGCTTTTAGATGTTACCGTGCATCCAAAATTTAGTCAGAATAACTTCATTTACATCTCTTTTGCTTCGCCTGAAGGTGAAGGTCGTGGCGCGAATACAGCTATTGTGAGGGCAAAATTAGAAGGATATGCACTTACCGATAAAAAAGTACTTTATAAAGCAAGCCCCAATACCGGAAAAGGGCAGCATTTTGGGTCACGTATTATTTTTGATAAAGAAGGCTATCTGTACTTTTCGGTAGGTGACAGAGGAAACAGAGATGAAAACCCGCAAGATATTACGAGAGACTGCGGTAAAATTTACCGTTTACATGACGATGGTAGTATACCAAAAGATAATCCGTTTATAAATGAAGTTAATGCCAAAAAAGCCATATGGAGTTACGGTCATCGAAATCCGCAGGGCTTAACTATAAACCCGTTTACTAACGAAATATGGGAACACGAACACGGACCCAGAGGTGGAGACGAATTAAATATTATTGAAAAAGGAAAAAATTACGGCTGGCCTGTAATTACCTATGGTATTAATTATAGTGGTACTTCTATCACCGATGAAACGTCTAGACCTGGAATGGAACAACCTATACATTATTGGGTGCCTTCTATTGCCCCATCTGGTATGGCGTTTATAACATCAGATAAATATCCCGGCTGGAAAGGGAATCTTCTGGTGGGCTCTTTAGCTTTTCAATATTTGGAACGTCTAGAATTGGAAAAAGGAACCACAGTTAGCTATCGTGAAAAGGTGCTCGATGGTATTGGTAGGGTACGTAGCGTTAAACAAGGACCAGATGGTTTTATTTATGTTGAGGTAGAAGGTAAAGGTATTTATAAGCTATTGCCGAAGTAAGAATTACCTTCTTTAGCACACGCTTGGAATTGGGCCGTAAGGTATCTTTGAGTTTTACAGTTATTGTTTTTTCGCTGTAGCCTAACTACTACGGAGCAGGGGTATTTTTAATAAAACGTTTATGGCATGTTTTTAATGTTGCAAATACACGGATTGCAAATCCGCGCTATCGGGTTCGTGATTCAAACGCTAAAAAAGCGTATGCTTAGAAGCTCGGGGCAATCAATTTTTTGTTGTTGAACCTGCCTAGGTTAATTTTACTGTTTTTGGGATTTTTAGAAGAATACTCTACTGTAAATTTTTTACCCTTACAACCTGGTGTGCCGTCGTCACACTTAAAATAATCGGTGGATTCAGCATTTCGATATATTTTTCCATCAACAGTATACTTATACTCTACCAAATAATTATTGTTACTGAAGCTGAAATCCGTTATCTCACCTTGGACAGTAGCTTTATTTTTGTATAAATCTTCTTTCATCATTGAGTTGTAAATGACTCCTCCTAAAATAAAAATGCCCAAGGCAATAAAAAAGACTGTTTTTTTCTTTTCTTCTGTCATAAGTTAATTGCTTAATTGTGATGAAACCCCAAGAACCCCAGAGGTAATCCCCGACCTGATAGCGCGGATTTGCAATCCGTGCGTTTAACTAAAACAGCATTTCGGTCAGTACGATTACCTCAATTTCACTTTCCAATAAGGCATAATTTCTCGCAGAACTAAAAATATAGTCCTCAGCGTTTTCAACTATTTTATCCTTAACGGGATTGCTATGAATATAGTTTATCTTTTCTTTTATAAAATTGTTTGAATACGCAATCGCTGCATGGTAACCATCTTGCCAAACTTTATATTGTTGTGGTCTTTTTAAATGTTGGCATGCCTTTTGAAAATGTTCTAAAAGCCATTCTCTTCTACTTTCAGGCTGTTCATTAATTTGTTTAATTATTTGTTTTGAGGTGAATTTTTTAAAATCACGAATTATATCAGACATTACAAAACTATCTGTTGCTTTGGCTAAAAGATGTAGATGACTAGGCATCAAACAATATGCATACAATTAAAGACCTTTGTTCTCTTGACAATAGGTAAGGGCATCTGTAATTATATATTTCTGTTGTAAACGGGTAAAAAGGTCTATCCAATCAACAACAGTTATCGTCATAAAATAGCAATCGTCTGTTGTTGTGGCTTTGTGTTTGGTTGACATCTTTACAAGATAGCATTTTTGATAAAACGTTTATGATATGCTTTTAATGTGTTAAATGCACGGATTGCAAATCCGCGCTATCGGGTGTAAATGACATTTAACCCGCTAAAAGTAGTTTTTCAAATTTTAGTTGGCATTTATTGTAATCAAAAATATATAATAGAGTAGTTTCGTATATTTCACCTTCCTCATAAAAACTTATATATACTGTAAATTTTAGGTGCTTATCTGAATTAGAATAATTGGAAACCATAAAATAAGTTTCAATCAAATTATCGTTTCTATCCTTTTTTGAAATTTTACTAGAACTTTGAATACCAATTTCTTGAAGACTATTAATATCTACTGAGGATAATAATTCTTTAAAACCCTCGGGAAAAAAGTTATTATAGTATTCATGAAAGTCATATTTCGAAAAGTCTTTATTCGAATCATATTCGGCACCTTCCGAATTTAGATAAACCAAATGCCAAGCATCACTATTTTCAAGAGGAAACTTAAAGTATGTTTCTAAGTCTTCTACTTCTCCCTTAAGAATGTTTTTCCTTAATTTATTAAAATCATGAAAAAAGTCACATTGCTCTTTATCAACAATATTGAAATTTTCAATATGATTTTTCTTTGAATCTTCTTTTTTTAGCTGTAAATCACCTTTACATGAAAAAACAGTAATGTAAAAAAGATAGAGTAGTAATTTACTTCCTTGTTGAATCATTAATCTTTAATTTTCAGTTACTATTCCATTTTCCACTTCTAAAGTTGGCAAATCATAATTAGGTATATACCCTGATAGCGCGGATTTGAAATCCGTGCATTTAACTAAAACAGCATTTCGGTCAGTACGATTACCTCAATTTCGCGATAGCTTCCCTAACAGAACCGTATTTTTTCAAAGCTAACCTGATAGCGCGGATTTGCAATCCGTACATTTAACTAAAACAGCATTTCGTTCAGTATGATTACCTCAATTTCGCGATAGCTTCCCTAACAGAACCGTATTTTTTTAAAGCTAATTCCGCTTCCTTGTAATCTATATCCAGTGCTTCTACTAAATAACGAGTACCACGGTCTACAAGTTTAGTATTAGTCAATTGCATATCCACCATTTTATTCCCCTTAACACGACCAATTTTAATCATTAAGGCAGTAGAAATCATATTCAACACCAATTTCTGACTGGTTCCAGATTTCATACGAGTGCTACCTGTTACAAATTCTGGACCAACATCTACCGCAATACCAATTGATGCTTGGGTTGCTAATGGTGAACCCGGATTGTTAGTAATTCCGGCAGTGAGAATACCATTTTCATTCGCTTCTCGTATCCCTCCTAATACATAAGGTGTTGTACCAGAAGCGGCAATACCAACTAATACATCATTTGCATTAATATTGTGCTCTTGCAAGTCTTTCCATGCTTGTAAGGTATTGTCTTCTGCAAACTCTACTGCTTTGCGTATAGCACCGTCACCACCAGCAATAATACCTATTACTCGGTCAAATGGCATTCCAAAAGTTGGGGGTATTTCAGAAGCATCTAAAATTCCTAATCGCCCACTTGTTCCCGCTCCTATATAAAACAGGCGCCCACCTTTTTTAAAACGTTCAACGGCAGCATCAACTAATTTTTCTATTTGCGGAATTACCTCGCCTACAGCTGCTGCAACTTTTTTATCTTCTTGATTAATACCTTGCAATAAAGCAAGGGTAGATTGTTGTTCTAGGTGGTTATGCAAAGAAGCTTGTTCAGTGATTTTGGTAAAATCTGCCATTAGAGTAAACGTATATTTTGTTTTCTAAATGTAGTTAAAAGTGCGTGTTCTGGTGATAACTCGGTTACCAAGGTGTCTATTTGATTTAAACTACACGTTTTATAACGGTGTTTTGAATTTAGTTTTTCTGAAATACAAAGTAAAATTGTTCTTTTTGAAGCTTCAATGACAGCTTTTTTTGTTTGAACAATGTCCCAATCAAATTCTGTTAAGCCGTAAATAGCATCTACATAGCCCGTGCCAATAAATCCGTAATCAACTGTAATTTCTGATAGATTATTAATAGTATTAGCACCAATGGTAATCTGTGCATCTTTAGATAAGCGGCCACCAATAAATATAACTTCTACATTGGGTTTATGCATAAGTTCTTGTGCCACAGGTAAACTAAGTGTAAAACAGGTGAGGTTTATATTAGTAGGCAGTAGACGGGCCAGTTCTAAACAAGTGGTACCACCATCTATTAAAATTGCACTACCCTCTTTGACGAGTTTTGCAGCTTTTTCTGCTATTGCTGTTTTTTCTTGCAGTTTATAGATGTTATTACGAGCCGGACTATAATTTGAAAAACCTAGACTAATAGCACCACCATGAACTTTTCGTAGTTTATTGTCAGTATCTAGCTCTTTTACATCTCTGCGAACGGTGTCTATAGAAACATCAAGCTTGTCAGCCAAATCTGTTAACTGCACCCGGTTGTGTAACTCAACTTCTTTAAGAATAGCTAATTGCCGCTCTTCTTTAAGCATATATTGATTTTAATTTTCAAAGATAAGGAATCCTATTTATTGCGTTTTTACGCTATTTAAAGGTGAATTTAATGTTATTAAACGCATAAAACAGCATATTAAAATGCATAAAACAGCAATTTTGGAAATCTTTTTTTACCTTTGTCTTGTTAAAACAAACAAAATCATGTCTAAAGCCATCGCAGAAATTGTTCCAAAGACCAATCCGGACCATGAGGGTGTTCGAAAGTTTGAAAAGGTAAATACTTTAATTCACGATAGCTCTGAAGCTGCATCTAACTATGTTGCCCATGAGATTGCCAAATTGATTAGAGAAAGACAAGCAAAAGGTGAAAACGCTGTACTCGGACTAGCAACGGGTTCTACACCAACTAAGGTTTACGATTTTTTAGTACAGCTGCACAAAAATGAAGGATTAAGCTTTAAAAACGTTATCACCTTTAATCTTGACGAGTACTACCCTATGCAGCCAGAGTCAATTCACAGCTACGTTCGTTTTATGAATGAACACCTGTTTGACCATATTGATATACCCGCAGAAAATATTCACATTCCTGATGGGAGTATTGCTGAAAGTGAGGTTAAAAGGTATTGTCAAGAATACGAGCAAAAAATTGAAAACGCTGGCGGTTTAGACATTCAAATTTTAGGTATAGGTAGAACGGGTCATATTGGGTTTAACGAACCTGGCTCTTCTTTACAAAGTAAAACAAGAATGATACGCTTAGACCGTGTTACCAAACTAGATGCGGCGAGCGATTTCTTTGGTCAAGAAAATGTTCCTAGTAGAGCTTTAACTATGGGGGTTGGTACCATAATGAATGCTAAAAAAATCTACTTGATGGCCTGGGGTGAAGGTAAAGCACCCATTATTAAAGATGCTGTTGAAGGTGAAATTAGAGAATCTGTACCAGCTACGTTTTTACAAATTCATCCGAATTGCGATTACATTTTAGACGATGCTTCTGCTCAATTTTTAACTAGAATTCAAACCCCTTGGTTGGTGGGTGATTGTGATTGGACAGACCGCCTTATAAAAAAGTCTACCATTTGGCTTTCTGAGAAATTAGGAAAAGCCATTTTAAAACTTACCAATGAAGATTATAACGAATATGGTATGGGTAGTTTGGTGGCAGAAATTGGTTCCGCAGAACAAATCAACCTTAAAGTTTTTAACGAGTTACAAGCCACCATTACGGGTTGGCCTGGTGGTAAACCCCATGCTGATGATGAAAGAAGACCAGAACGTGCCTTCCCCTACCCTAAACGTTCACTTATTTTTAGTCCGCACCCAGATGATGACGTTATCTCAATGGGGGGCACTTTACTTAGGTTGGTAGACCAAGGGCATCAGGTACATGTAGCCTATCAAACTTCTGGTAACATTGCGGTTTTTGATGATGAAGTCATTCGTTTTCTAGATTTTGCTGCAGATGTTCAAAAAGATAATGAAGGTTTAAAAGAAAAACTTCAAAATGTAAGGCAGTTCTTAAGTGCAAAAAAACCTGGAGAAATTGATAGCTTAGAGATACAAAGTTATAAAGGCCTAATCCGAAAAGGAGAAGCACTATCGGCTTGCCGATACTGCGGTGTTGAAGAAGAAAATGCGCATTTTTTAAACCTTCCGTTTTACGAAACGGGTGCTGTTAAAAAGAAACCGCATTCTGAAGAAGACATTCAGATTACCTATGATTTATTACAAAAAGTGCAACCGCATCAAATTTTTGTAGCAGGAGATTTATCTGACCCTCATGGCACCCACCGAGTTTGCTTGCAAATTGTTTTTAAAACCTTAGAACGCTTGGTTGAAGAGGGTGCAAAATGGCTTGATGATTGCTACGTTTGGATGTATAGAGGTGCATGGCAAGAATGGGATATTGCAGATATGGAAATGACCGTACCTATTGGACCACGAGACATGACCAGAAAAATAAACGCCATATTTAAACACCAATCGCAGAAAGATGCCGCTATGTTTCCTGGAAATGATGAACGCGAATTCTGGCAAAGAGCGGAACAACGTAATAAAGAAACTGCAAGAAAATATAATGACCTAGGCTTAGCTGAATATGAGGCTATGGAAGGTTTTGTGCGTTATCATTTTAAATAAATTAAATACTTTTAATACACTTAAATAACCAACCTTTTAAATTATACCTATGTACCGCTTTTCTGTTCTAGCTATTTGTCTTTCTGTAATCCTGAGCTGTAAAGAAAAATCAACGAAAAAAGCAGAAGAAGTAGAAGCTATACCTACCCAAGTTTCGTTACGAGAAAAAATTGGTCAAATGGTAATGGTGGGCTTTCGCGGTTTAGATGCTCCAAAAGGTTCATCTATTTACACCATGGTTGATACGTATAAAATTGGTGGTGTGGTTTTATTTAATCGCGACTTACCTTCAAAAGAAACTTTACCTAGAAATATTAGTAGTCCAGAACAGGTAAAACAACTAAATATTCAATTACAAGAAATAGATACCGTACCCCTATTTATTGCCATAGATGAAGAAGGTGGATTAGTATCTAGATTAAAAGCAGCAGACGGGTTTCAAAACCATAAATCTCACCAAGAAATAGGACAGCTAAACAATCTCGATTCTACTCGAGTTTGGGCAAGTACTATGGCTCAAGAACTTGCCGATTTGGGTTTTAATGTAAACTTTGGTCCTGTGGTAGATTTGAATGTAAATACTGAAAATCCCATTATCGGAGGTAAGAAAAGAAGTTTTTCAAATAAAGTTGAGACCGTTATAAATCATGCTCAAATCTTTATACAAGAACATGCTAAAAGAAACATTTTAACCGTACCGAAGCATTTTCCTGGCCATGGTAGTTCTAAAAATGATACACATCTTGGCTTGGCTGATGTTACAGATACTTGGAGTAATGAAGAACTAATTCCCTTTAAAGAAACCATCAATAAAACTGGATTTATTATGACTTCTCATGTCTACAATGCAAATTTAGACACCTTACCTGCAACTATTTCACCTAAAATTATTCAAGGTGTTCTCAGAGAAGATTTTGGTTTTGAAGGTGTAATTGCCTCTGACGATATGCATATGAAAGCTATCTCTAATTTTTACGATTTTGAAACTAGTATTGAGAAAGCCATTATAGCCGGAGTAGATATGTTGGTTTTCGGGGGCAACGTTTATCCTTGCCCAGAAAATGATGCTGACTGTATAGAAGTGCCCTTTAATCCAAACATGGCTAAAGATGCCGTTGAATATATTGAACAATTGGTTAATGAAGGTAAACTAACAGAACAACGAATAGAAGAAAGTTATAACCGTATTATGCGGTTAAAAGAAAAGCTTTAACTTTCTTTACGTAATGCCAAACAAAATATTTAAAGTAATAGGATTAATGTCTGGCACCTCATTAGATGGACTAGACATTGCGTACTGTCATTTCTGGAAAGAAGCGGATAAGTGGCAGTTTGAAATGCGTAAAACAAAAACAGTTGTTTACCCTAAAGAACTTTTTAAACTTTTACAAAATGCCGTAAATCTTTCGGATGCAGCGCATGAAACTCTTCACGAATCTTATGGCAATTGGTTGGGTGAAGAAGCAAAACAATTCATTGTTGAAAAAAATATCGCAATTGATTTTATAGCTAGTCACGGGCATACCTCTCATCATCAACCGCATTTGGGCATAACTTTTCAGTTAGGTCATGGTCAAAAAATAGCAAATGCCTCTGGTTGTAAAGTAATTTGTGATTTTAGAACACAAGATGTAAAACTAGGTGGCCAAGGAGCTCCTTTAGTACCTATTGGAGACAAACTACTTTTTCATGAATATGATTTCTGTTTAAATCTTGGGGGTATAAGTAATATTTCTTTTGATAAGGATGGAAAACGTTTAGCTTATGATGTTGGTATGGCTAATATGCCGCTCAACTATTTGGCGCAAAAAGCAGGATTGGCTTTTGATAAAAACGCAGAATTGGCTAAAAAGGGAAAGCTCAATCAACCATTATTTGATGCTTTAAACGAATTGGCTTATTATAAAAAAAGCTATCCAAAATCTACAGGTTATGAATGGTTTGTAGCTAAAGTGGTTCCGTTATTAAGTGCCTGTAAAAGTATAGAAGATGCTTTATACACGGTAATTCACCATAATTGCAAGGTGTTGACTGATGCAATTAAAAAAGAAAATCCTTTAACGGGCAGCCGAATGTTAGTAACAGGAGGTGGAGTTTTAAATCCCTTATTCATAAACACTTTAGAAGCCCAATTAAAAGGTATAGTAGAAGTGGTAATTCCACCTCAAAAATTTATTGAATTTAAAGAAGCGCTAGTTTTTGCTTTTATGGGTGTATTGAAAGAGTTGAACCAAATTAATGTTTTAAAATCGGTTACTGGAGCAGCAAAAGATAGTTGTAGCGGAATTGTATTTGTACCTAAAAAGTAATTAGGAGTTTTGTAGCACAGCCGCTTTGCGTGTAAATCTTCGTGTTACTACAATAATACTTACGGCTAAAAAACCACAGATAGCTAATCCTGCAAAAAGAGGCAATGCCGTATTCTTTAAAAATGCGCCAATAAGTGAAGCTATAGGTACAGAAATCATGGTAGATACAAAACCATTAATTGCGGCCCCTATCCCCGCAATATGACCAATAGGTTCCATGGCAATAGACCTAAAATTTCCCCACATAAAGCCTAAACAGAAAAATTGGAAAAATAGAAAAGCTACTAATATAATTACGCTTGGGTTAGGAGAGTTCCAAAACAATATCACGTAAATTAACGCAATACTACTAAAGGCTATCGTTGCGGTTAACGATAATTTTCGCATTCCGTAACGCAGAACCATGGTACCATTGGTAAACGTTGAAGAACCTATACTTACGGCTAATCCTGCAAATATGAATGGAAACGCATCTCTCATTTGGTATTGGTCTTCAAAAATATGCTGAGCAGAACTTAAATACACTAAAAATGCACCAGTGATTAAGCCAGAAACAAAGGTTAAAGCAACAGTTTCTGGATATTTCAACATTTCTTTAGTACCCGAAACAAAGCTTTTTAGAGAAAACTTAATCTTATATTCAGGATGCAAGGTTTCTGGTTGCCTTTTCCAGAACCATATCCATAACAAGATGGCTAATCCTAAATGAACATAAAAAATAGTCTGCCAATTAAATAATTCTAAAATAAACTTTCCAATAGCCGGAGCTACTACAGGTACTAAAATGAAAAAGGCCGTAATAAAAGACATTATTCTTGCCATATAATCGCCTTTATAAGAATCTCGTATTATTGAGATAGCAATTGTTCTATGCGCTGACAGGCCAATGCCTTGCAATACTCTACCAACAACCATTACTTCTAAAGAGCTTGCAGCTAAACAGATAGCACTTGCTATAGCAAAAACAATAAAACCGGCATAAACCATAGGTTTTCTGCCATATTGGTCTGATAATGGCCCAAAAAATAACTGACCAACACCAAGACCTAAAAAAATCATGGTTACAAAAAGTTGGTGCTCAGCAGGGTCAAAACTATTTACTGTTCTACCAATATCTGGAATTGCAGGCAATAAGGTATCAATAGCCAACGCCACAATAGACATTAAACTGGCCATTAATGCTATAAACTCAAAATTTGGTTTTGGCTCAGAAGTTAGATTGTGATGCTCTGATTTTTGCATCTGGCAAAGGTACGCCAGCTTTTAAATTTATAACTAAAAAGTAATGTGATTGTTTTGTTAAGAGGGAGACAATGAAGTAATTTATTACTAACTACTTCATTGTCATATTTATACACTTTTATAACGGTATGTTACCGTGTTTTTTAAATGGGGTTTCTACTTGTTTATTTTCAAGCATTGCAAAAGTTTTTAATAGCTTTCTACGAGTATTCTCTGGTAGAATAACCTCATCTATAAATCCTCTGCGAGCTGCTCTAAACGGGTTAGCAAATTTGTCAGCATATTCCGTTTCTTTTTCTTTTAGTTTGGCTTCTGGGTCATCTGCTGCAGCAATTTCTTTTCTAAAAATAATTTCACTAGCACCCTTAGCGCCCATAACAGCAATTTCAGCTGAAGGCCATGCAAAATTAAAATCTGCCCCAATGTGTTTAGAATTCATTACATCATATGCGCCACCATAAGCTTTTCTGGTGATAACAGTTACTCTTGGTACCGTAGCTTCACTAAGTGCGTAGAGTAATTTAGCTCCATGCATAATAATTCCAGACCATTCTTGGTCTGTTCCTGGTAAAAATCCTGGTACATCAACCAATACCAATAGCGGTATATTAAATGAATCGCAGAATCTGGTAAATCGAGCTGCCTTGGTGGAACTTTTCACATCTAGAACTCCGGCTAAGAACATAGGCTGGTTGGCTATAATACCAACACTACGTCCTCCTAAACGAGCAAAACCAGTAATTATATTTTCAGCATAATCTTTATGTATTTCATAAAAAGACTCTTCATCTATAATGCCCGAAATTACCTCATGCATATCATAAGGTTTGTTAGGATTGTCTGGAACAATAGCTTTTAATTGGTCTCTTACCTCATCACCTAATTCATAGGGTAAACTAGGTGCTAACTCTTGATTGTTTTGGGGTAAATAGGATAAAAGCGATTTAATATCTTCTAAACAAGCTGCATCATTGGCTGATGTTTTATGGGCTACGCCCGATTTGCTCGCATGGGTTTCTGCACCGCCTAACTCTTCTGAAGTAACATTTTCGTTGGTTACCGTTTTAACCACATTTGGCCCTGTAACAAACATATAACTTGTTTGCTCTACCATTACAATAAAGTCTGTCATTGCAGGAGAATACACGGCCCCACCTGCACAGGGCCCCATAATAGCAGACAATTGCGGAACCACCCCACTAGCCTGAACATTACGATAGAAAATATCGGCATACCCCCCTAAAGATTTTACTCCTTCTTGTATACGCGCACCACCAGAATCATTTAAACCAATTACAGGTGCACCTACCTTCATGGCTAAATCCATCACCTTACAGATTTTCTCAGCATGGGTTTCTGAAAGTGCACCGCCAAAGACAGTAAAGTCTTGTGCAAAAACATAAACCAAACGGCCATTGATGGTACCATAACCTGTTACCACACCATCACCAAAATAGATTTCTTTGTCCATTCCAAAATCGGTTGTACGGTGTGTTACCAAAACTCCCATTTCCTCAAAGGAACCATCATCTAACAAATAGTCTATACGTTCTCGAGCGGTTAATTTCTTTTTGGCGTGTTGCTTTTCAATACGTTTTTCGCCTCCACCTAAATGGGCTAGGGCAACACGTTCTTCTAGTTTTTTTATTTTATCGTTCATAAAACGGTAGTGTTTTAATCTTCAGTTACTGAACCCCAATTTTCACCTGTTTTAATGCGGTATAATTGCATCTCTGAAATACCAAATTGCTTGGCAATCATTTTTAAACGGGTACGCCTATTGGGGTCGTTCAGTTTTCTTTTAATTAGTTTGACTTTAGTTTCTGTTAGCTTTGAATACGTACGTTTTCTAGGCTTGTTTTTATATTCCGGATTACTAAATTGATGCTCTTCTTTTTCTTTTTTAGTAGCCCATTTTAAATTGGCAACTCTATTATCAGTTTTATCATAATTCAAATGAATTACATAAATACCTTCTTGTTGTTCTAAAAAGTGTTGTGCTACTAATTTATGTACATACCTACAAGTAGATTTTTTATTACCGCGTTGCTTTAACGTAATGGTTATATATCCATTTACCGTTGCATAAGCTACCAAAACATCTTTTTCTCCTTTGCAATTAATAATTCGTCCGTAATTGGATATTTTAAACTTTTCTTTCTCTGAAATTTTATCATCAAAAACAACTGTTTTCCAGTGTTCATTTCGGTAACTTCTTATTCCCTTTTCCATGATAAAATTCTTAGAATAATTATTGTGGTAATTTAATAGTGTTCTTGTCTTCTAAATACTTTTTAAGCGCTACCATAGCGGCTACTTTGGCCTCCTCTTCTTGACTCTTTTTTATGATTGCTGTATCGTAAAAGTGTTTAACAAAATGCGTATCAAAATTACCTGTTGTAAAGGCTTCATGCTGCATCACAAATGCACCAAAAGGTAAGGTTGTTTGCACACCTTCTATCTGGTAGTCAGCAATTGCAGAAATCATAAGCGCAATAGCTTCTTCTCTAGTTTTACCATAAGTAATTAACTTAGCTAACATAGGGTCATAATAAATTGGTACCTCCATGCCCTCTTCAAAACCATTATCTACTCTAATACCTTCTCCAACTGGTAATCGATAGCGTTCTAAAACCCCTACGCTGGGTAAGAAATCGTTCAATGGGTCTTCGGCGTACACCCGTAGTTCCATAGCATGACCATTAATAGATAAGTCTTCTTGTGTAAAAGGTAAGTGTTCTCCTCTAGCGACCTTTATTTGAAGTTCAACTAAGTCTACTCCTGAAATTAATTCGGTTACTGGATGTTCAACTTGCAATCTAGTATTCATTTCTAGAAAATAGAAATTATGGTCGCCATCTAACAAAAACTCTACGGTACCAGCTCCAACGTAATCACATGCTTTTGCCACTTTACAAGCCGCTTCACCCATTTTAGCACGTAATTCTGGTGTTAGAACGGCTGATGGGGCCTCCTCTACTACTTTTTGATGTCGTCTTTGAATACTACATTCGCGTTCAAAAAAATGAACGGTATTGCCATGTGTATCTGCCATTACTTGAATCTCAATATGTCTTGGTGAGGTTACATATTTTTCAATAAAAACTGAACCATCTCCAAAGGCTGAAGTAGCTTCACTTATGGCGCGCTTCATTTGAGATTCTAAATCTTCTTCTTTTTCTACTACCCGCATACCTTTACCGCCACCACCAGCAGAAGCTTTAATCAAGATTGGAAAGCCTATTTCTTTGGCAATTTGTTTTGCTTTTGCTACATCTGTTATAGCTTCATCTATACCAGGAACCATTGGAATATTGTAGTCTTTTACGGCATCCTTAGCCGCTAATTTGCTACCCATTACTCTAATAGCGTGTGATTTAGGACCAATGAAAACGAGTCCATTCTTTTCTACCGCCTCCGCAAAAGTTGCATTTTCACTTAAAAATCCATACCCTGGATGTATACCATCAGCATTCAGTTTTTTGGCTTCTTCTATAATTTTATCGCCCAATAAATAGGATTGATTTGAGGGTGGTGGTCCTAATAATATAGCTTCATCAGCAAATCTAACATGTGGGGCATTTCTATCGGCTTCTGAATACACAGCCACAGTTTTAATGCCCATCTTTTTGGCGGTTCTCATTACCCTAAGGGCAATCTCACCTCTATTGGCAACTACAATTTTTTTCATGCTTACGCTTCAAAGGTTATTAGAAGTTGTTTTTTGTTTACGGCATCTCCTTGAGCAACATCAATAGATTTTATGATACCAGCTCTTGGAGAAGAAATAACATTTTCCATCTTCATTGCTTCTAAAATTAAAAGCGAATCACCTTCATTTACTTCTTGACCAACAGTGACAGAAATTTCTAAAATAAGGCCAGGCATAGGAGCTTGTATATTGCTTACCATACTTGCTGAATTTAATTGAAATCCCATTTCTTCAATACGTAAATCAACAGCGTTTTTGATAGCAACAACGTATTTGTTGTTGTTTACTATAACTTCATAAGCACGCTTATTAAAGTCTTCATTCTCAAAACTTATATGGTAATTTTTTTGGTCTTTAACCAAATGATATGTTGAATTAGAAAGCGGTAATAAGTCTAACCCTTCAAGGTCTTCTTTGGTCAACAATACCTCAAAATCGGTATTGGCAACTACCTTGTATTTATTTTTCATATAAAGTGAACTTAAAGGCCTAAATTTAAGGATACCGTAGAGAATACATTATGAATTAAGTCATGTTTTTTTATACAAAATACTCCTAACTATGCCATTTAGTATTGCATTTGAGTTGACAAAAGATGCGGTCAAATGCGTACTTTTGAAACAAAATTTAGCCAATGCTCATCATCGGAATCGCTGGTGGAACCGGTTGTGGTAAAACAACCGTTGTAAATCAAATTGTTAACGAACTACCTGAGAACGAAGTTGTGGTGATTTCTCAAGACTCGTATTACAATGATTTGTCTCATATGACAAAAGAAGAACGTAATGCGGTAAACTTTGACCACCCCAATTCTATTGATTTTGATTTGTTAATGGAACATTTGAAACAATTGAAATCTGGAAAATCAATTGAAATTCCGGTATATTCTTTTGTGGAAGAAACCCGTTTGCCGCAAACACAGAAAACTGAACCTAAAAATGTGGTGATTGTTGAAGGTATTCTTGTTCTTGCTAACCCTGAATTACGAAAACTATTTGATATTAAAATCTTTGTTCACGCAGATTCTGATGAACGTTTAATTAGACGTTTACAGCGCGATATTAAAGAACGTGGTCATGATTTAGAAAAAGTGCTTCACAGGTATCAAACAGCAGTAAAACCTATGCATAATCAGTTCATAGAACCTTCTAAAGAATTTGCAGATATTATTATACCTAACAACCATTACAATACCGTAGCGGTAGATATTGTCAGAACAATTGTAAATCAAAAATTGTTGAATTAATGGGTTGGTCTGAGTTAAAAAAGAAAAAATGGTTCAAAATAGTAACCAACACTTATATCTTGGTACTGACCATTTTTGTGATTTGGATGACTTTTTTTGATACCAATTCATTTTTAATTCATAGAAAATTGCAGAAAGAAATTGACAAATTAGAAGAGCAAAAACAATTTCTTAAAACTGAAATTGATAAAGATAAAGAAACCCTCAAAAAGCTCTCTAACCCCAAAGAGCTAGAAAAATTTGCTCGTGAGAACTACTATCTTAAAAAGGATGGAGAAGAAATCTTTATTATAGAATACGAAGACAGCACAGCGAACAAAAATTAATAGAATTATGTCTAAAGACACTTTGTTTTCAGAATTTTCACCCGTTTCCAAAAAAGAATGGAAACAGAAAATTCAGTTTGATTTAAAGGGTGCTGATTATAATGAAACCTTGGTTTGGGAAGCTCTGGAAGGTATTAATGTAACACCGTTTTACCATAAAGAAGATATTGCTAATCAAGCAAGTTTTAAACTCCCTAAAATTCATAATTGGACTATTTGTGAACGTATTTATGCAGGTAATTCAAACCAAGCTAATACCAAAGCGGTAAGTGCTTTAGCAAAAGGAGCCCATTGTCTCTGGTTTTATAAGTTGTCTAATACCTGTAATTGGTCAGACTTGCTTACAAATATTAATCTGGCTACTACAACCATTCATTTAGAATTTGATTCATTTTCAGACGACCTTATAGAAAATCTGATTTTGTATACAAAAGACAAAAAAAATTCTATCTACTTACACCTAGATATTCTTGGCAATTTAGCCACTACTGGTAATTGGAAAATATCAAAAGATGAAGACCATAAAAGAGTAGCTGATGTACTTAAAAAAGCCGCACCAATATTTACATCAATTCTAAGTGTAAATGTTGGTAATTATCAAAATGCTGGGGCAAATACCATTCAACAACTTGCCTATGCCATGGCGCATGTAAATGAATACCTTAATCATTTTAGCTCCATTGAAAAATCAATTGTCTTTAAAGTAGCAATTGGTGGCAATTATTTTTTTGAAATCTCAAAACTACGCGCACTTCGTTGGTTATTTTCAAGTTTAGTTGAAGCCTATGATTTACCACTTACCTGTGAAATTTTAGCTTTTCCAACAAATAGAAATAAAACAATTTATGACTACAACGTAAATATGCTACGAACTACTTCTGAAAGTATGGCAGCAGTTTTAGGTGGAGCTAATGCAGTATGTAACTTTAGATATGACGAAATCTATAATAAAGACAATGAGTTTGGTGAACGTATAGCCCGAAATCAATTGCTATTATTAAAAGAAGAAAGTTATTTTGATGATGCTCTGTTTGCCGCTGAAGGCAATTATTACATTGAATGCTTAACCAAAAAGTTTGCTGAAAAAGCCTTAGAACTATTCAAGCAAATAGAAGATAGTGGCGGATTTTTAAAACAACTAAACGAAGGTACCCTACAACGTAAAATAAAAGAAAGCGCGGTTAAGGAACAACAATTGTTTGACGAAGGAAAGCTTATTGCTATTGGCACTAACAAGTACCAAAACAGTCAAGACCGTATGAAGGATAATTTGGAGCTGTACCCGTTTTTAAAAACAGATAAACGACAAACGGTAATTGAACCCATTTTACCAAAACGACTTGCTGAAGAAATTGAACAAAAAAGACTGAAAGATGAGTAGAAAAAATATCCAAAATCTACAGTTATCGAGCTTAGAAAAATCCTCAAAGGATGTTCCAAGTTTTGAACATGAGAATTTTGCGGCGGGTATTGCTCCTTTTCTGAGAGGTCCATACTCCACCATGTATGTTCGTAGACCTTGGACAATAAGACAGTATGCTGGTTTTTCAACTGCTGAAGAAAGTAATGCGTTTTATCGCAGAAATTTAAAGGCCGGTCAAAAAGGACTGTCCGTAGCTTTTGATTTACCTACCCATAGAGGATATGACAGTGATAATGAGCGTGTTGTAGGTGATGTTGGTAAAGCGGGTGTTGCTATAGATTCCGTTGAGGATATGAAAATTTTGTTTGATGGTATTCCGTTAGATAAAATGTCTGTTTCTATGACAATGAACGGTGCTGTAATTCCTGTTATGGCATTTTTTATCGTAGCGGCCCAAGAACAAGGTGTTGCCGTAAATCAGCTTACAGGCACTATTCAAAATGATATTTTAAAGGAGTTTATGGTTCGTAACACATATATTTATCCTCCTTCACCCTCCATGCTTTTGATTGCCGATATTTTTGAATATACCAGTAAACATATGCCAAGATTTAACAGCATTAGTATTTCTGGTTATCATATGCATGAAGCTGGAGCTCCTGCCGCTATTGAGATTGCTTACACACTGGCTGATGGTATTGAATATATTAGAACTGGCCTAAAAGCTGGTTTAAAAATAGATGATTTTGCACCACGTTTATCCTTCTTTTGGGGTATAGGTATGCATCATTTCACTGAAATTGCTAAAATGCGCGCTGCACGCATGCTTTGGGCAAAATTGGTTAAACCATTTCAACCTGAAAATCAAAAATCACTTATGTTAAGAACTCACTCACAAACTAGTGGATGGAGTTTAACAGAACAAAACCCTTTCAATAATGTAGCTAGAACAACTATAGAAGCTATGGCAGCAGCTTTTGGCGGTACTCAAAGCTTACACACCAATTCGTTAGATGAAGCAATTGCACTGCCAACCGACTTTTCAGCCAGAATAGCTCGAAACACACAGCTTTTTCTACAAGAAGAAACTCAAATTTGCAGAACTGTTGACCCTTGGGCAGGCAGCTATTATGTTGAGGCGTTAACTGAAGAAATAGCAAATGAAGCCTGGAAACTTATTGAAGAAGTTGAGCAACTAGGTGGAATGACAAAAGCCATTGAAGCCGGAATACCTAAAATGCGTATTGAAGAAGCCGCTGCACAAAAGCAAGCTCGTATTGATAGTGGTGAAGAAACTATTGTAGGTGTAAATAAATATGTCTTAGAAAACGAAGATGAGCTACAAACTTTAGAGGTAGATAATGTTAAAGTTAGAAAGCAACAGATTGAACGTTTACAAGCCATAAAAAGTAGTAGAATTCAAGAGGAGGTTGAAGCCGTATTATCAAAAATAACAGAGGCCTCTAATGATAAATTAAATGGTAAGAATAGTGCTAATTTACTAGCTTTAGCTGTTGAGGCTGCCCAAAAACGTGCAACGCTTGGTGAGATTAGTCTTGCCATGGAGGCCGCTTTTGGTAGACATAAAGCACAAGTAAAATCAATTTCAGGGGTGTATTCTAAAGAGATTAAAAAAGACGAAAGCTTTCTAAAAGCGGTAGAAATGGCTAATACCTTTGCTGAAAATGAAGGTAGAAGACCGCGAATAATGGTAGCGAAAATGGGACAAGATGGTCATGACCGTGGTGCTAAGGTGGTGTCTACAGCCTACGCTGATTTAGGTTTTGATGTAGATATAGGTCCCTTATTCCAAACTCCTGCCGAAGTTGCCAAGCAAGCGGTCGAAAACGATGTTCACGTACTCGGAATTTCTTCTTTAGCTGGTGGTCACAAAACTTTAGTACCAGAAGTTATTTCAGAGTTAAAAAGTTATAACAGAGAAGATATTTTAGTAATTGTTGGTGGTGTAATTCCTAGAAAAGATTACGATTATTTGTTTGAAGCTGGTGCTTCTGCGGTATTTGGTCCAGGTACTAAAATAAGTGAAACTGCAATTGAGATATTAGAATTACTATCATAATTCTATGTATTTCATTTGAGTTTAGAAGTAAACTTTAACTGGTTTTAACGTTACTAACCTCGGTTATACACGGTCTGTTAACAAAATACGTTTTTTCTAGCCAGAATTAATCGTATTTTTAGCCCCTAACTCAACTTATGTTATGGGCAAAATAATTGCTATAGCTAATCAAAAAGGTGGTGTAGGTAAAACCACTACTTCGGTTAACCTATCTGCCTCTTTAGGTGTATTGGAGAAAAAAGTACTATTAATTGATGCTGACCCCCAAGCAAATGCAACATCTGGTTTAGGAATCGATGTTGAAAGTGTAGAGCAGGGCACCTACCAATTGTTAGAGCATACCAAATCACCAAAAGAGGTTGTCGTTAAAACAGAATCGCCAAACGTAGATATCATACCTGCGCACATAGACCTTGTTGCTATCGAAATTGAATTGGTAGATAAAGACAATCGGGAATATATGCTTAAAGAGGTAATTAGAGACCTAGCTAGCGAATACGATTATATTTTAATTGATTGTGCACCTTCTCTTGGTTTGCTTACCTTAAATGCATTAACCGCTGCAGATTCTGTTATCATTCCAATTCAGTGTGAATATTTTGCACTAGAAGGCTTAGGTAAATTATTAAACACGGTTAAAAGTGTTCAAAAAATACATAACAACAATCTAGATATAGAAGGTATGTTGTTAACAATGTATGATTCAAGACTTCGATTGTCTAATCAGGTAGTAGAAGAAGTTAAAAAGCATTTTGGTGATATGGTTTTTGAAACCATCATTCAACGTAATGTAAAACTTAGTGAAGCACCTAGTTATGGCGAAAGTATTATCAAATACGATGCTAGTAGCAAAGGAGCTGCCAACTATTTGAATTTGGCTAACGAAATTTTAAATAAAAACAAGGAAAAAGTTTAATGGCGAAAGCACAAAAAAAACAGGCCCTTGGAAGAGGGCTTTCCGCTCTTTTAAAAGACCCAGATAACGATATAAAATCGGTTGGTGATAAAAATGCAGACCAAGTAATTGGTAATGTAATAGAATTGGATATTACTGCGATAGAAGTAAATCCTTTTCAACCACGAACTAATTTCAATGATGAAGCGCTAGAAGAACTGGCAAGTTCTATAAGAGAATTAGGTATTATTCAACCCATTACAGTTCGTAAGCTAGACTTTAATAAATATCAATTAGTTTCTGGTGAACGTAGGTTTAGAGCATCTAAATTGGTTGGTTTAGAAACTATACCTGCTTATATTAGAATTGCTAACGACCAAGAATCGTTAGAAATGGCGCTTGTAGAAAATATTCAGCGTCAAGACTTAGACCCTATCGAAATTGCACTTTCATATCAGCGATTAATTGATGAGATTGATATAACTCAAGAAAAACTGAGCGATAGAGTTGGTAAAAAACGTTCAACAATAACCAATTACCTACGCTTACTTAAGCTTCAGCCAGAAGTTCAAACCGCCATGAGAGATGGTCATGTTAGCATGGGGCATGGTAGAGCATTGGTAAACATAGAAAATGAAGACGACCAAATTTTCATTTTTCAAAAAATTGTAAATAACGGTCTTTCTGTAAGAGCTACTGAGAATTTGGTAAAGTCTTATAAAGAAGCTAACAATACCGTTCCTACCCAAGAAAATACACCAATCGAGAAAAAACTACCAGATTTTATTTCTAAAAACATCGATGCCATTAATGAACGTTTAGACACTGAGGTAGCTATTTCAGCTTCTGCCAACGGAAAAGGTAAAATTACCATTCCGTTTTCGTCTGAAAAAGAATTTAAGCGGCTTAAAAAAATTCTCACTGGTGCGTAAATTATGCTTATTTGTTTGTGTTCTTGTTCTTGGCCTTTCAACTAGTTTAGCTCAAGAAACAGATTCTATTCCTCCTACTAAAAAAGCGGATTCTTTAAAAGCGAATTTAAAACAAGAGGGACTTGTTATTGAAGAAGTTACCTACCAAGAAAATCCTATAAATCCGTTAGCTCCTAGTAAAGCTGCTTTTTTATCAGCTATGTTACCAGGCATGGGACAAGCCTACAATAAAAGATATTGGAAAGTTCCTATAGTTTTGGCAGCAATGGGTACGTCTATTTATGCGTATTCTTTCAACAATACAGAATATAGACGAGTAAGAACCGCCTTCAAAAGAAGGTTGGCAGGTTTTACAGACGATGAGTTTTTTGATTTAAATGGTGATGGTATTGGTCCAGATTTTTCAGAAGATGCATTGCAAGATGCACAAGAACGGTATCAAAGAGATAGAGATTTAGCCCTGTTAATAACCATTGGGCTGTATGCACTTAATATTATAGATGCTAATGTTGATGCACATTTAAAACAATACAACGTTAGTGAACAACTTGGAATGGATATTAAACCATTTCTTAATTACAACCAAGCCAATGGTCAACCTTATTACGGTTTGGCCATGCAAGTAAAATTTTAGTAAATGAAAATTGCACTTTTCGGTTACGGAAAAATGGGCAAAATGCTTGAAAAAATAGCCCTTGACCGCAATCATGAAATTGTAGCCAAAATAGATGTAGACACCACTCAAATCGACTATAATTCTATTGATGTAGCTATTGATTTTAGTACTCCAGATGCTGCATTCGAAAATATTACCAATTGTTTTAGAAATCAAGTTCCAGTAATATCAGGAACTACAGGTTGGCTACAGAATTATGATAAAGCAGTTGCAGTTTGTAAAAAAGAACAATCTGCTTTTATATACGCCTCCAATTTTAGTTTAGGTGTAAATTTATTTTTTGCATTAAATAAAAAATTGGCAGCAATGATGAATGGTGTTGCGGATTATAAAATTTCAATGGAAGAAATTCATCACACACAAAAGTTAGATGCACCTAGTGGTACTGCTATTACCTTAGCAGAGGGTATTTTAGAAAATTCTGTCTTAACAGCATGGAAACTAGATGCTAATGAAGAAGGTGTTCTTCCTATTCATTCAATCAGAGAAGGTCAAGTACCTGGAACACATACGGTTAATTATGACAGTGCTGTAGATTCTATTCAAATAAAGCATACCGCCCATGGTAGAGAGGGTTTTGCCCTTGGAGCCATCATTGCTGCTGAATGGATACACGGTAAAACTGGAGTATATAGTATGAAAGATGTGTTAAATCTAACAGAATAAGTAACAAAACCTATCTTTGAAGGTCTAATACCGAAAATTTCCTTTATGAACAGTACACAGTGGTTAATTTTCATCATTATAGTTCAAGTAATTCATTTTGCCGGAACTTGGAAACTATACGTCAAGGCTGGTAGAAAATCTTGGGAAGCTGCAGTACCAGTTTACAATGCCATCGTATTAATGCAAATTATAAAAAGACCTAAATGGTGGGTTATTCTGCTGTTTATTCCAATTATAAATTTGCTGATGTTTCCCGTTATTTGGGTGGAAACCATTAGAAGTTTTGGTCAAAATAAAACTTGGCAGACTTGGGCAGTGATTTTGTCTTTAGGTTTTTACATCTATGTTGTTAACTACACCATGGATGTTACCTATATTGAAGACCGAAGCCTAAAACCAAGAACTGGTGTTGGAGAATGGGTGAGTTCTATTGTATTTGCTGTAGTTGCAGCAACCTTTGTTCATACCTACTTTATTCAACCTTACGTTATTCCAACAGGTTCTTTGGAACGAACTTTACGTGTGGGAGACTTCTTGTTTGTAAGTAAATTTCATTACGGTGCTCGGGTACCAATGACTACCGTTGCTGCTCCCATGGTTCATGATACCTTACCTCTTGTAAAAACTAGGTCTTATCTAAACAAACCTCAGTTACCTTATATGCGGTTGCCAGGATTTGAACAACCAGAAAAAAATGATATTGTAGTTTTTAGTTGGCCCGCAGATACAGTACGTCAATTTTTTGTAAAAGAAAAGGGAGTTAAAAAACCCATTGATAAAAAATCTAACTACGTTAAGCGCTGTGTAGGTACACCAGGAGATTCTTTGGAAATTAAAGATGGAATTGTTTTTATAAACGGTAAAGAACTTCAACTTTCAGATAGGGCACGCGTAATGTACGACCACATAGTATACGCTAATAATGGTGTTTCTACACGTATTTTAAATAAAGAAACTGGTGTTGGAGCTTCAGATTATATGCGTAAGTATATAGCGGCTAATATTAACCAAACACAATACCAACAACTAACACCCTTTTTGGTAAACGTAAATCAAAGAGGTGATGGTAAAATAGAATTGTATACTCGTGAAACTGGTATTCCTACTGAAGCTATTAGAGCATTAGGGCTATCGTTAACCGAAGAAACTCCAAGACAACGTCAAGTAAATTTAACGTTGGCAATGGCTGAAGAATTACGTAAAAATCCGGCTGTGGATTCTGTGGTTGTAGCGTTAGAAAAGGCCGGTGTAGCTGGTGGTAATATTTTTCCTCAAAGCTCTATTTACAGTTGGAATAATGATAACCTAGGACCAATTTACATTCCAGAAGAGGGTAAATCTGTTAAGCTTACTCCAGAAACTTTGCCGTTATATAAAAAAATTATACGTGATTATGAAGGCAATGCTGTGGCCGTAAAAGGTAATCAGGTTTTTGTGAATGATGAAGCTGTAGATTCGTATACTTTTAAAATGGATTACTACTGGATGATGGGTGACAACAGAGACCACTCTGAAGATAGTAGAACTTGGGGTTATGTTCCCGCTAACCACATAGTTGGTAAACCTGTTTTTATCTGGATGAGTTTAGATAATTTTCCTGACGGAATTCGTTTTAACGAAAAAATTCGTTGGGATAGGGTATTTACCACAGTTAACGGTGATGGTGAACCTACCTCCTACTTTAAATACTTTTTAATAGCTCTAGCCGGTTGGTTTGTCTTTGATTTCTTTAGAAAAAAGAAAAAGCAAAAAGCTTAAGATTTTACTTTGAAAACGTTAGTGCATCCAACATATTTTCCAAGTATTGCTAACATGGCTGTTTTGGTTCAAGCGGATGTTGTTTGGGAATATCATGATAACTTTCAAAAACAGACCTATAGAAACCGTTGTTATGTCTGCACTGACCAAGGCAAGCATATGCTCAATATTCCTATTCAACATATAGGAGAAAATAACGGAAGACAACTTTACAACCAAGTACAACTAGACCACAGCACTTTTTGGAAAAAAACCCATTTAAAGACTTTGCAAACGGCTTATCGCACGTCTCCGTTTTTTGAATTTTATGAAGATGATTTGTTACCCGTTTTTGAGAAAAAATATGATTCGTTAATGGATTACAACTTTGCAACTATTGCATTTTTATGTGAAGCCATTGGTGTTGATTTTCCACAAGAAAAAACAGAATCTTTTGAACTTGAAACTACTCAGTTTAATGATGCTAGACACTTGGTAAATGCCAAAAAGCCTGTTTCTATTGTACAAGAAACTTATACCCAGGTTTTTGATGATAGGCATGATTTTGTGCCAAATTTGAGCGCATTAGACCTGTTGTTTAATAAGGGACCAGAATCTTTAGAATACCTTCAGAATATAAAGTTACCCATTAAAAATGCTTAGGTTTTTAGTGCATTATGGCATTCACTTTTTAGTGCCATTTGCGGTTGCATTACTCTTCTATAGAAAACAATGGTTTAAAGTTGCTTTGATTTTATTAGCAGGTATTCTAATAGATGTAGACCACGTTTTTGCGAATCCTATTTTTGACCCTAACCGATGCAGTATTGGTTTTCACCCCCTGCATAGTTATGTAGCTATAGCTGGCTATGTTTTGCTTTTTTTATTAGAAAAGACAAGAATTGTAGGTTTGGCTTTGCTCATTCATATTCTTGCAGATAGTGCTGATTGCCTATTGCTGAGACTTTAATTTCACTGTAGCTTTAACCGGAAAGTGGTCTGAATACACCTCAGTGAAATTTTGATGGTTTATAATGTTAAACTGGTCATCAGCTAATACAAAATCTATACGTATAGGAATGCCAAACAAACTATATGTTCTTCCAAACTGACTCCCCTTTTCTAAAAAACTGTCTTGTAAAGAACTGGAAATTGTTTTGTAAACATTAGAAAACTGAGTGTTATTAAAGTCACCAATAACAAGTACAGGAAAAGGACTAGCATCAATATAATCTCTAATTATTTTAGCTTGTGTTTCCTGTTTAATTATCGCTTGGTTTATACGTTTTACTAAACGTTTAGAATCTTCTTTCTGAAGATTGTTTACATCTGGTATTACATTATACGATTGTAAGTGTAAATTAAAAATACGTATAGTGGTTCCGTTATAATCTAAATCAGCGTAAAAAGCACCGTTATGACTATTCGGAAAAACAATACGCTCTTTATGCAAAATGGGGTATTTTGAATATAAAGAACTTACTACTCTTGCTCCTTTATTTCCGCCATCTTCAACGTCAACATATTGGTAGGGATATTCTTGTAAAATAGGATACACCTTTGATGCATATGTAGCTTCTTGTAAACAGATAATATCAGTATTCTGCTCCTCTAAAAAATCAACCACCGGAGGTCTAAACCCTTCTTTCTTATCTTCTGCTTTTATACCATAAAAATGCTTCACATTATAAGACAAAATACTTAAGCCGTCTGCATTTGTTGTTTTAGAAGATAATTTATAAAATGGCCCCATACATAAATAACCCAACAAAAGCGGTAAAACGGGTATAATAGCGTACTTACGGTCTTTGTAAAGCCAAAAAATAACTGCAAACAGATTAAGAAAAATAATGAGCTGAGTAAAAAGACTTAAAAAAGATAAGCTCGGCAAAATAGATTGTGATAAGTAATACTGCAGAACTAAGAATACTAGAACTAAAGCAATACCTATGCTCACAATTAATACGAGCTTTTTTAAAAAGGAATGTTTTTTCACCCTCTAATTTTCTTTACCAGCTTTAAACAAAAAGTCTTTTTCTGCCTTTGATAAACTCTCATAGCCAGATTTGCTAATCTTGTCTAAGATGGCGTCAATTTTCTTTTGTTTAGCAGCTTTTTCATAAGCTGCGCTAGATTTATTTTCGGTTTTTTTGTTTCTGTAAACCGTTTTTAAGGGGGATTTTTTTTCGCGTTTCTTGAATATGGAAGCAAAACTGCTCATCATGTTTTCAAAACCGCTTCCGATATCTTTACCATTAAGTAATTGTCTGGCATAAAAATAACCTAAAAAGGCACCACCAAGATGTGCAATTCTACCACCAATGTTTTCTCCGGAACCTATTTGAATTAAATCGACCAGAACAAAAAACGCTCCTAAATACCATAATTTAATATTGATAAGACCAAATAAACGTACTTCTTGGTTTGGTATATAGGCACAAATAAAAATAAGTACAGCGGTAACACCAGCAGATGCCCCTATTAAAGCGGTATTAGCACCGACCAAAGTTGGAAAAATGTTATAACTAGCTAAAAACAATAAGCCCCCTAAAATTACACCTAAGAAGTAAACGGTTAAAAAACGTTTACTATTAAAGAGATTTAGAAAGATTCGCCCGGTAAAATATAGCATAATCATATTCCAGAATACATGCCAAAACCCGGCATGAAAAAAGGCATAAGTAACTATTGACCACGGCTGGGTTAAAAAAGAACCAAGGTCTTTGGGCAACTCGAACCACGTAATTAATCCATCAAAACCTAATAATGCAGCAGCTAACCTTGCTAGAATAAATAGCACAAAATTAATGGCTATTAACTTTTCAGCAATATTTAACCGTGCAAATTGATATTGAAGATTCCCTGCCATAATTAATCCCAACGATTTTGGTTAAACTGATTCTTTTTCCAATACCACATCATTATAAAACCTATTAATGCACCACCAATATGAGCAAAATGAGCTACACCAGTATTTACACTGCTAAAACCAAAAAATAAATCGCCCAGTATAATTAAAGGAACAAAATATTTTGCTTTAATAGGAATTGGTAAGAATATCAGCATTAATTCTGCGCTAGGATACATAAAAGCAAAAGCTACCAAGATGCCATAAACCGCACCTGATGCACCTACTGCAGGTATATTAATTACCTCTGTAAAGCCCTGGCTTAAAAAATAATAGTTAGCCGCAGTATGTATTAAGGCTGCACCTATACCTGCAGAAAAATAAAAGAATAAAAACTTATTATTGCCCCAGATACGCTGTAACGGCGAACCAAACGCCCAAAGCGCATACATATTAAAGAGAATATGAAATATTCCTCCTGAATCTCTTACACCTTTTGGAAAATCATGCAAAAACATATGAGTCACCAACTGCCATATTCCAAAATTCTCATTTTCTGGAAACCACAATGCCCCATACTTATAAAACAATAGGCCAAAACCCATTGTACAAATGACAAATACTATTACATTTATTATAATGAGATGCTTAATAGCACCGCTTAATCTTCCCATTTAATTAAATCTATTTTCTAGCTCATTGTCTGCCATGGTAATATATGTTCGTTTTTTAAACGGACTTAATTGTGGTTCTTCACAACCAAAAAGATTATTTACCAAGGCTTCTTGAGCTTCTTGTTCTAAAGCTTGACCATTTTTTATAGCCATTGATTTTGCCAGATGCTTTGCTGTTAATTCTATATTAGAAAAATTGGTCTTTAGTTCCTTACTATCAAAATCTTTTATCATAGTACCTAAAACCGTACCAATATTTGCTTCGGTAAGTAAGCTAGGTATTGCACTTACAACAAGTTCTTTTTCTCGTATTTTTTGTTCTATTTTAAACCCTATTGCTGACAAGTTGTCAATAATTTCAGAAAATATCAACATTTCTGGGTCTGTAAATTGCAAACTAACAGGGAATAATAATTCTTGACTTACTACTTTACCATTAGTTAAGGTCGTTAAAAAGTTCTCGTATAACACACGTTCGTGTGCTCGATTCTGATTGATAACTACCAGAGCCGACTTAATACGAGTAACTATAAATTTATTTTTTAATTGAAAGGTAATAGCACCTCCTCCAATTTCTTTATCCTCAGATTCAAATAATTGTGTTTCTGGTAAGCTTGACTCAAATTGTACACTAGAAAAAGATGAGGACTCACCCTTAGCAACTTCGAACAAATCTTCCCATCCTTTTGATGTAGTTGTTGCTGATTTAAATGAAGTACTTCTAGGAGAAGCTTTTGAACTTGTATCTGAAAACGGATTAAAAGTTGGGTCTACCGAAACTTTTGGAAATACCGCTTGTTTCTGTTGAAATTTATACGGGGTATCTAAATTACCATCGCGTTCAAAATCTAAAACTGGCGCTACATTAAACTGACCTAAACTATGCTTAACTGCCGAACGTAAAATAGCATACAATGTCTGTTCATCATCAAATTTTACTTCGGTTTTTGTAGGATGAATATTAATATCTATTGAGCCTGTGTCTACTGTTAATTGTAAAAAATAGCCTGGTTGAAGTTCAGAACGCATGAGCCCCTCGTATGCTGCAGAAATTGAATGATGTAAATACGGACTTTTAATAAACCGTTGGTTGGCAAAAAAGAACTGCTCTCCTCTACTCTTTTTAGCATATTCTGGTTTTATTACAAAACCTTCAATTTTTACTACCTCAGTATCTTCTTTTACAGGCACCAGCCTCTCGTTCATTTTAGTTCCAAAAATGTGAACAATACGCTGTCTAAAGTTTTCTTGCGGAAGGTTAAATAATTCGCTCCCATTATGGTAATAACTAAAAGCAATATTTGAATGAATTAAAGCTACCCTATGAAATTCATCTGTGATATGTTTTAATTCAATTTGATTTGATTTTAAGAAGTTTCTTCTAGCAGGAATATTAAAAAACAAGTTTTTTACTGCTATAGAAGTTCCTTTTGGGGTTACTGCAATTTCTTGTGAAACTACGGTACTACCTTCTATTTTTAACTGCGAACCAACTTCATCAACTTCTCTTTTACTTTGTAAATCTACATGTGCAATGGCCGCAATAGAGGCAAGAGCTTCTCCTCTAAAACCTTTAGTATGTAATTGAAATAAATCTTCAGCAGATTTTATTTTTGATGTTGCATGTCTTTCAAAAGCTAAGCGTGCATCGGTCTGGCTCATGCCTAGCCCATTATCTACAACTTGTATTAATGTTTTACCGCCATCTTTTACAATAAGTTTAATCTCTGTTGCACCTGCATCAATTGCGTTCTCAAGCAATTCTTTAACTACAGAAGCTGGTCTTTGTACCACTTCACCTGCAGCAATTTGGTTGGCAACGTGGTCTGGTAAAAGTTGTATGATGTCTGTCATTAAGTTGTAAAAAATATAGACAAGTCAAAATCAATGATGAAAAGAAAACCCAGAATTAGAATTAAAATAATAACCAAAAGCCGAATTCTCATGTTTTTATCTCCTTCGCGTTTTAAATCATCAACTGCATTTGAGAATTTTCGTTTTAAGCCTCGATTACTATCTGCTGTCGTTCTAAATTGGTCAAATTTATGCTCCAGTTTATACGGACTACCCTCTCCTTTGTAGAAGCGCGGAGAATAATCAAAAGAACGGTTTTTTCTAAGTTTTAAGGGATTTCGCATACCATCATAGTCAACATTCTCAAATTTAACAATTTTGTGTGTTTGCACTTGCCCGCACATCACAAAAATTGTTAACCAAATAAATGAAAGTTATTGTGTTATGCTCCTAAACCAGCCATTTTTATTGCTGCTATAGCAGCTTCAACACCTTTATTGCCATGAACTCCGCCACTTCTTGCTTCTGCTTGAGCTAAGGTATCATCTGTGAGTACACAAAAAATTACTGGAACATCTTGCGAAACATTAAGCTCCATAATCCCCTGAGCAGTTGCTGAACAAACAAAATCAAAATGGCTAGTTTCTCCACGAATTACGCTACCAATGGCAACAATGGCATCAAAATTGTCTGATTTAAGCATTCTTCTACAGCCAGCTGGTAACTCAAAACTACCGGGAACACTCCATCGAACTATATTCGATTTTTTTACACCTACTTCTTCTAGCGCTGCTTTTGCACCATTGTACAAATTTTCAGTGATGTTAGTATTCCATTCAGAAACTACTAAACCTATTTTAAGGTTTGTTGCATCTGTTAGATTCTCTGCATCAAATTCAGATAGATTTTTTAGGCTTGTGGCCATATACTTTTAGTTTTTGGCCATTCCAATTAAAGCATCAGCATTAGCTGCTTCTGAGGAATTTGGAAATTCTTCTTTAATACGTTCAAAATACGATACGGCCTTAGCCTTCTCGTTTGTATTCATTGCAATAATACCTGCTTTATACAAAAACTTAGGTGTAGTAAAATCGTTCTCACTATGACGTATAGCTTTTTCATAATAATCTAAAGCTTCACTAGGTTGCTCTAATTGTGAAAAAGCATCGCCAATAGCTCCTTTTGCCAATGCGCCTAATATGGCATCGTCAGAAGAAAACTCCTCTAAATATGCAATAGCTTCTTTATAATTTTGTTGATTTAGGTACGCCATACCCGCAGAATATTTAGCCAAGTTCGCAGCTTTGGTACCTTTATATTCACTAATAATATCTAAGAAACCGTATTTACCTTCAGCACCTTCTAAGGCAAGATTTAATAATGAATCTTTTTGAGCCGAATTCTGCATAGCTTCATCAAAAAATTGTTGTGGATAATACAACTCATTAGAAGCTTCAATTTCTTTTGGCTCTTGTATAAACTTGGTATACCCAAGATAGCCTAAAACGCCAAGAGCAATTGCGCCTATAACTCCCAAAATGTAGTTTTGGTTTTTAGAAACCCATTCTTCAGATTTAGAAGCACTTTCATCTAAACTACTGAATACTTCAGCAGTTGTGCTGTTTTCCTCTTCAACAATTTGTTTCTCAACTTTTGTTTTGGGTTTGTAGCCTCTCTTTTTGTATGTTGCCATCCTTAGGTTTTTAATCGCGCAAAAATAAAGCTTTTATCAAAAAAGAAAAGGTTATTTATTCTTTAATTTTGAAAGCCTAAAAATGAATCCTCAACAAAAGAAGGCTACAACTAAATGCTCATAAAACATTTATCCTTAGTTAATTATAAGAATTTTGCATCAAAAGAGTTAGAGTTTGCTACCTCTATAAATTGTTTTGTAGGAAAAAACGGCGTGGGTAAAACCAATATTTTAGATGCAATTTATCATCTTTCTTATGGCAAAAGTTATTTTAACCCTGTAGCCACCCAAAACATAAAACACACTGAAGATTTCTTTGTTTTGGAAGGAGAGTTTGAAAAAAATGATAGAATTGAGAAAATTGTTTGCAGTTATAAAAAGGGTGCAAAAAAAGTAATTAAACGAAATGGTAAAGCGTATGAGAAGTTTTCTGAACACATTGGACTTTTACCAGTAGTACTAATTTCTCCAGCTGATAGAGATTTAATCTTGGAGGGTAGTGAAACCCGTAGAAAGTTTATAGACGGGGTAATCTCACAATCAGATAAAGCTTACTTATCTACTCTAATTAAGTATAACAAAGTTTTGGCGCAGCGTAATTCGTTATTAAAATACTTTGCCGCCAACCATACTTTTGACCAAACCAATCTTGAAATTTACAATCAACAGTTAGCGGAATACGGTAGCCAAATTTATCAAAAGAGAAAATTGTTTTTAGACATATTTATACCCATATTTAAAGAACAATACCAACTAATTTCTAAAAATGTTGAAGAAACCAATATTGGTTATCAAAGTAAGCTTTCTCAAAAATCTTTAGCTGAATTACTTTTAGAAAATAGCGCCAAAGACCGTGCGTTACAATATACCTCTGTGGGTATTCATAAAGACGATTTAGAGTTGACCATTAATGGCTATCCTGTTAAAAAGTTTGGTAGTCAAGGGCAACAAAAATCATTTTTGATTGCCTTAAAACTTGCGCAGTTTTATTTCATTAGCAAAGAAGCCAAAACTACTCCTATTCTATTGTTAGACGATATCTTTGACAAATTAGACGAGCAACGCGTTTCGCAATTGGTATCTTTAGTAAATAAAGAAGAATTTGGTCAGCTATTTATAAGTGACACCCATGCTGAACGAACTGAACATGTAGTAAAACAGATTGAACAAGAGTATAAAATTTTTACACTGTAAAATGAAAATTAAAATTGGATTTTTTTTACTATTGATACTAGTTACAGGCTGTAATAAACCTAGAGAATATGCGGTAAGTGATTTTCAAAACTTGAACGGTTATTGGGAGATTACCGAAGTAATTTATCCTAACGGAGAAAAGAAAAAATACAGTATAAGCACTACTGTAGATTACATTAAAATTGATAGCTTAATTGGCTACCGTAAAAAAGTGCAACCCAAATTAGACGGTACATTTACCGTTAGTGAAGACCAAGTTAATTTTCGTATTTTAAAGAAGTCTGACAAAGGCTATTTTTTCTCCTACCAAAACGGAATAGATTCTTGGCAAGAAGGTGTTAATTTTCTGGGTGTTGATTATTTTTCTGTAAAAACTATTGATGGCCTAGTATATTGTTATGACCGTTATAAACCCATAAATATAACTAGTGATGGCAAAACGACAGAATGAACAACTACACCTTAGTGATGCCTTAAAAGAGTTTATTAAAGAAAATAAACTTGAAAAAGGCATGAATAAAGTCAATGCCCGTGAAGCATGGAAAAATCTTATGGGTAATGGTGTTAACAATTACACTACTCAAGTTGAGCTAAAAAATGACACGCTTTATGTTTCGCTATCTTCTTCGGTTTTACGAGAAGAGTTATCTTACGGCAAAACAAAAATTATAAAAATGCTCAATGATGATATGGGCAAAGAACTGATTAAAAAAATTGTTCTACGGTAATAAAAAAAGCCACCTTAATGGGTGGCTTTTTTTAAATAAGTTTCTTTTTTCTTAGAAAATTTCTCTTCCTGCAAAGTGGAAATTACTTTCTATGCCTGCATTTTCATCACTATCAGAACCGTGAACCGCATTTTCTGCCACACTTGAAGCGTACAATTTTCTAATGGTACCTTCAGCTGCATCTGCAGGGTTAGTAGCACCAATTAAAGCTCTAAAATCTTCAACAGCATTGTCTTTTTCTAATACCGCTGCAACAATTGGTCCTCTGGTCATAAATTCAACTAATTCTCCAAAGAATGGTCTTTCTTTATGTATAGCATAAAAAGTTTCTGCATCTCTTTGACTTAGTTGTGTATATTTCATAGCCACGATTTTAAAACCAGCAGCAGTGATTTTTTGTAGAATAGCACCGATGTAACCTTTTTCAACGGCGTCTGGCTTAATCATGGTAAACGTTCTGTTTCCTGTCATTTTTTGAAATTTTGCGCAAAATTACGTTTTCAAGCTGCATCATACAAGCTTTAATACATTTGTTTGTATTGCTCTAGTATTTGTTCATTATCTCCCATTATTTTAAAAACCACTTCTTTAGATTTTAAATTAAGCTCAACTATACCATAACTTGTTGTTGAAATTACCTTACCTACTCTATACCTATTTGGCTCTGAAGTAAAACTGGTATAAGCATGTGTTAGTCCGCTACTTGTAAAATCTACTAACGGATTAGCAAAATTTTTATCAACTGAAAATTCAGAAATATGGCGGTCACCAGATAAGATTATTACTCCTTTTGCTTTGCTCTTTTTAATGATGTCTTTCAATTTTTCAACCTCTTTTGGAAAGTTCGCCCACTTTTCAAAACCATGTTCACTTGATAGAAATTGAATGCTCGAAACTAAAATATTGAATTCTGCAGTTGAGTTGGTAAGCTCTCTTTCTAACCATTTCCACTGTGCATCTCCTAGTATAGTTTTGCTAGGGTCACTATCAGCCTCATATCTTTTACCTTTTACTTCACTTTGTTTTAAGGTACTTCTAAAATAGCGGGTATCTAAATTTAAAATTTTAACCGCTCCAAAATCTTTTTGGATACTAACCGTAGAATAAGTTCCTTCTTTTTTACGCCATTTGTCATTTTTTGCTAACCCCATAAAGTCATAGAAGGCTTCTTGACTTTCTTTTTTGGCTTCAAATTCAACACCCCCATCATTTAATCCGTAATCATGGTCATCCCAAACGCCAGTTATGGTAACATTTTCTTTCAATTTCGCATAGGCAGGAATAGCATTTTGAGCCCTATACATGGCTTTAAGTTTAACCATGTCATCTGTATCTGCGTAAATATTATCACCGCCCCAAATAAAAATATCTGGTTGGTAACGTAAAATATCATCCCAAAAAACATTGGTCACATCATGCTTGTTACAAGAGCCAAAAGCAATCTTAATTATTTGTTTAGAATTTTCTTCAACGGCATTTTCAATTTTACCTGAAAGTTGATTTGATTTACAGGAAACTAGAAGGATTAAAAAAGAAAAAGCATATTTAAATTTAGACATTGCGTACTGTTTAAGACTGTAAATTTAAAAAGTGTAAGTTAATGGCTATGTTATATTATTGTATTTTTGACGTATGCTTGAAAGTCAAATTGCAGCGGTAAAATCTTACTTGTCGCAACCTAAAAAAATTGTAATTGTAGTTCATAAAAATCCAGATGGTGATGCCATTGGCTCTGGTTTGGGTTTAAAACATTTCTTGCAAAAACAAAATCATGATGTAAATCTTATTGTGCCCAATGAGTATCCTAAGTTTTTAAAATGGGTACCGGGTAATAAAGATATTGTAAATTATGAATGGGAGAATGGCAAATCTAAAGGGCTCATTCAAACCGCTGATTTAATTTTTACGCTAGATTTTAATCATTTTTCAAGAACTGGAGCCATGCAAACTGATTTGGAAAAGGCTTCAGCTGATTTTATAATGATTGACCATCATCAACAACCCGATGATTACGCTAAGGTTACCTATTCTGATGTTAGTATGAGCTCTACATGTGAAATGGTATACAACTTCATTGAAGCGTTAGATGGCTTACCTGCAATAGATGAAGCAATTGCCAGCTGTTTGTATACAGGAATAATGACAGATACTGGCTCTTTTAAATTTGCAAGCACAACAAGTAGAACACACCGAGTTGTTGCCGATTTAATCGACAAAGGCGCCAAAAACACTTTAATTCACCAAAGCGTATTTGATTCAAACTCTTTTTCAAGATTGCAGCTGTTAGGCATTGCACTTAACAACTTAACGGTAAATGAAGATTTGAGAACGGCTTATACCTTTTTATCTCAAGATGAACTTAATAAACATAGCTTTTCTAAAGGAGATACAGAGGGGTTTGTTAACTATGGACTCACACTTGAGAATGTTATTTTTGCTGTAATATTTATAGAAAATAAAGACGAGAATATTATCAAAATATCGTTTAGATCTATTGGTGATTTTTCTGTAAACGAGTTTGCCAGAGCCCATTTTAATGGTGGAGGCCATAATAATGCCGCTGGGGGCAGAAGTGATGATAATCTTCAAAAAACTATTGATAAATTTGTGGCCTTATTACCGCAATACAAAGAACAATTGACTAAATGAAGTCTACATTCATCCTTCTATTTTTAACTATACTTCTAGTTTCTTGTAATGAAATTGAACCCAGAAGACCCGTGCAAAAAAAGTCAGGCTCTTTTATAGAAGCTTCGGTAGAACGTAGTAAAAAACTTTTAGCTCAAGAAGAAAGCTACATAAAATCTTTAATCGAAAAAGATACCGTAAATACCTACCTAAGTAGTAATTATGGTTTTTGGTATTACTACAACCAAAAAGTTGATTCTCTTACCTATTTACCTCAACCAGATGATGAGGTGGTTCTTAGCTATAATCTTCTCAGCCTGAAAAATGATACTATTTATAGCACTGATGAAATTGGTGAAACTCAAATTATGGTTGATAAATCTCAACTCTTTCCTGGCCTTAGAAATGCCTTAAAATTGCTCAAAGAAGGTGAACAAGCAACATTTTTATTTCCCTCGTCTACAGCTTTTGGTTATAAAGGAGATGATAATAAAATAGGGCCTAACACGCCCCTAAAAACAAATTTAGAAATAGTTAAAATCATAAAACAAAAAGATAGTTTAAACCCTAGTAGATAATGAAAAAATTAGTTTTTAGTTTAAGCCTAGTACTGCTATTAATCGCTGGTTGTAAAACAGCAAAGCATGCCGATTTAGGTGACGGAATTTTTGCTGACATTCAAACTAATAAAGGAGCTATTGTTGTGAAACTTTATCATAACGCAACTCCTGTAACCGTAGCAAACATGGTTTCTTTAGCAGAAGGTACCAACGAGTTTGTGAGCGATAGTTTAAAAGGCAAAAAGTATTATGACGGTCTTATTTTTCATAGAGTTATGAAAGATTTTATGATTCAAGGTGGTGACCCCCAAGGTACTGGAACTGGTGGTCCAGGATACCGTTTTGCTGATGAAATTGTAGATACCCTAAAACATGTAAAAGGAAAACTTTCCATGGCAAATGGTGGTCCAAAAACAAATGGCAGTCAGTTTTTTATTGTTCATAAAGACTCAACACCATGGCTAAATGGTATACATACTGTTTTTGGTGAAGTTGTTCACGGTTTTGAAGTGGTTGATAGTATAGCCAATGTACAAATAGGTGCTTCTAACAGACCTATTGAGAATGTGGTAATGAACCATGTTGAAATTATTAGAAATGGCAAAGAGGCTAAAAAATTCGATGCTAATTCTGTAATGGCTTCTTATTTTGAAGAAGAGAAAAAGGTAGAGGAAGCTCTTAAAAAATTGAAAGATGACTTTGTACTAGAAGTTAATGAACAAATAGAAAATGCCCAAGAAACCAACTCTGGTCTACGTATGCTAACTTTAGTAGAAGGCGAAGGAGAACAACCAAAAACAGGACAACAAGTTTGGGTAAATTATGTGGGCTACCTAATGCAAAACGGTAATTTGTTTGATACCAGTATTAAAGAAGTAGCTGAGAAATATGACAATTTTGCTCAAATAAATCAAATGCATAGAGGTAATTTTTCTCCTGCAAAAATGAATTACAGTCCAGATGCACAATTAGCTCCTGGTTTTAGAGAAGGGTTACTAAGTATGAAGGTAGGCGATAAAAAACGATTATTTATTCCACCTCATTTAGGTTATGGAGACCGTGATTATGGACCTATACCAGGTGGTTCTACATTAATTTTTGATGTTGAATTAATCGAAATTGTAGACTAAATTATATGAATCCAAAATTAAAGAACGGAATTGCATTAAGTCTTATTCCACAATTAATTTTGGTTAAATGGTTAAGCCACTACCCAGAAGTGGTAGAAGCATATTATTCTGAAGGAATTTATCCTGTTATCTCAAAGTTTTTGAGACTCTTAACAGGATGGGTTCCTTTTTCTGTTGGAGACTTGTTATATACCCTTTTATCAATCTTAGCAATAAGATATGTCTACCGCAGTTGGAAAAAAATAAAAAGTAAACCTCTTTTATTCTTAAGAGATATAGCAACCACTTTAGCAATAACGTACTTTGTTTTTCATTTATATTGGGGACTCAACTATTATCGTTTACCTATAAACGAAAAACTAAATTTCTCAGTAACATACACACAAGAAGAATTGGTGAATTTTACTATGAAAATTGCTGAGACCACAAATAGGTTACAAGAAGAAATAACTAAAGACACCACACTACCCGTAAAGGTACCTTATACCATACAAGAAATCTATCAAAAAACAGAGCATAGTTACGCCAGGGGGGCCAAAGTATTTCCGTTTTTTGAATACAAAAACCCTAGTTTAAAGTCTTCAATATATTCGTTGCCGCTAACGTATATGGGGTATGGTGGTTATTTAAATCCGTTTACCAATGAAGCTCAGGTTAACAAAAAAGTACCTGCTGTACGTTTACCTTCGATAAGTGGACATGAGGTTGGTCATCAATTAGGATATTCCTCAGAAAGTTCTACCAATTTTATTGGCTTATTAGTGACTTCGGCTAATGAAGATAAATACTTTCAATATGGAGCTCAACTTCACGGATTATCCTATTGTTTATCAGATTTAAAGCAAAAAGATGAGGCCGTGTTTAACGCTATTTTTGCCGAATTAAATAGTGGTGTAAAAAAGAATTTTGAAGAGCTTTATCTGTTTTGGGAACGGTATGAAAATCCTACCGAACCAATTTTCAAAGCCATTTTTAATAGCTTTTTAAAAGCTAACAATCAAAAAGATGGCATACAGAGCTATAACGCTGTAGTTGGTTTGTTAATAGGTTTTGATAGAGGGCCTAACTAACTACTTGTTCAATACTATCCTTTCCCCTACCTTTAGAATCAGACTAATTCAAAAATTCACTACATGAAAATGAGACTTTTAGCTCTCGCATTTTTGCTATGCGGGACCTTGGCATTCTCTCAAGACTACTTTCCTGAGAATGCAGGAGTAAAATCCAAAAACAACAATTATATGGCATTTACAAATGCCAAGATTTATGTAAGTCCTTCGCAGGTAATAAACAAAGGAACTTTACTTATTAAAGACGGCAAAGTTGTCGCTGTTGGCAGCTCGGTAACATTACCTGCCAATACCGTTACAGAAGACGTAACAGGCATGACCATTTACCCATCATTTATTGATGCTTTTACAGATTTTGGTATTGCTAAACCAAAACGTGCTGAAGGCGGTGGTCGTTCTGCACAGTATGAGGCTTCTAGAGAAGGTTTTTATTGGAATGACCATATTATGCCAGAAAATAATGCGGTTGAAAAATTTACTTACGATACCAAATCAGCAAAAAAATATAGAGAAGCTGGTTTTGGAGTAGTAAATGCTCATATACAAGATGGTATTGCCAGAGGCACTGGCGTTTTGGTAGCCTTAAATGATATGGGAACTGCTGGTGACCGTATTATAGAAGATGAATCGGGGCAATTCTTTTCATTTGATAAAAGCATAACTAGCAGACAATCTTACCCAACGTCATTAATGGGTTCTACAGCTTTGATGAGACAAGTATATCATGACTTAAAGTGGTATGAAAGTGGTAGTGTGGACACTAAAGACAGGTCTCTAAAAGCATTAGCTAAAAATAAAGGACTACCACAATTTTTTGCTGCGGGCGGGAATGGAAACATCTCAAGAGCAGATAAAATTGGGGACCAGTTTGGTATTAATTACATTATTCTTGGTGCTGGTGATGAATATGAAAGAATTGAAAGTGTAAAGAAAACGGGAGCTAAACTCATTGTGCCAGTTAACTTTCCAAAAGCCTATGATGTTAGTGACCCCTTTGCTGCTTCTTATGTAAATATTGCGGAAATGAGACATTGGAATTTAGCACCTTCTAACCCTAAAATTCTTGCAGATAATTCCATTGAATTTGCGTTAACTACGCATGAGTTGAGTTCCACTTCAGATTTTGGGGCAATGCTTAGAAAGGCAATTGAACGTGGGCTTCAGAAAGAGCAGGCTCTTGCTGCTTTAACTACAATTCCTGCTAATGTTTTGGACAAGTCTAATGAAATAGGAACACTTGAATCTGGTAAGTACGCTAATTTCTTAATTACTTCTGGTGATGTTTTTGAAAAAGAAACCACCATTTACGAGAATTGGGTGCAAGGGCAAAAACATCAATTAGCGGATAAAAATATAAAAGATATCAGAGGAGAGTATACCCTAAATGCTGGTGGTAACTCTTACAAAATGAGCTTAACTGGTAAACTTGAAAGTCCTTCCATAGAAATCAAAAAAGATACCGTTAAACTACCTTCTAAATTATCTTACAAAAACAATTGGATAAATTTTTCTTTCTCAACAGACGAGGGTAGTAAAAGTTATATTATGACAGGTTTGGTAACCAAAGGCAGTGATGCATTAAGTGGAAAACTAATTATGCCGAATGGTAACGAAACCACCTTTTTAGCTTCTAAAGTTGACCAGTTTTCAAGTGAAAAGAATAAAAATGAGTCATCTGAACAGGTAGCAAAACTTATGAATTTGACCTACCCTAATTTAGGCTATGGGTACAAATCTAAACCTACACCAAAAACAATGCTCTTTAAAAATGCTACGGTTTGGACAGGTTTTGAAATTCTTGAAAATACTGACGTACTAGTTAAAAACGGTAAAATTGCTAAAGTGGGTAAAGACCTCAACGGAGGTGGCGCTACTGTAATTGATGCAACTGGTAAGCATTTAACTTCTGGCATTATAGATGAACATTCTCATATTGCCGGATTATCTATTAACGAAGCTGGACATAATTCGTCTGCTGAAGTTCGAATGACAGATGTTTTAGACCCTAAAGACATAAATATTTACAGAAATCTTGCGGGTGGGGTAACTACTTTTCAGTTATTACATGGTTCGGCCAATCCTATTGGAGGACAATCTGCAATAATAAAATTAAAATGGGGTGAAGATGTTGACGGATTGGTTTTTCCAGACATGCCAAAGTTTATCAAGTTTGCTTTAGGTGAAAATGTAAAACAAAGTAACTGGAGCAGCTATTCTAGATTTCCGCAAACTAGAATGGGTGTAGAACAAGTAATGGTTAACTACTTTCAACGTGCTAAAGAATACGATGCGCTTAAAAAAAGTGGGAAGCCTTATCGCGTAGATGAAGAACTAGAAACCTTAGCTGAGATTTTAAATGGTGAACGTTTTATTAGCTGTCATAGTTATGTTCAAAGCGAAATAAATATGCTAATGAAAGTTGCTGAAAAATTTAATTTTAGAATTAACACCTTCACTCATATTCTAGAGGGCTATAAAGTTGCTGATAAAATGAAAGAACATGGTGTAGGCGGTTCAACTTTTAGCGATTGGTGGGCTTACAAATATGAAGTAAAAGATGCCATACCCTACAATGCAGCAATTATGGCTAGCCAAGGCGTTACTGTGGCTATAAACAGTGATGATAGAGAAATGAGTAGAAGACTTAATCAAGAAGCGGGTAAAACCATGAAGTATGGTGGTGTAGATGAAATTGAAGCTTGGAAAATGGTAACGTTAAATCCAGCGAAATTACTTCATATAGACAACAAGGTAGGTAGTATTGAAGAAGGTAAAGATGCAGATTTAGTGTTGTGGACAGATTATCCACTTTCTGTTTACGCAAAGGCAGAAAAAACTATTATTGATGGTGCTGTTTATTTTGATAAAGACTTAGATGAAGCTCAGCGTGCAGCAATTCAAAAAGAGCGAGCTGAATTAACACAAATGATGCTAGATGAAAAAGCAGGTGGTGCTAAAACACAAAAACCTGTACAACGTAAAAAGAGACACTTTGAATGTAACACCCTTTAATTTTAAAAAAATGAAAAATATTATTGTAATACTATCAATTTTGTGGGGTGGATTAATGCTTGCACAACAAACCCCGGCCGGTCCTCAAAGTGAACCTATGGCTATAGAAGGGGCAACCGCACATTTAGGCAATGGTGAAATTATTGAAAATGCATTGCTTATTTTTTCTGAAGGTAAGCTTACGTTTGTAGGTAGTGCCAATGCTAGAATTGCCAGACCTGCAAAAGTTATCAACGCTCAAGGTAAACACGTGTATCCAGGCATTATAGCTCCAGCAAAGTCTTTAGGTTTAATAGAAATTAACGCCGTTAGAGCTAGTGATGATGAAGATGAAATTGGAGAAATTATCCCTCATGTTCGCAGTTTAATTGCTTACAATGCAGAATCTCAAGTTGTAGAAAGTATGCGCCCAAATGGTGTGTTACTTGGGCAAACTACCCCTCAAGGCGGAACCGTTTCTGGCACCTCTTCTATTGTTCAGTTTGATGCTTGGAACTGGGAAGATGCCGCTGTTAAAGTTGATGATGGTATCCATTTACATTGGCCAAATGCGTTTAAACGCGGCCGTTGGTGGATGGGTGAAGACCCTGCTTATAAACCAAACAAGGATTATTCAGATGAAATAGAAAAGCTAAAAACTTTTATGGAAAATGCCGTAGCTTATAACAGCACGCAACCAGAAGAAAACAATCCAGCTTTTGAAGCTATGAAAGGTGTTTTTAATGGTGAACAAAAATTATTTATCTACGCCGATAGAGAAAAAGAAATTGTTGATGCTGTGGTAACAATAAAAGACGCCGGGGTTAAACACGTTGTCTTAATTGGTGGATACCAATCCTATAAGGTTACTGATTTTCTAAAAAAACATAACGTAGCGGTTTTAGTAAGACGAACCCATAGTCTTCCTGAAGCTGATGATGATGACTACGATTTACCGTATAAATTACCTAAACTTTTAACTGATGCCGGTTTATTAGTTGGCCTTCAAAACGAAGATGCCAGCAATTTTCAAACTAGAAATTTACCATTCTACGCCGGTCAAGTAGTTGGTCAAGGAATGGAAAAAGAAAAAGCATTACAATTAATTACGGGTAACAATGCCAAAATTTTAGGTATTGATGACCAATATGGTACGTTAGAAGTTGGTAAAAGTGCAACACTTTTTGTTTCAGAAGGTGATGCATTAGACATGCAAGGCAATCAGTTAAACCATGCCTTTATAGATGGAAGAGAAATCTCTTTAGAAACCCATCAAACAAAACTTTGGAAACGTTATATGGGTAAATACAACAGTCAAAAATAAAATCAATAGGTAACCATTTAAAAGCGCCACTTTGAAAACAAAGTGGCGCTTTACTTTTGAAAAAAGCTTTTCTTAATTCTCTTTTTCAAAATAAATAGCCCCTTCTGGTTTTTTATAAAAGTCTTTGGACATTGCCTCTGTTGATACCTGAATAGCTTCAAACTTTACCGTGTTTCTAACAGCAATTAATTTGTCATCTTCTACAGAATACCAAGAAATAGAATTTGGTAATTTAAGTGTGTTATATGTTCCCCAGTCGTTGTAACGAATCCAATTCACCTTATCTGAAGTCTCTCCTGTTCTGTATGTTACAGTATATCCTAACCATTCCATTTGATTGGTTTGACTATTATAATGCACATAATATTCATCTTTAGATGAAGTACCTACCCCATCATTAAAAGAAATTTTAATTCCAGGATATTGTATTCCTTCAAACTTAATAGGTTCCGTTGGCGTATAAATAATTCCATCATCTGCTAACACAAAGGGCATCGCAAAAAAATAGAACATTAAATTATGGTAGAAATCTACGTTACCTTCATAGTTCTCATCTTTTGCTAAAACCCAAGGTTTACTGCCATCGTATCCTAAATCAAAATCTTCAGAAGTTATTTTATCAAATCTTTTTATGAGGTCTATAGTATGCGTTTCTGGATTACCCGGTTTTGGTAAAATGTAAGAAAGTGTTTGTTGTTTTCTCCAATTATCAATTCCGCCGTGCGCTTCAAAAACATTGTGTATTGCTTCTGGATAATCTTGCGTACTTATTTCTTCTATTTTTTTGGATGTTTGGTCTGTTGTCTCTTGAGTTTTCTTTTGGTTGCAGGATAGCATACATACAGAAATAATAAAAAAGGCTATGGTATATTTCATCTTACTAATTTTGATTATAGTCGAGAAAAATAAAATTCATTACATTTTACATCAATTATGATTTCAAGCTAACATTATGAATAAATTATCACTGTTTTTATTTACATCCCTACTTTTTGGATATTCTTTTGCACAAGACAATTCCGGATTGCTTGCAGAAGACGCTGAGCTACAAGAAATAACGCAAGATTTTAAGTTTACTGAAGGCCCAATAGCTGACCCTTTTGGTAATGTATATTTTACAGACCAGCCCAATAACAGAATTTTAAAGTGGAATGCTTTAACCAATGAAGTTTCAACCTATTTAGAACCTTCAGGAAGAGCAAACGGATTGTTTTTTGACAAGCAAGGAAATTTATATGCATGCGCTGATGAAAAATTTGAACTCTGGAAAATAGCTCCTTCAAAAGAAATCACAATTTTAGAATCTAATTATAAAGACCAAAAATTTAATGGCCCTAATGACCTTTGGATTGATAATAAAGGAGGTATATACTTTACAGACCCCTATTATCAAAGACCTTATTGGAAGAGACAAACTGGTGAAATAGATGGTCAACATTTATATTACAGAACTCCAAACGGTGAGCTTTTAAAAGTTGAAGATTCTTTTGTTCAACCTAATGGGTTAATAGGTACGTTTGATGGTAAAAAACTCTACGTTGCTGATATTGGAGATAAAAAAACATACCGGTTTACTATTAATGCTGATGGTTCTCTTAGCAACAAAACACTATTTACAGAAATGGGTTCAGATGGTATGACTATTGACAATAAAGGCAATATATACCTAACAAATGAAAATGGAGTAACTGTTTTCAACTCTAATGGCAAAGAAATTCTAAATATTCCCATACCTAAAAATTGGACAGCTAATGTTACCTTTGGTGGCAAATACAATCGAACGTTGTTTATAACAGCAATGGATGCCGTTTACACTTTAAAAATGAATGTAAACGGGGGCAATTCGGTTGAATAATTAAGCTTTTCTTGAATAATTTTATTGAAATAAGTAGTACTCAAAATCCTTTAGTAAAACAGGTCTTAGTTTTAAAGGATAAGTCTCGGGAGCGCAAAAAATCAGGGCTATTTGTTATCGAAGGTCAACGAGAAATTGAACTTGCTAAAAAAGGCAATTACATTTTTGACACCCTCTTAATCTGTACCGAAATTTTTGGAGATGATTTTACAGATTTTCCAGAGTGTAAGCACTACAGTATTACAAAAAACATATTTAATAAAATTGCGCATCGTGGCTCCACAGAAGGTATTATTGCTATTTGCCAAACAAAAAAACACAGCTTAGATACGATAATACTAAGAGACAATCCACTTATTTTGGTTGCAGAAGCGCCAGAAAAACCAGGAAATATTGGAGCACTCTTGCGTACAGCAGACGCAGCTAATATAGACGCCGTACTCATAGCTAACCCTAAATCTGATGTATACAATCCAAACGTTATTCGTTCTAGCGTTGGTTGTGTATTTACAACACAAATTGGCGAAGGGTCTACTAAAACTATTATCCAATTTTTAAAATCGAAAAATTGTAAAATTTACTGTGCGGCTTTAACAGCTTCTAAAAATTATATTGATGTCAATTTCAAAACCCCTTCAGCTATTGTTGTAGGTACAGAAGCCACTGGTTTATCAGATGAATGGCTAAACAATTCAGATGCTAATATTATAATTCCAATGGAGGGTGAAATTGATTCTATGAATGTGTCTGTCTCGGCAGCAATACTTATATTTGAAGCCAAACGCCAACGCGGATTTAGACTTTGAACAGCCAAACTTTATTCTACATTATTATCTGCATCTTGTTGTTGCAGTACGCCATTGATACCGTTTTAGACTACCTAAACGCAAGAAAATTCAATGACCCTATACCAACTGAATTACAAGGTATTTTCGATGAAGAAGAATACCTAAAATCGCAGTCTTACAAAAAAGAAAACTACAGATTTAGTTTAGTTAACGACACTTTTTCAACGTTATCTACACTACTCTTTTTGCTTTTTGGAGGTTTTAATTTGGTTGATAATTGGGTGCAAACCATCACTGAACACAGCATATTACAAGGATTATTATTTTTTGGCATATTAATGTCTGCTGCTAGTTTACTTAGTTTTCCTTTTGGCTACTATCAGACTTTTATAATTGAAGAAAAATTCGGTTTTAACAAAACATCCAAAAGAACATTTTTTAAAGATTTACTTAAAAATGGAATACTGAGTTTGATTTTAGGTGGGGTAATATTGTTTTTAATCTTTTGGTTTTTAAGTTGGGCAGGAACTTATTTTTGGTTGTATGCCTGGGGATTATTGGTGTTTTTAATGCTTTTTATAAACCTATTTTACACCAAATTAATTGTTCCGATTTTTAATAAACAATCGCCCTTAGAAGCAGGCAGTTTAAAAAATGCTATTGAGCAATATGCTCAAAAAGTAGGATTTAATTTAGATAATGTTTTTGTTATAGATGGTTCAAAAAGAAGTACTAAATCTAACGCCTATTTTTCTGGATTTGGTAAACAAAAAAGAGTAACGCTTTTTGATACACTTATTAACGACTTAAATCAAGATGAAATAGTAGCGGTTCTAGCCCACGAAGTAGGGCATTACAAGAGAAACCACATCATAATAAACATGATAATGAGTATTTTGGTTTCTGGTTTTACGCTTTACATTTTATCGCTTTTTGTTAATACCCCAGAGCTATCTTTGGCCATTGGGGTAGAAAGAGTAAGTTTTCATGCAGCATTAATTGGTTTTACCTTACTCTACAGCCCCATTTCTACGATAACAAGTTTGGTGTTGAATTTTTTATCAAGAAAATTTGAGTTTCAAGCTGATGATTATGCAAAAGAAACCTATGACGCCTCCCCGTTAATTTCTTCGCTAAAAAAGCTTTCTAAAAATAATTTAGGAAATCTTACTCCCCATCCATTGTATGTGATTATGAATTATTCTCATCCTCCTTTGGCTGAAAGAATTCGTAACCTTAAGGCATAATTTTTGTTGTTTCAATTGAAAGATTGTGATACATTTAATTTACAATGGCAGAATTAACACTGGAACAAGAAAATAAAGAAATTGCTAAGCAGTATAAAGAGCTACTTAGAATTAGCTATCAGACCTTAACAGATGAGGATAAAAAACTGATACGCTCAGCTTTTGATGTTGCAGTAGATGCGCACAAAGACCAGCGAAGAAAATCGGGTGAAGCCTATGTATTTCATCCTATCGCTGTGGCTAAAATTGTAGCTTCTGAAATAGGATTAGATGCAATTTCTATTGCTTCTGCCCTATTGCACGATGTTGTTGAAGATACACCATATACATTAGACGATATTGAACGTATGTTTGGTGAAACCGTTGCACGTATTGTTAACGGGCTTACTAAAATTGCACACCTTAATAAAGATAGAAATATAAGTCAGCAAGCAGAAAACTTTCGCAAAATGCTGTTGACATTACATGATGATGTTCGAGTAATTATTATAAAAATTGCAGACCGTTATCACAACATGCTAACCATGGATAGCATGCCTGAACACAAACAGGTAAAAATAGCATCAGAAACCTTATATATCTATGCTCCTCTAGCACATAGAATTGGGTTATACAATATAAAAACCCATTTAGAAGATTTAAGTTTAAAGTATACTGAACCTAACGTCTACAATGATATTTTCAATAAAATTGAAGATACCGAAGAAGAACAAGAACAATACATTGAAAACTTTTCTGATGTAATTAGAAAATCTTTAAATAAAGAAGGGTTATCGTACGAAATTAAAGGTCGAATGAAATCTATTTTCTCTATACGGAGAAAAATGAAAAAGCAAAATGTACCCTTTGAAGAAGTTTACGATAAGTTCGCCATACGTATAATCTATAAATCTGACCGTGCTAACGAAAAATTCATTGCATGGAAAATCTACTCTATTGTTACAGACCATTTTACCCCAAATCCTGTAAGATTACGAGATTGGATTACTTCACCAAAGTCTACAGGTTATGAAGCCTTACACATCACCGTAATGGGTCCAATGGGACGATGGGTAGAAGTACAAATTCGTAGTGAGCGTATGCATGAAATTGCAGAAAAAGGTTATGCTGCTCATTTTAAGTATAAACACGGAGAACAAAAAGAACAAGGTATAGAACAATGGTTAAACCGTTTACAAGAAGCATTAGAAAGTGCTAATGGTAATGCAGTTGATTTTGTTGAAGAGTTTAAGCTCAACCTCTATTCTAAAGAAATATTTGTTTTTACACCAACAGGAGATTTAAAATCGTTACCTAAAGGTGCTACCCCACTAGATTTTGCTTTTCATATTCACACTGAAGTAGGAATGAAAACCAGAGGAGCAAAAGTTAATGGCAAACTGGTGCCCCTAAACACAAAATTAAGTAGTGGTGACCAAGTTGAAATTATTACTTCTGAAAGTGCTAAACCCAATCAAAACTGGTTAGATTATGCGCACACAGCCAGAGCACGTGCCAAAATAAAAGCTTCGTTAAGAGAAGAGAAAAAAGAAGTTGCTGAAGAAGGAAAAGAGATTCTTAGAAGAAAATTAAAATCTCAAAAAGTTAATCTCAACGAAGATGTGGTTAACAAAATGGTTTCCTATTTTAAACTGAAAACAAGTTTAGATTTGTTTTTTAGAGTAGGTAATGGAGCTATTGATAATCAAAAAATCAAAGATTTTACCTCTTCCTATAACAACGCTTTTTTAAGCTTTTTCAAAAATAAAATTAGAAAAAGTCCTGTCCCAGAAGATATCAACAAAGATGAGATTACACCAAAATATGATATGTTGGTGTTCGGGGCCGAAGAAGAAAAATTAAGCTATAAACTTTCTAAATGCTGTAATCCCATTCCTGGAGACAATGTTTTTGGTTTTATTAGCGTAAATGATGGTATTAAAGTACACACTAAAACATGTCCGAATGCCATTTCTTTGCAGTCCAATTATGCCTATAGAATTATTAGCGCTAAATGGATAGATTCTAGCCAAGAAGAATTTTCTGCTGATATTGAACTTACTGGTATTGATAATCTTGGTCTTGTAAATGAAATTACTAACAGAATTTCTGAACAGTTACATGTAAATATGCGTAACCTTAATTTCTCTGCTGACGGCGGTACTTTTAAAGGAAAAATTACTCTCGTTGTAAAAAATAATACCATTCTAAATAAAATTATCAACAACCTAAAGCAGATAAATGGTATAGACAAGGTGACTCGTATTTAATTTTTAGATGTAACTTTGTCCTTTACGAATCGCCATATGGAGAACGATAAAAATCAGGAAATTGTAAAAAACGTTTTCACCCAATATTTGGAAGATAAAGGGCACAGAAAAACTCCTGAACGCTACGCTATTTTACAAGAGATTTATGAAAGTGATGAACATTTTGATGTAGAATCTTTATACATTAAAATGAAAACAAAAAATTACCGCGTAAGTAGAGCTACACTTTACAATACTATTGAACTCTTAATGGAATGTAAATTGGTTAGAAAACACCAATTTGGAAGTGCACAAGCGCAATATGAAAAATCGTATTTTGATAGACAACATGATCATGTTATTTTAACAGATACAGGCGAAGTCGTAGAATTTTGTGACCCTAGAATACAATCGATTAAAAAAACTATAGAAGAGGTTTTTGATATTACTATTAATAACCACTCACTCTACTTTTACGGCACACGTAACAAAGCCGAAAACTAAAACCTAACTAAAAATTCATGGTAGATTTATTACTGGGCCTTCAATGGGGAGATGAAGGAAAAGGAAAAATTGTTGATGTTCTTACTAAGGACTATGATATTATTGCTCGTTTTCAAGGCGGACCAAATGCTGGTCACACGCTAGAATTTGATGGTATAAAACATGTTTTACACACCATCCCTTCAGGAATTTTTCATAAAAATGCCATTAATGTGGTAGGTAACGGTGTTGTTATCGACCCAGTTATTTTCAAAAAAGAATTAGACAATCTAGATAAGTTCAATATCGACATTATTAGCAAACTTTTAATATCTAGAAAGGCGCATTTAATTTTACCCACCCACCGTCTGTTAGATGCCGCTTCAGAAGCATCTAAGGGTAAAGCTAAAATTGGTTCTACACTAAAGGGTATTGGACCAACCTATATGGATAAAACCGGTAGAAATGGCATGCGGGTAGGTGATTTAGAGTTTGAAAATTGGAAAGATAAATACAGAGCTCTGGCCGATAAGCATGAAGAATTATTAGGATTCCATAATGTTGATATTGAGTATGATTTGGATGAATTGGAAACTGAATTCTTTGAAGGCATTGCAACCCTAAAAAAGTTGACTTTTATAGATAGTGAACAGTATATTTTTGATGCCATGGCTAGCAACAAAAAAATACTAGCTGAAGGCGCTCAGGGCTCGTTATTAGATATAGACTTTGGTACGTATCCTTTTGTTACCTCATCCAATACAACTGCCGCTGGTGCCTGTACTGGCTTAGGTGTTGCACCAGGAAAAATTGGCAAGGTACTAGGTATTTTTAAAGCCTACACTACAAGGGTTGGTAGCGGCCCTTTTCCAACAGAACTATTTGATGAAGATGGTGAAACTATGGGAAGAGTTGGTAATGAATTTGGTGCTACAACAGGCAGACCAAGACGTTGTGGTTGGTTAGACCTTGTGGCTTTAAAATATGCCGTTCAAATAAATGGTGTAACAGAATTGATGATGATGAAAGCAGATGTTCTTAGTGGGTTTGACACCATAAAAGTTTGTACTGCTTACAACTACAAAGGTGAGCAAATACAGCATTTACCTTACAATATTGAAGAAGATAATGTTAATCCTGTCTATACAGAAATGAAAGGTTGGGCAAAAGACTTAACCAAAATGACCAGTGCAGATGAATTGCCAGAAGCATTACAAAATTACATTATCTATTTAGAGAAAGAGCTAAATGTTCCCATCAAAATTGTCTCTGTAGGACCAGATAGAACGCAAACTATTTTCAGATAATCTGAAATGAATTCGAAAGATTTTAAAACAAAAGTTTCAAGGTTTCTTAGCAATAAGAAACCTTTCTTCTTTTTAGTAAGTTTTGATAAATCACAACAATTGGCATTTAGCTTTTCTGATGCTGAAAAACAAAATATTCTATTTAATCTTAATGGAATTCAAAACCACAGCATATATCACCAAAAAGTAGAATCAGTTCCTAAAATTGAAGTAGAACCGTATACGTTTAAAGACTATTTAAAGGGTTTTGAAACAGTTCATCAAAACCTTAAAGAAGGTAATAGCTTTTTAGTCAACCTTACTTTTCCTTCAAAAATCACAAGTTCTCTAGACCTAATACATATATACCATGCTGCAAAAGCAAAATATAAACTGTTGTTTAAAGACAATTTTGTTTGCTTTTCACCAGAATGTTTTATTAAAATAAAAGATGGCTACATTTACTCGTATCCCATGAAAGGTACTATTGATGCTAGTATACCAAATGCTGAAGAGCTATTATTAAATGATGAAAAAGAACGACAAGAACATAATACTATCGTTGATTTAATTAGAAACGACCTTTCTATAGTTGCCAAAGAGGTAACAGTCACAAAGTTTAGGTATCTAGATAAAATTACAACGGCAAAGGGTGATATATTGCAAACCAGTACAGAAATTAGAGGTAAACTGGCAAAAGACTGGCAAAAGCATTTTTCTTCGATACTTCTGAATATGCTTCCTGCAGGTTCAATCAGTGGGGCACCAAAACCCAAAACAATTGAAATTATTAATACGGCTGAAAACTACGAACGAGGATTTTATACAGGTGTTTTTGGCATTTTTGATGGTGAAAATATTGACTCTGCAGTGGCCATTCGATTTATTGAAAAATCTGAAAACGAATTTTGGTATAAAAGTGGTGGTGGTATTACTCATCAGAGCAACGTAAAAGAAGAATACATTGAATTACTCAACAAAATATACATTCCCACTTTTTGAAAGTGTTTGCGTTAAAGACGGATTAATTCAGCACGCAAATTACCATGAAAATCGTTTTAATGTAGCGTTTCAACGGTATTTCAAAAAAGAGGCTTCTTATACTTTGTTTGATGGCATTGAAATTCCCTCAACATTTACAAATGGAATCGTAAAACTTCGTATTTCTTACGGTGAACATACTAAAGATTGGAAGTTTTCTAACTATAGCAAAAAACCCATTAAAACACTTCAACTAGTTGAACATAAAAACATTGAATATGATTTAAAGTTTGAAGATAGGTCCCAATTGCAGTCCCTTTACCAGAAAAGAAATCTTTGTGATGATATACTACTACTTAAAAATGGTTTTGTGACCGATACCTCATATTGCAATATCATTTTCTACGATGGAAAAGTATGGTACACTCCACATTCGTACCTCTTAAATGGCACTTGTCGTCAACGGTTAATCGATGCAGGTATAGTTAAAACTGCTAACATAACTTCAAAAAACTTACATTCTTATAAAGGATTTCAAGTAATCAATGCTATGCTCGATTTTTGTGAGACTGAAATAAATCCGATTTCAAACATAAAATTATAAATGCCAAACCTTTCCAAATAACACTATTGAAAATGGTTAAAAACCCTAAATTTGAGCAAAAATTCATGCCTTTGAAAAGGATTGCCTTTTTCATTTTCGTTAGTAGCTATTTCACTGTTTTTGGTCAACAAGCTGAAACTGAGAAAAGACAAATCAATATTGTTTACGGAGCAAATTTTACTAAGGATGAAGCAAAATTTCCTGGTGCTTCAATTTTTAGTAAAGACGACCAAAGACAAGTTCAATTTGAACACCAAGGTGCCGACTTGTGGTGTGATGTAGCTATTTTTTACGCCCAAGAAAATCGACTTAAAGCCATAGGTAACGTTAGAATGCAGCAAGGAGACTCAATTGAGATGAATAGCGGCAAATTGGATTATGATGGGGAAACTAAATTGGCTAGAGCCTGGGAAAAGGTAGACCTTAGAGATACCCAAATGAGACTAACTACTGATACTTTATATTTTGATCGTGAAAAGCAAGTATCTTTTTATAAAACAGGTGGTAAAGTGGTAGATTCTGTAAATGTGCTTACCAGTAAAATTGGTAACTATTTTATGGAGCTAGAAAAAGTTCAGTTTAGAGATAGTGTTCATATAGACAATCCAGATTATATCATAGATTCTGAGCAATTAGATTATTACAGAGTTTCAAAAAATGCCTACATGTACGGGCCCTCTACTATAGTTGGGGAAGACTATACCATTTATTGCGAGCGTGGTTTTTATGATACTACGATTGAACAAGGCTATGGTGTTAAAAACACAAGAATTAATTATAGCGATAGAATTATTGTAGGTGACAGTGTGTACTTTGATAAAGCAAAATCATTTGCCTCTGCAACTAACAACATTCAAGTAACAGATACCATAAATAAAGGTAGAATTAGAGCACACTACGCCGAAATTCACAAAGAAAAAGATTCCGTTTTTGCAACTAAAAGAGCTGTAGCAGTAAGTTTAGTTCAACAAGATTCTCTTTACATTCATGGTGATACTTTGCTAGTAACGGGTCCTTCAGAATCTCGAATATTGAGAGCTTTTAGAAATGCTAAGTTTTTTAAAACAGATTTAAGCGGTAAATGTGATAGTATTCATTCTTCAGAAGAAACTGGCATTACGCAACTAATTCGTAATCCCATAATGTGGAATGTTGATAATCAAATGACAGGAGACAGCATTCATTTACTTTCCAATAAGAAAACAGAACAACTAGACTCGTTAAAAGTTATAAATAATGCCTTTGTAATCTCTTTTGACACCATTGGCAAGTTAGGTTATAATCAAGCTAAAGGTAAAGACCTTTTTGGTAAATTTATTGACAATAAGCTAGAAATCATTGACTTAGTAAAGAACACAGAAGTTATTTACTATATGTATGATGATAAACAAGAACTTATTGGTATTGATAAAACTATATGTAGTAAAATAAGACTGCATATGCTTAATAATGACATTGAAGAAATTACTTTTTTTGTAAATCCGGACGGAGATATATTTCCTGAAAAAGAATTACCCGTAGAAAACAGAAAGCTAGAAGGGTTTATTTGGAGAGGCGATGAGCGTTTGTACACCAAAGACGATATTTTTGATGAAGATGATAACAATATTGAGCTAGTAAAAATTAGAGGTATTGACGCCCCTGTGGATATTGATACAGAAGAACGTGAAAGAAGTGGTTTACCTCCTTTACAAGAAGACCCTAAAGCTAAAAATCTGAATCAAAACACAAAAGCTACAAAACCAAAGAGACCCACATTAAAAAAAGTTGGTTAAACCCATTGGAAAAAGATTTTTTAAAATACCAAGCGCAGACTACGCCACACCCATTAGGTTTAGCTGTATCTTCTGCTAAAGGAAGTTACATCTATGATACTGAGAATACCGCACATTTAGACTTTGTTGCAGGAGTATCAGCTTGTAGCGTAGGTCATTGTCACCCAGAAGTGGTCTCAGCAATTAAAGAACAAGCAGAAAAATATTTACATGTAATGGTTTATGGTGAATATGTTCAAGAACCTGCTGTGGCTTTCTGCAAAAAACTAGTATCACTCCTACCTAGCAATTTAGAATCTGTATACTTAGTAAATTCTGGTACAGAAGCAATTGAGGGTGCACTCAAATTAGCTAGAAGAGTTACAGGAAGGTCTGAAATCTTAGCTGCTAAACACGCTTATCATGGTAATACTATGGGTAGTTTAAGTCTTCTAGGTTTAGAAGAACGAAAAAGCGCCTTTAGACCATTACTTCCGGGTGTTGGATTTATTACGTTTAATAATGAAGATGATTTAGCTAAAATTACCTCAAATACGGCTGCGGTAATTCTCGAAACCATTCAGGGTGGTGCAGGCTTTATTATACCAAAACACGACTACCTATCTAAAGTTAGAAAACGATGCAATGAAACCGGTACGCAATTAATCTTAGATGAAATACAACCAGGTTTTGGAAGAACAGGTAAACTTTTTGCATTTGAACATTTTAACTGCTCTCCAGATATTTTAGTAGTTGGCAAAGGTATGGCAGGTGGTTTGCCTGTAGGTGCGTTTATCTCTGGTCGCTCTAAAATGGAGCAATTAATAGCTAATCCTAAATTAGGACATATTACCACTTTCGGCGGTAACCCTGTGATAGCTGCTGCCAGTTTGGCAACTTTAAATATCATTACAAACTCTTCGCTAATTAATGATACCATCGTAAAAGAAAAACTTATTAAAAATCTTTTAGTACATCCATTAATTACTGAAATTAGAGGTAAGGGGCTCATGTTAGCACTTATTTTAAAGACTTCTGACATTGCTGACAAATTAGTATTAACAGCTGCCAAAAAAGGCTTAATTCTGTTTTGGTTACTCTTTGAAAAAAGGGCAGTTAGAATAACACCACCACTAACAATTACTGCCACTGAAATTGAAAAAGGATGTGGCATAATTCTTGAAATCTTAGATGAATTAAGTATTGATGTTAACTAATTTGTTGATAACATCAATGCTTTTAGGACGTAAACTAGCCTATTTAAAGGCTAATTTTAAGTCCATAGTATAACGAAAATTGCTTCTATGGCATTAGGACCTAACAACCAACCGAAGAATTCTATCGAAAAATTTGAATCAATGTTGAAGACAGATAATGTCTACTTCTTTGATGCAGAAGACTTCGAACAAATAATACACCATTACCTTGATGATGGCAAAATAGGCCTAGGAAAAAAAGCCATTAAACTAGCTCTGGAACAACACCCTATATCCATTGAACTACGCCTTCTAAAAGTTGAAGTTTTGGTCTTTGAAGATAATTTTAAAGATGCTGAAAAACTCTTAAACGAACTGCAAGATATTGACCCAAATAATGAAGAAATTTATATTCAAAGGGCCAATATTCTTTCTAAAAGAGACAATCATTTAGAAGCGGTAAATATGTTGATAGAAGCCTTACATATTGCTGATGATTGCTACGATATTCATTCACTTATGGGAATGGAATATCTATTTATGGATAATTATGAGCAAGCAAAAAAGAGCTTTATCAAATGTTTAGAGTATGATGAATCTGATTATTCAGCACTCTATAACGTCATTTATTGTTTTGAATTTTTAGAAGATTTTGATGGAGCCATTGTTTACTTAAATGATTATCTAGAGCGAAATCCTTATGGTGAAGTAGCTTGGCACCAATTAGGTAAAATGTATCAGCAAAAGGAAATGATGAATGAAGCACTTTCTGCTTTTGATTTTGCTATTATTGCTGACGACCGTTTTATTGGAGCTTACTTTGAAAAAGGTAAGGTGTTAGAATATTTAGGCAGGTATAATGAAGCTATAGAAAACTATGAATTTACCTTAAAAATAGATGACCCCACCTCTCACGCATATTTAAGAATTGGCAAATGCCATGAAAAATTAGGTAATGATGAACTTGCCAAGTACTATTATTACAACACAGTTCATGAAGACCCATTATTAGATAAAGGGTGGTTAGCCATAACAGAGTTTTACTTTAAGAAAAAAAACTACAAAAAAGCATTACATTACGTAAACAAGGCTACAAATATTGATAGTGAAAATCCACTTTATTGGAAAAAATCAGCAAAGCTTTATCAAAAATTACAGAACTATCCAGAAGCAGATTTTGCTTTTAGACAAAGTGTTAATCTGGGTAATTATGAGTTAGACACTTGGGTTGATTGGTCAAAAGTGTTATTAAAATTAAATGACTACGACTCGGCAACACAAGTTCTCTTGCAAGGTCTAGATTTTTACGCTAACGAGGCTGAATTGCATTTTTTGTTAGCAGGTGCTTATGTAAAAGCTAGTGATTTTGAACGAGCTAAAGAGCAAATTAAATCTGCCGTAAAACTTAAATCTAAAAAACCCGCATTCTTTTTAAAACTATTTCCCGAATTTGAAAAAGTCACTTGGGTAAAACAAGTTTTAAATGCTAGTAAAAAAGCTTCTACGTAACTTTGTCGAAACTTTTTTTATGGGAGCAAGAAAATTGTTCGATTACGCAATTATAACATTAAAAGGAATGGCCATGGGTGCAGCAGATGTAGTTCCTGGAGTATCCGGAGGTACAATTGCTTTTATATCAGGTATTTATGAAGAATTAATTGATTCCATAAACAATGTTAAACCTTCGCTACTATCTGTTTGGAAAAAAGAAGGTTTTAAAGCCTTCTGGAATAAACTTAATGGAAACTTCTTAATAGCACTTTTTATTGGCATATTCATTAGCGTGCTATCCTTAGCAAAACTATTAAGCTATTTATTAGAAAATAAACCTGTATTACTATGGTCTTTTTTCTTTGGACTGGTTTTAGCAAGTATTTTCTTGGTTGGAAAAGAAATTAAAAAATGGAGTGCTGCTACTGTTATTATGCTACTGTTAGGTGCGGCAGTTGCTTATTACATCACAGAATTACCTCCAAATGAAAACGTTGATAGTTTACCCTATTTGTTTCTTTCTGGTGCATTAGCCATTTGCGCCATGATTTTACCGGGTATCTCAGGGGCCTTTATTTTGGTGCTATTAGGCTCATATAAGACCATTTTAGATGCTGTTCATGAACGTGATATAAAAATGATAGTTACTGTAGGCTTAGGTGCAATTGTTGGTCTACTAAGTTTTGCTCGACTTTTAAAATGGATGTTTAAAAATTATAGAAACACTACGCTTGCCATTTTAACTGGTTTTATTTTAGGTTCTCTAAATAAAATATGGCCTTGGAAAAAGGTGTTAGAAACACGTGTATTTGATGATAAAGTAATTGTAATAGACGACCAAAATGTACTACCTGGAGCTTTTGAGGGCGAACCTCAAGTTTTACTTGCCATCATCTTAGCCGTACTTGGTTTTTCCCTTATTTTTACATTAGAAAGATTAGCTTCTAAAAAATAAAAACGAAGCCTTAATATGCCAAAATCAAGAACATTCTGGGACAAGGTATATCTTGTAATAAAGGGCCTTTTTATGGGCGCAGCCAATAAAGTTCCCGGAGTTTCTGGAGGTATAGTAGCTTATGTTGGGGGGTTTTATGAAGAATTTATTTACTCTCTTCAAAAACTAAATAGCAAAGCCTTTAAGCTCCTTTTTAATGGTAAGTTTACATCGTTTTACAGATATACTAACGCTACCTTTTTAATACTCCTAATTACGGGTATGCTAGTGAGCTATTTTAGCGTCTCTAGATTATTAGATTACTTTTTACAAAAAAAGGAGCTTTATGTTTGGGCTGCTTTTTTTGGTATGGTCATAGGGTCTATTTATTATATATCAAAAGACTACAACCATTGGAATAAAAGAACCATTTCCTGGGGAATTTTAGGATTAGTAGTTGGTATTTCAATTAGTTTTTTAAGCCCTGCAAAAGAAAATGACAATCTATTTTTTATTTTTTTCTGTGGAATTATAAGCGTATCAGGAATGACATTGCCTGGACTTTCCGGTTCATTCATTTTAATTCTATTAGGAAATTATGTGTTGTTACTTGTCGACTCTGTCAACTCTTTATACGACTCTTTTGCAGAAATTTTCAGAGGTGATTTTAGCTTTATTAAAAATGACGAACGTTTACGAACGTTAAAAATACTGGCAGTATTTACACTTGGTTCAGCAACAGGCTTGGTTACGCTTTCTCATCTTTTGGGTTATGTTTTAAAACATTATAAGAATATTACCAACGCTGTAATTATAGGTTTCATTTCTGGTTCTTTGGGGGTTTTATGGCCTTGGAAAACTACCATGTACAAGCTAAACGAAAGTGGAAACATCATCTTTGATTCTAACGGTGATAAAATTGTTACGAATTATAAACGATATATTCCTAATATGACCCAAATGGAAGATTGGGCTGCAATATTTTTTATTGTTTTGGGAATCTTCTTATTATTGAGTTTAGATTGGTATGGAAAAAACAGGGCAACTCAAGAGAAAGTTCGGACTAGTAGGTAAGAATATCTCATATTCATTTTCAAGTACATATTTCTCAAAAAAATTTGAAGAAAAAGGTCTGGATAATCATTCTTACGAAAATTTTGACCTTACTACTATTGCTGAGTTTCCAAAGCTTTTAGAAGATTCAAACTTGGCGGGCCTCAATGTGACTATACCATATAAAGAACAAGTTCTGCCCTTTTTAAATGATATTGATACTACTGCAAAAGAAATTGGGGCGGTAAACACCATAAAATTTACAGCAAACGGTATCAAAGGTTTTAATACTGATGCTATAGGCTTTAAACAATCGTTAAAGCCACATCTAACGCAAAAACATTGTAAAGGACTTATTCTGGGAACAGGCGGTGCTTCTAAAGCAATTGCTTACATATTTAAAGAACTAGACATAGCGTTTAAATATGTTTCTAGAACAAAAAGGGTAGGCCATTTAACCTACTCTGAGTTATCTAAAGAAATTATTCAAGAGTATTTAGTAATTGTAAATTGTACGCCGATTGGAACCTTTCCTAACATTGAAGAAAAGCCAAACATCCCCTACCAATATATTGGTAATGAGCATCTATTGTTTGACTTAATTTATAATCCTGAAAAGACTAACTTCCTCAAATTAGGTGAGGAAAAAGGAGCCAAAATTCAAAACGGTTACCCCATGTTGGTTAACCAGGCTGAAGCTGCTTGGCATATCTGGAATTCTTAAATATTAATTTAAAGCTCCATCATTGCTTAGATTGTTTACTTTTGTTACAAGGGTAAGCCCATAGGCAAATCATTATCCAACCAAAAAACAACTAAATCCATAATTAGAGATGGAAGCAAACGAGCAAAAACCTCAAGAAGAAAAAATTGGGGAAGAAGTAAAACAAGAGCAAGAGCTTACAACTACAAATGAAGAAACTGTTGAAAAAGTTTCGGAAATTGATGAAAAAGCTTCATCTGAAACTGTAGAATCGTCAGATAATTCTAAACCTACTCCTAATTCTGAAAAACCTGATGAGTCTTTAGAAGAAATTGACAACGAAAATGCTGAAGATGCTGAAGACAAAGAAAATCAAGCTCGTCACACTATACCAATGCCAGATTATCATGCCATGTCATTGGAAAATTTGGTTGGAGAATTACAACGTTTAGTAAAAAACGAAAAAGTACAAGCTATTAATAAGCATGTTAATGCTATTAGAAGTGAATTCTTTGAGAAATACAAAGTGTTATTTGATGAAAAAAAGGAAGAATTCATTGAAAATGGTGGTAATGAAATTGACTTTAGATATTCCTCTGTTGCTAAAAGACAGTTTGATGAAGTTTATAGAGAATTTAGAGAAAAGAGAGACCAGTACTATAAAAATTTAGAGAAAAACCTAAATCAGAATTTAGAAAATAGACTAGCTATTATAGAAGAGCTTAAAGGCTTGGTTAATGTTGAAGAAGACATGAATACCACCTACAATAACTTTAAAGACCTTCAAGAACGCTGGAGAAATGCTGGAGCTGTGCCAAGGGCTAGTTATAACGATTTATGGCGCACCTATCACCATCACGTAGAAATTTTCTATGATTTTCTTCATCTCAATAAAGAATTAAGAGACCTCGATTTTAAATACAATCTAGAAGAAAAAACAAAACTTGTTGAGCAAGCTGAGGCATTGTTCAATGAGCCCGATTTAAGAAAAGCTTTTAGAGAGTTACAAACATTACATAAGGTTTGGAAAGAGGATGTAGGACCAGTTGCTAAAGAAAAGAGAGAAGAAATCTGGGAACGCTTTTCTAATGCTACAAAAGCACTACATAATAGACGTAAAGAATATGAGGCTGAAATAGAAGCCAGTTATGTAAAGAACCTTGATATAAAGCATGAAATCATTGCCAAAATTAAAGAGGTTGCTGACAACGTTTCTAAAAATCATAAAGAGATTCAAAACCAGATAAAGAAGGTTGAAGCTTTACGAGAAGAGTTTTTTAAAGCAGGGAGAGTTCCTAAAAATGAAAACGAAGCAACTTGGGCCAAGTTTAAAGAAACAGTTAGAAGTTTTAATAAGAACAAAAACGCTTATTATAAAAACCTAAAAGGCGAGCAAAACGAAAACCTAGAAAAGAAAAGGCGTCTATTAGCTATTGCTCATTCTTTAAAAGATTCTGATGATTTTGATATGGCAACGCCAGAAATGAAGCGTATACAAGCCGAATGGAAAGGTATTGGACATGTGCCAAGAAAGTATAGTAACAAAATATGGAATGAGTTTAAAGAAGCTTGTAACCATTATTTTAATAGGATTAACTCCAAGAGAAATGAATCTCAAAAAGAAGAGTTTGCAAATCTTGATAAAAAAATGGCTTGCTTAGACAGGCTTAAAAAGTTTACGCTTTCTGGTGACAATAAAAAAGATGTTGAAACCATTAAAGGTTTTATCAAAGAATGGAAAGGTTATGGTCACATACCTCATAATAAAAGACACGTTAATAGCAAGTTCAATAAAATAGTTGACGCGTTATTTAAAAAATTAAACATCAATAAACATCAGGCTGAATTGTTAAAGTATGGTGACAGAGTTAAACAACTAGCAAATACAGATGATGAACGTGCTGTTCATAGTGAACGTAGTTTTGTTAGAAAGAAAATTGAAGAAAGTAAAGCTGAAATACGTCAGTTAGAGAATAACCTTCAATTTTTTAGTAATGCTTCAGAGGACAATCCTTTAGTACAAGATGTTATCAAAAACATTAACAAACAAAAAGAAGCATTAAATACTTGGAAAGAAAAACTTAAGAACCTAAATATTATTGAACATAATTTAGGTAAAGAAGACGAAACGGAAACTGAAGAAGAAAATAAAGCCCACTCTGAAGAAGAGTAGGCTTTGTTTTTTAGTATTAATTGCTAAAGATTATTTGGCAACGTTTACAGAACGAGTTTCTCGTATCACAGTAATCTTAACTTGTCCAGGATACGTCATATCTGTTTGAATTTTCTGAGAAATATTAAACGATAATTCTGCCGCCTGTTCATCATTAACTTTTTCACTCTCAACAATCACACGTAATTCTCTACCGGCTTGTATTGCATAAGCTTTTTGAACTCCTTTAAAGCCAAAAGCAACATCTTCTAAATCTTTTAAACGTTGTATGTAAGAATCTAAAACCTGTCTTCTGGCACCTGGTCTAGCTCCGCTAATAGCATCACAAACCTGTACAATTGGAGATATCAAACTGGTCATCTCAATCTCATCATGGTGAGCGCCAATAGCATTGCAAACCTCCTTTTTTTCACCGTACTTTTTAGCCCACTCCATTCCTAAAATGGCATGTGGTTTTTCCACATCAGTCTCAATCATTGGTACTTTACCAATATCATGTAATAAACCAGCTCGTTTTGCTAATTTAGGATTAAGGCCGAGTTCAGAGGCCATAACAGCACAAAGCTTGGCAACTTCTCTTGAATGTTGTAATAGATTTTGACCATAAGAAGAGCGATATTTCATTCTACCTACTGCCTTAATCAATTCTGGATGTAGTCCATGAATACCTAAATCGATAATGGTGCGTTTACCAATTTCTACAATTTCTTCATTTATTTGTTTTTCTGTCTTTTTAACAACCTCTTCTATTCTCGCCGGGTGAATTCTTCCATCTGTAACTAAACGGTGTAAAGACAAACGTGCTACTTCTCTCCTAACAGAATCAAAACAGGATAGAATAATAGCCTCTGGAGTATCATCAACAATGATTTCTACACCTGTTGCGGCTTCAATAGCTCTAATATTTCTACCTTCTCTACCAATGATTCTACCTTTTACATCATCAGATTCTAGATTAAAAACTGATACGCAATTTTCAACAGCTTCTTCAGTACCAATACGTTGAATGGTATTAATAACAATTTTTCTAGCCTCTTGTTGTGCGGTAAGTTTAGCTTCTTCTAAAGTTTCTTGCAGATATGCCATTGCATCTGTCTTTGCAGTCTCTTTCAAAGACTCCATGAGTTGAGACTTTGCCTCTTCAGCAGATAAACCAGAAATTACTTCTAATTGTTTTACTTGACTTTTGTGAAGTTTGTCTACCTCAGCTTGCTTCCGCTCTAAAATTTCAGCTTTATGCTCAACATCTTTAACTTGACGTTCTAGCTGTTCATTTAAACGTTTTCCTTTAGCGAGTTCGCTACCTATTTGAGATTCTTTGTCTCTAGTACGCTTTTCGGCTTCAGCAATTTTCTTGTCTTTATTTATAATAACCTTTTCATGCTCGGCTTTAAGTTCCAAGAACTTTTCCTTGGCCTGAAAAATCTTATCTTTTTTAATGCTCTCCCCTTCTCTCTTAGCATCTTTTATAATGCCAGCTGCCTTTTTTTCGGCATTGGTGATGGTTTTACCCGCCTTACCTTTTTCAAGAATTTTAGCTATTGCAAAACCTATCAGCAGTCCCACAACTGCTGCAATTATAGTTATAGTGGTATTATCCATTTAGTTAATGTTTAAAAAAAAACCCACATTGGACGAAGTTTTGTACAAACTCCAAAAAACAGGTTTAGGGCTAACAGACTACTCGAAAATCCCTGACAAAGAGGGCGCGCTCTTGCAATCTAAACTCACCCTTTTTAAATCTAATAGTGTTGAGTTTGTCAAAAAATTAATACCAATGTGGGCAGTAACAATATATATTTTAAAGAACTTATTCCGTGTTCAAAATGTTTTCTAGCTTATTTTCTAAAGCTTTCAAACGTTCAGACGCGGCATTTATGTTTTCAGACTCATTAATTCCGCTTTGCTCAATTTTAGAAGCAAACTGTAATGCGCACATAGCCAATACATCTTGCTTATCTCTAACAGCATAATTTTGCTCAAACTTTTTAGCTAAGTTTTCTATATTCTTAGCTGCTTTTCTTAAACCTTCTTCTTGCCTTGGGTCTATTGTTAACGGGTAAACCCTATCGGCGATTGAGAGTTTAATTTTGAGCTTTTCATCCATTTCATATCAATATTATTCTGCTAAATGGGCTATACAAGAGTCCAATTCGCGAATAAGTGCATTTATTTTGAGCTTTGCCTCAGTCTTATCTACATTACTGCCTAACATTGCGTTTGCCATTTTAAGTGAATTATACTTTTCTTCCCAATCTGCTAAGATTTGGTTTGTACTAACTTGTTCTTTTTTTAATAGAGACAGCTCTTGCTTTAAACTATGGTTAGCTTTTTTAAGCTGTTCCATCTTTTGCAAAATTCTGTTTACTTTATTCTCTAAAGAATCTACTACGTCAACAAATTCACCCATTAACTAATCGCAATGCGTAATAGACAAATTTAACGATACTAAAATTACGTTACAACTCTTTTTACAATTAAGTTCTAAATCTTGTTTTTTAAAGGTTTCGCTTTTTGTAATTATCCGCTTATGTTTACTTTCACTAAAAAAACAGATTACTTCCTATGCGCTTAAGCATCACAATATTTTTATTATTAAGCTTTCTATTTTCATTTTCACAAGAAAAGTTCCCCAATAACACCTTTCGCTCTCCATTAGATATTCCGTTAATTTTATCTGGTACTTTTGGTGAATTACGTTCAAATCATTTTCATGCTGGTATTGATATTAAAACACAGCAAAGACAGGGCCTCCCTGTTTATGCCATTGCAGACGGTACCGTTACACGAATAAAAATTTCGCATTGGGGCTATGGTAAAGCTATTTATGTGGCACACCCAACAGGGCATACTTCGGTTTATGCGCACTTGCAAAAATTTAATCCAAAGATTGAAGCATACATTAAAAAACTTCAATACAAAAAACAGTCTTACGAGGTAGAAGTTTTTCCAGATTTTGGTGAGTTAACGGTAAGTAAAGACCAAATAATAGCATATACTGGTAATTCTGGTAGTTCTGGTGGTCCACATCTACATTTTGAAATTAGAAGTAGTATAAGCGAAAAACCTACCAACCCCTTGTTATATGGTTACGAAGTTAGAGATGCTACTGACCCAACTATAACTGGTTTATTTGGATATCCATTATCAAAAAATGCTCAGGTAAATCAAAGCCAAGAAAAAACTAGTATAAATTTTACTAAACAAGCCAACGGTACATTTTTAGCAGATAAAGTCACGGCGTTAGGTACAATTGGTTTTGGGTTTGTTGGTTTTGATAGGCAAGATTTAGCAGCCAACAGAAACGGAATTTATAGCGTAAAACAAACTGTTAATGGTAAAGTATATTCCGAATTTAAGTTTGAATCATTTTCATTTGCAGAAACCCGATACATAAATACATTTATTGATTATGAGCATTTTGGAAAATACCGTCAACGTATTCATAAATGTTTTAAAGACGATTCTAACAGATTAAGCATCTACAAAAAATTATATTTAGACGGTAAGCTAACTATTACTGAAGGCATGTCTTATTCAGTTGAAATTTTACTTGAAGATGTTGAGGGTAATACAACCAAACTCATTATTCCCGTTGAAGGGGCCGCAAAGCCTATTCGAAAACTCAAAGAGGTAAATAAAACGTCTTATTTTGTAGCTGCTAGCAAGCCAAAAAGCTTTGATTTGGGAGCGGCTAAAGTGTATTTTCCTGAAAACACATTTTATAATGATATTTATTTACACCTAGAAAAAGGGGAAGACACTATAAAAGTTCACGATAGAACAGCAGCAGCACATCGTAACTTTACTATAAATTTTGATGTTTCTTCAATTCCATCCAATAAGCGAAGTAAGCTTTTTATAGCCCGATTAGATGAAGATGATAAAGAACCAAACTATACGCGAACCTATAAAAAGGGAAATAGTTTTACTGCGCGTACACGCAATTTTGGTCTCTATACTTTAGCTAAAGATGAAACCGCACCTATTGTTAAACCTCGTAATTTTAAAAAAGGCCAGTGGCTAACCAATTACAGGTATTTAAGTCTACATATTTCTGATGACTTAAGTGGCATTAAAACTTACGATGCTTATTTAAATGGGGAGTGGATATTAATGGAATATGACCCTAAAACAGACATTATTACTTATAACTTTGATGATAAGATTGCGGAAAAAACACAATGTGACTTAAAGCTCGTCGTTACTGATAATGTTGGTAATACTACTACATTTGAAAGTACTTTCTATAGAAAATAACATTTTGAAATCGAAACGGTTAGCTTGCTTATTAATTTACACTTTAAGTTTCACAAGTTTCTATGCCCAAACGGCGACTATCTCGGGTATTGTTTTTGATGAAAATAAAAATCCTTTATCAAATGTTAACATCAGCTATTCTGAAGGTGGTACTACAACTAACACCAATGGTTTTTATGTTTTAAATCTAGTTGCTGATAAACCATTTTCAATAACCTTCTCTCATCTAGGATTCAAAGAGGTGGTTCTGCAAAATCTTATTTTAAATACTAACGAAAGTTTTGAGTTCAATCCCATTCTAACAACCTCAGCTGTTCAAATTGATGAAATAGAAGTTAGTGCTTCTGGTCAAAAAATAGTTACAGCAATTGAAACTATATCACCAGAACTGGTGCGTAAAATTCCTGGGGCAAATGCTGGTGTAGAGACCTTATTAAAATTATTGCCAGGTGTTTCATTCAATAATGAGCTTAGCACCCAATATAATGTTAGAGGAGGTAATTTTGACGAAAATCTTATTTATATAAACGGTGTTGAGGTTTATCGCCCATTTTTGATTAGGTCTGCACAACAAGAAGGTTTTAGTTTTATCAATAGCAATATGGTGTCTGATATTGACTTTTCTGCCGGTGGGTTTCAAGCAAAATATGGAGATAAATTGTCCTCTGTTTTAGATATAACATACAAAACACCAACTTCTTTTGGGGTACAGGCTAGTGCTAGTTTACTAGGTGCTAGTGCTACCTTAGAAACCATTTCTAAAAACAGTTCGTTAACCACTATTACCGGACTTAGGTATCGGAACAATTCGCTTTTAGTAAATTCTCAACAAACACAATCTAATCTTTCCCCAAGTTTTGTTGATGCACAAACTTTTTTAAAATATCACTTCAATACTAAAATAAATCTTTCCTTTCTGGGTAATTTTTCTAGGAACGATTATAAAAACGAACCTATTTCTAGACAAACTAATTTTGGTACGTTTGCAGAACCCAGGGCATTAGTTATTGCTTATGAAGGTAATGAACGCAATACCTATCAGACAGAATTTGGAGCTTTTTCTACCAATTATTTACCTTCAAATAATGTAAAGCTTACTGCAACAGCTTCTATCTATCATACCAAAGAAAACGAGTTTTCTGATGTTATCGCAGCCTACGAACTAGGTAATGTGAACACAGATTTTGAAAGTGAGCAGTTTGGTGAAATTGTAAACCCTGGTGATGCGGGAAGCCAACAAACTAGAGCAAGAAATCTATTAGACATATTACTATTTAATCTTACTCACAAAGGTTCCTTTAAAAAAGACAAAAAACTATTGGAATGGGGAATAAAATACGCCTATGAAGATGTAAGAGATGAATTAAGAGAAACTGAATTTTTAGATTCTGCAGGTTTTTTTTTAAGACCTCCAAACCCTGAGTTTATTAATAACCAACCACAAGAACCATTTACTGGAGAAATACTGCCTTATGAGCAGGTTTTTGCTCAAAATTTTGTTACTACCCAAAGAACATCTGCCTTCTTACAATTTAGTAATTCTATTAAATGGGGAAATGCCGATGTATTCTATAATCTAGGACTAAGGGCACAGCTTTGGACTTTAAAGGGAGCATTTGAAGCAAATACGCAATTTATATTTAGTCCTCGAGGGCAATTGGCTATTAAACCTTCTTGGGAAAAAGATATGTTGTTTAGTTTTGCGCTTGGCAGTTATAAGCAACCTCCGTTTTACAGAGAACTCAGAAATCTACAAGGGGTTGTACAGCCTAATGTTGAGACGCAGAAATCAATCCATTTTGTGCTGGGTAATGAATATAGTTTTACTATTTGGAATAGACCTTTTAAATTAACTAGTGAGGCGTATTATAAAAATCTTACTAATGTAAATACCTATACCATTGAAGATGTGAGACTACGTTACCGCGCAAATAACGATGCTATTGCCTATGCCTACGGTTTTGACTTTAGACTTAATGGCTCTTTAATACCTGGTGAAGAATCTTGGTTAAGTGTAGGGTACTTAAATACTAAAGAAAATCAAAATGAAAGGGGTTATATTTCTAGACCTACAGACCAACGCTTTAAACTTGGTTTTTTGTTTCAAGACTATATGCCAACCATACCTAATTTAAAATTATATCTCAACTTGGTATATAACACAGGAGTTCCTGGTGGATCACCAAATAATGAGGACCCTTACATTTTTCAGAATAGATTAAGAGATTATCGGCGTGCCGATTTAGGAATTTCCTATATTTTTGCAAACAGAAATTTTACGCATCCTCAAGGGCATTGGTTGCATAAATTCAAAGAATTTACTGTGGGTTTTGAGATTTTTAATTTATTTAATAATCAAAACTCTATAACTAATACTTGGGTGCGAGATATTGAAACTCAACAACAGTTTGCTGTACCAAATTTCTTAACATCAAGAATATTGAACTTAAAAGTCGACGCAAGATTTTGAATTGCATATATAAAATTATCCTCCTAGCATTTATAACCTTCAACTTGTCTGGTTTACAAGCGCAAAAAAATATCTATGAAAGTAGAAAATTTGACGAGTTAACATCCAATCATAAAGTTTTAGCCATTTTACCTTTTAATACCAAACTAAAATTAGCTGATAAATTGGATAAAAGTGAGCTAAAGCAATTAGCTGAGAGCGAAGGTTATGCTGTGCAAAATGCCTTAGAAACCTATTTTTCTAGACGAAAAAAACGAAAAAAATTTAATGTTGAATTTCAAAATATTGAAGATACCAACGCATTATTAGCCAAAAACAACATTGATTATTCTAATATTGATATTTACACTACAAAAGAGCTTTCCGAAATTTTAGGTGTAGATGGTATTATAAACGGAACTTTAGATATCAACATTTTACTGTCTAAAGGTGTACCCACAGATTTTAGCATTCTCGACTATTTTTCTGAAACCAATTATGGTAGAATTGGAATCAAAATTAGTGATGGTAGTACTGGCAAACTACTCTGGAAATTCGACCAAGAAATCAATAAAAAAACAGGCAAAGACACTGAAGATATTATTGATAGAATGATGAAAAAGGCCTCTCGAAAATTTCCATACGACAAAGAAAAAAGAAAGAATAGAAAAAATTAAGCTTTTAGTTATTCGCAAATTCTTTCAAAACTCTTATCACATAATCAATTTCTTCTTTGGTATTGTATTTTGAAAACGAGAATCTAATTGAAGGTTTGGCTGCTTCCGTTTCATTTAATATTTCAGTAAGCACATGAGAACCTTTATCACTACCAGACTGGCATGCACTGCCCTTTGAACAGGCAATACCCTTTAAATCTAAATGAAAGAGTAACATTAACGATTTTTGAGCATCAAAAGGTAGGCGTACATTAACTAAAGTATAGGTACTTTTCTCTAATTGGTTACTCAAACCATTGAAAGCTATTCCATCAATTTCTTTTGAAATTTGGTCAATAAAATAGGACTTTAAATTTTGAACATACTTCATTTCTTTTTCTAAGTTTTCATAAGAAGAAATAAAGGCTTGCTCTAAACCAACAATATTATGAAAAGGCTCTGTACCTGCTCTAAATCCGCGTTCCTGAGCGCCTCCAACAATAAGGGGCTTTAAACCAGAATTTTTTCTAATAAATGCAAAACCCACTCCTTTTGGTCCATGAAATTTATGGGCCGCAGCAGTAATAAAATCTACTTGTGTCTCTTCTAAATTCCAAGGATAGTGACCAACAGATTGTACTGTATCTGAATGAAACAGTGTATTGTTTTCTTTACAAATTGAAACTATCTCATTTAAATCTAAAATATTTCCGATTTCGTTGTTAACATGCATTAGACTTACCAATTTTTTTGAATTGTCTACTGCCAGTAAACGTTTAAGATGGGTTATATCTGGATTTCCATCTTTATCTAGTTCAACAAACCTGAGTTGAATTGGGTATTCTTTTTCTAACTCTTCGCAGGTATGCAAAACCGCATGGTGTTCAATTTTACTAGTGATTAGGGTAGTCACTCCTAAATCTCTAACGGCGCATCGTAATATCATATTATCAGCTTCTGTACCACCAGAGGTGAAAATTATTTCTGACGGATGCGCATGCAGTTCTTTTGCAATAGTTTTTCTTGCCTGTTCTATTGCCGTTTTTGCTGTTCTACCAAAACTATGGGTTGAAGAAGGGTTACCATAAACTGCTAAAGCTTGTTGCATTTTCTCAATAACCTCTGGTCTTAGCTGTGTTGTAGCTGCACTATCTAAATAAACCTGCTGCATAATCTGTAGTCATTTTCAAGAGAGCAAAAATAACTCAAATCGCGTTAATTTAATCTAAAATACCAATGTCATAGTTAAAGCTTAAAATGTATTGCTTTAACTTTATTGCCATGAAAAAAGTTTTCTTCTTTATACTACTTGCCATCACCTGCGGCTGTAACGATGGTGATTTACAAATTGAAACGCTAGATTTTGACAGTGTGAGTATGGAAACGTGTACAACCGCTACCACAAGCACTACCATTTTCTTTAAAATTAATGATGATGAAGCGCTAATTCTCGATTTAGAATCTGGTCTTTTTAAAAACGAAGTTAGCGATGGTAGTATTTCTAGCAGTATACCAAGTGAAAGTAATTTACTATATAGAATATTCTCTGATAGTGTGGATGATGATTATTTCTGTGACGCTATACCTACTACTGAGCCAAGGGTAACCGATGAAATTGAGGCACTTTCAGGGGATGTATTAATAACCACTACACAATTAGATTCTATAACCTATCAACATACTATACAGTTAAGTGAAATAAGTCTTATGAATAGTAATGGTGAACGTATTACAGACCTTACAATTAATGAGTTTGGAACGTTCACTACTACTGCAAACTAAGTATTTTGGTAGATATAAACTTCTGTAGCGCCTAAACCATATTTTCTATATTCGGCATCATAGAACTTTACATTGTCATACTTCTTAAACAGATAATTGAGTTCTTCTTTTAAAACACCCTCACCAACCCCGTGTATAAAAACCACTTTTTGAATACGTTTACTCATTGCGAATTCTAGTTGTCTTTTGGCAGTTTCTAGTTGAATTTCTAGCATTTCAAAATTACTTAGCCCTCGAGTTGATTTAACTAACTGATGAATATGTAAATCAACCTCCATTTTTGGAGCATTCCGCTCTTTTGGCTTAACAGTTTTACTTGGCCTTCGTTTTTTTTCTTCTTTTTGTTTTTTTATTTGAGCAACTTCAAAATTGCTTACCGCTATAGGCCCTGAGATTTTAATGAGTTGATTTTTTTCAAACTGTAGAGGTAAACCATCATCAGTTTCTATTTCTACCCTAGAACCATTAATGGCTATAATTTTACCCTGCAAAGGCTCGTCTAATACCTCAACTAAATCGCCAATTTTAAAGTTTATTGCCATAAAAATAATAAGGTAGTAATTCCACTTTTCAAAAATAGTAGTATTTTGAGAGCACCAATCAATACATAATGAAGGTAAAATTACTAATACTGTTACTTTCTTTAGACAATTATATGTTGCCTTGCCTTAATAAAAGGTTATTTGGCTTTGACTGTCCGGGTTGTGGTTTGCAACGTTCGGTGGCTATGCTTATTAAGGGTGACTTTTTAGGTGCTTTACATATGTATCCGGCTATTTATCCGATTATTTTGTTGTTAAGTTTCTTGATATTTGATTCCTTTTTTGAATTAAAAAGTGCTTTAACTATAAAAATAATACTTAGTTTGATTGTTGGAATTACAATAATATCAAGTTATATATTTAAAATAACTCACCTTTTTCACTAAATAAACTTAAAAATGGAACAACAAAAACTACCTAATTCAACACTTATCTTAGTATTCGGAATATTATCAATTGTGACCTGTTGCTGCTATGGGATAATTGGACTTATACTTGGTATTGTGGCGCTTGTACTTTCTAAAGGAGCTACCCGAATTTATCAGGAAAATCCCGAATTATATACTGGTTATAGCAATGTAAAAACAGGAAAAGTATTAGCTATTATTGGAATAATTTTAAGTGTATTATACCTCCTACTATCAATTTGGGCAATTTCTGTATTTGGTTTAGAAACTATGCAAGACCCTGATGCACTAAGAGAGGCTATGGAAGAATACTTGGGACAACAATAATTATTATGCAAAACAGTGTCAACCAACCCCCGAAGCCAGACAATTATCTTGTTTGGGCAATTTTAAGTACCGTTTTTTGCTGCATAGCTACTGGTATACCAAGTATAATTTATGCTGCAAAAGTTAATGAGGCCTATGAGCGGGGCGACTATGCCCTTGCTCAAGAGTCTTCTAGAAAAGCTAAGAACTGGGCTATCGCAGGGCCACTAATTAGCGTAGCCATTTGGTTAATTTATTTATTGGTTTTTGGCGGTTTAGCAATGCTAGGGGCTTTAAATGGATAAAACAACAAAACGATTATTAGTAATAGGGGTAACACTAGGTCTTTTAGGTCTAGTGTTTCTTTTTTATAGTCTTAATCCTAATGGTCAAGTTATTTTTCCGCAATGCCCTACCTATAAATATTTAGGTATTTATTGTTCAGGTTGTGGTAGCCAGCGCGCCATACATGACCTTTTGCACTTTAGAATTAAAGATGCGCTAAGTCATAACCTTCTGCTTATACCTACAATACTATTACTTATAGTAGAATTTAATACGCGAATTTTCTACCCAAAAAAGAAAAGTATTTTGTACCTCAGGGCAACACCAATAGCAGTGCTTATTGTTCTTATTGTTTTTATGATTTTGAGAAATATACCTAAAGAACCGTTTATTTTTTTAGCCCCTTAATTAGCTACTTCACTAATAAACTTTAATCGGTATAAACGTAAATCATCTTCTTCATAGTCACCATCAAACTCATCCATGGCTTCTGAAATAGAATCTGTTTCAGCCTCTAAAAAATAGTCGTGTATTTCTTCTTGTTGGTCTTCATCTAAGATTTCATCAACCCAGTATTGCAGATTTAATTTAGTACCAGAATAAACAATTTGTTCCATTTCTTTAATCAAATCGTTTAATTCCAGCCCTTTTGCAGAGGCAATATCATCTAAGGGTAATTTTCTATCTACATTTTGAATGATATAGAGTTTTAAACCAGAATTTGAACCTGTACTTTTTACAACTAAATCATCTGGTCTTACAATATCATTCTCTTCTACATATTTGGCTATAAAATTTATGAAGGGTTTACCATATTTTTTGGCTTTTCCATCTCCTACCCCATGTACATTAGCCAATTCTTCTAATGAAATAGGGTACTTAAGTGCCATATCTTCTAATGATGGGTCTTGAAAAACCACAAAAGGAGGCACTCCTTGTTTTACGGCCTCTTTTTTACGTAAATCTTTAAGTAGCTTTAGTAAGTTTTGGTCAGCTGCTGCACCAGCTGTTTTCTGATTAGCTACAATTGCATCTACATTTTCGTCTTTATAATCATGGTCTTTTGCCATCATAAAAGAGGTAGGATTTTCTAGAAATGCCCTACCTTCTTTAGTAACGTGTAAAATACCGTATTGTTCAATTTCTTTCTTTAAAAGGCCAGCAACCAACACTTGTCTAATTAAAGCCATCCAGTAGTGTTCGTCTTTATCTTTACCACTGCCAAAAAATGCTTTTTCACTTACCTTATGTGCAGAAATTAATGCATTAGTTTTACCAACTAAAACACGTACAATTTCTTTTGATTTAAACTTTTCTAAAGTTCCTTGCACTACTTTTAGGAGCGTAACTACATTTTCTTTTGCCTCTTCTTTAGGTTTAGGATTTCTGACATTGTCATCCATATCTGCACCTTCCCCGGTTTCAAGGTCAAATTCTTCACCAAAATAATGTAGGATAAATTTTCTCCTAGACATTGAAGTTTCAGCATAAGCTACAATTTCTTGTAATAAAGCGTTACCAATTTCTTGTTCTGCTACGGGTTTGCCAGACATAAATTTTTCGAGCTTTTCCACATCTTTATAAGAGTAGAATGCAAGACAGTGACCTTCACCGCCATCTCTACCAGCCCTGCCGGTTTCTTGATAGTAACTTTCTATGCTTTTTGGAATATCATGGTGAATTACAAATCGAACATCTGGCTTGTCTATTCCCATACCAAAGGCAATTGTAGCCACAACTACATCTACCTCTTCCATTAAAAAATCATCTTGATATTTGGCTCTAGTTTTTGCATCAAAACCTGCATGATAAGGCACCGCACTAATACCGTTAACTTGTAATGTTTGAGCCAATTCTTCTACACGCTTTCTACTTAAACAGTAAACGATACCTGATTTACCCGAATTTTGCTTTACAAAACGAATAATATCTGCATCAACAGTATTGGTTTTAGGTCTTACCTCATAAAATAAATTAGGCCTATTGAAAGATGCTTTAAACAAATTAGCATCTACCATTCCTAAATTTTTAATAATATCTTCTTGCACCTTTGGCGTTGCTGTTGCCGTTAGTGCAATTATTGAAATATTATCACCTAATCTATTTATAATACTTCTAAGATTACGATATTCTGGCCTAAAATCATGCCCCCATTCAGAGATACAATGCGCCTCATCAACAGCAACAAATGATATTTTTACGCTATTCAGAAACGCTACATATTCTTCTTTAGTAAGAGATTCTGGTGCTACATATAACAGTTTTGTAACTCCGTTTGAAATATCACTCATCACCTGCTTTACCTGAGTTTTAGTGAGCGAAGAGTTTAAAACATGTGCAATACCCTCATTCTCAGACACCCCTCTGATGGCGTCTACTTGATTCTTCATTAAAGCAATTAGTGGCGAAACTACAATTGCAGTGCCCTCTTGCATCATTGCAGGTAGCTGATAGCAAAGAGATTTTCCACCGCCAGTTGGCATAATAACGAACGTATCTATGCCTTGCATTATACTATTTACAACATCTTCCTGTAGCCCTTTAAACTTAGAAAAACCAAAGTATTTCTTAAGTGCTCCAGGTAAATCAAAATTCTCCATTACTTAATTTTGGATAAACAACAATTAACAGTAGTAGGTTGATTAAGTTTGATTAGAGTTTCAAAATGAGAAAACCCTTTAGTTTGTTTAATTTTGTAAACTTAAATATAATACATTCTTTCAGCACAATTGACGAATTCTATTAATTATTTGATGACAAACGAGGATATTCTTTCTTTAGCCCAAAAAACCTTTCTTTATGAAAGTGAGGCCATAAAAGAATTGGCGAATCTACTTACAGAAGATTTCTACAAAACGGTTGATTGTATTTACAAATCTAAGGGTAGAGTTATTGTTTCTGGTATTGGAAAAAGCGCTTTAATTGCTGCTAAAATTGTTGCTACGCTAAATTCTACAGGTACACCGGCAATTTTTATGCATGCAGCAGATGCTATACATGGAGACCTTGGAACAGTGCTGAGAGATGATGTGGTTATCTGTATTTCTAAAAGTGGTAATACCGAAGAAATTAAAATGCTCATTCCCTTAATTAAAAGAGGAAAAAATACGTTAATTGGCATTACGGGCAATTTAGATTCTGTACTGGCAAATCAGGCAGATTTTGTTTTAAATACTTTTGTTGAAAAAGAAGCTTGTCCTAACAATTTAGCTCCTACCACTAGTACAACTGCACAATTAGTAATGGGTGATGCTCTAGCAATTTGTCTGCTAGAAATGAGAGGTTTTAGCAGTGAAGATTTTGCAAAATATCACCCCGGTGGTTCTCTTGGTAAACGTTTATATTTAAGGGTTAATGATATTGTTACTAACAATCAAAAACCTGCTGTAGAAGCCTCTACTTCTGTTAAACAAGCTATTGTTGAAATTTCTGAAAAAATGTTGGGGGTAACTGCGGTAACCAAAGACAATAAAGTGGTTGGAATAATTACTGATGGTGATATTAGAAGAATGCTCAACAAGCATGACAATATTAAAAACCTAACCGCTGAAGATATTATGACCAAAAATCCTAAAACTATAAGTTCTGATATACTCGCTATTAAAGCCATGGAGCATCTTAGGTCTTTTGGAATTTCTCAATTGTTAGTCTTAGATGGTGAAGAATACAAAGGTGTTATTCATATTCATAACTTAATAAACGAAGGTTTAGCATAATGGCAGAAGCAAGTAATAACCCCAATGAGATGTCTTTTTTAGACCATCTTGAAGAGTTGCGTTGGCATCTTATTCGTTCTGTATTCGCAATTGTTATTGTTGCATGTGTAGCATTTGTGATGAAAGATTTTATTTTCGACACCATCATTTTTGGGCCAAAGAAAATGAGCTTTCCCACCTATAGGTTTTTCTGTAATATAGCCACCTTTTTTGGAATAGATTCTGAATTTTGTGGAGATTCGTTGCCCTTTACCATTCAAAATAGAACTATGGCTGGGCAATTTTCTGCACATATATGGACATCTATTTGGGCAGGATTTATTGTAGCTTTTCCTTACGTATTATGGGAAGTATGGCGTTTTATTAGTCCTGGTTTACATGAAAATGAAAAAAGATATTCCAAGGGGTTCATCTTCGTTGCTTCGTTCTTGTTCTTTTTAGGGGTTCTTTTTGGCTACTACGTAGTATCACCTTTATCTATAAATTTTTTGGGTACTTATCAAGTGAGTAAAGAAGTTCTAAACGAAATTGATATTAGTTCTTTTATAGCAACAGTGAGAGCTGCTGTAATTGCCTGTGGAATTATGTTTGAACTGCCTATTATTATATTCTTCCTTACCAAAATAGGCTTAGTAACTCCTGAAATTTTAAAAAAGCATCGCAAAATTGCACTAGTAGTTGTATTAATACTTTCAGCAGTAATAACACCACCAGATGTAGCTAGCCAGATAGTAGTTTCTATACCTGTTTTGGTACTTTACCAGGTAAGTATTTACATTTCTAAAGTCGTTATCAAACAAGAACTTAAAAAAGAAAAAGCAGCAAAAAATGGCAAATAAAGTAGAAGAGTTCAATGCGTATAGAGCTCAAATGAACGATAAAATATTAGCTGATAATAATAAGCTCATAAAACGTATTTTTAATTTAGATACCAATGCTTACATGCCAGGGGCTTTAGATGTAAAAACTAAAGAATTATTAGGTTTAGTTGCCTCGGCCGTATTGCGTTGTGATGATTGCGTTAAATACCATTTAGAAAGTTCTAAAAAAGAAGGAGCTACTAAAGAAGAAGTTATGGAAACGCTAGGCATAGCAACCTTAGTTGGTGGCACCATAGTTATTCCACATTTACGTAGAGCATATGAATACTGGGAGACTTTAGAAGAAACAGAAGCCTAAATAATTCTAAAATTATAGGGCTAGTTAATGAATATCGTTAGTTTTGAATGCAAATGAAGCTAAGAGCTGAAAACATAATGAAGGCCTACCGAGGCCGAAAAGTAGTTAAGGGTATTTCTCTTGAAGTTAATCAAGGTGAAATTGTTGGATTGTTAGGACCTAACGGAGCGGGCAAAACTACCTCTTTCTATATGATAGTTGGGTTAATTAAACCCAATGGTGGTAATATCTATTTAGATGACATGGAAATTACCGACTTTCCCATGTACAAAAGAGCTCAAAACGGCATTGGTTATTTAGCACAAGAAGCTTCAGTTTTTAGAAAGCTTAGCATTGAAGACAACATTTTAAGTGTTTTGCAAACCACAAAAATGACCAAGCGCGAACAGCATTTGAAAATGGAATCATTAATTGATGAGTTCAGCTTAGGACATATTAGAAAAAATAGAGGTGATTTACTCTCTGGTGGGGAACGTAGGCGTACTGAAATAGCTAGAGCATTAGCAACTGACCCTAAATTTATTTTGCTAGATGAGCCTTTTGCAGGTGTAGACCCTGTGGCTGTAGAAGATATTCAACGTATTGTAGCACAGCTAAAAAATAAAAATATAGGTATTCTAATTACTGACCATAATGTACAAGAAACCTTAGCCATTACAGAACGTTCGTATTTAATGTTTGAGGGTGGAATTTTAAAAGCAGGTATACCTGAAGATTTAGCGCAAGACGAAATGGTGCGTAAAGTATACTTAGGTCAAAACTTTGAATTACGTAAAAAAAAGTTAGAGTTCTAGATTACTTACTAGGCTCATACTTTTTTAGCTTAACTTTTTTAATTTCTGAAAATAATCGACCATCGTCAGACATTCCTTCCAAATAAAATACAATTTCATCAAAACCCTCATTGTGTATTTGAATTATTTTTTCTGAAAAATTACCTGTCTTAATATTTGGTAACCATTGAATTACTCCAAATTTTTTATAAAATTCTTGACCTAACAAAGAATAATTAGGACTGTAATATTTTTTGTGCTGTTCAAAAACCCCTTTGAATTCATGTTCATAGAATTTCTGTGCAAATTCCTCATTATTATAGCCTTCAAAAGTATTTAATTTTCGTTTGGTATAAAGACGTATTACGCCACCTGCTGCACCCGCCTGCCCATCACCACCTTTATCTATGTAATAGCTATCAATATCTTCTGTTCCAATTTCCAAAAGTCTATCAAAGTTAAACTGTTGAATATCGTCTATAAATAAGATGGGTGAAGGTTGAACTTCATCAAAAAGTAATTTACGCCTTGTATTAATTAATACCCGGTCATAGGTGCCTTGAGGAGGTGAAGTTTCGTAGATAGTAACGTTGTAACCATTAGCTCTTACAATTTCTAAGAAGTTAGGATACATATCTTTGACCCGGTTTGTTACCTTAGTTAACTTGTGTTCAAAAATTAATTTAGGCTCATCCTCCTCTTCTATACGTTCTTCTGAAACTACGACTTCATCTAAAACAATTAAGTCTTTAATAGACGAAAAATCAAAACCAAAATAATCAGTAAAAGTTTCATTTGCAGTTATACTGGCAAAATGTGGTACAGCAGAAACATTTAAATTCTCTACTCCCAAATTCACTCCATAACTCAAAGCCAATTTTGGCTTTCGAAGTTGACCCTTTTTGTTAAACAATGAAAATTGAACCTTTTCCCCATTCTTAATAAAATAGTTTGGGAGTAGAAAAGATTTATCATCTTTAGCAATTGGTAATACTGTTGGCTTGGTTGTATTACCGTCTTTGAAAAGCATTAACTTTTCATCTTCCTCTAAAACATTAGCTAACCTACCTTTAATGGTAACCCCCCGCTCAAATTTATACGTTACATTCGGCGGTTCATTTAAAATTTTATCCCAGTTGTAACTAGACCAACCTTGAGTTATTAATAACAAATCTAGTTTAGCTAGACGCTCTGGAGATGAGTTTTCAAAATAGTATTTAGCATTTGTTATTGGACCATTAATGTAAGGTGAGAGTAATATTTTAGAAAAAATGTTTTCTGAAAATTTGTATGCTTCAGTTTGGCTTGGCAAAACTGAAATACTAAAATTATTATTCACTTTTTTACTATTAGATTTTACTACAAACCGTAAAGAATCTTTAGTGGATTTTATTTGAAAGATTGTAGCATCATCAGTGGCTACTTCTATAGGGTTATAAAAAATTCGTTCAGCAAGTGGTTTTCCTTTATTGTTTACTAAAGTAACTATGTTTATACCAGGCAGTAACTCTTTTCTGTCTAGTAAATGAGAATCATAATTTCTATTATTATTATTAAATTGAATGGGTAACATTTTTAATAAGCCATCTCTATGTATAAAAAGTGAATACCTTGAATCTGAAAAGTCTTTAGTTCTGCCATTTGAGACTTTACCTACGACAATGAATACTTTATCCTCCTCAATGTCCTTTACAGTTAGATTCACCCCTTCAATCTTAACCTCAGGTAAGTCAATTTTGCCTTCTATTATTCCTGATTGAATTTCAGCATGATAGCGATGTCCTCTTCTGGGAACAAATTGAAATTTAGCAAAGCCAAATTCATTGGTAGTAAAACTAGCTAATGAGTCGCCCTCAAAGCTTTTAATTACTCCAATTATTCCACCCAAATCTCTAGAGCCAATTACTTTTACACCAACCGTATTTTGAATTTCGTTAATTAGGTGTCCGCCCTCTGGAAAAAAAAGAATGTTTTTTACTTCAGTTTTTTTATTTCTCTCTGCTCCAAGAATTGAAATTCGTTGGCTATGTCTTCCTTTTTCGGCGAAATTTTTATCCCATTTTGTTGAAGCGCTTAAAAAGTGTTCTCCTCTTTTTACAGTAGAATCTAACTCTATTTGGCCACTGAACATTCCGTCTTTAGCTTCAAAAAGAGCATCTTTAACCAAATCACCTTTTTGATTGAATAACCTTAAATGTACATTCGTTGTTTCGGTAAATGGTTGCTTTTTTTGACGATTATAAAGGTAACCTTTAAACCAAATGTGCTCTCCTAGAATAAAGTGACTTTTATTTACGTGCAGATAAATAGTTTCACGGGGCAGCTCAAAATATTTTTCAAACCCTTTTCTAACTTCATTTCTAAGTTGTTGATTTTGTGCTGTTGAAGTTGCTGTTATACATAATAGAGAAAATAGTAGTAAAAAATTCCTCTTAGAGCTTATCATTTTTGCGTTTCAATTTGTTTTTTCCAAATAATAGAAAATAAAATATAGCATAGGATTACCAATGGAATAGCTGCAAATTTTAGAACAATTAGTAATACTAGGCTAAGTATTAAAAATACATATTTATATCCATTCTCTTTGAAGGAAGTGCTTTTCATTTTTAATGAAAATAAACGAATTTTAGAATTTAACAAAAACGCGCTAACCACTGTAACAGCTATTAAAAACCATTGGTTTAAAATTATGCTACTAAAATGTTCATTGTTTTGAAACAAGAGAATTAAGGGTAGCGATAAAATTAATAATGCATTGGCAGGTGTTGGTAAACCCGAAAAGGAATACACTTGATTTTCATCAACATTAAAATTTGCTAGACGATATGCTGATGCCATTGTTATTAGAAAACCAAATAATGGAAGTATTCCTACTTCTGAATGCATACCAAACATATCTAAATTCCATCCGTCTTTTGTGGCCATTGTCAATAATTGAAACATAACAATACCAGGAACCAAACCACTGGTAATCATATCGGCCAAAGAATCTAGCTGTGTACCTAACTCGCTATACGCGTTCAACATTCTCGCAGCAAAACCATCTAAAAAATCACATAAAATACCTATAAAAACAAAAAGTGTTGTTAGCTCCATCTGGTTTTGCACTGCAAATACGGCTGCTATTGAACCGCACAATACATTTAATAAGGTTATTAAGTTGGGTATATGTTGTTTCATTTTTTGGTTTTCGTAAAAATAGGAGGAAATATATAATTTTATTCAGCATTCATTTGAATACCTCAATTTTGTTTGTTGATATTTGTAGTCAATCAAAAAAACAATGCGGGGTTTATTTCTACTATTATTCTTGGTAATTGGCCTGAATGCCTTTAGTCAAGCACCTAAATTATCAGATAAAGCACAGATTAGTATACTCACCTGTGCTTCTGGTGACGAGTTATATTATTCTTTTGGGCATACAGCCTTTAGAGTTCAAGACCCTATTTTAAATATTGATGTTGTATACAACTACGGCACCTTTGATTTTAACCAACCTAATTTTTACTGGAACTTTACAAAAGGTAGATTGCTTTACACCCTAACCCGTAGAAGTTTTGAAACTTTTTTGTTCGAATATGAATTAGAAATGAGATGGGTTAAAGAACAATTACTTAATCTTTCTGCTGAAGAGGTTAATAAAGTATTCAATTATTTAGAATGGAACTATCAACCAGAAAACAGAGACTACCTCTATGACCCGTTATTTGATAATTGTTCTACAGTGATTACCACCATATTAACTGAGAATTTTGGCGAAGCCATTGAATACAATAATCCAAATAAAGAAGTTGAAGGTTTTGGCTTTAATCTTAGCAATGACCCCACTTTTAGACAACTTGTTAATAGTCATTTACCAACGAATTCGTGGGGAGCTTGGGGTATTAATTTAGCCTTTGGCGCCATTGTAGACAAAGAGGCTTCACTAAGTGAACGTATGTTTTTACCTTACCAAGCGTTGGCACAAATTAGAGTGACAGAAAAAAACGGTAAATCATTACTTGACCGTGAAAGGTTTGTGTTGGATTATCCTGAAAAAAAATCATCTGGTTCTTTTATGACATCACCACTTTTCTGGTTTACAATAGTATTAGTGTTTGTAATTGCCATTACGTTTTTAGACTATAAACATCAAAACAGAAATACATATTTAGATTTTGTTCTATTCTTTATTTCTGGGGTTGCCGGTATTGTTATTTTGCTCTTATGGTTTGCAACAGACCATGTGTATACTAAACTTAACTTTAATTTTTTGTGGCTTTTTCCCCTTAATCTTGTGGCAGCTTTTGCGGTTGTTAAGCCTACTTTTATTTCAAAAAAAATGCGCACCTACTTATGGGTGGTATTGGGGCTTTTAGTACTCACTTTTTTACTTTGGATATTTAAATTTCAAGTATTCTCACCTTTAAACATTCCATTAATCTTAATCTTCGCTACACGATACTTATTTTTGCTGTTTCAAGAGAAATTGCAATACACAGAATGAACCTATTAACGGTTGAAAATATATCGAAATCTTACGGAGAGGTAGAATTGTTTTCTAACATTTCCTTTGGTATTAATGAAGGACAAAAAATTGCGCTAGTAGCTAAAAATGGTAGCGGAAAAACGTCTATCCTAAATATTATGTCTGGTAAGGATACTTCCAGTACCGGGCAAATCACTAAAAGAAAAGGCATACGCATTTCATTCTTAGCTCAAGAACCCAGTTTGAATCCAGAATTGACAGTTGAAGAAACTATTTTTGCTTCTGATAACGAGATTCTTAAGGTAATTGGTAACTACGAAGCTGCTTTGGCAAATTCTGATGACCAAGATGCCTATCAAAAGGCTTTTGAAGCAATGGACCGGCATCAAGCGTGGGATTTTGAAACCCAATACAAGCAAATACTTTATAAACTCAACCTTACCAATCTAAATCAAAAGGTGAATGTACTTTCTGGCGGTCAGAAGAAAAGATTGGCATTGGCTAATGCCCTAATTAACAAGCCAGATTTATTAATCTTAGATGAACCTACAAACCATCTAGATTTAGAGATGATTGAATGGTTAGAAGAGTTTTTCAAAAAAGAGAATTTAACCCTATTTATGGTCACTCATGATAGGTATTTTCTTGAACGTGTTTGTAATGAAATTATAGAATTAGACGGTAATCAATTATACCCTTACAAAGGCAACTACTCATATTATCTAGAAAAAAGAGAAGCCAGAATTGAACGTGAAGCTGTTGAACAGCACAAAAACAAAATTCTTTTTAAAAAAGAGCTAGATTGGATGCGTAGACAACCCAAAGCGCGTACTACTAAGTCAAAATCTAGAATAGACGATTTTCATGATATAAAGGCAGCCGCTAAAAAGCGTAGAACAGAGCATGAAGTTCAATTAGAATTGAACATGGAGCGTTTGGGTAGTAAAATTGTTGAACTACACAATTTGGTAAAATCTTTTGGAGACAAAACCCTTTTGCAAAAGTTCAGTTATAACTTTACTAAAGGTGAACGTGTTGGAATTATTGGTAAAAATGGAACTGGTAAATCTACTTTTTTAAATATTTTAACCGGGAAAGAATCCCTAGATTCTGGTAAAATTGTGGTTGGAGAAACCATTAAATTCGGCTACTACACTCAAAAAGGAATCCAGATTAAAGAAGGCCAAAAAGTAATTGACGTTATTAGAGCTTTTGGTGATTATATACCCCTTAAGAAAGGACGCCAAATCTCTGCGCAACAATTATTAGAACGGTTTTTGTTTGACCGTAAAAAACAGTATGATTTTGTAGAAAAACTTAGCGGAGGTGAACGTAAACGATTGTATTTATGTACAGTTCTTATTCAAAATCCTAATTTTTTAATTTTAGATGAGCCTACTAACGATTTAGATATTGTTACCCTAAATGTGTTGGAAAGCTTTTTATTAGACTTTCCTGGATGCTTAATTGTGGTTTCTCATGACCGTTATTTTATGGATAAAATTGTAGACCATTTATTTGTATTTAGAGGTGAGGGTAAGATTGAAGATTTTCCTGGCAATTATTCTGATTTCAGAACTTATGAAGACAGCATTACCATCGAAGAACGTGCTACACCTACCAAAAAAGATAAGGAAGAAAAGAACGATTGGCGAGATAAAGAAAGTTCCAGAAAGCTTTCTTACCACGAGCAAAAAGAACTAAAACAATTAGAATCTGCTATTGAAAAGTTAGAGGTTAAAAAAGAAGAACTTCAAGCTAAATTTTCAGATAATTCCTTAGATGGAGAACAGATAAATGAAATTTCTATTCAACTAGGAGAAATAGAACAAGAACTAGAAGGTAAGACAGAACGGTGGTTTGAACTTTCAGCTCTAGAGAATTAATTTTAGAATTAGTCATGATTTCGTTTTTAAATAAAATAAAATTCCATTTAAAAGCTGTAAATCAACATGGCGTGCACTCTCCATTTGTCTTCATGTATTTAACCAGATGCCTCTACCTAAAACCCAAAAAATCAACTCGTGTTACTGAAGATGTTTTACTCAAAAGCATCGCTTATTTTAATAGTCGTACTATTAATATAATTGGTAACGAAGCCTTGGAATCAAAAGTGAAAAGTCATTTTTCCCAGATTAATTTTAGCAATGAAAAATTAGATGTTCTTTACTTAGAATCTATTAGTTATTTACAAAACTTAGCAAGTTTAGAGAAGTTTAAATTGCACAACAATAGTGTAATACTAATCAATGGAATACATACTAAAAAACTAGCAAAAATTAAGTGGGAAGAACTTATAAATATTGCCAAGTTTACGGTTACCATCGACTTTTATTACTGTGGTGCGCTATTTATTAGAAGAGAACAAGACAAAGAACATTTCAAAATACGGTTATAAAACTTTATTTTTAGATTATAATCTATTGCGAAATGAATAATACCATCTTTATAGTACTTGCAATACTCTTTATTATTTACTTAGCCATATTAGTTTCAAACAAGCGTGGTAATAAAAAAAGAAAGTCTCGCAACTTTATGGAAGGTAAACGCAGACATCAAGAATAAACTAGGTTATATTTTTTATAAATATTTGAATGTCTGTAGATTATATCATATCTTTTACTAAAGTAATGATGTATGGAATTACCTTTAAATCTTATTTTTACCATCGCAGGTGTAGTAATACTAGCATTTTTCGCATGGATTTTTACCAGCAAAAGTAAAGTCAGAAAAAAACGGTCTCGTATTTTTAAGAAAACCACATCGTACCGTAATCACTTTTAAAGTTTCAGTTTAATCTTAATGAAGTTCATTTTGTGGTAGCTTTGCTAAAAAGCAAGGCATAACTATAGCTATGAAAATTTATACAAAAACTGGAGACCAAGCTAAAACTTCACTATTTACAGGTAGGCGTGTTCCTAAGCACCATGCAAGAATCGAAGCCTACGGTACTATTGATGAATTAAATTCATTTATAGGGTTACTAAAAGACCAAGAAATACATTCACGTTTTAAAGGCCTTCTACAACAAGTACAAGAGAAGTTATTTACCCTAGGGGCTATTTTAGCAACGGAACCACAAAAAAAGGAAAAGCTTAAAATTCAGCGTATTCAAGAAAAAGACATCCAAATTCTAGAGAATGAAATTGATGAAATGAATGAGAGCTTACCAGTAATGACACATTTTATCTTACCTGGGGGCCACACCACCGTGTCATACTGTCACGTTGCAAGAACAGTATGTAGACGAGCAGAAAGGCAAATTTCGTATTTAAATGAAAATGAACCCGTGCCAGCCACTGTCTTAGCCTATATTAACAGGTTATCAGATTATCTTTTTGTCTTGGCACGAAAGTTGTCTTCTGACCTCAACGCAGAAGAAGTTAAGTGGATGCCTGAATAATTATACATTTTAAATTATTTGGAAAATCCAGATGGTTTTTTTACTATAAGTAAAATAATTTTTAAATAATTCAGTTTTCACTTGACTGCTAAGCTTTAAAAATTATTTTTGCAAAAATTTTAAAATCAGACCATTGCTATGTACTGGACATTAGAACTAGCCTCATATTTGAGTGATGCGCCTTGGCCAGCGACCAAAGACGAATTAATTGATTATGCTATTAGAACCGGAGCCCCTTTAGAGGTTGTAGAAAATTTACAATCTATGGAAGAAGAAGGTGGCGAAATATATGAATCTATAGAAGAAATATGGCCAGACTATCCTACAGAAGAGGATTATCTCTGGAACGAAGACGAGTATTAATTTACACGTTAAACACCTTATAAAAGCCTCTTTGTTGAGGCTTTTTTTATGTAATTTTGACAGCCTAGCTTAAATAATCAATGCTTTTCTAAAACTGGAACGGCTTTTGACTCGACAAAGAAAAATTCACCAATGAGTTTTATAAATTCTGTATTAAAAGTATTCGTAGGAGATAAATCCAAAAAAGATGTACAATCTTTATCTCCTCTTGTTAAAAAAATAAAATCCTTTGAAGAAGACCTTGAAAAACTATCGCACAATGAATTGCGACAAAAAACGGTCAACTTTAAAAATCAAATAGCGGCTGACTGTAAAGAGATTGATGATAAAATTGTCAGTCTTAAAGAAGAAGTAGCCAATTCTAATGACATAGATCGTAATGAAGAGCTATATGCTGAGATAGATAAGTTAGAACAAGACCGTTACAAAAAGTCTGAAGACACCTTAAACGAAATTTTACCAGAAGCTTTTGCTGTAGTAAAAGAAACTGCCAAAAGATTTGCACAAAATGAAACCATAGCCGTAACCGCAACTGAATTTGACCGTTCATTATCTGGCACTAAAGATTATGTTTCGTTGGAAGGAGACAATGCCCTTTGGAAAAATTCTTGGGATGCTGCAGGTAAAGAAGTTACTTGGGATATGGTTCATTATGATGTACAGCTTATTGGTGGTATAGCCCTTCATCAAGGTAAAATTGCTGAAATGCAAACAGGTGAGGGTAAAACCTTGGTGGCTACCCTACCCTTATATCTTAATGCACTTTCTGGTAAAGGAACTCATTTGGTTACTGTTAACGATTATCTTGCAAAAAGAGATAGCGCATGGATGGCACCAATTTTTCAATTCCACGGCCTAACTGTAGATTGTATAGATGCGCATAGACCAAACTCTGAAGGTAGAAGAGCCGCTTACAATGCTGATATTACCTATGGTACCAACAATGAATTTGGTTTTGATTATCTAAGAGATAATATGGCGCATACGCCAGGAGATTTAGTACAACGCCCACACCATTATGCCATTGTAGATGAGGTAGATTCTGTGTTAATTGATGATGCCCGTACACCTTTGATTATTTCTGGCCCTGTACCAGAAGGTGACCGTCACGAGTTTAATGAACTTAAGCCAAAAGTTTCTGACATTGTTCAAAAACAACGTCAACACTTAACCGGAGTACTTGCTGAGGCTAAAAAATTGATAAAAGAAGGCAACACTAAAGAAGGTGGTTTCTTATTACTGCGCGTTTATCGTGGTTTACCTAAAAACAAAGCGTTAATTAAATTCTTAAGTGAAGAAGGCGTTAAACAACTACTTCAAAAAACTGAGAACTTTTATATGCAAGACAACAATCGTGAAATGCCTAAGGTTGATGAAGACCTTCTTTTTGTGATTGAAGAAAAAAATAATCAGATTGAACTTACAGATAAAGGTGTTGAATACATTTCTGGTGGTCAAGATAGCGACTTCTTTATTCTACCAGATATTGGTAGTGAAATTGCCCAAATTGAGAACCAAGGCCTAGAAATTGAAAAAGAGGCTGAACTAAAAGATGAGCTTTTTAAAGACTTTGCCGTTAAGAGTGAACGTATACATACGCTAACCCAATTACTAAAGGCTTATACCCTATTCGAAAAAGATGTGGAGTATGTGGTTATGGATAATAAAGTAATGATCGTTGATGAGCAAACCGGGCGTATAATGGACGGTCGTCGTTATTCAGATGGGTTACACCAAGCTATTGAAGCTAAAGAAAATGTAAAGATTGAAGCATTAACTCAAACCTTTGCTACCATTACACTACAGAATTACTTTAGAATGTACAACAAGCTTTCAGGTATGACCGGTACTGCGGTTACTGAGGCTGGAGAATTCTGGGAGATTTATAAATTAGATGTGGTTGAAATTCCAACCAATAGACCAATTGCCCGTGACGATAGACACGATTTAATTTATAAAACAAAAAGAGAGAAATACAACGCCATAATTGAAGAAGTTACGCAATTGGCTAATCAAGGTAGACCTGTTTTAATTGGTACAACTTCTGTTGAAATTTCAGAATTGTTATCGAAACTTCTGAGCGTTCGAAAGGTTGAACACAATGTTTTGAACGCAAAACTGCATAAAAAAGAAGCAGATATTGTTGCCGAAGCTGGTAAAGCAGGCATTGTTACCATTGCAACAAACATGGCAGGGCGTGGTACAGATATTAAACTTTCGACAGAAGTAAAAGATGCGGGCGGACTTGCTATTATAGGTACAGAACGTCATGACTCTAGGCGTGTAGATAGACAGTTAAGAGGTCGTTCAGGTAGACAGGGTGACCCAGGTAGTTCTCAGTTTTATGTGTCTTTAGAAGATAATTTAATGCGTTTATTTGGTTCTGAACGTGTAGCCAAAATTATGGATAAAATGGGTCTAGAAGATGGTGAAGTAATTCAGCACTCTATGATGACCAAATCTATTGAACGTGCACAGAAAAAAGTAGAAGAAAACAACTTTGGCATTCGTAAACGTCTATTAGAATATGATGATGTAATGAATGCTCAGCGAGAAGTAGTTTACAAAAGACGTAAACACGCTTTACAAGGTGAACGTTTAAAAGTTGACATTGCCAATATGGTTTATGACACTTGTGAGGTAATTGCTGAATCTAATAAAGCGGCAGATGATTTTAAGAATTTCGAGTTCGAACTTATTAAATACTTCTCAATAACTTCACCAATTACAGAAGAGGAATTTAGCAAAATTGGTTTCCAAGAAATTGCAACTACGGTTTATGAAGCAGTTTACAAGCATTACAATGAAAAAATGGAGCGTAGTGCAGAAACCGCTTTTCAGGTAATTAAGCAAGTTTATGAAGACCAAAGTAATAATTATGAGCGTATAGTTGTACCATTTACAGATGGTATTAAATCTTTAAACGTAGTTACCAATTTAGAAAATGCTTACAGTTCTGGTGGTAAACAACTAATAACTGATTTTGAAAAGAATATTACTCTTGCCATTATTGATGATTCGTGGAAAACGCATCTTAGAAAAATGGATGAACTAAAACAATCTGTGCAGTTAGCAGTTCATGAGCAAAAGGATCCGTTGTTAATATACAAGTTTGAGGCTTTTGAACTTTTCAAGAGCATGATTGAAAAAGTGAACAAAGAAGTAGTTTCATTTTTGTTTAAAGGGGAACTACCTGCTCAAAACACCAATCAAATACAAGAAGCGAGAGCGGTCAAAAGACCTAAAGAAAATTTAAAAACTACTAAGGAAGAAATTCCAAATAGTGATGAATTGGCTGCACAAAATAGAGCCGCTGGGCAAACGCAACGCAATCAACCACAGGTAACAGAAACTATTGTTCGAGAAAAGCCGAAAATTGGTAGAAACGAACGTGTTACCATAAAAAATGTAATGTCTGGTGATACTAAAGTTGTTAAATTCAAACAAGCAGAACCATTATTAAATAAAGGCGAATGGGTTTTAATTGAAGATTAAAACCTGTTTTTATCTTTTTCTAAAAGGCAATTAGTTGAAATTCTTTGTTATTAATTGTTAATTCGTAATTAGATTTACAATCTAAATCCAAATTACTTAGAATTACTCCTGTAATTTTTGCCTACTTGCTTGTAGAACACTATGAATACAACTTTACATGATGGTGGTAGGTTAAGAGATAAAGCCAAGTTGGTTATATCTGTTAACCATTACGCTTCTGCTTTTGCACTAGTTTTTGCAGGTATCTGCTTTTTTCTCCTTAATATAAAAGGCATAGTTCCTTTGGCTTTAGCCATTTACGCTTTAGCTAATTTTGCTAATACCCTAGCCTACCAGAACCACAAAAACTTACTCTTAACATATAATATAAGTTCTGTAATGGCTACTGCGTTCGGACTTATAATCACCTTGGCAAGTGGTGGTATTCAAAGCCCATTTATTTTTGTTTTAGGGGTTGTGGTATTTGCAGGTTTTGTTAACACACGTGTTTATGGGCGTTCATATTTATTCATCAATATCATTTTAGTTAGTTTGGTGTTTTTACATGATATTGGCGACTTTAATTTAATAGTTAACACAGTTCCTACCGAATCAAAATTGTGGTTTGCTTATTTAAGCGTACTAATTTCATTTTTCTTACTCGGGGGAGTATTTGGTAAGAATCTGCTTCAAGCACATCACAATTTATACAAGTCTAGAAAAGAAATTGAATCTAGAATTCAAGAGAAAGAAATGCTTTTGAAAGAAGTTCATCACCGTGTAAAAAACAATCTACAAACAGTTTCTAGCTTATTAAACATGCAATCGAGAACTGTAGAAGACCAAAAAATTAGAACCTTAATAAAAAGTAGTCAAAACCGTGTAGTTTCTATGGCTATTGTGCATGAGATGCTGTATCAAAGGGATCAGTATTTGTCTAAAATTGCAGTTAAACCTTATGTTCAAGAATTGTCTGAATATTTAAAAAGGTCACTTAAAAGAGATGCATCTAAGATACAGTTGACCATTGCAATTCCTGAATTAGTTTTGGGTATAGATACCGTAATTCCTCTTGGATTAATTATTAATGAAGCGGTAACTAATGCGTTAAAATATGCTTTTCCTGATGATAGAGATGGAGAAATTACAATTACCATTCAAAAAAATAAGTCTGAAAACTACACCTTAACTATTGAAGACAACGGTGTTGGATTTTCAGAAAACCTAAATCCAAAAGACCTAAACTCTTTAGGGTTAAAGCTAATTTATAATCTTACCAGACAGTTAAAAGGAAATATTAGTAGAACCGCCTTAAATGGCACAGGTACCAAGTATGTCATAGTGTTTGAAGAAGTTATAGATAGTATGCCGCAAGCGTAATTTCAACCCAATTGTTATCTTTTTTAAGGTCTTAAAACTCCTACTTTACGGTGTAATTTTTAAAATAGCGTTCAAACTGCTAAATTGTAATCCCCTATGAACGCAACCTATTTTGAAAATGAAGAACCCTAATTGGGATAGTGAAAAACTAGCTACTAGAAATCAACTTGTTGAAATTATAAATTACTTTGCCTCTGCGGTAACTATGGCCCTTGTACCTTATGGATGGGCTAGAGAATTACATATTGTTGTACTATCTGTAATCTTTATTTTATCACTTATCTTTTTATTTAACGGACTTTATGTTCGGAAGAAAGCATCGTACAAGTTTACTGAAAGTGATATCGACACTAAATTAGAAGAGAAAGAGATGCTTATAAAAGAAGTGCACCATAGAGTAAAAAACAATCTACAAACCGTTTCTAGCTTATTAAGTTTACAATCAAGAACGTTTTCTGACCCAAAAATTGAAGCTATAATTAAGTCTAGTCAACATAGGGTTGTCTCTATGTCCATGGTTCATGAAATGCTTTATAAGCGAGATGAATACAATTCAACAATTGCCGTAAAATCTTACATTAAAGAACTTTGTGAATATTTGGTAAGGTCTATAAAAGGAAATGAAAACAACATTACACTAAAACTAGATTTAGGTGATTATAAACTAAGTGTTGACACGGTAATTCCGTTAGGACTTATCATAAATGAAACCATTACGAATGCTTTAAAATATGGAATACCTTCTGATAATAATGGAGAACTAACCATTTTATTAACTAAAAAAGGAACAGATAATTACGAGATGTATTTAGGTGATGATGGTGTTGGGTTCCCAGAAGATTTAGACCCAAAAACTACTAATTCTTTAGGTCTAAAACTTATACACAACCTTGCTAGACAATTAAAGGGAACTATTGTTAGAGATTTAAAAGCAAACGGTACGTATTATCAAATAAATTTTGAAGAAATCAATCAGGAGTTCAAAACAATCATTTAAAAGCTTTGGTTATCTTTAGGAATTCACTCAAAATTCCGACAAATGCTCAAAAAATTACTACTACTTCTACTCTTACCTTGTTTCTTCATTACCAATGCTCAAGATTATTTCTTCAAAAAATATCATCCTTTTGATAGCACAATACCTAGTCCTGAAGAATTTTTAGGCTATCCCATTGGTGAACACCATACAAGGCATGATTTAATTGTTGCTTATTTATCAAAATTAGCTGAAGTGTCTGACCGCGCTTCGTTACATGAGTATGGAAAAACGCATGAAGGTAGAAAACTAGTTATACTAACCATTACTACCCCAGAGAATTTAAAAAATATAGAATCGCTTCGTAAAAAGCATTTAGAATTTGTTGATCCCAATAAATCAAATTCAAATTATGATGATTTACCTGTTTTCATTAACCTAGCTTATAATGTTCACGGTAACGAACCTTCTAGTTCAGAAGCTGCCTTACTAACAGCTTACACGTTTGTAGCTTCAAATAATCCTGAAATAGTAAACTATCTTAATAATTCAATTATTATGATAGACCCTACTATAAATCCAGATGGTAGAGACAGACACACCCAATATGCTAATATGTATCAGGGCACCCCTAATGTTACAGACCCACAAGATGCTGAGCATAATGAATATTGGCCAAGAGGCCGTACTAACCACTATTGGTTTGATTTAAATAGAGATTGGTTGTTAGGTATTAATCCAGAAAGTAGAGGTAAACTTAATTGGTACCATCAATGGTACCCAAATGTGGTTACCGATTTTCATGAAATGGGTAGTCAAAGTTCCTATTTCTTTGAACCAATGAAAGATAATGGGTCTTTAGATCCTATTATGCCTAAAGAAAATTATGAAGATTTAAATAATCTATTTGGTGAATACTACGCTAAAGCATTAGATAGCATTGGGTCTTTTTATTTTACCAGAGAAGTATTTGATGGTACCTATCCTGGGTATGGCTCTTCTTATCCAGATTTACAAGGTGGTCTTGGTTTGCTGTTTGAGCAAGCTAGCTCTAGAGGTCATGCTCAAAAAACAGCTTTTGGAGAAATTACCTTTCCGTTTACCATTAGAAATCAGTATACCTCTAGTATTACTACCGTAAAAGCTGCTGTAGAAAACAAAGCTTATATGAGAAAGTACCAACAAGATTTCTTTAAAAGCGCTTTAACAAACGCCGCTAAAAGCAAAATTAAAGGCTATTATTTTGAGGACAAATACGACCAAAACAGAACTAAAGCTTTTATCGATAAATTGTTGTTGCATAGGGTTGATGTGTATAAGTCTAAAGAGGGCTATGTAGTACCTACACAACAACCCCAATATAGAATGGTACAGACTTTCTTTGAAACCTATGAAAAATACAGAGATAGTGTTTATTACGATGCTTCTGCTTGGTCTGTTGCTAACTTTTATAACATGAAGTACACGTCTACAAATAGTCTCAACTTAGGCGATAAGATAACTTCAACAGAGCGCTTAATAAAAGTGACACCTGTTGTGAAAACAGATTATGCGTATTTGATAGATTATGATGATTACAACGCAACGGCTGCATTACATTATTTACAGCAAAAAGGGTTAGTGCTGTCATCTTCTTTTAAGCCGTATACAATTAGTACCAATGCAGGTAGTAAAAGTTTTAATTATGGTACTCTAGTGATTCCTGTTAGTTTACAAAAAAAGTCTTCTGATGAGGTTTTTAAATTAGTTGCTGAGGCACAATCAAAATTTAGTATACCTGTCTATACTGCAAGTACTGGATATACACCACAAGGAATTGATTTGGGTAGTGGATATGTGTCAGCAATTACAAAACCAAAAGCTGCTCTTTTGATTGGAGATGGCGTTAGTTCTTATGAAGCTGGTGAAGTTTGGCATTTACTAGATACACGAGTGCATATGCCAATTTCAAAAATTCCGATGAGAAACTTTAATCGTATCAATTTTGATAAATACAACACTTTGGTTATGGTTTCGGGTAGATACAGTTTGTCAGAAAAGCAATCAGAAAAACTTCAAAATTGGGTTAAAAAAGGAAATACATTAATTACTATTGGTAGTGCATCTAAATATGTCATTGAAAAAGAATGGGTTAAAGAAGAGTTGTTAAAAGAAAAGGAAAACGATTCTACTAAAACAGTTGAAAGACTACCTTATGTAAACGCTCGAGAAAACATTGGAAAAGAGGAAGTTGGTGGAGTCATTGTTAAAGTTGATTTAGATTTAACACATCCGTTGGCGTTTGGTTTTAGAGACCAACAAATTCCAGTATATAAAAATAATTCCGTTTGGTTAAAACCCAGTAAAAATGCATATGCTACTGTAGCTAAGTATGCTAAAAACCCGCATGTAGATGGTTTTCTAACTCAAAAAAATGTTGAAGAATTTTTGAAGCCTTCGGCCTCAATTCTCACTAGTAAATTAGGAGGCGGTAGGGTAATCTTATTTGCTGACAACCCTAACTTTAGGGGTTCTTGGTATGGTACAAACCGGTTATTTTTAAATGCATTGTTTTTAGGAGATAAAATTAGAATACCAGAATAATAGAACTATGAAAAAGTTACTTCTTGTCTTAATAACTACTATTAGCTTTTTAGGATATTCTCAAAACGAATTTTCAGAAGGCCCATTTAATCAACTTATTATTAGAGGTGTCACTCTAATAAATGGTAATGGGGCACCCCCAAGAGGACCCGTAGATATTGTTGTAGAAAACAATAAAATAGTAGAAATAAAAGTGGTTGGTTACCCTGGTGTGGCCATTGATAATACAAAAAGACCTCAACTTAAACCCGGTGGCAAAGAACTGGACTGTTACGGAATGTATTTACTTCCTGGTTTTGTAGATATGCATACCCATATTGGAGGGGAGGCACAAGGTGCCGACTATGACTATGTCTTTAAATTGTGGATGGCTCACGGTGTTACAACGGTTAGAGAAGTAGGTGGCCGCGGTCTAGCTTGGTCTAATGATTTAAAGAAAAAAAGTAATGCCAATAGCATTATAGCTCCAAGAATAATTACACACACCATATTCGGACAAGGCAGTAAAAACGAAATAAGCACTCCGGAAATGGCTCGTGAGTGGGTGCGCCAAAATGCGAAAGATGGTGCAGATGGAATTAAATTTTTTGGAGCTCCCCCAGAAATAATGCAAGCGGCATTAGATGAAAATAAAAAACTTGGTTTACGCTCAGCATGTCACCACGCACAAATGGATGTTGCCAGATGGAACGTACTTCATTCAGCTCGTGCAGGTTTAACAAGCATGGAGCATTGGTATGGGTTACCCGAAGCATTATTTGAAGACAGAACCGTACAAGACTATCCTTTAGATTACAATTACCAAAATGAACAACATAGGTTTGAAGAAGCTGGTAAACTATGGAAACAAGCAGCTCCTCCCTACTCTGACCATTGGAATAAGGTGATGGATGAATTAATTGCTCTAGATTTTACTTTAGACCCCACTTTAAATATTTACGAAGCAAGCAGAGATTTACAACGTGCTAGAAGAGCTGAATGGCATGAAGAGTACACATTACCCAGTCTTTGGGAATTTTATCAACCTAGCAAAATAAGTCATGGTTCATATTGGCATGATTGGGGAACAGAGCAGGAAGTAGAATGGAAAAATAACTATAAACTCTGGATGACCTTTATCAATGAATATAAAAACAGAGGTGGTAGGGTAACTACTGGTTCAGACTCTGGGTTTATTTTTCAATTGTATGGCTTTGCCTATATCAGAGAAATGGAGTTGTTACGAGAAGCTGGGTTTCATCCGTTAGAAGTAATACGCTCTTCTACTTTAAACGGTGCCGAAGCATTGGGAATGGATGATAAAATAGGAACGGTGGCTGTAGGTAAATTGGCTGACTTTGTTGTAGTAGATGAGAATCCACTAAAAAATCTTAAAGTACTTTATGGAACTGGAGCAATTCGGTTAACTGAAGCTAATGAAGTTGTGAGAGTAGGTGGTGTTACGTATACCATTAAAGATGGTATTATTTATGATGCGAAGAAACTTTTGCAAGACGTAAAGACAATAGTACAACAGCAAAAAGAAAAGCAAGACTACAAAATAAAGCAACCAGGTGTAGAATAAATTCCATTGAATTAAGCAAATTTAGATTTGTTTCTCTTTGTTTTAAACTTTAATTCTTTTCTAACTCTAGAGTTTTTAAATAAACTCAACATGGCTTGTTCGTCGTTAGACTCATGTAATTTTAATTCTTGAGTCTCAGATATAGTAGTTGTTGTAGAAGTTGAAGATTGTAATGTAGTTATGATTAGTGTAAAAACTACTAAGACTCCTATGTTGCGTATTGCTTTCATTACCTTGATTTGGGACTACAATATTATAGGCTGTAGACGAACGGTGCCAGTTTGCTCGATTTAGATCCATAAAAATCGTTAAATAGCATTTTTCTGTAGTTTAATACCATTAGTCGACACTTACCTTACTATTCATCTACCATTAGTCGATATGGCATTACTAAAGTAAAAAGCCTATAAAACCAAAAACCACCTATAAAATAGGTGGTTCAAATCATTAAAAAACAACTAATTAGAAACTTCTTTGGCAATTATGTTAATACATTAATTGCAATATTTTTAGTCTTTTTGGTCAATTACTCTTTTTACTTTAAGGTTAAAAAAGAATACTACAAGTGCAAAAGTCAAACTTAAACCTAAAGTAGTCAACATTAAATATACTTCTATCATGATTAAGCCAATTTAGATTTGTTATTTTTTGTAGTGAATGTCAAAGCTTTTTTAGTTCTGTAGTTTTTGTCTTTATAAAGTCTAGCAACTTTTAAAGTAGTAGCTTCTTTCTTTTCAATTGAGATGTTTAATTCAACACCCATTTCAATAGTGTTTACTTTTTCTACTTGTGCTGGAGTGTTAGCTAAAGCAGCAGTGCTAATAAAAATTCCGAAGATTAAGGTTAAGATTGTTTTCATGATTTGGGCTTTTGAATACACTTCAAAGGTATCTCCAGCCCTACCCTGGCAGCGATTTTGGTCGTTTACCGACACAATATTTTCGTTCTAAAACATTTTGTCAGATAAAGTGTATTTTATCATCGATGAGTGTTTTTTCCTACAAAAACACCTTACCGAAACAACGTGCATTTTACCGATTTGAAACTCCAACAAACCTTTATTTAAACCTATAAATAAGCTCTAGTTTAGCGCACAATCTTCATTTTTGATTGTTTTTTAGGTCGAACGTGTATTTTTAAAGCGACAATACTTAAGTAGATATTGAAAATGGAAAACAAACAACCTAATACTAATAATAGGGTCAATACATAATGAGACCACATACTTAAACTAGTTTTGGTCTTTTCTTAAAGGTTCTAAAACCCAATTCTTTTTTGATTCTGGTATTTTTAAATAAATAAACCCTTGAAATTGGTTTACGAGCTTTCTTTTTTAGTTTCTTCTTTTTTACAACTACCTGTTGCGTCTTTACAGTTACTTTTATAGTATGCTCATTTACCGTTTGGGAAAAGCTGTTGATGCTAAAAAAACAAACAGCGAATAGTGTTAAAAATACCCTCATCTTCATAATCGTTTTAATGAGGTAAATGTATTTTTAGCTGTTACAGCCCCTTAGTTTACTCGGTAAACCCTTCTGTTTTTTCGGTTAACGAAGGCTAAAAAGATGAAGTGATTTATTTCTTCGACCACTGAACGATGCTTGTACTACCGCTTATCGACGGTTATTCGTAGTTAATCGACACTTATTTAAAATTGAAACAACAAATTTGGGTCTGGGCAGTTGTTTGCATAATAAGCTACATCTACTTTTGCACATACTCCAGGATAATCACCATAGTTGTTGTTTACGTCTTTTATCAATTGAAAATGTAGGTGCGGTGCGTAGTTTACGTTAATAGCAGTTTCACCTAGAGTAGCCAATTTTTGCCCTTTTTTAAATTCTTTACCCTCAGTTAAACCGTCTAATGAAGCTAAAGACAGATGACCATATAAGGTATAAAAATTGTAGCCTTCTAAGGTATGCTCCAAAATAATAGTTGGGCCATAATCACCTACAGTGAAATTATTTTTAAAACTGTGTACCTTACCAGCTATAGGTGTGTAAATAGGGGTTCCGGCATCACACCAAAAATCCATTCCTAAATGAATATTTCTAGTAGCACCTTGAGAAAAATGAGAAGATTCTTCATATAACTTTCGTTCCTCTAAATAGCCACCAAACGCAACTTGTGCACCATTTCTTTTCAAAACCCCATCAATATAGATTTGACACTCTTCAGGATTCGAAATCTTAACACCATTAAGTTCCGTATTGCTCACTGATAAATCTAAGCTACAAAAGGCAGCCTTTTTCATATTGTGGTGAAACAACCTAATGTTTTCAGATTTTCCTAGCTGCTGTAAAATAGATTCTAACATAACTTTGACAGCTAAAGATATTAATTGCAACAGTATTTTAGTAATTTCAGAAAAAAACAAAAAGACAATGAAAATCACCTTTTTAGGACAATCAACTTTATTGCTAGAAATTGGGGATAAAAAACTTATCGTAGACCCTTTTATATCTGGTAATGAGAAAGCAAATTCAATTGATGTTGATGCTATTAATGTAGATTATATTCTGTTAACTCACGGGCATCAAGATCATGTTTTAGATGTTGAACAAATAGCTAAAAACAATCCGGAAGCTACTTTAATTTCAAACTACGAAATTGTTAGTTATTATGGAGAAAAAGGTATTAATGGCCATCCAATGAATCATGGTGGTAGTAAAACGTTTGACTTTGGAACACTAAAATATGTTACTGCCATTCATTCCTCTGTACTACCAGACGGCACTTATGCTGGTAATCCAGGAGGTTTTGTCTTAAATACAGATGACAAATGTATTTATATAGCAGGTGATACCGCTTTAACTATGGATATGAAACTAATTCCAATGACATCACCTAAATTAGACTTAGCAATACTACCCGTTGGTGATAATTTTACTATGGGATATAAAGACGCTGCAATTGCCGCTGATTTTGTAGAATGCGATACCGTTTTGGGCTACCACTTTGATACCTTCCCTTATATTGAAATTGACAAGGAACAGGCTATAAATCACTTTAAATCAAAAAACAAATCATTAACCCTTTTAGAAATTGGGGAAAGTATTACGCTATAGTTTAACCTTAGTTTGTAAGGTGTTTAAATGAATTACTACTAAACTCAAAAATTGTTATGAAGAAGATTTTTCTTTTAATAGGATTACTTGTTGTTTTTTCTTGCCAATCTAATACTAAGAAAAAGCCACAATTAGCTGCTGCTAATGAACCCTCAGAAAAAGAAGTTTTTACTGAGGCTGAACTACAAGATTATGAAACTGCTTACTTTGCTAGTGGTTGTTTTTGGTGTGTTGAAGCTATTTTTGAAAGCGTTAAAGGCGTAAAAGAAGTAGTTTCAGGCTATTCAGGTGGTAAAGAAGCTAATCCAACTTATGAAGATGTAGGCTACGGCAGAACAACACATGCCGAAGCTGTAGAGGTTTATTATGACCCAGAAGAGATTTCTTTCTTTGCCTTGGTTCAGGTATTTTTTGGCTCACATGACCCTACATCTTTAAACAGGCAAGGACCAGACCGCGGACCACAATACCGTTCAATTGCTTTTTATAAGAATGAAAAAGAGCAAAAGATTATTCACGACTATATAGCACTGTTAGAAAAAGAAATGGTGTACGATAGACCAATTGTTACAGAAGTAACTCAATTTGATAAATTTTGGAAGGCTGAGGAATACCATCAAGATTTTGAGCGTAAGAACCCTAATAACTCTTACGTTAAAGCGGTTTCTATACCAAGACTAAATAGATTTAAAGAAAATTTTAAGGAGTATCTAAAGGAAAGTGCTCATTAAGCATTTAAAAAACCAAGGTCAAGTAGTAATCGATTTGGGTTTTCTTACTTGACCTTAGTCTTTTAATACAACTTCACTATAAGAGGTGTTTACTTCAAAAGAAGGATTGGTGTTTTTCTTAATTTCTCTACAACCTTCAATAATATAACTACCATCATTCTTAACAACACTTACCTTTAAATTTTTAGGATAGTTTACTTCAGAAAATTTATCTACAATTTTTAGATTGAATTCTTGCTGAGGTAGTCCGCTATTTAGCTCTCCGTTTTTGGTAGAAATATATACGTGTTTAAAATTGGAATCTATAGTTTCTATCTGGGTTTTACCTAAATCGTTTACTATGTAAACGTCATCTACTATTCTACCAATAAAAACATTTGAAGAGGTGGCATTTAATCGCAAGTTTTTTACCGTGGCTAATTTAATTTTATCAGAATATTTGGCACTCAAATTACCCGCATTCCAATTTTCTATCACCATTGGTGAATAGGCAGCATTTATTTCTGTGGCATCACCATCAATAGCTGAAGCAAGCAAGCTTGCGTAACGCAAGCTTGCATTTAAATTTTTAGTATTTGCTGCTAACTTAACCTCTCCGTGCTTTACATTCATTTTAAGCTTAACTGATTTTGGCATTTTAATTTTAATGGTCTTTTTTACTTGATACTTACTATTATCACCGCTTGAAGAAATAAAGTAAAAACTAGAAGAACCATCATCACTAGACCTTGAAATAACATGCTCTCTTCTTTTCTCATGAGCCTCTCTTCGTTTTTCATGCGCTTCCATACGCTTTTCCATGATTTCTTCTCTTCTTTTGGCAATTTCTTCTTGGCGTTTTTCCATTTCCTCGGCTCTTTTTTCCATACGTTCTTCCATACGTTCTAAACGTTCGGCATTGCGTTCTTCCCACTCTTCTGCTCTCTCTTCCATACGCTTGCCCCATTCTTCCATCTTTTTTTGATATTCTTCATCAAAACCTTCGGCAAATTCTTCACTCCACTCTTCAATGTACTTTTCTCCTTCTTCTTTATACTTTTGGTAGTCAAAAGATTTTACGGGTACGGGTGGCATTGGCGGTAAAGGCGGCATTTCTGGTAAAACCGCAATCTCTGGTAAATCAGGAATTTCAATAGCATCGAAAAAGGGTTCAAAATCAAAATTAAAGTCGATATCACTTCCTAAAAATGAATGTAACCATGAGGTACTATTATTTGTACTTACCTCTACAAGACTGCTATTACCAGAAATACTTAACGGATTGTTTTTAAAATATTCTTCGGCTTCTTCTTTACTCGCATTTTCTAAAGTTATTGTGGCTATAATCTCCACTTCGTTTTTATCCCAAGTTTCAAATTCAATATCTGCATGCGTTGTATTCAAAGCTAAAACAGCATCATTGGCTACTTTAAAAGATTCTTTAAACGTTTTAGACTCTTGTGCCCTAATACTAACTGATATGAGCAATAGGGTGACACTAAATAATATGGTTACTCTGTGCATTTTTTGACGTTTTTAATTGATTTAATTTCTCGTTTAACTTTTGCAACAATTGTGCACGTAGTTGCAAGTTTTGAACCATGGCCGCAATTGTTTGATCATTTGGTCCAATTTCATTTAATTCTGAATTAAGCGCTATATATTCTTGATTGAGTTCTTCTAGTTGTTCTAAATAGCCATCAACAATTTCTTTGTTGTCATCACTAATCTCAACCTTGGATAACGCTAAATTTATATTGGCTACATAATAGGTTTCTAGCTTTTGCAAGTCTGGTGATAAGTCTCCTAAACCTATTTGATTTTGCTTAGGCATATCTGCGTTGGTAGTAGAAACTACTTGGGTTGGCATCTCTGTCTGTTTACCATGCTGTGTTATAAAATATACACCTACACTTACCAAGATGGTAACCGAAGCTGCAATACCCAACCACCAAAAGTTAAAAGACCTTTTATCTTCTACTGGTAATTCTTTTTCTAAGAGGTCTAAGAAACGATCCTCATGACCTTTTTTCATCTGAAATTGCTTTTGGCTTCTTTCCTTCTCAAATAACTCTCTTAAATCATGTGCCATAATTCAATGCTTTAAGTTCTTCTTTTAATTTTGCTTTAGCTCGCAACAATCTTGTTCTTGATGCTGTTTCAGTAATTCCTAATATTTCTGAAATTTCACTGTGATCATACCCTTCTATTAAAAACAACTGTACAACGTATTTGTATTTTTCTGGTAATGCAGAAATCAGTTTTTTAATTTCTTCTAAATCAACTTCATGTTCAACACTCCAATTCTCATCCTCAGTAACATGCATGTAACCTTCATCTAATGCTATTGTTTTTTGATGTTGTGCTTTTAAAAAATCTATGCTTCGGTTGACTACAATGCGTTTTAACCATGCTCCAAAACTTACCTCTCCGCTAAATTGGTCTAGACGCTGAAAAGCTTTTATAAATGCATCTTGTAATATATCTTCTGCATCATCTTCATTTTTCACAAATCGCATCGCTACACAAAACATTCCATCACAATATTTGCTGTAAAGCATCATCTGCGCTTTACGGTCATTAGCTTTACATTTTTTTATGAGCTCTACTAACAAAATGGTTGGATTGCTGTTGTTTAATTTAAGGACTTTAGAAAAAAGTTAATGTGGCAGAACAGATTCATTTTAACACTTTTTAACTAAAAAATCCCGCCGTAGCGGGATTTCTAACTATTATGTATATAAAATGGTGCTAGTCTACTTCAACCATTAAATTTAAGTGCACTGTAATATTATCTCTTGTGGCCTTGCTATAAGGACAAATTTCATGAGCTGCGTTAATTAATTCTTCACCTTTAGTTTTATCAACGGTAGGTAAATAAGAATCTAAGGTAGCTTCTATGAAAAAACCATCTTCGTCATTATTAAATGAAACCGTTGCCGTTACATTAAAATCTCCTAAATCATCTATTCCATCTTCTTTGGCTACATGTTGTAATGCACCAGCAAAACAACTAGAGTATGCTGCTGCAAATAACTGTTCAGGGTTTGTAGAGTTATCTGGTTGAACGCCATCTGCTTTTGGCATTCTAATATCTAAATCTATATTTCCATCTTCGCTTTTAACGTGGCCAGCTCTACCGCCGGAATTTGTAGCTGAAGTTTCAAAAATTGTTTTCATTATATCTGTTTTAAAATCATTGAAAATTTACGAATAGATGGTTCATCCTCTAAATACCAACTATTAAATTTCTGTGAAACTTCTACCTTTAAGGTTTAAATAAATTCTAAAAATTGAAAAACAGGCTAAAAAACGAAGCAAAGCGAAAAGCGCTACAACTCAAAAAAGAACAACTTTTTAATATTGAAACGCTTTACAATGGTCTTATATCTAATGACCGTGCCTCGTTATCTAAAGCTATCACTTTAGTAGAAAGTTCAAAATTGGCTCATTATGAATTGGCAAATCAACTTTTAGAAAAATGTATTAAACATACCAATACAACTATAAGAATTGGGGTAACTGGGGTGCCCGGTGCTGGTAAAAGTACCTTTATAGAAGCCTTTGGAAAACACCTAACTACCCATGGTAAAAAAGTAGCGGTTTTAGCAGTTGACCCTACAAGTAGCTTAAGCAGTGGAAGTATTTTGGGTGATAAAACTAGAATGGAAACCTTAGCTAAAGACCCTCTTGCTTTTATTCGGCCTTCACCAGCAGGAACTAGCTTAGGTGGTGTTACTAGAAAAACCAGAGAAACTATAGTGTTATGCGAAGCTGCTGGGTATGATGTTATTCTCGTGGAAACCGTTGGAGTAGGTCAAAGTGAAACTATTGTTCACAGTATGGTTGATTTTTTTCTTTTATTAAAATTAGCTGGTGCTGGTGATGAATTACAAGGCATTAAAAGAGGTATAATTGAAATGGCGGATGCTATTGTAATCAATAAAGCCGATGGCGATAACGTAAAGCCCTCTAAACTAGCAAAAGTAGAATTTGAACGTGCTTTGCATTTATATCCGCCAAAAGAAAATGGTTGGCTACCAAAGGTTTTATTGGCATCTTCTACAGAAAAACAAGGTATTGAAGACATTTGGTCGTTAGTTAATGAATTCTACAAACAAATGGCAACCAATGGTTATTTAGAAGACAATCGTTTAAAACAACTAAAACAGTGGTTTTTACAAAATGTAGAAAACCTATTAAAGGCAGTTTATTTTGAAGATAAAGGCTTTACATCTGCAGTAGAAGAAACCCTAAAACAGATAGAAACTAAGGCAATTTCTCCATTTAGAGCAGCAAGTAAATTGGTAAATTCATTTCATAAATAAAAACCCTAAATTTGGGCCGATTTTAAGCCTTCCTATGAGTCCGGTTACCAATGCTTTTCTTTCAATAGTTGTTCCACTTTATAATGAACAAGACAATGTATTGCTATTAACAGAAAAAATACACGAAAGTCTAAAGGGTTACAACTATCAAATAGTATACGTCGACGATTTTTCTACTGACCAAACAAGAAAAGTGGTTTTAGAAATGGATGATAGTTTAGTTCATCTAATTCAACTTAAAAAAAATTACGGTCAAAGTCTGGCTCTAGCTGCCGGTATTGATTATGCTCAGGGCGATTATATTATTACCATGGATGGTGATTTACAAAACGACCCATCTGATATTCCGCAAATGTTAGCATTGGCTGAAGAAGGTGAATACGATTTAATTACCGGTATACGACAAAAACGAAAAGATTCACTAGTAAAGAAAATACCTTCTAAAATTGCAAACTTTCTGGTTAGAAGGGTAACAAAATTAGATATTAAAGATAACGGCTGTGCTCTAAAAGTGTTTACAAAAGACATTGCTAAAGGTTTGAATCTTTATGGTGAAATGCATCGCTTTATTACTCTTTTAGCTTTTTTAGAAGGTGCACAAATAAAACAAGTACCCGTTAAACATCATGCCAGGCATGCAGGTAAATCTAAATACGGCCTAGAACGTGTATTTAAAGTAGTTGCAGATATGATGTTACTGCTATTTATTCGTAAATACTTTCAAAGACCTATACACTTATTCGGAATTTTTGGATTTCTCTTAATCATTCTTGGAGTATTTATAGAAATGTATCTACTTATTGTAAAGTTTGGTTTTGGTCAAGATATTGGAACAAGACCTTTATTAATTTTCGGAATGATGTTTATTTTAGGTGGAATTCAATTATTTACCATTGGTATTGTCATGGAGTTGCTAATTAGAACCTATTACGAATCTCAAAGCAAAAGACCATACCGAATTAAAAAAGTAAGCATTGGTGACGGAAAAGCAGCGTAAACTTTTAACTACACTAGTAAAACTAATAGTTAGTGCTGCCCTACTCTATTTTATTTTTACCAAAATAGATTTTACTGAAGTTGCCAAAGTTTTAAAATCTGCCAATCCGTGGTGGCTGTCTTTAGCTATCTTACTATTTGTACTTTCTAAGGTGCTAAATTCTTTTAGATTGAATTTATATTTTCATACTATTAATGTAAAATTGAGTCAACTAAGTAACCTAAAGCTTTATTTGTTAGGTATGTTTTACAATCTATTTCTGCCAGGAGGTATAGGCGGAGATGCTTATAAAGGTTACGTAATTCAAAAACAGTTTAAAACAGGAACTAAAAAAGTAGTAGGCGTTTTATTGCTTGATAGACTTAGTGGTATGTTGCTCATTTTAATTTATGCACTTGCTTTAGCGTATTTTGTAAAACTCCCTTTTCTAAATGGATACGATTGGATTTTATGGCTAGCCATACCTATTGGAATACTTACTTTTTGGTTTATAAATAAGCTATGGTTCTCCTATGCTTTGCCCGCTTTTTGGGGTTCTTTTTGGTATTCAGCTGTTCTACAACTAATTCAATTAGGAGCCACATACTGCATTATGCTGGCTTTAGGCGTGAACATAAATGAATTAGCCTACCTCTTTATTTTTATGGTTTCTTCGGTAGTTTCAGTAATACCATTAACTATAGGTGGTATTGGTAGTAGAGAGGTTACTTTTTTATATGGCTCTAAATGGTTGGGTTTAGATGCCGGAACAGCAATTGGTATTAGTTTTGTCTTCTTTTTAATTACTGCCTTAGTTTCTCTTACAGGGATAGGTTATCATTTTAAAAAACCAAAACTAACCACAGTAGACTAGTACAGGTGCAACAAATATTTTTTGTTTAGTTTACTACCGCGTGTTGTGGGATTTAAAAACTTTACCTGTAATCTGGTTATTCTAAAATTATCTACGGTCCATTGTTGGTCCCAATCAAAATTAGCTTGAAAAAGTGCGTCCATCTCTTTTTCATTAACATATACCCAAACATCTTTTTTTGTAGAAAGCTCTGTCAACGTAGTTATTTTAACAGGCTTTCTATTGTAAAAATCTAAAGCCCAGGTATGTTCTTCAGAAATTTTATAAATCTTGTCTACAGGAATGTTTTGCTCCTTAATTACTTGTGCCATTGTAGAACCCGCTTGATACCCTAATAAATCTGGATAAAATTGCATATTCATAACCAAATTTAATAGCAAAGAACTCGCTACTGATAAAGTAACCAATTTCATATAGGGCGCCTCAATTTTTAATGCGTAATACACTATCATTCCTAATAAAATAAGAAACAATACATAGGCATACCATTTAGAAAATGGAAATATGTAAAAACAGACTAAAACACTAAAAATAAAAACCAAACAAAGAATAAAGTGTTGTACAATTAATAAGGTCTTCTTTTCTACCTTCTTGGCTGATTTGTAAAGTTTATGAATGTAAGATGCCGTTAAGATTGAAAATAGAGGCATTATAACATTCATATAATGCGGTAATTTAAATTGTGCAAAACTTATGATGAACATAATTATAACAATACCGCCTAGGCTTAAAAATTCAAAACCTTTTTGGTAACGAAATTTTAGATTCACAAATGCTTTTCCTCGCCACCAAATAGCGTACAGAGCTAAGACTGTCCAAGGCAGAAATACCCATAGAAAAGTGTGAAAAAAGAAAAAGTAGTCGCTACTATTTTTACCTACGCCTTGCCCACTCATTCTTTCGAAACTTTGTTCCCATAAAATGAAAAATATTCCGCTTCTATTTGTTCTTCCACGGATAACTTTTTCTGGGTGCAAATCAAACTGTTGGTAATACGCAAACAGCATAGGCGCAATTGTAAAACCAAAAATGGCTAGAGCAGCCAGAACTTTCCAGCTGAAAAGCATTTTCCATTTACGGGTGTAGGCTAAATGACAAAGAATACAAATGCCAATGACCACCAAAGCAATCTGACCTTTTGTTGAAAAAGCCATACCTGCGCCAAAAGCACCCAACAGTAAGTTGTTAAGATTGTCTTTTTCTATATATGCCACTAATTGCCATATTGATAAAATTGCAAAACCTGTTAAAACGGCATCTGTTCTAACATCTATGCCACTAAGCACAATGGTTTGGCAAGTAAGAAAAATTAATGCTGCAAATCTACCAACGGGTTTACTGTATAATAGTTTTCCTAATCCAAAACAGCTGTAAGCTCCTAAAAAAATGGCTAATACCCCTGGAATTCTATACGCCCAATGATGGATACCAAAAATTTTCATAGACAATGCTGCTAGCCAGTAATGCATATGAGGTTTGTCTAGGTATTCATTTGGTCCTTTAAATAAATTTATAAAATCATTTTCTTGAACCATTCGCATAGCCATAACTGCGAACTGAGCAGAGTCATTTTCAAAAAGCGTTACAAATAAGCCTGCTACGTAAACTAAGACAATTAACGCTATTAAAAACCAATATCTAGTGGAGGAAATCAAATATTCAATTTTAAAACTGTAAACCTGAAAAGTTTATAAAATAACCAACCAAAAAATACACCAACAAACATACCCATTATCACATCTGCTGGGTAATGTACGCCTATGTAAATTCGGCTATAACCCACACCTATTGCCCAAGCTATTAAAAAAGCACCCAAAAAAGGAACTTTTTTTCTAAAAAGATGGGTAAAAAAAGTGGCCACTACCATAGAATTAGCTGCATGAGCAGAAAAAAAGCTGTATTTACCTCCGCAGTAAGATTTTACCAAACGCATGTATTTAAAAATTTCTTCTTCATGGCAGGGTCGTAATCGTTCTAAACCGTATTTAAAAAATTGAGAAAGCTGGTCTGTACAGGTAATTAGCAGTGCAATGGTAACTAAAAGTAATCCTGTTTTTTTTAGGCCTAAAAACTTTATTGCCAATAATAACAAAAGAATGTATAGTGGTAAAGCACTCCATTTACCTGATAAAAACATCCAGAAACCATCCCAAGTCTCTGTTCCAAGACCATTTAAATATAAAAAAAGCTCTTGGTCTTTTTTAATTAAATTTTCTAGCATAATTAGTCATCATATCTAGAAACTTCTCTGTCATAAAAAGCAACTGCCGCTTCAATTAGACTTTCAGCTTCTGTAGCCAACTCTTCTTCATCTTCTTTTGAAAATTCTTCTAACCACTCTACCTGATCATCTTCTAGGTTAATAATAAATCTCGGATATTCGGTATGAACTATGAAAATTCCGTTAGGATAATCTGTGTTATCGCCAAGTAAAAATTTAGGTAAATCCATTATGCTTGATTAAGAATCAATTTTTTAGTTAAAAGATGAAATCGAATATACAACAATACCGCAGATACTGATAAACCTGATAAAAGTCCAATCCAAATTCCGGTGCTTTTTAAATTGGTATAAAGTCCTAAATAATACGAAATTGGAAAGCCGACTAACCAATAAGCTACAAAAGTTAATACCGTAGGTATTTTAACATCTTGTAGGCCGCGTAAGGCTCCTAAAACAACAACTTGTATACCATCTGAAATTTGAAAAAAGGCGGCTACAAATAGTAATTTAGCTGCTAAAGCAATTACTTCAAGATTATCCATTTTATTAACCATATCATTTTCATCTAAATACAGCGTAGGCAGCCATTCTCTAAAAATTAGAAATAACGAAGCAAATACTACTTCAATAACCAAAGTCAGAAAAAATACAGATTTTGCTATACGCCTTAATTCTGAGAAGTTTTGCAATCCTTTTTGATTTCCGACCCTAACCATAGCTGCTACACTTAAACCAATACCAACCATATAGGTCATACTACTTAAATTCAAAGCAATTTGGTTTGCAGCCTGAGCATTCTTTCCTAAAACACCGCTTAACCATACAGCTCCAGTAAAAATAGCAACCTCAAAAAAAACTTGCATTGAGGATGGAAAACCAAGATTTATCAATTTTGAAAACATTGCTTTTTCTAACTTTTTAAAATTGAAATTAGAAACAAATGCGGTAAACTTTGCTTTATATTTTAATACAAAAAAGAGGAAAAATAACATTACCACCCTAGATACCAAGGTGCCTATTGCTGCCCCTATAATGCCCATTTTTGGAAAGCCAAAACTTCCAAATATTAAAAGATAATTGATAAGTACATTCAATACATTAGCAATTACTGTGGCATACATGGGGAATTTTGTTTGAGACATTCCTTCAGAGAATTGTCTAAATGCCTGAAAAATCAGCATGGGGATAATTGAAAACGCTACTAGATTTAAATACGGTATTGCTAAATCAACAACTTCTTTTGGTTGCTTAGCCATATACAATAGCGGTTTACAAGCTAAAATCAATAAAAACAGTACTACCCCTAAAACGGTACATAAAACTATACCATGTTTTAATACGCGTTTGGCTTTATTGGGTTTATTTGCACTATCAGCTTCTGCCACCAAAGGCGTTATAGCAGTAGAAAAACCAATACCCACATACATAAATGATACAACCAGACTATTGCCTAAAGATACTGCCGCTAGTTCGGCAGTACCAAGCTGCCCCACCATGACATTATCTGCAAAAGCCACAAACGTGTGCCCTAGCATTCCCAGAATTACAGGGTATGCTAATTTTAGATTGTATAAGAATTCTTTTGTGTATTGTTTGATGACCTCTATTTTTAAATTAAATAAGTAGCTGAAACTAGTTCTGAAGTTGCTGTTGTTTAGCTTCCTCCCAATACACATTCATCTCTGACAAAGTCATATCACCCAAATGCTTACCAAGTTCTTTTGCTTTTACCTCTAAATACTGAAATCTACCCATGAATTTTTTGTTGGTTCTTTCTAAAGCATTTTCAGGATTTACATCTAAAAACCTGGCATAATTAACCATTGAAAACAAGACATCACCAAATTCTGATTCTATCTTATCAGCATCATTTTTTTTAATTTCCTCTTTAAGTTCTGCCAACTCTTCTTGTAGTTTTTCAAAAACTTGTTCAGGTTTTTCCCAATCAAAACCTACGCCTGCTACCTTTTCTTGAATTCTATTAGCTTTAACCAAAGCTGGTAAACTATTAGGCACCCCTTCTAAAACGCTTTTTTTGCCTTCTTTTAATTTTATAGCCTCCCAATTTTTTTTTACGTCTTCTGCATTTGCCACATCAACATCTCCATAAATGTGTGGGTGTCTATTTATTAACTTTTCACAAATGCCATTAGCCACGTCTGCTATGTCAAAATCTTGAGTTTCTGAACCAATTTTTGCATAAAAAACTATGTGTAGTAATAGGTCTCCAAGTTCTTTTTTAACTTCTTCTAAATCATTATCTAAAATAGCATCACCAAGCTCATAGGTTTCTTCAATGGTAAGGTGTCGCAGACTTTGTAAAGTTTGCTTTTTATCCCATGGACACTGTTCTCTAAGTTCATCCATAATAGTTAAAAGCCTATCAAAAGCTTTTAGTTGGTTTTCCCTGCTATTCATAGTTAACATTTCAAAAATCAAAACTACAAAGGCTCTGTGAATTTAACTGAACTTGGCTTTAAAAGAAATCTTTAGTTATTAACTAAAACCTGATAAATATCCTTTCTAAAAAAATTATACAATAATACCTTGTATGCAGCTATAAATTCTACATCATGAAAATTGAAAATCTGGTAAAAATCATCTTACTGATTTTGGCTTTTACCATAAACAAAAACGCAATGGCACAATCTAAATATGAATCTCAAATTGATGCATTGTTGGCCAAAATGACCCTCGAAGAAAAAGTTGGACAAATGAATCAATACAATGGTTTCTGGGATGTTACCGGACCCCTCCCAGAAAATGGAGATGCCTCTTTAAAATATGAGCATTTAAAAAAAGGATGGGTAGGGTCTATGCTTAATGTACATGGTGTAGAACAAGTAAGAGAACTCCAAAAATTGGTTGTTGAAGAAAGTAGATTAGGTATTCCTTTACTTTTTGGGTTTGATGTTATTCATGGTTATAAAGTACAAGCTCCTATTCCTTTGGCTGAATCTGCCAGTTGGGATTTAGACGCCATACAAAAGTCTGCAAGTATTGCTGCTGATGAAGCTTCAGCCGTTGGCTTAAATTGGACGTTTGCACCTATGGTTGATATTTCTAGAGATGCACGTTGGGGCCGTGTTATGGAAGGTGGTGGTGAAGACCCTTTTCTTGGTTCTAAAATTGCGGAAGCAAGAATAAAAGGATTCCAGGGAACCGATTTAAGTGCTCCCAATACCATTGCTGCTTGCGCTAAGCATTTTGCAGCTTATGGTTTTGCAGAAGCAGGAAAAGATTATAACACTGTTGATATTGGAACCAACACCTTATATAATATGGTGTTACCTCCGTTTAAAGCAGCAGTAAATGCAGATGTAAAAACTTTTATGAACGCTTTTAACATCATTAACGGTGTGCCCGCAACAGGAAATTCCATGTTACTACAAACAATCTTAAAAGAAAAATGGAACTTCAATGGTTTTGTTGTTTCTGATTGGGATTCAATAGGCGAACTTGCTGCTCATGGTTTTGCAACAGATTTAGAAAATGCAGCCCAACTGGCAGTTAATGCAGGTTCAGACATGGATATGCAGGCTACTGCTTACATTAAACATTTGACAAATCTTGTGAAGTTAGGTAAGGTTGATGAAGCCAAAATTGACGATGCTGTTAAACGAATTTTGCGTGTAAAATTCGAACTTGGTCTTTTTGATGACCCTTTTAAATATTGTAACCCTGAACGAGAAAAGACTAGTTTAAATCACAAAGACCATCATCAAGGGGTTTTAGAAATGGCTAAAAAGAGTATTGTTTTACTTAAAAATGAAAACAATTTACTTCCATTAAGCAAGCAACAAAAAAACATAGTTGTCATTGGTGATTTGGCTGACGATAAAAATAGTCCTCTCGGAAGCTGGCGTTTGGCTTCTGATGATAATACTGCAATCTCTGTATTAGAAGGATTTAATGCTTATTCTACCGACTACACATTTGTTCAAGGACCAAAGGTATTTGATGATAATTCCGATTTTCTTCATCATGTCACTATCAATTCAACTGATAAAACCGGAATTTCTGAAGCTGTTGAAGCTGCTAAAAATGCAGAAATTGTGGTCATGGTTTTAGGAGAACATGGTTTTATGAGTGGTGAAGGTAGAAGTAGAACAAAACTCGATTTACCGGGTTTGCAACCAGAACTATTAAAAGCCGTTTATGAGGTTAACAAGAACATTGTTTTAGTACTAATGAATGGTCGTCCGCTAACCTTGACATGGGAAGATGAACATATACCAGCAATTGTTGAAGCATGGCAATTAGGTAGTCAAAGTGGTAATGCCATTGCACAAGTAGTATTTGGTGATTATAACCCAAGCGGCAAATTACCCATGAGCTTTCCTAGAAGTGTTGGGCAATTACCACTGTATTACAATCATTACTCCACTGGCAGACCAGACAAAAAACCAATAGTCTTTTGGACACATTATGCCGATGAAAAAAACAGTCCGGTATACCCTTTTGGTCACGGTTTAAGTTACACAACTTTTGAATACAACGATTTATCTGTTAAGGTAGGGGATAGTGATGTTGTTGACGTTACCGTAACTGTAACTAACACCGGTAATGTTGCCGGGGAAGAAGTTATACAATTGTATTTGAGAGACCATGTGGCTAGTGTGGTAAGACCTGTTAAAGAGTTAAAAGGGTTTAAGAAAATTATGCTGGAACCCAAAAACTCAGAAACGTTAACATTCACATTAAGCACTGAAGAACTTGGGTTTTACAATCAAGATTACAATTTAGTTGTTGAGCCTGGACAATTTACCGTTATGGTAGGTGGTTGTTCTACTAACGGACTTACCAAGAGTTTCAAAATTAAATAATAAAACTACTTATCTAATCTCTACAAAAAAACTTTAATACGTTTAGTATTAGATAGATATAAGTGACCTATCTTAAAAATTAGTGTCATAATATCATTATAGGGTTAATTTAAAATGTATTAACCCTTGTTTTATCTAACTAATAACTGAACATTATGAAAAAACTAATTGCAGAATTTATTGGAACCCTTTGGTTAGTATTGGGTGGTTGCGGAAGTGCTGTTTTAGCAGCAGCTTTCCCAGAACTAGGAATTGGCTTTGCAGGCGTTGCACTTGCCTTTGGTTTAACCGTAGTCACTATGGCATATGCCATAGGTCATATTTCAGGATGTCATCTAAATCCAGCAGTAACTATTGGATTATGGACAGGTGGTCGATTTGAAACTAAAGAACTTGTACCCTACATCATAGCTCAACTATTGGGGGGTATAGCCGGAGCAGCAATTCTTTACCTAATAGTTTCTGGTAAACCAGGATTTGAAATAGGTGGATTCGCCGCCAACGGTTATGGAGAACACTCTCCTGGTGGATACAGTATGGTATCAGCTCTTGTGACAGAAATTGTGATGACATTTATGTTTCTAATTATTATTCTTGGTGCAACACATAATAAAGCCCCAAAAGGATTCGCAGGTTTAGCTATAGGTTTAGGATTAACTTTAATTCATCTTATTAGTATCCCGGTAACAAATACCTCTGTAAACCCAGCTCGTAGTACAAGTCAAGCCCTTTTTGCTGGTGGTTGGGCAGTTGAGCAATTGTGGCTTTTCTGGATTGCTCCAATAATTGGAGCAATATTAGCAGGTATAGTTTATAAATTTATTTCCCCTAATCATGAATAAGTACTATTCATTTAATGCAAGCCCATTTCTTACAACTTGAAATGGGCTTTTTTGTATAACCAAGTACCAAGGTATTTTTAAGCTCAACTCATTGGTTTTAAACAATCTTAGTTATTAAATCAAATAAACCTTATTTTTAATCAAACTAACAAACAAATGAAAAAGCAGCTATTAGGATTATTTTTACTGTTTTCTTTGGTGATTTCAGCACAAGAAATAGTGAATTTACCAGAAGAACATACTGGAGAGGTATTTTGGTCTAACCCTGAGAAAGAATATATGTCAACTATCTGGCAGACAGAAGTGGTTACCAATGTTTCTAAACCTACAATGGAGGTATTTAGACCTTCAGAAGAAAACAATACTGGTACTGCTGTTATCATAGCACCTGGAGGTGGGCTTTATGCCCTGAGCATTGAAAGTGAAGGTAATATGGTAGCTAAATGGTTGACAGATAAAGGTATTACTGCCTTTGTACTTAAATATCATTTAGTTCCTACTGGTGAAGATGGTGTTGCTGACATTTCGCGTTTAAGCCAAGAAAACCCGCAAAAAATTGGAGAAGAAGTTGCTAAGGTTATCCCCTATTCTATTCAAGACGGATTAAATGCCATTAAACACGTTAGGCAAAATGCTGAAAAATATATGGTAAATCCAGATAAAATAGGTTTTATGGGTTTCTCTGCCGGTGGCGCGGTTACAATGGGCGTAGGATACAATTATACGACTGAGTCTCGACCAGACTTTCTGGTGCCAGTTTATTTTTGGACAGATGCCATGCCTGTTCAAAAGCCTAAAGATGATATGCCTCCGATGGTTATTATTTGTGCAACAGATGACCCTTTAGGATTAGCTATAGGTTCTGTAGATTTATATACTTCTATGCTACAAGCTAAAAAACCAGTTGCACTACATATGTATGCAAAAGGTGGTCATGGTTTTGGTATGCGTAAACAAGGGTTACCATCAGATAGTTGGATTGAGCGTTTTTATGAATGGAGTGTAGCAGAAGGTATTGTAACACCGAAGAATTAATGAACTTTGATACCCCAAAAGGTGCCATTTTAAGCGATTGTAAAAAGTACCGCTTCTTACTTTGGCGTACATGGAATGTTACTTTGCCAAAGGTGCTTTTTATAGGGTTGAATCCGTCTAAGGCCAATGCAGTTAATGATGATCCTACCACCAAAAAAATAGGTTTAATTGCAAAGCACAATAATTATGGTGGGTTTATCATAGGCAATTGTTTTCCTAGAATTGCAACAAAACCGGCTGAATTAAAAAACCTAGAAAGACTTTCTGAGAATGATAAATGGTTAACTATTGCCAAAAATTATGCTGTAGATGTAGTATTTGTTTGGGGAAATTTTTCTCTTGTTTATGAACAACAAAGGAACCGTAAATTAAAATCGCTTTTTCCTAATGCTAACGTATTAGCCTATAACAAAAGTGGTAGCCCAAAACACCCGCTATATATAAAAGCTAATAGCTCACTAATTCCATTCAAAGCAAAATATGAAAATTAATAGCAGCCTTTTAATAGTATTCTTTATACTCATTTTTACCACTAGTTCTTGTTATGCTCAAAATTCGAGTGCTGCAAAATTTATTAATGAAGTAGAGGCTATACAAAGAAAATATGATTCTGTGTGGGATGCTACCCAACCAACAATTGTTTTTACAGGAAGCTCAAGTGTGCGACTGTGGAAAGATTTAGAAGAACGCTTTCCTGAACATCAAATTCTCAATACCGGATTTGGTGGCTCAACCACATCTGACTTATTTATGTTTCTTGAGGAATTGGTTATTTACTATAAACCAGAAAAGGTATTTATTTATGAAGGCGATAATGATATTAGTGCTAAACAAAGTAAGCGTAACATAATGAAGCAAATGATGCAAGTTGTTGAACGTATACGAACTAAAAGCCCTAACTCAGACATTATTTTTATATCTCCTAAACCAAGCATAAGTCGTTGGAAATTAAAAGGTAAATACAAACGCCTAAACAAAAGCATACAAAAATGGGCCGAAAAAGACGGTAACCTTGTTTTTGTAAATGTTTGGGATATTATGTTAAATGGAAGAAAAGTAAATGAATCGCTTTTTATTGAAGATGGCTTACATATGAATTCAACTGGTTACGACCTTTGGTACCAACAAATAAAACCGCATTTAGATTAATCAATATACATGAAACAGCTAGCATTTAAACTAACGCAGACCCTTTTTGTTATTCTTTTGGTAGTAGCATGCACCTCTCCAAAGAAAAAAATTGACTATCCAAAAACAGACCTTGCACAAAATAGCCTAATTCCAAAGCCTGCAAAAGTAATTGCAACCAACTCTGCTTTTGGTTTAGATTCAAGCACAGCCATTTTCACAAATCAAACCTTTAAAGGGTTTGAAGAAGTAGGTAGTTATCTTTCTGAAAAACTAAAAGAAAAATTAAATCTAGATATTCCTGTAAATACTTTCGACAGTGAAACGGTAGAGCGTATCATTTTTATCAATCAGACAGATTCTTTAGAATTACAATCAGAAGAAGCCTATGAGTTATATATTAAAAACGATTCCATACTCATTAATGCCAAAACTGCGGCAGGTGCGTTCAGAGGTATTCAAACCTTACGACAACTACTTCCAGAAAAAAGTAATGACACCCTATCAGATGCCCCCATGTGGCTAATACCCTCTGGGAAAATTTTAGATGAACCTAATTTTGACTACAGAGGCGCCATGCTAGATGTTGCTAGACATTTCTTTACAGTTGATGAAGTAAAACGATTTATTGATTTACTGGCCTACTATAAGTTCAATACGTTTCATATGCATTTAACAGATGACCAAGGGTGGCGAATCGAGATTAAATCATGGCCAAAACTTACAGAAATTGGTGCACAAACAGAAGTTGGTGGTGGCAAAGGAGGGTTTTATACCCAAGAAGAGTTTAAAGAAATAGTGGCTTATGCAGCTGAAAGACATATTGAAATCATTCCTGAAGTAGATATGCCAGGGCATACCAATGCGGCTTCCTTTGCCTATCCTGTTTTAAACGGTAATGGTTTACCTGTACAGAACTATATAGGAACCCGTGTAGGGTTTAGCACTTTTGATGCTCGTAAAGACACTGTTTATGCCTTTTTAGACGATGTAGTTAGAGAAATAGCTGCCATATCTCCAAGCAAGTATTTTCATATAGGAGGCGATGAAAGTCATGTAACTAAAAAGAAAGACTACATTCATTTTGTAGAAAAAGTTGAGAAAATTGTACAAAAGCACGGTAAGCAGGCTATCGGATGGAATGAAATTGCACAAGCTGCGATTGACTCCTCAACCGTTGGACAGTTATGGAATGAACCCGAAAGTGCACTTGCAGCAGCAGCTAAAGGGTCTAAAATTTTGATGTCTCCTGCTAAGAAAGCTTATTTAGATATGCAGTATGATTCCCTCTCTGTTCACGGTCTACATTGGGCAGCTTACATTGAGGTTGACGAAGGGTACAATTGGGACCCCGAAACTTATGTAGAAGGGTTATCAAAAGACCAAATTCTTGGTATTGAAGCTCCCCTATGGTCAGAAACTATTAGTAATAGTGCAGAATTGGAATATTTAGCTTTTCCGCGAGCTATTGGCTATGCAGAGTTAGGATGGACAAAAGCGGAAGACAGAAATTGGGAAGATTACAAAAAAAGACTTGCAGACCAACAACCTTTTTTAGATGAGAATGATGTTAATTACTATCCGTCTTCAAAAGTAGACTGGAAAAAGAAAAAAGATATTTACAAAAAAATTGAGAAAAATTAAAGCCGCTCAGACATGGTACTGAACGACTTTAACCAACTCAAATCAAATAACAAATCTTAGCAATTATTCTCCCTGTCCTAATGAGAAGGAACGTTCACCATTAAAGGTGTACAAGTTCTCAGTTTTGATTACGTCAAACTGTTCATTATATAATTTTGAAAGAAGGGCCACAACTTGTTCAAATTCTATTTGTGCATATTGAGGCTCTTTATTTTCTATTTTAACATCTACTCCCACAAAACGGCATCGCCAATGGTCGGTACAATACGTTTCTTTTAGTCCTTCAGGGTAAACTTTTACACCCCTATTAGTAATCATTTTTAATTTTAATCTATAGCTGTTTAATTGGGTTAAAGCGTCACCTAAAATATTAGGGTCTTTACCATCCCAATCTATAAATACATCTACTCCAACTAAATGCTTTTTTTCCTTTTTTCGGATATAATCAGGAATTGTAATAGTTCCCTTACCAGTACTCAATGTGCTTCTTCTTAGGTTTTGAGGCATTTCACCAAGATTTTCTATTACCTTATCCGCAAACTCTTGTGTATTCACTAACGCTAAACTGCTGTCTTTTTGATAAATATCGGCCGTATGATACCCTTTTTCTAAAGTTGCTAAAAGGGCATTTTTTACGTTATCCGCAATTTCTGCTTGGCCAATATGTGCCAGCATTGCTATAGCAGCGTTTAGTAATCCTGAAGGGTTCGCAATGCCTTTACCGGCAATATCTGGTGCTGAACCATGAATTGCCTCAAACATTGCAACATTTTTACCAATATTTGCTGAACCACACATACCTACAGAACCAGCAATCTCTGCAGCAATATCTGAAATTATATCACCATATAAATTAGCAGTTACAATAACATCATAATCATTAGGTTTGGCAGCAAGCCTTGCAGAACCAATATCTATAATTTGAGTTTCGCTTTTAATATGTGGATAATCTAAAGCTATTTCATCAAATACCTTATGAAATAACCCATCTGTTATTTTCATGATATTATCCTTAACCATACAGGTTACTTTTTTTCTATCAAAAGCCTTAGCATATTCAAATGCATACCGAATTATGCGTTCACAACCAGGTCGGGTAATTAGTTTTAAACATTGGTAAACATCTTGGGTTTGCCTGTGTTCAATGCCAGCATATAAATCTTCTTCGTTTTCCCGAATTATGACTACATCCATATTTGGAAAGTTCGTTGGCACAAAAGGATGTAATGCAGTAACAGGTCTAACATTTGCAAATAATCCCAAAGACTTTCTCAAAGTAACATTCATACTTTTAAAACCTTTGCCTTGAGGTGTAGTAATTGGGGCTTTTAGTATGACCTTATTCTTATTAATAACATCCCAAGCATGTGAATCTATGCCTGAAGTGTTTCCTGCCAAATACACTTTTTCTCCTAATTCAATAAATTCAGGTTCTATGGCCGCCCCTGCGGCTTTAAGAATTTTTAGTGTAGCTTTCATTATCTCTGGGCCAATTCCATCACCCATTCCAACAGCTACCTTAACTGGTGTATTTGTAGCAAAATTATTACTTGTTTTTTCTGACGTCTTTGTAATCATAGTCCATCTTATTTTTTTCAAATATGCGAGATATTATACATTAAATATTATTTAATTATTTTAGTTTATGTATAAATATTTTTAATGTATAGCACTAAGAAATCATTTCAAAAGCCTGTAACTTAGATGGCTAACCTCAACTCAAAATTCACTAATTAATGCAAAGATTTAACTTTATACTACTTACTTTTTTAATACTTGTAGTAAGTTCTTCTTGTACAAAAGAAACTTTTGAAACTAGTGTTCAATCACCTTCTAAAACCAACACCTTTAATTTTTTCCTGACTGAAAATGGTACTCCTATGTATACCGTTTCGCATGGTGAAACTATGGTTATAGATACTTCCGACATGGGCTTTGAGTTTAAAGACCAAGAAGCTTTTTCTAGTGGTTTTAAAATCGTTAACACCCAGCTAGACCAAATGGATGAAACTTGGGAGATGCCCTGGGGAGAACAACGAAAAGTTCGTAATTATTACAATGGTCTTTTAGTACAATTAGAAGAAGAAAAAGCACCAAATAGAAAGTTAGATATTCATATTAAGTCTTATGATGACGGTGTTGCCTTTAGGTATGAATTTCCTGAACAAGAAGGAAGAGACAGTATTATAATCACCGAAGAAAACACCCAATTTCAATTAACCGAAGACTACACAACTTGGTGGATACCTGGTGACTGGGATATTTATGAACACTTATACAATACCACAAAACTATCCAAGGTTGATGCTACAGCTAAAAGAAATCACCCTGACCTTGCGGCAACATACATTCCTGAAAATGCAGTAAATACTCCTGTAACCATGCGCGGAGAAAGTGGTATACACCTAACATTTCATGAAGCCAATCTTACTAATTATGCAGGAATGACATTAAAAGTTGATACTATTAATTTAGGGTTAACTAGTGGTTTAGTACATTCTGATAGATTAGGATATGCTGTAAAAACATCGTTGCCTGCTGTTACTCCATGGCGTACTATTCAAATTGCGGAAAAGGCAGGCGATTTAATTGAATCAAGACTTATTGAAAATCTAAATGAACCTAATAAACTTGGTGATGTTTCTTGGTTTACTCCAATGAAATATGCTGGTATTTGGTGGGAAATGCATTTAGGCCTTTCTACTTGGGATTTAGAAGCTACCCAAGACATGAACACTTTTGCCACTTTAGGTAAAAAACAAGTGAGTGTCACCCATGGTGCTACTACTGAAAACACAAAAAGATATATTGATTTTGCCGCTGCAAACAAGCTGGGGGGCGTTTTAGTTGAAGGATGGAATACCGGATGGAATTATTGGATTGGATTTGAAGACCGTGAGGGTGTCTTTGATTTTGTTACACCTTATGAGGATTATGATTTAGACGAATTATCAGCTTATGCCAAAAATAAAGGTGTTGAATTAATAATGCATCATGAGACTAGTGCTGCTCCAAGAACATACGAACAGCAAATGGACTCTGCATATCAACTCATGCAAAAACATGGTCTACATGCAGTAAAATCTGGTTATGTAGGTAAAATTATTCCTAAAGGAGAATATCATCACGGCCAATGGATGGTAAATCATTATAGAAAAGCGCTGGAAAAAGCGGCTGAATACAAAGTAGCTGTTAATGCTCATGAACCCATAAAAAGTACAGGCTTACGTAGAACATTACCAAATGAAATCTCAAAAGAAGGTCTACGCGGCCAAGAATTTAATGCATGGGCTACAGACGGTGGTAACCCTCCTGAACATTTACCAATTGTAGCATTTACCAGAATGCTAGCTGGACCCATTGATTTTACTCCAGGAGTATTTGATATTTCTTTACCTACAAAACCAGACAACCAAATTAATACAACCTTAGCCCAGCAATTAGCGTTGTACGTTGTTATCTATAGCCCTATACAAATGGCATGTGATTTACCTCAAAATTATGAGGGTAGGCCAGCGTTACAATTCATTAGAGATGTTGGCGTCGATTGGGAACAAACAAAGGTCTTAAATGGAGAAGTTGGTGATTTTGTTACTATAGCTCGTGAAGAACGTGAAACGGGCAATTGGTTCATTGGTGGAATTACAGACGAAAACGAAAGACAAATAACCATAGATTTTGATTTTTTACCAGAAAACACCAATTTTAAAGCTGCAATTTATAGAGATGCTGAAGACGCACATTATCAAACCAATCCTGAAGCCTTAAGCATTGAACAACTTGAAATTAAAAAAGGAGATACTAAGACTATAAGCCTTGCTCCAGGAGGTGGATTTGCGATTAGTTTAATAAAGTAAATAAGCCCAGAACATACTCAATTCTTTCTTCTATGAAAAAAATAGCACTTTGGCTTTTATTGATAGTTTTTATAATTTCTTGTAAACAAGAAACCGCACAAAAAACGAAAGAAAAAGAGCCCACTGGCGCAGAAAATATTGCATATAAATGGGGAGAAATTGCATTAGAAGCAACAGCTTTAGACACCGAACGTTTTAAACCTAGACCAACAATTACGTCAAGGTATCTGGGTTTAATTTTTGTATCTGTTTTTGACGCATGGTCTCGTTACGATGAAAAAGCAATACCAGTATACTTAGAAGAAGTAGAGCGTAGACCCTTAAATGAGCAAACTGTTAAAAACAAAGAAATAGCGGTAAGCTATGCGGCGTACCGTGCAATCAGTGAATATTACTATTCAGACAAAAAGCTATTTGAAGAGTATATGCGAGAATTAGGGTTAGACCCTACAAACAATTCATTGGACCCAACAACACCTGAAGGCATTGGCAATTTAGCCGCAAAAGCAGTTATTGAGGCTAGAAAAAATGATGGTGCAAATCAGTATGGTGAAGAAAAAGGTTCAGATGGAACACCTTATTTTGATTATACCAGTTATGCTCCGGTGAATTCACCAGATGAAAATTTAGACCCAAATCGTTGGCAACCAAAATATTTTTCTGATGGTAAAGGTGGAAAATTTGCCCCTGGTTGCTTAACGCCTTATTGGCAACAAGTTAAGCCAATTGCATTAACTTCTGCAGACCAATTTAGGCCCGGACCTCCACCTCAAATTGGTTCAACACAATTAGAAGAAGAAGTGCGAGAAGTTGTGGAAGTGCAGTCTAAATTAACTGATGAACAAAAAGCCTTAGTTGAATTTATGAGAGACGGACCAAAATCTGTGCAACAAGCAGGACACTGGTTAAAGTTTGCTCAAGACGTTTCTAGAAGAGATAAACACACTTTAGACCAAGACGTTAAAATGTACTTCTATAATCAAGTTGTTGCTATGGATGGTTTTATTGCCTCGTGGGATGCTAAGATGTTCTATGATTATGCTAGACCATTTGCTTTGGTACATGAATATTACAAAGGCAAAACTATTACTGGTTGGGGTGGTGAAAATAAGGGCATGATTAAAATGGATGGTAATCAATGGCGCCCGTACTCTCCAGAAACTTTTCTATGTCCTCCGTTTCCTAGTTATACCTCTGGGCATAGTACAATTAGTGCTGGTTGTGCAGAAGCATTAAAACTTTGGACAGGTAGTGACATATTTGGGGAGGAGCAAGAATTTGTTGCTGGCTCCATGACTGAACCAAATAGCTTAGGTGATACTGTGATGTTAAAATTTCCAACTTTTACAGAAACCGCTGAAATGGCTGGTATGTCAAGGGTTCTTGGTGGTTACCACATTCAATCAGATAATATCGCCGGATTAAGATTAGGTAGAGATGTAGCCCACGAAGTATGGAAATTTTATCTAAAACATGTTGGGGAAACTAATAAACGTATGCCTAACTCAAAATCTGGTATCTAAATCGGTATAACTATCTAAAGATTTTTTATTGTAATCGTTTACCATCACTAATAACGATTCTAAAAAAGGTAAATCACAATTCGCTGAAAAAGTTACTGGTCTTTTAAATTCTGATTTAAAAGTATAAACTCCCGCTTGGTATTTTTTGAGCAATTTCAAATTATCTCCAAATACCTCTGTCAAATTAGCATTTCGGATGTTATGAAGCCTACCCTCATTTCCTTTTTTGTAATAAACTTCAAAATTATTAACCATGAATCGTAAATGCTCTTGACCTCCCTGCAATTTAGATTGTAGAACGGAGCGATACACAAACTCATCATTAGTACTGTAATACTTTTTAAAAATGGCCACCTCTCCAGTAATAACCACTTCAACCAACTGTTGTTTGGTTTGAATACCATGTTGATTAAGTGCAAAAGTTTCTTTCTGAAAACGTTGACCAGATGCCAATAAAAAACCATCTATAGTTGATAACTCAATGGCTTCATAGGCTTTTGATTTTACTTTTTTTCCTTTTGCTAATCGCTTAAAAGTTTTTTCATTAATCACCTGTAAGCCATACTGAAAAGAGTGTGGATTGCAGAAATCCATTAAAATATACGTTTTAAATGATTCGCCGTTTGAGAGAAAAACAGTTCCGTATTGGTAACTAGAACAATTGCTCGGCATCTCTTGCTGGTATTGACTAAAGCACACAACATTAGCCAATAATAGCATAGCTATTAGGTAGGTGCGTAGGTTCATTTTGGGTATGATTTGGTACTACAATAACTCAAAACAGCTGTATTCTAGTACATTGAAGTAAAAATTTAACACATAAAAAAAAGAGCCAAATGGCTCTTTTTTTTAATTTTTAATTCCGGGTAGATTTTCTGGTTTGGGTGTTTGCCACAAGAATTCTTCGGCTTTTCTATTAGTTGGCCAAACCTCATCTAAGGTACTGGCATCATACACAATTCCATTTTTAATTACATGGGTTACGGTGTTGGAGTTTTCAATATCTTCTAACGGATTTTTGTCCAAAACAACAATATCTGCGAGTTTGCCTACCTCCAAACTGCCTAAATCTCTGTCTAGTCCAATAGCTTCAGCTCCAATTATTGTGGCAACCTTTAATGCTTCGTGGTTAGTTAATCCTCCACTTGCAACACTCCATAATTCCCAATGATAACCCAAACCTTGTAATTGTCCGTGACTACCTACACCAGATAATCCACCAGCATCAATCAAGTCTTTTATAAACTCAGCGTGTTTTTGAAACACGTGCTCCTCATCCATAAACCATCCTGGTCTTCTTCTGGCCTTATTAGCCAAATCTGTATATGGCGTAAAATGTTTGATTTTTTTATCATTCCAAACATCAGTTCTCGAGTAATAGTAATTTTCTGCCCAAGGCCCTCCGTAGGATACCAATAAAGTTGGTGTAACTGCCATCTTAGATTCGGCTGTTGTTTTAATGACATCTTTATAAATAGGATAAATTGGGTAGCTATGCTCATGACCGGGATACCCATCTAGTAACTGCGTCATATTTAATTTAAAATCAAGACCACCTTCTGTTGTAGGCATTAATTTTAACTCTTTGCACGCTTCTAAAACCCATTGTCGCTGTTGCCGATTACCCACCAAGTACATTTTTATGGTCTTTGTATCAAAATAGTCACTGTATTGCTTTAATACTTCTTTGGTTTGTTCCAGACTATTCAATTTATAAAACCAAAATCCAAGACCAGGACCAGTACTGTAAATTCGTGGACCATCTAACATACCTGCTTCTACCATATCAGCATAAGTAAGTACATCTGTTGTTCCTGTTTGAGGGTCGCGAGTGGTAGTTACTCCATAAGCCAAATTAGCAGTATACGACCACACTTGGTCTTTTTGCAGCCCCCAAGCGGGACGCATATGCGCATGAGTATCTACAAAACCAGGAACCAATGTTTTTCCAGAGACATCAATTACTTCTGTATTTTCTGGAAATGTCAACGTGCCAGAAGCGCCAATTGCTTTAATTCTATTATTAACAACCAATAGGTCACCACTTTCTATAATCTCATTACCTTTCATGGTAACAATTCTGCCCCCTTTTAAGACCACGTTACCCTTTGGAATATTACGATTAAAAGGCACCTTAATTTTATGCTCTTCAGCAGTATATTTTGGGTCTTCGTCTTCGTCTTTGTCTTTGGCCTCGTCTTTTGTTATACTATCTTTTTCTTTTTCGGTCTTTTTAAGTTCTTTTTCCTTTTTCTTAGCCTGCGCTAAACTGTCAGCAAACTTTTTACCAGCCCCTACATCATAACTAAAATGACTGGCACCTAAAGACCAGTGTACTTTCTTACTATCACTAGACCAAGCTGGAAATTCTCCACCCATTACGGTTAATTTCAATGCTGGAAAAGCAGCATTCTCTGCCTTGGCCAAAGAAACCGTGGGTAATTTACCAAAACGCGGAATTGTAACTTGATAAACATCGTTATTAATTTTGGCTAAAGCAGAAGTACCGTCTGGTGAAATTCGAATTTCTTGAGGAATTGAAGATTTGTCTTGTGGTTCTTTATAATCATTAGCAATAAGAATATTATGCCCCCCAAATTCATCATGAAAAACATCTTGCGAGCCATAGGTTACAATTCCTTTTAATTTTATATGCTCCTTTTCATCGGTACCATCCCAACGAATAGAAACTAAACTTCTATCCTTAGTAAGATAGATTCTATCATCTATTTTTGAAAAATGAGGTGTAAATCTGTTTTTACTTTTTGCGATGAAATTGATATCACCACCATTACTTGATACCCAAACTAAATTTTCTTGTGTTCTACGTGATAAGGGTCCAACCATATCTTGAAATACTTGCGCACTACCACTGTGAAAGACAATTCTATTTGAGTTATAAGACCATTCTGGTGAAGTGTATAGACCACCTATATTGGTCAATTTTACAGGTTTGGCTTTGCCTTTTACGTTTATTTTATACAAATGACCTTCTGTCTTATTCCAAGTCGTAAATACTAGAAAATTACCATCTGGCGACCATGAAGGTTGTGCTTCTATAAAATCAAAATTGGTTACTCGGCGTGGACTACCATTTGGATAATCCATAATATACAAGCGGTTCAAAGCTGTAAACGCTAGTTGCTTACCATCTGGAGATGGTTTTGCATTTCTAATTTGAGTAGCAAACATTTCTTCAGTATCTTCAATAGGATACTTAAAGGCTAACCTTGGTCCTAAATCTAGGTTTACATCTACTGTAAACGGTACTGCGGTTGCTGTTTTATTTACTATGTTGATATTATGAATTTTACCACCATAAGACACCAACAAATGCTGACTATCTGGTGTAAAAGACATGGCAGGTAACACCCCTAGCGGCGCAATAGATTCTTGCTCGTCTCTTTGAACCGGATACGCTAACCACTCCTCAGCACCAGTTTCAAGATTTCTTAATATTAAACCTGTTTCATTTTCATATCTAGAACCATAAACCAACCACTTACCGTTTGGAGAAAGTGTTGGAGTAAATGCTGAACCATATTTTGAGGTGATTGTAGCCATGCTACCATCTTCCAAATCATAGGTGCCTAATTGATATTGCGGTAGTTGAGCATTGTAATTCCAGGCGTTTCTACGCTGTGAGAAGTAAACTAACTTACCATCTGGAGCTACTGCTGGATCTGTTAGTTTTATATTCTTTGGCTCACTTACTAACTGGCTACCAGCTCCTCCATCTTTATGATAAATATGGGGTTTAATGTTTCTACGGCCTTTTACGCCAATAATATAGTCCCCATCAACTGTCCATTCTGCTGAAAAGAAATTATGCTTTTTTTCCTTTGTAATTTGCTTATCTTTCTTAGTGTTTAAATCTAGTGTCCAGATGTTATCAGAACCGCTTTTATCTGAGATGAAAACTAACGATTTACCATCAGGACTATATCTTGGATGAACATCATAGGCCATACCGCTAGTTAACTGTGTAGCTTTACCACCAGTGATAGGAATGGTATAAATATCACCCATCATATCAAATACAATGGTTTGACCATCTGGGCTTACATCTAGTGAAAGCCAAGTACCTTCATCTGTGGTAAATTCTATAGACCTCTCTGGTTCTAGAGGTAACTCTTTGGTTGCTTTTTTAGTAGTGTCTTTTGCTTTAGTGTCTTGTGCTTGTACTAAACCAAATAGGATAAGCAATACAAATAGAAGCATTGCCTTTTTGAAAAATAATCTCATTTTGAATTGGTTGTTTGAATCTCCTAAATATAGGTAAACTCAAAACCTCTCAAAAGTAGGATTAACTAAAAATTAAGATGTTACTCTTTAACTATTGCTTTGCTTTTGTAGATTGATGATTTAAATGAACAACAGATTACTCTTCTTCCGAAGACGCTTTAGCGCTATCTTCATCATCTGAATCAGAAAAATCTGTTACATCATTATCATGAAGAATATTATACCACTGAACAATTTTTTTAATATCACTAGGGTACACACGGTCTTCATCATAATTTGGTAAAATTTCAAAGAAATATTCTTCTAATTTTATTTTTTCGTCTTTGTGACTGATTGAAGTTTTACCACCATTTTCTTTGTCTTTTATCTTTTGAAAAACTTCGCGTAACGGCAACTCTTCTTCTAGTGTATAAATTGCAATTTCAGAAAGAATACTCACATTATTTCGTATACTCACTGCAACTCTTTTACCGTCTACTAATGATTCTCCTACGAATCCTGAACGTGTTTGAGTTAGCATTTTATACAATCCTGGTTTGCCACCAATGGCTAAGATTTTGTCTAAAGTCATAAACAAGTAATTTAAAGGGGTAAATTTAGAATTTTATTAATTCTGGTTAGAACTTATCGTCCTTTTTTTAGGTTTGGAAAACGCATTTTATAATCAACGTTAACCTTACCCTTAGAAATTTTTTCTAACCTACTTTTAAGTAATCTTTTCTTTAAGGAAGATAGCTTATCTGTAAACAAAATTCCTTCAATATGGTCATACTCATGTTGAATAATTCTTGCTGCTAATCCTTTATACGATTCAGTAACTGGTTCTAACTTTTCGTTTAAATAAGAAATTTTTATTTCGGGTTGTCTAAAAACATCTTCTCGTACATCTGGTATACTTAAACAACCTTCATTAAATGCCCACTCCTCACCTTCTTCTTCTTCAATTTTAGCATTTATAAAAACTTTTTTGAATTCTTTTAATTGTGCTCTTTCTTCCTCTGTTAACTCTTCGTCATCTGAAAAAGGTACGGCATCAATTACAAAAATGCGTAACGGCAAACCTACTTGTGGTCCTGCCAAACCAACGCCTGAGGCTTTATACATGGTTTCAAACATATTAGAAACCAATTCATCTAACTTTGGATAGTCTTGGGGAATATCCTTAGCCTTTTTTCGTAAAACTGGGTCGCCGTATGCTACTATGGGTAAAATCATAAACTACTTTCTCTCTAAATAGGATTGTAAAATTATCGTGGCACTAATTTTATCTAATTCCCCTTTATTTTGCCGTTTCTTTTTTTTCATTCCGCCAGCAATCATACTATCCAAGGCCATTTTAGACGTAAAACGTTCATCTTGTCTTACAACCGGTAGGTTCGGAAAATGTTTTTTAAAATTAATAATAAAGGGTGCAATTAGTGCTTCTGATTCTGAAACTTCACCACTCATTTGTTTAGGTTCTCCGATGACTATTTTTTCAACCTTTTCTGCTTCAAAATAGTTTTTCAAAAATTCTAATAACTCTTTTGTCTCAACAGTTGCTAAACCAGAAGCAATTAACTGCAATTCATCTGTAACTGCAACTCCAGTTCTAACTTTTCCAAAATCGAGCGCTAAAATTCGTGCCAATCAAAAATTTTTGGCAAAAATAACGTAAAATGTTATGGTCATAAAATAGATTACCAATTAACTCTTGAGCCACTATATTTGCCAAAATTGTTTTTTATGACCGAATTAAGAGCACTTATAGAAGCAGCATGGGATAATAGAGAGTTACTTAAAGAAACTCCTACCCAAAACGCCATTAGAGAAGTAATTGATTTAATTGATAAAGGTGAGTTGCGTTGTGCTGAACCTACTGCCAAAGGATGGCAAATAAATGAATGGGTAAAAAAAGGAGTTGTACTCTATTTTCCTATTCAAAAAATGGAAGTTCTTGAAGCTGGTATTTTTGAGTACCATGACAAAATTCCTTTAAAAAGAAACTACAAAGAAAGAGGTATCAGAGTTGTTCCGCATGCGGTTGCGAGACATGGCGCATATATTTCTTCTGGCACTATTTTAATGCCAAGTTATGTAAATATTGGGGCTTATGTAGATGAAGGTACCATGGTAGATACATGGGCTACAGTAGGTAGTTGTGCTCAAATTGGTAAAAATGTACATTTAAGTGGTGGTGTAGGTATTGGTGGTGTATTAGAGCCATTGCAAGCCTCTCCTGTTATTATTGAAGATAACGCCTTTATTGGCTCTAGGTGTATTGTAGTGGAAGGTGTGCATGTAGAAAAAGAAGCCGTTTTGGGGGCCAATGTAGTTTTAACAGCATCAACAAAGATTATAGATGTTACTGGTGATGAACCTTTAGAGATGAAAGGAAGAGTCCCGGCTGGCTCAGTTGTAATACCTGGTAGCTACACTAAAAAATTTAATGCTGGCGAATACAATGTTTCTTGTGCATTAATCATTGGTAAACGAAAAGAAAGTACCAATAAAAAAACATCATTAAACGATGCTTTACGTGAATATGATGTTGCTGTTTAAATCTTAATTAGATTGTAAAGCAACCTTTCTTTTCTATTTACTTCTAAAGTCTAAACAACAATAGTGGAGAATTTTTCCTACAAAGGCAATTTTTTCTACTATTTGTTGTTATTGTAGACTCAGGCCTTTACCAATAACTTAAAATTGCTGTATTGAAGACCCCAAACCAGAAAATCAGCGCTCTAGTAATTACGTATAATGAAATTGGTTACATTGAAAAATGTATCAATAGCATTTCTTTTGCTGATGAAATAATTGTTGTTGATTCTTACAGCACAGACGGCACTTATGAGTATCTCAAAAAACATAACAAGGTTAGGGTACTTCAACATCCATTTAAAAACTTTACTGCCCAGAAAAATTTTGCTTTAAAACAGGCTAATTTTGAATGGGTTTTGTTTGTTGATGCTGATGAAGTAGTTACTAAAAAATTAGAACGAGAAATATTAGAAACCGTAAATTCTCCTTCGCCATGTGCTGCCTATTGGTTCTACAGAAAGTTTATGTTTAAAAATCAGAGGCTACACTTTAGTGGCTGGCAAACCGATAAAAATCATAGACTATTTCAGAAAAGTAAAGTGCATTATACCAATGAAAAATTGGTTCACGAAACCTTAGCTGTGAATGGAACATCAGGAAAATTAAACGCTAAACTAACGCATTATTGCTATAAAAATTTTGATGATTACAAATCAAAAATGTTGCATTACGGAAGTTTAAAAGCTAAAGAAATTCGCAATAAAGGAGGGCAATTCTCATACAGTAAATTAATTTTTAAGCCTATTTGGAAATTCACTTTTAATTACTTTTTCAGACTCGGTTTTTTAGATTTAGATAGAGGTGTAAAAATCTGTTATCTCAATGCTCTAAGCGTTTATCAACGCTATGCTGTTCTTAAAATGCTAAAGGCCCCTAGCACCAAGATTATGTATTCTAATCTCAATACAAATACAGAATTGGCTAAGGCTAGCTAATAGTGGCTTTAAATTTTCTATTTGTTACTTTAGCCCTAATGAAAGTAGCACTAGAAAGTTCTTCCCTATTTTTTAAAAATTACACTGGAATTCCGTTTTATATACATCATCTATTTGAAGCTTTAAAAGATTTAGATAACGTATCACCCACCCTAGCCTTTAGATTGAAAAAAAAATGGAGTTCTAAAAATGATTTTCAGAAAGAATTACTTAACCAAAAGCACTTTTGGCATGTAAATAATCTGTATATGACTTCAACACGTTTTGATGTTGTTCATAGTTTACATACGCCATTTTTAAACTCTAAAAAAGGCTTAAAAGTTGCAACGGTGCATGATTTAGCCGTGCATTTACCTGAGCTTAAACAATATAATCTTACAACTGAGTACTTTGAAAAAAAAAGATTTGCTCTTTTTAGGTCGTTTTCTAAAAATGCTGATGTACTAATTACAGTTAGTGAAAAAACAAAAAAAGATTTTTTACGCTTCTTTGATTTTCCTGAAGATAGAATACATGCGGTAGCCTTGGCACCTTCTATTTCTTTACAAAATGTTACGGTAAAGAATAAAGATTTTTTAGGGCCTAAAAATCTAACACCTAAGAGTTATTTTATTGCGTTAGGTGGTGTATCTAATAGAAAAAATACTTTGAATTTAATTAAGGGTTATCATTTAAGTACGGCATCAAAAACTATAAAACTTGTAATAACAGGTAAAGTTGAAGAACCTCTTGGAGCAAAAGTTAGAAAATATATTATTGAAAATAATCTTACTAATAACGTATTGATTACCGGTTACATTTCTAATGCCGAATTGGCTCAGTTATACCACAACGCAAAAGCTTTTTTATTTCCAACCCTTTACGAAGGCTTTGGTATTCCTATTTTAGAAGCCATGTCAGCTAATCTGCCCGTGTTAACTAGTACAACTGGGGCTGCTTCAGAAACTTCAGGCGGACATGCCGTATTGGTTAATCCTTTCGAAATTGAAGACATTGCAAATGGTCTATCAAAAATTCTCAACCTTAATGAAAAACAGATAGCAGTGGCTAAAAACTATGCCGATTCTTTTTCATGGCAACGTACCGCAAAAGAGACCGTGGCAGTTTATAATAAATATATGTAGTTTTACGCCAATTGCAGTAGCTAATTATGAAAGTAGCGTTCGACGCCAAACGAATTTTTCACAACAATACTGGTTTGGGTAATTACGGTAGAGATGTCGTAAGAATGCTAACTCAATCTCCTGAAATAGAAGAACTTTATCTTTTTAATCCTAAAAAGTCTTCGATTGAAAAATTGGTAGCTCTAGACAAGGCTACTATTGTATATCCTAAAGGTTGGTTTTGGAAAAAACTGCGCTCAATTTGGCGGTTACTAGGGCAATGGAAACAAGCAGAAAACCTACCTATTAACGGCTTTCATGGCTTATCTGGCGAAATTCCTATACAGCTTCGTAAAAACAATATTCCAAAGGTAGTTACCATTCACGATTTAATTTTTTTAAGTCATCCTCATTATTATAACATTTGGGATAGAGTTATTTATAGACTCAAGTTTAAATATGCTGTAGAAACTTCTAACCATGTTATTGCCATAAGTGAACAAACAAAGAGTGATATTGTTAAGTATTTTAAAATACCGGAAGAAAAAATCTCTGTTGTTTATCAAGGTTGCAATAAAGCATTTAAAAAAACCTACTCAGCTGAAGATAAAAGAGCGGTTCGCAAAAAATTTAATTTACCAAAAGAGTTTATTATTAATGTAGGTACGTTACAAGAACGCAAAAATGCACTTACTTTAATTAAAGCTGTTCACGGTACTAATCATCATTTAGTACTTGTGGGAAAAGATAAAAAATATGCAAAGCAATTATACACTTATGTAAATAAACACAATTTGGAGCAACAGGTAACTTTTGTAAAAAACATAAACGTTACTGAGCTTGCCGCCTTGTACCAAGCCGCAACAGTTTTTTGTTATCCCAGTATTTGTGAAGGTTTTGGCATACCTATTATTGAAGCCATGTATAGTAAAACTCCTGTAATTGTAACAAACAATGGTTGTTTTCCTGAGGCAGCCGGCCCAAATTCAATTTACATAAACCCTAATAATAGTGACGAGATTAGAACTCAATTAAATTGGATTTTTGAACACCCAGATGAGCGCAAATTAATAGCTGAACAAGGGTATAGTTACGTGCAACAATTTTCAGATGAAAACGTATTAAAAAACTTAATAACCCTTTACAAACAAATTTTTTAATGGGTTGTACGTGCTTCTTTAATACAGCTGTTGCTTGGGGTGGTGGTGAAAAATGGCATTTTGAAGTTAGCCAATATTTACACCAAAACGGTCATAGGGTATTTGTTGTGGCGCACCACGATAGTGTATTGCATCAAAAACTTCGAAAAACAAAAATTCCGTTTTCTACTATTAAGCTTACGAATCTTAGCTTTTTAAATCCTTTTAAGCACAAATTGCTTCAAAAACTCTTTGTAGAAAAAGAAATTACTCAACTAGTAATGAACCTTTCTAGAGATGTAAAAATTGCTTCGGTTGCTGCTAAAAAGGTGGGCATAACTAGAATTATATATAGAAGAGGTAGTGCTATCCCAATTAAAAATTCCTACCTAAATAGATATTTATTTCAAAATGTATTAACAGAAATATTGGCTAATTCTGAAGCTACTAAACGTACAATATTAGAAAATAATAGTACCCTTTTTCCTATTAAAAAAATAAAGGTTATCTATAATGGAATTCAAATACCGCCTACTATTGAAGCCTACCAAAACAAGGCTTTAGAAACCTTTACTTTAATAAATCTTGGGCGCTTAGAATACCAAAAAAATCAAACTTTTTTATTGGATGTAGCACATCAACTAAAAGCTAAAAAAATACCCTTTAGACTGCTAATTGGCGGAGAAGGTAGATTGCGTGAAGAATTAGAAAATAAGATTCAACAACTACAACTTACAAACGTAGTTCAACTAGAAGGTTTTATTGAAAACCCCTTAGAATTTATTGCTAAAGGAAGTGTTTTTTTACTTTCTTCTCACTGGGAAGGATTTGGGTATGTATTAGCTGAAGCAGCCCTTTGTAAAAAACCAGTGGTGGCCTTTGACATTAGTAGTAATCCGGAAGTTGTTATAAACCAAAAAACCGGAATTTTAACCACACCAAATAATGTGGAAGCTTTTGTTGAGGCTATTACGTATTTATACCACCATAGAGCGCAATTACTTCAAATGGGAGAAAATGGCTATGCGTATGTGCTTCAAAATTTTGAACGCAACAAACAATTAAAAACAATAGAAGACTATTTAATACATGGAGCGTAATTTAAATACAAAAATATCGGCGCTTTTAATCACTTTTAATGAAGCTCATAATCTCAAAGAAGTTTTAGAAAACATTTCTTTTGCAGATGAGATAATTGTGGTTGACTCTTTTAGCACTGATGCAACTCCAGAAATTGCTAAATCTTTTTCAAATGTATTATTTACTCAAAGAGCTTTTATTAATTACACAGACCAAAAGCAGTTTGCGCTGAATATGGCTAAAAATCCGTGGGTATTATTTATTGATGCCGATGAACGTATTACTAAAGAACTGCAAGAAGAGATTCTAAAAACTATTAGAAAAGAAGATGCTGACCAAGCCTATTATTTTGTGCGTAAATTTATGTTTAAAGATAAACCGCTGAATTTTAGCGGTTGGCAAACCGATAAAAATTACCGCCTTTTTCAAAAAGACGCTGTTCACTTTGAAACTAGTAAAATTGTACACGAAACTCTAGTAGTTAATGGTTCTTCTGGAACTTTAAAAAATAAACTAATTCATTATTCTTACGGCAATTATGAAGACTACAAGAGTAAAATGATTAGTTATGGTAAAATGAGGGCTCTTGAAGAATATAAAAAAGGTAAACAAGCCAACTGGTTCTTAGCGCTATTTAGGCCATTTTGGAAATTTTTTAATCATTTCATCCTAAGACTTGGTTTTTTAGATGGAAAAAAAGGACTGACAATTAGCTATTTAAATGCGCTTGGAGTAGCCGCTAGATATAAAGAATTAAAACGCTTAAACCGCCAAAATGGATAAAAGGGCTAAATGCATAATTCTAATTTGCCCTACCAAAAACTGGGGTGGAATTGAAAAAAATGTACAGCTAAGAGCTGCATATTTTGGCAAGAAAGGCTACCAAGTAATAGTTATTTTGTTAACAAATACCTTTGAAAACAAATTTTTAAATCTCCCTAACGTAACCGTAAAAACAATAAACAGCAGAGGCGGAGACCTCAATATTTTTGTGATACTCAACTACATCAAAATATTTAAAAAATATAAGCCAATTACTGTTTTCGCGGCCCTAAAAAAAGATTGGTGGTTAGTGAGTTTAAGTGCTTATATTACTAAAGTTCCTCATAAGATTTTGTATTTAGGCAATATTAGAAAAATACGTAACAGTCTAAAGTATAAGTTGGTCTTTAAGGTTTTTAAAGCAAAGGTTTTAGTAAATAGTAATTCGCTTAAAAGCTACTTACTAAGCTCTTCAAGCTTTTTTAATGAACAAAATCTATTCAGAATTTATAATGGTATAAATCTTCCTAAAAAACCTGAAGCATCACTTAAATTACCACCTCATTTAGAAGTCCCAAAAGATGCTTTTATTGTAGGTTGTGCAGGATGGCTCAATTACAGAAAAGGATTCGATTTGCTACCCGAAATAGTTCGTAATATTTCAGCTAACATACACATTGTACATGTAGGAAGCGGCGGATTAGATTTAGATGCAGAAGAGCTTTTATCAAAGAATAGTGATGTAAAAAATAGAATTCACTTCTTAGGTTATCAAAATAATATGGGCGCTTTTTTTCAAAGAATAGATATGTTTTTACTTTGTTCTAGAGAAGAAGGTATGGCCAATGTACTTTTAGAATGTTTAGGGCACGGCAAACCCATAGTATCAACCAAAGTGCCTGGTAGTGAAGAATTATTAGATAATGGGGAATACGGAATTCTAACTACCATTGAAGATACCAAAGCCATGGCAAAAGGTATCAACGCTATTAACGCAAAAACTATAACGTTTTCACCTGAAAACTTAAAAAGCAGAATAGTTACTACATTTTCTTTTGATAAAATGATGACGAAGACAGAAAAATTGTTTCTAACCAATAACTTATGACTTCTGAAATCAACAATGCTATAGAGCACCTAAAAGCTGAAGGTATACTTCTTTTACCAACAGAAACCGGTTGGGTTATTGGTTGTGATGCAACAAACTCAAAAGCAGTTGAAAAACTGTATAATTTAAAACAAAGTAGTAATTCTGAGCTACTAACATGTCTTGTTGCCAATCAAGCTATGTTAGAGCGTTTCGTAGCTCTAGTACCAGAAGTTGCTTACGACATCTTAGATTTTGCCACCAAACCAACGACTATTGTCCTAGACAAACCAATTGGTGTAGCCCCTAATGTAATTGGAACACAAAACGCACTTGCTTTAAGAGTTACAAATGACAAATTTTGTCAATATCTAATCAATAAATTTCGTAAACCCATTGTTTACAGCTCGGCAAATGCCATTAAAACTAACATACCTAAATCTTTTGAAGACATTACACCCGCAATTTTAAAAGGCGTAGACTATGTGGTAAATTTGCCAATGCAAAAACAAAATTCAACGCTAACGTCAATTATTAAATTGAGCACTAATGGTGTGGTTAAAGTCATTCGTGAATAACAAAAACCAAAGCAGTTGTATTTGGCATAAAATTAATAATGAGTCATTCTAAAGCTTTACAGAACAGCATATTTACTACTATTGGTGAAGTCGCAGATGAACTGCAAATGCCATGTTATGTAATTGGTGGTTACGTACGTGACTATTTATTGCAAAGAGGTAATGCTAAAGACATAGATATTGTAGCCGTAGGTAGCGGAATTAAATTGGCCAAAGCTGTTGCAGCGCAATTAATTGATTCCTCAGAGGTCAAGGTTTTTAAAAATTTTGGAACAGCAATGCTTAAGCACCATAGCCTAGAAGTTGAATTTGTTGGCGCTAGAAAAGAAAGCTACCAAAGAGATAGTAGAAAACCAATAGTAGAAAATGGTTCTCTTGAAGATGACCAAAAAAGGCGTGATTTTACCATTAATGCGTTAGCTATTTCTTTAAACAAAAACACTTTTGGTGAGTTAATTGACCCGTTTAATGGTATCACAGACTTAAAGGATAAAACCATAAGAACACCTTTAGAGCCAGGTATTACTTATTCTGATGACCCATTACGAATGTTAAGAGCAATCCGTTTTGCAACACAATTAGATTTTACAATTGAAACAGCATCATTACAGGCTATCACTAGCCATGCAAATAGATTAAAAATTATTTCTAACGAACGGGTTGTTGACGAAATTCACAAAATACTTTTGAGTTCTCAACCTTCAAAGGGTTTTAAACTACTCTACAATACGGGTCTGTTAAAACTTATTTTGCCAGAGCTCATTGCTTTAAAAGGTATTGAAGAAGTTGAAGGTCAAAGACATAAAGATAACTTTTGGCATACTTTAGAAGTAGTTGATAATATTGCCAAAACCACCAACAATTTGTGGTTGAGGTGGGCCGCTTTATTGCATGATATTGGAAAAGCGCCAACAAAAAGATTCGATAAAAAAATTGGTTGGACATTTCACGCACATGAATTTGTAGGTAGTAAAATGGTTTATAAAATTTTTAAAAGACTGAAAATGCCATTGAATGAAAAAATGAAATTTGTTCAAAAAATGGTGTTGATGAGCTCTAGACCTATAATCCTATCTGAAGACCATGTTACAGATTCTGCTGTAAGAAGATTAGTTTTTGACGCTGGTGAGCACATAGAAGATTTAATGACTCTTTGTGAGGCAGACATCACAACTAAAAACCCTAAAAAACAAAAACGCTATAAGAATAATTTTAAAATAGTTCGCGAAAAAATAATTGAGGTTGAAGAACGTGACCGCATAAGAAATTTTCAACCACCGGTTTCGGGCGAAGAAATTATGAAGGTATTCAACCTAAAACCATGTAGAGAAATTGGGCTTATAAAAGATGCCATTAAAGAAGCTATATTGGAAGGCGAAATTCCTAACAATTACGAAGCCGCTTATAATTATATGCTTACAAAAGGAAAACAAATGGGTCTTACACATGCATAATCTGCGTTTCATCGAAAAAAATCACGCTAACTCTCAATTCAAAATTTATAAAAAATCTGTGACTAGGTGTTTTTATCTGAAAAGCATCGCTTTTGGTCTAAATTACATAATAAGCTCAGTTAAAAGCGTTTAATTTTGAAATCGTAAAAACAAACTTAAAACACACCATTAACCACCCCATCAAACAACACTAAAGCAATGAACCTACATTTCGCTGTAAAAAGAACAACGTTTAACGTGTTCAAAAAAAGTTATGGGTTTACCTTATTAATCCTTTTGCTGCTCTACTCTATGGTTGGCTACACGCAAACTATACCAGATACTAACGCAGATGCAAATTGTTCAGCTTGTGCTCCTACCGGATGGACACCTATTTCGGCAACCCCAGACATTTCTGATAGATTTTTTGCAGCAACGAACGTAACTCAAAATGGTGGTACAGGATGGAATAACAATCCACTACCGCTTCCTCCAAGCGGGCATACTAATTGGATTTCTCTAAGAGATGTGGGTAATCCATCTTTTGAAGAAATTATACAAACCACAATTTCTGGTTTATCGCCAGGCGCAACGTATGAATTAACCATTTACTCTTTAACAGCAACCGGTCCTTATTCTCCGGTTTTTATAGATTCATTTTCATACCAAATTGGTACTAACCCTTTTGAAACAGTTACTGGAATAACGCAAAACTCATGGAGTCCAACGGTAATTACTTTCATAGCCTCTGCAACATCGGAGACTTTTACTATTTCTGCAGGAACCAATGCCTCAGGCTTTGTATCAACTTATGAATCGGTTCAAATTTCTGTAGCTGAAGACGCTATTCAACTAATTGCTGGCAACCCCAATACTGATTTTGACGGTGACGGTATTGTTAATGATATTGATTTAGATAATGATAATGATGGTCTTTCCAATGCTGAAGAAGCAATAAATGGCAGAACATTACTTTGGATTACAGATAATGCGCTACAAGCTGATGAAGCAGAAACTATAGGGCTGCTAGAAGATTTTGGTTTTACTGTTACCCCAACAACAGACACTAATAGTGCTAATGCTAATGTAAACAACTTTGACGTCATATTTGTACATGAAGATGCATTGTCTGGTAACGTAAATGCTAGTTTTACTGGTATTGCAAATACCCCAAGAGGGTTAGTAACTTCTGAAGCTCAGCTATATGATGAGTTTATTGGTTCTGCACCAGGAAACGGAAGAAATGACATCACTTCTTTTGTAAATATTGTCAACAATACCCATCCTATTACCCAAAATTTAGCCTTAGGCAATCTCAATATAGGTGATGCTAGGGTAAACGTTGAAAATTTAAACTCAGGAACGGTTTTGGGATTACATCCTAACAACAATGTTTCTTTCGCCATTTGGGATACTGGTGACTTGTTAGAAAATAATACGCCCTCACCTGGCAGAAGAGCAATTGTTCCGCACTTTGACACTTTTAATTCTGCAGGTGCCAATTTACTAGCAAAAACTATACTTTGGGCCTCCAAAATTGATACTGATGGCGATGGATTAACAGATGATGTGGACACAGATGCTGATGGTGATGGCTGTTTTGATGCGTTAGAAGGGGATGCAAATATTTCCTATGCCGATATTAATTCTATTGGGCAACTTAACGCCACTGTAAACGGTAACGGTGTGCCTGGAGGTATAACCCAAAATGATGTTTCTTCTAAAAACAACGCGCAAAAATCAATAACCTGTACTGCAGATATTGACGGTGATGGTATTTCAAACGAACTTGAGTTTGCATCTTCATCAGATTTAAATAACCCTTGTGACCCTTTACAAAATGCTGGCTATACCGGCTTTGATTCAACTAATGGCATTTGGCAAAATGCTGATTGTGATTCAGACACTATTCTAAATGGTGTTGAATTTGCGAATGGTACAGACCCGTATACCCAAGACACAGATGGCGATGGAAATCCAGATAATCTAGATGCTAACCCATTGCAACCAATTGCAACATCAGATTCTGGTAATGCAACGGTTGCGATAACTACAACCATTAGTATATTAGATAATGATAATTACCTGCCTAATAACGATATCAACAATTTAGGTACCACAAGTATAACTAATACGGGCAATGGAACTGCCCAAGGAACTATAGCTTTTAACTCAACCACAGGTGAACTAAGCTATACGCCACTAGGTTCAGAAGCTAATGCCACTGTTACAATTGAATACGAGGTGTGTAACTCGGCTAGTGGTTCAGCTATTTGTGCCACCGCAATAGTTACATTTTCGGTAGAAGATGTTGATGATGATGGTGACGGAATTGATAATAGTTTAGACAGTGCTCCTAATGATCCCTGTTTGCCTTCACAAGAAGTAGGTTACACTGGTTATGACGCCACAAACCCTGTTTGGCAAGTAGCAGATTGTGATGGTGATGGTTTATCCAATATTGATGAACTTAATGATGGTGACCCAACAACAGACCCCTATTGTAACGGTGAATTTAGATTTGGAGCAGGAACTTTTGTATCAAGTGCCGGTATTGGAAACGCTATTAATGCTGACGGTGCCCCCGATGGATTATTCACCAATAATATTGCGGGAACTGATAATTTAAATTTAAGTGTTTCAAATTTAACTATTGGTTCTCAAATTTGTGTAACTGTTGGTTTCTCAAATGCTACAGGAGTTGTTCGATTAAATCTTAATGGAGAAATTACTACAATTACCAATCCTTCTGGTGAGATTTCTTATACTGCACAGGTTATCTGTTTAACAGTAACTCAAGATGGTAATCAAACATTATCTATTTCTGATGCTGGTTTAGGAAATATCCGCGTAGATGGTTCTGAATATTTTGAATGTTTTATTGATTTAACTACTGATGATGATGGCGATGGCGTTGTTAATGTAGATGACACTGCACCAAATGACCCGTGTTTACCTGCTCAAAATGAAGATTATACAGATTTTGATGGTAGCAATACTATTTGGAGAAATGCCGATTGTGATGGCGATGGTGTATTAAACGGAACTGAATTTGATAACGGCACTAACCCCTACGCAGTTTCTGGTGATACCGATGGTGACGGTATTAATGATGACAACGAAATAGCGGCAGGCACCAATCAAAATAATGCCTGTGACCCGCTACAAAACCCAGGTTATACTGGCTTTGATGCGTTAAACCCAATTTGGAGAGGTGGAGACTGCGACGGTGATGGAATTTTAAATGGTAACGAAGCTGATAACAATACTGACCCGTACGCAGTTTCTGGAGATACTGATGGTGATGGAATATTAGATGACAATGAAGTTGCGAATGGTACAGACCCCAATAATGCGTGTAGTCCTACTCAGAATTCAAATTACACTGGTTTTGATAGTGCAAACACCATCTGGAGAGCTGCAGATTGTGATGGCGATGGTGTATTAAACGGAACTGAATTTGATAACGGCACTAACCCCTATGCAGTTTCTGGTGATACCGATGGTGACGGTATTAATGATGACAACGAAATAGCTGCTGGCTCCAATCAAAATAATGCCTGTGACCCGCAACAAAACCCAGGTTATACGGGTTTTGATAGTAGTAATACTATTTGGCAAAATGCCGATTGTGATGGTGATGGTGTACTAAATGGAGAAGAATTTGTTAATGGTTCTGACCCTTATAATGCATCATCAGATACCGATGGTGATGGTATAAATGATGCTTTGGAACTAGCCAATGGTACTGATGAGAATAATCCTTGCGACCCTATTCAAAATGCCAATTACACTGGTTTTGATAGTGCAAACACCATCTGGAGAGCTGCGGATTGTGATGGCGATGGCGTTGCTAACGGTGATGAATTTGACAATGGTACAAATCCTTACCAACCGTCTGTGGATACTGATGGTGATGGTATTTCTGATGATTTAGAAATTTTCAATGGTACAGACAGAATAAACCCTTGTGACCCGGCTCAACCAGAAAATTATGTTGGTTATAATGGTAATAATAGTATTTGGCGTGCTGCCGATTGTGATGGAGATGGTATACAAAATGGTACAGAGTTCGATAATGGTACCAACCCCTACTCAGAATCTATAGACACTGATGGTGACGGTATTGCTGATGAAACAGAAATTTTAAATGGTTCTGATAGCAATAACCCTTGTGACCCAATTCAAAATGCTGCCTATACTGGTTTCATTGGAAATAATGTTATATGGAGAGCTGCTGATTGTGATGGAGACGGGGTGCTAAATGGAAACGAATTTGACAATGGTACAAATCCGTATCAAATTTCAAATGATACTGATGGTGATGGTATAGACGATGACAACGAAATAAACAACAATAGTAACCCAAATGACTCATGTAGTCCTATCCAAAATCCGGGTTACACAGCTTTTGATAGTTCAAATCCAATTTGGAGAAATAGTGACTGTGATTCTGATGGTGTTCTAAATGCAACTGAAATTACAAACGGTACTGACCCCTACTCTTCTGTAGACACTGATGGTGACGGTATTGCAGACGATGCCGAGATTAATAATGGTACTGATAAAAATGACCCTTGTAACCCAATACAGGAAGCAGGTTACACTAATTTTGACGGTACCAATGAAATTTGGAGAGCAGCCGACTGTGATGGTGATGGGGTGTTAAACGGTGAAGAATTTGATGGAGGTACTGACCCCTACAATAATCCTGGTGATACTGATGGTGATGGTATTCTTGATGATAGAGAAATTGTAGATGGTTTTGATTTTACTAATCCTTGTGACCCAGAACAAAAAGCAACCTATGCTGATTTTGATTCCACCAATTCAATATGGGCCGGAGCAGATTGTGATGGTGATGGATTCTTAAACGGTGATGAAGTAAGCCAAGGTACTAATCCATATGCATTTACTGAAGATACAGATGGTGACGGAATTTTTGATGAAAACGAGTTTAGTCAAGGTACAGATTTTAATAATCCTTGCGACCCTGCACAACAAATTGGCTATACAGGTTTTGATGCTGAAAATAATGTTTGGATTGCTGCTGATTGTGATGGTGATGGTACATTAAATGGTCAAGAACTTATAGATGGTACAGACCCATATGATCCACTTAACGGTCAAGTGCCAGATGTTGATACCGATGGTGATGGTATTAACGACCCACAAGAAATTATTGACGGTACAGACCCTAATGACTCTTGTGATTCTATTGGAGGTACTCCCACGGCAGAAGATGATTGTGATAATGATGGGTTAACCAATGCTGAAGAATTTACAGGTATAGATGATGAAGCTACCATTGCTAATCCAAATGGTATTATAACAGACCCATTAAATCCTGATTCTGATGGTGATGGTATTTCAGATGGGCAAGAAAGTATTGACGGTACCAATCCAAATGATGCTTGTGATTCTATCGGCGGAACCCCTCCTGCTGATATTGATTGTAGCTTTGTTTCAATAACTACAGACTTGGTAGCTCCAGAAAATAACAATGGAATATTTCAATTAGAAAATATTGAAAACTTTCCAGACAATACTGTTCAAATATTTAACCGTTGGGGAGTAAAAGTTTTTGAAGCCAACGGTTATGATAATCAAAACATTTTCTTTAATGGTATCTCTAATGGTAGAGCTACTTTACAGAAAGATGAAGCGCTCCCTGTTGGTGTGTATTTTTATATAATTACCTACAACAGAAATGGAAAATCAGAAACTATTGATGGTTATCTCTATATAAATAGATAATTCAACCCTGAATCAAGAGAATGAAACCTAAACATTTTTTAATAGCAATTCTTATTTGTTGTAGCACTAGTTTAGTTGCACAACAAGAAGCTCAGTACACCCAGTACATGTATAACACCTTGGCTATCAACCCGGCATATGCTGGTTCAAGAGGCGGTCTAAGTGTAGTTGGTCTTTATCGCTCACAATGGGTAGGCTTAGAAGGTGCACCACAGACACAAACATTGAATATTCATGCGCCGTTGCGCGGTAGAATTGGTTTAGGTCTTTCTGTAGTTAATGATGAAATTGGTAACGGTACCAACCAAGAAACATATTTTGATGGTATGTTTTCGTACACCATAGCCATAAATGAAGAAACAGATTTAAGCTTTGGACTAAAAGCTGGTGGTCATTTATTAAACATAGATTTATCTAAACTACAGAACAGAGGTCCAAGTTTCAATAGCGGACAAGATGTGGTAATTGATAATAAGTTTTCCCCAAATTTTGGATTTGGAGCCTATTACTACTCTGATACATTTTATGCTGGGGTTTCTGTACCTAATGTTTTAGAAACAGAACATTTTGATTCTTCTGGTTCGAGTTCAAATTTATTAGCTACAGAACGAATGAACTTTTATGTAATGTCTGGTGTAGTAACAGAACTTTCTGACCGCATTAAATTTAAACCAGCAGTACTTTTAAAAGCAGTATCAGGAGCTCCGCTACAAGCAGATCTCTCTGCTAATTTTCTTTATGACAATAAGTTTACTTTTGGCACCGCATACCGCTGGGGTTCTGCATGGAGCGCGTTGGCCGGATTTCAATTTAATGATAAAATTATGCTTGGTCTGGCCTATGATAGAGAAATTACAGAATTAGGCAATACTGCCTTTAACAATGGTTCGTTTGAAATATTTCTCAGATATGAAGTGTTAACAGGCGGACCAAGAAGAGGTAGAAGCAAGTTTACTAGAGTTTTAACACCGCGATTTTTCTAATATAAAATGAAAAGCATGCGAACAAAATACATTAGTTTTTTACTATTAGCGTTGTCGCTTTTTACCTTAAGTGCACAAGAAGAGAAACTATCCCAAGAAGAAGATGACTTTCAAAAATTTGCCTATTCTTTTGCTATTGAAGGATATGAAGAGCAGATAATGGAAGGAACAGAAGATATCAATGTTTATAAAAAACTAGGTGATGCTAATTTTTTTAACTCAAATTATAAGACAGCAGCCAAATGGTACAGAGGTTTATTTTTTGCTTTAGGTAACCAGAAAATGGACCCCGAGTATATTCACCGCTATTCAATTAGTCTAAAAAGCTTGGATAGGTATGATGAAGCCGACAACATCTTAAAAACACTTAAAGATACTTTGCCAGAAGATTTAAGACTTAAAAAACTATTGGCCCAACCTAATTATTTAGAAAACATAAAAAAAGTTTCAAATCGCTATAAGATTGACACCCTTATTATCAATTCTGAATATTCAGATTTTGCACCTTCTTATTACTTAGATGAAGGAATTGTATTTGCTTCTTCGGGCTTTTTTGATAAAAAACCTAAGAATATTCACGACTGGAATTCTATGCCTTTCTTAGATTTATTTCATTACAAAGAAACCGGAAATATTAAATTATCTGTAAGCAAGTTAAAAGGTGATATTATTTCTGATGCACATGAGAGTTCAGCATGTTTTACAAAAGATGGTAGCACCGTATATTTTACCAGAAACAATTATAAAGACGGAGAGTTTGTGCGCGACTCCACCGGTATTAGCAGATTAAAAATATATAAAGCCACTTACTCCAATCTATCATGGAATAAGGTTGAAGAATTGCCATTTAATAATGATGCTTATTCTACTGCTAATCCTTGTTTAAATGTAGAAGAAAACAAGTTATACTTTACCTCAGATATGCCAGGAACCTTTGGTCAATCAGATATTTTTTACGTAACCATTAATGAAGATGGAAGCTTTGGAGAACCCGTAAATTGTGGTCCCGAAATTAATACTGAGGGTAGAGAAACCTTTCCTTTTATATCTGAATCTAGTACACTTTTCTTTGCTTCTGATGGTCATCCTGGTCTAGGTGGCTTAGATATTTATGCAGCACAAACCTTAGAAAATGGCAAAATAAAAGTTATGAATATAGGCGAGCCTATTAATAGTGAGTACGATGACTTTAGCTACATTATTAAAGAAATAGATAGCACAGGTTATTTTGCATCTAATAGAATTGGTGGAGATGGTAGTGATGATATCTATGCTTTTAAAGAAAAAATAAAACTCGATTTTAGTTGTAAACAAGATATTGCTGGTATTGTAACTGATTACGATACAGAGAAAAATATTGCCTACAGTAAGGTGCAATTACTTGGTGCTAACGATGTGGTTTTAGATGAACAAAAAACTTCTTCTACCGGTTCATTTAACTTTGAAATCTTCTGTGATGAGAAAGTAGTTAAGCTTAATGTAATTGCTGAGGATTATAGTGAAAACATTTTAGAATTAGATTTAACTAAAAACCAAGAGGTAACCAATTTAAATTTGAGAATGATTGGGGTGAGTAAGGCTGCTGAATTTGGTACAGATTTAGGTTTAGTTTTAGGTATTTCTAATTTACCTTTTGAAGATGAAACCTCTTTTATAAGTCCTAATACAGCTATTGAACTCAATAAATTGTACGGGTATTTATACGATAATCCAGATATTTCAATTCAAATTAGACAACACACAGATAGTAGAGGTAACGCATTTCAAAACACCATGCTAGCCAGAAGACGTGCTGAAAATATTAAAGAATATCTAATTTCTACCGGTATAAAAGGTGACCGCATTACAGTTATTGGAGTGGGTGAAGCTGAAATAAAAAATAAGTGTATTGATGGAGTACAATGTTCCGAAGCACAACATGATGAAAACAACAGAACAGAGTTCGTAGTGCTTCGTTAAATCATCTTTAGAAGTTATTTTTGTATAAAATTGCTTCATGTATCCAAAATTGAGAAAACTTGCCAAAATAACACTTGTATTGGTGTATTTGGTAATTGCTGCTGGCGCTATAGTGAGAATGACAGGTAGTGGAATGGGATGTCCAGATTGGCCAAAATGTTTTGGTTATTTAATTCCGCCTACTTCTGAAGAAACACTTCAATGGCAGCCCAATAGAGAATTTAAAAAAGGGCAAGTAATAATTAAAGAAGAAGCCCTATACACTGCATCGTCTAATTTTACTACCACTAGCACTTACAACCAGAAAAATTGGGCTGCTTACCAAAAACATGATTATGCTACATTTAACCCTTACCATACCTGGGTTGAATTCATCAATAGATTGTTAGGAGCATTAGCAGGTTTAGCAACCTTAATACTGGCAATTTACGCTAGCTTTTTAGCCTTTACCAAAAAAGCGTTTAGAGCATCCCCTAAACTAGTGATACTTCTGGCTTGGCTTATTGTTTTTGGTATGGGCTTTCAAGCTTGGTTAGGTGCTACCGTTGTTTATTCAGTTTTAGAACCTTTTAAAATAACATTGCACATGTTCATGGCTTTAATAATTGTTGCCATGATATTATATGTTATTTACAAGCTTAAGATCAAGCAATCAGTCTTTCTTTACCATAAAAATTTATTTGCCTTGTTTGGTTTTGCACTATTGCTAACCTTACTGCAAGTTTTCTTAGGTACACAAGTAAGACAGTTTGTAGATAACCAAATTGATTTAGTGGGTTATCAGGCAAAAAACATGTGGCTTAATGAGCCACAAATACAATTTTACATTCATCGTTCACTATCTATTTTGGTGTTAATTATAAACGGTTCACTGTTTTATATCAACCGAAAAAATGGTCTCGGTTTTCATAAACTAAAATGGGTAATGGTACTTCTAGGTTTAGAAATACTAACTGGAATTGCGATGTTTTATCTTGATTTTCCTTTTTCTTCTCAACCTTTACATTTGATTTTAGCTTCAATTTTATTTGGTGTACAATTTTATCTGTTTTTAGAAGTGTATCAGAGCAGAAAAAGAATTGATTCTTTGTAATTTTGACCTTTCCAATAGATAGATGATGATATACAGGATTAGAATAATCTTAGATGCAGAAGAAGATATTTTTCGTGACATGGAAATTGAAGAGGATAGCACCTTAGAAGATTTTCACAATACCATAACCCAATCCTTTGGTTTTGCTGGTAACGAAATGGCTTCTTTTTACACCTGTGATGAAGAATGGAATCAGGAAGAAGAAATTGCATTGTTTGAAATGAACGATGCTGGTGATGCTCGTCTAATGAGTAATACGCTGCTAAATGAAGTAATGACAGAAAAAAATCCTAAAATGATTTATCTGTACGACTTTTTAAGCATGTGGACATTTTTTGTTGAACTTGCTGACATTACCGAAAAAGAAGATGGTAAAGGCTATCCAAACCTATTGTTTAGCTTTGGAGAGTTACCAGATTCGCCGCCAGAAAAAAGTTTTGAATCTGACCCTAACCTAAGTGTTGATTTAGATTTAGACGATAACGATATTGGCAATTACGATGACCTAGATTTTGATGAAAACTGGAATTAAATCCACACATTTATCACTTAACAATTCATAAATCTTAACCCTTAGCATATTTATGTTAAATCTATATTCCGCTCAAATTGAAACACTGTCTTTACACCGTGTAGGTAACAAAAGTAGAAATGAACCTATCTTTCTATCAGAACAACCACACCTTTTAAATGACGAAACTAAAGCATTGTTAAAAGAGTATTTTTTTAGACCTTTTAGAGAAAAAGAAGAAAATTACTTTAGGTTTGACCATGAAGCAGATGTAGAATTTAACGCCATTTTTAAGGCAGCGGCAGAAATTTTTCATGACCCTGATTTATGTCATAAAGCATCAAAGCAAATTACTACACATTTATTTGAACAGTCTAATCACCCACATATAAAAAATGGTGAGGTGTATGTATGTTATTTTACAAACTTACTTTTAGACAATCAAAAAATAGATGCTGTTGGTATATTTAAAAGCGAGCTAAAACACGACTTTTTGCAGTTTACAGAAAGTGATAGTAATCTTGAAATACTTATTCAACAAGGTATAAATATTAATAAGCTAGACAAAGGATGCTTAATTTTTAATACCGAAAAAGAAAATGGTTATAAGGTACTTTCTGTAGATAGTAACCGTTACGATACCAAATATTGGTTAGAAAACTTCTTAGGAGTTTCACCACTTGCCGATGAAAACTTTTACACCAAAAACTATTTAAAGTTCTGTCAGAATTTTGCTAAAGATGTGGTTTTACCTGCAGAGGATAAACAGCAAGAGGTACTGTTTATGAACCGTGCCGTAAACCATTTTGCAAAAAACGACAACTTTGAAGAAACTAGCTTTTTAAATGAAGTTATTGAAAATCCAGAGTTAATACCTGAATTTAAACATTATAAGGTAGAAAAAGGACCGAAGTTTAGTATTGAAGATGTTTCAAACTTTGATATTGCCAATAAGGCGGTTTCTGATGCTCGTAAAAAGATTAAAAACGTAATTAATCTAGATACCAACATTCAAATAAAAATGGATTTTATTAATCCGGAATCTGCGGACAAATTCGTAGAAAAAGGCTGGGATGAAGAAAAACAGATGTATTACTATCTAGTATATTTTAACAAAGAACAAAAGAGCTAAAATTTTTTCTCAATAAGTTGTTTCATACTTACATCTTCGTAGTTTCGCCTAACAAAATCTAAAGACAAAGCTAAAATCTGACCCATGGTTTTAGCTTTTTTAAATTCTAAATCTAGGGTTAAATCATGTATATGATTTTTAAGCTCTTCTATGTTTTCTTCTAAAGAAATTTGGTCAGATTTTACAATAGATGTTAATCTTTTTATTCGGTTACCTGAACTCAATATTCTTTTGGCAACAATAGACCGCTCTTCAATTTTATACTGATTTACAGAGTCTTTTAAAAGGGTTTCTCTAACCAATTCAACCATTAGAAAGTTTTCTTTAAAAAACTGTGGGCGGTAAACCTTTAATTTACCTTCAAAACACTGCTGGTCAAAATCTATTGCTCTAATTCTATACACCACATGGTCAAAATCATGGGTAGGAACAATAACGTAGTTATACGACCGCATATCACCTAGTAAACGAATCATACAACGCTCATTAAATTTTACAAACTCTTTAGCCAATTGTGACTTTTCTGGTTTAGATAAAGTGGGTAAAAAATCTTTTATAAAAGTATCTCCTGGTATACCAGCAATATGTTCTTCTATAAGGGTGTCTTTATACACTAAAAAGTTTAAATTATAAGGTGACAGCATGTGCTCCAGCTCCAGACCGTAAATTCTGCTTGCATCGGTTTTTTTTACATAGAAATACGTAAAGTTGTCATTAAGTATATTTCTAATTTTAATTCTAAATGGCTTAGAATTACCAAAGGTGCAAAAGTCAACCGCGTCTACATTTAAGTATTGAAATATGTTATTACCCCCATCAGAAAGTAAAATTGAATATACTTTTTTTAGGCTATTATCTATTTCTTCTCGTTCAAATTCAGAATAAAAAACCCGAACCCAAAGTGTATCTTCTCCATCTTCATCTTCAACTGCAATGGACCCAGAAAAACGTAACAAATCTTCATAAAAAATTGGTATTTCAATTTTTCTATTATATCTATCTAAATAGGCATCTAACTTTTTACCAACTGGGTAAGCTGGTTTTTTCTTCGACATTAACTTCTCTTCGCTCATTTAAAATTTTTCAATTTGTTATTAATCAAATTCATTCAATCCCTCTAAAATCAACTATTCGATGAATTTTACAACCACAATATTTATGTGGTTGACCTTAGGTTTATTCTACTTCTCAACAATAATATGCATAACCACAATTTACGGGCTTAATTAGTAATACCAAAGCTAAATTAATGACCTATTTTGTATCCAGATTAAAAAGGGCTCCTTTAAGCTTTACATTGGTATGCTTTATTTTTCTCCTTTTTTCTCAGTTGGTTTCTGCGCAGTTAAGCGATTTGCATTATTTACCTCCCTTAAAACAAGGTCAAAATAATGCAGGTATACGTGACCAAGCTATTTATCTTTCTACTCCTGAACCAACAACATTTACGGTTAACGCCTATAGAGGAACGAACCCAACACCAATTGCAAGTTTTAACATTTCTAATACTAACCCAGCTGTTTGGACGCTTGCTGATGGTGATAATAACATTACCCTTGTAAACAATGCTAATACAGGTGTTGTGCTTAACAACAGTGGGTTACGGTTTGAGTCTCCTAGTGGAAACCGTTTTTACGTTAATTACAGGGGTAATTCAAGTGCACAAGCGGCTTCATTAACAGCAAAAGGTAGACAAGCTTTAGGTACAAACTTTAAATGGGGTGGTGTACCCAATTTAGGAGCTCATCCTTCAAAATCGAATACCCTTGGTATAATGGCTACCGAGGATAATACAACAATTAATCTCTTTGGTTATGACCCCAACTGTGAATTTAGGGTTGGGAATAATAGAGCAGGCATTACAGATAACTCAGTAACCATAACTTTAAACGCTAATGAATCTTTTGTTTTTGAGACTTACATAGGAAATTCTCCAACACAAGCTCATGAAGATGGTTGGATTGGTGCCTCGATAGAGTCTGATAAAGATATTGTAATTAGTAATGGGTCTATAAACTTTGGTAGACAAGCCGGTGCAAGTAACCGTGATGCTGGTATTGATCAACCAGTTCCAATTAATAGATTAGGTAAAGAATATGTATTTATTCGTGGTAATGGTAATACCAATGGTTGGACAGAGTTTCCATTGATTATTGCTACTTCTGATGATACTCAGATTTTTGTCAATGGTAGTACAACCCCAATCGCAACCATTGATGATGGAGAATACTTTGAAATTCCGAATAGTAATTATTCGGCTAATACGGTTGGCGCCAATATGTTGGTTCAAACATCGAAAGATGTTTATGCGTATCAATGTATGGCTGGCGCAAGGCAGGTGTATACTCAAGGTTTAAATTTTGTAGCCCCAGTAAATTGTTTATTACCTGATTCAATGGATAACATACCAAATATCAGGGATATGGCTGGCACAAATGTAACTGGTGGTATGACGATTATTGCCGCTGTAAACACACCTGATTCTAATATTATTGTGACAGATGGTAGCGGTACGGTTACCTTACCACCATCAACGCCAGTAACCGGTTCAACTGATTGGAAAACCATTTACATTCCTAACCTTAATGGTGATGTTAGTGTACGGTCTACTGGTCCAATGGCAATCGGCTTTTTTGGTTTTAATGGTGCTCGTGGTGTTGCTGGTTATTTTTCTGGTTTTGATACACTACCAGAAGTTACCTTAGCTATCAGGGGTGGCAGTGGTTGTTTTGTTGGCTCAGAAATTTATGAGGCTACAAATAGCAATTTTGATGCCTTTCAATGGTATGAGAATGGCCAACCAATACCAGGTGCTAATGGTCCGAGTTATGCACCCTCAGGAGCTGGTGAATTTTTTCTTAGAGGAACAAAAGGCCCATGTACCTACGATAGTAATCCTTTACAGGCCTTATACTGTGACCCAGATATTGTATTAGAAAAAACCGTAGACCGTGCAGAGATAATGGAAGGTGAAATTGCCACATTCACTATTAAAGTTACTAATAATGGGGTTGGACCTATAACCAACCTCCAAATTACGGATAATATTCCTGTTGGTTTAACCTTAAACTCAGCCTTTACCATAACAGGAAACTGGACTGGCAACACTTGGAATATAGGAACTTTAAATGGTGGTGATACTGCTTTTCTTGAATTAGAAGTAACTGCTGATGAAATAAATACGCTACCCCTATTAAGTTTAACCAATACGGCAAGTAATTCACAAGATCAAAATGATGCAAATATCACCCAAGATTCGCCTTCAGCTAAAATTGTGGTACATAACGATTTTGATAACGATGGTGTAAATGATATTACAGATTTAGATGACGATAATGATGGTATTTATGACGAGGATGAATGTGATACCTTTTTATTTAATATCGCCAATGGTAATTCACATTCTGATACCTTAATAAGTCTCAACAACTACTTGGTTTTTGATGTCTTTAGCATTGATAATTCTTTTAATCTTAATGTAAATGGCAATGATATTGCTGGAGAAGTTCAATTTCAATTAACTGGCGGTGCTACGGGTAATGTTGCTCGCTTTGCTGATGGTTCTTCCTATGGTGAAAACGGTAATCCTAACATTTGGACATTAAACGGTAGTCATGGTAGTCCGTTATTACGGGTAGTAGTTGACCAGACCGGTCAATTTGAGTTGTTTGGTGCTAGGTCTTCCAATGGACCCTTAGAACCTATGTTTTTAACCACACCAGCAAACATTGTAAATTGGAATAACACAGCTAGTAATGCAATAACTATAGGACAAGCAGTAGTTGGTGCAACCAATATGAGAGGTGTATTACTTACAGCTGGTTGTGATGATGATGGAGATGGCATACCAAATACTTTAGACTTAGATAGTGATGGTGATGGTTGTACAGATGCTGTTGAATTTTATAAAGATGATACTGCAGATGGTGGTGATGGTGGTGAATACGGTACGGGAGTACCTGTTGTAGATACTACAAACGGTACAGTAAATGATGCTTCTTACAATAGAGTCTTAGCGCCAATTATAGTGCTCGAAAATACTTCAGAAGACTTAGGTGGAACAACTATTAATGGTTCTAATGTGAGCTTGGGGCAGTCCTATCAATATGTACTTCGATTTCAAAATACCGGAGATGATGATGCTACAAATTTTTCTATCCGAAATATTTTACCCCAAAATTTAACCGTTGATGCTATTGATATTACTGACGCTCCAGGGGTAATTTCTAATCATGATATTGCAACCTCAACAATCAATTTTGATATTCCCGATGCTTTGGTTACCGTTGGTAATCCAGTGTATATCATAAGAATACAAGTAACCTTATCATCTAATTGTGCTGACTTTGTAAACGCATGTTCTTCTGAGCTAAATAATGAAGCGTATATAACCTATCAAGGGGTTTCCAATACTTCAATATTTAGCAATGAAACAGGTGCGCTTACACCAATACCTTGCGGTAATACGCCACAAGTGGCATCAAATACTATTTCTGATAATTTAGCTAATTGCTCTAGTGCAAGAACGGTTCAATTATGTGGTGATGATACTATTCTTACTGCTGGGGCAGGATTTGGAACCTACACATGGGCCATTGATGAAAATGATAATGGTGAATTAGACGGTTCAGACACCATTGTAAATGATGGTGACCCTGACGGAAACCCTAGAACACTTCTAGTAACTCAAATAGGTAGGTATGTTGTTTTAAAAGAAAATGCCGGGTCTTGCACAGATATGACCGAAAGCATTATTGTTGAACGATTTGGAACTACGCAAACCAATCCAATCGCGGATTACTTTACCCAAGTAAATACAGATACCAATCCTGATAACGACTTGCAAGGAGAAATTGTGGTTTGTTCTGTTGATGGTGATTTACTACCTAAAATATTTCTTTGCGGTGAAAATGACGAAGCTTTTATTCAGTTGGGAATTACAGATGCACAAAGCATTACTTGGCAAAAACTAGATGAAGGTAGCTGCACTCCAAATGGTGATGATTGTGCTAACAAAAACGCAACCTGTACTTGGTCTGATTTAGTTTCACAAAATAATTATACTGTAACAGAAGAGGGTGAATACAGAGTTGTAATTAGTTATTTAAACGGTTGTTTTAGTCGTTTTTATTTTAATGTTTTTGAAAACAATCTAGACATTAATTATACTTCTGAAGATTTACTTTGTAACACACCTGGTAATATAAGAATTACCAATATTGGTTCGGGGTATGGCTTTCAATTGGTAGATGTAAATACGAATTCAGTAGTAATACCTTTTGCTGATAATAATGGCCCAAACTTTGATATTGCAACTAGTGGAACTTATAAGGTTCAGGTAACGCAATTAAATCCATCTACTGGTGACCCAATTGATGGAGCGTGTATTTTTGAAACTGAAGACATTGGTATACTAGAACGTGATTATCAAGTAAATATCACTACTACTCCCGCAGATTGTAATGCTTTAGGAACAATAACAATTCAAGCACTAAATGTATTACCAAATTATAATTATGAAATACGTTTAGATGATGGTGCAAGAGGCGGAATTGGTTCTTTGGTAGATAGTGAGATGGCTACTAGCAACAATACCCAAACTTTTACTGGTGTTAATCCAGGAACCTATTTAATTTATACCTCTACAGATGATGGTTGTACAGATGTACAAACCGTAATTGTTGATGAAATTCCAGAGCTAACACTTTCTGCAATCACTTCTGAAAATATTACTTGTTCAGCTGGGGTAGTTAATTTAACAGCAAATGGAGGTACACCAAGCCCAGACTATCAAATGGCCATATGGAGTAAAAATGGTGTTGATTTATATGCTAGTGCTAATGCTGTTCCAGCATCTAGTTTACAAACCAACCAAACTTTTTTATTTGGATATAGAGGAACTCCAGAAACCTATTTTCCAAATGAAGACGGTGATTATCAGTTTATAGTTTTTGATGATAACGGTTGTTATGCAATTTCAAATACGGTTACCGTAGAAGATTTAGGCACGCTTTCTGTTTCTGGTTCTCATTCTCAAATTACGTGTGCAGATTCTGCCACCTCAACGTTAACAGTTACAGTAACTGGGGGTACAGCTCCTTATCAATATAGTTTGGACGGTGGCACAACATATCAATCTAGTAATAGTTTTGCTAATCTACCTGCCGGACTATATGAAATTACCGTTACAGACTCCAGTGGCAATGCAACTACTTATTGTTCTGAAACTATATCTTACGAAATAGACCAACCCTATCGTCTTGTGGCATCTGCCGCAATTATTGAAGATGCCTCTTGTAATCCAAGCGGGGCACTTGTAAAAATCAGAAATGTATCTGGAGGGCAAGCTCCATATGAATATAGTTTTGATGGCGGTTCTAATTTTTCTGCTCTAGATAATAGAAATCTATTACCTGGCACATACAATTTAGTGGTTAGAGATAGCTTAGGTTGTACTTATTCTACGGAAGTTGTAGTGCCTAATTTGCCTTCAGACCCAACGCTAACAACGGTCATTGATTACGATTGTGCAGGAGAAGGTAGTTTAATCGTAAATACATCAAATACTACAGACTTTGCCTATACCTATACTTTAAATGGAACTCCGAATACCCCAACAGACAACAACACGTTTACCAATCTTTCTGCTGGCACATATAACTTAACCGTTGGGTATACTTCTGCTTTAACTCCAAATCAAAGTACGCTTTTCTTCGAAAGTTTTGGTGCGGGTATTACCACTCAAATTGCAGAAGTAGGTAGTGCTTATTGTTACGAGCCGCAAGATGGTACGGTATTAAACTGCAATAGAGGTCCCGCAGGTATTTTAGTTAACGGTGAATATGCTGTTACAAATTTAGTTACCAATGCTAATAATTTAGCTACATTAACCAATCCGCAAGACCATACTGGTTTAACAGATGGTAGATTTTTTGCTATAGATGTTAGTACATTCTCTGATACCGGCTCTCCGGTCTTAAATTCTATTTTATGGCAAAAAGAAAATATTGAAGTTCTTGCTAATAGAGAAATCACATTTAGTTTTTGGGCATTTAATCTTATGAATGTTACTGGAGCTGGTAACAACCCTCAAGTACGTATAGAAATCTTAGATAATACGGGAACAATTATTCATTCTGAAGCTGTTCCTGAAATTCCTAAAAATACCAGTGATATTGATTGGCATGAAAGAACAATAACCTTTAATCCAGGTGTAAACACAGATATTGCTATTGTTTTACGGTCAAATGTTAATAGTAACGATGGTAATGATTTGGTATTGGATGATATTCAAGCTTATCAATTACCAGAAATATGTGAACAAACCCAAGACTTAAGTGTGGTTATAGAAGCTGATAGAGCTTTCGAAGCCCAGCTTCTTAATACTACTAATCCTTCTTGTAATGGTGCTTCTGATGGTGCTATCCGTTTTGAAGTTTCGAATTTTGATTCCCTAACAGGATTTGAATATTCTATTGATGGTGGTACAAATTGGACTACATCATTAAGCTCTCCCGTTACAACATCAGCAAATTTGGGTGACGGAAGCTATTCTGTAATTGTGAGAAAAGTTTCAGATAACAGTTGTAGTACTGCTATAGCTGCTTCGTTAACAGAACCCGCTATTATTACTGCAAGTCTATTGCTAACCGCAGATTATACCTGTTTTAATGCGGGTGGAACTTTAGAAGCCAGTGCTAATGGAGGAACACCAGGTTATGAATATCAGTTAGAAAACACATCTTCTACAATCATAGCGGCTTTTCAAAATTCACCTGTTTTCAATAATATTACTGATGGTGATTATGTAATACGGGTGAGAGATGTTAATGGTTGCGAATCAGTCTCTACTAGCATTGTCACCATAGACGCACCTGAAACGGTAACATTTACAACTTCGTCAACTGCATGTTATGATGGCGCAAATAACGCCACCATAACCGCCAACATTGCCACAGGAAATGGTGGATACACTTTTAGAATTAATGGTGGGGCGTGGTTAACACCTACTCCATCTTCCGCAACCGATTATACCTTTAATGGTCTTGCAAATGGTTCGTATACCATTGAAGTCTCTGATGCTTTAGGATGTATTTCAACACCAGAAACCGTTACTATTGCTCCCGTATTAACTGCACAGGTAATTACAACAGACGTTACCAGTTGTGCTGATGGAGAAATAAATGTTACAGCTGCTGGCGGAGATTCTAATTATGTCTATGCTTACGTTACTTCTGGTAGTACTGTGACCCCAGGTGACTTTGGTATTGCATCTACATTTACTGTAACTAGTGGAGCAATAGGAAACTACGATGTTTACATAAGAGATAATGGTGGTGCCTCACCTTTCTGTGAATACATGGAAACCGTTACTATAACTACTGCTCCTGTTTTAGCTTTTAATGCTATTGCTAGCGACCCTCAATGTCATGATGGTTTTGGCTCAATTGCCATTTCAATAACTTCAGGAGACGCTCCATATGAAATAACAATTACTGATTTAGATAACGGTGGTGCATCTAACCAAACCGTGAATAGCGTTTTAGGAAACACATACTCTTTTTACAATTTGGGTACTGGTGATTATACTTTAGATATCTCTGATAGTTATGGTTGTACGGTTACACAAACTCCAATAACAATTAATAACCCTGATGAGTTAGTGGCAGATGTTTCTGGAGTTACGCCATCTAGTTGTTCTGGTTTGTTAACCGATTTTGGATTTGACTTTCATAGTTATACTACTACTATTGGCACTTTAGAATTTAGTGATGATGGTGGTTCAACATGGCAGTCATCTGACCAATTTAGGGGTTATCTTTCTGGAACTGTTGTGAACCCTTCTATTAGAACAGTAGATGCTAGTAATACTACTATTTGCCAAACTGATTTGCCTGAGTTTATTATACCGTATCCACTAGATGATTTAGATATTACAATTGCAGCGATAATTGTGAATTGCAATGAATTGCAAGTTACAGTTCAAGGTGCTGAGGGTACACCAAATTACCAGTATACTTATGCTGATGAGCCCTCTAGTTTTAATCCCGCATCACCTACTATACCTTGGACTACACCTGCACAAGATGAATTCACACCTTATGTATTTAATGGTTTAGTACCTGGTAGAACATATACTTTTTATGTTAGAGATGCCGCAGGTTGTGTAAGACAAAGTAATGTAAACGTAAACGATTTAATTACGCAACCTTTGGGTATAACCTCAACAATTACACCAACTTGTAATGGTGGTTCTACGGGTAGTATTGTTTATGAAATCACTGAAAATTCAGTATCAACCGGTAGTGAAATAGAATGGTCTTTATTTGACATTGCCTCTGGCACGCCAGTTATGATTTCTAATAGTGGTGGTAATATTCCTTTTAGTTCCCCACAAACTATTAGCATAAATTCTTTACCTGCTGGTAATTACTACATAGAAGTAACTAAAAAAGATGGGGCAACAGCTAATTGTATAAGTGCTTCGGAAAACGAAATTCTAGAAGAGTTAGATGCTATTTCTGGTACACCATCAGTATTACAACATATAACTTGTGATAGACCTGGCTTAATTGAAATTCCTGATATCACTGGCGGTGGGGGTACCTATTTTTACGATGTTACTGGTCCTGTAGGATTTAGTAACATATCTGGAACTTTAGATAATCCTATAGAAATTCCAGCAAATTCTCCAGGGGGAACTTACAGTATTAGTGTAAGAGACCAATACAATTGTGCTGCACCACTTGGTAATGTTACACTGAATTTAGCTCCAAATCCAACTATTGATGCTATTGATGTAGCTAATTGCAATGCCCAAGCAAACGTTACCGTAACCGCTAGTAGTAGCGCAAGTCAGATTTTCTACTCCATTGATGGTGGAGCAACTTATGCTAATAATGGCGGCGTATTTACAAATATTACTGCGGGCACGTATACTGTTATGATTTTGGATAGTAATGGCTGTACGGATACCAGCTCAATTACTGTGCAACCGCAATTACAAGCTTCAGTTTCTTTAGCACAAAGCCTAGGGTGTGGAGCCGGAAATGAAGCTGAAATTCTTATTGAAGTATCTAATGGTTCAGGAACTTATGACTATGAGGTCGCAGATTCAGCAACAACTATTGTAGCTAGACAAAATCTAAGTACTAATCCTACAACCGTTTTAGTTACCAATGCTGATACCTACACGGTAACCATATACGACATAGGAATTACTGGACCAGAGTGCTCTAGAACCTTCGCTATTGAAGTTCCTGTGGCAACACAACCTAACTTTACCACTAATACGGTTGCTGTAAGCTGCACAGGTGCAATAGACGGTGTTATTCGTATTAATGAGACCAATAATGGAATAAATCCATTAACCTATACCTTATCGCCTAACATTGCTACTTTTAATGCAAGTACCAACACTTTTGATAATTTACCAGGTGGCTCTTATAATGTAACAGCTATTGGTCAAAATGGTTGTAGCACAACCGTAACAAATATCACAGTTGCTGAACCCAACCCAATTACTTTTGACCTACCTGTGGTAACTGAATTTGGTTGTTCTTCTAATAATAATACTAACAATGCAACAATACGTATTAATGAATCTAGTATCGCAGGCGGAAGTGGTTCTTATGTACGTTATGAATTTATAGATGCGGTAACAAGTACTGTTTTACAATCGGGAACCAATCCTGTTTATAATCATACTGATTTTAATCAAATTGATGTAGAAGTTTGGGTATTTGATTCTAACGGATGCAGTGCACAAAGTGCGGTAACAATACCTGCCTATGATGAACTACAAAGTGCCTCAATAACTGTTGATGATGCCATTAGTTGTGCTAATTTGGGTGAGGATATTAGTATAAATGTCACCGGTAGTTTAACAAACTATACAACTGACCCCGCTAATTATGAGTTCAGATTATTACCTAACAATAGCTATCAAACAAGTAATCAGTTTCTAGATTTACCGGCAGGCAACCACACGTTTGGTGTTAGAAATATTAATACAGGTTGTGAAATCACTATTAACCATATTATAGATACGCCAAATACATTTGATGTTATCGTAAATAAATTAGCTGATGCAATATGTTATGGAGATAGTGGTAGTATTGAATTACTCTTATCTGATGTATCCTATACTGGTGGATTCAACTGGGAAATCTATTCTACCAATGGAACACCTAGTAATAGAACAGATGACGGAGCTCCTGTATTAACAGGAAATTCTGTAAACGTTGGTCCTACTCCGGCAATAGCAGTTCCTGCAGGTGACTATTTAGTTGAGATTACTCAAAGCGGATTTCCCGAGTGTAGCCAAGTTCGTTCATTTACTATTACTACACCAATTGCTCCAATTTCACTAGAACCAATACAATTAACACAAGTTGGATGTTCTAATGATGAAGGTAGTGCTTTGATTAATGTTCAGGGTGGTCAAGGCCCATATCAAATAGTACTCACAAATTCTACTACCTCTAATTCCACTACCATTTCTGGTGTTAATGGCCACTTGTTTTCATCTCTGACAGCAGGGCAATATTCAGTTGAGGTAACAGATGATTTAGGTTGTAATGTAAGCTTTGTAAATGAATTTAGTCTAGTACTACCAGACCCTATAAATGGTACTATTAACGCCACAAGTTTAGCTTGTAAAGGAGATTCTAATGCTGAAGTATCAATTACGCTCGACCCAAGAAATGTTACAGCTGATTACAGGTTTATTCTAAATACCTATGCTGACGCTTCTGGTTCTTCTACAATTGCCACCTCAGCATCTCAAACATCAACAATATTTAATAATCTAGGTACTGGTTATTATAGTATTACTGTTTTAGATAATATGAGTTGTGAATTTGAATCGTCTATAATAGAAATCACAGAACCTAATGAAATTAGCCCTCAATTAATAACTGCAACTCCTTTAAGTTGTTTGGTAGATGCTGAACTATTATTAAGTGTAAGCGGTGGAGTGGCACCTTACGAGTGGAGTATTGATGGAATAAATTTCAATGCAATGAATAATGCTGGAGGTAGTAATACGCATCAATTTACTGCCATAGGGCCTGGAAACTACAGTTATTTTGTTCGAGATAATAACGGTTGTATTTCAATAGCTTCAAATGAAATAAGTGTAGAAGCCTTAGAAAACTTATCTGTTACAATAGACAGTTCCGCAGCTTATGTTAATTGTTTTGGTGAAAGCAACGCGCTTATCCTAGCTGAAGCAGATGGTGGTTTGGGTGATTATGTATTCTCGCTCTTTTCTGACAATATGCTTACCCAAGAAGTAAGACCTAATCAAAGCAATGGTATTTTCGCTGATTTACCATCTGGTACATATTACGTTAGCGTTCAAAGCGAAGATTGTCAAACACAATCTGAAGCTATAATAATTGAAGAACCTACTTTGCTGACGGTTTCTTCAAGTATAGAAAATATAAGCTGTTCTGGTATTGATGATGGTAGCGTAACCCTCCAAGCAAGCGGCGGAACCGGAAATTATCAATTTGCCATTTCGCCTAATCTCAATCAATTTGATGATAATAACACCTTCGAAAACCTTAGTGCAGGTGATTATATAGTAATTGCGCAAGATGAAAATGGTTGTTTTGAAGTTCTAGAATTCACTATAACTGAACCACTACCATTAGAAGTAACTTCAGAAATAACCCATGAAATCTGTTACAACAGTGCTGATGGTACGCTAACATTAACAATAGAAGGTGGTACAGCCCCTTACGCTACCAGTTTAAACAGTAATAATGACGCAGACTTCACAGAAAGTGTTTTCATATATGAAAATCTAAGCTCGGGCAATCACGTGGTGTTCATCAAAGATGCTAACGGTTGTGAAATATCAGAAGTATTCACCATTGATTCAGGAGTAGATTTAAGCGGTTCTATTGACATTAACTACGGTTGTGATGTGAATGGTTATGCAGAAAATCAAATTGAAATTAATCTAAACGATTCTTCTAGTACTGAAGCAGTTCTATTTGGTTTAGACACTGATGACCCAAGCCAAATGGTTGTTGAAAACAGATTTGAAAACTTAAATGGCGGCGCTCATACGGTATATGTGCTTCATGAAAATGGTTGCTTAAACAGTTTTGATTTTAACATTGAAACTTTTGAACCATTACAACTTACGCTTGAAGAAACTGATATTAATGAATTTACAGCCATAGCAATTGGCGGTACAGGTCAAGGTACTTATACCTTTACCGTAGATGATAACCCACCTACAAATTCAGAAGTGTTCTATATAACAGAGACAAAGACCTATTTTGTAACTGTTACAGATGAAAATGGTTGTAGCGTTTCTGCCCAGATAGCAATGGAATTTATTGATATTGAAATCCCAGATTTCTTTACCCCAGATGGTGATTCTCTAAATGATACTTGGGCACCTAGAAATATAGAATCATACGAAAACATTTTTATCAAGATTTATGATAGATACGGTCGTACTTTATATTTCTTTAATGGAAATCAAGATGGATGGGACGGTAGATATAATCTTGAAAATATGCCAACGGGTGATTATTGGTATATCATCAAACTAAATGGTCCGCAAGATGAACGAGAGTTTATTGGGCATTTTACCCTATATCGATAATTAAATAGTATAAAATTAGCTAATTAAATGAGTTCGGTTAAATATTTGTACCAACTATTACTTACACTAGTTATTCTATTAACAGCGGGTCAAATTCAAGCGCAGCTGAGTGATTTGCATTATTTACCACCGCTAAAACAAGGAACGAACAATGGCGCAATTCAACAGCAATTAATTTATCTATCAACACCTGAAACTACCGCATTTACAGTAAACGCCTATAGAGGAACGGCTACAACACCAATTGCAACATTTACAATTTCCAATGTTAGTCCTGGAGTTTATAATTTACCAAATGGAAATAATAATATTACCCTTGTAGATAACAATCATACAGGTATTGAATTAACAGACGCCGGACTACGTTTTGAAGCACCTAGCGGAAACAATTTCTACGTAAATTATAGGGGGCGTTCGAATTCACAAGCGGCTTCATTAACTTCTAAGGGTAGGGCTGCTTTAGGTAGAAATTTTAAATGGGGAGGGGTACCAAATTTGGGTTCTGAAAATTCTAAATCAAACACTTTGGGCATTATGGCTACAGAGGATAATACAATTATTGATTTAACAGGTTATGACCCTAATTGTGAGTTTAGAGTAGGTAATGATAGAGCTGGCATTACAGCAGATACTTACCAAATTGAGCTAAACGCTAACGAATCATTTGTTTTTGAAACATATATTGGTAAATCTCCAACTCAAGCTCATGAAGATGGCTGGATTGGTGCATCTATAATAGCAAATAAAGACATTGTTATAAGTAATGGTTCGCTTAACTATGGTAGACAAGCAAATAATAGTAATAGAGATGCAGGTATTGACCAACCTGTTCCTGTAAATAGATTAGGTAAAGAATATGTATTTATAAGAGGTAACGGAAATTCTAATGGTTGGACAGAATTTCCATTAATTATAGCAACAGCCAATAATACAGAGATTTTTGTTAACGGTTCCACAACAGCTATTGCAACAATTAATGAAGGAGAATATTTTGAAGTTCCAAGTAGTAATTATTCTTCCAATACAGCTGGTGCAAATATGTATGTGCGTACCTCTAAAGATGCCTATGCCTATCAATGTATTGGTGGGTCAACCGCCGCATACACTCAAGGTTTAAACTTTGTGGCTCCGGTAAGTTGTCTTTTACCAGATACTATGGATAACATTCCAAATATTGAAGATGGTGCTGGTGTAAATATGACTGGTGGGGTCACAATTATAGCTGCAAGTATAACCCCAGATGCTAATATTACAGTAACTGATGACACTGGAGTAGTAACACTACCCTCTTCCACAGCTGTTGTGGGAACAACAGATTGGAAAACTTTTTACATTCCTAACCTTACTGGTAATGTAAGTGTGACATCTACTGGTCCTATAGCAGTTGGCTTTATAGGTTTTAATGGCGCAAGAGGTATAGCTGGGTATTTCTCGGGCTTTGATAATGCACCTGATGTTGATTTAGCAATAACCGGTAATAACTGCCTTCCAGGAGCAGTTTTAGAAATTGCAAATGGCGAATTTTTTGATGCATATCAATGGTTCGAAAATGGCAATCCAATAGCTGGGGCTACTTCATCTACATATAGTGCAAATACTGCGGGAGATTACTTTTTGAGAGTCACAAGAGGGCCATGTAGTTACGACTCTAATGCCATCTCTGTCTATTATTGTAATCCTGATATTTCATTAAATAAAGCTGTCGACAATAATGCTGTAACAGATGGAGATTTGGTTAATTTTAGTATTACAGCTGAAAATTTTGGATATGACCCTGTTACTAATTTAGTAGTTACTGATATACTTCCTAACGGACTTGAGTTTATTTCGGCAACCGCTACTACAGGAAGTTTTAGTTATCCTAATTGGAATGTTGGCACACTAAATCGGGGGCAATTAGAGACCTTGAATATTGTAGCAAAGGCAAGAATTACCAATATTTATATGAATACAATGACGCATACAAATACGGTAACAAATAGCCAAGACCAGACAGATTCAAATATTACTTTAGATAACCCATCAGTTGATGTTTTGGTTACTATGATTGCACCAACAACAATAATTACAAACCGAAGAATTACAGTTAGAGTCAATAAAAACTAACTTTTAGTGTAACATTTTTGATTGATTATCGTCAAGTATGCATAAATCAATCAAAAAAACACAGCTTGAGTACAATTCTAACAGTTAACAACCTTACTAAAAAATTTGGTTACCTCACTGCTGTAAATAATCTTTCTTTCACCATAGAAAAAGGAAATGTTTACGGTATTCTGGGTCCAAATGGTAGCGGAAAATCTACAACACTAGGTATCATCTTAAATGTTGTAAATAAAACATCTGGCAATTTTAGTTGGTTTGGGGGGCAGACTTCTACCCATGAGGCACTTAAAAAAGTTGGTGCAATAATTGAACGACCAAATTTTTATCCGTACATGTCTGCAGTAAAAAACCTTAGACTAGTATGTAAAATTAAAGAGGTTCCAGTTGATAAAATTCAAGAGAAGTTAGAATTAGTTGGACTTTGGGAACGTAAAGACAGCAAATTTAAAACGTATAGCCTTGGAATGAAGCAGCGCTTAGCCATTGCCTCTGCTCTATTGAACGACCCCGAAATTTTAATCCTAGATGAACCCACCAATGGTTTAGATCCTGCAGGTATACATCAAATACGTGAAATAATAAAGAAGATAGCCGCTCAAGGCACCACAATATTACTAGCTTCTCACCTACTTGATGAAGTTGAAAAAGTATGTACCCATGTAGTTATTTTAAGAAAAGGCGAAAAGTTATATGCTGGCCCTGTAGACAGTATGTTAGCTAGTCATGGCTTTTTTGAACTTAGAAGTAACAATTTATCGCAACTAGAAGAATTGTTAAGTAACCATGCAAGTTTTGGAAAAATAGAAAAATACAACAGCACCTTAACCGCTTATTTAAAAGAAGAAATGGCCTCTGAAGAACTCAATCAATTTCTTTTTAACAAAGGTATTGTATTAGGGCATCTTGTTAAACGAAAAGAGAGTTTAGAAGAACAATTTTTAGAATTAACCAAAAACAAATAAGCATGGTACGTTTACTCAATATAGAATTCATAAAACTTTGGAATAATCGTGCTAGCAAAATTTTAATATTAGCATATTTTATTCTCTTAACTTCTATTGCACTAATTGCTGCAATAAAATTTGATATTGGTCCCGTTAAATTTCATTTAGCAGAACAAGGCATTTTTAACTTTCCATACATATGGCATTTTAACACTTTTATTACTGCAATTTTCAAGTTGTTTCTAGCTATAGTTATTGTTTCAATGATGGCTAATGAATACAGTAATAAAACCATTAAACAGAATTTAATTGACGGACTATCAAAAAAAGAATTTATTCTTTCAAAATTTTTGACCGTCATCTCATTCGCTGCAATATCAACAGTATTTGTTTTTGTAGTTTCTATGATACTTGGTTTGGTGTATTCTGACTATAACGAGCTCTCTATAATTTTCTCTGATTTAGAATTTCTACTTGCCTTTTTTGTAAAACTGGTAGGCTTCTTTTCGTTTTGTCTTTTTCTAGGAATCTTTGTTAAAAGGTCAGCCTTTGCACTTGGATTTTTAATTCTCTGGCAAATTTTTGAAGGATTTGTAAGAGGTATGATTAGATGGAAACTACTAGACGGCACAGATACAGACCGAGTAATGGCTTTTTTTCCATTGAATGCTATGTTTAACTTAATAGATGAACCCTTCTCCCGACTTAGTGCGGTGCAAAATGTAGCAAGTCAAATTGGAGAAAAAATAGAATTAGACTATGCAGTTCATTGGTATGAAATTTTAATAGTTCTCGTATGGACGGCGATTTTCATCTATTTATCTTATGCGTTACTAAAAAAGCGTGATTTATAGTATCTTTCTTTGGTGGAAGATGCTGTATGAAAAAGAAATTGCTCCTTTTACTTACCCTAGTATGGTCGGTTTTGTGCTACCCGCAAGATTGCCCAAATCTCATTAGTCCCACTAATGGAAGTTTGCAAGTTGTTGTTGAAACTAACATTATTTGGGAACCTGTGGTGGGGGTTCAAGCCTATATTATTTCATTAGGCACCACCCCTGGCGGTACTGATATTGTAGATTCTTTCAATGTAGGTAGCGATACCTCTTATCAACCCCCCTTAGGATTACCAGAAAACACAGAAATTTTTGTGACCCTTACCCTTTTCTTTTTTGATAGAGAAGATGTTATTTGTGAAAGCCAAAGTTTTACCACAGAAACAATTTTAGAGGCTCCCTTGTGTAGTGATGTTGTTTTCCCAATCAATGGTGCAATAAACGTAAGTCCAGAAACTAACATTGTTTGGGAGTACGGTTATAAAGCTTCTGGTTACATTCTTAATATTGGAACCACACTAGGTGGCGGAGAAATTGTTAATGATTTAGATGTTGGCAATCAATTAAACTTTAGACCTGCCACTGATTTACCTCCAGAAACGCGGATATATGTTAGCGTTACACCATATAATTCTATTGGTCAAGCAACTTTTTGTTCAACTTTTACATTCATCACTAGCTTACCTACCAGCCTTCCTGGATGTACTAATTTAATAAGTCCATTAAACGGTGCTACCAACGTACCCTTGACTCCCCTAATTGAATGGAATGCTGTTACTGGGGCAAATGGTTATAGAGTTACCATAGGTTCTAGCCCTACAAACTCTGATGTGTTAGATAATACCACATTTACAACCACAAGTACATTAGTCTTAGATTTTGAACCAAACAATACGTTTTTTGTTACCATAATTCCTTTTAATGATGCTGGTGATGCTATTGGTTGCCAGCAAGAAGCTTTTTCTACGCAACTAGGTTGCGGCCCTCACTTTGACCCAGCTACAGGCGAATTAGTTACCTTAAATCCTGAGTTTGAATTTTCTAATACGTTTTCTTTTTGCGAAAATCAAACCCCCTTAATAATTGATGGTCCAGAAGATGCTGATGGATATCGTTGGTTTAAGGTTAATGAATTTAGAGATGATGAGCTACTCTCCGAAACATCAACAGTTGAAATTTCAGAAAATGGAGATTATTATCTCGAAGCCTACACGCTTGTTTTAGGCAGCGGGGAACCGTTAGAATGCCCCACAACAAAGATGTTCAGTGTGGTTTCATCAGAACAACCTGTTATTTCTAATGTTAGAATGGTAGAAAGCGTCTCTGGTTTAAATTTTACTATTGAAACGGCCAACAATGGTAATTTTGAATTTGCTATTGATGATAGTAATGGTCCCTACCAAGACAGTAATGTTTTTACCAATATAGAACCAGGTAACCATGTATTTTACGTTCGAGACAAGGGTGGATGCGGTGTAGATGAATGGATTTTTGAACAAGATTTAACTGTAGAGGGTTTTCCAAAATTTTTTACTCCCAATGGTGATACTGCAAATGATTTCTGGCAATATGTTAATCCGCCAAATGAAGAAGAAGTCGTATTTCCTCAAATATTAATTTTTAACAGATACGGTAAATTACTAAGAGAAATTAGCTCAACATCCAAGGGGTGGGATGGCCGATTTAATGGTCAACCGCTACCAGCAGGAGAATTTTGGTTTCGAGCTATAGATGAACAAAATAAAGTCTATCAAGGACATTTTACCTTAAAGCGATAAATTATTGTAAATTAGAATATTGCTATGTTGTGAGAACAATTCTATCCATATTGGCTTGTCTGTTGTTTGGTGTTTTTGGTTTACAAAGTCAAGAATGCCCAAACCTTATATCGCCTTATGATGGAGAAGAAGGTGTGCCTGTTGATGCCCCTATTTATTGGGAGGATGTTGACCATCCTAAATTTGTTGGTTATCTAATTTCTCTTGGAACCACCCCTGGTGGAGAAGATATTCTTAAAAAACGTTCTGCAGGTGTAACCAGTGAATTTATTTCCCCTATTGGCTTACCAGATGACACAACTATTTATGTTACCATAAGCATGTTTATTGCAGGGCAAGACCAAGTGGTTTGCGCCTCACAAAGCTTTAGTACGAGTGATGTTGTTACCCCACCTGATTGTACAGAATTGAACTCCACAATTACCCCTCCGCCAAGCATACGAGGAACTTTTATAAGTTGGTATTATGCGTATACCGCCACAGGTTATTACTTAACTGTTGGTACTAGCGAGGGCAGTAATGATATTTTAGACAACTTTGATGTTGGCAACCAACTTAGCTTTGAGATTTTACCCGCCCTACCTGAAGACACAGAAATTTTTGTACGAGTTACACCCTATAATGAAAATGGAGAGGCGTCTAGTTGTAGTTCAGAAAATTTTTTATCTCTTGCGGTTACTGCAGATGTTTGTAGTTCTTACTATAATGCAAGCCAAGGCGGTGTAATATATCCAAGTCCGCAATTAACCTTTCCTGATAAAGTATTTATTTGCACCACTGACCCTGATAGGCGTTTCAAAGTTCAAGATCAAGCAGATGGTGCCAGATGGTTTTTTATTAATGAATCTGGTGAAGAAACCTTAGTTTCATCTGACCTTGATGTAAAATTTGAACAACCAGGACAATATCGTTTAGAAGCTTTTAATGATTTGGTAACTGCGGTATCCACTATTGAATGTACCTCAAGTAAAACATTTAATGTGTATGTTTCTGAGAAACCAGAGATAATTGCCGTTGATGTTGAAGGTAATCCTGAAAATCGAAGGGCTACTATAAGTGTTTCTGGTAGTGGTGACTACGAATTTTCGTTAGACGAATTTGGGGATTACCGTTCCTTTAGAGAATTTAACGGACTAGGTCCTGCAGAGCAGAAAATTTATGTTCGAGACCGTAATGGTTGTGGAACCTCAATTGCAGTGGTACCCAAAGTATTAAGTGCTGCCGATTTTCCTGCATTTTTTACACCAAACAATGATTCTAGTAACGATAACTGGGCGTTTAATCCTAGAGACCGAAAAATAGCTGCTCTTGTGGAGCGTATTAGAATATATGATAGATATGGCAGACTTTTAACCATGCTCATGCCAGATTCTAAAGGCTGGGATGGCACATATGATGGTCAACTACTTCCGCCCAGCGATTATTGGTTTATAGCTGAAACAATATCTGGAGATACTATTAAAGGGCATTTTACCCTAAAGCAATAACAGCATTTGTATCTTTACAACTATGAAGTTTAAGGTAGTTTCAGAGTTTAAACCAACAGGCGACCAGCCGCAAGCCATTAAGCAATTAGTTAAGGGAATTGATAATGGTGACCCATATCAAGTCTTACTTGGTGTTACTGGTTCCGGTAAAACATTTACGGTAGCAAACGTGGTAGCAGAGGTTCAAAAACCTACCTTGGTTTTAGCACATAATAAAACGCTTGCAGCTCAATTGTACTCTGAGTTTAAACAGTTTTTTCCAGAAAATGCAGTAGAATACTTTGTGTCGTATTATGACTATTACCAACCTGAAGCCTATATACCTACTTCTGGTACTTATATTGAAAAAGATTTATCTATAAACGAAGACATTGAAAAACTTAGATTAAGCACCACTTCTTCACTTTTATCTGGCAGAAGAGATGTAATTGTTGTTGCTTCGGTATCTTGTTTGTACGGTATTGGTAACCCCATTGAGTTTCAAAAAAATGTGATTAAAATTGAACGAGACCAAGTTATTGCGCGTACCAAACTGCTTAAATTATTAGTTCAAAGCTTGTATTCTAGAACAACCGCAGATTTTAGAAATGGCAACTTTAGGGTTAAAGGTGATGTGGTAGATGTTTTTCCAGGATATGCAGACCATGCCTATCGCATTCATTTCTTTGGTGATGAAATTGAAGAAATTGAAGCTTTAGACCCCTTCAACAATACGGTTATAGAAAAATATGAACGCTTAAATATCTATCCTGCCAATATGTTTGTTACCTCGCCAGATGTACTTCAGAACGCGATAAGACAAATACAAGATGACCTAGTAAAACAAATAGATTACTTTAAAAGTATTGGCAAACCTCTCGAAGCTAAAAGACTAGAAGAACGTACCAATTTTGATTTAGAAATGATTAGAGAATTGGGTTATTGTTCTGGTATAGAAAATTACTCTCGTTATCTAGATGGTAGAGATCCCGGAACAAGACCATTCTGTTTACTCGATTATTTTCCTGAAGATTACTTAATGGTTATTGATGAAAGCCATGTAACCATACCGCAAGTTCATGCCATGTATGGCGGTGACCGTTCTAGAAAAGAGAATTTGGTGGAATACGGTTTTAGACTACCCGCCGCATTAGATAATAGGCCACTAAAATTTGAAGAGTTTGAAATGCTTCAAAATCAGGTGCTTTATGTAAGTGCTACACCCGCTGATTACGAATTACAATTGAGTGATGGTGTTTATGTGGAGCAAATTATTAGACCAACCGGACTTTTAGACCCCATAATTGATGTTCGACCTAGCGAAAACCAAATTGATGATTTAATTGAAGAAATTCAGCAACGTGTAGAATTGGATGAGCGAACTTTAGTAACCACGCTTACAAAGCGAATGGCTGAAGAGCTTGTAAAATACCTTACGCGTATTAATGTGCGCTGTAGATATATTCATAGTGATGTTGACACCTTAGAACGAGTTGAAATAATGCAAGATTTGCGTAAAGGGATTTTTGATGTTCTGGTGGGGGTAAACCTGTTAAGAGAAGGCTTAGATTTACCTGAGGTTTCACTGGTAACTATACTAGATGCTGATAAAGAAGGCTTTTTACGTAGCAATCGCTCCTTAACCCAAACGGTTGGTAGAGCAGCTAGAAACCTAAATGGTAAAGCCATAATGTATGCTGATAAAATCACAGACAGTATGCAGAAAACAATAGATGAGACCAACTATCGCCGTGAAAAACAGATGCAATATAACACTGATAATAACATTACTCCTAAAGCACTAAATAAAAGTCTAGATAGTGTTTTGGCTAAAAATTCAGTATCGACATATCATTTTGAAAAAGAAGCTATGCGTGCCGCTGAACCAGATTTAGAATATCTAACTCCTGAACAGAAAGATAAAATTATCAGAGATAAACGTAAGGCCATGGAGAAAGCGGCTAAAGAACTAAACTTTATGGAAGCCGCGAAATTACGAGACGAGATTAAAATGCTGCAAGAGCAAGAATAAAAAGAAAGCGCTCCGTAAACACGGAACGCTCTCCTTAACTAACCAACTAAACAAACGCTGACAACAAGTGGTTGTCAGCATTTCAGCAAAATGTTTTGCTGAAACCAACCAATCATGAAACACCTTTAGACGGTGCACTCTGAATATTGTTACGCTATTTCAATTAACCTCTTTGGCTTAGGTAAAGCCTCTTGTTTTTTAGGCAAGGTTAATTTTAAAACTCCGTTTTCTTGAATTGCATTTATTTTATCTTCATCAATGGTTTTTGGTAACGTAAATGAACGTTTAAAAGCACCATAAGAGAATTCTTTACGAGTGTAATTATCTTCTTTGGTTTCCCTTTCAGTCTTTACTTCAGAAGAAATAGTTAATATGTTTTCATTGACCTCTATATTAACATCATCTTTATGTAAACCTGGAATTGCCATGTGCAATTCAAAACCATTTTCGTTTTCTTTGATATTTACAGCAGGAATATGGGTTCTATCGTTTTCTAAACCTCCGAACCAATCTGTGGTCATCATATCATTAAACAATGCAGGAAATAATACGTTGTTGTTTTTTAGTAAACTCATGTCTTAATATTTTTTGATTCAACTTGTTTTTTAATTTCAAGCTGTAGAGGACAAAAGTTATACCGATAGTAATATTATGTCATTTTGACACTTTTTAGTAGAATATTAGTGACATTTTGTCTTAATTGAAGTGTGTTTTAAAGATTTTAATCAGTTTATCAGCCGGGATAGCATTGTTAGGATACAAATGCATGGTTTCTAGAACTTGGTCTATAGCTGATGGAGATAGTCCCATTTTTATCCCAATTTCATGTAAAGACTTGAGCTCTGAAAGACTTTGTTGGTGATCAACATTCATTAAAAGTAAGAGTCTATGAAATTGAACCAACCTATCTCCCAATCCTTTTAAAACTAATGTTTCAGTTGAATTATGAAATAAGTCATCAAAAGATTTTTTACTAACACCTAAATGCTGAGCCACATTAAACATAAAGTCATATTCAGACTCTTTAATAGTTTCATCTACTCTAGCAAAAGCTATTAGCTGTGATAGAATGCCCAATTTTTCATCATAAGTACTCATAAAATCTCTTGGCTATTGGTATTAGTACAACTCTAAAAAAGATAGAATCGTATATAAATAACAAAATCCTGGCGTTGCCAGGATTTATAGCTAATTCAAATAACCAGTTTTTTAAGCAGATATACGTACTGGAACCGTATAGATTTTTCCTTCTTCAATCTGTGAGAAATCCACTTTCTGGTAATTTAAACGACCTTTAACAAAGCCCTCTAATTCTACACTTTCAGTGTTGATTGATAAGACAACGATTTCTCCTTCTTGGTTAACAGTAAAACGTACGTCTGCGGTCAAGTCATCAACAATATTAAAGTTGTTGTTTACTAACATTGACTGAATTTGATTGCTTAATGCTTTTGAAGGGTTTTCAGCGGGGTCTGCAGCAAAAGCGCTTGTTGTTAAAAAAATTGCCGCTGCGAAAATTGATAAACTAATTTTTCTCATGATGATTTCGTTTTTAATGATTGATAAATTTGATGAATATGCTATAAAGACGTTCAATTTTTGCGAATGTTACATTGAAACTTCCTTTTAACATAACTTTAATGAAACTGGGTTTACAATTCGTTGCAAAGCTAAAATCAAACTAGGTTTCTTTTGCTATCCAAAACTTTGAATTAATGGTTATTTAATTTTGTTAACCTTAGAGTAAAAGTATATTAGATTAAGGTAGGCCTACCTTTTTAATAAAGAATGACAACGTCTTATAGGAAGTTAAAGATGAATGTTAAGACTTTAGTCTAATTAGTTGAATTATTAGAAGTAAAAAGCCCGCCTTTATTACAGATAATTAAATGTGCTAATGTTAGCTAAATGTTAGGTAATTAAAGTAGCACTCAAACTTTAGAAACAGCTATGAACAACGCCACAAAAATTAGCATAAAAAAGGGGCCAAAAGGGCCCCTTTTCCAGTAAGGTATTAAAATACTAGTTAGCCAAAAGCTCTTCTACTTTATCAGCAGCTTCTTTAAATTGTACAGCTGAATGCACTGCTAAACCAGAATTATCAATAATCTCTTTTGCTATTTCTGCATTGGTACCTTGTAAACGAACTATAATTGGTACCTGTATTGCGTCTCCCATATTTTTGTAGGCATCTACCACACCTTGAGCCACACGATCACAACGAACAATGCCTCCAAAAATATTTATTAAAATAGCTTTTACGTTAGGGTCTTTTAAAATTATTCTAAAAGCTTCCTCTACTCTTTTAGCGTCTGCAGTACCACCAACATCTAAGAAGTTTGCAGGTTCACCACCAGCCATTTTAATTAAATCCATTGTGGCCATTGCAAGACCAGCACCATTAACCATACAACCAACGTTACCGTCTAAATCAACGTAATTTAAACCTACAGCTTTTGCTTCAACTTCAATAGGATTTTCTTCTCTTAAATCGCGCATTTCAGCGTAAGTCTTTCTACGATAAAGAGCGTTGTCATCAATGGTAACTTTGGCGTCTACGGCCATGATTTTATCATCTGATGTCTTCAACACTGGATTAATCTCAAACATACTTGAATCACTCTCAACATATGCTTTGTACAACGCAGAAACAAACTTTGTCATCTCTTTAAATGCCGTACCAGATAAACCTAAATTAAAGGCAATTTTACGTGCTTGAAATGGCATTAAACCAACAGCTGGGTCAATTTCTTCAGTAAAGATTAAGTGTGGTGTTTTTTCAGCAACCTCTTCAATATCCATTCCGCCTTCTGTAGAATACATAATCATGTTTCTACCTGTTGCCCTGTTTAATAAAACAGACATGTAGAACTCACTTGTCTCGCTATCACCAGGATAGTAAACATCTTCAGCAATTAATACCTGATGAACTTTTTTACCTTCAGCTGAAGTTTGTGGTGTAACTAAGTTCATACCAATTATACTACCTGCTAATTCTTCAACTTCTTTCAGGTTTTTGGCTAATTTAACACCACCACCTTTTCCACGACCACCTGCGTGTACTTGCGCTTTAATTACGTGCCAACCTGTACCCGTTTCTTGTGTTAACTGCTTTGCAGCATCAACAGCTTCTTTTGCATTATGAGCAACAATTCCGCGTTGAATACGTACACCGAAACTGGCTAAAATTTCTTTTCCCTGATATTCGTGAAGATTCATGTCTATTTTGAATTTTAATATGAACAAAAATAGGAAACCCTATTCGCAAATAATAATCTTATTTCTAAAAATGCTTTGGTTTGTTCAACTGTTAACATTTAATTCTTTAATCCTTTAAAATCTAAAGGGTCAAAATTTTTAAAATGTCCATTTAACTCAATTACTGTTTTAGTTCTATTTATTTGATTTAGTACTAAAATGGCATTTTCTAAATGAGTAAGTATATAATTTAATCGTTCTGTCTCTTCTGTTAATTGCAGTAATTCAAATTCTTGGTCAAAAGACAGACCCATTTTGTGTGCAAATGCATAACTATTGAATTTTTCTAAAGTCGTTGGCGGCATTTGAACTTCCATTAAGCTATAAAGTTCTTTTATTTTTTGAAGCACTTCTTTACGTAATGCTTCTGATGCGTTAAATTCAGAATCTAAGAATTCAATTTTTCCTCCTGCATAGAGTTTACCTTCCATTTGATTTTCAAACGAGAGTAGCTTAAATACCTGTCTAGCAACACAAACAACATCTAACTCACCACTTTCGTAAGTATTAACCACTTCCACTAATTGTACCTCTGTACCGTACTCCAACTTATTATTGATGTAAACCGGTATGCCAAATGTCATAGCGTCTTCTCTACAATCATGTATTAATTGCAAATAACGTTCTTCAAAAATGTGTAAAGGCACGGTTTCTCCAGGATAAAAAACAGATTGCAAAGGGAATAGCGGTAACTTCATAATGGTTATTTGGCTAAAAATAGAAAGCGATAGTAAAACCACCAAAAATAATGCATTGTTATTAATATAACATTTTGTTGTTTTTCTTTGTATTGTTTTAGGAATTTTGGTGAACTTTGCAGTTCTCTTAGCTTTATAAAAAATTTTAATGATGCAGGCTACACAATTACTTTCTATTGCCCAAGAATTTGGAGCTCCGGTATACGTATATGATTCTGAAAAGATTAGTTCACAATTTAACAGGTTAACTAACGCCTTTAAAAATGTATCTAGTCTTAGACTTAACTATGCAGTAAAGGCACTTTCAAATATTGCAATACTTAAATTGATGAATAGCTTGGGTAGCGGACTAGATACCGTTTCCATACAAGAAGTAAAGCTTGGACTATTAGCAGGTTTTTCTCCAGAAAAAATAATTTATACACCAAATGGGGTTTCTTTAGAGGAAATTGAAGAAGCGGCTGCTTTAGGAGTTCAAATTAATATTGACAACCTATCTATTTTAGAACAATTTGGTAGTAAGCATCCAGATATACCGGTGTGTATTAGAGTAAATCCGCATGTAATGGCTGGTGGTAATTCCAATATTTCTGTAGGTCACATTGACTCTAAATTTGGAATTAGCATTCATCAGATTCCGCATCTTTTACGAATTGTTGAACTTACTAATATGAACATCAACGGTATTCATATGCATACCGGTAGTGATATTCTTGATATTGATGTCTTCTTATACGCTTCAGAAATTTTATTTGAGACGGCAAAGAATTTTAAAAATCTAGATTTTATTGATTTTGGTAGTGGTTTTAAGGTTCCATATAAAGAAGGAGATATTCAAACCAATGTAGAAGAGTTAGGAAAAAAACTTTCGACCAAATTTAATGAGTTCTGTAAAGAATATGGAAGAGAGCTCACCCTTGCGTTTGAGCCTGGAAAATTCTTAGTTAGTGAAGCTGGTTTCTTTCTTGCAAAAGTAAATGTAGTTAAACAAACCACTTCAACCGTTTTTGCCAGCGTAGATTCTGGATTCAATCATTTAATTAGACCTATGCTTTATGGCTCTAGGCATGAAATCATAAATATTTCTAATCTAGAAGGGCGTGAACGCTATTATTCAGTAGTTGGTTACATCTGTGAGACAGATACATTTGGCAGCAATCGTAGAATCAACGAAATTTCTGAAGGCGATATCCTTGCGTTTAAAAATGCAGGTGCGTATTGTTTTACTATGGCGAGCAACTATAATTCTAGATACCGCCCGGCTGAAGTTCTTTGGCACAAAGGCAAAGCGCATTTAATAAGAGAACGCGAAACCTTTGACGATATCTTAAGAAATCAAGTAGATGTTGAAGACCTATTTCAAGTAAAGAAGTTAAAAGCTGAGGCGAAATAATTTGGCATAATTTTCGTTAGTTTTGGTATAGTTTGAAGACTATACCCCTAAACTATTATTTTATGTTAAGAATTATACTTTCCACACTATTTATACTATTATCGTTTACGCTTTCTGCCCAAGAAATTGAATGGATAACTTTCGAAGAGGCTGTTGCGGAAACCCAAAAAGAAGGTAACACCAAAAAGGTATTTATTGATGTGTACACCGATTGGTGTGGCTGGTGTAAAAAAATGGATAAGGATACCTTTCAAAATCCGGAAGTTGCCGCTTATATGCAAGAACATTATTTAATGGTTAAGTTTGATGCTGAAGGCAAGGAACCTGTAAACTATGATGGTCAAACTTTTGAGTTTGTACCCTCTGGAAGAAGAGGTTACCATCAATTAGCAGCTGCTTTAATGAAGAACCGTTTAAGTTACCCTACAGTTGTATTTTTAGATGAAAATATGAATTTGCTATCACCTGTTCCAGGATTCCAAAAGGTTGACCCATTCTTGCAAATTGCTAGATATTTTGGAGAAGATATTTATAAAGAAAAAGATTGGAAAACCTACGCAGGCGTAGGTAAATAAATAACTCAAACAATAAAAAAAAGCCCCTTATTGAGGGGCTTTTTTTATTGTATTTGTTTTACGTTTATCTGCTGTAATTCGGACTCTCCTTGGTAATAGTTACATCATGTGGGTGACTTTCTGCAATTCCGCTAAAGGTGATTTTTACAAATTTGCCCGAATCTTGTAAAGTGGGAATATCCTTGGCACCACAATACCCCATACCCGCGCGTAAACCTCCTATAAATTGATGCATACTTTCATACAATTCACCTTTATAAGGTACACGACCTACGATACCTTCTGGTACTAATTTTTTAATATCATCTTCAACATCTTGGAAGTAACGGTCTTTACTTCCTTCTTTCATAGCTTCAACAGAACCCATTCCGCGATAGCTTTTAAATTTTCTTCCTTCGTAAATAATAGTTTCGCCAGGAGACTCTTTTGTGCCAGCTAATAAAGAACCTAACATGACCGTATCGGCGCCAGCGGCAATTGCTTTAGGTATATCACCTGTATATCTAATTCCACCATCTGCAATAACCGGTACACCACTACCTTTTATAGCTGCTGCAACTTCTAAAACTGCAGAAAACTGTGGAAAACCCACCCCTGCTACTACACGGGTTGTACATATTGAACCAGGTCCAATTCCTACCTTAACTGCATCAGCACCTGCTTTAACTAAATACTTTGCAGCTTCACCTGTGGCAATGTTGCCTACAACCACATCTAAATCAGCATATGCTTTTTTAACCTCTTTTAAGATAGTAACCACACCTTTAGTATGACCGTGCGCTGTATCAATAATTATGGCGTCTATACCTGCAGCCACTAAAGCACCAGCACGTTCAACAGCATCAGGAGTAACTCCAATTGCTGCTGCAACACGCAACCTACCATATTGGTCTTTATTTGCTATTGGCTTCTGCGTAAGTTTAGTAATATCTCTAAACGTAATTAATCCAACTAGTTTATAGTTATCATCAACTACCGGAAGCTTTTCAATCTTGTGATCTTGTAATATGTCTTCTGCCTCTTCAAGCGTAGTACCTACGCCTGCGGTAACTAAGTTTTCAGAAGTCATTACCTCTCCAATAGGTCTATCATTATTCTTTTCAAAACGTAAATCCCTATTTGTTACTATTCCAATGAGCTTTCCTTCTGCATCAACTATAGGAATACCTCCAATACTATGTTCTTTCATGCTTGCTTTAGCATCCTTAACATAAGAACTTAATGGTAGGGTAACTGGGTCTAGAATCATTCCACTTTCAGCACGTTTTACTTTACGCACTTTAATAGCCTGCTGCTCAATGGTCATGTTTTTATGTAAAACACCAATACCCCCCTCACGAGCCATAGCTATGGCCATCTGCGATTCGGTCACCGTATCCATTGCGGCCGAAACCACAGGAACATTTATTCCAATGTTACGGGTGAATCTTGAACGAATATCAACCTCTCTAGGTAAAACTTCTGAAAATGCTGGAACTAATAATACGTCGTCATAGGTAAGACCTTCTCCAACGATTTTGTTTAGGTGAGCTTGCATAGCAATTACGGATTAATTGCGTGCAAAGATACTCTTTTTAAAGTTTCTGTTACCTTATAAACTTTTCACAAAAATTTAATTAATTTTATTTAGACTCGTTTTAAATAAAGATTTAATTTTGAGTTAAACTTACGCCATGTGTAGTCAATTTAAAGTACTTAAAACCAGTAAGAACGGACTCCTAACCTATTGTGCCGCAAGCAAACTTTTTCAGCTGGTTTTCAATAACTTATGTTTTGAATTGTATGAATGGGAGTTGAAAGCTTTTAAAGAATATCTGTTTGAAGTGGATATAAACTATTGGGAAGAACAGTTATCCAATTCTAGAAACCCAAGAAAAATACCATTATCTGTTGGTGCAAAACATTTTATTATTTTACTAAATCAACAAGAGTTGTTGGAATTAAAAACGTTACTTACAACAAAAAATAAAGTTAGGTTACTCAAACCTACTGAACTAGTATACGAATACTCAGAAAACTAATTTTATGTGTTCTCATGAAATTAGTGCGTTTGAAAGCGGCCTTTAGGATTCGGCCGCTTTCTTTTTTAACATTTACAATTAACTGACATTCAATTCTTAATGTTAAGTTATTTTTATTTATTCCAAATAAGCTTTTTTATTTCAATTTTGTAAAATAGATTTGCGTCGTTATTTAAAAATAGTCTAAATAAATGAAGTGTTTTCTAACTAGCTTATCTCTAATTTTATTCGCGAATTCTTTTGCACAAGACCAACAATCAGACTCCATTAAGCTTATGGAAGTGGTTATTTCTGCAAAGAAAATTTTTGGAAGTAAATTTGCCGCCGAAAACCGCACAGGTTCGTCTTACTACATTTCCCCTGAAGAAATTAAGAAATTTAATTATACAGATGTAAACCGAACTTTACGCCAAGTTCCTGGAGTTAATGTATATGAAGAAGATGGTTTTGGTTTAAGACCAAATATTAGTTTACGCGGTACTTCTCCTGAAAGAAGCGCCAAAATAACCTTAATGGAAGATGGTGTTTTAATTGCACCTGCTCCCTATAGCGCGCCTTCTGCATATTACTTTCCTACAATTTCAAGAATGCAGTCTGTAGAAATATTAAAAGGTAGTAGCCAAATACAATATGGACCCTATACCACGGGTGGGGCTATTAATATGCTTTCTACGGAAGTTCCAAACCAATTTGGGGCCTTTGTTAATACACGTTATGGCAGCTTTCAAAGCGGTAGTATACATGCTCTTTTAGGCGATAGTAAAAAGAATTTTGGTTACGCCGTTGAATATCTTAATTACAATTCTAACGGATTTAAAGAACTTGACAATGGAGGTAATACTGGGTTTGACAAAAATGATTTGGTTGCAAAATTTAAAGTAAACACAAATCCTGAAGCGGCTGTTAATCAAGAATTTGAATTAAAATTTCGATATTCAGATGAAACCTCAAACGAAACTTATCTAGGGCTTACCCAAAGTGACTTTAACGCATCCCCCTTTAGACGCTATGTAGGTTCTGAGAGAGACCAAATGAACACAGAACATCTGCAAATTATGGGTACTCATACCCTTAAATTCTCAGACTATTTTGTTATTACAACAACAGGGTATATCAACGATTTCAATAGAAACTGGTACAAAACAGATTTCATTACCATAGATGGCGAAAGACAAGGCATAGGTACTGTTTTTGGTGATGTTGATACGTATGCCAGCTATATTGATTTAGCAAAAGGTACTGTTGATAGTAATGGTGACGACTTTTTAAATGTTAGGGCTAACAATCGTGAATATTACTCAACAGGGATACAATCTAAGCTTGACTATCATTGGAGTGGTGAAAACACTTTTCATGATATCGAAATAGGTTTGCGTTATCATTATGATGAAGAAGATAGATTTCAATGGATAGATGATTATGCTATCGCAAATGGTAGTATGCTACTAGTAAATGCCGGAGTTCCTGGAACAAACGCAAATAGAATTAGTGAAGCAAGAGCATTCGCAAGTTACGCGCAATACAAGGTAAAGTTTAACAATTGGACTATTATGCCAGGTATTAGATATGAAAACATAAGATTAAATCGTCTTAATTATGGAAATAATGATGTTGAAAGAACGGGTATTGATTTATCTGAAAGAGAAAACAATGTAGATGTATTTATTCCTGGAATAGGATTTAACTACAACTTTTCAAATGTTTCTGTTTTTGGCGGTGTGCATAAAGGATTTTCTCCTCCGAGTAATCAACCCGGTGAGGACCCAGAAGAAAGTATTAATTACGAATTAGGCTCCAGATTTAGTTATGCCGGAATTTCTGGTGAAGTGGTTGCCTTCTATAATGATTATAGCAATCTCTTAGGTAGTGATTTGGCTGCAACCGGAGGCACAGGTTCTTTAGACCAATTTAATGCGGGCGAAGTAAAAGTTCAAGGTCTAGAAGTTTTAGTTAACTATAATTTGTTACCAAATTCAACACAGTATGCGCTACCTATTACTTTAGGTTATACTCTCACTGACACAGAGTTCTTAAACAGTTTTGGAAGTGAAAATGATATTTGGGGAACGGTTAATGCTGGAGATGAGCTACCTTATATTTCTAAGCACCAATTTAATGGTAGTTTATCTTTTGAACATTCAAAATATGAGATTAATCTAAACGCCAAATATAACGGTGCTTTTAGAACTCAAGCAGGCACAGGCACTATACCTGATAATGAGTTGGTAGATTCCAACTTTATTTTTGATTTAGGTGGAAAATACAGATTTAGTAACAATGTTGCTATTTCAGCAAACATCATTAATCTATTTGATGAAACTTATGCGGTAGCTAGGGTTCCTGCAGGTCTAAGACCAGGACATCCGTTAGGGGTTTATGCTGGTTTAGAGTTACGATTGTAAAAAAATAAACCTATAATTAATGTAAAGCTCAGCATTGCTGGGCTTTTTTTAATGATACATTTTAAAAATGTCGTTGGCTTTATTATAAGCAGCTTCAAAAACCAACCAATTAACACCAGAATCTATTTTATGCTCATTAAAGTATGAGAGCATTTTTTCTGTTGGCATATTTCCTGTGAGCTCGTCTTTAGCCATTGGGCAACCCCCAAAGCCCTGAATTGCACCGTCAAATCTTCGGCAGCCAGCTTCATAAGCAGAGGCCACTTTCTCATGCCATTTAGTTGGAGTGGTGTGCAAATGGGCCCCAAATTCTACCTTTGGATATTTGGGTATTAGATTAGAAAACAAATAGGTAATTATTTCTGGCGTAGATGAGCCAATGGTATCAGAAAGCGATAAAATAGTAGCACCCATATCCGCTAATTTTTCGGTCCATTCCCCTACGACATCAACATCCCATGGGTCTCCATAAGGATTGCCAAAACCCATAGAAATATAGGTGACCACTTGTTTATTGCTCTTAGCTGCGATTTCTAATATTTCTTTCAAAATATCCACAGACTGGGCAATAGTTTTATGCGTGTTACGCATTTGAAAGTTTTCTGAAATACTGAATGGGTAACCTAAAAAATCAATTTCGGAGTGCATTGCAGCGTCATTAGCACCTCTTACATTAGCTACTATTGACAAAAGTTTAGTTTTGGTTTTAGATAAATCTAACTTACTTAACACTTCAGCAGTATCAACCATTTGTGGAATTGCCTTAGGGGATACAAAGCTTCCAAAATCTAAAGTATCAAATCCGCAACCTAATAATGCTTGAATATACTTTACTTTTTTTTCTGTAGGAATAAATTGTTTTATACCCTGCATAGCATCTCTAGGACATTCTATGATTTTAACTTTAGGTTGCGACATGTTTCAAAATTACCACTATTTCAACTGTAAATATGTTTAGCTTTTTCTAAAAAATAGAGCTAGCGTTTTTAAGCTATCAGTAAATAAATTGCGATACCTAAAAAGACAACTATCTGCATCCACCTTAAAAAAACACCAACTTTAGGGGTTTGGGATAAAAACTTTGAAACACTACCGGCTCCTAAGGCAATACTGCCAAATACCAAACTTGAAACAACTATAAACAAGAGGCCTAATACATAAAATTGGATTACCGTAGGTAACTGAGCACTAAATAAAAATCCTGGGAAAAAGGCTAAAAAAAAGATAGTCACCTTAGGATTAAGTACATTCATAAAAAATCCTTTTTTAAATAAACTCCATTCTCCTTTTTTTTCTTGCTCAGAACTAGAAATTTGTATTTGACCATCACTTTTATAAACCAAAAACGACAAATAAAGTAAGTAGACTACCCCTAGTATTTTTACAATCCAAAATAATTCTGCCTTTTCTCTAATTAATGTTGATACGCCAAAGGCTACCAAGGTGGTATGTATTAGGCATCCTGTCATTAATCCTGCTACAACAGCAAGACCTTTTTTACTTCCATGAGCTAGGCTTAAGGTTAAGACAAAAATATTATCTGGCCCTGGTGATATTGCCAACGCAAGTGTTGCCATTATAAAACCTATAAGTATTTCTAAATTCATTCTAGAAAAATACGAATTTGAACCACTAAGATTTGTATTTTGTACCAACTTAAAAAACTAGCTAATGCGTTCAAAATATTTATTATTCGCTTTGTTACTGGGAATGGTCATTAGCATATCATTCGGGTTTGTAATGTTTACAAACTCTGCAAATAAAGAGGCAATGAAAACCATTAAAAGTGACAAAACACTACGACATGTTGTATTATTTAAATTTAAAAAATCAGCCACCGACGCCAATATAAAAGCTATTGAAGAAAGCTTTGAAGGACTACCTTCTAAAATAAAAGAGATTAAAGATTTTGAATGGGGCACTAACAATAGTCCAGAAGGGCTTAGTAAAGGTTTTACCCATTGTTTTTTTGTAACCTTTGAAAATGAAGAAGGTAGAAGCACCTATTTGCCTCATAAAGCACACAAGGCCTTTACTGAGCTAGCCTCACCTCATATTGAAGATGTTTTAGTTATAGACTACTGGAAAGAATAGTTACCAAGTGTATTCTGGTGGTTCTATACCATTCATTCTTAAATAAAGATTAGATTTTGCTCTATGATTAGCCATATGGTCTTGTACATAGAATAATGCAAAAGCTCTACTTACAATGTTTCCGCTATGATACATTTTACAGGTCTCATCTAATTTATCTTGCTCAACAGTATAAATTATGCTTGTGGTGTAATCAAAACTATCTTCCAACAACTTTAAAATTTCTGCCTTAGTCATTTTTGAAGCATCTGGTGTGTTAGGAGTTACATCCATACCTAAAACATAGCGTTTTGTGAGTAACTCAGAAGCGTGGGCAATATGCACCATTTGCTCACCAAATGTTTTACTAACCTCAGTTGGCTTGTAGGAATACAACTCTTCTGGCATTGCCTTAGCAACATCTAAACAATGTCTTTTGGCTTCTAACCAGACCGGTAAATACATTTGGGTAAATTCCGTTTTAGGTGTTTTATCAGATTGGGCGTTACCTACCAGAAAAGAAATTGCAAATGCTACAAGAAAAAACTTTTTCATGCGAAAGAATTTAGTGTTCCTCTCTCAAGATAGCTTTATTGATATTCTTAACCAAACTTGGACCTTCGTATATAAAACCAGTATACAATTGTACTAAATCTGCTCCAGCTTTTAATTTTTCTAATGCATCTTGTGGTGAGTGTATACCCCCAACCCCAATTATTGGAAAAGCTTTGTTACTTTTTTCTGCAAGAAAACGAATAACTTCTGTGCTTCTATCTTTTAAAGGTTTACCACTTAGGCCCCCTACTTCTTCAACCAACAACATATCTGACTTTAATCCTTTTCTAGAAATTGTTGTGTTGGTTGCAATTACGCCTTCAATTTTGGTATTTGCAACAATTTCAATAATGTCTTCTAACTGCTCATTAGTTAAATCTGGTGCAATCTTTAATAGTATAGGTTTTTCTGGTAACTGATGTACTTGAGCCAGTTTTTTGCTCTCTCTTTTTAAACTATTTAAAATAAACTCAAGCGGCTTTTTATCTTGTAACTGTCGTAAACCCGGTGTATTAGGTGAACTTACATTTACTACAAAATAATCTACATGTTTAAATAAGGCATCTAGGCAGATTAAATAATCTCTTGCCGCATCCTCATTTGGGGTTACCTTGTTTTTTCCGATGTTACCTCCAATAAGAACATTTTTGTTCTTCTTTAAGCGTTCTACAGCTTCAAATACACCATTATTATTAAAACCCATTCGGTTGATAATGGCTTCATCCTTTTTTAATCGAAATAACCGCTTTTTAGGATTTCCAAGTTGGGGTTTTGGCGTTAGCGTACCTATTTCAACAAATCCAAAACCAAAGTTGGCTAATTCTTTATACAGTTTAGCGTCTTTATCAAAACCAGCTGCTAAACCAACTGGATTTTTGAATTTAATACCAAAAACCTCTTTTTCTAATTTTTCATCTTCTACTACAAACACACTTCTAAAAAGACCTCCTAAACCTAATGCGGTCAGAATTTTTATCATTTTAAAAGAAAAATGATGTGCTGTTTCTGCGTTTAAAAGAAAAAGTAGTGGTTTAATTAGGTAGTGGTACATTCAAAAGCTTTTAGCAAAAATAAAAACTTAAAAATGCACAAACAGCATTCTTTATTTTTTTTCGACTGCTAACCTTGTAGAATAAATTGGACTGCGATTAATAGAATTACACATTTCAACATAAAGGTTATATTGCTTATCATTAAACGTACCTAACAAGCGTTTATCTAACAATCGTAAATTAGCACGCATACTATCTAGCAACACTCGGTATTCTAAAGACAGTTTTAATAAATCTTCGGGTGAACTCTGAGCGTGTGTTTCCAAAAGGCTTTTTGCTCTAATCCTAAATATTTCATTTCTAAATTCTAGTTCTGCTCCCCAATTTTTTAATTTTTCTTGTTGAATAGAATCCAATTGAAAAAATTTAATTATTTCTTCATGATGCCCGCCACCAACACCTAAATTACAATCATCTTGTGCGTTTGAATATACACTTAAACTTAGAATGGTTAGAAATATGAATCGTTTCAAACTGAAAAAAATTAAAGCACGAAAGATAGTAACCTATTGCATTTTTTAAAATCTAAATGGGATGAACATTCATTAAATTTGATAAAAAGCAATTATATGGAGCAGTTACTCCCCCGATTCTTAGCTTATGTAGCTATTGATACGCAAAGTAATCCTATTTCTAAAAAAACTCCAAGTACTGAGAAACAATGGGTACTTGCCAAAAAATTAGTTTTGGAGCTTCATCAAATAGGTTTGCAAGAAGTCTCAATTGATGAAAATGGTTATATCATGGCCTCATTGCCCTCTAATATAAATAGAGCTGTTCCTACTATAGGGTTTATCTCACATTATGATACTTCGCCTGATTTTACGGCTTTTAATGTAAAGCCTCAAATTATTGAGAACTATGACGGTGGTGACATTATTTTAAATGAAAAAGAAAACATTGTGCTTTCTCCTGATTATTTTGAAGAACTTTTAAATTACAAGGGTCAAACGCTTATCACCACTAACGGTAAAACACTACTAGGAGCAGATGATAAGGCGGGTATTGCTGAGATAATTACGGCAATGGAATATCTCATAAATCATCCGGAAATTGAACATGGCACTATACGTATTGGTTTTACACCTGATGAAGAAATTGGTAGGGGTGCTCATAAATTTGATGTAGAAAAATTTGGCGCAGAATGGGCCTATACAATTGACGGAAGTCAATTAGGTGAGCTAGAATTTGAAAATTTTAATGCGGCAACAGCCAACGTAATTTTTAAAGGAAAAAGCGTTCATCCGGGATACGCAAAAAATAAAATGGTCAACGCTATTTTATTGAGTAATGAATTTTTGAGTTTATTACCAGCCAATGAAGTTCCGGAGAAAACCGCAGACCGTGAAGGATTTTTTCATGTTCATAAGATATCCGGAAGTATAGAAAAAGCGGAGCTCAATTTTATTATTAGAGATCATGACCAACAACATTTTGATGCTCGAAAAGAAGTCTTGTATACCATAGCAGAAAAACTCAATCAAAAACATGGTGATTGCGTGACTGTTGAAATCAAAGACCAATACAAAAATATGCGTGAGAAAATTGAACCCGTTTTTCACATTGTTGAAATTGCTGAAGAGGCAATGCATCAATTAGGCATTACGCCTATTATTAAACCTATTAGAGGAGGTACAGACGGTTCACAATTGAGTTTTATGGGTTTACCGTGTCCTAATATTTTTGCTGGTGGGCACAACTTTCATGGTAAATATGAATACATACCTTTAGAAAGTATGGAGAAAGCGGTTTTAGTAATTGCCAAGATTTGTGAATTAACCGCAACAACAATTCATAAAAATGGAGAAAAATAAAACAGCAGAAGACTACTTTGAGCAAGAGGACCAATTTAAAGATGCCATCTTAAAATTGCGAGATATCGCTTTAAAAACCGAAGCTGTTGAAACCTGTAAATGGGGTATACCTGTTTACACGATTAGCAAAAAAAATGTTTTTGGAATTTGCCGATTTAAAGATTTTTTTGGGGTTTGGTTTTTTAACGGCGTGTTTCTTAAAGACCCTAAAAAAGTATTGCGAAACGCCCAAAAAGGTAAAACTAAGGCTATGAGGCATTGGAATTTCACTAAGATTGAAGAAATTGATACTGACGGGGTTCTAGCATATATGAAAGAAGCTATAGCTAATCAAAAATTGGGTAAGGTTGTTCTACCCCAAAAGAAAAGTTCTTCATTTAAAATTCCAGAACTACTACAAATAGAATTGGATTCGCTCCCAGAACTAAAAGACGCATTTGAAACATTTTCTACCTTTAAACAGAACGAATTTTGTGAATACATATCCCAAGCAAAACAAGAAAAAACCAAACTTCGAAGGTTAGCCAAAATAATACCACTGATATTGTCTGGCACTGGTCTTAACGATGCATATCGCAAAAGTTAAATTACACTTTGGGTAACAGCCAACCGTTATGGTAATTTGCTTTTAAATGCGAATTTGCTTCGGTATTTGATAACTTTTTTGTGGCAGAATCCCAATAAATTCTTTCTCCAGTTTTAAAAGCAACATTGCCCAAATGGCATACCATAGCCGCATCATAACCAACCTTTAAGGGTGCTTTTAAATCTGAGGAACTCTTACTTTTTAAAGCATCTAAGAAATTTGCTGTATGTAAGTCTAATGCGTTAGCATCACTATTTTGCAAAGGCACAGCTTCAATTTTTGGTCCATTGTTTTGACTCCAATGCGGTCGGTCATTTTCAGGAATTACCTCCCAACCTCCTCTATTTAAAACTAATGTTCCGTTATTTCCAATAAATGCAATACCGTGGTCTCGACCATAATTACCGTTATCTATGCCCGTAGCATGCTCCCAAAGCAATGAAAAGTTATCAAACTCGTAAACAGTTTGTAAGGTGTCAGGGGTTTCTTGAGCATCATCTGGGTAAGCGTACTTACCGCCAATAGCCATGACTGATTTGGGGTCAGAAGCCTTCATCCCGTATAACGCATAATCAATTAAATGCACACCCCAATCCGTCATCAAACCTCCTGCGTAATCCCAAAACCACCTAAACGAAAAATGAAATCTATTTCTATTAAACGGTCTATTTTCTGCTGGGCCTAACCACATTTTATAATCTACCCCAACTGGTACAGTACTATCTGCAACTTTAGGTATGGAACCCATCCAACCTTGGTAAGCCCATGTTTTAACCAACCTAATTTGACCCAATTTACCTGAATGCACATAATTAATAGCATCTACAAAATGAGGTTGACTGCGTTGCCATTGCCCTATTTGAACTATTCTATTTGAGTTAGTCACTTTACGTAACATAAGTTCACATTCTTCTATAGAATTGGCAATTGGTTTTTCACAATATGCATCTTTACCTGCATCTAAAGCATCACATAATTGCAAACAGTGCCAGTGGTCTGGCGTTCCTATGATTACAAAATCAACATCTTTGTCTTCTAATACCTTTCTGTAATCTGTATACCATTTGGGTTTTTTAATATTTGCTTTTTCTAATTCAGCAGTTTTTTCACGCAAAACATTTTCATCAACATCACACAAAGCAACAAGTTCTACCTCGCTCTTTTTCAAAAACGAAAGTAGATTGGTAAAACCCATGCCACGACAACCTATTAAAGCAAACTGAATTTTATCATTAGCACTTACTTGCTTTCGCATGGTAGCTAAAAGCTCAGTCGGAAATAAAAATGAAGTTCCCAAAGCTGAGAGGTAGAGTGAACCTGATTTTATGAAGTTTCTTCGGTTTTGCATGGCGGTATATAAAGTTGATTACTAGCCATAAGATAATAAAAAAAGCCCCGACCATGTGGTCGGGGCTTTTTAGAATTTTTCTAAGAACTCTTAATTCTTTTTTGCCGCAGGTTTCAGTTTTTGACTGCCTTCCATAGAAATGGCAGACCTATCAAATTTAAGTTTACCAGCCATGGTTTCTATAATGCAAGAATTGTTATCTTCATTTAAATCAACAATCTTGCCATACAAACCACCTTTGGTCATTACTTTGTCACCTCTTTTTAATTCTGAAGCAAACTTTTTTTCATCCTTTTGTCTTTTAATTTGTGGTCTTATCATAAAAAAATAAGCTACTACAAAAATTAACAATAAGGGTAGAAATTGTCCTAATCCTTCCATCTAAAATTTAGCTTTTAACTGGTCCAGCAGCTGCAGTTCCTTTAGGGTTTACAAATGCTTTAATACGCAATAACTCTTGACCTTTTTCTGTATTTGCAGTTACCGTAATAGTTTTAGTTACTTGGTTTTGACCAGAACCATTAAACTTAACTAACAACTCACCAGTATCACCTGGAGCAATTGGTTTGTCTTTTGGCCATTCTGGCACTGTACAACCACAACTTGCTTTTGCATTTGTAATAATCAAAGGAGCATCACCAGTATTAGTAAATTTAAATGTAGTTTCTTGCGGAGTTCCTTGTTCAATAGTACCAAAGTCATGTTCCATTTTTTCAAATGCCATTTTTGCTACTTTTCTTTGTGCAACATCTCTATTAGCCGCTACTTCTACATTTTCTGTATTAACCTTATCAGCTGCCTTGTCTTTGCAAGAAGTTGAAAACAAAACAAGCGCCGAAAAACTTAGTAAACCAAATATTCTCTTCATTTCTTGACTTTTAAATTTTTGTAAAAATAATGAATTATGCATTAAAGTAAACCTCTTCCTATTTTTTGGAGTTTACCCTCTGCTTTATATTCTTTAACTAACTTATCTAAAATACCATTAATAAATATGCTACTTTTTGGCGTAGAATATTCTTTAGCAATTTCTAAATACTCATTGATGGTAACTTTTTCTGGTATTGATGAAAAGTTCAACAATTCGCAAATAGCCATTTTTAAAAGAATATAATCTATTTCTGCGATTCTATCTTTATCCCAATTTGGTGTTTTACCCTCTATCTCTTTTTCTAATTTATCATTAGTTAAGAGTGTTTTTGTTAAAAGTTCATTTGCATAGACCAAGTCTTGTTCATCTTTATACAACTTAGGTGTAAAAAAATTAGGGTTGTTCTCTAAAGAAGCCTTGCGTAATCTTTTTAAAATAAAAGTGTTTACTATTGGAATATCATCTACCCAAGTAAGCCTTTCATCTTCGAAAAAGTCATAAATTTTATCGTTGGGAGCAACTAAGTCTTTAAATATAGCTAGAACTAACTCTTTATCCGCTTCAAAATCAGAACCTTCTTGTTGCATGTATTTTTTGTACAACTTGTGGTTTGTCATTTCTTTATAGACAACCTTTACGTATTCCTCATTAATATCCCAATGCTCAAGCTTTCGCTTACTTAGCTCTGATTTTAGAGCTTCATTAGAAGTTAATTGTACTAGTAAACGGTTACTAACAAATTTGTTTTTATCAGGATAGGAATCCTCTTTTGAAGATAAATATTTTTTAGAGGAAACATGCTTTTGTGCTAGTCTGTGTAACTCTATTAGAAAACTCAGCATTAATAAATAGAGCGTATACATATTATCGATACTGAACTTCAAAAACTTTTCTTGTTTTTGTAACGACTCATCGTTAGACTGAATGAGTGCGTAAATACATTGCATTACTTTAACACGAATGTGTCTTCTTGTTAACATCTAAAAGAACTATTTTGTTGGTTGGTGATGGTTCACGCGGCTAAATTAGAATTATATTTTTAGTCTACCTACCTCTTGGTGCTATCTTATCAGTTTTATAACATTAAACGAAATAAGTAAACCCTATCTTTGACAATTGTTGGCTTAATGAACTTCTTCAATTAGTACATGAAAGAATTACAATACCTCAATAAATACCTTAAAAAATATTGGCTTAAGCTGCTTTTAGGGGTAATTATTACAATTATTGCAAGAGTGTTTTCTCTTGTTATGCCTTCTTATGTTAACAAATCTATTAAGGCTGTTGAAGGCTCGGTGAACGGAACTTTATCTGTGCCAGAAGCAGAATCTCTTCTGTTAGAATATATATTAATAATTATTGGTGCGGCTTTATTATCAGCCTTGTTTACTTTTTTAATGCGCCAAACTATTATAAATGTTTCTAGATATATTGAATACGATTTAAAAAATGAAGTATTTGACCATTATCAATTATTAAGTCTCAATTTTTATAAAAAAAATAGAATTGGTGATTTAATGAACCGTATTAGTGAGGATGTTGGACAAGTTAGAATGTATGCAGGGCCTGCTATTATGTATGGTATACAAACGCTAACCTTATTTGCGTGTTTAATACCATTAATGTTTATTAAAGCGCCAACGTTGGCCGCTTACACTTTATTACCCTTACCTTTTTTGTCCATTCTTATTTATCAAATAAGTAAAATAATTCATCAGAGAAGTACTAAAGTTCAAGAGTTTTTATCTAACCTTTCTACATTCACACAAGAATCATTTTCTGGAGTTTCGGTTATTAAAGCTTACGGTTTAGAACCAAAAATGAATAGTGAATTAAAATCTTTAGCTCATGAAGGAAAAGAAACTAGCATGTCTTTAGCCAAAGTAAATGCTTGGTTTTTCCCTTTAATGATTTTGCTAATTGGTATAAGTAACATTTTAGTGATTTACATTGGTGGCAAACAATATATTAATGGCACTATTACATCTGTAGGTATAATTGCAGAATTTATTCTTTACGTTAATATGTTAACATGGCCAGTGGCAGTAGTAGGTTGGTTAACATCAATTGTGCAACGGGCAGAGGCTTCACAAAAAAGAATTAATGAGTTTTTAAATGAACAACCTTCTATTACCAATACAGAACAAAAACCAACTCCTGTTGAGGGTAAAATAGAGTTCAAAAATGTGTCTTTTACTTATGAGGATACTGAAATTACTGCACTTAATAATGTTTCTTTTACTATTGAGCCCGGACAAACAGTAGCTTTTTTAGGTAAAACAGGCTCTGGTAAATCTACCATTTTAGATTTAGTAGCCCGTTTGTATGATGTCTCATCTGGCGAAATATTAATTGATGATGTGCCCGTTCAAAAATTAAATTTAGATTCTCTACGAAGTGCTATTGGTGCCGTACCACAAGATGCATTTTTATTTTCTGATACCATAGCAAATAATATTCGTTTTGGAAAAGAGAATGCTACTCAAGAAGAAATAGAAAACGTTGCAAAAAAAGCAGCGGTTCATAATAACATTATGGGCTTTAATAAAAAATATGATACTATTTTAGGTGAACGAGGAATTACACTTAGTGGAGGTCAAAAACAACGTGTTTCAATTGCTAGAGCCTTAATGAAGGATCCTACAATTTATCTCTTTGATGATTGTTTATCCGCCGTTGACACGGAAACTGAAGAAGAAATACTTACCAATCTTCAAAAAGAATCTAAAGCTAAAACTACACTAATAGTAAGTCATAGAGTTTCTTCAGCTAAGAATGCAGACAAAATTTTGGTGCTAGAAGATGGTATAGTTTTACAAGAGGGTACTCATGATAAACTAAATGCTACTGAAGGTTATTACAAAGAGCTGTATTTAGACCAGTTAACAGACAAACATTCCTCAAAAGTTGGTTGATTAACTTTTTTTTCACATTTTTGGTTGAATAAACTAAAGTTTAAGATACATAAATTACCATGGGGGGAAAAGATTTAATGGATCAAGAAGAAATTTATTCTAAGGTACTTAGAGCCGGCAGACGCACTTACTTCTTTGATGTAAGAAGCACAAAAGCAGGCGATTATTACTTAACCATTACAGAAAGTAAAAAGTTTACACATGATGATGGTTCTTTTCATTACAAAAAGCACAAAATCTATTTATACAAAGAAGATTTTACGGCATTTAAAGACATTATGACAGAAATGATGGATTACATTGTTGATGAAAAGGGAATGGAAGTGATTTCAGAAAGACATCAGAAAGATTTTAACAAAGTAGATGAAGAAAATACTTCTGATGTTGAAAGTTTTACTGATGTAGATTTTGACGATATTTAAAAAAAAACTTAAAAATTACATTGAACGGCCTGTTTTAACAGGCCGTTCTTTATTTTAGGAGTTGACTAATTCAAATCAACTCAAATGAAATTTAAATTTCTACTTCTCACAGTACTATTTACTTCTTGGTTATCTGCTCAAGAAGAGCTGACTTTAGATTATTATCTACCACAAAATGTTACTTACGATTCGGCGATTCCAACTCCTAAACAAATTATAGGTCATGAGGTGGGCGAATGGCATGTTACACATGATAAATTAATGTTTTACATGCAAACTCTTGCTGCAGCAAGTGATAGAATTACTATTGAAAATAGGGGACAGACTTTTGAAGGTAGACCAATTCTTTTGTTAACCGTAACAACTCCTGAAAATCATAACAACATTGATAAAATAAGAGCGGACCATATTGCTTTAACAGAAAAATCTGGTGCCAGCTTAAATACTGCAGACATGCCTATTGTGGTTTATCAAGGGTTTTCTATACATGGTAACGAGCCAAGTGGTTCTAATGCTGCATTAGCCTATGCGTACTATTTAGCTGCAGCTCAAGGCTCTGAAATTGAAAGTCTATTAGGTAATACCATTATTCTTTTAGACCCTAGTTTTAATCCAGACGGTTTACAACGTTTTGCGTATTGGGCTAACGTTCACAGAAGTCAAAATTTAAATCCAGACCCTAACGATAGAGAATATAGTGAGGTTTGGCCTGGAGGTAGAACAAATCATTATTGGTTTGATATGAATAGAGACTGGTTACCAGTACAATTACCAGAAAGTAGGGCTCGTATAAAAACGTTTCACAAATGGTTACCTAATATTCTAACTGATCATCATGAAATGGGCACGAATAGTACATTTTTCTTTCAGCCAGGTGAACCTACGAGAGTACATCCGTTAACGCCGAAAATTAACCAGGAACTAACTGCAGAAATTGGAACCTATCATGCCAAAGCTTTAGATAAAATTGGCTCCCTATATTATTCAGAAGAAAATTATGATGATTACTATTACGGTAAGGGTTCTACTTTTCCTGATGTAAATGGTAGTATTGGCATTTTATTTGAGCAAGGTAGTTCTAGAGGACATATTCAGGAGAGTGAAAATGGTATTCTCACCTTTCCATTTACTGTAAGAAATCAATTTACGACAGCTCTATCTACTATTGAAGCTGCAAAAAATATGCGTTCAAAAATTTTAGATTACCAACGTCAATATTACAAAGACATTCTTTCTGAAGGTGCTAGTAATAGAACAAAAGCTTATGTTTTTGGTGATGAAAAAGATGCAGCCAAAACTTGGCATTTAGCTGAAATCTTAGAACGTCATAAAATAAAGTTTCATGAACTTGCTAGTGATGCTAAAATTAATGGTAAGCAATATAAAAAAGGTAACGCCTACGTAGTTCCTATGAATCAAAAAAATCCGAGACTGATAAGAGCTATGTTTGAAAAAAGAACACAATTCACAGATAGTTTGTTCTATGATATTTCTGCGTGGACTTTTCCTCTTGCATTCAATTTAGATTATACAGAGTTAACTACTTTAACTAATGCAGGCAATGAAATCACAAAACTTGAACCTCTACAAGGCGGTGTGACTGGTAAGAGTGCATATGCATATTTATTTGAGTGGCATGAGTATTACTCTCCAAAAGCTTTGAATGCAATTGTGAATAAAGGTATTCGGGCTAAAGTTGCCAAAACCCCATTTACATTACAAAGCAAAAGTTATGATTACGGAACTATTATGATTCCTGTTCAAAATCAAAACTTAAATGCTGACGACCTGTATACTTTTTTAAGCGATGTTGCTAAAGAAAGTCATTTAACTATCACCGCTGTTTCTACGGGTTTAACTAAAGGTATAGATTTAGGGAGTAATGATTTTGACCCTATTAAAAAACAGCAAGTGGCTATTTTGGTAGGTGACGGTGTTCGTTCGTATGACGCAGGTGAAATTTGGCATTTATTTGATACGCGTTACAATATGAAAATAACCAAATTAGATACCAAAGATTTTAATAGAACAGATTTAAGTAGATATACAGACATCATAATTCCAAGTGGTTGGGGTTCTGCTATGTTAGATAAAAAAGGCGCTGAAAAACTAAAAACTTGGGTTAGAAATGGTGGAACAGTAATTGGTTTTAGAACCATTGCTAATTGGTTTAAGAACAACGACTTTTTAAAATTAAAAATGCGTGAAGATACCCTTGTGGCTAAAAATATAAGATTTGACCAGAGAAACGATTTTAGAGGTGCTCAAGTAACCGGAGGGGCCATTTTTGAAGCTAAAATTGATAGATCTCACCCAGTGGCCTTTGGGTACAAAAACAATAGCTTACCATTATTTAGAAATACTAATATTTATTTAGAACCTGAAGAGGATAGTTACAACAACCCTATTCAATACACCAATAATCCTTTATTAAGTGGTTATATCTCCGAAGAGAATGAAGAACTAATAAAGAACAGTGTTCCTTTTAAGGCTAGAAGAATGGGTAGTGGTCGCGTAATTCTATTTACAGACAATACTAATTTTAGAGCATTTTGGTATGGCACCAATAAACTAATGATGAATGCTATTTTCTTTGGGCAAATGATGTAAAATCCATTTTTATTAAAATTATGTTTAAAGCGGCATGGATTACTACAAGTAAACATGCCGTTTTTACTTTAAAGAAAAATAATAGCAACCCTAACAGTAATAAATAAAATAGAGGCATAGCTAAAAGACCATATCCAAAGCGAAATGTATCTTTAAATTCATCTTCAGGAACTTTTGGTTTTAACCAAAATCGCCAAATTTGTATCACAGGAAAATTGATAACTTCAAATACTAAGCCTTTTAAATATGAAAATAAATTAGGTGTATTACTTTTTGGCAACTGACTATAAGTATTGGAATCAAATGCTGCATTTACTAATTCAGGTTTGGTGAAATCAACATTATGTATTTCATTTAGAATACCATCATATACATCTTCATCAATATGAACTGTAAGCTTTTGTAATGCTGATGTTACCTTTTGTTTTGTGTCTTCAATAGTTGCTTTGCCTAAGTTCGAATGTTTATTTTTTACTATAATAGGCTCTCCAAAATACAATGAGCATGAATCTGGAAATGCAGTTGCCCTTTGATAATTTTGACCAATAGGTATTAAATGTAAATCCATTTTAGGATTCCTCTCTAAAGCGCTATTAATTATTCTAGTAAATCCTTTACTAAGTGGTCTTACTCTTCTTTTTAAACTGTGATTTGCTTCTGGAAATAAAGCTATAGCTTCATTTTTATCTAACAATTGTGCACAACGTTCAAAAACCTGTTGATTTTTCTGCAACTTATTTTTTCCGTCACGAATTCTATAAATAGGTAACATCTGTAAAAAATTAAAAAAGCCTATTAGTCTTTTTTGATTAAAAACATCAGCCCTAGTTAAAAACCATGGTTTTACAGAAACGTGAGTTACAATTAAAAGTACATCTAGCAATGCATTTTGATGATTACTTAAAAAAAGAATAGGTTTGTTTTTAGGAACATTTTCTAAACCAATTATTCTAATTCTTTTAAAGTAAAATAAAAGTGCACAACGAATTAGAATCTTCAATAAATTGTATCCTATAGCTTTAATGATAAATAATTTGCGATAAAAAGAGTATTCCTTACTTATTCTGAAAACACAAGATAAGCTTTCCGATTTATTTTAATCAACAAACCTTTGTATTTTGTCTTTTCAAGAACAACCACTTAATTTAAGCTAAATAAGAAATAGAATGGCCCGCACACCAAGTAATATGTTAGCCTTAGGAACTAAAGCTCCCAACTTTGAACTTTTTGATACAACAACTAATGCTAAACTTTCTCTACAAGAATCTAAAGGAGAAATTGGTACAGTGGTAATGTTTATATGTAATCATTGTCCTTTTGTAATTCATGTAAACCCCATGATAACAACTCTAGCCAAAAAATACCAAAAAAAAAGTATTGGTTTTATAGCTATCTCTAGTAATGATGTTGTCAACTATCCAGATGATGCGCCGCACTTAATGACAAAAGTTGCTGAAAAAGAAGGATATACCTTTCCCTATTTGTATGATGAAACTCAAGAAATTGCCAAAGCTTATGATGCCGCTTGTACTCCAGATTTCTACTTATTTAATGAAAAACTCGAATTGGTTTATAGAGGCCAATTAGATGATTCTAGACCAGGTAATGGCATTCCACTTACAGGCGAAGACCTGATCAACGCAATTGAACAATTATTAAATAATCAACCAATTACCATTGAGCAAAAGCCAAGTATTGGATGTAATATTAAATGGAAAGTTTAATTACATACTTATTTACCATCCTTTACGTTCAATCAGATTTTTAGCATGCGCATAATGATGCGCCCCATGCCATGCATATCTGCCCACATTTTCTTCTAAAGATGTTTCTTGGTTATTTTCTGGGTGTATAAACGTTCTCTTTAATTGTTCTGACGATAATCCTTTTAAAAGATAAACAAGTTTTGCATGTATTGCCTTTAGGTGCAGTAATGACATATCTATTGGGGCAGATTTTGTATCAAACAGGTTAGCCCATTGTTTTTCATCATATGCCTTAATTACGGGTGTATCCTCTGTTAACGCCCACTTAAATCGTATATAACTATTATGATGACTATCAGATACATGATGTACTAATTGTCTTAAAGTCCATCCACCGGGTCTATATGGCGTTTCTAATTGTTCATTATTTAGGGTGCCTACTAAATCTTCAAATTTCTTAGGAAGTTCTTCTATTTCTTTTATCCAGCTCTTTATATTTTGCTGTGTTATATTCTCTGGTTTGTAAAATTTACCAATGGGGTATTTTAGGTTTTCCATGCGAATTTATTGTCAGGATAAAAGTAAGAAACTTTAATATAGTTTTAACCCAGCACAAACAGTGCAAATTTGTTTAATCTATAAATTTGATAGGAATTTAAAACAACATAAAATGGCAACACTAAGATTGGGCGATACCGCTCCAGATTTTACAGCAGATACTTCTCAAGGCACTCTTAACTTCTATGATTATTTAGGTGATGGTTGGGGTATTCTTTTTTCTCACCCAGCAGATTTTACTCCAGTTTGTACAACTGAATTAGGTACTGCTGCAAAATTTAAAGATGAATTTGATAAGCGTAATGTAAAAATGATAGCATTGAGCGTTGACCCGCTCGAATCTCATCACGAATGGATTAAAGATATTAACGAAACCCAAAATACGTTAGTAAACTTTCCTATAATTGCTGATGAAGATAGAAAAGTTGCTGAGTTGTATGATATGATTCATCCTAAGGCCGATGCTAAATTTACGGTTCGTTCTGTATTCATCATAGCGCCTGATAAGAGTATAAAACTAACCTTGACTTACCCGGCGTCTACAGGAAGAAATTTTTACGAACTTTTAAGAGTTGTAGACTCTCTACAACTTACCTTAAATCATAAAGTAGCCACTCCTGCAAATTGGAAAAATGGTGAAAAAGTTGTGGTTAGTCCATCGATACCTACCAAAGAGGCTAAAGAAATGTTTCCAGAGGGTGTTGAAGAAATTAAACCGTATTTACGATTTACTGCAGACCCATTTGCCGCTACTCAAGTATAAGTAGAAAATTGCAATATTTGCTTAAAGCCTTTCAAATTGAAAGGCTTTTTTTATGGGCTATTTTAATTCTGTTGTATTGTAATTTTTTACTACTTTAAGTTGGTTATGTTTTTACGCAACCTTTTCTTTAAACTTTCCTCTAATTACTAATTAAACGTTAAAACAAAGTAGGGTTTTTCAACGTTTAATTGTTTAACAACCACAATACCCTTTAAATGAACACCTTTTTAACCGTACTTCTGCTTTTAGTGGCTCTTAACCTCATTTTACTTTTGGTAAGTGTTAATCGAGTAGCTAAATAAAAGAACCCTTCTCAAAAATGAGAAGGGTTCTTTTATTTTATGAATATTGGTATTTCTTATTGAACATTCATTAATTCAACATCAAATATCAAAGTAGCATTTGGAGGAATTACTCCACCTGCTCCTCTACTACCATATCCTAAATCAGAAGGTATAACAAACCTAGCTTTATCGCCAACTTGTAAAAGTTGAATTCCTTCATCCCAACCAGAAATTACTTGCCCCACTCCTAATTGAAAATCAATTGGTTGTTTACGTTTAAATGAAGAATCAAATACTTCACCATTAGGTAGGCTACCCTCATAATGTACAGAAACGGTTTTCCCTTTTTCTGCTTTGGCACCAGAACCTTTTTGAATTACTTTATAACGAAGACCAGATGCTGTTTTTTCAAAACCAGCAGCTAACTTTTCTAGCTCTGCTTCTGCTTTTTCTTTTGCTTCTGCAATTCTTCTTTCTCTCTCACCATCAAAAGTTCTAAAAGCCTCAATAGCATTAAATTGTTCAGCCTCTTCACCAACTCTTACAATTTCTAAGCTTTCAATTTTATCACCCTGAGCAATGGCATCAACGACTTCTTGTCCGCTTTCAACTTTTCCAAATACGGTATGTTTGCCATCTAACCAAGGTGTAGGTACATGTGTTATAAAAAATTGACTTCCGTTTGTACCAGGACCCGCGTTAGCCATTGATAAAATTCCAGGGGTATCATGTTTTAAATCGTCATGTATTTCGTCATCAAATTGATATCCGGGAGAGCCTGTACCTGTTCCTTGAGGGCATCCACCTTGAATCATAAAATCTGGAATAACTCTGTGAAAGTTTAAACCATCATAATAAGGTGTTCCTTGAGGTTTGGCCCCATTTTCCATATTACCTTCTGCTAAAGCCACAAAATTACCTACGGTAGCAGGGGTCTTATCATGTGTAAGCTTTACCAAAATTTCACCTTTTGTTGTATTGAATTTAGCGTAAATTCCGTCTTGCATGCTGCTTTTTTTTATTTGGTTTGCAAAGATAACCCTTTACATTTTTGTTGTTCAACGAAAATATTTCCCTTTTGAGTAAAAAATACACTTACAGAGATTGTTACCATTATTTTTATGGATTCATTAACATTTATCAACTTATACTAACTAATGACTGATCAAGGTTTTAAACCTGACTCTAAACAATCGAAGCGGTTTTATCAAATAGATTTGTTAAGATTTATAGCCGCTATGGGAATTGTTTTAGCGCATTATCTTTTTAGAGGATATAGAGCTGACAATTTAAGTGTTATTAGTTTTGAAGAATTAGGAGATTGGATGAAATACTTCTTTGTATTCATTGACCTATTCTTTATCATTAGTGGTTTTGTAATTACACTTTCTATTAGGGGAAAAACACTACGAGAATACGTTAAATCTAGAGTTTTACGTGTTTTTTCTGTATACTGGGTTTGTGCACTTATAACTTATCTTGTAATTGTACTTTTTGGCGCTCCACGGTTTAATGCAAGTTTTACGCAGTTTTTAGCTAACCTTACTTTAATGCATGATTTAATGGATATTGAAGCATTAGATGGTGTTTATTGGACTATGGTTATTGAAGTTAAATTCTATTTACTCTCTGCCGTTTATGTAGCCATACAGCACTTTAAAAAGGTTACCATAGAAGCTTGTGCGTATCTCTGGCTAGGCTTGAGTGTATTATACGTTTTCTTTTCGCATACAACTATTATGTTTTTGGCAAATCTTGCGTTAATCTTAGAATGGGCCCCTGCCTTTATTGCTGGCATGCTAATGGCTAGAATGTATAAAACTAATAAAATTACGGTAGTGAATGGTATGGCCTTAATCACATGTGTTTTGCTGTCTGTTTATCATAGATTGCATTTCATCATGGGTGCAGCTATGTATTTTAAAACCGATGCCTCTGAACCCTTGGTTGTAGGATTAGTAGTTTTAATGTACTTATTGGTGTTTCTAATAGTTAGAAATAAACTGAAGTTTCTTAATAAACCTTTCTTTATATATCTTGGAATATTAACTTACCCTTTATATCTATTGCACCAAAATATTGGTTACATTATTTTTAATAATCTAAATGAATATCTCAACAAATATGTTATTCTCTCCTTTACAATTCTGTTCATGTTGGTATTAAGCTATATTTTAAACAGATATGTTGAAGCTCCAATAACTAAATACCTCAATAGTATATTATCTACTGTAAACAGAGGCCGAAAAAAAATTAAAGCGCAATTGATTACTACAAATGATTAACCTTTAATTTTAATTGGTTGGTCAAAACCATATTTATCTACCAAATACACTAAACTCGCCATTGTTGCTGCACCTAGCTGCAATTCTCGTTGATTTACGTGTTCAAAAGTATCATTTTCCGCATGGTGATGGTCAAAATAGCGCTGGCTATCTGGTCTTAAGCCAGAAAGCACAATATTTTCATCTTTTAAGGGGCCAACATCTGCTCCACTTCCACCTCTAACAAACATGTGAATCAAATACGGCTCAAATAGGGGTTTCCAGCTACTAATTTTTTCAAAATTGGTGTCTGAACAATCAAAAGAAAAACCTCTTGGGCTAAATCCGCCAGCATCACTTTCTAAAGCAAATACATGAGTTTCTTTTTTATTCTTTGCTACTTCGGCATATTTGTTACCGCCTCGTAAACCATTTTCTTCATTCATAAAAAGTACAACACGTAATGTTCGCTTTGGTTGGTAACCAGTGGCCTTAAATAATCGTAACACATCCATACTTTGAACACAACCTGCACCATCATCGTGTGATCCATCGCCTAAATCCCAAGAATCTAAATGTCCGCCAACAACCATTATTTCGTTCGGAAATTCGTTTCCGGTAATCTCACCAATAACATTATAAGACTTCACATCATCATATTGTTTGCAATTTTGATTGAAATAAAACTTAACGTTAGGATTTAATTTTAAAGTAGTACTTAATAGTTCAGCTGAATTAGTGCTGATTGCAGCTGCCGGTATACGATTTTCCACTGGTGTATCGCCATAACTCATAGAACCGGTATGCGGATAATCATCTAATCGTAAGTTCATGGAACGAACAATTACTCCTGCTGCACCATATTTACCAGCTTCGGCGGCACCAGAATACCGCTGATCAACACATCCACCATAAGAGGAGAATGTACTAATTAGGGTAGGATTCATAGGTCTATTGTAGAATACTATTTTACCTTCAATTTTAGCTCGTCCAAGTTTTTCCAGTTCTTCTATACCTTGAACCTCAATTATGTTTGCCTTTAGTCCCCCTTCTTTAGTTGCGACTGAACCCCCAAGCGCACAAATAGGAACATTTGTGGTATGACCAGGTTTAGTTTCAAAATAAGCGTATTCTGGTGTGCCGCGCACCCATTTTGGCACCATAACTGGTTGTAGCCAAACTCTATCTAAACCTAAAGAATCTAATTGCCTTTTAGTATATTCAACAGCTTCTTGCGCTTGTACTGAACCTGACAAACGACCACCAATTTGATTGGATAAATAATTTAACCATTCATACGCCTGAGGTGCCGTTAAAGACGTATCATAAATTTTTTTAATTTGCTTTTCATCTTCTTGCTGTGCTATTACATTAACAACACTAAATAGAAGGGCTACAACTACTAATTTTCTCATTGTTCTTTTTCTAGTTCTTGTCTGAAAGTTTCCAAGTTAGTTTTTATTTCTTCACTAAGTTCAGGTTCTTCTATGTCTTTGTATTTTTTTAACTCATTCAATAAAATACTCGCCACTAAAAGCCGAGCCGCTTTCTTATTATCAGCAGGGATAACATACCAAGGAGCATGAGGCTTTGATGTTTTGTCGATAACTTTTTGGTAGCATTCTTGATAACTATGCCATAGTTTACGCTCTTTCATATCACTAGGTGAAAATTTCCAATTTTTTTCCTTTAATCGAATTCTGCGTAAAAGTCTACGGCTTTGTTCTTCTATTGAGAGATTTAAGTAAAACTTAAAAATTAGTGTACCGTTTTCGCTAATGTGGCGCTCAAAATCATTTATTTGCCGGTATCTATTCTCCCAGAATTCATCATTAATATCTGAAATTGAGTTTATATGCGGTATGTTTTCACCCAAGATATATTCTGGGTGTACTTTTGTGACCAATACATTTTCATAATGTGTTCTATTAAACACTCCAAATTTTCCACGTTCTGGTAAAGCAATATAATGTCTCCAGAGATAATCGTGTTTAAGCTCTTTAGTGCTGGGAACTTTAAAGCTATGCACTACAATACCTCTCACATTAAAGTCTTTAAAAACCTCTCTAATTAAACTATCCTTACCGGCTGTATCCATACCCTGTAAACATATTAAGACACTATATTTTGCATGTGCATACATGGTGTCTTGAAATTTACCTAGGTCTCTACGAATGTCTTTTAACTCATCTTTTAGCTCATCTTTAGATAAACCAAAATCTTCATAAGTAGTAAAGTTTTTTAAAACAGTGGGTTTATCTACTTTGAACTTTTGCCAACTAATTTGCTTCATAAGTTGAATATAGTTTTTATGCTATTCCTTTCAAAGAGAAAACAATGCATTTTAGCAGAAACTCTATTTATTGAAGGTTTCTGAAAGAATAAATTGGAAGAATACCGATGTTTTTTCGCCTAAAGAATACCACCTCTTAATTTTAGTGGTCCAAATCTTTTTAACTGTGAAAACCTACAAAAAAATCGTCTTTTTTATTTGTTTGATTTTGGCCCTTATTGGTTTTTATATGATGGCCTCATTTAAAACGTACAACGCTTGTGAGTTTGCAACTAATAACATTGAACTTATAAGAAATCAAGTACATAGTGCATTAAATTCCAATGATTTAGAAATGATAAAATTCTACAGTCAAAAGGCACTAACTACGCTACCAAAAACAAAAACTTTATTTACAGATTGCGGTTGCTTAGTTGCTAACAAACATCTAGACTTAACAGCATCTAACCTTACCTACGCCTCTGAAAGCAATTTAATTCCGAAATCTAAAGAGTATTTACAAATTGCCTACAGTAATACTATATTAAGTATTCAATTACTTAAAGACTTCGAAAAAGAAAGTGAAAGTTTTTACGGCGATAATGTTCTAGAAATGAATACTCAAAAAGCCTACAAAACCAAGGGTGAAGTAGTTAAGCCAGAAGGCAAATTAAGACAAGAACGAATTAACGAAACAATTGAAACTTATAAAGCATCTTTAAATGATGTTGTAAATAACGTTGAATGTGAAGAGGCCTTTAGTTTCATTAGTAGAGTTGTAAATATCTCTAAAGAACGGCTAAAAGATGAATCACTTTCTGAAACCAGACGAGATTATCACAAACGTATTTACGAAATATCTTTAAAAGCACTTATTAGTTTAGAAGGTTGTAAATTAGAAGAATAAGCTATTTGCTTGCAAAAAGCTTTACATCCTCTTCACTTACTTCTTTACCGCCCAAAATTATTAGTCGTTCAACTACGTTGCGCAGCTCTCGTATATTGCCTGTCCAATCGTATCCTTTTAAAAGTTCGATGGCTTTATCTGAAAATGTTTTTAAGGCAGTTCCTTGTTCTTGAGCTATCTTTTTAGCAAAATGATTTATCAATAAAGGAATATCATTTCTACGGTCATTTAAAGCGGGGACTTTTATTAAAATTACTGCAAGTCTATGATATAAATCTTCTCTGAAATTACCGTCAGCAATTTCTTTTTTGAGGTCTTTATTGGTAGCTGCGAAAACCCTAACATCGACCTTAATATCTTTATCTGAACCTACTCTAGATAATTTATTTTCTTGAAGCACACGTAACACTTTTGCCTGTGCAGATAAACTCATATCACCTATTTCATCTAAAAATATAGTGCCTTTATTTGCTGCTTCAAATTTACCTGCCCTGTCTTTTACTGCTGAAGTAAATGCCCCTTTAACGTGACCAAATAATTCACTTTCAATTAATTCTGAAGGTATTGCAGCGCAGTTAACCTCAATAAACGGACTAGATGAACGCGGACTTTTTTGATGTAACCAATGCGCAACCAACTCTTTACCGGTACCGTTTGAACCCGTAATCAATACACGAGCATCTGTTGGAGCAACTTTTTCAATAATATCCTTTATAGTATTGATTTCGCTGCTATCGCCAATCATTTCATAATTCTTACTTACCTTCTTTTTTAGAATTTTATTCTCAACCACTAGTTCTTTTCTATCTAAGGCATTTCTAACTGTGGTTAATAATCTATTTAAATCTGGTGGCTTAGAAATGTAATCAAATGCACCTAAGCGCATGGTATTTACCGCAGTATCTAAATCACCGTGCCCAGAAATCATAATAAATGGTATTTCGGGCTTAATTTTCTTAACACTTTCTAAGACTTCAACGCCATCCATTTTTGGCATTTTAATATCACAAAGCACCAAGTCAAAATCTTCTTTTTTAAGTAACTCCAGTCCTTTTACTCCATCTTCAGACTCTTGAACTTGATAAGAATCACTTTCTTCACTAAGTATTTTTACCAATACTCTTCTTATAGCAGCTTCATCTTCAATGACTAGTATTTTTGACATATGTCTTACTTTAAAAAATTGATAATTTAAATCCCGTTCTAAAATACAGATTAGATTCTTCATTAAGGGTAAAAACACGCTGTTGATTGTCTCCTCTTAATATTGCTGATTGATATAAAGTCTGACCCGCAACAGCAAAAAACGAAAATTCATCCGTAATTCTATATTGATATTCTAAACCAGAAACTACGGCCGATAGTGATAGCTTAGAGCCTACTCGACCTTCTGGTAGTTCTATATTGTTTTGAACATTTATAAAATAACCGTCCAATAATAATGCCAATTGTAAAGACTGTTTTTTCCAATGGTATTTTAAATTGCTTCTTGTGGTACCCATGGTGTACGACCAATTAGGATGAAATTTTTTGTAATAGCTAATAATGGGTAATGGAAATGGTAAGCCTGTAGTACTGTTAAAACTTAAACCTGCTATAATTCTAAATGGTTTATCTGTGTTATTTACACTTTTTAATAAGGTGGCTGTGGCGTTAAAAAAGAAATCGTCTGATAATGTGCTTCCACTAAAATTAGAAGCTAAACGTGGAGTTAGAATGGCAATTAAACGCCAATTTTCATTCCATTTAGTAACGTAGCCAATATTTAAATCTAATATGTGCAAACGTTCCAAATCGGCAGTATCAAATGGAAATTGCTTATCATACTTAATGTTAAAGAAATTATACTCACTTCCTATAATTAAATATGTTTCTTTTGAAACTTCAAAAGGTATATTCAACACCCCTTTAAACCTAGTAGTTGTGATACCTGCATCATTCTTAGGAATATTTAAACCTTCAACTCTAAAGAGGTCTGAGCTTTGCGCAATACAGGTAGCTGTCAACAAAAATGTTGTACAACACCATAAAATTATAAACAACTTAGATTTCACTAATTATTTTTGAAAAAGATGTACATCTCTTTGTGGGAACGGAATAGTAACGTTGTTTTCTCTAAATTTCTTATCTATGATATATCTAATCCCGCTCTTTATTTTAGGATCACTAAAACTATCGTTAGTAAAAAAGTGAATAGAAAATATTAAAGCTGAATCTCCAAAATCATCAAAAGTTACAAATGCTTTTGGATTTTTAAGTACGCCTTTTTGTTCAGCAGCGGTTTCAATAAGCAATTGGGTTACCAAATCAACATCACTACCATAAGCAACACCAACGCTTACAGCTTCTCTTGTTGTTTTGTGATTTTGGGTATGGTTGTAGACAATATCACTTATAAATTTATGGTTGGGAATAATAATTACCTTATCATCTCTAGTAATTGCTCTTGTTGTTCGCAGTTTAATTTCAAAAACCTTTCCTACTTTTCCATCGATAGAAACCACATCTCCTACTCTTAACGATTTATCTACAATAATAAAAATACCTCCTATAATGTCTTGAAATAGCTCTTGAAGCGCTAAACCCAAACCCACGAACAGGGCGGCCGAGGCGGTTAAAATAACGGTAACATTAATACCTGCAGCACTTAATGTTAAAAGAATAACTACTAGATAAATTATGTACCTGGCAAACTTAAAAACACTTATAAATTTAAGTTTGTCATCTTGCTCCATTTTTCGGGTTAGAAATTTTCTTAACCAGTTTAGCAAATAGGTGGTAAAAATAAATGCTACTATTAATAGAATTAAAAGACCAACGGTTAGATGTATTGTACTCTCTCCCGTGGGTATATGAAAACCAAGATTTAAGAATTCTTTGATGGAACCCCATACATCTTCTTCAATAATTTCTTTTATTTCTTGAGGTACTACTAGCATTAATCCACCTAATATTTTAACCATTTGTACAGCTCTTTATAACTTGGTTTTTTACCGTACATTAAAATTCCAACTCTATAAATTTTAGCTGCTAGCCAAACTATGGCTATAAAAGTTAAAACCAAAAATAGAATAGATAGCCCAAATTGCCAATAGGGTACACCACCTTCACCAATTCCACTTGGTAACCGCATTAGCATAACAATTGGAGAGGTTAATGGAAAAAGAGAAAAACCTACAGCTATAGGCCCATGCGGATTGCTAAAAACCGAAAAGAATCCAACATATATAGCCAACATAAGTGGTAATATAATTGGAAATATAAATTGTTGTGTATCAGTCTCATTATCTACAGCTGCACCAATAGCTGCATAAATTGAACTGTAAATAAAATAACCTAATACAAAATAGAGTAAAAAAGAACTCACAAGGGTAAACCATGGTATGTTTAAAATTTCTCTACCAACAGATTTTATTTTCTCAAAATCTTCTGGAGAAAAATCTTGAGCAGCACCCGCGGTCATAGTCTGAATATTTGACCTATCTAGTAAAATCATTGGGTCTATACCAAAAACTGCCAAAGCAACTATTAATAATATTCCGCCCGCAACAACCCAAATGGTGAATTGTGTAATACCAGCTAATGACGTGCCAATTATTTTGCCCAACATTAATTGAAATGGTTTTACTGAAGAAATAATAATTTCAATAATGCGAGTTGTTTTTTCTTCTATAACACTCCGCATTACAAAACCACCATAAATAATAATAAACATCATTATTAAATAACCAAATGCCCCTCCTACCAAGGCTCTAATTATATTTAAATCTTCTAGGTTTTGTTCGCCTTCGAAAGTGGCTAAGGCCAAATCAAATTCTTTTTCTACCTCTACATATTGCTTTGCAGTAATACCTGCAGATTGTAGTCTATTTTCTCTCAATCTATCTTGAAAAACTCGTTCTATTTTAGAGAGTACCTCACTTATAGGACTATCTGTAGAATAAAAAACTGTTCGTTTAGCAACTTGTTCTATACCCGAAGAATTTGGAACATATAACAACCCATAAAAACCCAATGCAGTTGTAGAGTCTTTTGCCTTTTCTAGTGTAATATCTTTAAACTGTAAAAACGATAAAGTTTCGGTTGAGTTAAAAGAATTTTCAAAATAATTACTTTCATTTAGTACAGCTACTACACGCTGTTCACTATCATTTAGCTTAGTAAGGTATGCAATCAGAACTATCATACCAACCATGAGAATGGGACTTAAAAAAGTCATTATCACAAAAGACTTGTTTCGAACTTTTGCTAGATATTCTCTTTTTATTATCAGCCTTAGTTTTTTCATTAATGGTTTTCTTCTACGGCTTTTATAAATATTTCATTAACTGAAGGAATTTTTTCTTCAAAATAATTTATGTTACCCTTTGCCGATAGAGCATTCAAAAGTGTTGAAGTTTCTGCGCTTGGCAACTGTATATTGCAGTTAATTTGATTTTCTTCTGGTAGAATTTCTAAACCTGCGTAATCAAAACCATTTAAAATTGCTTCAGCACTAATTTTGTTCGCATTTGAAACCTGCAATCCTACTTGGTATATATTGTTTTTATAGGCTTGTTTAATATCTTTTAATCTACCATCTAATACCTTTTTAGATTTGTTTAGTAAGGTAATGTGGTCACAAAGTTCTTCAACAGACTCCATTCTGTGTGTAGAAAATATAATAGAAGTTCCTTGCTTTTTTAACTCTAGTATTTCATCTTTAATTCGGTTAGCATTTATGGGGTCAAAACCACTAAAGGGCTCATCAAAAATTAAAAGTTTTGGTTGGTGAAGTACCGTAACTACAAATTGAATTTTTTGAGCCATACCCTTAGATAGCTCCTGAATTTTTTTATTCCACCAATCACCAATCTCTAATCGCTCAAACCAATATTTTAATCGTTTGGTTGCTTCGGCTTTTGATAACCCTTTTAATTGTGCAAGATATAAAGCTTGCTCACCAACTCTCATGCTCTTGTATAATCCGCGTTCTTCTGGCAAATAACCTATTTGAGCTATATGTTCTGGCATTAAAGGAGCACCCTCAAAAAGAACCTCCCCTTTATCTGGGTGCGTAATTTGATTTATTATCCTTATTAAGGTGGTTTTACCTGCACCATTTGGTCCTAATAAACCATAAATACAATTTGTTGGTATTGTTAGAGAAACATTGTCTAACGCTGTATGCCCAGCAAATTGTTTAACAACTCCGTTGGCAGCAAGTATATGCTCCATGTATTAAATTTTATCAAAGATAGGGATATTGATTACTAAATAAGTCAGAATACTTTCAATCGAAAGTGTCCAAAATAACGTCCTTAAAAACGAAAAACCCACCCCTAAAAAATAAGGATGGGAAAAAAATTGCTATGAAAAAGAAAATTAGATACTAATAAAAGTATCAAATTCAAATATACACTTTTTAGTTAAACAAAATAGATTTAAACTATGAGAACATATCTTTTACCTTTTCAAAAAAGCTTTTGTCTGATTTTTCTGGCTTAGGAACAAAGTTTTCATCTGCTTGCATACGCTCAAAAAACTCCCTTTGTTCTTTATTTAGCTCTTTTGGCGTCCAAACATTAACATGAACCAATAAATCTCCGTTACCATAACCATTTAAGCTAGATACTCCTTTACCTCTTAATCGTAAAATTTTACCAGATTGTATGCCTGGCTCAAGCTTAATACGAACTTTTCCTCCAACTGCATCTATTTCTTTTGATGTGCCTAAGACTGCTTCAGAGAAACTTACATACAAATCATAATGTAAATTATCACCTTCTCTTTTTAATGTTTCGTGCTCTACGGTTTCTATGGCTACTATTAGGTCACCTGGCACGCCATTACCAGGCGCATTATTACCTTTACCAGAAACCTTTAATTGCATGCCTTCTTCAACACCTGCTGGTATTTTTATAGATACCGTTTCTTCTTTGGTAATCATACCTTGAGCATCGGCTCCTGCAGGTCTATTATCTATTACTTGTCCGGCACCACCACATGAACTACATGTTGCGGCAGTTTGCATTCTACCTAAAATGGTATTGGTAATTTTAGTTACCTGTCCCGCGCCATTACAAGTAGGGCATGTTTTATAAGTAACTCCACCAGCTTGTACTTTTCGTTTAACTTTTACTTTTTTCTCAACACCATTGGCAATTTCTTCTAAAGTAAGTTTAACGCGTATTCTTAGGTTGCTACCTTTTACTCTTCTTTGACCGCCACCAAAACCGCCAAATCCGCTAAAACCACCACCAAAAGCGCCTCCAAAAATATCTCCAAACTGACTGAAGATATCATCCATATTCATATTGCCGCCACCGAAGCCACCGCCTTCAAATGCAGCATGGCCATATTGGTCGTATTTTGCTTTCTTATCTGGGTCGCTTAATATCTCGTATGCTTCAGCGGCTTTTTTAAACATTTCTTCGGCTTTCTCATCACCCGGATTTTTGTCAGGATGATATTGAATAGCTTTTTTCCGATATGCTTTTTTAATTTCTGCTGCCGAGGCCCCTTTAGAAACTCCTAATATGTCGTAGTAATCTTCTTTCATATCCTATTTTTAGTTGCCAACAACAACTTTTGGATGCCTTATTATACGGTCCCCTAACTTGAAGCCTTTTTCAATTATATCAATAATTTTACCTTTCATGCTAGCGTCTGGCGCTGGTATTTGCGTAACAGCTTCATGTAATTCAGCATCAAATGTTTCCCCAACTTCTACTTCAACCTGCTCTAACCCTTTATTTTTTAAGGTATCTTTTAATTTATTGCTTATTAATTCTACTCCTTTGAACAACTCTCCGTCTTCAGACTTTGAGATTTCATTTAATGCTCTATCAAAATCATCTAAAACGGGTAATAGAGATACCATAATATCTTGGCCAGCAGTCTTAAACAGCTCAACTCTTTCTTTGGAGGTTCTTCTCTTAAAATTTTCAAATTCTGCAAACAACCTCAAAAATTTATCCTTTTCCTGTGCTAACTCTGCCTTCAAAACTTCCTCTTCATTTAAGTCTTCGCCTTCTTCTGTTGTTTCAGTTTCTACATTCTCCGCTTGAGGATTTACCTCTTGCTCTTGACCCTGAATTTCTTCATCTATGATTTCTTCAGCTTTATTTTTTCTGCTCATGGATTTTTACCTTTATTTCTTTGAGTTTGCAAAAGTATTGCCAATTACTTTAAAATGTCAAAATGTCACGTATAAATTAAAAAATCCGCCAATTGGCGGATTTTTTAATTTATTGTTAGCTAAACGCTTACGCTAGTTCTTGCTTATTAAAATTTTTTTCTTTCCTTTTTTGCGTTTGCATAAACAGGTGTTCTAAAGCACCGCAGATATTAGTATACTTAAAAATAAATCCTTCTTCTTCTATTTTTTTACTACATACGCGTTGACTAGCTAAAAGTATATAAGACATTTTTCCTAAAAAAAGCTTTAGCATAAAAGCAGGAACCTTAGGTAAAATTATTGGCTTGTTTACAAATGAAGCCACTGATTTTGTTAGTTTCCTATTGGTCACCGGATTTGGTGCTACTCCATTATAAACTCCAGATAATTGGTGACTCAACACAAAAACAAAAATTTTAGCTAAATCTTTAATATGAATCCATGATTGCCATTGCTCACCACCCCCAAGTGGTGCTCCAACATAGTTTTCTATTGGCTGCTTTAATTTTGGTAGGGCACCACCATTTAATGATAATACGAGACCAATTCTAATTTTGGCAACGCTAAGGTTTAGCGTATTAAATTCGTCCGCCGCATCTTCCCAAGCTTTAGTAACCTCACCTAAAAAGCTATCATCAACTTTAGTACAACTTTCTTCGTAATATGTGTCTAAGCTATTTGGATAAATACCTATTGCAGAAGCTGAAATTAGTTGCCTAACAGACTTAACGTTTGATTGTACAAGGCCCTTCTTTAGCGTTTTTAAAGAATCAATTCTACTATTTAAAATTTTTCGCTTGTTAGTGGGTGTCCATCGTTGCGCAATGCTTGCTCCCGCTAAATTTATGATTACATCTACGCCATCAAAACTTTTTAAGTCTATCTCATCCTTCGCAGGATTCCAATAAAATCCTTTGTAGTTCTCTTTGTTTTCAATTTTAGATGTACTAGTAGTTAGATAATTTACCGTATAATTCTTTTTCAACAATTCTTTAACCAGTTGATTACCAACAAGACCAGTAGCACCAGTTATCAGCACCTTCATATTCAGTAGTATGTTTTTGTCAAAATTACAGGTTTAACTGACTGATTTTTAATGATTACGAAAGAATTAACACTATTGAATTGTGTTTGTTAAACTTTATCATAATGTTATGCAAATACTCTTAAAGGGAGATTAAATAATTAATTTTTTAAAGCTACTAACATTTCTCTTTTACCAGGTGGCCCTTCAACTCTGTTAACAGTAAAACCTACTTCTTGCATAGCCCTTCTAACATCACCTTTTGCACAATAGGTAGTCAAAACACCTCCTTTTTTAAGCGCAATATACATGGTAGCAAAAAGCTGTTGCGACCATAGTTCTGGTTGTACTCTGGGGCCAAAAGCATCGTAATAAATGAGTTCAAATTTGTTGTCGAATTGAACATTTCTAAAGTCATCTTTAATTTTATTAAGCGAAAAAGCAGGGGTCACCTCTTCCTCCATCTCCCAAGGCAAATCATGAAGTTTTTGAAATAATGGTTTCAAATTTTCTTCACCTAATTCTTTTAGGTAATTGAGTTGATGAATTTCTTCAACAGGAACAGGAAATGCCTCTACCCCGTAATACGTAATTTGCTTTTGCTGTTTAATGCCTTCTAAAAGCGTAATAAAAGCATTTAATCCTGTACCGAAGCCTATTTCTAAAATTCGAATTTCTTTTCTCGTAATTTTATCGAGCCCATTTTTTATAAAAACATGATAAGCTTCTTGTATAGCACCGTGTTTAGAATGATAACTCTCATTCCAATCTGGTAAATGAATGGTAGTTGAGCCGTCTGCAGTTGTAATTATTTCCCGCTTCAACTACCTTAATTAATGTATACACCATTTGCCTCAAAACGATACGTTTTCTTCGGCGAAGTTATTTTTTCAATTTCTTCTTTAGAAGCACCTTCATCTTCAGCATAATGCTGTTGGTCTTCAACAGACATTTCTTCGATAAATGCTACACCATTCATTACTACGGTTTTCTCTGCAGAATTGGTTGGCACAAAAAAACCGTAATCTTTAAATCGTACAAAAACTTCTTCTCCATTAGCAAGATTTACTTTCATCCAGCAACCTTTAGCTTGGCAAACTTCTGTTATTTGACCCTCAAGTTGCGTATTTAAATTTTCACCTTTTTGGATAGAAGAAAAATCAATTGAATTGCCCAAATTTTCTTGAATTTCAAATCGCTCTCCAAACAACTCAAAACTTTCAGAAGATTGTGCAAGTATACAAATGGGTAATAAGCCTAGAAATAATACAAGTATTTTGTTAAAATTTTTCATATTCTAAAAAAATTGACGCGGTATTAACATTTTTGTAGTCCAAAGGTACAAAGCTGCCTAATATGAAGCTGGAAATACCTAATTTTATTTGTTAAATAATGGTTTATGGAAATGCAACTAAACAAAATCTCGGTTGAGAAGACCAAAGAAAGCAAGCTAGCTTCGGTAGATTTTAATAACCTACCTTTTGGTAGTATTTTTTCTGACCACATGATGGTCTGCGAATATGAAAATGGCGTCTGGTCCGCACCAAAAGTAATTCCATACCAAAAAATTTCTCTAGATCCTTCAGCTAAAATTTTTCATTATGGTCAATCCATTTTTGAAGGTATGAAGGCATATAAAGACAAAGAAGATAAGATATGGTTATTTAGACCTTTAGATAATCATAGTAGATTAAACAAATCTGCAGCAAGAATGGCAATGCCAGAAATTCCTCAAGAGTATTTTATGGAAGGCCTCTCTACGCTATTGCAAGTAGATAAAGATTGGATACCACAAACTGAAGGTAGTTCTTTATACATAAGACCGTTTATGTTTGCCTCTGGAAATGGTTTTCATGCTTCGCCCGCAGACAAGTATACCTTTTTAATTTGCACCGCACCTTCTGGTCCTTACTTTGCTGGAGAGGTTAGCGTTTTAATAGAAGAAACTTACGCAAGAGCAGCAAACGGTGGGGTAGGCTATGCTAAAGCTGGTGGTAATTATGCAGCACAGTTTTACCCTACTAAACTAGCTACAGATAAAGGCTACCAACAGGTTATCTGGACAGACGATAACACTCATGAATATATAGAAGAAGCTGGTGCCATGAATATATTTGTTCGCATTGGTGATACTTTGATAACTGCACCAACAAGTGACAGAATTCTAGATGGTATTACCCGTAAAAGTATTTTACAATTGGCGGAAAATGAGGGAATAAAAACTGAAGTCCGCAAATTAAAAGTTTCTGAAATAATTGAAGCCGCTAACAACAGTTCTTTAAAAGAAATGTTTGGTGCCGGAACTGCTGCAGTAATTTCACCTATTTCAGGTTTTGGATACCAAGGAAAAGACTATGAATTACCTAAGTTAGAAAATAGCTTTGCAGATTCTTTAAAGAAGAAAATAACTGCTATACAATACAATTTAGCTGATGACCCATTTAATTGGAGATACCAAGTAAAATAAAAAAAGCACCCAATTGGGTGCTTTTTTTATTTGTTTAGTATTGCTTTAATGTTTGGTTTAAAATAGTTTGGCCCCTTCATAACTTTACCATCTTCTCTATAAATAGGTTTACCATCTTTACCTAGTTTGCTCATGTTACTATTATGAATTTCGTTAAAAACCTCTTCAATTTTATGCTGCATGCCATGTTCTAGTATTGTACCACATAAAATGTATAACATATCTCCTAAAGCATCGGCTACTTCAACCAAATCATTATCTTCACAAGCTTCTAAATATTCTTCATTTTCTTCTTGCATTAATTTAAAACGCAATCTATTTTTTTGTTTACCTAAATTGGCTTTTGGTGAATTAAGCACTCCCAATCCAAAGGCTTTATGAAACTCCTTTACTGCATTAATTTTTTGATTCATTTGATGTAATTTTGTCCAAATTCACAAGCTATGCCATTTTCTTCTGGGCAACTAATATTTGCACTCCTATTTATAGTTGTATTTACAATTATTATCGTTTTATCTTACAAAAAGGACAAAAATCTTCATAATAAGAATTATAAAGGCGCAAAATGGGTCCTTTATTTATTGATTGGATTTATAATTATTCTTTTTGTAATAAAGAATGTCTTAAAAAATTAACCAATTATTTGATTACACCACAAAAATGCCGCGTTACGCAACATTTTTCTTAATAAAAAGTTATTGCTTAAGAAAACCTGTACTTTTGTATTCAAATAACCTAGTCAATATGACGACCTTTTTTGGAATCTTGACCATACTATTAGCAATTAACGCCATCTTACTGATTTTCAGTGTAAACGGCGCTAAAGAAAGCTTCAGAAGAACGTTTATGAAGGTCTCTGAAAATGCTATTCCAAAAGCGTTACCAAAACAAATTTCTGAACCCGAATACAAAAAAGCGGTTTAGGTTATACCTTTAAGGTATGAAACAAATTCTTCTAGTCTTTCTAGGAGGCGGTTTAGGTAGCGTAACAAGATACCTTATCTCCAAAAGTTTAAATCCATATCTAAGCAATTTCTTTCTTGGAACTTTTACCGTAAATATTATTGGCTGTTTTTTAATTGGTCTTATTCTAGGATTATCTGCTAAAGAAAACCTTATTTCTTCTAACACCACACTTTTACTAGCAACAGGATTTTGTGGTGGCTTTACTACATTTTCAACTTTTGCGTTTGAAAAACACTCCTTACTAAAAGCTGGTGACCTCACTAATTTTGCTATTTACCTTGCCTTAAGTGTCATGGTTGGTATTGCTGCCGTAGCTGCTGGTCTTTATTTTTCTAAATAATACTAATCACACCCCCATTTTTTTACAGAATTAACACTTAATCGGGTTTTCTTATCAATTTATCACAATTGATAGAATTCGCTCAAGGCGATTAATTGGGCATATCAAAAATATATAGTTGTATTTTTTTGCATACCCCTAAAAAAAGAGGGTATATTTTTTATTTATCTAAAAAATGAATCAATACCCCTCGTTTTTAATAGGATTAAATTTTCGTTAACATATATTTGGCACTCAATTAATTATTTAATCATGAAAAAAGTCGAGGCAATTATTCGAAAGTCAAAATTTGATGAGGTGAAAAAAGCACTGCATCAAATTGAGGTGAACTTCTTTAGCTACTGGGATGTAACTGGAGTTGGAAATGAAAAACAAGGACACGTATATCGTGGTATATCTTATAGTACTTCAGATATACAAAGAAGATACATATCCATAGTAGTATCTGATGAGTATCTAGAGAAAACGGTGCAATGCATTTTAGATTCTGCTGAAACCGGTAACGTTGGAGATGGAAAAATCTTTGTTAGCGATATAGTAGAAGCTTACAGAATTAGAACAAAAGAAAGCGGTCAGGCCGGCATTAACTAACATCAAACCAACAAACTTTATTATTATGGAAGCAGGATTATTTACAGCTAACAACGTATGGATGATGATTTGTACCGCTTTGGTATTTTTCATGCACCTTGGATTCTCTTTTTTAGAAATAGGTCTAACTAGGCAAAAGAATACAGTTAATATTCTATTTAAAAATGTATTTATTATTACCGTAGGATTACTACTTTATTACATAGGTGGCTTCAACCTTATGTACCCAGGTTTTGAAGATGGTGATTTCGGATTTTTAAAATTTGCAGGTTTTGGTATTGCGGCCCCTGAAAACGGTATGACACCTGAATATGCTGATGGTGGTTACACTTGGTGGACAGATTTTCTATTTCAAGGAATGTTCGCTGCCACGGCAGCAACAATTGTATCTGGAGCAGTAGCAGAACGTGTAAAACTAGGTCCGTTTATGATTTTCACCATTGTTTATGTTGGGTTGGTATACCCAATAGTAGGTTCATGGCAATGGGGTGGTGGATTCCTTTCTTCTTTAACTTACGGTGAAGCCGAAGGTTTCTATGATTTTGCAGGTTCAACTTTGGTACACTCAGTAGGTGGATGGGCGGCACTTATTGCCATTTATCTTTTAGGTGCCAGAATTGGAAAATTTGGCGAAGATGGTAAACCAAAAGCAATACCAGGTCACAGTTTACCTTTAGCAGCGGCAGGTGTATTAATTTTATGGTTAGGATGGTTTGGATTTAATGGTGGTTCTGTTTTATCTGCAGACCCAGAATTAACTTCGTTAGTTTTAGTAACAACCTCTTTGGCAGCAGCAGCTGGTGGTGTTTCTGCATTCCTTACCTCTTGGATAAAATACAAGAATTATGACCTAACCATGTTCATGAATGGTATTTTGGGAGGTCTAGTTGGTATTACCGCAGGTGCAGACCAAATGTCACCTAACGAAGCTGTTATTATTGGTTTAATCGCAGGTGTTGTAATTGTTTTTGGTGTTGCACTTATAGATAAATTAAAATTAGATGACCCAGTTGGTGCTGTAGCGGTACACTTAATCTGCGGAATCTGGGGTACACTTGCGGTAGGTATTTTTGGAGCCCTTGCAAGTTTTGACCAATTCTTAGTTCAATTAGCAGGTGTAGGTGCTGCAGCTACATTCTGCACAGTAACGGCATTTATTATTCTATTTACAATTAAGAAAATAGCAGGTATTAGAGTTTCTGAAAAAGAAGAGCTAGAAGGTTTGGACCTACACGAGCATGGTATGGAGGCTTACGCTGATTTCCACGCTCACGAAAACTAAATAAAAAGCAACGGAGTGTTTGGCAGAACACTCCGTTTAGTAACCTTTTCAAATACACAAAATTTAAAAACAACAGCCTGTTGTTCAGGCCTAATTATTCATATTATGAAAGCGATTACAATTACAAAATACATAAAAAAATCACTATTACTAGTAACAGCATTAGTTACCTTAACTGCAGTTGCTCAAGATGACGATACTACAAGTCCATTATCTTTTTCTGGTAGTGTAGATGCTTATTTTAGAACTACGTTTAACGATGCCGGAGACGCTACGACAGCTACTCCAACATCTTTTGCAAACCAAACTGGTTTTGCTCTAGGTATGGCCAATTTAATTGGTAGTTATGAATCTGGTTCTACCGGTGTAGTAGTTGATTTAGTTTTTGGCCCCAGAGGTACTGAAGCTACGTTTAACAACGATGTTTTAAACGGTATTATCAATCAGGCCTATGCATATTGGAATGTTTCTGAAAGCACAACCTTAACTATTGGTCGTTTTAATACATTCTTAGGGTATGAGGTAATAGCTCCACAAGCTAACTTCAACTACAGCGTATCTTACTTATTCTCAAATGGTCCATTCTCTCATTTAGGGGTTAAAGCAGATTTTGCTTTATCTGATGATGTTAGCTTAATGCTTGGTATTATGAACCCATGGGATACCAATGATATTAGTGGAACTGGTGAATATTCTTTAGGAGCTCAATTAGGTGTTTACGGTCAGTTTCTTAACCTTTACTACGACAGTGGTAAAAACGGAGGTTTAGGTTTTGAAATTGATTATACTGGTGGTGTAGATATTTCTGAGGACTTCTTCTTAGGGGTTAACGCTGCATACAATACTAATGATGAAGCTGATACTGGTTTCTACGGTTTAGCATTATACCCACAATTATCTACTTCTGATAGTTTTGCTATCGGACTTAGAGGTGAATATTTTGCAGCAACTGCTGATGGTGGCGATAATTATGATGATGTTTTAGCACTTACCCTAACAGGAAGCTTTACTAAAGACAACTTAATTATAAAACCAGAAATTAGATTAGATAGTGCTGATGGTGCCTTTTTAGATTCAGATGGATTGGCTTCAGACAGCTTATCATCTTTTGCAATAGCAGCAATTTATTCTTTTGATTAATTGAATTCCGTTTATAGATAGTTGCAAATGAAATCCCTCAGCAGTTTGTTGAGGGATTTTTTAGTTCTTTTTAAAGTCTCGTACTCCTGCCATCACTTTGGTTTCTAAATAATTTTGCCTTGGCACCAAGGGGCAGGAGTATTTTTTATTATAGACACAATAGGGATTGTAAGCCCTATTAAAGTCAATAACCATGGTATCCCCTTCTGGCAATTTTAAATCTATATACCTACCTCCACCATAAGTTTCATTACCATTTGTTTGATCTAAAAACGGCAAAAACAAATAATCTTCAAAACCCTCTTCTTCCAATAAATCTAAACTTTGATAAATTTCTAATTGATGTTGTTTTCCGTTTAAACTAAAACGAGCAATGGCATAAACTTTCTCCATACTCTTTCTATCTGTTGTTGTAGGCATAAAAAAAGGTTCGGAATCTGGCGTTTTTTCTAATTTAGCCGTTACCACATAATTGGTGTCTGGCTCAAAAAAATCTAAGGTTTCAAATTTTGCACGCAACCTGTCTGGTAACGGGGAAGTTTCTGGATTTTTGTATTCCTCATTCAACTCTTTTTGAAACTGAAGTATAGCTGCAATTGCAGCAGGTGTTTCTTGGGTTAGCACTGTATTCTCATCATGATATTTTTTACCATTATTACAGGCTAAAATCAACAGTAAAAAAAATACGAAATAGCTTTTCATTAGCAAGAAATTTATTGTTGAGCACTTCAAAAATACAACCTCTTATAATGATATTGGAAAGCTGTTATTCCTCCTTAATTTCATATCGAGCATCAGTTAAATACTCGGCAATTAAATCATTGTACTCAGGCATTATTCTAAGTAAGGCTGTATGCTCTAAATTATAAAGTTTATCCTTGTCTTTGAAACCATTTTTAAGCAATTCTTCTAAATAGAAAATTGCCGTGCCATATTCCTCATATTTTGAACTTAATGCTATTACATCTAAATAGTAGTTATAATCTTTAGGAGCAACAATAGTTTTTAACATGCTTAATAGAATAACTGCTTCATCATCAACCTCTGCATTTGCTTTAAAAAGGTCTATTTGGTCAGCAACAATGGCGTTAATAAAACCAATTAAGCGCTTACCCATTTGTTGTTCTGCCAAGGTTTTACCATTTACAAATTTTTGCAATTCTTTTATCTGGTAATTCCACCAGCCTAAATTATTGTAATTGTAAGTTAATATGTCATCCTCTAATGCAAACTGGTAATCCTCTTTTAGAAATTCTTCTTTGAAAAAAGCGGCTTCTTGGTTTCTGTTTAATTGTCTAAAGTCTTTATCTTTTTTCAATGCTTTTATTCTATTTTCAATAGAATCTATTGGTTTTAAATCTCGATATGCATTTTGCATCTCAATAAGTGCACGGTAGGCCATCAATTTTTTTCCTTCTCTTTCTAGGGATGCAACCGCATTAAAATCATTTAAAAAACTTGAGGATATAAAAGTGGAATCTTTGGTAGCAAAATCTCTAGCCATAGCTCTTAGCGTGAAATATTGAAAACCCTTAGATAACAACTCTAAACTAGGCCATTCTTTACCGCCATTAAAAGACAGAATATTATTATCAAATTTTAATCTATTCAACAATTTTTCGGTTTCTAAAATTTCGGTATAGGTAAAATCTTCTTTACCAACTATACCGATAAAATGAAAAGGATTTTTTCTAGTAATTAATTCCGTATTTGCAAAAGTAGCTCCACAAGCTAAAACACCAGAAACTGAATTATAAATTATAGGAATAACATTTGCCAACCTTGCACCTGCATCAAAACCACCTACATAAATTCTACTGCTATTGATATTGAATAGACCTGTTCCAGTATTTATTGCTCTACCAATTTTTTTGACATTTTCATCTAACCCTATGGTGTCTTTTAGTGTATTTGGGGCTATTAAAACATAATTATGCTCTTCTGCTGCAGCTCTGAATTTAGTAATTACTTCTGCTCCTTTTCCATTAACGTCTATTGCCACAAATAAGGGCCAAGTACCTTTATTTTCATAGTTTTTGGGTAAATACAAAGCAAAGGTTTCACCTTCAACATTTATAATGTTAAGACTATCAATGATTACTCCTTTTTTAAGCGTAATATCTTGGGCGTAATTATAGTGGCTAAAAAATAGTACAACTAGTGAGGTGAGCAGTAGTTTTGTTTTCATAATGCTGAATCATCAAAAATCTTACCAAAAACTTATTTACTTATTAACTTTTTTAACTTGAGCATTAGAAATCACATTTGATAAAATTATATGTGTTCTAGTTTCGCCATAAGTTATTAAGGTATCAATAAATTTTTCAAGATGCGATTGATTTTGCAAAACTACCTCCATAATTATGTTTTCGTTACCTGTAATTCGATAACAATTTAAGACTTCATCAAAGTTTTTTACATGCTCTAAGAAGGGCTTTAATTTACCCACGAAGGCTCTTAAAGTTATTATTGCCCGCAATTGAAACCCTAAATGTGTGTGGGATACTACGGTTTTAAAGTCTTGAATTATACCTGCGTCTTGCATTTTAGCAACTCGTTCTTTTACGGCTGGTGATGTGAGCCCAACCTTGCGCCCAATACTAGAAAAAGACTCTCTCGCATTGACCTGTAAACAGGCTAAAATTTTCCAATTCAATTCATCCATAGATTTTAAAGTATTTTACAAAAATAACTTAATAATTATATTCTATTATTTCATATTGCTTTAATATTTAAATTGATATTGCCTAAAATGAACGTAATTTTATAAGATAAATGCTATGAAATTTAATGATGAATAAGTCTAACCTTTCATCTTTGCCGGTTTATCAAAAGTCTTTAGAAGTTAACGATTTAAGTTTAGCTTTAGAGGCCTATTTTTCTTTGGAAAAATCTTCTCCACTTTTTAAACGAAGAAAAATAGCTTCTTTACGTTCAGAAATTGTCAGCGCTATTAAAGACGATGCCCAACTAATTTCGAGATTTATTTCAGAGACTGTGGATACAGACTGTGTTGAACTACGTTCGAAGCACCTTACCTTTATTAATACTATTACTAAAAATATTCTTTCTTATTGTAACGGTCTAGACAGAGATGGCGTTAGAGAAAAGGAGTATGTTAATTTATTACGACAAGAAATAAAGTTGTTTAGAAGACACTTTAAGTCTTGGAGAAAATCGTTGCTTGCTTAGTCACAAGCCATCCACTTTTTGTTTGCTTTTATGTTTTCATTGTTGGGCTTAGCGCTATGCTATACCTTTGAGCTTTAAATTTAAAGTCTTGAATCAAATAATCCTTATTAATTGCCCAGATACTGCTGGCATTATAAGTACCGTTACCAATTTTATCTTTAAAAAAAATGGTAACGTAGTGTATTTAGATCAACACGTTGACAAAGAATCTGGAGTTTTTTTCATGCGAGTTGAAGCTGAATTTGACAGTGATTTTAGCAAATCAGGGTTTTCTACCGCTTTTAAAAATGAATTAGCCGACAAGTATCAAATGGTTTGGCAGCTTTTTGAGCAAGAACATACCCCAAAAATGGCCTTGTTTGTTTCTAAATACAACCATTGCTTGTATGATTTGTTGAGTAGGTATAAATCAGGAGAATTAAGAGTTGAAATTCCTTTTATACTCAGCAATCATAGAGACTTAGCATATATTGCTGATCAGTTCAACCTACCTTTTCATCATATACCTGTTTCTAAAAACAATAAGTTAGCAGCTGAAGAAAAACAAATAGCACTTTTAAACCAACATCAGGTAGATTTTGTGGTTTTAGCTAGGTACATGCAAATTATAGGACCTAATTTAATTTCTCATTATCCCGATAGGATTATAAATATTCATCATTCTTTTTTACCAGCTTTCGCAGGGGCAAAACCCTACCATGCGGCCTTTGAACGTGGCGTAAAAATTATTGGAGCTACTAGCCATTACGTCACTGAAGAACTAGATGCCGGCCCAATTATTGAACAAGATGTTGTACCTGTATCTCATACTCATAGTATTAAAGATTTTATTGCTAAAGGAAGAGACTTAGAAAAAATAGTGCTTTCTAGAGCGGTGCAGCTTCATATTAGCCGAAAAACCATGGTATATAATAACAAAACTGTAATATTCACCTAAAACTTAATCCCCAATGAAAAAACATGTAGTAGTATTTATTTCACTATTTGCGCTGGTTTCCTGTGCAGAATTACAACAAGTTGTTAATCAATTACCACAAGGCACTTTGAGCAATGACCAAATTGCTACTGGTCTAAGACAAGCTTTAGATTTTGGGATAGATAAGCAGGTTAATAAACTTACCAAGGAAGACGGATTCTACAAAAACGAGCTGGTAAAAATTGTATTGCCAGAAGAACTTACCAAAGTTGACAATACCTTAAGAAAAATTGGGTTGAGTTCATTGGCGGATGAAGGACTCAAAATATTGAATAGAGCTGCAGAAGATGCTGTGAACGAAGCTATTCCGATTTTTGTAAGTGCCGTAGAGGATATCACTTTTGCTGATGCAAAGACTATTTTGTTGGGCGAAGATAACGCAGCAACTCAATATCTAGAGCAGCGCACACAAACTCAGTTGTATGATAAATTCAACCCGGTAATAGAAGCTTCATTTAAAAAGGTTGGTGCAGATGCTATTTGGAGTGAACTCATAACAAAATATAACAATCTTCCACTTACGAATGATGTTAATCCAGACCTAACTGATTACGTTACGCAAGAAGCTCTTAAAGGGGTTTTTACCATGATTGAACTTGAAGAAAAAGAAATCAGAAATAACTTAAATTCTAGAACTACAGACCTTCTAAAAAAGGTGTTTGCTTTACAAGACAACTAATTCAAAAAAAACTACAATAAAAGCAATAACCATTTTTATAAATCGTTATAACTATATAATAACAAGACAATTATAAATACTACATAGTTTTTATAAAAAGTTATTTGAGTTAGCATTTTTTGAGTTAGTTAGTTAAAAACCGGTTACCCAACCGGTTTTTTTGTTTACATTCTACCCTAACTCTTGTAAATAAGCTAATGTGGTCGTATTAAATACTTCAGGTTGCTCTACGTTTACTACATGGCCACAATTATCTATAACCACCAACGAAGATTGTAAGTGTTGCTCCGCAATTTTTCTAATTGTTGGTAAAAAAAGATAGTCTTCTTCTCCCATAATATATAAGGTAGGTATACCTACATCTGCTGATCTAAAAAAACGAAGTAAAGGATTTATCTCAGAAGCCAACTTAAACCAACGTATAAATTCTTGTTGGTAAAGCTTTCTTGCTTCATTTACAAATAACAATCGTGACTCCTTATGATTTTTGTTGGGCATAATTATAAAAGCAAAAAACTTATATAACCATAAGTAAGGTACTATGGATTTAAAAACCACTCCCAACTTCATTAATACTTGTGAACGCAAATTGAGTTTCATAATTGCGCCACCCATTATCATACTACTTACCTTTTCAGGATATTTCTCTGCCAAATTTCTAATTAGAATGGTTCCAAGAGATATTCCAATAAAATGAGACTTTTCAATTTTCTCATGATTAATTACTTCTATAATATCATCAGTAATACTATCAAAAGTGTATTTATCATTTAAAGCCTCCTTTAAATTCAATTTTGAATTTCCATGCCCTCTTAAGTCTAAGAGCAGAATATTGAAATGTTTTTTATAAGCTCGTAATTGCTTAAACCAAATGGAAGAACTACCTCCTGCACCGTGCACAAATGTAACCCATGGCGCGTTTGGCTGCGTGTCGTAAACCGTGTAATGAAGCAAAAGTTTTTCTTTTAAAAATAGGTTAAAAAATCTTGCTAAACCCACAAGATTTTTTCTCAGACTTATAAAACAACGTTAAATTTAGACAAACTGCCTGATTTTTAGGTGTATACCACATCTAAACAGCAACAACTTATCGTAATTACTTCTAAATTCGTAACAACAAACCTAAAGTCCCATGAACAATCAAAATTGCCGTATTGGAGCTGTGACTCCAGTTGAACAACTAAACGAAGCCGTAACAGCTTTAGAATATCACTATCACGGTTTTGTAGAAAAAGCTGCTTCAACCTTAGATTCAAGATTAGCTGACTTTTTTGAGGGTAAAGCAAATAGCTTCAAAAAGCTATTAGACCAAATGGCTTAAACCATAAGTTTAGCCATTTTTTCTTGTAATTGTTTGGCTTTGCTTGCCGCGGCTTCAGCGTAATCTTTTTGGTTAGAAGCATAAATAATACCTCTCGAGGAGTTTATTAGCAATCCTATATTGCTAGTCATGCCATACTTGCAAACCTCTTCTAAACTTCCGCCTTGTGCCCCTACTCCGGGAACCAATAAAAAGTTTTCAGGAATTATTTTACGAATATCTACTAAATATTCAGCCTTAGTGGCACCTACTACATACATTAAATTCTCACTATTTTCATAGGTTTTTGACGTTGTTAAAACTTGCTCATATAAAGTTTTGTCTTCTACTTTTTTTGTCTGAAAATCAAACGCACCTTTGTTAGAGGTTAACGCTAATAAAATGGTATGCTTGTTTTTAAAGGCTAAAAAGGGTTCTACAGAGTCTCTACCCATATAGGGCGCTATGGTAATACTATCAAAATTTAATTGTTCAAAAAAAGCCTTTGCATAGCGGGTAGAGGTATTTCCTATATCACCACGTTTGGCGTCAGCTATTGTAAACTGCTCTGGGTAATTAGTATTTAAATAGTTAATTGTTTTTTCTAGAGATTTCCATCCAGCAATACCATAAGCTTCGTAAAAAGCAATATTTGGTTTAAAGGCTACACAGAATTCGTGAGTAGCGTCTATAATTGCTTTGTTAAAACTAAAAATGGGATCTTCCTCTTCTAATAAATGAGAAGGAATCTTTTCTAAATCGGTATCTAAACCAATACATAGAAAAGATTGTTTTTTCCGAATTTGAACAACTAAATCTTCCAGCTTCATTATAGGGTTTCAGATGCTTCTTTTAATTTTTCAGTATTCTCAACTAACATTAGTTCATCTATAATTTTCTGAATATCTCCGTTGACAATATTTTGTAAATCGTACAATGTTAGTCCAATTCTATGGTCTGTAACTCTCCCTTGTGGATAGTTGTATGTTCTAATTTTAGCTGACCGGTCACCACTACTAACCTGTGAGTTTCTTTTGGCAGCATCTTCAGCCTGCTTCTTTGCCAATTCTAAATCGTATAACCTAGAACGTAATACTTTAAAGGCTTTTTCTTTGTTTTTGTGTTGTGATTTTTGGTCTTGACATTGGGCAACCAAGCCTGTTGGAATATGTGTTAATCTTACCGCAGAATACGTGGTATTAACTGATTGACCTCCTGGACCAGAAGAACAGAAAAAGTCTATTCGTACGTCTTTAGGGTCTATTTGCACATCAAATTCTTCTGCTTCCGGAATCACCATTACCGTTGCTGCCGAAGTGTGTACTCTACCTTGAGTTTCAGTCTGCGGTACGCGTTGTACTCGATGTACACCTGCTTCAAATTTAAGTGTACCGTAAACGTCTTCACCGGTAACTTCAAAATGTATTTCTTTATAACCACCTGCAGTACCTTCGCTTAGGTCGATAATATTGGTTCTCCAGCCTCTACCCTCGCAATACTTGGTGTACATACGAAACAAGTCGCCAGCAAATATACTAGCCTCATCACCACCTGTTCCCGCTCTTATTTCCATAACCACATCCTTAGCATCTTCTGGGTCTCTAGGAATTAGTAAGTATTTTATTTCTTCTTCTAACTTTGGTAATGCGCTTTTAGCTTCATCTAACTGCATTTTGGCCATTTCAACCATCTCTGCATCACTACCATCAGCAATTAGTTCTTCTGCTTCGGCTATATTATTTTGATATTCTATGTATTGCTCTCGCTTATCTACCAGTTCTTTTAAGTCTTTGTACTCTTTGTTTAGGGTAACGTATTTCTTCTGGTCTGCAATTATATCTGGTTGTATAATCAAGTCAGCAACCTCATCAAAGCGTTGCTTTATTATGTTCAATTTATCAAGCATATTTCCTCAGGTAATTCGGTTGCGAATTTACAATTTTTTAAGGCTTTCTATTTTATTCATTAATCGATTACAAACAAAGTTGCTAACGAGAAAATTGAAGCATCTAAACCCGTATTACGTTTGTAGTAAGAATATCTAAGATTAACAGATTTTAAACCAAAAACATAAATCTTAGTTTTTGTGAATATGTCTTTATACTGCAACTCAACACCATACATATTTGCAGAATAGGCTGCTAAATCAAAATCTGAGGTGTAAAATTCATATGAAGAAAGTGCTTCTTCTTTTTCATAAAAATAATCTACTTTAGTCTGATTGTAATATCTAAAGTTAGGAGAAAGGGTGAATTTATCTGATAATTTTAATGGAACTTCAAGACTTGCTGTATGGGCTTGTAAACCCCAATCATCTGTATAAAAACGATAATAACTACGTAAAATAGCCCAATCATTTGCATAATAATTAAGCCGAACTCCTAGGGGAATTTTAAATCTTGTTTCTGGCAAACGTTCTACATCATCTGCCAATTGAAATTCTTCTACCAAAACATCTTGTGCATCGTCAAAATAAACACGCTGAAAAGGTGTACTTAAAAGTCCAGATTGGTAAACAACATCAGCAGTAAACAAGGCTTGTAGCCTTTTACTCAATATTTGAGAAAAACCCAAAGTGGCTGAATACGAGTTTCGGTTTTCATTTTCAAAGGGTGTAAAAACCGGATTATAGCCTGGTTGATTCTCAAAACCTCCTCTAAATTCTATAGGGTATTGCGGATTCCAACTATCTAAATACACTTGACCAGATAAGGAAAGTTCAGTATTTTTTTCATTAAATAAATAAGAATAACTTCCTCCAAAGCCAATAGAAAAATAATCGTATTCCGAAGAAATATAGGCTCTTGCACTCCATATATGATTTCTGTCATTAGAATAATGGGTATAAGAAGGACTAAAGTAAGCCAACACATCTGACCTTGAAGCTCCTGACGAAGCACTAAAGGCATTAGCAGCGTTTCGACCATCAAATGGATTAACATTGCTAGACGAAGCTGAAGTATAGGCTGATAAACCAGTATCTATAGTTAAAATCTCATCTTGGCTTAACGGAATTTTTAATACCACGGTTGAAGTAGCATCTGTAAGTTCCTCTGTACCTTCACCGCCCGTAACTGCTGCATTACCACCATCTTGGGTATAATAACTAAATAAGGTTTCTATTTCACTCGCCTCAAGAACTCGTTTTTTATAGGCTACATCATCTTGCTGGGCAAAAATTATACCTGCAAATAACATAAGCGTATATACGATTAGCCTTTTCACTTAAATTTTATTTCTTTTTATTCTATACGCTGTAAAAATTGCATAGTAATTCGCACTACTTCAACAGGCTTTGTTCAGCTTAGCGTTAATTAAGTTGTTAATCCTTATAATTACATTTTAGACTTTACCTAATTACAACCGCAACCACCGCCTGTTTTACCGCCGTTAGCACCTGAAGCACCCTCTCTATATAATTGAAAATTGGTTTCAAAACGTTCAGTACTTTTTAACCCTAAAACCATTTCTTCATTGTTCAAATACACTTTTTCGTATTCTTTAACTACAACGCATGAAGAAACTGTTAAAAGTAAATACAAGACCACAATTAGTTTAACTATTCTCATTTCTTAAAATTAGTGGATTTGTCTAAAACTACACCTGAACTCTTGTGTATTTCATTTTCATCATCAACTACCAAAACCTCAACCCCATCTAATTGATTAATAAAATGTAGACCTGCGTCTACACCCATAACATAAACTGCTGTTGCTAAGGCATCACACAATTCGGCATCTTTTGCAAAAATGGTAACGCTTTTAACCCCCGTGGTAGGGTAACCTGTTCTTGGGTTAATAATATGAGTGTATTTTTTTCCTTTAAAATGAACAAATTTTTCATAGTTACCAGACGTTGCTACAGAAGATTCTACAATAGGTAGCCATGAAAAAACCTTGTCTTTATCTAACGGATTTGTAATACCCACCAACCATTTTTCACCGGTTTCTTTTGTTCCCCAAGAGGTTAAATCTCCTCCTGCATTTATAAGTCCAGCTTTGACTCCTTTCGAAATTAAAAGCTTTTTAGTTTTGTCGGCGGCATAACCTTTACCAATTGCACCAAAGCCAATCTTCATACCTTTTTCTGGAAGGTATACTGTTAATTCTGATTCATTTAATACTACCTTTTCAAAACCAACTTTAGCAATAGAATTCTTAATTCTTTCTTCTGATGGAAAAACCTTCATGCTACCATCAAACTTCCAAATCTTATCCATAGAAGCATAGGTAATGTCAAAGGCTCCGTCAGTAATTTTGGCAATATTTATTGCTCGTTTAATTAAATCGAATAATTCTTGAGAAACTTTAACAGGTCTCATACCTGCAAACCTATTTATCTCAGAAGTTTCTGAATTAATATTCCATGATGAAATAAGTTTTTCTATACGCTCTATTTCAGCTACCGCTTCATTAATATTGATGTAGCCTATTTCTTCATTGGCAGCTACAACGGTAATTTCAAAACGGGTGCCCATTAACTTAAGCACCTTATTTACAGATACAAATGGGTCGTTATCTTGAGCGTATACACCCAACGTTAAAAGGCTAACTATGACAACAAACCATTTTCTCATGGAGTAAATGTGGTTAGTTGTTCAATATAACTTTCTGGAGAAACATTTAAATAGCCCTTTTTATTACGAATTTGCAATTGATTATCAAAAAGAATAACTAATGGAAAAAAACCTTGTGGATTGTATTTTTCGGCAAGTGCTTTGTTGGCGTTAGCCAATTCTAAGGGGAGTTTATTCTTTTTTTTACTTGGGAAATCGGCCCTATACAATACTAAATTTTCCTCTGCATAGCTTTTAAAATAACTTGACTGCCAAAGCTGTTTATCTAGTTTTATACAGGGTGCACACCAATCTGAACCCGAAAACACAAGTAGTAGCAATTTATTTTCTGTTATTGAACGCTCATAAGCGCGTTCAAAATCGGTTTCCCATTGTTGAGAAAAACAAAAAAAACTTGTGACTAATAAAAGGGGAAAAAATACTCTTTTCAAGGTCTCTTATTCGTAAATTCTTAAAATATCACCGTTTAATTCTGTATTAAATACTTTTAAAGGATTACTGGTTGTGGATAAATTTAATGAAGTTCCATCTTGCGCGAATTTAGAACTATGTGTGGTACAAAAGAATACCCCACCATCTATTTCTCTAAAAATAACTTCTTCTGTTTGTTGATGACTACAAATTTTACTAGCTGCAATTAATTCACCCTCTAAATTACGCGCCACCACAATATCTAAATAATTTAATGCGGGATCAGATTTTATAGAGATAAATCCACCATTTTCAGTTAAAGGTGCAGCTTCTGAACTGGTAAGGTCGATGGTAAAATCGACTCCAGAAGGTTCTGGAAATTGCTCTAAATCTTCACCATCTTTTGAACATGCATTAACGCAAGGAAACATTAACGCAAATGCAGCGCCTGCTCCCAAGCTTTGCAGAAATTCTTTTCTTTCCATAGTAATTCTATATTGGGGTTGTAAAGCTAACGAGAATTACAAAGGGTTTCGTATGCTAAATCGTTGAATTACAGATTTTATAACATTTTGAAAAAATAACCCAAAAACCCAATTGAATATTTTAGCAAAGCTGTCAATTATTATGAAGTTATGCTAAGAACTACAAATGGTTTTAGTACTCAAATTTGCCATATGCACTGTTTATGGTAAGTTTTTTAGTTTCAGAAGCTTCAACCCTACCAATTATTTGCGCATCTACATTAAAGCTTTTTGAAATTTCTATAAGTGATTCGGCAATTTCTGGATTCACATAAAGCTCTAAACGATGACCACAGTTAAATACTTGATACATTTCTTTCCAATCTGTTCCAGATTGTTCTTGTATTAGTTTGAATAAAGGTGGTACTGCAAAAAGGTTATCTTTTATAACGTGCAAATTATCTACAAAATGTAAAATTTTGGTTTGAGCACCTCCGCTACAATGAACCATTCCATGAATATCGGCACTAGTATAGGTCGCTAATATTTTCTTCACAATTGGGGCATATGTACGGGTTGGAGAAAGTACAAGTTTACCAGCATTAATAGGTGAGCCTTCAACCTTATCTGTTAGTTTTTTTGTACCTGAATACACTAATTCTTTTGGAACCGATGGATCAAAACTCTCAGGATAGGTTTCTGCAATATAGTTTGAAAATACATCATGCCTTGCTGAAGTAAGACCGTTGCTTCCCATACCGCCATTATACTCTTTTTCATAAGTAGCTTGCCCAAAAGAAGCTAAACCAACGATTACATCTCCTGCTTTTATATTGGCGTTGTCAATTACACTACTTCGCTTTAAACGTGCGGTTACTGTTGAATCTACAATTATTGTTCTTACAAGGTCGCCGACATCAGCCGTTTCGCCACCTGTAGAATGTATCAAAATACCATGTTCAGCCAAATCTGAGATGAGCTCCTCAGTACCATTTATAATTGCAGATATAACTTCTCCCGGAATCAAGTTTTTATTTCTCCCTATGGTTGAAGATAACATTATATTATCAGTTGCTCCCACACAAATAAGGTCATCAATATTCATGATTAAAGCATCCTGAGCAATACCCTTCCAAACACTTAAATCTCCTGTTTCTTTCCAGTATAAATATGCTAACGAAGATTTTGTACCAGCACCATCTGCATGCATAACCAAACAATGGTCATTACTACCAGTTAGATAATCAGGCACAATCTTACAGAATGCCTTAGAAAATAAACCTTTATCAATATTTTTTATCGCGTTATGTACATCTTCTTTTGATGCCGAAACGCCTCTCTGCGCATACCGTTTACTAGTGTCTGAGGACATATAATGGTTTTGCGCAAAAATAGGTAATGTTAGTTTTAAATTATGAGGAACAAATCATCTTGTTTTCAACAAACTTTTTCAAAACAAAATCATAAATTATCATTTTGTTTAATTTTTTTATGTTTTTATTAAACATTTTTTGAAATCATTGTTGTAACCTTGAGAAATCAATAAAAATACTATGAAAAAGTTATTATTAAGTGCGCTTTTATTAGGAAGCGTTTTTGCCGTACAAGCATGTGGTGGTGAGCCAAAAAAAGAAAACACTAATGAACAAGAAAATGAAGTTGCAGCAGAAACAACTACTGTAGAAGCAGTAGAGGAAACCCCAACAATTGTTGGTGTGGCCGCTAGTAACGAAAATTTTTCTACTCTAGTTGCAGCAGTAAAAGCCGCAGGATTGGTAGACACTTTAAATGGTGATGGGCCATTTACGGTATTTGCACCAACGAACGACGCGTTTGCTAAATTGCCAGAAGGTACTGTAGATGGTTTATTACAACCAGAAAGTAAAGGTGACCTAACAGCAATTCTTACTTACCATGTTGTAGCAGGTGAATTTAAAGCCGCTGATGTTGTAAAAGCTATTCAAGACAATGATGGTGCATTTACAATTACAACGGTACAAGGAGCTCAGTTAACCGCTAGTATTGAAGGAGAAAACGTAATTCTTACTGATGCAAAAGGTGGAAAATCAACTGTAATTATGACTGATGTAGCTGCCTCTAATGGTGTAATACATGCTATTGATACTGTGGTTATGCCATAAAAATTTATCATTTACTAACTCAGACGAAAAGCAGCTCATTTTAGTGAGCTGTTTTTTTTATGTTTTTTGCCAACTACTTTACACTAAGAATTTAGTATTTTCCCAATTCTAACTAAACTAAACATGTTCAAAAAAGTAATTTTTCTATTAAGTTTTGCGCTAATGATTTTGAATTCTTCTTGCAAACAGGAAAAAAAATCTACTACTGGTGAATGGAATACCAAGAAAATTGCTGAACAAAATGAAGTTCACAATCAGTTATTAGCTATTGAAAAAGAACAAGGTTGGCAGTTACTTTTTGATGGTGAGACCTTAGATGGTTGGCATTTGTATAATAAGCCAGATTCCACACAATATTCTGCGTGGCAAGTTCAAGATGGCCTGTTATATTGCAACGCCACAGACGAGTCACGAACTAGGGGCGATTTAATTACAGATAATTCCTATGAAAATTATGAATTAACTTTTGATTGGAAAATTGCTGCTCGTGGTAATAGCGGGGTTTTTATTAATGTACAAGAAAAACCAGAAATATTACAGACTTTTCATTCTGGGCCAGAATACCAAATGTTAGATACTGATCATATGGACTATGCCGCAAAGGCAAAAAGCCCTGGGTGTTTGTATGGTTTTCAAGATCAAATTAATCCAGTGGAAGTAAAACCAACTGGTAAATGGAACACCTCTACTATTAAACAAAAAGATGGTAAAATTGAATTTTACTTGAATGGTGTTCTAACTGCAAAAGAAGATTTTAAATCACCGGAGTGGCTTAATAAAGTTAGTGGTTCTGGTTTTGCAGAAAGACCAGAGTTCGGAAAAAATACCCAAGGTAAAATTGCGCTTCAAAATTGGTATTTTGATGTTTGGTTCAGAAATATGAAGATTAGAGAATTGTAATAGATTTCTATTTTACATCCGTTACAATTGTTCTAATTAAAGAACTATTTTGCTTTAACACATAGCCTGCTTGCAATTTTAATGCCCCATAAAATACCCTTTCATTTGATAAAAAAACAAACCAATACCAGCAATTACTAAATACCAATTAACAGCTTTATAGAACGCTGAAAAATGTTTCGATTTTCTTGAATATTTAATAATGAAAATTATAGGTATTAAGGCGAGTACCTGCCCCACTTCAACTCCTAAATTAAAGCAAAGTATTTTAGCTAGAAACTGGTTTTCTCCCATATCAAAAGATTGCAACCGGGTTGACAATCCAAAACCATGTATCAAACCAAAAAGCGCAACCATTGCTAATAAATTTGGCGAGGTAATTTTTAATTTTTCAAAACCTCCGAGGTTCTCAAAGCCTTTATACAAGACACTTAACGCAATTACGGCATCTACTATATGTTCATTTGCAGTAACACCTAAATATGTTGCTCCAATTAATGTGATACAATGCCCAATGGTAAATATTGTTATAAACTTTAAAATATCTTTAAAGCTATTTAAATAAAAAACCACCCCAGCTAAAAATAATAAGTGGTCATAGCCTGTGAGCATATGCGTAGCACCTACCCTTACATAGGCCAACAGACCACCTGCTCGCAGTATTTCTTGGTCAGCACTACTAACATCATGTGCTAATGCTAGAAATGGAAAAAGAAGAAAAAAAAGAAAAGTTATGCTATGGTAAACTATTTTCACTACTAGCTCTTTTTTCTAAAAACAAAAAATAAGATTCCCACTAAAACTACACTTCCTAGAATAAAAATCCATTTGGGAAATGAAGATTCGTGATGATGGTCTTCATCATGAGTATGCGTATCTGAACCATGCTTATGCGTTACCTCAAAAGTTAGTGTAGCCCACTTAGACTCATGCGTAAGCTCCTCATGGTTATCTACAGAAGTCATATAAATTGTACGCACATAGTAAATTCCATCTTCTGGTAATTGTACTTCTACAATACCTTCTTCGTTAGTTCGTAATTGTTGTCCACTGGTATGTGAATGCTCTTCTTGTTTTGCATTATCATGAGAATGCGTAGATTCACCATGTTCATGAGAATGTGCTTCAGATTCATGGGAATGGCTATTTTTAGGTTGTAAATAGTCCGCATACACCAATTGATTAGGCAAGGGTTTACCATCTAAAAGCAATTGCAGCGCTAAACTTTCACCGCTATATTTTTCGTACGGATTTACTTTAGGAACAAATTCTATGGGATATCCAAGAACGGCACTCCAATCTTGTGTTTTAGCTTTTCCAACCTGATAAATTGCTTTAACGTGTTTTTGATAACTTTCTACAGCATCTTCTTCTAGTAAGTCTTGCCTTTTACGCGCTTCTAGCATATCTAAAACACCATCGTGCTCTAAGTAGCTATTGAATTTATCTGCTGATAACGCTATATTTCTTGGTTTAGTTGATACACCAGCTAAATAAGTTCCTTCTTTTTGGGGAGTAAAAACAAGTTGTGTGATAGTAGTATCCTTATCAATCCATTGGGTTGAATCAATAGCTTTTCTCTTACCATTTATTACAATTGATGCGTCTTGAATACGATTTCTTGTAATGATATTTTCACTTTTTTCAAATGTACCATTGTAAAGACTTACTACCGCTTCTTGATTGACGTCTAAAAAATAGGAATCCATTTTTAGATACAAATCGTGACTACACAAAAGGAAAATAGCAAATACAAGGAATAAGATTTTACGCATCATTATATGTTTAGTAATTCATTTACGAAGTAAATTTACCAAGGGTTCATTTACTTTTAATCTAAAAATCAATCATAGATTAAACCATTTCTAAGTTGTTATGGTAGTTAGGATGATGCGTACGGGTGTTGCCAAGGCCCTCGATATTCTCTTTTTAACAATGCAGTAGCTTCTTCATCGTCTACGACAATTTTATGCTCAAAATCATACGAAAGAGGTCTATTTAGCTTCATTGCCATATTTGCCAATATGCAACTAGCAGTGGAGATATGACCTTCCTTAACATCTGCAACTGGTAATTTATCTTGTTCTATAGCCGCCAATAAATCTAACATTTGTCCTCTTGTAGCGGGAGCAGTATGTAGTTCAATTCGCTTTTCTTTAAGGTCTTCAGGATATTTTTCGCGTTCATAAATAACATTTTTCTTAATGGTTTTACCTTCACCATTAGGTATAAACTCATATTTAAAAACGTCTGCTTTTAGCGTTCCATTTTCGCCATAAATAGTAAAGCCCCAAGGGTATTCTGGGTCAGCTGCTGTTCCCCATGAACGATGCTGCCAAACACAATTAAAATCATCATACTCAAAAACTGCATTTTGAGTGTCTGAAATATTGGCTATAGCATCTTTTTGCACATAAATACCTCCCGTTGAGCTAATTTTTTTAGGCCAGCCCAAACCCAACATCCACCTAACGGCATCGAACATATGAACACACATATCACCCACAATTCCGTTACCATATTCCATAAACGCTCTCCACCTTCCATGGGGTAACCCAACAAAAGGTAACTTTGGTGCGGGACCTGCCCACATTTCATAATCAAAATGGCTTGGCACTTCAATTACTGGTGGATTTGCATTCCAACGCATATGATAATAGCAAAATACCTCAGCATGAGAGATTTTACCCAATAGACCAGCTTCGATTATGGTTTTCTTTGCATCAATTAAATGTGGCGTACTTCTACGCTGGGTACCAATCTGTACTTTTTTACCAACAGCCCTTGCTTTTGCCAAAATTGCTTCTCCTTCCAAAACATCTACACTTATTGGTTTTTGAAGATATAAATGTGCACCCGCATCTAGCGCTTCAATTGCTTGCAGCGCATGCCAATGGTCTGGTGAGCCAATAAGCACAATATCCAAGTCTTTTTCTGCTAACATTTTACGATAGTCAGCATATAATCTAGGTTGCCTTCTAGATTTTTGACGTTCAGCAACTAGAATTGCTGCTTCATTTAAATGTTTTTGATCAACATCACAAAGTGAAACAACCTCAACATTGGCTACTTGAATTAATTTAAACAAATCACTCTTACCATACCACCCACAACCAATTAAGCCAACACGCCATATTTTTTGAGAATGCATCAAGTCTAGCCCATACGCTCCAAAAGAGGACAAGGCCATTGCAGCTGTAGCACTCTTTAAAAAATTACGCCTATTAATATAAAATGATGCTCCCATTTTATAATGTCCACTTATTACCAACAGCACTCACTGGTATACAACCATCATAGCCGCCTGGAACTGGGTCGTAATTCAACACATTTTTACCTATTTCTTCTGAGGAAGTATAGGCCCAAAGGGTCATACTTTTAAGTGACTTATAAAAACCAACAGGTTCTTGAGGACCTACCGCTGTGCCCCATACTCCTTGCCCAAATTGCCCTCCTTTGGCTTCTTCTTTTTCTAGTACTTTAATTCTATCAGCTTTATTTAGTTCGGCAAATTCTTTTCCAAAGTTAGCTTCACAGTCTGCGTTAAATTGAGCAATATTTGCTCTCATAGCTTTTTTGCCTGCATCATCATAAACATTTGCCATCACCTTATCCATAAACATATCTGCTTTTACATCTAATGCGCCAGGTGTATCTGTGGCTGGCAAAATCATATCTACAAATGTGCTTAAAAAAGAAGCCTCCTTTTGGATGAGAAATTCGGGCTGCCAATCTGCCCTAACCGTATTTTTACACGATTGAAATAATGATAATAATGATGGCCCAGCAACTGCTGCTACGGCCATATTTCCTGTAAATTTTAGTGCTTTTCTCCTATTCATAACTAGAGGTTCATTTTTTTAAGTTCTTCCACAGCATGATTTGCTGCTCTGGCTGTTAATGCCATATATGTTAATGACGGATTTACACAAGAGTTTGAAGTCATACATGCACCGTCTGTTACAAATACATTTTTTACTGCATGTATTTGATTTGTACCATTTAAAACTGAAGTCTTAGGGTCTTTACCCATACGGGCCGTACCCATTTCATGAATACCAAAACCAGGTTCGTGCTGCTTATCAAAACCTACAACATCTGTAAGACCGGCCTTCTCTAACATTTCTACAGCGTCTATTTGTATCTGCTTGTTTTGGGCCAACTCGTTTTCTTTGTATTCACAATCTATAGATAAGGTGGGTTGCCCCCATTTGTCTGTCACTTCTTTGTTGAGATACACCTTATTTTCGTGATAGGGCAAACACTCAGCAAAGCCAGTTATGAAAAATTCCCAAGGACCGGGTTTCATAGCTTTATCTTTAAATTCAGCACCAAAACCGTTAATATTAGCAGCATTACCACCTCTGTAGCCGGCTCCTTGAAAACCAAAACCTCTAAGGAATTTATCGGTATGGGTCTCGTTATCTAAATTATAATAGCGCGGAATATAAATTCCGTTTGGTCGTCGTCCTTTATAATATTTGTCATCAAAACCTTCAACTTTAGCAACTGCACCAACCCGATAGGTATGATCCATTAAATTATGACCTAATTCTCCACTATCATTACCCATACCCTCTGGGAATCTATCTGATGTTGAATTTAATAAGATTTGTGTAGTACTTAAGGTAGAGGCATTACAAAAAATGATTTTGGCTTTGTATTCAATATCTTTATTTGTTTCTGCATCTATTATTCTTACACCTGAGGCTTTTCCAGTGGTGTCATCATACATTATGGACTGTACAATAGAATAGGGTCTAAAAGTTAAATTGCCAGTTGCGTTTGCGGCGGGTAAAGTAACCGCATTACTACTAAAATAAGCTCCATAAGGGCAACCTCTACTGCATCGATTTCGATATTGACATTGCCCTCTGCCATTATGTGGCTGGGTTAAATGAGCAACCCTACCAATTATCATATGCCGGCCAGGAAAATCTCTTTCTACCCGTTTTTTTACATGCTTTTCAACACAATTTAATTCCATTGGAGGTAAAAAGTGACTGTCTGGTAGTTGTTTTAAACCCAATGCTTCACCACTTATACCTGCATATTTTTCAACGTAGGTATACCAAGGTTCTAAATCTTTATAGCGAATAGGCCAATCAACACCGTAACCATCACGAGCATTTTCTTCAAAATCTAGTTCGCTCCATCGGTAGGTTTGTTTTCCCCACAGTAGTGACCTACCACCCATTTGGTGACCACGAACCCATAAAAACGGTTTTACTTCTGTATATGGGTTTTCTTCATCATTAGCATAAAAATGTTCAGTGTCTTGACCAACAAAACCTGTTCTAATATTCTTATAATGTTTTTTGCGTTGTTCGGGAGTTAATGCTCCCCGATAATCCATATCCCATGGGTCCCAATTTGCTGTTTTATAATCTACAACGTGTTCTACTATTGGGCCTCTTTCCAGAACTAAAGTTTTGAGTCCTTTTTCACAGAGTTCTTTTGCCGCCCAACCCCCACTTATACCTGAGCCAATAACAATGGCATCATACGTATGCTGAGGGTCAGCATCAATATTAAATTTTGGCATGTTTTTTTATTCAGTTTAGTTGCCTTTAAGATAAAGAAAAAAATAATCACCTTTAACTGAATACTTAGGTCTTACGCTTTTCTCACAAATTGTGATTTTAAACCCATGGCTCCAAAACCGTCAATTTTACAACTGATGTCATGGTCACCTTCTACTAAACGAATGTTTTTAACTTTAGTCCCGGCTTTTACTGGCTTTGGCGCACCCTTTACTGGTAAATCTTTGATAACTATTATGGTGTCTCCATTAAATAACACATTACCATTACTATCTACAACTTGGTCTTTGGGATCTTCTATTTCCTCATTTGTATTCCATTCTTGACCACATTCTGGACAGGCATAGCGTACAGCTGATAAGGCATAACCATAAGGAGATTGACAAAATGGGCAAGGTTTCATTTCATCTGACATAGGTGAAATACTTTAATTTAAGGAAAACGAAGGTAACTTAGATTTTACAAATCACTATACTACATCATCTGTATGATGCCCTAAATGTTTGCCTTTTGCAAACTTAGCTTTATTAAACTCTGAAGATTTACCTTTAGGTATTGAAAGACTTTGCCAAGCTGAACCTTTTAGCATACGACCAATAAAAACTATTTGCCCTATGTGTGAAGCATAGTGTGGTAATTGTCTATGAATGGCGTCAATAATGGAGTGTTCTTGATTTCGAATATAAATTTTAGTAGTAAAATTATCTGGGTTTATACCATCTAGAGCGGTAAACAAACACTCCCAACCAAGGCTCCACTTTTTTAAAACTTCTTCTTTTGTTTTTAACGCAGATTCAAACTCTTGGTCTCTATTACGCCAAGATTTTTCTCCATCTGAGCTTAAAAAATCTGTCCATCTAGAAAGCATATTACCCGTTAAATGGTTAACTAGTATAGCAATTGAGTTTGATTCTGCGTTGTATTGCCAAAAAAAATCTGCTTCATCTAACTGGTCAAACGTCTTATCTCCTAAAGATTTATAATATTCGAATTGTTTACGGGCACTATCTAGAAATTCAATAGTCATAGCAATCTATTTTAAAACAAGTTTCCCAAAAGAAGAAGGTACATGAAAATCTGGTTCTGAAGTTTTACTATCAACCCAACTAATCCAATTTATGGTTGCGTTTTCTCCATTTAATTCAAGGCAATGACCTCGATAAAGACCTATCTCAATTATATTGTCTTGAAGTAAACCTAGTTTTGCTAAAGTAGCAAAACTCAACTTTCCCTGTAAACTATAGTATTCTTTAAAAACCTTTGTTTTTACATGTAATTTGTCTGGCCACTGCCACTGTCTATCAAACTTGCGGTAATAATCTGCCCTGTAATCCAAGACCCTACCTTTTGGGTCCATTTCTAAACAATAATAAGGTTGCATGTTATCATTACTTCTGAAAAAAATTTCTACCCGCTCAGATTTTGTGACTTCTATTTTATGATTAGTTTTTACATAAACCAAGGGTTTTGGTCCGTAGGCGATGAATTTAAAATGAATACACTCTTCATCATAAAAGGCTTTGAAAATAGTTTTTGGTGGAGTTGCATTTTGCCAAGGATAGTCAAAATCTTTAAGAGTTGCCGCTTGATTCCAACTTAGCTCAGATGTTAATTTTGAAATTCTGAATTCTTTCATCAATAAGCGTATTTATAGCACAGGCAAGGTTGTTAAACAATCTTTATCCCAAATTTTTTGTGTAGTAGGTTGGTCTACATTACCCCCCGTAATTATTACAACAACTCTTTGTTTTGTTTCTTGGGTTTTTAACCATTGCATTACCCCACCCATAGTCATAGCACAAGTTGGTTCTAGCCGTATTTTTAGTAAATGTGTTAACCATTGTGTCCAATACACTATTTCTTCTTCATCGACTTCAAAAAAACCATCTAACCGTTTTAAATATTCAAAAGTAATATCACCAATTGCCATGGTCATAGCACCATCAGCTAAGGTTTTTGGAATGCCCTTTAAACTTTGAATCACACCTGTTCTTAACGATTGTGCTGCGTCATTAGCCTGTAAAGGTTCAACGCCAAACATCTTTATTTTTGGAGAAATGCCTTTAGTTGCTACCAAAGAACCGGAGGTAAGACCGCCACCACCACAAGGTGTAAAAACGGCATCAATATTTTCAATTGCATTTAGAGCCTCTAGTGTGGCCGTACCTTGTCCGCAAATTACCTGTTCATGATTAAATGGTGGTATCCAATAAACACCGTTCTCTTTTGCAGCTTCTCGAACCAAACTATCTGTAATATCTCTTGTTTTGCTTAGAACAACTTCGGCTCCATAACCTTTGGTTGCTTGTATTTTGACTTTAGACGAATAGTCTGGCATAAATATGGTTACTGGTATACCAAATTGCTGACCCGCAAATGCTACGGCTTGTGCATGATTACCAGAACTATTTGCCACAATTTTAGCTGGTTTTTGACCAGTTTCTAGTAACCATGAAACGGTATTTAAAGCACCCCGAGCTTTAAAAGCACCTATTTTTTGAAAATTCTCGCACTTGAAAAACACTTCATGACCCAACCAACTGTTTAATAGTTTAGATGCTAGAATTGGCGTTTCATTAATGTATGGGGAAATGCGCTTCTGCGCAGCAACAATATCTTTTAATTCGAGCATAATTTTAGCTATGCTATCAAAGATAATTGGTTTTTACACCCTGTTAAAATTCTGGCATAAATGCGTTTGTAAAAATAACTTCTCGATCTATCTGGGTACTTCGTTTTACCCTTACAATTTGTTTTTCAGAAACACCATCGTTAGAAGTGGCTACAAAGAGTACAGCACCCTCATCTTCAATATAAATGGGGTCTAAATCATTTTGACCTGCTAATTTTTCAGTATCAAATTCTATTTGCTCAGTTGTTGCCAAATTATATTCGAAAATTCTTGAATCTAAACGACGGTAAAGGTCATTTTCTGTTCCACTAACATCCCTTGTAAATAACACTAAATTTCCATCAAATGAATAGTCAATTCCACCAATTGCACCAGGTAATCCTTCCAGAATTGCTAACGTTTCTAATCCGGTTGTAGCATCTACTAAAATTAATCTGGCGTTGTAGCCCGCAGCATCATTGGTTTTAACTACCAGGGTGGAATTAACACCGTTAGCCGCTACTTCTGAAATAAATGTTCCACTTGGTGCTTCATAAACTACTTCTAATCCACCACCATCATTATTTATAGCATATAACTTGTTTAAGCTCGGATAGAAAATTCTTGAGCCATCTGCACTCCAACAAAAATCAATTTCATTTTGTCTAAAGCCAGATACAGGTATTGTAGCTGTAATTTGCTGCATATTTTTTCCATCTAGGCCCATGGTAAATAAATGCGTTTCTGCCCCCACGTTTCTTAAAAATGCAATTTTTGATACCAACTCATTTTTTCTAGGACGATAGCTATTGGTTGCTTCACTTGTTAACTTAACCACATCTTGGTCTGGCTCTGTTCCACCGGCAATTACTCCAGGCTCGTTACCTGAATACACTACGTTGTTACCATTTACATTTTTAACAAAAACAAAACGATTCTGACCTATACCTTGGGTTTCAAAAGAACTAATTTTACTCTGTACGGGGTCGTTTACACCATCAACCGCTTGTACTTGCCAGAAATAATTGGAGCCGATTACCAAATCGTTTACTGTTACAACAGTGTCTTTTAGGTCATCGAAGGCTTCTAATACAGTTCCTTGTGCATCTCTTAATTCAAAATTATACAACACCTCATCATCATCATTATCACTCGACATCCAAGCAAAATTTACAGTAGTGGCAATATTTTTAGTTCCATCTTCTGGTGTCAATAATATAGGCTCTAAAGGAGATATATTTGTTGCATCTATCAATTCTAGAGAAATAGCTAGGTTTGATGTTCTATCTGGTGAAACACTTGCTGGTTCAAAAGATGTGATATACTCAGATAACTCGGCCTGTACAGAATACTCACCTACTTGTATTTCTGTTATTTCAAATTCGCCGTTAACATCTGTAAAAACCACAGTTGATACGGGGTTCGTAGATATTTGTACATTTTCTAAAGGTTCGTTAGTATCTTTTATAACTACTTTACCTGTAAGGGTTCCAAATTGAATTTGGTCTATGGTATCTTCTGAACAGGAGTTGAAAAGAAAACTTAATAAGACGATAAATATGGTTTGTTTGTAAAACTTCATGGCTTTTGTAGTTTGGCTTACTTAATTTTATTTTTTCCCACTTTGTATTTTAGTCCCACACCGAAATTGTAGAAATAATCATCTCTCTTACCGTTGGTATAACCGTCAATTCTATCATTGAATGTAAAATGATTTTCAGCAAAAAGTTGTAAACTCATTCGCTTAGATATGTTTAAGTCTAAACCTGCTCCAACTTGTAATTTTAAAGAACTTGCTGATTCTAGACTACTATCTTCTGAACGCAAATAGTCTATATAACCTACACCCCCATAAACAAAGGGACCAAAGTTATCGTAAGGAATAAAGTCATAATTTAAATTGGCTTCATAGCTTACATACTCTCTGGTAAATGTTTGAGGATTGTACAAATTATAATAGCCTAAGGTAAGACCAGCAGCAAAATGAGAACTTATTGCCTTTTGATACGTAAGAGAACCACTGAAACCTGGGTCTTTATCGTTAAAATCTGCATTCAAAAAAGGTAAACCAGCTCTAACAATAAATGCATTATCATGCGCTCTGTCTATTTTTGGTCTTTTAAAAAGGAGTGTATTTTCTACGTTATCTTTTTCCTTATTGTATCTATGTAGCAAACCCGAAATTTCAGCATCTGTTGCTTTAGGTTTCCAAATTTTTTCTTCTATACCTTCTATAATTAAAGCTTCTACAGATTTTTCTATGGCTTCTTTTAGGGCAAGTTGTATAGGTTCATTTCTTGTAAAACCAGTTTCTGCCTCCATTAAACGCTGAAAGCTTACAAATCGAAATAAACTAGCGTCTATACTTTGAGAAAGTATGGTTTTGCTAACATAAACTGTTTTTAAAATTTTACCTGTAGAGGTTGAAACTGCTCTTAAATAAACGGTAATTCTGTCTTGGCGATATTGAGATGAGCCACCAGCACCAAAATAACGAGCACCTATACCGCCTGTCATTGTATTAGTATCGTACGAAATAATACCCCCTTCTAACAATATGCCTGCAAACAATAGTGGAGGTAACGGTTTAACATCTTGCTGATTACTACGCCTATACTCTTCTCTTGTGGTTCTTATTATGTTTCTTTCATTTAAGAGATTGGCTAAGTTTTCTCTTTCTATTGGTGTAAACCATTCTGAATCTTCTAAAGCCTTAATCATCATTGTAGTAGCACCCTGCGGCACGGCTGTGCTGAATGTACTACCTGTTTCAACGGCTTTGTATTGCCCGGTCTGGTCTTTAAAATTATAAACACCTACAACTACAGGTTCGCTAGGTTTAGGTAGATTTTTAAACGGTTCACGGGTATTTATGGTTTCACCCAATCGAGGTTGTTGAAAATCATACGGTTGATTAAAATATGTACCACAGCCACTTAAAAAGCCGATACAAACAACCAATACTATAAATGGTCTTAATTTCATAAGTATCTCGTTTTAAAAGCTATGATTAATTTGGAATAATAATCTGAGTTTGCTCCCCTGTTCTCGTATCTAGAATATTAATTACAAGACCCTCTGGAGCGCTAAAAATTTCCAAAGACAAGTCTCCAACAGTAAAGGTGCCTTCTTGCAAACCATCACCCAATTGAGCACCAAGTACTGATCTCGTAATTTGGTCCAATAATTGTCTATTTAAGGCTTCTTGAAATTCTTCCAAATCCGATTCGTCTTCATCAGCCGCATTGGGGTCTGTGAATGAATTTTGTGCATCTGCTGCGGCTAATAATTGTTGATAATAAAAAGGATTGTTACCTCCTAAAAACGGATTTTTGGGGGTATAAACCAGTTGTTGTGAATAACTAAAACTGTAGGCTATTAAAAATAATGCGAGGGTACAAATCAGTTTCATATTAGTATCTTAAGGTTTGTTGTTTGGTTTTTTCTTTCATAAGAAAATAGCGTTGTACTCTTACAATTGAGGCTTCTGCCATCTGTCTTATAAAATCGTTTCTAGGATTTAAGAAGAACTCGGCCACAGCTTTATCACCCACCAAAACTTTCATTCTGGTCGTGTTTGCCATACCTAGTTCTTCTTTAATGGTTACAATTTCATTTCCATTAATATTTTTGTTTAAGTATTGTGAGTAGAAGTATTGATAAAAATCTCTTCCTGGTTTGGTTTTGGTGTCTTCTATAACCATACCACGTAGCTCAATACCATCTTTTTTAGAGTCTTGTATGTCTAAATCTTGATTATCCCTATCTGTTAGTATTTCTCTATCGTTTAAATCTCCTTTATCATTAAGGCCATGAAATACTTTTCTAGATTTACCAACTATTTTTTCATCTTCGTAGATAAGAAGCATTACTATAGTGGTATCTTTTGTTGAGAAGTTTATTGTTGATTGCGAGAGTACTTTTTTCTCGTTTGCAACGAGAACGGCTCTACCACTTTGTTCTGTAGTGGCTAGATTTCCGTTAGCTTTTTTTATAGTTGAAAATCGGTAAGATATTGTTCTGTTTATCTCGGTTTTATTAAAGGCCTCACAAGATATTGTAGTGGCTGTTTCAACCTCTCCTTCAAAGGTGATGTTTGCTTCAATTTCTGCATTATATATCTGAGACGATACTGGGGAAAGTACCATTACTAAAAGCAGTAATATGTAATATTTAATGGTAATCAATTTTGATTAATAACTTCTTATAATTAAGGTTTGGTCTCCAGACATATTGACTGTTATTTTTTCTGACAGACTGTTTCTACCATGAACAAATAGTGCATTATTATCACCTGTTTGATTGTATAATGCTTCAATATTCATACTTGGTGAATTGGTAAATTCAAAAATCTGATTGCTATTTCCGTTTTGTATAATTTGATGAAAAAAATTATTGGTGTTTAATGAAAGTAAAATTTGATTTTCACCTCCATTTTGATAAATCTGAGCTAAATTTCCATTGGTATTTGAGGTAATCTCAACCCAATTACCACTTCCGACTTGTTCTATGTAAACTTCATTGTAAGCTGTTGGACTACCTGAAGCTCCCGAACCTATAAATAAAACCTCTTCTAAACCAACCAATTCTTCCTCGGTTAGTACGCCTTCTTCATTTTCTACAGATACTTGGCCATTTACAAAACTGTAAACACCAAATATGAGCATACAAACACTTAAAATAATTTTTGTGCTAGGTTTCATTTTTTATCTATTGTTATAGAATGGCGCTGGGTGAACCCAGCGCCAATTCCATTATAAACTGTTTAGGTTGCTTTAGTTTATAAATTAATTTCCTTGGTTTACAGTGGCAATATTGTTGAAACCAACTTGGAAAATATTACTAGAATTGTAATCTCCAAGCTGAGTAACCCAAGCTTCATTATCTGAACCTAATCCTTGAATAATGTGGCTATTGTTGTAGTTACCTACTTGCCATACATCAGAATAGTTGTAAGAAGAATTAGCTGTTTGGAAAATTCTACTTTCGTTTCCTTCCCCATCTTGATAAACATAAGCATCATCTTCTAGTCCTGCTTGGTTTATTCTGCTATAGTTATCATAGCCATATTGTGTTACATAAGCATAGTTAAAGTCACCTGTTTGGTTAACTCTACTACCATTACCGTAACCCACTGAATACACATCAGCAGTATTTGCATACCCTGTTTGAGAAATTTCACTCCAGTTATAGCCACCGTCTTGGTATACAATAGCAGTGTTGAATTCGTTCTCTTGCTCAATTACACTAGAATTATCATCACCATATTGTTCAACGGTTGCAAAATTGTCTAAACCAGACTGCGTAATGTTACTTTGATTGTAGGATCCATCTTGATAAACAAGTGCAGTATTAAAAGCATCTACTTGATCAACATCTGAATTGTTACCATAACCAACTTGAATAACATCAGCATATAATAAATCTCCATCTTGAGTAACATCACTTGAATTGTATTCTCCTATTTGTGTTACCACGGCAGTATTACCCAAAATACCTGAAACTTGTTCTACTGAACTTGTATTACCCTCACCATCTTGATAAACATCTGCCCAGTTAAACACTCCGTTTTGTAGAATTGAAGAGGAATTCCACCAACCGTATTGTGTTACAATAGCTGTATTAGCTAATGCTCCCGCACCTTGAAAAATGTACGATTCGTTATAATCTCCTACTTGAAACACATCTGCATAGTTATCGGCTGCAGCTAATATTTGGTCTGTATGTGCATAGTTACCCACACCTTCTTGATCTATGATTGAATAGTTGAAGGCCGCAAAAATACCTTGGTGGGTTATTGCGGTATTATCAAACCCGTATTGATACACATCGGCAGTGTTTAACAAACCGTCTTGCAATACCTCAGAGTAGTTACCCCAGCCAAACTGGTTTACGTTGGCATCTAGGTCTACCCCTAATTGCTCAACATCACTGGTGTTGCCTTGAGCCATTACCATTGCTCCCCCGGCAAATAGCGCAATTGCGCTTAAATACAATTTTCTCATAATAAAATAAATTAAAAGGTTAATACATATTATCTGTGTAGATGACCATCATCTGAAACAGCTTTTACTAACCATTAACATTCGGCTAGGGGAACTAACCTCAACATTTGATTTGGGACATTAATCTTATGTTGTGGGGGAAACAAAAACAGGATATTCAAAAAACGTGTGAGGGAACGAAGGATGAAAATAGAAGTAAAAATGCAAGAACATTCTTTACTACATAAACATCAATAAACAAAGGGGTGGGGGAAATTTAAACTAGCTCAACTAGGTGAATCTTAAAAAGACATTTTATCCAGTGAAGTTTGGGGCTTTTTGGTTGTTTGTGTCTTTTGTTATTCACATCCATATCAAATATAGATTTTAATTACTATCAATTAAAACTATTACTTTATAGGATGTATGTTTTTCTGTATACTTTGCATTCTTAGACAAATAACCTGTAAAATCAGCAATTATTACCAGAATAGATTAGTGCATAAAATCACATTAATTTTATGTTAATCCAATGTTATTTACATGTTTTTTATCAATTCAATAATTTTTAAAAGCAATTATTTAATAAATAACAATTCTCTGTATTTTGTGATTGGCCAATATTCATGAGCAACAAGCTTCTCTAATTCATCAGTATTTGTTCTGATTTTATCAAAGAATGGTTTAATGGTATCACAATATGTTTTTGCTTTTTTTGCCACAGTAGCCATATTATCTGCTCTATGTTTTGCATCTAACATTGCATCTGTTGTTTTTTTCATTTCAGCAATATGTTGAGCAATCTGCTCTAAAATATTTAGCTGTGGTTCGGTAAAGTTTTTATGCGCGGCACCATATACTTCTTTCATGCCTTGAACATTTTTCAATAGCATATTCTGGTATTTAATTGCAGATGGTAAAATATAGTTGTAAACCAACTCACTTAAAATGCGCCCTTCAATTTGAATATTGAAAACGTAATTGTCTAATTCTACTTCTTGGTGTGCTTTAAGTTCAACCTCACTCATAACTTTTGTGCTAGAAAAAAGGTCTATACTTTCTTTAGACGTTAAAACTTGTAAAGCATCAGGTGTGTTTTTGTTATTACTTAGTTTTCTTCTTCTGGCTTCTTCTTGCCAGTCAAAACTATAACCATCACCATCAAATCGAATTCGTTTTGAATTTTTAATATATTCTCTAAGTACATTAAAAACAGCTTCGTCTTTTTTAAGGTTTTTCTTATTTATTAAAGCGTCAACTTCTTTCTTAAAGTCAATTAATTGCTTAGCAACGATAGTATTTAAAATGGTCATCGGCTTGGCACAATTCATTTTTGAGCCCACACCTCGTATTTCAAACTTATTACCTGTAAATGCAAATGGCGATGTTCTATTTCTATCTGTATTATCCAATAAAATTTCTGGAATCTTACCAACTACATTCAGCTTTAACTCAGTCTTTTCTTGGGGTGATAATTTTCCTTTAGACACCCCTTCTAATTCATCTAAAACATCACTTAATTGTTGGCCAATAAAAACAGACATTATGGCTGGCGGAGCCTCTTGACCGCCTAATCTATGATCATTACTTGCCGATGCAATTGAGGAACGCATCAACTCCTCATAGGTGTCAACTGCTTTTATAGTATTTACAAAAAAGGTTAAAAACTGAAGGTTTTTCATTGGTGTTTTACCCGGACTCAAAAGATTAGTTCCAGTGTCTGTTGCTAAAGACCAATTATTATGTTTACCAGAACCATTTACGCCAGCAAAGGGCTTTTCATGAAAAAGTACTTTAAACCCGTGTTTATCAGCTACCTCATCCATAATATCCATTAACAATAGATTGTGGTCTACAGCAAGATTGGCTTCTTCAAAAACAGGAGCTACTTCAAACTGGTTTGGTGCAACCTCATTATGTCTTGTTTTTACCGGTATACCTAAAAGTGTGCAATGTTGTTCTAACTCAGACATAAATTCTAGAACTCGAGAAGGTATAACACCAAAATAATGGTCATCTAATTGTTGCCCTTTTGCGGGAGCTCTACCTATTAATGTTCTACCCGTCATTAAAATATCTGGGCGAGATTGTGCAAGTTCTTTATCAATAAGAAAATACTCTTGCTCCCACCCTAAAGTTGCGTGTACTTTTCTCACATTTTTGTCAAAATACTGGGCTACGCTTGTAGCTGCTTCATCTACCGCATGTAAGGCTCTTAGCAATGGAGCTTTATTATCTAAGGCCTCACCAGTATACGCCACAAAAACTGTAGGTATACATAGGGTTGATTTATAAACAAAGGCAGGAGAAGTAGGGTCCCAAGCAGTATAACCTCTTGCCTCGAAGGTATTTCGAATTCCACCACTAGGAAAACTAGATGCATCTGGTTCTTGTTGTACCAATTGCGCGCCATCAAAGCGTTCCATTGGTTTACCATCACTCATTAAATCAAAAAATGCATCGTGCTTTTCTGCGGTTGCTCCTGTAAGTGGTTGAAACCAGTGCGTATAATGGGTTGCTCCAAGAGAAATTGCCCAGGCCTTTATACCTTCTGCAACTTGATCCGCAATTTTACGGTCAATCTTTTTTCCTGCAAAAATAGAAGCCTCTACTTTCTCAAATGCATCTTGAGATAAAAACTGAAGCATATTATCTCTATTGAATACATTCTTAGCAAAATATGATGAGCGTTTTTGTTGGATTTCTCCGGAATTGTTATACATATTACTTTTTTCTTATAAACCGTTAAAAAGCATTCGCAAATATGAAAATGCAAACGCCTACAAAATTAACAATTTGGTAATATCTAGCTATATAAATGTGATTTTATTAAACGAACCCCCCTCTTTAACGGGGTCATCATAAATTTAATCGAATTATATACAGTTCACCCATTAAAAAGTTGTGATTTAGACATAATCGTATACTTTTGTGGTTCGTTGATTTTAAAATATTTAAAGTTTAATAACCAAGATTATGAACAAGGCAAAATTAGAGTATTTATGGCTCGACGGTTATGAACCAACCGCCAACATTAGAAGTAAAACTAGAATTGAAGAAGATTTCAGTGGTAAGTTAGAAGACTGCCCAATGTGGTCTTTTGATGGTTCTTCAACCAAACAAGCAGAAGGTGGTTCTTCTGATTGTTTACTTAAACCAGTTGCAATCTATCCAGACCCTGCAAGAAGAAATGGTTTTTTAGTAATGACCGAAGTTTTAAATGCAGACGGTACCGCTCATGAATCTAATTCGAGAGCAACTATTGATGATGCTGATGACGATTTCTGGTTTGGTTTTGAGCAAGAGTACTTTATTATGGATACAGCTACGCAGTTACCTTTAGGTTTCCCTGTAGGTGGTTATCCTGGTCCACAAGGCTTATACTACTGTTCTGTTGGTGGTAGAAACACTTGGGGTAGAGACCTTGTTGAAGAACATGCAGATTTATGTTTAGAGGCTGGTTTAAACTTTGAAGGTATTAACCAAGAGGTTGCTGCTGGTCAGTGGGAATTTCAATTATTTGCTAAAGGTGCTAAAAAAGCCGGTGATGAAATCTGGGTTGCTAGATACTTATTACAAAGATTAACCGAAAGCTACGGTTACTATATAGAATACCATCCAAAACCTGTTAAAGGTGACTGGAATGGTTCTGGTATGCATGCAAACTTCTCTAATACTACTTTAAGAACTTGTGGTTCACAAGAAGTATATGAAAAAATTTGTGAAGCATTTAGACCGGTAACAAAAGAGCATATAGAGGTTTACGGTGAATACAACGACCAACGTTTAACTGGTTTACACGAAACCGCTTCAATTAAAGATTTTAGCTACGGTGTATCAGACCGTGGAGCTTCTATTCGTATTCCAATTATGACTGTTGAAAAAGGATGGAAAGGTTGGTTAGAAGATAGAAGACCTGCTTCTAATGCTGACCCATATAAAGTTGCTGCAAGAATTGTAAAGACTGTGAAGTCTGCAGACGTTTAAAATATCTTTAGTACATATTACCATAAAAGCCACTCAATTGAGTGGCTTTTTTTTATTGTATTGTTATGTAGACAAATGTAATGTATACTGCTAGTAGAATGATACCGTCTCGCCATCCTAAACGAAGCCCTTTAGGTATAAACACCAATGGTAATATTAGAAATGATATGCCCAACATCCACCAAATATCACTTGTTAATAAACCTTGATCCATAACTGAAATTGGGGTAATTATAGAAGTGATGCCCAATACAGCCAAGAGATTAAAAATATTAGAACCAATTAGATTACCTAAAGATATTGCCTTCTCTTTTTTGATAACGGCAATTATTGAAGCTGCTAGTTCTGGTATACTGGTACCTATAGATACAATGGTAATACCAATAACACGGTCACTAACACCTAAAGCAGCAGCTAAATTTTTAGCCCCCGTTATTAAAAGTTCAGACCCCCCCCATAATGCAACTCCACCAAGGCCTAGGAATAATACCGTTTTATAGAGTGGCAATAAGACATCATCTTCTGGCATCTCATCTTCCACAGCCTGTTTTTGAAAGCGTAATAGATAGACTAAAAACAGAAAAAGGAAAATCACCATAATAATGCCTTCATACCTGTTTAACACTCCGTCAAAAAAAATGAATCCAACAAATAATAATGAAGCAATCATCATTACTGGCCAATCTGTGGTATAAAAACTTCTTCGCACATCAATACTCCCTAAGATTACGGTTATAGCCAATACTAGTCCAAGGTTAGCAATGTTGGAACCTACCACATTGCCTAATGATAAATCTGGTAAACCATCTAACGCAGCTTTTATACTTACAATGAGTTCTGGTGCAGAAGTTGCAAAAGAAACAACGGTCATACCTATTACAATTTTTGGAATGTTTAATCGTAAAGACAGTGCAACTGCAGCTTTAAGTAACCAGTTACCGCCAAGAATTAGCAAGGCTAAACCAATAATTATAAATACAACATCTAACATAGGGGTACAAAATTTGGGCAAAGATAGTTGAAGTTTTATTCCTCAATTTATTATTAAAAACTATTTTTTTAGTTAATTAACTATTTTTATAGTTGTATAACTAAAATTTTAGTAATAAGTTTGATTGCAAATTAGAATCCATGCAAAAATTAACAAATAAAGAAGAAGAGGTAATGAAGATTCTTTGGCGTTTGCAAAAAGCCTTTGTCAAAGAAATATTAGAAGAAATTGAAGGTGAAAAACCACATTACAACACCTTATCAACTATCGTAAGAAATCTGCAAGAAAAAGGCTTTGTAGACCACGAAGCTTTTGGAAAGACACACCGATATTTTCCTAAAGTTTCTAAAGAAGCTTATCGTAAAAAGTTTGTAAATAATGCTCTCGCAGAATATTTTGATAACTCTTATAAAGGCTTGGTTTCTCATTTTGCCAAAGAAGAAAAAATTTCTATAACTGAATTAAAAGAGATAATTGCCTTAATTGAAAATAAAAAGTAATGGATGCTATTGTACTACATATACTAAAGTCTACAGCATTAGGAGCATTATTTTTAGCTTGTTATTGGTTGTACCTCCGCAAAGAAACTTTCTTTATTTTTAATAGAATCTATTTGGTCTTGGCTCTACTTACTGCCGGCCTTCTCCCCTTTTTAGAAATTACCAAAGTTGTTTGGGTAACCCCGGAACCTGTAAGCTATGTGGCCTTGACCACCACCAATTTTTCAGAAGTGCCCGTTAACGCTGTTTTTGATTGGTGGTTATTATTCAATTGTATTTATGGTTTAGGTGTACTTTATTTTATCATCGGCTTTGCATTACAACTTCATCAATTGCATGCACTAAAAAAAAAGAGTACTGTAGTGGATGAGGAAGGTTTTACTCATGTAAAAACACAGGAACATGTTTCTCCTTTTTCTTTTTTTAGACATCTATTTTACTGTCCGTTTCAATTTTCAACCAAAGAATTACAAGCCATTCTTGAGCATGAAAAAGCCCATGCACAACAATATCACACCTTAGATGTACTGTTTATTCAAATTTGTTGTATTCTTCTGTGGTTTAACCCCTTAGTATGGCTATTTCGCATTTTTATTAAGCAGAATTTGGAGTATTTGGCTGATGCTTCAGCGCTTTATAAAGTTGATGATAAAAAACAATATCAATACCTAATGCTTCAACAAGCAACGGGTACAACTATGCCGTTGGGCAACACTTTTTTCAATTCATTAATCAAAAAACGTATCGTAATGTTACATCAAAATCAATCAAACCGAGTTAAGCTATTTAAACTGCTCGTTCTAATTCCGTTCCTTGCCATTTTTTTACTGGCATTTAATACCAATACTACATACAAAGTTAAACCTGATTCTATTGTATCAGAAACCCAAGTAGACAGGTCTTTTCAGTATACCATAAAAAAAACTACTACAGATGCTGAACTGCTTCAACTAAAAAATGAGCTTAAAACATTGCAAACAGATTTCTCTTATACAACTGTTCGCAATACTAAAAATGAAATCATTGACATAACCTTACATTTAATTGGAGAGAATTCTTTAGGTAAACCGTTTAATGGTAATTACAGCAGTAATTCTCAGCGTCCTATTGCTATAATCTCTTTAGGTTATGATGATGTTAGCAACAGTCTTGTTATTAATGAGGTGGGTACTTCTACCCCAACTCTAAACACTCAAAAGAATTATACAACGGTAAATAAACAACTAACTGACATTACTATTACTGTTAACAAAGATTCAAAAGACGCTGACTTAAAAAATGATGCTGCTCTTTTAGCTTCTAAAGGTGTTAAAATTGATTTTAAGGGGATTAAGCGAAACAACCAAGGGGAAATCACCTCTATTAAAGTAAATTATGACGACGGCAAGGGTGATAAAGGCACTTACCAACAAAAGAAAAAGGGAAGTACCATTACGCCTTTTGCAGTGCATATAATTTTAGACAAAGACAATGTTACTTCAATCAATATTGAAGGCGCTAACCAAGTTCATGCACATGATGATAATGTAATAATATGGAACGCGTTAGATGAAATTGGTGAGCACAATGACATTAAAGTGATTAAAAAAGGTACGCATAAAACCATTGAACTTAAAAATATTGATGGTGAAGATGTAGTTCTTATTGATGGAGAACAACAAAAAATTGAAATTTTAAATGATTCAATGGCTACCAATAACCATGAGTTTATTACGTTACTTACCGAAGATTTTAAAAATGAAGACGGTAAAGAAGTAAAAATTACCACTCATAAAATAGAAGGTGACAACCATGTGTATATCATTAAAGAAGAAGATGGTAAAACCACTATTAACAGTAGCGAGGGTTCAAAAACCAAAAAAAGATTCAAAAAAATTAAAATTTCCTCTGAAGATGAAGAACAAAACAATTCACAAAATGTATTTATTATAGATACTGATGAGGCAGGTGATTTCTCAAATGATGTTGTTATTGTACCCGACGAAAAAGACGCTCTTATTTTAATAGATGGAAAAGAATCTACTTATGAGGAACTTAAAAAGCTATCCCCTGAAGCCATTCAAACTATTGATATTTCAAAAGGAAAAGCGGCCCACGAAAAATACGGTGATAAAGCCAGAAAAGGTGTTATTGAAGTAACAACTAAAAAAGAAGAATAAATTAATTATCATCAATCCAAAAACGGAGAAAACCGGTACAATTTTGTGTCGGTTTTTTTATGCTTCAAAAAATGAAAATGCCATTTTTATCACTTTTTTAAACGAAAAGCCCCTTGTATTTTAAAAAACCGTCCAAAAACACCCTTAAAATCTTACAGTTCATCCTATTTTATGTTTTTACTATTAATTTTTTTAATCGTACTGAAGCAGGTCACATAAATATCGAAGGCTAAAACATTATTTTACTTACATATTCGTATTCAATTTTAATAAAAAACTACGGTTTGGTTGCAAACATGACTTATCTCATTTTATATTGATTGGACAATCATCAAAAAACAAATTATTTATCAACCAAAAGCTGAGCTAGCTAAGCAATTAAATTCAACCAAAAATGATTACTGTAGTTAAATTTTTACTTTCTGTTCTCATAACCATTGTGGGAATATTACTCTAATCTTTTCGATTAGCGATTTCTATTTCAGAAATCAAAAAAAACCAATGTCCAACTTTAAATTTTTGAACCTATGTTAACACTCTTAGGAATACTCGTTATTGTCTTTGGCTTAGCCACTTTACTACTAAAATCCTTAGTTAAAAACTCTGCATTTTTAAATAAGTTTAGCTCTAAACGTAGCTTACAAATTGTTTTATTTGGTTTGCTACTAAGTATTGTAACTGGAACTTTCTTTTATGCAGAACCAGGAACGGCCTATGCGGTACAGTATCCTTGGGGCGGTCAAAAAGCTATTTTTAGGCAAGGTATACATAGTAAGATGTGGGGTAGATTAATTCCCATTCAGTTTGAACTGCCTATTAAATACGTAATCCCAAATTCAGAAGGTGATTTGGGTGAGCAAAGTGAATATGCCAATGTAGACAAAGCCAAATATTGGGCGTTTAGTGATGCGGTTAAGGCACGGATAGCAACTAGTGTAGTTATTAGTATCAACACCGAAGATGAAACTCAGTTTTTATCAGTTGCTGACCGTAATAAAACCGAAATGAACCTGATTCGTTCTCGTATTATACCTAACATTGACCAAAGTATTAAAAACACTTGTAAACTTATGGATGCGCAAGATTACATATCTGGTCAAGCATCAGATTTTGACAGGTATTTTAAAGACCAATTAGAAAACGGTATGTATGTTTTAGAAGAGTATAATGAAAATCAACCCAAAGAGATTATTGGAGATTCTTCTGTAGTACGAACCGTAGTTAATAAAGAATCTAAGCAAAAAAGATTTCGAATTAAATATGAAAATGGGTTACCTGTTCGTGAAAAAGGCAACTCTTTAAAAGCTTATGGTTTAACTGTTGTACAAGCCGTAGTAACTGAAATTGATTGGGAAGAAACTTTTGATAAGCGTTTGCAATTACAGAAAGAAGAGGTGGCACAGACCCAATTAGAAAAGCAGCAGGCTGAGCGTGAGTTTTACAGGGCTCAGAAAGAAAAAGCTCGTGGTGAAGCAGAAAAAGCTGCCGAGCGTGCTCGGTTAGAAAAAGAGCAAATTCAGAAAACCATTGCTGCTGAAACTGAAGCTAAAGTTGCTGAATTTAACCTTGTTAAAGAAAAAAAGCAGTTTGAAGTAGAAAAGTATAAAGCGCAAAGCAAGAAAGTTGCTGCAGACGCTGAAGCGTATCAGAACGCAAAACTTGTAGGTGCCGGTTTAACCCCACAAGAGCGTGCCGAGTGGGAATATAAAACCGCTGTAGGTGTTGCTGGGCAATTAAAAAGTCTAAACTTACCTGAAATTTATATTGATGGTAACAAAGGAAGTTCTGCCAATGGCAACCTTCTTGAGTCATTAATTGGTGCTGATTTGGCCAAAAAAATGATGGAAACAGACAACAAGTAACGACAACATATTTCAATCAACCTTTACTAAGCTCTGAAGCATTTTGCTTTCAGAGCTTTTTGTATTTTGGCAAAAACTAAATAATGAAAGGTTTCTATAAATTTTTAGCCAAGTTTAATAAGGCCATTTTACCTTCTATGACGAAAAAAGGTTTGGATATTGCCAAAGCCAAAAAGTGGCAATTAGCACTAATAGGTTACCGTGCTTTTGTAACCAAAAAAGCTTTGGATTAATACGTTAAAAGTGAAGCTATCTGGTAGGGTTTCAATTTATCTTGCCCATTTAAAAAAGATAAATGAATTAAGAAATTACATTGTACCACCTTACCTCCTAATTGTTCTACTAACTTGCATACCGCACCTGCCGTGCCTCCTGTAGCAAGAACATCATCATGCACCAAAACATGCTCACCAGGCTCTATAGCATCTAAATGAATTTCTAAGGTATCTGAACCGTATTCTAAATCGTAATTTTCAGCAGCCGTTATATAAGGTAACTTGCCAACTTTTCTAACGGGTACAAAACCTGCATTTAATTTAGAAGCCAGTAATGGTGCAAAAATAAATCCTCTACTATCTACCCCAACCACTTTATCAATTTTTAAGTCTTTCACCTTAGCAAGCAGCTCATTTGTAGCGGCAACCAAAGCTTCATTACTTTTTAAAAGTGGCGTTATATCTTTAAAAACCACACCTTTTTCAGGAAAATCGGGCACATCTCTAATATATTCAGCAAAATTCATAGAAAGTTTTTGAAGTGATTTTGTGGTAAAAGTAAAAAGAAATATATTTGCACCCCATTAAAAACGGCCTCGTGGCGCAACTGAATAGCGCATCTGATTACGGCTCAGAAGGTTGCAGGTTTGAATCCTGCCGAGGTCACGAATTAATAATTCGAAATAAAAAACGCCAAGCTAGCTTGAGCGTTTTTTTTTGTCCTATAAATGACCTTTGTTAAGTAGATTAAAAACAAGATGATAAACATTTTAAGAAGCCATAAAGAACGAGTTGAGGATAGAGTAAATTGTATTTTTAATTTTCAACTTTTGACGAAAATTCATCCTATTTTACCGAGTATCAATTTTAAAAATTCCTGATATTAGGTTAGGCGAATAATCACGAATAAATAGTACAAAATAGTCCATGTTACATAGCTATACTTCATTTTTACTGGTTAACCTTAATCGCCTTACATCTCTGTTTTAGTAACATAAGTATTATTAAAAAAATGCAATAGAAATCCCCATAACTAATTCAATAGTTATGGGGAAAACTAAACTAACTCAAAACTAATTCTTATATGTTAGGAGATGGATATGGTTGATTTCTAACGGGATCGTTTAGACTATGACCAATACCATTGCTAAAAACATAATTATAATTTCTGATACGTTCATTATTGCCACCACCTGTTGCTGTACTTGGCAAAGGAGCTGGAGACCTATTAACGTCAACTCTCAACCTATCATCTCTTCTTAAAACTATTAAACCCTCTTCACCTGGTATCAAGGTTTGAAATGTATAATTTACTCCAAATTCAACAAGAGGGTCATTTTGGGTTATGTAAGTTGATATTATATGATAACGTAATATAAGTCTAAGCACATCTAAATCTGCTCTCGCCATAACCTCTTCGGGAGTTTCACCCTCCTCTATATCGGGGCTACCCGTAACTAAAGCTATTACATCTCCATTACCAAGAAAGGCATTATTATTCAACATTAAAAATGTTCTGCCATCATTAGGAGTATTATATTCATCTATCAAACCTGCTGCTGCTATGGCAGCTGACATATAATCATAATTATCACCTATTAACGTACCATCTTCATTAAATTGATTATTAACTTGGCTAGAACTTAAAAACTGCCAAGCAGTAATGTCTTTGTAAGGGTCTTCTAAACTAACATCAGGTTTAAATACAAATCTATCCTGAAGCTCTAAATCACAACCGACCGTTGCTAACACTAAGGTTAACGCTGTTATCGCTTTTATTTTATTAATAAGATATTTCATTTTAATAGATTTTTAATTAGTAACCAGGTGTTTGTTCAAGTAATGGGTTTTCAACCAAATGTTCATCAAAAATTGGGAATAATAGTCGCTCTTGTGTAAGAGGTGTACCAGTTGACAGCGTATCTAAAATAGGATTCAATATCTCTAGTGCTCTGTTAGTTCGGCGTAAATCCCACCATCTTTGTGCTTCTCCAATTAGTTCCAAATGGCGCTCATCTAAAATAAACAACTCTCTTTCATCTTCAGTAGCTCCAAATTCTATTTCTGTTACTGAAGGTAATTGTCTTGCTGTTCTAAATTCATTAATTAATTCAAGTGATTGACCAGTATTGCCTAACCTATTTTCAATTTCTGCTAAGAACAATATAATGTGAGAGTATCTATATAATACAATATCTGAATCGTCTAAACTTACATTGTAATTAAACTTGTTGTATTTAGCAAGTCTGGCATTACCAACGCCTTTTAGTTCAAGGTTTGTAAAACCTTCTCTACATAAATAATAACGATAATCACCATAGACAAAACTTCCAGTTTCTGGATTGGTTAATACAGGATTTGTATCTGGATATTTTGTTACCCATAAAATAGAATCTATCGGAAATTTTTCTCTCCATTTATTCTCTAAAGCTGGTGATAAAGTAAAAGAAGGTATCCCTGCAAAAAACAATGAAAAAACACCTGATCTATTAGCATTACCTGTACCTTGACTTTCATCTAAACTAAATTTAATAGACATCATTAATTCTGGACCTTGCATTACTTTAAAAGGACCATCACTTTCGGAATCTGCATCAAACGGATTACCATTGTCATTTAAAAACATATCTTGCCATTCCTCAGGAGAATTTGCTAAACGAAACTGGTTGCTATTAATAATTTTTTCAAGCGCTTCTTTTGCGTTACCATCCTCTCCTAAAAACCCGTACACATCTGCTTGCAAAGCCCAAATACTAGTTAAAGAAAATCTGAAAGGGTCTGATATTCGACCAATATCCATGTTTGCCTCAGCCGCAAGCATATCTGGAATAATTAATTCATTAATAATTGTTGTTGCTGGTGTTCTTTCTTTTTGTAAATCTTCAGGAGATCTAGTAGGCTCAGTGAATACTGGTACTGAACCCCAAACTCTAACTGCCTGAAAGTACGCATATGCCCTTAAAGCATAGGCTTCAGCCAATAGGTTTGCGTCAAATCCATCAATTGTTGGAATATTTACAATTGCCTCATTTGCCCTATTTATCATGGTATAAAAATTATCCCATCTTAAAGCAGGCGAATTACCAGAAGTTACATCATTAGAAGTAAGTTCAATATTATTTGCATTTGCACCATCATTACCGTTGATGTAGCTATCTCCCCTAAACTCTCCCCATAAATAATGCTTAACTCTAAAGGCAGGTTGCATGGCATCATAAACACCAATTACAGCTGCAAGTGCATCATTGTTGTTATTAAAAAAGTTTTCTGGGTCAATTTCACTGATTGGGGATTCATCCACCAATTCTTCACAAGAAGTAACACCCATAAATAGAATGATTACCGCAAGAATATATTTTGTGTATTTTCTTATTTTAAAAGTTGTCATTGTAATACAGTTTAAAATTTAAGATTCATTCCAAATATTACTTCACGATCATTCGGAAATCTAAGATTATCCAAACCTGGCTGTAGTGGATTACCTCGTGTACCCAATTCAGGGTTATACCCTGGATAATTTGTCCATGTCAACAAATTATTTCCTGAAATAAAGAATGAACATTTCTTTAAAAAGCCTAATCTGTCTAATGCAGATTGTGGAACGTTATAACCTAGTCTTACAAACCTTAGCTTTATAAAGCTACCATCTGTTACATAAAAACTATTTGGTCTATCTCTATTTTGTGGAACTCTATTTAACCTAGGGTAAACCGTTATATCACCAGGATTTTGCCACGAACCTTCAATACGGTCGGGCCCAGGAGTTTCATTAGAAGAATTCAAATCGTTTCGTAATTCGTCCCAACGTCTCCAAGTGTCATTGCCCAAAGTAAAATCGAATAGAAAACTTAACGTGATATCCTTATAGGTAAAATCGTTGTTAAAGCCTCCAAAAGCGGTAGGCAAACCGTTACCAATAACTTGTCTGTCTTCATTAGTTATTACAAAATCACCGTCTACATCATCCCAGATAATATCGCCGCCTTGGGCTACTCTACCATCATTTCGTATTTGATTTACGTTACCTGTAAACTCCTGACCATTTAAAGTGTAATTGGTGAACTCGCCCTCTGTGTCAAAATTTGGGGTTAATTGTACCCCGTCATCTGTAAAGGCATTAGACTCATCATATTGAAAAACACCTAAATTCTTAAATCCAAAAATATTACCTATGGGCTGTCCTTCTTCTATAATATAATTTCCCGATTGAAAAGGCGTGCCACCAGCTAACTTAGTAACTTCATTCTCTTGAAAACTAATATTGAAATTACTATTCCACTGAAAGTTTGGTGCCTTAATAATAGTACCGCCAACATTTAAATCGATACCTTGGTTACGCACTGCTCCAACATTTTGTCTAATTGAACTAAATCCTGATTCTTCTGGCAATGGAACATTAGCCAAAAGATCTTCGGTATCTTTTCTCCAAACATCAAAATTGATTGTTAATCTATTTCTGAACATACCCAAATCAAAACCGATATTAGTTGCATTTGTACTTTCCCAGCTTAGATTAGGGTTACCTAATCTCGTAGGTTGTACTCCACTGATACCATCATAGATAGCACCTGGAACCAAAGCCGATGTAAATTCATAATCACCTATTCTGTCATTACCAGTTTCTCCATAACTGGCTCTAAGTAATAGGTTGTTTAATACAGTATTACCTTTTAGGAAAGATTCATTACTTACCCTCCAGCCTATTGATCCAGATGGGAAATAACCAAATTCGTTATTTTCTCCAAATCTTGAGGAACCATCTCTTCTAAGGGTTGCACTTATTAAATATCTATTATCAAAATCATAATTAAAACCGGTAAATAAAGAGTACAGATTACTTCTAGTATTAAAAGTCTGGCCTGAATTAATGCCTAATCCATCTGGATCAGCATTATTGAATGTTTGTATATCTTCAGAAACAAATAATGCATTAGAAATACCAAATTCTTCTCTATATCTCTTTAAAATTTGCATACCTGCAAAAGCAGAAACACTGTGTTTACCAAACTCGTTGGTGTAATTGACGAAATTTTCTTGTTGAATATCATAATCAATTCTATCTCTGAAACTTGCTAAAGGATTAGTGTTTCTTGGATTTAAAACTAGGAGTGGTTGAAAATCATTATTTCTACGTAATCTAAAGTTTAAACCAAGTGTCGACTTTAAAGTAAGTGAAGGTAATATCTCATATTGTGCAAAACTAAAACTTTGTCCTCTCCATGTTCGGAGTCTAAGTTCTCTTAGATTTGCTTCAGCTAAAGGATTTTGTCGACCTGCGATTTCTGGAGTAAAGTCTCCATTTGGCTCAAGCACAGGAAAATAAGCAATACGTTCTACAAGTTGTTGAAATACTTGATTTTCACTCAATCCATTAAATTCTTCAAATGACGCATTAAAATTAGTGCCAAAGGTTAGTTTTTTGCTTGGCATGAAATCAATTTTAAGACGTGTATTTATTCTTCTGAAATTGCTATTTACTACAATACCATCTTCGTTTAAAAAACCAGTATTCCAGTACGCTCTTGCTTTTTCATTTCCTGCACTAACAGCTACGTTAACCTGGTTTCTAAAACCGGCTCTTGTAATTAAGTCTTGAAGATCAAAAGAATTTCTGTAAAGCAAATTTAAAGAGTCTCTTTGTGCTCCGATTGGGTTTTGCCTTTGCGCATCTGTTCTTCTTACATCTTCGTAAAACAAACGTTGTCTGGTATTTGCAACCGGTATTGCTCCGTTTAAAGAATTTACACCGGTAACAACATTAACATCAACACTAACTTCTCCTTTTTTACCTGATTTTGTTGTGATTAAAACAACACCGTTAGCTCCCCTTGTACCATATATTGCTGTTGTTGCACCATCTTTTAACACTTCTAAAGAAGCAATATCGTTAGGATCAATATTATCTATATTATCCAATTGTTGACCGTCAACAACGTACAACGGACCGGTACCACCAGCACTAAAGGTAGAAGTACCCCTTACCCTGATATCAAATCCGGCACCTGGACCACCATTGGTTGCAATTTGCACCCCGGCTAATCGACCTTGAACACCTTCAAAAGCATTAGTTGGAGTTACTTCGGCAATTTTTTCTGACTTTACAGAAGATAATGCACCAAGTACTTTTTCTCTAGATACTTTTGCGTAACCTATGATTACAACTTCATCTAGACTTTGGGCATCTTCTTCAAGGGTGACATTAATTGTAGTAGAGTTTACAGTGATTTCTTGGGTATCAAAACCGATATAAGAAAACGCTAAAACACGTGAGCTCGGCACTAAGTTTAAGGTATAATTTCCATCAAAATCTGTGGAAACCCCGTTAGTAGTTCCTTTCTGCACCACGTTAACTCCTGGAATTGGTTCACCGTTTACATCAGTAACAGTCCCAGATACGGCTTGTATTTGAGCTTGAACTGTAAATGAGAAAAACAGCAAAACCAAACTAACACCAACTAACCGCCATTTGTTCAACCGAAAAATGTCGTTTTCATCTTTTTTCATTACAAGTTTAGTTTAATTAATAGTTCATTAAAAATTTCTACTATTCCTCAAGATTATTGTAATTAATAACCTAAAGTTTTTAGTAAATTGTAACAATGATATCAACTCCAAACTTGTCAAGTATCCTGTCCCATGGGGTAGCGTAGAAAATAAATTAGTGGTTAATAGTTCAAAACTAAAACTAATCAATTGTGGTTTTACTAGCCATATAGGCTTTTTCAAGCAGAAAAACGTTCAATAAAATTGAACTCGTTTTTTATTTCAGTTTTATTATTTTCAAGAATCATTATTGCTGCTGCTTCTCCCATTTTTTCAAAATTGGTGCTTACAACGGTAATTCCTAATAGTTCTTTCAAAGGAGTATCATTATACGATATAATACCAATATCTTCTCCCAATTTATATTCTTTTTCTCGAACCTGTTTTACTAAGTTAACTAAATCAGACTCTTCTATTATAATATATAAATCCTTTTGTTCAAGCTCCATACTATCATAGATTTCATCTAAAATTTCGAAATCAATTTCATATTGAATACAAAATCTTTTAAAACCAGTTACAATCCCCTTAGGATAAGGATAAACCGCTTTACTTGGATACACCAAAATAATCTTCTTATACTTTTTAAACTTATCAACACCTTTTTTAAGAGCTTTGTAAATATCCTCAGTAAAATCTTGATAAACCCTACCAGCTTCTAAAGAAAGACTCTTTAGATTACGATCCATAACAATTAGTTTACCATTTGGAATAGATAAAATAGCTTTTAAGATTTCATCAGTACATCCCATATGCTGCATATCATCATCTTTAAAATGAGGCATAATTACGTAATGATCATACATTAGTTTTTTACGTTCGAGAATTTTACTAAAAACCAATGGTTCACAATGGTAAATATCTAAATCAACTTTTGCGTTTGTACCTAATTTACTTACAAAGGCATTAAATATTTTCATTTTGTAAGTACTTAGCTTATTAATTAAAAACAAAACGTTTGTTTTAACTGCTAAATCTGTTTTGGAAATGTAATAACCTTTACCCTTAACAGATTCTATTATATTTTGCTTTTTTAAGATGCTATAGGCTTTTTCAACAGTATCTCTAGATAATAAATGTTCTTCGCTAAGCTCATTAATCGAAGGTATTTTCTCACCCATTGCCAAACTCCCATTATTGATATTTCTAATTATAGAATCCATAACTTGTTTATACTTGGGCACTCTAGAATCTATATTTATTTCAATATTTTCAATCATTTGTTTAAAATACAAATTAGCTGTTAGTTTTTGCCTGCAAAATAAGGTAAATACTGTTTTGATACTAAACTATTTCTTATCTTATCTAACAGCATAGTACAGGACGCCTTTCTTTTTTACTCAGTATATTTTCGTTAAAAAGTTATTAAAATACACAATATGCCAGTTAAGACTTTCAATCACGTGAATTATCTCTGGAATGAGAATAAAGCTTTAGAACTTGGTGATAACCAAGTGGAACTTTTTCTTTACCGATCTAATCTTCTTGGCTCTGATTTAAGAATTACCAATTACGGAGGCGGAAATACAAGTTGTAAAACCATCGAAAAAGACCCTTTAACAAATGAAGAGGTTGAAGTTATGTGGATAAAAGGCTCTGGAGGAGACATTGGAACTCTTACACGTTCTGGAATTGCTGGTTTATACACGGAAAGACTCAGAAATTTAAAAAACGTTTATCAAGGTTTGGATGATGAGGATAGAATGGTTGGATTATTCAACCATTGTATTTATGACCTTGATAGTAGAGCACCTTCTATAGATACACCATTACATGGTCTTTTACCATTTAAGCATATTGACCATTTACACCCTGATGCCTTAATCGCCGTTGCTGCAGCCAAGGATAGTGAAAAAATAACAAAGGAAATCTGGGGTGATGCCATGGGCTGGGTACCTTGGCAGAGACCTGGTTTTGATTTAGGCTTACAATTAGAAAAATGCTTAAATGACAACCCTGGAATTAGAGGTATTGTTCTTGGTAGTCATGGTTTATTTACATGGGGAGACACCTCTTATGAATGTTATATGAATAGTTTAGAAGTTATTGAAATGGCTTCTGAATATATTGCGAAGAAAATAGAAGAAAATGGAACCGTTTTTGGTGGTGAAAAAGTAAAAAGTTTACCTAAAGAAGAGCGATCTTCTAAAGCAGCTCAATTAATGCCATTATTAAGAGGCTTATGTTCTTCTGAAGCTCAAATGATTGGGCATTTCACAGACTCGGATGTTGTACTTCAATACATAAATAGTAATGACTTAGAGCGCCTTGCGCCTATGGGTACATCTTGCCCTGATCATTTTTTACGTACAAAAATTCAACCTCTGGTATTATCATTAGATACATCAGAGGACCTTACAAATTCTAATACGGTACTAGAAAAGCTAAAGCCAGAATTTGAACAATATCGTCAAGAATACAAGGAGTATTACGAGAAATGCAAAAGAGATAATAGTCCTGCAATGCGTGACCCTAATCCCGTAATAATTATTTATCCTGGTGTAGGTATGTTTAGTTTTGCTAAAAACAAGCAAACCACTAGAGTTGCGAGTGAATTTTATATTAATGCAATTAACGTAATGCGCGGTGCTGAAGCTATATCAGAATATACCTCACTGCCAAGGCAAGAAGCATTTGATATTGAATATTGGTTATTAGAAGAAGCCAAATTACAACGCATGCCAAAGGAAAAGCCACTTTCTAGGAGGGTTGCTTTCATAACTGGTGCTGGAGGTGGAATTGGAAAAGCAATAGCTGACAAACTAGCGGAAGAAGGTGCTAATGTTGTTTTAACAGATATTGCTGAAGATAGATTAAAAGAAGCAGTTGGCACCTACAAAAGAGATACAGCAAGCTACGCAGTTTGCGATGTTACAAATACTGCCTCAATAAAAGAAGCTTATAAAAAAGCATGTTTAGAATTTGGCGGTGTTGATATCGTTGTACATAGTGCAGGATTGGCAATCTCAAAACCTCTTGAAGAAACCTCTGAAAAAGATTGGGATTTATTACAGAATGTTCTAGTAAAAGGGCAATTTGAATTAGCAAAACAAGCTGTAGAAATTATGCGGAAACAAGGTTTTGGAGGTGACATAATAAGTATTGCTAGTAAAAACGGATTAGTTTCTGGACCAAATAATGTTGGTTATGGTACCTCCAAAGCGGCGCAACAACATATGTCAAGATTACTTGCAGCAGAATTAGGTAAAGACCAAATTAGAGTTAATGTGGTAAATCCTGATGGAGTTATAGTTGGCAGCAAGATTTGGGAAGGAGATTGGGCTGAAGGTCGCGCTAAAGCCTATGGTATCACCGTTGAAGAATTACCCGCACATTATGCAAAAAGAAACCTATTGAATCAGATAATATATCCTGAAGATATTGCTAATGGTGTTTTTGCCTGTGTAGGTATTCTTGATAAAACAACCGGAAATATAATTAATGTAGATGGCGGTATGGCCAATGCATTTGTAAGATAATAGTTTAGTTGTATTCAGTTAAAGCTTCTACGTTTTACTATATGTAGAAGCTTTTTTAATATTTCTCAAAAATGAAAATAGATTTAAATCAATTACTAGATAGTAACAAAAATACTAAAGCTTCTCACCAACATAGTTTTAATTATTTAAGTGAACAACTAACTCAAAAGGGAATAGATGTTAACCAATTAATACAAAAAATTCAAGATTTTCAAGTAGCCATACCAAGTTGGGCTTTGGGCGCTGGCGGAACTCGTTTTGGAAGATTTAGCTTTAAAGGAGAGCCAAGATCATTAGAAGAGAAAATTGAAGACATTGGTATAATACATAAACTAACCAATGCCGCCGGTGCAGTGTCTTTGCATATTCCATGGGATATTCCAACAGATTATCTTGCTATAAAAGAAATTGCCAAGACTGAAGGTATTCTTTTTGATGCAGTTAACTCCAATACTTTTCAAGATCAGCCTGGTTCTAAAGAATCTTATAAATATGGATCGCTCTCAAATACAAATAAAAATTCTAGGGATCAAGCAATTGCTCATAACATAGAAGTAATTAAAATTGGTGATAAATTGGGTTCAAAAAGTTTAACCGTATGGCTAGCAGACGGATCAAATTTTCCTGGACAAACTAATTTTCAACATGCCTTACAGCATACAGAAGATAGCTTAAAAACTATTTACAAAGCATTACCAGAAGATTGGAAGTTGTTTATTGAATATAAACCTTATGAACCTAATTTTTACAGTACCGTTATTCAAGATTGGGGTACTTCTTTCATGTTAGCAAATGCATGTGGAGATAAAGCATATACCTTAGTAGATTTAGGTCATCATCTTCCAAATTCCAATATTGAACAAATTGTATCAACCTTAATGTTAAAAGGTAAATTGGGAGGTTTTCATTTTAACGACAGTAAATATGGAGATGATGATTTAACAGTAGGCAGTATTAAACCCTACGCGCTATTTTTAATATTTAATTCTTTGGTATATGGAATGGAAAACAACCCTCAGAATCCCTACCCCGCTTGGATGATTGATGCTAGTCATAATATCAAAGATCCTCTAGAAGATTTAATTCAATCATTGGAGGCAATATTGGAGGCATATGCAAAATCCTTACTAATAGACCAAGATAAATTGAAAGTAGCTCAAAACAATCATGATATTGTTCAATGTCAAGAAATTTTACAAGAAGCCTTTAGAACAGATGTTAGACCACTTCTAGAAAAAGCAAGATTAAACGTTGGTGCTGCCATAAGACCTTTGGAAACCTATAGAAATTTAAATATCAGAAAAAATCTAATTTCTGAAAGAGGAGAAAACGCAGTAGCTACCGGACTATAATTTAAACTATGAGGGAGAAAGTAACAGCTGTTTTTGACATAGGTAAAACTAATAAGAAGTTTTTTCTTTTCGATAAAAACTATCAAGAAGTATACAGAGAATATACCCACCTTGATTTGGTTGTAGATGAAGATGGTCATCCAACCGAGAATATTCATAGCTTACAAAACTGGATTAAAGAGGTTTTTGATAGAATTTTATCGGAAGATAAATTTCACATAAAAGCAATAAACTTTTCCACTTACGGAGCAAGTTTTGTTCACATTGACAAAAATGGAAACATTCTCACGCCATTATACAATTACACTAAACCACTAAATGTCAATCTTACTGAAGAATTTTTTAAAAAATATGGCCCTAAAAAAGAGTTTTTTAAAGCAACAGGCTCTTCTGACGATGGTATGCTAAATTCTGGCTTACAACTATATTGGTTAAAACATTCCAAACCAGAAGTCTTTAAAAAAATAAAACATTCTTTACATCTTCCCCAATATCTCAGTTTCATTTTCACAGGCATTGCTCTTAGTGAATATACTAGTATTGGCTGCCATACCGCGCTATGGGATTACAGCAAAAAAGATTATCACACTTGGGTTTATCAAGAAAAAATTAACGAAATCTTACCTCCTATTGTTTCTACTGAAACAAGTATTAATATGAATTACAATGGCAATCGTATTAAAATAGGAGTTGGAATCCATGATAGTTCCGCTGCCTTATTACCTTACGTAAGAAGTATTAAGAAAAAGTTCATTTTAGTATCCACAGGTACATGGAGTATAGCTTTAAACCCTTTTACCGAAGAATTAATTAGTAGTTCAGAAATAGAAAAAGACTGTATTAATTACATGAGAATTAACGGTAAACCCGTAAAAGCGAGTCGACTATTTTTAGGCAATGAATACGGTTTGCAGGTAAAAAAATTATCAAAACTTTTTAATGTTTCATCAGATTATCACAAAACCGTAAAATTTAATTCAGATACTTTTTTCACTATAATCAAAGACTTTGAATATTGTTTTAAATGGGAAGGTTTTGAGCATCAAAATATGCCAGCAAACACAAATATTAGGTATGATAAATTTGAACATGCCTACCATCAATTAATGATTGAATTGGTCTTACTACAGGTTGAAAGTATAATTACTGTAACTGGTAAAGACAAAATTGAAAAGTTATATATCGATGGTGGTTTTAGTGATAATGATGTCTATATAAAACTAGTATCTCATTATCTAAGAAATATGGAGTTACGCACAACAGACTCCTCTCTAGGTTCAGCGCTTGGAGCTGCTATTGCAATATCTGACAATGAATTAAATTCAAAATTTTTAAGGAAGAATTATTCATTAAAAAAACATGTTCCATTTATAGTAAAATAATCACTTATGGCAGGGAAAATTAACTCCAAGTATCCTTCAATGGAAGATTTACGAAATAAAGCTCAAAAACGAATTCCAAAATTTGCTTTTGAATACCTAGATGGAGGATGTAATGAAGATGTAAATATTATTAGAAATACAAGTGAGATTAGAGATGTAAAACTAGAACCAAGATATCTTAGAAATAAAGGAGTTAGTTCAACTAAAACTAAAGTTTTAGGAATGGAGTTTGATGCTCCTTTTGGTATTGCACCAGTTGGTCTCCAAGGCTTAATGTGGCCAAATTCTCCAGAAATTTTAGCTAAAGCAGCTTATCGGCACAATATTCCGTTTATTCTTAGTACGGTAACTACTATGAATATTGAACGCGCCAGTGAACTAACCAACGGGAATGCTTGGTTTCAATTGTATAATCCGGCTGAAGATGCTATAAGAAACGATATTATCGATCGAGCGGCAGCGGCACAATGCCCTGTATTAGTTTTATTGTGCGATGTTCCCACCTTTGGGTATCGTCCAAGAGATATTAGAAATGGACTTGCTTTGCCTCCTAAAATGTCAATAGCTAATATTCTGCAAATATTAGGTAAGCCAACATGGGCTTTGAATACCTTAAGATATGGTCAACCAACATTTGAAACCTTAAAACCTTACACTCCGGAAGGTTTAAATCTTAGGCAACTTGGTCAATTTATGGATAGAACATTTTCTGGCAGACTTAATGAAGAACGTATCAAACCTATTAGAGATAAATGGAAAGGTAAACTAGTATTAAAAGGTGTGGCTTCTGCTCAAGATACAGAAGATGCCATTAGGCTTGGTTTTGATGGTATCATTGTTTCAAATCATGGGGGTAGACAGTTAGACGCAGCAGAATCAACAATAAATTCATTAGCAGAAATCGCCCCTAAATATGGTGATAAAATTGAAGTAATGATGGATAGTGGATTACGTTCTGGGCCAGATATTGCAAGAACAATAGCTTCTGGGGCGAAATTCACTTTTATGGGACGTTCTTTTCTTTACGGATGCGGAGCATTAGGAAACCAAGGTGGTGAGCATACTATTACTATGCTTAAAACACAATTTAAACAAGTAATGGACCAACTTTGTTGTGAACGTGTTGAAGATCTTCCAAAGCATTTAATTACCAACTAAATAACCAAACATGAGCCAATACAACATTGAAGAAGAAATCATTGAGAAAATTGCCGGAGGCGAATTTGAGAGACAACCCGTACCAACTTCTAAACTTAAAGGGTGGAAAAGTTTTCTAGGTATGTATGCCGGTGAACACGCTGCAGGAACAGAGTTTATGATTGGGCCCCTATTTTTAACCGCTGGTGTAAGTGCTTTCGATTTAATTATAGGTCTTCTAATAGGCAATTTACTCGCGGTTTTAAGTTGGCGCTATTTAACTGCAAAAATTGCTGTAGACAATAGGTTAACGCTCTACTATCAATTAGAAAAAATTTGTGGTAAAAATTTAGTTATTGGTTATAACCTCGCCAATGGTATACTTTTTTGTTTCCTTGCAGGAGCAATGATTACTGTATCTGCAACCGCAGTTGGTATACCCTTTAATATGGAGATGCCTAAACTTACAGACACCTTACCTAATGGACCTACATGGATAATTATTGTAATATGTATTGGTGCCGTAATTTCTTTGATTGCTTCAAAAGGTTATGATACGGTTTCCAAAGCAGCAAATTGGATGTCTCCTGTGATTGTTTTGGCCTTTGTGGCGTGTGGGTTTGTTGCCCTTAATCAGTTAGGTGTAGGTAGTTTTAAAGATTTTTGGAACATTTGGGGAGAAGGTTCAGAACCTTTTCCCGGTCAAATTAAATTTACTTTTTGGCACGTAGTAATTTGGTCATGGTTTGCCAATGCAGCCATGCATATAGGTATGTCTGATTTGTCTGTTTTTAGATTTGCAAAAAAATCAAGTGCAGGATGGACTACTGCCGCTGGTATGTATGTGGGGCATTACATGGCATGGATAGCAGCAGCTTTATTATACGCTGTATATCTTAAATCTCCAGAAGCCCAAGCTTTTCTTTCTAACGGTGAAGCCCCACCTGTTGCGCCCGGACCATTAGCACATAATGCTATTGGCGTCTTTGGAATTATTGCAGTTGTGCTTGCAGGATGGACAACAGCCAACCCTACAATTTATAGAGCAGGTCTAGCTTTCCAAGCTATTACACCTAAGATCTCAACGTTTTGGGTCACTATTATTGCAGGTACAATAGCTACAATAGCTGGTTTATTTCCGGCATTTGCAATGAAATTATTGGGTTTTGTGGCATTGTATGGATTTATCTTAGCACCATTCGGAGCTGTTATCGTATTTGAACACTTTTATCATACCAAAGCAGGAATTGAAAAAAACTATGCAGAAAAAGCTGGAATAAAATTTAATAAGGCCGTATTTCTTGCTTGGGTAGTTAGCTTTGGACTGTTTTACTTTATTTCTATCCAATTTGATGTATTTCTGTCTTTTGTTACCCTGCCCGCTTGGATTTTATGTGGTATACTGTTTTTAGTTTTTAGCAAACAATTGCAAAAGAATAAATAATAAAACCAATGAGGATTCATGAACTTTTGCATCCAAGGGAACAGATTATCATCATAATAGATAGAATTTACAAAAGAGGTATGACGACTACCTCTGGCGGTAATATTTCTATTAAGGATGAGGATGGTAACATTTGGATAACACCCTCAGCAATTGATAAAGGAACCCTCAGGGCCTCCGATATTATTTGCGTTAAACTAGATGGAACTATCGTAGGCAAACATAAACCTTCTTCAGAGTTCCCATTTCATAAAGCAATCTATGATATTAGGCCAGATATAAAGTCAGTAATACATGCGCATCCGCCTGCATTAGTATCTTTTAGTATTGTTCATAAAATTCCAAATACCAATGTAATTCCGCAAGCAAAAACTATTTGTGGGCCTATAGGTTATGCAGCATATAAGCTGCCGGGAAGTCAAGATTTAGGAAGTGTAATCGCCGAAGAATTCAAAAAGGGCTTTAAAGCCGTAATTATGGAAAATCACGGTATTGTTCTAGGCGGTTCGAATATTGATGATGCTTATCAAAGATTCGAAACCTTAGAATTTTGTGCTAGTACCTTACTTTATGGTCAAATGTTAGGAACGCCGAACTACCTCAAAAACGAACAAATACAAGCATTTTATAATCAAATTACTGAGCTAACAGAAACAAAAAATAATCCTAAGTACACTTCTGAAGAGAGAGAAAAAAGAGCTAAAATATGCACCATTGTTAAAAGGGCGTGCCAACAAGGGTTAATGATAAGTTCCTATGGAACAGTTTCTGTTAGATGGAAAGAAAATGATTTTTTGATTACTCCAAGAGATTTTTCTAGATGGGAAATCCAACTTGATGATATAGTTCAAATAAAAAACGGAACAAGAGAAAAAGGTAAATATCCAAGTAGGGCCACAGCCATCCATCAAGAAATATATCGTAATAATCCGAATGTAAATTCAATTATTATGACTCAATCTCCATATTTAATGGCATTTAGTATTACTGATGTTCATTTAGATGTAAGAACTATTCCCGAGAGTTGGATTTTTTTACAAGACTTGTTAGCATATCCCTTTGGTGACCATTTTACTAGTAATAAAGAAAATAAGCTTTGGACAGATTCCAAACCTGCAGTACTTATAAAAAATGACTGTGTTTTGATTACCGGAGATGAATTATTACAAACATTTGACCGCTTAGAAGTTGCAGAATTTAGTGCTAAATCCCTTGTAATGGGGGCTTCTCTTGGTAATTTAAAACCAATTAATGATCAACAGATTAAGGAATTAAAAGAGACTTTTTTAGGGTGATCTTTATTATTTTAAGAACCAATGTACAATATCACTCCAATAATGAACCTGAGAATGCTTTGTGGTTAGTACTTTGGCGCCTTAAATAGATTTCTATAAATAATTAATAATTCAATAAACAACTTAGAAAAACAAATAATGAAAAAAGTAGTAACCTTCGGAGAGATAATGCTTCGTTTGGCACCTCAAGGATTTTTAAGATTTTCACAGGCCAACAGTTTTGATGTAGTGTATGGCGGTGGTGAATCTAATGTTGCTGTTTCTTTAGCTAATTATGGTGTACCCGTAGATTTTGTAACTCGTTTACCTAAGAATGATATTGGTCAATGTGCTCTTATGGAAATGCGTAAGCGTGGTGTGGGTACAGATAAGATTGTTTACGGTGGTGACCGTTTGGGTATCTATTTTTTAGAAACGGGAGCTGTATCTAGAGGTAGCAAAGTGGTATATGACCGTGCACATTCTGCCATGGCAGAAATAGAAAAAGGCATGGTTGATTGGAAATCGGTCTTTGAAGGTGTTGAATGGTTTCATTGGACTGGTATTACCCCAGCTATTTCTCAAGGTGCAGCAGATGCATGTTTAGAAGCGGTAAAAGCAGCTAGTGAAATGGGTGTTACCATTTCTACAGATTTAAATTATAGAGCTAAACTTTGGAAGTATTGTGATGATGCTAAACGCGAAGAAATTATGTCTGAGCTTACATCGTATTGCGATATTGTTTTGGGTAACGAAGAAGATGCTGAAAAGCATTTTGGTATTAAACCAGAAGGTTTAGATATTACAACTCAAGGAGAGCATGTAAAGGCAGAAGCCTTTTTATCAGTATGTCAACAAATGATGAAGCGTTTTCCTCGTGCTAAAAAAGTAATTACAACCTTAAGAGGTTCACTTTCTGCGAGCCATAATACTTGGGCTGGTGTGTTATACGATGGTAAGACTATGTACAAATCACCAGAATACCAAATTACACATATTGTTGACCGTGTAGGTGGTGGCGATTCTTTTATGGGTGGCTTAATCTACGGATTGTTAAAATACCCAGAAGACGACCAAAACGCATTGAATTTTGCGGTTGCAGCGTCTTGTTTAAAACATACCATTAAAGGTGATGCTAACTTAGCAACAGTAGAAGAAGTAGAAAAATTAATGAGTGGCGATGCTTCCGGTAGGGTAGCTAGATAAAAATAGTATGGCACAATATTCAAAATTAGAAGTATTACAAGCAATGCAGGGCACTGGAATGGTGCCCCTGTTTTACCACCCCGATGTAGAGTTGGGCAAAAAGGTTTTAAAGGCGTGTTATGATGGTGGCGCTCGTTTACTAGAATTTACCGCCAGAGGAGACTTTGCCTATGAAGTATTCTCTGAATTAAATAAATATGCGGTTAAAGAATTACCAGGTATGATTATGGGTGTAGGTTCCATAACAGACGCTGCTGCAGCAAGTTTATTTATGCAAATGGGAGCGAACTTTATTGTAACCCCATCGTTGAGAGAAGACATAGCTAAAGTATGTAATCGTAGAAAAGTACTATGGTCACCGGGTTGTGGTAGCTTAACAGAAATCAACGCAGCAGAAGAGTTAGGTTGTGATTTGGTTAAACTGTTCCCTGGGTCTACATACGGTCCAGGCTTTGTAAAAGCAATTAAAGGCCCACAACCATGGACAAGTGTAATGCCAACTGGTGGTGTAAGTACAGATGCCGATAACCTAAAAGGATGGTTTGATGCTGGAGTAACTTGTGTAGGTATGGGGTCAAAGCTTATTAGTAAAGAGCTATTAAAAAATGAAGATTACGAAAGTTTGCAAAAGTTGGTAAAAGGTACCTTAGAGCTTATTGCATCGTTACGCTAATAAACTGTTTTTTATGAGTTTTATAAATGATAACTTTTTATTGCAAAATTCTTTTAGCGAAAAACTCTATCATGAATATGTAAGAGATTTACCAATAATAGATTATCACAATCATCTACCACCAAAGGATATTGCTGAAAATCGTATTTTTCAAAACCTTTCTCAAGTCTGGTTAGAAGGTGATCATTATAAATGGCGTGCATTACGTGCTCAAGGGGTGGATGAAAAATATATTACGGGTGATGCCTCTGATAAAGAGAAATTTTTAAAGTGGGCAGAAACAGTACCTTACACAGTAAGAAATCCGCTTTACCATTGGACACATCTTGAGCTTAAAAGATATTTTAATATAGATGATTTACTCACCCTAGAAAATGCGGAGGAAGTATATAGAGAATGTTCTAATAGACTACAAGAGACCCCTTACCATACAATAGGGCTACTAACTCAACGCAAAGTAGAATTTTTGGGTACCACAGATGATCCTGTAGACACTTTGATTTACCATAAAATCATAGATGAAAATAATGATGCACCTAAAACTTTGCCTACATTTAGACCTGATAAGGCTTATGCGGTTGAAAATATTTCTACTTATCTAGATTATTTGGATTTACTCTCAAATGTATCGCAAATAGAAATTAAAACTTATGATGATTTAATTTCTGCTTTAGATAATAGAATAACGTATTTTCACGATGTTGGGTGCAGAATTGCCGATCATGGATTGGAACAGCTATATGAAGTTGATAAAAAAAGTGGAGATTGCAATGTAATTTTTAATAAAATAAAATCTAGAAAAAACCTAAGCAAAGAAGAAGTAAAAACATTTAAATCAACAACCTTATTACTTCTTTGCAGAAGGTATCATGCAAAAGGATGGGTTCAACAATTCCATTTAGGCGCTATTAGAAATAATAATACGAGGCTTTTAGATAAATTGGGATCAGATACTGGTTTTGATTCTATGGGTGACTTTTCGCAAGCCAAAGCACTTAGTAGCTTTTTAAATAATCTTGACAGTACTAATCAATTAAGTAAAACTATTCTTTACAATTTAAATCCTGCCTATAATGAGGTATTTGCAACAATGGCTGGAAATTTTAATGATGGTACTGTAAAAGGAAAAGTGCAATATGGTTCTGCTTGGTGGTTTCTCGACCAAAAAGACGGAATGGAAAAACAAATCAACACCCTGTCCAATATGGGTTTGTTGAGTAGTTTTGTTGGTATGCTTACAGATTCAAGAAGTTTCTTATCTTTTCCAAGGCATGAATACTTTAGACGTATCCTTTGTAACCTAATAGGCCAAGATGTTGAAAATGGAGAACTACCAGCTGATGAAAAATGGCTTGGTAAAATTGTAAGTGATATCTGTTATTACAATGCAAAAGCATACTTCGGACTATAAAAAATTGAACTTATGGAAACAGTAAAATGGGGCATTATTGGTTGTGGTGATGTTGCCGAAGTTAAAAGTGGTCCTGCGTTTCAAAAAATTGCAGGCTCCGAACTTCTTGGGGTTATGCGACGTAATGGGAAAAAAGCCCAAGATTTTGCGCAAAGGCATCAAGTTCCTATTTGGACAGATAATGCAGACGAGTTATTGGACAATGATGAGATCAATGCGATTTATGTGGCCACCCCGCCATCCACACATTTAAAGTATACAATGGATGCCCTTACGGCGGGTAAAAACGTGTATTTAGAAAAACCTATGGCACTTACATCGGAGGAAGCACGGGAATTAGTAACTGCCGTAAACAATAGTGACAACAAGTTATCCGTTGCCCATTACCGCAGAAAGCTGCCTGCCTTTGAAAAGGTAAAGGCATTGCTTGACAACAAGGCGATTGGCTCGGTTCTTTTTGCGGACATACAAATTCTACAGCCTAAAAATTCTGATATCGTAGCCAATTCTGAAGAAAACTGGCGGTTGAACCCTGCTATTTCGGGCGGGGGCTATTTTTATGATTTGGCCCCGCATCAAATAGATTTGATGTACCATTACTTCGGAGAATTCGAAGACGTATCAGGTTTTTCTACCGGAGAAGTAATTGGTGTGGCGGATACCGTAAACGGAATCATCCTTTTCAAAAATGACATCCAGTTTCGAGGCCTTTGGAATTTCACGGCTTCCGAAACCTACAAAAAAGAAGAATGTGTCATTTACGGTACCAAAGGAAGCATTTATTTTACTTTTTATGGTGATAATGTCATCCTAAACAACCAAGATAGGGAAACCGTTTTCGAATTCAAAAATCCTAAACACATTCAGCAGCCTATGATTGAAGCCGTTGTTTCCTATTTCCTAGGAAATGAAGAAAACCCCTGTTCAGCTGAGGAGGGACTTACCATAATGAAGGCTATGGAAAAACTTTCTGGGCGATAATCAGCCTATTCTTCTTAAAGCCCAAACTGCCTTGGTAGCCACAAACTTAACTCAGGAAAATAGGTTACCAAAAACAAGGCTATAATCATTGCTATAAAAAGCGGTAGCAAAGGTTTGACTACCTTTTCTATAGATGTCTTTGCGATACCAACCCCAACAAACAGCACCGAACCTACGGGCGGGGTGCACAATCCAATACAAAGGTTCAACACCATTATAATTCCGAAATGAACTGGGTCAAGGCCTAAGGCCGTCACTACTGGTAAAAAAATCGGGGTAAATATGAGTACTGCCGGAGTCATATCCATAAAAATCCCAACAAAAAGCAATAGTAAATTGATTATCAACAAAATGACTATAGGATTATCACTTAAGGCTAATAATGCGGTACTAATATCTTGTGGAATGTTCTCATAGCTCAATGCCCATGACATACTCATAGAGGCTCCAATCAACAACATCACAATGGCCGTAGTTGCTGACGAATCCAATAAAATCTGTGGCATTTTAGATAAGCTGATTTCTTTATATAACAATCCCAATAAAAAACTGTACAACACCGCTATGGCCGATGCTTCGGTAGCTGTAAAGATTCCCGTAACAATACCGCCGATAACCACGACTAACATAAAAAGACTTGGCAGAGCATCAATAAAAGTTCTGAACACCTGTTTGAAGGTACTGCGTTTTCCTACTTTATAGCCCTTCTTTTTTGCCCAGACCGATGCAACTATCATTAGGAACAAACCTGTTAAAATTCCAGGGATATATCCCGCCAAAAACAACGCCGCAATAGATGCACCACCGCTGGCCAAAGAATATACAATTAATACATTACTTGGTGGTATGACCAAACCTGTTGTGGCCGCGGTAATGTTAACAGCTGCACCGAACTCTTTGGAATAGCCTTCTTTTTCCATTTCGGGACCCAAAATACTACCCATTGCAGATGCTGCGGCCATAGCCGAACCTGCAATGGCCCCCATGAGCATGGCTGATATGATATTTATCAATGCCAATCCACCTGGGAGTGCGCCCACCATAGTCTTGGCAAAGGCAATGAGCCGATGCGCTATGCCTCCCTTGTTCATCAATTCCCCTGACAGAATAAATAAGGGTATCGCCAAGAGCGCAAAACTATCTAGGCCCGTTCCAATACGTTGGGAAACGGTCGTTGCTGCCGGCAATATTGGGATGCTGACCATTAAGGTCAGTAAAGAGGATATGGCAATACTCCACGCAACAGGAGTTCCTATGGCTAATAGACAAACAAAACTGAGTACAAGTACGAGAATAGGAATGTATTCCATAGTCTATTGTTTTTTTAGGATATCGGACAGTTTATAATAAATAATCAATACACCACTAATAGGTATGACGGCGTAGACCACAGCCAAAGGCACTTGCAAGGCAGGGGAATTTTGACCGAGCACATAGGTAATGTACACCAATCTGGAACCGCCAATGACCATCGCGACCAAGCAGAACAGAATAATCAACAAACGAACCACCAACATCAGACGTTTTTGGGTAGGAGGATTGAACCTTCTTGGAAGCACATCAATAGCCACGTGCATATTTCTACCAGAAACGTATGCGGCACCTAAAATACCGATCCATATCATTAAGTACCGTGCGAGTTCATCGGTAAAAGAGCTTGGTGAACCAATAATAAACCTACTAGCCACTTGCCAAAGGACATTGATGACCATAATGGCCATGATAATAACCAAAAAATTGGCCAGTATTTTGTCTATAGTTTTTCGTAGTTGCATGGTTTGAATTTTTGGTATTATTCGGTTGCCTGAATTTCTTTAATGAGCTGATACATCACCTCATCATCTTTATATTTATCAAAACTATCTTTTATCTTATCGGCAAAAAGGGTTTTATCGGGTCGAATAATTTCAACACCCGCTTTTTTTACGGCCTCCAAAGCTTCATTCTCCGCTTCTAGCCACAGCTCCCGTTGGTATACTACGGATTTTTCAACAGCTTCTTTTAACCAACCTTGTTCTTCTTGGGTGAGTTTTTCCCACGTTTGGGTACCTGCAAGTAAAACATCAGGCAGCACAGTATGTTCATCCAATGTGTAGTATTTACAGACCTCGTAATGTCTAGAAAGGTAAAAACTGGGCGGATTGTTCTCTGCACCATCTACAACCCCTTGTTGCAATGCCGTGTAGAGTTCGCCCCATGATATGGGTGTGGGAGAGCCTCCAAGCCCGCGCACCATATCCATGGCGGTAACGCTCTCCATTACCCTGATTTTTTGCCCTTTTAAATCTTCTGGAGCATTTACCGGTTTATTTTTGGTGTAGAAACTACGACTACCCGCATCGTAATAGCCCAATCCCTTTAACCAGTATTGTTCGCCATCGTTCAACAATTGTTGCCCAATGGAACCATCTAACACACTAAAGGCATGTTCACGGCCGCGAAACAAAAAAGGCAAGCCCAATACTTTCATTTTTGGAGCGAAATTTTCCAAAACACCTACTGATACCTTGGTCATATCCAAACTTCCTATTTGCAGTAATTCCAGACATTGCCGTTCGGTACCCAATTGCTGACTGGGATAAATTTCAAGTTTTAGCTTTCCATCGGACAAGGCTTCAAGGTCCTCTCCCATCTTGACCATGGCCTTGTGCACCGAATGGCTGACATCCAATCCGTGACCTAAGCGCAATGTTTTAAAATTCTCTGATTCTGAGCAGGAGTTGTTACAGAATACCAAAATTAGAATGATAGAAAAATATTTGAATCTCATAACTCTTTATATTACAGTTACCTGTAGTGGATTTTGCAATTTATGAGCGAATTCTTCCAAATAAGCTTCCCATTCGGTCTGGGTCGAAAATTGACCACTTTTTTTCCAACCAAAACCAGCGTAATACACTACTTTTTGGTCGTTCGTCTTGATATGAGCATATAGGTTGCTATCGTCTTTTTTATTCGTCACATAATGGTCATGGCCTGTCATCATATCATCAGGAATAACAATACCAGTACCCAGTTCTGAGTCTTCATGGGGTTCCCAGTAGCTTACCCAGCCATTCTCTTGATTTATCCCAATTTCTCCATCTTTTTCATGAAGGGTCAATCCGGCAGAAATGGTATCTGTTCCCTTTAGGGTTATTTCAAATCGGGACAGATTTTGGCCATAATCCAAAGAAATCTTTTTCTCCTCAGAAATTGTTTTTCCATTGGCATCCCAATCCGCATATCTTAAAATAAAACTCGTGCGAATTGGACCTGTACTTAAGGTTTTCCAACTGGTAAAATTTTTTGAGATGTGGTATGAAGTATCCACCTTTTTAGCAATACCGCCAACACCACGACTGATGCCCACGTGGAAATTATCCAATCCTTCGCCATCATCTTTGTGGTAGCTGCCATCGGTCTCCAATTCTTTTTTGTACCATTTATTAATAATAGGATAGTCGACACGCTTTAACCACGCATCCATTCCGCTAGATAAGGTACCGCCTTTGACTCCGTCTTCTTTCATTTTCTGTGCAACGGGACCATAAGTCCTAAACGCTACACGATTATTTTCCCACGCGTAATCATCGGTGCGTTCGGGTACAAATCGCGAATAACAAGCAGGGTCACCTTCGGTTTCCGCTTCGGTATTACCGAAATGAACCTCATAAGTTTTGATTTCATTCGCCCCAATTTCAGGTTGAAAAAGCAAGGCGTCAACAAGACCATCACCATCGGTATCTACTTCTTGGGTGGTCATGACTTCACCCGTTTCAGATTCCTTTAAAACAATAGCAGCAGAATTAGTATCGGTTTTAATGACTGAAAGGTCAACTGAAACGGTTTCAAAAGCACGTTCGACATTCATGGTATTCTCAACCAATATCTTTTGTGTAACTGTTTTTTCTTGACAGGAAATAGTAAAAACTGTTATCAGCACCACTAGAATTGAAGAAAAGGATTTCATAGGATATGTTTAGTTTTCATTAGATGGTTTTCCGATAGTGGCCAAAATTCCCCCATCAACATAAAGCACATGGCCGTTTACAAAGTCACTGGCTTTAGAGGCCAAAAATATCGCAGCTCCTCCCAATTCATCTGGATCACCCCATTTGGCGGCCGGAGTTCGGTTGACAATGAATTCATTGAAGGGATGTCCATCTACCCGAATGGGAGCCGTCTGTGAAGTGGCAAAATACCCTGGGCCAATTCCGTTAATCTGAATATTATGTTTGGCCCATTCGGTGGCCATGTTCTGGGTGAGCATTTTTAATCCACCCTTGGCGGCGGCATAGGCACCAACCGTGTTTCTCCCCAGCTCGCTCATCATCGAACAAATATTAATGATTTTACCTTCTTTACGCGCAATCATTCCTTTTACCACATGTTTTGACATGATAAACGGACTTACCAAATCGATATCGATGACTTGCTTAAAATCGGCTACTTCCATTTCTTCCAAAGGAGTTCGCTTAATGATTCCGGCGTTGTTAACCAAAATATCAATGGGACCGACCTCGCTTTCTATCTTAGCGATGGCCTCTATCACTTGGGCCTCATTAGCCACATTGAATTTATATCCGACCGCATGAATACCTTCCCCTTTATATACTTCAAGCGCCTTGTCTATTTTTTCTTGGGAAGAATTTCCGTTGACAACAAGTGACGCCCCGGCTTTGCCCATCGCTTTGGCCATGGCCATCCCCAAACCGTGGGTACTGCCCGTTACCAAGGCGATTTTACCTTTAAGATTGAATAGTTCTATACTCATTGAATTATCTTAAATCAGTTATTTTGGCCACATCCATATCACCATAATCTAAATTCTCACCAGCCATGCCCCAAATGAAAGTATAGTTTGAGGTGCCCGAACCGCAGTGGATGGACCATGGTGGGGAAATGACCGCTTCGTGGTTCTGCATCCAGATATGGCGTGTTTCATGGGGTTGTCCCATAAAATGGCAAACAGATTGCCCTTCGGGGACATCCAAATAAAAATAGACTTCCATACGTCTATCATGCACGTGGGCAGGCATGGTATTCCATACGCTTCCTGTCTTCAGCTCGGTCATTCCCATTTGCAATTGGCAGGTAGTTACAATGCCACCAATAATCATTTGGCTTACCGTTCTGTGATTTGCGGTTTCCAAAGAACCCAATTCCAATTTATTGGCTTCGGCAAGACTTACTTTTTTGGTAGGATACGAGGTATGTGCTGGGGCAGAGTTCAAATAGAACTTCGCTGGAGCCGAGGAATCGTCACTTTTAAAAATGACCGATTTAGCCCCTTGACCAATATATAGGGCGTCTTTGTGCGCTAGGCTAAAGGTTTCCCCATCAACTTCTACACTTCCGGAACCACCAACGTTGATAATGCCCAACTCTCTTCTTTCTAGAAAATATTGCGCTTTCAACGGGTCTATGGTTTCTAACTTCAGTGGGCTATCTGGTACGGCCGAGCCTGCGATATACCGGTCGTAATGGGTATAGGTGAGATTGATTTTCCCTTTTTCCATCAGGTTATCAATCAAGAATTCATCTCTAAGTTCGGTAGTGTCGTATTTTTTAACCGCTTCAGGACTTGAAGCATATCGTGTTTCGTAGGATACTGACATTATAATTTTTTTATGTTTAGTTAACTATTGATTTTCTGATTCCCAATTCTAGGCCACGTAATTCGGCTAGTCCGCGTAAGCGCCCAATACCGGAATAACCTGGATTGGTCTTTTTCTTGAGGTCATCGAGCATCTTATGCCCGTGATCGGGTCTCATTGGCATTCTGGTATCTTCACGGCCGGCAGCTTTTCTTTTTTCTTGTTCATTGACCAAAGCTTTCATGACACCGTACATATCCACATCGCCCTCTAAATGGTTGGCCTCGTGAAAATTACCGTATTCATCCCTTTTTGTGCTTCTTAAATGTATAAAATGGATGCGATGCCCCAAACGTTCAATCATACCCGCCAAGTCATTATCGGCACGAACCCCAAAAGAGCCCGTACAAAAGGTGAGTCCATTATTTGGACTATCGACCGCTTGATACAGGTCTACAATATCTTGTTCGGTACTGACTACTCTGGGCAACCCTAAGATAGGATATGGCGGATCATCAGGATGAATGCATAGTAACACCCCAGCCCGTTCGGCGGCAGGAATAATATGGCCCAAAAACTCAAAAAGATGCTTCTTTAATTCTTTGGGACCTATGTCTTTATACGTATTCAACACGTTGTTAAAAGCCTCAAGGGTATAGCCTTCCTCAGCACCTGGTAAACCGGCAATGATATTGTTGCTCAGTTGTTTTTTTTCTACCTCCTTCAATTGATCAAAATAGGCTTTGGCCGCTTTCTTTTCTTCTTCGGAGTAACTTTCATTAGCCCCAGGTCTTTTCAAAAGAAACAATTCAAAAGCGGCGAAAGCTGCTGCTTCGAAACGAAGTGCTGTCGAACCATCTTCCACTTCATAATCTAAGTTGGTACGCGTCCAGTCCAAAACAGGCATAAAATTGTAGCAAACGATATCGATGCCGCATTCGCCCAAGTTGCGCAGCGTTTGTTTATAGTTTTCAACATAGTTCATGTAGCCATCAGCCTGGGTTTTGATAGCCTCGTGAATAGGGACACTTTCTACCACCGACCATGAGAGCCTGGCGTTTTCTATTTCTTTTTTTCGTTTTTGAATTTCCTCAATCGGCCAAACTTCGCCATTGGGTATATAATGCAGGGCACTTACAATTCCCGTTGCCCCGGCTTGTTTTATATCCGAAAGCGATACCGGGTCGTTCGGACCGTACCATCGCCATGTATTTTCTAAACCGTTTGTCATTTTAATCTTTCCTATAATTATACACCACTAAATGCGCTAAATCCGCCATCAACAGGAACCACCACTCCAGTAACAAACGAAGCGCCTTCTCCGCATAGCCAAAGTGTAGTGCCTATTAAATCTTCAGGTTCACCAAATCGCCCCATGGGGGTTTGGCCAATAATAGTATTTCCCCTTGGGGTCAACGAACCATCGCTTTCTGTTAATAAAGCACGGTTTTGGTCGGTAAGAAAAAAGCCAGGTGCCAGGGCATTGACCCGTATTCCTACTTTTGAAAAATGTACCGCCAGCCATTGCGTAAAATTCGATACAGCAGCTTTTGCACCACTGTATGCAGGAATTTTGGTCAAGGGCGTAAAAGCGTTCATTGACGAGATATTTAAAATACTGCATCCCTCTTTTCCCACCATATCAGCTGCAAATACCTGGGTTGGCAACAGGGTTCCAATGAAATTCAAGTTAAAGGTGAACTGTATACCATCGGCATCCAAATCAAAAAAAGTCTTGAACCCTTCCGTAGTGTTTTTCAAATCATCCATTTCAAAAAATGGATTGGAAGTGGTCCCCAGCGGGTGGTTTCCTCCGGCTCCGTTTATCAATATGTCACAAGGCCCCAATTCTGAATGAACTATTGTTCTTGCTTTCTCGAGGGAATCTTTTTGCAACACATTGGCCTCAACACCAAGTGCCGTGCCCCCATCATCTATGATTTCTACTGCAACCTTGTCGGCAGCTTCTTTATTAAGGTCCAACACAGCTATTTTATGGCCTTCTTTTGCTAATGCCTTTGCCAAAGTGCTACACAATACACCTCCGGCACCAGTTAAAATAATGGTTTTGGTTGTCATTTATTTTACTAAATATTTGTTTTGGTAATATTAATTTATTTGTTCGAAACATTTTTTTTTAGGAGGTATAAAAACGTACACAATACCCCTAATCTAGTCCATTTTAATAGATTAAAATTAGGTAGTGAATAAAGTTTACCCATCCTGTTGTATCTTGTTTTAAATGTGATACGTTTTTATAGAATTATCAATTTTATATTAGAAATAGCTACTTGAATGTTTCAGAATAGCTTATTAGTTTTTACACCTTATGAAATCTCTGTTCATCTTTTTGAATTTATTAATTGTAATTACCACTTTTTCACAAGAAAATTATAACCCATATATATTTAATCATCTTAGTACTTCTGACGGACTTTCTCAAAGTTCGGTAATTACCATGGAGCAAGATAAATTGAATAGAATGTGGTTAGGTACACGTGATGGGTTAAACCTATATAATGGTAGTAGTTTTAGAATATTTAGGAATAATCCATCTGACAGTACTACAATCAGCAACAGTGATATTTTAAGTATAAAAGAAGATTCTCAAGGTTATATTTGGATTGGAACCTACAACGGCCTAAATAAATATGACCCTAAAAAAGATTCATTTACAAGATACTATCACTATGCAGATAAAAATTCTTTATGTGACAATTCTGTTTGGGCAATAGAAGAAACAGCAGATGGCAAACTCTGGATTGGCACAGCAAATGGTTTAAGTATTTACAATAAAAAAACAAATCATTTTACTAATTATCAGCTCAAAGAATTTGTAAAAGATGATCAACTTTCATCTAATTTTATTTTGAGTATAAAGCAAGCAAAAAATGGTACAATATGGATAGGAACTTCTAAGGGCTTATTTAAAGCAAGTAAAAAGGATAATCATTCTTATAATTTCAAGTCAATTTCGCCATTACATAGTAAAGATTATCCATACGTTCAAAATATGTCTCTTTGCGATGACAACACCATTTGTATTGGTACAAAAAACTTAGGATTGTTGCAGTTTGATTTGATATCCGAATCATTTATACAAAATAAACTATTAGAACAATCCGAAGATGTAAGAGCTATAATTTCAGGCAATAATGGAGAATTATGGGTAGGCACCTCTATAGGTATTGCTATTATTAGTCCAGAAAAACACGTGAAACGACTTGAGTATGACCCAAATGATGATAATGGCTTAAGCCATAACTATATTAAGTCTGTTTTTAAAGATCGTAAAGGTTCAATTTGGATTGGCTCATACTATGGAGGAATTGACATTTGGGATGAATCTAACACTAATTTTATTAATCTTACAGAATCTGATAGTAAAACAAGACTTTCTCATAAAGTAGTTAGTTCAATAGTAGAAGACAGCTATAACAACTTATATTTTGGAACCGAAGGTGGTGGAATTACTATCTTAAATACCAATTATAACGAAACCAAATTTCTGAATACCTCCAATACCAATTTTTTAGAAAGCAACAATATAAAATCACTTCTAATTGAACAAGATATACTCTGGATTGGAACGTTTGACAAGGGTATTGAAACATTCAATCTAAAAAAGAACAAGCAAGAACCAAATTTAGTTTCTAAAGAACTTAATTCACTTTTAGAGAACACTGGAATATATGCAATAACTAAAGGTATTAATAATGAAATTTGGATAGGCACCTTTGGTAAAGGTATTTGGCGATATAATCTTAAAGACAAATCAATCTTCAATTACAGAAACAAAACCAATTCTGAAAAGAGTCTATCTAGTAACAGAGTTCGTTGTTTAATGGTAGATAAAAACTCTAACGTTTGGGTGGGAACCCAAAGCGGTTTAAATCTATTGACAATTTCTGATTCTGCAAACAATAGAGTTCAAATAAAGCGCTTTTTTTACGATATAAACACAAGTTCTGGAGAGGATGTTTTAACCCTTTTCCAAGATACAAAAGGTGTTATCTGGGTCGGCACAAGGGCAAAGGGGCTGTTTAGATTTAATGGAAACACCTTTAAAAAGGTTACCATAAACACCGCAAGTGATATCACTTCAATATATGCTATGCTTCAAGGTAATGATAATACTATGTGGTTGAGCAGTAATGAAGGATTAATTAAATATGATATAAACAACAGAACATTCCAAAATTATTCTGAAAAAGATGGTTTGGTCGGTAATGAATTCAGCAGTGGAGCAGCTTTAAAGCAAGGGCAATCAAAGTTTCTATTTGGAGGGCCAAATGGTGTATCAATCTTCGACGAAAACAAGCTAACTACAAATTCTTATAGCCCACAAGTAATTTTAACCGATTTTAAACTCAAAAACCAAACCGTAAAAGTTAATCAAAACAATGGTGTTTTAACGCAGAATATTTCGTTTACCAAAACCATTAACCTTGACCATAAAAACACAAACTTTTCTATTGATTTTTCCATTCCAAATTACATCAACTCAAATAGTAATTACTATAAGTATCGTATGCTTGGCTTAGAGGATAATTGGATTCTTACCAATACACCTAGTGCCAATTTTATAATACAAAGACCGGGTAATTACATATTCGAAGTAAAAGGAGCGAATAATGATGGGGTATGGAACAACAATCCAACATCCTTAAAAATAAATGTTGACCCATCACCCTGGTTAACCAATTGGGCAATTACCCTATATTTCTTGACCGTTCTAGCCATATTATTTTGGCTAACCGGTATTATACGTTCAAGAACAAAACTGAAACACCGTTTAGAATTGGAACATGTTGAAAACGAAAAAAACAGAGTTCTAAATGACGCAAAGTTGCAATTTTTCACAAATATTTCTCATGAATTTAGAACACCCTTAACCCTTATTACTGGCCCTTTGCAGCAGTTATTAACTGATTATAAGGGCAGTAGTGTAGTCTATAAAAAATTATTGGTGATAGAAAGCAATGCAAATAGACTTTTACAATTGATTAATAGATTAATGGACTTTAGAAAACTTGAACACCAAAAATATACCTTAGAGGCGGCCGAAGGCAATATTGTAAAGTTTTTAAAAGAAATTTATTTATCATTTTCAGAATATGCAAGATGCAACGGTTTTTCCTATAAATTTTATTCCGAAGAAGAAGAAATCCTGGTCTATTATGATAGGCCCAAGTTAGAACAGGTTTTCTACAACTTAATTTCCAATGCCTTTAAATACACGCCAGCCGGAGGTGATATACAAATTGAAGTACAAAAAGACCAAGAGAATATTGTAATTTGTATAACTGACTCCGGGACAGGAATACCTGACGATTACAAGGAAAAAATCTTTGACCGATTTTTTGAAATACCAGAATTTCAAAAACCTGCAAATGCAAAAGGTTCTGGGACAGGTATAGGGTTATCTATAGCTAAAAGTATAGTAGACCTGCATAAAGGAGATATCAGTGTAAGCAATGCTCAAAATAGTGGTGCAATATTCAAGGTCCGCTTAAAATTAGGGAAAAATCACATTGAGCTAAATGAAATCAACCATGAATACAAATTCAGTGATGATTTAGGTTTGTATAAGTCTCAACTTATTAAGAGTGATTTTGATGCTTTAATTGGTACTGAAGATTTATTACAAGAAAAACAAAAAGACACAATTCTTTTGGTTGAAGATAACGTGCCTTTGAGGAATTTTATAAAAGATTTTCTTAAAGACAAGTACAATATTTTAGAAGCTGGTGATGGTAAAGAAGCATTGTCGAAAGCTCTAAAACATGACCTAAACCTGGTAATATCTGATGTTATTATGCCAGAAATGGTTGGCACTGAATTATGTGCTAAATTAAAATCAAATTTAAAAACCAGTCACATACCCGTTGTCCTTTTAACCTCTAGAACAGCTCTGCTATATAAGTTTGAAGGTCTTGAAAATGGGGCCGATGATTACATAAGTAAACCATTTAACATAACAGAATTTAAACTGCGAATTAGAAACCTAATTGATTCGTCTAAACGAATGCGCACCAAATTTTCTGAAAAACAAAGCTTACTTGCTAATGAAATTGTGGCATCGTCAATGGATGAAAATCTTTTGAAAAAAGCATTAGAAATTGTAGAAAGTAACATCTCCAATGCCAATTTTGATATTATCACATTTGCCACAGAATTGGGTGTAAGCAGAACTTTGTTGTTTACAAAAATTAAAGCTTGGACAAATTGCACACCCAACGAATTTATACAAGAACTAAGATTGAAAAGGGCCGCTGAACTATTGGAACAGGGGAACTTAAATATTTCGGAAATAAGCTATCTAGTTGGTTTTAATAACCCCAAGTATTTTAGTAAATGTTTTCAAAAAAAATATAATCTAAGTCCAACAGCTTATATTCAGAAATTTTCTGAAAACTTCTTCGATTTAAATTAAAATCATAATCATATCCCCCAAATTTTTAGGTTTTTGTATTATTTAACCCCTATTTCTGAACTTTTAAAAACCTCTATTATGATAGTTTTGAAAAGGTTTTAATTGCCTATGCTGCGGTATTATTTCATACATACAAGACAGGCAAATTTAAAACTGATTTTAAGTTACTAACTAAATAAACTAAACTTATGTATGAAAGTGAAATTTTTAAAAAACTAAAGAATTCACTCTTTGGGGTTTTCCTTCTTTTAACCTTATCAGCATTTGGTCAACAGCAAGAAATATTTGGTACGGTTGTATCCAGTGATGATGGTCTAGGTATTCCAGGAGTTAATGTAATCGAAAAAGGAACAACTAATGGTACATCTACCGATTTTGACGGTAATTATTCCATTACTGTATCTAATAAAGATGCTATTTTAATATTCAGTTACATTGGATTTGTAGCTCAAGAACAACCTCTAAATGGAAATAGCACCTTAAATGTTACACTTAGAGAAGATGTAAGTGCCTTAGATGAGGTAGTGGTTGTTGGGTACGGTACATCTAAAAAATCAGATATTACAGGTTCTGTGTCATCAGTTAAAGCTGAAGAGCTTGCTGCATTTCCAGTACTTACTGCAGAGCAATCTTTACAAGGTAGAGCTGCGGGTGTTGCCGTACAATCAAACAACGGTGGTGAACCGGGAGCGCCAATATCTATAAGTATTAGAGGTAACACTTCAATTGGTGCCAGTAGTGAGGCTTTAGTTGTAGTTGATGGTTTCGTCGGTGGTACATTACCCCAACCATCGGACATTGAGTCTATAGAAATCCTAAAAGATGCTTCAGCTACAGCCATTTATGGTTCAAGAGGTGCAAATGGTGTTATTTTAGTTACCACTAAAAAAGGAAGTAAGGGTAGAATGGCTATAGAATTAAACTCTTCTTACTCATCTCAAAGTGTATCTGAACGCTTAGAATTATTAAATGCCTCTGAATTTGCCACTTACAGACAAGCTATAAATCCTACATATGAGCAAGGTACAGCAAATATTGATTGGCAAGATTTAATCTATACAACAGGTAGTGTAGCTAATCATCAACTTTCTTTCTCTGGAGGTTCAGAAAAGATTAATTATTACGTGTCTGGTAATTATTTTAATCAAGAAGGAGTAGTTATTAATTCAGGTTTTGAACGCTTTTCATTCTTAAGTAATATTGATGTTCAAGCAACAGACAAATTAAAATTAGGATTCAATGCATTTGCAAATGTAGGCAATAGAGACGGCGTTCAAAGTCAGGCTACTAGTGGTGGTAGCGGTGGAGGTGATGTTATCTCAACGGCTTATCGTTTTGCACCTGATACACCCGTACAAGATGCAAACGGGGTAAATACCACCAATCCTGTTGGGGATCAGTTTGACAACCCTTTTGCTATTGCCACTGAATCTATAGACGAAACTAAAACAGATGATTACAGAGCTAATTTTTATGCCGATTATCAAATTATAGATGGTTTATCTTTTAAAACAACTTTTGGTTACGGGACCACAAACAGCACACGTGGACGTTTTCAACCCTCAACACTTATAGGTCAAGCAAGTAATCAAGGGGGTATTGGTAGTATACAAGCAATTAAAAGAAAAGATATTCTTTCAGAAAATTATCTTACCTACACTAAAGAAATTGGAAAAGGAAATCTAACAGCTTTGTTGGGGTATTCCTATCAAAAAACCAGAACTGAATCTTTTGGTGCAGCAGCTCAAAACTTTATTAGCAATAGCCTTTCTTACTTTAATTTAGGAGCAGGATCAGATATACAAACCCCTTTTTCCAGTCTCGTTGAACGTGAAATAGTATCACAGTTTGGGCGACTTAATTATGAATATGATGATAGATATTTAGTAACGTTCACTGCAAGAAGAGATGGATCGTCTAACTTTTCCAGAAATAACAAATATGCCTTTTTTCCTTCAGGTGCAATCGGATGGAGAATTTCAAATGAAGAATTTCTAAGAAACAATACTACCATTTCTAATTTAAAATTTAGAGCTAGTTATGGTCTAACCGGTAATCCAGCTATTTCTCCTTACCAATCATTAGCGAGCTTTAGTAGAATTTATTCAAATGTTGGCGATCAGGCTGTCAATGCCGTGGTGCCTGAACAATTGGCAAATCCAGACCTAAAATGGGAAACCTCATACCAAACCAATATTGGATTTGATTTAGGGTTATTAGACAATAAAATAGTCATGACCTTCGACTATTATACCATAGACACCAAAGATTTAATTCTTGGAGATTCTTCTGCACCAGAATATATAGGTTTTGCAAACTTAACATCTCTTCGTAACATTGGTGAAATTAATAATAGAGGGTTAGAAATAACTTTAAATACAAAAAACATCACTAACGAAAACTTCAGCTGGAGTACGGATTTTAACTGGTCAAGAAATCGTAATGAGGTAATAAAATTAGTAGATGGCCAAGATATATTTCTAGATTCTTCTCCAGGGTCTTTTTTACAAGACGAAACACATCTTTTAAGAGAGGGTGAAGCTGTAGGTGTATTTTGGGGTTACGAGTATCGAGGAGTTAACCAAGGAACACCAGAAACCGGGACTGCAGGCTTTGCAGAAACAGGAGCTGGTGATGAACTATTTACAGATATTGATGGAGATGGTGTAATTACTGGAGCAGACAGAAAAATAATTGGTGATCCTAATCCAGACTGGATTGCCGGTTTTAATAATAATTTAAGGTATAAAGATTTTGATTTAAATATCTTTTTCCAGGCATCAGTGGGTGGTGATATTTTCAGTTATACTTTTCTTGAATTAGCTTCAGGAGAATCAAACGCCACCCCAGAGGTGCTAAATGCTTGGACACCGTCAAATACTAATACTAATATACCATCTGCAGCAGTACGGGAAAAAAGAATAACTGACAGATTTGTTTACGACGGCAGCTATATTCGTCTTAAGAACCTTGCATTAGGCTACAATATCCCACAAGATATCGTATCAAAGTTTGGTATGCAATCAGTTAGATTAGGGGTAAGCGGCCAGAACTTATTAACATTTACAGACTTTCCTGGTACTGATCCAGAAGCAAGCTACCAAAGTCAAGGAAATCTAAATAGTAATGTTAATAGAGGTTTCGATTACGGTAGTTACCCTAACATAAGGGCGTACACAGTATCATTGAATTTAAAATTTTAAAAAGAATAATATGAAAAGGTTACAATATATCGGACTATTACTTTCTGTCATATTTTTTGGGTGTTCAGATTTAGAAGAAGTACCCGTAGGACAACTTTCTCCTGACGGCTTGATTAATTCCCCTGAAGACGTTCAAACTCTAGTAAATGGTGCCATAGGCAATATGGCTACCGAAGCCTATTGGGGAAGAAAATTATCATTACCAATTATGTTACGGAGTGATATGGTTTCTATAGGCGATCAAGGAACTCCTGGTCGTAGGCAAGATGTTGACAGGTTTTCGATGGCCTCAGATAACGGAATGGTTACCGCTTTATGGCCTAGAGCTTATCAAGTTATCGCAGGTACCAATGAGGCTATTGCAGCGGCAGCTACTTTAGATTCACCAGCCGAGCAATTAAATCCAGTAGTGGGTCAAGCCTATTTTTTTAGAGCATATACTTACTATCACCTAGTGCGCTTATTTGGTGACATACCTTATTTAGATGCACCTGTAGAAAACATCGATGATGCTAAAACCATTTCTAAGACATCTGCAGACCAAGTTTATTCCAGTATTATTGCAGATTTAGAAATGGCAAAAGAAATGTTACCAAACACACAATCTGTTAGGGCGTTACCCAGTAAAGCTACAGCTGCAGCATTCTTAGCTTCGGTATACTTAACATTAGGAGAATTTCAAAATTCTTATAATGAAGCAAAATTTGTTATAGATGGTGAAGCTGAATTTAATCTTGGCTTAGCGAGTGACTTTCAAGATTTATTTGACCATAGTAAACAGGCCGGTTTAAATGAATTTTTGTTAAGTCTAGATTTTAATGGATTTAGTGAAGGTAATGATGGAAGAGACTATACCCCTGCACTTACTGGAATTAGAGCTAACGAACGTGGTAATATTGGTGGCGGCTGGTCGGTTGCTGTTCCTACTATAGAAGTGTATAACACATGGGACGGTAGGGATTACAGAAAAGCGGTGAGTTTAGATACCACTGGTATCTTCGGAGGTGAAGAATTACGTTTCGATAGATTCCCTGAGTTTGATTCAAGAAACATTCAGAGTGCTTATATCGCAAAATATACTCGCGCCATCGGACCCACAGGAACAGGTAATGGTAGAGCCTCTAGTCTTAATTATGCACTTATGCGGTATGCTGAAGTGCTTTTGATTGCGGCAGAAGCTTTAAATGAAATAAGTCCGGGTTCAGGCGAGGCTGTTGGGTATATAAATCGCGTAAGAGCAAGAGCAAGATCGGGTAATGGTTCTGATTTTCCTGCGGATGTAGTTAGTGGGCTTTCCCAAGAAGAATTTAGAGATTTAGTACTTGAGGAACGTAAATGGGAACTTGCTTTTGAGTTCAAGCGGTGGTATGATATTAAGAGAAGACAACTGGGGTCAGAGCTTTTTGGTCCAAATGGCTTAGAACCACAACCCAATTTTGACCCATCAAGAGATTATTTGTTCCCCCTTCCTTTTGACGAGTTGGATCGTAATCCAAATTTGGCACCTAACAATCCAGGTTATTAATTTCCCCGAAGGAGGTGGTCTTTATTTAAAGGACACCTCCTTTTTTACACTTCATGTTATGATTGCAAAAATTAAGTATTTAGTTTTTGTCCTACCCTTTGTGGTGCTATTTTTAGCGTGCAAAAGTGAGACAAAAGAACCTAAGGAAACACCTGCGATGACTGCTGATTCCCTATTATCGGTCAGATTCGAAAACCTTTTGAAACATCCCTTAGACTCTATTGGTTTTCCAAGAAGTTATTCCTTGGCTAAAGCCGAAGTGAATAAAGTGCCCTCTAGAGATTGGACCAGTGGCTTTTTTCCTGGCAATCTTTGGCATGTATACCAACTTACTGGCAACCCTGACTTTAAGAATCGTGCAGCCCAGTGGACTTCGTTCATTGAAAAGGAGAAATTCAATGATGGCACGCATGATATGGGGTTTAAAGTCTATTGTAGTTTTGGCCAAGGCACCAAAGTAGAACAGACCGAAACTTACGAAAAAATCATAGTAGAAAGTGCTAAAACCTTAAGTACGCGTTTTAATAAAAACGTTGGCAGTCTACGATCTTGGGATTTTAATAAAGATATCTGGGAATTCCCTGTCATCATTGATAATATGATGAATTTAGAATTGCTTTTTGAAGCCACTAGAATATCAGGTGACAGTACTTTTCACGACATAGCGGTCTCACATGCAAATACCACCCTTAAAAACCACTTTAGAAAAAATAATAGTAGTTACCATGTCGTCGTTTACGATACCATAAACGGAGCGGTAAAAGATAAGGTAACCCATCAAGGTTTTGATGCCTCGTCTGCTTGGGCAAGAGGTCAAGCATGGGGTATTTATGGGTATACGATGTCTTATAGATACACAAATGACATCGCCTATTTAAACCAAGCTAAAGCAAGCTTGGCTTTTTACCTAGATCATCCTAATATGCGAGAAGATGGAATTCCATTTTGGGATTTTAACGATCCTGCCATACCTATGGCTGTAAGAGACGTTTCAGCAGCGACCATTGTCGCATCGGCTTGTTATGAACTCTACGGTTACGATAAAAATCCAGAGTATAAAACCTATGCAGATAAGGTGTTAAAAACATTGATGTCTAAAAAATATCTATTAGAACCAGAGGTCGAGGCACCGTTCATCTTAAAACACAGTACGGGCAACTGGCCTAAAAAAGATGAGATAGACGAACCCATTGTTTATGGGGATTATTACTTTTTAGAGGCACTGCTTCGGCAAAAAAACCTATAAGCTCGTAACCAATGGTTTTAATTGATAGCTAGATAGTACAGGATAGGAACCAATACACCAAACCCTAGCTTTAGCCAACTAACATTTACACCACAAAATTCCCTATGAGAGTACTTCCAATTGTTCTTTTTCTGTTCGTTTTTATCTCAGGATGCCAAAATGAAAGCGCTGACAAAGCCTTGAGAGTCAAGACAAATATCAATCAAGAATGGTCATATCTTGAAAATGATTCAAAAACTATCGCTGATGTACAAAGAGCAGAAAGCTGGGAAAGTATCGACCTACCGCATACATGGAATACCGAAGACCCGACCGATAATCAGGCAGGATACCGAAGAAGCGGCAGTTGGTACAAAAAAGTACTATCATTTGATGAAATTGATTCGAACGCTGACTACAGCCTCTACTTCGAAGGAGCCAACATCACTACGGCGGTTTATGTAAACGGGCAGAAAGCTGGTGGCCATATTGGCGGCTATATTGGTTTTGAGGTTGCTATGTCGCCTTACTTGAAGAAAGGAGAAAATACCATTTTGGTTCGTGTAGACAATGGTTACAATCGCGATGTTATTCCTTCACAAAAAAGTGACTTTTTTATTTATGGCGGTATTACAAGAGACGTTTGGTTGGTTACCAAACCTAAAGTATTCATAGGAAAAGTGAAATTGACCACGCCCGAAGTTTCTCGTGAAAATGCTAGCTTGAAAATAAACGTTCCTGTTGCGGGACTGGAAAACGGCAAGAGTTTCAAGCTTAAGGCTGAATTGAAGAATCCGAATGGTGAGGTGGTTAAAACGATGGAACAAAATCTCGACGGCGAGCGCGCCAGTATTGAAGTATTCAATATTGAAAAACCGTTATTGTGGGATATCGATGCCCCTAATCTCTATGAGATAGCCCTTTCATTATTTGAAAACGACATCCTAATCGACCAGATTACCGAAAAAGTAGGTTTTCGCTGGTTTGAGTTTAAGAAGAATGGCCCTTTTTACCTCAACGGAAAACGGGTATTGCTACGGGGTACCCATCGGCATGAAGAACACGCCGGCGTTGGCGCTGCGATGAGCAATGCCCAACACCGAAAAGACATCGAACAAATTAAGGAAATGGGTGCCAATTTTATCCGCTTGGCACACTACCCGCAAGACCCCGAAATTTATCAGGCCTGTGATGAATTGGGAATTCTGGTTTGGGATGAATTGCCGTGGTGCCGTGGAGGCTTAGGTGAAGAAGTATGGCAGACGAACACAAAAAACATGCTTCGCGAAATTATTGACCAAAACTACAACCACCCAAGTATTATTATCTGGTCTTTGGGCAACGAAATGTATTGGCTGCCTGATTTTGAGAATGGTGATGATACCGATAGAATGAATGCATTTCTGACCGAGTTAAATGATATTGCCCATGAATTGGACCCTACCAGAAAAACCGCTATCCGCAAGTATTATGAGGGCGCGGATATCGTAGATGTCTTTTCACCATCGATATGGTCAGGGTGGTATTCGGGCAGTTACAAAAGCTACCAAAAAGCCATTGATACCTACAAACCGCAATACAATCATTTTTTACATACCGAATACGGTGGTTCGAGCCATGTGGGGCGACATACAGAGAACCCGATTACGGGTGAGGGTGTTATTAATTCTGATGGATGGGAAGAGGCCATCGTACAGACTAAAGTGACGAATATTGCCCAAATTGGGGATTGGAGTGAAAATTATATTGTTGACCTTTTTGATTGGCACCTTCGCATTACAGAACAAGATTCCACTTTTGTAGGCAATGCCCAATGGGCCTTCAAAGATTTTGGTACGCCACTGCGCCCAGAAAATGATATTCCGTACATGAACCAAAAGGGGTTGGTAGACCGCAATGGAAAACCAAAGGATGCGTACTACGTGTTTAAAAGTTACTGGAGCAACGACCCTTTTGTATATATCGAATCCAAAACATGGACAGAACGTCAAGGGCCTGCAGACAAATCTCGTGAGATTAGTGTATTTAGTAATTGCAATGAAGTTAAACTTACCCATAATGGTATCGATTTAGGCACGAAAACAAAGGATATTTCCAAATTTCCAGCATCTGGACTGGTCTGGGAAATAGATTTCAAAGAAGGGGCAAATGAACTTATAGCTATCGGAAAAACACAACAGGGAACCGTAAAAGATACCCTAGAAGTGAATTATCGCTACCAAAAAAATGGTGCTGCTAAAGCACTACAGTTATCTTATGAACCTTTAGAAAACGGAAGTTTTTTAATGACTGCAACCGCTGTTGACAAAGATGGTTTGCGTTGTCTAGATTATGAAGACAAGGTCTATTTTCAGTGTTTGGAAGGTGGCACCCTTCTTAAAGACCAAGGCACCCCAACGGGCAGCTCCATTATTGGCATGGCCAATGGCAGGGCCTCGGTAGAAATCATTCCCGATGGTACTGAAAGGGCCATAAAAGCAACTGTTCTCAATCAAAGTTTCAAAGGCACTTTTCTGAACATAGCAAAAGAATGAACCGATGAAAGCACCCAACTTTCTTTTCGGCCTAGCCTGCCTAGTGCTCCTACTCTCTTGTAAAGGCACAAAAGAGAGACACGTGCTCTTTGTTGGCAGTTTTACCCAGGGCCAACCAGCTAGTGGCATTCGGGTGTATGAATTTGATGATACTACCGGAGCGGTAGAATTGCTGTACGAACAACCACAGACCACTAATCCCTCTTTTTTAAAAATTTCTGATGATGGGCGCTATCTCTATTCGGTTATGGAGAGTCAATTACCAACTCATGGCAAGGTTGCCGCTTTTTCGGTGGATTCCCTGACAGGTAAGTTACAGTTATTGAATATGCAGGACTCGGGAGGTAGAAATCCAGCGCATCTTGCCCTACATCCGTCAGGAATGTATTTGGTAAATTCCAATTATACGGATGCTGGTATTTCTATTTTCAATATAAATTCAGGTGGAAGTCTAGACCCCCATTATCAACTGTTGGAATTTAAGGATAGTAGTGTCATTAAAGGCCGACAGGATGCCGCCCATTTGCATTCCACCAATTTTTCGCCTGATGGCCAGTTTTTATTCGGACAGGATTTAGGGGCCGATAAAATACGTGCCTTTGAAGTAATTGATACAGAGACCGGTTCTTTACGATTACAAGCATCAAAAGAAATCTCCTTAAAACCAGGTAGTGGTCCAAGACATTTTACATTTCATCCCAATGGAAAATTTGGATATGGGATTTCTGAGTTGAGTGGAAAAGTTACGGCCTACCACTATTCAGATGGTGATTTGGTGTTCTTGGAAGATTATGCTTCCTATGCAACCAAACAGGACCTCTATCGCGCAGCGGATATCCATATTTCACCTGATGGGCGCTATTTATACACTTCTAATCGCGGCCCAAAAGAAGATTCCATAGCCATTTTTTCCATTGATAGCGATTCTGGAAAATTGAGTTTGGTTGGTCATGAACCAACTTATGGCAAACATCCCAGAAATTTTTGCCTCAGTCCTTCCAGCAAACATTTGATCGTTGCCAATCAATTTAGCAATACGATAATGATTTTTGAACGCAATGAGACAACGGGAATATTGACCAAACTTCCCCAAGAAATTAAAATGGATAACCCTTCTACCTTACAAATGCATACTTACCAATTGCGATAAGGTGCCACCTCATTCCAAAACTAATATTTCCATGGAATCCAATTCTGGTCTCCCACCACGTTTACCGCTACCAGCAGCGATGTAAATGTTTCCATTATGCAGAATGGCTTGGGTACCATGTCGACCCCTATTCAAAGGTTTCCATGCTTTCCATTGCATGGTTTCCAAATTAAGGGCTTCCACCTGATTGTGGGCCAATTCTAGGGCCACACTTTCCCCGCCTAATACAACAAGATTGTTATTGTAGTATACAGCCGAACAGCCCGCTCTTTCGGTGGGCAGATTGTGCGCTTTCTCCAAGGTAGACCACGTATCCGTTTTAACATCGTAGACATCAATGGGCGCTATGGTAAGTTCAAAGGTCTGCTTGGTTGCATAGGACGAATTTCTTCCGCCAGCTGCATAAATTTTACCGTTTCCTAGGGCGGCATGAAAATGGTCACGCGCTCTTGGCGCATCGTGCAAAACAGTCCACTTCTGAGTCTTGAAATCAAAACGGTCCGTCCATGGTACATGGGTACTATTATGCCCATCAACGATACCACTAATCAGAAAAGCACTATCCCCATCTATGACAACTCCACAGGAACCCCTACGTCGCTCTTTGGGAATCTCCGCGCCCATTTCCCAATTATCTTCTTTTGGATCATATATCAGTATGTTGGGTACTGGGGTTTCATACGGATACTTTCCGGTCATCGCCCCAATAACATATATCTTACCGTTGTAGGCCACGCCCTGAAAATGATGAATTTCCATAGGCGGTTCTTTACCTGTTCCGCAAGAATTTGTTAGGGTGTCGTAGATAGCCAAGGGTTTGATACCCCTTCCTCCGATTAGATAAAAATTATCCCCTAGGGCTACAAAACTGTTCTCATGCCGTGCTACAGCCTCAATAGTGGCATGGGAAATCTTCCAGTCGATACTAACCGTTTCCTGAGCCCATAAATCATGATGATAACCGATAAAAAGAACAATCACAACAATCCCACACAACCTTTGTTTTATGCTGGCCATAACTACGAATTAATCTGTTGGGGAAGGTTCTTCTTATTTGATTCGTAGATTTTATCAATGATTTTAATATTGGTCAGGTAGTCGTGAACATCAGTTTCAAATGGCGCTCCTGATTGCAATTGTTCAATAAAGTGTTTTTGTGTAGCGTACACACAATCACCAGCAAAATTCTTGTCCTCAAAGGTATAAGGATGCACGGTTTCCGGCTGCCCTAAACGTTTAATGGTAATTGTACCATCTTCAAGAAGGTGAATAACACCTCTATTTCCTTCAATTCTTACCTCCCCAAAGGTCAATCTTGGATTTGAACAGGTGCTCTCATGATAACGACCTGCATCTATAATTGCAGTACCACCTTTTGAAAAATCGCACAGTACTAGGGCCGTGTCTTCCCCTTTAATATTGGTGTTAAAGCGTTTTAATTTCGCAAGTACTTGGTTAATATCTCCCCCAAAATAACGCAGCACGTCAATAAGATGCACTCCTGTTTCGTACATTAAAAGTTGCTTCATTTCCCTGAAATAGGGTTGACGGTTCATATAAGCGTCTTCCTGCCAACCATCGCCCATACGCATACGCCATTGCAGTGCAAGCAGTTGGTCACCAATTATATTTTGGTTCAGTAATTTTTTAATTTCCCGATGCCATGGTTGAAACCTAAAGTTTTCATGTACCATAATGCGCACCCCATATTCCGTAGTCAATGCTGCAATTTTTTCTGCTTCCTCAAAGGTTGGCGCTATTGGTTTTTGGCAAATACTATGTACGCCCTTTTGGGCCGCCAATCTACAGAACTCCAAATGAGTTTCAGGCGGGGTAATAATGTCAATGAAATCGGGCTTTTCTTGCTCTAGCATTTCGTTGACATCGATATACGCATTTGGCACACCATAGTTGGCCGCAAAGGCTTTTGTCCTCCCTAAATCCCTACCGCAAATGGCAGTTAATTCTACCTCATCCAACCTTGACCAAGCTTCATACTGAAACCGGCTAAAGTACCCTATGCCTACGGCAACCGCTCTTAGTTTTTTCATTTAGTATTCAGTAAAGTGATATTGGGGCCGCATTTTTGACCACAAGAAAATCGCAATAATATTCAAAATCGCCCCTACAACAAAAAATAAGGTTGTAGAGCCTGTCCAATCCAAAAGATACGGAAATAATAGGGCCGTTATAAATGCGCCTATGTTTCCGGCCATGTTCATCGTACCCGATATGGCTCCTGAATTTTGTTTGCCAATATCCACACAAAAGGCCCAGGAGGGCGGTAAGGTCATATCGGCACCAAAAATGGCGATGCTCAACATGATAATGGCACCTATGGCAGAATCCATATAAATACTGCCAATCAGCCCAATAGCGGCCAAGGCAAAACCCAAGGATGCTGGTAAAATTCGAGACTTGTCCCAATTGCCTTTAGAAAAAATCCTATCGATCAACCAACCTGCAAACCAGTTGCCAAAAGCTCCGAATATTAAGGGTACCGCCGTATACAATCCCGCCTCAACAGTTTCAAGACCATATTCTTTCTTGATATGGGGAAACAACCACGTCAACGCAAAAAAGAAGGTGAAATTACTGCAGAAATATTGCCCCATGGCCAACCACATGTTTTTGGATTTTGACAGTTGGCGAAAACTTATTTTCTCTTTAGCGGCAGACACTTTTTTATCTTGCCTAGTGGCCAATATGTATTCTTTTTCGCCGTCTGAAATACCCTTATGTTCTTCGGGCCTATCCCTGAACAAAAAATACCAGCCCAAAGCCCAAACTACTCCAATCACTCCCAAAACCAAGAATGTAGTTCTCCATCCAAAATCCTCAATCATCCAAGCTACTAAGGGCAACGCAAATGCCGCACCCAATCTTGAACCCGAAAAATTGATACCTGTTACGATACCTCGTTCTTGTAACGGAAACCAATTGTAAATGGCCCGCGACATGCCAGGAAATGCGCCTGCTTCGCCCGCACCAAAAAGAAAACGGACCACCAATAGTGAACTGAAATTCCAAGCGGCGGCCGTTAATGCGGTAAACGTGGACCACAAGGTGACAATACCTGCCAGTATTTTTCTAGGACCGTATTTGTCGGCCATGAGTCCCGATGGGGTTTGAAAGAACGCATACCCCAAGGAAAACGCAGCCAATACCCAGCCCATTTGCTTATCGTTTAGATCTAAACTTGCAGAAATCGGCTCTTTCGCCACTGAGATGCAGATTCGGTCAATATATAGCAACAGGGCCAGTAAAAATGTGCCGGCCACCATAAAGTAGCGCTTCGGAAAATGGTTCTTTGTGCTCATTCCAACTTTTTTAATGCGTTATACAAATCGTAGTCGCTACCTACATTTCCAGGAAAAACGATGTAGGGAATCGCCGGGAACTTTGATTTTTCATTGGCCTGCCAAACGGGCACCCCTTTTATGAGTTGCCCCAACACCCTTGCGCGTTGTATGTTCAATGATTTTACGGCAATATCACTTGAGGTAATGCCCCCTTTTGCCAAAATAAATCGGGGTTGTACCCCAATCATTTCAACCAGCTTGGTCAAGGCTTGGGATACTACATTGACAATGGCAAGACTTTCTTCTTTGCTGCTTCCCGTTTTTACTTTTCGGCTGGTATAAACCACTATATTTTTTCCATTTTCTAAAGCATCATCTAACAGCCTTGCTTTTTTTGCTAAAGTATCTTCTAAATGGGCATCTGTGAAAAGCGCGTTGACATCCAACTCCACATATTCAGCGTCATAATGGTTTTTTAGGATGTTCAATTGGGCCGTAGTTTTCGGAACGTATGAACCAATGACAATCAATCCACCCGTGCTTTCTTGATGGACAATATCCGTTTTATCCAATAAGTTAGCAGGCCGTTGCCCCAGAATGGCATTTACAAAAGAAGCTGCGGTTCTGAATACGATATCCTGACCGGATCGTAAGGCCGCCAATGCGAAATTTTCGAGGTCGGCATGGACAGTGGCATTGACAACAATACAATACTGGGTTCGAATCTTTTCTGAAAGTTCCTTTGAAACTCCCCCCGAACGTAAGGTATCAATACTTGCTGAAACAATTTTATCTGTGGTCAAATCACCCTGATATTTTTCCAAAACATAATCATGTAAATTCGAGTTGTTATATCCAAAAGTGCTGTCCTTGGCAAAAGGGGTCTCCGCTGCAGGCACAAAGTGGTCTTCTTCGCGGACATAATGAATGTCTTTATAAGTGAACCGTCCTCCCTCAAAAAAAGCGGGAATCAGGGCATGTTTTCCGTCTTGATGACCCAATGCTTTTGCCAAAACCTCGACCTCATCAGGATAATGACCGCGCAATGTCGAATCTCCGCGGCTGATGACAATCAATTTTTTATCGTGTGTCGTTGCTAGTTTTTTTAGACGCTTACCCAAAGTCTCGGCCAATTCGACCGCTTCACTTTTTTGTAATGCACGGGAATTCGTCAACACAAAAAATACACTACTGTGCTGCATTTCTAGCGCTAAGATTTCTTCGGACCAATTGGTTATTACCGGAATATTTTGAACGGTTTGGGTGCCTGTAGGGTCGTCGTCCAAAATCACGATGGTACGCGGATTTTTATTTAAAAATTCACACACCTCCCTTTGACGCCCTTTTAAACGTTCACCCTCTTTAATGGATGCTAAGATGGTCTGGTCGTTCATAATTTCTTATTCCAAGGCCAAAACCCTAGCGGGGGCTCCGTCTCCCCTCATTATTTTTAAAGGTGTGGCAATCAAGATGACTTGATTCTTTGTGAGCGCATCTAGGTTGGTTAGTCCCTCAACAATGATAATATCATGTTCCATCAATATGGTATGGATTTTGGTCACCTCTTCCAAATTATTGACATCAGCTACCGAAGGCGGTTCTATAGCCAATAGACCCACACCTTTTTGTCCCAGCCATTGGGCCAGCTCTTCACTTATTCTGGGCAGTTCATCACGATAGCTTTTTGTGCCCAACTTTTTGCTCCAATCCGTTCGTATTATGAGGCTTTCCCCTTTTTGGATGTTATCGGCAATCGGAGCCATATCGGCAACGGTAATCATTGCACTAGGAGAAATATCAGAGAGGTCAACGACCCAAGCTTGTCTAATAAAGCGTTCTACGGCAATTTCATCAATACTCTGTTGGTTGACCTCAAAATGTAAAGGGGCATCCATATGGGTGCCAATGTGGGAATACAGTTCCAACGTACTGGCGTTCCATCCATCTTTGGTCAAATTCCTAGCCTCCGTGATGGACACCCCCTTCATCTCATTGGTCAAGGTCAGTGTTAAATCAATGATTTTTTTGTCCCCAAAGCCTTCCATAAAAACTAGCTATTGATGAAGGAACTGATGCGTTCTGCAATTTCAGACGTAGACGCGTTTCCTTTTAAATCCTTGGTCAAATCGCCCCCTGCTGTGGCATGTTCTATGGCCTCAACGATATTATCCGCAGCGGCTTTTTCCCCTAAATGCTCCAACATAATGGCTGCAGACCAAATTTGGCCTATGGGGTTGGCAATATTTTGCCCAGCAATGTCAGGTGCTGAACCGTGGATGGGTTCAAACATGGACGGAAATTCCTTTTCCGGATTGATATTTCCGCTTCCTCCCAAACCTAGACTACCCATAATGGCCCCTCCCAAATCAGAAAGGATATCCCCAATCATGTTCGTGGTCACAATCACATCAAAAACTTCAGGTTTTAAAACAAAACTGGCCGAAGCATTATCCACATACATCTTACTGTATTCCACATCTGGGTATTGGTCCGCCACCTCTTGCATGACCTTGTCCCAATAGCCCAAGGAATAAATCAGTGTATTTGATTTGGTCACATTGGTTACTTTTTTTCTCCGGGTTCGTGCGAGTTTAAAAGAGTAATGCGCAATGCGCTCAACGCCCAAACGGGTCACCATACTGGTATCTACCGCACAGCCATTGGGTGTATCTGGATAAAAAATCTTACCGTTCTGAACAAATTCGCCCTCGTTGTTTTCCCTAATGATGACGAAGTCAATGTCTTTTTCGGTTTTATCCCGCAACGGACTTTTAACTCCCGAAAACAATTTAACCGGACGGTAGTTGACATATTGCTGCAGGTCGGTTCTTACCTTAAATGTATAGTCTTTAGCGGGTAAGGTATCATCAACTTCCGGTAATCCAACTGCACCAAAATAAATGGCATCGAATTGTTTAAGTGTCTCGATGCCGTTTTCCGGCATAAACTCTCCGTGCTTCAGGTAATGTCCTGCACCCCAAGAAAAGTCTTCGGTCTCCACCTCGAAATTGTATTTTTTGGCCACCTCATTAATGATGGAAACGCCTGCTGGCACTATCTCATTACCGATGCCATCCCCATTGACTACTGCTATCTTATAGGTTTTGCTCATGCTTTGATTTTCTTATTTGTTATTATTTATAATACTTAGGTCTATAGCCACGATGGCATTGTAGTCAATTTTACAATTAATTCACTGGTGAACCGTCCTGCACTAACGGGCAATGAAACTCACTTACACCACCTTGATGCTACATTCAATTGAATCCATGCCTTCTTCAAAATCAATTTGTAGCGGAATGGCTTCCATACCCGGCACCATATTGAATACCCTACTCTTTTTGGTCTTCATTAGGGTAATCGGTGCATTGGCTGAAATCACTACTCTTCCTCCTTTTTTATGCACCTCGATTTCTTGCTTGGAAACTTGTACGACTTTTTCATGATTGGGCGATATCAAAGGCAACACCAAAGAAGCAACACCAGAGGTTGGGTTCCAAGTTTTAGTCATAGCCGTGATTTTTGTCAACTCATCCTCAAAACTATAGGTGAGATAGAACTGAGCATCATCCAATACTTTTTGCTCGTTATCGGTCAGCTGTGTTTTTACACTTACAACAGATTTTCCTGGGGCCTGACTTGTTAAAACATCCGCTTTTCTATCATACAAATTGGTGAACCAACGCTCGTCATTTTTTACCTCAATTCTTGGGGTTAAGGCGATATCTTCATCGTCGGGTTGTGGCTGTTGGTTATAGGGTTCTACCAAAAGATATTCGGCCATACTTGCGGTAAACAAAGGCCCTACTTTTTCATGCCAAAGCACCGCAAGCGAACCTCCAGTAGCAGCTTGAGATAGTGGTTTTTTAAAGACAACATCATTTGATGAAACCGTAGCCCGCCATGGCCCCGTAGAAACTAACCAAACATCAAGGTCAGAAAAGTGTTTAATGCCGTACGTTCCACTTCTGGGCAAGGGTTCACTTTTGGTAATCGCGGGAAGTTCTTTGCTATTATCCAACACAAAGGCCAGTGATTTGGCATGTGCAAAACTATGATGCAGACAGGGCAAAACACCGTGCGACCCATAATGTAGCCCTCCTGCCAAAAGTCCGTCAACAGTGCAACGCTGCAACAGTTCAGTACTTAAATAAGCGGTGGTACCAAAGGCTTTATTTCTATCCGCCATCAGGGCAAAGGCGGGTTGACATCCGTCGGTAGTGCGACTGCCCCAATAGCTCCATTTGTTTTGTCGGGTTCCCCAACTATTGTCCCACGCACCATCGGGCAACATAAACTCTAAATGGCCTTCCATCGATTTTTCCAACAAGGCTAAAAGTTCATCATTTTTTACTGCTACGGCATACAGGGCAATACCATTTAAGGTTTCCTCCACATTGTATCCCAAATCAACGGGAAGAAGACCTTTTTCACTAGGCTCAGTGGCTGGTTTGTTCTCCCCGAAAATGATATGGTTGGGTTGGGTAAGCCTTCCAGGAAATTCATTAGCAAGTTCTCTTGCATGATTTAAATATGCTGCATTGTCAAACATTTCACCCCACAAATGAAGACCATAAACCGCGGTAATCGGATAGTTGGTATGGCTGTAATCTATATTGAACGTTTTATGTACAAAATCAGCGGCCTTCTTCAGTCGTTCGGTCCATTCTAGTTTAATTTCCTCAGGTAGAATATGACCATGATGATGTAATGCTTCTGCCAATGCAATGGCCCCAAAAACGGTAATCCCAGACCATGATTCTGGATTAGGAACCACTGTCCAACTTCCATCGGGTTTTGAAACATTTTCTGACCATTTCATAACATTGATTGCAGCATCCAAATATTTTTGTTCCCCTGTGGTGTCGGCCATATATAGAAACGGATAGACCGCATCCATACAACGGCCGTGTATTCTATCGCAGGCTTCGCAGTACAATGCCCCATGCAGTTCCGGATTTTCTGGGTCATTGATTTGGGTGGCCAACATCCCATCGCACCACGTGGTCAGTAGTTCGGCTGACAAGGTTTCAAAAGGGATTTCCTCCGATAGGTTTTCGGTGGTCTCTTTTTCGTTGTCCTTGCAGGCATGTAAGGGTACCAAGAGCCCCATGCTGGCCAGAAGTGAAAGTTGGGTAAAGCTGCGTCTTTCCATAAAAATTGGTGTTCGGTTTTACTTGAATAGTATCAATAATAAAAAGACTTGAACATTTTGATATCCTGTACCGTACTGTATCGCCATCATAAGAATAGACGTCGTGATGGCTTTGGTGAAAAACTTTCGGGAAATCACTCCATAAAAAACACCTCTTCAAGCGGTTTAGAGATAGGGGAATTATCTGGATTTGTCTCCATAATATCCGCCATAAAGGCCCACCATTTTTGAACAATAGGGTTACTCGCCAAATCTTGTGAACCGCCATCACCAGAAACTTTTTGAAAGGCAAAAAGCGTATCGGTATCTTCATCTATGAATATGGAGTATTCACTAACTCCTGCATCTTTCAATAATTTTTTTAGCTCGGGCCATAATTCGTTGTGACGTTTCGTATAGTCTTCCTTTTGCCCAGGATTCAATTTCATTTTAAAAGCGAGTCGTTGCATGCTGTTCTTTCTATTGATGTTTTGCGTATTTGCGTTTCTTCCGTTTCCTCATTTTATTGGCTTCGGAATCCCCTTTGAATTTTTCCTTAACCGGATTCCATTCCAACGACCTTCCTAGTTCGTAAGCGATATTCGCTACGTTGCAAATGGTTGCGGAGCGGTGTCCTGTTTCTACGCTACAAATAGGTTCTTGCCTGGTTTTAATGGCGTCCAACCAATTTTGGTAGTGGTTTCCTTGGTCTTTGAACATGCCCTTGGGGTCTCCTCCATTGGGGAGAAGAATGGTTTCCGGTCGTGTTTCCAAAAACCCACGGCTTACATCCAATTCTCCCTCGGTTCCAATAAAGCGTACGGCACATCCACGACCAAAATCTTCGTGCACCATTTTAATTCCGTTTTTATAGAACATACGAAGTCCTCGTACTGCCTTAGGATCTTTTGGTGGAATAAAGGAAATGGGGCCGGTTTTGTCCATTCCCAGGCACCATTGTGCAATATCGAACATGTGTGTGCCCCAATCTGCGATTCGCCCGCCACCGGTTTCCTTGAAATCGCGCCACGCCGGGTAGGTTTTTACCACTTCTGGGGCGATGGTGTCATGATAACTGATCAAAGGCGCAGGACCGCACCAAAGATTCCAATCTACACCCGTGGGAGTTTCTTGAAAAGGAAGGTCATAAGGACGGTAGGGGTCGCCCACATTGACCAAAACTTTTTTGATTTCCCCAAGTTTTCCTGAGCTTACTATTTCCTGTGCCTTTCTGAATTTTTCCCAAGACCGTTGCATGCTACCAATTTGAACGATACGGCTGTATTTTTCTTTGGCATCCACCATTTTCCGTCCGTCATCGATAGTATTGGTCATTGGTTTTTCGCAGTATACATCTTTGCCCGATTTCATGGCGTCTATAGCTTGTATGGCATGCCAATGGTCCGGGGTGGCGATGACTACGGCATCAATATCATTTCGTTCCAATAGTTCTCCGTATTCCAAATAGGTAGTGACTCCGTTATAGTTAGAAACGTTTCTTTTTTCGGCATAATAGCCTTCTACAAGTCGTTTGAACCATGTTTGTTTTGAAGTCCAAACTTCTGCGCCTGCTACGATTTGGGCCTCCGTATTACTCAGAAATTTGTTGGCTAGGATACCACCTTGCTTACCCAAACCTATATAACCAAGATTTATTTTATCGCTTGGAGGCATAAACCCCCTACCCAAAACGTGTCTTGGGACAATGCTTATTAAACCTGTGGCAAGGGCGGTATTGCGAATAAATTTCCTTCTGGAAACTCCAGTTGTTCTTTGGTTTTTTTCTGTGGTATCTTTTTTCATTCTTCGGTACTCTTTTTAAATAGCAATGTTATTCTCCTATGCAGGGATACATTAATTGTTGGGTATCATCTAAATCTTTTAATTGCGCTGCGATGTTGCAGTACCTCGGTATTTCCAGCATGCTCCCTGAATTTACGAACAATCTTCGTAATCGTTCCAAGGCCTTTTCCATACTTCCGAGTTGCTCATGGGGCCAGTTATTCTTTTCGTCCAAATAGGGATATAAAAAATTGTAGGCCTTCTGCATATCCCCTTCTGCTGAAACACGGCCCCAAATATCGACACCCACTTTTTTGCCATAAAAGGCTAATCGGTTCAAGGCAGATAAATTTAAAATGCTGTATGTTAATCCCTTGGTTCGTTTTAATTCGTGGGGTTGGCTACCATCTGATTCTATTTGTGGTGCTATACGTTCCTTAAAAACCGAATTCAACACTGATTTTGCCTCTTCTTTCCTATCAAAAAAAAGCAATAAGGAGACCAGTTGTGCATCATAGAGGGAACCATGGTTGTTAGACCTTGTTTTTTCAAAAATGCCAAATTCACTGGTCTGCAACCAAGTTAGGTAATCACTTAACCATAGTCGCAATCCTGTGCCCAGCTCTTTTGGGAGCTTGTATTTCAACTCCAAGAATTCTATGGCATTGATAATATGTACCACGCCAGAAAACTCAATAATACCAAAACCCCTTCCCGTGTTTTTACCGGGTATGCCCTGCGCATAGTTCAGATTGGGGTTCATTCGGGTAGCTTCATCTAAAAACCAAACCTTTAAAAGCTCGTTAACCTTGCGGGCATAGCGTTTTTTACCTGTAAAAAAATAGGCCAGTGAAAGTACCTTAACATTATTGACCATTTTGTCTTTTGCAAGGTCGTCCACGTTATCGCCCTTGGTCATGGGATTTACAATTCCATCTTTACGAATCCAAGGCAGGCCGTCCTCTTTTTCCAGATCTGGCCACCAATAGGGTGCCAAACTTAAATAATCATGTTTGTCACCACTGGCCGCAACCAATTTTTTTTGCAGTACAGAAAAAGGACCTTCATCCAAAGCTTCATCCGCTTGGCTAATGAGCTTCTTGTAGGCCGACACATAACGAACATCCCCATTTTTAATGGCATTTTTGACCCTTACCAACTTATCATAATCCAAATTGGTCAATTGGGCATTGCTTTGCATAAAAAAGCATATGCCCAATAGTAAAGGGATTCTATAAACGGACGTTCTGCTTCGCACTAGTCCATTTTTAGCAATTCACTGCCTGCCAATAAAAAGGCTCCTGTGCCATAATTCTGCCAGCTATCTGCTGTTGCCGGCTGTGGGTCGGCACCAATGTCCTGTACCCAACCTACCATGCCGTTTTCATGTTGACAGGCAATCAGAGCGTTCCACGCTTTCTTTACGGCTGGGCCGTACTCCGCTTTGTTCAAAAGTCCGTTATTGACACCCCAAGCTAGGGCGAAAGTATAAAAGCCACTGGCACTCACTTCACCGTGATTCCAGGATTCCGGTGAAAGTAAACTGGTTCTCCAGAGTCCGTCCTCATGCTGTATCTCTTTAATTCTTGCCGCCATTTCCTTGTACAGGTTAACGTAGAAATCACGGTGTTTATAATCTTCGGGAAGGTCTGTCAATACTAGGGCAAGTCCGCCCAAAACCCATCCGTTTCCACGTGCCCAAAATATTTTTTTACCATTGGGTTCTTTGAGGTCTTTTTCGTTGACACCCCATTGGTAACGGGTATCCCTGGCGAAAAGATGTTCTTCTTTGTCGTATAACAAGTTATAGGTTTCCATGTAATATTTGTGCATGGCATCGAGGTACTTTTGTTCCCCGGTTTGCTTAGCGTATTCCGTGATTACGGGCGGCGCCATAAAGAGGGCATCACACCACCACCATAATATCTTTTTTTCCTTATTGGGGTCGGTGCCATCTTTCCATTTGTTGGGTTCGTACAAATGGGTATCCAAGAATGCTTTTGTCGGCCCTAAATCCACCAAGTTTTTTCTAGTGGAATTGGCGTATAAATAGGCATACGAAATGGCCACATCATCGGCATGGTAGGTTCTGTACAGCGGTTTCCATTCATTGCGATAGCCAGCCGTTTTCAAAGCTGCCAAGAATATAGGATTCTTGGTCGTTTGGTGTGCTCTGGTGACACCCACATAATAGGCACCATTGGTCCAATCGGTAGGAGCAAGTGCAAAAATAGGATGGGCTTCTTGCCATTCCATCGCCCGCACCATTGCCTTTTCAATGTTTTCTTTATTTATGGTGTTCTGGGCATTTAGCCCGAGGCACGCTAAGAAAAACAGTAGTATGCTTTTGCTCATTGGTTTATGTAATCGCTTCATATTTGTTGTATTGATTTCTATGTTCTTGTTTATTTTTCCAATCTAAATCTTGCGGTCAGTCCTTCTTTTGAGGAAGTACCTACCATAACGGTGTAATCGCCTGCTTCCAATATTTTCTCCATGGTCAAGCCCGTAAATTCCAACATTTTGGGAGTAATCGTAAAACTGACGGTCTTGGATTCCCCGGGATTCAAGGTGATTTTTTCAAAGCCTTTCAATTCCTTGTCCGGTCGGGTAACGGAGCCAATTTCATCTTTTATATAGAGTTGTACCACTTCTTTGGCTTTCATTTTACCGGTGTTGGTCACTTTGACGCTTACTGTAATTTCTGAGCTAGGTGTTATTTCTGTAGATGAAAGTATGACATCTTCATAAGAAAATGGACTGTAGCTTAATCCGAAACCGAAAGGGTATAAAGGCCCATCTTCCAAAAAGAGATAGCCTTTCTTGTTATTGATTTCTTTCATGCTGTAATGGAATGGTAACTGACCAATGGAACGTGGCACGGTAACCGGTAGTTTCCCGGAAGGCGAAACTTCGCCAAAAATGACTTTAGCCATGGCCGTGTCGCCCATTTCGCTTAAGTCCCAGGCATCAAGAATAGCATCGGCTTGTTCTGCCATAATATTTATGGCCAAGGTTCTGCGGTGTTTTAAGACGATAATTACGGGTTTCTCCAACGCTTTAATACGCTTGACCAACTCATCTTGTGGCCCAACAGGCTCAATAGTGGCGCGGTCGCCCAAAGCGTTATTGAAATAAGCTTCTTTAGCCGTAAATTCATCTCCACCTAAAAATAAGATAGTAACATCTGCCTCTTTTGCCAGATTGGTGAGTCGCTCTAAGGCTTTTTCATCGGTGGGTAATACAGCGGGCACGCCTTTGTTACCATCTGTCAATTCAAAACCTTTATCCGTGACATACCTCACTTGACTTCCGGTGACAGATTCAAATGCTTTTTGAGTTCCTTCATCCAATAAAGGCCCTAAAAGTGCTATTTTTTGTGTTTTCTTAGCCAATGGAAGGGTGTTTTTCTCGTTTTTCAATAGAATGATGGACTCCAAATCGGCCTCTTCTGCCAAAGCTAAGGACGATGCCGAACGTACTTCTTTCTCTACTTTTTTTACATCGATAAACGGATTGTCGAAAAGCCCCAAAATCATTTTTGTCCGTAACACACGTCGCACGGAACGGTCTATCATTTTTTCTATGGAGGGGTCTTTCTTGACCATCTCGGGTAGGTAGGCATACGAATCCTCAGCATATAAATCGATGTCAATTCCGGCAACCAAGCCCATTAAAGCTGCAGCTTCCGGACTTTCGGCTACTTTCATAAAATAATAGAGTCTTGCAATGTCATTGGAATCGGAAACGACATAGCCATCAAATCCCCATTGGTCACGCAACACGCCGGTTAACAACTCAGGATTACCATGACTGGCAATGCCATTGATATCGCCGTGAGATGCCATCACCCCAAGCGTTCTAGCTTCTTTTACCGCCGCTTCAAAAGGAGGATAAATTTCATCGATCAATGTTCTTGGCGAAATCTCAATAGCTGCAAAATTGGAACCACCCAATACTTGTCCATACCCTGCAAAGTGTTTGGCCACGGCACCAATATGGGTGCCATTACCCAAGCCTTCATAATCACCTTGTACGCCTTTAATGGCATTCAATACCATTTGTGTGGTTAAATAGGTGTCCTCGCCAAACGCTTCGGACATTCTACCAAAACGTGGGTCACGAACTAAATCTGCCTCCGGAGAGTGGCACATGTGCATGCCCCTAAGCCTTGCCTCACGACCTACAACATCCCAAATACGATTGACCAGTTCTGGATTAAAGGTTGCGGCCGAATTAATGGGTCGTCCAAATTTGGTGCAACCTGCAGCATCGACCCCATTATAGGATTCGGTTACGAACAGTGCCGGAATGCCCCAACGATTGCTTTTCATGATGTACTTCTGCAACTCGTTATTGAGTTTTGCCGCTGCGAGCGGAGAAATATGTTCTCCGGGATTCTTGATGCCCGCAATCCCCAATTTTAATTTTTCAATGACCCTTTCGGATAATTCCATCTTGCCCTTCTCATCGGATTTCACGCCGATATTGGCGTGAAAAATCCGCATTTGCGCCACTTTTTCCTCCAATGACATTCTGGGCAGCAAATCTTCAACACGTTCCTCAATCGAGAGGGAGGCATCTTTGTACGCCATTTTCTTGTTCTGCGCATTAAGACAAAAGCCTAGACTGACAAAAAGAAATAGAATCGTTTTTTTCATAAGTGTTCGTTGTTTTATTCCTGTTTAGTTGTAAAATTTTAAGTTATCCAATTCAAGTGCTGTGCCACTTTTTCGGGCGAACAACAGATATAGGTCTTCAGTTTCTTGCAAATCGGTAATCGGTACTTTTAAAGTAGTAAAACCACCAGTTGCCGAAATAGCATTGATGGTAATGGTATTCAAAATGTCCCCCGCAAGAACGCCCCTTCTGACTTCGAGTTCGTATGTGGTGTCAAACGGAATTTTTATTTGTATCTCAATTCCCTTAAATGCAGCCGCTCCTCTAATATTCGGAAAATTCAGATAGCTTTTTTGCGCATTGGTGATAACCGAAAAACCGTTGCCTTCCAGTTCCTTTTTTTCAAAACCTTCAGCTTTGAAATAATCTTCGGCTTCGATTCTTGACTGACTGGCGTGGTAATTTCCAACTCCAGTACCATCTACCCGAATCGGAGCCATTTCACCGTTATCCTTAAAATGTACGTAACTGATAAAGGTATCCCTAAACCATCGATTTCCGGTTTGGCTGATGTCGCAATACGCATAATACCATTGGTTGTGCCATTCGAAAAAGGAACCGTGACGCCCCTGCAGAAATCCATTGGGCCAGGTTGGGGCATCATACCCCTGGGCAAAACTGTTTTCATTGATAACACTTCCTTTATAATCATAGGGTCCATATAAATTGTCTGACATGGCATAAAAACACCCCCATGAGAGGTAGTATTTTCCGTTATATTGATGTACAAAGGGTTTGTCATCTGTTGGTTTTTCGCTGTTGCTTCCGTCTTGGTTATACGGTCCCCTAGGATGAGAGATTTCTATTTTTCTGGGTGCCTCGGCCAAGCTTATCATGTCATAATTGAGCTTTGCGATGTAATAGTCCCACACTCCAAAAATGATATAGTGTTCCCCATCCTCTTCAAAAATTGCCATGTCATATTCATCAGTTGGAGTAAGTTCTTCGCTTAGCAAGGGTTCACCCAAAGGGTCTGACCATGGTCCAATGGGCGAATCACCCACCATTACCCCGGATTGTTGGTTTTTTTCAGAGAAATACCAGTAGTATTTTCCTTTTTTGTAGGCCACATCGGTGGCCCAGCATCCTTCAAAAGGTTTGCCGATATAGGTCTCTTGTGGGGTTAAGGTGTTTCTATACGTCCAATTGACCAAATCGGGAGACGACCAGACCCACCAATCTTCCATAATAAATCGTTTGTTTTCTAGGGATTTATCATGGGAGGCATACACATAGGCCGTATCATTAAAAATATGCACATGGGGATCATTAAGCCCTTTATTGGGCACGATAGGGTTTTGTCCCCATGCCACAATAGGAAGGATTCCGTAGACCAATAACCATATTTTTTTTACCTGCGTTGCGTGCATAGTACTAGTTACAATTTAAGGCTGAACGATTTCACTGCGTTCCGCATTTTGGGCATCGGTCAAGGTGGCCGACCCCGTAAACAATACAAATCGGTCCAACCCATGAAATTGGGAACGACCAGAAACCTCCATCGTGTAAATACCCGATGATTCAAATGTCACAAAAATGTCATGGGGGTTATTGTCGCTGGTATTTGACCTCCAAAACCATTCGCCTACACGGTTCATATATATTTTGAACCATCCGTCAGCACTGCTACCTTCGGGGTTGGGTGTTTTTCCACTTCCCCTAGGATATACAATACTGTTTTCACGTTGCCCAAAAAAGTCAGCGGCATCATTGAACCGTAACCATGAATCATTGGCTTCAGATTGGGTATCGCCTTCGGTAATTCGCGACCGCCAAACAAATTGGTAAGTGCCTGGTGTAGCAATGTTCAATTTGTAGGTCAATATTCCATTACCGGGTGTCTGGAAACTATCAGCTTGGTTCCAAACCAAATATCCCTCGCCATCAAAACCGCTAAGTTGGTTACCGCGCTCCCATTCAATTTCGCCTGCCACTGTTTCAAACTCAACACTGACTATGCCGTTTCTCTCTAGATAAGTTAGGGCGTCGGGAGTATTGTCTACGGTGGTATCTTCGGTTTCGTCGACTGCTTCCTCCATTTCTTCTTGCTGTTCTTCTACGGGTTCTTCTGAAACAGCATCAGAACTGCATGCGGAGGTTATCACATAAAGCAATGCAATAACGAATGGTCTCAGACAAGTTCTTTTCATGATTTTGTGTAGGTTATTTTATACTCCCCTGAGCCTAATTGCACAGAAGAACTTGTGGAATCGGCAGTACCATAAGCTTCCGGATTTTCATTATTGATACGCAAGGTTTTCTTCTCATCTTCGGTCAATGGCAGTATAGCAGTAGTATTGAACGGTACGCTCAGTTCCATTTCAAAACTAGTGCCGTTTATTTTCCATTTGTTTGTAATATCTCCATACGGGGTAGGAACAGAAACATCCGTACTTGTAATCTGACTGGGAAATTTCGGATTGACCACAAATTTTTTATACCCCGGATTTTCTTTGGAAGATTTAATTCCCCCTAAAGATTCATAAAAATAGGTGGCAAAACCCGTATGCATCGGGTGGTTTAATGAATTGGTCGGGCCCACCATTTCTTCCCAGATAAATTGACGTTCTGGCCAAGTGGTAAAGCCCGAATTCATCACATAGGTCTGACTCGGAAATTCGGGTGTTGTCAATATCTCATGGGCCAAATCGGCTTTTCCGTAGGCGGCAAGTACGGTGTAGATATAGCGATTGCCATGGATACCCGTAGCGTGGTGCCCTCCTTTTACTTCAACGATATTGTGGGCCAAACCATTGACCACATTTTCAATTTCGTTTTCAGGAACCAATCCAAACTGTAAGGCTTGTACCGTTGCCGTTTGACTTAAATACCATTTGTATTGAGTATTAGGAATGGGCCGTAAATATTCACTATTAAAGGCTTCTTTCAACGTCTCTTTTTCCGTCTTCATTTGGGCGACATAGTCAAGATCATCATTCATTTCAGCAAACTTTTCCATAATACCCAAAACATCGTAGAAATACGCGTTGGCCGAGATGATAGGGTCGGTCTCCATCGCGCTTGGGTTTTTTCTGCGATCCCATAAGGGCGGACACCAATCGCCCATACCGTCTTGCATTATGCCGTTTTCACCCTTGAAATTCAGGTAGAAATCCGTCAGGTTTTTCATTTCGTCATAGTACTCCATAATGATGGAATCATCACCATAATACACGTAATTGTACCATGGTAAATACATAGTAGCCACGCCCCAATCAATTTTTGCGTAGGTAGAGGTACGTTTGCCCGGAGCAATCATAGTAGGTACTTGAAATGAGATATCTGGGTCGTTGGTTCCTTTGGTCGGCCGCATTTGTGTACGGATGTCCTCCATATATTTTTTGTAGAAATCGTACATGTCATAATTGTACAGCGCATACTCGGCAAAAGCATGGGCATCACCCAACCAACCGCATTTTTCACGATGCGGGCAGTCTTCGGGTATACCATGAAGGTTGTCCTGAATCGTCCATTTGCTGATGATGTGCATTTTGTTGAACAGTTCTTCCGAAGAAGTAAAACTTCCTGTTTCTTCAACATCTGTCGCTACCAAGACCGCCTTTATCATTTCAGCATCGGGTTGTTTAGAAACTCCCTTTACCTTGGCGTATCGAAAACCATGGTAACTGAATTTGGGTTCCCAAGATTCGGATCCTTCACCCTTACAGATGTATTTATATATTTGGGGCATGCCATTGGCCCCACCGCCCGTTGACCCTTGAAAGATATCACTACCATCAGTAAGCAAAGCTTCGGTTGTTGTAATTTGTATCAATTGTCCCTCTTTTTCGGAAACGTTCAATTTTACCCATCCCGCTATGTTTTGGCCGAAATCAACAATCCATTCCCCATCAGCCCCTTTGAACACTTTTTGTGGTTCAAGTTCCTGTAATTTTTTAATCGGGGGAATTTGTTGTGCGCTGAGTTTGCCGACTACGGGCGTTACCTCTTTCGGATTCCCCCAAGTCGTATCCTCATATCCTACGTTGTTCCAGCCATTGATTTCGTAACTGGCGTCATAGGTGTCCCCACCGTAAATGTTGTTAAACACGATAGGGCCTGTGGATTCCTTCCACGTATTATCTGTATAAAAATCTTCTTTAGAACCATCGGTATAGGTGATTTTGACCGCTAGTTTTACTGTTGGTGGTCCGTAGGCCAAATCGCGTTCAGATTCCGGGTCGTTTTTCCAAGAAATGTTCTGCCCGTAAAAGCCATTGCCCATGATAATGCCTAAGGCATTTTCTCCTGATTCAATCGCTTCCGTAATATCATATTTCACGTAGTAGGCTTGTTTATCGTAATTGGAGGGTGCGGGATCCAACACCTGGTCTCCTACTTTTTCTCCATTTAGGTATAGTTCATAATAGCCCAAACCACAGATATAGGCTTCCGCATTTTTCACCTCTTTATTTAGATTGACTTCCTTTCTAAAATAACTGGCCGCAAAACCTTCTACGGGCGTTGGCTTATCCATTTTCCCCGTTTTATAATCCCGAAAACGATGTGGCGATGTTCTGTTGTCTTGGTTCAAGGTTATCCATTTGGCCGCTCCCCAATTGGCTTCGTTCATCAAGCCCATGGTAAACTGTTGCACTTCAGACCAATCCGAAGGCTTTCCGTTCTCATCCCAAATCTTGACTTTCCAATAATAAGTTTGCGTGGGTTGTAAGGTTGAACCTGCGTAATCCACAAAGGTGGATGATGCACTCTGCACTTTATTTGAATTCCAACTATCCACTTCGTTTTCATTCAATAGTTCCTCAGCGGTGGCCACCAAAATATGATAGGCCGTTTGCGAGCGATTGAACCCATCGGCATTGACCACCCATGAGAATTGCGGTTTTTCATTTTCGATGGCTATCGGATTCTCCTTGTAATCAGTGGTAGCTTTTACAAAAGTTAGGGAACTAATTTCTTGTTTGCTTTCACAGCCAGCCAACACCATCATAACCAAAAAGGTCAGAAGCATTTTATGGACAGGAATAGGTCTATTTTTTATTTGGTGAATCATTGGTTGTACGATATAATTTTGGAAAAGTTAATTGTTACTGGGCCAATTAATCCAGAAGGCATTAGCGGGTCATCTTTTTTATAAAATGGTGCCGTAGTAAAGGTGGTCCGTTCTCCCTTTGGCCTTGGCTCATTATTGGTATACCATGCGGGCATGGTTAAATTGGTTGCTCTATGTGGCCCTAATTGATATTCTCCATCATTGGCCGGATAACGTTCATCACCTATCAATCGATTGCTCCATTGATTGGTTATTAGTAGTTCTATGGTGTTCGTTCCTTCCTTTACGAATTTTGTAATATCCAACGTAAAAGGTGGCATCCACGAGACAGCTACATTTTGGCCATTAATGAGAACCTCAGCAACGATATAAACCGTACCCAAATCCAAGGAAATATTGGTGTTATGGCCCAATTGATTTTTAGACAGTTCAAATTGTTTTTGGTATCTGGCTGTACCGCTATAATAGTTGATGGAATCCAATGGATGTTTGCTCCAATCGATAAGGGAATCAAAGTGTACTGTGCCGCCATAACCACTTTTTTCTTCAAAAGTAACTTGCCAATTTTTGGAGATATCCACTGCAGGAGGTATTTCCGTCACCGAAAAATTCCAAGTATCGCCATTTGACAATGGTACTTCATAAAAGCCTGTTGCCGTGGTTCTAGCTCGTATTTGATTATCTTCCGATAAGTGCAACGAAAGATTTCCTTCAGAATCTTTAACTGAAACGATACCGTCTGTAGCTTCTCGAAACACCACGAAAACCGATTCACCAACCTCTAATGGAATATTGGTAACCGTATTTTCGTGGTTACTTTTAAATTGGGCCAATTTGGTCACCTCACCCGTCATAGGGTTCCATAATTCAGGAATTTTATCAACCACCCGAAAGGAAGCTTCAAAGGTTTTGGCAATACTATCCGCATTAAAAAAGAAATAAATATCCTCATTGTCCGTTTTTCGGTGCGCATAATCCACCGCCTCACCATTTAAAATATTCATGTCTGGGAGTAGCTTGGCCTTTTGCATCAGTTTTTGCCAATCTGTAGTTGCACCGATATAACTTATAAGCTCTGTAACTGTTTTATTAAAACTTGCTATATCCTCTTTTTCAGGATGATATCCGGATAATCTTTCCGGTTTTTCACCTACAATGGGTACGCCTGCCTTGGCAATTTCCAATAACCTTTTCAGCGTTTTTAAAGAGAGCGTTTCTGTATTTTTTAGTACCAGAATACGGTAGGTATTGCCTTCCGGAAGCTTTAGTTTATTCCCATCAATTTGTAATCGGTTCAATAATACATCGGTATTGACATTATCAAAATTGAGTTGCTTGGGAATAGCAGGTTTAAAATCGTTCCGATAATAGGATGAATTTGGAGTGCCCTCCCCAATATAGACCAGCATGTCAGCCACTGGAACTCCTTGACGTAACATATGGGAACCTCGTGCAATATAATTGAACCAGTCCTTTCCGGCATTCTTCCACCAAGTTTGGGTGCGGTCAAAGTGAAATCCCCAACGGTTCATGGTCATTCCCGGTTCGGCATGAATATTGGCCTGGTGCGCAAAACGATGGAACATAAACTCATTGATTCCATAAGTCCAAGCCAAATCACCAGACGTCTTTGCCATGGCCGGATGCCCTTTCCAATTGATTTGCGGTGTAGAGGTGAACGATTCCGCAGAAATCACAGGTTTACCGTAAATATGCGCTGAAGAGACTGCAGAGGCCGTTTGGGTAATAGGACGGCTCATCCAAAATTCTCCCATGGGAATATCAGTGACCCCACCTACGTCCAAATCGTTTAAAGGACCAAAACCATAGGGTTCAATATAACTTTGAATGCCATGGGCATTACAGAGTTCCGTAAAATATTGAAAGTAATTTTTGGTCATCAAATTGGTAATGACGTCCCTATAGTCATAAAGCACGGCTTCTGAAGCTGCTGCACTTTCCACAAAACGCCCAGCCACTAAAGGCAACATTTTGATAAGGTCATAACCCTTTTCGCTTTTAAAAATACTGTCTAAACCAACTGTCCAGTTCTGGCCTCCCATTTCATAACTGTCAATCTCAGCATACTGTAGTGCATTTGGGGCTAGTTCTTTTGTGTTTTCAACAACCTGCCCTAAAAAGGCATCATAGTGTTTTTTAAACGCGGGGCGACTCAACTTGTCGACTTCCAATCCGCGTCCTTCATCTGAGGCCGGATTGTTGAAGGCTCCCGTTGAGGTATATCCAAAACGAAGAATGGTCCAATCGCCTTCGGGGAGTTCTGTTTTTAAAACTCCATCGGCGTTCATAATCCCGCTTAAATCTTTGATGGCCCCCTTGTCAATAACCATAATTTCCTCAGGATGACCAATGGGTGCCAAGACATGGTCTTCCGTTCTGGCAATGGAAGTTCTACCCAGAGGATTATTAAGGTAGTAAGTGCTTGTCAATTCTACCTCCTTAAGCGTCGTTGTTTGGTTGAACTGCAAGCGAAAAATCTTTGAAGTAATGCCTTCAAAATGGTCGTTTATGGCCCATTCTCCTTTACCAGTGCGGACTTTGAACAACTCGCGTTCATCCTTAAAGGTGATGCCATCTTTACTGGTCTGCAGTATCGCAGTAGCCCTTCTATCATTGAAAACAGCTTTTACGGAACGAATGGTTTTATCCTGGTCATAATTGAATTGCAACCACGGATTGGCATTCTTTTGTTTGTGTAGTATGGATTCGGCATCCACCTTTCCATCGGTAATCAATCGAATATCCGTCGTTCTATCCGAAGCTTTTACGGTAGGACGGTTTTTGGCATCATCCAATTCGCCCTCCAAACTTGGGTAGGCGAGAACGGCGATATCCTTGTAAAAACCTTTTCGTTTTGTTGGGACGGACAATTGTATATCCACTTCACCTCCTGAAACTTGTGATTCACTCCAAACCACCATTTTCATAGACTCTTCTGGGGTAACCCATGGCCCACCACTTGACGACCAACCATCACAATTATGCACCCCAAAGCTCAACCCCAGTCGTTCCGCTTCCTTTGCGGCATGGGCTATCATTTCGTGATGTTCTTCAGAATCATAAATAATGGGTCCGTTCGGAATGCCCTGCGTAACATTGAACAGTAAAAAGCCACCTATACCAACTTCTGCCATAGCTTCTAAGTCTTTGGTTATACCATCTTTGGACATATTGCCACTCATGGCATGCATCCACGTTCTGGGCTGTGCTTCTTTTGGTGGGTTTTTAAATGCTAATTCTAAGTCTTGATTAGACATGTTGCCTCCAACACATGAAATTAAAAGAAAAAAAAATAAATACCTTATACCAAAAACAGGGTTTTTCATAAAACAACTGAAAGTGAACCAATGTACTTTAAGGTGTATTAAATTGTATCCTGTACTGTTTGGCAAGGTGATATAGTTTTAGCATTAAAAAATTGATTATCTGAATTTTACAGCGTATCATTCTATAATTTTTTTAGAATAAATATAATGGCTCTAGTTTCGTTACTAAATCTATCTACTTTTGTTTAGATGAACGTTTTAGCCATATGGATTTTTTAAAAAGAATATTTAATCGATATAGAAGATTTAAATTAAGTAAGACACCGCAACAAAATCTATTTTATGGCTTTCTTACCTATGTAGTTGCTGGAACTTTATTACTTTCATTACCGTGGTTACAAAAAGAAAGCGCTCCATTTATTGACCACTTGTTTATCGCTACATCAGCAGTTTCAACTACAGGTTTGGTTACGGTAAGTGTTTTTGATACTTATAATCTATTTGGGCAATTTGTGGTTATGATTCTATTTCAACTTGGTGGTATTGGCTACTTAACATTCACCACATTTATGCTTTTATCCACCACAAGAAAAATTACCCATTGGCACCAGAGATTATTAAAAACAGAATTTACTTTACCTATTACTATAAAAATCAATGATTTTTTAAAATCCGTAATACTATTCACAACTATTATGGAATTAGTAGGAGCCATTCTTTTCTTTATCGCTTTTAAAATTGAAGGTATGGAAACAGGGACAGCTTTGTGGAATGCTATTTTTCATAGCATTAGTGCATTTTGTACTGCGGGTTTTAGTTTATTTAATACTGGATTTACGGCTTATATAGACAATGGCCTTGTTAACTTTATTATAGCGTTTTTAGCCATTGCCGGGTCTTTAGGCTTTATTGTGGTTACAGATTTTACCTTGTTATTGAGAAAGAAAGAACATAAGCTAAGTTTTACTACCAAAATTATTATCTACGGCTTCATAGTTCTTTTAGGTTTAGGATATCTGTTCTTTTACTTTTATGAGCCTAGTATTCAAATCCTAGAAGGTTCATCTAAAGGCTATGCAGCTTTTTTTCAAGCTATGACCGCAATGACTACTGTGGGTTTTAATACCGTAAATTTTGGTGCATTTAATCTCTCTATGTTGGTAGTTACCGTTTTTTTAATGTATATCGGTGCGTCTCCTTCTGGTACCGCAGGAGGTATGAAGATAACAACATTAACTGCCGTATTAGCAATTATTAAAAGCAGATTAAGAGGGAGTGATAAAATTACTTTTTTGGGCAGAGTAATTCCATTTGAGCGACTTTACATAGCAACATCTTCTTTTATATTTTATACTATTTTGGTCTTTTTAGGAACCTTTATATTGACATTTTCTGAATCTTTTGCTTTAGAAGATATTATTTTTGAAGTAGCCTCTGCTCTCGGAACTGTTGGATTAAGTACAGGAGTAACTGTAGACTTAACAAACATCGGTAAAGTAACCATCATAGTGCTGATGTTTATTGGCAGACTTGGTGTACTCACTTTTGGTTTGGCCATTTGGATGAAGTCTAAAAATAATGAGGAGAAGCACATTCTTGAGGGTGATATTGCCGTGTAGATAAGTTCTTTTTTTAATCAATAAATAATTCGTCTATGTAAGGAGCGCTCTCTCCTATTGTCTCTAATTTAATAGTGTTGGCTCCTGATTTTAAAGTAATTATAGTAGGTGAAAACTTCCATTCTTTGTCCCAGCCTCCAGTAGGTTTAAATTCAATTTTCCTTACAAATTCGTCATTAACATACAATTTCATAGGATGTAACTTTTCCTCATTATTGTGCATATACCTAAAACGAATGCTGTAATCTCCAGGTTCTCCATCATTTTCTTGGTACCAAGTTATTGAACCTTCTCCTTTTTTAAAATCTACAAAACCTGATCCTTTAAAACGATGTGCATTCCTACTTGGAACAGCGGCTCCTGTCAAAATACCATCTTCGGCGGCAATGTTTATACCTCTACCAATCCACATATCAGCAGAGTGTTCATCTCCCCAAAACAAGCCCTCGTTTTTTCCAAAACTTTCTTCCATATTCAAAATAATTTCACCTTTCTGGATAACAACTGCTCTAACAGTTGTAATCTTAGTCTCATTTTTTATTTCAAAGGGAAAGGTGTAAGGTATACCATCTGTTACGGGATTTTTACCATTTAGGGTATATAAAATCTTAAAGTCTGCTGGCTTTTGTTTACCTGATGTGCTAAGTGTTTGTACATCTATGGATATCCTATTAGAAGTGTATAAAGCCTTATCACCCAAAATAGCACCTGTTGTTATAGCTATTTCTCGTGTTTTTTGAACTTCTTTTAAAAACAATCTAGTTTTACCAAAAAACATACTTCTAAAGTTAGCTTTTGTTCTACTAGTAGGGTCAATAGGATTTCCATTTTCCATGGATATTTTTTGAATATCACCAGCTATGTGATAATACACTCTATTTTCGGCATAAGGAAAAAGTTTTACGTATTTGTCTACGCCTTCTGAAGTTAATATATAACTAGCCAAAAAACCATCTTCTGCCTTTAATTTATTAAGGGTATTCTTCAGTCTAACAGGTTGCTTCGCTGTGGAAAATGAAGTTCGATTAACTTCCTTACCATCAATATAACCAACAGCTTCTATAGTGCCATCTTCATAGGGCACTATCCACTCACATTGCATTTCTTTCCAGATGGTTCCGGGTGAATCTTTACCCAAGGATTTTCCATTTAGAAAAAGTTCCACTTCATCTGTGTTAGAATAAACCCAAACCGGAATTTTTGTTCCTTTTTTCATTCTAGGATGTGTCCAATGTGGTAACATGTGTATCATGGGCTCCTTAGTCCATTGGCTTCGATAAAAATGATATAGGTCTTTTTTAAAACCTGCAACATCAATGGCACCACCCATAAAGAGGTTGAATGGTAGTCCGCCATGAACCAGTCCAGCCTCGCCGTAGTAATCAAAACCTGTCCATCTAAAATGACCGCTGTGCCAGGGGGTATCTCGCATAACCTCCCAATATTTTCTTGCAGAAACCCGCACCGTGGCATTATCATAGGAGGAATTGAAGCGCTGTTTTCTGTTTTTCCAATCCTTTGGATTTAAACCTTCATAAAAGAAAATTTCCTTTTCTGTAAGATTGGGGAGTTCATAGGTTCCTGGCAACTCATTATCTCTCCACCACGTTTGTGTTCTATAATACCCTCTAGTTTGCCAGGTATGAGGAGCTTCTGTAGAAATAAATGGTTTGTCTAAGATTTTACTTTCAATAAAAGATTTGGTCTCAGAACCACCGTTTACACCTTGTATGTCCATGTCTTCCGGATTACCGGCCCCCGAGGTAAACAGTCTTGTTGAATCCAGTGATTTACCAAATTTTACAAGCTGAGCAGCAATATCGCTATGGGTTTCATTGCCTAAACTCCATACAAAAATACTGGGGTGGTTCTGGTCTCGGGTAATCCATTCCGTCACATCACGCTGCCACCATTCATTAAAGGCTTGTTTACCGTAGTCTTCCGGGGCTTTTTTATGCCATCCATCAAAAATTTCATCTATCACTAAAAGGCCAATTTCATCACAAATGTCATAGAACATTGGAGGTGTAGGATTGTGCGATGGGCGTATGGCATTGATGCCCATATCTTTCAACAACTGCAATTTCCAACGTAACATTGGCTTGGTCCAAGCGCCACCTACCGGGCCGCCTTCCCAATGTTCACAAACTCCCTTTAGCTTTATGTTTTCACCATTGAGCCAAAAGCCACTCTCAGTTTTCCATTCCACAGTTCTAAAACCAAATTTGGTGATTTTTTCATCAAGCAAGTTTCCGTTTCTCCTTATTCTGCTAATCAGTGTGTAAAGTGTGGGTGTTTCCGGACTCCATAATTTTGGTTTGGCGACCGTCATTTCACTTAGAACAGATTCTTGACCGAAGGATATTACTTCAATGCCGCTGGCCACTTCGCTTCCATCAGGTGATTGTATAGTTTGTTCCACCTGGATTTCTTGAGTAACGTTTGTTAAGGATAAATCTACCAAGACGGAACCTGAGGCCATATCAATTTTAGGAGTGGTAACAAAAATTCCATTAGGACTTATATGGGTTGGATTCACTTCTATAAGGCGAACTGGTGCATAAATCCCACAAGGATGATACCAACGGGCCGAAGGTTCTAAACTATTGTCCACCCTTACCGCAACTGTATTTTTACCTTGTTTTAAATGTTTGGAAATGTCATATCGAAAACTGATATATCCATAGGGTCGTTTACCCAAATAATGGCTGTTTATCCACACCTCACTATTCATATATACCCCATCAAATTCAATATAAACAGTATTGTTTAAGGTCTGTTCCTCTATGTTGAATGTTTTCCGATACCAACCTATACCGCCATCATGGTAACCACCACCTTGGCCCTGGTCACCACCTTTACGAACGCCTTTTTCAAAAGACCAGTCATGGGGAATATTCAATTCATCCCACGATGAATCATCCAATAATAAAGTAGAAAATTCAGAATCATCCTCTAAAACAAACTTCCAGTCTTTATTGAAATTGATTTCGGTTCGTTGGGAATAAGTGGTACAAATGAGAAGACATCCCACCAAAAACATCCAAAACTTAATTCGCATAATGTAAAAATTAAAGCGTTCATCACAAGAACCAAACTTATGGAAGCACATGCTTCTATTTATCCTGTAGTGTGATGGGAGGATGAATTCCTAGTACTAAAAACCGGTTTCTGTATTCTTGAAAGCTCTAAACCTAATTCCGTTTCAGTATGGTACAGGACACGTCAAGATTGAAATTAGAATATTTTAGTTTTCTAATTTCTGTTTACCATGCGATTTTTTAAGTCAAGAATTATTGATATATCGTCGGTTTTAGCACTAGTAAATATTTCCCTGATTTCTTGCGGTACCGAAGAAGAAATTACATCTGAAGATATCATTGTCGAAGACACTCCTACAATTGAAGTAGCTGAAATCGTGGATGAAGAAACGGGCCCGATAGTTGCCTGTACCCAAGAAGGCACCAATCCAGAACGAGCAACAGACATAGCTAATCCGGCTAATGTAGGTGCCATCGATGATAGAAGTTGTTATGCTAATTATAAAGAAATAACAATTGATGGCACGGTGTGGGGCATTTATAATATTACCACCGGGTCTAACCATATGGATGCCCCAAATACCTTACAGCCTAGAATTGAACGTTCTTTATCAAGATCCCAGACCACAGGTGTGGGTAGTTTTGCCAAGTTTACCGGTACCGTGCGCATACTCGAAGTTGGTAAAACCGATAATGATGGTAGTGATGGCACCTACATCATGCAAGCAAAAGGAAAGCATACGGGTGGCGGTGGACCCAATGACCCTGCCATTTGTCTCTATTTAGCAAAACCGGTTTATGGTGATGATGGCAATGGAAATCAAGTACAACAATCGTTTGATATTTTTAGGGAACAAATCAACTTCAGGGGTGGTTCAGGAGCTGACGGCCGAGATATTGTCTTCCTAACCAATATTGAGAAAAATGTACCTATCGAAATTGAATTGGAAGTTGGTTTTGCTGAGGACCCAATTGATGCTACTAAAAAAATACATTATGCCAATGCCGTTATTGGTGGAGTTGCCTATGATTGGAACATTCCAGAACCTGATCGCGGCACCCAGTCTGGAATTAGATATGGGGCTTATCGTGTCAAAGGTGGCCGCGCCCAGATTCGATGGGCGAATACTACCTATGAAAAAGCAGAAAATGATTAAATTCCATTATTCTTGGAATATCCGCTTTTAACCTAACCCAATTCTAAAAAAGTACAAATGACCCGAACTATTCAAGCGAAAGAAATGCGTGCTGAGCTGCTTACACTTTTTCGAAAACACGGTTTTGCGGAAGAAAAGGCAAAACTCTTGGCCCAAGTACATACAGAAAATACCCTTCACGGGGTAAATTCTCACGGTATTAATCGGGTGCCTTTTTTTATTGAACAGTTGCAACTTGGTCTTGTCGTCAAAGATGCTGAGGCTGAAAAGATTGAGAGCTTTGGTAATCTAGAACGCTGGGATGGTAATTTAGGCCCTGGCGTAATCAACGCTGTGAAATGCACCAACCGGGCCATTGCAATGGCCAAAGAAAACGGTATGGGACTGGTGGCTTTGCGCAATACCAACCATTGGATGCGCGCCGGATATTATGGTTGGATGGCAGCGGAACACAGTTGTATCGGCATCTTGTTTACCAATACCGAACCCAACATGCCTGCATGGGGCGGTAAAGAGGCACGATTGGGAAACAACCCCTTGGTTATTGCCCTACCCAGAAAAAAAGGCCATGTGGTTTTGGATATGGCCATGACCCAATTCTCTTTTGGTAAAATCAATCAGTATAAATTAAGTGGAGAACAATTGCCCTACGATGGGGGATTTGACGAGGACGGAAAACTTACGAAAAATCCGCAGGATATTTTGCAAACTAAAAGTGGACTGCCCATTGGCTATTGGAAGGGGTCGGCACTTTCCATGGTTTTGGATATGTTGGCAACGCTGTTGTCGGCTGGAAAATCAACCTATAAATTAGGTTTGGAGCCGCACGAATATGGGGTGTCACAAATTTTTCTCTGTATTGATTCATCAACCTTTCAAGATGGTGACCTTCAAGAAAAACTTATGGAAGAAATTATTTCATATACCAAGGAAGTTACCCCAACACGATTAGATGGAAAAACATACTATCCCGGTGAAAAATCACTTGCTAATAAAATCTATAATCAAAAAAATGGAATGAAGGTAAGCGAAGAAATTTGGAATAAAGTAATCAACTTATAAAAAGACAAAAGTTAAGGCCATGAAAAACAGCAGAAGAGACGCCCTTCGTAAACTAGCCGCGGTACCTGCACTTGCTGCTACTCCAGCCCTATTGAGCGCCACAGCTACTAAAACGGTAAAGCCAAATCCAATGCTAAAACGCGTGCAATATAGCGTTAACGCATATTCGTTCAATGAAGAATTCAAAAGTGGAGAGATGGACTTGTTCGATATGATGGAGTTTGCTTCGGATATCGGCCTGAATGCAGTTGATTTGACCTCCTATTATTTTTCGTCCTATCCTAATCTTCCTGCTAAATCGGAGATTTTTGCTTTAAAAAAACGGGCATTGGAGCTCGGTTTGAATATCTCATGGACTGGCGTTAGAAATAACTTTGTAACGGCAGATGTGGAGGCCCGAAAAAGGGACCGTAAAATGATCAAAGATTGGCTGCACATATCTTCTGCGATAGGATCATCCATTTTACGGATTTTCACGGGGCGAAACATTCCTGAGGGCTATACCAAAGAAGAGGTCAAAACATGGCTGGTGGAAGAATATAAATTATGCGCACAATACAGTGCCCAGGCAGGTGTTATCGCGGCCTTGCAGAACCATAATGAGTTTTTGTTTACGGCCGATGAAGTTATTGATATCCTAAAGCGAGTTGACTCGGAATGGTTCGGACTTATTTTGGATATTTCCGGTTTGCGTACCACAGACGACCCCTATGCCGAGGCAGAAAAATTGGCGCCGTATGCCAATTATTGGTTTATCAAAGAGCATATCTACCATAATCAAGAGAAAAAACCAACCGATATGGCCAAGATGGCGGCAATGATTAAAAAACAGGGATTTCAAGGTTATGTTTCCTTTGAGAGCCTATCGGATGGTGACCCTAAAGCGATTATTAAAGCAATGGTTGATGCGTTTAAACGGGAGTTTCATAAAGGGTAGTTTGAAAAGCTTTGGTCTCGCAATCCACCCAATTTAGTAGATTTGACGTTCTTTGAACCCAAATGTACCACTTCGGTCTTCTGGTCCTTTTGTGAATATCTTTCACCCTATGGATAATTAACACTGTCCAACAAACCTAAATATAACTTAATGCAATATTCTGGCTGTAGAGTGCTTAATTCCTCAAGTTAAAAAGCAAACGTAGATAATTTCTAAGATGCTGTTAATTTAAATAAATTAAAAATTCAAAACCTAGTATACTTTTACATTAAATTCCACTGGATAGCTCCATAGTTTCAAAATCAAGCAAAAGTATCGTTCCCTGTTATCTTAATTATGTGACTGGTTCTTACTATGAATCAATTACCATAGGTATGACAACAGGTTTACAAAGTTATCTTAATTATGTGACCGGTTCTTACTATGAATCAATTACCACAGGTATGTCAATAGGTTTACAAATTCTAGCTAACATTGTAAATTTCAGGTAATGATTCGAGTGCAATGTATCAACCAATAGCGTTTATCAGCAATACCAATCCTTTGATATGTAATCTTATTTAAATGAACAACGGCTGTTGTTTTACAGTGGATATAAATTGGATGTTGCAATTCGTTATCAATAAATATGTCGTTAAAAGATAAAAAGGGTCAGATTATCGGTCTTCGATTCAATTACAGGGGTTAATCGTTTAAATTTAACGAAAATTTAGACTTTCTATGAAACAGAATTATTCTACTGTAAAAATATTTACACCAGTTATTTTAATTTTCTTTTATTGCTCAACTCTTTTCTCACAGAGTTCAAACGAGGTAGGAGCATGGAGTGATCCTATTCCTTTTGGTCTGGTACCGGTTGCCGTGGCCAATCTGCCTGACGGTAAGTTAATTACCTGGTCCTCTAAGTTTAGGGGTAATTTTGGTGGGGGCGATGGGTTTACCTACTATGAACTTTTTGATCCTTTTGAGGGTGAAAGTGGTGAAGCTTTGGGCTTTAAGCAGACAACCACTAACCACGATATGTTCTGTCCCGGAATCAATAATCTGCCAGATGGCCGTCTCTTGGTTGCTGGTGGTTCATCCAATCCTAAAACGACTATTTACGACTACGAAACTGATTCGTGGTTATCTGCTGAAAATATGAACGTGGGGAGAGGTTATCAGGGCAATGTGACCCTAGCTGATGGAAGTGCATTTACCATTGGTGGTTCGTGGAGCGGTGGCCTAGGTGGTAAAATAGCCGAGGTATGGACACCCGATTCAGGTTGGCGTAATTTACCAGGAATACCCGGTGATGTCACGTTCAACCAAAATGATTCCAATTTAGAACCTGAAGGGGTTTTTCGATTGGATAATCATGTGTGGCTATGGCCAGCACCAAATGGAAAACTATTTCATGCGGGCCCAGGTGAGGATATGCACTGGTTGGACACATCAGGTTCCGGATCATTTGAATTTGCCGGTAAAAGGGCTGACGACACCTATTCCATGAAAGGCACTACGGTCATGTTCGATGTGGGTAAGCTCTTGAAAGTCGGCGGTTCTGAAACTTACGCTGGTAGGTCACCCGCTAAAGATAATAGCTTTGTGATAGACATCAACGATGAAAACAATGTGACGGTCTTGCCTACCGAAAACAACTTAAGTTTTTCGCGAACGATGCATAACAGCACCGTATTGCCCAATGGCGAAGTATTGGTTACGGGAGGGCTCAGTAGTGCCTTTACTTTTTCAGATCAGGGGGCGAGATTGACCGCCGAGATTTACAATCCCGAAACTAACCGCTGGCGTAATGTCGCCGGCATGCAAGTGCCCCGAACCTACCATAGTGTAGCCATCTTACAGACCGATGCTCGCGTTTTCGTTGGTGGAGGGGGTTTGTGCGGTGGATGTAGTGTTAACCATATGGATGCTGAAATCTATAGTCCACCTTATTTGTTTGATATAGACGGTGACTTAGCGGTACGACCAACTTTAAATGCTCCGGAGACGGCTCCTTTTAACAGTACGATTTCGGCAACAGGTTCTGAAAATATAACCCAGTTTGCATTTATTAGAATGTCTTCCGCAACCCACAGTACCAATAACGAACAGAGAAGAATCCCTACTTCGTTTACCAGGAATGGTGATCAATATCGGATAGCGGTTCCAGGATCCAATTTACTTCCGCCAGGATACTATATGTTGTTTGGCTTAGATAATCAAGGCGTGCCAAGTATAGCGGAGGTTTTACGGATAGATACTGTTGGAAACCTTCAAAACACCGACGCGCCTAAAGCGAATATTGCTTTAAACAAACCCACCGTGCAGTCTTCTACAGATTTTGACGGGCCCTCGTCCAGGGCCGTAGATGGTAATTTGTCAGGCAACAAAAGAGGTCAGAATTCGGTAACGCATACAGGTTTTGATACTAATCCCTGGTGGCGCGTAGACCTTGGTGATACCTATGATATTTCCGATATTGGAGTATTCAATAGAACGGACTGTTGTTCCGGGCGTTTGCAGGGTGCGAAACTTTACGTGGGAAATAGCGAAAGCAATGATCCAAACGATTTTACAGAGGTAGCTACGTTGACCGGTAGTGGAAATTTGCAAAATTTTAATAACCTCGATGTCAGCGGGCGTTATGTGATGGTTCGTCACGTACGGCAAGAGTTCCTGAGTTTGGCCGAGGTGCAGGTGTTCGGAGAGTTAAGCACCGACGCGCCTAAAGCGAATATTGCTTTAAACAAACCCACGGTGCAGTCTTCTACAGATTTTGACGGGCCCTCGTCCAGGGCCGTAGATGGTAATTTGTCAGGCAACAAAAGAGGTCAGAATTCGGTAACGCATACAGGTTTTGATACTAATCCCTGGTGGCGCGTAGACCTTGGTGATACCTATGATATTTCCGATATTGGAGTATTCAATAGAACGGACTGTTGTTCCGGGCGTTTGCAGGGTGCGAAACTTTACGTGGGAAATAGCGAAAGCAATGATCCAAACGATTTTACAGAGGTAGCTACGTTGACCGGTAGTGGAAATTTGCAAAATTT
>NZ_JACJUK010000003.1 GCF_014235875.1 Croceivirga lutea | reverse complement strand
TAATTCGGGATTAATAGTAATATTTTGAGTAGGCGCGGTACAACCGTTATCATCTCTTACATCAATGGTGTAATTACCAGCGGCAAGATTAGTAAAGGTGTGGGTATTAGCATTAGCAGGAGTAGGAGCTACAAAAGGCCCACCATTTAAACTAAAGGTGTAACCACCGTTACCAGAAGTAACATTTACTTGAATAGTAGCATCATTAGCGCCGCTGTAACAAGTTGTAGCAGTTGTAGTAAATGTTAATGGATTAGGAATTGTAATGGTAAGTACAGCATCAGTTGCATCAGTACAACCATTAGGGTCTCTGGCTACTACGATGTAATCTCCAGCAGCAAGACCAGTAAATACAGTATTGTTTCCATTAGTTGCAAAATCAAATCCAGCGATAGGATTACCAATGCCATCTTCTAATTGAAAATCGAAGCTAGTAGACCTGCCATTTACACTAGCGGTAATAGTACCGCCGCCGTTAGTACAGGTAAGTTGGTCAGTAATAGCAGCCGAGGTAACAATAGGATCAGGTTCACTAATAACTTGATTAAGAGTTACTGTACAAGAGTTGTTAAGTACATCTCTAATTTCTATGGAATAGGTATTGGCTACAAGGGTATTGATAGTAAAAGTGCTGGTAGTTTGAGCGGCTGAGAAAGCGCCCCCGTTTACAGCATATTGATAACCATTAACGGTATCAAAGTTTTCAACTTCAATTTCAATAGACCCATCATTACCCGCATTACAGGTAACAAAGTTAAAGTCGGTAATACTTGCCGTAAACTCATTTCCAGCTTCTACTGTTACGTTAGCGGATGTAGTACAATTACTACCGTAATCTACAACTACACTATGTGTTCCTACAGCTATATTGTTGAAAGTATTTGCAACTTGGAAAGCACCGCCATTAATAGCATACGTGTAGCTAGGGTCATTTGGTAACACACTAATGTTGCCTGTTCCATCACAATTATAAGCCACAGTAAAAGTTAATGTAGGTGCTATTGGTAACGGATTTATTGTTATGGGAGCTAAAGTGATAATACAGTTGGTCTGTGCAGCATCTCTAACATTAATAGCGTAGTTGCCATTAGTTAGCCCTCCAAAGGTTATTCCACCTGCAGTTGCTGTAGACCACGATGTTCCACCATCAATACTGTATTGATAAGAACCAGAGCCACCCGTAGTTGCAGTTACGCTACCAACAGTGATTTCTCCGTCTTGAGTACAGGTATAGTTTTGTGTAAGTGCCGCTTCGGCAACTAATTGATTGGGTTGATTTAGGGTTACTGTAGCCGTTGAAGTACAACCATTAACATCTCTAATAGCTATATCATAGTTTCCTGCTACTAGATTTGAGAATTCTGGACTCGTTTGAAATGTGCCTCCATTGTCATTGCTGTACATGTATGGAGCTTCTCCCCCACTGGCTACTATTGAAATACCTCCATCATTATTTCCAAAACAAGTAACATTGGTTATGGTTGGAGTAACGGCAAGCGGAGTGTCTTGAACAATGGAGATATCAAAAGAAGCTTCACAGAAGCTAGCCCCTCCGTTATTGTCTCTTACATAAACATCATAATCACCCGCTGCATTAACAGTAGCCGTACTTGCTGCTGCAAAATCTCCTGCAGTAGGTGTTACTCCGTCAGTAACTACAGCATATACTAAGTTACCGTCTCCACCGGTTCCTGTGATGTCAATAGTCGTATCTGTTCCGCAAGCGGTGATATTTGAGGCAGTTGCCGTTACACCTAATTCGGGATTAATAGTAATATTTTGAGTAGGCGCGGTACAACCGTTATCATCTCTTACATCAATGGTGTAATTACCAGCGGCAAGATTAGTAAAGGTGTGGGTATTAGCATTAGCAGGAGTAGGAGCTACAAAAGGCCCACCATTTAAACTAAAGGTGTAACCACCGTTACCAGAAGTAACATTTACTTGAATAGTAGCATCATTAGCGCCGCTGTAACAAGTTGTAGCAGTTGTAGTAAATGTTAATGGATTAGGAATTGTAATGGTAAGTACAGCATCAGTTGCATCAGTACAACCATTAGGGTCTCTGGCTACTACGATGTAATCTCCAGCAGCAAGACCAGTAAATACAGTATTGTTTCCATTAGTTGCAAAATCAAATCCAGCGATAGGATTACCAATGCCATCTTCTAATTGAAAATCGAAGCTAGTAGACCTGCCATTTACACTAGCGGTAATAGTACCGCCGCCGTTAGTACAGGTAAGTTGGTCAGTAATAGCAGCCGAGGTAACAATAGGATCAGGTTCACTAATAACTTGATTAAGAGTTACTGTACAAGAGTTGTTAAGTACATCTCTAATTTCTATGGAATAGGTATTGGCTACAAGGGTATTGATAGTAAAAGTGCTGGTAGTTTGAGCGGCTGAGAAAGCGCCCCCGTTTACAGCATATTGGTAACCATTAACGGTATCAAAGTTTTCAACTTCAATTTCAATAGACCCATCATTACCCGCATTACAGGTAACAAAGTTAAAGTCGGTAATACTTGCCGTAAACTCATTTCCAGCTTCTACCGAAACAGGAACTACTACAGATTGGGCACATAATTCTGGAATTTGAAACGCTTGTATATCATCTATAGCAATGTCATTACCACCTACAACTGCAGAATTAGTTCGAATAACGATATCTAAATTGGAATTGGCTCCAGGATTTAGATTAACCGAATAGTTTTGCCAGTCGTTAGCATTATTGTTTTTAGGTATATTACCAGTGGTTGTATTTGCAATTACGTTTCCTGAGCTATCAACCAATTGTATTTCAACCGAAGGGTCTCCACCACTGGTGCCTGTTCTTTGTAAATTAAATGCAAACAAAGAAATAGTAATATCTCTATTCGGTATTACTTCTATGGCATCCTTTCTATAGACAACACCACCAACACCTGCAACACCACCAACATTGATAGCTAAAAACCTACCATTGGCGTCTCCGGTATGGTCATTTGGGCTTCTCCAAGAACCATAAGGGTTTGTAATTACTTGAGTAACTGAATATTCACCATCTTGTATATGGGTGTCTGTTCCAAAACCACATGTGCTAGGTGTTCCATCTTGTGGTTCATAACAATATGCCGGGTCAATTTCTGTAATTGAAGTATTAGCCCCTTGGCCAAAACTTTCTGTTAACAACGTGCTAACCGCAGGTGCAACATTAGAGATATAGTTAATGGTTATGTTATGATTTCCAACGGGAACATCATTAAATACATTAGAGGTATTTGGGGTGTTCAGAACACCGTTTAATTCATAGGTGTAATCAAAATTTGTGTCTGGGGTATTTACAGTGACAACACCTTCCCCATCACAATCATAACTTATTGATGTTGAATATACTGGCTCTACAGGTTCTGGCTCAACTGTTATATTCATAAAGAAAGTACAGTTGTTGGCATCTCTTATAGCTAAAGTGTGATTTCCTGGCAACAAGTATTCAATGCTGTTACTACCATAACTGGAGCCACCATCGAAACTATATTCATAAGGGGCTGTTCCACCTAGAGCATTGGTAATTCTAACCTCTGCTCCCACTCCAGGATTACATTCTGCTAACTCAGTTACTGCAGCCGATGCTGAAAGTGTTTGAGGTTCAGTTAAAGAACGAATTTCACTAACCGTACATCCGTTAGCATCTCTTACAACTAAATTAAAGTTACCCGCTCCAAGATTGTTAAACACATTTGAAGTTTGAAAACTTCCGCCTCCATTATTACTGTATGTATATGGAGCTTCACCTCCTGAAGCAGTTATTGTAATAGCTCCATTATTGTCTCCACTACATAATATTTGACTATCAGAAATAGACATGGCTAGCGGAGCGTCTTGAGCAATGGAGATATCAAAAGAAGCTTCACAAAAGTTAGAAGCTCCATTATTGTCTCTTACATAAACATCATAATCACCCGATGCATTAACAGTAACTGTACTTGCTGCTGCAAAATCTCCTGTAGTTGGGGTTGCTCCGTCAGCAACTACAGCGTATACTAAGTTGCCGTCTCCACCTGTTCCTGTGATGTCAATACTTGTATCTGTTCCACAAGCGGTGATATTTGAGGCAGTTGCCGTTACACCTAACTCCGGATTTATTGTTATTGTAGCGGTATCTGAACAATTGTTACCATCTCTAACAGCTATAGTATATGTTCCTGCAGCTAGACTATTAAATACGTTGTTAGTTTGAAAAGCACCACCATTAAAACTGTATTCAAAATTACCATCTCCACCAGAAATAACATTGGCTGTAAGGGTTAGTCCAGCAGCACTATCAAAGCACGAATCATTAGGAATAATTTCTAAGGTTGGTGCAACCGCAGGATTAATATCAAATGTGGTAGTAACTGTACATCCGTTAGCATCTGTAACCGATGCAGTGTAAGTGCCTGTTTGACTTAAATTTGAAAAAGTACCTGAACCGTTACTACCAAAAGGTGTTGTATCTGGATTAGTTAGTGTAAAAGTATTACTACCCCACCCTCCTGTAGCAGATAACACAACACTCCCTGAAGCTGAACAAGTTGGTTGCGTTTCAGATGCCGTTAATGTTAATTGAGCGGTTGGTCTGTTTACTGTTACAGAAGCGGTATCTGTACAATTTGTGTCTACATCTGTAACCGTAATTGTATAAGTTCCATCATCTAGGTTTGCAAATGAAATAGTTGCATTAGCCTCATTGTTCCCAGAAAATGATTGTGGTCCTGAGACACTGTAATTGTATGCAGTAGAAAAGTCAGAAACGGTAAAGGATACTTCACCATCGGTATCATCAAAACAAGTAACGTTACTAATTAAGTTTCCTACAACGCTAAGTGGAGTTACTGGCGCTATGGTTAAACTTTCTTCATAAAAACATCCATTTGCATCAGTAACTCTAAAAAGATAGCTATCTGGTACTAAAGCGTCAAAAGTAGCTGTATTACCTGTAGTTGTAGTTGCTGCAATTACAGCAGGTGTTACAATTTCAAAGGTGTAAGGTCCTTCGCCATTTACAACATCTACAGAAACGTTAGAAATATTGCTAGGACAAACAGGTGCAGAAGCAGTAAAAATCAAATCTGAAGGAGCCACAAATGCATCAATTGCAATGGTGCTGGATTGTGCAGTACAACCATTAGCATCTCTAACAGTAATTTGATAATTACCAGCAGTTAATCCACCAAATTGCTCCGCTCCAAAACTACCATCAAAGTTGATGCCGTCTATAGAATATTCGTAAGGTGGGGTTCCACCCGCTGCGTTTTGTGCTTCGATAATACCGTCTTGTAAACACGTATCATCTTGTAATAATACAGCATCTATGGTTAAAGGTGTTGTTGGCCCTCCAATAGAAAAAGTTTCAACAAAGTCACAACTTATTCCACCTTGAGATTGTGTTATAGATAGTACGTAGCCACCTCTACCTAAACCAGTAAAAACCCCTGAGGTGTTTGTAGCTGTTGAACTATCAGGAAAGGTTAATAAATAGGATAATGAATAACCGTTGGAATTAGTTACATTGACTGTAAAAGTTCCGTCTTCTTGATCAAAACAAGTCTCGTTGGTAAGCGAAGTTGTGTATTCAAATGCAGATTGTTCACTTATTGTAATTTCATTGGATACAAAATGACAAAGATTGTCATCAACCACAACAAATTCATAGTTGCCAACCTCTGTAGCATCAAATGTAAATGTTGAACTAGATTGATACGCACTACCGGGTATACTAGCAAAATCTGGGTATAAATCTACACCGTCATGACTCCAAATAGCATAAAAATAATCTGGGTTTGGAAAGCCTCCTGTAGCAGTTAATTCAACAATTCCATCAGTACAATCTACAGATTTAGTAACTAATGCACTTAAGTCTAAGTCTGTTCTATCAACAATGGTATAGGTGTTAGAAAAAGAACATCCATCATCTGTTGAAACTCTAATTTCATACGTACCATCATTTAAATTATTAAAAGTATAGTTGTTATCAATTGTTGGCCCATGCGTGTCTATAGAAGTTCCACCTTGCAAGATTTCATAGTAGTACTGAGGCTCTACATCTAAAGCAGAAATAGAAATGGCTCCTAAGCCATTACAGTTGGTGTCTGTTGTGGTTACATCAACCTGAAAGTTTCTTTCTCTAATTCCTATATCTTCAATTCTAAAAATACAACCACCCGCTACCCCTTGTTGACGCATTTCAACAGTGTAAACACCATTTGTGTTAATGGTAAAACTTGGGTCTGTATTATACGGAGTTACAACCGTGCCGGTAGAAGAGTTTATTAGCTGAAACTCATAATCTAAAGGCATATTTGTTACTGTAATGTTACCTGGGGTATTACAGATAATGTCACTACTATTAAATTGCGGGTCTAAAGGGTTTTTATAAATATTGAAATAAAATCTACTAAAACAGCCATTTTGATAGTTAATAACTAATCTGTATTGACCTGAATCTTGTGCTATAAAATCATTACCTGTTGCTATGTTGTTCCAAGTACAGGTTGCATTTGTATTGGCACAGTCTTGTGTAGCGGCTCCACAACTAGCTTCATCTAATTGTTCCCACTCAATACTGTCCGCATCTGGAATATTAATTTGAATTAACTCTGTGTCGTTTAAACCACAAAGAAATATTTGAGGCAACTCTTCACCATCATTTGGACAAACCACTACTTCTCCCTCAACTGTATTTGAAGTGTCATTAATTAAAGTAGCAATTGGGTTTACTTGTGTGTTGCCAAACAATACAACTTCTATTGCTTCTTGAAATCCTAAACAGGGTTGCGCAACATCTTTGTCAACTAAATAGAAACCAGGTTGAGTAACCACAAAAGTGCTTGGGTCATTGTCTGGGTCTCCATCAGTAATCACAACATCACCAGCATCTAATTGACCATCGCCATTTTCATCTGAATACCAGGTATATGCATCAAAGTTATCACCAGCGTCCAGTGTTACATCTTCACCGCATAGTTGAACTTGTCTGCTGAAAGAACATGCAGATAAATCGTCTAATAGAAAATTAGTTGCGCCAGGCGTTGTAAAAAAGCAATTATCAAAGTTTGATACACTAGGGTCGTCTGTAATTTCATTTGGATTATCAACACCTTGATAAGTAGAAAATGCAGTATTTTCTATAACATTTTGACAGGCGTTTACAAAGTCATAACAATTTTGAGCCACTCTAACCCGCATTCTAATCTCATAAAACGGGTCGTTAATTTCTACAAGATTATCAGGAATATTAAAGATTATCTCATTAGCTACCGGGTCATAATTATAGGTAACTCCCGGAGGCAGTTGTAACGATAATTCGTTTAGTGTAACATTGGTAGGAAGTACATCTCTTATAGAATAATTTGTAGCATTGTCATTACCTCTATTTCTAAAAGAAAGAATATAATCTAGTTCTTGGCCTAGATTAACTCCAGATCCAGTAATATCATTTCCTGCGATATCTTCAACAGTTTTAGATAACAGGATGTCGGGTTCAATAATCTCAATTCCGAAGGTTACCAAGAATGCACCAAACCAATCACTAGAGGTACTAAGTCTTAAAGTTGCAGAAGTATCATTGTTGCCTATGTAGCTGTTACCAGGATTGTCTAACTCAAAAATATCAGAGTCATAACCTAGGGTATTTCTACTATCTAAATTTCTGTTGGTGGTATGAGCCCCATCAATGGTGATACTAGAATTAAAAAAGTTATTTGCTGGGTTGGCGGCATTTGAAATTGGATTAAACGTACCGCTGCTGTTAGACATGATACTAAAGCTATCCCCCGTAAGGTCAGTCTCACCTTCTAAAACACTAACTCCAATTTTAGCATTTACACTACCAGTAGGAATTGTATTAAATCCTGAAACTACAATATCTTCTGTTCTATCTGCTGTAGTTGCCGTAGTTACACCTTCATAACCATCAAAAACAGAAATGTATTTTCCTGGTAAGGTTGGGTTTTCATAGATAATTACTAATGTCCACCCCGCAACGCCATTAGATGTGTATCCTCTGGTTCCTCTAACATTTGCCACAAAGTATTCACCTGACGGGTCTGCTAAAGCTTGTAGTTGATTGGTAACGTTTTTATAACAAACATATGGGCTATCTGCTACTCCGCTGGCAAAACCATCGATAATAACGGCATCTTCTTCACCAACGGGGTCGGGGTTATTATCAGCAACTAAATCTACATAGCTTCCGCCGGGTACTCTAAACTTAATTTCAGTAACATCGTTATGTGTTAAGTCATCAAACGGTTCTGATTGATAAACATAATTAGACCTACGTTCATAATCATAATTACCCGCCCAATATAAGCCTGCGTAATAAATTTCTGAGCACTCAGGTAAACTTAATGATGAACTACTCGAACTAAATGTTGTTGGGTCGTTGTCGATGTCAACATACTCTCTATGCCAATTGTTGTTGCCTTGATTACCATTATAAGGTTCATTCCAGTTGGTTGCATCATATACCCAATCTACACGGTTCATTACACTGTTTGATAAAAAAGTGTAATCACCGCGAATATTAATGTATGAGTTACCATTTTGGGTTAACCTTGGGCCAAAGGGAACTTCTTGCGCATAGCTAAAACTAACAAACACGAAAAGGTAGAGCATTAGCACCACCCAAAAACTGTTTTTAAAGTATAGGTTTTTCATTTGAATTAGCAAGCTTGGGTATTTTTAGTTGTTTTTTTAGTTTGGGGTAAAGCAGAAAACGCAAAAGGGATTTTTGTTTTTTGCTTGGTATATTTTTGATTAGTAAAGAGGTTTAAGTACACATGTTGATTGTTAAAATCATCTAAATCTGAACCATCTTCTTCGTATTCTAGATCAGCCGACCTAAAGTCGCTCCCTTTGATTTTTATAATCCACATGTCATTAGTATAAGTTTGGTTTAGTTTAGAATAATACGCGTCTGTAGCATTATCTTTTTCATCATATCTTCTTATGTAGACGTACTTAAAATTGTTTTTTGGGTTTGTAAAATAACCAGGATTAAAACCTTGTTTCTTAAGATTGTTGATAAATGGCTCAACATATTTCTCTGACTTAAATACGTTGGTAATTAAGTAGTAACCGCTCTTAACCCCAGGCACTTCGAAATTTTGAATTATGTTTCGTTTTTTCTTTTCTGTAGGTTTTGAAGTAGCAACTTTCTTTTTGGTTGTACCACTATTTATTTGTTTTTCTTGCTGTAGTTGTTGATTCACTAGTGTGGTTAAAGAGTCTATTTGCTTAAGAAAATCTGCTTCTTTGTCTTTGCTTATAGAGTCTTTGGTTTTAAGCAGTTCTTGAATCATTTGATTGTTGCGTCTAACCTCTTCTCTTAGTTCTGCTAACTCTAATTCTTTTTGTTGGTATTCTTCAATTTTTACGTAATCTTCAGTGTAGTCGTCCTCTTCAATTTTTCTACGCTTATCTCTAATAACTCTGTTTTCTGTTAATGTTGGAGTAAAAGAATAGGCAAGTGAAATCTCATGGTTAATACCAAAATTTTCAAAATTGTTTCCAAAACCTTTTTCAACGGTATAACCAAGAGAAACTCTTTTAGTTACCGTAAAACCTAAGCCAGCTGCAGCGCCATAAAAGTCATCATAACCTGCTTGTAGCCATCCTAAGTTAGGAAGGTCTAAAATTAAACTTCCTCCTAAAACTACATCTACCTCACCCACCTTGCGCAGTCGAGCTAATGAAAGAAGTCTCGCATCTTCAAACAGTCCACGAGCGTAGTCAAATTTGTGAGTATATTGTAGGTGTGCGGTGTAAGTTTTCTCATTAAACTCGGTTACCGATTCACTAGTTTTTAAGTTATAATCAAATAGATTTTCTGCAAAAACACCAAAATCAAAATTCTTGTAAGACAAATTAAACCCTGGTTGAAAAGAAATTAATGAAGAGTTTTCTAAACTAAATAACGTAGGGTCTGCTTCTACTGGGTTAGCTCTATTATTGTTAACACCGCTAGTGTAATAAATAAAGTTAGCACCAAAAGTAAAGTTCATTTCTGTGTTTAAACGAACACCATAAGCATAGTTTGCTAAAACACCATAGTTATCAACCAAACCTTCTCTTTGGTTAAAAACACCAAGACCTAAACCAGCCCTATCCCCTATTCTACCGCTATAACTTAGGTAATAGGCTCTATAATTATCTTCAAATGAAATTGACTGATTTCTATGCTGTAGGTTAAAATAGGATTTGTCTTCTCTTACGGTTGAAAATGTAGGATTAATTAAAAACCTATTGAATTTTTGCAAATTGTGGGATGGAACATCGTAAGTTGCAAAAGGAGTTTCTTGCTGTGCTGATAAAGACAAACTCAGTAGCAATACAAAAGGAACGATATGTTTTTTTACGCTACTTAACATCATTTAATAACGGTTATAGTTCCTTGTTTAATGGTGCTGCCTAATTCTTTAATCATGTAGTAAAACACCATATTTTGCTTAGGAAAACTTGTTGTTGATTCTGGCCAGTTGTTTTGGTAGTTATAGGTGTCTAGAATTTCTTCTCCATTTTCACTATAAATACGAACAGATATGTTTTGTTGCCCAGAATATATATTAGGTAATAACCATAGGTCATTAATGCCGTCACCGTTTGGAGTAATTACATTAGGAACCTCAAAATCATCTCTTAATATGGCAGTGAATGTTCTTGAAACATTACAATTGTCTACGCTGGCAATAATAGTATAACTCCCAGCTTGAGAAACTGTATAAACGGCATCTGTTCCAATTAAATTGTTTTGCTCGTCATACCATTCATAAGATGTTGCACCCGTTGCTGTAACTGGAATTGTAGTTCCTGAAACATACAAAAACTCATCTTCAACATCTATAGTTATGGCGGTATCATCAAAAGGAACAATATCTATAACATTTGATGTTAGAATACAATCACCATCATAAATTTGTAGTTGATAAGTACCAGTTTCAGTTACTGTAATACGCTCATCTGTTAAATTGTAAATACTTCCATTACGCAACCATTCAAAGCTTCTTCCGTTTATGGTGTTATTGGTTTGAATTTGTAAGACATCACCATCACAAATTGCTGTTCCATTAGAGGTTATTTCAATTTCTTCATCTGTAGAAAGAATTACCACCAAAGAATTTGATGTGGTGTTATACGTTGCCAATTGACCTTCTAATGTGTAAACACCATTAAAACTATTGTCTAAGACAAAATGCGTTGTTGAGGTTTCGCCAGCAATAGCCGTATTGTCAACGTTCCATTGATAGGTGAAATCATTTATGAGTTCAGTTGTAACGTCTATATTATCTGTTCCAAAAACTGCAGTTATCGTTGATAAACTTAAGGTGATGTCTGTATTTGTACAGTCTTGGTAAGAACCATCATAAGAAATGGTAAATTCAAAACTATCTGGTGTTGCAATAGTTATAACATTTGAATCTTCAGAGTTTGCCGAACAAGCACCCCCTTGATTAACTCTTATAAAGTATTCTCCTTCTTCAGATGCTGCATATGTGTTGGTAGTTGCACCAGCAATTGCTGTACCGTTTCTAAACCATTGGTATGTTGGGTTGTTTGCATCGGTGTCGGCCGTTAAATCAATAGTTTGTCCTGGCAATAATATTTCATTAGTTGAACCCTGCAGAGTTAATGAAAATACGCCCGCATCTGTAACCTCAATAGTGTTAGACTGCTCTGTGCAAGAATTGTTGCCTTCAGTTTCTACGTAATATACACCTTCAAAATCAGCATCATTCGCGTCTACTGTTATAGAAGATAAGCCTAGTGTTCTAGAAGTTATGGCAGTACCATTTTTATACCAGGTGTAAAAGAGATTAGCATCATCTTCACTAGCTACTAAGTCAACGGTTTGACCATTGCATATGTTGGTTTCTCCAGATGCTGTTATAGATATATTTAAAGGTGTTACATATACTACGGTAATAGAATTTGATAAGGTATTAGCAGAGCCAGAACAATTTTCTCCGTAATCTATTTCAACAGAATATACTCCTGGTTCAGAGACGGTTATGCTGTTAGAGGTTTGTTCTAATAGTTCTGCTCCGTTAAACCAATTAAAAGAATAGTTTTCTGCGTTTGGTACATTGTGTGTAGCAAGAGTTACAGTACCATTTTCACAAGACTGCACTTGTCCGCCAGAAGGAATATTACCATCACCATCTTTACTAATTAAGATGGGATCTCTATATCCAATATAGTACATAGGGTAGGGGTCAGACTCATCGCCAATTACAGCTGGGCTGGTACTTCTAACCCGCATTCTGTAGTTGTCTCCACCGGTATCTTCAGGTAAAGCGAAGTTAAAATCAAAATCAAAAGTTGTGTTTTTATCGCTTATAGTATCTAAAGGAGTAGGATCTGTAAAATCTCCACTAGGGTCAGATAGTTCTAATATAAATTCATTGTCTCCATTAACTAAAGGCGGTCCCCAGGTAAAGTTTACATAGTATGTGTTGTAATCTTCTGAACCACATGCATAAACCCATGCAGAATTACCCGGTAAATCGGGATTATCTGCAGCGGTAGGTGCATTCAATACTTGCGCATTACTTTTTTCTGAAGTAAAAAAAGCCATGGCGCAGAGTAGTAGAAGACTGTACTTTAAAAAGTGCTGCATAGGTTAATTTTGTTTGGGGGCAAATAGCTCCTTGGTATTAGCTCCAAGCTAATTCTACCCAAAGATTCGTATTAATAAATGTGTTGAAAACTTATTGTTGTGGTTAATGTTATTTTTGTTGTGAAAGACCATTTTATAGATGAAATTTCGTTTCACAGAGCTTTGAACTACGCTATTTTCCTACCTTTGCGGTTCAAATTTCGTTGATGACAGATTCAAAAAAATCGCTCAATTTTATAGAGCATATTATCGAAGAAGATTTAGGTACTACGCATAAAAAAGAAGAGTTGCGTTTTAGGTTTCCGCCAGAACCAAATGGATATTTACATGTAGGTCACGCAAGCTCTATTTGCTTAAATTTTGGTTTAGGTGAACGTTATAATGCACCAGTTAATTTAAGGTTTGATGATACAAATCCTGCCAAAGAAGAAAAAGAATATGTAGATGCTATAAAGAGAGATGTAGAGTGGTTAGGATATACGTGGGACAAAGAATGTTATGCATCTGATTATTTTCAGCAGCTTTATGATTGGGCAATTTTGTTAATAAAAGAAGGAAAGGCTTACATAGACAGTCAGTCATCTGACGCTATTGCTCAGCAAAAAGGAACTCCTACAGAACCCGGGGTCGAAAGTCCTTACAGAAATCGTTCTGTAGAAGAAAATTTGAGCCTTTTTGAAGGGATGAAAAATGGCGAATTTAATGAAGGGGAACATGTGTTAAGAGCAAAAATAGATATGGCATCTTCTAATATGTTGATGCGAGACCCAATTATGTACAGAGTAATTAAAAAAGACCATCATAGAACGGGTTCTGATTGGTGTATTTACCCAATGTATGATTGGACTCACGGACAATCAGATTATCTAGAACAGGTTACCCACTCTTTATGTACGTTAGAATTTCTACCTCATAGAGAGCTTTACAATTGGTTTTTAGACCAGTTGTATGACAATACATCTATAAGACCAAAGCAACGAGAATTTGCCCGTAGAAATTTAAGCCATACCGTAGTAAGTAAAAGAAAATTATTAAAGTTAGTAGAGGAGGAGATAGTTAGCGGTTGGGACGACCCTAGAATGCCTACCATTTCTGGTATGAGAAGAAGGGGATATCCTCCTGCTGCCATAAGAAATTTTGCAGACACAGTAGGTATCGCTAAGCGGGAGAATCTTGTAGATGTATCTTTATTAGAATTTCATGTTAGAGATGAATTAAACAAGACATCACCACGAATAATGGCAGTAGTAAACCCCCTAAAACTTGTAATAACAAATTATCCAGAGGATAAGGAAGAGTGGTTAGAAGCAGAAAACAATCCGGAGGATGAGTCTGCAGGGTCAAGAAAAGTGCCTTTTACGAGAGAATTATATATAGAAAAAGAAGATTTTAAAGAGGAAGCAAATAAAAAATTCTTTAGACTTAAACTTGGTGGAGAGGTACGCCTAAAAAACGGCTACATAATTAAGGCTGAAAGTTGTACAAAGGATGAGAATGGTGCTATTACAGAGGTTCAATGTACTTACGACGAATTAAGTAAAAGTGGTAGTGGAACACCTGAAAGTTTACGAAAAGTAAAGGGCACATTACATTGGGTTAGCACTAAACATGCATTTGAGGCAGAAGTAAGAATATATGATAGACTTTTTGCTGATGAAAATCCAGATGGTCATAAAGACAAGGATTTTATGGAATTTGTTAATCCAGATTCTTTACAGGTGATAAAAGGTTTTGTAGAGCCTTCTGTAAAAAATGCAAAACCAGGGGATCAATTTCAATTTCAACGAAAGGGATATTTTAATGTTGATATAGATTCTACCAATGAAAAATTAATTTTCAATAGAACAGTTCCTTTAAGAGATAGTTGGGCAAAAATTAAAGAATAAGTAAAATATATTTTTACGCTCCATATCTATAGATATTAATTATTTTTATGAGCTTTTCTGAGTCAGTTTTATGGCCTTAATATGTTTTCTTAAATAAACCGACTGGAACGCCCTAATAAAGCTCTTAAAAGCTCTTAAATTACGTTTTTAACTAAAAAAGCGCCCTAACTAATATGTTAGGACGCTTTTTTTATTATTGAGTTTAAAATTTAGGATTCTTTATCTTTTTTCTTTTGAAGTTTCATTGCTTCTCCAATTTGATTACTTGCTGTAAAGGAAGCCACCATATTGTTTAACATATCACTACCTGCCTGTGGTGAATTCGGAAGTAAAATTAAATTAGTGTTTGTTTCTTCTCCTATAGATTGTAACGTATCATAATGTTGAGTAACTACAATAAGTGCTGATGCTTCTTGAGAATTTATTCCTACTTTGTTAAGTACTTCGACAGATTCTTCTAAACCTCTAGCAATTTCTCTTCGTTGATCAGCGATACCCTGGCCTTGTAATCTTTTACTTTCTGCTTCTGCTTTTGCTTTCTCAACAATTAAAATTCTTGCGGCATCACCTTCAAATTGTGCCGCTATTTTTTCCCTTTCAGAAGCGTTAATTCTATTCATTGCGGCTTTTACTTGAGCATCAGGGTCAATATCTGTAACTAGAGTTTTAATAATATCGTAGCCATACTCCGACATGTATTCTTGCAACTCACGTTTAACAGCAATGGCAATATCATCTTTTTTTACGAAAACATCGTCTAATTTCATTTTAGGTACTTCAGCACGAACTACATCAAAAACAAAGGAAGTAATCTGATCGTGCGGATATTCAAGTTTGTAAAATGCATCATAAACCTTTTCTCTAAGTACAACATATTGTACGGATACTTTTAGTTTAACAAAAACATCATCAAGGGTTTTGGTTTCTACCAAAACATCTAATTGTTGAATTTTTAAAGTTACTTTGCCAGCTATTCTATCAACCAAAGGAACTTTCATCTGGAGACCTGAGTTTCGAATACTCTGAAATCGACCAAATCGTTCTATAATTACGGAGGTCTGTTGTTTTACAATGAAGAAAGATGCAAAAAGAATAAGCAGCCCAAAAAAGACTAACGGAATAAGATAAAAGTTACCCATGATTACCAGTGTTTAGATTAAGATTTTATTATTAGTTGTTATATTTTAGTATTTGTTACAAGCATTCTATTGCTATCTGCAATCTTTTTAGTGATTCTTCTTTACCAATCATTTCAATAATATCAAATAAGTGAGGACCTTTTAGGTCGCCTACGATAGCTAAACGTAGTGGTGGCATTACTTTACCAAAAGACAATTCGTCTTTTGTTATCCAGTTTTTGATGTTCTCCTCTATTACTTTTGATGAAAATGGCTCAGTTGAATTGAGTATAGCTAAAGCTAGTTGCATTAAGGAAGCCGTGTTTTCTTTCCAATGCTTTTTACGTGCTTTTTCTGAAAATTCCTCTGGCGCTTTAAAAAAATAATCACTTAATTCCCAAAAGTCACTAACAAAAACTGCACGTTCTTTTATTAAGTTAACAACACTTTCTGTGTATGCTAAGCTAGGTATTTTAGTTAAGGATTTATTCTCTTTTAGTAACTCAAAAAATTCTGAGGTTAGTTCGGCATTTGGTTTTCGTTGTAACCACTGTTGATTGTACCATTTTGTTTTGTCTGGATCAAAACGTGCGCCAGATTTATTAACTCTATCTAACTTAAAAGCCTGGGTAAGTTCTTGTAACGAAAACATTTCTTGTTCTGTACCGGGATTCCAACCTAAAAAGGCAAGAAAATTTACCACACTTTCGGGAAAATAACCAGATTCTTTGTAACCCTTTGAGTCCTTCCAGCTTAGGGGAAATACTGGGAAGCCACCTTTTTCACCATCTCTTTTACTCAGTTTACCTTTACCAGTAGGTTTTAAAATTAATGGCAAATGAGAAAAGCTTGGTTTTTTCCATCCAAATGCATCATACAATAGGTGGTGTAGCGCTAAACTTGGTAACCATTCTTCTCCTCTAATAACATGTGTAATTTCCATTAAGTGGTCATCTACAATATTGGCTAAGTGATAGGTTGGTAAACCGTCGTTCTTAAATAATACCTTATCATCCAGGGTAGAAGTATCGATTTTTATTTCACCTCTAATTTCATCTTGTAAAGTTAGTTCTTGTTTTTCCGGTGATTTAAAACGAATTACATAAGGTGTACCTGTAGTTAATTTATTATCAACTTCTTCTTTAGTTAAGCTTATTGAGTTGGTTAATTTCTCTCTATTATGCCAATTATAGATAAAGGTTTTACCTTTTTCTTCATGATCTTTTCTATGCCCATCTAACTCTTCTGGGGTATCAAATGCATAATACGCTTTTCCCTCTTTTATAAGTTGTTCAGCATATTTTTTGTAGATATTTTTTCTTTCACTCTGACGATAAGGCCCAAATGCACCACCCTTTGTAGGTCCTTCATCAATGGTTAGACCGATCCATTCTAGTGATTGAATTATGTAATTTTCAGCTCCTTCAACAAATCTGTTTTGATCAGTATCTTCAATCCGTAAAATAAATTTACCATTGTGTTTTTTAGCGAATAAATAATTAAATAATGCGGTACGCAGACCACCAATATGTAACGGCCCTGTAGGGCTAGGGGCAAAGCGTACTCGAATTGATGAACTCATAAATTAAATTTTTGCAAAGATACAATAAGCATAGAGCCCTTTTAGTTACAACATTAAGTGTATTACATAACTTTTAACGGTTAATTAGTTCAAGACTTACAGTATTAATTATATCTTGAAGTTGTCTAGTGTAATTATATGGCTCAATTCAATTTAATTTTAGAAAAACTTAATCAATTCATTAAAAAATATTACACCCTTAGGCTATTAAAAGGGTTGTTTTTATTTCTAACGTTAGCAACATTAATTTGGCTCGTGTTCACTGGTGTAGAATATTTTTTATGGTTAGGCAAAACAGGAAGACTTTTGTTATTGGTTTGTTTAGTATTGATAGAAGGCTTTTTGTTATATCGTTTTATACTAACACCTTTATTCTATTTAATTAGTCTTAAAAGGGGAATTAATTACAAAGAAGCCTCATTATTAATCGGCCAACATTTTAAAGAGGTAGATGATAAACTCTTTAATTTAGTGGAACTTTCCTCTAATAGCAAACAATCTGATTTGTTGCTGGCATCTATTAATCAAAAATCCAAACAATTAAGTAGAATCAATTTTAACTTGGCGGTTGACTTCCGTGATAGTTTACGGTTTGCAAAATACCTTTTAATTCCAGCTCTAATAATTGGTGTTTTGTGGATTGGGGGGTATGTTTCTAATTTTATAGAATCTTATAATAGAATTAAAAATTATGATTTAGCCTATACTCCTCCAGCGCCATTCACCTTTATGTTAGAAAACAATAAACTTCATTTTTTAGAGGGTGAAGAGGTAGAAATAAAGCTGTCGACAAAAGGCAAAGTTCAACCCTCACAATTGTATTTAGTTTATGAAGGTAATAGGTACCTCATGGCTAAGTCTAGCAATCTGTTTACCCATAATCTTGTTGAACCTTCAACGGGGTCATTTTATTTTGAAGCTGAAGGATTTAATTCAAGAACTTATAATCTAGTAATTGGAAGTGTTCCAAGAATAACTGACTTTTCCATTCGGCTTGTTTATCCTATATACCTAAATAAAGAAAACCAAACTATTTCTGGTACTGGTAATACAGAGGTGCCTGAAGGAACTTTAATCAATTGGCAATTTAAAACTAGTAATACAGACAAAATAGTCTTTATAGATTCAGACTCTATAGCTGCTTTTAATAAGGATGAAAATAATTTTAGTTTTCAAAAACGGGTATATTCAAATACGGATTATCAAGTAAGTACATCAAACAATAATGCTGCTAATTACGAAAGTTTGAATTATTCTGTTTCTGTGATAAAAGACAAGTTTCCGAATATAGAAGTAACTCTTAAAAAAGATTCTTTGACCTTTAATAGGCTGGATTTTCAAGGTACAGTTTCCGATGATTACGCTGTTAAAGAGATAGCTTTATGGTACTATCCTTTAAATAACCCTAGTTCAAAAAAGAAAAAGGTATTAAGCAAGCTTAATTCAACTGTAGGGTCTTTTGCCTATCAGTTTCCTTCTGGTTTGAATATAGATAAAAGTGGAGATTATGAACTTTATTTTGAGGTAAAAGATAATGATGGTATTCATGGCGGTAAAGTTTCAAAAAGTCAGACCTATAGAACTTCATTGTTTAATCAAAATGAATTAGAAGAAAAAGAACTAGATGCTTATAAAACTACCGTCAAACAATTCGATAATGAAATTTCTAAGGCAAATGAGCAACATAGTGTTCTAAAGCAACTTAATGAGAAACAAAGTCAATCAGAAAGTTTAGATTATGAAGACAAACAGGAAGTAAAAAAGTTTTTAGAAAGTCAGCAGAATCAAGAAGCGTTGATGAAAAAGTTTAGTAAAAATTTAAAAAAGCAAATTGAAAAAACCGAAAGCGCTAATGAATTTAATCAGTTGTTAAAAGAAAGGCTGGAAAGGCAAGAAATGGAAGCTGAAAAAAACCGAAAGCTTTTAGAGGAATTAAATAAAATTGCTGATAAAATAGACAAAGAAGAATTAAAATCGAAACTTGAAGAGCTGTCTAAAAAACAGAGTAGTGGTAAAAGAAATTTAGAACAATTGTTAGAGTTAACAAAGCGATATTATGTAACAGAAAAGGCCAATCAATTGGCAAAGAAATTAGAAGATTTAGCAAACAAACAGGATAAATTATCAAAGACAGACAACCTATTAAATAGTGAGAAAATTAAAAATACTCAAGAACAATTAAATAATGATTATAATAAATTAAGCAAGGAACTTAAAGAATTAAAAGAGGAGAATGAGGAATTAAAAAAACCCTTGAGTATTGCTATAGATGAAGATTTACAAGAGCAGGTGAAGCAGGAACAAAAGGAATCTCTAAGTTACATGGGCAAAGATATTGACTCAGAGAGTTCAAGTAAAACAAAAGAAAAAGATAAAGAAAAGAGTGCTTCAGATAAGATGAAGTCTGCTGCTCAAAAGATGAAACAATTGGGCAATGGTTTGCAACAGGCGGCAGCCATGGGTGGCGGTTCAAGTATTACTGAAGACGCTGAGATGTTACGTCAAATTTTAGATAATTTAGTAACATTTTCTTTTCAACAAGAGGAATTGTTTGACAAAGTAAGCGCATCTGGTTTCATAGAAAATGAAACGTCTTTCGTTGTAAGAAAACAACAAGATTTACGGGGGTTGTTTGAACATGTAGACGATAGTTTGTTTGCGCTTTCTTTAAGACAACCTGATTTATCAGAATTTGTGAATGAACAAATAACAGAGGTGTATTATAATATAGATAAATCCTTGGACAATATTACAGAAAATCAGATTTTTCAAGGCGCTTCGTACCAGCAATACGTCTTAAATGCAGCTAATAGCTTGAGTGAATATTTGGCTAAACTTTTAGACAACATGCAGCAAAGTATGATGTCTGGTAATGGTTCTGGTCAAGGAAGTCAAGATGGGTTTCAATTGCCAGACATTATTAAAGCACAACAACAATTAAAGGAAAAAGCTGGTAATGCTCAGGGTAATGGCAAAAAAGAGGATACTGGTGAGGGTAAGCAAAGTGGTACTAAAGCTGCGGATAAAAAAGGTGATGGTAAAGAGAGTGGCAAATCATCTAAAGGTGATGCCAAGAATGGACAAAACGGAACTGGAGGCGATAATTCCAAGTTAAATTCTAAAAAGGAGAATAGTGGTATTGGTGTTTCTGAAAATAATTTAGAAGAGTTATATGAAATATATAAGGAACAACAACAAATTAGGTCGATGCTAGAAAAGCAGTTAAAAAATTTTATTAATGCATCAGATAAAAATCTTGCTAAAAAGTTAACGCTACAAATGGAGGCATTTGAAAACGATTTGTTAGAAAATGGGATAACGCAATCCACCAGAAATAAATTAAATACCATACAACATCAGTTATTAAAACTTGAAAATGCCGCATTAAAACAAGGTCGAAAAAAGAAGAGGGAAAGTGTATCAAACACCAAAGAATTCGATAATTCTCTAAGAAGAAGTTTATTGCCCAAATCTGATGGTTCACCACTAATAGAAATTTTAGATAGACAAGCACTACCTTTGCAGCAGAATTTGCAAAAAAAGGTGAAAGGTTATTTTGAAAACCGAGATTAATTTTGAGTATTTGGTAGACTTCCGTTTAGAGAATGAAGCTCAGTATAGGAAATGGTTGGGTGATTGTGCTAGCTTTTATAACAAACACGTGAGTAAACTATCTTATGTTTTTTGTAGCGATGATTATCTATTAGAAATCAATAAAAGTTTTTTAAACCATGATTATTTTACCGATATAATAACTTTTGATGATTGTAAAGGAAATAGAATTTATGGCGACATAATAATTTCTGTGGATAGAGTAAAAGAGAATGCTGATTTGTTTGAGGTTGATTTTAGGACAGAACTTAAACGCGTTATGGCGCATGGGTTATTGCACCTGTTGGGATATAAAGATGCATCGGATGATGAAAAAAGAACAATGAGAAGAAAAGAAGTTGAATTTATTAAACTGTTCCACGTGGAACATTAGCTATATGTTCGGAGAAAAATATGACGTTATCGTGGTAGGCGGCGGTCATGCAGGCGCGGAAGCGGCTGCTGCCGCCGCGAATTTGGGCTCAAAAACGCTTTTGGTGACAATGAATCTTCAAAACATTGGTCAAATGAGCTGTAATCCCGCCATGGGTGGTATCGCAAAGGGTCAAATTGTTAGAGAAATTGATGCACTTGGCGGTTACAGCGGAATTGTAACCGACAAATCAGCCATACAGTTTAAAATGTTGAACAAATCTAAAGGACCAGCTATGTGGAGTCCTCGCGCGCAAAATGATAGAATGCGTTTTGCAGAAGAATGGCGATTGGCTTTAGAAAGAACAGCCAATTTGGATTTTTATCAAGAAATGGTTTCTGGTCTTTTGATACAAGATAATAATGTTGTAGGCGTAAAAACTTCGCTAGGAGTAGACATTTATAGTAGGTCTGTAGTACTTACCAATGGAACGTTTTTAAATGGGTTAATTCATATAGGTGAAAAACAGTTTGGAGGAGGTAGAGCAGGAGAACGTGCAGCAACTGGTATTACAGAACAATTAGTAGATATTGGTTTTGATACCGGTCGAATGAAAACTGGTACACCGCCAAGGGTAGATGGAAGATCGTTGAATTTCGAAGTTATGATACCGCAGCCCGGTGATGAAAAACCCGAAAAATTTTCCTACATAGATACCACAAAGTTAAGTACACAGCGAGATTGTCATATGACGCATACAAGTACAGTTGTGCATGATTTATTGCGTGAGGGTTTTGATAGATCACCAATGTTTAATGGCAGTATTCAAAGTATCGGTCCAAGGTATTGTCCTTCTATAGAAGACAAGATTAATAGGTTTGCAGAAAAGGATAGACATCAATTATTTGTTGAACCAGAAGGTTGGAATACAGTGGAGTATTATATAAATGGTTTTTCAACTTCTCTACCAGAAGATGTTCAGTATAAAGCCTTGAAATCAGTTAAAGGATTTGAAAATGTGAAATTCTTTAGACCGGGTTATGCAATTGAGTACGATTACTTTCCACCAACGCAGTTAAAACATACACTAGAAACAAAACTAGTTAACAATCTTTATTTTGCCGGTCAAATCAATGGCACCACAGGTTATGAAGAAGCTGCATCACAAGGATTAATGGCGGGTATAAATGCGCATTTAAAATTAAAAGAGAAAGAACCATTTATATTAAAAAGAGACGAAGCTTATATTGGTGTATTGATTGATGATTTAATTACTAAAGGCACAGAAGAACCGTACAGAATGTTTACGTCTAGAGCTGAATATAGAACCTTATTAAGGCAAGATAACGCTGATTTACGCTTAACTCCCAAAGGATTTGATATAGGTCTAGCTAAAGTTGATAGGCTTAAGCGTATGGAAGAAAAGCACAAAGAAGCTTCTAATTTTGTTGATTTCTTTAAGAAAACAAGCTTCAAACCTGAAGAAATGAATACTATTCTAGAAGAAGTTGGCACGGCCAAAGTATCGCAGGCAGATAAAATGTTTAAGGTTTTTTCTCGCCCAAAGGTGACAATGAACCATATGTTGAAATTAGAAGAGGTTTCTAACTATGTAACAAACAATGGGTTAGATACAGAAGTTTTAGAGCAAACAGAAATTCAGGTCAAATATTCAGGTTATATTGAAAAGGAAAAAAACAACGCAGATAAGTTACATCGGTTAGAAAATGTTAAGATTCCTTCTAATTTTGACTACGCTAAACTAAAGTCACTTTCGTATGAGGCAAGAGAGAAATTACAAGAAATTCAACCAGTAACTATTTCTCAGGCCTCACGTATAAGTGGAGTGTCTCCATCAGATATAAGCGTGTTGCTGGTCTATTTAGGTAGATAAATTGGGGTTCCACGTGGAACAAGGTATATAATTAAGTAGATTCTGTTGAAAGAACATATAGTCACCAAAGATTATTTTAAGTCCAAAGAAGTATTTAAGTTGTTAAAAAACAACGATTTAGACATGTTATGTACTAATCCTGTACCAGATAATTTATCAACATACTACGATAGCGAAGATTACATTTCGCACACAGATAAAAAACAAGGTTTGTTTTCTTGGCTTTACCAGAAAGTTAAAGAGTTTTCTATTAATCGTAAGGTTTCGCTAATCAATAGATTTAAGTCTGCTAATAATAGAATTTTAGATATTGGTGCTGGTACTGGGGATTTCCTTCTTAAAGCTAAAAACAGTGGCTGGCAAATTAAAGGGGTTGAGCCAAATGCCACAGCCTTAAAACACGCTGCTAATAAAGGTTTAGAACTAGAATGTTCTCTAGAAAATGTATCAAACGAATATTTTGACGTAGTAACTCTTTGGCATGTTCTGGAACATTTGCCCAATTTAGAAGCACAAATAGATGGTTTAAGTAAATTGGTCAACCCCGGTGGGGGTTTGGTGATAGCCGTTCCAAACTATAATTCTTATGATGCAAAATATTATAAGGAATATTGGGCAGCTTATGATACTCCGAGGCATTTATGGCATTTTTCTAAGTCTTCTATTAAAAAATTATTTGAGCCAAAAGGTTTTGAAGTTGTAGAGATTAAACCTATGTATTTTGATTCATTTTATGTGTCTATGTTATCAGAAAAATATAAGGGGAATAGATTCATTTGGCTTAGAGGAGGCATAATTGGCTTACTATCAAATATTAAAGCCCTTTTTTCAGGTGAATATTCTTCATTGATTTATGTATTGCGAAAAAAGTAAATTTTAAGTGCATAAGCCGTACTCTATTTTATATTTTAGCGCGGCAATTAAAATTAAAATAATGAAAAAATTAGGTGTAGCATTTTTACTGTTAAGCTTAGCAGCTTGTCAACAACAAAAAATAGGGTTTGTAGACAATGTAGAATTAATGGACGGCTATCAGGAAAAGGCTGATATTGAAGAAAAATATAAGAAAAGGGCAGAGGTTTTAACCAAAAAGGGTGATAGCCTATCTAAGGCCATTCAAATTGAATATCAAGATTTACAAAGTAAAGGTCTTTCTCAACGAAAAATGCAAGAGCAATTAGGCGCACTACAGCAGAAAAGTCAGATTGTTGGGCAGCAGTTTCAACAAGAAGAAAGAGAAATACAATTGGCTGGTCAAACAGAAATGGATAGTGTTATTAAAAAAGTAAAGAAAGAAATAAAAGCTTTTGGGGAGGCCAATGGTTATACTTATATTCTTGGTGGAGGTGAAGGCGGCAGTGTGCTTTACGGAAAAGATACTGACGATTTAACAGAAGAAATACTTAAAATTCTTAATGACAAGTATACAAAGTAGTCGTTTTGATTTTTAATGAAATTTAAGGCCTCGTTTAGAGGCCTTTTTAGTTTATTGTAATAAAAACACTAAAAAGGATGTAGCGATTAAGTGAATTACAATTGTTTTAGCACCATCATAGTCTTTAGCGATTCGTTGCCCTACTAAGAGCATTAAAAGGGTTAGAGACGCCAACAAGGCAGCATAAAACCCTATTGTAGTGGTGTTGTAAAGTAAGATGTGCACAAAGCCTGCTATGCTTAGCAAACCTGTAACTACCTCAAATATTGTGATGACACCAAGTAAAGAGGGAACTACGTTGTTAAATGGTGTTTTTGAAAAATGCTCTTTTAACCAAGATAAATTGCCTTTCCATTCTATAATTTTGTCGATACCACTTTGTAGAAAAACAATAGTTATCATAAGTAATAATATAAGCTCAGCTGCTTTATCTAAATGTATGTGCATAATGTAAATTATTGAGCCTTTGAGTGTAAAAGGCGAGTTAGTTTAATGGATAAATCTGTAAAAATAAGTTTAGAATTACCATTACGTTCAATATGATAATTTGCGTTTTCTAATTCGGTATAGATTTGTTGTATATTATTCTCATGAACAAATGGAGCAAATTTAGAAAGGTCAAAACCTTCTTCGTGCATTCTTGCATAAACTAATTCTTTTGCTCCATAATTTAGTAAAAGAGCCTGTCTAAAAATGCTTTCACAATACGAAAGAAAGTTTTTTTGTGTCTCTCGTCCATATTTAGCTAACTCTTCGCTCCAAAGTATAAGATCATGAATTGCGGATTTGTTTCCTTTTGCTTTAAAGGCTGTTCTTACCCATTGTACAAACCATTTTTCAAAAACCAAATCTTCTGATCGGTTTGCAGCTAAATCAAAGGCTTTATTTAAGTTTCCATTAGCCTCATGAGCAATTTGTGTAGCTTTTGTTTCATCTAGCCCTCTTTTTGTTAACGCCTTGGCAATTAGGGCTTCAGGTATCGGAGGAAAGTGTAATATTTGACATCGAGACCGAATGGTATTTATTATTTTTTCTTCATCTTCTGCAATTAGTATAAGTACCGTTTTTTCTGGCGGTTCTTCTATCAACTTAAGTAACTTATTGGATGCGGCTGTATTAATACGGTCAGCCATCCATATTAACATTACCTTATAACCACCTTCATAAGACTTAAGGCTTAGTTTGCGTAAGATACTTTGAGATTCGTCAACGCCTATTTGACCTTGTTTTTTTTCAATTCCAATATGCTGGTACCAGTCAAATAAATTTCCGTAAGGTTGTTGATTTAAGAACTCTCGCCATTCATTTAAAAAATCATCACTTATAGCATGACTTTTTACTTTGTCAGAATTAGCTACTGGAAAAATAAAATGTAAATCTGGATGGGTATACGAATTACATTTAGCATTACATGCTTCATTTATTCCTTGGTTTTCTCCATTTGAGTTTTGGCATAGTAGGTATTGAGCATAGGCAATAGCTAAAGGTAAAGTGCCAGAACCTTCTGGGCCAATAAATAGCTGGGCATGCGGTATTCGGCCAGAATCTGCAGAATATACCAAATGTTTTTTTAAGTGCTCTTGTCCTATTATTTTACTAAACAACATTGAACAAATATAACTTTTATATAAGAGCTTTTCATTGCATTAGATAATGCTGAGATTTTGAAATTTAGCCTTTTGCTAACGTTACATAGAAATGGGAATTCTTTACATTTGAAAATTCAACTAAATACACACGCATGAAAACTATTGAAGACTTCAATTTTGAAAATAAAAAAGCATTAATTCGAGTAGATTTTAATGTACCTCTTGATGGAGATCTAAATGTTACTGATGAAAGTAGAATCGTTGGTGCAAAACCATCTATACTTAAGGTTTTAGAAGATGGAGGCAGTGCAATTTTAATGAGTCATTTAGGTAGGCCTAAAGGACAGGTTAAGGAGGATATGTCTTTAAAGCATATCGTAAATAAAGTTTCTGAAATTATAGGTGTTCAAGTAAAATTTGTGGATGATTGCGTTGGTGAAAAAGCAGAAGCAGCAGCTTCAAGCTTAGAAAATGGTGAAATACTACTTCTTGAAAACTTAAGATTTTATGCTGAAGAAGAAAATGGTGATAAAGCTTTTGCTGAAAAATTATCAAGATTAGGAGATATTTATATTAATGATGCTTTTGGCACTGCCCATAGAGCACATGCATCTACAACCATTGTGGCAGATTTTTTCCCTGAAAATAAGTGTTTTGGTTATTTATTGGCAAAAGAAATTAATGCTATTAAAACAGTAATGGAAACTGGTGAAAAACCCGTAACTGCTATTCTTGGAGGAGCTAAAGTTTCTTCTAAAATTACCATCATAGAAAATATACTTGATAAAGTTGATAATCTAATTATTGGTGGAGGTATGACGTATACTTTTATAAAGGCACAAGGCGGCAAAGTTGGGGATTCTATTTGTGAAGACGATAAAATGGAACTGGCATTAGAAATATTACAAAAAGCTAAAGAAAAAAACGTTTCTGTTCATTTACCGGTAGATGTTATTGCCGCTGATGATTTCAGTAATGATGCCAACACTCAAGTTGTAGATGTAGACAAAATTCCTGATGGATGGCAAGGCTTAGACGCAGGTCCAAGAACCTTAGACAGCTTTAAAGAAGTAATTTCCACTTCCAAAACTATACTTTGGAACGGACCTGTAGGCGTTTTTGAAATGGAGAGCTTTGCAGATGGTACTAAAGCTGTTGGTAATGCCATTGATTATGCTACCAAAGGCGGTGCATTTTCATTAGTAGGGGGTGGTGATTCAGTTGCTGCAGTTAAACAATTTGGATTTGAAAACAAAGTGAGCTACGTTTCTACTGGTGGTGGTGCTATGTTAGAGAGCTTAGAAGGAAGAGTTTTACCTGGTATAGCGGCAATTTTAAGTTAATTTTCGACTGTAAATCTTAAATTTTACACCTTAAGGCATATTTTTTTTCGTATTTGGTTAAAATAGTGCATTTTCGTTGGCCATCAAATTGTTAACGACATAGTTAGCCATGAATAGAACTATTTTAACCAATTATTTTTGTTTAGTATGTTTTGCTTTTTCTTTTGCTCAGCAACAAGATTCAACTGAAGTAAAAAACACAATTACCGTATTAGATACTATACAAACTAAAGCTTCTAGCAAACCAATGCTAGATGCAGAGGAACCTATTGTTATTGAACAATCGCAAAAAGAGTTTAAACTTCAAGACTTAGCAAAAGCTTACACATATGATAGTTTGTGGCTGGCTAAGTTGCACGAAAGCAGACAGCTTTTCTTTGAAATGAACTCTATAGTTCATAACACTGGTGAGCTAGAAGAAGAATTCAATAAACTACCAACAGATACACTAAAGGCAAGATTGGCCTACCTGAATTCTAAAACTCCCTTTAATATTGAATATAATCCGCATTTAGAAAGTGTAATCAACTACTTTTTAAAGAAGAAAAGGCCTTTAATGGAAAAAATGCTTACGGTTAGTCAGTTCTATTTTCCACTTTTTGAACAAGAACTAGATAATTACGACTTACCATTAGAACTAAAATATTTAGCTATTGTAGAGTCTGCGTTAAACCCAAAAGCAAGGTCTAGAGTAGGGGCAAAAGGGCTTTGGCAATTTATGTTTGCTACTGGCAAACAATACGGTTTAGATGTAAGTAGTTATGTAGATGAGCGTAACGACCCAATTTTGGCAACTAAATCGGCTTGTGAATATTTAGGCGTTTTACACAGCATTTTTGGTGATTGGGATTTGGCACTTGCCGCCTATAATTCTGGTCCTGGAAATGTAAACAAAGCTATACGTAGATCAGGAGGATATCGAAATTATTGGAATCTAAGAATGTTTTTGCCACGAGAAACAGCAGGTTATGTGCCCTCTTTTTTAGCTACAATGTATTTGTTTGAATATGCAGATGAGCATGGATTAAAAAAAGAGTTAGCAGAAAGACCTTATTTTGAAACAGATACGGTTCATGTGAAGCAAACAATTTCTTTTAATCAAATTCAGAATTTACTTGGTATATCTGTTGAAGAGTTAGCGGAATTAAACCCCGCATATAAATTAAATGTGATTCCAAAAGTTGATGGCAAAAACTATGCATTACGTTTACCTAGAAAGCATTTAGGGCAATTTGTAAGTAACGAAGAGGCTATTTACGCTTTTGTGGCTCAAGAAAATGAAAAACAGGAAGAACCATTGCCGGAGTTAGTTGAAGCACCAAATAGCATACGTTATAAAGTTAAGAGCGGAGATTATTTAGGTAAAATAGCAGAACGTTACGGCGTAGGTGTAAGTCAAATAAGAAGATGGAATGGCTTACGCAGTAATAACCTTAAAATAGGTCAACGGTTAACAATTTATCCAAGAAAACCGGTCGTAGCCAAGACAGTTACAAGTAAATCTAATGGAAAAACAAGAGCTAAGGTTGTATTGCCGTCTGACCCTTCAAAAATTCATATTGTTGAAAGTGGAGATTCTTTATGGACAATCTCAAGAAAGTATCCTGGTATCTCAATAGATAACTTAAGAAAATGGAATGGTTTAGAAAACAATAAGCTTAAACCAGGAACTAAACTTAGATTGTGTGATTGTTCCTCTTAAGAATGATTTCTTTCTATTCTTAATCAGTTTACGCAATCAAATACATGGTTGACTCAATTTAACTTGGTTTTATACAGATAAATGCGCTAGTTTTCTTTTATTTGGTTGTAGTTAGTTCAACTAAATTTTGAAAATGAAAAAATTGTGTGTTCTTATTTGTATGGGTGTATTGGCTTTCTCTTGTAATGAGAAAAATCAAAAAGAACGGTTTTTACCTTCTTCAACAGGTGCTGTAAACTCCCTTATGGTTGTTATGGATAGTGACTTGTGGCAGGGAGAGGTTGGAGACCGCGTAAGAGAACATTTTGCGCAACCTGCCTTGGGTTTATCTCCAATACAGCCAATTTTTACAATAACACATGTACCGCCACCTGTTTTTAGTGGAGCGGTTACGCATTCTAGGTCAATCTTATTTTTAGAAAAAGACAGCTTGTCTTTAGGTCACGTAAAAACAGATGTTTATGCAAGTCCACAGAAAATTGCAGTTGTAAAGGGAACCAGCAACGCTGAAATTTTATCAAATCTAGATGCTGTTGCTTCAAATGCAATAGCATCATTTCAGGCTACAGAATTAGAAGGTGCCCAAAAACGATTTAGACGTTCCTTAAATCAAGAAACCGCATTAAAAGAAGAGTTTGGGATTAATTTAGATATACCATCTGCTTATAAGGTGGGTAAGCATGAAGATAATTTTGTATGGATTGACAGACAAATACCAAAAGGTACATTAAATATTATTGCCTATAGCATGCCATCCGAAAGCTTTTCAAACGATAGCACTTTTGTTGCTGATATTGTAAAAATGCGGGATTCAATTGGTAAAAAATATGTTCCTGGACCATATGAAGATACCTATATGGTTACAGAAAAAGCTTTTTCGCCATACTTGTTTCCTGCTGAAATAGGAGGCAAAAAAGGAGCATTGGCTAAGGGCATGTGGGAAATTAATGGTTATCCAATGGCGGGCCCATTTTTAACCTACATTATAAATGATAAAGCTAGTAATAGAAAACTTGTTTTAGAAGGTTTTGCATTTGCCCCTTCAACGGTAAAAAGAGATTACATGTTTGAGTTAGATGCCATTTTACAAACGGTTAAATGGACTAATAATCAAGAATAATAAACTCTGAACGTCTATTAATTCTGTGAGTTTTTCTATCGCAAACTACGCCGTCTGAACACTCATTTAATAACTGTTCTTCACCGTAACCCGTAGCACTAACAATTAGCTCAGGAGAAATGCCTTGAGATACTAGGTAATCTTTTGTTGCATTTGCTCTTTTTTGTGATAACCATTTGTTGTAAGATGCTTTACCCCTGCTATCTGTATGAGATTCAATTTTAATCTTCATATTAGGAAACTGCTCCCATAACACTAAAAGCTCATCCATCTGTGCTTTTGCTGTTTCAGAGATTAAATGTTTATCGAATCCAAAGTAAATCATGTTTTGCTTCAGGATAGGTTTTACGTTAGTTTCGAGTACAGGTGCTATTTCTAGCTTATTAGGTATGTCTTCAACTAACTCTTCATTCTCTACAACCTCTGTGCCACCCTTAAACATCCTAATATTGATATTTTTTTCTGGGATATCTGTAAAAATGGTCAAAGGTGTTGATACTTTATAGTCAACGTGCTCCGCAATCAAAACGTAGTTATAGTATTGATATAGTCTTGTAAATTCAAAACTTCCTAAATCATCACTTTCAATTTTACCAATGAATTTCTCATTTTCATCAAAAATTTTAATGACAGCGTTTCTAACCACTTCGCCCGTCTCATCATCAGAGACAACACCGATTATAGTAGTTGGTATTTTTTCTGCAGCTAGTGATTTTTCAACAGCTGTAAGGTCTTTTTTCATTACTAAAGCATTCTTTACGATTGCTTTATCTATGGTTGATATTGAAGGGTCGTATACTGAACTTTTTCCAATGGCGAAATAGTAAATATCTTCACCACCTTTTCCGCCATCTCTATTTGAAGCAAAGTACCCACTGTTATTATCGGATTTTAAAACATATGAAAAGTCATCTTTGTCGCTATTAATTGGAGCTCCCATATTTACGACTGGAGTAAATTTGCCGTTAATGTATTCTGATTTATAAATATCTAGTCCACCCACTCCTAATTCCCTGTTAGAAGAAAAATATAAAGTACTACCATTAAAGTAAGGAAATAGCTCCTTTTGCCCGGAGTTTACTTCTTCACCTAGGTTTTCTGGCTCAGAAAATGTACCGTCTTTGTTAATTGTAACCATATACAAATCTGTTTCTCCCAAACTAGATTCTCTGTCTGAAACAAAAATCATTTTTGAACCATCAGGTGAAATAGTTGCATGGGCGTTTGAGTATTTATTGCTGTTTAGCGATAATTCTCTGGGCTTAGACCATTTATTTTTCTCAAAATTGGATTTGTATATTTTTAGGAGCTTTGCTTTTTCACCGTCAGCTTTTTTAATTTTCTTGTTGGTATTTCTGGTAAAATACATGGTGTTACCGTCCGGAGAGAAAGCAACACTTGCCTCTTGAAATTTAGAATTAATAGTATTTGAAAGTTTTTCTATTTCTTCAACTTTATATTCTTCATCTAAAACAGTTCCCTTGAATAAATCTATTTGTACATCTGAGCGACCTGTTTTCTCTTTAGTGCTTCTATCAGAAGCAAAAATCAATTCTGTACCATTTAGTATAATTGGTGCAAATTCTTTGTCAGCAGTATTGCTACTAAGGTTTTCTAAAACCTTAATGCCATCTTTACTTTGAGCAAGCGCGTTTGTTTTATTACTGCTGTTTAAATAAACAGTTTTCCACTTTTTTTGGAGTAATGTATTTAATTGAGCGGCTTTTTGATTTCTACCAGTGGATTTTAAGATTTTTGATAACTTATATATAGTTTCGTTAGTCATGGAGTCACCTTGAATTTCTTCAAGCTTTTCATACCATTTAGCGGCTTTATCCATAGCGCCAGATAAATAGTTGGCATCACCTGCCATTTGAATCATATCTACAGTAGGGGCAATATTTTTATTTGCTATGGCCTTATCAAATAACCTTGCAGACTGGGCAAATCTCATTTTGTTAAAACTTGCCTCTGCAGATAAATATAATCTATTAGTGTAGTCTACTGCACTTTCAAAATCTCTTTGCGCATATTCATCATAAAAAGTTTCTGTTGCTGTATCTTCATCTTCAAATTCTAGAGAAGTAACTTGCCCATTTGCTAAAAAGCTACACAACAGCCAAAATAAAATCGCTCTTACATTCATCATAGTTTACTTTATGGGGGCTTGAGATAATTGTTGTTTTAATCACATTATCGAAAGTAGATTCTATTTGTAGAACTAATAAAAATATGTTGTGAAAGGAATAGAACTGTAGGTTAACGCTTAGTTATTGTAAATCTTAATTTGAATGGTGTCAAAAGCTTGAAAATCAAACTGCAAGAAATGTACTACAAACTATTCGCGATAGATTATTATTTCTGAACGTCTATTAAGTCTATGAGCTTGCTCTCTACAATTGGTATTATCATCGCAACCATTAACTAACTTTTCTTCACCATAGCCAATAGCTTTAATAATTCTATCTGTTTGTATGCCGTGTTCAAGTAGATAGTTTTGCGTGCTTTCTGCTCTTCTTTCTGAAAGTTTTTGGTTGTAAAGGTTACTACCTCTACTATCTGTATAAGATGCAATTTCAATACGCATGTTAGGGTATTGTTGTTTAAGAGCTAGTATCTCTTGTAGGTTTGCTATGGCTTCATTATTTAGTTTTGAACTATCAAAATCAAAATATATATTTTCCTTTCCTACTAGTAATATTTCAGGCGTTGGCATTGTTTTCAAAGGCACATCAGCCATTACCCGCTTTTGGTCAGCTATATATACTGATTGGTTTGTTTGTAAATATTGCTCTGAAGTTGTTTTTATGGTGTATGACTTGTGTTGCTCTAAGTTTTTAAATGTAAATACTCCAGAGCTAGTTGTGGTTGTTGTTTCTAAAAGATTATTATTATCATCATACAACTCAATTTCTACACCTTCAATTTTGTCTCCAGAGATTTGCTCATAAATATTACCTACTATAGCACTAAAAGATTTTGCTTTTTTATGTAAATAAAAATGATAAATATCGTCGTCTCCTTTACCTCCTTTTCTATTGGAGGCAAAATATCCTTTTTCATTATTTTCATCTACTACAAATGAAAAATCATCTCTATTACTATTAAATTTTTCACCAAGATTTATAGGATTGCTATACTTGTTTTCAACAAAATTTGAAATGTATACATCTAATCCACCAAAGCCATCCGCTTTATTAGAAGAAAAATAAAGTCTATTATTGGACACAAAAGGGAACATTTCTTTGTCTTTACTATTGACTTCTGCACCTAAATTTATAGGCTCTGAATATGTTCCGTCGTCTAAAATGTTTACCTGATAAATATCGGTTTCTCCATAGCCTCCTGGCATATCTGAAACAAAATATAATTTTTTGCCATCTAAGGATACAGTAGGATGACCCACAGAGTAATTATCACTATTAAACGGAACACGTTCTGGTGTAGACCAATTACCATCTATTAATTTAGAAACAAATAGATTTAAGTGATTGGTTCCTTTTTTGTCTTTACGAAGTTTCTTCTTGTAATTGTTTCTTGTAAAGAAGATTGTTTTACCATCTGGTGTAATGGCTAAAGCAGCTTCATGAAATTTAGAATTAATATTAGAAGAAAATTTTCTCACATTTTGTAGCTCCTTGTTTTCTTGATTTTCATCAGCGGCATATAAATTTAAAAAAGGTTGATTATTTCTTTTATACCGTCTGGTTTTTAGAAAACCAGAGTCTCTAGCTGAAGCAAATACAACTTTGTTTTTAGCAATATATGTGGGACTAAAATCAGAGTATTTGCTATTAGATTTTAAATTCTTTACAACATATTCGTTTTGAAAAATGGGAGAAAAATCTTTAACTGACTCTGTAAGTTTTTCTTTAGTTATAGATCGTAATATGGTTTCTGCCTCTTTTACCTGACCAACAGCTTTTAATGTGTGTATGTAATTAAGTTTAGCTTCTAGACTTGCCGTTTCTTTAAACTTGCCAAAAAGAATATTATACCAAAAGTTAGCATCTTCATAAGCGTTTAATTCATACAAACACTTGCCTAGACGTTCTAAATTCTCTTGACTTTGTAAGCTTTCGTATTGTTCTAAAGATTGAATATAAAGTTCTGCAGCTTTAACATACCAATTGTTTTCAAAATAGTAATTAGCATCTTCTAACCAACGTTGCGGTCCTCTAGAAAAAATAGATTTACTAGAAGATTCTGCAATAGCACTGTTCGATTGTAATTCTGACTCATCTATATCTAGTGATGTAATTGTCTGACCTACAACCGTGTGTGATAAGAAACTTAATATTATGACAAATAACAACCTCATTATTTTTTGTTTGAGGAACTTCCCTAAACTATTTGATGCGGGAAACTAGGGAGCTAAAGTACTATTACACCAAAGTGTTTAATACTTTTTGTTGTGAAATGTAAAATAAGAAGTGTAAACTAATGATTTAGAGGGTTGTGTTTTGTGTAAAGAAGTTTAAAAAGAACACTAGTTCTATTTTTTATGAATTATTATCTTCTAATTTTTCATCTTCTTTAGAGGCATCTTTAAATTCTTTAATACCACTACCAAGCCCTCTCATTAATTCTGGAATTTTTTTTCCTCCGAATAACAATAGCACAATTACAACTATTAGTGCAATTTGCCAAGGTCCAATCATACCTAAAAACATCATAATTCAATTAATTATAGAATGTAAAAATACAAAACAAAGTTATGGATAGTAGAGGAATAAACGTATTATGAGAAAAAAAGTATAGATTTTACCTTAAATATTTCTTAACAACTTTTGCCTATGCGTTCAAATTAAATTCTAAGTATATCTTTGTTGCTTATGGCAAAGAAGGTCAAAAAGGGTAAGCGTATTAAAAAGAAGTTACTTCATAAGTATCGTTTGGTAATATTAAATGAGAGCACCTTTGAAGAAAAAATTTCCTTTAAGCTCAGCCGTCTTAATGTTTTTGTGTCTGGAACACTATTTATTATAGTTTTGATAGGGTTGACTACTTTATTAATTGCTTTTACGCCATTACGTGAGTATATTCCAGGATATTCGTCGACCCGTTTAAAAAGACAAGCAACTGCCCTTACTTATAAAACTGATTCACTGGTAACTGTTTTAAATTATACCAATAAGTATTTAGACAATGTAAGAAAGGTTTTAAGAGGTGAAATTGAAAATAGTGTAGCTAATAGAGATTCGCTGTTTGCTGAATATAAACTCGACCCTTCAACTGTTGATTTAAGACCTATTAAAGAAGACTTGCAATTAAGACAAGAAGTAGAATTAGAAGATAAATATAATCTTTTCGATAGAGAAGGAGATACAAAATCACTTATCTTGTTTCCACCTGTTACTGGAACTATTTCTAATAGTTTTGATGCAGAAAAAAAACACTTTGCTGTTGATGTTGTAGCCAAAGCTAATAGTCCAGTAAAGTCAGTAGCAAACGGTAGGGTTATTTTTGCCGAGTGGACATCCCAAACAGGGTACGTAATATTGGTTGAACACAAAGACGGTTTGCTATCGGTTTACAAGCACAATAGTTCTTTAAATAAAGTACAAGGAGATGTAGTTGTCGCCGGAGAAGTTGTGGCTAGTGTTGGTAATACTGGTGAATTAACGACTGGGCCGCACTTGCATTTTGAATTATGGTTCAACGGCACTCCAGTAAACCCCGTTGATTATATAGATTTTAATTAAAATGTCTTTAAAATCACTAGCAGCTAAAGTCTTTGCCTCAAGAATTGCAAAAAAAGACGCAAAATGGATTAACAGTCCAGTTAAAGCACAACAACAAACCTTTCAGCATTTAATTGCCGAAGGTGCCACAACCAAGTTTGGTAAAGACCATAACTTTGGTAGTATAAAATCCCACGACGATTTTGTATCAAAAGTTCCCATTAGAGATTATGAAGATGTAAAGTCTTATGTGTCTCTAATTAAGGACGGACAGAAAGATGTTCTTTGGCCAGGATTACCGCTTTATTTTGCAAAAACTTCAGGTACTACATCAGGGGCAAAATATATACCCATAACTGAATCTTCAATTAAAAATCAGGTCAACGCTTCTAGAAATGCCATCTTAAATTACATTCACGAGACGGGTAATTCTAAATTTGTTGATGGTAAAATGATATTTCTTCAAGGAAGCCCTATTCTCGATACAGACGGAATAATAAAAACTGGAAGATTATCCGGTATTTCCGCTCATTACGTTCCTAACTATTTGCAAAAGAATAGACTACCTAGTTGGGAAACCAACTGTATTGAAGATTGGGAAACAAAAGTTGACAAGATAGTTGAAGAAACTATAAACCAAGATATGACTGTTATTGCAGGTATTCCGTCTTGGGTGCAAATGTATTTTGAAAGACTTCAAAACAAATCAAATAAGAAAATAACCACCTTATTTAAAAACTTTCAATTGTTCATTTATGGAGGGGTAAATTATGAGCCCTATCGTTCTAGGTTCGAAGAACTAATGGGCAAAAAGGTTGATAGTATTGAACTGTTTCCGGCGAGTGAAGGCTTTTTTGCTTATCAGAATTCTCAAAAGGAGAAAGGAATGCTTCTATTGTTGAATTCTGGTATATTTTATGAATTTGTAAAGGCGGAAGAATTCTTTGATGACAAACCAAAAAGATATACCATTGGTGAAGTTGAGGTTGGCGTGAACTATGCTATGGTAATTAGCACAAATGCAGGACTATGGGCTTACAATTTGGGAGATACCGTTCAGTTTATTTCTACAAACCCCTATAAAATAATAGTCTCAGGAAGAATTAAACATTTTATTTCTGCATTTGGTGAACACGTAATTGCCAAAGAAGTTGAGCAAGCAATGAAAGAAGCTATTGAAGCTACAAATGCTATTGTAAGTGAGTTTACTGTAGCCCCTCAAACAAACCCAAATGGTGAGTTGCCGTATCATGAATGGTTTATAGAGTTTGAAAGAGAACCAGATGATTTAACCCTATTTTTAAAAACACTGGAATCTTCAATGAAGACACAAAACAGTTACTATCTTGATTTGATTGACGGTAAAGTGTTGCAGACTTTAAAAATTAGTAAGGTTGTTAAAAATGGTTTTTTGGAATACATGAAATCCAAAGGAAAACTTGGAGGGCAAAATAAAGTACAACGTTTAGCCAATGATAGAAGTGTTGTAGACAAGCTTTCAACCGTATAAAGAAATATTCTTTTTTAAAGTTACCTTTGCGCCAATGGCCATAAAAATCAAAGAAACAACTAGAGCACAAGAGTCTACAAATGCAATAGAACGTTTGTATATAACCATGAGACACCTGCTAAATAGAGGGTTTTATAAACCATCTGGTGTTTCTGGAAAAGCTTTACGCAATGCTCTATTGGTATTGAGACCAGAAATTTATGGTTCTGTAGCCGAAGATAAATCTGAATTAAACGGGCTAATCTATGTTCTCGAAAGATTACCAGAGGGTATTGAACAGTGCAGATACATTAATCTAACATCCGATGAGGGTTTTTCTAAATCGCATATTAAACCCATTATTCCACCCAAAAGAAGGCGCAATTGTTATCGTATCGATGAGGAACAAATGAATATTGAGATAACAAGAGGAAGGTCAGATATTTATGACATTTTAACGCATCTTACTTTTTTGTTTATTGAATCCAACAAGATTAGTAACCGAGTTTTAATTGAAGAGTCACAAAGTACCATACGTGATTGGGTAAAATTAGAGGAGTTTGTTGAAAGTGAGGAAAAAACGGATGAGGAAAGAGAAGTAGCTCTTATTCATTTAGCCAACATTATGGGGCGTTCTTTTGAGGAGGTCACAGATTTGCATCAAAGATTGTTTACTAAAGAAAATCCAGATAGATTTTTAAAAGTTATTTATTGGTTGGGTAAATTAGCTATTGAAGAAGAAACCACCGGTAATAAACGAACCATAACTTTTAGTCCATTACTAAGAGAACGTTTAGGTCACCACATTCATGGAGAAAAATGGGCTAACACCATAAAGAATTCACTTTTTGAAAATGATTTAATTCATAGACCAATTCACATTATTAGTGCAAATATGCACAGTGTTATGAATTCACTTTTTGCACAACGAGCACTAGAAAATGAATTAAAAAATAAAAGCGAATTACAAATTTATGAGGCCCTTAGTGCACCTGGTAATGGGCATCTACGTAAAAAAGTAGAACAATGGGCGCAAAAAAACGGAATGGTATTTATTGACGACACCTCCGGAGCTAATATCGACATTCAAATTTTTGATACTGACAAAATTGAAGATGGTAACTGCAGGTTTACAGCAATCCAAGAAAATGCCGAAGGACACAAACCTGTTATATTTGTTATGGATTATGCTTTTGGAGAGCAAGCATATGAAACTATAGATGAACTTTTAAAACCTTATGTACGAGAAGGAAAAAAGTATTTCTTAGATGTTTGTTCTATTTCTATAATGGGTAAAGCTGGTATTTTAGAAGGAGGAAAAGGTGATTTAATGATTCCTACAGCGCATATATTTGAAGGTACAGCTGATAATTATCCATTCGAGAATGAACTAAAAGCTACTGATTTTTCAGGCAATGGATTAAAAACACTTGAGGGAACTATGGTAACAGTTTTAGGAACATCATTACAAAACAAAGACATTCTAAGGTTTTTCTACGAATCAACATGGAATGTTATTGGTTTAGAGATGGAAGGAGTGCATTATCAAAAAGCCATTCAATCAGCCTCAAAAGTTAGAAAAAGCATTAATAAAGACGTAAAGGTTAGATACGCTTATTATGCTTCTGACAACCCTTTAGAAACAGGAAGTACGTTGGCTTCTGGCGGACTTGGAACTACAGGAGTAAAACCTACATACTTAATCACTCAAAAGATTCTAGAACAAATTTTTAAAACTAGCTAAACCAATGGCAGAACAACCTAAAAATTCGTCAAACGATGAAATGGATTTGGCTCAATTATTTGAATTGATAGCTCGAGGCTTTCAAAAGTTATTCAATTTTATTGGGTCTATTTTTAAGGGTTTATTTAATCTACTAATTCTTTTATTACTTTTTATCCAAAAGAATTTTATAGTCTTAACCGCAGCCATACTAATTGGTGGCGTTATGGGTTATGTATTAGATTCGCTCAAAGCAGAAAAATACATATCTAGAATGGTTGTTGAACCTAATTTTAATAGTGTTCAGCAGTTATATAATAACATAGATTTTTATAATGATTTAGCAAAGGCAAACGACTCCGTAGCTTTAGCAGAAGCGCTTGAAATTTCCGTTCCAGACGCCTCAACTGTCAAAAAGATTTTTGTTGACTCCTATTCTGATGAAAACCAGAAAATAAAGTTGTTTGATGATTTTGTAAGAGACTTAGATACCTCAACGGTTAAGGCAATAGATTTAGAATCTTACTTGAGAAATTTTAATTCGTTAGACGCACGTTTTCATCAGGTAACACTTATTAGCACAAATAGTTTTGTAGCCAAAAAAGCCCAGCCTGCAATTGTAAAATCAATTTCAAGCAATGATTATTTTAAGCTTCAGAAAAAAATAAATGATGAGAACATACTCTTACAAGACACCATTATTCAAAATCAATTGAAAGAGATAGACTCGTTACAGCAACTTTATAAGACTGTTTTAGTCAAAGAGGCGGATAAACCCATGCAAGGAACAAATATAAATCTTGCTGAAAGCGGAGAATCCAATAATAAAGAGCTGGCATTAGTACAGGAGCGAGAAATCTTAAAAAACCGTTTGGTACGGTTGAATCAAGAAAAAGCAAATAAGTCGTCTATTTTAAATGTAATTAGCGATTTTCCAAGGAGAGGGGTTAAGGTAAAGGGTATTTTGAATAGTTATAAATTTTTAGTTCCACTTATTTTATTGGGATTAACCTTACTGTTTTTAGGAGGTAAAGGCTTGAATAATTTTTTGAAAAGGTATGGCAAACAAGACTAAAAAAATATTAATAACTGGTGGTGCTGGCTTTATTGGGTCTCATGTTGTAAGACAGTTTGTAACTAAATATCCTGATTACAAAATCATCAACTTAGATGCACTAACCTACGCCGGAAATTTGGAAAACCTTGTAGATGTCGCAGAATTTGATAATTACGAATTTGTTAAGGGAGACATTGTAAATTCTGGCTTCGTTAATGAACTTTTTGCTAAAGAATGTTTTGACGGAGTCATTCACTTGGCTGCTGAATCACATGTAGATCGTTCTATTACCAATCCAAACGCATTTGTAAACACAAATGTTATCGGTACGGTTAATTTGTTAAATGCAGCAATTGAAACAGCCAAAAAAAATGCCGATTTCAGATTTTATCACGTAAGTACAGATGAGGTTTATGGTACTCTAGGTGACACGGGGTTATTCACAGAGCAAACTGCATACAGTCCAAATTCTCCTTACTCGGCATCTAAGGCCGCATCTGATCATTTTGTACGTGCTTATGGTGAAACTTATGGCTTAGACTTTGTTATTTCTAATTGTTCTAACAACTATGGGCCGAATCATTTTCCAGAAAAGTTAATACCGTTATTCATTAATAATATTATTACAAAAAAACCTTTGCCAGTATATGGTAAAGGAGAGAATACTCGAGACTGGTTGTTTGTAGTTGATCATGCACGTGCAATAGATGAAATTTACCACCGAGGAAATAGCAAGAATACTTACAATGTCGGAGGACTTAATGAATGGAAAAATATAGATTTGGTAAGATTGCTATGTGATTTAATGGATGAAAAATTAAATCGAAAAAAAGGGGAGTCTTCAGAATTAATAAGCTTTGTTAAGGATAGACCAGGGCACGATTTACGTTATGCCATTGATGCTAAAAAACTGACCACTGAACTCAATTGGAAACCTTCTGTAACATTTGAAGAAGGACTCAGTAAAACTATAGATTGGTATTTAGAAAATACAGCTTGGCTAGAACACGTAACTTCTGGTGAATATAGAGAGTACTATAGAAAACAATACGCGATTTAATTTTTATGAAAGGAATAATCTTAGCAGGGGGTTCAGGAACTAGACTTCATCCGTTAACCTTATCTGTGAGCAAACAATTAATGCCAGTATATGATAAGCCGATGATATATTATCCGCTATCTACATTAATATATTCTGGTATCAGAGAAATATTAATAATTTCAACACCACAAGATTTACCTCTTTTCAAAAATTTATTGGGAGATGGTTCCAAATTAGGTTGTTCCTTTGAGTATGCAGTACAAGATGCACCTAATGGTTTAGCAGAAGCATTTATTATTGGTGCAGACTTTATTGGGACTGAAAAGGTTGCTTTAATTTTAGGCGACAACATTTTTTACGGCACAGGACTTTCAAAACTTTTACAAGCTAATAACGACCCTGATGGAGGAATCATCTATGCCTATCAAGTAGGTGACCCAGAACGTTACGGCGTTGTTGAGTTTAATAGCGAGGGTAAAGCAATTAGTATTGAAGAAAAGCCAGAAAACCCAAAATCTAATTATGCAGTTCCGGGAATATATTTTTATGATAATAAGGTGGTAGAAATTGCCAAAAATATTGAACCTAGCAAACGTGGGGAACTGGAAATAACTGATGTCAATAGAGTTTACCTGGCAAAAGGTAAATTAAATGTTAGTATTTTAGATAGGGGAACCGCTTGGTTAGATACGGGAACGTTTAAATCATTAATGCAGGCCTCTCAATTTGTTGAGGTGATAGAAGAAAGACAAGGCTTAAAAATAGGGGCGCCTGAAGTAGCGGCATTTGAAATGGGTTTTATAAGTGAAAAACATTTTAAAAGTTTAGCAGAACCTTTACTTAAAAGTGGATACGGAAAAAACTTGATGGCATTAATTAATTAATATGGTTGCTAGAGAAACAAAATTAAAAGGCTGTTTTATCTTGGAACCGCGTGTTTTTAAAGATGAACGCGGCTATTTTTTTGAGAGCTTTAATCAAAAGACTTTTGAAGAAGCTATTGGAAAAAAAGTAAATTTTGTTCAAGACAATCAGTCATACTCAACAAAAGGAGTTTTAAGGGGACTTCATTTTCAAAAAGGTGAATACGCCCAAGCAAAGTTAGTTCGAGTGTTATCAGGTAAAGTATTAGATGTGGCAGTAGATATTAGAAAAGGTTCTAAAACTTACGGTGAACACGTAGCAGTTGAATTATCTGCAGACAATAAGAAACAATTATTTATTCCTCGTGGGTTTGCTCATGGTTTTGTGGTGCTTAGCGATGATGCACACTTCTTTTATAAGTGTGATAATTTCTATAATAGCAGTGCTGAATCTGGTATTTTGTTTAATGACACGGAATTAGATATTGATTGGAAGTTTACGCATGAAGAGCTTATATTATCCCAAAAAGATTTAGAATTGCCTAGTTTAAAAATGTATATGTCGGCAATAAAGGTTAACCAATGATATTGTAACATTGAAAGAAGAAAATTCTCAATTACGAAAACATTTAAAGCCCACACTAAGCCATAAGCTAAGAAGACTTTACCATAAGAATAGACTAGGCTTCTTGGGAAAAAATGTGTTCATAGATAAAGATGTTTCTTTGTTGAGGTACCCTAATAATATTGCAATTGATAATGAGGTAGTATTAAAAAAAGGTGCAAACATATGTGCATGCAATTCAGATGCGAAAATTGCTATAGGTAACAGAACTACCATTGGCTTTTATACCTTTATTTATGCTTCAACGAATATTTCAATTGGGAACGACTGTCTTATAGCGCCTTTTGTATACATAGTGGATAGTGACCATTCTATTGAAAAAAGCGTAAGAATTAACCAACAAAAAAATAAAACAGCGCCAATTGTTATAAATGATGATGTTTGGATTTCAACAGGGGCTAAAATCCTCAAAGGGGTTACCATTGGCAGAGGAGCAGTAATTGCCGCAGGAGCTATAGTAACAAGTGATGTTCCAGAATATACAATATATGGGGGAATTCCCGCTAAAAAAATAAGCGAAAGAAAATGATTGGTATAATCGTTTTATGTAGATACAGCTCCTCTAGGCTTCCAGGTAAAATTTTAAAACCACTTAATGGAAAGCCAATTTTACAGTATATAATAGAAAGATTAGAGAAGCTTAACCATAATATACCAGTTGTTATTTGCACGTCTAACGAACCTTCAGATGATATTATTGAAGACTATTGCAAAACCAATAATCTAGAAATTTTTAGGGGGCACTTAGAAAATGTTGCACAACGTTTTTTAGATTGCTCTAAAGCACATAATTTTTCTAGCAGTGTGCGTATAAATGGAGATAATGTGTTCTTAGATTACGAACTAATAAAATCAATGATAATAACACATCAATCATCTCATAGTCTATTTACTTCTAATGTAAAAAATAGAACTTTTCCTAAGGGCATGAGCGTTGAAATTGTTGATGTTAATTATTATCAGAATAGCATCAACTATTTTAAGGAAGAAGACAAAGAACACGTGATGACGTACTTTTATAGAAAAGAAAATAAAAGGCACAATTTCATTTATAACAGCGAGGACTATGGTAAGACTTTAAACTTTGCTATAGATACCCCGCAGGATTTTAATAATGCTAGTGCTGTAATAGAACTAATGAAAGATTCGCATGTGAATTATAAAATGAAAGAAATCATACAACTATATAATCAAGTTTATGAAAAAAAGTAATTGGGAAGGTAAGAATGGGCCCTTATTGATTGCCGAAATTGGAGGAAATCACGAAGGAGATTTTGAATACGCAAAAAAACTAACACAATTAGCAATTGAGGCCAACGTTGATTTTATAAAATATCAATTATATTCTGGTGATACGCTAGTTAGTAAGTTAGAATCACCTCAAAGAAATAAGCATTTTAAAAAATTTGAACTTTCAAAAGAGCAATATGTTGAACTAGCGGAAATTTGTAATAAGAATAACGTAGGTTTTATGGCTTCTGTTTGGGATCCAGAATACGTGGAATGGATAGATAAATACATGCCAATATATAAAATTGGGTCTGGGGATTTAACGGCTTATCCAATGCTTAAGAAATTTACCGAACTTCAAAAGCCAATAATAGTTTCTACGGGATTGTCAACTTTTAAAGAGGTAGAAGATGCTGTAAAATATATTCAGTCACAAGACGAACTTTACAAAAATTCTGAATATTTAAGTGTATTACAATGTACATCTATGTACCCTATCCCTTTTACTGATGCCAACTTAAATGTTATGACAGAATTTGGCAATAAGATAGGCTTGCCTATTGGATATTCTGACCATACAGAAGGAAGTTATGCTTTAGAAATAGCCGTTGCAATGGGAGCTCAAATTTTAGAGTTTCATTTTACAGATTCTAGAGAAAATAAAGAATTTAGAGATCATAAAGTTTCGCTAACAAGAGATGAAGTTTTGCATTTAATTGAAAAAATAAAATTGATTGATAAATTAAAAGGTGATAAAGAAAAGAAACCTTTACCAATAGAAGGCGACCACCCTACTACCTTCAGAAGAGCGGTTTATCCCATTAAAGATTTGAAAAAAGGAACTGTTATCACTGAAAAAGACATTACAGTTTTAAGACCTAACCACGGTATAGATGCAAGAGAATATGACAATCTGTTAGGAAAGAAATTAAGAGTTGATGTAAAAGAACATCAGAAATTATCTTGGGAATTATTTGATTAAATAACAATGCTTGCTTTTTTACTTCCTTGGTATTATAAGAATTACCCGAGACTTTTGGGCCTAGTGGTAAAACTATTATTTGCTTCTAAACGTATTAAAGTTGGTAAAAACTTTACATGTGACTCATTTCCAAAATTACAGGTAGATAGTACGGCAAGCTTAGTTATTGGTGATAACGTTCAATTTAGAAGGAATGTTGAAATTAGATGTCATGGAAATTCCAAAATCAAAATTGGAAACAATTGTAGAATAGATAGAGGTGTTCGCATATTAAGTGCTAATGAGAGTAAGATAGAACTCCAAAATGAATGTAGAATTGGTTTATATTCTGTTTTTAACGGTGGTGATAGTATAACTCTTGGTAAAAATACACTTGTATCAGGGTATGTTTATCTTCAAACAAGTATGCATAAGTATGATGGTGTTGGGGCAATTGCAAATCAAGGGTATAGTCATGCTCCAATAAGTTTAGGTAAAGACTGTTGGTTAGGTACGCATGCCATTATTTTTCCAGGGGTAAACTTAGAAAATGGTTGTGTAGTTGGCAGTAGCTCTGTGGTTAATAAATCGTTTTCAGAAAAGTCAATAATTGCTGGAATACCAGGTAAATTAATTAAAACAAGAACCTAATGGATTCAAGAAATATTTTGGTTACAGTTTATATAACTAACTATAATTATGGCAAATACATTAAAAGAGCCATAGAAAGTGTACTCAACCAGACCTTGAAAAACATTCAGCTAATTATCATAGATGATGGATCCACTGATAATTCAAAAGAAATAATAGAAGAATATGCAAACGAATCAGTAGTCTCAATAATATATCAGAGAAATAAGGGACTAAACATAACTAACAATGTTGCTTTGAAAGCTGCAAAAGGTAAATATATTGTTCGTCTTGATGCTGATGATTTCTTTGAGCCTACGGCATTAGAAGAGATGTCTTCCGTTTTAGAAAAAAACCCAGACATTGGACTTGTTTTTCCTGATTATTATTTAGTTGATCCAGATGAAAATGTATTGTCTGAAGTTAAGAGACATGACTTTGATAATGAAGTTACCATTTTAGACCAACCTGCACACGGGGCATGTACAATGATAAGAGTAGACTCTCTAAATACAGTTGGCGGTTATGATGAAAGTTATACTTGTCAAGATGGATATGAGCTCTGGGTTAAGTTTGTTTCAAAATTTAAGGTTACAAACATTAATAAGTCGTTATTTTCTTACAGGAGACATAATAATAATTTAACCAATAATGAAGATAGAATACTTTCGACAAGGTCTAAAATAAAAGATGCCTTTGTACATAAAGAAGAACTGCATCTACCTAATGTTGTCGGGATAATACCTGTTAGGGCTAATTATAATTTATCTCTTGAAAAATTTGGAGAATCAACGTTTTTAGGTCATAAAATTCAAACATTAGTTGACGCAAATAAAATTAAAAAAGTACTTGTAGTTTCTAGTGATGATGATGTTGAGCAATATGTTGCCTTAAATTTTGCTAATACAGTTGAATTTGTAAAAAGACCAAAGAGATTAGAAAGAATGAATGTTGGTTTATTTGATACCCTAAAGTTTTTAATCAATGAAGATTATGTTAATGAAACAGATGCTGTTCTTTTTGCCTCGTTAAACTACCCCAATGTTTTAAGTGAATCTTTGAATGATGCTATAAATACTTTAGCAATTTTTAAAGCAGACTCATTATTAAGTGTTCGCTCAGAAGAAAACAAGTTTTTTAGACACACAGGAGAAGGTATGCGAACAATTTTACAGCAAGACAAGTTTACAAAATTAGAAAGAGAGGCCTTGTATAAATACACTGGAGGCATTATGCTCACTAATATAAAAACTGCTCTGGAGAAAGGCAAAATAGTTCATGGCAACGTAGGTCATATCGTTATTGGAGAAAAGGCAGCATTAAATGCCGATTCAAAATTTGAACGTATGATGTGCCAAATCCTATTAGAAAAAGAAAAGATTGAGACGGTTAATTAGTAGTGATAACAGAACGGGTGTTTATAACCTAATTTTTCGCGTTCTAACAATAGCGGCAAAATTTGTTTTGTCCATCCTAATAGTAAAAGAGCTTAGTGTTGCTGATTATGGAGTTTTCGGAATTTTTCAAACTACAATTACTCTATCTATTTATCTATTAGGGTTTGATTTTTATACGTACAATACTCGTGAAATCTTAAAAGTAAATCAAAAATCTGTCGCTGATTGCTTAATGAATCAATTGCTTTTTCATGGGGTTATCTATGTAATTGTGCTACCCATTCTATTAGGAGTATTTTTTTTTAATGTAATTGATATTGAGTACCTCTCCTTATTCTATTTAATTTTAATAACTGAACATATATCACAAGAAGTTTATAGGTTTTTAATTGTATTAAAAAAATCAGTGGCAGCTTCATTTATATTATTTGTAAGGAGTGGACTTTGGATATTTACATTGGCTATTTATTGGTTCATAAAACTAGAAAAATCAAGCCTTTCAGTGGTTTTGGTTTTTTGGTTTCTTGGAGCGTTACTTTCTATTTTAATTGCAATAAAATATTTGCCAAAAATTTCATCCTTTTCAATTGATTACGGATGGATAAAAAAGGGGATTAAAGTAGCTGCTCCATTTTTTGTTGCTACAATTCTTTATAAAATAATGGAGTTTAGTGGACGGTATTTTTTAGATTATTGGAGCACAAAAGCAATTGTTGGAGTTTTTACATTTTATGCGAGTATAGCTAACACTATTTTTGTTTTTGTACAGGCAATGGTATTGGTTGTGATGTCTCCTTTACTTATTGAAGCTGCTCAAAACAACCAAAAGGAACTATTTGATAATCGATTTCGCAAATTCAAAAAAAAGACCGTCACTTTTACTTTAATAGCAATGCTAGGTAGTATGTTATTAATTTATCCATTTATATATTTTCTAGATAATCAACTTTTACTCAATAATATTTACATCTATTTTTTCTTAGCATTTGCTACTAGCATATTCTGTATTTCTTATTTGCCGCACTATAAGCTATATGTTTTTGACAAAGACAAAGCTTTATTAATCAGCGCTGCAATAGGTGCAACTCTAAACCTCATTTTTAATTTTGTTTTAGTACCTAGACTCGGAATATTCGGAGCCGTAATTTCACAAATAATTGGGATGACAACACTACTTTTATCAAAACAATACTTTTTAATAAAAGAAAAATTATGAGTAATGGCACTAAAAATATATTCATTGCTCACACCCCTCTTCAGAATTTAGTAGCAATTAATATTGTAAATCAGTTTTTTAAAGATGAACAATATCATAACACCCTAATTTCTTCAGTGCCCTGTAAAACAAAAAACGTCTTTAACACTGTAAGAACTATTCGAAAGAACAACAATTTAAAATTACTTTGGGACACTTATTCTGCTAAAATATACATAGATAAAAGTGTAAAAACTCAAGCTTGTTCTTTTTTTATTTCTCATACCTCAGGACTTTTGGATAACTATATTTTTTATGAATTAGCTAATAACAATACTTCCCTTGAGGTTAATTTCTTTTATGATGGAATATTATATTTCTATGAGTATAAAGAACCTTTTAAAAAAATTCACGATACGCGCAAAAAGATTGGAAAATGGTTGGGCATTTCTTATAAGTTTATACCAAAAATATTTCCTTACAACTCCTCTGAAATTAAGGCTATTTACACAGTATTGCCAAAATTTACATTGGGGGCAAAAAACAAATTGGTTAAAGTAGCAATGCAAGCTAATACGTATGAACCAAACAAAAGAAGCGCGTTAATTTTAGGCGGCAAACCATCTTTGCTTACTAATGATGAGGTAAAAGACATTTACAGACAAATGATTTCAATTATGACCGAGCAAGGTTTTGAAATTGTATTTTTTAAAGGACATCACGCAGATAAATCATCAAATTTCGAGCGCGTGGTCGGCGCTAATTTTACCTATAAAGACATTACTCAAAACAATCCAATAGAAGAGGTTATAGAAACTTATAAGCCAACACATATATACTCTTATCCATCAACAGCGTTAGTGAATCTAAAAGCTATGTATGGCGATAAAATTGATATAAATGCTTTTTATATTGAAGATAAAAAGTCAGATATTGATTACATGACACCTATTTTTGAAGAACTTAAAATCAATTTTCAACTTTTATAAAATTCCCATTGCTATGAATTTAAAAATCTATCAATTGTGCTTAGTAGCTTTGCTCATTTTTTCAGCATGTAAAAACAGCGCTAGAAAAGATGAAAATGGAACAGAAGCTGGTTCTCTTTCAGAAGAGATTGACTTGGAAGATAGGCTAATTGTTCGGATGAACATGTTAGTGCCAGAGGACGATAACTTTGAAATTTATTTTAGGCAAAAGGACGAGAAATTTCATTCAGACTTTAAGATTGCTAAAAATGTTGTTGGCTCTGCGCAAGCTCAAGATGTGGAATTTGTATTTGACATCTTAGACTTTCCATCTCATTTAAGAATTGATTTTGGTAGAAATACAAACCAAGGTCAAATGAAACTTAATAGTCTAGTTTTTCAATATAATGACAATGTTCATGAATTTACTACAGAGGAACTTAATAAATATTTTATTCCAAACGCCGGTATGATAGTTGATTTTGAGTTTGGAAATATTACCACCAAAAAGGTTAATGAAAAGTACAACCCATACTTGAACTCTAATAATATTTCTTACTTTGTAAATAAGCTAATTCTTTTTTAAGAATCAATACTTTATAAATGACAGAAAATAGGGCGATAACTATACTTTCTATAGTTGGATTGTTTTGTATTTATTTGCTGGACTTTTTCACCCTGTTTTTCTCTAAAAACGGAAATGTTTTCTTCTTTGAAATTGGCAATTTAACCATTCCTAGTCTGGTATTATTTATTCTGGTTTTAATTATAGGTACGGTTAATACTAGGGCTTATTTTTTGCTGCTTTTTTTTGTTTTATTGGCTTTTCCATCACCTATTGACGATATTTTTCCTAGTGTTCCAATAACCTCTTTGACAGACCGTAAACAAGTATTATTTCCGTTCATCACTCGCATTGACATTTATCTTTGGCTAGGAATTATAAAAGGAGCTATAAACCATGGTTTTAAGATTAAAGATTTTCGATTGAATACCATTTTAAAATTTCTATTACTACTTTTTCCATTTGTTATTTTAGTTAATCTTTTTCAATCCGAAAATCTGTGGTATGCAAACCTAATTTTAACGTACTCTTTCCAATATAGATACCTTATTTTAGTACTCATTCTAATAAGCTATTTTGATCTAAAACAGTATCAAAAACAGTTAATTTATGGGCTGTTGTTTAGTTTGGTCTTTCTATTAATTGAGGCTACTGTAAACACCTACATGATAAAGTCTCCAAGGTTGTTAAGTGGAAGTTTATCATTAAATACTTTTGCCAATATTTCTGCAGCAATTGGACTTTATTTTTTCTATCTACTTCGATTTGGCTTGGTAAAAAAGACTTTAGGTCTAATTGTTATGTTGCTTTCCTTATTTATTGTTATTAAAACAGGAACGCGCAGTGCATTAATTTTATATTTTCTTGCTTACTTATTAATCTATTTATTTTCAAATAAAAAACAACTTATATTAAATACTATAAAAATTGGGTTTGCTGTTGTAATAATAGTTGGTCTATATGTTTTAGGGTCTGACAAAAACTATGTTCCTGAACGGTATGCTTATGCTACAATTGTAGAAAGAATAACAATAAATTATGAAGGCACTTTGCTTTCTGAAAAAATTCAAATTGCTATTTCTAAAGAAACTAATTCTCTTAGAACTAGATTAGATTTGTTTGATACTTCTATTCAAATGGCATCAAAAAATCCTATTTCTGGTGTTGGTCCTGGGTTGTGGAATCTTTTAAAAAACGAATACAAACCAAAAGGAAAGTTTCCAAATGTGCTTCTAGATTCTCATAATGATTATTTGGCCATGGTAGCACAATATGGATTTATTTTAACTATTTTTCTCTCATTATTTGTGTTTTATACCCCTTTCAAAAATTTTCATAAAATCAAGGGTAAATTAGAACCAATACACTTTCTTTTTGTCATAAACTTTGCCATGGGAATAGCTGCTTGGTCTAACGCAGGGTTTTTTAAACACCAAATTGCTGCGGTTTTAGTATTTTCATCTTGTTGTTTACTAAACTTATCTAAAGTCCAAAATGAAGCAAATTTCTAATTATGCTAATGCTGTTATATTAATTGCAATTGCCTCATTTTTCTTTGGAATAGCAATTTCATCTATTTCATTTGTATTGGTTACGCTATGTATGTTTTTAATGTTCGGAAACGCGATTAAAAAGAAAAATCTAAGAGTAAGCCTCTCGAATCTTCTAATATTACTATTGCTCTTTTTTGGATATATATTAATAAGAGAATCATTTTTTGGTTTTGAAAATCTGAAGAATGTTGGATTAAAATACCTACCTTTTTTAGTGTTTCCTTTATTTTTTTGCTTACTTAATGTTTCTTCAGAGCTTAAAAGAAATATTGCAACAGCATACATTTTTTCTGCGTTGCTAAGTGCTTTTGTAAATGGTGCATTTGCTATTTATAGAGGGGCTATACTACCAGAAAAAGTAAATCTATGGTACTTTACGTATAATTTTTTAGCCGAACCTTTTAGCTTACAACCTATCTATTTAGCACTTTTTTATGTGTTTGCGTTACTATTAATCGTTGATAGATTAAAAACCAAGAAGTATTATTGGTTAATCTTTGGGTTTTTATTAGCAAACCTATTTTTACTTTCAGCTCGAAATGCCATAATCACGGCATTAGTCTTAATTCCGATTTATCTGTTGGTAAACAATCAATTCTCAAAAAAAATAGTTGCTGGTTTTTTGGTTATGGTAGTAGCAACTTTTGCAATAGCCATACAAACACCAGTTGTAAAAAATAGAATAACTAGGGCTACTAAAAAGGGTAATTTTTTCTCGGGAACTAGCTTACGTTATAATATTTGGGCTAGCGCTGTAGAAGCCTCTAATAACAATTTAGTATTTGGTTCTGGTAAACATCAGGGGCGTGTTTTACTAGTTAACGAATTTAAAAAGCGAAACCTAAAAACACCTGTTAAATATGATTACCACGCTCACAATCAATTTTTGGCTTTTTTGATTGAATATGGACTGGTAGGTCTATTTTTATTTGTTGTATTAGTAACTCAATTGGGATATGTTTTTCTAAAAAGGAGGGAGTTTTTGGGCTTTTTCTGGCTGTTGATGATATTATTTGCATTTATAACAGAGTCCATTTTAACTAGGCAGTGGGGTATAATTTATTTTGCATTATTCGCAAGCTTATTCTGGAATACAGCAATAGCCAAACAAGTAATAGCTAAAAACAATTAGCTAAATAAATCTTGGTTCTCTTAATTATACTCATATTTGTGCCCATTAGAAAAGTTTTGATATATAATCATTAATCAAATAATGAAATTAGCTATACTTGGAACAAGAGGTATACCCAATTTTCATGGGGGCTTTGAACAGTTTGCCGAATATTTTTCAGTACACATGGCTAAATGTGGTCATCAAGTTTATGTTTATAATTCGCATTCACATCCTTATCAAGAAAAGGTTTTTGAAGGGGTGCATATAATTCACCAAAAAGATCCTGAAGAAAGCATAGGCACTTTTGGTCAATTTCTATATGACTTTAATTGTATTAAAGACGCCAGAAGTCAGGGTTTTGATGTAATTCTACAATTAGGATATACTAGCAGTTCAATCTGGGGAAAATTTTTACCTAAACAAAGTGTAATAGTTACTAACATGGATGGCCTAGAATGGAAAAGGTCCAAATACTCGAAACCAGTTCAGAAGTTTTTAAAAGTTGCAGAAAAACTTGCCGTTAATAGTAGTGATTTTTTGGTTTCAGACTCTATAGGTATTCAAGATTATATAAAAGAAAAATACGGTTGGGATTCTAAATATATTGCCTACGGGGCTAATCTTTTTAATAATCCTGATAAAAATGTGCTTAGAGAATATGATTTGAGAGAATATGAATACAACATGTTAATAGCACGGCTGGAACCAGAAAATAATATTGAAGTAATTTTAGATGGTGTAGCTTCTTCTGAGAATGGTAAACCTTTTATAGTTATAGGTAAACACGAAACAAAGTTTGGTGAATTTTTAAAACAAAAATTTAAAAAGGTTGATAGAATTAAGTTTTTAGGAGGTATCTATAACCAAAATCATTTGGATAATCTTCGATACTATTCCAATTTATATTTTCATGGACATTCAGTAGGAGGCACTAACCCTTCGCTTTTAGAAGCAATGGCCTCTAACGCTTTTATTATTGCTAATGATAATGTGTTTAATAAAAGTATTTTGGGTGAAGATGCTTTATATTTTAAAGACGCTAATGATGTGAGCAACGTGTTAGAACTGAGTAAAAAAGAATATCTTGTGTTTACTAATGCAAATAGAGATAAAGTTGCTTCACTATATTCTTGGAATCATATTAATAAGGAATACGAGCATTACTTATCTAAGTGTTTAGAAGAATCAAAATAAGAAAAGCGTAGACTTAATTTATGTTTTTTAAACGTCACAGATATTCAAACTTAATCACTCCATTTTCTTACATTATTGACCTTTTGGTTATTAATTTATTTCCTTATGTAATTGAATTAAATTTATTTGAACCCATTCTTTTTCATGTTTATATTTCAATATGTTGGATAATACTTTCTGTTAAAAACGAGTTTTACGAGATTCATCGATATTCTAAAGTCTTAATAATATTTAGAAAGTCATTTACTCAATTCGTTTTTTTCTTTTTAATTCTTTACGCTTTCATTGGCTTTTTTAAGCAACCACGTATGAGTCGTTTAGACTTAGGCCAATATTTTTTATTAGTAACGGTTACTATATCTGCTTTAAAATTTGCTAATTATATTCTTTTAATGACGTATCGTCAAAGAATAAAAGGAAATCTTAGAAATGTAGTTGTTATAGGCAAGAATAAGAAGACGGATCAATTGATAAAGGTTTTCCAAGAACGTAGCGAATTTGGATACAACTTTTTAAAACAGTTTTCACCCAAAGCTCTAGGCTTTGAAATGGAACGTTGTTTTAGTTTTATAATTGACAACAAAGTTGATGAAGTGTATTGTTCTACCTCAGAGTTAAAAAATGAAGAAATTACACAATTTGTAAACTTTGCTGATAACAATCTTATCACTTTAAAATTTATACCGGACAACAAGAATATTTTTGCAAAAAAATTAAAGTTTGAGTACTACGACTATATTCCAGTTCTTTCACTAAGAGATATTCCTTTACATAATCCTATTAACGCATTTGCAAAACGTAGTTTTGACATTATTTTTTCTTTAATTGTCATCATTGGCTTGCTATCTTGGTTGACACCTATATTGGCACTTATTATCACCTTAGAATCTAAAGGCCCCGTGTTCTTTAGACAAACCCGAAACGGAATAGACAATAGAGAATTTTACTGCTATAAGTTTAGATCTATGGCCCCAAATAGTAATGCTGATGCAATCATGGCAACTAAAAATGATATGCGTATTACCAAAGTGGGTAAATTTATTCGTAAGACAAGCATTGATGAACTACCTCAGTTTTATAATGTATTATTTGGCACTATGTCTGTCGTTGGCCCCAGACCACATATGGTAAAACAAACGTCTCAGTTTTCTGAAAAAATTGATAAATACATGGTGCGCCATTTTGTTAAGCCTGGTATTACTGGGTTAGCTCAGGTAAGAGGATATAGAGGTGAAATTGAGCAACCATCAGACATTCAAAACAGAACAAAATTTGATGTTTTTTATATTGAAAACTGGTCACTCTTTCTAGATATTAAAATAATTGCTCAAACCGTTATAAATGCCATTCAAGGTGAGTCTAAAGCGTATTGATTTATGAAAAGAACTTTAATTACAGGAGCTGCAGGCTTTCTAGGGTCACACTTATGTGATAGATTTATAGCAGAGGGCCACCATGTCATTGGAATGGATAATCTAATTACAGGTGATTTAAAAAATATAGCACATTTATTTCCTTTAGAACGATTTGAGTTTCATCATCATGATGTGTCAAACTTTGTACATTTAGAAGGTAAGCTCGACTATATACTCCACTTTGCATCTCCTGCAAGTCCTATTGATTATTTAAAAATACCCATTGAAACTCTTAAGGTAGGATCTCTGGGAACACTTAATTTACTTGGATTAGCTAAAGAAAAAGGCTCTCGTATACTAGTTGCCTCAACTTCTGAAGTTTACGGTGACCCCTTAGTGCATCCACAGAATGAAGATTATTATGGTAATGTTAGTCCTATAGGGCCTAGAGGGGTTTATGATGAAGCAAAACGCTTTATGGAGTCAATAACCATGGCTTATCACAGACATCATGGTTTAGACACTCGTATTGTGCGTATTTTTAATACCTACGGCTCTAGAATGCGTTTGAATGACGGTAGAGTAGTGCCAGCTTTTATGGGGCAAGCATTAAGAGGAGAAGATTTAACCGTATTTGGTGATGGTTCTCAAACACGTTCATTTACGTATATAGACGATCAAATAGAGGGTATTTATAGGTTGTTAATGAGTGATTATGTAGAACCCATAAATATTGGTAATCCAGATGAAACTACAATCTTAGAGTTTGCAGAAGAAATCATTCAACTTACAGGTACAAATCAAAAAATTATTTTTAAAGAACTTCCGCAAGATGATCCACTGCAAAGACAACCTGATATTACTAGAGCCAAAGAAATTTTAAATTGGGAACCTAGGGTGCACCGTAGAGATGGTCTGCAAAAGGTTTTTGAATATTTTAAATCATTATCTCCAGAAGAACTTCAAAAGAAGGAACATAGAGATTTTTCTTCAAAGCAGTAAAGTGTATTTTTGCCAAAATTTATGGCATGAACATACTTATCATTGGCTCTGGTGGAAGAGAGCATACCCTAGCTTGGAAAATAAAACAAAGCCCAAAAACAACAACTGTATTTGTTGCGCCTGGTAATGCAGGCACTGCTGAACTGGCTACGAATTTACCTATTGGAGTTTCAGATTTTGATGCCATAAAAAAAGCGGTTTTACAACATCAAATAAAGATGGTTATCGTAGGTCCTGAGGTTCCTTTAGTTGAGGGTATTGCTGACTTTTTCGAAAACGATGATCAACTAAACCATGTTCTTGTAATAGGTCCTAAAAAACATGGAGCTACTTTAGAAGGCAGTAAAGATTTTGCTAAAGAATTTATGGCAAAGCATAATATTCCCACAGCAAAATATCAAAGTTTTACAGCAGAACAATTGGAACAAGGTTATGCCTTTTTAGATAAAATGAAAGCACCTTATGTATTAAAAGCAGATGGTTTAGCTGCCGGTAAAGGAGTTTTAATTTTAGATGACCTCAAAGAAGCTAAGTTAGAATTAAAAGCAATGTTGGTTGATTCTAAATTTGGGTCAGCAAGTACAACTGTTGTTGTTGAAGAATTCTTGTCGGGTATAGAATTGAGCTGTTTTGTGTTAACAAATGGTGAGCAATACAAAATTCTACCTTTTGCAAAAGATTACAAGCGTATTGGCGAAGGTGACACGGGATTAAATACCGGTGGTATGGGCGCAATTTCACCTGTTCCTTTTGTAGATAAAGACTTTGCTAATAAAATTGAAGAAAAGGTTGTAAAACCTACGATAGAAGGTTTAAAAAAGGATAATATTCAATTCAACGGTTTTATTTTTATAGGTCTTATCAATGTAGATGGGGAACCTTTAGTTATAGAATATAACGTTAGAATGGGTGATCCAGAAACTGAGGTTGTTTTTCCAAGAATCAAAAACGATGTCGTAGCACTTTTTGAAGCCGTAGGTAATGGCACATTAGATAGCATTGCCTTAGAAATAGAGCCCAAAACGGCTTCAACGGTTATTGCAGTTTCTGGCGGGTACCCAGAAGCTTATGAAAAAGGAAAAGTAATTACTGGTCTAGAATCTGTAGAAGAAACATTAGTGTTTCATGCTGGAACCAAAACTAATAATAACTCCATAGAAACTAATGGGGGTAGGGTACTGGCTTTTACTTCATTTGGTAATAATCACCAAGAAGCATTAGAAAAATCATATCAAAACCTTCAAAAAATTAACTTTGAAGGAATGAACTATCGAAAAGATATTGGTTTCGATTTATAAATAAGAATGAGAGGTAATACTTTTATCCTCTTCATTATTATCATTGAAGATTTTTAACTGTCCCATCCAGAAAACAAAAGCAACAAAGCCAATGATTACGAAAATCCAGTTAATTGCATTTGATGCCCACCAGTTTTCTAAAAATCTAAAGAAATCATAAGGGGCAAATAAGAAATTTACAAATAGGTCTTCAATACCGTAAAAGAATTTACTCATGAGTAAGTATATTTAAGAACAAAATTAGTAAAACTAATAAGTGATAACAAGATTTTTTGGCAACACTAAACCAATAAATTACATAGTAATCTTCTTTTTTCTAGGATTATTTTATTTTTTGGTGCTTTTTTTAGGACCCAATAGCGTTTCTACCACTTCTGAAATATTGTTAGGTGTTACCGGTTATGTTTTTTTGGTTGGTCAAATTTTGATATTGGATAACCTTACTAAAAAGACTAAAATCTCTGAGGTAAGTTCTTTGCCGATGTTATTTTTCTCCGTTTTGGTTATCGCTTTTTCAGAGGTAATTACAGATACTTCTATTTTAATTTGTAATTTTTTTTTATTGTTAGCCTCATACCAATTGCTGCATTTAAATCCAGCAAAAAAAATTAATATAAGAGTTTTTAATGCTGCAATTTGGGTTTGTGTGGCTAGTCTGTTTTCGCCATTTGCAGTTTTTTTTATTTTTCCAGTTTATTTGGCGGTATATTTTTATTGTGGAAATGAGCTAAGAAATTGGTTAATGCCTTGGGCAGCAATAGGAGGCTTTCTTTTAATTACCTACGCAATTTTAATGCTCGCTGGAAACCAAGATTTTCTGCGTAGTCATTATAATTTGGTTATAAAAGCCAACTTTTCTGAAGATTATAACTACAGAGACTATACTAGGTTAACCCTATATGCCCTTTTTATGACTCTAATGCTGATTCTTGTTTTTAGCAGACTTAGAAATTTAGGTCAAGGAAGAATTACAGAGCTTAGAGGATTTACAAACATTTTTATTACCGCAATTGTAATCACTTTTTTAAGTTTAGGGGGTAAAGAAGGAATTAGGCCCATATTGTTTTCATTTTCGCCAACTGCTTTATTTCTAACTAACTATTTTGAAATGTTTAAAAAACCAAGGTTAAAAGAATTTCTATTGATTTTGGTAATTATTCTTCCGTTAACAGTAACTATTCTGAAGCTAGTTTCATAAGGCTTTTGTTATAGGTATATTTGAAAAAAATTAAGCATGTTTAGCGCTCACGCCTTTTCCGTTTTTGAAGAAAGTATAGCTATCTATCATAAGTTAGACGCTGTAGATCAACCCTTTTCAAATCCTTATAAAAAAGATAGTATAGAAGGTTTGTTGTTTCGAAAAAATTGGATAGATACTGTTCAATGGCATTATGAAGATATTATTAGAGACCCAAACATACAGCCTAAAGACGCGCTTGTTTTAAAAAGAAAGATAGATGCAAGTAATCAAGACAGGACAGATTTAGTGGAATATATTGATGATTATTTTCTCAGAAAATACCAGTTGGTAGAACCGCTTAAAAATGCTAGTATTAATACAGAAAGTCCGGCATGGGCTATTGATAGGTTGTCAATTTTGGCTTTAAAAATCTACCATATGAAAGAAGAGGTAGAAAGACCAGATGCCTCAGAAGTACATAAGAATAAATGTGCGGCAAAACTAGCGGTTTTACAAGAACAGAAAATTGACTTGTCTAGCGCTATTGATCAATTGTTACAAGATATTGAAGAAGGTAAAAAATACATGAAAGTTTATCGTCAAATGAAAATGTATAATGATGATGAATTGAATCCGGTTTTACGTGATAGCAAAGAAAGATAATAGACATTTATTGGTTATTCGGTTATCAGCAATGGGTGACGTTGCCATGCTGGTTCCTGTTCTATTAGCGTTACATAAAACATATCCTCACATACGTGTAACGGTCTTAACTAAACCTCATTTTAAACCAATTTTCTCAGATTTATCTTTCGTAAATGTTTACAGTGCAGATGTTAAGGGTAAGCACAAAGGATTTTTTGGATTACGAAAGCTCTACAAAGAATTAGTTCTCTTAAATATTGATGCTGTAGCTGATACCCATAATGTTCTAAGAAGTAAGATTTTATCCTTTTTTTTTAAACTAAAAGGAATTCAAACGGCAACACTAGACAAAGGGCGTAAAGAGAAAAAGCAATTAACGACTTGGAAAGCCAAAAAGCTTTTTCAATTAAAATCTTCTCATGAACGGTATGCTTTGGTTTTTAAAGAATTAGGGTTTCACCTTAATTTAAATGAAGCGTTAGCGCTAAAATCAAAGCCTACAAATGAACTATTGTTTTTTAAAAATGAAAATGTAGTTATAGGAATTGCCCCATTTGCTTCGTTTGAAGGAAAAGCCTATCCGCTTCATTTGATGGAAAAAACCATTGCATTATTACAGTCAAAATTAGAGTGTGAAATACTTCTTTTTGGAGGTGGACAAAACGAAAAAGAAAAATTAGATATTTTGACAGCTTCCTTTTATAGCGGTGTTCACAACATAACCAATCGGTATAATTTTAAAGAAGAGCTGGCTATTATTTCTAATCTATCCTTAATGTTATCCATGGATAGTGGTAATGGGCATCTAGCGGCAAATTATGGTATACCGGTTCTTACTATATGGGGAGTAACGCATCCGTGTTTAGGCTTTTCACCTTTTAGACAACCGCCAAAAAATTCATTGAAAGCCAACAGGGAACAATTCCCCTTTATACCAACTTCGGTTTACGGTAATAAAATGCCTGAAAACTATAGAAAAGCAATAGCAACCGTAACCCCAGATGCTATTGTTAAGCGTATACTAGAAATACTAGACAACCCCAAGTTCTTGGTTTGATTAGGCAACGGTACCCTGACAACTACTACCTGCACCAGCGGTACAACCATAACAATGCTGCGATATAATTATGTTTCTATCGTTTACGATATCTTCATTATAGTCTTTAATGTGCTGTACTTTATTGGCCAGCTTTAAATCGAGCATTTGGTTAAAATCACAATCATATAACCAACCGTCCCAGCTAACTGATAGTGTATTAGTACACATAACATTGGTAACTGCAGCAGGGTTGTAGGCTTCAACAAGTGAATACATATAATCCTCGTAATTCTCAGAAGCAATTAAATAATCTAAAAATCTTGATATTGGTAAGTTCGTAATTGCAAAAAGGTTGTGGAATTGTATTCCAAAGTCTTCTTTCAAAGCTTTTTTAAAGTCGCGTTCCAATGCCATTTGGTCTCCAGGTAAATACGCTCCTGAAGGGTTGTAGACTAAATCTAGACGTAAATTACTATCTGGCATACCATAACCTACAGCATTTAACTCTTGTAATGCTTTAATAGATTTGTCAAAAACCCCATTGCCACGTTGCTTATCTGTTTTACCACGTGTATAATGTGGCATTGAACTAATTACATGAACATTGTGTTTTTTAAAGAATTCTGGCAAGTCATAATATTTTTTATTAGCCCTTATAATTGTAAGGTTAGATCTTACTATAAAGTCATTTATACCTGCCTTTGCAGCTTCTTCAACAAACCATCTAAAATTTGGGTTCATTTCTGGAGCGCCTCCAGTTAAATCAAGAGTATGAGCACCAGTGTTTCTAATAACCTCTAAACATTGTTTCATAGTTTCTTGAGTCATAATTTCCTTGCGGTCAGGACCAGCATCAACATGACAATGTTCACAAACTTGGTTACACATGTAACCTACATTAATTTGTAGAATTTCTAGTTTTTTAGGTCGTAGAGGAAAATGTCCTATTTCTGCAATTTTATCTTTAAAGTAAGGCAATTCGCCATCTGCAAATAGGCCTCCATTTAAGATATCTAATTGTTTATGTTGAGAAGCAAGCTCGTTAGCTCTTGCTTTTAAAGATTTTGTAGCCATTTAAAAGGGGTTCTTAAATAGATTTACATTGAAAGTTTATCATACTTATTCATCATTTGTACGCCATGCACTAAAGTTGCACCACTTTCTATTGCAGCTCCAGCATGTACAGCTTCCATCATTTCTTCTTTGGTAATTCCTCTTTGAAGCCCGTCTTTAGTATATGCATCAATGCAATAAGGGCATTTAACAACGTGTGCTACTGCTAAGGCAATAAGTGATTTTTCTCTTGCACTTAATGCGCCTTCTTCAAAAACTTTCCCATAATAATCAAAGAATTTTGCTCCAAGTTCCTCACTCCATTCTGTAATTTTTCCAAATTTTCTTAAATCTTTAGGGTCGTAATAAGAATTGCTCATGTATAATTTGATTTTTGATAAACCTACGATAAAATCAGTTAAAGGTTTGGTCTTATAAATCTTAAAAAGATTACATTTTTTTTTACATAAGACTTAGTAAAACAAAATAACTTTGTGCTTAACAATCCTAACTAATATGAAATCAGTTGGTTTAGTACTTTCGGGGGGTGGCATAAGAGGTATGGCTCACATAGGACTTTTAAAAGCAATGCAAGAGCATAATATTGAAGCTGATGCTGTGGCAGGCACAAGCGTTGGTGCATTAGTTGGTGCGTTATATGCAAATGGTAATTCTTTTGATGAAATGCTTCAGTTCTTTAAAGAGACACCCATTTTTCAATACAGTTTCTTCACTTTTAATAAACCAGGCTTTATAGATACTGAAAAATATTTTGATATTTTTCTTAATCACTTTCCAGAAAATAGTTTTGAAGCGTTACAAAAAAAGCTTTTTGTAGTTGCTACTGATTTATTAAATGGTGAGGAGGTTTGTTTTAATAAAGGAACTTTAATCCACCCATTACTTGCTTCTGCTGCGCTTACACCGGTTTTTAGCCCTGTAGAGATGGGAAATACTTTCTTTGCTGATGGTGGAATTATGAATAATTTTCCAAAAGAATACTTAGATGACGATTATGATTATATTATAGGCAGCAATGTTTCGGTAGCCGGTCATTTAGAGAAAAAAGACTTAAAGAATGCCTGGCAATTAGGAAACCGTGTTACCTCATTGGCTATTTACGCTTCTTGTAAAGCAAAAATTCAGCATTGCACCTGGTTTATAGAACCATCAGAGCTAGAGACTATTGGGGTTTTTGATAAAAAAAGCGTAAGTAAAGCGTTTACAATTGGTTATGATTACGCTTCAAGAGCTATCGAAAAAGAACTAAAGAAAGCGCCTATTAATTAGAAATTATACATCATCAAAGTCAACTTTCAACGTTGATGTGGTTGGATGTGCTTGGCAGGTTAAAATAAAACCGTCAGCAATTTCTCCATCAGTTAAAATCTGATTTTTTACCATTTCAGCTTTTCCTTCCTTAATTCGAGCAATACATGAACTACAAACACCACCTTGGCAAGAATATGGCGCATCTATTTTATTTTTAAGAATTGCGTCTAGAACAATTTCTTTTTGATCCATGGTAAGCTCAAATTCTTCATCATCTAAAAGAATAGAAACTTTTGTTGTCCCATCTAAATTTTCTACCACAGTATCTTCTACATTAGAAGCGGTAAATAATTCAAAATGAATTTGATTATCTGTATAGTCATTTGCTTTAAGAGATGTGCTAACGGTATCAATCATTTGTTCTGGTCCACACAAATAAAAAGCATCAAACCTAAGGTCTTTGAATTGGTTTTTAAGCACAAGGTTAACTGTAGAATTTTCAATTCTGCCAAACAAAGCACCATCTACAGACGCTTTGCTAAATAGCCATTGTATAAAAAACCTATCGGAATATTCTTGTTTAAGCGCCTCAATATCTTTGTAGTACATAGTTTCTTCTATAGTCTTGTTCCCATAAACCAAAATAAACCTATTGGTATGGTTAGACTCTAGTACTGTTTTGGCTATACTCATTATTGGAGTAATTCCACTACCCGAAGCAAAAGCACAAACAGTAGTTGAACTCGAAGAATCTGGTTCAAATACAAATCGGCCTTCAGCTGGCATAACATCCAAAGTATCACCAACCTTTAAATCTGTATTAGCCCAAACTGAAAAGGTGCCGTTTTCAACTTTTTTTATACCAACAGTTAAATTACCAGAAGAGGGAGCGCATGAGATTGAATAAGCTCTTCGTACTTCTTCTCCATCTATTTCTTTTCTAAGGGTAATGTATTGCCCAGCTTTAAAGCTAAAAACCGTTTTTAAATCTTCTGGAATTGCAAAAGAAATGGCTATAGCATTTGGAGTTAATTGTTGTACAGCGGTTACCGTTAAGGCATAAAAATCACTCATAAGAATTTAATAAAGTGCAAATCTAGGAAATCAAATGACTTTTATAAATCTTCATTCATAGAATTCAATTATGTAACAATTTGTTTCTTTGGTATACTAACATACTGAACAAAAAACCAACCTATGTTCAAACACTTTTTTAGTTTACAATGGAAATCTTTTTTCCGGTCGGCATCTTTTAAGACGGAAATATGGTTTAAAATTTTAATGCTTTTTGGGGCACTATACTTTATTGCCGTTTTCTTGAGCCTTGGCTTTGGAGCTTATTTTATGATTGAGAAATCTGGTTTAGGCGACCCATTACGAGTGGTCAACCAATTCATGATTTATTACTTGGCTTTTGAATTGGTATTTAGGTACATGCTCCAAAAAATGCCTGTAACCAATATAAAACCACTCTTATATTTACCATTTAAAAAACGTGAGGTAGTTAACTATTCTTTAGGTAAAACCATAGTATCTTTTTTTAATTGGATGCATGCTTTTTTCTTTATACCCTTTAGCATTATCCTTTTAGTTAAAGATTACAATGCAATGGGAGTAATTGGTTGGCATCTTGCCTTTTTGGCCATTATTTACTGCTTTAATTTTATTAATGTTCTAGTAAATAATAAAGACCCTTTCTTTTATGTTTTTGCTGGGCTCGTAGTATTCTTGGGTATTTCTCAATACAATGGTTGGTTCGATATCACCATTTACACAAAACCTATTTTCAACTTTTTCTATGATGTACCTTATTCGGCCTTAATACCATGGGTGGTATTGCTGCTTTTGTACTTTATCACTTTTAACTATTTTAAAAAGCACATGTTTTTAGATGGTGGTTTGGCAGTTAAAAAAGAAGAAGCAAAAACTGAAAATCTAGATTGGCTCAACAGGTTTGGTAACCTGGGTACATTTTTAAAAAATGATATTAAACTCATTAAACGAAATAAACGTTCTAGAACAGCGGTTATCATGGGCTTCTTTTTTATTTTTTATGGTTTGCTATTCTTTACTGGTAGTATAGAAGTTTATGATGGTCCCTTTTGGAGAGTCTTTGCCGGTATATTTGTCACTGGAGGTTTCTTATTCAGCTTTGGACAGTATGTTCCTAGTTGGGATAGTAGTTATTATCCATTAATGATGAGCCAAAACATTAAATACTCTGAGTATTTACACTCTAAATGGTATCTTGTTATTATAGCTACTATTATTTCAACAGTTTTGGCATCATTCTATCTGTATTTTGGGTGGGAAGCTTATGCCGCAGTTTTAGTAGGTGCCATTTATAATATTGGCATTAATGCCTATTTGGTTTTATGGGGCGGCGCCTATGTAAAAACGCCAATCGACTTAACCTCTAACAAAAAAGCTTTTGGTGATAAACAGGCATTCAACTCTAAAACGCTCTTATTAACCTTACCAAAACTTTTACTACCCATGCTAATTTATGCCATAGGGCATTTTACCATTAGTCCTTTAGCTGGGTATTTATTTGTAGCAGCCTTTGGCTTAGCAGGCTTTATTTTTAAAAATAGAGTATTTAAATTGATAGAAGAGATTTACAAAAAAGAAAAATACAAGACTTTAAAAGCCTACAAACAAAAATAGACATGATAACAATAGATAACCTTTCAAAAACATACGGTTCGCAGACCGTTTTAAATATAGAATCACTCGAAATTCCAAAAGGGCAAAGCTTTGGTCTTGTTGGCAATAATGGCGCTGGTAAAACCACCTTATTTAGCTTACTGCTAGATTTAATTCAACCTTCAACAGGGCATATAAAAAACAATGATGTTCAAGTAGATAAAAGTGAGGACTGGAAACCTTTTACATCTGCCTTTATTGATGAATCTTTTTTAATTGGATATCTAACACCAGAAGAATATTTCTATTTCATTGGAGAGTTACGCGGCAGAAATCGTGCAGACGTGGATAGCCTATTAGCCAATTTTACTGATTTCTTTCATGGAGAAATTCTTGGACAAAAAAAATACTTAAGAGATTTGTCAAAAGGAAATCAAAAGAAAGTTGGAATCGTTGCTAGTTTTATTGGTAATCCTGAAGTAGTAATACTAGATGAACCTTTTGCAAATTTAGACCCAACAACACAGATTAGACTTAAAAGTATAATTAAAGATTTAGCAGCAAAAGAGGGTGTAACGGTCTTAGTTTCTAGTCATGATTTAATGCATGTAACAGAAGTTTGTGAACGTATCGTTGTGTTAAATAAAGGCGAATTAGTTAAAGACATTAAAACATCTGCAGAAACCCTTAAAGAATTAGAAACTTTTTTTGCGGGCTAACATGAGCACAAAAGAAGTATTTTATCGAGTAAGCTAATAATATTCTAGCCTTTTTAGAGTTATGTTCAGATAGGAAAGATTTATAAATTGAAGCTGACTACTCGCTTTTTCGTATTTGTTTTAGCAACACTACTTGGTGTTATTGGATGTTCTACTAAAAAAGACGCCTTTATCAATAGAAATTGGCACGCGCTTAATACCAAGTATAACACTCTGTACAATGGCAATATTGCTTTTGAGCAGGGAAGAGAAGAATTACGTAATTCTTACCGAGATGATTTTTATGAGTTGTTGCCGATAGAACGGTTAAAAGTAACCGATGAAATTAAACTAGACTCCGAAGACAACAATCCTAATTTTGAAAGAGCGGAAGAAAAGGCAACTAAAGCCATACAAAAACACAGTATGGATATCAAAGATGAGGAACGTAATCCTCAAACAGATGAAGCCTTTTTGCTTTTAGGTAAAGCTCGATATTTTGACCAGCGATACATTCCTGCAATGGAATCTTTCAACTATATTCTTAAAAAGTATGTTGAAAGTGATAAGCTTAATGAAGCAACTATCTGGAGAGAAAAAACAAACATGAGGTTAGAAAATCCAGAATTAGCTATAAAAAACCTTAAACGCTTATTTAAATACGAAGAGTTAAAAGACCAAGAGTATGCTGATGCAAATGCAGTTTTAGCACAATGTTATGTAAACTTAAATGCTCCAGATACCGCCTTACAAAAATTAAAAATAGCACAGAGCTACACTAAAAAAAATGAAGAGCGGGGCAGATATTTGTATATTATAGGGCAGCTTTTTAACCAGTTAGGTATTAAAGACAGCGCAAATTATGCTTTTGACAAAGTAATAGCACTCAATCGAAAGTCTCCTAGGGTATACATGATTCACGCTCATTTGGGTAAAATTAGAAACACAGATATTTCAAATGAAAACAGCGAGTTTCTTCTAGAATATTTAACTGATTTGGAAGAAAACAGAGAAAACAGACCATTTTTAGGAAAAATATATCGAGAAAAAGCCCAGTTTTACTTTCAACAAGATTCTATTGATTTAGCACTTTCTTATTATAATAAGTCTCTCAGACAAGACAATACCATCAAAAAGCTTAATGCTCTAAACTATCAAAGTTTAGCTGACTATTATTTTGACATTAATGCATACAAAACTTCAGGAGCTTACTATGATAGTACGCTAACAAATTTAAAAGAGAATACAAAAATATATAGGAGCATTAGTAAAAAATTGGAAAACCTTACTGATGTTATTAAATACGAAGGTATTGTTCAACAAACTGATAGCATAATTTCTTTGTATGAAATGCCACCGCCAGAAAGGGAGGTCTTTTTTCAAGATTATATTACTGCTTTAAAAGAAAAAGAAAAGGCAGAAGAAGAAAAAAAGGCTAAACAACAACAAGCTGGTTTTGCAACCTTAGGTCAGAGTGCCGGCGGTAAAGAAAACCAAGGAAAATTTTATTTCTATAACATAACCAGTCTAGGCTACGGTAAAAATCAATTTAGAAATCGTTGGGGTAATAGAGAATTGACTGATGATTGGCGTTGGAGTGATAAAAGCAAGGTTGCGATTTCAGAAGCAACAGGAGAACTTGTTCAAAATACTGCTACTGAAAATACTGCTCCAGAAGAGGAAAAGTATTCAGTAGATTATTACCTAGCAACAGTACCTACTAATCCAGATACCATTGATAGTTTGCGTTCGGAACGAAATTTTGCAAATTACCAACTAGGTTTAATCTATAAAGAAAAGTTTAAAGAACTCAACTTGGCAAGTTCAAAATTAGAACGAGTTTTAAATGAGCAACCAGAAGAACGATTGATATTACCTTCTAAATATTATTTGTATAAAATATATGAGGATATCAATTTACAGATGGCTGAGGTGATGAAACAGGATATTATTAAGAATCATCGAGACAGCAGATACGCAGAAATTCTTTTAAATCCTGATGCGCTAATAACAGCTGACGGTCAAGGACCAGAAGCCCGGTATGCCCAATTGTTTAAAAGTTTTGAGAATCAAAACTACTTAATGGTTATTACGCAATCTCAAGACTACATTAAAAAGTTTACAGGAGACCCAATTGTTCCAAAATTTGAAATGCTTAAAGCCAATGCTATTGGAAGATTGCAAGGCTTTATACCTTTTGAAGAAGCATTAAATTACGTAGCCTTAACTTATCCTAATAGCCCTGAAGGTAAAAAAGCAGAACAAATAGTTGCTGAACAACTTCCCAAATTAGCAAATAATACCTTTTCGTTAGATTCTGTCTCTAAGGGAACAAAAAACTGGAAGGTAGTTTTTCCTTTTACAAGAAGAACAAATGAAAAAGCAGAAGCTTTAAAAACTCGCTTACAAGAGGTTGTTAAAGACCTTAATTATAAAAATGTTGTTTCTAGGGATATATATGATTTAGAGCAGCAATTTGTGGTTGTTCATGGGTTTAAAGCTAGAGACTATGCTTTAGGTTTTGCAGAACTCATAAAAAACAACCGTGATTACCGTATTAAAGATGAGAATTTTGTAATTTCATCTACCAATTACCAAATTATCCAAGTACATAAGAATTATTCGGATTATAAAGTAAAAATGTTAACCCCAGAACCGTGAACAAAATGTTTTCAGACAAACAAAAACCCCGCCCTATGCAAGAATTTGGAGGACAGCCTAACCGTATTGAAAAGAATACAAAAATTAAAGGTGATATTACCTCAGAAGCTGATTTTAGAATTGATGGTAAACTAGAAGGTAACGTAAAAACTTCTGGTAAAGTGGTTATTGGCAAAGATGGCTTAATCAATGGAAAAGTTGAGTGTGTAAATGCAGATATTGAAGGTAACTTTAAAGGTGAACTTTATGTATCTCAATTACTATCCCTAAAATCATCGGCTAATATAGAAGGTACTGTTGATGTTGCTAAATTAGCTGTTGAACCAGGAGCTACTTTTAACGCCTCTTGCACAATGGGTAAAGGCAAACCATCAAATATAGTATCTAATAGCTCAAATCAAAACGCACAAAGGGCTAAAAATGAGCCAGCAAAAGTCTCCTAAAGAGCAAAATCAACTTATAAAAAACATTGCAAGTTTTTCTGGCGTTGCCCTACAAATGGGTCTCACCATTTACCTTGGCAATTTGCTGGGGACATGGTTAGACACCAAATACGGCACAACATTTTGGGAAGATAGTATAACTTTGTTAGCTGTTTTTTTAGCTATGGCAATGGTCATACGTAAAGCCATAGCAATAAGTAAATAATGGTCATAGCAAATATTTTAAAATATACCAGTATAGTAATTGGTGTCGGATTCTTAAGTTATTGGATTCACACCAATTTTTTTGTAGGGTCAAGCTGGTTTATGGGGTTTCTTAAACAGACTTACCTGTTTCATTTTATTTTCTCACTTTTTTTAATAGTTCTGTTTGATATTCTTTCCCTAGTAAAATCGCTACACAATTCATTAGGCTTCGTTTATTTAGCATCATTGTTTTTAAAAATTGGGCTCTTTGTGCTTCTTTTTAATACGCAATTGTTTGGCGAAGTGGATATTACCAAAATCGAAACTTTAGCATTGCTACTTCCTTTTTTTCTAGCTACTGGCCTTGAGGTCTATTTTATTTCGAGAATTTTGTTAAAAATTGAAGCTTCCAACAATAATTAAATAAAATAGTGAAGAACACAAAAGGATGTATTACTTTTGCACAAAATTTTTACGAGCCTCATTTTTGAATTGTATCATAATGAAGAAAAAACTTGGAATCTTAGGTTTGTTTGTGGCATTGCTAACAACCTTTAATTCAAATGCGAACAGCGACAAGGAGCATGTTAAAGACCATGGCGGTGAAGTAGACACTAAAGAAGAGGTTACTGAATATATATTACATCACATAAAAGACGCTCACGATTTTCATTTGTTTTCTTACACAGCAGACAATGGCGAGCGCAAACATATAGGTTTTCCACTCCCTGTTATTGTATGGTCAAGCAAGGGGTTGGTAACTTTTATGTCTTCAAAATTCCATCATGACGATTCTGGTCAACACATAGTAAATGCAGGTGGAACCAACTTTGTTAAACTTCATAGTAAAATTTACGAATTAGAAGATGGAGTAACTGAGCTTCAATTCGATGCTGAGCATCATCCAACCAATGCACACAAAGTTTTAGATCTTTCTATTACTAAAAGTGTGTTTGGTATTTTGGTTGTAGCTCTTTTAATGTTGTTGTGGTTTGGTGGCTTAGCTAAGCAATACAAAAACAAACAAATTCCAACAGGTTTTGGTAGAATTCTTGAGCCCTTAGTAATTTATGTTAGAGATGAAATTGCTAAGCCTAATATTGGAGAAGGTAAATACAGACAATTTACTGGTTATTTGTTAACGGTGTTCTTTTTTATCTGGATTAGCAATTTATTAGGATTGACTCCTTTTGGATTTAACATAACTGGTCAAATAGCAGTTACTGCTGCTTTAGCTATCATAACCTTAGTAATATACACTTTTAAAGGCAATAAAGATTACTACATGCACATGTTGTGGATGTCAGATGCCCCTTGGTGGATACGTCCTATTCTTGCAGTTATTGAATTAGCTGGGGCATTCTTAATTAAGCCATTTTCATTACTTGTGCGTTTGTTTGCTAACATTTCAGCAGGCCATATTGTAGTAATGAGCTTGATAGGAATATTAATTACTATGAAATCCGAAATGACTATTGTAGGATCGGGTTTACTTTCATTCGCTTTATCGTTTTTTATTACACTAATTGAGCTATTAGTAGCTTTTTTACAAGCCTATATTTTTACAATGTTGTCGGCATTATTTATTGGTATGGCAGTTGCTGAACACGATCATCATCATGAACATGATGACCACGGTAACGAGTTGCCAGATGCTGAAGATGTAAGAGCAGATTTTATTTAAGTATTTGAATTTTTATTAATTATATAAATAGATTTTTATGACAGTTCCAAATTTAGTAGGTGCAGGTTTAATTGTAATCGGTGCTGGTATCGGATTGGGTAAAATTGGTGGTAGCGCTATGGAAGGTATCGCTCGCCAACCAGAAGCAACTGGTAAAATCCAAACTGCGATGATTATTATCGCTGCATTATTGGAAGGTTTAGCATTTGGTGCTCTTTTCTTAGGAAAGTAATCAAAAAGCAAATCGTAACACTGTTGGTTGGTAACGGTTGGTTACTGACCAACAGTTTTTAAAAATTTAAAATTCATGGAACAATTAATAAACGATTTTTCACCTGGCTTGTTTGCAATGCAAACAATAATCATGTTGGTGTTAATTTTTCTAATGGTAAAATTTGCCTGGAAACCAATAATGAACTCAATTGAGGATCGTGAAAAAGGTATTAAAGATGCTTTAGACGCTGCGGAAAACGCGCGTAAAGAGATGCAAAATTTACAGGCTGATAACGATAAGTTATTGAAAGAAGCTAGAGCAGAAAGAGAGGCCATGTTAAAAGAAGCTCGTGAAATCAAAGAAAAAATGATTTCAGACGCTAAAGAACAGGCTCAAGTAGAAGGTGATAAAATGATTAAACAGGCTCAGGCTGCAATTGAGAGTGAGAAAAAAGCTGCGATGGCTGATATTAAATCACAAGTTGCAACACTATCTGTAGATATTGCAGAAAAAGTAATAAAAGAAGAATTGGCCAACAAAGACAAGCAATTAAAATTGGTTGAGAATATGTTGGGCGATATCAAATTAAACTAAGAAGTAGCAAGCAATGAGTGATTCAAGAGCAGCTTCACGTTATGCAAAAGCCGTTTTAGACCTAGCAGTTGAACAAAAAGTAGCTGATAAGGTTGAGGGTAATATGCGAGCTATACTTGAAACTATTAAAGATAGTATTGAGTTGCAGCAATTGCTTTCTAGTCCGGTGGTTAAAGGAGACGCTAAAAAAGAGACCCTAAAAACCCTTTTTAAAGATAGCGAACAAATTACCCTGGGTTTAATAGATGTTTTGTCTTCTAACAGAAGACAAGATTTGTTAAACGAAGTGGCTTTAAAGTACATTGCTCAATACGAAGTATTAAAAGGAGAAGATGTTGCCGTGGTAACTTCTGCTATTCCTTTAACTAAAGAATTAGAACAAAAGATTCTATCTCAAGTTACCAGTCTTACAGGCAAAAAAGTAACATTAGAAAACAAAATTGATGAAACCTTATTAGGTGGTTTTGTGCTAAGAGTAGGAGATTTACAATATGATGCCAGTGTGGCAAATAAACTGAATACGTTAAAACGAGAATTTACAAATAGCTTATAAAATGGCAGGAGTAAAAGCCGCTGAAGTCTCAGCAATATTAAAACAACAATTATCAGGTTTTGAAGCATCAGCTTCATTAGACGAGGTAGGTACCGTATTACAAGTAGGTGATGGTATTGCCCGTGTTTACGGTTTGTCAAACGCCCAGTACGGAGAGTTAGTGGAGTTTGATGGTGGTATGAACGGTATTGTACTTAACCTTGAAGAAGACAACGTTGGTGTTGTATTGTTGGGTCCATCAAAAGAAATTAAAGAAGGTGCCACCGTTAAACGTACACAACGTATTGCTTCTATCAATGTTGGTGAAGGTATTGTTGGCCGGGTGGTAGATACTTTAGGTAATCCAATAGATGGTAAGGGTGCTATTGCTGGTGAAACTTACGAAATGCCTTTAGAGCGTAAAGCTCCTGGAGTTATTTATCGTCAGCCGGTTAACGAACCATTACAAACAGGTATTAAGGCAATTGACGCAATGATTCCTGTTGGTCGTGGTCAACGTGAGCTTGTAATTGGTGACCGACAAACTGGTAAAACAACAGTTTGTATTGATACCATTCTTAATCAAAAAGAATTTTACGATGCTGGTGAGCCAGTTTATTGTATCTATGTTGCTGTTGGTCAAAAGGCTTCAACCGTTGCGGCTATTGCTAAAACTTTAGAAGATAAAGGTGCCTTAGCTTATACCACAATAGTGGCAGCTAATGCTTCTGACCCTGCTCCAATGCAGGTGTATGCTCCTTTTGCTGGTGCAGCTATTGGAGAGTACTTTAGAGATACGGGTAGGCCAGCTTTAATAATCTATGATGATTTATCTAAACAAGCCGTTGCCTACCGTGAAGTTTCTTTATTATTAAGAAGACCACCAGGACGTGAGGCATACCCAGGTGACGTTTTCTACTTACATTCAAGATTGTTAGAGCGTGCTGCAAAAGTTATTGCAGATGACGGTATTGCAAAAGATATGAACGACTTGCCAGAATCGCTTAAACCTATCGTAAAAGGTGGTGGATCATTAACGGCACTTCCTATTATTGAAACGCAAGCAGGTGACGTTTCTGCATATATTCCTACCAATGTAATTTCGATTACTGATGGTCAGATTTTCTTAGAGCAAGATTTGTTTAACCAAGGTGTGCGTCCTGCAATTAACGTAGGTATCTCTGTATCTCGTGTAGGTGGTTCGGCTCAGATTAAATCAATGAAAAAAGTGGCAGGTACCCTTAAGCTTGACCAAGCACAGTTCCGTGAATTAGAAGCGTTTGCTAAGTTTGGGTCTGATTTAGATGCGGCTACTTTAAATGTAATTGAAAAAGGTAGAAGAAACGTTGAGATTCTTAAGCAAGCTCAGAACGACCCATTTACGGTGGAAGACCAAGTAGCCATCATTTTTGCAGGTTCTAAGAACTTATTAAGAGATGTGCCTGTAAATAAGGTTAAAGAATTTGAAAGAGATTACTTAGAATTCTTAAATGCAAAACACAGAGGAGTACTAGACACCTTAAAATCAGGTAAATTAACCGATGAGGTGATTGATACTTTAACATCTGTAGCTAAAGAATTATCTAGCAAATACAAGGCGTAAGTTAATTGTTGTTGCTGAAATAGTGTTCAGAAAATAACTATTCAAATTCCAGAATTAAGGAATATAAAGAATACCAATGGCGAACTTAAAAGAAATACGAAATAGGATTTCATCGGTTAAATCAACAATGCAGATAACATCTGCAATGAAGATGGTATCTGCTGCTAAGTTGAAAAAAGCACAAGACGCTATTACGGCCATGAGACCTTATGCAAATAAGTTAACAGAATTGCTTCAAAATTTAAGTGCAAGTTTAGACGGTGATTCTGGTAGTAAGTTTGCAGAAAATAGAGAAGTAAAGAAAGTTTTAATCGTAGCCATAAACTCCAATAGAGGTTTGTGTGGGGCTTTTAATACGAACATTATTAAACAAAGTGCTTCTCTTTTTCATGGCAAATATGGTGGTAGAGAAGTAGCGTTTATGACCATTGGTAAAAAAGCTAATGATATTCTTTCAAAACAGTTCACAATAGTGGCAAATCATAGCGCTGTTTATGATGATTTAAGTTTTGATAATGTAGCTGAAATTGCTGAAGAATTAATGACGTATTTTATTGAAGGTAAATATGACAGAATAGAATTGGTATATAATCGATTTAAAAATGCTGCAACTCAAATTGTAACAACAGAACAGTTTTTACCTATTGAGCCTGTTGAAGGAGAAGTAAGTACTAATGCTGATTACAAATTTGAACCTTCGAAAGAAGAAATAATTGAACAGTTAATTCCAAAGTCTTTAAAAACGCAATTATACAAAGCTATACGAGATTCTTTTGCAAGTGAGCATGGTGCACGTATGACTGCTATGCATAAAGCAACAGATAATGCTTCTGAATTAAAAGATCAACTTACGTTAACGTATAATAAAGCTAGACAAGCTGCAATTACGAACGAAATTTTAGAGATAGTAAGTGGGGCGGAAGCGCTAAACAACTAAGACTTCAAATTGTTTTAAAAGTTTAAAAGCCTCACATTTGTGGGGCTTTGTTTTTATATGGCAGCCAAAAAAACCGCATTACTATTTATTTTCATAACCATTTTGGTTGATGTTATTGGTATTGGGATTATTTTACCGATTATCCCTGACTTTATCATGCAATTAACCGGTGAGGGAACACATAAAGCGGTTATCTATGGCATGTGGCTCACAACAGCATTTGCAGGCATGCAGTTTTTCTTTTCACCAGTTTTAGGTGAATTATCAGATAAATTTGGGCGTAAGCCTATTCTATTACTTTCTCTTTTAGGGCTTAGTATAGACTATTTAATTCATGCCTGGGCACCAACAATTATTTGGTTGTTTATTGGTCGTTTTTTAGCTGGTATAACAGGGGCAAGTTTTACTGTGGCTTCTGCCTACATAGCAGATATTAGTACGGCAGAAGAAAAAGCCAAAAACTTTGGTTTAATTGGCGCTGCTTTTGGTCTTGGTTTTATTATAGGGCCCGGTATTGGAGGGTACTTTGGAGAAATTAATATCAGATTACCGTTTTACATAGCAGCTGGCCTAACTTTTGCCAATTTTATTTTTGGTTTATTGGTAGTACCAGAGTCGTTAAAATCAGAAAACCGCAGAGCTATAAATTTCTACAAGATGATACCTGGGGTGTCCTTGGTAGGGTTACGTAATTATAAAGGTGTTTTATTGTTAATAAGTGCTTTTTTTCTAGCCAACTTGGCGGGGCAGGCTTTACCTTCGGTTTGGTCCTATTTTTCTATAGAACGTTTTAATTGGAGCCCAAAGGAAATAGGAGTTTCTTTGGTTGCCGTAGGTGTTTTAGTAGCATTTGTACAAGGGTTTTTAGTTGGAAAGGCAAATACTTGGTTTGGAAAAAAAAATGTAGTTACATACGGTTTCTTATTTTGGACATTGGGCATGTTTTTATTCTCTCAAGCTTCAGAACCATGGATGTTATATGCTTTTTTAATTCCATATGCTTTAGGAGGTGTTGCTGGACCCACCGTGCAAGGAATCATTTCTAATCAGGTATCAGAAAAGGAACAAGGAAATCTACAAGGATCTATTACCGGTTTAGTAAGTATAACGGCTATTCTAGGACAGTTACTATTTGCTCCAATTTTCTATTATTTTGTGCGCCCAGAAACAGAAATCTACTTTCCTGGCGCATCATTTGCTTTAGCAGCAGTTTTGTTGTTAGTGGCCTTTATTTTAGCCAAAATTGCAATGAACCGAATCAATTTACAATAGTGACTATCAGTTAATTCAAAATCAAGATGAAAAACTATGGTTTTAGCTTTGGCATCAATTTTGGTTTTATATCTTTAAATAAAGCTTTACACAATGAAAAATGCTGCAGTAATTTTAGTTTTAACAATGTTTTCTTATATGGGATGTGCTCCACAAAAATCATTTGTTAAGAACCCTCCTTTTGAGGTTGGAGAAGCAGTTTGTTACAACTGGGTTGGTGGTCGTGCGGAATCAGGTAAGGGTACTGTAGTTTCTATTCCACTTTCAGGAGAATCAATAGAAAATATAACTTTTAAACAACTATTCTTTAGAGGAAAGGCTACAAACATTAAATTAGAAAAAATTGAATCTGGTTGGGTTGCAAAAGGTAATTTCTATGAAACCAAAACAGAAAAGCCTGATAGAATAATGCACTCAGACGCTGAAAAGGAAGTTGGTAATCAACCACCCATGATACCAGAAAAAATTCCTTTTGAGTTGGCAGATAATGAGGGCGTAATCAGCTATATAGAAGGAGAAATTGTTAAGTATGTGAAGTTAAAAGATGTGAAGGAAACCAAACAAAAAATCCGTCAATAAGCTATTATACGTACTTTTATTAAAATAACAACCCTGAAGTTAAGCTTCAGGGTTTCTTATACAATTGCATAACAGCCATTGAATCCACTTAAAAAACTTTTTCAGCAGACTTTTATATATGGTTTGGCAACCGTATTACCACGAATGATTTCTTTTATTCTGGTAATGATTCATACCGGGGCAATGATGCCAAACACCTATGGTGATGTTTCTCTTGTTTTTGCTTGGTTTGCCATATTTAATGTGGTTTTGGCTTACGGTATGGAAACTGCTTTTTTTCGTTTTTTCCACAAGGAAGATGACAAAGATTTGGTAGTATCTACTTCTTTAATTAGCATACTTCTTTCAACAATATCCTTTGCTACAATAGCATTTTTATTTAAAAACACCTTTTCTAGTTTATTAGAGGTGAACCCCACAATTGGAGCTCTTATAATTGGAATTTTAGCTTTAGATGCTTTAACAGTTGTACCATTTGCTTGGCTAAGAGCAAAAGAACGGCCCATAAAATATTCTATTGTTAAAGTAGTAAGTGTAGCTATCAACTTTGGTTTAAATATTTTCTTGCTTATTACTTTACCCAAATTGGCAAATGGCAATTCAGAATCTTATTGGGCCAAAATTTATATCGAAAATTTTCAACCAGAATATGTTTTTATTGCCAATTTAGTTGCTAGTGCTGTGGCGCTACTTTGGATTTGTGGTTTATATTTTGATAACTCGTATCGCTTTAGTAAAATACTACTCAAAAAAATGCTGAAATACGCTTTACCTGTTATGATTGCAGGTATTGCATTTACTATTAATGAGGTGGTAGACCGTATTTTATTATCAAAATTAATTTCTCCAGAAAATGTGGCTAAAACAGAGATAGGTATGTATTCAGCTTGTTATAAATTGGCGGCTTTTATGACGCTATTTGGCACAGCATTTCGTTTAGGAGTCGAGCCTTTCTTTTTTAGTCATGCAGAAACTGAAAATCCTCAGAAAACCTATGCCCATATTACCACCTATTTTGTAATTATTGGAAGTGTAATCTTTTTGGGTGTTCTTGTTTTTGCAAATCCATTAAAAGAATTGTTTATAAGAGACGAGGCCTACTGGGAAGCAATGAAAATTGTTCCAATAGTGCTATTAGCAAGTTTCTGTTTAGGAATTTACCACAACCTATCTGTTTGGTATAAAGTGACAGATAAAACACGCTTTGGGGCTTATATTTCAAGTATAGGAGCTATACTAACTTTGTTAATTAACTTCATATTTATACCAAAATATGGATATTTAGCTTCGGCTTGGGCAACACTAATAGCATACGGTAGTATGATGTGTTTATCGTACTATCTAGGCAGAAAACATTATCCAATCCCATATAATATGCGTAAAATATTTTTTTATTCATTTATAGCAATAGGATTTGCACTTATTTCATTTTATGGTTTTAACCGAAACTTAATAGTAGGCTCCTTACTGCTTTTAGTATTTTTGGGGCTGATTTATAAACTCGAAGGCGATAAGCTCAAAAAAATATTCTTAAAAAGTGAAAGTTGATATTATTAACAAGTCTAAACATCCACTGCCCCATTACGAAACAAATGCGTCGGCTGGAATGGACCTTAGAGCCAATATTTCTGAATCAATTACGTTAAAACCACTGGAAAGAACCATTGTTAAAACAGGTTTATTTATTGCTTTACCAGTTGGTTATGAAGCTCAGGTACGACCACGTAGTGGCTTAGCGGCCAAAAAAGGGATCACCGTTTTAAATGCTCCGGGTACAGTTGATGCTGATTACAGAGGAGAAATTGGAGTAATATTGGTTAATCTTTCTAATGAAGATTTTGTAATTGAAGATGGTGAGCGTATTGCACAACTCGTAATTGCAAAACATGACAGAGCTGATTGGATAGAAGTGGAAGAATTGTCTGAGACTGCTCGTGGTGCTGGTGGATTTGGAAGTACAGGCACAAAATAACAACATTTAAAACCCTAACTATGAAAATAATTGTCCCAATGGCTGGTCGTGGCTCTAGGTTACGCCCACATACATTAACTGTTCCTAAACCACTTGTGCCTGTCGCAGGCAAACCAATTGTGCACAGATTGGTAAGTGATATTACTAAAGTTTTAGGGGAACCTATTGAAGAAATTGCTTTTATACTTGGTGATCCTGCTTTTTTTGGAGAAGATGTAGTTGAAAGTTTAAAAAATCTGGCAATTGGGCTTGGAGCCAAGCCAAGTATTTACAGACAATTAGACCCAAAAGGTACTGGGCATGCTATTATGTGTGCAGAACCTTCTTTAAGCGGGCCAGCTGTGATTGCCTATGCAGATACGTTAATAAGAGCTAGTTTTGATTTAGATAAAAATGCAGATAGCGTTATCTGGACAAAAAAGGTGGATAATCCAGAGGCTTACGGGGTGGTAAACCTAAATGAAAATGGTCATATAGTAGAATTGGTAGAAAAACCAAAAGAATTTGTAAGTGATCAAGCTGTAATTGGTATTTATTATTTTAAGGATGTTGCCGTACTGAAAAATGAATTGCAATACGTTTTAGATAACGACATAATTAATGGTGGTGAATATCAAATCAACGATGGTATTAAACGCATGATGGCTAATGGAAAAGTTTTTGTAACCGGTAAGGTTGATGAATGGATGGATTGTGGTAATAAGAATGTAACTGTAGAAACCAATCAAAGAATGCTTGGCTTTTTAGAGGCTGATGGTGAAGAATTAATTTCTAATGATATTTCTCAAGAAAATGCAAACATTATTCCTCCTTGTTTTATTGGAGAAAATGTAATTTTAAAAGATTGTACTGTAGGTCCGTTTGTATCAATAGGTGCTAATACAACAATAGCAAATTCAACAGTTAAAAATAGTCTAATCCAAAGTAATACTACTATTAAAAACGCTAATTTGGATAATGCAATGATAGGTAATCATGTAAAATATGATGGTAAATTTGAAACTGTCAGTATTGGTGATTACTCGGTACTGGAATAGAAAATAGATAAAATGATAAAAAAGGCTACAGTTTTTTGGTTAACAATATCACTAAATGCTGTAGCCTTTTTATATGCTCAAGAATCACCTTCTAATACCATTGAAGAAGAGGAAAGTGCTGAGGTGTTTTTAGAAGAATATACAGATAAGTTTCAAGACCTCTTTTTCGAAGCACTAAAACAAAAGAGCATTCAAAACTATGATCGTGCCATTAATTTATTTTTAGAGTGTAAACTCTTACAAAAACAAGACGCAACCATAAATCACGAGTTAGCTAAAACATACCTTGCCGATAAAAATGCTATAGAAGCTCAGAAGTCGGCATTAGAGGCAGTTGCAGCAGAACCTGAAAATTATTGGTTTTTAAATACCCTGGTAACTGTTTTAGAAGAACTGAACAACCCTATTGAACGTATCAAAGAACAAATTCCGTTTACCAATCAAAAGCTCCAGCAGAACTTAGCTTTGATTTATTATAAACAAGAAAAGTATGCTGATTCTAAAAAAATACTAAATGGTATTACTAATAAAAGTTTTAAAAATCAGCTTCTTTCTAAAATTGAAGACACAACTAAAGCTAACAAACGCAGTAGTATAATTGAAGAAGATATTGTTTCAGAAAAAGTAGTAAGTGAAAATCCTGCTGAGGTTTTAAAAATTGAATTTGAAACATTAATTGCCTCCAAAGAATTTAAAAAGTTGCAAATCAAAGCTGCAGATGCTGTGGAACGTTATCCTTTACAACCCTATTTTTACTATGCTTATGGTGTTGCACTTAATAATACAGGAAATGCTAATAAAGCAATCGAAGTTTTGCAATCCGGACTAGATTTTTTATTTGAACCTACACTTTTAACTACTTCAATTTATGAAGAACTTGCTGATGCCTATACTAAATTAGGCAATGCATCTAAAGCAAATGAGTACCTTAGTAAGCTAAAATCTGGTTTATAAACATGGTTAAATTTCATAGAATTGGTAGAGCCTTAGTAGTTTTACTTGTTTCATTTGTATTACTATCTTCTTGTAAACCAACAAAGGGTATAGTAACGGGTGAGGTAAACCCTAAGCTATCTGTTAAAAAAACAATTCAAAATCATTATAATAATCACATAGAATTTACAACCCTTAGAGGTAGTTTTAAAATTGATTATGATGATGGTGATATTAGACAAAATGTTAGGGTTAGTTTTAGAATGAAAAAGGATGAGGTGATTTGGTTAAGTGCCCCTTTTAATGTAATTAAAGCAAAAATAACCCCTACAAAAGTTGAGTTTTTTAATAAATTAGATAATGAGTATTTTGAAGGAGAGTTTGAATACTTAAGTGGGCTATTGGGAACAGATATTGATTTTGAAAAACTTCAAAACGTTATGTTGGGTAATGCTATTTTAGATTTAAGAGATGATAAGTACAATCAAACTGTAGAAGACAACTCCTACGTTTTGCAGCCTAAAACTTTTAATGATATATATAAAATAAAGTTTTTGTTAGAGCCAGTACATTTTAAAATTGCATCTCAAGTAGTTTCTCAACCGTTAAAAGGTGGTATGTTTAATGCTAATTATCAATACCAAACTGTTTCAAACAAGGTAGTTCCCGAAAACGTCAAAATAGATGCTGTATCTGGCGATAAAAACATTAAAGTAGCAGTAGATTATAAGAATTTAGAATTTAATCAAGAGCTTAATTTTCCCTATAAAGTACCAAGTGGTTTTAAAAAAATTGAATTAGAGTAATCTATGCCAACAAATCTAAAGCAACTACTAACAATCCTACTCCTATCATGGGCGGGTATACTTTCTGCACAAAGTGGAGAACAACAAGCACTAGAAGCTAAAAAACGCAGACTACAGCAAGAGCGTGCCCAAATAAACAAACTTTTAGCAAATACTAAGAAGGAAAAAGGCAATGTGTTGGAACAGGTTGAAGGCTTAGATCAAAAAATTAATGTTAGCCAAGAATTAATACGTGTAACCAATCAACAAAGCAATTTACTAAACCGGCAGATTAACACCAACATTAGAAAAATTAGTAGGTTGAGAGAAGAGCTTAACGTTTTAAAGAATGATTATGCAGAGATGATTCAAAAATCATATCAGAATAAAAATCAACAAAACCGATTGTTATTTTTACTTTCTTCAGATGGTTTTTGGCAAGCATATAAGCGATTACAATATTTAAACCAATACACAAAGTTTAGGAAAAAGCAAGGTGAAGAAATTGCTATAAGTGCTCAGGAATTAATAGGTCTAAACAAAGAACTTGTTGCCCAGCGCAAGACAAAAGAACAACTACTTAATGAAAATCGCGTTCAGAAAGATGAATTAACCAAAGAAATAGCGGCTCAAAAAGCATTGCTGGCAACTATCAAAGTAAATGAAAGTAAATACGTTGCTCAAATTGAAGCACGTAAGCGAGAAGAAAGGAGAATCGATAAAGAAATAGACAGGTTAATTAGGAGTGCTATTGCATCAAGCAATAAAAAAACGGGTAGTTCTAGTAAAACATCCTTCACTTTAACTCCTGAGTCTAGGGCGCTAGCTGATAACTTTTCTGCAAACAAGGGTAAACTCAATTGGCCGGTTGAAAAAGGCGTTAAAAGTCAGGGTTATGGTGTTTATGCAGACAAAGTTTATCCTGGAATTAAGCATTTAAATAATGGGGTTACCATAGCAACGGAAAAAGGAGAAAAAGTTCGTGCCATTTTTCAAGGAGAAGTAATGACCATTTATACCAATAGAAGAGGAATTAAAGGAGTTTATGTTAGACACGGAGATTATATAAGTTTTTATCTTAATCTTTCAGAAGTTTATGTTGAAAAGGGCGATAAGATAGCCCTGAATGAACCATTGGGTGAAGTATATACCAATCCTACAAACAATTCTACTAAACTTAAGTTTTACTTATACCAAAACACCACAAAACTTAATCCGGAAGAATGGATTTATAGATTATAAATTATGGAAGAGCTAACTAATTTACAAGGAACATTTACATTACATAATGGAGTTAAAATGCCCTATTTTGGTTTAGGAGTTTATCTTTCACAAGATGGTTCTGAGGTAATAAATGCTGTTAAATGGGCATTAGAAAGTGGTTATCGTCATATTGATACCGCCGCAATTTATAAAAATGAAGAGGGTGTAGGTGAAGGTATTCGCCAAAGTGAAGTAGCAAGAGAAGACATATTTGTGGTAAGTAAAGTTTGGAATGCTGACCAAGGGTATGATTCCACTTTAAAAGCATTTGATAAAAGTTTAGAACGGCTAGGGCTAGATTATCTAGATTTATACCTCATTCATTGGCCAGTGGCGGGCAAGTATAAAGAAACTTGGAAAGCACTGGAACACTTGTATGCGCAAGGTAAGGCTAAAAGCATTGGGGTTAGTAATTTTTTACGGCATCATTTAGAAGATTTGCTTCCTCAAGCGCAGGTAGTACCTATGGTTAATCAAATGGAGTTTCACCCTTACTTAGTTCAACAAGAACTGTTAGATTTCTGTAAAGCACACAAAATTCAATATGAAGCTTGGTCTCCAATGATGCAAGGGAAGATATTTGAAATGGATGAGTTCAAACAATTGGCTAAAAAGTACCGTAAAACCATAGCGCAATTGGTATTGCGATGGGATCTTCAAAAAGGGGTGGTTACCATTCCAAAATCTTCAAAGAAAGAACGAATTATAGCAAATGCCCAAATTTTTGATTTTGAGATTTCTTCGGAAGATATGCAAACCATCGATGACCTTCACAAAGGTCAACGGTTTGGACCCGACCCAGATAATTTTGATTTTTAGTTTTTAATGAATAATGCTTTAAGCTCTGTAGCGTCATTAGGCTGCATTTTACCTGCTAGTACCAAACTCAATTGTTTTCTACGTAATGCTGCGGCATAACGTTCTTTTTCTAATGTAGATTCTGGTTCTAAACCAGGAACTTCGGTTGGTGTGCCTTGCTCGTCAACAGCTACAAAAGTGTATATAGCCTCATTTGCTTTTACTTTTTCACCACTAATTCTGTCTTCCATCCAAACATCAATATAGATTTCCATTGATGTTCTAAATGCCCTAGAAACCGCTGCTTCTACAGTTACAACGCTTCCTAAAGGAACAGACCTATTAAATGCAACATGATTTACAGATGCGGTAACCGTTATTCTTCTGCTATGGCGTCTTGCGGCAATACTCGCCGCTCTATCCATACGAGCAAGAAGTTCTCCTCCAAAAAGATTATTTAATGGGTTGGTTTCACTGGGTAGAACCATATCTGTCATAACCGTTCTAGACTCACTTGGTGTCTTTGTGTGCATCTGAATATTTTTTACAAAGATATTGTGTCTTTCTAGCTAAAACCTAAAGAATAAACGCTTATTTGGTGGCAAGTAACCAAGCGTCAGAAGAAACAGTTCTTTTAATACTTCTAAGATTTTGTAAGGCTTCTTTTTTAGATGCGTAACCTGCAAATGCTACTTGGTGTAGACCAAACCTATTTTCGCCTGCATATTCAGCCTTAAATCCTTTGTTTTCTAGTTGGTTTATTTTTTTGTCTGCGTTTGTTTTTTCTCTAAAAGCTCCTGCGATAATATAATAACGAGGCCCCTTAGGTTCATCTTCCTTTTTCTCAACTTTTATTTTTAATGCAGGAAATGTCAATGGGTCATTATCAAAGAAAGTTGCCTCTTGTATGTATTTTACAACTTCATTATCAACTTGTTCTTGAACTAATACATCAGTCTCTTTATACCTCTCTGAAATCAAGTATCCTGTAGTTCCAATTGTGGCAGTTAATAAAACTAATGCAGCATATTTTGCCCAAGGAATAAAAGTTGATTTTTTTCGTCTTTCAGGGGTGAATTTAAGTGGAGCCTTACTTTCTAATTGTTCAACTTCAGCTTTTAAAGTTTCACGGTTAATTGGAGTTGCAGATACGGGGACAAAACCAAAGGAAGAAAGTAAATAGTTATGCTGGTTTTCTGGTGTAAACTCAATCTTTTTTGAAGCATTCATTCCCAATTGGCCAATACCTTCTAATTGAAGTTTTTCACCAGCAAGCATTTTCTCTTTCCAAGTATTAGAGGTAATTAATACTTGTTCTAACATATCATCATAAGGCAAACGCTTTACTTTAGCAATGTAAGAAACGAGTAGTCCGTCATTTTTAGATAATTGCTCATTAAAAGCAATTTTCTTTGTTGGGGGTGTAATTAATTTGGTGTCAGCTTCAATAACCGCTGATGCTGTGTTAGTTAAAAACGCTCCTAACTCAGGTACAATTACACAATTATATCTGTAAAGCAATTCCACTATATAGAGCTCCATTCGCATAACGGCAAATATTTAAAAAATTAAACTTTGGTAAAAACTACTTGCCTAAATTTTATTAACATTATTGCAGTAATATTATAGAATCTATTAACATTTGAGTAGAACCATGAAAAGTGAAGAGTTAATTAACTTACTTCGGCTTCAGAAAATTCCGAATATCGGAGATGTCAATGCTAAAAAACTTCTAGAGCGTTGTGGTAGTGCTACAGCCATTTTTGAAGAAAAAATAACTAGTTTAAATAAAATTGATGGAATTGGCACAGTTAAGCTATCGCAACTCTTTAACACCGAGTTTTTAGATGCGGCGGAAAAGGAGTATGATTATATTACTACAAACAAAATTGAATATTCTTATTTTAAAGATAGCCACTATCCTAAGAATCTTAAACATTGTATAGATGCACCTATTTTGCTTTTTCAACGGGGGCGTATTTCTATCCCAAACAAGAAAATAATAAGTATTGTTGGTACACGTAATATGACATCTTACGGTCAAGCTTTTTTAGAAGAATTTATATCAGAAATTGCACCGTTAAATCCTATAATCGTTAGTGGTTTTGCATACGGAGTAGATATTTATGCTCATCGTATGGCCATGGAAAATAATTTACAAACCATTGGTTGTTTAGCCCATGGGTTAAACCAGATTTACCCTAAAGTACATCAAAAATATGTAACGAAGGTTGAAGAAAATGGTGGTTTTTTTACTGAGTTCTGGAGTACCAGTAATCCTGACCGCGAGAATTTTTTAAAACGGAACAGAGTAATTGCAGGTCTTAGCGAGGCAACTATTGTTGTGGAGTCTGCAGAGAAAGGAGGTAGTTTGGTTACTGCAGATATTGCCCACAGTTATCACAGAGATGTTTTTGCATTACCTGGTAGAAATACAGATAAATACAGTAAAGGCTGTAATAATCTTATTAAACACCAAAAAGCTCATATGCTGAATTCTGTTGCCGATTTAATATATATGCTAGGGTGGAAATTAGAAGAAGAATCTAAACCCATACAGAAACAGCTATTTATAGATTTGAACGAATCTGAAAGAACTATTTACAACTATTTGCAAGCTAATGGAAAAGAGCTGTTAGATATTATAGCTATGGAATGTAAGATGCCTATTTTTAAAGTATCTTCAACTCTTTTGAATATGGAATTAAAAGGAGTTGTTCGCCCTTTACCCGGAAAACTTTTTGAAGCTATTTAATAACCTACCTTTTCTCGTACTCGTTTTAATACCTCATCAGCAACTTTTGTTGCCTTTTCTGCACCAATGGCCAATGCTTCTTCAACTTCATTTAGGTTATTCATGTAATATTCAAATTTTTCTCTTGGTTCCTCAAATTTTTGAATTATGAGTTCGTAAAGTGCCTGTTTAGCGTGGCCATACCCGTAATTGCCTGCTAAATAGTTCGCAGACATCTCTTCAATTTGTTCTTGACTACCCAATAGTTTGTACAACGCAAAAATATTGTCTTTAGCAGGGTCTTTAGGTTCTTCCATTGGCGTACTATCAGTGACAATACCCATGATTTGCTTTCGAAGCTTTTTGTCTGGTTGAAATAAATTGATAATGTTGCCCTTGCTCTTACTCATTTTTTCACCATCAGTACCCGGCACGTACATGGTGCTTTCTTGCAATTTGGTTTCTGGCAAAACAAAGGTTTCACCAAATTTTGTATGAAATCTAGAAGCAACATCTCTAGTCATCTCTAAATGCTGAGATTGGTCTTTTCCAACAGGTACAATTTCTGCATCATATAATAATATGTCTGCTGCCATAAGCATTGGATAGGTAAACAAACCGGCGTTTACATCTTCTAGGCGGTCGGCTTTGTCTTTGAAAGAATGTGCTAATGTCAAACGCTGATACGGGAAAAAGCAACTTAAATACCAAGATAACTCAGTTACCTGAGGAACATCACTTTGGCGATAAAAAACGGTTTTAGTAACATCAAGGCCAAAAGCTAACCAGGTTGCTGCTGTGGCATAAGTGTTATTGCGCAATGTTTCACCATCTTTTATTTGTGTTAACGAGTGCATATCTGCAATAAATAAAAAAGACTCATTGGTAGGGTCTTCTGCCATTTCAATAGCAGGTATAATTGCTCCTAAAATATTACCTAAATGGGGGGTTCCAGTACTTTGAATTCCAGTTAAAATTCTTGACATGCGTTACTTTTAAGGTGTAAATGTAACATTACAATTAAAATTATAAAAACACTTTATAGTAAGAGTATTTTAAGATGCTCAACCATGAAGTCTAGTGTACTAAAAATTATATTTTAGCTAAGTGTTGTTATTTTTTACAAAATTAGGTCAAGCGGTTTATCGCATTTGGTTTTATACTTTAGTAGCATTGCCTATTGTTATTTTTTTACCCTTTCTTTTTATAGCTACTATTTCTGAAAGAACATACCAACAGTTTTATTGGTTAGCTAGGAACCTATGGGCTAAACCCATTCTCTTTGGTATGGGTTTGTGGCCAAAAATTAAATGGCAACAAAGAATGAAAAACAACAAAAGCTATATGCTAGTTGCCAATCACACTAGTATGATTGATATTATGCTAATGCTTTACGTAAGTAAAAATCCGTTTGTTTTTGTAGGAAAAAAAGAGTTAGAAAAGATTCCGCTGTTTGGTTTTTTTTATAAGCGGGTATGTATTCTGGTCGATAGAGATAATTTAAAAAGTAGGGTAGAGGTATACAAACAAGTACAACATCGTTTAAATCAAAATCTTAGTATTTGTATTTTTCCAGAGGGGGGTATTCCTGAAAAAGAGGTCTTTTTGGGTAAATTTAAAGATGGTGCTTTTAGAATTGCCATTACGCACAAAATACCGGTAATTCCAATCGTTTTTTTGGATTGCAAAGAACATTTTCCATGGGAGTTTTTTAGTGGCTACCCAGGAACTTTAGCAGTTCAGGTAGAAAACTTTAAAGAAACGGCAATATTAGAAACTGAAGATATTAGAATGTTGCGAGAAGAAGTGAGAAATAGTATCTATAATACCTTAAAAGAAAAGGGCATTCAATCGTAATTGAATGCCCTGGTCACCACTTAAGTGTGGTAAACACTAACCAACTTCTTTAAAACCTAAAATTGAGTCCGCTATAAATACCCACCGCATATGGGTTAAATGTTCCAGCCTCGTCAGCAAAAGCGCTAAGCTGATATTTAAATATAGGCTCAAGATTAAATTGAATGTTTTTAGAAAATTGATAATTCAATCCTATACCAATGTTTGAACTAAAGTTGACCGAATTAACATTGTTTGCTTCTCCCATTTCGGTGCTTAAACCATCTGCTTCTAATGAAATAGAATTGTCTACTAAGAATAAAGAACTAAATCCTCCAATAACATTGATTCCAAATTTTTTATCTAACAAGGCATAATTCAATTCTACCGGAACTTCAACATAACCAACATTTTGAACCATTCTACCATTAAATGCTGGAGAAGTATTGGCAAACTCAGCAGCTGATGCATTAGCGTCTGCTCTTTTAGTATTGTTTTCAACAACAATTGTTCTTGCAGTTTGATTGTAATTAATATTTTCTATTTGTGCAGAGGCAATGGGGTCAAAAGTTGCTGTAAACGAAATCTCCTCTGTATCATAACCATAATTTACTCTATGAACGCCCGAACGAACGGTAAGTTTATTGTTCAGTTTATAGCCAACACTTAAACCGTAACTTAAATTTAGATTTCCAGATTTTGAGTTTTCTGCAAAATTAGAATGTATTGGAGAGCCATCACCAAATGCATTATAATATACTGGAGCAACAGAAGGTCCTACAGACCACTTTTTATCGGCATTAACAACTTTTACTTCTTTGTCGTCTTCTTTTTGTTTTTTCTCAATTTCTTCAAAAAGTGACTTTTTGGTAGTTTGATTAGCTGCAACTTCCTCTTTGTTTTCTTTAGTTGTAACTTGGTTTAAGCCAGCGTTAATATTGGTGTCCTTAGAAAGAGTTTCATCTATAGAATTTTCCTGAACCGCCACTGCATCTTTGGAATCATCAATTTCTTTAGATAAAGTGTTTTGTTTTACATCAGAATTTTCTTTTCTCACAATAGTGGAAACTACTTCAGAGTTTTGCTTCTCAATAGCCTTTTGAGAACTTGTATTAGTAGAAGTTAGTTTATTAGTAGTAGATGTACTAAATTTTGAGGGGTATTCCGTTATAGAATCACCTGTACTACTATTCTTTTCCTGAATTTCAGTCTTTAATTCCGTGCTTGTAACTTCTATTTCTTTAGCGTCTTTTGAAGATGAATTAACTTCAGGTGTGGTTGTTTCAGTTTCAGTTAATGCTGGATTAATTCCATTATTTGAAAGAGGATTAAACACTAAAATTGAAATGAGTAATACAGCTGCTGCTCCACCCATGTACCACCATATTGGAATTACACGTTTTTTCTTCTTTTTATCTAATGAAGCTTCTATTCTAGACCAGACCTTTGCATCTGGAAGCTCTGAATAGTCATTCAGCTTCTGTTGATAAAGTTTATCTAAATTATTTTTTTCCATCGAATCAACTTCTTAAGCGATGTTCATATTTTGTTTTTCTATTTTCTCTTTTAAAATCATTCTTGCTCTTGACAAGTTTGATTTTGATGTGCCTAAAGAGGTACCCAACATTTCACTAATTTCTTTATGAGAATACCCATCTAATACATATAGATTAAATGTTAAGCGATATTTATTTGGTAATTCTTGTACATACTTCAGAAGTACATCTAAACTAATATCTGGTAGATGTTCTTCAATCTCTATTTCGTCACCAATATTTTCATTAACTACTTTTAAATACTGCTCTTTACGGTATTTTTGCATTACCGTATTTACTGTAATTCTTTTAATCCACCCTTCAAATGAACCTTTGTGATTAAATTGACCAATCTTATCAAAAATGGTCATAAAACTATCATGAAGATTATCTTCTGCTTCGGTTTTGTTTCTTGAATATTTTAAGCACATACCATAGAGTATACCAGAGTATCTTTTGTATAACTCCTCTTGGGCCATTCTTTTACCCTTTTTGCAGTTGGTTATGAGCTCGTCAAGAGTCAAATTATTTAGTTTTAAGCAGTTTTGTTGGTTATTGTAATTAATTCTGAACTTCTACTTCATATTCTAAATAGATGGGTTCATTATTTTCATCCAAGCCATTAAAGAAACGAAAAGTATAGGTTTCATCATAAAGCACTTGAAAATTAAATGTTGCAACAGCCTCTTCAACTGCATGTGTGCATTGAGCATCGTCTAACTCAGTACCAATAGCTACAATTTCTCTTGTTGTTAAATAGGGTTTTTGAACATCGAATCCTTCAAAATAGGTACACCCATTTAGACGCTCGTAAGTAACTTGTATATTGTAAACTTGGTTATGAATAAAAGACTCTGGTAACTCTACATCAGTAATTCTGAGTGTTACAAAATGAAAGTTTTCATCTGAATCTATATCACAGCTTGATACGGAGAATACCGCAAATAGTAAGATTATGGTATAAAATATCCTCTTCATTAAACTTTTTTTTCATAGGCAAGATGCAGTTTTAGCACGCAGGTTGCGCAACAAAGAGGATATTTTATTTTTTTGAAGCTTATTGCTTCAAAGCTTCAATTGCTTCTTTAATTTTAGCTTCTAATTCTTCTGTTAATTCTGGATTATCTGCTAATAAGGTTTTAACGGCATCTCTACCTTGACCCAATTTTGAATCACCGTAACTAAACCATGAGCCACTTTTCTTAATTATTTCATAGGATACGCCTAAATCTAGAATTTCACCAATTTTTGAAATTCCTGCACCGTACATAATATCAAACTCTGTAGTTTTAAATGGCGGAGCTACCTTGTTTTTTACCACCTTAACTCGAGTTTTATTACCCATTACCTCACCGTCTGTGCTTTTAATTTGAGAAGATCTTCTTATATCTAATCGAACAGAAGCATAGAATTTTAAGGCATTACCACCAGTTGTTGTTTCCGGATTACCAAACATTACTCCTATTTTTTCTCGCAACTGGTTAATGAAAACAACGGTACAATTAGTTTTGCTAATGGTTGAGGTTAACTTTCTCAATGCTTGAGACATAAGTCTTGCATGAAGCCCCATTTTAGAATCTCCCATTTCACCTTCGATTTCACTTTTAGGTGTTAAGGCAGCAACAGAGTCAATAATAACAATGTCAATTGCTCCAGAGCGTATAAGGTTATCAGCAATTTCTAAAGCTTGCTCGCCATGGTCTGGTTGAGATATAATTAAATTATCAATGTCTACCCCTAGTTTTTGGGCGTAAAAACGGTCAAAAGCATGTTCAGCATCTATAAAAGCCGCAATACCACCAGCTTTTTGTGCCTCAGCTATAGCATGTAAAGTTAAGGTTGTTTTACCTGACGATTCTGGACCGTAAATTTCTATTACTCTTCCTCTCGGATATCCGCCAACTCCTAAAGCTAAGTCTAGCCCTAAAGAACCAGATGAAATTACTTCTACATCTTGTACTTGGCTGTCACCCAACTTCATAACAGCACCTTTACCGTAAGTTTTATCTAATTTATCTAAAGTAAGTTTTAACGCTTTTAATTTGGCCTCGTTTTCTTTGCTCATTTTACTTTTTCATTTAGAAAACTAAATTACCATTTCTTTTAGAAAAACATTCCAACGCAACCTTTTAATATTTTCTCATCTAAAAGACATTAATTTTTGCCTCAACTACATAATAACTCTTTTGCCACGAAATTCTAGACTATGAAAAAGAAGAACTAGTGGTTAGGCATTCTTTAATTAGAATGCCTTTTTTATTTTTGCACTTAATTCTTTTACTTAAAATTTGATATAGCATGCAACTGTACAATACTTTAAGTGCAAAAGAAAGAGAAAAACTTATTGAAGAAGCTGGGGAAGACCGGCTTACTATCTCTTTCTATAAATATGCACACATCCGAAATACTACAATTTTTAGAAACCATATGTTTTTGGCATGGGATGCCCTAGACGTATTAGGTAGAATCTACATAGCCAATGAGGGAATAAACGCTCAACTGTCTGTGCCAGCTAAAAAATTTGATGCGTTTAAATTGCATTTAGATAGCATTAGTTTTTTAGAAAATGTACGGTTGAATATTGCCATTGAACAAGACAACAAGTCTTTTTTAAAACTAAAGGTTAAAGTGCGTCATAAAATTGTTGCTGACGGCTTAAATGACGATTCTTTTGATGTTACTAATAAAGGAATTCACGTGGGCGCTCAAGAATTTAATAAACTTATTGCTGACCCTAATAGTGTTGTGGTTGACATGCGAAATCACTATGAAAGTGAAATTGGCCATTTTGAAAATGCAGTTACGCCAGATGTTGATACCTTTAGAGATTCTCTAGATTTAATTGAACAAAATCTAGCCGAACATAAAGAAGATAAGAATCTTGTTATGTATTGTACCGGAGGTATTAGGTGTGAGAAAGCTAGTGCTTACTACAAACACAAAGGATTTAAAAATGTATACCAATTAGAAGGTGGTATTATTGAATATACAAGACAGGTACGCGACAAAGGTCTAGAAAATAAGTTTAAGGGCAAAAATTTTGTATTCGACCATAGAAGGGGAGAGCGTATTTCAGATGAGGTAATTGCTAATTGTCATCAATGCGGTAAGCCATGTGATACTCACGTAAATTGCGCAAATGAAGCCTGTCATTTACTGTTTATTCAGTGTGAAGACTGTGCAAAATCAATGAACAATTGTTGTTCAGACAAGTGTAAAGAAGTGGCAGCGTTACCTTATAAAGAGCAAAAGAAACTTCGTAAAGGGAAACACGCGAGCAATAAAATATTTAAGAAAGGACGTTCAGAAGTGCTAAAATTTAAGAATTAGCATAAATCCACTTTTTAAATTGTGGTATATTTACTGAACTATTATTTATGAACCAAAATCAACCTTTATTTTAGGTTGATCTAAGATATTATATATGGGATGTAGCAGTTGTTCAACCGGAAAGGATGGGCAACCGCGCGGCTGCAAGAACAATGGTACTTGCGGTTCAGATGGTTGTAACAAGCTAACAGTCTTTGATTGGCTTTCAAATATGTCACTACCTTCAGGTCAAAAACCTTTTGACGTTGTTGAGGTAAGATTTAAAAACAGTAGAAAAGAATTTTATAGAAACGCTGAGGACTTGCCTTTGGTTATTGGAGATGTAGTTGCTACACAAGCAAAGTCTGGCCATGATGTTGGAATAGTTACATTGGTAGGAGAGCTAGTTAAAGTTCAAATGAAGAAGAAAAAGGTAGATTATACAGACGAAGCACTACCAAAAATTTATAGAAAAGCTACTCAAAGAGATATTGATATTTGGCAAAAAAGCAGAGACAGAGAGCCAGATATTCAAAAGCGCGCACGTGAAATAGCAATCTCTTTAAATCTTCAAATGAAATTAAGTGATGTTGAATTTCAAGGAGATGGTTCAAAAGCTACTTTTTATTATACCGCAGAATCTAGGGTAGATTTTAGGCAGCTGATTAAAGATATGGCCAAAGCATTTAGCATTAGAATAGAAATGCGGCAAATAGGTTACCGGCAAGAGGCGCAGCGTTTAGGAGGTATTGGTTCATGTGGTAGAGAGCTTTGTTGCTCAACCTGGCTTACAGATTTTAGATCGGTTAGTACCGCATCTGCTAGGTATCAACAGTTAGCATTAAACCCTCAAAAACTCGCAGGACAATGTGGTAAATTAAAGTGCTGTCTTAACTATGAGTTAGATACTTATTTAGAAGCGCTTAAAGATTTTCCTCCACAGGATGCTAAGCTTGATACTGAAAAAGGAATTGCGTTTTGTCAAAAAGTTGACATTTTTAAAGAGACACTATGGTTTTGCTATAAAAACGATAATGCTAACTGGCATGCCTTACATAAATCAGATGTGATAGAAATTATGGCACTGAACAAAAAAGGTAAAAAAGCTGCGAGCTTAGAAGAGTATGTGAATGTAGATGAATCTCACGAAGAAAAAATACTTTTTGAGAATGTGGTTGGTCAAGATAGCCTAAACCGTTTTGATAAACCCAAACGAAAAAAACGTAAAAAGCGTAAACCAAAAACAAACAAGCAAAAGCCTCCTCGTAATAAAAAGTCCCCATCCAATGCGTAAAATTTTAGCACTTTTAGGTGTTGTAGTGTCACTTTACTCTTGTGGTTCAAATATGGAATTTGCAGAATACAGAAATTTGAACAACGGAAGCTGGAGTAAAAACGATACTATTTTTTTTGAATTTTCTGGTCTAGATTCAACTGCTAACTATAACCTGTTTTTGAATGTAAGAAATGATGAAGATTATCCATTCAGTAATCTTTTTGTTATTACCCAATTAAAGCATCCTTTAGGTAAAGTAGAAATAGATACGCTAGAATATCTAATGGCGGAACCTAGCGGAGAATGGCTGGGTAATGGCATGGGTAGTCTTAAAGAAAGTAAGCTTTGGTATAAAGAAAACATCAAATTTTCAGATTCTGGCGTATATAAAGTAAACGTCTTTCAGGCCATGAGACAAAACGGTAAGGTTGAGGGCATTCAAGAGCTTTTAGGTATTACTGATGTTGGTTTAGAAATTCAAAAATCTAAGTAATTAATGAAAGCTAATTCAAAAAAATCTAACGGTTTTATAAGGTTTATTAAGTGGTTTTGGATGTTATTCTTAACCGTTTTTCTTTTAGTTTTTCTTGTATTTCTTTTGGCCTCTTGGGGCGTGTTTGGAAAACTACCAACTTTTGAAATTCTAGAAAATCCGCAAACTAATTTAGCTACAGAATTTATATCGTCTGACGGGGAAACCCTTGGTAAAATTTATCTTGAAGATAACCGCACAGACATTCCTTTTGATACCATTCCTAAACACGTTGTAGATGCCCTAATAGCTACTGAAGATGCCCGTTTTCATGATCATGCTGGTATAGATGCAAGAGGTACAGTTCGTGCATTTGCATATTTAGGTAAGAAAGGTGGTGCTAGTACTATTAGTCAACAGTTAGCTAAACAGTTGTTTACCGGGCAGGGGAGTAAAAATCTAATGGAACGTTTAACACAAAAAATTAAAGAATGGGTTATTGCTACCCGTTTAGAACGTAATTATACCAAAGAAGAAATTATTGCTATGTACTTTAATATCTATGATTTTGGTAATAATGCCGATGGTTTACGATCTGCTGCTAGAATTTATTTTGGTAAAGAACCACAAGAATTACGAGTAGAAGAAGGTGCTATGTTAGTGGGTATGTTTAAAAATTCCTCTTTGTATAACCCAAGACCGCACCGTAATCCTGAAGGCACTAAAAACAGACGTAACGTAGTTTTAGCGCAAATGGCAAAGTATGGGTATTTAGACGAAAAATCTAAAGATTCGCTTCAACAACTACCATTAAAAATTAATTATAATCCAGAATCACATAATGAAGGTTTAGCCACCTATTTTAGAATGTTCATGCAACGTTCTTGGCTAAAACAGTGGGTTAAAGAAAATAAAAAACCAAACGGCGAAGACTACAATATATATTTAGACGGACTTAAAATTTATACTACCATTGATTCTAGAATGCAGAAGAATGCAGAAGATGCAGTTATAGACCACATGAAAAGATTGCAGGCCGAGTTTTTCGTTCAAAATACAAAGGAAAGAAATCCAACTACACCATTTTTAGACCTGGAAGATGCTCAGATAGATAATATTGTAGAGCGCGCAATAAAGAATTCAGCTCGTTGGAAGTCTATGAAGCGTAAAGGAGTTTCTGAAAACGAAATTAGAGCATCTTTTAAGAAGCCCACACAAATGACGGTTTTTGATTACAATAGTGATTCTTATGAAAAAGATACTGTACTTACCCCATTAGATTCTATCCGTTATTATAAAACATTTTTAAGAACGGCAATGATGTCGATGGAGCCTCAAACTGGGCATGTAAAAGCCTGGGTTGGTGGGGTAGACTATAAACATTTTCAGTATGATAATGTGATACAAGGAGCAAGACAGGCTGGTTCAACTTTTAAGCCTTTTGTCTACGCGGCGGCCATTGATCAATTGCGTTTATCTCCTTGTGATTCCTTACCAGATACGCAATATTGTATTGAAGCTGGTAAGCACGGCAATATTGAAAAATGGTGTCCAAAAAACTCTAATGGTAAGTATTCTTTAGAAAAAAGAACGCTTAAAAATGCTTTGGCAAATTCAGTAAACACAATTACGGCTCAATTAATTGATAAGGTTGGCCCAGGTTCTGTTTTAGAAATTGCCAAAAGTATGGGTATTACTAGAGAAATGTTAGAAGTACCTTCAATAGCTTTAGGAACGCCTGAAATGAATGTTTATGAAATGGTTGGAGCCTATGGTACTTTTGCAAATCAGGGGGTATACGTTAAACCCGTACTAATTACTCGAATAGAGGATAGAAATGGTACAGTACTGTATGAATATGTGCCAGAAACAAGAGACGTTTTAAGTAAAGACGTCGCCTATACCATGGTTAACTTAATGGAAGGCGTTACAGAAGCGGGTTCTGGTCAACGATTAAGAACAACAGGTGTTGACAAATACAATACGGTTTATAAAGAAATAATAACAGGCTATCCATATGAATTTAAAAATCCAATCGCCGGTAAAACAGGAACTACGCAAAATCAAAGTGATGGTTGGTTTATGGGTATGGTTCCAAATTTAGTTACTGGTGTTTGGGTTGGCGGTGAAGATAGAGCTACGCATTTTTCAAGAACTTCCTATGGTCAAGGTGCATCAATGGCATTGCCTATATGGGGTTTATATATGAAAGCAAATTATAATAATGAAGATTTAGGCATTTCAGATGAAGCCTTTGAAGAACCTGAAGATTTATCTATTACAGTTGATTGTGCTAAGTTTTTAGAGGAGCAAAAAGAAGAACTCCAAATAGATGATGATTTAGACGATTTAGATTTTTAGAGGTTAGCATTCCCCTTCTTAATTCGTACTTTTAGTAAGGACTAAAAGTATATTTCATGATTAATAAAAAAGTGGCCAATGTGCAAGATGCTTTGCATGGAGTTAAAGATGGCATGACCTTTATGCTTGGAGGGTTTGGCCTTTGCGGAATCCCAGAAAACGCAATTAAAGAACTGGTTCAACTAGGAGTAAAAAACATTACCTGTATTTCTAACAATGCCGGAGTAGATGATTTTGGTTTGGGGCTATTGCTTCAAAAAAAACAAATCAAAAAAATGATTTCTTCTTATGTAGGCGAGAATGATGAATTTGAACGTCAAATGCTAAGTGGGGAGTTAGATGTGGAACTTACCCCTCAGGGCACTTTAGCTGAAAAGTGCAGAGCTGCCCAAGCTGGTTTTCCTGCATTTTATACACCCGCAGGTTTTGGTACTGAAGTGGCTGAGGACAAAGAAACACGAGAGTTTAATGGTAAAATGTATGTTTTAGAGCATGCGTATAAAGCAGATTTTTCATTTGTTAAGGCATGGAAAGGTGATGAAGCCGGCAATTTAATATTTAAAGGTACTGCTCGTAACTTTAATCCGTGTATGTGTGGGGCGGCTACAATTACAGTTGCTGAAGTAGAAGAATTAGTCCCAGCTGGGCAGCTAGATCCTAATGAAATTCATGTACCAGGAATATTTGTGCAACGTATCTTTCAAGGAGAAAAATTTGAAAAAAGAATTGAACAACTAACTGTAAGAACTAAGAATAATGCTTGATAAGAACGGAATTGCAAAACGTATTGCGCAAGAGGTAAAAGATGGTTTTTATGTGAACTTAGGAATAGGTATTCCAACCTTGGTGGCAAATTTTGTTAGAGATGATATAAGTGTAGAATTTCAAAGTGAAAATGGAGTTCTAGGTATGGGTCCTTTTCCTTTTGATGGGGAAGAAGACGCTGATATTATAAATGCAGGCAAACAAACCATAACTACGCTGCCCGGCGCTTCCTTTTTTGATTCAGCAACTAGTTTTGCAATGATTAGAGGACAACATGTAGATTTAACAATCTTAGGTGCCATGGAAGTTGCTGAAAATGGCGATATAGCTAATTGGAAAATACCAGGTAAAATGGTAAAAGGTATGGGTGGGGCAATGGATTTAGTAGCCTCGGCAGAAAATATTATTGTAGCTATGATGCATACCAATAAAGCAGGTCAATCCAAATTACTTAAAAATTGTTCATTGCCATTAACAGGAGTAGGCTGCGTTACAAAAATTGTAACAAATATGGCTGTGTTAGAAATTAAAGATAATGCCTTTCATTTATTAGAGCGTGCACCAGGTGTAACTGTAGATGATATTAAGTCTGCCACAGAGGGAAAATTGATAGTTTCAGGAGAAATTGCTGAAATGAAAATATAGTGGACAAATTTTTCTTTCTGTTACAATATTTATTTTAACAAAACGTTGGGATATGGACAATTGATTTAATATCTTTTAACCAGAATTTTTAACCTGCTAAATTGTTCCCATGAACTCAAACTTTAATCAAGTTCCTGTAGATGAAGAAATACAGGTATATCGCAACGATTTTTTAAGCGGTATAATGATGTTGGTAAAAAAACTTTTTATGATATAAAGTATTAGCCACCAACACTACTCAAACAAAATAAAGCTGGATTTTCCAGCTTTTTTTAGTTCTAGACCTTAAATATTGTCGATAAACGGTTATTTTATATCGATAAAATGCATTTAACTTTTTTGACAACATTGAGTTATTCTTAGACAACATATAATTGGAAGAATCTTAGTTTAAAAGTAGTTTTAGATAGTGAATTAGAAACATCCAAATTGCTTGAAGCTATGAAATTCCAAATCTACCCAAATCCTACTTATGTTGAAATAAATAGAAAGAGCGGCTTCAATAGTTTTAAGCTCTTTTTTTATTTATTTAAAAAGCTGTTTATGATTTAGTTATAAACAAAACTAAAAAAGGGGTAAAACGTTTCTGTTTTATCCCTTTTTTTGTTCAATACATTTGTAAGATGGAATTGGCGTTTAGAAAATGTTCACTAGCAGATATTCACACACTAAAAAATATCAGTGTAGGTACATTTAAAAGCGCTTTTAAAGCGCAAAATAATCCTGAAGACTTTAGGGTTTATATAAATCAAGCTTTTAGTATAGAACAGTTGCTTAAAGAATTGAGCTCTCTTAATTCAATGTTTTACTTCGCTTTAAGTAAAAATGAGATTGTTGGTTATTTTAAACTTAATATTTTGGATAATCAAAATGAGTTTAAAGAGGACAAAGGAATTGAGTTGGAACGAATTTATGTACTATCAGAATTTCAAAATAGAGGATTTGGTAGTCTTTTACTTGAAGAGGTAAAAAACATCGCTAAAAACCTTAAAAAAGGCTATTTATGGCTTGGTGTATGGGAGGTTAATTTAAGGGCAATTAATTTTTACGAAAATAAAGGCTTTTATAAGATAGGAACACATCCGTATTGGATAGGTACAGATAAACAAACTGATTGGTTAATGAGATTAGATTTATGATTATGTGTAGTATAGGGTTAATCAAAAGCTTTAAAAAGCACTACAACATTATCTGCAAGACTGTCAACGTTCAGTGTAAATCCATCAACATTAAAAGATAATAGACTAGCAGAAGTAATACCTAAGTTATCACCGTTTTGATTACCGTATCTTATTCCTACACAATGGGCGCTAGAAGCATATCTAGAAATGTCATTAATAGAATTACCCGAGCCACCCACATAAATACTTTGTTGTATAATAGTTCCACCATCGTTTCTGGCAAAACCAGTAGAGGTTCCAAAGGAATTTGGCAGACCGGTCTCATTATTTCTGGTACCATTATCAGAGTTAAGATTCAAAGTTTCTACATTGGCATGAGCAACAAAGCTAATTTGAGTAGGTTGAAATGGTAAGCCAGTAATGGTTTGATTACCTGTAGCGTTTAGAACTAATACTCCTAAATAAACAGAAGCATTGTTGTTATTAGCTAATTCTTCCCAGGAGGTACCATTGAATTTATATACTTTATCAGTGTCAGAGGCATAAGCAATTGCTCCTTCTTGCGCACCAGTAACACTATTTATTTGTGCTAATGTAGCAGTTGGAATTCCTAAAACGGAATTAGAGTCTAATTGCGCAGAACTAAATTTCACGAAAATAAACAGAAGTAAAAAAAGGGGAAGTTTGCTGTACATAGAATAAAAATAAAAAACCCTAATCAATTTGATTAGGGTTTTAAAAAATTATCCTTTAATGCTTGCGGCATAATACTCTCGATTCATTCGAGCAATATTCTCGAGTGAGATGCCTTTAGGGCATTCTACTTCACAAGCCCCTGTATTTGTACAGTTGCCAAATCCTTCAAGGTCCATTTGTTTTACCATACTCATTACACGATCTGTTGCCTCAACTTGTCCTTGCGGTAATAAAGCGTATTGTGATACTTTGGCTGAGGTAAATAACATAGCACTGGCATTTTTACAAGCCGCTACACATGCTCCACAACCTATACACGCTGCTGCATTAAATGCATTGTCAGCATTTTCTTTTTCAATAGGAATTGCATTAGCGTCGATTGTATTACCTGAAGTGTTCACAGATACATAACCTCCTGCTTGTTGAATCCTATCAAAAGCACTTCTATCTACAATTAAATCTTTAATTACAGGAAATGCTTTTGCTCTAAATGGTTCAATTACGATAGTATCACCATCACTAAATCTTCTCATGTGTAACTGACAAGTAGTTACACCTCTATCCGGTCCATGAGGTTCGCCATTAATTTGCAAAGAGCACATTCCGCAGATACCTTCTCTACAGTCGTGATCAAATTCAACTGGCTCTTCACTTTTTGCAATTAAATCTTCATTTAAGATATCTAGCATTTCAAGAAAAGACATATCTCCTTCAATACCATCTAAGGTATATTCAGTAAACTTTCCTTTGGAGTTTGCATTAGCTTGTCTCCATATTTTTAAAAATAATTTCATAGCAATTATTTATAAGATCTTGTTTTCAATTCAATGTTTTCGTAAACCAAATCTTCTTTATGTAAAACAGCGTCTTTAGGTTCACCTTTATACTCCCATGCAGAAACAAATTTGAAATTTTCATCGTCACGTAACGCTTCACCTTCAGGAGTTTGATACTCTTCTCTAAAGTGTCCACCGCAAGATTCGTTTCTAGTAAGAGCATCTTTTGCAAATAATTCTCCTAATTCTAAGAAATCTGCAACTCTACCTGCCTTTTCAAGTTCTTGATTTTTTCCTTCAGAAGAACCAGGCACTTTTACATTTTCCCAGAAGTCTTTACGTAATTCTGAAATCTCGTTGATAGCTTCTTTTAACCCTTGTTCATTTCTAGCCATTCCGCATTTATTCCACATAATTTTTCCTAATTTTTTGTGGTAATAATCAACAGAATTTTGTCCGGATCCTGACATAAGCTTTGATATTCTTTCTTGAACATCTTTTTCTGCCTGTTCAAATTCAGAAGATTCAGTAGAAATTGGTCCTGTTCTAATATCATCTGAAAGATAATCCCCTATAGTGTATGGTAAAACAAAGTAACCATCAGCTAAACCTTGCATTAAAGCTGAAGCTCCTAATCTATTTGCTCCATGATCACTAAAATTAGCCTCTCCAGCAGAATAACATCCAGGTATTGTTGTCTGTAAATTGTAATCTACCCATAATCCACCCATAGTATAGTGTACTGCTGGATAAATCATCATTGGGGTTTTATATGGATTTTGGTCTACAATTTTTTCATACATCTGAAAAAGGTTACCATATTTTGCTTCAATGATTTCTTCACCAAGTTTTTTAATGGTGGCCTCATCAGGATTTTTTATTCCAGAAGTCAAGGCTTTCTCTTTACCGTAACGCATAATTGCCGCAGAGAAGTCTAAGTAAACAGCTTCACCAGTTTTGTTTACACCAAAACCAGCATCACAACGTTCTTTAGCTGCTCTAGAAGCAACATCTCTTGGTACTAAGTTACCAAAGGCTGGATATCTTCTTTCCAAGTAATAATCTCTATCCTCTTCAGCTAGCTCAGTAGGTTTTAATCTGCCTTCTCTAATAGCTACAGCGTCTTCTTTTTTCTTTGGAACCCAGATCCGACCATCATTTCGTAAAGACTCGGACATCAACGTTAATTTTGATTGATGTTCGCCAGAAACAGGAATACACGTTGGGTGAATTTGTGTGAAACACGGATTGGCAAAGAAAGCTCCTCTTCTGTGCGCTCTCCAAGAAGCCATTACATTACTACCCATAGCATTGGTGGAAAGAAAAAACACATTACCATAACCTCCGGTTGCTAAAACCACGGCATGTGCAGAATGTCTTTGAATTTCACCACTTACCAAATCTCTAGCAATTATTCCTCGGGCTTTACCGTCTACGAGCACTAAATCTAGCATTTCATGGCGATTGTAAGCCTTTATTTTACCGCGATTAATTTGACGGTTCATGGCTGAGTAGGCGCCAAGTAATAATTGTTGACCAGTTTGCCCTTTTGCATAGAATGTTCTAGAAACTAAAACTCCACCAAAAGAACGGTTGTCTAGCAAACCACCATATTCACGAGCAAAGGGTACACCTTGCGCAACGCATTGGTCAATAATGTTGACAGATTCTTGTGCTAATCTATATACGTTAGCTTCTCTTGACCTATAGTCTCCACCTTTTATGGTGTCGTAAAAAAGACGGTAAGCACTATCGCCATCTCCTTGATAATTTTTTGCAGCATTAATACCACCTTGAGCAGCAATAGAGTGTGCTCGTCTAGGTGAGTCTTGATAGCAAAATGTTTTAACGTTGTAACCTAATTCTGCTAGCGTAGCAGCGGCGGCACCACCAGCAAGTCCAGTCCCAACTATGATAACATCAATGTTACGTTTGTTAGCCGGATTTACTAGGTTAATTTCGTTTTTATGCTTGTCCCATTTTTCGGCCAATGGACCGCTAGGTACTTTTGATTCCAATACTCCCATCTTTAGTGTGTTATTGGGTTAAGGTGATGATATAAGGCAATAAAGATGAAGCCTAATGGTATTATCACCGAAAATAGTTTAGTAATCGTTTTAATAGCAGGTGAATACTTGTTGTTTACACCCATAGTTTGGAACGAAGAGTTAAATCCGTGCCATAAGTGCATACTAAGTAGCACAAATGAAATTACGTAAATAACTGTTCTCCAGAATGGCGCGAACTTTTCTACAGTTTCTTCATGATAGCGCGTTGGGTCTTCTGCTAAACCAGATACGTATTTGTAATCCATTTCATGAACCCAGAAATCATAAAAGTGTAATCCTAAAAATGCTAGTACAACTGCACCAGTTATAATCATGTTTCTAGAAGTCCATGGTGCATTTGCACCTCCATTATATTTTGCATAACCAATACCTCTTGCTTTTTTATTCTGAATTTCTAAAACAAAACCCATAATAAAATGTATTACTACCCCACCAATTAAGATAGGTTGTAATACAAACTGAACCAGCGGGTTGTAACCCATAAAGTGTGACCACTCATTAAAGGTTTCTGGTGCAATTACAGAAGTAAAGTTGATAACAAAATGTTGTGTAAGAAAAACGACCAGAAATAGTCCAGACAACGCCATTACTACTTTTCTGGCCAGCGATGATTTAATCAATCCACTCATTAGTAGTTGGTTTTATTACAAATTTACGGCACAGCTAAATCATTAACAACTCAATTGCTACTATTTAGAAAGGTTTTAAGGAAGATTCAAGAATTGTTTCAATAATGTTTTTAAAACCTTATTAAATCGTTTAAAATGTTGAACAAAAAGGGTTATTAAAAAGTTAAAGATTTTTATAACCATTATTTTGCCCGATATTAGAAAAATCTATCTTAATTTATTTCAATGGATATTGCTTTGCTGTCGGTTAGTTTAGGTGTTCATTCTACAAGAAGAATTGCTAAAGAAGCTGAAAATTTAGGACATTTTGTAGAGTTGATTGATCATACAAAGTGCTCTGTTAAACTTGGTGATGGTAATCCTAAAATTTTTTTAGGTGAAGAAGATATCACCAATGAATTTGATGCGGTAATTCCACGTATTGGTAACAAGGTAACTAAACATGGTGCTGCTATAGTGAAGCAATTTGAAATGAATGGTGTCTACAGCAGCGCTAGAGCGCTTGGTATTACAAGAGCAAGAAACAAGGCCACAACACTTCAAATAATGGCAAAAAAGGGTATACCAATTCCAGAAACCCTGTTCTCAATTAATCCGTATAACATTGAAGATCAGATTAGACTTTTAGGTGGTGCACCCGTTATAATAAAATTACAAGAAGGAACTCAAGGTAGGGGAGTTATACTCGCTGAAAGTAAAAAGTCAGCTAAATCAATTATAGATACGTTTTATCAAATGGACACTAGTATTCTAATGCAACGTTATATTGAAGAGGCTAATGGAGAGGATTTGAGAATTGTTGTGGTTGGTGGTAAGGTAATTGCCAGTATGAAACGTAAAAGCCAATTAGACGATTTTAGGTCAAATGTTCATAGGGGTGGATTAACTGAAGCAGTTCAAATAACCCCAAAAGAAGAACAAATTGCTATTGATGCCTCCCGTTATTTAGGCTTGGGTGTCGCTGGTGTTGATATTATGCGAGCCAAAAATGGACCCGTTCTTATTGAAGTAAATGCCTCACCTGGCTTAAAAGGAATAGAAGCTGCTACCAATGTCAATGTTGCTAAACATATTATAGAATTTGTAGAGAAAAATGCACTTAGAAAACGAAAATAAATTCATTGAAATTAATAATGAAATAGTAAAACCCGGCGAAGCAAAGCAACTACGTATACCTATTTCAAGATTACCTACGGGTACACTAATTGATATACCTGTACATGTTTTTAATTCTAGTAAACCAGGTCCAACTATATTATTACAGGCAGGCTTACATGGCGATGAAATTAATGGTGTTGAAACCTTACGCAGAATGTTGGAGGCTGAAGAATTTAATATTAAACGCGGTGCTGTAATTGTTGTTCCGGTGCTCAATATTTTTGGTTTTATACATTTTTCAAGAGATGTGCCCGATGGTAAAGATGTTAATAGAAGTTTTTCAGGTAGTAAAAATGGCTCGCTAGCTAGTAGAATAGCCTATCATTATACGCAGGAGATTTTACCCCAAGTAGATTTTGGAATTGATCTACATACCGGTGGGGGTCAACGAAGCAATTACCCACAAGTAAGATACACCAAAGATGATGCCTTTAGTAAAGAATTAGCAATGATTTTTAATGCACCGTTTAGCTTTGCATCTAAACTAATTTCTGGTTCATTCAGAAAAGTTTCATTCAGTAAAGGCAAGTCAATGATTGTTTATGAAGCTGGAGAGAGTATGCGTTTTGATGAAAATTCTATAATGCTTGGTTGTATAGGTATTAGAAACGTGCTTACTCACTTTAATATGATTGAGTTATCGTCAACTAAAAAAATATATACTAAACAGCTTTCTTCCACCAGGTGGCTAAGGGCACCTAGAGCGGGTATGTTTATTCCTAAAATTGAAAATGGTTCTGCTATAAAAAAAGGAACATTACTTGGAGTGGTTGCTGATACGGTTGCTAAAAAAAGTAAAGAAATTAAGTCGCCAATAAATGGTTATATTTTTTGCATTAACAACCAAGCAGTTGTTAATCAAGGCGATGCTTTATTTCATGTGGGGACTTAATCCATTTTGATTTATAAAATCTTTGGCGCGTTTAGATTTCAATTGTTTAAGATTCCAAGAGATGGCATCTTCAATATCATGAAATTTATTTATACTACTGCCAAAAAAGATTTTTTCTAACATTAGACTGGCAAAACTGCCTTTGGTTTCACCTACAACAGAATACAATAATAGACGATGGCGATTAGCAAAAAATTTTGACCAATCTGTAGGTACCACATAATACTCATTAACACGATTAGATATGTAGGCAACAGGCATTTCATCACCAAATATTTCTTTGGCTGCTTTTATGGCCCTTTCAGCCATTTTCCAATTGAAGGTTATACCCTGGTTTATTTCTGAAATAACTAGACCATCGAAAAAGTAGAATTTTCCGAAAGAATACTCTCGGATTTCTCGAATATTTTTAAAATAGGGAATATCCTTGACCCTTTTCATAATCAATTAAGATAAAGTTGGTTGCTTATCAAAGTTAGAAAAAATTAAATAAAATTTTATTAAATAAACGTAAGAAAAAACCTACTTTAAAATCTTAAATAGCAATACCAAAATATAGCCATTCTACATTTTCTTTGAATGGATTAGATTGCTTGTGCAGCTCTCCAGCTTCTATAGTGATGCAATGACCAGGCTCTAATAACAGTACCTCATTTTCTACAGTAAATTCGGCCTTTCCTTTTTGGATATAAAAAACCTCAACCATTGTGTCATGTTTATGAAGATTCACCTCTTCACCGGGTTTAAAAACTGCAGAACCAAACATCATAAGCTGTGGTATTTCTCCAGAAGAAATCATTGTTTTCTTTTTAATTTCTGGATTGTGGCTTACTCCCAATTCTGGTAGTTCTTGCTGTTTAACCAATTTCATTTTTCCATGTTTTTTAGTTGAATATTTAATGCCTTTGTTGACAGTTGAACTTCAATTAAAGACAACAAAAGTGATAACATTAAAAACACCAAACTTATTCCAAATATTATATTGGCCCAGACATTTAACTCTACATAAATTAAAAACATGGTTACCGCAGCTAATAAAAAACTCACAATTGCAGTGCCTTGCATGTTTTTAATAATATTGAGTCTTTTTCTAAGCGATTCTATTTGCATTTTTAAGGGAGTGGCTTGTGTTTTATTAAACTCGGCATTTAGTTGACGAATCAAATTGGCAATAGCCAAATACCGAGCATTGTAGGCCAACATAGTTAAAGAAATTGCCGGAAATAGTAGAGCAGGTATGCTTAAGGTTAATTGCATTACTCTATTTCAAATTCAACAGTTTCTGAAACCCCATTTCCTGCTACTAAAACAGTATATTTTCCTTTAGGAAGGTAGGTTTTGCCATTATCGGCTTCTTTTAGTTTCATTTTGTTCTTTTTTAGAAAGTTGTCTTTGCCTTCTTTAGTAAAAGCAACATCATAAGACAACATATTAAAGCCTTTATCGGCATTTATTTGGGTGGTACTAACTACAATATTATCTGCAGTTTTCACTGTTACATTATATTTTTTAGCTGCTTTACTGTAAATAGGTATTTCTAATCCTGGGGTATTTGGCGTTCCCCAAGAACTCCAACTGTTACCCCATCTTCTAGAATGTTTTAGGTTATCTAATTTCCCAAGAACAAGATTAGTTGCAAGGTTCGCATTCGTTAGTGTTTGTAAAAACCTAATGTTAGTCTTGTAGATACTTCTTCCATGGGTGCCCACAACTAAATCATTGGCTTTTGGTTGTATCACTAAATCATGAATAGCCACATTAGGTATGCCATTTTGCATATTATGCCAAGTTTTACCTTGGTCTAGCGAACCATATAAACCGTTATCAGTTCCAACAAACAATAGGTTTTCATTCGTAGGGTCTTCTACTAGTGCATTTACTGGAGAAATAGGTATACCATCAACTATGCTTTTCCATGTTTTTCCAAAGTCATCACTTTTAAAAATATAAGTTGTAAAATCATCCCAACGATATCCGTTAAGGGTTACGTAAACGCGTTCTTTCTTATGAGCAGATGCTTTTACTTCTGAAACCCACAAATTACTTGGTAAACCGTTAGTAATATTCTCCCAGCTTGCTCCGCCATTTTTTGAGATTTGAACTAGACCATCATCTGAACCCACATACAATAGACCAAATTCAAAAGGAGATTCACTAATTGTAGTAAGGGTACCAAATGCAACATTTCCCTTTTTGCCACCTTTAGTTAAGTCTTTAGAAATGGCTTTCCAATCATCTCCTTGGTTCATTGAACGATGCAGTTTATTACTTCCCAGATACAAGATATCTTGGTTATGAGATGATAGCAAAATGGGCGTTTGCCAATTAAATCTCAATGGTCGTTCACCAAGTTCATGCTTTGGCATAATGCGAGTCATTTTGCCCTTAAGATTAATTCTAAAATAATTTCCAAATTGGAACCCCGTATACACAATGTTTGAATTTCTATTGTCTACTTGTACTTGCATACCATCACCGCCCATTAATCTTTCCCAAGGATTTTTCCCAGTAGATTGCCAATTGTTATTTTCTTCAGCATTATTTGGACCTTTCCAAACACCATTGTCTTGCAATCCACCATAAACATTGTAAGGTTCTTCATTATCTACATTGATTGCATAGAATTGGCCCACTGAAGGCGAGTTGTTTTTCATCCAAACTTTACCATCGTTATAGGTAATATTTACTCCGCCATCATTACCATTAATTAAGTGGCCTGTTTTGTTTGGGTTTACCCATAATGCGTGGTGGTCAGAATGTACATTTTCTTTGTCAATAGCTTCAAAAGTTTTACCCCCATCTTTTGACATAATTAGCGGTACGCCTGCTAAATAAATTTTTTCTTTATTGCTTGGGTCTACTCGTATTTGAGCAAAGTAGTAACCATAACTGTAAAACAAATCATCTATATAATCTGTATTAGTTTTTGTCCAGGTTTTACCACCATCATTAGTTTTATACACTTCAGCGCCAATTACTGGAGTGTCAAATAAAAGAGAATTGGCATCTTCCAGGTAATTTGATAAATCAATAGGTTTAACAACCCCATCTCTTACTAAATTTTTTACGTTTTGTGCGCGATATTTCTCTTGAAAGCCGTTGGTTTTTAAATAAGTGTTTAGTTTTTTGTCATCTAATTTTAAAAAGGTAGAAACCTGCATGTTTTTAAAATCATCCTTGTCTAATTCAGTTGAATTGGTGTTCTCTTTAGCTGCTTCATTTCTCCTAAATTGATTGTCTAAAACAGCATAAATGGTTTGCTCATCAAAAGCGGCTAATCCTATTCTACCAACTCCTTGCCCTACCGGGAATCCACTTTCTGGAGTTGAAATCAATGTCCAATTAACGCCACCATCAATACTTTTATAAATTCCGGAGCCCTTACCGCTACCATCAAAATTCCATGCTTTTCTATCTTTCTGCCAAGCTGCAGCGTATTGGGTATAATAGTTATTTGGAGCATGGGTAACATCAATAATACCGGTAATATCATCTATGAATAAGGTTTTATTCCAAGTTTTACCTCCGTCAATAGTTTTGTAAATACCTCTTTCTGTATTCTTTGAATATAAATGTCCTGTAACTCCAACTACTACATCATCTGGGTTAGATGGGTTAATTAGTATTCTTCCAATATGGTGTGAGTCTGTTAGGCCCATATTTTCCCATGTCTTACCTTGGTCTGTAGATTTTAATAGACCAATTCCGGCATAACTGGAACGCGATGAATTATTTTCTCCAGTACCAACCCAGATAGTGCGCGTTTGCCAATGCACCGCAATATCTCCTATGTTTTGTGTTGGTGCCTTATCTAATATTGGTATAAATGAAATTCCGTTATCGGTTGTGTGCCATAAACCTCCAGATGCGTATGCTACATAAAACTCTGTTGGGTCATTTGGATTTACTTCTAAATCTACAACTCGACCACTCATTACACTTGGACCAATATTTTTAAATGGTATATTTTTTAAAAGCGATGTAGACTCGATTACTGCTTTTTTTTCTAAAGCACTTGTAACTTTTTCTGATGAAGTGGCAGGTTGTTGACCTAAGGTAATAGCTGTAGATAATAAGAGAAAATAAAGGTATTTCATGTGTTGGCAATTAAATTTTTTTCAAGGTATGAAGAATTCAATTGCGAACAAATTGTGACATTTGACACAAATGCTGAGTAATACGAAAAGATTTACACAATATTTTGCGATATATCAAAAAAGGTGGTTGATTTACACCAGTTTACATTTGAATTGTCTGTCTGAATTAGTAAAACAATGGTGTTTGTAAACTGCACCGAAAAAAGCAACGTCTAAATAACGTGCAACCAAAGTGAGACTTAAGGAGCCTTCGGGCTCCTTTTTTGTGCTATCAAATTGGTATTTTTGATGAAATTCAAAAAGACTAATGAAGTACAATCAAATTCCGAACTCACTTTTTATAAAAAACCGTAAAAAATTTATGGCTCATATGAAGCCTAAAAGCATAGCGGTTTTTAATTCCAATGATATTTACCCCACAAGTGCTGATGGTACTATGCCTTTTGAACAACATAGTGATATTTTTTATCTATGCGGGGCTGACCAAGAAGAAACTATTTTAGTGTTGTTTCCAGAGGCAATGAACCCCAAGCATAAAGAGGTGCTTTTTGTGAGAGAAACCAATGAGCATATTGCCGTATGGGAAGGAGCAAAACTTACAAAAGAGCAGGCAACAGCGGTATCTGGTATTGAGACAGTGTATTGGTTATCTGATTTTGAAAAGGTCTTTTTTGATTTAATGACTGAAGCAGATACTATTTATTTTAATACCAACGAACATTACAGACAAGCCGTTGAGACTCAAACTAGGGAAGACCGTTTTATTGAAAAGTGTAAAACTCAATTTAAGGCGCATGCTTGGGCAAAGTCTAACCCCATTCTACAAAACATAAGAGGCGTTAAAGAACCAGAGGAGCTAGACTTACTTCAAATGGCTTGTGATATTACTGAAAAAGGATTTAGACGTATTCTGAAGTTCACACAACCTGGAGTATGGGAGTATGAGTTAGAGGCTGAATTTCTTCATGAATTTATTAGAAATAGAAGTAAAGGATTTGCCTATACCCCAATTATTGCTTCTGGTAATAACGCCAATGTTTTACATTATGTAGAAAATAACCAACAATGTAAATCTGGTGATTTAATTCTTATGGATGTTGGTGCCGAATATGCTAACTATTCTAGTGATATGACTAGAACCATTCCGGTTAGCGGAAAATTTACAGCGAGGCAAAAAGAAGTATACAATGCAGTACTTCGTGTAAAAAATGAAGCTACAAAAATGTTAGTTCCCGGTACCATATGGGCAGAATATCACAAAGAGGTTGGTAAGATTATGACTTCAGAACTCATAGGTTTAGGATTATTAGACCAAGAAGTTGTCAAAAATGAAAACCCAGACCAACCAGCTTATAAAAAATATTTTATGCATGGTACTAGTCATCATATAGGTCTAGATACCCATGATTATGGAGAACTAAAAACCCCAATGCAAGCAAATATGGTTTTTACAGTAGAACCTGGAATTTATATTCCAAATGAAGGTTTTGGTATTCGATTGGAAGATGATGTGGTCATCCAAGAAACAGGAGAACCCTTTAATTTAATGAAGAATATTCCCATTGAAGCAGATGAAATTGAAGAATTGATGAATTCCAATTCTTAATTCTAAAACTAAAATCTATTATGAAAGTCATATTACTTCTATTGTTGCAAGCTGATATTGAACAAAAAATTAAAGATGCTCCCGATAGTTCTTATGAAATTGGAGTAACCATTGGTGCGTATTTGCCCGTAATAGTGTTGGTAGCTTTTGTTTATGCTATTTATTACGTTAAAAAGAAGAATAAAGAATCTTAGAATTTATTTGTGTTTTGTTTGTACTTGTAGAAGTATTAAACCTAAAAAGGTTACTAAAGCAGGCAGTACCCACCCCATTTGATATTTACTTAAAGGAATCCATTTTGCAAGACCTTGAATAGCCTCACCAAATCCAATACTTCCTAAAAAATCAGGTAAGCTAAAGAAAACTGTTACCAAAACAACCCATTTAAATACGCTCTTTGTTGCCAAGCGTTCTGGTAAATTGTTTAATAGAATTAAGACAATGGTAATAGGATATATTAGCATTAATGCAGGTACAGCAATTGCTATGATGTAACCAACGTTAAACTGTCCTATTAAAATACCTAATATACAGCTTAAGATTGCAGTAATTGTATACGCTTTTTCTGAATTATTTAGTCTACTTTTTGAAAAATCAGAAGCGCCTGTAATTATACCTACTGCTGTTGTAAAACAAGCAAGACTCACTAGAATACTTAAAAAAATAGTGGCTTTATCTCCGAGTGTTTCAAGACTAATAGCATTTAAAAGATTACTTCTTGTAATGTCAGTATCAAATGATTTTTGAAATAAAGCACCTGTGTAAATTAGGCCACCATATACCAATAAAAGTGCAATTGCAGCCCATAATCCGCCTTTGGCAATTAGTTCTCTCTTTGCCTCAAAAGTTTCATGGGTGTGTTTTAGATTAATAGATACAATAATTACACCACCAACAACAACGGCACCAATAGCATCAAATGTTTGATAGCCTTCTAAGATGCCCATGGCCAGTGCATTATTTAAAGTTGAAGGTTGATAGGTAAATTCAAAAGAGAAAACAGCTATGCCAATTATTGCTAAAAGAATTAAGAAAATTGCCGGAGTAAGAAATTTACCGATGAGGTCTAAAATTTTTGATCTATTGAGAACAAAGATTAAAACAAGTACAAAGAAGATACTGCTGGTTAGCCAAGTTGAAGATGTAAAAAAAGGAGCAATTGCCATTTCATGAGTTACAGAAGCTGTTCTTGGTGAAGGCAATGCAACAGAAATCACATAAATAATTACAGCATAAATAAGGCTGAAATTGGGCGATACCTTTTTAGCAAAATCAAATAAAGTGCCTTGTAATCTTGCATGTGCTCGTATACCCAATAAAGGAATAAAAACTGCAGAAAGTAAAAAACCCAATAATAACACAAACCAATCTACTCCACCTTTAAAACCAAGCATTGGGGGTAAAATAAGATTGCCGGCCCCAAAAAATAGAGAGAACAGGGCAAACCCTATCAAAAGCACATTTTTTTTGAACATTTTCTTGCTAATAATTTGTTAAAAAAATACAAAGCTGTATATTTCCACGTATAAGAAATTGTTGAATTTGCTTTCTAAGCAAAGCAAAATTTAACTAAATACCAATTTATTACATAAAATAATACTTAGATTAAAACCGTTACGTATAATACTAATGCCTAATTGGTTAAAAATGAACAAATAACAATTGTAAAATTCTGCCCCAATTGAATCTTACAATCAAAGAACTAAAAACTTATGCCTAAAACTACTTCCCCCGAGGGTGGTAAAATTTCCGGATTTTTCTGTCAGTTATTCGGCCACCGTTATGTTATTTCAAAACAAGTTACTAGTCACGTAAAAGAATATCGTTGCGCACATTGCCACAAAGAGGTCACTACCAGTGCCGAGGGTAAACTTGCAATTTTGACTGAAAAACTCAAAACAGTAAATGCTACCTTACATGAAATGTATGTAAAGCGTAATCGTAGGTTGGCTCCTATTAAACAACCTAAAAGGCGTGTTGCATAATCTTAACTAAAAGAATTCCAACCCCTTGCTTTCAATTCTATTTTCTCGTTTCCTCGAGTTACTAGATGTGCTCCTTGGTCAGCATCTGTCATATGACCAATTACTGTAAGGTTCGGATTGCCTTTTATTTTATCATAATCTGCTTGCGCAATTGTAAATAACAATTCGTAATCTTCACCTCCACTTAAAGCTACCATTGTGCTATCTATAGAAAATTCTTCTGCAGCATTTATAACTGTTGGGTCTAAGGGTATTTTTTCTTCAAATAAATTACAACCCAAATTGCTAGAATTACATAAATGTAAAATTTCAGAAGATAATCCATCGCTTATATCAATCATAGCAGTAGGTTTAACTTCTAACTTTTCTAGAATGGTTACAATATCTTTACGAGCTTCGGGTTTTAATTGTCTTTCTACAACATAAGAGTAGGGTTCTAAATCGGGCTGGTTATTAGGGTTTACTTTAAAAACTTCTTTTTCACGTTCCAAAACTTGTAAACCAAAATAAGCACCACCTAAGTCTCCAGAAACTACAAGTAAATCATTAGGTTTAGCGCCAGAGCGGTAAGTGAGTTTGTCTTCATCAACAATACCCATTGCTGTAACGCTAATTAGCATACCTTTTGTAGATGAGGTGGTATCTCCACCTACCAAGTCTACATTGTAAATTTTGCAGGCCATAGCTACACCAGCATAAAATTCTTCTAAAGCTTCAAGAGGAAATCTGTTTGAAATGGCAATAGAAACTGTAATTTGTGTTGCCAAGGCATTCATGGCATAAATGTCAGATAGGTTTACTATTACTGCCTTGTAGCCAAGATGTTTCAACGGCATATAGGCTAAATCAAAATGTACACCTTCAATCAGTAAATCTGTAGAAATAACGGTTTTCTTGGTTTTAAAATCAAGAACAGCTGCATCGTCACCAATACCTAATTCAGTGGTTTCTTGGTTTAGCTTAAAATCTTTGGTAAGATGTTTTATTAGTCCAAACTCACCCATTTGTTCTAACGGCGTAAGTTGTTTGTCTTTGTTCTCTAGCATTTTGCAAAGGTAATGGCTAAAATTAATTTGTAACTTTACTTTAAACTGTTTTTGCTATGAAATTTTCAGCTACCACCCTACTTTTCTTAGGGTTAGTATTTTTGTATTCTTGTGATAAAAATGAATCTCCTTCTACACCAACCAATATCACAGATGATGATCAATCTATGTCAGATGATGATATTGCAATAAGTTCAAAAACGCCTTGCGAGAATGGTATGGCACTTATGTATCCTTGTAACGGTTTTGATTTATTGGCTCTTGTAAGCTTGAATACAATGGATGCTGAATTGGCTAATGATGTATGGGGTTGGAAAGATGAACAAACAGGGGTAGAATATGCTTTGGTAGGTTTAGATAATGGTACGGCATTTATAGATATCTCTGCTGATGAACCTATTTATTTGGGAAAACTATCTACCGCAACTACTAATAGTATATGGAGAGATGTAAAAATCTATGGCAACCATGCCTTTATAGTTTCAGAGGCTAGTAATCATGGCATGCAAGTTTTTGATTTAACAAAGCTTAGAAATGTAGCTAATGCACCAGAAACATTTACCCAAGATGCTTATTATTCTAATATTACCAATGCTCATAATATTGTAATTAATGAAGACGAAGGCTTTGCCTATCCTGTAGGCACTGATAGATTAGATGCTTACAATGGAGGCGTTCATTTTGTAAATATTCAAGACCCATTAAACCCTACCCCCGCAGGTGGCTATGGGGTAGATGGGTATTCTCATGATGCTCAAGTGATAACTTATAACGGCCCAGATACTGACTATGTGGGAAGAGAAATATTCATAGGCGCCAATGAAGATGTTGTTGCTGTAGCTGATTTTACAGACAAGAATAATCCTGTTGCTATTTCATCTTTAAATTATTCCCAATTGGCCTATACACATCAAGGTTGGTTTACAGAAGACCAACGTTTTTTCTTGTTAGGTGACGAACTAGATGAGGTTAACTTTGGGTTTAATTCTAGAACATTGGTTTTTGATATGCAAGATTTAGACAATCCGGTTTTACACACGGTTTATTTGGGTTCTACAGCAGCAATCGACCATAACGGCTATGTTTTAGGTGATGAGTTTTATTTGGCAAATTATACCGCTGGTATGCGCCTAATTGATATCACAGATATTGAAAATGGAAATCTTAATGAAATAGGATTTTTTGATACTTATCCACAGAATGATTCTGCTCGTTTTGATGGGGTCTGGAGTGTGTATCCCTATTTCGAAAGTGGTAAAATTTTGATTAGCGATAGCAATTCAGGTTTGTTTATTGTTACAAAATCAGAATAGAAGATGAAAAATGCCTTATATTTTATTTGTGCTATTCTTTTCATGTCTTGTATCGATGATTCGTACACCGTAGAAGGCGTTGACTCAATTCCGGCTAGCTTTTCAAATATTGAATACATTAAAGGTATTGGAGGTTCTGGTGATGATACGCCTAGATCTATAATTTCGACTAGTGATGGCGGTTTTGCAGTTTTCGGTTTTACCAATAGCATAGACCAAGACCTAAGCACAAAAAATTTAGCGGTTAACGACTATTGGCTTTTAAAATTTGACGCCGCAGGAAAATTACAATGGCAAAAGACGTATGGGGGTAGCCGTGATGATAAAGGGCAAGCGGTTGTACAAACTTCAGATGGGGGCTATGCTATAACCGGCTATGCGCAAAGTTCAGATGGCGATGCCAGTAATAATGAAGGTTTTCATGATAACTGGATTTTAAAACTTGATGGCTCAGGAAATATTTTATGGGAAAAGAGTTTTGGATTTTCTGGCCATGACCACTCTTATGATTTGCTTGAAACTATTGATGGGGGTTTATTTTTCTCTGGGTTTTTAGATGTTACCTCATCAAATGGCGAAGGAGCTACTGAGAAGTCTAGCTTAGCTGCCCACGGGGTTGGTGAATTTTGGGGTACAAAAGTAAATGTTGCCGGTGAATTAGAATGGCGCAAATATTTTGGAGGAACTAATAACGATAGAGCTTATGCAGCTGTACATGGCCATGATGGCGGTTATGTAATGGCTGGGTTTACAGAAAGTGATGATTTTGATATCTCCAACTCTAAAGGAAGTTACGATTTCTGGGTAGTAAAAATTGATAAAAATGGAGCGTTGGAATGGGAACAATCTTTTGGAGGAACTGGCATAGACCAAGCCCAAGACATTTCAAAAACAATTGATGGCGGTTATTTAATTGTTGGAAATACCTTTAGTGAAGATGTTCAAGTAACTACAAACTACGGTGTTTCTGATATTTGGGTAGTTAAAATAGATGGTGTTGGAAATCTATTATGGCAAAAAAGTTTTGGGGGTTCTGGTTTTGATGCCGCTCATAGTATTAAACCTTCAAAAGACGGAGGTTTTTTGGTTGCAGGTAATTCAAAAAGCTTTGATGGTGATGCCACTCAAAATTTTGGTGAAAATGATTTTTGGGTGTTCAAAATCAATCAAGATGGTCAATTGTTATGGCAACAAAGTATAGGCGGTACTGGTCTAGATTTTGCCTATGATGTAATAGAAACTTCTGACAGCTCCATACTATTAGTTGGTGAAACCTCAAGTACAGATTTTCCAATGGTTGAAAACAAGGGAGGACAAGATCTGGTTGTCTTGAAATTAAAGGCGAATCAATAGCATAAAAAAACCTTATTAGCTCATTCGTTATAATAATGTTAGGGATAATAGTAAAATGCTACTAATGCGGTATATTTGTGCACTTTTTAATAGATTGATAATACATGATTAAAGTTTCTGAACAAGCTCGCAGAAAAGTAGTGGCTTTAATGACCGAAGAAGGTTTTGATGCCACCAAAGACTTTGTGCGTGTTGGTGTTAAAAGTGGTGGCTGCAGTGGATTATCATATGAACTAAAATTTGATGAAGCTACTTTAGAAGGCGATAAGGTCTTTGAAGATAATGCAGTTAGAATAGTTGTAGACAAAAAGAGTTTTCTCTATTTGGTTGGTACAACATTGGAATATTCTGGTGGTCTTAATGGTAAAGGTTTTGTTTTTAACAATCCTAATGCACAAAGAACATGCGGATGTGGTGAAAGTTTTTCACTCTAAATATTGAACTAAGAGAACATGGCTTATACCGAAGAAGAATTAAAAAAAGAGTTGGAAACCAAAGAATATGAGTATGGTTTCTACACAGATATTGAGTCTGATACACTTCCTAAGGGTTTAAATGAAGATATTGTTAAGGCAATATCTCTTAAGAAAAATGAGCCTGAATGGATGACAGAATGGCGACTAGAAGCTTTTCGTATTTGGCAAGAAATGGAAGAGCCAGAATGGGCTAATGTTACTTATGAGAAACCTGATTTTCAGGCGATATCATACTATTCAGCTCCAAATAAAAAACCAAAATACGAGAGCCTTGATGAGGTTGACCCTGAGCTGTTAGATACCTTTAAAAAATTAGGTATTTCTTTAGATGAACAAAAAAAGTTAGCTGGGGTTGCCGTTGATGTGGTTATGGATTCTGTTTCTGTAGCAACTACGTTTAAAAAGACCCTTGCAGAAAAAGGAATCATTTTTTGTTCCATATCTGAAGCTATTCAAGAGCACCCAGATTTGGTAAAAAAATATATTGGCTCCGTTGTACCTCAAAAAGACAATTTTTACGCAGCATTAAATTCTGCAGTTTTTTCTGATGGTAGTTTTTGCTACATTCCTAAAGGAGTGCGTTGTCCAATGGAACTTTCTACCTATTTCAGAATTAACCAAGCAGGTACAGGTCAGTTTGAAAGAACATTGGTAGTTGCAGATGAAGGTAGTTACGTAAGTTACCTTGAAGGTTGTACAGCACCAATGAGAGATGAAAATCAGCTGCATGCAGCTGTAGTAGAATTAATTGCGTTAGATGATGCAGAAATTAAGTATTCTACCGTTCAAAACTGGTTCCCTGGTAATAAAGAAGGAAAAGGTGGAGTTTTCAATTTTGTTACCAAAAGAGGACTTTGCGAAAACAATGCTAAAATATCTTGGACACAAGTAGAAACGGGTTCTGCAGTAACTTGGAAATATCCTTCTTGTGTTTTAAAAGGAAACAATTCTATTGGAGAATTCTATTCCATTGCCGTTACTAACAACTATCAACAAGCAGATACAGGTACTAAAATGATTCACCTTGGTAAAAACACCAAGAGTACCATTATTTCAAAAGGAATTTCTGCGGGTAAGTCACAAAATAGTTATCGAGGTTTGGTACAAGTGAACAGTCGCGCTGAAAATGCACGAAATTTTTCGCAATGTGATTCTTTACTAATGGGTAATGAGTGCGGTGCGCATACATTTCCGTACATAGAAACCAAAAATAAATCAGCTCAAATTGAGCATGAGGCTACAACTAGTAAAATTGGTGAAGACCAAATTTTCTATTGTAACCAAAGAGGTATCGATACTGAAAAAGCTATTGCTTTAATTGTAAATGGTTTTAGTAAAGAAGTATTGAACAAGCTCCCTATGGAGTTTGCAGTTGAAGCACAAAAATTATTAGAAATAAGCCTAGAAGGTTCTGTAGGATAATTAATCGAAAAAGAAAATGCTTAAAATAAACGATTTACACGCCGGTATTGAGGGTAAAAAAATATTAAAAGGAATAAATCTTGAGGTGAAACCTGGCGAAGTACACGCTATCATGGGTCCAAACGGTTCAGGTAAAAGTACCTTGGCTTCGGTTATTGCTGGTAAAGAAGAATTTGAAATTAAAAAAGGAAATATTGAACTAGATGGCGAAGATATCGAAGAAATGGCTCCAGAAGAGCGATCTCATAATGGTATCTTTTTATCATTTCAATATCCAGTTGAAATTCCAGGTGTTTCAGTAACTAATTTTATTAAAACAGCCATTAACGAATCTCGCAAAGCACAAGGCTTAGAAGATATGCCCGCTAACGAAATGCTTAAAAAGATTCGTGAAAAGGCAGAATTGTTAGAGATTGATAGAAAATTTTTGTCGCGATCATTAAACGAAGGTTTTTCTGGTGGTGAAAAGAAAAGAAATGAAATCTTTCAGATGGCAATGCTAGAACCTAAACTGGCCATTTTAGATGAAACAGATTCTGGTTTAGATATTGATGCTTTGCGTATTGTAGCCAATGGTGTAAACAAACTACGTGGTTCAGATAATGCTATCATTGTTATTACGCACTACCAACGTTTGTTAGATTACATTGTTCCAGATTTTGTTCATGTTTTACATGATGGTAAAATTGTCAAATCTGGTGGTAAAGAACTAGCTCTAGAGTTAGAAGAGAAAGGTTACGATTGGGTTAAACAAGAAACGGTTGCTTAAGATGGATTTAAAAGACAAATTGGTTTCATCCTTTATGGCTTTTGAAGACGGTATTGATGTTAATGACCCTGTTCACGACATTCGTTCTGAAGCCATTAAGAATTTTGAAACAAAAGGTTTTCCTTCTAAAAAAGAGGAAGCTTGGAAGTATACTTCATTAAATAATTTACAGAAAATAGACTTTAGTGTTTTTCCTAAGCAAGAAAGCGCTTTAGAATATAAAGACATTAAAAAGTATTTTCTACATGAGATAGATACCTACAAAATAGTTTTTGTTGACGGTATTTACAGTAGCTATTTATCTGAAACCACACATGATGGTGTTGATGTTTGCCTTATGAGTTCGGCATTAACAAAGCCCATGTACCGTCAGATTATTGAGTTGTATTTCAATAAAATAGCTAAAAAAGAGGATTCTTTAACCTCTTTAAATACGGCGTTTAGCAAAGAAGGCGCTTACATTTATATTCCAAAGAATAAAGCACCTAGAAAACCAATTCAAATTTTACATTTAGCAACTGGTAATGAGGCATCTTTGATGCTTCAACCAAGAAACTTAATAATTGCTGAAGAAAATGCTGAAGTACAAGTAATAGAGCGTCATCAGAGTTTAACTTCTAATGAAGTATTTACAAACTCTGTAACTGAAATTTTTGCGGCTAAAGATGCCCGTGTAGATTACTATAAATTGCAAAACGATAACGCAAACGCTTCTTTAATTGATAACACTTATATAGACCAAAAAGATAATAGCGTTGTTCGTGTACACACCTTTTCTTTTGGAGGTAAACTTACCCGCAATAATTTGAACTATTATCAAAATGGTGAACGTATAGATTCAACGCTTAAAGGGATAACTATTTTAGATGGCAAACAACACGTTGACCATTACACTTTAGTGCATCATGCGCAGCCGAATTGTGAAAGTCATCAAGACTATAAGGGTATTTATGACGGTAGTTCTACGGGCGTTTTCAATGGTAAAATTCTTGTAGACAAAATTGCCCAAAAAACAGACGCTTTTCAACAGAATAATAATGTTTTAATTAGCGATAAGGCTACTTTAAATACAAAACCACAATTAGAAATATTTGCAGATGATGTAAAATGTTCTCACGGTTGTACTATAGGTCAGTTAGATGAAGATGCTTTGTTTTATTTACAGTCTAGAGGTATTCCTAAAAAGGAGGCAGGGGCACTTTTAATGTACGCTTTTGCAAACAATGTTTTAGAAAGTGTTCGAATACCAGAACTTAAAGCAAGGGTCAATAAACTAATTGCGAATAAACTTGGGGTAAGACTCGGGTTCGAATTATAAAATTTAAATTCCCGCTTCAGCGGGAATCTTTTTTTATGGCTAACACTACTCTTGATATACAAACAATTAGAAAAGATTTCCCTATTCTTAATAGAGAAGTTAATGGTAAACCATTAGTGTATTTTGATAATGCAGCAACATCACAAACACCACAACAGGTAATAGATGTAATTGTAGCATATTATCAAAATTACAATGCTAACATTCATCGTGGTGTACATACGTTGTCACAAGAAGCTACTGATGCTTATGAGCAAGCGCGTAAAAAAATTCAAAATCATTTTAATGCAGCTAAAGCTCATGAGATATTATTTACTTCGGGCACTACTCACAGTATCAATTTAGTGGCCAATGGCTTTGCTACTATTCTAGAAAAAGGTGATGAAATTTTGGTTTCTGCTTTGGAACATCATAGTAATATTGTGCCGTGGCAAATGCTTTGTGAGCGCACAGGTGCGGTACTCAAGGTAATTCCAATGAGTTTAGATGGCGAGCTAATAATGACAGAATTCTATAAGCTACTGTCTTCCAAAACAAAACTTGTTTTTTGTAATCACGTCTCAAATGCCTTAGGAACTATAAATCCTATCAAAGAAATTATTGATGCTGCACACAATGTTGGAGCAGCTGTACTAATAGATGGTGCTCAAGCAGCCCCGCATAGAAAAGCAGATGTACAAGCCTTAAATGTTGACTTTTATACCGTATCTGCACATAAAATGTGCGGTCCAACAGGTGTTGGCATGCTTTATGGTAAAGAAGAGTGGTTAAAAAAATTACCACCGTATCAAGGTGGAGGTGAGATGATAGCGGAAGTAACCTTTGAAAAAACTACTTATGCTGATTTACCTCATAAATTTGAGGCCGGTACACCAAATATTTGTGGCGGAATTGCATTTGGAGCAGCAATTGACTATATGAATTCCATCGGTTTTGATGCTATTGCAGCTTATGAGCATGAATTACTTACCTATGGTACCGAAAAACTCCTAGCCATTGATGGTTTAAAAATTTATGGCCCTAAGCAACACAAAGCATCAGTAATTTCATTTAATATTGAGGGTATTCATCCGTACGATATAGGCTCTATTTTAGATAAATTAGGTATTGCTGTAAGAACAGGGCACCATTGTACCCAGCCAATTATGGATTTTTATCAAATACCTGGTACGGTTAGAGCTAGTTTTAGTTTTTACAATACCAAAGAAGAGATTGATGTCTTAGTGGCAGGTATTGAACGTGCTAAAACTATGTTATTGTAGTGTCGTAGATTTTCGTTAACAATAGGATTTATATTCTTCCGTTTTTGCTTTAGGTGAGAGATACAATCGCAATCATAGCGCTATTTTTAGTATTTACGCTAGTAAATGCACAACAGTATAATGAAGCTGAGAATATTGAGTTTTCTCAATATATGTACAACTCGTTTACCGTAAATCCGGCAATGACGGGTATCGAAGGCACTCCTAATTTTACCATTAATTACCGCACCGAATTAATTCGAGATTTTAACCACTACACTAGAGAAGCTGCTTTAGTTAGTTTTCCGGCTAAAAAGAAACTGGCTTTTGGTTTTTCAATTATTAATGATGAGTTTGATAATATTCAATACACCTATTTCGACTTGGCTTCTGCCTATGTGTTAAAGCTGGCAAATGATTCTGATGTGTCTTTTGGGTTAAAATTAAGGGGTAACTTATTGGACCACCGTTTTCCAGAGACGGCAAGTAGGCCTTTACAAGATTTTTATAACGGCTTAGTAAATAGATTTGTTTTTAATATAGGAGCCGGAGTAGTATACAGTAATGATTGGTTTTTTGCTGGTGCCTCGATACCTAGTTTTTTAAACACTTTGCATTATGATATTGGTGAATTACAAGTAGATACAAGAAAATTGCCAATTGTTTTTCACAGTGGATATGTATTTTTATTAGGTAATGATTTCTCGGTAATGCCAACCTTTTTTACCAGATTTCAAGACAAAGAACAAGCGGATATTGATTTAGGGTTGAACTTTTTAATGAAAGACAAGTTTGGTGTAAGTGGAGTATATCGACTAGGTGACTCTTACAGTATTTTCACAAACTTTCAAGTATTTGATTCGTTATTGGTGAGTTTTGGGTATGGTAATCAAACAAGTCTTAGAACAGAGGGCCTAGCCATAAGTAATGACGGTATTTTTCAAATAACACTTCGTTATGAAAACGTTTTAAAACGTGGCAGTAAACTATTTACACGTTTTTGATTCAATATTTAAAAGACTTCTGTACCTTTTTACAATGCAATTTGTTGTAAGGTTTTGCTAATGTTTTGATTCCCTTTTTAACGAATTGTATTTTTACAAAAAAAATAACATGACCATTTCTGAAATACAAAACGAAGTTGTAGATGAATTCTCAATGTTTGATGATTGGATGCAGAAGTATGAGTACATCATTGAAATGGGTAAATCTTTACCCTTGATTGATGAAAACTACAAAACAGATGATAATATAATCAAAGGTTGTCAGAGTAAAGTTTGGGTACATGCAGAATTAGATAAAGACAGACTTGTCTTTACAGCAGATAGCGACGCTATAATTACTAAAGGTATAATTGCCGTGCTTATTAGAGTGTTTAGCAATCAAAAACCTCAAGAAATTATTGATGCGGATACTGATTTTATTGATGAAATTGGTTTAAAAGAACATTTGTCTCCAACTAGAGCCAATGGGTTAGTAAGTATGATAAAACAATTGAAACTTTACGCCGTAGCGTATCAAACACAATTAAATTAAAATGAGCGAAGAAACTATAGATACAGAAGATTTAGGCGAGAAAATAGTTCGAGTGCTAAAAACTATTTATGACCCCGAAATACCAGTAGACATCTATGAATTAGGACTAATTTATGATGTGTTGGTTAATGAAGATAATGAGGTAAAAATACTAATGACCTTAACTTCACCTAATTGCCCTGTAGCAGAAACATTGCCAGTGGAAGTAGAAGAAAAGGTGAAGTCTATTAACGAAATTAAAGATGCTGAGGTTGAAATTACATTTGACCCCACATGGACTCAAGATTTAATGAGTGAAGAAGCAAAATTAGAGTTAGGATTACTTTAAATATGGCTGAAGAAATTATAAATAGGGTAGCACAAAGCAAACTAATTACGTTTGATTTAGAAGAGCACTTTCCTCCAGGGCAACGCCTTGTTTTAGACATTTCTAATTGGTTGTTTGAAGGTTTACTTTTAAGAGAAAAAGAATTTAGAAAATTAGTAAACGCGCATAACTGGGAACAGTATCAAGATACCTATTTAGCCTTAACCTGCAGTACAGATGCCATTATTCCTGGGTGGGCTTACATGCTCATAGCTTCGCACGCAAATACCTTTGCCAAAAAAGTTATTGTTGGTAGTTTAGAAGAGTTAAATACGTTGCTTTATGCAGAAATTCTAAATTCTCTTGATATATCACAATTTAAAGATAAGCCTGTAATTATTAAAGGTTGTAGTAATAAACCAGTTCCCCAAAATGCTTATTTAATGGCAATTGAAAAGATACAGGCAGTTGCCAAAAGCGTAATGTACGGCGAGGCTTGCTCCTCAGTTCCTCTTTTTAAAAGAAAATAAATCTAACATACGTGTGACTTTTTATACATTTGCGCGTCTAAAAATCGATGAACAGTAATCTAAACACATTAATCATGAAAAAGATTTTTGCATTAATTGCCTTTTGTTTTGTAGCAAATTTTGCTGTGGCACAAACAGAAGATGAGTTAAAAACCACTTTAAAAGAAAAACAGGATTCTATTGCGGCTATACAAGGTAGAGCAGATGCAATACAAGCACAAATTGATGCCCTACCCGGGTGGAAAACTGGCGCTTTTGGTACTATAGGGGGTAGCCTTTCAAATTTTAATAACTGGTTTGCTCAGGGCACTCCTAACAACAGTTCTGGTAATATAGGTATTACAGGAAACGCTTTTGCTAATCTTCAAGACGATAAGTTTTTTTGGAATAACTCTTTAAACTTAAATCTTGGTTGGGTTAAATTAGATAATAAAGATATTGATACTGACTCAGAAGATTTTGAAGCATTGACAGATGTTTTTCAACTTACTTCATTATACGGTAGAAGATTGAGCGATAAATTCGCAATTTCTGCCCTTGGAGAATACAGAACTACACTTTTAAATAACTTTAATGATCCCGGTTATTTAGATTTGGGTGTTGGTGCTACTTGGACTCCAATTACTAATATGGTAGTTGTAATTCATCCTTTAAACTACAATTTTGTTTTTGCGGATAACGATTCTGTTTTTGAATCTTCATTGGGCGCAAAAATTGTTGCTGATTACACTCGTAAGATTGGAGCTATTGGTTTTAAAACTAACCTTTCTGCATTTTTAAGCTACGAAACAAGTGATTTAAGCAACTGGACTTGGGTTAATAATTTCTCATATACGTTATGGAAAGGTATTGGCGTTGGTTTTGATTTTGGTTTACGTAATAGTAGACAAGAAGCAGCCAACTTTCAAGGTGTAGCATTAGAAGATGCAGATAATGAATTACAGTCATTTTATACCGTAGGCTTGAGCTACTCATTCTAGTAAAAGAGATATATATAAACAAGAAAGCCCCGATATTTCGGGGCTTTTTCTTTGCAGTTAAGTTTGGTTGGATGGTTATTTAGTTAGACATAACGATATTTGGGGGAATCATTACAGTGTCAAATGTAGTTTCTGTTTTTGAAACGCTATCTTTTTTGATGTAAAATGAGCTATTTCTGTGGTAAATCAGAGAAATCTTTAAAATCTTATTCTTGAGAATATTCATCTAAATTTTCTGGATATAAAAAGTTGTTGTACGGAAAACGGGTCACATGAATTTCTCGCACTTTCTGATAAACTTTTTTTCGAAACTCATCAAGGTTCTCTTTATTTAGCGCAGATATAAAAAGCACAGCATCTCCCATTTTGTTGAACCATGTTTTTTTCCATTCATCAAGGGTAAAATGCGCAGTTGTTCTTTCAGTAACCAAATCATCTTCATCTAATTGCTCGGGTTGATACTGATCTATTTTATTAAAGACCATAATGGTAGGCTTGTTTATACTTTTAATATCTTCAAGAATAGCATTTACAGAATCAACGTGCTCTTCAAAATTTGGGTGAGAAATATCTACTACGTGTAACAATAAATCAGCTTCCCGCACCTCATCTAAAGTACTTTTAAAGCTTTCTACAAGTTGTGTTGGTAGTTTTCGAATAAATCCTACTGTATCACTTAAAAGAAAGGGCAAGTTGCCTAATACCACTTTACGAACCGTTGTATCTAATGTGGCAAAAAGTTTATTTTCAGCAAAAACCTCACTTTTACTAATCACATTCATTAAAGTGGACTTTCCAACATTGGTGTAACCTACTAAGGCAACACGTACCAAAGCACCCCTATTGCTTCGTTGGGTTTCCATTTGGCGGTCTATTTTGGTGAGCTTCTTTTTTAATAACGCAATGCGGTCTCTTACAATACGTCTATCAGTTTCAATTTCTGTTTCACCAGGACCTCTCATACCAATACCACCTCGTTGTCTTTCTAGGTGTGTCCATAAACCCGTTAGCCGAGGTAATAAATATTCATATTGGGCTAGTTCAACTTGTGTTCTTGCGTAACTTGTCTGCGCTCGTTGGGCAAAAATGTCTAGTATTAGTCCTGTACGGTCTAAAATCTTACATTTTAGCAGTTTTTCAATGTTGTTTTGTTGCGCAGGGGTTAGTTCATCATCAAAGATTACAGAACCTATTTCATTCTCTTTTACGTAAGTTCTAACCTCTTCCATTTTACCGCTACCGATATAGGTTTTTGGATTGGGTACATCAACTTTTTGAACAAAACGTTTAGTTACCTCTCCACCCGCAGTATAAGTTAGAAATTCAAGTTCATCTAAATATTCATCAACTTTTTCAGCAGTTTGTTTTTGATTGATAACACCAATTAAAACCGTTTTTTCGTATTCTATTGATTTTTGTTCTAGCATATATTTTATTGGAATGGCAAAGCTAAACAATGTTTATGATGCATTTTGTATTTTTCAACTTTTAGCAGTTAACGCAGAAAAGTAGATGCAGCAGAAAAACACCTATGGTATAGCCTTTTACAATTTAGAAAACCTTTTTGATACAGTAGATGACCCACATTTACTAGATGATAATTTTACTCCAAAAGGTTTTAATAAATGGAAAGATAAAAGGTATCGTAGAAAATTAAAAAAATTAGCCTATGCCATTTCAAAAATTGGCGAATATGATATGGTGGCTCCTCCAATTCTATTAGGAATCGCTGAGGTTGAAAATAGCAATGTTGTTCGAAAACTAATAACGCAAGATGCATTAAAAAATGAACCTTATGATTTTGTTCATTTTGATTCTCCTGATGAAAGAGGTATTGACACAGGATTAATTTATAATACCCGTCATTTTAAAGTGCTTTCTTCAGAAACAATGCCTTTACTCATAACCAATGGTTTTGGTAAGCGAGATTATACTAGAGATATCTTATACGTTCATGGTGAGTTGAATGGTGAGGAGGTGCACATTTTTGTAAATCATTGGCCTTCTCGTAGAGATGGTGCTTCAGCAACTGAATATAAGCGTGTAAAGGCCGCTAAATTGATTCTTCAAAAGATTGAAACTATACAAGAGTCGCCCGAATCGTTAAACTGTATAATCATGGGAGATTTTAATGATGACCCTAATTCTGCAAGTATAAAATACCTAATGCAATCAGGGTTATTTATTAATCCTATGCAAAAATTATTATCACCGTATTCTGGAAGTGCTAAGTATAAAGGCAAATGGAATTTATTTGATCAAATTCTTATTTCTCATAGCTTTTTAAATTTAGAAAAAGGTACACATACATTTGAAAAAGCGAGAATTTTTGCTCCGGATTTTTTAAAAGAATGGAAAGGTAAATACAAGGGGAGTCCGTTTAGAACATTTGCTGGCAAAAAATATCTTGGAGGTTATAGCGACCACTTTCCAGTTTATTTGATTTTAAAATATTTTGAATAGTCTTACATCAAATAATGTATGATTTACAACATAGGTAAGAAAAAACCTACGTAATTCATCGAATTAATCCTTCATTTCATCTAACAAAAGTGGTAGATTAAATAAGTTAGCTATCCCAAATCTAACATAATCTACTGTTTTATGACTATCGCATTTGTCCACAAAATGCTTTTTAAAAATGTACATAATTCCTTACTCGGGATATTGTTTGCATTTACTTGTATAGTCAGTGCACAATCAAACGCTGTAGAACACACCACTTCTTACAATGCGGAAGTTTTAAATCAATTAAAAACTGAATTTAAACTAGAACAAAATAAAATTGATAAAAAAATAAATAGCTATTTACTAGATAAACAAATTCCTAAATTTCAAAAGGCTTCAAATGGTAATACCATAAGTGTTCTAGATTTTGATGCTGCTGGGGAACCAATCTTTTATACCACATTAGTTTCAATTAGTAGTATAAATACAAGAGCTAATCATTTGTATTGGAATGGTAGTTTAGATTTGGGTATTTCAGGTGAGAACATGACAATGGGTATTTGGGATGCTGGTAGTGCGTTAGCATCGCATCAAGAATTTAGTACTAGAATTTCCACTTCTGAAATTGATATTGAGGTTGATAACCATGCCACCATGGTTACTGGTATAATCTCTGCAACTGGCATAAACGAAAAAGCAAAAGGGGTAGCGTATGATGCGGAAGTTTTAAGCTTTGATTGGACTAATGACAAAACTGAAGTTATTGATGCCGCCCTAGACGGTTTATTAGTTTCTAATCATTCTTATGGGATTAAAACTTCAAATGTACCAGACTGGTATTTTGGTGCCTATTTGCCAATTTCGAGAGCTTGGGACAAAATTATGTATAATGCACCTTATTATTTAATGGTTTCTGCTGCTGGTAACGCCCAACAATCAAAACACAACCAAGAACCGATTTCTGGTAAGAGTGAAGATGGCTTTGATTTATTGGTTGGTTTTACAACAGCTAAGAACGGACTTGTAGTCACTAGTGCACAGGCTGAGTTAGACGATAATGGAAATTTAATTAGTGCTAAAACCACTAGCTATAGTAGTTACGGACCAACAGATGATGGCCGTATTAAACCAGATTTAGCAGGTGATGGTGCAGCGGTGTATACAACTACCTCCACTAATAACTCAAGCTATGGAACATCTATTGGAACTTCAATGGCTACTCCAGGTGTATCGGCGTCGCTACTACTTTTACAACAATATTACGAACAACTGTTTGGCTCTTTTATGAAAGCGGCTACACTTAAGGGCCTAGCACTACATACTGCAGACGATGTTCTTGCTCCTGGTCCTGATTATAAATTAGGATGGGGCGTTTTAAATACCAAGAAGGCAGCACAATTTTTACAACGGGTAGACTACAGTACTTTTTTAATAGAAGAAAGATTAGGCGAAGAAAACACTTATTCCATTACGGTAGAAGCAAAGGGTAATCAGCCCCTAACGGCATCTTTATCATGGACAGATGTAGAAGGTGAGTTACAAGAATCAGGTAAGGCTAATGATTACAAATCTAGATTGGTGAACGATTTGGATGTGCGTATAACTAAAGACGGTGAAACTTTTTATCCATGGAAATTGAATCCTTCAAAAGCCAATTTACCTGCTTTTAAGGGTGACAACACGGTTGACCCTTATGAAAGAATCAATATTGAAAATCCGGAAGGTTTCTATACCATAACAGTTACTTATAAAGGAGAATTAACAAATGCACTACAAGATTTTTCACTCTTAGTTTCTGGAATCAAAAACAGCAATTGCAATATTGATGTACCAACTGACTTTAAAATTGCAGCCGTTACTGATAACGGAGGAACATTGCTTTGGAATAAATCTGATGAAACACTTTATGAGGTTCAATATAAAGCAGAAGATGATGAGTTATGGGCAGTACAAGCTTTATTCGATAATAGATTTGAACTTTTAGGATTACAAAAAGGCGTACGCTATAAGGCAAGGGTTAGAAGTGTGTGTAGTGAGAATTTAGTATCTGAATTTTCAGAAGAAATTAGTTTTGTTTTTGATGGCGGAGCTACACAAATAGGTGATGCAACCCAATGGGAAAAAATGCAATTAGTACTTTACCCAAACCCAGTTGAAAGCGAGTTGATGATTGCTACAGAGCGTTCTCGAAATACGTACTATCAGGTTTTAGACCAGGCTGGTTTTATTATTAAACAGGGTAGGTTTCAAGGTTCTGTAAAGGTTTCAGACCTAGCTTCAGGAGTATATTTTATTTCTATTCATGATGAAGGAAAAACAAAAACAAAGAAGTTTATTAAACATTAAGACACGTCTTTAACTATATAAATGCTGTTTTGGTTTAAATCATAAAAACCAAATTCATGGGTCCCCCAGGGGGTATTTAATCGTAATTTATCTTTGGTTACCGTACCTCTTCCCATGAATTCTTCAAAAATGGGGTATATATCTTTTACAAAAAGTTTAATTACTGAACCTCCAAGTAACGGGTCATCATTGGTGTCTGCATGCCATTGTAGATGAATGCATAAATGGTCTCTTTTCAACCCAGCATACATTTCATCACCAAAGACGGCTTCAAATCCAGTATATTTTTTATGCCAAGCAATATCATTTTTAATATTTAATGATGGTAAGACTGGTTCAATCTGAATAAAGTTAGACACTACACTTTCTTAATTTCATTATCAGCTAATAATTCATCTCCCCGTAAGCGTAAAAACACTTGAGCTGTAGTAACAACATCTAGCTCACAATAGGTAACAATTCGTTCCAAATCGTTTTCTTTATAAAATACATCACGCACCATGCTACCATCCATATCTTCTTTAGGGGAAGGAATGCCCAATACATTTGCCATCAATTTTAAAGAAGTATAGTGTTTATAATCTCCAAACTTCCATAGTTCCATGGTATCTAGGTGAGGAACTTCCCATGGTTTTTTACCAAACAAATCTAATTTGTAGGGTAATGTAACACCGTGAATAAGCATTCTACGGGCTATGTACGGAAAATCAAATTCTTTACCGTTATGCGCGCAAAGTAAATGTTTGGCTTGATTAAAATGTTGATTGAGTACGTTTCTAAATTCTTTGAGTAAAGAGATTTCTTCACCTGAAAAACTAGTGACTCTAAAGTTTCTAATGTCACCTTTAAAAACAAAGTAACCTACAGATATGCATACAATTTTACCGAACTCTGCCCAAATACCTGCACGTTTGTAAAAGTCGTCTGCACTTATTTCTTCTTTTCGTTGATAGGCCGTCTTTTGTTCCCAAAGTTGTTGTTTTTCTTCAGTTAGCGTAGAAAATTCTTTAAACTCTGGTACGGTTTCTATATCTAGAAACAGTATGTTTTCTAATAGTATTCTGGTTAGCATTTAAGAAAGTTACAAAAAACTTTAGTTGTTAAAACAAGCTTTGTTGTTTAACCGGACTTTCGTGATTTAGTAACCATTTTTTACGATGTAGGCCACCTGCATAACCCGTTAAATCACCATTACTACCAATTACTCGGTGACAAGGAATAACAATCCATAAGGGGTTCTTACCATTTGCGGCAGCAACGGCTCTAATGGCTTTTACATCGCCAAGGGTTTTTGAAAGTTCTAAATATGAGGTGGTTTTGCCGTAAGGAATTTGTTGTAAAGCGGTCCAAACTCGCTTTTGAAAATCGGTTCCTTGTGGATTAAGCGTTAGGTCAAAAGAAGTTCGTTTGCCTTCAAAATATTCTTGTAATTGATATACAGCATCCTGTAATACTTCAGGTACAATATCAGATTGCAAGTCCTCGTCGAATACAGTTATTGAAGCAATTCCATTTTCATTACCTTCAATCTGGGTAAATCCTAAGGGGGTGTTTAAAATGGCTGTTTCCATAAGGTTATTCTTCGTCTGGACTTTGCTCTGGAATCAAGCCCAAACGTTTAGCCCTAGTTTCCCAGTTTTTGCGAGCAAGTACTTGTAAATCTTCAACATTATCCATCTCATCCATAATTTCTAAACCTAAGAGTGTTTCAATAACATCTTCCATGGTTACCAATCCACTAACGGAACCATACTCGTCTACAACCAAAGTTATTTGTTCTTTTTTCTCTACAAACATTTTTAGTAAATCTGGGATAGGCTTGGTTCTGCTAGACACCAACATTTCTCTTTTTATTGTGCCCAACGGATTTTTTCCTTCTTTGTTTACAATGGCTTCAAGCATTTCGTCTTTTAAGATAAAACCAGTAATGTTATCAGCTCTGTCTTTAAAAACAGGAATTCTAGAAAACCGCAATGGTTTGTTAGCCTCGAAGAAATCTGCAATTGAGGTGTCTTCAGATGCAATTTTCATAACTGTTCTGGGAGTCATTACATCTTTTGCTAATATTTCATCAAAAGACAATAAATTCTTTATCACTTTTGATTCTGACTCTTCAAAAACACCTTCTTCATGGGCAATATCTGTCATTGCAGAAAAGTCTTCTCTACTTAGTACGCTGCCGTGTTCACCTTTAGAGCCTATTAATTTGGTGAATAGTTGTAAGACCCAAAGTAACCCGGTCCATTTCATGATAAATACCATGATATTTAAAGCTTTAGCAGTAAAATTTGAGAGTTGTTTCCAATAAGTTGCTCCAATTGTTTTTGGAATAATTTCAGAAGCTACTAAGATTAAAATCGTCATTACGGCAGATATAATAAATACCCCATAACCTTCCCCATCACCATATAAAACCTCTGCCTGTCCACCAACTAAAATTGCCCCAACGGTATGGGCAATTGTATTAAGGGTTAAAATAGCAATTAAAGGTTTATCAACGTCTTTCTTTAATTTCTCTAGTTCAAAGGCAAATGCTTTACCCTCATTCTTTTTTACATTAACAAAAGTTGGTGTTACACTAAGCAAAACGGCTTCTAGAATGGAACACAGAAATGAAAAAAAGATTGAAATAACTGCGTAAAAAATGAGTAGACCCATAGAATGTTTAATTGCGATAAAAATAGCCAAAAAATAGTTTGACTAGGGTTATTATTGCTACTCAATTAAGTAATCATAACATAACTGATGCAATTTGGTTCGAATATTTAAGGCATAAAGGTTCCTATTTGCTCTTGTGGGGTATACTCTATTAGAAAGAAAGATAAAAATAAGTTGGTGTTCAGGGTCAGCCCAAACAAATGTTCCTGTAAATCCTGCATGGCCAAAACTAGAGGTGCTTGCAGATGGGGCGGGGTAGGCTTTTGAGAGGGGAATGGTATCATTGCCTAATAAAGGTTTGTCAAATCCTAGCCCTCGTCTGTTATCATTTTCAGGAAATTGAATTTTGGTAAATTCTTTTACCACACTTTCTGATAGTAGGCGTTGATTACCCAATTTTCCAAAATTCTGGTATAGCAACATAATTTTAAATAGATCATCAGCAGTTCCAAAAAGTCCGGCATTGCCAGATATACCACCAAGTAGTGCCGCGTTTTCATCGTGTACCCAACCTTTAGTTAAGGTATGTCTAAACAAAGTGTCTTGTTCTGTTGGAACAATTTGGTTGGGATAGCTTTTTTTCATTGGCAAATAACCTAAAGTAGTTGCTCCCACTGGTTGATAAAAATTATTCTTAAGATATGCAGTATATGTTGTACCGGTAAGGTCTTCTATAAGTTTGGGGTAAATTAGAAAAGATAAGCCGGAATACCTATAGGTTTTATCATCAGAAACGTTAGAGCGGTTGATGTTACGGTACACTTTATTCTTAAATCCATCTTTGATATAGATAGCTTCGTAAGCTTGTGTTGAATACCTTTTTTGAGGTGTAGACCTAACAAAACGCTTTTTTAGCTTTCCATTTTTCTTTGTTACTTTAGTAAGAAATACAATATAAGGCGCTAAACCTGCTTGGTGTGCCAATATTTCTCTTAGTGTAAGTTCTTGTTTGTTTTTTCTTTTTCTCCAGGGTTTCCAGTACTTTGAAAATGGTTCGTCTAGGTCAACAAATCCTTCATCAACAAGTTTCATCAATGCTGGTAAAGCACCTGTAATTTTAGTTACCGAGGCTAAATCATACAAATCAGTAATATTCACTTTTTGTACACTGTCATAGGTATGATGTCCAAAGGCTTGATGATAAACTATACTATCATTTTGAGCTACTAAAAGCTGTGCGCCGGGGAATGCTTCATTGTGTATACCATTTGTTATAATTGAAACAATCTGATACTCAAATTGTTGCTTGCTAATGTTTTGTGCGTTTATAACTGTATTGAAGCACAACAAACAAATCAACAATATGGAGTGTGTGAATTTCATTTTTAAGCTAATCGTGCTTGTTGTTTTTCAATTAAACTTTTAATTCTGTGTTTTAATGAATCTGGTTCTAAAATACGGGCATAATCGCCAAAAGAAATATACCATCTAGCAAAATGATTCTCTACATCATCAACCATAAAAACCATTTCTAATTGAGTGTCATGTTTAATTTCAGAAACAAAACCTAAACTTTTACGACTTCCTTTTAAATATTTTGCAATTCTTTTATCTACTAAAATTCGCACTTTAGTTTTTTGACTAGGTTGTTTGTCTCGCAATTCGTCTACAGACTTATGACTTTGTAAAAAAGGCGTGTTGGTTCGCTGAATGTGATGAATTCTGTCTGTTCTAAATTGCCGATAAGCTTGTCTTAACTGGCAATAGGCTAAAACATACCAAAAGTTATTTTCATTAAAAACCCCTACAGGCTCTAGAATCCGTTCAGTTGGTTTGTCTGCCTGTATAGATTCATAGTTTACTTTAACTTGTTTTTTCTCGGCTATACTTTCGAATAGAACTTCTAAAGCGTTTGGTACGGCAGTATTAAATATTTCTTGCGAAGGTGAAATTTGTATTTGATTTTCAAGACTTTCAATCCAGTCTTTTTCTGCACCCCGAAGCACTGATTTTAATTTAAGCATGGCAGATTCATGATAAGCACCTAACGACTTATCAGTAAAATTTTGCATTAGTTTTTCTGCGGCTACAAAACTACCCGCTTCTTCTTTGGTAAACATTACAGGCGGTAACCGATAGCCATCCATTATAGAATAACCAATGCCTGCCTCACTCACTATAGGAACTCCTGCAGCCTCTAAAGTTCTAACATCTCTGTAGATGGTTCGTAGACTAACTTCAAAGCGATCGGCTAATTCTTGGGCTTTTACAATACGTTTAGATTGCAATTGAATTAGGATTGCAACAATGCGGTCAAATCTTTTAACAGTATCCATACCCATAAGTAAGTGGCCTATATTCCAAAGATAGGATTTCAGACTAAAGTCTACAGGCCTTTTGTTTTTCATAAAAATATATCTAATGTGCTAAGCTATATGTACCTAATGACAACCGTATGTCAGGTGCTTTTTTAGAATTTATTTTTTACTACTGACAAAGGGCTGTCACTAGTCACTTTTAGTTTTGTTGCTGTAATCAAAAATAAACTCTTTAAATCATGGAAAAAACAGTAAATGAAGTAATTACAAAAGACCAACTTTTAAAAGATTGGCAAGCGCATAGAAGATTAACTAGAAAGGTTATTGAAGCTTTTCCTGAAAAAGAATTTTTTAATTATTCAATTGGTGGAATGCGACCATTTTCTGAAATGGCTATGGAACTTTTAGGTATTGCTGAACCAGGTTTGCGAGAAATAGTAACTGGTATTTCTGCTGAACTTAATGAACAAATGAATCACGAAAATAAAAAGCAGAATATTCTTGAAGCGTGGGATAATGCAACTCAAAAGATTAATGCGCATTGGGAAAAAATAGATGCAATTGATTTTAATAAAGAAATTATGTCTTTTGGTCAGTTTCCTGGCACGGTACAGTCGGCTTTAGCCTACTTTATTGAAAACGAAATTCACCACCGAGGACAAGGCTATGTGTATTTAAGGTCTTTAGGTATTGAACCGCCATTGTTTTACGAAAGAGATTAAAAATGAAAACAGTATTGGTTTTTAAAACTTCTGTACGGAATAAAGGGAGTATTAATCTATTAACCCCCTACTTAAACCGATTAATCAATAAAAACGGACACTGGAATTTTGACTTGGAGGATTGCGATAATATCCTCCGGGTTGAAACTCTTAGCCCTGACCCAAATGCAGTTTCTGCGTTGTTAAACAGGAACGGATTTAGTTGCGAAGAACTCTTGTAAACAGTAATCAACCTCTTAATCTGCGTTGCTATTTACAACAAAACTAGATTATTAGTGGTCTAATAGCCGAACAACATCTTTTGCAAAATAAGAAGCTATAATGTTTGCGCCAGCACGTTTGATAGCTGTTACCTGTTCTAACATTACGGCATCATGGTCTAACCATCCTTTTTCAGCAGCAGCTTTTAGCATAGCATACTCTCCTGAAACTTGGTAAACAGCAACAGGTACTTCAACCTCATTGCGTATTTCTCTAACAATATCTAAATAACATAAACCGGGTTTTACCATTACAATATCAGCACCTTCATCAACATCCATTTGGGTTTCTTTAATAGCTTCATACCGGTTGGCATAATCCATTTGATAGGTTTTCTTATCCTTAGGCACGTCTTTAATAGCAACAGGTGCAGAATCTAAGGCATCTCTAAATGGCCCGTAAAACGCACTAGCGTATTTAGCAGAATAACTCATAATTCCGGTATTGGTAAATCCTTCATCTTCTAACGCTTCTCTAATCGTCAGAATTCTACCATCCATCATATCACTAGGGGCAACAACATCGGCTCCTGCTTTGGCGTGGCTAATGCTCATTTCTGCTAAAACATCTGAAGTTTCATCATTTAAAATCTGACCTTCGGCCACAATACCATCATGCCCGTAAGTTGAAAAAGGATCTAAAGCTACATCAGTCATAACCAGCATACTTGGGCAGGCATTTTTTACTGTTTTAATAGCACGCTGCATTAATCCATCAGCATTAAGAGCTTCGGTTCCTTTATTGTCTTTTAAATTATCTGGTACCTTTACAAATAACAAAACTGAGCACAAACCCATTTGCCATAATTCTTTTACCTCTTTTTCTAAATTATCAAGACTTAGGCGATAATAGTTTGGCATTGATGTAATTTCTTCTTTTACATTTTTGCCTTCAACGACAAACAGAGGAACTAAAAAATCATCTGGAGTGATAATGGTTTCACGAACTAATCTTCTAATAGCTTCTGATTGACGTAATCTTCTGTTTCTTATAAGTGGATACATTGTTCTTTTGTTATGAGTATTAAGTTGTTAGGATTAAGATGAATTATATGTATATCTCCCCAATTAAATAGGTAACTGCGTTACCAGCAATTTTAACACGGTCTCCTAAGAACTCACAAACCAAATAACCACCACGTTCAGAAAGTTGTTTGGCGGTAAGTTTAGTTTTTCCTAATTCTTTAGACCAGTACGGAATCATAGTAGTGTGTGCCGAGCCTGTTACTGGGTCTTCAGGTATACTGCATTGTGGCGCAAAAAAGCGTGAAACAAAATCAACTTTTTCACCTGGTGCGCTTACAATAACCCCACGACAATCTAACTGATTTACTAAATGGAAATTTGGAGTAATGGCTTCAATTTCTTTTTGACTTCTGTAGATAAGTAAATAGTCTGTTTTGCCTTTGATAGTTACAAGAGGAGCTAGACCAATGGCTTCATTTATTTCATTTTTATTTTCAAGAATTGTTGTCTCATCAGTAGGAAAGTCTAGGGTTAATAAATTATTTTCATCCTTAAATACTGATAACTTACCACTACGAGGAGAAAAAAACTGAATGGTATTCTCTTGGTAATTCAGGTAATTGAATATTGCATGGGCGGCAGCTAGTGTGGCATGGCCGCATAAATCTACCTCAATCTCGGCAGTAAACCATCGAATCTCAAAGCCATCGTTTTTACGTAAGATAAAGGCAGTTTCTGAAAGGTTATTTTCTTGAGCAATTTTTTGCATCGTAACTGTTGGTAACCATTCTTCTAAGGGGCAAATAGCCGCCGGGTTACCTTCAAAAACCTTTTCTGCAAAAGCATCAACTTGGTAAAGCGTTAATTTCATGTCTTAAATTTAGGTATTAAACCCAAGTTTTAGGTTTTTGTAATACTTGAACTAATTTTTCTTCTTCGCTTCCCGGTTCAGGGGTGTGATTGTAGACCCATTGTACATATGGAGGCAAACTCATTAGTATGCTTTCAATTCTTCCATTAGTTCTTAACCCAAAAAGTGTTCCTTTATCATGCACTAAATTAAATTCAACATATCTGCCTCTTCTAATTTCTTGCCAGTTACGGTGCTCTTCTGTGTACGCTATATCTTTTCGCTTTAAAACAATAGGCACATAAGCATCAAGAAAACTATCACCAACAGCTGTCACAAAACTATACCAGTCTTGCATCTGCATTTGTTTGTCTTTTTTTAGATAGTCAAAGAACAAACCTCCAATACCTCGGGCTTCATTTCTATGGGTGTTGTAAAAGTATTCGTCACAACGTTTTTTATAATTAGCATAAAAATTAGCGTCATGCGCGTCACAAGCTTTTTTACAAATGGAATGAAAATGCTTTGCATCTTCTTCAAATAAATAATATGGCGTTAAGTCTTGACCTCCACCAAACCATTGATCAACAATGTTTCCGTTTTTGTCATACATCTCAAAATAACGCCAATTTGCATGTACAGTTGGTACAAACGGATTTTTTGGATGTAAAACCAGACTTAACCCGCAGGCAAAGAAATCAGCATCTTTTACTCCAAAATACTTTTGCATACTTTCTGGTAAGGCGCCATGAACCGCGGAGATATTTACACCACCTTTTTCAAACACATTTCCATTTTCAATAACTCTAGTTCTGCCACCACCACCTTCTGGTCTTTGCCATACATCTTCCTGAAATTTTGCTTTTCCATCAATGGTTTCAAGCCTATGGGTTATGGTATTTTGTAATTCTTGGATGTAGGTGTAAAATTTATCTTTCATCTGACGCTGTAATATGTACCAATGAGTATTTTAAGTTTTTTGTTTCGTTTGAATGCTTAATTTTTACAGAGTTTTCTGCAAGTTCTAAAAAATAGTTAATTGCTTCTTCTGAAGTTGAAAAAGATTGTTCTTGGTAGGTTACTAAACCTACTAAGTTGTTATGACAGTCCATAACTTTTGCTAACTCTCTGTTAGGAAAAGCAAACTCATGCCAATCTGTTATATCTTTTGTCCAAGAAACAATTTTTTTGGTGTTTGTACTATACTTTTCACATGCTTTGGCAATAGCATAGTTCCAATAGGCATGTCTAAAAGCATTTGCAGGTCCATTTTTATAATGTGCTCTACCAAAATTAGCTGTAGAAACTATCATGCAGCTTTTTGTTGCCCTGTAAGTGGGTAATATAAAGGGTAAATGTTGCATACCCAGCTTTACTAATTTGATGAGCTCTACCCATTGTAACCTTTTAAAACTCTTTATTAGCGTTGTAATCTTCAAAGGTTATTTTTTGAGATATAATTAAGTTCATACAACTGCATAGTAACTAATTCTCCATTAGGTAATTGATGAGCCTTTGGTGCCTGCTTTACAAAATGAAAGTTATTTTTTAAAGCAACTTTTATACTGGCCACATTACTTTTATGTACCATAATTTGTAAAGTGTCGAGTCCTATTTCAGTTAAGCTCCAAGAAATTATTCGCTTTAAAAAAGCACTAATGATTCCTTTATTTTCATATTGGTATCCAATACAATAGGCCAATTCACCTTGTCCTTGTTTCTTTTGAAGTTCTTTTAGATATACCAGTCCTATTATTGTTCTATTTTCATTTTCTTTAATTACAAACAAATACTCTTCATTGGTATGGAATTGCTTTACTTTTTTAGCAACAAAAATTTCGGCTAAAGTTGGTGTTAGGTTTTGTTCTAAAGTTTTAGGAAAATAGGTTTTTAATCGGCTTTCGTTAGAAACTACAAAATTGCATAAGCGCCACGCATCTTTTTCATGAATGGGAGCCAGGCTATAGTTTGCTATTGAAATATTCATTGCAGTGTATTAGGCACTATATTCTTTGACTGCTTCAATAAAGGCACCTGCGTTTTCTATGGGTATATTAGGTAAAATACCATGTCCTAAATTTACTATGTAACGGTCTTTGCCAAACTCATCTATCATCTGTTTTACCATTTTTTTGATAGCTGCAGGGGGTGAAAGTAATCTAGAGGGGTCAAAGTTACCTTGTAGTGTTATTTGACCTCCTGATAAATATCTCGCGTTTTTTGGTGAGCATGTCCAATCTACACCCAAGGCAGAAGCACCGCTCTTAGCCATATCATTTAAAGCAAACCAGCACCCTTTGCCAAATAGAATAACAGGAATTTCATCTTTAAGCGCATCTACAATTTGCTGCATATATTGCATTGAGAATTCTTGGTAATCTACCGGCGATAGCATTCCACCCCAAGAGTCAAAAACTTGAATGGCATTACAACCAGCTTTTACTTTTTCTTTTAAATATGCAATAGTTGTGTCTGTTATTTTTTGAAGTAACGCATGAGCGGTTTTAGGGTCTGAAAAACATAATCCCTTAGCTAAATCAAAGTTTTTACTGCCTTGGCCTTGTACACAGTAACACAAAATTGTCCATGGAGAACCTGCAAAACCAATTAACGGAATTTCATTATTGAGTTTCTCTTTAGTCATTTTTATAGCATCCAATACATATCCTAAGCTATCTTGAATGTCTGGTACAATTACATTGGCTAAGTCTGCTTCGTTACGAATGGGATTAGGTAAATACGGACCAAAATTTGGTTTCATTTCTACATCAATATTCATGGCTTGTGGAATCACCAAAATATCACTGAATAATATTGCCGCATCCATGCCGTATCTGCGAATGGGTTGTACTGTAATTTCTGAGGCTAATTCGGGTGTTTGGCAGCGGGTAAAGAAGTCATATTTATTTTTTAACTCCATAAACTCTGGTAAATATCTACCTGCTTGGCGCATCATCCAAACAGGAGGCCTAGTAACAGTTTCTCCTTTTAAGGCTCGCAGAAATAAATCGTTTTTAATCATTTTGTTTTAAGTGTTTAATTGCCTGAACAAGTACATTTTCAATGGTTTGCTTAGTAGCAATTTTAATTTTATTTGTATGTTTTTTTGCTTCGGTTGCCGTGGTTTCTCCAATGCAAAAACACGTTCCTTTTACCTTGTTTTGTTTTGTAAAACTTTGAACACCACTAGGACTGTAAAAAAGAAGTCCGTCAAAATCTTGCTCAAAAGATTTTGGATTAAATGCGGTTTCGTAAGTCACCACCTCTTTAAGCTCAAGAGTTTTGTTTTCGCAAAGCCTTGGTATGTCTTCTTTTCTTAGATTACCAGATAAAAAAAGAAAAGATGTATCCTTGTAATGTTCAGTAATATATGCAGCTAAATCAGCCGCGTACTTAAATTGTTGAATTATTTCAAATCCATTTAGCTCTAAAAATTCTTTAGTTTTTTCACCAACACAAAAACAAGGTTTCTTATCAGCGTATTGATTAACATATGATTTTACGGCATTTTTACTCGTAAAAATATAATAGTCAAAAGGCTTTTTGGGTATTTCAAAACCAATTGGTTTTGTTTCTATGGCATTGTAATGTACAAAGCCTAACCCAGCGTTTAATAAAAGATGTTGTTGGGCGGTGGTCAATATTTTAGTTGATAGAACTGATTTCATTTTTAATACTTTCCATCAATTCTTTACCACCATCAGCAAGTACTAACTTGGCACAATGCGCTCCAAAGTCTTTTACTTTGGCTAACGGACATGTTTTTTCAATTTCAATTTTAGTTTTACCATCTAAAGAAAATAGCGCGCCTTTAAAAAATACCGTTTGTTCTTTAATGGTTGCAATAGCACCAATAGGTGCGGTACAACCACCTTCTAAGGTGCGTAAAAACTGTCTTTCTACAGTAACGGCAATTTCACTTTCAGGGTGATTTAACTTTTTTGTGGCAGTTATAGCCTCTTTGTTGTTTTCTAATGCCACTATTAACATTGCGCCTTGCGCAGGAGCAGGAATCATCCAATCTAGCTCTACAGCATCTTTTGGTAATAATTTAATGCGTTGTAGACCAGCCTTAGCGAAAATAGCACCGTTATACCCATTTTCAATAATCTTAATCAGTCTTGTGTTCACATTTCCTCTTAAGTCCACAACATTATGTGAAGGGTAGCGGTTCAACCATTGTGCTCTTCTTCGCAAACTACCTGTAGCTAATGTTCCAGTACCCTCTAAAAAATCAAGACCTAAATGAACCAATACATCTGTATTAGCTGCACGTTCTAAAACAGCTGTCTGAACTACACCTTTAGGCAATGCTGTTGGTACGTCTTTCATTGAGTGTACGGCAATGTCTATGTCTCCTTTGATTAAGGCGATATCTAAGGTTTTGGTAAAAACGCCTGTAATTCCCAATTCATACAAGGGCTTATCTAAGATTAAATCGCCATCAGATTTTACAGGAACTAGTACTGTGGCAAACCCAAGTTCTTCTAGTTTGTTTTGAACAGTAGTAGCTTGCCATAAAGCAAGTTCACTATCACGAGTTCCTATTCGAATTACTTTACTCATTTAGATTGAATTTCAAGATGAAAAACTTGTTGAATCCATTCTAAACTGTCTTCGGTATCAACGTTAGGGTCGCGTAAATGGTTGGCAAACTGCTTTGTTATTTTTTGAATAATTCGGTCAGAAATTATTTCAGCTTGCTGTTCATTAAAATCAGCTAATTTTTTTGATTGAAAATCAAGTTCTTCTGACTTTATTTCTTTCAATTTATCTTTTAAAGCACTAATTACTGGAGCAAATTTTCTGGTCTCTAGCCATTTTTGAAAATCAGCTTTTACCTCGCTTATTATCTTTTCAGCTTTGGGAATAAATGTTTTTCTACGTTCCAGAGTTTCATCAGTCATTTGAGAAAGTTGGTCTAAATGTAGCAGGGTTACATTGTCTAAATCTGTAACATTATCGTCTACATTTTTAGGAACTGATAAATCTAAAATTAGTAATGGTTTTTTAGTATGCAGTAATGCTTTAGAAACGGTAGGTAATTGGGCTCCGGTGGCAACCATTAATATATCGCATTTGCGAATTTCAGATTGTAATTGACCATATGGTTGAACATTTAAATTAAACTTACCAGCAATTTTATCTGCTTTTTCTTTAGTTCTATTAATTAAAGTTATGTGCGAGTTTGCGGTGTGTTTAACCAAATTCTCACAGGTATTTCTGCCAATTTTACCAGTTCCAAAAAGTAAAATATTCTTGTCTGAAACTTGGTCAACGTTGTCTAAAATATATTTTACCGCAGCAAAAGCCACAGAAGTAGCCCCAGTTGATAGTTCGGTTTCGTTTTTAATACGTTTACTTGCCTGAAGCACTGCATTGCATAACCTTTCAATAAAGTGATTTGTTAACGCTAGCTTTTTGGAACGAAAGAAACTTTGTTTTATCTGACTCGTAATTTCAAAATCACCAAGTATTTGACTATCTAAACCGGTACCAACTTTGAAAAGATGATCAATCGCTTCTTGGTTTTTATAAACGTAAGATACTTGTTGAAACTCTTCAACAGACCCTTTTGTTTCATCACATAACAATTTAATTAATTCGTAAGGATGTTGTGCAAAGCCATAAAGCTCGGTTCTGTTGCAGGTAGAAATGATTAATAAGCCGTCTACACCAATCTTTTTGGCTTCTAAAGAAACCCTATCGATTGCTGGCACGTCTAAACTAAATTTGCCACGTAGTAAGGCATCTGCCTTCTTGTAACTTAGTCCTACAGCGTAAAAAGAATGATGTCTAGAAAGGTTATAGGCTTTCATTCGAAATATAATGCATGCAAAAATATAATTACAATTGCGCAAAAAATAACGCTAGCGGTTCAATTAATATCTATATGTTGTAATTTTGTAGTTGAATGGTTAAAAGATTGGGATTATCAGGTTTTATAGTGTTTCACATTCGTTATTTATACTGATTCTTAATAATCATTTGAAAGGATTTAAATTTATTTAGAAATGAAAAGTATCGCTGAAGGTTCCGTTAAGGAAATTAAACTTGAAAATGATTTTTATTTGCTTCGTATTCAGAACGATAGTAATGAACTCTTTGCTTTTGAACGTTTTTTAGATAAAACAGTTATTCAAATGCATTTCTCCTTAAAAGGCGAAGCTGTGTTTAATTTTAATAATCGTAGCTATCAGTTACAAGTAACCGAAGAAAATTCTTTATTACTCTATAACACCCAAAAAGACCTTCCTTTAGATGTGGTTTTGCAGCCAAATACGTGGGTGGTATCTGTAATTATGTCTATTCAAAAATTTCATTCTCTTTTCTCTAGTGATGCTGGTCATATACCCTTTTTAGACCCTTCTTTTGGTGAAAAAAAGTATTATGGGCAAGAGCTATTAACCCCTGCTATGGCGGTTGTAATTAGCCAGTTAATGAGTAATGTATTGCATCCATCTATGGAAAAGCTCTACGTAAAGGCCAAGGTTTATGAACTTATTGCGCTGTATTTTAATAAAAATAACGATGCCGATTTACAACAATGCCCGTTTCTGGCTGATGAAGAAAACGTTCGTAAAATAAAATTAGCCAAAGACATTATTATAGAACGTATGGCTGAACCACCTACCTTAAATGAGCTTTCTGAAGAAATTGGGTTGGGGGTTAAAAAATTGAAAGAGGGTTTTAAACAAATTTATGGCGATTCTGTGTACGGATTTTTATTAGACCATAAGATGGATTATGCCCGCAAGCTGCTCGAAAGTGGTAGCTACAATGTTAATGAGGTTGGATTAAAAGTAGGGTATAGCACGGCTAGCCATTTTATAGCTTCGTTTAAGAAGAAATACGGTACTACTCCTAAAAAATACCTGAGTTCTATTTAAGAATTTCTGTCGCCTTTTTGTTTTTCTAAAGAACTGTCCTCTAAACGCACTCGCGTTCTGGCAATACTTTGTGGATATGTGTTTTGAATAAATACTACCATTTTTTCACGGATATGAACTCGTAAATCCCAAGCGGTTGAGGCATCTTTAGCACTAACTAAAATTCTGCTTTCTACATGGGCAGGTTTAGTATCGGTTACTTGAATGATACCCAATTCGCCATCCCACAAATCAGTATTGTTTAATATACGGTCGAGCTCTGCTCTCAATGCTTCAAACGGAATATCGTAATCGGTATATAAAAATACCGTACCCAAAATATCTGAATTGGTTTTGGTCCAGTTTTGAAAAGGTTGATCAATAAAATAGGGGGTGGGCACAATTAACCGTCGTTTATCCCAAATTTTTACGACCACATAGGTTAACGTTATTTCTTCAATTCGGCCCCACTCGCCTTCAACAATAACTACATCATCTAATTTAATGGGTTGGGCAATGGCAATTTGAATTCCTGCAATTATGGTTCCTATAAATTTTTGAGCAGAAAAACCTATGATAATACCCGCAACCCCGGCTGATGCAAATACACTTACGCCTATTTCCCTTATAGACTCAAATGTCATTAATGCCGCGCCCAAGGCTAAAATAACTATGACAAAAATTCCAATGCGTTCTAAAATATTAAATTGGGTGTATACTTGCCTTGCTTTTAGATTGTCTGCCTCATCAATATTGTACATGCTGGTAACAATTTTTTTCACAATCCCTAACAATACCAACAAAAACCAGGTGAATGAAAAAATAAATAGTAATGTACTTCCTTTTTTAAACCAAAAAGCAAATTCACTTAAACCCAATAGGTCCCTAAAAGATTCAATTCGTATAAAAATGGATAATAGAATAATTATCAACGGCCAAGAAAGTTTTTTAAAAGAACCTTTTGGTAGCAAATATTTTGGGTTTCTACCTATTTTTCTAAGAAAGAAAGAAACCAAACCATAGCTAATAAATAATAAAAGAATGGTAACAAGAATATAGAGGTGGTCTTGGGTTAAGATTTTCATTAGTTGCTGCATAGCTGCTAAATTGATAGGTGTACAAGTTAGCCATAGGAAAAATTGATTCCCAATAAAAAACTTCTTAATTCATAATTCCGTAAGTAAATCTGTGCTGTCGTATTTTTGTTAAAACGAAAATCTGCTATGAAAAAAGGAGTTCTTCTTGTTAATCTTGGGTCACCAGATAGTCCAACAAAAAAAGACGTTAAACCTTACCTAGACCAATTTTTAATGGACGAGAGGGTTATAGACGTTCCTCCATTGTTGAGAAATCTACTGGTTAGAGGTATTATATTAAATACACGTCCTAAAAAATCTGCAAAGGCATACGCTAAAATCTGGTGGGATGAAGGCTCTCCTTTGATAATAATTTCTGAACGCTTTAAAGAAAAAGTGGCCGATAAATTAAATATGCCTGTTGCTTTAGGTATGCGTTATGGTAGTGGTAGCATTAAAGAAGGTTTTCAAGAACTCGTGAACAAAGGTGTAGACGAAGTGTTATTGGTGCCATTATATCCACATTATGCCATGTCTTCATACGAAACTGTGGTGGTTAAGGCTTTAGAAGACCAACAGCAGTTTTTTCCTGAGGTTAAAGTAACTACCATGCCTGCTTTTTATAGTAATCAAGATTATATTAAGGTTTTAGCAAAAAGTATTGCTGAAGGTTTAGAAGGGTTTGCGTATGACCATGTGTTGTTTTCCTATCACGGTATTCCTGAAAGGCACATTAGAAAATCTGACCCTACAAAGTTTCATTGTAAAATCGATGGTACCTGTTGTAAAGTTAATTCAGTTGCACATCACACCTGCTACCGTCATCAGTGTTACGACACTACAGAGTTAGTCGTAAAAGAATTAGGTATTGCGCCAGAAAAATATAGTACTTCATTTCAGTCTCGTTTAGCAGGAGACCCTTGGTTAAAACCTTATACTGATTATGAATTTGAAAGATTAGCTAAAGAAGGTAAAACCAAATTGGCTGTGATTACACCTGCATTTGTTTCTGATTGTTTAGAAACTCTAGAAGAAATTGCTATGGAAGGTGAAGAAGAATTTAAAGAGGCGGGTGGAGAATCTTACAAACACATTGCTTGTTTAAATGACCGTGATGATTGGGCAGACTTAATGGTAAATTGGATTACAAACTGGGAAAAAGACGGTCAACTCCCTCAACTACACATTCGTTAGAAAAAATAAGTGCTATGACTATTGAAACTATTGAAAAAGAACTTTTACCACTTAGAAATCAGTTAAAAAATCACGAATTATACGCAGAACTTTCATCTATAAATGATATTCGACTTTTTATGGAAAGTCATGTGTATGCGGTATGGGATTTTATGTCGTTACTTAAGGCATTGCAAAATCAGTTAACCACAACTACACTTCCTTGGAAACCTAAATTGAATTCGGCTGCTGCCAGATTCATTAATGAAATTGTCTTAGAAGAAGAAAGTGATGTTAATGTGAATGGGCTTCCGCAAAGTCATTTTGAAATGTATCTCGAAGCAATGGTTGAAGCTGGTGCTGATGTTCAAAGAATTCAGATGTTGTTAACCGATTTTAAGGATTTGGACAATTTTGATACCACTTTAGAGGTAGCCAATTTATTACCAGCAGAACGAGATTTTTTAAAGTTTACGTTTTCTGTTATTCAAACACAAGAACCTCATATTATAGCAGCTGCCTTTACTTTTGGTCGTGAAGACTTAATTCCAGACATGTTTTTAAAAATAATTGAAGGTGCCGAAGCTCAAGGAAGTAGCTTTCCTAAGCTTGCTTATTATTTAAAAAGGCATATTGAATTAGATGGTGACGACCACGGACCGCTTGCGCTGAAAATGATACAGGAGCTTTGTGGTAATGACCATTTTAAATGGAATGAAGTTGCGGTATACAGTAAAAAAGCTTTAGAAAAAAGAATTGTGCTATGGAATAGTATTGCTGAGCGCATCAAACATAAAAAGACAGGTTTAGTAGAAGCCTAATGTATCTTTGCTTCAATGGCCAAAGTAACCTCTGAAGAATTAGGAATAGAACCTATTGGTAAATTGCTTGTAAAACAGGCGGTACCAGCTTCTATAGGTATCTTGGTAATGTCATTGAACGTTTTAGTCGATTCTATTTTCGTGGGTAATTGGATTGGTTCTATTGCCATTGCCGCGATTAATGTAGTCTTACCCGTTTCTTTTTTTATTGCTGCTTTGGGTATGGCAATAGGTATTGGAGGAGCAAGTATAATTTCTAGAGCTTTAGGTGCAGATAATAAAGAAAAAGCCCTAAAAACCTTTGGGAACCAAATTACCTTAACACTTCTGGTGACCATTACTATGGTTACCGTAGGCTTGTATTTTGTAGATACCCTAATTCCTGCTTTTGGTGGTAAAGGTGCCATCTTTGAACCGGCTAAAATTTATTATGTAATTGTTTTATATGGAGTGCCTTTTCTAGCGCTTTGTATGATGGGTAATGCAGTTATTAGAGCAGAAGGCAAACCTAAGTTTGCTATGATGGCCATGATTATACCGTCTATTGGTAATCTGATTTTAGATTACGTTTTTATATATCTGTTAGACTGGGGTATGCACGGTGCAGCTTGGGCAACAACGGCAGGTTATCTCTTGTGCTTTGGCTATATTTTTTACTTTTTTCTATCAAAAAACTCAGAACTTAAACCTAGCCTTACTCATCTTGGTCTAGACTTTCCTATTCTAAAAGAAATGGGGTCTTTAGGCTTTGTTACTCTTGCTAGGCAAGCCGTTACAAGTATAATTTACTTGCTCCTTAACAATATTCTATTCAGTTTAGGTGGCGAAGCTCTAGTTGCGGTTTATGCAATAATTGGGCGTATGTTAATGTTTGCGTTGTTTCCAGTTTTTGGGGTCACACAAGGGTTTTTACCCATTGCTGGTTTTAATTACGGCGCGCATAAATTTGAGCGTGTTAAAGAATCTATCTACACCGCTATTAAGTATGCGGCCTTAGTGGCTACTTTGGTTTTTATCATTTTAATGGTTTTTCCAGCGGATATCGCTAGTTTGTTCTTAAGTGATAGGCCCGATTTACCTCTTAAGGATAAAGAAACTAACGCTTTTGTACTAGAACATGCACCTTTAGCAATGCGGCTGGTATTTGCGGCAACCCCAATAATTGCCCTTCAGCTTATAGGTTCTGCTTATTTTCAAGCCATAGGGAAGGCTGTGCCAGCTTTGTTACTAACCTTAACGAGACAAGGATTTTTCTTTATTCCGCTTATTCTGCTGTTGCCCAATTTTTTGGGTGAACTTGGGGTGTGGCTCTCTTTTCCGATTGCCGATGTTTTGGCAACTATTGTTACTGGAATTTATCTATGGAAAGAAGTACACTATAAATTGACACCAACTAACTAGCTATTCCGTATTTTAGAATTTTTAAAAGCCAAACCATGAAATCTTTTTATATACTGCTGGTTAGCAGTTTACTGCTTTTTTCTTGTACAACTGATAAAACTCCTTGGATGAAAATTTATATAGGCACATATACTGATGGTCAAAGTGAAGGAATTTATACGGTAAAGTTCAATCCAGAAACGGGCGAATTGGATTCATTGCAATTAAAAGCGAAGCTCCCAAACCCTTCTTTTTTAGCCTTATCTCAAGATAAAACTAGGCTTTATGCAGTTCAAGAAACAGCCGATTTTGATGCTGATGGCGGAGGAATTACGGCATTTAAAATTACTGGGGAGCAGTTAGAAGAAATAAATACAAAGGGTACTGGTGGGGCACATCCTTGCCATGTTGCCTTGTCTAATAATGGGCAATTAGCGGTCAGTAATTATAGTGGTGGCAACCTAGCCGTTTTTGATATAGCTGCTGAGGGCGGTTTATCAGACCGTCAATTACTACAGCACAATCCTGCAGACACTACAGGTGTTGCTCATGTACATAAAGCCATTTTTAATAAAAACGCCTTATTTGTGGCAGATTTGGGTTTAGATGCCGTAAAACGATATGCAAAACAACCTTATGGCTGGATTCCTGCCAACCAAGCAACACTGGAATTTCCAAAAGGTGCAGGCCCCAGACATTTTGTATTTAACGCTGATGCTTCTTTTTTATATGTAATTAACGAATTGAATGCTACACTCACTGTTTTTGAACAAAATGCAGAGGGTAGTTACCGTCAAATTCAAAACATATCTACATTGGCTGAAGGTTTTAACGGTGAAAGTTTTTGTGCGGATGTACATTTATCCCCAGACGGAAATTTTTTATACGGTTCTAACCGAGGTGAAAATACAATTGTCATCTTTAAAGTTGATAAAGATTCTGGTAAGATTGCAACTGTAGGTAGAGAAAGTGTACAAGGAGATTGGCCCCGAAATTTCACGTTATCCCCTGATGGTAAATTTTTACTTGTTGCCAATCAAAAAAGCAATAACATCACTGTTTTTAAAAGAGATTTAGATTCTGGCGGCTTAATTTATACTCATGAGTATAAAATTGAAGCGCCTGTTTGTTTGGTGTTTAATTAACCAAAAAACAACTCATGCAAATAGCGGCCTGGAGCTAGAGTAAATCCACCGGCTATGCCAATTGCTCCTATGTAGAGCAACACCATTTTTCGTTGATGTGATTTAATTTTTCCTTTTTTAATAGCGGTATAGGCTGTAGGTACAGTCCAAATAGTTAAAAAGCTAAAAAGGTGAATCCATCCAAAGTGATGTAAAAACTGACTACCAACTCTTGCGGGCATAAACAGGCTAATTATCGCGGTAAATAGCATGAGTACCATGTAAACTTTTCCTAAAGTTCTATGGATAGCTGTTCCTTTTTTACCAAACAGACCATAAGCCCCTAAAAAAATACAAGGAACCACAGTTACTAAATGTAGATACATAAGGGTGTCGTAGTTCATTGCTTCAATTAATTTTTGCTGAGGTATCAGCAATTACTTTCCATTCACCGTTAATTTGCTTTAAAACAAGCATAAAAATACCGTTAGTATCGCCCACGCTTCGGGTTAAATGGTATTCTCCCATTACATAGTAGCTTTCTTCAGCAATTGGCGCAATCTCATTGAATTTAAATTTTAAGGTGCCAAAATGTTCTTTTGAAGGATAGCTCTTTCGGTATCTTTCAAGAGTTGCCTGCCAACCTTTAATTACTCCGCCACTTCCATAAAAAGTAAGTTCGTCAGATTTCCAATAACCTTCCATAAAGGTTTCAATGTCATAGTTGTTCCATGCATCTTCTTGGGCTTTTAAAATTTTAAGAATGGCGTTTCTATCTTTTTCATAAGCAGTATCCTGAGCATTACTAGGAAAGGCAAACACCAAAAGCAGACTAATCACAACTAATTTTTTCATGGGAGGTTTGGTATAGAATCCTTTAAAAATAAAGAAAACCACACCAATTAGTTGGGTTACTTGTTAAAAAAGACCAGTAAACCAATAACAATAAGTACTGCTAGTATGGTAAAAAATATTTTCCAAGCACTGTAGGGTCGTGTTCCAGAAATGGTTCCGTTTTCACCATTGACAAAGAAATTGTATTCTTTTCCATTGTACCTGTATGCACTTACGTAAACAGGCAACAAAATATGTTTAAAGGTCTCCTCTGATAATTTTACCTGCATGCTGCTCACCCGTTGCGTATCTCCGCCAATATCTTGTCTGCACCATCGCTTTGCAATTCGATCGGCTTCTCCCTTTGCTGATAAATGACCTTGACGTAACGGAATGGTGTATTTCTCAGTAACGAAACCTCTTAAAAAACTAGAATTAAAGGGTTGTAATAATTTTAAATTCCAACGTGCTATTTTAGAGGGCACACGACCTTTTCGCTGTTTTGAAGCTTCCACTAAAGTGTCATCTACAAAGCCAGATACTTGGCCAGATGCGGGGTACCATCGGGTTTTACGAACACGCTTACTTACCATCTTACCATTGGCGTTACGTACCCTTTTTGTCTCATAATAATATTCGCCTCGCTGCCCGGTGTATTGCGCATAAAGTTGAGCATCAAACGTCCAATAGGGTAAATAAAGCCCTTTGGTAAACTGTGGGTCTAAAGCTGCTTTTTTGAGGTTGTTGGGCGCAAACCATAAGCGCTTTACCCAGCGTTGAAAAATCTGGTAACTTTTCTTTTTATCTATTTGAAAAGGGAGTACCGCTCCAGGTAAAATCCATTCTTCTTTATACTGGTCTTCTAAAACCAGAGGCATACTGCAATACACACAGTGTAACGACTTGTAGTTTTCTTCTATATGCTGAGTGGCTCCACAATTTTTGCACTGGAGCATTGAAATTTCCTCACTGTGCCGCTGCGCCCCCATGGCATTTAAATAGGGGTATAATTCTAATTCTTCAAACCCATTTTCATTAATAATAGTCTCTTGATGCCCGCAATATTCACATGAAATATTTGTAGTTCCGGGTTGATATTTCATTTCTGCCCCGCAATTAATGCAGGGTTTTTTGAGCTCGGTATTTTTTACGGTGTTTTCTTCCATGTGGTCATTCCCGCGTAAGCGGAAATCTTTTGCTTTAATTCCCCTGATACAGCTTTGAGAACAGCCTTACAGGGTAGACAAAACCAGATTAATTAGGCGTTAGGTAATGGGGGTGGAGTATTACCGCCTAAAAACGACTTTAATTCTTCAACTTCTTGTAGAGCTGTCCAATTGGCCATGCCTTGTTTCCACACCAAACTATCTCTATTAATGGTACGGTTGGCAAATAGTGCTTTTAATTGATCAAAAGAAACCGGACCTTGTTGTGTTCCATTTACTGCATAGAAATACTGTACGGCAACTGGCATTGGTGGAGGTGCTGCAGCACTACCTGCTTGCGGAAAAGACTGCTGTTGCCCCATTGGGGAGCCGCCCATCATACCGCCCATTTGTTGCGCTAATACAAAGCCCATACCCATGCCCATACCAGCACCTGCAGTTCCGCCTTCATTTTTTGCAGCTAATTCCATGGCTTTAGCCGCTTTAAATTGGGCTAGTTTTTGCATGTCTAACTTGTCTAAACGACTGTATTCGAAGATTTCTTTCTTTAAATCTTCTGGCATGCTTACATTCTCGATATAGAATTTCTCTAAAGCAATACCAACACTTTCAAATTCTGGTGCCATAACCTCTCTACAGGTATCTGATAATTCAGAAGTATTTGCAGCATACAATTCAATTGGTAAATTGGCTTCGCCAACGGTATCTGTAAAACGGGTGGCAATTAGACTTTTTAAATGTTCATTGATTTCAAAGTTGGTAAAGTTGTTATCTGTACCTACGATATCAACGATAAACTTTCCGGCATCCGAAATTCTAAATGCATACGTACCAAAAGCACGAATTTCTACTAAACCAAAACGGTCATCACTTAAGGTAATTGGGTTTTTAGTGCCCCATTTTTCATCGGTAAATAAATGGGTATTTACAAAATACACTTCTGCTTTAAAAGGGGAGTTAAACCCGTATTTCCATCCTTTAAGTGTAGAAAGAATAGGTAAATTTTGCGTAGTAAGGTCGTAAGTACCAGGTGTAAATACGTCCGCTAGTTGACCTTCATTAACAAAAACGGCGGTTTGTCCTTCTCTAACAATAAGTTTTGCTCCATTTTTTATCTCGTTTTGGTAGCGTTCAAAACGATGTGCAATGGTGTCATCTGTATAATCTAGCCACTCAACAATGTCTATAAACTCATTGCTAAGCTTTTCTTTAATTTTTCCGAATATGTCCATTTATGTAGTGTTTACAAGTTGTAATGCTAAAGCTAACAAAAAACTAGAAGCTTCACTTTAGGTTAGTGTGAATTTGTGAAGAATTGTTACACCACTACGTAACTGTTTACCAATGACCAGTTTTAGGCTCTCCTTTAAACGGGCCAACAAACTCATCTGTAATCCATCCAGCATAGAAACAGCCAGGTTGTCTTCGAGCTTTTTCATCATCAACATAACAATCCAATGCATCAGGATAAAAACTATAATACGCAGTTAATTCTGAAAACTCTTGATACGGTTTTTCATATGACCACCCAACCATGAGTTGTGGCTTGTCTTTTAATGCCCAATAGGTGGCAGCACCTTTCCATTCGCAAAATGAGGACTTACCAGGTATTTTCACCAAAATATCCTGCTTTACATGTTGCGGCGGAATGTAATAGGTAGGAGGGTGGGCCGTTTCTAAAAGCATCATGGCCTCTGCACTACCAGCAATAAGCTCACCTTTGTATTTTACTTTAATAAGTTTTGTGGTTTTCTCTAGAACTGGCGGTCTGGGAAAATCCCATACAGAGCGCTGACCTTCATTTGGAGTTTCGGCAAAATCTGGTCGTTGTTCGCCTTTAAATTGCCAGTGTGTTCTTGCTTTTTGTAGCCAGTTTGGGATGGTTTTTTTCATCATGGTTATAGGTTTAATTCAGCTATAAGGATTATAAAATGCCGGTATAATTTAAGATGAGTAACAATGACAAAAACAAAAATGAAAAAGCTGGAAAAGCTTTTTTAAAGGGGTCTTTAATTTTTAAATGCATGCTAATAGCTCCACCCATTAGTATGGCCATTACAATTGCCGCCGGTAATAATAGTTGAGGAACCCATATAGAAAGCACCATACCAAGAGCACTTAATACTTTTAATCCGCCAACTATATACATTATAGTTTCTGATAGGCCGTAATTTTTAAACTCGGCTTTCATGCTATTAGCTTCACCGCCTCTGTATACAGTGGGTTTGTTAAATCGAATAAACCAAACATTAATAATGCTTAGAAAAATAAAAATCTTGATTGCAGTGAATAGATATTCCATAGTGTCTTTATTTTAAAATTTTACGTTCGTATTTTTGTAATTCATGTCAGTAGCAAACCCATTCCTCATCGGAATTCAATTATTTTCTGCCATTTCTTTTGTGTTTTTTGGCTTTTCTTGCCTTTACGCTCCATTCTTAAAATTGGAGTTTAAACGTTACGGATTAGTAAACTATAGAAGATTAACAGGTTACTTACAGTTATTAGGAGCTTTAGCTTTACTACTCGGATTGTTTTATAAACCTTTAGCTATTGTGGGCAGTTTAGGACTTTCTATTTTGATGTTCATGGGACTCGCTATCCGAATTAAAATCAAAGACTCCGTACGTAAGTCACTCCCCGCTGCTTTTTATGCTGTTTTAAACTTGATACTCTTCTTGTGGTTACTAAAATTTCATAATGTTTAATAAATTTACACAAAAGTTAAACAAAATTTGGTACCTTAGGAAAAAGAAGTACTAAATAACCGTTAAAAGTTCACGGTTGCCTAAAAATCAAATGCTATGAAAAAGAAATCTCACTTTATTACAGAACGCCCTTTAGCAGACATGCATGCAGACGGTGTGCGCTTTAGTGAATCAATTAGAGAAGCACTAAAAAACCAACAAACGATTTCTGAAGTAAAAAATCAACAACAAAACAATGCCTAAAAATGTGCTGGGTACACCATTGGTGGCCTGCTGCTTTGAACCAAAAACTGGATTTTACCGAGATGGTTTTTGTAAAACTGGTGATATAGATACAGGAACACACGTAGTTTGTGCTGAAATGACGGAAGAGTTTCTTCGATTTACATTGGAAAAAGGGAACGATTTGATTACCCCTATTCCTTTTTACCAGTTTCCAGGGCTACGACCAGGTGACCAATGGTGTTTATGCGTTTCTCGTTGGAAAGAAGCCTATAATGCTGGGGTTGCACCTCCGGTTAAATTAGAAGCTACCCACGAAAAAGCACTTAAATATGTTTCTTTTGAAATGTTGTTAGCACACAAACGTACAACTGATTAAGTTGTTTGTCTCAAGTAAGTAATTGCAGCATAGGCTGCTGCTTCTCCTGAGGCCATTGCGGCATTTAATGAACCATTTAAGGTATAGTCACCAGCTTTAAAAACACCCTCTGGTTGTGATGTAGCTTTTGGGTGCATGGTAACTGTGGGCAATTCGGGTAATGCCTTGGTAATTTCGTAATGTTTTAAAAGCATACCCACTTCTAAACCACAATATTCTTGCAACTCTTTTCGAACTTGTTTTTCCAATTCAAGCAAAGAAAGATTAGTTTCTTTAACTACGGTTACTGATAGTACGGGATAATCTGTAGTAAACAAATAGTACATATTATTAACCAGCGAATTTTCATCAGCAATTAAAGCAATTATTCCAGTATCAAAAGTTTTAGCAGCTGTTCTAAAGTAAAAGTTGTGGCAGCTTTTCCATTTTACATTTTCGTTTAACGGAAATGTTGATAGCATCGGTTTTTGAGATATGCTACTCCCATCACTTAGCGTGAGGGTTTCATTTGCTACTGCAACCACTTTTGTGTTATACTTGAAAACGGCTGTAGACAAACCATTTTTAAGTTGCTGGGCTATTGCACCAATACCCTTTTTAGGAACTGCTGCGTAGCCTTCTGCAAACATTTTAAAAATAAAATTGAACATTCTAGAGGACGTTCGGAGCTCCTCCTCTAAAAATATACCCGTAAAAAAAGGTTTAAAAAAGTTACTGATGATTGCTTCTGAAAACCCATAATTCCTTAAGAAAGTTATCGTTGAGGTATCTTCCGCCTCAAAAATTTTGGAAATGGATTGTTTTTTTAATTCTTGGGTTAGTTTAAAAATTTTCCATTTGTCTATTAAGGTTCCAACAGTAGAAATTAGTGTAGGCCATAAAGCCGATAAATCCCGTAAAGGGTCCCCAATTCTGGTTGTTTTTCCGTTTTTAAAAATCAAAGCCCCCGGTTTAAAATACTGTAGTTCCAAAGCTTCTAAATCCAGGTGTTTTTGAACTTGTGGGTACGCAGTTAGCATTACCTGAAAACCATGATCAAAGGCTATATCGTTTTCAATAGTAGTTTTAACTCTGCCGCCCACCTCATTGGTTGCTTCAATAATGGTGGTGTTAAACCCCTGTTCTTCCAACGTTTTAGCAGCTAATAATCCGCTAATACCTGCTCCTAAAATGGTAATCTCTGTTGTATTTTGCATAGTTTTCTATAGTTAAGCGATTGCCTATTGTGCTGCATTAACACCTCTTTACTCTTTTGATAGCTTTTTAATAGATTAATGACTGCAATTAGTTGGTGAGGCAACAAATACTTGTAAGCAGGCTTTTTTAGTTTAGTGTCCCATTTAGTTTTTAGGGTATTATCTAAGGCAATTCGTAAATAGCAGTGGTTCCTAAAGTTTAACTCAGGATACTGCTTTTCTAACTTTTCAGGCAAACCTTGATAAATCAATTTAATTGTTCATTAAAAATTAATTCAAAGTTAAACAGAAATTGAAGAATTTAATGCTTTGACACGCTAAGCTTTTTCGTAATAAAGGTTATACTAGGTAACTTGCCAGAAGCTACTATTTTTGCTCAAAATTTAAAGAATGGTAAAAGCAGTACTTTTTGATATGGACGGCGTAATTATTAACTCTGAACCGCTGCATTATAAAGCCTATCATCAAATGTTTAAGGACTTTGGAATTACCGTTGACGCTTCATTGTATGAAAGCTTTACCGGCATGGCCACCTTACCTATCTGCCAAATTTTGGTTGATCATTTTAACCTTGACTACGAGGCAAAAGAACTAGTTGCTCGTAAGCGTAGCCATTTTAAAGATTTATTTTTTAACGACCCCGATTTGCAATTGATTGATGGGGTTTTAGAGCGTATTCAAGACTATTATGAAAACGGATTAACCCTAGTTTTGGCGAGTTCTGCCTCAATGCCCAATATAAATAACGTGTTTAAACGATTCAATTTAGACCAATATTTTGTAGCTAAATTGAGCGGGGCCGATTTACAACAATCTAAACCGCATCCTGAAATTTTTAATAAAGCTGCCGCGGCTTCGGGCCACAAAAAAGAAAACTGCATGGTTATTGAAGATTCTACAAACGGAATTATAGCCGCTAAAGCTGCAGGTATTTACTGTGTGGGTTATGATAGTCCGAACTCTAAAAATCAGGATTATTCACAAGCGGATAAGGTAATTCACTCTTTTGAAGAGATTGCTTTTACTAAGTTGTAGTTTTCGCACACCTTAGGTTCTTTGGGTTTTAACCTAAGATTTTGTTTTATGTTACTAGATTGTCAGTTCGAGTGGCGGCCTGAAAGAGCGGTTGTATCGAGAACTGGTTGAGTTGAAAAAGCTTCTCGATACTAATTTTTTCCTATACTTCGACTGCGCTCCGTATTCACCTCGAAAATTTATTCGAAGTGACATTTAGTTACCAAACACAACCCCTTCCGTCCTGACTATCGTCAGTCCACCTTCCCCTAACTAGGGGAGGGAGTTTTTTTTATGTTTTTAGCTTTCTATTTTCATTGGAATGACAGTGAAACCAACTTCACGATTTGTCATTTCGATATGAGGCGCGAGCCGATTGAGAAATCTCTTAGTTTTCTTCATTTTCTTTGATTGTGCAACGACTAAAATTTAAAAATGCAGTGCATCTTTAAATTTTATGTGCGAGATGTAGCGCTGGTAAGCAAAAGAAAACACACTTTCCAGCAGGAATCCATTACGCTAAGAATTGCTTTTTAAAAGATTCCCATTTTCATCGAAATGACAGAGGTTAATTAAAGGGGAATCCGGCCTATTTTCAGATTTGTAGTAAATCAAGAAGTATTTGAGAAGGTTGAGGGAAATCGTCCAAAGAGTATTCCGATGACATCGGAAACGGTCTGGACGATGCGGACCAAAGACTTCGTTAGATTTCAAGAATCGGAAAATCAGCCTAGACTTTTTGGATACTTTTTTGGCAATGAAAAAAGTATCGGATACACAACCCTTTCCATCCTGACTATCGCCAGTCCACCTTCCCCTAACCAGAGGAAGGAGTTCTTTTGATGTTTTGGATTCCCATGTTCATTTGAATGACAGTGGTCAATTAAAGGGAGCCCGGCCTATTTTCAGATTTGTAGTAAATCAAGAAGTAGTTGGGTATAGCAGCAGGAAATCGTCCAAAGAGTATTCCGATAACATCGGAAACGGGCTGGGCGATGAGGACCAACAACTTTGATAGATTTCAAGAATCATAAAATCAGCCTAGACTTTTTGGATACTTTTTTGGCGATGAAAAAAGTATCGGATACACAACCACGCCTACGGTCGCCAACCTTTATCGACAAAAAACAAAAAACCAACTAGATTTCTCACACTTCACTGCGTTTTGGTTCGAAATGACATTTAGCGTTCGGAAAGCCTTTTCTAATGCTATAATTCCTGCGAAGGCAGGAATCCACTATAGCAATGAAAAAAGTATCGGATACACAACCCCTTCCGTCCTGACTATCGTCAGTGCACCTTTCTACTGAATCAAGATAAGCTCAGGCCTAACTAGGGGAAGGAGTTTAGTGTCATTTCGATATGAGGCGCGAGCCGAATGAGAAATCTCTTGGTTTTCTTCATTTTCTTTGCTCTCCAACGACTAAAATTTAAAAATGCAGTGCATCTTTAAATTTTATGTGCGAGATGTAGCGCTGGTAAGCAAAAGAAAGGAGACTTTCCAGCAGGAATTTTTACTACGTAAAACCCATCTCGAAACTCGGCCGTTCCGTTTCACGGAACAGGTACCATTCCGAGCTTTCTCAATGTATTCTTCTGTAAAGAAAACCACACATTAACCTTTTCGTCGTGGTTTTGTCATTCCTGCGAAAGCAGGAATCCATTACGCTAAGAATTGCTTTTTAAAAGATTCCCATTTTCATGGGAATGACAGTGGTCAATTAAAGGGAAGCCCGGCCTATTTTCAGATTTGTAGTAAATCAAGAAGTATTTGAGAAGGTTGAGGGAAATCGTCCAAAGAGTATTCCGATGACATCGGAAACGGTCTGGACGATGCGGACCAAAGACTTCGTTAGATTTCAAGAATCGGATACACAACCCTTTCCATCCTGACTATCGCCAGTCCACCTTCCCCTAACCAGAGGAAGGAGTTTAGTGTCATTTCGATATGAGGCGCGAGCCGATTGAGAAATCCCAAGAACAAACTAGATTTCTCACGCTTCACTGCGTTTCGGTTCGAAATGACCTTTAGCGTTCTGAAAGCCTTTTCTAATGTCGTAATACCTGCGAAAGTAGAAATCCAAAACCGCTTTCACTTCTTCACAAAAAATATCGTTTAACAATCTCGAGAACAGAGTTTTTATACGAAACCCCAAACATATTCAGGTGTGCCAATAAATAATACAATTGGTATAGTGCTGTGCGTTCGTTGCAACCACTGACTTCTGGGCGAATTTCATGATACGCATCATAAAAGCGCTGACCAAATCCACCAAAGAGTCGCGTCATAGCTATGTCCACCTCAGCATGCCCATAATATACTGATGGGTCTATTAAATACGGTTCCCCGTTTTCAGATATCAAATAGTTACCACTCCACAAATCGCCATGCAAGAGTGCCGGTTGTACCTCTGGGAAAAGCGCTTCACATCTTTTGAGCAATTTACTTTCAGTTGGCAGTTCCGTAGCCGTTACTAGTTGCGTATCTCTAGCTAGTTTAAACTGGGGTACTAATCGCTCTTGCACAAAAAAGTCTACCCATTTAGAATGCGTACGATTTTGTTGTGGCAGACTACCTATAAAATTAGCGTTTGAAAAACCGAATGTTGGTGGTGCAGACAACTGATGTAGTACCGCTAACTGCTGCCCTAATTTTTCCAAGTCGGTCGCACTGGCCTGTTTAGCGGTAATGTGCTCCATAACCAAAATGGCGTTACCTTCAAATGTACCACACCACAACACTTTAGGTACGCTTATGGTCTTAGTTTTGCGCAACGCTTGCAACCCTTGTTGCTCAGCTTCAAAAAGGGCTAAGCCCTGCGGGCTCCCATTAACCTTACAAAAAAACTGTTCGGTATCAGCGGTAATACCGTACGCAGCAGAAATATCGCCTCCCGAAACAGCACGTATACTGTTCACCCGAATACACAACACATAGGCTAAATGTTTTTGTAAGGCTTTATTCATTTTGGAGTTCATCTAAAGCTAAAGATACTACCTGCGCTCTTAGGGCTAAAAGCTTCATTTACTGTGGTTACGTTTGTATGCACTCGCTAAAAGTAGTAGTTTTAAAGTACCAACCATCCATCCTATGAATACGATACACCACTACCGCTCTTTTTGGATTGCCCTTATGGGCGTACTGCTATTTTCTTGTTCTACTGATAGTGACGGCGACGAACCTATGGAGGAGATTCCCGTAAACGCCAGACCCGTAATTGAAGACCAAAGTTTTGAGGTATTAGAAACCATTGGCGGCTTTATAGAAATAGGTCAAATAGAAGCCGTTGACCCTGAAGGTGGCGCCCTTAAGTATTTTATTGAAAGTGACTATCCTTTAGCGGTTAATCTAAATACCGGCGTACTGTCTACAGTGGCTAAAAATGTGTTTGATTACTAAACTACCCGCAGCATACAGGCTACCATTACCGTGCGCGATGCTGAAAGTGCTACCGCTTCAGCAACCATTACGCTAAACGTGCTCAATGTTGAGGATGGCCCACTAACCGATGCTCAAAAAGAATTTGTAGAAGAATACATTTACCTTACCTATAAACTATCACCAACCGCTTCTGGGGGTACGCTAAGCGAAAAATGGCAAGGGGTACTTAACGTATATATCGAAGGGGTTTCGGATAGTTATCTAAACACCCTCAACAGCTTTTTAGACGAATACCGCGGGTTTATTACCGATGGTACCGCCATACAGTTGGTAAATACCGCAGCTGAGGCCAACGTACACGTAATTTTTGGCCCAACCGAAGCTGTGCGAGAACAGTGGCCAGATATGTATGAGTTTATTAAAAGTAACCAGTTTGGGGGCTATGCCTTATACAACTCCACCTTTGACAATTACATTTTTCAGGGTAGAATTTGGATGGGTTACGAAGACGAAGGCCTTTTTAAACACGAGTTTGGCCACATTATTGGGCTGGGGCATACCTCTGACCAGTACTGTGCCGACGAAATTACCAGCGTTATGTGTTCTGGTGCGGCGCAAGAGTTTAACGACTTTGACCGTGAAATTATTAAAACGCTCTACCACCCAGATACTCCAGTGGGCTTAACCACCATACAAATGCGCGAACATGTGGAAGGGTTTATTGTAGCGAATGGGGTGGAGTTGTAGTTTTTCTCGTTAGGTAGAATTAACCCGTTCTACCCGATTTAATCAATGGTTCAAGTTTATTTTCTAAGTAGATTTCTACAGCAGCTACCCAATGGTAGTTTTTAGGGTCAGAAACATTAAAAAGTATCACTTTTGTCTCAGGTTTATCTGCTAAGGATTTCATTTGAAAAACACCTTTCCCAGAAGTATTATCTCTTATATGTTCCAATGCTCGTTTTCTGCTATTGGTTAAGTGACGCCCCACTTTGATTACCTGATTGTCTAACACAAACACATAGACTCCTGGGTTATACACATGTGTTTTAGTACAAGCGGCAAGTGAACTTAAGGGCTCTTCAATAATGGTGAAAAGATGAGTGATAGACCCAAATTCTTCTTGGAATGAAGCTTTAATCTTAGATGTAATCATTTTTATAGGTGTTTAATGCCTACCATAATACGGTATTAGTTTTTTTATAATTCTTTTTCAATTAGCTACAGTAGCTTTCCATCTTCATAATTAAAATGAACTAAATTCAGCTGGAATGTTTTTTAAAATTCTCCGCCTGTGAGAAGATTTCTTCATAAACTTCGTCTCTTTCTACTGGTGGATATCCAAATTCGTCTAAGAGTAGAATCAGTCCAACTTTTAAAGCTGCTTTAATATCGTCTCGTTTACTCCAATCAGGGAATTTTGCTTGACTATCAACTAATTCTTTTACCTTCTTAGCTAACTCAATTAACTTGTCTTCTGGATATGTAAAATCATATTTAGCACATAATTCTAAAAGAATATCATAAAAGGCTTTTTCTTCAAAGTCAATACCGAGCTTGTCACCTGCTTTAAATTCATCACGAACTTGCATTATCATCTCTGTTAATGCTTCTGCCATTTCTTCGTAAACTTCACTTCGTAAAATGTCGTTTTCACTTCTGTCATTGTATCTAGCTACCAAAGCATCCATCTTTTTAGTGAAATCAACACCTTTTACCTTATTTACTTTCTTCATTTCACCAATGGCTTTTGCCAATAGTTTTTGAAGTAGTTTAATTTTAGTGTTCGGTAATTTTATCTTGTCTATTTTGGCTAAATAATCATCATCAAAAATATCTTGTTCAGCTTCTGTGTTTTCGCCTAGTTTAAATATTTCTTCTACGCCATCACTTTGCAAGGCATCTTTAATCATATCACGCACTTTTGCGTTCATTTGAGCAGTGTCTGGTGCATCACCTTTAGTTAATTTGAATACGATAGAACGAACTGCTAAATAGAAATGCGTGTAATCTCTTTCCTCTTGCGTAAGCTTTTCACTTCCTGCACAAATGTCGTAAGCTGCTTTTAGCCTTTTAACCAAGCCCATAAAACGGGTTTCAGCTTCTTTGGTTACTTGTGAAAATTCAGCTGCTTTATTTAAGGTGTGTAATTGGTCTAATGAAGAGCCATTAAAATATTTACTATTGTCAAATTTGTGGAAGAACTTACCTAATAAATCTAAGTGATTACGAACTACAATTAAAGACGATTCTATATCTTCAAAATTATCTTGGTCGCCTTTTCCATATTTGGCTAAAGCCATATTCATAGCTTTTTTAATACCAATATAATCAACTACTAAACCTTTGTTTTTTCCTGCAAATTTTCGGTTTACACGAGAAATTGTCTGAATTAAATTGTGTTGTTGAATAGGTTTATAAATGTAAATACTGTCTAAGAAAGGAACATCAAAACCTGTTAACCACATATCTACAACAATGGCAATTTTAAAGTTAGATTTTTCGTTTTTGAACTGACGGTCTAATTCTTTTCTATACTCTTTTGTACCCAAAGCTTCATACAGTTCTTTTGGGTCGTCTTTTCCACGTGTCATTATCATTTTAACACGTTCCATTGGTTTTATTTCTCGTTTCTCTTTGTCGGTTAATTCTGCTCCGTCTTCCGCTTGTTTTATTTCTGCCCATTCTGGTCGTAATGCAATGACGTTTTTGTAAAACTCGTAAGCAATAGGTCTACTTGGGCAAACAAACATTGCTTTACCTTTTACAGTTGCACCTTCATTAATTCGGTTTTCATAATGATTAACAAAATCAACTGCAATTTTTTGTAGCACATCTGGGTCACCCAAAATAGCATTCATATTTGCCGATTGCTTTTTACTTTCTTCTACTTGATATTCATTGGCTCCAGCTTCGGCTGCTTCTTCGTAGTATTTCTCAATTTTTTCTAGTTCGCTATTGTTTAAAATCACTTTTGCAGCTCGTCCTTCATATACAATTCTTACGGTGATTTCATCTTTTACAGATTCTGTCATTGTATAAGAATCTACTACTTTACCAAATACATCTAATGTGGCATCAATGGGCGTTCCAGTAAAGCCAACAAAGGTTGCATTAGGTAATGAATCGTGTAAGTATTTTGCAAAACCGTAGGTTTTCTTAACCCCTTTTTCGGTAACTTTTATTTTTTGGTCTAAATTGGTTTGACTTCTGTGTGCTTCGTCAGAAATACAAATGACGTTGGTACGTTCTGTGAGCAATTCTAAATCTTCGGTAAACTTGTGTATGGTCGTTAAAAACACACCACCAGATTCACAACCTTGCAGTAATTCTCGCAAATGGTCACGACTTTCTACACTTACAATGCCATTATCTCCAACATAATTTTTTGCATTGGTAAATTGTGATGATAATTGGTCGTCTAAATCGGTGCGGTCAGTAATAAGAACAATTGTTGGGTTTTTAAAATATTCGCTTTTCATTAATAAGCGCGTTAAGAACAACATTGTAAAACTCTTTCCGCAACCTGTAGCACCAAAATAGGTTCCACCTTTTCCGTTACCATCTGGTTTTTGAGCTAGTTTAATATTCTCGTACAAAGCTCTAGCTGCATAATACTGCGGATAACGGCACACAATTTTTTCGTCTTTTTTACTACTGTCTGGTAAGTAAATGAAATTGCGAATAATGTCTCGCAAACGATTTTTGTGTAACATTCCTTGAACGAGTGTAAACATAGAATCTATGCCATCAACATCTTTTGCTAATCCAGAAACACGTCTCCAAGCATAATAAAACTCATAAGGTGCAAAAAAAGAACCTGCTTTATTGTTTACGCCATCACTTATTACGCAAAACGTATTGTATATAAACAGTTGCGGAATATCTCGCTTGTAGCGTGTAGTTAATTGTACATAAGCGTTATGGATGGTTGTGTTTTCTTGAATAGCTGTTTTGAACTCAAACACCACTAAAGGCAAACCATTCACATATAAAATACCATCTGGAATACGTTTGTGGCTACCTACAATTTCTAATTGATTTACAAATTTATAAATGTTGTTATCGCCAAAGGTAGGTTCAGGTTCTGAAACTTTAATTGTTTCTAGGTTTTCGCCCTGAACTTGTTTTTCTAAACCAGAAAAATCTATTAATTGTACGTAGATATCCTTTTGGTTTGGGTCTTCCCGTTTTAGTATAAACCCATCAGAAAGCATACGCATAAAACGTTTATTGCTTTCATATAAATCAGAAGCTGGCAAGGTTTTTAATTGTAAAATAATACCGTCTATTTCTGTGCTAGTAATGTTTTCTCTGCCATATTTTGAAGCTAAAAACAAACGTAAATCGTCTTCCAAAATCACTTCGTCTTCTGCACGATTTAGGGTAGTGCCTAAATGGTGCGGATAGCCTTCATTTGCTAATAACTCTCCAAAAACATTTTCTAGTTGTGCTTCTGTAAATTTTTGACCCATCCGTTACATTTATAAACTTTCGTAATATGCTTTTAATTTCTTAGACATCAGCTTACGCCTTTGTTCTAAAAATCTTGTGTAATCTTGATGTGTTGATTCTTTAATAAAAGACGGAATATCGTTAGCTCTAATATTTTCTTGTAAAGCATCTTTAGTATCTATAGTGCTAATTTCATTAATCCCTTCGTTTATTTGGGTTTCTATTTTGCTTAGGTATTCTACGGGTGGCATTTTACCTACTTTTATATTAGTTGCTTGCTCCGTGTACACAAAATTTGCTACTTGGTTGTATGCTTTTTGCGGATAACCGTTGGCTATTAAGTATTGTTTAGGGAAAATGTGATGAACATCTCCTCGTTGCTCAATAAGACTAGTAATAGTCATTGATTTAGATAAGAAGGCTGTGGCATTACTATTTACTTGAGCAGCCAAATACAAGGTATAGGCGTTATTGTTTACACTAGAACTTTCCAAGTCGTTAATTAAACCAAAATCCCAGAAGCCTTCTCCTAAATGCGCTTGCTCCATTTGTAACAAATAAGCTGCAATGCCCTTGGTGTTTATTTGTTTGATATCTTCATCTATTCTAGATTCTGCTGAGCCTGAATAACGACCGATAAAAATGGATAATATCATCCATCTTTTTACATAACCTTGTATTTCTGGTTCACTCATTCCTTCATCCCTTAATTTTAGGTATAAGGCGTAGGCAAAGTTTAAACTGTTTTGTGATGAAATAAGCTTTCTACTTATTAACCCAGTCGATTTTAATATCATTACAAACCTTTGGTAATTGGTTTGGTTAACAAAGGCTTCTAAGCCTTCTGAAAGCCTATTGTAACTGGCAGCTGCAATTTCATTTTCGTAAGTTCTGGTTTCAAAATTTCTACCAGATAATAAAGCGACCAGATCACTAAACTTACCGCGGCTAAATTTAAAAGTGAACGCCACACGGAGCATATCTATATAATCAGGGCAATACAAGTCGTCATTACCTGTAGCCATCCATTTAATAGCTTTATAGTAGTTGCTTTCTGCAAAATTGGTATCGTTATCTACAATATGTTTGTTGAAACCTTTATCTACCAATAAACGGCAGAAATAATCTACCATTTTGCGCATTTTGTTACCACCGTATTGCTCGTCTGAAGCAATTTTAGACATTACAAAATCTGCATTACTTAGTACCACACCTTTTTGATTGATACGAATAAAAATTTCGGTTACTGTATCTATATCTAAACTGGCATCTAGCTCAATAATACCAGCTTGTTTACTCTTTATTTTTTTAAGATTTTCTATTCTATCCTCAACCAAATCTTCATCTGCCTCAGGGTTATCTTTTAGGTATTGACGAATGGCTTTGGTAATAGAAATTTCATCATTTACAATAGGATTGATATTGTTAATCCATTCTGGACTTCTTTCTTTGGCTTTATTTAAAACTTCAAAAGCTTCAGTTAACGGATTAAAAGCAATACGAATATTAATTTCTTTATAGTTTTTGTTTAAAACACGTTGCCCTACTATAGCGGCTGTTAAGGCTGTAATACGCTGTTGCCCATCTATTAAAACTTTTTTACCTGCAGATAACTCTCCATTTTTTAATTTAACATCATGGTTGCGCCAAGTAATAATATAGCCTACAGGATAGCCTTGGTATAAAGAGTCTATTAAATCTCTTACCTTGGAAGCTTTCCATACAAAAGGACGCTGTATTTCTGGTATCGCGATATCGCCAGATTTTATCCAACTTAATAATGTTTCTACAGGTTGTTGGTGTACGCTATATTTTGCCATTAATTACCTAATTGTTTTTACAATGTTAAAATCATCCTTCTTATCTCGTAATTCTATTGCTTTGTCAATATATTTTGTAGGATTTACTATAAAATCAGACCACTTTACAGATTGAATATAAGAGCTATCGCCAGAGTAAACCCAACCGCCATTGCAAGCCCTTCTGTTTGGTTCTTTAACATTGAACATATTATCACGTATTATTTGAAACAAAATAGGAGTATTCAATTGTCTACAATTACATTCGCTATCACGTGTTATATAATATTCGTAACTTCCATTTTCATCTGGAAGTATAACGGCTATAACACCATTAGTGCTACTGGTCCTGCCTAATCTTGTTTGCTTTTTTAAAGAATATGAAACTTCCCAAGGAATCCATTGGTCTTTTTCAGATTTAAACGATTCCTTCATTCCTTTAGAAATCAAAACAACCGTAACACTACTATCAAAAATCTTGTCACCTAATTTTGAACTGATAGAAGAATCTGCCAAGTTCTCCATACTTTCATCATCATTTTCACCTTTATAAATATGGTCATCACCTGTTAGATGCTTTGAAATTTCATCTACATAATGTCTTGCTGTTGTATCAATTTTTATTTTACCAAAAATCGAGTCTACATATATATCTAAATCTTGTACTAATGAGTCAGAATATTTATATGAAACGAATACTTTTCTTGCCATACTTTTAAATTTTATCCATTAAAAAATCCTGAAACAAGGACATATACCCATAATCCTTTTCAAGTCTAGTGTTTTTTAGGTTTTGAGGAAATAAATTCTCATATACTAATTTAGTTGCCGCACCGGTACTAGCTATAGGAAGTAATATTGCTTCTGGGTAATATTCTTTAAACATTCTATATTCATCTTCAATACCATCCATACCTCCAATGAAAACTCCTGCTGCAAAATCTGATTCACTCAACATTCTTTCTCGCATATGAAGCAAAGAGAGGTCTCTATTATTATCAATGATATCAGTCAATATTACATTTTCGAATTTATTATTATCTTCTGGAAAGAACTTTTCAAATAACTTTGATTGATACAATGTAACGTGTTCTTGAATATTCATATCCAATTTTTGCATCACGTAATAAATTAATGGCGTTATTGAGGGATGACCACCCCATATTATTCTATGATGTGGCAATACTACTGTTGTCAGAGCAATAACTGCGTCACGAATTGCAATAATGTCTGCTGTTTCTATATACTTTACATCTCTATTAGGCAAGGGAATACTAGCAGATAGAAATATATTTTTTATGCCTTTTGTAGCCATAATTCAAAATCTTGTTTTTTTAGTGTTTTTATATCCTTTTTGAAATTGTCATTCAACCATTCCAAATGTTGCAACCATTTATCACGAATTCGCAAATCATCATATATCAATCGTATAGACACTTCATCGTATCCCATCAACTCTTTTTTGATTTCGGCAGATTGACAACTAGTAGATTGAGGGATACCAATAGTAGGTATGTAGATAATATGTTCTCCATTCGGTAAATCCTCTGTTAAAATCTTTTCAGGTTGTACAGTTACCTTTCGATTATTCTTTTCTGCAATGTTTCTAAATTCAGTAATTAAATTATCTTGTCTAGCTGCTAAATTTCTTGCGCGTACAGATTCCACTTCAGTAAGCACACCTTCTACCATTACTTCAATAAAGCGACCAGTACTATCTAACCTGTTATTGACAAAGTCATCTTCTGTTAATTGTATTGGGTAACTTATATAAGAAGATTTGTCTATATCCTTTATTTGATGATTTGGCCATACCAATTGTACTATGCCTATTTGCTTAGCACTTGCTTCTGCAAATTCTTCTTTACACCAATGACTTTCCAAAAAACCAGGAGTATTTAGTAGCACAATCACATCACAATCAGTCATACGATACCACAATTCATCTTGAAAGGGTTCTCCTTTCTGAATTGAATGCGTATCTAGAAATACATCAAAATTATAGGCTTCTAAAGCCTCGTATAATTGAATAGCTACAGCGGTAGATTCTGCTCTTCGGTAACTAATAAATACTTTTCTCGTGCTTCGTAACAATTCAAAAGCTTCTAAGACAACATTAGTAATTCTATTTACTTCATTTTCTGAATATTTAACAGCATTTTGATTTTCTAAAACGCTTGGAATATCATTTTCAAAACTGTCATAGAAGATTGGAAGTATCATTGTACCATCTTTCAGAAGCCTTTGAGTAACATCTAAATCCTTAAAATCGCTATTAGTGTCTCCAAAATATAATGCAAATGCAGGTTGGTTACCCTTATATTCATCTTCAATAGAAGATGCTGGAATAACTTTAATAAACTCTTCAGGCAATTTGAGATTCCTTAATTCTTCCCTTATCTGGTCAATAATTATTTGTCTTTCAGGAACGTTTGAGCCTAATGTTATGAGTTGATATTTATATTTCATTTTTTAAGACGATAATGTTTTAAGTTCAACTTGAGTCATCTTAGCTAATAACAGACTTTGTAGTTCTTTGAGGGTTTGGTTTTCTTTAGTTTGTAATTGAATTGAATTAAGAATACTTTTAGAAACTAAATAAAAACTAGTTAGCTCATCTTCGTCTGGTACTTGTATTTTCATTGTTGCTAAAATTGGCACGTATAAATTCCTTTGAGCACTACCTGTAGCCAAATCAATTAGCTCATTATAACTACTTTTTAAGGAGAAAAATATAAAAGGTAAATTATTGTCTTCTTTTGGTTTAATATTTATCACTGCTCTATTTCCACACATATAGTCATTCAAAATACCAAGTCTTCCAATAGTTCCTGATTTTGTAATTACGATAGTATGCGGTGCGAAAAGTAATGCACTGGCACCTGCACTTTCAAAGCCTTCTTCAGTTAATGTTCTACTTGTATTTAAAATAAAACCTCCGTTAACATCATTAGCGCGAAGCCATTTTATATTTCCATCAAAATAATTGGGATATTTTTGAGAAGGATTAACATAGCCTTCTTGAAATGAGCACAAATCTTTTAATAAATATTCTTCGCACTGATTTTCGGCCACTAATTTTTTATATAAGGCTTGCGCAGTAGCTTCTAGGTTAGCGTTTATTTTTTCGTTGAGTTGTATGCGGTTGGTCACCGTGTTGTAGTCATCTACTATTAGTTGTTGTTTTTCTATGGATGGGATGGGTAACGTCATATCCATAAAAGCATTCCAATCTAATTTACCTCTCACGTCAGAATCTGTATGAAACCAACAATTTCTATCAAACTCTTCACGAGTAAACCACATCATTAAGTATTCTGGTAATAATGCGTTGACATCATTAATTTCAAAAACATCATAAGCAGGTGAAACAATGAAATCGTAATCTCTATCAGAAAGTGCAATTGGCAGTCTTTTGTCTCTTCCAACGTGCATTCTATTACAAGCAAATTGATTGTTTGAAACTACCTTATATCTTGTCAAATCCGTACCAATTACATTTGCCACCGAAGGCATAAAAAACTTATCAATATTAATTCCATAAAGTATCTCTGCTAAACCATCTGTGTTTTTTACAGATATTCTTTTTATGTAATCACCTAAACGCTTATAGTTCATAACCTAAACTTTTAAAAACGTTCTGCAAATCAGTTTTAGAAGCTTCTTCTTGTGCTAAAAGGTCTTTTAATTCGGTTTGTAAACCTGTCATTTTGGTGTCAAAATCTAAGTTTTCGTCTTGGTTTACAAACTCAACATACTTGCTTGGTACCAATGAGTAGTCTTTTTTAATCACTTCCTCTTTGGTAGCCGAATAGCAGTATTCTGGAATGTTTTCATAGGCTTCTTCATTAGTCTGCCACGTATGGAAAGTATTAGCAATATCCTCAATTTGGGTATTTGAAAACTGTATATATTTCTTCTCAAAAGGCTCGCCTTTTTGGCGTAAGTCCATAAATAATATTTCGCTTTCGCGAAAGCGGTATTCTCTAGTTTCCGTTCCTTTGTTGACTGTTTTTTCAGTTTTGTTATTATTTAAAATCCAAAGCGTAACCGAAATATCAGTCGTGTAAAACATTTTCTGTGGTAGAATGACAATGGCTTCTACCAAATTGTTTTCAATCAATTTTTTACGTATTTTATATTCTTCACCGCCACCAGATAATGCACCATTTGCCAATATAAAACCAGCTACACCGTTATCTGATAATTTAGATACCATATTTAAAATCCAACCGTAGTTGGCGTTACTTTTTGGAGGTACATCATAACCTCTCCAACGTGGGTCATCCGTTAATTCGTTTTCACCTCTCCAATCTTTTTGATTGAAAGGTGGATTTGCCATTATAAAATCAGCTTTTAAATCTGGGTGTTGGTCGGCTCCAAAAGTATCGGCTGCTTTTTCGCCCAAATTGGCAGCAATACCACGTATGGCTAAATTCATTTTTGCCAGTTTATACGTAGTATTGGTATATTCTTGCCCGTACACAGAAACCTCTTTTTTGTTTCCGTGATGGTTTTCTATAAACTTAACCGATTGCACAAACATACCCCCCGAACCACAAGCAGGGTCGTAAATAATACCTTGATAAGGTTCTATTAATTCAGCAATAAGATTTACAATACTTTTCGGGGTGTAGAATTCACCTTTTCCTTTCCCTTCTTTGATAGCGAATTTGGCTAAAAAATATTCGTATACACGACCAACAATATCATTTTGTTTATCGGCAATGGTGTTTATTTCACTTATTTGGTCAATAAGCGATGCAAGTTTGGTTTTGTCTAATCCTAATCGTGAAAAATAATTATCTGGCAATGCACCTTTAAGCGCAGGATTGTTCTTTTCAATGTTGTGTAAGGCAGTATCTATTCTTGTAGCATTTGTTCCTACCTCATCATTTTCAACTTTTGCATATTTTTTTATGTATTCCCAACGAGATTTTTCATTTAAGAAAAAGACATTTTTCATATTGTAGAAATCCTTCATTTCTACATATTTCTCTTTTCCTTCTTCAATGAGCTCTTTTTTACGTTCTTCAAATTTATCGCTGGCAAATTTTAAGAAGATTAAACCTAGTACAACGTGTTTGTATTCGCTTGATTCTACAGAGCCTCTAAGCTTGTCACAGGCTTGCCATAATGTTTCTTCTATGGATTTGGTTTTTTCTTGTTTTGCCATTTATGTTAAATACTAAAATTTAAAGATTAATGATATTGTTCAAAAGATTTAAAGTCAATGTTCTTCGAAAAAAAATATTGAAAAGGTTAACAGGTTTCTTCATCCTAAACAGCATTTTTTAAAAAAATGTAGGTATACCCAAGTTGGGTTAAATGCAGTATTGCAGGAAGTTTTACTCTAGAGTCTTCGTTGAATTTCATTTAGAAATAAATAATACAAAAGGGGGAGATTAATAATAGGTTTCGGTACCCCCAAATTAACCAATCCCCCCTAAACAAAAAACAGATTTCCGTAATTTGAGGTTTACCTATAATCTAACTGGGGTTTTAAGATTTTTTAGGCAGAAGAACACTACAAAATTCTAAGCTTTTTTGGTACGCACTCATACTTCTGGTAGTAGAGCGCCAGTTACTGGAGTAATCCTACTATCTTTAAAAACAAAAAACTAAACATGCATAAAACGTATATGCGCATGGCTATTGCCAAAGCAAAAGAAGGCAAGGCTTCGCCCACCGGCGGTGCTTTTGGAGCGGTCATTGTATTAAAAGACCAAGTGGTATGTGCTGTGCATAACCAGGTAAAAAAAGAGCAAGACCTTACCCAACATGCTGAGCTACATGCCATACAAATCGCCGCTAAAAAACTGGGTAAAAAAGCGCTACAAGAATGTGTACTCTATACCAGTTGCGAACCCTGTATGATGTGTTTAGGTGCCTGCCATTGGGCGCAGTTTAAAGCCATTTATTTTGGCGCTTCGGCCCAAGATGCTAAAAAATACGGTTACGTATATTCCGATTGCTATTACCAGATGAATACGCAATTGCGGCACCAAGAATTTAAGATGACCCAGCTATTGGCTGAAGAAGCCGTGGCGGTGTGGGAATAAATTTTGGCTTGCGCCTAGTTCTAAAACGTATTGGAGTATCTTAGGGGTGTTAACCTTCCCCGTTTAAATTTACCAACATATGCAAAAATGGTTTTTAGTGCTTTGCTTCGTAGTTGCCGGACTTAGTTATGGGCAGACACGTTTTTGGGAGGATGCCATGAAAAAAGTAGAAGAAAGCAACATTCTCATCGCCCAGAAAAACTACGATGCGGCCTTAGCTAATATTCATTCGCTCAAAAATAGGTTAATGGCCAAACGCCTAACCGAAGAAGAGCTTTCTATTCTACAGATGGTGGTGGGCATTGAAATGAATGTGGCTGCACTACTAGAAGACTTTGATACCGTGCTAAAGCGCAATCAAGAATTTTCTAAAAAATTATATCCTGATAGTAGACGTAATGAGACGTTTGCAATTGCCTATTACGGGAATGTAATTCTGGAGCAGTACTACATCTATTTAGCCGATGCCGATAACTTGGCTACTTTAGAATCGGTCAAAAAGAATTTATACATAATTAAGAACAAAATAAAAGCCCACCGCTGGACGCATAAAGTGTACGCCGATACCTATGACCATACCATAGAAGTGTATGCCAATCTTATTTCCACCAAGATGAAGGAGTTAGGGGCGGAGTAAGGTGATGGATACGCCATTTTTTACGCTGTCATTCCTGCGATAGCGGGAATCCTTTTTTTTATAGCATTTTAATGAGTTAGGATGTCATTCTGGTATGAGGTGCGAGCCGATTGAGAAATCCCAAAAACAAACTAGATTTCTCACGCTTCACTGCGTTTCGGTTCGAAATGACATTTAGCGTTTTAGATGCTTTTTGTTCTGTTTTTGTCATTCCTGCGAAAGCAGGAAACCATTTTACTTGCCACCGATTTTAGTAGATTTCCATTTTCATGGGAAGGACAGGAGTAATTGTAGGGAAGCCCGGCCTATTTTCAGATTTGTAGTAAATCAAGAAGTAGTTGGGTAGCGCAGGAGGAAATCGTCCAAAGAGTATTCCGATAACATCGGAAACGGTCTGGACGATGCGGACCAAATACTTTAATAGATTTCAAGAATCGGAAAATCAGCCTAGACTTTTTGGATACTTTTTTGGCGATGAAAAAAGTATCGGAGACAAAAGCACGCCTACGGTCGCCAACCTTTATTTAGAAATCTCAAGAACAAATTAGATTTCTCACGCTTCACTGCGTTTCGGTTCTAAATGACATTTAGCGTTCTGAAAGCCTTTTGTTTCGCTGTCATTCCTGCGAATGCAGGAATCCATTTTACTTTACACTCATTTTAGTACATTCCCATGTTCATCGAAATGACAGAGGTTAATTAAAGGGGAATCCGGCCTATTTTCAGATTTGTAGTAAATCAAGAAGTATTTGAGAAGGTTGAGGGAAATCGTCCAAAGCGTATTCCGATAACATCGGAAACGGTCTGGACGATGCGGACCAAAGACTTCGTTAGATTTCAAGAATCGGAAAATCAGCCTAGACTTTTTGGATACTTTTTTGGCGATGAAAAAAGTATCGGAGACAAAAGCACGCCGACTGACATCAACCTTTATTTAGAAATCCCAAGAACAAACTAGATTTCTCACGCTTCACTATGTTTCGGTTCGAAATGACATTTAGCGTTCTGAAAGCCTTTTGTAACGCTGTCATACCTGCGAAGGCAGGAATCCATTTTACTTTACACTGATTTTAGTAGATTCCCATGTTCATGGGAATGACATTGGTTAATTAAAGGGAGCCCGGCCTATTTTCAGATTTGTAGTAAATCAAGAAGTAGTTGGGTAGCGCAGGAGGAAATCGTCCAAAGAGTATTCCGATAACATCGGAAACGGTCTGGACGATGCGGACCAAATACTTGGTTAGATTTCAAGAATCGGAAAATCAGCCTAGACTTTTTGGATACTTTTTTGGCAATGAAAAAAGTATCGGAGACAAAAGCACGCCTACGGTCGCCAACCTTTATCGACAAAAACCAAAAACAAACTATATTTCTCACGCTTCACTGCGTTTCGGTTCGAAATGACGTTTGTATATGTGGCTTCGAGAACCTCAGCCACCTTGCTTTTCCGTATTTAATTCCTTTCATACCTTTAGATTTCATAAAAACTACTATTCATGTGTAAAAAAATAGGCTTGTTGATTTTTCTATTTCTAATCAGTAGTTCACTAACCGCTCAAATTGAAGAAACTGAACTAGACCAACTAATAGAACGTACAAGAGCTACTTTTGAGGTGCCTGGCATAGCCGTAGGCATTCTAAAAGATAATGCAGTAGTATATGCAAAAGGTTTTGGGGTGAGTTCGTTAAACACGCAAAAGCCGATGAACGCAGATACTAAAGTGGGTGTGGCCTCTAATAGTAAAGGGTTCACTTGTTTTGCATTGGCCATGCTTATTGATGAAGGTAAGTTGGCTTGGGATGATAAGGTGCGAAAGTATATTCCTGAATTTCAATTACACGACCCCTATGTTACAGAAGCTTTTACGATAAGAGATTTAGTTACCCATCGTAGTGGTTTAGGGCTAGGCTCTGGAGATTTAATGTTTTTTCCGGAAGGAAGTGATTTTTCAATTCAAGACATCATAAACAATCAAAAGCACATAACGCCAGAGAGCAGATTTAGAACAGAGTTTCGATACAATAACAATATGTTCATTATAGCAGGAGAGGTGTTACGCCGTGTTAGCGGAAAAACTTGGGAAGATTTTATTGAAAACCGAATTATGAAGCCGGTTGGAATGTTGGCTAGCAAGGCATCTTACAACCGGGTTGCCGATAAATCAAATAGCATAGATGCGCATATAAGAACTGAGGGTAAGGTAATACAAATACCCCACGACTGGAGCGAAACAGCAAATGCAGCAGGTGGTATTGTTAGTACCGTAAAAGACATGTTGACCTGGGCTGAGTTTTTAATGAACGATGCTGTCACCAAAGAGGGTACGCAACTATTAAGTAAAGAGCAATTTCATGAGTTATGGCAGCTGCAAACACCACTTAAAGTAGGAATTAATGATATTTACGATTCTAACTTTAGAGGGTATGCTTTAGGTTGGTTTGTTACCGATGTAAAAGGCGGATTTAAGCAAGTTTACCATACAGGAGGTTTATTAGGTACGGTAACGCAGTTTACCATGATTCCAGATTTAGATTTAGCTATTGTCGTACTAACCAATCAAATGGTAGGTGCAGCATTTACTACCATTACAAACACCATAAAAGATAGTTATTTGGGTTATGATGATAGAAACTGGTTAGGGCAATTTGGTACAAAGCATACTAACTTTCTTAACTTGAACGACAGTATAAAACTAGCCGTTTATGATACGGTAGATAAGGTGAAAAACAGCGGAACTTTTCCTAAAGCCCATCAAATTGTGGGTACTTATAAAGATGCGTGGTTTGGGAATGTAGTTATTTCACAAAATGGAAATTCGTTGCGAATCGAAAGCGAAAGAAATCCACAAATCACGGGTCAATTACTACCGTTTTCTGCGACAAGTTTTGTGGCAAAATGGGATAATAGAAGTTTTGATGCTGATGTTTTTGTGAATTTTGTGTTCGATGAAAAAGAAAAAGCGCAATCTGCTACGTTAAAATTTATTGCACCTATAACAGATTTTAGTTTTGATTTTGAAGATTTAAAACTCAAACGTGTAGATTAACTAACCATTTTATTGATTTTTTGGGCACTATGTTTTACCATTAAAATGAGTTAAAATCAATAGAAACTTCTGTGTAGGCTACTTTATCACTTATGCCTGGGTAATTACTATTAACGGTACGACTATACAAATCTTTACTTACAGGATGGGCGCTGAGTTCACCTTCCCACAAATCGTCTTCTACTAATTCTTGAACATCTGCTCTAGTATTACCATTATGCAACCAAGAATCTATGTTTTCTTGCGGAATAATGACCGGACGTCTTTTTTTATCGTTATGAATCTTAGCAAACATAGGCGTGGCCGGCTTGGTGAGTATGGTAAACGTCCATCGGTCATCAGCGGTTTGGGTGTAAATACCGGCTAAATATAAAGGGTCACTGTCTGATTTATGAAAATAAAACGGCACTTTAAAGTCGCGCCCCTTTACTTTCACCTTGGTGTTATGGGGTTCGTAAAAACCATCAACCGGAATAATACAGCGCCGGTGTTCCCAAGAATAGCGGTATAAAAAATGGTCGAAAAGCTTTTCAGATTGCGCGTTGAGACCGCCAAAGGTTTTTGGGTTTTTAAAATAGGCCTTGTAATCTGTTTGCTTTTGTTTACTGGGCATAATTCCCCACATGGCAGGTACTAAACTGTTAGCATGCTCTTGAGGTACCATCCACATTATGGGGTGATTCCATCCGCTTGCATTAAAGTAGATGAGTTCCAATTCAGTTTGTGAATCTTTTAGTGCGGGCTCTACGTTTAGCCACTTTTTAAGCTCTAGCTTCTTACGCGATTGTTTGGTGTTGTAACACATAGGGGTAAGGTACAAAAGAAGTTTTATGTCAGTTCGAGTGGCGTCTTGTTAGCGGCGCTGAATCGAGAACTATTTAAGTTGAAAAAGCTTCTCGATACTAATTTTCTCCTACACTTCAAAAATTCACTCGAAGTAACATTTAAGTTCCAAGCACAACCCCTTCCGTCCTGACTGTCGTCAGTCCACCTTCCCCTAACCAGGGGAAGGAGTTCTTTTTGATAGTATTAGATTCTCATTTTCATGGGAATGGCACTGATGCTACGCATCACGATTTGTCATTTCGATATAAGGCGAGAGCCGATTGATAAATCTCTTGGTTCTCTTCATTTTCTTTGATTGTGCAAAGAAAACGAAGCAAAAGAAAGCACACTTTCCAGCAGGAATTTTTACTTCGTAAAACCCATCTCGAAACTCGGCCGTTTCGTTGCACGAAACAGGTACCACTCCGAGCTTTCTCAATGTATTCTTCTGTAAAGAAAATCACACATTAACCTTTTCGTTAGTTATTGTCATTCCTGCGAAGGCAGGAATCCACTTGCGAAATAGAATTCTTTAAAGACTATCATGTTCATTTGAATGACAGTGGTCAATTAAAGGGAGCCCGGCCTATTTTCAGATTTGTAGTAAATCAAGAAGTAGTTGGGTATAGCAGCAGGAAATCGTCCAAAGAGTATTCCGATAACATCGGAAACGGGCTGGGCGATGAGGACCAACAACTTTGATAGATTTCAAGAATCATAAAATCAGCCTAGACTTTTTGGATACTTTTTTGGCGATGAAAAAAGTATCGGATACACAACCACGCCTACGGTCGCCAACCTTTATCGACAAAAAACCAAAAACAAACTAGATTTCTCACGCTTCACTGCGTTTCGTATGCACTTCAAAAATTCACTCGAAGTGACTTTACTAAACTATTGTAATTACTAATGTAAAACCTAAAAATCACGATAGTCACCAGCCAAATACTGATTGGCTTCTTCTTCAGCAAACTTGGCGTTTTCAGCATCCCAATGTAAGGTCTGGTTTGGAAAACGGCCAGCAATAACACCTAATAGAATAGTTTCTGTTAGTCGCGCCGCATATGAAAAAGGTGCAGAACATTTATCTTTTCCTAAGCAGGCATCTACAAACTGATGGTAATGCTTGGGTGCATCCGCAGCATAGTTTCGAGAGGGTTCACTTAAATTGTATTTTTCAGTAAGTCGTTCAATGTCTTTTGATATATCTACATACTTTCCGTTTTTAATTTTTCGTGGTAGCTGCATAAAATGTGGTAGTAATAATCGCCCTTTTGTGCCAATAAACATGGCCCCTTGTTCTGGCAATTGTCCCTCTTCCATTGCTTTAGCTTCCAGCGATGTTAGCTCCTCCATGCTTTGAGCTTTATGATCCACCTTTTTGGTGGTTTTTGCTCCTGGTAGAATTAAATCTTCATGTGTTTTTGGCATTCCGGGACCATCATACCAAATCCATTTTAGTGTTTTTCCAGTGTATTTCGTGCCCGGGAATTCATAAGTCACGGTATTGTTAACAGGGAAACCATATCCATTTGGTGCTCTGCATTCGTTTTTAATGGTCATCGGCACATCTAGATTAAGCGCATTGTAAGGAGTGTCAAAAATATGCACCCCCATATCGCCCAAGGTACCACAACCATAATCTACAAGCTTTCGCCAATTGCCTGGGTGGTAATACCCTTCTTTATAGGGTCTTTTGGCTGAGGTGCCTAACCATAGGTTCCAATCTACTTGTGGTGGCACTTCGTCTTCACCTTCGGGCGGAGCCCCATCATATCCCCAATTTTTTGGACTCCATGCGTGTACGGTGTGTACTTTGCCAATAATACCATCTTGTATCAACAGTGTAGCCAACATATAATCGTAAAACGAATGTACCTGAATACCCATTTGCGTTATAAGGCCTTTTTCTTTAGCCATAGTATTCATAGCTCTAGATTCTGAAACGTAGTGGGTTAGTGGTTTTTGGCAATACACATGTTTATTGTTCTCCATAGCTAATAGAGATGCTGGGGCATGTGTATGGTCTGGTGTAGAAACGATAACGGCATCAATTTCATCAGCCATTTCTTCAAATAGTACCCGGTAGTCAAAAAATACACGGGCTTTTGGGTGCAATTTTCGGGCGGCAGATAAATTAATAGCATCAACATCACACAAGGCTACTACTTCAACTTGAGCGTGTGAAGAAATATCACGCAAATCTTCAGCACCCATATTACCAACGCCTATATGGGCTGTGCGTAGTTTGCCATCTGGAGAAGTGGTGGATTTAGCATGTAAGACAGATGGTGCTGCCATTAAGCCAAGGGCACCTATACCGCTTTTTTTTAGAAAATCTCTTTTATTCATTATTCAGTTAGTTTAGTTTTTTCAGTTAGTTTAATTTTTTTATTTTGATGTTTTTGAACCAGATGGGACTCGCATGGTCTTGTAATGCAATGTAACCGGTCTTGAATTTTCCGTAATCTGGAGCATTATCCCATTTACCCGAATTCTTTTTAGCATGCCAATCGTCTGACCACGGCACAAATTCTAGTAGTTTTTTACCATTTAACCAGTGTTCCACTTTTTCTGGAGTAAACACAATTTTAGAAGAATTCCATTCCCCAACCGGATGTAACACTTTTTGAGAGTCATCAGCAGTATGCATGGCGTAGTCGGCCCCAGTTTTTTGCCAATCTTGAAGCAGTTCTGGATGTTCAGCGCCAAATTGAGAATTGTAGCCTACCAGATCATGAATGTCAGCGTAGTTTTCATCATCAATTAATTGGTATTCTGGTGAGACCACTGGTGGACCTTCGTATCCTTCTTTAACATGGTAAAAAATTCCACTATTTCCGCCTTTTGGAAGTTTCCATTCGAGATACAATTCAAAATTATCAAATTCTTCAGCACCATACAAAATGTCTTTTCCGCCTTCATAGTCTTGCTCCATGCCCAATTCAGTATCAAAAGTAAGGGTGCTATCCACTATGGTCCATCCTGGTGGAAGGCTATCCATACCATAGCCTCTCCAACCTTCTGTTGAAGTGCCGTCAAATAAATATATCCATTCAGAGGTTTCTGTTTTTTCTACTTCAGCAGTAGTTTCAGTAGTTAACGTTGTCGATTTGTTCTTGCAAGCTAACAGCATACAGGCTAGCATAGCAAATACATAAATTTTATTCATTAGATAGTTGTTGGATTGAATCTCTTAAAGTACAAAATATTGTCTTAAAATATCTTGCGCATTTTCACTACATTTAATGCTAGCTAATTCAGAGAACAATCAACATGAAAACATTCACAGCCAAAGCCAGTGTGTTAGTACTGGCTACTTTCCTATTTACATTATCGGGGCATTCACAACGCCGAAAACAAAATCAAGATACCGGTCCTAAAGAAGAACTGTATTCTAGTTTGGAATACCGTTTAGTAGGTCCGTTCCGTGGCGGTAGGTCTGCGGCGGTAACCGGAGTTCCTGGCGAACCTAACCTGTTTTATTTTGGAGCCACTGGCGGTGGCGTTTGGAAAACTCTAGACGGTGGTAGAAGCTGGAAAAATATTTCTGACGGTTATTTTGGAGGTAGTATTGGTGCGGTTGAAGTGGCGCAAAGTGACCCTAACGTAATCTATGTTGGTGGAGGAGAAAAAACCCTTAGAGGTAATGTCTCTAGCGGATATGGAATTTGGAAAACTGAAGACGGGGGCAAAACTTGGATGAAAGCTGGTCTTGAAAAAAGTAGACATGTGCCGCGCTTACGAGTGCATCCTAAAGATTATAACACTGTTTATGCTGCTGTTTTAGGTGATATTTACAAGCCTACCAAAGAACGTGGGGTGTACAAAAGTACTGATGGTGGTCAAAGCTGGAAACAGGTGCTTTTTGTTAATGACCAGGCAGGTGCCGTAGATTTAACATTTGACCCAAATAACCCTAGAATTTTATATGCGTCTACGTGGCGTGCACAACGTACACCTTACAGTTTAAGTAGTGGTGGAGAAGGCTCTGCACTTTGGAAAAGTACCGATAGCGGAGAAACTTGGACAGAAATATCAACTAACGAAGGTTTTGCTAAAGGTACATTAGGTATTATTGGGGTGTCGGTTTCTCCAGTGAATTCTGAACGGGTGTTTGCTATTGTTGAAAATAAGAATGAAGGCGGATTATACCGTTCTGATAATGGAGGTAAAACGTGGACCAAAGTGAATAGCGAACGTAAATTACGTCAGCGGGCTTGGTATTATACACGTGTGTATGCAGATACAGAAGATGAAGATGTGGTATATGTATTAAACGTGCGCTACCATAAATCAACTGATGGCGGTAAAAGCTTTAAAACATTTAATGCGCCTCATGGAGACCATCACGATTTATGGATAGCTCCAGAAAACTCTAAACGCATGATTATTGGTGATGATGGCGGTGCACAAGTAAGTTATGATGGTGGCGAAACCTGGAGTACGTATTACAATCAGCCTACGGCACAATTCTACAGAGTAACTACAGATAACGCTTTTCCATATCGTATTTATGTAGCCCAACAAGACAATTCTACGGTACGTATTAAACACCGTTCAGACGGTGGCAGTATCTCAGAAAAAGATTGGGAGCCAACAGCTGGGGGTGAAAGTGCACATATTGCAGTAGATCCAACCAATAATGATATTGTGTACGGTGGTAGTTATGGCGGATTTTTAACACGAGTGAATCACGAAACAAATACCACTAGGGGAATCAACGTTTGGCCAGATAATCCAATGGGGTATGGTGCTGAAGGTATGAAATACCGTTTTCAGTGGAATTTCCCCATCATTTTTAGCAAACATGACCCTAAGAAATTGTACACCTTTAGTAATCATGTGCACCTTAGTACTAACGAAGGGCAAAGTTGGGAGTTGTTAAGTGATGATTTAACGCGTAATGATCCTGATAAACTAGTGAGTAGCGGTGGACCAATTACGCAAGACAATACAGGGGTAGAGTATTACTGTACCATCTTTGCAGCAAATGAAAGTCCGTTAAAAGAAGGTTTACTTTGGGTAGGTAGTGATGACGGATTAGTACATCTAACCAAAGATGGGGGTAAAACTTGGGAAAATGTTACCCCAACGGGTATGCCAGAATGGATGATGATTAACAGTGTAGAACCTTCGGCTTTTGATGAAGGTACTTGTTATGTTGCGGGTACTCGATATAAATTGGGTGATTTTACACCTTATCTTTATAAAACCACTGATTACGGTAAGTCGTGGACAAAAATAACGAGCGGTATAGAGAGTGAGCATTTTACTAGAGTGGTTCGCGAAGACCCTAAACAAAAAGGGTTGTTGTACGCAGGTACGGAAACCGGGATGTATATTTCGTTTAATGATGGCGCTTCTTGGAAACCTTTTCAATTGAATTTACCCATTGTACCAATTACCGATTTAACTATTAAAGACAACAATCTAATTGTAGCAACCCAGGGGCGTAGTCTTTGGATAATCGATGATTTAACGGTATTGCATCAGCTATCTAATGCTGCTAATGAAAGTACAGTAAAATTATTTGCACCAAAAGATAGCTATCGAACTAAGGGTAGAGCAAGACCGGCAGACAAACCCAGTTTAACAGAAGGTCAAAATCACCCTGCGGGTGTGGTAACTCATTTTTACCTAAATAATTTTGACAAAGAAAAAGATACCGTACAACTAACGTATCTGTCTATGAGCGGCGACACCTTGGCCAATTTTAGCACAAAAGCAACCGATAAAAATAAGATGCTTAAAGTTGAAAAAGGTGGTAATATTCATAATTGGAATACCAGAGGTAAAGGAGCAGAAAAACTAAAGGGTATGATTTTTTGGTGGGCTAATTTTAATGGAGCCAAAGCGGTTCCCGGTGATTATCAAGTTGCATTAAACGTGAATGGAAACACACAAACCGAACGGTTTAAAATTTTACCTGACCCAAGAGCTGAGGTTTCTGTAGCTGATATGCAAAAGCAGTACGATTTTATAACGAGCATTAATGAGACGGTAGATAAGGCGCATCAATCCATCAAAAAGATAAGAGGTATCAATGAGAAATTAGATGCGTTTATCAAACAAAATAAAGATGATGAACGTACCAAAACGTTGGTTGAAAAGGCTAAGAAAATGAAAGAAGGATTTAGTGAGGTTGAAAAAGCGCTATATCAAACTAAAAATAGAAGTAATCAGGATCCATTGAACTTTCCAATTCGTCTTACTAACAAATTAGCGCATTTAAATAGTTTGGTAAGTATTGATGATTTTCCACCTACAGCACAAGATATTGCTGTTAAGAATGAAATGACTACTAAAATCAGTTCAGAATTGGCCAAGTTTGATGCTCTAGTTGAAAAAGAAATGAAAGCCTTTAATGCTGAATTTAATCAGCTAGGTTTAAATTATTTGTCAATTGAGGAGTAATTTGGTAATGATGAAAAAATATCTTTTTGTTCTTGTATTGGGTGTTTTTGGGTATTTAGGTCTTGCTCAAACCGCTAACGACTATTTTAGTCCACTTAAATACCGAAATATTGGTCCGTTTAGAGGAGGACGTTCCGTAACGGCAACCGGTGTTATTGGTGACCCGCTAACCTATTACATGGGAACTACCGGAGGTGGACTTTGGAAAACCTCCACGGCCGGTCAAAAGTGGGATAATATTTCTGACGGTTATTTTAAAACGGGTTCTGTTGGGGCGGTGGCAGTGGCTCCTTCTAATCCCAATATCGTGTATTGTGGTATGGGAGAACATGCCCCTAGAGGGGTAATGACTTCCTACGGCGATGGGGTATACAAGTCTACAGATGCAGGTAAAACTTGGAAGCATATTGGTCTCACCAAAACCCAGCATATATCTCGTATCATTATTCATCCTACAAATCCAGATATCGTTTATGTAGCGGCACAGGGGGCATTGTTTCAAGGCAATCCTGAACGTGGAATTTATAAGTCGGTTGATGGTGGTAAAACATGGAAAAATACCTTGTTTGTAAATGAACTAACTGGCGCTTCAGAACTATCTATAGATGCTAACTATCCTGAAATAATGTATGCTGCTATGTGGCAACATCAACGTAAACCCAATATGGTAGTTAGTGGTGGTGAAGGTAGCGGCCTGTACAAGTCTACCGATGCTGGTGAAACCTGGACTAAAATCCATAAAGGATTACCACAAGAAAAGGGGAAAATGGCTATTGCAGTGAGTGGTGCCGATTCTAACCGAGTTTATGCCTTAATAGAGAGCGATTCCAACCAAGATAAAGGCGGATTGTTTGTTTCTAACGATGCGGGTGCTTCTTGGCAAATGGTGAGTGGCGATAATCGGTTGGTGCAACGCGCATGGTACTATATTGAAGTCTTTGCAGACCCCAACGATACCGATACGGTTTATGTGTTAAGCGCACCAGCTTTACGTTCTACCGATGGTGGAAAGACTTGGGAGAGATTATCTGGCACACATGGAGATTATCACGATTTATGGATTAATCCCGACAACTCTAATAATATGGTCATTGCTAATGATGGCGGAGCAGCGGTGAGTTTTGATTTTGCTAAAACATGGTCGCCACAAGACCATATGCCTACGGCTCAGTTTTACCGCATTAGTGTTGACAATTTGTTTCCGTATAACATTTATGGCGGTCAACAAGACAATACTTCGGTACGTATTGCAAGCAGGTCTTTAGGTAGATATAGTATTAGTGAACAAGATTGGACCTACGCTGCAGGGGGTGAAAGTGCCTTTTTGGCGTTTGACCCAGACAACCCTACACATGTTTTAGGCGGAAGTTACTTAGGCACTATAGAAGTGTTAGATATGGAAAGCAAAGCTTCTACGAAAATTATGGCGGCACCTATTCAATATTTAGGCAGGGAAGCCCGAAATATGAAGTATCTATACAATTGGAATGCACCTATCATTGGTTCCAAACACGAACCTGGTACGTATTACCATGGGGCACAGTTGGTACTACGCACACGCGATATGGGTAAGAATTGGGAAGAAATTTCACCCGATTTAACGCGTAATATTGATGAAAAGCAGGGTAATGGTGGCGGCCCATATACGAACGAAGCCGTTGGTGCAGAAAATTATGGTACGTTGGCGTATATGATAGAGTCACCTCATGAAAAAGGCGTACTGTTAACAGGTAGTGATGACGGTTTGGTTCATATAACCAAAAATGGAGGTGAAACTTGGGAAAATATCACGCCTAAAGGCATAGGAGAGGCTTTGGTTAATGCGATTGAAGTATCGCCGCACAATCCAGCCACCATTTACATTGCCACAACAAAATATAAGTTTAACGATTATACTCCTGCCATTTACAAGAGCACTAATTACGGCGCCTCTTGGGAGAAAATCAACACTGGAATACCGTATGGGGCATTTACCAGAGTTGTTCGAGAAGATACCAAGCGTAAAGATTTGTTGTATGCGGGTACTGAGCTGGGCATGTACATTTCCTTTAATGGTGGTGCCAATTGGGAGCCTTTTCAATTGAACTTGCCAACCACGCCTATTTTGGATGTAAAGGTGCATGAGCGCGATTTAATCGTAGCAACTTCCGGTAGGTCTTTCTGGATTTTAGACGATTTGGATGTACTCACCACTTATGAAAAATTGGATAGTAATGAAGTGAAAATCTATCAACCAGACGACGCTTACTTAGGGTCGTGGGGAAGCCCAATGAGTGGCAATACCGATAAGTTTACAGGTATACATCCTTTTGAAGGTATTAATCCAGCAAACGGAGTGGTGTTGTATTACGAGTTGCCTAAGTTGGATGATTCAGCAAACATCACCTTAGAAATACGTGATGAAAACAATGAATTGATTCGTTCGTTTACCTCTAAAAAGGATAGCACTTATGTGCCACACAACGGAGGGAGTGCACCACGAGCACCACAATTGCCTAAAAAAGAAGGATTAAATCGTTTTGTGTGGGATATGAAACATCCTATCATGCCGGGCGTACCTGGAGTCTATATCGAAGCCGGTTTTACGGGACATAAAGTAATTCCGGGCACCTATAACATCACGCTACAAGCTAATGGCAAAACGGTCACTACTAAGGCAGTGATTAAAAAGATAACTACATACAATGTTTCAACGGAGGATTATGAGGAGTTTGATGTTTTTATGAGTGCGATGGAAAAAGAGCTTACCACCATGCATGAGCTAGTAAATAACTTGTACCTTATTCAAAATAAACTAAATGGTATTTTACCCAAAGTTAAAGACAAAGAATTAAAACAAAAGGGAACCGAGTTATTAGCAAAATTAAAATCTTGGGATGAGGCTATGGTACAGCGCAAGTCGCAAGCCTATGATGATGTAGAGAACTTTCCAAATAAATTTACAGCAGAGTATTTATTCTTAATTAATCAGACAAATAGTGATTTGCCTAGAGTGAACACCGCTAATAAGGAACGTAAAGCAGAGCTAGAAAAAGAGTGGCAAACACTTAAGGCAAAGGCAACAGATTTAAAAAATAACACCATACCAGCTTATAACAAGTTATTGTGGGAGGCTGGTATTGGTGCGTTGAGTTTATAAGCAAGCCAAAGCTTTAAAAATTGGGTTAGTGACTAAATGGAGGGTATGTTTTTTTAAACAACCCTCCATTTTTTTATTCTGTTACTGTGAAAAAATATTCTTGAGGTGTGTTAACACCAATATTTTGAATATTCAAATACACGTTGTTTGGGGTGTAATTGTAATTTCCAAAATAAGTAAAATTGAAGTTTAATTGATATTCCCCAGGTTCCACCAAAACAATTGCGGTGGTAGAAGTGTAGGTTTCTGTAACAGGATTATAACTGGCTGAATTGGTTTCACCATCAGGTGAATAGTAATTTCTCTCTTCTGCAAATACTCGTTGATAGCTGTTAGAGAAGCTTGAAAATTTACTGAACTCAATGTCATAGAAAAACTCATTTGCACCTGTACTCTCAAAGATGTCTAAAAGATTTGGCTGGCCCTCTTCGGGAAGGTAACGGCTAAATTCTAACGTAAAATAAATGGTATCGCCAAGTTGATAATTTTCTTGATTATCAAAAACAAAACCATCTTCAATGGTAATCAAGGGACTAAAAAAATCGTCATCAGAAATGCAACTACTTATTGCAAACAAAAAGCAAACGCTCAAAATTCCAAATATTTTTCTCATAGCTAAATCTTAAAATCTATACCCAATATTAATACCAGATTGCGCAGTTGAAACGCCCCAATCGTAATCGTAATACGAATTTCGCCCTATTAAATCGCCTCCCAATCCAAAAACCAATTCGAGTGAAACACGCTTTTTGAACAATAAAAATTCTTGACCAATAGCAGCACCCAAAGCAAGATTGGTATAATTGTTTATACCTCTTCGATAAACTCCAAAACCAGCAGCTGTGGTTTCTCTACTAATACCGTCATAACGGCCTCCATAAATACTCGCAAAACCTTGAATAAAAAAACTTGTTCGTTGCGTACCTCTTACATACCAACGGGCAAATGGTGTAATCTCATAGTCGCGCGTACCATCACCAAAACCGTCTGTAAAATCAGAACTGCCATCTCCGTATCGTCCATACCATAAGCCAGCTCCTGCAGAAAATTTATCACTAAATCTGTTTTCATAAACTAAATACGCAGATGCATCTGCAAGTAAATAGATAGTGTTTAATGCTATTTCATGCTGGTAGTCTGGAATAGAATCTTGACTATGACTATGGTAGAGGTTTCCTATAAAGAAAGCGAAACAACAATATACTAGAGGTATATTTTTAGTTAATGGTCCCATAAATGGTAGCTTAGTTTTTACTAAGATGAAGATATATACAATAGGATGCATTAAGAAATTGTTAATTGCTTTGTTTTCAAAAAAGTTAAAAAGGTTGTAGTAAGTTTGTGATGTAAATCTGAGAGCATATGCAGGCATATTTTTACATTAAAGCACTTCACTTGATATTTGTAGTAACCTGGTTTGCTGGACTGTTTTATATTCCTAGATTATTTATTTACCATATTGAAGCAGCTGAAAAACCATCGCCAGAAAAAGAAATTTTGACTGCACAATTAAAGTTGATGACCAAACGATTGTGGAATATTATTACTTGGCCTTCAGCAATATTATGTACGCTCTTTGCATTGATACTGTTACACTTAAATTCTGGTTTAGTATATCAGCCTTGGATGCAAGTAAAGTTGGTGTTTGTGGTAGTATTGTGGGCATACCACATTAAATGTCATTTGATAGTCAAAGAATTACAGCGAGACAACATAAAATATACCTCTAGGTTTATGCGTATTTTTAATGAAGTAACAACGCTAATTCTGTTTGCCGTAATTTTTTTGGTAATACTAAAAAGCGCTTTTAACTGGATTTATGGTGTGGTCGGAATCTTTGTTTTAGGCCTTTTGCTAATGTTGGGTATAAAGCTTTACAAAAGTATACGAGATAAAAATCCGGATGCATGATACCGTTTTATGGCTAAAAAATTAGCGCACGATTTCTGTTAAAATGTGACTTTTGGTGCGATTCTTGCTAACTTTATTGAAAACCAATCGACTTGCTCAAAAATCTTTCGCTTAGATCTCGAATTTTTGTCGCCATGATTTTATTGGTGGTTATAGCTTCTGTACTTATTGCAGCTATAACGGTGTTTCAATACCGAGAACAATCACAAGATTACCATAGAAATCGTTTAGAACGTAAAGAAGAGCAAATTATACAAAGTATTAACTATGCCATTCGTGAAACTACCTACGAACCTACCACCAAAAATTTAAAATATATTTTCAGTAATGAAATCTATAAAATTGCTGATGTTCAGAATGTAAATTTTAGCATCTACGATTTAGAGGGTGAGCTAATTAAAAGTTCCAAGCCTAGTTTTGAACAGGATTCTATAAGTCATTGCTTAGACCCCATAATTATTAATAGTTTACGTGAGAGTATTAGTAAACGTTTTGTTGAAAAGAAATCGGCAGCGGGTGATAACTACCAAACTTCATATAATTACATAACCGACCCAAAATTTAAACCCATTGGTATTCTTCACTTGCCTTACTATGAAGACAACTCTTTTAACAATATGGAGCTTCGTGAGTTTTTGGTACGTTTAGGAGGGGTGTATGTGGTAATGTTAGTAATAGCAATTGTGATTGCCTACTTTATTTCTAAATACATTACCCGTTCGTTACAAACTATCTCAGATAAGCTTCGAAAAATGAATTTAACACAGCGTAACGAAAAAATTCATGTAGAAGATTCCAGTATTGAAATTGGTAAGCTAGTAGCATCCTATAATTCTATGATTGATGAATTAGAAGCCAGTGCCGCAAAACTAGCTCGTAGTGAACGCGAACAAGCTTGGAGAGAAATGGCAAAACAGGTAGCTCATGAAATTAAAAATCCGCTCACACCAATGCGGTTATCTGTACAAAGTTTTGAACGTAAGTTTGACCCAGACGACCCAAATATTCAACAAAAGGTTAATGAGTTTTCGAAATCTTTGGTGCAACAGATAGATATTATGACAAACATAGCATCTGCCTTTTCCAATTTTGCTGATATGCCAGCGCAGCAAAAAGAAACTTTGAACGTGGTAGATGTAACTAAATTGGCACTAGATATTTTTAATGAACCCTACATTCATTTTATTGCAGATACAGAAGAAGCAATTGCCAAATTAGACCGTACACAACTTATTAGAGTGGTCACTAATTTAGTTAAAAACGCAATTCAGGCTGTACCCGAAGTTTCGAACCCGCGTATTTTGGTTACTGTGGCTACTGAAAATGATATGGTTAAAATATGTGTTGCCGACAATGGCATTGGTATTGCAGACGAGGTAAAAGAAAAGATTTTTGAACCAAAATTCACGACAAAATCAAGCGGTATGGGTCTTGGTTTAGGAATGGTTAAAAACATAGTCGAAAATTATAATGGGGAAATAGCATTTACTTCTAAAGAAGGCCATGGAACCGTTTTTACGGTAAAATTTCCAAAGGAATAAAAGAATTTCTCTCTATTACATTATTTAAATTTACAACAAACGAATATCGCTTTTATGGACTACGAAAACATCTATATTGAAGAAGAAGGTAGCATTGCTACCATTACTATTGATAGACCTAAAAAACTAAATGCCCTCAACAAGCAAACCATACATGAATTGCACGTGGCGTTTAAAGAATTAGAAGAGGACAAAACAGTTAAGGTTATTTTAATTACGGGTAGTGGTGAAAAAGCCTTTGTTGCAGGAGCTGATATTTCAGAATTCTCAGATTTTGGTATAGCAAAAGGGGGTGAATTGGCTGCTAAAGGACAAGAAATTTTATTTGATTTTGTTGAAAATTTATCAAAACCCGTAATTGCAGCGGTTAACGGCTTTGCCTTAGGTGGCGGTTTAGAACTGGCTATGGCTTGTCATTTTAGAGTGGCTAGTTATAATGCAAAAATGGGCTTACCAGAAGTAACTCTAGGTCTAATACCGGGTTATGGTGGCACACAACGATTACCACAATTGGTAGGTAAAGGTCGAGCGTTTGAAATGATTACTACGGCTGCTATGATTTCTGCAGAACAAGCTTTAGATTATGGCTTGGTAAATTATGTGGTAGAACAAGAAGAGATACTACCACTTTGTAAGAAGTTGGCTGGTAAGATATCGAATAATTCTTCTGTGGCTATATCTCAGGCAATAAAAGCCGTAAATGCTGGTTATAAAAGTGAATTGAATGGCTATGCCGTTGAAATTGACGCTTTTGGTAAGTGCTTTGGAACCAATGATTTTAAAGAAGGTACAACTGCATTTTTAGAAAAACGTAAAGCTGATTTTCCAGGTTCATAGCTATTGGAAAGCATACCCCAAATGAAAAACCTACTTTGTATTCTGCTTTTAGTGGCTGGGTCTTGCCTTGCTCAAGATATGCCTATATCCTATGATTTTGGAGAAACTTTTAACGACCGTCATAAGTACTCTAATCTGGTGACCATGTCAGATGACGGTGATGGTGGCTACTTATTAGTTCGTTCGTACTATCAAGGTCTGGTTTTAAAACCTAAAGGATATCTAATAGAACGTTATGATGCCGATTTAAATCTGATTTCAGAATACAATTACAAGTTTAACGGTATGCAGTTCGTTGACGGTTTTTTTAAGAACGGTATTTTAAATCTGCTATTCTTTAACTACGATTTCGAAAAAGAACAATATGAATATTGGGTACACCAAAGTTCAGTCTTAAACTATGATTTTAAACCAAAACGTTTATTGGCTATAAAATCAGATGTGGTTAAAGGTGCTTTTGGTAAGAATTACTACAATCGAGATTTTAAAAAAGGCTTTTCAACTATTCTACTTTTTGATCAACAAAAGAATGGCTTTTTAATAAGCACCCATCATAGAAAAGGAAAACTTAATAAGCATACTTTACATCTTTTTGATGCTAGCTTAACTAAAAGATGGGAATATGATTTTTCTGCGGAAGTCGAAGAAAAAAATTATGCCTTTGAGCAGTTAGCCATTAGCAGTGATTTGAGTGAAGCCTATGTAATGGGCAAAGCGTATTTTAAAAAGAAACGTTTCAAGGCAGAAGAACGTAAATACCAATACGAATTAATAAAAGTATCTGAATCTGATGCGCAAACGCAAGCGTTTCAAGAGCCTGGTAAATTGCCAGAAGCGTTATATCCTATTTTAAAAGACAACAAATTGGTCTGTGTGGGCTTTTATGCAGATAGAAAAGATAACAGGTATAACGGTTTAAGTTATTATCAATTAAATCCGTCTACTTTAGCTATTTCAAAAGAAAAATACCATCCGTTTACTCAAGAATTTATGAATGATAAATTTGGACGAGACCAAGAAAAAGTAATTAAGAATCTGATTTTTAAAGGGGTTGAGGTTACCGCTGATAATGATATCATCTTTAACGCTGAAGAGTATTTTGTGACCAGTAGTATGCAAAATACGGGCACTGGTCAACGCATGAAAATTGAGCGTTACCATCATAACGATATTGTTAGTGCTAAAATAGATGCACAAGGTGAACTAGACTGGGTAAGAAATATCAACAAATTAGAAGTAACTCAAGGTGATGGGGCATATGCTTCTTATAGCTCTTACGCTAAAGATGGTAAAACCTATTTCTTTATTTGTACCGCTGCCGAAAACCCACAGGTATTTAATAATGAACGTATGGTTTTTAGACAAGGCTTTGGTAAAAACCGTAATGTATTTGTGATTTCTTTAAATGAAGCCGGTAAATTGTCTTATGAGAAAATTATTGATGCTAAAGAAGCTCGTTTACCACTTATGGTTTCTAAACCTTTTGTTACCAAAGAAAAAGATATAATGCTTTTTTATGCCAAACGTGGTAATAAGAAACAGTTGGTTGAATTAGAGTTTCAAAATTAGTAAGGATAAAATCCATAAATTTGGATTAAATCCTAATAATTGAATAAAAAGCATTTTGAAAAAGGTAGAGGCGCACAGCTAAATGTGCACAATAGGTTTTTGAGCGAAGTCTATGAAAAACGAGACGATTTTCTCGAATTCTGTCGTATTGAGGGTGAAGCGCCTGAAAACATCAAAACCGAATTTTTACCCATTTTTCCAAAAACCATTGTCAATAAAGTAACGAGTCCGGATGTGGGTATGAACTACTCTATGAATCCGTATCAAGGTTGTGAACATGGTTGTATTTATTGTTATGCCCGCAATGCACACGAATTTTGGGGTTACAGCGCAGGTTTAGATTTTGAACGAAAAATTCTAATTAAAAAAGACGCTCCTAAACTTTTAGAAAATCATCTTAAAAAAAAGAACTGGAAAGCAGAAACCATTGTGTTGTCTGGAAACACAGATTGTTACCAACCTGCTGAAAAACAGTACCAGATTACAAGACAATGTTTAGAAGTTTTTTACAAGTATCGGCATCCGGTGGGTATTATTACCAAAAACTCCTTGATATTGCGCGATTTGGATATTCTAAAAAAATTAAATGAAGAGCAATTAATAGGAGTGAACATTTCAGTAACCTCATTGTCTGAAGATACCCGAAGATTATTAGAACCACGAACCGTAACCAATAAAAAGCGACTACAAACCATACAAACCTTATCTGATAATGGTATACCCGTAAATGCTATGTTAGCGCCGATGATACCTGGCATTAATAGCCACGAATTATTAAAGTTGGCACAGAGCGCTGCAGCACATGGTGCAGTATCGTTTGGTTTTACCATTGTACGCTTAAACGGCGCCATTGGTCAATTGTTTACAGATTGGATTAGAAAAGCGATGCCCAATAAAGCGGAAAAAGTTTTACACTTAATTCAAGCTTGTCATGGAGGAACTTTAAATGACAGCCGTTTTGGGGTTCGTTCTAAAGGGGAAGGTAAAGTAGCTGAACAAATACATGCTATGGCCAAACTAGCAAAACAGAAGTATTTTGCGAATAAAACTTTTCCAAAATTGAGAACTGATTTGCATTCCGATTTTAAAGATGGGCAAATGAAACTATTCTAATACCTTAAAATTAAATTGAAAAAACCCAAATTAACGTACCAACAAGCAGGATAAGTGTTACTAGAAGTAGATAAACTAGAAAAAACATATCATTTTGTATTTTTCGTTGCGCCACTTGGTTTATTGTGGCCTTTATATTTTTTAATTCAAAATCGGTTACTGTTTTAAATTTCAACATTGTTTTTGAACGGGGGTATCTAATTACCTTTCGTTTTGTAGACTGTTTAAATTTTGCGCGTTGAGAGGGTTTTAAGCTAGCGTTCTGCTTAACACTATTGTTCATGTCTTGATAGGCGCTCATCTAAACTTAAATTTAGGCAAAAAAAAGCATTGCGTATAAGATGCAATGCTTTTTACAATATTTACTAAAGTTGATGTATTATTTTAACTCCCACCCTTTACGGTATTCACGTGTTACCCACTCGTTGGCTTTATCGTAATTGGTAATTTTCATGTTTTCACCATCCCATAGCAGTTTTCTTCTACCTTCATATTCAAAGGGGTCCCAATCACCAATCTTTTTACCAGGTTTTAATTTTTTGTATTGATATGCTTTTACGGCAAGATTACCCATAAGAACAGTTTCAGTTAATTTACCTGCTTTTTCAAAGTTAGAAGAGGTCTCTACACCAGTTAAACAACCCGCTACAAAGTTGGCAATATGTCCATCCATACCACCTTTTATTCTAGTGTATTTAGGTTGAGGAGACTTGTAAATCTCTTTTAACTCTGATGGTAAAAATCGAGCGTTTTGAGAATACGTATCAAAAATTAAGGTACCTCTGTCACCATACATAATGGTACCGCCACCAGATGAACCTATGGTTTCACCGTCTTTTAATTCGTCTGGTAAGTCTGGTTTAAGGCCACCATCATACCAGTTTAATTGTATGTCTCCATGATAATCATGCGCAAACTTTAAATGAATTTTAGAAGAAGGAGGGCAAGAATGACTGTAGTCGGCTTCAACAAAATCGCCTACCCAAACCGTTGTGCAGCTGGCTTCAGCTTCTTTTGGATAACCTAAATCTAATACGCTGAACGGGGTTTCCATTATATGGCAACCCATATCTCCTAGTGCTCCAGTTCCAAAATCCCAGAATCCTCTCCATTTAAAAGGTAAATAGGCTTCGTTATAATCTCGCATTGCTGCTGGCCCTAACCATAAATCCCAATCTAAACCTTTGGGTATACGTTGTTTTTCGGTTGGTTTTGGCACGCCTTGCGGCCAAACAGGTCTATTGGTCCAGCATTCAATAGTATGTATTTTACCAATAACACCACTTTCAACCCACTCTCTAGCAATACGGCTATCGTCACTAGATGCCCCCTGGTTACCCATTTGCGTAACTATACCATTTTCACGAGCTACCTGTGTCATTAAACGTGCTTCGTAAATATTATGTGTTAAGGGCTTTTCTACATATGCATGCTTTTTCTCACGCATAAAGGGTAGTGCTATACTAGCATGCGTATGGTCTGGTGTGGCCACCATTATAGCATCAAACTCTTTTAAATGCTTATCATATACTTTTCTAAAGTCTTTGTAGGTTTTAGCTTTTGGAAATTTTTTAAATGTTTCCCCAGCGCGTCTTTCATCTACATCACATAAGGCTACAAACTTTACTTTGCCCGTATTATGTAGACCATTTATAACACCGCTACCACGACCACCAACACCAAAACCAGCAACATAGAGAGTATCACTCGGAGGTACATGGGTTTTGCCTAAAACATGGCTAGGAACAATAGTAAATGCCGCAGCAGATGCCGTTGCATTTTTTATGAACTTTCGTCTTTGCATTTTTCATTTAGTTTAGTTGGACTTGAAGATACAAAAACCTGTTCTTAAAAAGCTTAAATTTTAGGCGTTACCATTCCATTCCGCATAAAACTGTTCTAAAAAATCAAGAAGGTATTGATGCCTTTTTTCGGCTAATTTTTTACCAGTTTGGGTGTTCATTTTATCTTTTAACAACAATAGCTTCTCGTAAAAATGGTTTAAGGTAGGCGAATTTGACTTTTTGTAGGCTTCTTTAGACAGATTGAGTTGTGGAGGCACATCTGGATTGTAGAGTTCTCTATTTTTAAAACCGCCATAATTAAAAGCACGTGCAATGCCAATAGCCCCTAGCGCATCTAAACGGTCAGCATCTTGTACAACAGCTAATTCTTTGGAGAAGAATTTAGTAGTGGAGTTGTTGTCAAGTGAGTTTTTATACGAGATATTCTCAATAATATTCTTAACATGAGTAATTACTTCTTGGTTAACAGCAATTGATTCTAAAAAGGCTACAGCCATTTTGGGACCCACGGTTTCATCACCATCAAAAAACTTAGCATCAGCAATATCATGCAATAACGCACCTAGACTAACGGTAAGAATATCTACGTTTTCATCTTTTGAAATTAGTAACGTGTTTTTAAAAACCCGCTGAATATGAAACCAATCATGCCCACCTTCAGCGCCTTTGAGTGTTTCTTTTACAAAGGCTATAGTTTTTTCTACAATTTCAGTATCCGTCATTTTATACGTTTATTCCTGAGGTAATGGTAGCTTCAATTTTTGCAATAAGTTCTATGGGGTCTCCCGTATTTTCTATAGGTTCATGAACCTGAAATTTTACGTGGTTGCCTAAGCCCATGGGAAATTTTCCATACTTCAATATTTTCCATGAATTATTAATACTAATAGGCACAATTAATGCATTAGGGGCATATTTCAGCAATATTTGTAGTCCTTTAGTTTTAAACGGTTTTGGTTCACCATTTCTGCTTCGAGTGCCTTCTGGAAATATTACCGCACTTCTATTATGTTTTTCAATATACTTACCTAGTTTAGCAACTTCTGTAAGGGCTTGTCTTGGATTTTTTCTGTCTATTAATACAGAGCCACCATGTCTTAAATTATAGGAAACGCTGGGTATACCTTTGCCCAATTCTTTTTTGCTCACAAACTTTGGATGAAACTTACGCATATACCATATAATTGGGGGTATATCATACATGCTTTGATGATTGGTAACGATTATCAAGGGCGTGTTTAATGGAATTTTTTCTCTCCCTTTAAAGGTGAAGCGCGTTCCTAAAATATTTAGACAGCGCATTAAAGACCAGTTTAAAATAGCAACGCTCTTTCTGTGCGGGTTATAGCCTAATACGTTAAAACAAAACCATTGTATAGGATGAAAAACAATTAGGCACAACCCAAAAAAGAAAAAGTAAATTACCGTTATTGGATAGGATAAAATTTTCACGCTATAAAAATAAAAAACCACTCCGTTTAAGAGTGGTTTAAATGATAAACTCTTTTAAATTTTAGCAATGCTCGTTATAAGCTTCCATTAAGTTTTCAGCAATCATTTCTGCTGGTCTACCTTCAATATGGTGTCTTTCAATCATATGAACCAATTCTCCATCTTTAAAAAGTGCCATACTCGGAGAAGATGGTGGAAAAGGAATCATTGCCGCTCTAGCTGTATTAACAGCTTCAGTGTCAACACCAGCAAAAACAGTAACCAAGTTGTCTGGCTTTTTGCTGTTTTGTAAGCTTAATTTTGCTGCAGGGCGGGCATTAGCAGCAGCACAACCGCAAACTGAATTTACAACAACTAAGGTTGTGCCTTTTTTTTCTAATGCAGATGCTACGGCTTCACTTGTATATAATTCTTCAAATCCGGCAACGGCCAAATCTTGTCTCATTGGAGCAACCAATTCTTCTGGATACATAGTCAATAATTTTGATTTTCAAAGATATAAGATTTGTCGAAGTTTACCTATGGTACTTAACAAACCTTTCATACGCAAAAACGTATCTTTAGGCCTTAAATTATAAAGCATGGTTAAATGGTTTGCAGCCATTCTTGGATATAGTTTATTTAGATTTCCTGGTGCTATACTTGGTTTTTTATTGGGTAGCTTCTTTGAAAACTTTAATAGTTCCAAAGCAGGTGGTAGTACTATTTTTCAAGATTTAACAAGACAAAACGTATCGCCAGCAGATTTTGAACTGAATTTACTATCGCTTTGCTCTATTGTTATTAAAGCAGATGGTCAGGTAAGTCAAAAAGAGTTGGACTACGTTCGCCAATATTTTGTAGCTACCTACGGCAAAGAACGTGCTAATGCAATTTTTCGAACATTTAATGAGGTTATTAAAAAGCGTGAAATTAACGCACAACGTATATGTCAATACCTAAATCAACGTACTAGGTATGAAGTTCGCCTACAATTACTTCATTTTCTATTTGGTATTGCACAAGCAGATGGCCAAGTTAGTCAGGCAGAAATAATAAAGCTAAAAGAATTGGCAGGCTTTTTTAGAATTGGGTCGAATGATTTTGAAAGTATAAAGGCCATGTTTTTTAAAGATGCTGACCAAGCTTATAAAATTTTAGAGATTGAAAAATCAGCTTCAAATGAAGAGGTAAAAAAAGCCTATCGTACTATGGCTAAAAAATATCACCCAGATAGGGTGGTTACTAAAAACGAAGCTATCAAAAAAGGTGCTGAAGATAAGTTTAAAGAGGTTCAAAAAGCCTACGAAACCATTCAAAAAGAAAGAGGAATTTAGGTATAAAACAGGCAGCTAGTATGAGTAATGATTTTGTTTTTTATGTAAAGTTGGGTTTAGAGCATGTGTTAGATTTTGCTGCGTATGACCATATTTTATTTTTAACTGCTTTGGCTTTGCCATTTACATTTAAAAGATGGAAAGCGGTATTACTACTAGCTACAATTTTTACCATTGCTCATTGTACCTCTCTTGCTTTGTCAGCTTATGAGGTACTTCAAATTAATAGTGCTATAATAGAGTTTTTTATACCAGTTACTATTGCACTAACCGCATTGTACAATTTATATTTAGTGTTTATAAATAGAGAACAAACCAATATCTATTTTCATGCAATTTCAACAGCATTTTTTGGATTAATTCATGGGTTTGGCTTTTCAAATTATTTTAATATGATGATGGCCGAAGAAACCGAAAAACTTTTGCCTTTACTAGGTTTTGCTAGTGGAATTGAAATAGCACAAGTTCTAATTGTATTAGCTGTTTTGTTGTTAGCATTTGTGCTACAAGACCTAATTGCAATAAAACAGCGCTTATTTATTGCTGTACTTTCTTTTTTAATTGTTCTAATAACAATACCAATGCTTATTGATACGTTCCCATCTTAAGGGCCACGTTAATTTTTACAAAATAAGGTTGCGGTTGCGTTTTTAGACCGGTATATTTAAAATTCAACTAGTTGTATGGCTGAAAGCAAGCAATTAAAATACGATAAAGCTTATTTAAGAATGGCTATGGAATGGGCTAAACTATCGTATTGTAAGCGTAAACAAGTTGGCGCAATTATTGTAAAGGATAGAATGATTATCTCTGACGGTTACAATGGAACTCCAACAGGTTTTGAAAACTTTTGTGAAGATGACGAAGGTTATACAAAATGGTATGTGCTTCATGCAGAAGCCAACGCCATCTTAAAAGTGGCAAGTTCAACACAATCTTGTACGGGAGCAACGTTATATATTACGTTATCGCCATGTAAAGAATGTAGTAAGTTGGTTCATCAAGCAGGTATAAAAAGAGTAGTGTATAAAACGGCTTATAAAGATACCTCAGGCTTAGATTTTCTTATTCGTGCAGGTGTTGAAGTTGAGCATATACCAATTATAGAGGAGTTAGCTTAAAACGAAAAAATCAATGAAAAAATACGGGTATATATTTCCAACCATTTTAGCCTTAGCGGTGGCTATTGGTATTTTCATTGGTGGTAAACTTCATTTTGCGGATTCTCCTGAAAAATTATTTTCAACCAATTCTAAAAAAGATAAACTCAACAGACTAATTGATTATATAGATTATGCCTATGTTGATGATATAGATACAGATAGTATTGTTGATGTCACCGTAAATAATATACTAGAAAAATTAGACCCACACTCAGTTTACATACCTAAAAGCGAAATGGAAAGTGTTACAGAGAACATGAAGGGTGATTTTGTTGGTATAGGTATTCAATTTAGAAGGGTAGGAGATACCGTAACTGTGTTACGAGCAATTAAAGATGGCCCTAGTGATAAGAAGGGCATAATTGCTGGAGATAAAATTCTTATGGCAGATGGTGATACCCTTTATGGTAAGCGAATTTTAAGTTCAAAATTGGTTAAAAAACTAAAAGGTAAAATAGGAACTTCGGTTAAACTAACTGTGTACAGAAAAGCCGAAGACCGTTTTTTTGATGTCACCCTTAAAAGAGATGTTGTGCCAATTAGAAGTGTGGTGGCTTACCATATGCTTACTACAGATATGGGTTTTATTAAAATTAATCGTTTTGCAGAATCTACTTTTTCAGAATTTAAGACTGCCCTTAGAAAATTACAAGCTCAGGGAGCACAAAAATTGGTTTTAGATTTACGGGATAACCCAGGGGGTTATCTCGGAATTGCAGAAAAATTAGCTGATGAGTTTTTAGAAAAAGATAAATTAATCTTCTTTACCAAAAACAAAAAAGGCAATATCAAAAGAGCCTTAGCCACTAAAAGAGGCACATTTGAGAACAAACCAATCTATGTACTTATTAATGAACGGTCGGCTTCAGCAAGTGAGATTATTGCAGGAGCATTGCAAGACAATGATTTAGGCACAATTGTAGGTAGACGTTCTTTTGGCAAAGGGTTAGTACAACGTGAAATGGATTTGGGTGACGGTTCTGCTGTTAGGCTAACCGTTTCTAGGTATTACACCCCTACAGGTAGATCTATTCAGAAATCTTATGAAAATGGTAATGATGATTATTATCAACGTTTTTTACAACGTTACCAAAGCGGTGAATTAATTTCAATGGATAGTATTAAAGTGGTAGATTCTTTACGTTTTACAACGCCTAAAGGCAAAGTAGTTTATGGTGGTGGCGGAATTATTCCAGATGTTTTTGTGCCCATTGGAACTCTTGATGAAGAACGTGTAGAAAGTCTTGATTCCAGTGGCTATATAGCTGATTTTGTTTTCTGGTTTCTAGAGAATGACCGGTTAAGATTTTACAATTATCCGCAGAATGAATTTATAGAAAACTATAAGGTTGACGATATTATTTTTGAGCGATTTATAGATTACTGCACAGCCCCAAATCTCAACATTAAAATGGATTATTACGGGCAAGAGGGTAAAATAAAATCGTATTTAAAAGCAGCTATTGCCGAGCAATTGTACTCTCCAAATTTGGCAAATGCAATAAAGGGTAAGCACGACCAAATGCTAAAACGAGTGCTAGATTTAGATAGTTTAGCAATACAATTACAAGAAGAAGGGCAGCTAGAAGCCTTTTAAAACTATTTTAGTTTTTGATGTATTTGTTTAGATAAATACAATATCAATAACAACACTATAGCACATAAGGAAGCCAAAATACCTATACAGGCAATAAGACTATTACCTTCAAAGGGATTTTCAAAATCTAAAAGAGTTACGTTATAAGTTGCTAGGCCTAAGGCTACAACCATTAAAATTAAAAGTAGTGTTCTGCTCATAAATTTATTTAATTATGACATTAGTCCGCCAATGTTTGCAGCAAAAAGTTTTACTGCAATAGCCATTAAAATAACGCCAAAAACTTTTCTAATTACACCTAAACCATTTTGGCCAAGCACTTTTTCTATGCGTTTAGATGATTTCAGAACAAAATATACGAAGATGACATTAATAATAATGGCAACAATTATGTTTTCTACATGATATTCCGCTCTAAGGGATAAAATCGACGTTAAAGTACCCGCACCAGCAATTAATGGAAAGGCAATAGGTACTATTGAAGCCGTTTCTGGTAGGTCATCTTTATACAGCGTAATTCCTAAAATCATTTCAATAGCTAGAAAAAAGATAATAAATGCACCAGCTACAGCAAATGAGTTTACGTCAATTCCAATTAGATTTAAAATGCGTTCCCCTACAAATAAAAAAGCAATCATAATACTTATGGCAACAATCGATGCTTTTTCTGATTGTATATGACCCACTTTTTTACGCAACGAAATAATAACAGGTATACTGCCAAGTATATCAATTACTGCAAAAAGTACCATTGTAGCTGTTGCTATCTCTTTAAAATTTAGGTTCATTTTTCCCTTTTTTAAAAAACGCTGCAAATGTAGGTTAAACAAGACAGTATAAAAGCTAAATTTTAGATAACATTTTGTTATTTAATGATAACATTTATCGACTAAAATCAACCATTCGTCTACACCCAATTTTCTTTTAAATACCACTTACTATCGACGGTTGGGTAAATAGCATCGGTAAATGGTAAATTTTAATCTAAATACGCTTGTGTTTAAGCAGTAGTAGTATTTTTCGGGAGAATAAAAACCCAAATTTAATACTATGAAATTCATCTATGGCTTGACATTTATATTATTGTTATGTAGTGCTACTACCCTAGCCCAAACAGCAAAATCAAATAGAGATTTATCAATTGAACAAACAAGAACGCGTAACTTGGTAGAGCGTTTCGATAGAAATTTAGTTGCTAAAAATGAACAACTTCAAAAAAAGCTTGAAAAGAATAAACTTAAGCTCGAAGCTATACATTGGGCAATTGAAAATGCTGAATTAAAAGATAAACAAAAGAGTAAGTTAAAAGAAGCACTAAACTCAAATGCTTATTCTGCCTCTTTAAGCAAGTTTATCGCTGAAAATAAGTCGGTGATAGATGACTACTTAAAAAGCATTGACGCTTAATCAAAAAATTCCTTATTAGAAGTTAACTTTGTCTTTTTGTTGAGATATGTTTCAAATTGGCAATACTTTAATTTCTGAAGAAATACTAGAAAATGATTTTGTGTGCAACTTAAATGCATGCAAAGGTGCTTGTTGTGTTGATGGTGATTCTGGTGCACCTTTAGAGGACCACGAAACTGAAATATTAGTAGATATTTTTACTGATGTGAAACCATTTTTGCGAAAAGAAGGTGTTGCAGCAATCGAAGAACAAGGCGCTTTTGTTAAGGGCTATGATGGGGAATGGGAAACGCCCTTAGTTAATAATAGTGAATGTGCTTATGTTATTTTTGATAATAACATTGCTAAATGCGGATTAGAAGAAGCTTATAATCAAGGTAAAACCACGTGGAAAAAACCCATTTCTTGCCATATGTATCCGGTAAGAATTCGAGAGTATTCTGAATTTATTGGTGTAAATTATCACAAATGGGAAATTTGCGACCCAGCTTGTGCTCTCGGTGTCGAATTAAAAGTGCCTATATACAAATTTGTGAAAGACGCTTTAATTAGAAAATTTGGCCAAAAGTGGTACTCAGAGTTAGAGGAAGTTGCTAAAGAATATCTTAAATAGTTGGTATTTTTAATACCACTTGTGTACCTGTTGATACCCCTTGTTGATCAAATAAATCAGATATGGTTATATCAAAATCATTCTGATAGTCTCTTGAGAAATTAGCTAGCCTTTCTTTTGTAATATCTATACCAACAGATTTTCTTTTAAGAACTCTTTTCTGTTTTGCTATTTCAGAAGCAGAGCGACCTACACCATTATCTTTAATTCTTATTTCTGTGTGATAATCATCTTTCTTTGAAACCGTAATCCATAGATTTTTCTCTCCTTCTTTGGGTGATAATCCATGCCAAATAGCATTTTCTAAAAAAGGTTGAAGTATTAAAGAAGGTATTTTAATAGCGGATGGATTTAAACCTTCTTCAATTTGAATTTCATAATTAATTTCTTCGTTAAACCTTATGTTTTCTATGTTAAGGTAAAGCTCTACTGTTTCTAATTCTTCATCTAAAGCAATTTCTTTCATAGAAGAACCTTCTAAAATACGGCGTATCAACTTTGAAAATTTATTGAGATAATGAACTGCCTTTTTCTGGTCATTATTTATGATATATAGCTTAATAGAGTTCAACGAATTGAATAGAAAATGCGGATTCATTTGACTTCGAAGCATATTTTGCTCTAAACTCAACACCTTTTTTTCACTATTAGATTTATATTGCCTGTAAAGTATAAAAAGCATAGTGCCCAGTAGGGTAAGCAACAAAACTCCAATTAAGATACTTGTATGGTTTTTTCTTAATTGAAGTTTATAAATTTCGCTCTCACTAGCAAGTTTAAGTATTTCATTATCCTTCTTTTCGGCCTCATACCGCAATAGAATATCATTTATATATCTAATATTTCTTGTATCAAGTAAACTTTTTTCTATGGCATAAGACTGTTCTAAATATTCTTTTGAGGCTCGGTAGTTTCCTGTTTTTTCTGCTAACTCAGAAAAATGACTTAATGCTTCTGCTTTTAAGTTTGGTATATTACTTTCTGTAGCTAATCGCAATCCTTGGTTCAGATGCTCATAGGCTGCTGCAAAATAACCTAATTGACCATTTGCCCAGCCTAAGTTGATATGAACGGTGCTTATAATAAAGTTATCTCCAATATTGGTGATTGGTTCTACAAGAGGAGTTAGTAAAGTGAGGGCTGTTTGTGGTTTGTTTTGCTTTAAATAGATTTGCGCAATACTGTTTTTACAAATTACTTGCCCGTAAACAGATTTAATTTCTTCGTTATAGGCTAATGATTTTCTGTAATAATTTAATGCCGTATCAAGCTCTCCTAAATGTTCGTAACAATCCCCTATATTTTGATTGTTAATTGCTAAACCTAATTTATTGTTTAAGTCTGCTTCAGATTGTAGTGCACTTTTAAACTCTTCAATTGCCATTTCATACTGCTCTAGCCATTGATATAAATTTCCAATACTGTTTTTAGCAACGTTTATACTACGCTTTAAATGAAGCGTTGGCTCTTCAACAGACTCTGCTAAAACCCGTGCTTGTTGACTATAATCTAAAGCATATCGTAAACTATCTGTTCTTCTATAGGTAACACCTATCATGTTTAAGCTAAAAACCTCTAATTCAACATTGTTAAGTTTTTGTGCAATTGTCAACGCTTCTTTATGATATTCTAATGAACGCTTGTACTTTGAAGTGTTTCTATAAACACGACCCAGTTGATTTAAAGCAAAAGATTGGCCTTCAGGATAATTGAGTTTTTTAGTCTTAGCTAAAAAATCATTCATTAAAATAGTATCATACCTATACTTTTTTAGTTCCTCATCTAATCCAGCGTAGGTAGTGGGTTTTAACTCAATTATTCTTTGTGTGGCGGTTATATAATCCTCAGGAAGTGTTTGAGCAATTAAATTTTTACTCAAAGTCAATACTACTATAAAAAATAGACATTTCTTTAATGACATTTTGGTATGGGGGTGTATTAACCAACTCATTAAATTAAAAGGTTATAGCAAATCTAGAAAATCAGATTTTTTTTGTCTTGAAACTGGAATTTTTTGACCAGAGGTAAGCACAACATAGCCATCTGTTTTTAAAAATTCTTTGATTTTTTCAAGATTTACAACATACGAATTATGTATTCTAAAAAAACTGTCGCTAGGAAGCATTTGATTAACTTCTTTCAATTTTTTGGTCAGTACTAATTTATGACCATCTTCTAAATAAAGGGTGGTGTAATTTCCATCAGATTCTGCATACAAAATCTCATTGCTTTCTAAAAAGATAAGCTTACCATCTGTATTGATACTTATTTTTTTGTTCAGAGCTTTTGCATTGAAGTTGAGTAGAATTTTTTCTAGGCGTTCTACAGATATATTTTTGGAATTATACTTTTTTATTTTTCTAATGGTTTCATTTAAATCATCAGTATCAATAGGCTTTAATAAATAATCTATAGCTTCATTCTTTAGTGCCTTTAGTGCGTATTGGTTATAAGCTGTAGTAATTACAATTGGGAAGTTGACTTTTTTGAGACTTTTAATAAATTGAAAACCGTCCATTACAGGCATTTCAATGTCTAGAAACAGACAATCTGGAGTATTATTATCTAAGAAATTAATTGCCTCATGAGCATCGGTAAATGAAGCAATAATTTTAACCTCATCGCTTAAATTGGTGAGTTCCCAACTTAAACTTTCTAAGGCCTTTGCTTCGTCATCAACCAATACGGCTTCTATCATTATTAATTTTTAAAGAAAGGTAAAGGTAAATTTTCGATAATACCAAGCCACCCCTTATGTATCAATGGTAGACAATTAATTATAAATGGTTTTATTTCTTTATAAATGGATTTTTAGACCATTTTCCCAACTATACAGGAATTCTTGCCAATTATACAAACAGCCCAATTCATAGGGGTTCTTCAAAGTATCTTCACTTCGAATTGAACTAAAACCATCTTGAAATGAAAAAGTGTGCGTTGTTTTTTTTCTGCGCGGTAGCGGCATTACTTATAGCTGCTATGGTTATGAATAAGGAGCAAAATGTACCTGAAGCAGAAATTGTTGCTAATGTTGAGGTTGTTGCCAATTAAGTATGGTATTAAAACTAAGAGTTTATTCTGAAATCAAATTGTGCGGCCAACCAACATGCAAAAAGTATGTATATGCAAAATAGTGGGGTTATTGTAGCGCATTTTTTAGGTATTAAAATAAGGTTTCGGGGGAACTACCTTATTTAAGAATAAAAAATATAACTCAATAACCTGGCCGCACTTTAATGCGTTGCAAAAATGCCCTTGACTACAGGTCAAGGGCATTTTTTTAATTTTGCGGGTTTGTAAAGCAAAAAAGTCACTCAACTGAGTGACTTTTGATTTTTTAGTAAAAAAATATATTACAATGACCAAGCCTTACCTTGGGTAAGTTCTTGTGCATCACCACACGCAATATATTCACCAGGTATAGAAGAGTACGCTAGCACTTCTTCTCCAATAAACTCAGTATTTTTATATGCCCATGTAGCTAAATCTCTAACATCATTCGCAAAAGAAAATCTAGAAATGTCTTCATCTAAATCTGCTTCTCCACCGGCCATAATAGCTTGCATGTAGTTAGAAATGCTCTCTGAATGCATTTTTTCAGTTTCGTCATCACGCTTTTTTAAATAGGTATCTAATAAAGGTGTAATATGCTCTGCTTTAACATCCATTAGGCTTTCCAAATCGGCATCCGCTTTAACTTTGTTAAAAAACGCATCCATATTCTTTTTAACCAGATTTTGTTGTTCTTCTGGCATAACTTCTTTCATAAAAGAATCTATAAAAACATGCACGTTTAACTCTGTAGCAGAAGGAGTATCTGTTTTTGGTAAAATAACATCTAATGTTTGTGCTAAGGCATATCCTTTTTCTTTTTCAAAAAAGGCTGGTGTCCAATCTGCATACGCCGCTTTACTTTCACAACTTTGTAGTACACTCAATAACGTTGGGGCTGCAACAGCGTAGCCAAAAGATAATCCTATTTTTTTTAGTGCTGATCTTCTTTCCATTATATATTTCCTTTTTTAAGTTGATCTGCAGCATGGTTTGCTGCCCTAGCAGTGAATGCCATATATGTTAACGATGGATTTACACAAGAGGCTGAGGTCATAAATGCACCATCGGTTACATAAACATTTTTACATGCATGTACCTGATTGTACTCATTTACCACCGAAGTTTTTGAGCTACTACCCATTCTTGCGGTTCCCATTTCGTGAATACCTAAACCTAAAGCATAAGGGTTGTCATAAGGTTCAATATCTTTTGCTCCAGACTTTTCTAGCATTTGAACAGCTTGATCTTGCATGTCCTTACGCATATTTAATTCGTTTTGTCTGATTTCTGCATCAAAAGTTACCGTAGGTAGACCCCACTGGTCTTTTTTATCGTAGTCTAGTACCATTTTATTATCATGATATGGTAATATCTCCCCAAAGGCTAACATATTCATGTTCCAACCACCTGGGGTCAACATAGCATCTTTATATGCTTTACCATAGTTGGCTTCCGCTACTAGATTTTCGTAATCGCCTCTACCGGCACCACCTTGGTATCCATAACCCCTGGTAAAGTCTTTCATATCAGAATCGCCACCTAAGTTTCTAAACCTAGGTACATAAATACCATTAGGTTTTCTTCCTTTATAATACTTATCATCAAAACCTTCCATTTTTCCACGAGCGCCTACTAAAAAATGGTGATCCATTATATTGTGACCTAGCTCACCAGAGTCGTTGCCTAATCCGTTTGGAAAACGGTCAGATTTTGATTGCATTAAAATAGAAGTGGAGGCAACTGCTGATGCACATAAGAAAATTACTTTGGCTTTAAACTCAAATTCTTCTTTAGTTTCGCGGTCTATTACTTTTACTCCCGTTGCTTTTTTGGTGTCAGCATCATAGATAATCTCATGCACAATAGAATCTGGTCTTAAGGTCATATTACCTGTACGCTCCGCAGCTGGTAAAGTAGAAGATAAACTGCTAAAGTATGCTCCAAAAGGACACCCTCTTATACATCGGTTTCTAAATTGACAACGAACCCTTCTGTCACCTTCAAATTTTTTATCACTATTGATATGAGCAACTCTACCTGCAGTGATAACCCTGCCACCAAAACTTTCTGCAACCTTTTGGCGAACATGGTCTTCTACGCAATTAAGTTCCATCATGGGTTCAAATTGCCCATCTGGTAATTGCGGTAAACCAAGAAGTTCTCCAGAAACGCCTATGTAAGATTCTACCTTGTCATACCAAGGGGCAATATCTTTATAACGAACAGGCCAATCAACAGCTATGCCTTCTTTTTTGTTAGCAGCAAAATCTATATCGCTCCAGCGGTAACTGTGTCTACCCCACATAATTGAACGTCCGCCTAAGTGATACCCACGCATCCAATCAAATCTTTTTACCTCATTATAAGGGTGGTCAACATCATCAACAAACCAATGGTGGTGAGGGGCTTTGACCGTGTAGCCAGTTCTAGCTTGTTTTTCTTGTCTTTTCTGTTGTTCTACAGGTAATTCTCCGTTATGCGGAAAATCCCAAGGATCTTTATGTGCTGTTTTATAATCATCTCGGTGTTTAACCATAGGGCCACGTTCCAAAACAAGTGTTTTTAACCCATTCTCACATAATTCTTTAGCTGCCCAACCGCCACTTATGCCGGTTCCAACTACTATAGCATCATAAGATTCCTGCTCTTCGTTGTAATAGAATTTACTCATTCAGTTGCAAATTGTTTATTCCCTAAAAGTATTAAAACTTAAATTAATTTTCTACATTTAATCCCTTAGAAAATTGAGAATATGTTACTCTAACGTTTTCGTAGATAGGAATTTCACACAACCAAAAATCAATCTAAATGAAAAAAAATCAGACAATTAGATTTCTTGTTTTAGCATTTTTTGCACTTGTGTTGTTTAGTTGTAAACAAACCAAAAAAGAAGAAGCTACCACGACATCAGAAGAAACTGTAGAAGCTACTATGAATTCTAATGAACCATTTTTTAAATTATCACTTGCGCAGTGGTCAATGCACAAAATGATTTTCGATAAAGAAATTAGCCCTTATGAATTTGCAGCAAAAGCTAAAGAATGGGGTTTTGAAGGATTAGAGTATGTAAGTGGCTTGTACTATGAAGAATTAAAGGCAAGCGATTTTTCTGAAGAGGCTATGCAAAACTTTATTGATAAAAGTAATGCTGAGGCAGAGAAACACGGACTTAAAAACTTACTTATTATGATAGATGGTCAAGGTAATTTGGCCGCTGCTGATGCTGCAGAGCGAAAAGAAGCTGCGGAAAATCATCATAAGTGGGTAGATGCTGCCGCTGCTATGGGCTGTCATTCTATTCGAGTTAATCTTAATGGAACTCAAGAACCAAAAGCTTGGATGGAAGCATCTGTAGATGGCTTAACGCAATTGGCAACTTATGCTAAAGACAAAAATATTAACATCATTGTTGAAAATCATGGCGGTCCTTCTTCTAACGCACAATGGTTAGCTGAAGTAATGCAAAAGGTAAATATGCCTAATTGTGGAACCCTACCAGATTTTGGAAATTTCTGTATTAAGAGAACAGAAGGAGATTATTATTCTTCTGAATGTTTAGAAGAATATGACAAATACAAGGGTGTAGAAGAATTAATGCCATATGCTAAAGCTGTAAGTGCAAAGTCTTATGTTTTTGATGAAAATGGAAATGAAGTAAGAGTAGATTATGAAAGAATGATGAAAATTGTAAAAGACGCTGGGTATACCGGCTATATTGGTGTTGAATATGAGGGTAGTGAACTTAGTGAAGAAGAGGGCATTCTAGCTACTAAAGAATTAATGTTAAAGGTTGGTCATTAATATTTTTTAACTTCTTGAACCAAAATGGGAGCGTTTTTTGAGCAACTTTTTGATTACAACTTTTACGCAAATAAAAAAATTATTGAAGCTTGTTTAGCGCAAAACGAGCTACCTATAAGTATTGAAAAAAAGTTTAGTCATATTCTTAACGCTCATCATATTTGGAATTCTAGAATATTGAAGGAAGAAGTGGTCTTCTCAGTTTGGCATATGCATCCTAAAGATTCTTGGTCAGAAGTGCATTACGATGTGCAACGCAAGACATTTGACATTCTTAAAAACACTCAAGATTTTCAATTACGAGTAGATTATGAAAGTAGTGAGGGTAAAATGTACATCAATGCAATAGATGATATTTTGTTTCATATCATTAATCATTCTACCCATCATAGAGGTCAAATTATAGCTGAGTTGAGAAGCTTAGATAGCATACCACCATCCTTAGATTATATATTTTACAAGCGAAAGTAAAATGCAAACCAAAGTTAAAATTCAACTATCAGTAATGATGTTTCTCGAATTTTTTGTTTGGGGTGCATGGTTTGTTACTATGGGTACGTATTTAGGAACCAATCTAAATTCAACCGGAGGAGAGGTAGGTACGGCTTACATGACTCAGGCTTGGGGTGCAATTGTGGCACCTTTTGTAATAGGTCTAATTGCTGACCGCTATTTTGCAGCTCAGAAATTGTTAGGGGTATTACATCTTTCAGGGGCAGTTTTACTTTACGTTATGAGTATGTCTACTGAATTTTCAGTTTTTTACCCCTATGTGTTGGGCTATATGCTTATTTATATGCCAACTCTTGCTTTGGTAAATGCTGTGGCATTTAATCAAATGAAAGATCCGTCAAAACAATTTGCTTCTATACGCTTTTGGGGTACTATAGGTTGGATTTTACAAGGGCTTTTAATTGGGTATGTGCTTTTGTGGGAATCTCAGGGGCAATTGCAACAAACATTTTTATTAGCTTCTGCAGTTTCTGCCTTTTTGGGTGTTTTTAGTTTTACACTACCAAATACTCCACCACCAGCAAAGGGACAAAAAGCAAATTTCCGTGATATAGTTGGGGCAGATGCTCTTGCTTTGTTAAAAGACAAAAATTATTTGATATTTTTCTTGTCTTCTGTGTTGATTTGTATACCCTTAGCATTTTATTACAGTTTCGCAAATCCTTTTTTAAATGAAGTAGGTATGGCAAATGCAGCTGGTAATATGAGTTTTGGGCAAATTTCAGAAGCACTTTTATTATTGTTACTACCTATATTTTTAAAACGATTTGGTCTAAAAATTACCTTGTTGGTTGGCATGCTTGCTTGGGTAATTAGATACGCTTTATTTGCTTTTGGAAATGCGGGCGAAAGTATTTGGATGCTCTTTTTAGGTATTGTATTACATGGTATTTGTTACGATTTCTTTTTTGTATCTGGGCAAATATTTACAGACTATAAAGCAGGAAAGAAAATACGTAGTGCCGCGCAAGGTCTAATAACACTAGCAACCTACGGTGTAGGTATGTTAATTGGTTTTAAAATCGCCGGTAGTATTGTGGATAATTATACCTTAGAAACTGGATTACATCAATGGAAGAATATATGGTTAATACCTTCAGCAATTTCAGCCGTAGTTTTTATCTTCTTTTTACTAAGCTTTAAAAACGAAAAAATTCAACTTAATAACTAATCAAATAAAAACATAAACTAACTAATATTTTAAAATGGAGCAGATAAACAAAAACAAGTTGTTTTTAGCGGCATGTGTTTCGCTAATTGTAACCTCAATGACTTTTGCAATTAGGGCAGGAATTTTAACCCAACTAGGCGTTGATTTTGGTATAAATAATACACAATTAGGTTATATCAATAGTATGGCGTTTTTAGGTTTTCCTATTGCAATGCTTGTAGGTGGGCTAATCTATAATTCTATAGGGCCTAAAAACTTACTTATAATTGCATTTATATGTCATGTGCTAGGTCTAGTACTAACCATTTTTGCAGGTGGTTTTTGGACATTAATTATTTCTACATTCTTTATTGGTGTGGCAAACGGTTCTGTTGAGGCAGCTTGTAATCCAATGATTGCAGATATGTATACCAATAATAGAACAGCCATGTTAAATAAATTTCATGTTTGGTTTCCAGGTGGTTTAGTAATTGGTTCTTTAGTTTCTAAATTTATGACTGATGCCGGATTAGGATGGCAACTGCAAATAGCAACCATGCTTATTCCAACTATCATATATGGTATACTGGTGTTTACGCAAAAATTTCCACAGAGTGAGAATATTGAATCAGATACTTCTTTAAATATTAAGGCGCTAGCAGACCCTTTGTTCATATTTATGATTGTATGTATGACGTTGACCGCTACTTCAGAATTTATACCACAACAATGGGTTGAAACCATTTTAGGTAGTTCTGGGGCAAGTCCTATGCTAGTTCTTGCACTAGTTACTGGTATCATGGCTTTAGGTAGATTCTTTGCTGGCCCACTGGTACATAAATTAAATCCTATTGGAGTTTTATTAATGTCTGCTATCATTACTGCTTCAGCAATTTACTTCATGAGTATTGCAGATGGCGGAATGATATATGTAGCAGCTGCCTTATTTGCTCTTGGAGTTTGTTATTTCTGGCCAACCATGATTGGCTTTACCTCTGAATACATCTCTAAAACAGGTGCGCTAGGTATGTCGTTAATGGGTGGTGCAGGTATGTTTGCTGTTTCTATTTGGAATCCAATTATTGGTTCACGTTTAGATACTGAAAAAGCAACTGCTTTAGCCTCTGGTTTGGTAGGTGAGGCTGCCGATATTGCTGCTGGTAGGTCTGTATTAGGTTTTATGGTGCTTTTCCCATTTGCCTTAGTAGTACTTTTTGGTATTCTATTCGCTATTAGAAAGAAAATTGAAGCTAGAAGAATACATACACATTAAATACAATTAAAATTATTAATCAAAAAAATAAAGTAAACAATGCCAAAGAAAATCAGATTAGGAATTTTAGGTGGTGGAGGAGAATCTCTAATTGGAATTTTACACAGAGTTGCTTCTCAAATAAATGACAACTATGAAATTGTTGGGGCGGTTTTTAATCCAGACCATGAAGTAAGTCTGGAGTTTGCAAAACACATTGATATTCCCACAAATAGAATTTATAAAGATTTTGAAACGTTAATTGAGGAAGAATTAAAGCTTCCTGAAAATGAGCGTATACAAGTTTGCTCGGTTCAAACGCCAAACTTTTTGCACTATCCGATGGCCAAAAAATTATTGGATAATGGTTTTCATGTGATTTGCGAAAAGCCAATGACGATGAATTTAGAAGAGGCAAAGTCGTTACAAGATTCTCATGAAAAATCAGGTAAGGTCTTTGCATTAACCCATACCTATACCGGTTATCCAATGGTTCGCCAGATGCGCGAAATGATAAAAGCTGGTGCTTTAGGTAAAATTCATAAAGTGGATGCACGTTATTATCAAGGATGGATTAACCCAATTATACATGATAAAGAGCAACGTTCTTCAGTGTGGCGATTAGACCCTACTAAAGCAGGAATTAGCTCTTGTATGGGAGATATTGGTGTGCACGCTTTTAATTTAGTTGAATATACTACCGGACTAGAAGTTAAATCTTTACTATGTGATTTTAACTACCTATATGATGACAACCAAATGGATGTTGACGGTACTGTGCTAATTCGTATGGGAGAACATGTAAAAGGTGTTATTCGTGGTAGCCAAGTAGCTACCGGTGAAGAAAATGGATTAGCAATACGAATTTATGGCCAAAAAGGTGGATTTGTTTGGGAACAAGAGAAACCTAATTTTTTATACTTTTTTGAAGAAGGTAAACCGCTACAAGTATACAAACCAGGTCATGCCTATAATTCTGAATTTTCTTTAGATGGAACCAAATTACCTGCTGGGCATCCTGAAGGTATTTTTGATAGTATGGCAAATATTTATTTGGGCGCTGCCAGGGCCATTAGAGGTGAAGCTCAAAATGATGGGGCTTATCCAACAATGCGTGATGGAGTTCGTGGAATGAATTTTATTGAAGCAACCGTTGAAAGTCACAAAAACGGTAATACATGGGTCAACTTAGACTAAATTTTAAACTAAACTGAAATCTAAAAGAGCGGCTTTATGCCGCTCTTTTTATTCAAATATTTTTTCAAATCGTTCAAAAACAATAATCATGCTTTCTCTAGGTGTTCTGTTAAATGGTTTCAATTCTCGGTTATAATAATCCCAATGAACCTGCTTCCAGTATTCCAAACTTTTGTCACCCTCGCCTTCCAATCTAGCATGTTCAGCATGAATTCCAAAATAGGGTATAAGTTTTACAGATGTTGTTTTTACAATACATTTAGCATCACCATCCCAATTGGTAACAATAAACGTATCGTTAAGTTTGGGTAGTGCTTCTTTCCTAAATTGAAGGCCTAATAACGAATGTGAGGTTGCTCTTTTAATATCTTTTTGAACCAATTCTGCTAGTTGATTAGCATCTTTTTCATTGTCTCCAAAATAACCAGATTTTGGTTTAGCTTGTTTGGCATACTTAGGATTAGCTTCTAAAAATCGTTTCCAAAGTGTTTCCACCGAATTGTTTATCATCAATTTATGATTTTTGAATTGTTGGGTTCGGGGGTATTTAGTATTTTTCAAGTTCGGTCGTCTAAAACGACAAATTCGTATTAATAACGTTAAAAAAACAAAAATAACATACAACCACCTATGAAAACAATTAAGGGACCAGCTGTTTTTTTGGCACAGTTTGTTGATTCAAAAGCACCATTTAACTCTTTAGATGGTATGTGCAAATGGGCAGCTGATTTAGGCTACAAAGGAATTCAAATCCCAACATGGGAAAATTTTCTTATCGATTTAGACAAAGCAGCAGAAAGTCAAGATTATTGTGATGAGCTCAAAGGGAAAGTAAATTCTTATGGTCTAGAAATTACGGAGCTATCTACTCATCTTCAAGGACAATTAGTAGCAGTGCATCCTGCATATGATATTATGTTCGATAACTTTGCCCCAGCGGAATTACATGGTAAACCTAAAGAAAGAACTCAATGGGCAATAGAAACGGTTAAAAAGGCTGCAACTGCTAGTCGTAGATTAGGTATTAAGGCACATGCTACTTTTTCTGGCTCTTTACTTTGGCATACGGCACATCCTTGGCCACAAAGGCCACCGGGTCTTGTAGAAATGGGCTTTAAAGAATTGGCAGACAGATGGCTTCCTATATTGAACCATTATGATGAGGAAGGAGTAGATGTTTGTTATGAGGTTCACCCAGGTGAAGATATTCATGATGGTGACACCTTTGAACGGTTTTTAGAGGCTACCGGTAACCATAAGCGTGTAAACATCCTTTATGACCCAAGTCACTTTGTGTTACAACAATTAGACTACATTGCTTACATAGACCATTATCATGAGTTTATAAAATCATTTCATGTAAAAGATTCAGAGTTTAATCCAACTGGTAAAAAAGGAGCTTTTGGTGGCTATAATGATTGGGGAGATCGTGCCGGTAGATACCGTTCTTTAGGTGATGGCCAGATAGATTTTAAAACCATATTTTCTAAATTGACCCAATACGGTTGCGATGTTTGGGCAGTAATGGAATGGGAATGTTGTATCAAAAGTCCAGAACAAGGAGCCCGAGAAGGGGCTAAATTTATTCAGGACCATATTATTGAAGCAACTCAAAAAACCTTTGACGATTTTGCAGGCGCTGAAACTGATACTGAAAAACTAAAACGAATTCTAGGATTATGAGATTAACATATATATTATTGCTAACCTTAGCAATAGTAAGCTGTAAACAAAAAGAAACTAAAAAAGAGGTGGCCGCAGAAGAACCAACTGAAACTGTAACAGATGAAAACCAATGGGAAGTTTTATTTGATGGAACTTCTTTTGATAATTGGAGCTATTATAGAGGCGGGGAGCTTACTGAGCCATGGAAAATTGAAGACGGGGCCTTAGTTTTTTACCCTCCAAGTAATCGACCAGAGGGTGAAAGCTATAACATTGTTACTAATAAAACATATACCAATTTTGTTTTACATGTTGAGTGGAAAATTGCAGAAGGTGGTAATAGTGGAATATTTTGGGGCGTTTATGAAGATGAAAAGTTTGGTCAACCTTATGAAACTGGTCCAGAAATTCAGGTTTTAGATGATGAAAGGCATCCAGATGCCAAAAATGGTACAACGCACCAGGCAGGGGCTTTGTACGATATGGTTGCTCCTTCAGAAAAAGTTGTTAAGCCAGCGGGAGAATGGAATACGTGTGTTTTAACAGTTAACCATAAAACCAACGAGGGTACTGTAAATTTAAATGGTACAGAAATCGTAAAATTTCCTGTTCATGGAGAAATGTGGGATCAAATGGTTGAAGATTCTAAATTTAATGGTTGGGAAGGTTTTGGTGCATATAAAACAGGTAAAATTGGATTGCAAGACCATGGCGATGTTGTAGCATTCAGAAATATTAAAATCAAGCAATTATAAAAATGAAAAATTATATAAAATCGCTTCTAATACTTGGTTTAGTTGCATCATGTAATACAAATGCCTCTAAAGAAACTGTTCTAGAAGAAGCGGAGAAACCGGTAGAAGGAATTGTTTACGAAGAATATCAAGGTGAAGAACCAACAAAACCCGAAGAAACTGAAATTTACGAGCCCGTTCCTCCAAGGGTAACACTATCTAAAAGAGGTATACCTAGTGATGCAATTGTGTTATTTGATGGTAGTTCTTTAGACAATTGGATTAGTACATTGGATAGTACCGCGGCCAAATGGACTATAAATGATGATAACAGTATGACCGTGGCCAATAAAACTGGAGACATACAAACCAAACAAAACTTTGGTAGTGTGCAATTACATATTGAGTGGCGTTCACCGGCAGAGGTGCAAGGTGAAAACCAGAGTAGGGGTAATAGTGGAATTTTCTTGAACAATCTATATGAAGTTCAAGTTTTGGACAATAACGACAATCCAACTTATGTAAATGGTCAAGTAGCATCTATCTACAAGCAACACATACCTTTAGCTATGGCTTCTTCTGAGACGGGTGACTGGAATGTTTATGATATTATTTATCACGCACCAGAATTCAATGATGATGGGGCCAAAATAAAGTCAGGTACGTTAACAGTTATTCATAATGGGGTATTGGTTCAAGACCATGTTGAAATTAAGGGAACAACACCGTATATAGGATGGCCTAAAAATCCTGCCCATGGTAGAGGTCCGTTACGTTTACAAGATCATGGAGATAATAGTAGAGTAAGCTACCGTAATATTTGGGTTAGAGAGTTGTAGTACTAACTTTATTTAGAAAATTAAATTTAAGAGCTAGCTTTGGATGTAATCATTTTAAGGCTAGCTTTATTTACCTTTGTTCAAATCCAAATTAGCTTATGATTAAATCCATGACGGGTTTTGGAAAGCACACCATGCAGTTGCCTTCTAAAAAAATCACAGTAGAGATAAAATCACTTAATAGCAAGAATCTCGATTTAACCGCAAGATTACCTCAAGTTTATCGCGAATTTGAATTGGAGTTCAGAAAACAAATTTCTGATGCTCTCCTGCGCGGTAAAGTTGATTTTACACTTTCTGTTGAGTTTACGGGTAAAGAGGCCTCAGCTTCTATTAACACCCCTGTTGTACTTAAATTTATGGATGAACTTAAGGCTATTGCAGGCGGAGATGATGTTAAGCTTTTAGAATTAGCGCTTCGCATGCCAGATACATTAACTACTGATAAAGACGAAATAGAAGAGGAGGAGTTAAGTGCTATAAGAGCAACATTGAGCAAGGCTTTAGAGGCAATTCAAGATTTTAGACAAACCGAAGGTAAGGTACTAGAAGATGACTTTTCTTTAAGAGTTAAAGCTATTAGAGAATTACTTTCTCAGGTAGAAGTCATGGATAAAAATCGGCTAGACGCAATCAGAGAGCGCTTAGAAAAGGCCGTATCTGATTTAAAAACCGATGTTGATCAAAATAGATTTGAGCAAGAACTCATCTATTATCTTGAAAAATATGATATTACCGAAGAAAAGGTTCGTTTGAATAATCATCTAAATTATTTTGAAGAAACACTAAACACCAGTGATTCTAATGGTAAAAAATTAGGTTTTATAAGTCAAGAATTAGGTAGAGAAATCAATACAATTGGTTCAAAAGCTAATTACGCGCCAATGCAACAATTGGTAGTTCAAATGAAAGATGAGCTCGAAAAAATAAAAGAACAAATGCTAAATGTTTTATGACAGAAGGAGGTAAACTTATCATATTTTCGGCGCCATCTGGCAGTGGTAAAACTACCATTGTGAGACATTTGTTAGCGCAGCCAGAACTTAATTTGGCCTTTTCAGTTTCAGCAACGTCTAGACCAAAAAGAGGAAAAGAAAAAGACGGAGAGCATTACTACTTTATGACCAAGTCTGAGTTTAAAAATCATATTAAAAATGATGACTTTTTAGAATGGGAAGAAGTATACCGAGATTGCTTTTACGGAACGTTAAAATCAGAGGTTGAACGTTTATGGGCAGAAGGTAAAAATGTGATTTTTGATATTGATGTGGTTGGTGGTCTACGAATTAAAAAGAAATTTCCTGAAGAAACCTTAGCCGTTTTTGTGAAACCACCAAGTGTTGATGAGCTAAAGATTCGCTTAAAAAAACGCAGTACAGAAAGCGAAGACAAAATAAATATGCGAGTGGCAAAGGCTTCGGTTGAAATGGCAACAGCACCACAGTTTGACAGTATCATCAAAAACTACGATTTAGACATTGCTTTACATGAAGCCCATCAATTAGTGGCTAATTACGTTGGTGCCAGCATACCCAGTTTAGAAGAAGAATGAAAAAAGTAGGTCTTTACTTTGGCACCTTTAATCCCATTCATATTGGTCATCTCATAATTGCCAATTATATGGCTGAATTTTCAGATTTAAATGAAGTTTGGTTTGTTATCACACCTAAGAGTCCGTTTAAAGTAAAAAAGAGCCTTTTAGATAATCATCATAGATACCAAATGGTGTTAGAAGCTATTGAAGATTATGATAAGCTTAAAGCCAGTACAATTGAGTTTAATTTACCCCAACCCAACTATACAGTGGATACGCTTGTTCATTTACAAGAAAAGTATGCTGATGGATATCAGTTTTCGTTAATTATGGGTGAAGACAACTTAAAAAACTTTCATAAATGGAAGAATTACGAGGTAATTCTAGACCAATACCAAGTGGTAGTATATCCACGAATTTCTGATGGTAAAACAACTCATGAGCTTATGAATCATGCTAAGATTTATAAGGTAGATGCGCCTATAGTTGAGATTTCATCAACCTTTATTCGTAAAGCTATTAAAGCGGGGAATAACATCCGACCTATGTTGCCAGCTGCAGTTTGGAACTATATTGATGAAATGAACTTTTACAAGTAATTAGAGGTTCTTCGAAAGCATATCAGTTCCTAAAAATGTATCATCACTGTTATAATACCATTTTCTAATTTTTGGCATTTTAATATCATTGATAGTTTCTAGGCTTTCAAGCAAAATGTACTCCCCATCGTTTTTACTTTCATCATGATAAAACTGATAAAGTTTCATTTCATAAGAAATTGGGTCAAAATAAAAATACCAGGTATCATCACCTACCTTCTTGTCATAAGTAACCTTTAACACTAAATATTCTTTTCCTTTAAAATTCTTGGCTACAACTTTTTCATCAATAGTGGTTCCAGGGTCTTTAAGCTTCATAGGTAAGCCGTATAGATAGGTATAATAATTTTTAAACATAGAAGCACGCTCACAACTTAAACCATACTTTTCTTTTGCATTTTCTGGTATAGACCTATTACCGTTAAAGGTTACTGCGCATGTGTCTTTATCAATTGCATAAGTATACGAATCATCAGCAATAACAACGTTTAAGTTAAAAAGTTGTTTTGGTAAATTGATAGTAATGGTACTATGTCTATCATTACCTTTTGGAGTTTTCATTACCACTTTAAAAGAATCATTAAAAGTACTCCAGTTGTTATTAGGGTCGTGAAAAGCAATGGCTTTAGTAAGGAGTTCAGAACCACTAATATCTTGGGCTGTAATCTTAGTGAATACTAGAAAAATTAACAAGAAAAAATAGAATCTAACTATCATGTTAATTGTTGTTATTTTTCAATTTTTGCTGGTTCCACAGAACTATCATGCTCAGTGTAGTACAACTCTAGTAACTTCATTGTAGTCTTAATAATGTCGTTGCTTTCTGTTAAGATAGAAAAATAAAGTGTGGTGTTTTTAGGACTTAATTCTTCGGTTCGCGTTCTAGCAATTTGTTGTTCAATCTTTCTATTGACCAAGTTCAAATGCTCATCCTTAGTATTTAAAATACCGGCAATGTCGTCGAATTTATTATTCTCAAAAGTGGTAGAAATTTTTTGAAGTAAGCTTTCTAAACGCTGGTCTAAATCTTTTAATTCTTTTATCTGATTATATTTTAACTTTTTGTGATTGTTATTTACGTGTTTATAACTAGATTTTGCAAGATATTCTAGTGACTGGGACATATCTTGGAGTAAGGATAAAAGCTTAATATAAAAGTTACTTGCTCCGCCGACGCTAGATTCATCTAGATTTTTAATAAAATAGAAGATATTATTCTGCAGGTTATCAATTTCTTTGGTGAGTTTATTGATATCCTTGTTGTTCTTTTTGAGATTATCAAGGTTGTGTCTAGCTAAACCATCAATTGTTTGGGTGTAAATTTTGTTGGTTCTTTCAACGAAGTTCACAATGGTTGCAGTACTTTCTCTGATAACACCTTGTATGGAACTACTTTCAGACCTTCTTAAAACCTCTTCTACTTTACTTTCTTTATTTCTCTTGTTGTGAGACATAAAATTGCGGGTTAATAGTACAGCAGCAATTAGTAACAGCACAGAAAGTCCCCAAATGCCTCCAGCATAAATTATGTATGCAATTATAGCAGCAGCAACAAAGGCGCAAATTGCGGTAAAAAACCAACCGCCAATAACATTCAATACCCCAGCCACTCTGTATACGGCACTTTCTGAGCCCCAAGCTCTATCTGCCAAAGAAGAACCCATAGCCACCATAAACGTTACATAGGTTGTAGAAAGTGGTAATTTCATTGATGTAGCAATAGAAATAAGTACGCTGGCAACCATTAAGTTTACAGAAGCTCTAACCATATCAAACGCTGGTTGGTCATGTTGTTTCCCTTTTGGAATGTAAACATTGGGTTTAACAAAGCGTTTATTGAAACTTTCGTGAACGCTTTTAGGAAATACTGCCGAAACACTATCAAACGCAATAACTGAAAATTTTACTATAATTCTAGATAAGAAATTAGGTTGAAAACGTTCTTCTCCCTCACCTTCTCTTGCAAGATTTATCTCTGTTTCTGTAACATATCTAGCTTTAGTTGAGAACCAAAGGGTACCAATCATGATTAAACCAGACAATAATAATAAATAAGGAGAAGTTCTAACCGCTACCGCTAAACCTTCCATGGTGTATTCATCTGCTGCAATACCTGAAGCTTGCCAATCTTGAAACGATTGTAAAGCAGCTATAGGTACACCAATAAAATTCACCAAATCATTACCTGCGAATGCCATAGCTAGTGCAAAGGTTCCTAACGTGATAATTACCCTATAAATGTTAACCTTAAAATTTGTAGAAAGTACCCAAGAAACAATGGTCCAAACACCAAAATTTATTAGCAAAAATAAGCTTGGATTCTCAGCAGCGAATCCAGTTAAGTTACCATTAAAAAGCTCAGCACTTTTTAGGCCTTTAACCAAAATAAAGTATACGATAGAGGTTATAGCAAAGCCACCAAAAATGGCACTTACGTATTTTGGTTGTTTGTTAAAGTTAAAGGTTATTAATAGTCTTGAAATTAATTGTACTATGGCTCCAATGGTAAATGCTATTGCGACCGAAAGTAGAATACCCGTGATAATTTCAGTAGCCTTTGCCGTGTTAATATAATTTCCTAGGGTCTCTACCCCACCAGCAGTACCAACTGTTTTTATTAAAGCCATAGCAACGGCTGCTCCTAATAATTCAAATACAATAGAAACTGTAGTTGAGGTAGGCATACCAAGTGTGTTGAAAAAGTCTAGAAGCAAAACATCGGTTATCATTACAGCCATAAAAATTATGATGATCTCTGCAAATACAAATTCACTTGGATTAAAAATCCCCTTTCGGGCAACTTCCATCATACCACTAGAAGACATAGCGCCAAAGGCAATACCAATACTGGCAACTATCATTATGGTTCTAAATGAAATAGCTTTGGAACCTAAAGCCGAATTTAAAAAGTTTACAGCGTCATTGCTGACACCAACAACAAGATCGGTTATTGCAAGAATTGCTAATGCTATAACCATAAAGATGTAGATGTTCTCTGCCATGGTTGATTTTGAAAGTACGCAAAATTCATACTATAATTCCGCTTACACGTTAATAAAATGTTACCAAATCTACGTGAATTGCTTCACTGAGCCTGCGTAACTGTTGTTATCTTAGCCACAAATATGAGAATTTAATGAACTGGGAAAAGCTACTTTCTTTAAAACGTTTTGGAGATACGCAAAAAAGACATCGCTCAGCACAAGATGAAACACGACTAGGTTTTGATGTGGATTATGACCGAGTTATTTTTTCTTCAGCATTTAGAAGTCTTCAAGATAAAACGCAGGTAATGCCATTGCCTGTGGCAAGTGCAGTAAATAGAAATTTTGTGCATACACGTTTAACTCACAGTTTAGAGGTATCTGTTGTAGCAAGAAGTTTAGGTAGAAAAGTTGGCAAACAGCTTTTGCAAAAATACCCAGTTTTAACTTCAGAATATGGGTATAAATTCAATGATTTTGGAGCAATTGTTGCGGCGGCTGCATTAGCTCATGATATTGGAAATCCACCTTTTGGTCACAGTGGAGAAAAAGCTATTGGCACCTATTTTAAATATGGTGCTGGCAAACAGTTTAAAGAATTGCTTAGCAGCCCTCAGTATCAAGATTTAGTAGATTTTGAAGGCAATGCTAACGGACTAAAATTATTGGTAGAATCTAAAGATGGTGTATCTGGTGGATTACGATTAAGTTATGCTACTTTGGGTGCTTTTTTAAAATATCCAAAAGCGTCTTTACCTAAAAAACCAACTACGGCTATATCTGATAAAAAATTTGGATATTTTCAATCGCAAACTGAATTTTTTAAAGATTTAACTAAAGATTTGGGACTCTTGCAGAAAACACCAGAAGGAGATCGTTTTCACCGCCACCCTCTTACGTTTTTGGTTGAAGCAGCAGATGATATCTGTTATACCATTATTGATTTTGAAGACGGAATAAATCTTGGATTGATTTCTCAAGACTATGCTTTAGAGTATTTAATTAACCTGGTTAAAGACACTATTGATACTAAAAAGTATAATCAAATCTCTAATGCTAAGGATAGATTGAGTTATTTACGAGCTCTAGCAATAGGTAATTTGGTAAATGATGCGGCCACTATTTTTCTTGCGAATGAAGAAGCTATTTTAAAGGGTGAATTTGAACACGCTTTACTAGACAAAAGTAAATTTGAACCCCAAATAAGTGATATTATTAAACTCTGCGTTGAAAAGGTGTATCAATCTAATGAAGTTATAGAAAAAGAATTAGCGGGGTATAAAATAATTTCCAATTTATTAGATGCCATAACAACAGCTATGTTAAATGCTAAAAATGAGAATACCTCTAATTATGATAAATTGCTTTTAAAAACATGCGGGTTAAAATTAGATACTATTGCCGATATGGACTTATATACCATTCTATTAGAAGCTAGTTGTTTTGTGGCAAGTTTATCTGATGGTGCTGCAGTAAATCTTAATGGTATGGTTACGGGTAACCATCTTTAGAATTTATAAACAAAACCTACTCCAAGTAATTGTTTAAACTGAATTTTGGCAATACCAGGGTCAATTACAGTACCGTCATCAGCAGTAACTTCATCAAACTTAATATCGTTATCAAATATTAAATGGGTTCCTATGTTTGCACTAACGTAATCATTTACCTTTAAGTTAAAACTCATCTCCCAGTCAACATCAATATTTCCAAAACTTTTAAGGTAGTCTGTATACAAATTCAAACGATGTTTCATTAAAATGTTCTTGAGAATTTCTTTCTCCCAAGTATTTGTAATTAAAAAACCAAGTTCCATAAAAGTATTTTCTCCTGGGTCAACACCAAATGCTCCTTGGTTGGAAAGCGCTTCATCTAAAACAAAAGTGGCTTTTTGGGTTAATGGTGAAATGTATAGGTTAAATTTTTTTCCTTCAGGCATAAAGGTAGCTCCACCCCCTAAAAACAAATAACCGGGTGCCATAAATGAAGATATAGGATTATCTCTATCAGGATATTTATAACCGTTAGAAAATTGGGTGTTAAAATTAAACTTGACAGAAAAATACCAAGGCGTTATAGTATCTTTTCTGTAGCCAAAAACAGAAGTATATCGTATAAAATCATCAGTTTTACGCAGACTTCGGCCTTCTTGTACATTTACGCCATATCTAAGTCTTAACTCATTAGACCAAGAAACTTTATTGAATTTATAATTACGAGTAAAATTGAGATTTGCTAGCCCTGATATGGAATTGTCTCCACCGGCATTCCAGTTCACAAAAGCAACTTCATTAATATTTAAGCTGAATTGGTTTTCGGAGTCCCAAAATGAAAAAGGCACAAAGCGTTTAAACTTTTCGTCTAAAGGTTTAGAATTTTTTAAAATTTTGTTAGGGTTAACGTTAACACGTTCAATGCCTCTTGCTTCTACATTAATTTTATTCTGAGGCCAACGAATTACAATAGTGTCAATTTTTACGCTATCGAGTTGTTTTTTAAGGCTGTCTAAAACCTGTGGTTGTTGTGCTTCAAGGTTTTGCATAAATCCTATCGCAAAAAAAGGCAATAGCAATAAACGCCAAATGTTTTTAGATGGTTTCAATGTATTCTTCTAAATTTTGTTTTGTTAGGCCGCAAATTTCATGCAATTCTTTAATTGTGCCATGTTCAATAAAAGAATCTTCTATGGCAAATACGGTTATGTTTTTGGTTTGGTTCATTTCATTTGCAAAATTTACAATTGAAGCACCAAAACCCCCAATTTTACAACCGTCTTCTAGAGTAGCTATGTAATCATATTTATCAAAAATTTGTAATAATAATTCGCTATCTAAAGGTTTTGCAAAACGCATATCATAATGACCCAAATTGTATTTTTCTGCTAGTTCTATAACAATATTACCAATTGGGCCTATGGTTAAAAAGGCAATTTTCTTTCCCTCTCGTAAGGTTACACCAGTGCCTAATTCTATTTTGGAAAACGGCTGTTGCCAATTTAATATACTTCCTCTACCTCTAGGGTATCTAATTGCTATTGGGTTATTTAGACCTAGTTGAGCTGTATACATTATGTTTCGAAGTTCCACCTCATTACGTGGAGAAAAAATTGTAATGTTTGGAATACAACGTAAATAGGCAATATCGTAAACCCCATGGTGTGTAGGGCCGTCTTGACCAACCAACCCAGCTCTATCCAAACAAAAAATCACGGGTAGTTTTTGTAAGGCTACATCATGTATTATTTGGTCGTAACCTCGTTGAAGAAAAGTAGAATATACATTACAGTAGGTATACAGCCCTTCCGCAGCCATGCCAGCTGCCAATGTTACTGCATGCTGTTCAGCTATACCCACATCAAATGCTCTATTTGGAAACTTTTGCATCATAAATTTCAAAGAACTGCCCGTAGGCATTGCAGGTGTGATACCTACAATTTTTTTGTTGGATTGTGCCAATTCAACTATGGTATGGCCAAATACATCTTGAAATTTAGGAGGATGATTTTCTCCACTATAAGTGATTTTTTCACCTGTTTTAGAATTGAATTTTCCGGGTGCATGGTAAGTTACTTGGTCTTCTTCTGCCTTTTGTAAACCTTTACCCTTAGTTGTTATTAGATGCAATAATCGGGGACCTTTTAATTCTTTTTGTCGCTGTAGTTCAGTTATTAAATGGTCTAAGTCATGACCATCAATTGGTCCAGAATATGACAGATTTAAACATTCAAAAATGTTTTCTTCTTTAGCAGTACCCTTTTTTACATTAGTTAGGTATTTTTTTAACGCTCCTACACTGGGATCAATACCAATGGCATTATCATTTAAAATAACCAGAACATCGGCATTGGTTTCTCCTAAATGATTTAATGCTTCAAATGCCATACCGCTAGCTATGGAGGCGTCACCAATAACCGCAATATGCTTATGGTGTTCGTTTTTAAGTTGTGAGGCCAACGCCATGCCTAAAATTGCAGATATAGAAGATGAGCTATGACCAGTGCCAAAAGCATCATAACTACTTTCATCTCGTTTTGGAAAACCACTTATTCCACCTAATTGGCGATTGGTTTTAAATATTTCTTTTCGTCCAGTTAAGATTTTATGACCATATGCTTGGTGACCCACATCCCAAATTAGTTTGTCTGTAGGTGTGTTAAACACATAATGCAATGCTATGGTTAGTTCTACTACGCCAAGACCGGCACCCAAATGTCCTTCTTTGGTAGCAACTATATTTATGATAAATTCTCTAAGTTCTTTGGCTAAATCAATTAAACTACCTTGAGATAGTTGTTTTAGGTCTTCTGGAGAATCAATGTTATCTAGTAATTTTTTCACTTCTCAAAAATATGGAATAACCTAAAGCAAAATAGATAATTAGTAGTTGTAAGAAATACCCTCTAACGGGTATGTTATTCACGACATTTGAATTTTCATTCACGACAAATATTTTGTAAACCATTGCTATTAAAGGAATTTAGAGGAAACCAAAAATTTTGAAGTATGGAGTTAGAAATCGTAGATAACAGCACTTTGGTAAAGCTTGGTAAACGAGTGTACCACATGAAAAAGACATTTGAAATAAAAAAAGGTGTATTTACAAGACGCGAAACTGAAATTATTAAGCACATGGCCGATGGTTTAACCAGTGATGAAATTAGTGCTGAATTATACATTTCTAAAAATACGGTAGATACCCATCGTAAGAATATTTACCGAAAAGGAAATTTTAAAAGCATTAGAGATGTTGTCCTTTACTCGTTGTTTCTATAACGCTTGTCAATTTTATTTGTTAAAGAAAAGCAAAAAGTCTAATTTCAAAACGAACCAATCTCAACAAAATGAAAAAGTTAGCAATTCTATTTTTACTTCTACCCTTATTTTCAGTTGCTCAAGTTCAAATACCAGCTACGGGTTTGATTATTGATGACTATTCGGATGAAGTATACCAAGCAACTCCCTTAAAATCTCCCGACTTAGGTTTTCAAGATGTGACAGCTGATATCTCTACAGCCTCTTTGAGAGATTTTACCCCAGAAATTAAATCACAAGATGAATATGGTACTTGTGTGGGTTGGGCCACTGCCTATTATGCCAGAACTATTCTCGAGGCAAGACAAAAACAATTGTCTGATAAAACCGAAATATCCAATTTGGCTTTCTCACCATTATTTACTTACCTAAATTCTAATGTAACTAGTGATTTTGACTGTTTAAAAGGTGCCTATTTAAGCAAAGCTCTAGAACATATGAGTACTATTGGAGCGGCTTATTTTAATGACTTTCCTGTGCTGTGCGCAGATGAAGTGCCAGAAAGTTTATTTGAGAATTCTCCAAAATTTAAGATTAAAGACTATACCAAGCTTTTTGATAAGGATGATGAAATGGATTTAAAAACCGAACAAGTAAAAAAGGCACTTATTGGTAATAACCCAGTTGTAATTGGTTTTAAAGTAGATTCTGATTTTGTAAGTGCTGAAGAGGTATACCTGCCAACAGAAGGAGTTGGTACTGCCGGTCATGCAATGTGCGTGGTTAGTTTTGATGACGATAAGTTTGGTGGTGCCTTTGAAGTGGTTAATAGTTGGGGCCCAGACTGGGGAAATAATGGCTTTACTTGGATACGATATAAAGATTTTGCCGAAAGAACTTCTTATGCTTATGAGATTATACCTTTTCCCGTAAAAGTAAACTCTAAAAATCAACTTTCTGGTTCTTTGGATATTACCGTAAGGGGTAAAGGTCCAATGGATGCAGTCTTAGCAAACAATGCTGACCCAAATACGCTAAAATTTCAAACTGTTGAAGTTGATGAAGAAATCGTTGGAATTGGCGATTATGTAACCAAAGAAAAGTATGGGTTGGAACGTTATTTTATGAATGCTAATGTAAATAAACCATCATATGTATATGTATTCGGCTATCAAGTAGGTAAAGGAGCTAATGTGTTATTTCCGCATCAAGAAAACTTGAGCGCCTACGTAAGTTCAGAAGATTCTTTTGTGAGATTACCTTCTAAGGGAAGTATTTATCGCTTAAATGATGATGGCGTGGATTCTGATTATACTGTGGTTCTCTTTTCTTTAGAAGAATTACCTATAAATGATATTGTGAGCAATATAAGTTCGAGTACTTCTGGCTCTTTGCTAGATAAAGTGTATTCTCAATTAGGAGATAAGCTTATTAATAATAATGATATGAAGCTTTTAGAAGATAAAGTGGGCTTTACAGCCGAGTTCGAAAAAGGTTCAGTAGCTATGTTGGTTTTAGATATTAGAAGAGAAAATCCGTAAGTCATGGCTAATTACAGGCTTACTTTCTTAGTGGTGAGTTTTGCAATACTCACATTGTCTTGTATGTCTAAGACAAAAACTGGAGCTGTTGCCGATAATTTAGAAATTAAAGCTTCGCAAACCACTTCTTTATTGAATACCTCGCAAATAGAAAAGTTGTCAGCTATTACTACCGTAAGTTTATATGATATGGTAAATTCTGATTATGAAGGTATAAAAGAAGCACAATTCAAAAGAAATTTAACACCTGAAGAAATTCAGCTTCTGATTCAGCAATTAACTAAGGCTACAAAAGATGAGAACTTTGTAGTAGACCCTTATTCTGAATATGCATATCGATTAAAATTAGAAGGAACAGATTATTTTCTGACTTTGAACTTTTATGAAGGTATGGAGCAAATTAAGATTGGAGACATCACCAGGGGAGTAGTAACTTCCAACGCTAATTCTGATTTTTTTGAAGCTATAAAAACAATCGTATCTAATGAATAAGTATTATACTTTTTGCCTATTTCTAGTATTAAGCCAATTTAGCATTGGGCAAGAAGGTTATTTTGGGTTTGATAGTGATGCTGAGGCTTTTGGTTTTCAAACTGTAGAACAAATCAAAGAAACTTGTTTGTCTAATAACGTAGATGAAAGCTCAAGGTCTTTTCAAATTGTAAGCCGAATCTTAAAGCAAATGGGATTGTACGATTTGCAATTTAAAATGAGCGAATGTCCCAATATCAAAAATGCAAGGGCACAGTTGGTTCCCAATGATGCGGGTGTAAAAGAACATTTTATAGTTTATGATAAAGAATGGCTAAATCAATTATCTGGCAATACTACCAATTGGGCGGCTATTGGCGTTTTAGCGCATGAAATTGCGCATTTTCAATTAGATCATGAAGTAAGAGGTGGCGGTAGCCGACCAGATTGGGAGTTAGAAGCTGACAAGTTTTTAGGATTTCAATTAGCAAAAATGGGCGCTTCGCTTTCACAAGCTCAAAGTTGTTTTGCCAAAGCTTCAATCAAAGGAACTAGAACGCATCCTCCAAAAGCTGAGCGTTTAGAAGCCGTGGAAATTGGATGGTCTCGTTTTAGATTAGAGTCGGCAAATCAGCTAACCGAAGACACCCGTTTACGTGATGTTACTCCACAATTAATTTTAGATAGGTATTCTAAAGAATTGGGTGGTTATAAGGTGTTAAATACGGTTTCAGGAATTGCATATGATGTACAAATCGAAGAAAAACATACGCTGTCTAATTACAAAACCAGTAGTTATACCTATATGCAACAAATGGATTTGACTCCAAGTGAATACACCATTATAGACGGGGATCAGGACGAAAAGTTTAGAGTAGTTACAACTAGCGGTATTTCTGGAGACAGCTTATTCTATAAAAGACCCATAAATAGCAACTCTTGGTCGTTGGGCGCACCACCCAACGGAACAGGAAACATACTAACTGTAGAAGACCATCAATTTATAGCATCAAGACAACCAAGATTAATGGCCTTTTTTGAACACCTAAAATTAACTTCAAAACCAGACCGTGCTCAATTTAATTATTTGAGAGTTCCGTTTAATCAACAAGAATGCTATGTTTTAGAATTGCCAGAGGTTATTATTGAAAAGGGTTCCAAAGATAAGTCCTGGTTTAGAGCTACCATTACTACAAAAAATTACTACAGCACAATTACAGGTTTACTTGTAGGAATGATAGAAGAAGAAAAAATTCACTATTTCAAAAAAGAGAAACCCATTATTAAAAAAGATAAAGAGTTTGTTCGTGAGACTGTTTTTTCGGAGTACCAACAATTCAATCAACAATTATTACCCAGTAAAATAAATACGGTTATTCAAGAACGAAATAATAGAGGGGTGTTACAAGAAGAAGGTAAAATGGAACAAACACGAACCCTAACCAATGTTAGTATACGGTGAATTAATGAAATACCTACTAAAGGGTATTTCGTAAAATTATTTAAACCAATAATTTAGAACAAAGCAGGTAAATAGGATATTTTAAAGCGCAAACCAACCATTCTATGAAAACGAAATTAACAATATTACTCCTATGGCTTTTTGTCGTCTCCCCATCTTTTGGGCAAACTAGTCAAGGACTTTCTTTTGATAACTATAATGGTATTTATAATATCGCTACAAATCCAGCATTTTCAGTCGAGTCTAAGAGTAAATGGCATATTAATGGCTTATCGTATTCTAGTCTTAATTTTACAGCTATTGGGGTTAATGATGCTTTAAGTTTAGAATACAATAAAAGTCCTAATGGTTTCAATGCAATATCATTTGAAGAAAACAATACTAGTAATGAAAACCTTCATAATGCCTTTACTGAACAAGATTGGTTGCTCCCCTCGGTAATTTTTAAACCCACAGAAAGATTGGCATTTGGCTTATTGTTGCGTGCAAGGCAGCTTACAAATTATTCAAATTTTAGTGGTAAGTTCTGGCAAGGATTAAATGCAAAAACTGGTTTTGAAAATACCGGCCCCATTCAAAACGACCCACATACTTTTGTAAATACATCTCATAGTTGGAGTGAGGTTGGTTTAAACATCTCTTACACGTTGGTAAACTCTGACAAACACCTGATTAAAATCGGTGGTACTGCTAAATTACTACTAGGGCAAGGTGTGGTAAACATTAGAGGAGACAATTTCTCTATTTCTAAAACCCAAGAAAATCCTAACCAAGTAACAATTTCTGCGGACTCATTAAAGTATTTAAATACCTATGAGAATCCTTTTAATTCAAATGCTGATATCATCACACAAATTGATGAAAATAATATTTTTGCTGGCCCATTTAATAGTTTTTTTAATTCAACCTCTACTTCTGGTAATCTAGGTGGTGATGCGGGTTTGGTATGGGAATACAGGCCAAGTACTACCAACCGTTTAGACAGGGGAGTGAGTGAGGCTGCTGTAAATTTATACAAACTCAAAGTTGCGGCTGCAATAGTTGATTTGGGCAGTATTACCTATGAAACTAATCCTAATACTGATGGAGCTATTGTTAATGATACCTACCAAATTTCACAATTACCATTGGCAACTTCAGATTTTCCGGATGAAAACTTAATTGCAGTGTTAAGAGAAGAAACAGGGGAAGAGGTGAATAGAAGCCAACCTCGCGGAGAAGTGAAAGTGTCTTTACCCACTGCAGTTAACGTAAATGTAGATTACCTTTTTAGCGCTAATCAGAACATTTACATTAATGTAAACTATATGCACCCTATACGAAAAAATACCGATGCTTTTTCTAATCAGAGAAACCAAATGGTAACGGTAACCCCACGAATGGAAAACCCAAATTGGAGTTTTTATTTACCACTTTCTTATGGTGTAGACAGCGGATTTGCTGGTGGTATTGGTGGTCGTTTTAAATTTATAACCGCGGGGTTATCTGTAAGCAATTTTGTAAATGAAGGCGGGCTTAATTATCTCTTTATAGGGATTAACCAAACCCTATTCAAACTTTAAAAATATTGGTATGAGAAAACTATTATTTATAAGTCTAGTGTTCTTTGCAACCTTAAAATTGCATAGTCAAAACTATACCTTTATTCCAGACGCTGCATTTGAGCAAGCTTTAATTAATCAAGGCTATGATGATGTTTTAGACGGACGCATTTTGACCTCATCAGCAGCGGCGGTGACCAGGTTAGAAATGTCTAATCAAAACCCAAAAATCACTGATATTACCGGTATTGAGGCTTTTACTAATTTAGAGTATTTTGAAGCCATTGACAATAGCATTGTTGTTTTAGATTTTACCAAAAACACCAATCTTCAAGAGATTAGATGCTGGCATAATAGCTCCAGTGACCGTACGGTTGAAATGTTAGATGTTACCGGATTAACCGCACTTACTTATGTGGGTTTAGACAATAATTTAATACGCGTTGCTGATTTTTCAACAAACAGTGCGTTGCAAATAGTAGGTATTCAGAACAATGAATTAACTAGTTTAAAATTTCATCCTAATGCAGACTTAGAGTTTCTACGTTTTGGCGATAATAGTTTAATTACTCATGTTGACATCTCTTCTAATGATACCAACATAAATACGTTTAGGGCTGTTAATAATCCTAATTTAACTTGTATTCAGGTGAGCAATTTAACTAATGCGCAAACCAATCCTAATTGGGAAGAAGACAATATTGGTAATTACTCAACCACCACATGTGCAGAAGCTGCTTTTACTTTGGTACCAGATGTTGGATTTGAACAATTTTTAATTGATAACTCTTGGGATTCAGGAGTGCCAGATGGAAGAGTTTTGACTTCAAATTTAAATTTTCAAGGAAGATTTAACGGTTTTAATATTACAGATGGTTCCTACAATATTAATGAGTTAACGGGTATTCAGGATTTTACAGATGATATAGAAGGTATTGATATTCAAAACCAACCCCTATCCATCACACCATATCTTGGCCCTAACCCAAATTTGAATTTGATAATTTTTCAGAATAACCCTAATTTAAATGATGTCTCTTTTTTGTCATTTTCAAATCTGACCAATATTACGTTAACAGGTAATGGGTTAGATAGTTTTTCAGTTACGGAATTCCCGCAATTAGCATCTTTACAAATTTGGGAGAATCTGAGCTTTTTAGACGTAACGCAAAACGTGAATTTAGATTCCTTGTCTCTTAACAACAATAATATTTCGGAAATAGATGTACTTCCACTTTCCTCGTTAACAACGTTAAGCCTTTACGGTAATAATATTGGTGATATTGATTTAAGTCAAAATACCAATCTAATTAGTTTGACTTTGGGAGAAAACAATCTGACAGAATTGGATATTTCCAATAACCTAAGCTTAGAACTATTGGATATTGGATATAATTCTATTTCCTTAATTGATGTTAGGCCTCATTCAACTTTGGAATTTTTAGACTTAGAATTTAATAATTTTTCAACTATAGATGTTACTCAAAATCCTTTGTTAACTCATCTATTATTAACTAACAATTCAATCTCCACAATTGATATTTCTCAAAATAGTAACCTAGAAGTGTTAGAGCTAGATGAAAATAATCTAACCGAGATAGATTTATCTCAGCAAACAAACTTGTTTCTCTTTTATATCAATGATAACCAAATCTCTGAATTAAATATTTCTAACAGTTTTGTAGAAGAAGCACCTGGAGTTTTTACCTTTTTTAATGCACAAAACAATCCTAATTTATCTTGTATTCAGGTAGACAATGTAACAGATGCTCAGAACAATACTAATTGGACAAAAGACCCAACAACTACGTACAGTTTAAATTGTGGTAATCAGCCATTTACCGTAACAACTTCTATTGGTGGAGATGTAGTTGATATAGACCCAGAAGCCTGTTGTACAGCTTACGAAATCACTGAGGGCGGACTACTAGAAATTTATTTTGAAGCTGACGCTATTGCAACCTTAGGTGAAGAATATATTGTTCAACTTTCTCTTTCTGGTAGCGAGGCAACTGAGGCAGATATTTCAAATAGGGAAAATAGTCCAACACTACAATACACCTATTCCGTAAAGGCTGGAAACCCAGACAATACTATGCAAATTGATATCCTGAATGATGGTATTGAAGAATTGGGTGGAGAAAATTTAAAATTAACTTTTACAGCAGTTGGTTCAAACTATTCTTTTACCGGAACTACGGTTTATGACATTACCATTAATGACCAACCAACAACACCATACACTGTTGCGGCTAACCTAACAAATGCAGGTAGTTTACCAAACTATACCGTAACTGAGGGGCAAACCTTTAATCTAAACCTTAATGCAGATGCAACTGCTCAAAACGGAACGGTATATAATCCAATTATCACGGTAACCAGAAACGGCGTTGATGCAACCGCTGATTTTTCGATTTCGGGTCTAAATCAACCAATAACAGTTAATAACGGTGTAAACCCTGATGGAAGTATTCAGTTTACTGCTAATGATGATGGTAATGATACTGGTGACCAAGTCTATACCATAACTGTGGCTTCTGAGAATACAGCAAATTATACTATACAAACGCCAGAAACTTTTGTGGTAACGGTGACAGATGCTTTAAATGCACCAATACTTTTGAGAACAACGGTAATAGGAGCTACACCGAATGGAAATAATTATGAAATATTAGAAGGACAGACTTTAGAGATACAAATAGAAGCTATAAATGGCATAGATGGAACTTCTTTTACCATACCATTAGATTTGAGTAATACTACTGCTCAAACTGCAGATTATACTGGGCCAGAAACCTCATTTGAGGTTACGGTAGATACCAATGCAAATCCTGATGGAGCTTTAACTTATGTAATTGTAGCCAATGATGGTGATGATGCGGGCGAGGTTCTCGATATCATTTTAGATCAACCAGTAGGGTATCAGTGGGAAGATGTCTCAGGTGACGGTTTTTTAAGAATTAGAGTTACAATTAATGAACCCTCAAGTACCGTATTTACAGTAACTCCAAGTATTGAAAATACAATAATTATTGGAGACTATCCAACTTTAGAAATAACAGAGGGAGACACTTTTAATATCAATTTTGAGTCTGATTCTAATGCCATTGAAGGAACTGAATACCAACCTCAATTCATAATTGAAGATGAAGAATTTGCTTTGGATTTGTCATCAGACTTCATTGTAAACTCTCAGCCACTCATAGTAAATAGTAATAACCCCGATGGTTTTATAGAATTAACTGCTCTTGATGATGGAGAAAATGGAGTAGATAGGGAATATTTGGTCTATATAACACCTGCACCTGACGAAGATTATTATTTTATTAATGAACCTCAAGTTTTTAAGATAATCGTAAAAAATAAATTAGACCCTAATGCTCCGTTTGCAATTGATATATTCTTCACTGGTAATTATCGATTAGACGATGTAGGAAGTTTAGCTTGTTGTTTTTGGTATTTAGTCGAGGAAGGTGAAAAAATAACAATTAATTATGATGCTGAGTCACAAGCTCCAAATGGTTCTGAGTATCAGGTTAAATTGAATGTTACACCCAATGGTTTTGCCCCAGATGACAGTGTGTATATCCCGTTCAGTGAAGATAATGATGACTATAGTTTTACTGAAAATGTTGATGAAGTGCTTACGAAAGTTGTTAATTCCAATGAAATCGATGGTTTCACGCAATTAACAATCGCTGATAATGTTGATGGTAATAATACCTTGGAATACTTCACCATAGAGTTTGATTCTGAAAACCCTATAAACTTTCGGGGGGCTGATGAATCTGACAACTTTACTTTTGTAATAATAGAAGCACCTTTTGCTCAGTTTCAAACCACTTTTCCCTCCGCCAGTGAACCTTCTGAAGAACAACCGCAAGCTGAAAACGGAGAGGTCTTTTTTAAAGTTGATAATCCTAACGTAGAAGACATTAAAGTTCAGTTTAGACTTACAGGTAGTGCCACTTATTTGGTAGATTATCAACTTGCTCCTATGGAAAGTATTGAGGTAGTTGATGAAGAAGCTCAAATATTTAGTATTCTATTAAACCAAGATGGTGAGGCTAGTGTTGTGGTGGTTCCAATTGATGAAGACGCAAATAATCAAGAGCCAGAACCAACCGAGTCTGTGATTTTTACCCTAGTTGATAGTTTTGGATATAAAGTTCAAGAAGGTGAGTTTGCAGAAGTTTCTATTTTGGATACCGATAGGTCTACAAATTTTGTTTTTCTTGCAGATGTTTCCGATGAAAATAAGTTGATTTATGAAGATCAATCTAGGGGGGCAACATCATTTTTTGAAGTTTCATTGCTTGATCAAGATAATATTGCCTTAACAGCTAGTGAAGATATTTTAGTTGAATTTACTATACAGAGAGAAAACAATCAACCTATAACAGGGGTAGATTATTTAATATTTGATGGTAATGATAATAATAAAACCAATATTTCACAGAATAGTGAGTTTTACGTTACTATAAAATCCGGAGAAAATAATGGATTTATTTCGGTCGAGGCTTTACCAGATACTGCAGTAGAACCCCAAAACGAAAGAATACAAATTCAATTAAGTTCGGGTTCCAATTACGAAGTTAGACAAATTGAAAAAACGGCTTCCATTGCCATTGTAAGTGAACAAAGAGGAGACCAATTTGATCCAAGTCAGATAATTGCAACAGTGAGTAGTCCAACCTGTCCAGGATTTAATGAAGGCGCCATTTTAGTTACCAATAACACGCAATTCAATTTTATAGCGGAGTTATTACCCACTCAAGAAAATGTTCCAAACCAAGAATTAGCTCAAGATAGCGATATTACTTTTGATGAATTGCCTGTTGGTGAATATGAAATTAGATTAACCGCTGTAGATAATGAAGAAATTATTGCACCTTCATTTAAACTGTCTATTAGAAATGCATTACAGGAAAATTCATTACTAGCTTCAACTATTGATAGTGATTTAAAAACAGCCAATCTTACGGTAAGCGGAAGTTCAAGATACCAAGTGCGAGTAAACAACTTGGTTTACGATTTTGAATTCGATGATAGAGAAGCTAATGACTTAAAAATACCAATTGAAAATGGCTCAAATAAAATTGTAATAACTGGTGAAGCAGTTTGCCAAGGCGAATTAAATACAGAAGTATTACTCTCTAATTATTCTATTTTCCCTAATCCGTCTGCAAATTTAATTTATGTTAACGGCCTTATGCCTAACGCAACTATAGATGTTTCATTTTATAATCTAATGGGACAACTGGTGTTTACAGAACAGAAAATTTGTAATGGTTCGGGCACTATGGAAGTTGATGTTTCTAAACTACCTCCTGGCTTATATATTGGTAAAGTAAAATCAACTTCCCAAGAGCTATTTCAATTAAAGTTATTAAAAAAGTAAGATGAAAAATTTAAGAATTATTACAATAGTATTTTTCACCCTAAACTTTTTTATAGGGTGCGAAGAAGGTGAATTTATTGCTGATACCTCTGGAGCGATAAATCTAACGGAGCCTAAAAAAGATGCCCTCTGTGAAGGCGGAGAGCCTCAAGGCAATGGTAGAATTTTAATCCCGTTTAGATGGACTTTAGAAGGGGATGATAGTTACGATAGTTTCACGGTAAATATTTATGAAGCATCTAATTTAGAGGCTCCGGTTGTTACAAGTCAAACTCAGAATGGAACTCAAACTTCTATTGAAATTGAATTAGAAAGAGGTAGAAATTTAACTTGGGAAGTTATTGGTAATATTTCTGGTAGCACAGATGTGGTCCCAAGTTTAAAATGGGGTTTTTATAGCGAAAGTATTCCTCAAAACGATAACGCTCCATTACCAACAAGAATATTATCCATAGAAAGAAGATTAGATAACTTTTTTATTACTTGGGATAATGATAATGAATCAGTAGATGAATTAACTTATAATATATATCGTTCCATCAGCCCTGGTATACAAGACATTTCAAATGAAAATAATTATACAAAAATTGGTAATACAAGAAGTGAAACAGATTCAAAAGAATTGACTTTACGTTTTACTGAATTACCTGATAGGGGTGAGTATATTTTTAGAGTAGAAACTATAAAATCTATCTCTAGCAGTATTCAGTTTACAACCAATTCGTACTCAAAATTTACCTATTAACCAATCTCCCATCCCCCACCAACAAAAACAATTTTATAAACCCTTTACTAAAGTAATTATGAGAAAATTAGTTGTTTTGGTGGCGCTTTTGGGCATAACCACCACCACATTTGCACAAACCGATGAGCAGTGCACCGATTTAAAAAGTAGAATACCGAAGAACTTAGTTGAACTGTCTGCATTTACAACTTTAACAGTAGACTTAGAAAACGATTGTACTTTTCAACCTATTCATTACCAAGTAAGAACAGAACAACCAACAACAGAAATTATAGCCCGTTTTACAGGTGAAAAGGTTGGAGATGATTTTGCTATCGAAAAAGTTGAACTTAAACATTTTGAAATAACCGAAAATGCTAGAACAGTAATAATTGATTCTGCTTACTTTAAAAATTCGGAGATTAATGATAGAATGAAGGTTATAGTTGTTTTATTAAGAAACTTAGACGATAAAAAGTGGGATGATGCCGAAGCCCGAAAGGCAAGACTAGAACAAGAAATTGTGGATTTTGCACTTATACCAGATGCTCCTGAATTAATCTCTAGTGAAATGATTATAGATATTCATATTAACAACGAGGAAGAACTATACCCCGAACCTGAAGTTTTAAGGTCTGGCGGAGAAGAAGTACTTGGTAGACCCTTTGGAAGTCACTGTAAAACTAAAGTAGTTTACTAAAAAAATATTAATTGAAGAGTTTTTATTGCACCCTTATTATTTTCATTTTTTATTTCTTCTCGTTTGCTCAAGATTTTAGCAAATTAGACAGTTTGCTCTTATCATATAAACGTTTAGAAATTGAATCATTAGAAAAGCAAATTTCATCAATTGAGAATCTTAAATTAAAACAGTTATTCCAATATGAAATTGCTTTTCAAAAAACGGGTGAGATTGTTGATACAAATTCTTTGAATTTAGATATAGTAGACGAACGTGAAAAAAGAATTGGGCAGTATTTACTTACTATTCTTAACAGCCGAATAGATGATAAAAAGTCAGCCACGCAAATATCACAATTATTAAAACTACTAAGAGAAGCAGAAATAGTATCAGATACAATTTACATCAACCTCGTAATTCAATCTATTAACGAAAAGCTTTTAAATAATTCAAAGAACTTATCTAGATATCTAAACTATATAAATGTAGCAGAAGATTATGCTCAGGATAGTGTTGATGTTTTCTATACAAATCTTCACAAGATTTTTTATGTAGAACTACAAAATGATGAAAATCCAAGTGGGATGCTTCCAGATGAAATTAAAGAAATCGACAGCCTATTTAAACAAGTAAGAAATAATGCAATATCTCCATACTTTATTGCTTATGCACAAAGTATGGAGAGCGTATTTGAATCTTTTGTAAAACAAGATCAAGTCAGAGCTTTACAACTTAATGATAGTGCTAGAATAAATTATGGTAAAAGGCCACATTATTATTCAAGGTATGGTATACAAAGTGTCAATTTTAATTCTGCGATTCTTTTATTTAAACTTTCAAAATTTGAAAAAGCAATAAAATTATTTCAACATGCCATAAATAATGAGCATAATCTAATCTATAAAATGGAGGGGTACGACTGGCTTCACAAATGTTATGATAGTATCGGAGATTATGGAAATGCCTATAGTGCATTCAAAAGAATGGGTGAAGTAAAAGATAGTCTAAATCTACTTAAACACGCATCAGAAATTGAAGCAATCGAATCCAAATACGACTTTAAAGAAAAAGAAAAAGAATTAGCTGCCCTCGCCCTAAACAATCAAAAACTCGTGAACAAACAAAATGTGTTGGTGCCAATTTTAATGGGAGTTATAATACTGGCCAGTCTTGTTTTTTTCCTATACAGAAAGTACAGGTCTAAAAGTGAACAATTAGAAGGGGAACAAAGTGAAACCCTTAAAAAATTAGATGAGATTAAAAGCATTGTAGTTAAAAACCATATTGTTTTAAAAGACAAACGTAAAGTATATGTGGCTGACCTTATGTTTATAAAATCAGAAGACCACTATCTAAACCTCTTTTTGGCAGACGGTAATAACTACTTTGTACGCGGTAAATTAAAAGATATCAAAGAAGAATTGCCACCTAATTTTATTCAGTGTCATCGTTCTTATATTGTAAACAGAAATTTTGTAAAACAACAAATGGCAACAATATTACTTTTGTTAAACGGGGAACGTGTACCCGTTTCTAGAAGCTTTAAAGATAACTTTTAATCAGCACTCAAATATACCAACCCCACGTATGACAGTTAACTCAAAATCAAAACTATTACTATTAGATACCTTACGGTGTATGGTATTTTCGGCAGGTATTTTGTTTATATTGTTTTTGTTAACCAGACTAATAAATTTTGGAGCATTCGATTTATACCGGTTAACCTTTAAAGAATTTAGTTTCTTAGATACCTATTACGCTGAAGATTTTAAAAGAGATAAAACCAATACTTGTGAAGAAATAGTACTGGTTAACGTGCAGCATTTTAACCGTTCAGAACTTGCTACCATAATTGAAAACATCCAAAAAGAACAACCCAAAGTTATTGGGGTCGATGTTATTTTTGACCATCAAAAAAAAGATAGCACAGATAAAAGGCTCTCTGCGGCATTGCAACCAGAAAATGTGGTTACTGCCTTTGCTTTTCAAAATAGGCAGCTAGTTAAAAATCATCCGGTATTGGGCGTTTTCAGACACAAATTGGGGTATGCTAATTTTAATTTTGATACGTACAATGCAGTTATTCGAAATTTTCAAGCAAAAAACACCTTTGAAGGTCACGAATACCAATCCTTCGGTTTGCGCGTAGCACAAACCTATTTAGGTACCCGTAAAAAATTACACTGGGTTGCTATTGATTCTAAAAGTATACCAATAAACTATAGCGGTGGCCTAAACCGGTATGAGGTGGTAAATGGTAATACGCTGTTGTTAGGTAAACCAGAACCAATACTGAAAAATAAAATAGTATTACTTGGTTATTTGGGTACCCCTCTAGGTAGCCAATTTGATATTGAAGACAAGCATTTTACACCTATGAATAAGGAGTTTTTAGGTAAGTCGGCTCCAGATACGTTTGGGGTAGTAGTACATGCCAACATTATAGAAATGTTAGTAAAAGATAAAATGCATTACATAGTTCCCAATTGGATTGTTTGGTCCATTGGGTTACTACTTACCTTTTTATCGTTGGCCTTTTTTATCACTTTGAACAAAAAAAGCCTGGCAACCTATATGTTTACCAGAAAAATAACACAACTTGCAATAACTATACTTTTTATAGGAGTTGCCCTATGGCTCCTATCAAACAATGTATACTTTAAAATTACCTCGGTAATTTGGTATATTGTTTTAAGTATTGAATGTATATGGGCGTATAAAGTATTTTCTAATTACACTAATAAAAAATTCGGATGGAAAAGTTATTTCTTTCAATCGTAGTACTACTTTGTATATGCGCAAGCAATCCAGTTTTAGCACAGAATCAAGAACAGTATTATTGTACGTATCTGGTTGAGGGGCAACCTATGCTAGATGATGAAAAAACCTTAGAAAAAGGCATGTTTGTTAGGCCTAATAATTTTCTAACCTTAGGCGAAGAAGACCATATTATCCTCATGGATCAAGATGGATATTATTATGAGATAAAGAAAAAAGCCATAATACCCTACGCCCGTATAAAACGCTACACAAAAAAGGAAGTGCAAAGTTCATTTTCTGTGAAATACTTAAAATACGTTTGGCAAAAACTATGGGAGCGGGAAGAAAGTGAAAATATAGGTGTTGTTTTTAGAGCCCCAAATTTGAGTAGAGCACTAAAACCTTTAGATAGCACTACTTTAAATGGCAATGCGGTTGCTTTTGAATGGAAAACTCCTGCAAATGATAGTTTGTCTTATTTTTTTCTAAGTGAAGAAAAAACAAAAGACACCTTATTACTTAAGCTTAACGGTAATCAATTGTATATACCTGTAGATGATAAGTTACTTAAATCAAATACATCTTATGAATGGTACGTAGGCACAGATAGTATTATTAAACCAAAGCTTTCAGGTTTTTCTAAATTGACCATTTTAAATGATGCTACTTTTAACGCCAAACTAGAAGAATATGAGCAACTAATTACAGAATTAGGTCATTTAGGTATTTCTAGAGAACAAGCTTTAGAAGCTATCTGTGAAGATGTTCGCTTTTGTGATATGCGCTAGTTCACATATACGGCTATATTTAGTTTAAATGGTAAAGCCCGTCAATTTGAGGGTTTTTTAGAAGTCTTAAAGTGAGATTACCTAAAAATGGCCGGTAGTTTACCTTGGTGTTTTTCATACAGTCCTAACCATTTGTCCCAGGTTTCTTTTTTAGAGTTAACCTCGGTAATTTTTACGGTAACAGACTGTAAAATCTCCATTTTTGGTAGTAATTGATAATCTATATTTCTAATGAGTTCCTTAGCGTCTGGCGCTGCGTTGTTAATATAAAACGGATTGAGCACAAACTCTTTTTTGGTGTTATTTTCATCATAGTAATCAAAGAGCACTTCTAACACAATATTTACAGTAGCATTTTTGGGTTTTAGTTTTGAAAGTGATGCTTGTAAGTCATAAGATTTTAAACCCATATAATAGTAACCCTCATGTTTTTCATAATTTCCAAATTCAAAAACAAAACTGCTCAATTCCACAGCTGAAGTTGCGTTGTCACCTTCAATAGTAAAAACAAGTTCTAAGTTTTCATCAATATAATTTATATCGTTGGCGTTCTTAAAAAAATTAAATTTGGCTTGGTCTTCATAAACAAACTTGGTAGGGTTGTAGAGTAACTTGGGTAAAAATCGTACTAAACTTACCAGACCCGCTTCAATAATAGGATTCACCAATCCACCTTGTAGTGCATCATCTTTTTGTTGAAAAGACAGCGTGGCATTTACATTAGCTAACTGTTCTATTTTAACCTTGTTGTTTTCCAAAGTATATACTGGGTTTTGGCCTTTGGCTTTTGTACAGCCAAAACCAACGCAAAAAAATAAAACGGTTGCACAAACATATTTTTGGGTGTGAACTTGAAAAAAGGGGGTGAAATTGATGGTCATGTTTTTGAATTTCAAGGTTACTACAAAGTACGATTTATATTCAATTCGCACTTTATCAAGTTAAAACAACTAAAGACTTAATAATAAGCTAATACAAAACATCAAAAAATACTCATTTGTTGGTATTTCTTAGCGTTAATAAAAAGCTCACCTTTATCCTTAAGAAAAACCAACCAATGAAATTCATTCTAGTTATAAGTTTTCTTTTTTGCAGTTGCATTGCTTTTTCACAATCGTATTTGGGATATATATCAGACAATTACTCTGGTCTACATAGTCTAACAGTCAACCCAGCAAATAGTGCAGATTCTAGAATGAAGCTCGATATTAATTTAGTTTCAGCGGGTTCATTAATTACCAATGATTACACTTATTTTAGTTTTTCTAACATTAATGAAATTATCGAAGGAGAAGAGTTAGATAACATTGTTCGTTTTCCTTCTAACAGTAATGAAGCCTTTGCAGATTTTGATGTTTTAGGGCCTTCATTTATGCTTAGCATTGCCAATAAACAGGGTGTCGGAATAGTAACCAGAGTACGAGCATTAAATACTTACAGAAATATTAACGGTAATCTTTTAGAAGCGGTTATCAATAGTTTCCCAGATGAAAATTTTGCTTTTGAACAACAAAACCTTAATGCCATTACGCACATTTGGGGAGAAGTTGGTTTTGTATATGGTAGAACTTTAATAGATACAGATAGACAACTGCTAAAAGCCGGGGTAACTCTTAAATATTTATTAGGTGCAGGTGTAGCAGAAACCAGTTCTAATAATTTGGCAGGTAGTTATTCTTTTAATAACAATACGGTAGATTTAAATGGAGATTTATCTTATTTAATAACCTATGAAGAGGAGCAATCTGCTGATGAGTTTTTAAACGACCTCACTGGTGGTTTTGGTTTGGATTTAGGAGCTTCATTTGAACTTAAGGACAAAAATGCAGGTTTACGAACTAATGTGCATAGCGATTATAAGCTTCGTTTGGGTGTGGCCCTATTAGATGTAGGTTCCATAACCTATAAAGACAAAGAAAGTTACTCGTATACCTTAAATGCTGTGGTAGATGCTGACCAAATTGAAGAAGACTTTGAAGAGGCCATTCAAATTAACTTTGAAGAACAAATAACTAGAGGAGATTATAAAGTAAAACTACCTGCATCACTACGTTTTACCGCTGATTATAAAGTTACCCAAAGCCTATATATCAATTTAGATATGCAACAACGCCTAGTAAATGCAGATTTACGCTTTAATAGTGCCAATTTAAACAGAATCACCCTTACCCCTAGATATGAAAGTAGACTATTTGGTTTTTACCTGCCAATTACACATACAACACCTGGTAATCTATTTGTAGGTAGCGGTTTTAGATTAGGACCTTTATTTGTTGGTTCTAGTACATTATGGTCTACTTTATTGTCTGATACCTCCTCCGCAATTAATGGTTACATAGGTTTTAAAATACCTATTAAACGAAAGAAATTTTAGCAAACCCTATACTTAAATACAATAATCATGATTAAATTAAGAGTGAGCAGAATTCTACTTTGTGTAGTTTTTTTGACTTTTATTGCCTGTGATAATGAAAGCGAAGTAGACGATACTACAGATGACCAAGTTAGTATGCAAGATGATGATACTACTGGTGAAGATAATGACGACGACACCACAGGTGACGATGATAACTCAGATGATGACACCACAGACGATACAACGTCTATTGCGTTGGAACAAATAAGCTCAGAAATCACCATAGTTGATGGTACTGCCGTACAAGGTCTTCCACCACAACCAAACGGTAGTTTAGATTTTCAGATAGCAACAGAAGACCAGTCGGCCTATCTAGGAACCGGTTTTTTAATTACAGTGAGTTCAGATGATACACCAACCGGTGCTTATATTTTGTTTAAAGACGCTAATGGTAATGCGGCCGAATCGTATTTTGATGTAAACTTCGCAGCTGAAAAATCAGCAAAACGTTTAGGCTTAAGAGGTAAACATGCTACTACAAGCCAAACTGCCAAGATGGTTGATAACCAATTTATTGAGGTGGCTTTTACACAAAACATGCCTACAGGTAATTTTTGTTATGACATTTGCTTGTATGATAATGCTAATAATATCAGTCAGATAGTTACCAGATGTGTAACTGTTGACGAATGGGGCGGGGATACCAACATTACTGGAAATTGGCTATTTGATAGAGAACTAGAAAACGGGATTGTTCTAAGCAACGATGCTGGTGAAACCACAGTTGCCTGTAACGCAGGCGGCAGTATTACTGTTCTAGAAGAAATGATAGAAAAAGATGATTGGTTTTTAAGTCTTCAACCGGGTGGTGACTACTATGAAGAATACGACTTTTTAAGCTATGATTTGGATGTGGATAAAACCGCAGCTGATTGTGAAGCTGCTTATCTTACAACAGAGATTGCTTATAAAGACAGATATATTGGTAAGTGGTCTTATAATGCTTCAGGATTAACCATTGTTGATTTTGCATATGAAGATTTAAATGATAGTGCGAATAATGAAACTTTTGAATCTGGTGAGCTTTATTTTTATGAAGTAGACGCTGAAATCATTGATGGAGAATTGGTGCTTTCTGAAACTGTAAGTTTTGAAGGTGAAGCCGTAACTTATCAAGCAATATTTAAGCCTGTTGAATAAGCTGTAAGAAATCTAAAGCCCGACAGTATTGTCGGGTTTTTTTATGCCCTTATCTTTGGAAAAAATCAGTGCTGTTGATGAAAAATCCGTTTGACGATAATTACTTTATGAAAAAAGCCTTACAAGAGGCTGAAATAGCTTTTGAAAGAGGAGAAGTTCCCGTTGGGGCAGTCGTTGTGGCAAAAGACAGAATTATAGGTAAAGCGCATAATTTAACTGAACAATTGAATGATGTTACCGCACATGCCGAAATGCAAGCCATAACCGCAGCTTCTAATTTTATCGGAGGTAAATATTTACATGGTTGTACTTTATACGTTACCCTAGAACCTTGCCAAATGTGTGCTGGAGCTTTATATTGGAGCCAGATTTCAAAAATTGTCTATGCGGCGGCAGACTTAGAAAGAGGGTATAACGTCATGGGTACATCTTTACATCCTAAAACCGAAGTAGTGAGCGGCATTTTAGAAAAAGAAGCTGCTGACTTACTCAAACGTTTTTTTATTCAAAAAAGGAATCTAAACTAGATAAGTGCTGAATTCTAGTAATTAAATTCTATTGGTATCTTGAACTGCACAAATGAATGTTAGGTCGAGTGTGCTAGAGCCCTTTTTCTAACTACCTACTGTGCTCATAGTGGCAGTATTGGTTTTAAGTTTTACTGAAGTAAAATTTGCGTTTATTTAAGGAGGTTTCAGTAAACTAAAAAACCCTGACTTTGAGGTCAGGGTCATTAAAATCATTCAAAATAAAATATATTTATTAAAGTAACTGTACTTGAACAGCTACTATACCTTTTCTGCCTTCTTCTTCTTGATATTCTACTTTGTCACCTTGAGAAAGTTCTAATCCGTTCAATGAAGTTGCATGAACAAAAATGTCTTTGCCTGTTTCGTCATTAGTTATGAAACCATAACCTTTTGAATCGTTAAAAAATTTTACCGTGCCGGTCATTTTAAAAAAAAATTAGTATGAATAACGAAAATAATAGAATAGTTGCTTGACAAAGCGTTTTAACAAAGAAATAATATGATTATTGCGAATTATTTGTCTTTTTGCCTTCCTTATTTTTCATTTTATCAATATTTTCTTTGGTTAACATGTAATCTTTCATGTTTTTACCTTTGCTTTCTTTAATAAGAAATAGTGGCATAGCCACAAAAAAGAGGCTGAGCGTACCAAATCCAATAAATTTATGAGCTAAAGCTTCATTGTCTGGTTTTAGTTGAAATCCATAAATAATGGCGCCCAAAGAAGCTAGTAAAATACCTAAAGTTAGATAGTTATATTTCTTTTTCATCGGGTATAATTTAGAAGTTCTCTGCGGTAAGCTGTCAATAATTTTGATTTAGATACAAAACCATAGTATTTTTCATTTTTAATAACGGGTAAATTCCAAGCACCACTTTCTTGAAATTTCTGCATTATTTGTTTCATATCATCTTTTTCATAAAAAATCTTTTCTGGCGGGGCATGCATTAAGGTTTCTACATACGTTACCTCATACAAATCAGCATTGAACATTATTTCCCTAATATCATCTAAAAGTAGTATGCCCATAAGTTTTTGGTCCACATTTACAACTGGAAAAATATTACGCGTAGATTTTGTCACTGCCTCTTTAAGCATTTCGCCTAAAGTCATATTAGGTCTAACCGATTTAAAATTAGTTTCGATAACATCGTCTAATTGCATCAAAGTTAATACTGCTTGGTCTTTGTTGTGGGTTAGCAATGCACCCTGTCTTGCTAGCTCCCTAGTGTAAATGGTATAATCCAAAGTATTTCTCGTAATTAAATAAGAAATGGATGCAGTTATCATTAAAGGTACAAATAGCTGATATCCACCGGTGATTTCAGCAATCAAGAATATTGCTGTTAAAGGCGCATGAATTACCCCAGCAATAAGCCCAGCCATACCTATAAGCGTAAAATTAGCTTCAGATACCTGAAATCCAAAACCTAAATTATTAATAGCCTTTGCTACAACATTACCTAAAGCACTACCCATTACCATAGTCGGAATAAAAATTCCACCGCCACCGCCTGCGGCAAAGGTGGTTGTCATTGCAATAGCTTTAAAAATGGTTATACCAAATAACAAGGCAATTACTACCCAAATGTTATGGGTGTAATCATCAAATGGGGTTGTACCTAAGGCCGTTAAATGATTACCATCTAATAAATTGTTGATAAAACCAAAACCTTCTCCATAAAGCGGGGGAATAAAATAGAGCATTATACCAATAGCTAAACCGCCAACTAACAAGCGATATTTTGGACTTTTAAGAGGTTTAAAAAGTTTAAATATTCCAAAATACATTCGCGTAAAATAGATAGAGGCAAAACCAGTACTCACTCCAAGTAGTAAATAAAACAAAGTATCATTTAAATCGAATCCTTGGGTTAATGAAAAACTGAAAAGCGATTCGTTTCCTAAAAAAAAATATGAGGTTAACACTCCAGATATTGAGGCCAAAAGTAAGGGCAGTACGGAAAGCATAGTTAAATCCAAACTAAAAACTTCTACTGCAAAAATAATAGCTGCTATGGGCGATTGAAATATAGAGGAAATAGCACCAGCGGATGCACAAGCAACTAATAGCGAACGTGTTTTGGCATCTACATGTAGCCACCTACTTAGCCAAGAGCTTAAAGCAGAACCCGAAGCAACTGCGGGGCCTAATAAACCTGTTGACCCACCAAAACCTACTGTTAATGGAGCTGTTATTAAAGGGGTATAAATTTGTTTGGTACTTAAAACACCTCGTTTTTTTGAAAGCGAAAATAAGATGCTTGAAACGGCATGCTCTAATTTTTCTTTATGCACGTATTTTACGTAAAGAAACACTAATGTTAACCCAATTATAGGTAGGATAAAGTACAATTGATTCTCAGAGAAAATAATACCTTCTTCTAAAAAAGCCTCAATAAAATAGGTAAGATTTTTTAGCGTTACAGCTGCCAAACCTGCTAGAAACCCAATAACTACACTTAAAATTTGTACAAAAGTTTTGTTAGAGAGGTTTTTGTACCTCCATTTTAAAAACTTTGTGAGTAAAGACTTTTTTTTATTGGGCATTGCACCTGTTGGGTCTAGTATAAATGTATAAAAAAACCCGCCAGAGGCGGGCGTTAATTATAAATCCAGTTTTAGGTGAAGTTCTTTTAATTGTTCATTGTCAATAGTGGCTGGTGCATCTATCATTACGTCTCTACCACTATTATTTTTTGGAAAAGCAATAAAATCTCTGATGGTTTCTTGCCCGCCTAAAATAGCTACCAGTCTATCTAAGCCAAAAGCAATTCCTCCGTGTGGTGGAGCTCCATATTGAAACGCATCCATTAAAAACCCAAACTGCGCTTTTGCTTCTTCTGGCGAAAAACCTAGATGTTTAAACATAACAGCTTGTGTTTCTTTATCGTGTATACGTATAGAACCACCGCCGATTTCATTACCGTTTAGAACCAAATCGTAGGCATTAGCTTTAACTTCACCTGGTCTACTATCTAATAAATCTAGTTGGCCTGGCTTTGGAGAAGTAAAGGGATGATGCATAGCATGATAAGTACCTGTTTCTTCATCCAATTCTAATAATGGAAAATCAACCACCCAAAGCGGAGCAAATTCATCTGGTTTACGTAAACCAAGTTCCTGCGCTAAATGCATACGTAAGGCACTCAATTGTGTTCTAGTTTTGTTGGTTTCCCCTGATAATACCAAGATTAAGTCGCCTGGTTTTGCATTAGTTACTGCGGCCCATTTAGCTAAATCTTCTTGATTGTAAAACTTATCTACGGATGATTTAAAACTTCCGTCTTCATTACAACGGCAGTAAACCATACCTTTAGCTCCTATTTGAGGTCTTTTTACCCAATCAATAAGCTTATCTATTTCTTTTCTAGTGTATGAGTTTCCGCCTGGCACAGCAATACCAACTACCAACTCAGCAGTATTAAAAACATTAAATTCTTTATGTTGTGTAATAGAATTTAACTCGCCAAACTCCATTCCAAATCTTATGTCAGGCTTGTCGTTACCATAACGCTTCATAGCCTCATCATAAGTCATGCGAGGAAATTTCTCAATATCTACACCTCTTATAGTTTTTAGTAAGTGCTTAGTTAGACCTTCAAAAGTGCTTAAAATATCTTCTTGTTCAACAAACGCCATTTCGCAGTCAATTTGAGTGAATTCTGGCTGACGATCTGCACGTAAATCTTCGTCTCTAAAGCACTTAACTATTTGAAAATATTTATCCATGCCACCAACCATTAGCAATTGCTTAAAAGTTTGAGGTGATTGGGGTAAGGCATAGAACTGGCCTTCATTCATTCGGCTAGGTACTAAAAAATCTCTAGCGCCTTCTGGTGTAGATTTAATTAGATATGGGGTTTCCACCTCAATAAATCCTTGCTCAGATAAATAATTACGAACAGCAATTGTTACTTTATGTCTAAAGATTAAATTGTTTTTAACCGGATTTCTTCTAATATCTAGATATCGATACTGCATACGTAGTTCTTCACCACCGTCAGTCTCATCTTCAATAGTGAATGGAGGAAGTAAAGCTTGGTTAAGCACGTTTAGTTCTTTCACCAATACTTCAATCTCTCCTGTGGGTATATTTGGATTTTTAGAGGCACGCTCAATTACCTCACCCTTTACTTGAATAACAGTTTCTCTGCCAAGGCTTCGCGCTTTTTCTAGTAAGTCGGCGGCACTACGTTCTTCATCAAAAACAAGTTGCGTAATACCGTAGCGATCACGAAGGTCTACCCATACTACAAATCCTTTATCTCGTAATTTAGATACCCATCCGCTAAGGGTAACGTTAGTACCTGTATTTTCTGCTCTTAACTCTCCGCAACTATGGCTTCTGTACATGCCTAAAAATTTTAGCTGCAAATGTAAACAGTTAAAGTATCTTATTTAAATTTTTTCGAATTCCATATTAATTCACGAAAACGTTTGCGAAACCTTAAATTTTTATTAAAAAAAACCAAAGGTCTTCTAAACTTTCCTACTTTCCTACATATAATTTACTAACAAATTAAACATATGAAAATGAAACTTACCTTACTTAAGAGGGGGTTGTTATTGTTGTTTGCAGTATTGCCATTCTTGGCTTTTTCGCAAGGAACCGTGTCAGGAACAATAACAGACAACTACAACCTACCTTTGCCGGGGGTTACAATTATTGAAAAAGGAACCACAAATGGTAGTTCATCAGATTTTGATGGAAACTACAGTATTCAGGTTAACTCTTTCCCGGCAACGCTCCAATTCTCATCATTAGGTTACACTACTATCGAAAGAGAAGTAAGTAGTGCAACAACGCTAGATGTAATTCTAGATGAATCAGCTACTGGTTTAGAAGAAGTAGTAGTAACAGGTTTAGGAACTTCTATAAAAAGAAGTAACCTGGCCAATGCCGTAGCTACAGTTTCTTCTGAAGAACTGGTAGGAACTACAGGTCAAACAACGGTAGATGGTGCTTTATATGGTAAAGTACCAGGTGTAAACATTACCTCATCCTCAGGTGCTCCTGGTGGGGGTTTTGCACTTAGATTGCGTGGTGTTTCTTCTATTAATGGTAATAACCAGCCTTTAATTATTGTGGATGGTGTTTACGTAAATAATGTTGAAATACCTTCTGGCTTACGCTTTGCTTCTGGTGCTAACCAAGGAAATGAAGAAAACGCTGGTAACCGTTTAGCAGATTTAGATCCAAATGATATTGAAAATATTGAAATATTAAAGGGCTCCTCTGCTGCAGCTATTTATGGTCAGCGTGGTAATGCTGGTGTAGTTATCATTACAACTAAAAGAGGTAAAGGCGGTAAAACCAGAATTAATTTTAGACAAGATGTTGGTTTTAATGAAATTGCTAATCCGTTAGGAATTAGACCTTGGACAGAGCAGTCTGTGCTAGATACTTTTGGGCAAGATGAAGCTGATAAATTCAATGCTGTTATTGCTTCTCAAGGTGCTTTATATGACTATGAAGATGCCATTTATGGAGAAACGGGTTTAATTACTGAAACTAGCTTAAGTGCTACTGGTGGTGGTGAGAAAACAAAATTTTATTTGGGTGGTTCTTATAGAGATGAAGAAGGTATTGTAAGAAATACCGGATTTGATAGATTCTCTTTACGAGCGAACATCGACCACAGAATTTCAGATATTTTTGATTTTACATCTACAACCAATTTTGTTAGAAGTAATTCTAGCAGAAGTTTTACAGGTAACGAAAACGAAGGTGGTTTAAGTTATGGTTATGTATTAGCTTTTACGAGACCTTGGAATAATCTTTTTCCTGATGCTAATGGTAATTATCCAAACAACCCTAACTTTTCTGGTAACCCAATTTTTGTTCGCGATAATACTGAAAACTCAGATGCTAACAATCGTATAATACAGGGTTTAACCTTAAACACAAAGCTGTTGACTACAGATATTAATCGTTTACGTTTTTCCAATAGTGTTGGTGTTGATTATTTAGCGAACGAAACATTTGTTTACGTTCCAGAAACGCATCAAGCCCAGCAAGGTAGAAGTGATGCTGGTTTTGTGGCTCAAGGTAAAAATAACTTTACTCAGTTTAATACCTTATCTACTTTAGTTTGGAATCATGATGCTATGGAAGGCGACCTTGGGTTAACAACTCAAGTAGGTGTGGCGTATTTATATCAAGATGCTAACTTAATCAATGCCAGAGGTACGGGTTTAGCAGCAGGTCAAACTAGTGTAGACCAATCTGCAAATCAGGTAACTGATCAATTCAGAAGCGAGGAAAAAGAATTAGGATACTTTGGTCAGGTTGAAGCAAACTATAAAAACCAGTTTATTGGAACTTTAGGCTATCGTATAGATAAATCTACTCGTAATGGCGACCCCAATAAATTTTATGGTTTTCCAAAAGCATCTCTTGCGGTAAATGTGGCCAATTTTGATTCTTGGGGTATAGAGGCTATAAATCAGTTAAAATTTAGAGCTGCTTATGGTGAAACCGGTAACCCTGCTAGTTTTGGTTCTACCTTTACAAGTTTAGGTGCAAGTAATATTGGTGGTGTAATTGGGCAATCAGCAGTAGGTGTTAAAGGGGATGCAAACGTTGAACCAGAAACAGCCAGTGAAATTGAAGTTGGTTTTGATATTGGCTTTTTAGATAGTAGATTCTCTTTAGAAGCTACATACTACAATAAGCAGGTTAAAGACCTTATTTTAACCAGACAATTGCCAGCTTCATCTGGTTTTACACAAGAAACCACCAACTTGGCAGACTTGAAAAATCAAGGTGTGGAATTAGCCGTTAATGCAAATGTTGTTGAAGGTGAGGACTTTAATTGGACATCTGGATTTCAATTTTATTTAAATAGGTCTGAAATTACCCGTTTAGATGTTCCAGCTTTTGCTCAACCCGGAGCAGGTTTTGGTACAGGTTTAGGTACTATTTTTATTGAAGAAGGTCAACCAGTTACTCAATTAGTAGGTAATATTGATGGTACGCTTACACAAGTAGGCAATACAGAGCCAGATTTTCAAATGGCGTTTAATAACAACTTGACCTTATTCAAGAATGTTGACGTTTCATTCTTATTTCAACTTAAAGCTGGTGGTGACAACTTAAACCTATCTGAGTTTTTGAATGATTTAGGTCAAACTAGTGTTGATTTAGAGACCGAGGCAGGTCAAGCTAGGTTAGCTACACCAACTAATGCTATACGTTTTGTTGAGCCTGCAGGGTATTTACGCTTAAGAGAAGCTGCCGTGTATTACAGATTTCCTAGAGACGTGATTGATTCTATTTTTGGTGAAATTGTAGATAGTGTTAAACTCGGAGCTTCTGGTAGAAATATTTTTACGATAACTGATTATACCAGTTATGACCCAGAAGTTTCTGTAAATGGTGGTGCAGGTCTGTCTACCGGTATAGAGGTAACGCCTTTTCCAAGTTCAAGACAGTTCTACGTTCACTTAAATGTTAATTTCTAAAAAATTCAAATGAAAAATATAATGAGAACAATTTTAAAATCTTGTTTGCTCTTGTTACTTGGTTTTGCTGCCTCTTGTTCTTTTGATGAGGTTGTGGATCCTAACGGACCAAGTGTTGATGGTGTGCAATCAGAAGCATCTAAAGGGCAATTAAATGAGCTTGTAGTAGGTATAGAATCTACATTGCGTAACGGTCTAGCTATTGAGACCACAGCTAGTGGCACCATGGCGAGAGAACTGTATCTATTTGATGCTGATCCAAGAAATACAGGTGATTTGTTGGGTAAAAACGGAATTGGATTAGATAACAACTCTTTCTATAGCACGGGGCAATGGAGTGGAAGCTACCGTTGTATCAAAAATGCGAATTTGTTGATTGAAGGTGCTACAAATACAGATGCAGTTAATGACGAAGAGCGTAACGGTTATTTAGGTTTTGCCAAAACCATAATTGCTTATGAGTTAATTCAAATGGTGAAGTCTTATGATAGAGCAAGAATAAACGTAAGTGATTTTGATAATTTAGGTCCAATTGAAGATGCTGCTACTGTTTTAACTTATGTTAGAACCTTATTAGAAGAGGCTAACGGTAATTTGTCTGGCGCTGGGTCTTCTTTTGCGTTTAACCTAAGTTCTGGTTTTGCCGGCTTTGATTCGCCTTCAACTTTTGCTCAGTTTAATAGAGCTGTAGCAGGTATGGCTGCGGTATATGATGGTGATGGTACTACAGCTTTATCTTATTTAGGTAATTCTTATTTAGATTTAGCAGGAGACCTAACTATAGGACCTAAACATATTTTTGGCTTGGGTGGTGGTGACCAATCTAACGGCTTGTTTAAAGTTGATGGTGAAAATGGCGACCAAATTATTGTTCATGATAGTTGGATTAATGATGCGGAAGCTGGTGATACTAGGGTAACTTCGAAAACCAATCCAAGACCAAATCCACAAGCTCAAGATGATTTAAATGGTACCAATGAAACAAATTTATACGTTACCAATACTTCACCAATTGATATAATGCGCAATGAAGAGCTAATTTTGTTATATGCTGAAGCAAGTATTCTTGCTAATAATTTAGACGATGCAGAAACTGCGCTAAATGTGGTTCGTAATGCAGCGTCATTACCAAATTATTCAGGAGCATTAAGTACAGCGGAACTTACAACTGAAATGCTTCAACAACGTAGATATTCTCTTTGGTGTGAAAATCATAGAATGTATGATTTAAGACGTTATGGTTTATCAAGTACTTTACCAATAGATCGAGCAGGAGACCAAATTTTTGATACACTTCCTGTTCCGTTATCAGAGAATGAGTAGTTATTAAATCAAGCTACTACGTATACAACCCGCTCTGTTATGAGCGGGTTTTTTGCTTTTTATACATAAATAAGAGCAACTTGTGTAATTGTTTTGAGGGTGTAAACAAATTATTCGTAACATTAGATTAACAATAAATTTACAAATTAAGTGTTTTAAAGTATTGATATTCAACTATTAAAATTTATAATGTAAATTTAATGTTACGTAAAAGTTTATCAAATGTAAATTTATTGTATCTTTGTAAACAGATAGATACAATAATAAAACCCAAGAATTATGAAGAAAGTATTATTAATGGTGGTTCTGTTGCTAGCGGGTTATTCGTATTCTCAAAATAATACCGATCCCAAACTTGAAAAAGTAGGTAAATTAATTAAAGCAACATATTATCATGACAATGGAGAAATAGCCCAAACAGGTTATATGCTTCAAGGAGAATTACATGGCCAATGGTTTATGTATGATGTTAACGGAAAAAAGGTTGCCTCTGGTAAGTACAATAAAGGTGCAAAAGATGGCAAATGGTTTTTCTGGGATGACCAAATATTACGTGAAGTTGATTTTGCAAATAATCAGATAACTAACGTAAAAAATTGGAATCAATCTGAGATTGTTTCAATACACTAATTAGGGTTTAGTGTTTAAAGAAAAACCCCGGCTATTAGCCGGGGTTTTTACTTTTGTAGCCAACCGATTGGTTAGGCAGCTTGCGCTATTTCTTCTTCACTAGTTTGGTGCTTTACGTAACTTCCTTTAATTCTTAACTTAATTCGGTACACAATATTAAATAACACTGGTACAATTATTAGCGTTAAGAATGTGGCTACTATTAAGCCAAAGATAACTGTCCACGCTAAAGGACCCCAGAAAATAACATTGTCACCACCAATATAAATTTGCGGGTCAAATTCACTAAATAAAGTCATAAAGTTGATGTTTAGACCAATTGCTAATGGTATTAAACCTAATACAGTTGTAATTGCTGTTAATAGTACGGGTCTTAAACGTGCTTTACCACCTTTTACGATTGCTTCAGAAGCTTCTTCTATGGTTAACAATTCATCGTCAGATACGCCAATAGCCACCTTTTTACGGTCTAGAAGTATTTGCGTGTAATCTAATAGTACTACCCCATTATTTACCACAATACCGGCTAGTGAAATAATACCCATCATCGTCATCATAATTACGAATGACCATCCTGTAATAATTAGCCCCCCAAAAACACCTATAAAACTTAAGAAGATGGCAATCATGATAATGGTTGGCTTAGATATACCTCCAAACTGGAATATTAAAATCAGCATAATAAGGCCTAATCCTCCAAAGAAGGCACCCATTAAGAATTGCATTTGTTTGTTCTGCTCTTCTATTTGGCCAGTATAATTGAATTTAACACCCTCAGGAAGGCCTTTAAATTCTTCCATCTCTTTTTCAATCTCAGCTACAATTGCACCAGCATCTGTAAAACCAGGTTTAAGAGCTGAATATACGGTCACTACACGTTTAGAGTCTACATGTTTAATAGCACTGAATGATGAAGTATTTTTAGCTTCAGCAACAGCGGAAACAGGAATCTCTTTAATTTGACCAGAAGCGGGATCCCTAAAAATCATGTTTTGATTAAATAAGGCACTGGTATTGTAACGTAAGTCTTCATTAAAACGAACGTTTATATCATAATCTTCACCGTCTTTTTTGTAAACTCCGGCTTTATCTCCAAATAAAGACCGTCGTAATTGTTGACCAACCTGCCCAACAGAGACTCCAAGTTCACCAGCTTTTTCTCGGTCTACTAATACCTGCATTCCTGGTTTACCCTTGTTTACATCAATCTTTAATTCTTCAATACCAGCAATATTTTTGGTGTTGATAAAATCTCGCATGCGCTCTGCAGTATTGATTAATGTGTCATAATTCTGACCTTCAATTTCTATATTTATAGGGTACCCTGCTGGGGGACCAACTGCATCTTTTTCTACAGATATGGTTACACCAGGATATATTCCGTTAAGTTCATCTTGGATAGTTAATCGTAAGTCTTCGGTGTCTAATCCGTTTCTATACTTAAACTCACGCATAGATAGGGTTATTTTACCACGATGGGGCATATCAGCTGCACTACCACCTTCAGTAAATGGGTTTTGTGCACCTTGGCCTACCTGAGAAACACTAGATTCTACCAAATAATTATAATCACCATTGGTATATTTATCATTATTGACAACTCCGTAAACTCGAGATTCAATGGCTTTTGTAATGGCATTGGTTTTATCTATATCTGTTCCTTGTGGATATTCGATATACACATATATTTCATTAGGGGTATTGTCTGGAAAAAATTCCACTTTGGTTCGTTGTGTGCCTAAAGACCAACCAAACAACATAAATGAAATAATTAATAAAACAAAAATACTACCCGCATACCAATACACATTTTTACCACGAAGCGCATTTTTTAGCTGACCTTCGTAAAAGTTTTCAAGTTTTACGAGTGTTTTTTGCTGAAAATTGATGGCGCTTTGTTTTAAAACATATTTATAAATCCAAAATAGAGCTGCGGTTACAATCATTAAAGTTCCTAATCCTCTTACAGGACCACCAACTAAAAGAATTAATAAACCAAATCCTCCTAGTATAATGGATAAGCGTATTAATTGTTTTCTAGTTAATACTTTTTCACCCACTTCCATGAACTGAGATACCAGCATAGAGTTCATAAAAATGGCTACGAATAAAGAGGAACCAAGTACTACAGATAAGGTAATTGGAAAGAAAATCATAAATTCTCCCATAATACCAGGCCATGTTCCTAAAGGCACAAATGCAGCTACCGTTGTTAAAGTTGAAACAATAATAGGAATGGCTATTTCTCCGATACCTTTCTTAGCAGCTTCTTTACGCGATAGGCCCTCTTTCTCCATTAAACGATACACATTTTCTACAACTACCACGCCGTTATCTACCAACATTCCAAGACCCATTATCAAGCCAAATAGAATCATAGTATTTAAGGTATAACCTAAAGCAGAAAGAATCATAAAAGACATGAACATCGACATAGGAATAGCAAAACCAACGAATAATGCATTTCTAAACCCTAAGAAGAACATTAAAACAGTGACCACCAGAATAATTCCGAATATGATATTATTTACAAGGTCTTCTACCTGATTTAAAGTTCGGCTAGAAGAATCGTTTGCTATAGAAACTGATAAATCTTTTGGGTAATAATTAGCTTTAGCTTCTGCTACAATTTCTCGAATTAAATCAGAAGCTTCAATGGTATTTTTTCCTGAACGTTTTTTAATGTCTAGCATTACAACAGGGTCACCAAAGTCTCTGGCAAATGTGGTTTTGTCTTCTTCTTTAAAAGAAATTTGAGCAATATCTTTAAGATAAATGGCTCCATTTTCAGATTTAACTACAAAGTTTTCAAGTTCTTTGGGTTGGTCAACTTCGCCAATAATTCTAATGGTTCTACGTTGGCCACTGGTTATGAGGTTACCGGCAGACATGGTCATGTTTCCATTAGCAATAGCTTGGATAACATCGTCAAAATTTACCTTAGACGCCATCATTTTATAAATGTCTACGGCAACTTCAACTTCTTTCTCTTGGGCTCCCCTTATATCAACCTCTTTAATTTGAGGTAAATCTTCTATTTCATCCTCTAAATATTCTGCAAACTCTTTTAGTTTTTCAACCGGATAATCTCCGGTTAGGTTTACATTCATAATAGGGAAAGACTCTGATAAGTTAAGGTCAAACACATTAGGTTCTACTTTTGCGCCATTAAAAACAGGCCAATCTTCACCTGCCTTCTCACTATCAACCTCGTCTTTTACCTTTTGTTTTGCACTTTCAACCGTAATATCTTCATCAAATTCAACTACCACCATAGCGTAGTCTTCTTGAGAAGTAGAGGTGATTTCTACTACATTACTAATGTTTTTTAGTACATCTTCTAATGGGTCTGTAATTAACCGTTCCATATCCTCTGCGGTATTTCCAGGATATATGGTACTCACATAAATTTTAGTTTCCTCTACCTCCGGAAAATCTTCTCTCGGCATGCCAAAATAAGAAGACAATCCAATGATTAGGAATAACCCAATCATCACATAAATAACTGACGGATTATTTATGGCCCATGTAGATAAACCAAATTCTTTATTGGCGTTCTTTTTAGCTTTTTCCATCGATTATTTATTTGCTGTTGCGGTTGAATCTAAAATTTTTACTGATTGGCCTTCTCGAACTCTACGAGCACCTTCGACAATTAAATTTGTTTTTGCCAATAAACCATCTAAAACCTCTACGAAATCTCCTTGGGTTTTACCTAATTCAACTATGGCCTTTTTTGCAATTTGCTCACCATTTTCTTCGACAACCAAATACACATACTGTTCGCCTTCAGCGTTTTCTGATACAACACTTTGTGGAATCAAAATAGCTTCCTTACTGGTATAGTCATTGATTTTAACTTGTGCAGTAAGATTAGGTTTGATAGTGCCATTTTTATTAGAAACCGGTATTTCTACGGTGAAAGCTCTATTACTTGGATTTATAAAATTCCCGGTTTGTCTTACTTGTGTAGAAACGCTTTCTCCCAAGACTGGGAAAAAAACTTCCACGGCTTTGCCTGGAGTAACGTTAGGCAAATGTGCTTCTGGTACTTCAACCTCTACATACATGTCTGAAAGGTTTACTATTCTAAATACTTCTGAACCCGGTCCAGGACTTACCACAGTACCTTGGTCTTTTATAACATCATCAATAATACCAGAGAATGGTGCTCTAATAGATGATTTTCCTAATTGACTTTCCATTTGCTTTACAGCATTTTCTTGAGCTTCAAACTGTGTTTTAGCCTGTAAGTATTGAATTTCTGAGCCAATATTTTGGTCCCATAAACGCTTTTGGCGTTCAAAGGTTGTTTCTGCTAATTCTAATTGCGTTTTCATTTGCGCTAATTGATTAGATAGTCCACCATCATCAATTGAAGCTAATAATTGGCCTTTTGCTACACGCTGGCCTTCCTTCACATACACCCTATTCAATGTTCCGGCCATTTCTGGATATACCAATACATTTTGACGCGTCATAACATCTCCTTGTAATTCTAAATAGTGTTGAAACTCTTTAGGGGTAATTTCCATGGTAGTTACTAGAGGTAACTTAGCATTATCATCAAGTTCTAAAATTGCAGAATCTAATAGTTTTACTTGGTCCTCTAATGACTTTATATTCTCGCTAACAGCATCTCTCTTTGCTCTTAACTCTTCTAAATCATTAGAAGCTATAACGGTTTCAATAGAATTATTACCTCCACCTCCGCAAGAGGCTAATAAAATTCCTATGATTGATAGTTGAATTAATTTTTTCATTGCTTTTTAATTTTTTGACTCTTGATTGATTATGTTTTCTAATGCTGTTTTTTTGTTGATGACATCAACCATAGATTGTAAGTACTCTTGTTGTGTTGAATACAATTGTGTTTGCGCTTGTCTTAGCTCAAAACTTGTAGCCAAACCTTCAGAATATTTAATCTGATTTTTGTTTTCTATACGTTCTGCTAAATCTAAATTGTCTTTAGAAGTTTGGTATTCTTCTATCGCCAATATGTAATCACTTTTGGCTGTAGCATGCTGTAATTTAATCTGTGATTCTGCTTGGGTTAATTGTGTTTTAGCTTTGTCTAATGCAATTTTAGCTCGTTGTGTTGAGGCACTTCTTTTAAGAGAACTAAATATGGGAATGTTTAAATCAACCCCTAGAACTGAATAATCAAACCAATCTACGTCTCCAAAAAAGTTGAATTCGTTACTAAAAGATTGGCTACCATAATTCACAAAAGCATTTAGTGTTGGTAAAGCCTTACTTTTTGCCAATTTTAATTCTAGTTCACGTTGTTCATTTAGGTTTAATGCAATCTTATAATCTGTATTATCATCCAGTATAAATGAATTTTCAATAAGATTAAAATCTATTTGTTCTTGGGTTAATTCATCTAAATTTTCAGTTAATTCTGTAGGATGGTCTATTGGCAGCCCCATCATTAAATTCAACATTTGTTTTGTAATGTTTTCTAAACGAATAGCGTTTTTTAACTGATTTTCGATAGAAGACAAAGTAATCTGTAGTTGGTCTACATTTTCTTCTTCACCTAAACCATTTTCATATAGTTTTTTTGTTTCGTAAAGATTTTTTTCAAGAGTTTCTTTATTCTTTTCTAAAATGGAAACACTTTCTTGGGCAAGTAATACATTACCATAGGCTTCTATAACAGAGGCTTTTACTTGCAAATCGTTCTTTTCTTTTGAGTTATCTGTATAGCGTAAAAACGCTTCGCTAGCTTGAATGCCAACAATATAAGACCCATCGAAAATCATCTGCGTTAACGTAGCGGATGCGTTTACTGATTGCGATTGACCAAACACTACTTCTTGGAAAGTTCCTGGTTCACCGCCAAAAAATTCTGCAGGAATTTGACTTACAGGTTGTTTTAATTGGTTCTGATAAGATACAGTTCCATTAATTTGTGGTAATCCCGCGGCAATAGTTTCCCATTTCTGTTTTTGCGCATCGGTTAAATCTCTATTGGCATTTATAGCGTCATAATTGTTCTCTAAGGCAAAAGCTACCGCTTGGTCTAAGGAAAACTCATAGGGTGCTTCTTGTGCCATTATTGGCACTGCCCATAATAGTTGTATTAAGGTTATTTTTAGTAATGTTCGCATTTATTCTTGGTTTGAATTGATGATTGTGTTCAAAATTTGTCTTCCTTTTGGGGTAACAATTCCCCTTAGGTGGTATTCTAGATAATAGTCAAATACTTCTACTTTACTAAATAGTGAGGTTGGAAAAAGACTGTCGTCTTTTATAGTGCTTACACCTGAAAAATATATTCTAGAAACAAATTGAATGTTTAAATTGTCTCTATAAATGCCCATGGCTAAACCCCGTTCAATATTGTCAACTATACAACGGTGCATTACTTCAAATTGTTTGGCATTTAAAGTCTTATAGATTTCTGGGTAATATTTTTGCAATTGATACCCAGGTGATTTTTTTTCGTTTTTTAGATGCATCATCACAAAACGTTTGATTTCATAAAGCTCCTCAATTGGGTTTTTTTGATGAGATACTATCTCGTCTATACCTTCAGAAATATCACATTGCACTTGAGCAGTACATTGTTCTATTAGTTTAGTTTTGTTAGGAAAGTGTGAGTAAATGGTTTTTTTAGATATACCCATCTCCTGCGCAATATCATCCATGGTTACACTTTTAAAACCTAGGTTCAAGAACAAATCGGTAGCCCTATTTAATATTTTCTCTTTCATATTCGCGGGCAAATGTAACTTGGAAACTTAGAAAACAAAAAAAGTTTCCAAGGTTTTACAATTCTTTAACATTGCGAATACTTTTTTATAATGTTTTTAAGGATTTGATGTTTTTTGAATTGTTGCTATCTTCATTTTCAATGTTTTTTGTACGGAGGGTAAAAAAGCCAAAAAACGGTGTGTAAGTTTTATACTCCCTTTTACTAGTTGTCTTCTTGTTTGTTTTCATGATTGTTGTTTTTTCGATTGATATAGTCTTTAAATGCCTTTTCTCCTTCTTCTTCCCAGAAATCGTCATACAATTCCCATTCAGAAAAGTCTCTTCTCCAAGAACCACATTTAAGGTCTTGGGTAAAGTGTTTTTTGTGTTTAGAGTGGTTTTTGTGTTTTTTAGAATCGCTACCGCCTCCAAATCCAAAGATTAGTTTGGCTAATACAAGTATTCCTAAGGCTTGCCAGTAGTCAACAGTTACTAAACCAAACAGTTCAGGCATTAACCAATTCCATAAACGCATTAGTACATAAACTGCTAGTAAAAACAGGACCACAAAAAATATAAATATGGCAATACCTTTAAATATTTTTTTTGCCCAGTGTTCGGCATTTTTTTCAAGTTTCTTTTCTAAATCTATACTTCTCATACTATTTTATTTAAATCTTTTTAATTTTTTATTTAGTTGTGCTAGGGCTCTATGTCTTCTAGACATCAATGTTCCCATAGGTATCCCTGTTTTTTCTGATAGCTCTTTATAACTGTATCCTTCAAAATCTATAGCAATAATAATATCACTGTATTGCGGTTTTAAACTCAGTATTACTGGGCGTAATTTTTGAATCATTTTTTCAGAATACATGTTGATATAAGCTATATCTTCATCTTCTTGATAGCTTAATAATTCGTTTTCCAAGAGCTCATTAGAACTAACATATTTTTTAGTTCGTAATACATCAATAATTCTATTCTTTAAGCTGTAGTAAACAAACCCTCCTATATTGTTTATTGGTATGGCATCTTCTGGCCGAGAAAGCACTCGCAATGCCACATCTTGTATTAAATCGTCCGCATTTCTATCCACAGAATCACCCAACCGCGACCTTACATAACCTTTTAGGCTCTGATATTCCTCTCTGATAAATTCAGATAACAGATTTTGATTGGTATTTTTTTTGGTCATTGGTTGTTAGCTATAATCTGCTTTCAATAGTAAAGACGATGCTTTTATATGTTATTGCATTTTTTTTTCAATAGTTAGACGATAAAGAGCTGTTTTTGTTAAAGAAAATGCCCGTATTTTTGATAAAAATTGAAGTATGCAAAGCATTGAAGCTTACCGTAAAGCTTTTCTAGATTATCTACAAGAACAGAACATTTCTAAAGAACCTATGAATCTTTATAGTCCGGTCTCTTACATTATGGGGCTAGGAGGTAAGCGCATGCGACCAATTCTTACTTTAATGGGCTGCCATTTATTTGCTCCAGATTTTGAAAAAGCATTGCCAGCAGCTATGGCCGTTGAGGTTTTTCATAATTTTTCTTTGGTGCATGATGATATTATGGATGATGCACCATTACGAAGAGGAAAGAAAACAGTGCATGAAAAATGGGATATTAATACCGGAATACTCTCTGGTGATGTAATGTTGATTAATGCATACCAATATTTAGAAGGCTATAACTCAGATCAATTAAAAAATTTACTTCATCTTTTTAGTAAAACAGCAGTTGAGGTTTGTGAAGGGCAACAATTTGATGTTGACTTTGAACAACGTACAGATGTTACCATACCTGAATATTTAGTAATGATTGCGAACAAAACTTCGGTCTTGGTTGCAGCAGCACTGCAGATGGGAGCCATAGTTGGTGGAGCTTCTGAAGAAAATCAACAGCGCATTTATGAGTTTGGTAAAAATTTAGGAATTGCTTTTCAGTTGCAAGATGATTATTTAGATGCATTTGGTGACCCAGAATCTTTTGGTAAACAAGTTGGTGGCGATATTATTGAAAATAAAAAAACCTTCTTGTATTTAAAAGCATTAGAAATGGGTTCCTCTGAAGCTAAAAATTCACTGTTAAATTTATTTAGTATTCAACCTGAAGACTCTTCTTCTAAAGTAGCATTGGTAAAGTCTATTTTTGAAGAAAGTGGTGCCAAAAATGCCATTTTAGCTGAGGTTAAAAAATATACAGATTTAGCCTTTGAAAGCTTACATAAAATTGAAGTGAATGCCAATAAATTAAAAGTTTTTCAACTGTTTGGGGAGCAACTTATGAAAAGAACGGTTTAATATATACCGAAGGTTATAAAAATAATCTTTTCAATAGCGCTTTCATAAATGGAATTTTAGGGCATGCCCAAATAATTTGAAAATCTTCCCAAAGCGAGCTGTCTTCATCTAAAAATCTCAAAATCATTTGTGGTGGGCAATTTTTAAAAATGGCGCCAAATACCGTACTACCAATTTTGTTTTTTTTAGACAACACATCTAGTAACAATAAATCATAGTACCAATACTTGGTTTTTTTCTCAAAGTTTAAAAGAGACTGATTGGTTTTTAAAAATTCTTTGAGCTGATTTACTTTCTTATAGCTTTTATAAAAGGTATATCCGGTGCTTGATTTTGCCCATCCTCCAGCTATACCTATTTTTATATAATGTTCGGTATTATATTTCCAAAATTTATAACAAGTCATAGGTATATTGCCTTGCTCTATAGCTTCAACAGTATAATTTTTTACCTTCAAATGTTCTTTAAGATAGGTTTTTATGGTATTTTCATAAGCTTCTTTTTCTAATAGCTTATCAGAAAATAAGGTGTATTCTACTAAGGCTTCATTTTTAGAAGTAGGTAACACGTACATAAATCGGGTATTACCATTTTGCGAAATGGAAAAATCCATAAAGGTTGCTATGTTTTCATCAAAGTAGGGCTCTTTGGTCTTTATAAACCAACCTATAAAATGTTGTTGTAAAACAGGATATTTAGATTGTTCAAATAGTTCCTCATAATTAAACCTGCTATCAAAAACATACTTAGTGGTATAAGAACTAGTTTTGCACTTTACCTGCTCATTTTCAGGGGAGTGAATCACATCTAAAACTTCATCCCCAATTACTTTAATATTTGAGTATTGCTTTAATTTATTTATTTGATAGGTGTAAAAATCAATAGCTTCAACCTTTTTATAGCCAAAAGGTGTTATGGTTTCAGTTAATTCAAAATCATTAGTTTTAAATTTAATTTTATCCCAAATTTTTGAAACGTAAGGGTGATTATTCACAGATGAATCTTCCCAAAAACACCATGTTCTATCGTTTGTGTTTTTTTGACTTTTTTCAATCAAGAGAATATTTTTTTCACTAAAAAAATTGTCTTCACCTATAGCCGCAGCTAATAAAAGACCCGAAGCTCCTGCGCCAATAATTATATAGTCGTATTCAGGCATGGTTAAATATAAAGCTACTTACTGTATTTAATGTTTTTTAACGAGTGTAATTTCAATCGTACTTTGTTTTATAAAGAGCAATAAAACCTAAAATTGGTCCAATTGCTAGTAGTAACAAATAGTAATAGGGATAATTTATATTCACAAGCACAATTTGTAGGCTAATAATAGTTACTAGGTAGCCCAAGCAATTAACAATGGTCAAGGCGGTGCCTTTTAATTGTGGGTAGGCATTATTAGCTACTAAAGTAGAGAGCATGGGTGAATCTGCTACTACTGCCGCTCCCCAAATGTGTAAAAAAACTAGGGCAGGTATAAGAGCATTAAAACTTAAAATTAAAGGCGATAATAAACAGCATAATGCAGATATTAGTAAAGCAGTTTTAGCAGTTTTGCGTGGGCCAATTTTAGTAGAAATATATCCTGAAAACATACAAGCTACCCCTCCAACACCAATTATGCTAAATGTATAAATTGAAATATTTAAGTTATTTCCAGATAACTCGTTAAAGGTTTCTACTATAAGCGGTAATAAAGCCCAAAAGGTATAAAGCTCCCACATATGACCAAAATAACCAAAAGCGACTCGTCTAAACTTCTTCGCTGCAAATATGTTTTTTATTGCATATAGTTCCAGTTTTTGGGCAGGTTTTCTATAAGGACCGTTTGGTACAAAAAGAAGAATTAATAGGCCTCCTAGTATCGATAGAACCGAAGTTATTTGCAAAATAAGCTGCCAAGATATTGATGATGAAACTCCGTTTAATAAATGTGGAAGTGCTGTGCCTACAACAAGTGCACCAACTAAAAAACCCAAAGATTTACCTAAACCTTTTTCAAAATAATCTGCTGCGATTTTCATCCCCACAGGGTAGATTCCTGCAAGAAAAAAACCCGTTAAAAAACGTAAGGTTAAAATACTCCACAACAAATTGCCTCCCCAGCAAACACTAAAATTGGCAAATGCCGCCAAAACAGCGCTAATAAAAAATACACGTGAGGGCGAAAAACGGTCAGCAATATTAAAAAATGCATAACACAAAGTACCTAGTATAAAACCCATTTGTATAGCAATAACCAAATTGCCTAAAGCGGTTTCTGGCAAATTAAAGGCATTTACTAATTGGTCAATAATTCCGTTTGTTGCAAACCACAAAGAGGTGCAAAGAAATTGTGCTAACACAATTACAGGTAAAATATGTTTAGGTGTTTTCATTAATTCTTCAATGCAACTCAGAGGTTGCGTCTAAATTTGTCTTTGAAGAATCAGCTAATAGCTTATGAATTTCTTTTAGCTCTTTGTCTGTTAGGTATCTCCATTTGCCTAAAGGAATATCTAAGTTGATATTCATGATTCGGTAACGCTCAAGACGCGTAACCTTATTACCAAGGTATTCTGTCATACGTCTAATTTGCCTGTTAAGCCCCTGGGTGAGTATTATTTTGAATTGATACTTGTCTACCTGTTCAACAAAACACTTACGGGTTACCGTATCTAAAATAGGAACACCATTCCCCATTTTATCAATAAATTTTTGAGATATTGGTTGTTTTACGGTTACCAAATATTCTTTTTCATGATTGTTGCGTGCTCTTAGAATCTTATTTACAATGTCGCCATCATTAGTTAGTAAAATTAAACCTTGACTGTCTTTGTCTAAACGCCCAATAGGAAAAATACGCTCAGGATAATCGAGGTAATCTATAATATTATTCTTTTCTCTACGGGTATCCGTAGTGCAAACTATACCTCTTGGTTTATTAAAAGCTATATAAACGTTATCAGCTTTTTTAGTGCCAATTAATTTACCATCAAGTCTAACTTCATCAGTAGCCATAACCTTACTACCCATTTCAGCTAAGTCACCATTTATAGTAACACGCTTTTGCTCTACAAGCTTATCTGCTTCTCTTCGAGAACAATACCCAACTTCACTAAAGTATTTATTGACTCTAATTGGTTTATCAGTATCCATACTTACGAAAGTAATGGGAATTCTCGTAAATATAAATGCTAAAAAACAGAATATCGTAATCCAAAGAAAGCTCTAATGCCTTGGTTTGGTCCATATACGTAACTTGGATCAAAGGTTAGCGCAAACGGATTGTCTGCAGTAGGCACCACATTACCACTTGCATTAAATTGCACATTACGGTCAAAGGGGTCATTGGCTCTAGCAATAATAAATGGGTTTCCACGATTTGGAGTCCAATCTAACAGATTCTTTACACCTCCATAAAATTCAAAATTGGGAATACCCTTGTACGTGAACTGAATATTCTGAATACTCCAGGTTGGTGAAAACTCACTTCTGGGATCTAATTCACCCAATAAAGGTAATCGCATTGGGCCGTACAAATTACCAGTATAATCTAGACTTAAGTTAAGGCTTCTAATAGTGTAAGAAAGATTCCATGTGCCTGTAAAACTTTCGGTTAATATTTGTTCCTGCGTAATACCATTTTCGGTATTTGTAACATCTTGGTAGGTAGCTCCTATTAAGAACTTTATGCCATTAGGGAACACCAAATCAAAATTTGCCGAAATACCTTGAGAGACTGATTTACCCTTTAAATTATCATAAATAATTTGATTTGGATTGGTATCGTAATCTGGCAAAATTTGATTACTGAAACGGGTGTAAAATGCTGAGGCATCAAAACTGATAAAAGTGCCATTGTTGGCATATATTTTTTTAAGATAGTTGACATTAAAATTTACAGAACGTTCTGGTTCTAGTTCTTCTGCTATAATTACATCTCGTGCACCAGTTAAAGCGGCATGGTCTTCTGTAAACAAGTTAACTACCCTGAATCCTGTTCCAAAATTTAAACGTAGAATATCATTATCAGTTAATTTATAGCGATAGGCACCGCGAGGAGTAAAGATGCTACCATGTCGACTATCATAATCGTATCTAAGACCACCTAAAAGCGAATGCTTTGAATTGAATTTTAATTCATCTTGAACGAACACCGAAGGAATACTAACTTCATCTTCTAAATTGGCCGTTGCTGGTGTATTGTCATCATAGTAATTGTACCTAATAGCAGCGCCCAAAAGAAAATCGTGTTTTCCCAATGTTTTATCCCATGTTAGTTGTCCAAAGCCAATTCGTTGGTCTGCTATATAAGGTATGTCACCGTAAACTGAATTTTGATGATGACTGTTATAAGAAACAGACAGCAGCATTTTTTCTTTAGTGGGTAGTTGGTACTTGCCAATTACTTCCCAACGGCGTGTGTAGATACTTTCGCCATAGACTTCATTGCCACCTCTAAATTTCGGTGTCCATTGGAGTTCACCACCCCAGCGGTCTTCATAAAAGAACCGACCAGCAACAGCGAATAATCGTGAATTTTTGCGTTTAAGGTTCCACTTCTGAAATATAGAAATACGGTCTTGCAGTGTTAAATCAGTGATGTTGTCGTTGTTGTTATCAATAGGGTTATCGTATCTAAAATAATTTACCCCCAATAAGGCATCGGTTTTTTTGCCTACACTAAATTTGGTGCCAACGTCTAAATTAAATTCTCCCCAGCTAGAACCAAAAGTATCTACAAAGAAGTTTGGTGCTTCTGGCGCGTGTTTTGTAATAATATTAATTAACCCGCCTACCGCTTCACTACCGTATAAGGTAGATGCAGGACCTTTTACAATTTCAATTTGGTCTATTAGTGAATTAGGGATGCCAGAAAGACCGTATACCGTGCCAAGGCCACTAACAATAGGCATTCCATCAATTAATACTAAAGTATATGGACCCTCTAAGCCGTTTATGTGAATATCGCCGGTATTACATACGTTACAATTAATTTGAGGCCTAACACCATTTACATTTTGCAGTGCTTCAAAAACATTAGCAGTCGGATTTTGCTTTAAAAAAGTGGGGGAGTAGACTTCTACGGGTACCGGACTTTCCATTCGGTTTACGGCCTTTAAAGTACCAGTAACCACCATTTCATCTAAAGCTTCTGCAGCAGCGGTCATCTCTATTTTTACTAGTAGATTTTGACCTTCACTAAGGGTAATGGTTTTTTGATATGGCTCAAAACCAATTGCCGTTGCCATAATAACATAATTGCCTTTTGCTAAATTTTTAAATTGAAAATAACCGTTCTGATCACTAGCGGTTCCTTTATTTGTTTCCTTCAAAATTAGATTTACAAACGGTAAAACCGCTCCATTTTCTGACACACTACCAGAAATTGAAGCAGTTTGCCCAAATGCAAACTGACTAAAAACTAAGAAAATCAAGATATTTCTAATTGTCAAAATAAAAATTTAGACAAATCTAAAAATTGATTTTGATAAATAAAAATGTATTTTTGGAGAAATCTTTACCCGTTGACACGTTCAGAGGAGAATTACATAAAAGCCATCTTCCATTTAGGAGGCAATGCATCAACTTCTGTTGCTACTAATGCTATTGCAGAAGAAATGGATACCAAACCATCTTCAGTAACAGATATGGCAAAAAAGTTAGCAGATAAAGGTCTTGTTAACTATGTGCGTTATCAGGGTGTTTTATTAACTGAAAAAGGTATAAAAACAGCTTTAGGTATTATTAGAAAACATCGTTTGTGGGAAGTGTTTTTAGTTAAAAAGCTTGATTTTTCATGGGATGAAGTGCATGAAGTTGCAGAACAATTGGAACACATAAAAAGCGAAAAATTGATTGATAAAATTGATGAGCTTCTTGAGTTTCCAAAATATGACCCTCACGGTGACCCTATTCCCACTAAAAATGGTGAATTTCAAGAAAGAGATAAGCAATTACTTAGCGAAATGCCTTTGTCATCTACAGGTATTTGCGTAGGCGTAAAAGATTCTTCTTCTTCATTTTTAAAATTTTTAGATAAAAATCAAATTGCACTTGGTGAAACTATTCAAATACTGGATAAAGAAGATTTTGATGATTCGTTATTAATCAAAATTGCAGAGCGTGAATTTCATATTTCTCATCAAATTGCGGCTAACTTATTTGTTAAAAAAAATAGCTAATGGAAAGTATTATATCCTATTTTGAAAGCATTGACCCTGTATTAGCAGCCTTATATGCTACACTTTTTACTTGGGGCCTCACGGCTGCAGGAGCTGGATTGGTTTTTCTATTTAAAAATCCAAAACGCGGTTTTATGGATGGTATGCTGGGTTTCACGGGTGGCGTAATGGTAGCGGCGAGCTTCTGGAGCTTACTAGCACCTGGAATAGAAATGAGTCCAGGTGAAGGTTTTGTTAAGGTGATTCCGGCGGCAGTTGGCTTTTTATTAGGAGCTGGATTTATTTTTGGCTTGGATAAAATTCTTCCTCATGTGCATATCAATTTTAAAACTAGCGAAGCAGAAGGTATTAAAACACCTTGGCATAGAACAACTTTACTTGTGCTAGCCATTACCTTACATAATATACCTGAAGGATTGGCAGTAGGTGTGCTTTTTGGCGGGGTAGCTTCTGGTTTTGAAGGCGCTACCATAGGTGGAGCAGTTGCCCTAGCAATGGGGATTGGTTTACAAAACTTTCCTGAAGGTTTTGCGGTTGCCGTACCCATGCGTAGACAAGGGCTGAGTCGTAGAAAAAGTTGGATGTACGGGCAAGCTTCAGCAGTTGTAGAACCCATTGCAGGTGTATTGGGTGCTTGGGCGGTATTAACTTTTGAACCTATTTTACCTTATGCCCTAGCTTTTGCCGCTGGTGCTATGATCTTTGTGGTGGTAGAAGAAGTAATACCAGAAACCCAACAAGATAAATACACAGATATTGCAACCATGGGCTTTATTGCTGGGTTTATAATAATGATGACCTTAGATGTGGGGCTGGGTTAATTAGCTAATAGCTCAAAAGCACCATTAATTAAAAATTGAGTGCCATCTTCAAAATCTTCGGTATTCAAAATTTCAACATAACTATTCAGTCGGGAGCCAATGGTTACCAAACGCTCTTCAAATTTATAATTGCCGTTCTCTTGCTCTGAAAGTACCAGAACGCTAAAATCACCATCTTTTTCAACTACTGCATTCTCTGGTAAAGCCAATGCTTTCTTTGAATCGATTTGAATGGAAGCCTCAACGAACATTCCAGTTAGCAACTTATTTTCAGTATTTGGATGACCGTGAACCTTTATAGTTCTATTGGTTTCGTCTACCGCAGTACCCACTAAATAGACTTCTCCTTGGTATTGGGTGTCACCAGTTTCTGGAATTAAAAAATTAATATGCTGTCCTTTTTTAATTTTTAGCGCATCTTTTTCAAAAACAATCAATTCTAAATGCAAATGGTCATTATCTACAATTTGAATTATTTCTGAACTTGGCGAAACGTAACTACCTTTATTTACATTAACCTGCGTTACACTGCCAGATATAGGAGCATATAAGGTGCTTTGAGAGCTAATTGTACCAGATTCAACGGTTTTAGGCGAAATGTTTACCATTTGCAATTGTTTTTGTAAGGTTAAATAGTTGGCCTTGGCCATTTCATAATTGCTTTTGGCTTGTAAAAAGTTCTTTTCGGAAGTTATATTTTCCTCCAATAAGGTCTTATTACGTTGATATTCGGATTGTAAAAATTCAAGATTATTGTAAACTGTGAGATACTCTTTTTGTAAGCGTACAAATTCTTGATTTTCAATAGTAACCATGGGTTGCCCTTTGGTTACGTTATCTCCTACAATTAAATGTGTGTTTTTTACAAATCCGCCCAAAGGTGCAGTTACAATAGCCTTATTTTGTGGCGGCACATCTATCATGCCTGTAGTTTGGACACTAATTTCAAAATCTTGTTGGATTAGAGTTCCTAATGAAAAATTATTACCGCTGAATTGTTCTTCACTCAAAATAATACCTGAAGCTTCATTTGCTTCAGTCTCGTTTTCTTTTTTGGTGCCACAATTCGCAAGGAATAGGGCTAGTACTATGTATGTTACAAATGCTTTCATGACTTAATTACTAAAGGATAAATAGTTGATGGATATAAGGGTTTGGTTATACTGGTTTAAGGCTTCTAGATAGTTGAGTTCTATGGTATACGCATTTTCCAAAGTTTGGATGTACTGGAAAAAATCAATTTCTCCATTTTTAAAACTAGCCTGTGCCACCTTTAAAAGTTGCGATGCTAGCGCTTTGCCTTCATTTTCATAATAACTGAGCTCTGATTCGTATTGCGTTAAAAGGTTTTGCATTTCTTGCCTTTCTTTAGCTAAATTTTTGTTCAACTGGTTATTTTCTATAGCTACAATTTCAGCTTGTAATTTTGCTGATTTGGCTTTGCTTTTTTGACCAAAGAATAGTAAGGGTAGCTTTATACCAAATTGTACACCGTAAAGGGTATTGTCTAAACCGTCATTGGAGCCTTGAAAATATTCCAAGCTTAAATCGGGTAAAAAACCTTGATTTTGGAGCCGTTTTTGTGCTAAACTAAGTTGATGCCTATTTTCTAAATACTGCTTTTCTAAACCAATGTTTAAGTCATTGCTATTATAATCTAATCGACTAGGAGTTTCTTTTTTAATAGCTAAGGAGTCTTTACTCTGAACTAAAAGTTGTAACTGGAGCAACCGGTTTTTGACTTCTTGTGTGGCTTTATTCTTTTGAAGGGTGATTTCTTTCTGTTTGGCTTTTGCCGTTACGTTCTCCAAGTAATTGGTTTCTCCAAGTTCAAAACGTCTTCTGGCAGAATAGGCAAATTGGGCATAAATACTATCTAACTTTTGGTATAACGCTAGTTTTTGCTGCTGGGTTTGGTAATCGTAGTAGGCCTGTTCTAACTGTTTAAATACTTGCTTTTGAGTAATTTGATAAACCGATTCTTGAAGTCGTTCGTTTAATTTTTGCACCTTGTTTTTAGCAACATAAACGGTAGGAAAACTAAAGGTTTGCTGTGCCCCAAAAACATTTATAGGTAAATCGTTTCTAGCAATATTATTCTCATCGTATTGATAATACACCTCAGTTTTTTCAAAATCAAATGCCAACCCTCTATTTGCTTTGGTTTGTTCTATTTGTAAGGCTGAAGCTTTTATAGAAAGATTGTTTTCAATTGTAATAGCCTTTAAATCATCTAAACTTAAAGGTTGTTGTGCAAAACCCGATAATGGTAACGCCAAGCATACGCCTAATAATAGCCTTTTTGATGCTTGAGGGCTCCCTTTTCTTTTAAGGGAATTGAAATAGGCATACAGTACTGGTAACACTACAAGGGTTAAAAAGGTGGCTGAAACTAACCCTCCAATGACCACGGTTGCTAAAGGGCGTTGTACTTCTGCTCCTGCTCCTGTGGAAATTGCCATGGGTAAAAATCCTAAGGCCGCAGCAGAGGCTGTGAGTAAAACGGCGCGCAAACGGTCTTTTGTTCCTTGTTGTATTAAGGCTTCCATGGTATCGAAATTTTGTTTTTTTAAATCTTTAAAATGTTCAATAAGTACGATGCCATTTAAAACGGCAATCCCAAAAAGTGCTATAAATCCAACTCCTGCAGAAATGCTAAAAGGCATACCACGCAACCACAACAATAGTACACCACCAATAGCTGATAATGGAATTGTTGCAAAAATGAGTAAAGCTTCTTTAACGGTTTTAAACGCAAAGTATAGCATGATAAAAATGAGTGCTAATGCTATAGGAACAGCTACAAATAAACGTTCTCTGGCACTTTGTAAGTTCTCAAATTGACCACCATATGAAATTGAATAACCTACGGGTAATTTTATCTTAGCGTTTATTAATTGCTGCACATCATCAACAACCGATTGTAAGTCGCTATTACGAACATTAATACCCACAACAATACGTCTACGGGTATCGTCTCTAGAAATTTTTGCGGCTCCTTTTTGATAGGTAATTACAGCTAATTCACTTAGCGGAATTTTATTGTCATTAGGGGTGTCTACATACAAGTTTTGTAGGTTGGTAATATCTTTTCTGTTCTTATCATCTAAGCGTACCACCAAATCAAATTGTTTCTCTCCTTCAAAAACATTGCCTACTGTTTTACCAGCAAAACCCATGGAAACCATTTCGTTTAAGGAAGCAATATCTAGCCCATGCTGGGCAATTTTTGCTCGGTTATAGGTAACATTCATCTGTGGTAAGCCTTCTACTTTCTCAACGGTAATATCTGCAGCACCCGCTACATTTTCAATAAGTGTTTTTATTTCGTTGGCTTTGGAATTTAGTACAGTTAAGTCTTCTCCAAAGATTTTAATGGCAATATCTGCTCTTACCCCAGTAATTAATTCGTTAAATCGCATTTCTATAGGTTGGGTAAACTCTACTTCCATTCCCGGTAGCATACTCAGGGTTTCTTTAAACTTATCAGCAAGTTCGTCTTTGGTTTTTGCGGATGTCCATTCTGATTTTGGCTTTAGTACAATTATGACATCGCTTTCTTCCATAGACATGGGGTCTGTAGGCACTTCGGCCGCACCAATTCTACTAACCACCTGTTTTACCTCAGGAAAGGAATCCAGTAAAATTTGTTCGATTTTAGTTGTAGTGGCTACTGTTTTTTCTAAAGAAGTACCGGTTTTTAATACGGGTTGTATTACAAAATCACCCTCATCTAAAGTGGGCACAAATTCTGAACCCATGGTGCTGAACAATAGGCTAGTGCCCACAAGTAGGCCAACAGCCACAACCAAAACCATCCTTTTCTTTTGCAAGCCCCACTCCAATATAGGTTCAAATCTTTGGTTAAGCCAATGCATTAATTTTTGAGAAAGTCCATTTTGTTTTGTTGATGGTTTAATAACTAAAGAAGCTATTACTGGTACGTAGGTAAAACACAATACCATTGCACCAATTAGAGCAAAGCTAAAGGTCAGTGCCATAGGCTTGAACATTTTGCCTTCAACACCGCTTAAGGATAAAATGGGGATGAAAACCAATAGAATAATCAATTGGCCAAAAACAGCAGAATTCATCATTTTTGAAGCTCCAGTAAAGGTGATTTCATCTTTTTTAGCCTGAATTTCGGCTTTATTACCCGTGTTTAGCTGGTTTTGATTTTTAGTGAACTGAAAGGCTATAAATTCTACAATGATAACAGCCCCATCTATGATAATGCCAAAATCAATTGCGCCCAAACTCATTAAATTAGCATCTACACCAAAAAGGTACATTAAAGAAAGTGCAACTAACAAACACAACGGAATTACCGATGCTACTACCAAACCAGACCGCCAATTGCCAAGTAATAACACCACTACAAAAATGACAATTAAACAACCTAAAATTAGGTTTTCAGTTATTGTGAGAGTAGTTCTACCAATTAAATCACTTCGGTCTAAAAATGCATTGATATAAACTCCTTCTGGTAACGATTTTGAGATTGATGCTACACGTTCTTTAACAGCTTCAATTACCTTTTTGGAGTTAGCATCTTTGAGCATCATTACTTGGCCCAGTACTTTTTCGCCTTCTCCATTACCTGTAATAGCTCCAAAACGTGGTGCTTTACCAAAACCAACTTGGGCCACATCTTTAATTAAAATGGGCTTGCCATTTCTATTTTCAACTACAATATTTTTTATATCGTTTAGATTGGTAACCAAGCCTTCTCCGCGAATAAAGTAAGCCTGATTTACCTTTTCAATATAACCGCCACCCGCAACACTGTTGTTATTTTCTAATGCAGAGAATATTTTGCTGGCGCTAATATTTAAGGCATTTAGTTTTTGAGTAGAAATGGCTACCTCGTATTGTTTTAAATAACCTCCCCATGTATTTACCTCTACTACTCCGGGTATTCCGGATAATTGTCGTTTAACAATCCAATCTTGAATGGTACGTAATTCGGTTGGTGAATATCGATTTTTAAATTCGGGCTCCACATCTAAAATGTACTGGTAAATTTCTCCAAGACCAGTGCTAATAGGACCCATTTGAGGACTGCCAAATTCGGAAGAAATACGTTCTTTGGCCGATTGTATTTTCTCAGCTATGAGTTGTCTGGGCAAATAAGTGCCCATCTCATCATCAAAAACAATGGTAACCACAGATAAACCAAACTTAGATATGGAGCGAATTTCCTTAACGCCCGGTAGATTGGCCATTTCCAACTCTACGGGATACGTTATAAACTGTTCAATGTCTTGGGTTGATAGGTTTCTAGACGTAGTTATTACCTGTACCTGGTTGTTGGTAACATCTGGCACGGCTCCAATAGGAATTTTGGATAAGGAATACAACCCAAATCCTACAATAAATAGGGTGAATAAGATGACAATAACCTTATTCTTTAAACTGAAGTTAATGATATACGAAAGCATAATTCATAGAAATAGAAAATAGTGAGGACTACGAACTAGGTTCATAGTCAAAAAAAATATAAGAAAGGAGATTCTATGAATTCTTGGGAGGCTGCAATAAACCGTAGGTTAAATCAAAAGAATAAGATATTTGATAATGAAAATAAGCCTCTTTTGTGATTGAAGCTTCCATTAACGAATGGAATGGAAATCCAGAGGAAACAACAAAATCTAGGGTAGAAAAGGCATAGCCTGTATGTTGAAAAGGAAGTTTTTCATGGTCAGATTGTTCTTCTTTATGCTTTTGGCTGTGTTCTGTTTTTAATTCGCCATAATGTTTAGAAACAAATTCAACAAAAGAATCACCATAGGCTTTGTTATGAAACGTATAATGTTCTATCAACTCATCAATTTCAATCAAATCATTAATTTGAATGTTGATGCTTTGTAGTAAAATTACCGTGGTAAGTAATATGGTTATTAATCTTTGCATATAACACTTCTAAAGTACAATATTTGGTGCTAATTGTCACGTTTTCAGTTTATTTAGAATCAATCTAGGATTTGATTAACTAGAATCTTTAACCTTGTTAATTACATTTAGTTTAAGATTAATTAACTTTGTAATAACATTTAAAAATACTGATGTCTAAAAAAAGTAAACTTAAAAAGGCTCTAAAAGTGGCAAAAAAGGACCTAAAAACAAAAGATAAAGCTGCTAAGAAGGCTTTGAAAAAATTTAATAAGCTAAAAAAGAAAAAGGGAAAAAAGAAAGCGTTAAAGAAAGTTGCTAAAGTTGTAAAAGTAAGACGCATAATGGCCAAGGCCGCCGCAAAAAAAGCAACTAGTGCAAAAAAAGCGTTTAAAAAGGTTGCCTAAACATAACTATACTAACTCAAAATTAAGAGGTGTTTTGCACCTCTTTTTTTATTTTAAGTTATCTAAAAGTTTGGTGTAATCGTATTGTAAATCTTCATGTAAACCACCAATCTTTTTATGAAGCAATACGAGTTGTCTTTCATACAAATTAGACAAAGTTTTGTTTCTTTTAATAGATGGTCGAAGTTCACCAAGTTTTTTACAGAAATAGAGTAGGAGTTCTACTTCGGTTTCTTTTTTGCCAGAATAACGAATATATTTTTTAAGTCCTCGTAGAATTTTACGAACACTTTTTTTTATGTAATAATAGGTTTTAGTGTTAATCTCAGAAAATTGAACGTCTACGGTCTCTTTAACCCCAGTAATAAAACCTTCTTCATCCTCGGCCTCAAAAAGTAAATATGTTAATAGCTCTTTATTCTCTAATTTAAATTTGGCTAACCTAAGGCATAGCAACATTAGTTCTTCTGAATCTTTATACTGGAGTTCTTTTTTTAATTGGGCTACGGTGGCGGCTTTCATGTGCTAAAAATAGGTAAAAGAAATCCCCTTCTTTTTAAGGAAGAGGATTTTTTAATTTTAGGTTTACTAGTTTTTATTCTTCAATCATAGGTGCGCCAATAGCAGTTAACTGTTGTTCTAAAGCTGGCAGTTTGCCTGCAGCGGTATTAACCTTAGCCTCTATCGATTTTAATTGACTTGCCGCTCTATTTATAGCCTTTTTATGAGTGCCTGTTGGGCCGTAGGTTGTGCTTAGTGCTCTTCTACCTAAATACCGAACATCATTTGGTGTCGGATTCTGATTAGCGCCTACCTCGTTTTTACTTTTGTTTCCAAAGAGCTGAGTTTCTAAATCAGTAAGCTCTGATTTTAACTCAAATAAAGAATTTGCCAAATTTGCGGGTTGACTATCTGCTAATAGAAAAGCACGTTTCATAGCTTCTAACCTTTCATTAGTCTTCTCTAATTTTTGATTTGTTTTGCTTAAACGGAGCACAAAAGCGTCATAACTTTCTTTAAAGGCAATTCTTTCGTTATTAGGAATACCCTCTAGAGCAGGTTCTAGCAGCGGAACAACTTCAAAGCTTTTTGGTCCAGCTAAGGGTGTAATACTACCTTCCTCCATTTTAGATAAGGTAATGGTGTATGTGCCCGGCAACACCTCAGTTCCACCAAATTGTCTTTTAGGTTTTTCTAGCGGAACAATGTTTTTAGTATTCGTACTAAGATCCCAAGTAATGCGGTTAAATCCTTTTTTTGGTTTTGTGGTCAACGTTTTTACCACTGCACCTTTTTGGTCTTTTATGGTAAATAGAAGCATAACACCTTCTTCTGCAGTTTCTGCATCTAAGGCCTCCCAACCTGGGAAAGGAATGTTCTGCTTATTCTTGCTCAAATTCTTCTCTTTATCTTTTCGCTGGTCTTGTAAAGACTTGTATTCATCACGAATAAAATAGGTGAACGTGGCACCGTATTTTGGATTTTCTGCAACATACTGATTTGCACCTTGACTACTTACATCGTCTATTTGATTATACCAATACGCCTTTCTATTATTGAACAGTAATGCTTCATTAGAAGACAAATCTGCAGTATTCAAATTTCTTAGTGCACTGTAATCATCTAATACATAAAAACCGCGACCAAATGAAGCACCTACCAAATCATTTTCTCTTCGCTGAATGGCAATATCTCTAAATGAAATTGTTGGTATACCACCTTCTAGTTTTATCCAATTGCTGCCACCATTATTGGTGAAATAAATACCAAATTCCGTAGCTAAAAACAGCAGATTTTTATCCACATGGTCTTGAACCAAACGCCACACCAATAATTTACTTGGTAGGTTGCCAGTAATAGATTTCCATGTTTTGCCCGCATCGGTACTTTTAATTAAATAAGGTTTAAAGTCGCCATTTTTATGATTGTCTAAAGCGGCATAAACCGTATTGGCATCGTATAAATCTGCTCTAATATCATTTACAAAAGCGTTGGCAGGTAATCCTTTTAAGTTTTGGTAATTGAATTTTTGCCAGTTGGCACCACCATCTTCAGAAACCTGAATAATACCATCATCTGTACCCGCATAGAGTAACCCTTCTTTTATAGGTGATTCTGCTAAAGAGGTTATTGTACTAAAGGTTGACATTGCTTTTAAATCCCAAGGATTGTCCCAACTTTGCAAACCACCCATAATAGATTGCTTAATACGCTCTAAACCTTTGGTAAGGTCGCCAGATACGGCTGTCCAATCATCTCCTCTATTATCTGAGCGCCACACACGGTAAGAGGCTACATATATGCGTTTAGGGTCGTGCGGACTAATTAAAATAGGCGCATCCCAATTGAATCGTTCATAAGGTTCGCCTTCTCCTGCTTGTGGTTGAATGTAGACGCTTTCACCAGTTTTATGGTCAATTCTAAACAATGTTCCTTGTTGAAATTCACCGTAGGTGATGTCTGGGTTACCCGGTTCAATGGCAGATTGATGCCCGTCTGCTCCTAAAACCTTTTTCCAATCACGATTTAGAATACCATCTTCTCTCATGGTTCTAGAAGGTCCTTTGTGAGAACCATTATCCTGGGTGCCTGCATAAATATTGTAAAAGGGCTCAGAATCATCTACTGCCAACTTATAGTATTGGGTAATAGGTAAATTATCAAAATAACGCCACGTTTTAGTGTCATCATACGTTTCGTAAAGCCCACCATCAGAACCCATTAAAATATAATTGGCGTCGTTCTTTTTAAAGGCCATAGCATGAACATCGCTATGCGTTTTATCTCTATTCATTCTACGGTAGGTTTTACCGTGATCGTCCGATACTAATACATAATTATTCATTAAGTAAATTCTACCTTCATGGTGTGGGTGTGCGTACAGTTCCTGATAGTAATGAGGCCCAGTTCCTCCTGAAACCATGTCAGACTGCTTACTCCATGAGCTACCTCTATCTCTAGAAATAAATAAACCACCTTTGGTACGGTCCAATTCAATTGCTGCGTAAATAATGTCTGGGTTAAAAGGGGAAATGGCCAATCCAATTTTACCTAAGTTTGATTTGGGTATACCGTTGGTTAATACTGTCCAAGTTTCACCGCCGTCTGAACTTTTGTGCAAGCCAGAACCAGGCCCGCCACCCATATAGGCGGCAACGGTTCGGTGTCTGTCCCAAGTGGCAGCATATAAAACATCTGGATTTCTAGGGTCTATTAACATATCGGTAACGCCTGTCCATTCTTCATTTCCTAACGTTTTTTTCCAAGTAGTGCCACCGTCTGTAGATTTGTATAGACCTCGTTCGCCACCTTTGTTCCATAGGGGACCTTGAGCGGCGACCCAAATTGTGTTAGAATCTTCTGGATGCACAATGATTTTTGATAAATGTTCTGTTCCAGAAAGCCCCATGTTTTTCCATGTTTTGCCCGCATCTGTACTGCGGTAAATACCATCGCCAAAACCAACATGGCGACCACCAACATTTTCACCCGTACCTACCCAAATGGTATGTGGGTTGTTAGGGTCAATGGTAATACAGCCAATAGAATAGCTTTTTTCATTGTCAAAAATAGGCTCCCAAGTAGTACCTGCATTGGTTGTTTTCCAAACCCCGCCGGAACCAACGGCAGCATAAATAATACTTTCATTAGTTGGGTCTATGGCTATGTCTGCCAAGCGACCAGAAGTAAATGCTGGACCAATATTCCTGAATTTTAGTCCTTTTAAATTTTTGGAAGACAGAACGCCTTCGTTTTCTTGAGCAGTAAGTAGAAGGCTGCAACTCAAGAAAAGTAGTAGTGTAATTTTTTTCATGTTGTATTGAATTAGCTATTTGTGAGAAACAAGCCAATAATTTACAAGCATTTATGAAGTACTGCAATTTTGAATAGCCACTTTTGCAATCAAAACATTCGTATTCATAAAATTTTAACTTTCTTGATAACTATTAGCCACGTAAATAACTGGCACCATTAACATCTACAATAGTTCCAGATGTATATTCTGCCCCATCCGAAGCCAAAAATAGTATAGCATGTGCAACCTCCTCGGGTTGTGCCATGCGTTTAAACGGTGATTCGCGCAAAAGGTTATCACGCTCTGTTGGTGTTAGCGTTACCGCGGCCATTTCGGTCTCTGTAAACCCTGGGGCTACCACACCTAAGTAAATTTTGTGTGGCGCTAACTTTTTAGCCAAAGACTGACTCATAGCGTTTAATGCTGCCTTGCTAGCGCCATAAGCTGGTTTTGTGGGTTCGCCCCTAAAAGCTCCTCTAGAAGAAACATTTACAACACGGCCACCACCCGTTTGCATCATGGCTTGTGCCGCGCAATACGTTAGGTTGGCAGCGGCAAATAAATTGGTTTTAAAAGTAGTTTCCCAGGCAGAAGACCATTCATCTAAACTAACCTTATCTATTTCATGAAAAATAGAAATACCGGCATTGTTTACCAGCACATCTAGTTGCCCGTATACAGTAATAAATTCTTCAATTAATTGCTGGCAATTTTCTTTTTCTGATATGTCTTTTTGAAACAATTGGTGCCCTTCCCCAGGTAAGTTATCTAGTGTTTTTTGGGCTTCTTCTGTATTTGATTTAAAATTGATGCCTACATGGGCGCCCTTTTGGGCAAAGGCTATAGCAGTTGCTTTGCCAATTCCGCGAGAGGCTCCAGTTATTAAAACATTTTTACCATTGAAATTCATTTTATTCTATTTTCTATTAAGAAAGTTAAGTATTCACCTTTTTGCTTTAATACATCGTACACTTCAAAATATTGTTCGGAAGCAACGCGCTCCATTATTCCAAGAATATTTGAGTTTTTAAAAATAATTTCTACGGCTGGGGTTATCTCTTCTTCTGCAATGGTGAGTTCGTATTGATGTCTTTCTAATACTTTAAACACTTGTTTTAAGTCGTTATAATTACTAGCATAAATTCCTGCTTCTAAATTTTCTATAAAATTGTTTAGGCTTATTTCGCTTTCATGTATTTGATTATAGTAATTGTAATAATCATAAATTGCGTCTTCAATCTCAGTGCCTTGAAGATTAGCAATGTAACCCGAGTTTTTTATAGCATCAAACCCAGATGGGTTGATAATAAGGTACTGTTCTCCTAAAATAGGAGCAATTCTTTCTACAACGCTTAATGAAACGGAATCTTTAAAAGTAAGTTTCATGAATTCCATTGCAGCTTCATTTTGTGATGCCCTTAAAAATTTTATGTGGTTAATTGCTACGGTATCAGTTTGAACGTTTTTTCGAATACTATTTAAATACCCGTTAAGTTGCGCATTGGTTTTTGCGTTTTCATTAGCATTGTTAATTTTTAAAGCAATAAGAATACCTATTACTACCAAAAAAATTTCGCCAATAGCGTAAAGCAAATACTTTCGAAACCTATTTTCAGCCAGTAGTTTTTGACGAAAACGATTAAAAAACTTCATTTGGATTGGTATTTCACTCTAAATATAATCAGTTTATTACACTATAGCCCATACTAGAGCTATTGTTCAAATGCAGCTATTGCTTTACCTTTAAAAACAGCTAAAAAATAGACCATGCAAAAAATTCTAATTACTACTTTATTTCTCTTATTCAGTTTTTATGGATTCTCCCAAAAATCAAACTTCACTTATCTAGATATTTTTGAACTGCAATATGTTACTGACCCTCAAATTTCGCCAAACGGAGATTGGGTTGTGTACAAACGAATGGGGTTCGATGTAATGAAAGATAGGGCTTGGGGTAACCTTTGGATGCTTAAAATTGATGGTTCTCAGCATCAAAAGTTGACCTCTAGAGAAGTTTCAGAAAGTAACCCAACGTGGTCTCCTTCTGGAGATAGAATAGTATTTAGTAGCAGTACTGATGAAGGTTCAGAGATTTACGTATATTGGGTTGCAACGGGCAAGGTAGCTAGACTTTCGCAGCTACCATTTTCGCCTAGTGCTATAACATGGTCGCCAGATGGAAAACAATTGGCATTTTCAATGAAGGTTCCTTCAAAAGCTCCGGTTTTAGCCAAAATGCCGCCAAAACCCAAAGGGGCTAAATGGGCTGACGCGCCTCGTATAACCGATAGAGTTTATCACGAACGAGACGGTCGCGGCTATATAGCGCCAGGATTCAATCATATCTTTACTATGCCTGCCAACGGGGGCGCTGTAAGACAATTAACAACGGGTAATTGGAACCATGGTGGAGCGTTGTCTTGGTCACCAGACGGACAAAAAGTTTATTTTTCTGCAAATAGGGTAGCAGATTGGCAATATAGATTTAGAAATTCTGAAGTGTATTCGGTTACAGTAAATTCAGGCGAAATAGAGATATTAACAGATAGAGATGGCCCTGACAGTAGTCCAAAAATTTCACCAGATGGTAAACTAATTGCCTATTTGGGTTATGAAGATAAAAAGCAAGCTTATCAAGTAAGAAAGTTACATCTAATGAATGCCGATGGCACTAACAAGCGTAGTATTTCAGATGAATTAGATAGAAGTATTTCAGGCATTACTTGGGATAGCAAAAGCAATGGCTTGTATTTTAATTATGATGATAAGGGTAACGGTAAAGTTGGTTACATAACAGTGGAAGGAAAAGTCACCAAATTAGTCGATAATAGGGGAGGTACTACACTTGGTAGACCTTATGGTAGTGGTTCTTTTAGTGTTGCTGATAATGGTACAATAGCTTTTACACTATCTAGGCCAGAATTTCCTGCAGAGTTGGCTATTAAGACTGCAAAAGGCAAGGTGAAAACCATAACCAATTTAAATAGCTCGCTGTTAGATTTTAAAACTTTAGGAAACGTTGAAGAGGTTTGGTATACTTCATCTTTTGATGGTAGAAGTGTACAAGGCTGGATTGTATACCCGCCTAATTATGATAGCTCAAAAGAATACCCTTTTTTAGTTGAGAATCATGGGGGTCCTATTCTGAATTATGGAGATAGATTTTCTATAGAAATGCAACTATATGCAAGTGAAGGTTTTGTTGTTTTTTATCCTAATGCAAGAGGCAGTACAAGCTATGGTGAAGAGTTTGGTAATTTACTTTATCGAAACTATCCAGGTCAAGATTATAATGATACCATGGATGGTGTAGACCATTGTATTAAAATGGGTATTGCCCATGAAGATAAATTATTTGTAACTGGTGGTTCTGCTGGGGGAATTATGACCGCTTGGATGATTGGTAAAAACAATCGTTTTGAAGCTGCAGTTGTAGCAAAGCCAGTTATGAATTGGATAAGTAAAACACTAGTTGCGGACAATTATTTTGGTTACGCCAATTCTAGATATGAAGGTCAACCTTGGGAAAATTTTGAACACTATTGGAAATTTTCACCCCTTTCGTTGGTAGGTAATATAGAAACGCCAACCATGGTTATGGTGGGTATGAACGATTTGCGTACGCCACCTAGTGAGGCCAAACAGCTTTATCATGCTTTAAAATTGCGAAAGAAAGAAACCGTGCTGGTTGAAATACCCGGCGCAAGTCATGGTATTGCCAATAGACCTAGTAATTTAATAACTAAAATTGCACATACGGTGGCATGGTTTAATAAATATAGAACAGCTACGAATGAAGAAAAAGAGTAATTGGTTTTGGAATGTTGTAATTGCTTTAACTTTAATAGGGTGTACCTTGGCATTTGCTTTACATTATAAAAACTACACCTCAATTGAAGAAGGCAATTTTAAATTAATGTCTGGTATTTATAGACAACAAATTCCACTAACAGCTTTAAACAGCATTGAATGGATGCCTAAAATACCTGAAATGGAACGCAAAAATGGCTTTTCATGGTTGGCAAAAGAAAAAGGTGTGTTTATTGATAGTATTACCGGAGCTAATATTTACGTTTTTGTAGATGATTTAAGACAGCAAAAAGTTAAAGTGACACATTCAGACTCTTTACTTTTGTACTTTAATTTAGCAGACAGTTTAGAAACGCAAAAAATATTTGCATCTCTCGAGGCGGCAATCACTAAAAAAGCTGAAAGTTTAAAATAACGTATACTTAAGTTTAAAAAGAATAGTTTTGTTTTACATCCAATACAATAGTACTGTGAGAATACTTCTATTACTTCTTATATTTTGCTCTGGTTTTGCATTCTCGCAAAACGATTTATCTATACAAGTTCATGGTGTGCCTGATTCTCAGGGGAAAGTTAGCATTGCTATCTATGATAATGAGGAAGGCTTTTTAAAGTTTGATAAAGTTTTTAAATATGATAGTATTGCGGCTGAAAAAGGTATTACCAAAATATTAGTTAAAGATTTACCTATTGGTGAATATGCCGTAGCAGTATTTTACGATGAAAACAGCAATGATAAGTTGGATACAAATTGGTTGGGTATTCCAAAAGAAAAAGTTGGGTTTTCTAAATCAAAAATGAAAACTTTTGGTCCGCCTAATTTTAAAGAATGTGCTTTTAAGGTTACATCAAACACAAATATAGACGTGGTACTTTAATCTATTGATACGTTGTAATTTTAATAACTCCACTTGCAGCTCTAGAACCGTAAAACGATGCATCTGTATCGCTTAATACCTCAATTTTTTTAACATTAAAATTATCTACAAGTTCTTCTACAGAACGAAATGAATTTCCCACCGGATAATCATTTAAAATGTAAAGGGGTTCATAGACATTACCTTGATTTGCACCTTGTATGTTATTTCCTGCATTACTAAAGGTATTAGTTGCCTTAGTAATTACTGGAACCCCATTTCTTAAAGAAATACCTGGGAGCTTTCGTATTCTGGTTAGTAAGGGTATGTTACCTCTATTTAACTGGTCAGGAGTTTGTGTATCTGCGGCGGTAGTCTCTCCAGATTGTTTTGCTGTACCACAAGAGAGTAGTAATAAAGCTATAAGCAGGTAAAAAAATGATTTCATCTAGTTTAGTTTACCATTTCAATTTACATATAAGTTGTGTACTTTCTTAATAAATATTAAAGTTTGCTAACAAAGCGTTAAATACAAAACAATATGTTCTATTCCTATGTTGCTGAAAAATAAACTGTTGTAACTTTCGTTAGTATACTAGGGCACTACCGAAAAGCAATCACCAAAAATCTATTCGTATGAAAACTACCATTCTTGGTTTGTTAGCCCTATTCTTTGTTACTTCTTTAAAAAGTCAAGAAACCGTGGATATAGACGGTAGGCTGCAACCTATTTTAAACGATTTCTTTAACGACTGTGAATCTTATGGTATCGATTACCACGACAAATTATTTCAATTAAAAAATATTGATTTAACTAATAGTCTTCCTTTAGAAGAAGGTAACACTGTTATGGGAATGGTAACGCGTGATAGCGAGGGTAAAATTGAAAATATTCTCATAAATTGGGTTGCTGCGGTAGACCCTGAGATTTTAAAGATTGTAGCTTATCATGAATTTGCACATCATTTTTTAGATTACAAACATACTTGTGCCGATTGTGATGAAATTATGGCCGTAAATAATGCGAGTTATTTTAATGTAGCCCAAGATTGGGATAATCAGGTAAAAAAGCTATTTGTAACCTCTCCGGTTTATCAAAAACAGCAATTAGGGGTTAGCTATAATGAGTTTGAAGAGTTAAATTAAGAACATCCGCAATTACTTTCACCACAAGATTTACTTTTGTTTTTATTGGATGCTTGGAGCGGTAAAGGGTAAATAAACTTATGCACTACATAACCCAATGCCCAAACTAAAATTAGTATTGCAATTACAATTTGTATCATGATTTAACTTAGTATTTGATATGCGCTCATTGCCACAACGTAGGCAAACAGGCTCATAAATATTAATTGAATTAAGGGCCATTTCCAAGAGTTTGTCTCTCTTTTAACAATTGCTAGGGTGCTCATGCATTGCATAGCAAAAGCATAAAATAACATCAGTGAGACTCCTGAAGCCAAGTTAAATAACGGTTTACCTTTATCATTCAATTCTGCAGCCATTCTATTTTTAATGGTTTCTTCTTCGTCGTTACCAACACTGTAAATTGTTGCTAAGGTGCCTACAAAAACTTCTCTTGCCGCAAAAGATGTAATAACAGCTATACCAATTTTCCAATCGTATCCTAATGGCTTTACAATAGGTTCAATAGCTTTTCCAGCATATCCTATAAAAGAATGTTCGAGTTTGTAGCTCGCAATTTCTTGGTTTTTTGCTCGCTCAAATAGTTGATTATTAAGGATACGAAGTGAGTCTTGTTCTGGGGTAATTTTTAGTGGATTAGGTATGCTGCCTGTGGGTTGACCCTTATTTTCACTATAATTTAACAAATTCTTTTTGATGTAGTTTTTGCTGTAGTCGTTTAATCCGTTTTCTTCAATACGTTGGCTAACGATTTCTTCTGCATTTTTAAAATTTTCAGAATACCCATAGGACCCTAAAAACCAAAGAATAATAGAAATGGCTAAAATTATTTTACCGGCCCCAAAGACAAAACTCTTTGTTTTTTCTACTACTGTGTAAAAAACATTCTTAAAAAGTGGTAAACGGTAAGTAGGCATTTCAATCATAAAGAAAGACCTACTTCTAATTTTCAGCATCTTGTTCAGAGCCATAGCTGAAAATAAGGCCATTGCAAAACCAATTAAGTATAATAAGAATAAGGTTAAGGCCTTAAAACTTATGCCTAAAAAAGTACCCTCGGGTATCACCAATGCAATTAAGATTAAATAAACGGGTAACCTTGCAGAGCATGTGGTAAATGGCACTACCAGAATTGTAATTAGTCGTTCTTTCCAATTTTCAATTGTTCTGGTTGCCATTACTGCAGGTATTGCACATGCAGTTCCTGAAATTAGTGGAACAACACTTTTACCACTTAAACCAAATGGCCGCATTAACTTATCCATTAAAAAAACCACCCTACTCATATAACCAGACTCTTCGAGTATGGAAATAAAAAGGAATAAAAAGGCAATCTGAGGTATAAAAACGGCAATACCACCTATACCGGTAATAATACCTTCGGAAAGAAGATTGGTTAAAATTCCGGGAGGTAACGTGTTTTTAATCCAGTCACTTACAAAAGCAAATTGTTCATCAATCCAATCACTGGGGTAACTACTCCATTCAAAAATGGCTTGAAAGATTAAAAGCAAAATGGCAAAGAAGATTACATAGCCAAAGATTTTATGCATTAATATCTTGTCTAAAGAAGCTCGTAAACCTTTTGCTGATGGGTAATCTACTTTATAAGATTCTTTTAAAACACCATTAATGAATTGGTATCGTAGAACTGTCTCTCTATGCTGTAATTTTTTTAGCTCCTCCTTCTTCTTGGTCTGAAAAGAGGTTAATCTGTCTAAAGACTTTTTTTCTATTGAAGTGAAATTTACATCTTGAGTGATAACCAACCATAGTTTGTAAATATCTTCTTTAGGAAAAACAGTTTTCAAACGTTCAAAATAGGTAGGATCAATTACAGATACATCTGTATTAGGAGAATTGGATAACGTATCATACGCAGCAATAAGGTCTTTTATCTTTTCGATACCTTCTCCTTTACGGGTACTTACAACCGCTATTTTGGTGTCTAATTGTTTTTCTAAAAGTTCAACATCAATAGAAATACCTTTTCTAGGCATTTGGTCAGCCATATTAATAACCAAAATGCTGGGTATTTTTAAATCTTTAATTTGAGTAAATAGCAGTAAGTTTCGTTTAAGGTTTTCTACGTCACTTACCACTACAGCCACATCAGGATATAATGAATCCTTTTTGTTCATTAAGAGTTCAACTACAACACTTTCATCTAAAGATGTAGTGTTAAGACTATATGTTCCAGGTAAATCTAATATTTGAGCTTTAATACCATTAGATAGCTTGCATGAACCTATCTTTTTTTCAACCGTAATACCCGGATAATTACCCACCTTTTGATTTAAACCAGTAAGCGAATTAAAAACTGAAGTTTTACCAGTATTTGGGTTACCAATTAGTGCAACATTAATGGTTTTGCTCATTAGGCGGTGGTAATTAAAGTAACTCTATTTCTATTTTGGCTGCTGTTGATTTTCTAATTGCAATATGTGAGCCATTAACGTTAATATAAATGGGATCATTTAGGGGAGCAATTTGAACTAGCTCAACGGTATTGCCTGGTAGACAACCCATTTCTAATAGCTTAATATGTGGTAAAAAGCTGTGGTATTCTTTAATAATTGCTCTTTGACCTACCTTAAGTTCTGTTAGATTAGCCAACTTTACTATTTAGATTCATTTTAAGTAAGCAAAGGTAACGTAAAATACCTAATTCTTCTATTGCTCGTATGATTCTTTTAAGATTCTAATATCTTTTAAAAGTTTTTTTACTTCTTGTTCGTTGGTACCGTCATAATAGCCACGGATACGTTTTTCTTTATCAATCAAAATAAAATTTTCGGTATGTATCATATCAAAAGTGCCTCCATCACCATCTGTCTTTACGGCTAAATAAGACTTTCTAGCTAAATCATAAATCTGCTCTTTATCTCCTGTGACCAAATTCCATTTGGCATCTATTACTCCTTTTTCTACAGCATACTCTTTTAGCCTGGGAACCGAATCTATTTTTGGTGTAACTGAATGCGAAAGCAGCATTACATCTTCCATTTCTAAAATATCTTTTTGCAAGCCCGCCATATTTTTTGTCATTATTGGGCAAATGGTCAAACAGGTTGTAAAAAAGAAGTCAGCTACATAAATTTTATCTTGGTAATCTTCTTGGGTAATACTATCACCGTTTTGGTTAATAAGTTTAAAATTAGCAATGGTGTGCTGTTGTTTTTGTCGGTGTAGTGAACTATCTACCAAATCTGTATTAACCATAGATGGTTGATAGATTGGAAGCCGGTTTTTGGGCTTAAGCGCATTATACATTAAAATAATGATAACTACAGATAAAAAGAGTAGTACAAGGCCTAAAAATTTGTATTTGGCAAAAAACTTCAACATAAGTGCAAAATTACGGCTCAAGTATTTTTTTAGAATTGATTTTCATTAATTTCTTGCCAAATCTTTCTTAAAAATTTAGTGTGATAACTCTTGGTTTTTTAAAGATGATTCAAAAGTTTACCTTTGTGCGCTTATACTTCTAATACATACAAATGGGACTATTTACACAGATTGTAATGTTCATCTTAATCATTTCAATCTTAGTGATTCTTCATGAACTTGGGCATTTTTTGCCAGCAAAATGGTTTAAAACCAAGGTTGAGAAATTTTATCTGTTTTTTGATGTTAAATTTTCACTTTTTAAAAAGAAAATAGGTGAAACCGAGTATGGTATTGGTTGGCTGCCTTTAGGAGGCTATGTTAAAATTGCCGGTATGATTGATGAGAGTATGGATACCGAGCAAATGAAACAAGAACCACAACCGTGGGAGTTTAGAAGTAAACCCGCTTGGCAACGTTTAATTATTATGTTGGGTGGTGTTACTGTAAACTTCTTATTAGCATGGATTATTTACACCTTTTTGCTTTTTAATAATGGAGACACTTATGTGCCTACTGATCGTCTAAAAGATGGTATTGGAGTATCAGAAATTGGCGAAGCTCTAGGTCTACAAAGTGGTGATTTAATTTTATCTGTTGACGGTAAAAAAGTAAAACGTTTAGATGACGCCAGATTAGATATTGTTTTAGGTGATGAGGTTACTGTTTTAAGAAACGGTAAAGAAGAAACCTTTGCCTTAACTGATGAAGGCAAAAAAATATTATTTGAGAATGGCAGAAGTAGATTCTTATCTCCAAGATTTGAATCTGTTATTGGCTACGTAGCTGATAGTTCACTTGCAAAAGCAATTGACCTTAATGTTGGGGATGTAGTTACCCAAGCTAATGGCAAACCTATAGCTTTCTTTGACCAATTTGAGAAAGAGATTAGAGCAGTTCAAAATGATACGTTAAGATTCACAGTTTTAAGGGATGGTAAAGCATTAGCCTTACAAACTTTTAAGAAAGAAGGTGAACGTTTAGGAGTTTTACCAGAAATTACTGAAGAAAAAATTGAAGAACTCGAAGTAACCGATACGTATAGCTTTTTAAGTGCTATTCCCGCTGGTTTTACCAAGTCTATTAAAGTTTTAACAGACCAAGTAAGACAATTTAAAGTTATTTTCAATACAAAGACAGGCGCTTACAAGCAAGTTAAAGGACCAATTGGTATAGTAGAAATGATGCCAGAAACCTGGAATTGGACTTTCTTTTGGTCGTTTATGGCCATGTTTTCTGTTTGGTTGGCATTTATTAATGTATTGCCTATACCTGCTTTAGATGGTGGGCATGTTATGTTTTTACTTTACGAAATGATTACCGGTAGACCGCCAAGCGAAAAGATTTTAGAACGTGGACAAATAGTTGGATTCATAATTTTAATGAGCTTAATGGCTATTATTTTTGGTAATGATATCTGGAATATTATAAAACGTTTCATTTAATTGAAAAAATTGTTTGTTCTATTTTAATAAACAATTATATTTGCACCCGCTTTACTGAAAATTCCTCCATAGCTCAGTTGGTTAGAGCACCTGACTGTTAATCAGGGTGTCGCTGGTTCGAGCCCAGCTGGAGGAGCAAAGCGAATTAAAAACCACCTTTCATAGGTGGTTTTTTTGTTTATGTCACCTATCTAAGTCTTAAAAATCAAGATTCTTTTATTAATGCCTTGTTAATGCGTTAATCATTACAGGATTTGAACTAAGACTTGTATGCACCTCCTATTACTTTAGCAGTGAATCAAAAAAATAAAACTATGAGTGATAGCAGTAATACAATTTTAGGAATTTTAGCAGGAACAGCAATTGGTGCCACAATAGGTATTTTATTTGCCCCTGATAAAGGTTCTAGCACAAGAAAAAAACTAGTAGAAGAAACCAATTCAGTTGCCAATAGTGTGGCAAGTGAAGCAACACATTTAAGAGATCAAATTGCAAGTTCTCTTACTAGTGGTAAAGGCAAACTAGAAGACCATGTAGATTCTTTAGTTACAGATGCTAGTTATAAGACTGAAGATATTATTACAACCCTAGAATCTAAATTAAAAGATTTAAAGGCAAAGAATAAAAAATTACAACAATCGTAAAAACTAACTTTATGATTGGAGACCAATTATCAACAGCTGCTAATCAAACTAAAGAATTAGCAACTAAGTCATTTGATTACTACAGGTTAAAATTGTTCGCATTTTTAGCCGGTAGTTTGTCATGGCTATCAAGATTAGCAATCATGGGCGTATTGCTTACCCTCACCCTTTTATTTGTAACTACAGGGTTTGCTTTATACTTAAGTGAACAGTTAGATAGCCCTTTATTAGGATTTCTAATAGTTGGAGGCTTTTTTCTATTGCTGATGGGTGTGTTCTATATATTAAAACAAAAAATTGAAGACAAATTAGTTCAACGTCTTTCTAAAGAATATTTTGATGAAGAATAGCTATCATAATTTAAAGGAAGTAAAACGTGACCTTAAAATCCTTAGATTAGAAAGAGACATAAGTCTTGCCGAATTAGAAGGTTTAAAAAGTGAGGTTCAAAACGAATTTACGCTTAACAATATGCTTTTATATGCTATTGAAGGCGTAAAAAAATATGGAATGTTTTTTCTAATTAAAAAGTTGCTGGGCTAAGCTTCTTCTCTAAATTACTACTTGGTAACCCACCTTTACCTTTTCTGTTTTTATCTTGCTTTACTTTAATGGTTTGAATTTGATGATTTTTAAAATCAGTTGGGCTCAAACCATATTTATTTTTAAAGATTTTTGAAAAATAACTTCTGCTCGTAAAACCTATAGTATAAACAATTTCAGATATAGATAAATCAGTGGTTACCATATAATCTCTAGCAGCTTCTAATCGAATGTGTCTAATGTATTCGTTTACTGTTTTTGTATATAACAATTTAAAACCTTCTTGCAATTTTGCCTGAGTAATGCCGCTTTCTAGAGAAAGAGACTGCAGCGTGTATGGTTTTGAAGGATGGTCAATTATTTGTTGCGCCAATTCTCTAACTATTTCTAATTCTCTAGTTAACAAACTAGTTTCTACTTTTTTGTTTTTAGAAACTTTGTCGTGCTGTGCAATGTGCATTGATAAAATTTCATATACCAAGCCTTGCATTTTAAGAATACGAATCATCCCCTTTTCAGAGGTATCATTTAAAGCGGCAATCTTATCCGCAAGTTTTAAATTATAGCTTCCAAAAAATGAAAATGCTTTTTCATGATCTGTATCTATAAAAACGTTGTACAGTTTTTGATTGAGCTGTTCAACATTATTCAATCTCTTTTTTAAGAATTTTCTTCTTACAATCTGGATAACATTAATCTTCAGCTTTTCGTTTTTAGGAAAATAACCATAATTGTAACCCCCATCTATACTTGTTATAATTACAGATTGAAATTGTTCTAATTTTTTCTTTTCTTCATCTTTTTCAAACCTATGTTCGCAATAGCCTTCTAAACAATACGTAAAATGAATTGGATTGTATTCTGAAGTATCCATCACCAATTCTATATCTTCAAAGAATGTAAGGTCATATTCCAATAGATTAACTCCCCAGTCAAAACCTACAAAAGTGATTGTGCCATTAGCTTTGGTATTGGCAACCTTAAGTTGTTGCTCTCCCCATCTTTCAGTCAATTCGCCACCAATATTATCTTGTATTTGTTCCAATACGCCTAAGCCAGAAGCAGCATCAATTTGAATTTTCATAGGATTTTGAGTTTTTGGTTGATATTGTTTAATCTTTTGGTGTGTAAAGTTAGAAATTATTCTTGCTACTATTGTTAATAATATTTTAATGTAAATCTTGATTTAAGTCAAAAAAGACAATAAATACATCAAAAACGACCATTTTTTATAAAAAACGAACCTAAATTGGTCCTTTATTAATGTAAAATACATAAAAAAATTGTTTGTTAAATAAAACAAAAAATTAAACAAAGAATAGATTGAACTTACTTTTTATGTACGAAAGTAACTGGTATGTAGATTTTTTACCGGTATTAAACTTTTCTAAATAGAAAAAATAAAAGAAAAATTGATTTATGGAAGATAGATTTAGCACAGCGTTTAAAGCAATGTGGAAAAAATTAGATACTTGGTTTGATACCCTGATTTTGAATTTGCCAAATATCATCTTGGCGATAGTGGTGTTTACTATTGCATTAATCCTTTCTAGATATATTAAAAAATTAGCCTTAAAACTAATGTCTCGTAGTAGACTGCAAGAGAGTATGAAAAGGGTACTAGCAAAAATTATATCTGTGGCTGTTATTTTATTAGCCATGTTTTTAATTCTTGGGATTTTAAATCTCGGAAAAGCGCTAAATACCATTTTAGCTGGTGCTGGTGTTGCGGGTCTTGCTGTTGGTTTAGCACTACAAGGTGCTTTAGCCAATACATATTCTGGTTTAGTGTTGTCTTACATTAAACAAATAAAATTTGGCGATTGGATTGAGACAAATGGTTATGAAGGTGAAGTGATTGACCTTGATTTAAGGGCAATTACAGTGAAGCAGGTAGACAATAATCTGGTCTACATACCTAATAAGTTGGTTATTGAAAATCCTATTAAAAATTATTCAACAACTTCACAATCAAGAGTTATTTTAGAATGCGGGGTAGGTTACAATAGTGACCTTGAACAAGTAAGAGAACTGGTGAAAGAAACCATAATAGAAAATTTTGATGCTGTGACTAAAGAGAATGAAATCATATTTCTTTATCGTGAATTTGGAGACAGTTCTATAAATTTTGAAACTCGCTTCTGGATTAATTCTACCTCTGCCATAGAGGTTGCAAAAGCTAAGACAGAGGCAATGATTAAAATTAAAAAGGCTTTTGATCAAAACAGCATTAACATTCCGTTCCCAATACGAACCTTAGATGTTTCAAAAGAAACCTTAAAAGATTTAGCTACTTATCAAAAGCGTGACGATAGTAATTAATCGTCACGTTCTACTTCAGTTTCGCTTTTTAATACCTTGCTTCCGTCATCTTGTTCAATGAATAAAGCCTTATTGCCTTTCTCACCATTTCGGGTAATGGTACTTCCTTTGATAGTTTTAGTTACCTTGTTAGTATAGGTTTCAATAACTTTACCTTTTGCGGTACCGTTACCCCATTTCCAACGAACTTTTGTTCCTTTCAGTATCATATCTTTTTTTTCTTCAAGATTCAAAATTATTCGCCGGCATCTTTGTTCATTTAAATGAATTAACCAAATAGTTGTGCTTAAATAGTATTTGAGAAAAACATTCTATCAAATGAGCACCAACTGAAAAAGGGCTAGTATTAGTTTTACATTCTCAAATTATAACAAACTATGATACTTTTATTTTTAGGTCTTTCTTTAGGATTTGCAATAGGTGTTTTGTTAACCATCTTAGCAAAATCAGATATTGTTTACCCAACCAGATTAGAAATGGAAGAAACTTCTGCTTAACGTAAATTAATAGTGTTTAACGTTTTTTGCATCCTCCCTTGTAAAACTATAAAATAGTTAAACAGTAGTAGCAAATAGATTATTCTTTACATTTTATGAACTAAGAAAGCTAATAATCATTTCTTTACTTGCATATCTATAAAAAATAAAAAATTGTAATGATTACCAAGCTTTCAAATACTGCAGATAGAAAAGCGATTGAAAGAGAATTTGAGCTTGATTTTAAATATCCTGACATCTATTCTCCTGAAATTGTAATAAACGGAGCTGCAGAATCTAACATACCTCTAATTACAGCTAGAAATCTTTCTCAAATAGAATTGGGAATATGGGGGCTTATGCCGCAAGATTGTAAAGAAGACTGGGAGGTCTTTCAAGGCATTCAAATGTCTTTAAGCGTAACAAAAAATCAGGTTAAAAAAGTTTCTTGGATTAAAAAACTATTTAAATCTAGAAGAGCTCTATTAATTGTAACTGGCTTCTTTTGTCACTTTTATAAAAACGGAGAACTATACCCATATTATATAAGCTTAGAATCTGGGAAGCCTTTCTTTATCGGAGGAGTTTTTTCAATGCTTAATGATGGTTTTCTTAGCTGCGCCCTAATAACGACTACCGCAAACAAGTTTATTTCAAAGTTCAATAATCTGAGCAACCAAATGCCGGTGATTATTCCAAAAGAAAAAGCATTTGATTGGATTCTTTCTAAAAAAACTGAAAAGTTTTATCACTCTTTAATCGACAAATCGGCCAATGTAAAATTGAAAGCCTACCCCGTTGCTAAAGAATTATTTAACAACAATATTATTTATGGTTCAATATTACAGCCGGTGCAATATCAAGATATTCCAGAAGGTAATTTGTAAACACTAAAAAAGAATTTTATTATAAACCTTATTCTGCACCAACGTAGAATAGGGTTTTCTTTTTTTTGCCTTATATTTTTGATAATCAATTGGTTAAAATTATCCTAACAATATGGAATGAGCTAAGCATTCTGGCGATACCATCAAATAGACTACCAAAATACTAGGATATTTGTGTGTGACTGATTAAGAGTTAATCAGCTATAACCTAAAAACAATAAACTATGTTACGTTGGACAATAATATTACTGATTTTGGCAGTTATTGCCGGAGCTTTTGGATTTGGTGGAATTGCAGCTGGTGCTGCTAGTATAGCAAAGATTTTATTCTTTGTATTCATTGTACTATTTGTGATTTCTTTAATCTCAGGTAGAAAAAGAATTTAAATACAAAAACAACTAGAAATACAAACCTAAAAAACATAAAAATGAAAAAATTATATAGCCTTATTTTCCTATTATTATTTACTGGATTTACCACGTTAACCATGGTGAACTGCAGAGATACTAATGAGAAAAAAGATAGTATAGAAGAAGTTGGAGAAGACATGGAAGACGCAGCTGAAGATGTTGGTGATGCCGTGGATGAAACAGCTGATGATGTTGAAGACGAAGATTTAGGAGACGATAACTAAAATACTATCTGTTTAAAACTAAAAAAGTCCTTTCAATTGAAAGGACTTTTTTAATTTTCTTGTTTTTCTTCTACAGCATCTTTAAAATTAATCTCATTATCTGTTTTATTTACAAATGCTTTAATCCATCCATTTTTTACCAAATTAAAGATGGTGGGCCAAGCCTTACCTTGCACTTTATTTAAGTCTCCTTTAATAGGCACTTTTGTTGCTAAAGTGTTATTTCCTTTGTTTTTCAATATAAACTTAAAAAAGCCTACAAATCCCTCCCATAAAGTCTCCAAAAACTTATCGTCTTTACCAATTAATTTGGAGTCTTTTAATAGCGGCTTTACATAACCGGCTAAATAGCCATCAGCAATTGCAACCTCACTATAAACATTAAATTCACCCTCTTGAAAATCGATTCCCGCATAATGTCTAATAAAATTATTTAGCGCTCTAACATTTGCTTTTTCTAAAGACAAAGAAACATCCATATCTGGTATCTGTTTTACAATATCTAATTCACCTTCTAAAGTCATTTTACCTTGACCAATAGACAGGGCTGTTGCAGAAATAGTAGAGGGTAAGTTTTCATCTGTTCTAACCACGTTTCTAAGATTACTTGCTTCTAAAGAAATATCATTTAAATACAAATCAATATTTGGTTCAGCAGTTAATTGTACAAAGGCAGCTTTGCCATTGTAAATACGTAAACGGTTTAAATCAATTGGAACAAGGTCTGTTAATGCTTTGGTCCAATCATCATAGGCTGCATCTTCACCTTGTATTTGTTGATCTTCAAAAACATATATAAACTGTGGTTCTTTCATCACAATTTCACTTACAATTTTACCTTTGAACAAAGAGTTCCATTCAATGGAGATATCTGTTTCTTTAAAGTTTAAAAAAGGTACTTCTGTATTGGCGTTTACTTTATTTAAATACAAGTTTTGTATAACGTACGCCCCACGTAGTAATGAAATGTCGATATCTTTCACATTTCCGGTATATCCTGGAATATTTTCTAAGGTTTTATTTACATAATTTTTTACGATATAGGGTAACGCAACACGAAAACTAATAAGGAGTACAATTAGCACAAGGGGTAATAAAATGCGTTTCTTTTTAAGCCAATTTGTTTTCATCATCATTTTAGTCTTTTTTTCCATTTCCGGTAACCGTTTCTTTAATACCAGATTGTATTGCTAACCATTGATAGTTGAAAAATGATTTATGAGCTACACGTTCTGTTTCAATTTTTCCATAGCGGTAACCTTCAGCGTCTGTTTTTGAACCATCATTGGTAAACAGGTTAACAATACCCGTAAGTAATTTATTAACTCCCAATAAATCTTTTCGAAGTACTTTAAATTTAAAGTCGTCATAATTCATTTTCATATCACCTGTGGTACGATAACTGTCACCGCTAAATGTGAAGTACATTTTATCTATTTCACCTTCAACCTCTACATTTAGGTTAGCTCTTAAAAAAGGATTTAGTGTAGTGGTATTAAAATGAGATAATTCTCCTTTAGTTAAAAAGGCGGTTGATTTTGCTGGGTTCTCAAATGTCCAATCTAGATTAAATTGACCGTTACCCATTAATTGAGAACTTGTTTGAATATGTAAGGTACTATCTAAAGGAAAATTTAACTCCTGTATTTCAACATGAATTTCTTCTAATTCTAATGGTTTAGGCTCTCTTTTTAAAGAGGTTCGTTCGGCGTATTTTAAGTGTCCGTTATGCAATGCAAAAGCATCAATATTTATTGGAATTTGAACCTGTTTAAATTGATTGGTGATAAACGCTTTAGTTGTAAAGTCATCTGGTAATAATTTGTCTCTGTAAAATTCAAAAAGGGGTTCAATAATTGAAATTTTATCTAATTGTATTGTTAGCTTATTGTTAGAAAGAACCTTTACTTTTTGTAGTTGAATTTCTGGTATTTCAATATGGTAATAATCCCTTTCTTTTGGTAAATATTGAGATAATTCATTTTTGCTGTAAATAGTTGCTAATAAAAAGTGTTGAGCGGTTAGGTTGTTGTTTTGGAACAGTAAATTCTGTACACTAATTTTTTCCCATTCGCCTAGAGTATATTCTAGGTTTTTAAAGCTGAGTTTTTCTAGTTTTGGTACTGGTTTTTGTCTGGTTTTTTCACCATCAATTGTAACATTCTTTATTATACTGTTTAATTTATAAAGAGATAGAATAGTATCTTCTTGTATGCTGTCTAATTGTAAAAGAGAACCATTATTGAGAATAATTTCTTTAATATAAATTTTGTTTTTTGCCGTGCTATCTGTCTTAATTGATTTAGGGGTTGAGTTTTTATATAATGATAAAGCAGGTTTAGTAAAATGAATCTTGCCTATTTCAATATTTTTCTTGGTTAGATATGACCATAGATTAAAATCTTGAACTTTAACCTTAGTTATTGAACCTTTAACAGCATTCTTCATAAAAGAAATTTCTCTTTTAGATTTAAGTTCGTTAAAAACAATTGTCTTATTTAAAATGCTAACTTCCACAGAGCTAAATGCAACAAATTCATTTAATTTCTGGTTGTTTCGAAGCTTTTTTTCAATGAACGAATTACCATAATTAAATGCGATAAAAACAAAAATTCCTATAACCAAAAGTGCTATCAGTAACTTAATAAGTTTAGATGGTGCGATTTTTTTCATTTAAAAGGGAAGATATACCCGAAAGTAGGTTAAGTTTAACTGTATTAAAATTATTGTTAAGTCAAAAGCCTCACCCGTTTGTTTAAGGATATTATTTAAACGTATATTAGAATGGTATGCAGAACTTTTGGATATATAGCTACATATTAATTACCCTTTGGGCCGTTGTAACCATAATTTTTTATGGTTCTAGACCAACAAAGTCAATTGCTTGGGTGCTAGCTTCAATTTTTCTCCCTTTTCTAGGTCCACTTTGCTATTATTTTTTTGGTGTTAATAGAAAAAAATTCAAATTCTTCAGACTAAGACACAGTTTAAAACGGCAACTCTATGATGGCGAAAATAGAGAGATTATTGCCGTTGAGAGCACTCCATTCGACCATGAAAGTGGCTTTAAAAAGCTAGTGCAATTAATAGAAAAAAATTCTTTCCTATACGCTTCTTCTGGTAACAAGGTTACACTATTAAAAGATGGCGAAGATACTTTTGAGCACATATTTAGTGCCATAGAAAATGCGCATCACTTTGTGCATATGCAGTATTTTATTCTTGAACAAGGTCAGCTTTTTAATAGGTTGTGCCCTTTGTTAAAATCTAAAATAGAAGAAGGAGTTGAAGTGCGCATTATTTATGACTCTTTTGGAAGTTATAAAATGCGAGGAAAGCCGAAAAAACAGTTGCAAGAAATTGGTGTTAAAATATATCCTATTTTACCCATACGATTTGGAAACCTTTTATATACGTTAAACTATAGAAATCATAGAAAAATAGTCATAGTAGACGGAAAAATTGGCTTTACTGGTGGCGTAAATGTTACAGATAAATATATAACCTACGATAACCCTTTAGGTAAATGGGAAGATTTACATCTAATGCTTAAAGGACCAGTAGTAAACAGTCTACATAGAATTTTTATTAAAGACTATTTTTTTGCTAGTAAGGAAGAAGGCTTACTCAATAAAAAGTATTTGCCTAAACCTACAGAAGAAGGCAATTCTATAGTGCAAATTGTGTCTGGTGGGCCAGACTCTCCGCAATCTGTAATTATGCAGCAATATATTGCTATGATGCATTTAGCAGAGAAAAGTATAACAATAGCTAACCCATATTTTATACCCGGAATTGCATTTTTAGAAGCTATGAAAATTGTTGCTTTGAGCGGTATAAAAATCAAACTTATCGTTCCTAAAAAGTCAGATTCTCTAATAGCTAAATACAGTATGTTTTCCAATTTTGAATCGCTTCTTAGTGTAGGTGTAGAAATCTATTTAAGAAATGAATTTTCTCATAGTAAGGTGTTAATTGTAGATGATAGCATTGCTTCTGTGGGTTCTGGAAATTTTGACTATAGAAGCTTTGAACACAACTACGAAACTAATGCGCTTATTTATGATGAAAAATTAGCGCAAAGTATTGCTAAAAGTCTAGATAAATATTGTAAGCCTTTAGCACAGTTACATTTTGATAGTTTTAAAGCTAGACCACGATATCAAAAGTTTTTAGAAGGTTTGGCAAAATTTATGAGTCCTCTACTTTAAAAGGGTCAATCATTAAATAGAATAGAATAAAAAAACACATTGCTTTTGGCTACTTTGAAGTAAAATAAAAGCGATGAAAACAGTATTTAAAAACATCACCTTTTGGGTTATAATCCTATTCTATTTAAGCTTATTAAAACTGATAAAATTCTTACCCATATCCTCGTAAATTAAATTAATGAAGCTTAAAAAATTCCTCGTTTTTTTAACCATAAGCGGTATGCTATTTTTTGTAATTAATGTTATGAAGCAACAACCAATTTTTAAGGCTCCCAAGACAATTTCTGAAGAAGTTGAAATTGCGCTTTCCTATTATCCAGATTTAAATGAAATACCAATTGAATTTAAATTTAAGGAGCACATTAAAAAATCTACTATGCAAGCCCAGCCAAAATTTTCGAGTTTTTTTAAATCTCGAAAAAAAAGAAGCTATGTGGTTTTAATAAGTAAGCATATTAAAATATCAGATAAAGAATTTAACACAAAAGACATCCCAAAAGAAGTAATGATTGGTTGGTTAGGCCATGAACTAGGTCATATTGTAGATTATCAAAGTAGAGATAATTTAAACTTATTAGGTTTTGGGCTTCACTATTTATTTTCAGTAGATTATATAAAACATGCAGAACGTACTGCTGATTCTGTTGCAGTAGACAGAGGTATGGGTGATTATATTATTGCAACAAAACGTTTTATACTTGACCATGCTGAAATTTCAGAAACGTATAAAAATAGAATGCGTAAATTTTATTTATCTCCAGAGGAAATAATGCAGATGATTGACAAAGTTGATTGAGTATCTAACTAAGAATTATTGTTTTTGAACAAAGGCTTCCCATTCGGCAAATTTTTCTTCTCCCATTACCCTTTCCATTTTTACTTGTCCGCCTTTCTTTTTATTAGCACCACTCCATTCGTAAAATATTTCAGGTTTTATTAGGGTCACCTTAACACCTTCTAAGGCTTTACTGCGTGCCACTCGGTAGTTTTTGTTGGCCTCTTTAAGAAAAGTGTCTAAAGCTTTAGCCAAGGTGTTACCGTCTAAATCATTTTCGGTACCTAGATACCACGAATGGTAAAAACCGTCATCAAATCTTTTAGCACACAAGGTGTATTCTGGAAGCTTTATCTCGAATTTTTCTTCTAAATGTTTAATTCCGTCATTTAGTTTGTTTACTGATAGTTGTGAACCAACTGTATTTAAAAAGAATTTGGTTCTACCTGTTATTTTAATTTCTGCGCGTTCTACATCTGTAAATTCAATAGTATCGCCAATTAAATATCTCCACGTTCCTGAAACAGTAGAAATAATTAGAACGTAATCTTGATTCTTTTCAACTTCAGATAATGTTAAGGAAGGTGCGTCTTGTGATAAGGAGCCATCAGCTTGAATATATTCTGGCTCAAATGGTACGAATTCAAAATAAACGCCATTATCAGTAATTAATCGCATGGCATCAGTTTCTGGTCGTGCTTGAAATGCCATAAATCCTTCAGAAGCCAAATAGGTGTCAATTATAGTAATGGGCTTTCCTAGCAGTGCATTAAAACTCTTTTCATAAGGGTCAAAGGCAACACCACCAGAAGTATACACCTGTAAATTGGGCCATATTTCGTGGATGTGCTTTAAATTGTGAGTTTCAATGACTTTTTTCATCATAAGTTCCATCCAAGAGGGAATGCCACTCAGTGCTCCAATATCCCAATTGGCTGCTTCTTTGGCAATTTTTGTAACTCTATCATCCCAATCATCAATTTTAGCAATTTCTTCTCCTGGTTTGTAATATCCTTTAAACCAAAACGGAATATTACTAGCACTAATTCCACTTATTTCACCCTCTAAATGTCCTTCGCGTTTTTCTAAATCAGTTGAACTCCCAAGCATCATAATTTCTTTTTCAAAAAAATCAGCTGGAATATCAAAATTATGTAAGGCTAAAACTTGCTGAATACCTGCGTTTCTAATGGCTTTTACCATGTCGTTGGTTACAGGTATGCGTTTACTTGTTTTACCAGTTGTACCTGAGCTTAGCGCAAAGTAATCTGGTGTTCCAGGCCAAGTTACATTTGTTTCACCTTTGTGTAGCTGTGACCACCATTGGGTATTTATTTGATTGTAATCATGGTATGGAACCTTATTAGCGAATTCTTGGGCTGTATGTTCAGCATTTAGGATAGAATTAAAATGGTAATGTTCTCCAAACTTGGTATCTCTAGCAGTGGTTAAGAGTGTTTTTAAAACCTCTTCTTGCTCTTCAACGGGGTTTTTGTTAGAAGTTAACTCTCCGGTTAAATTAATTACGCCTTTTATAATATTCCCTATTATTGCCATGATAGTGTTTTAATTAGAAAATGCTGAAGCGAAAGTCTTTCGCTTCAGCATCATGTAAAATGTTTCAAAAATTTATGCGTTCGCCGTTTGCTCTTCGTGTTTACCTTCTTTAATTTCTTCAATGGTTTTTGATATGAAAGCTGGCAAATCGTCAGGATTTCTGCTGGTGGTTAAACCTTCGTCTACCACAACTTCTTCATTTACCCAATTAGCGCCAGCATTTATAACATCGTCTTTAATACTATGGTAAGACGTTACTTTTCTATTTTCAATAACATCAGCACTAACTAACAACCATGGTGCATGGCAAATTGCAGATACTGGCTTGCCACTTTTAAAAAAGGCTCTAATGAAGTTTAGTGCATCTTCATCTGTTCTTAGGGTATCAGGATTTGCCACACCGCCTGGTAATACTAAAGCATTATAATCTTTTTCGGTTGCATTAGTTACCAATTTATCAACTTTAATGCTTTTGCCCCAATTATCACCATCCCAACTTTTAATCACGCCCTCTTTAATAGAAATAATATCTACTTGAGCTCCCTCATTTTTGAGTGCATTATATGGTTCAAATAATTCTGATTTTTCAAATCCGTTTGTTGCTAATACCGCAACTTTTTTGTTCTCTAATTTCATAGTCTATTTTATATTTTCAATGTTGTCTTCCACTAAATTACAGCTCTGTAATACTGTGGTTTTGCTCATTTAAGTTGTTCTTTAATGCTATTAATTTGTTTAACAAAACTTTAAAATTGACCGTAAAATTATAATGGACTTCTTCCTCTGATAATGTTATAAAGAATTACGATTACCGCCAAAACAATTAATATGTGAATAAGGTTGCCCGTAGCAATACCTGGAATAATTCCTAACATACCAAATAACCAAACTACTATACATATAACGGCTACTAACCACAATAAACTTCTCATCGTTTTACTTTTTAAATTCATTTCAAAGCTAAAAATCAATACACTAGCTAATTGACTATAAGCAGATTATGATTAACCCATATTCTAAATGTTGAGTTTTTTAGTATAATAAAGACATCTTGTCTTATACAAATCAACCGTTTTAGTGATGTTTTTAATTGTTTCAACAAGGCTCTTATTATTTGTATCTTGGAGAAAACTTGTACATGAATAGTAATCGAATTGTTTTATTTGTTGCCATAGGTTTACTCACCATAATGGTTGTAGCTAATTCAATTAATTCTAATGGAGACTATATTCCATTAGACAGTTTGGAAATCTCGGCTGCAGACAATACAGAAAACTTTTCCAAATTAATGGATGTGCTTACACATCCAAGATGTATGAATTGTCACCCCAATGATAATATCCCAAAACAAGGTATAGACCGTCATCCGCACTATTTTGATATGGCTAGGGGTGAAGATGACCACGGCTTTAAAGCAACAAGCTGTAATACGTGCCATCAATCAGAAAACAATCCTTACTCTGGGGTTCCTGGGGCACCACATTGGGCATTGGCCCCTGCTTCAATGGGTTGGCAAGGATTATCTCATGAGCAAATAGCCCAACGTTTATTAGACAAATCAACCAATGGTGGTAAAGACCATAAAGCGTTGGTAGAACATTTAACACAAGACAAATTGGTATTGTGGGCTTGGGAACCTGGGGTTGATGCTAATGGAAATTTAAGAGAAACACCACCAATTTCTAAGGAAGAATATATTCAAGTTGTGGAAGAATGGTTTGCCAATGGGGCTGTAATACCAGTTAACTAAATTATTATGACAATTAATTTTACTTTAAATGGAAGCGCTGAAACCGTTACGCTTTCAGATGATATGACCCCATTACTATGGGTAATTCGAGATATCTTAGGGCAAAAAGGCACCAAATTTGGCTGTGGAAAAGCAGCCTGTGGTGCGTGTACAATACATGTTAACGGAGAAGCAGTAAGGTCTTGTTCTTATCCTATAAAGTTTGCCGAAGGTAAAAAGGTGGTTACCATTGAAGGCTTAGGAACACTAGACAATCCTCATCCTGTTCAACAAGCTTGGGTAGAAAAAGTTGTTCCACAATGCGGTTATTGTCAACCTGGTTTTATGATGGCTACTGCTGCTTTATTAGAAAAAATTCCGAATCCAACAGATGAAGATATTGATAAAAATATTATCAACATTTGTAGGTGCGGAACATACTATCGTATGCGCAAAGCCATTCAAAGAGCAGCGGAAATTAAGGCAAATGAATTAATAGAAACTTCTAAAACTTCATAAATATGGGTGAGAATAAAAAAGTTTCTAGAAGAAAATTCTTAGTTAGAGGTGCAGTAGGTACTGCTGGTGTTTTGGCTGTTGGAACATATCTATTTAGAAATCCTATTCGTAGACAAATATTGGCTTACGCCAATTCAGCTGATTCGCCCTATATGGGTAGTGGAGTTGAACCTTTATTGTGGTTTGAGTTAACCTCAGCGAATAAAATAAGACTGTATTCTCCAAAAGTAGAAATGGGCCAGGGTACGTTCACTGGTATGGCACAATTGGCCGCAGATGAGTTGGAAGTACCTATTGCAATGATTAAGGTGGTGCATGCACCTTCTATTACTGGAAATATAGACAGCTTTGCAACTGGTGGCAGTACTTCTATAGCCAGTTTGTGGATGCCCTTGAGAGAATTAGCCGCAACAATGAGAGAAATGATTTTGGCTGCTGCTGTTGAAAATTTAGGAGTGCCAAAATCTGATTTAAAAATTAAAAACGGTGTTATAAAAGTAAATGGGGAGCAAATAACCTTTGCAGAATTAGCTGAAAAAATTTCAGAATGGCCAGAGGTAGATACCCCAGAATTAAAAAAGATTTCTGACTATAAAATCATTGGTAAATCGGTACCTCGTGTTGATTTAGATGATAAAGTATTTGGTGCTCCAATTTTTGGGATGGATGTAGATATACCTAACATGGTTTACGGTGCTGTAGTTAGACCCGAGCACATAGGGGCTACTTTTATAACTGCTGATGTTAGCAAGGCACAAAATATGCCTGGTGTACTTAAAATTGTTGAAGAGGAAGATTTTGTAGGTGTTATAGCCAAAAGCTTTATTGAAGCTGAAAATGCAAAGCATGCTATAAAAGTAACTTGGGATGCACCTACTAATTTACAATTAGCGGATATTGAAAATAAAATGAAGGTGGGCAATGGTAAGCCCACAATAATTCAAAAAAATGGTGCTGAAATCTCGGATCCAGAAGTGCAAATGGAATTTACTACTCCAATTGGTGCTCATGCACAAATTGAACCCAACGGCGTAGTGGCAAATGTCACAGAAGAAGGGGCTACCTTATATCTTTCTACTCAGGTAGTTGCTATAACACAAAAAGAAGTGGCTAAAAGATTAGAACTTGATACTGAAAAAGTAAATATTGTACCTACATTTTTGGGTGGTGGTTTTGGTAGAAGGTTACATACACCACACGCAATGCAAGCAGCCGTGATGTCAAAAGCGGTAGGTAAACCAGTGAAATACTTCTTTAGTAGAAAAGAAGAATTTCAGCATGATATGTTTCGCCCTCCTACGCATCATGTACTTAAAGCTAATTTGACTGATGATGGAAATATTGCCCACCTTCAACACGATTTTTCTAGTGGTGATGTAGCTATAGATTCTGCCTTATTGCCTAGCGCATTAAATTCTTTTTTAGGAGCAGATGTTGGGGCTATACGTGGCGGGTTTTGTCAATACCTAAATATTCCTAAAATTAGAACAACATCTTGGCATGTAGAGTTACCTTTTGCAACCAGTTGGTGGCGTAGTTTAGGGTTGTTGGCCAATACTTTTGCTTGGGAAAGTTTTATGGACGTTTTAGCTGAAAAAGCTGGTAAAAATCCAGTTGATTTTCGCTTAGCACATATTCAAAATGATAAGTCAGGTGAGCGTTTATGTAATGTAATTAAAACCGCTGCTGAAAAAGCAGGCTATCAAGATACGGTTATCAATGGTAAAGCTATGGGATTTGCCGCTTCAACTGATGCAGGCACGCCTTGCGCTCAAGTTGTTGAACTTTCAATAGTGGAAAATCAAATTAAAATTCATAAAGTTACTTGTGTGTTAGATCCTGGATTGGCCGTAAATCCTGACCAAGTAAGAGCACAATGCGAAGGTGCTATTATTATGGGTATAAGCGCATCGGTATTTGAAAAAATGACCGTAAAAGATGGTCAATTAAATCCTACAATTTACGGACCATATCAAATGGCATTACTAAAACATGCTCCTAAAGAGATAGAGGTAATTCTATTACAGGGTAGAGAAACTCCTGGTCCGGTGGGGGAACCTCCTCTTGGCCCAATTGGAGCAGCTATCGCAAACGCAGTGTATCGTATTACAAATAAGAGATTAACAAGTATGCCGTTTCAAGAGGCATTGCAAAACATGTAACTATAGTTACCAAACTTAAAGCATTCATTTTCTAATTTCGTGTCGTGATTAATGAACTAAATACAAGTTTCGGAAATACCTTTGAGCAGCCACTTATTACAGAGATTGCCCAAGTTGGCACTTTTAAAGAGGTTCCTGCAGGTTTTAAACTAATTGAAATAGGAGATTATGTGAGGTATATGCCGTTGTTGATTGACGGTGTAATTAAAATTTTACGTGAAGATTCTGAAGGAGATGAGTTACTGTTGTATTATTTAGAACAGGGTGATACTTGTAGTATGACAATGGCATGTTGTTTAGGTGATGCCCAAAGTGAAATTCGTGCAATTGCTGAAACAGACGCCAAACTTATCATGATTCCAATTCGTAAAATGGAAGAGTGGACGGCTAAATATCGTACTTGGCGTAATTTTGTTTTTGAAAGTTACCATGCTCGTTTAAACGAATTGTTACATACAGTAGATAGCATTGCGTTTATGAATATGGATGAACGCCTAATGGAATATCTTCATAAAAAAGCAGAACTCAATAAAAATAATATCATTACAAAAACCCATCAAGAAATTGCCTACGATTTGCATAGTTCAAGAGTGGTGATTTCTAGACTGCTTAAAAAGATGGAAAACCTAGGTAAAATTAGTTTGAACCGAAATCAGATAGTTCTGAATAACCAAAAATAATTGAAGCAATTTTTACCCATATTAGATTGGCTGCCCAAATACAATAAAGCAAATTTGTCTAGTGATGTTTTTGCTGGAATTACAGTTGGGGTACTTTTAATTCCGCAAGGTATGGCATATGCCATGATTGCTGGCCTACCACCTATTTATGGCCTTTATGCTTCTTTAATGCCGCAAGTAGTTTACGCTTTTATGGGGTCTTCTAGGCAGTTGTCTGTAGGTCCGGTTGCTATGGATTCTCTTTTGGTGGCCTTAGGTTTAGGAGCATTATCATTATCTGGTGTCAATGAGTATGTAGCTATGGCTATTTTACTGGCTTTTATGATGGGTGTGGTTCAATTAATTCTTGGTGTAGCCAAAATGGGTTTTTTGGTAAATTTTTTATCTAAACCTGTTATTAGTGGTTTTACTTCTGCTGCAGCTATAATTATTGGAATGAGCCAACTAAAGCATCTGTTAGGAATTGATATTCCGGGGAGTAACAAAATTCAACACTTGTTTGTACAAGCAGTAAATGCAATAGATGGCACACACTTACTAACATTATCTATAGGTATTGTAGCTATTGTACTTATTAAAATTATGAGAAGAATAAATAAAAAAATACCCTCAGCACTTATAGTGGTGGTGCTGGGTATTGTAACTGTTTATTTATTTCAATGGAATTTACAAGGGGTAAAAATTGTAGAGCAAATACCGTCTGGCTTACCATCTTTTCAACTACCAGAGTTGAACTCAGAAAGAATAGGTGATTTAATACCTGTAGCATTAACCTTAGCTTTGATAGCTTTTATGGAGGCTATTTCTGTATCTAAGGCTGTTGCAGAACGTCATCCAGAATATGAAATTGATGCTAATAAAGAACTAGTGGCATTGGGAACCTCTAATATTGTGGGTTCTTTTTTTCAATCTTACCCGGTTACCGGGGGTTTTTCAAGAACCGCGGTTAATGATGAGGCGGGAGCAAAAACTGGAATTTCATCCGTGGTAAGCGCCCTTGTTATTGCCCTTACCTTATTATTTCTAACACCACTATTTTATTACTTGCCAAATGCAGTACTCGCTGCAATAATAATGGTTGCTGTATTCGGATTAATAGATTTTAAATACCCAGTTCAACTTTTCAATAGAAGAAAAGATGAGTTCTTTTTACTCATCGCCACCTTTATAATTACTTTGACTATTGGCATTAAAGAGGGTATTTTAATTGGTGTTCTGCTATCACTATTAATCATGGTATATAGAACATCTGTGCCTCATGTTGCCATTTTAGGTAAAATAAAGGGTATGGATTATTTTAAAAATATTAAACGCTTTACTGAAGGTGTTGAAAATCCTGAAGAAATTTTAATGCTTCGTTTTGATGCCCAACTGTATTTTGCAAACGCTGCTTTTTTTAAAAAAACCATTGAACAACAGGTAGAGAAAAAAGGCAACGCCTTACAATACATAATTTTAAATGCTGAAGCAATTAACTATATTGATAGTACCGCTGTATTAATGTTACAAACCGTGGTAGAAGAACTAAAGCAAAAGAACATAACATTTAAAATTGCAGGCTCCATAGGGCCAACAAGAGATATTATTCATAAAAGCGGCTTGGTTAATGTAATTGGGCAAGAAAATATCTATGTTAGAACTGCTGAAGCTTATGAAGATTGTTTACAAAAAGTTGGAAAATCAGAATTACAAAATAAAGTAGCATTACAATACAAGTAAGTTCTTGTAACTAAAGTGACAAAATATCTGATAGATAGGTTGTAATTTTAATTAAAATTTGAAAGAAGATGAAAATTGAGCAAATATATACAGGTTGTTTAGCGCAAGGTGCGTACTATATTGAAAGTGAAGGTGAAGTAGCTGTTATAGACCCCTTAAGAGAGGTTAAACCTTATCTAGAAAGAGCTGAAAAAGCTAATTCTAAAATCAAATATATTTTTGAGACGCACTTCCATGCCGATTTTGTAAGCGGGCATGTTACGTTATCTAAAGAAACTGGAGCCCCAATTATATACGGCCCAAATGCCAACCCATCTTTTGATAGTATTGTGGCCACAGATGGTCAAGAATTTCAATTAGGTAAAGTTACCATTGTAGTATTACACACACCAGGGCATACCATGGAAAGTACTACCTACTTATTGAGAGATGAGAATGGTAAAGACCACGCTATATTTAGCGGAGACACCCTTTTCTTAGGTGATGTTGGTAGACCAGATTTAGCTCAAAAGGCAGCGGATATGACGCAAGAGCAGCTCGCAGAAACCCTATTTGATAGTCTAAGAAATAAGATTATGCCGCTGGCAGATGATGTTATAGTTTATCCTGCTCATGGTGCTGGTTCAGCCTGTGGTAAGAATATGATGAAAGAAACCGTGGATACCTTAGGTAATCAAAAGAAAATGAACTACGCGCTTCGTGCAGATATGAGTAAAGAAGAATTTGTAAAAGAAGTAACTGATGGATTAATGCCTCCTCCACAATACTTTCCTTTAAATGTAAAAATGAATAAAGAAGGTTATGAAGATATAGATGAGGTTTTGGAAAGAGGTACGCAACAACTGTCACCAGATGCATTTGAAGCTGCAGCAAATGAGACAGGCGCTATAGTTTTAGATGTACGTCATCAAAATGATTTTGCTAAAGGACACATTCCGCGTTCTATTTTTATAGGTATTGATGGCGGATTTGCACCATGGGTTGGTGCCTTAATAGGTGATGTTAAACAACCTATTTTACTAGTAACCCCAGAAGGTAGAGAAGAAGAAGTAGTTACAAGACTTTCTAGAGTAGGTTTTGATAACACTTTAGGCTATTTAAAAGGTGGTTTTGAGGCGTGGAAAAATGCGGCTAAAGAATATGATACCGTAAGTTCTGTAAGTGCTTCAACACTCAAAGAAGCTTTAGAGGACAATGTGCCTGTTTTTGATGTTCGTAAACCAGGAGAATATATTTCGGAGCACATAGCCTCTGCGCATAGTACACCATTAGACTTTTTAAATGAGCATTTGGCGGAATTTCCTGGTAAAGAAAATTTTTATATTCATTGCGCTGGTGGGTATCGAAGCATGATTGCAGCTTCAATCCTAAAAAGTAGAGGAATACATAATTTAATTGATGTGGCAGGGGGTATGAAAGCCATAAAAGAGGCTGATATTCCAGTTACAGACTATATTTGTCCTAGCACAATTAAATAGTTCTATGAAAATTTTATTAAAAAGCAATATACTTATTTTGGGATTGGTGGTTTTTTTTAGCTGTCAATCCCAATCTAGTTCTACGATATCTAAAATTGATAAAGTCCATTTAAAAGATAATGTCATAGGTAAAGATGTTCAATTAATAGATGTTAGAACACAAGAAGAGTTTGAAGCTGGTTATATTGATGATGCTGTAAATTTTAATATCAGTGACAGTAATACTTTTCTTCAACAAATAAAGACGCTAGATAAGTCTAAACCGGTTTATTTATACTGTAAAATGGGTGGTCGTAGTAATAGAGCAGCAGAAATTCTAAAACAAGAAGGCTTTGTTGAAATCTATGACTATTCTGGGGGTTATAATGATTGGGTTCAAGAATAATGAATACAAAATTAAACGCTGAATATTGGAATTCTAGGTATATTGATAATCGAATGGGATGGGATATAGGTTACCCTTCTACACCTATAAAAACCTATGTAGACCAACTTCAAGATAAAACCATTTCTATTTTAATACCAGGGGGCGGTAATGCCTATGAAGCTGAGTATTTACACAATCAGGGGTTTAAAAATGTAACTGTGGTAGACATTGCACCCGTTACAAAACAGGGCTTTTTAGATAGAGCTCCACATTTTCCTGAACATCATTTTATTGTCAAAGATTTTTTTGAATTAGAAGGACAATTTGATTTGATTCTTGAACAAACCTTCTTTTGTGCACTAGCTCCAGAATTGCGAAAATCTTACGCTGTAAAAATGCACGAATTATTAAAGCCCCATGGAAAATTAGTGGGTTTGCTTTTTGATTTTCCACTTAAAGATGGCCCTCCTTTTGGCGGTTCTAAAACTGAATATTTAGGATATTTTGATTCACTTTTTAATAGTAACGTCTTTGAAAAATGTATCAATTCTATAAAGCCTAGAGAAGGAAAAGAATTTTTTATAAATCTTTCTAAAAGAATCGCTTAAAACTAATCTTGTGTAACAACTGTTACTGTTTAAGGTATTCAAGAGAGCTATTTTTAACATCTTAAATACTTAAACAATGTCGTTTTTAAAAGCAATTTTTGGCAGCAAGCCACTATCAGATAAAATCCAAATTTTACAAAAACCAGCATATCAGAAGGCCATTAAAAATGGTAGTAAAGTACAATTAGTAGATGTACGTACGGCTAGAGAATACAATAATGGTCATATAAAAGGAGCTAAAAATTTTGACTTTTTTAGTTCAAGCCAATTTAAAAATGGTTTTGAATCTTTAGATAAAAGTAAGCCTGTTTATTTGTATTGCCAATCGGGTAACCGTAGTCAAAAAGCAGCCTCTAGACTGGTAGCCATGGGCTTTGAAGAAATCATTGATTTAGCAGGTGGCTATTCTGCTTGGTCTAGAAATTAAAACTGTTGTTATGGGTAAACTATATGGTATTTTAGGACTCATCACTATTTTATTCTTTTCTTGCAAAAATCAAAAATCAGATAAAGAATTTACAACTATTACTAATGATAGCTTGGTTGTTTCCAATGCTATAGAAGGTAAAAAGTTACTAGAACAGAAGTGTTATCTGTGTCACAGTCCTTCCGCTCCAGAAAAACAAGGTAGGGTAGGTCCACCAATGATTGCGGTTAAAGCGCACTACTTAGAAGACTCTACCACAAAAGAAGAGTTTATTGAAGCTTTTACTTCTTTCGTATTAAAGCCCGCAAAAGAAAATGTAAAACTTAAAGGCGCTGTAAAAAGATTTGGGTTAATGCCTAAATCAATTTACGAGAAAGAAGAAGTTGAAAAAATTGCCTCATTTGTTTACGATTATAAGATTGAAGAGCCAAACTGGTTCAAAACTCATTGGCAAGATCATGGTAAAAAGCTGTATAAAAATGATTCACAACCTGTTTTGAGTTTTACTAATGAACAACTTTCTTATAAGGAACTTGGACTGAAATACGCTTTGGGAACTAAAAAGGTTTTAGGCAAAAATTTGATGGGAACAATACAAGATTCAGGGGTTGCTAAAGCTGTTGAATTTTGTAATATAAAAGCCTATCCGTTAACTGATAGTATGGCAGTAGCATATAACGCAAAGATTAAAAGAGTTAGTGATAAACCAAGAAATCCAAAAAACACCGCAAATAAAATTGAGTTACAACATATTGAAACGTTTAAAAAAAATGTAGCTACAAATGAAAAAATAGCACCCATTGTTGAAGAAGGTAACCAGGAGGTACATTTTTATTATCCCATTATAACTAATGATATGTGCTTAAAATGTCATGGTAAACCTAAAGAGAATATTACTTTAGAGGTTCAGAATTTGCTTTCTGCCAAATATCCTGAAGACAAAGCAACGGGATATAACGTAAATGAAGTAAGAGGTATTTGGAGTATAACTTTAGATAAGAAAGAAGATGTCCAGTTTCAATGAAATTATTTCTGGGGATAAACCCGTATTAATAGATTTTTTTGCAGAATGGTGTGGTCCTTGTAAAATGATGCCGCCTATTCTTAAAGAAGTTAAAGATACACTTGGAAATGATGTTAAAATCATTAAAATCGATGTGGATAAAAACCAACCATTAGCTGCACAATATCAAGTTAGGGGCGTGCCTACTTTAATGCTATTTAAAGATGGAAAATTAAAATGGCGACAATCTGGTGTGGTGGCTTCTAATGATTTAGTTCAAAAGATTAAGAATGCCTAAGATTACGATAGTTGTAGTAGTATTGGTTAATATCATGGTTAGTTGTAAAAAATCATCAACACTTGATGGAGAAATTGCTATTTCAGGAGCAATGAAAAATGTGATGTGGCAAGGGCAATTAGACGGAGTAATTAATTTAGATACTATTTCAAACACAAAAAATCTTTATGGTTTAGGGCCTTTAAGTAATCTAAAAGGCGAACTATTAATTTTAGACGGACAATTTTTTCAATCTAAAGTACTATCTGACTCCACCATGTTGGTTAAAAAATCACCTAAAGCGGAGGCTCCTTTTTTTGTATACGGGTGGCAACAAAATTGGAAAAAATTGGACTTGCCAAAAGAAATTTCGACTGTATCTAGTTTAGAAAGGTGGATTCCAACCCAGGTTGGAGAAGTAAATAAACCGTTTATCGTTAAACTAATTGGTGTTGTGAGTAATGCAAAGATTCATATTCAAAATCTGCCAGATAATACCAAGGTGTCTTCTCCAAAAGAAGCGCATATAGGACAAGTTAATTACAGTATTGGAAAAGAGGAGGTAACAATAGTTGGTTTTTATTCAACAAAACATAAAGGCATTTTTACACATCATGACAGTAATTTGCATTTACATTTAATCACCAATAACTTACAAAAAATGGGTCATTTAGATGATGTTGCTTTTTCGGAAATGAAAATATTCTTACCCACGCAGTTATACCAATACAACTAGATAAACTAAAGATAAAGCAAAGAGTAAAAAAGCATAATATCTTTTGAAATTGGTATTTGAGCTCAAATTACCCGCTTTAGCACCAAAGTGATTGGCTATAAAATAGCCTAAGAATACACAAATAACCAGGGTCCAATTTACAGGCATTTCTGCATTGTATTTTAAAAACCCACCTAGACTAACCGGTGGTAATAATATGGCTAAGCTCAGGGCGCGAGCATAATTTTTATCCATAGTAAAGAACTGTATTAAAACGGGCACCATTAGAACTCCTGCGCCAATTCCAAAAAGACCACCAAAAATGCCAGTTATAGCACCTAATAGAAATATCCAGCCATGTGCAATTTTCTTTTTAGGACTTGATTTACTAGAGATAAAAGAAAAGTTTTTGAGTTGCAATACACCCAAAAAAATAAGTAGAATGGCAAAATACAGTCTCATATCCATTTCGCCAATGTAGAAAGCAAAAACAGCACCCAAATAAGAGAAAATGCAATACGAGACTACCCCGATAATTATAGACGGCAATAATGCTTTAACCTCTTGTTTTAATGATAATACACCAAGAAAACTCATTGGTCCCATCATTATAGCTAACATGCTACCCTGAGCTTGTAATTGCGTTAAGCCTGCAAATAGGACTAATGCTGCTACAATAAATGGTCCGCCGCCGATACCTGCATAGCCACCAACGTAACCTGTAATTAACCCTATAAGAAGGTATATAAGTATGTCCAAATTAGCGCTTAATTCTTTTTAAAACCATAAAACAGTTGCCCCCAGAAAGAACTTGGCATTTTTTCATCTCCAGGGTACCCCAAAGGTACCAATCCGCTATCTTCTGGAATGTGATTTGTTTTAAAAATGTAATCCCACAGGCTTAAACTAATCCCAAAATTAACGCCGAAACTACCTTTGGGTAAGGTGTATGCATGGTGGTATAAATGCATTACAGGATTGTTGAATATATATTTTAATGGGCCGTAAGATAATTTAATATTAGCGTGATTTAAATGGCCAATGGCAATTGCCGCAAAGTGTACAATGTAGGCTTGTTCGGGCTCAAAGCCACCTAGAATCATTACACCAAATGTTTTTAGTGGTTTATAAAGTATATTTTCCATCCAATGGTAGCGTAAATGCGCAGCAAAACCCATTTCTTTTACACTATGGTGAACTTGATGAAAACGCCATAATGCTGGAAACTTATGTAAGCAAACATGAGTGAACCATTGCACAAAATCTAATAGTATAAAAAATACCAGAAGTTCAGCCCATACCGGCCAACCAGATGTATTTAGTAAAGCCAAGCTTTCTGCTTTTATGCCAAACTCTGCGAAAAGCAAACCGAGTATCTTATAAACCCCGCTTATAACAATCGCAAAAACAAAGAAATTGAAATACATGTAAAAAGCATCCATCCAAAAATCTTTTCTGAATGCAGATTGATTTTTACGCCATGGAAATAATAGCTCCAATAGCCAAACCAGCAGCGAAATTGCCGTTAACCCCCAGAAATAGTTTTTATACCATGGAACATCAAAGGTTATAGCTTTCCAGGTGTAATTTACAGTTCCATTAAAAGCGGATATAAAGGCGTCTAAATACTGTTCCATTATTCAAAAATTTCAGTTTTAACATCATATTCAATGGGTAAATCATAATTGCTCCATTCTGTCCAAGAGCCATCATAATTTCTAACGTTTGTATACCCTAATAATTCTGTCAACACAAAAGTAGTATGCGCAGAGCGTACACCAGAATGACAATACACAATTATAGGTTCATTTTTATTTGGTAAATATGGGTGATATATTTTTTCTAATTCTTCAATAGAACGAAATTTTTTAGAAGCGTTGTAATCAACAGCTTTTGCCCAATCTATGTGGATACTTGTAGGAATTCTACCGGCTTTACCTGCTCCTTTTTTGTTGCGATAACCAGAATATTCATTTTTAGTTCTAGTATCAACAATGGTGATTTGTACATTTTGGTCTAAAAGCGCTTTTAAAGCAACACCTTCAATATGTTTAACAGGGTTTTCTTGTGTAATTATAAAATTTGTAGAATTTCTAATAGGTTCTTTAGTGTTGAATTCAAAACCAGCTTCTAGCAGAGCACTAACGCCACCGTTTACAATTCTAGTGGTGGTTATACCGTAATTATCCAAAATCCACCATAGGCGTGCCGCTTCACAAGAGCCTTTATCATCATATAGAATTAGGGTATCTTCATTAGTTATTCCCTTTTCAGAAAATAAAGATTGAAGTGCTTCTTTAGTTAACATCATTCCATTTGAAGTATGTTTTGCATCTTCAATATCTGTTCTCCATAGTTGAATAGCTTTTGGTAGGTGACCGGCTTTATAATTCTCGTAAGGTCTTAAATCAACTACAACATAACCGTCTTGCGATACTAAGCTTGCAATTTCAGAAGCTTCAATAAGGGTTTTAAATTCCTTTTTGGCAAGACTCTTTGAGCTCTGATTGGATTGACAAGCCAGCGCAAAAAATAATAGTACCGGCACTAAAAAACTACTCTTTAAGCTCATACCACTCAATATTGGCTAAATTTTGTCTGCGACCTTTTTTTTCTGGCGCATAATGCGTAGCCAAATAATTAACTATAATTTCTTCGTTTTTACCTAAATCCCATAAGTTTTGGGTGTCTTGCATCCACTTTATTGTGGCTTTCCAACCTTCTTTGTTCATTCGGTTTTGGGTAACCAATTTGGCAGAATGACAATTAGTGCAATTGTTTACAACGGTCATTAATCCTTCACCTTCTACAAAACCTGTACGAACATGTATGCCATCTTCAATCTTATCAAAATTTTCATTTGGGTCATCATTTACTACAACTAAATCTGTACTATCTGGTTTAGGTGTAAAAGCGGATAAGGTTGGGTCAACCATGATATATAGTAAAACAGCGGCAATACTCATAAAAAATACAAAGATGATTACGCTTAGCTTTCGTAATTGTTTTACCGAATGTTCAAAATTGTTATTCTGCATCATACAACTTTTACCGCTATTCTATGACAAGCATTGTTTAAATATCCTTTTGGATTCCATCCAGGTAAAACCATAGGTTGACTATTGCTTTGACTATCTGTGGCTCTCGCCCAAACTTCATAATATCCCTTTTCTGGGAAGCGTATGCTAGCTTTAAAATGCTGCCACGCTAAACGGTTACTTGCCATGGCTAAATCACATTTTTTCCAAGTACTTCCAAAATCTATAGAATATTCCATTTTAGTTACCTCCAATTCACCCGCCCATGCATGACCTCTAATGGAAAGTTGTTGTCCTGTTTTTATTGTTGCGCCGGTTTTTGGATACGTGATTAAAGATTTTACGGGCATAGATTCTATAATGCACATATCTTCATCGTCTACTTTTTCTCCTGGTGCTACTGGTTTGCAAGGAACCCGATAAGAAGACCCTACCATTTTTGGACCATCATGCACTTTGTTTCTTACACTTATACTTGTTAGCCACTTGCCCGAAGCAGATGCCGGCCAACCGCCACATACTAAACGTAACGGATAACCGTGGGCTAAAGGAATAGCCTCACCATTCATTTTAAAGGCAATCAAAGTTTCTTCTTGCAATGCTTTTGCTATAGGTACACCTCTAGATATAGGTTCTTTAGTGGGGTCTCCACTTAAGTGGGTGTCCGCAGCATGGTAGCCAATATATACTGCATCAGATTTTATGCCTACATCTTCTAAAACATCTTTTAAGCGTACACCTGTCCAATTTGCACAGGCTACTGCTCCAATGGTCCACTGATTGCCTTTTGCAGGAGGATTAAATTCACTTCTACCATTACCTCCACATTCTAAAGTTAATTGATAGGTGTATTGTTTGAACTTCGATTTTAGTTCGTTTAGACTGTATGTTTTTTTCTGGTTAACAGATTCACCGTCGATGATAAGTTTCCAGCTATTAACGTCAATTGCTGTAGGTATTTTACCATTATTTCTAATGAACATGTATTTATTGGGGGTTATCTTATCATCTAAAAGATGAGCCTGAGCTTCCATGTTCCAAGGCTTATCATTTAAAACTACCATTTCTTTATCCTTTTTAAACATTGAAAATGGGTCTGGGTCTTGCAAGCCTAAAGGAATATAGCCTGCTGGTAATTTTTTGCCAAAAACAATAGGAGTGCCGATAATACTTCCCATTGCAGCTAAGGATAAGTAGTTGTTAAATTTTCGTCGGTTCATGCTGTTGAGTGTGAATTTGTTAAAAATAGTTGATTAGAATTATTGAATTTGTAACCTAAGTTACATCTCTTTGCTTTGTACATAGTTACTTTTGATTATGAAGACAAAAATGTTGTTGAAGTTAATTGCGGTTTGTACGCTTTGTTTTCTACTAATATCAGGAATTGTAGTTTTAATTGAAACCCTATAAATAGCTATTATGAAAAAGAACATGGGAGGTGCTGACCGCATCTTAAGAATATTGGTAGCAATACTATTTTCGGTATTATTTATAACGGGTGTAGTCGAAGGCACATTAGGTTATATACTACTTGCAGTAGGTGCTGTGTTTTTACTTACAAGTTTTGTTAGTTTTTGTCCTTTATATACCATTTTTGGAATTAATACATGTAAAGTAAAAAACTAAATTTTTGGTTGGTTCAGTTAAAAGCCGCTCTATATAGAGCGGCTTTTCTTTTTTTAATAGTTGGCTATTGTATTGAGAAGAATGTAACAAATGTTACATAATATTGAGATGTTCGTATTTATATTACAGAGAATTTAACTAACTGACAAAATTATGAAGTCGCATTATCAAGTATTAATCATTGGAGGGGGAACTGCAGGTATTATGACCGCTGCACAGTTACTTAAAAAAGATGCCAAAACAAGTATAGGCATTATTGAACCCTCTGATACCCATTATTATCAACCCGCATGGACCCTAGTAGGTGCTGGTACCTACGATTTTAAAAAAACTGCAAAACCTATGGCAGAAGTAATGCCTTCTGGTGTTGACTGGATAAAAGATAAGGCGACAGGTTTTGACCCCGAAAATAATGCAGTAACTACAGAAGCCAATGGTATTGTAAACTACGATTTTTTGGTAGTGGCTCCGGGCTTAGTTATGGAACCTTCTATGATAAAAGGTTTACCAGAAGCTATGGAAAAGGGCATAGCTTGTAGTAATTACACCGACCCTGAACATACGTGGCAAACCATTAAAAACTTTAAAGGGGGCAATGCACTTTTTACGCAGCCAACTACTCCTATTAAATGTGGTGGCGCACCACAAAAAATTGCCTATTTAGCAGCAGATTATTTTAGAAAAAATGGACTGGCAGCTAAAACCAATGTCATATTTGCCACCCCTGGTACTGTAATTTTTGGAGTGAAAGAAATTCGAGATACCTTAATGAAGGTTATTGATCGATACGGAATTCATTTTAAACCTTTTTATGCACCAAAATGGATTGATGTAGAAAATAAGATTGTTCATTTTAATCATACCGCTCCTGAAGAAAATCAGTGTGTAATTAATGAGGATAATCCTTTAGGGGAAAAAATGTATGGTGATGCTGATATAGAAGTGCCATTTGATATGTTGCATCTTGCACCACCACAAGCAGCACCAAAATTTATTAGAGACTCCGTGTTATCAAATGATGCTGGTTGGTTGAACGTAGACCATTTTTCTATGCAACACAATCAATACCCTAATATTTTTGGATTAGGTGATGTAGCTGCGTTGCCTACAGCTAAAACAGGTGCAGCAATTCGTAAACAAGTGCCTATTGTTGTAGATAATATCTCAATGTTAATTGCCCATAAAGCGGCCACCAATAAATCGTATAATGGTTACTCTTCTTGTCCGTTAGTAACGGGTTACGGCAAAATGACTTTAGCAGAGTTCGATTACAAAAATAATTTTATACCTGACCCAAAATTAAAACGCATGCTTGTCTTTGATAGTTCTAAAGAGCATTGGAGACTATGGATGCTTAAAAAATATGGCTTACCCTATTTGTACTGGAATAAAATGCTGAAAGGCGAAAATGTTTAAAGCGTAAAGACGGTTAATAGCCGTCTTTTTTACTTCAGAAAAACAAATGTTTTGTTAAAATTTAAACTCAATTAGGTTAGTGTAACCCAGGTAACTTTTCTTTATTATATGATAGTATACATTTATTAAAAATTAAATAAATATAATTAAAATCTATACTATTATGAATGATTTATTAAATGATAATCCGGTTACTTCAATGCCAAGAATAGGGGATATTGCACCAGATTTTGAAGCAGTTACTACAAAAGGGAACATAAAACTTTCTGATTTTGCTAAGGACAAATGGATTGTTATGTTTTCTCATCCTGCAGATTTTACACCTGTTTGTACTACAGAAATGAGTGGTTTTGCGCAACGTAAAGATGAATTTGATGCACTAAATACTGAGCTATTAGGTTTGAGTATTGATAGTATACATGCACATTTAGGTTGGGTGCAAAATGTAAGAGTAAACACAGGGGTGTATTTTGATTTTCCAATAATTGCAGACTTAGATATGAAGGTGTCTAAATTGTATGGCATGTTGCAACCTAACGAAAGTGAGACAGCTGCAGTAAGAGCAGTTTTCTTTATAGACCCAAACAAAAAGATAAGGTTAATTATGTATTATCCACTTAATGTAGGTAGAAATATGGATGAAATATTACGTTCATTAGAAGCTTTACAAACTTCAGACAAACATAAGGTGGCAATGCCTTTAGATTGGAAAAAAGGTGATAAAGTTATTGTTGGGCCTCCTAAAACCTTAGACCAATTAAACGAAAGATTAGCAGATGATACGTTAGAAAAAGTAGATTGGTATTTGGCTAAAAAAAGTATCTAGTAAAAACATATACTAGTTAAACAGAATAGTGATAAAGGGGTGGTTAAAACCACCCCTTTTTTTTATGAGAATTATCATATTTTCAACTTAATCAATCTACTACATTTACTTTACTAAAATTAAAAATTATGCTTTTAACTTCATTATTTCCATTAGTTTCTTGGGACAACGGCGTTTTAATGATTGGGGTTTTTGCTGCTGTTGTTGTAATTCTTGTTGTAGCTGTACTTCTAATGATGCGTAGCGGAAAAAGTTAAGTTGTTGGTAACGGTGTTAAAAAAGATTTAAAACACAGTTAAAGTAACCGGAGTTACGTTTGCTCAGTTTTGTACCCTATAATTTTGAGAAAACTTACATTATATGGATACAGAAATCCTCGCAAGAATCCAGTTTGCTTTTACTGTAGCCTTTCATTACATATATCCACCATTAAGTATTGGTTTAGGCTTATTAATGGTTGTTTTTGAAGGTCTTTATTTAAAAACAGGCAAGAAGCAATATGAAATTTTAACCCGTTTTTGGTTAAAAATATTCGCGATAACCTTTGGTATAGGTGTGGCTACGGGCATCATCATGGAGTTTGAATTTGGTACCAATTGGTCAGTTTACTCTAAATATGTTGGTGATATTTTTGGTAGTGCCTTAGCGGCAGAGGGTTTATTTGCTTTTGGTCTAGAAAGTACCTTCTTGGGTATTTTACTATTTGGGTGGAACAGGGTTTCTCCTAAAGTTCATTTTATATCAACCATTGGTGTCTTTTTAGGGTCCATGTTTTCCGCAGTTTGGATTGTGGTGGCCAACAGTTGGCAACAAACCCCTGCGGGTTACCATATTGTTGGTGAAGGTTTAAATGCAAGGGCCGAGGTAACCGACTTTTGGGCCATGGTCTTCAATCCATCGAGTGTAGACCGTATAATACATGTTTGGCAAGGTGCATTTCTTTCGGGTGCCTTTTTAGTGCTAAGTGTACATGCCTATTACCTTCTAAAAGGCAGGTACGTAGAAATTTCTAAAAAAGCTTTTAAAATAGCTTTGGCGGTAGCAACCCTTGTTTCGTTAACACAGTTGGCTTCCGGGCATAGCTCCGCAGATGGCGTAGCAGAAAACCAACCGGCTAAATTAGCCGCTATGGAAGGCCATTATGAACCATCTGCAGCTGCTGATTTGTACCTTTTTGGATGGGTAGATAACGATTCGCAAGAGGTTACGGGAATCGGTGTTCCTGGTGGACTTTCGTTTTTGGTACATCAAGATTTTGAAGAACCCGTTGCGGGATTAAATGCTTTTCCTAAAGATGAGGTGCCAACACAAGTTAATGCCGTATTTCAGTTTTACCATATCATGATTTCCATTGGCATGTTTTTAATAGGTTTAACCCTCTATGCTTGCTACTTGTGGTGGCGCGGAAAATTGTTTGAGAAAAAATGGTTGTTAAGGATTTTTGTTTTATCGGCACTATTACCGCAGATAGCCAATCAGGTAGGTTGGTTTGCCGCAGAAATGGGTAGGCAGCCTTGGGTGGTTTACGGTCATTTAAAAACCAGCGACGCTTTTTCTCAAGAGGTGTCTTCCAATCAGATTCTATTTTCTTTGATTTTGTTTTTTGTGGTGTACACCATCTTGTTTTTACTATTTCTTTACTCGGTAAATAAAAAAATAAAACACGGCCCATATGAAGAAGCAGAAAATCCAAACGAATTTTTAAAATATACGTAATAGGTACAGCATGGAAACATTTTTAGGCATAGATTATCCCACTTTATGGTACTTGGTTGTTGGACTATTATTTTCTGGTTACGCCATTTTAGAAGGTTTTGATTATGGTGCCGGCGCTTGGCATTTGTTCTTTAGAAAAGATATGAGTAGGCGTATAGCCATTAACGCTATTGGTCCTATTTGGGATGCCAACCAGGTTTGGTTAATAATTGGTGGTGGCGCATTGTTCGCTGGTTTTCCGGTAATGTACGCCACTATGTTATCGGCCATGTATATTCCTTTTATGCTTTTTTTAATGCTATTGGTGTTGCGTTCAGCGGCCATAAAGTTTAGAAGTGCGGAAGAAATGACTTGGTGGCGAAAAACGTGGGATATTGTTTACTTTCTTTCCAATACCCTAATTGGTTTTCTGTTGGGTGTTGTTTTGGGTAATGTGTTACAAGGGTTTGAACTGCATGAAAATCATGTGTATAAAGGTGGTGTATTCCTTACGTTCTTAAATCCGTATGCTATCTTAACTGGGTTAACCACTTTATCTATTTTTATGACCCAAGGGGCTATTTTTCTCTTGTTGAAGACAGAAGGCCGGTTGTTTGCTAGATTAACGTTTCTTTTAAAGAAGGGAATGATTTTCTTTATCGTAACTTTTGTTTTTACTTCGTTCTATACTTTAATCTATTTGCCCGGGGTAATCGATAAGTTCAAAGAAAACCCAGTGTTTTTTGTCATTCCTATTTTGGCATTTTTAGCGGTGGCCAATGTGCCTAGATTGGTGTCTAAAAAGAAGTACATGCAAGCCTTAATATTTTCTTCGTTGACTATGGCATTTTTACTAATGTTGGTGGCTTTTCAATTGTATCCCGTATTGCTGCCTTCAACAATAAATCCTGCTTATAGTGTTACTATTTATAATGCGGCTTCTTCGCAAAAATCATTAGGTATTATGCTAACTATTGTGCTAATTGGAGCACCCTTATTGGCCATGTATTTCTTGTTCCTTTACCGAACTTTCAATGGTAAAGTAAAATTAGATGATACCAGTTATTAGTCTTCTTTTTTCTTACTGAACTTAAAGATGAGCCATATAAACCCAATAATAAAATGAAGCAAAATGATACCACCAATTATGTAGATAAATGTGTTAGAATCGTTTCTCATGCTTGTTGTGTTTTAATCTAAAAAAGAAAAAATTTTAAGTTAAAGTTAGTTTGCTTAGGTTGTTAGTTTGGTAACTAAGGTTACCAATAGAGGTGACCAAAGTTGCTGATTGGTATGGGTATGTGACCCTACCTTTAAATCACATTTAAATAAAGCAAACTAAAATGTCTAAAATCGTAATATTAGGGGCCGGCATATCTGGCCATGTGGCGGCTTCGCATTTAAGACGAAAATTAGCTAAGGAACATCAGGTTGTTGTGGTCTCGCCAAATAGCAGTTATCAATGGATACCATCAAACATTTGGGTGGGTATAGGCCGTATGCAACCAGAACAAACCAAATTTCCACTGAAACCTTTATACAAAAAGAAGGGTATTGAATTTAAGCAAGCAAAGGTTACAACTTTTCACCCAGAAGGTGATGCTGAAACAGAAGCTCCGTTTGTAACAATTGAATATGTTGCGGAAAAAGCTGGGCAAACAGAAAAGGTAACTTACGATTATTTGATAAATGCCACGGGACCCAAACTTAATTTTGAGGCAACAGAAGGCTTAAAACCTGGAACCAACGGGGTGTATTCCGTTTGTACCTATTCACATGCAGACCATTCTTGGAAAGCGCTAGAGCAAGCTATTGCTAAAATGAAAAAAGGGGTTAAGCAGAAAATTGTTATTGGTACAGGGCACGCAAAAGCAACTTGCCAAGGCGCTGCATTTGAATATATTTTAAACGTAGAACAAGAGTTAAGGCGACATAAGGTGCGTGATATGGCAGAAATTACTTGGCTGTCTAACGAATATCAATTGGGCGATTTTGGTATGGACGGAATGTTGTTGAGTTACGGTAGCAATATTTTAAAATCTGCTGAGATGGTAGAAATGATTTTTGAAGACCGAGGTATAAAATGGATTTTAGGTGCTGGGGTAACAAAAATTGAAGCGGGTTTGGCACATTATGAAAATTTAGATGGCGAATACAAAACCGAACCTTTTGATTTTGCTATGCTTATCCCATCTTTTTCAGGGCATGGATTTAAAGCGTATGATAAAAAAGGAGTAGATATTACAGATAAATTATTCAAAGGTTTTATGTTGGTGGATGCGGATTATACACCTAAACCTTATGAAGAATGGAAAGTGCAAGACTGGCCAGAGACCTACCAAAACCCCCACTATGAAAATATTTTTGCTCCAGGTATTGCTTTTGCACCTCCCCACGGTATTTCAAAGCCTAGAAAAAGTAAAAATGGTACAGATATTACGCCAGCGCCACCTAGAACAGGTATGCCTTCTGGTATTACGGCAAAATTAGTTGCAGATAATTTAATTGATAAAATTAAGGGTAAGCATAAAACCTTACATCATAAAGGTTCCATGGGTAATATGGGTGCTGCTTGTATAGCTAGTGCAGGGTTCGGAATTACTAAAGGTAGTGGTGTTAGCATCACAACATATCCCATTGTTCCAGATTTTGAGAAATATCCAGACTCACATGGAAGAAAGTTAGGTCAGACATTTGGTGATATTGGTTTAGCGGGGCACTGGTTAAAATTGGCATTACATTATGCCTTTCTGTACAAAGCCAAAATGAAACCATTTTGGTGGTTAATTCCAGAGTAAGCATAAGGTTCATTTATAAAAACTACTAAAATGACAAGAAGAATATCTAAAACAAAACAATTTATAATGATGAACCCCATCATTCAGTTTTTTAAATTCATTTATTTAAGTTTAAAAGTATTGGTAATTGTAGCTGGCGGTCACGGCGGCACACGTTAATACATTTATATGACTAAAAAGGGAATACTAATAACAGCAGTTGGGGTTATCGTTGGCCTATTGGCTGGATATGTTTATTATACTGAAATTGGTTGTTTGTCCGGCACCTGCCCCATTACATCAAAACCCTTGAATAGCACCTTATATGGAGGTCTGTTAGGCGGTCTTTTGTTTTCTATTTTTGTGCCCGATAAAAAGAAAAAGAAAAGCGAATAACTGCACAAAACAGTATAGCAGATAACCGTTGTTTTTACCGTGTAAAAGCAACGGTTATCTATTTGTAACCTGGGTCACCAAGTGGGGTAACCAAGGTTACTGCACAAGAAAATCCATGGGTCTACTTTTGAATTAAAATTAAAATAGACCATGAAACAATTGTTGTTTTTCGCTTTTATATGTTTCTCAGTTGTGGTGCTACACGCACAACAAACCGTTCCTATTTCCTTAGAAAAAGCTTTAGAAGAAGTTCAAAAAGCTAATGTGCAGCTAAAGATATCGGCCTTAGAAGCCAATGCGGCAAAGGCAGATTATGGTATGAGTAGTGCTACGTTTTTACCAAACATTTCTATATCTCATACTGGTATTACAACCACCAATCCGTTAATGGCCTTTGGTTCCAAATTAAATCAAGAGGTGCTTACAGCGGCAGATTTTAATCCAGATTTATTAAATGACCCGGATGCTATTGAGAATTTTGCTACCGTTATTTCTGTGCAACAACCGCTGTTTAATGCGGATGGATTTCTAAAACGAAAGGCAGCAAAGTCAACTTTTGAGGCTAAAGAATTACAGTTTCAAAGAACACAAGACTACATGCAATTTGAAACAGAAAAGGCATACATGCAATTACAGCTAGCTCATAAAATGGTTGCCGTACTTCAAAAAGCAGATACCACGGCAAAAGCCAATAAAAAACTAACGAAAGATTATTACGACCAAGGTCTCATTCAAAAAGCAGATTGGTTACAGGCTCAAGTGCGCGCCTCTCAGGTTAACGACCAATTGCAACAGGCCTTGAGTAACCTGAGCAATGCATCAGATTATTTAAAATTTTTGATGCAAACCACTATTGAAGGTAACCTTGAACCACAAACAGATTTAAGACCAACGGTACTAGAAACGCTTACCATAGATGCTACTTTAGATAATAGAGCAGATGTTAAAGCAATGCGAAAGGCTGCTGAGGCCTACAAAGCCAATGCAAAAGCAGATAAATTAGCTTTTTTACCCAGATTAAACGCCTTTGGAACCTATGAGTTATATGATGATGAAGTATTTAAGGCCGGAGCAAATGGGTATACTTTAGGGGCAAGTTTAAGCTGGGATATCTTTAAAGGTTCCCAGCGTTTTTCCCAAGCTAAAAAAGGCAAAATAAATGCTGATAAAGCCCAATTAGAATTGCAGTCTTACAAGGCTAAGAGCAACATGGAGTTAGACAAGGCCAAACGCATGTTAGCCGTTGCTAAAAGTCAATTAGCATCATCTGCCTTGGCTTTGGAGCAATCAGAAGAGGCGTTAAAAATACGGACCAACAGATTTAAAGAAGGTCTTGAAAAAACCACAGACTTACTAATGGCAGAAACTCAGTTGGCAGAACAACAACTTACTCACTGCCAAACCATTTACGAACACAATTACGCACTAGCATACTTTAAATTTTTAACCAAAGAATAGTACTACCATGAATACATTATTTTCCATAATTAAAAAGGGCTTTGCTTTTAGTATCCTTACTGCACTTATAGTTGCTTGTGGAGAGGATAAGAAAGTAAGTCCAACAGAAAAAGACCCTATAAATGTAAAAGTAGCACAAACTGCAACCACTAATACAGGTTATGTGCAAGCGGGTAGTGGTCAAATAACCCCTATTAACAGTGCAACCTTAAGCACTAGAATGATGGGCTTTGTAGAAAGAATACCGGTTAAAGTGGGGCAAAAGGTTCAAAAAGGCCAGTTGCTTTTAGTTATTAAGAATACCGATTTACAAGCTAAAAAAGCACAGGTAGATGCTGGTATTTTAGAAGCTACTGCAGGTTTTAATAATGCCGAGAAGGACTACCAACGATTTCAAAATTTATTCAATCAAAACAGTGCGTCACAGAAAGAGTTGGACGATATAACCGCACGCTACCAGATGGCCAAAGCTAGATTAGAAGCGGCCCAGCAAATGAAAAATGAGGTCAATGCACAATTCGCTTATGCTAACATAAAAGCTCCTTTTAGTGGTGTGGTCACCAATACCCATATTGATGAAGGCGCTATGGCAAATCCGGGTATGCCCTTGGTAAGTATAGAAGGTCCAGGCGTCTATGAAATTGAAGCTAAAGTAGCAGAGCGTGTTATTAACCAAATAAGTGTTGGAAAAGAGGCCAACGTTTACATAAAAGCTTTGGATAAAACAGTTAAGGGAGAAATTATGGAGCTAAGTACTTCTGCTCAATTTTCTGGTGGTTTGTATGTGGCGAAGGTTAAGTTAAACGAAACGCCTAAAGAGCTACGTTCGGGTATGTTTGCCACGGTATCAATTGCTGTAGAAGAAGGTATCCAGTTTAACAGTAATGTTACTGTACCTAAAGCGGCCTTGGTAGCAAACGGTCAGCTTACGGGTATTTACACAGTTGGTCCAAATAATACCGCCATTTTACGTTGGTTACGGCTTGGGAACACTATTGGAGACCAAGTAGAGGTAATATCTGGTCTCACTAAAGATGAAACCTACGTGGTTTCTGCAGAAGGTAAATTATATAACGGCGCTAAGCTATCCATTCAATAATAGAACATCATGAAAGAAGGTTTAGCAGGTAAAATAGCAAAGGGGTTTTTAACCTCTAAATTAACGGTACTTCTAATGATTGTATTTATGGTCATTGGCGTATACAGTTCGTTTTTAATTCCTAGGGAAGAAGAACCACAGATAGATGTGCCCATGGCCGATATTTTTGTAGGTTATCCTGGAGCAAATCCTACGGAGGTGGAATCTAGAATCACCAAGCCATTAGAAAAAATCATCTCCAATATTAAGGGTGTAGAATATGTGTATTCTACCTCTATGAACCAAGCAGGTATGGTGATTGTACAGTTTTACGTAGGTGAAGATATTGAGCGTTCCTTGGTTCGGTTGTATGATGAGATTAATAAGCATATGGACCAAATGCCAGAAGGTGTAACCATGCCGTTGGTAAAAACGCGTGCTATTGACGATGTGCCTATGTTAGGCTTAACGTTGTGGAGCAAAACGTATGACGACTATCAATTAAGTCAGATTTCAGATGAGCTTATCAATGAAATTGAAAAGGTGAACGATGTTTCCATCACCAAAAAAATAGGAGGTAGAGAACGGCAGTTTCGTGTGGTTTTGGATAAAGAAAAATTATCTGGACTAGGTTTGGATTTTTTAATGGTGGCCCAAATGATAAAGGCCAACCACAGCCAAATGGATGCCGGTAATTTGGTTAGTAATGATAATGAGTTTCATGTAACCACGGGTAATTTTTTAGAAACCCAACAAGATTTAGAGCAATTGGTTGTAGGTACTAATAACAACCAACCCATTTATTTAAAACAAGTAGCTCAAATAGTAGATGGCCCAGAATTACCTAAAAACTATGTTGCTTTTGGTTATGGGGCTGCCAATGCAGAAGCACGTTCATCATATCCTTCAGAATATCCGGCGGTAACCATTTCCATTGCCAAGCGCAAAGGGGCAGATGCCATGAAGATTGCCGATGTGGTGCTAGAGAAAGTAGAGCATTTAAAAAAGACTTTACTAACAGAAGATGTACAAGTTGCTATTACCCGTAATTACGGGGAAACGGCGTCACAGAAGGTTTCAGAATTATTGTTACACTTAATAGGAGCTATTGTAGCGGTAACTTTTGTAGTAATGTTAGCCATGGGCTGGCGCGGTGGTTTGGTAGTATTTCTATCGGTACCTATCACATTCGCTTTAACCTTATTGAGTTACTATTTATTGGATTATACCTTAAACCGAATCACTTTATTCGCTTTGGTGTTCGTAACCGGTATTGTGGTGGATGATTCCATTATCATAGCAGAGAATATGCACCGGCATTTTAAGATGAAACGTCTGCCGTTTAAAGATGCAGCGTTGTACGCCATTAATGAGGTTGGTAACCCCACAATTTTAGCCACGTTTACCGTAATTGCTTCGGTATTACCTATGGCATTTGTTTCTGGTCTAATGGGGCCTTATATGTCTCCTATGCCAATTGGAGCTTCTATTGCTATGCTGTTGTCCTTATTCGTAGCATTGACCATTACGCCTTATTTGGGGTATTTATTCCTTCGTGAAAAAGAGAAAAAAGGTGCACAAAAAGAAGAGGTTAAAACGGTACAAGACACCTTTATCTACAAATTGTACAATCGTTTTGAGCGTCCGTTAATCGAGAATAAGACAAAGCGTTGGGCCTTTTTAGGAATTACGGTTGTTTTATTGTTGGGTTCTATGGTATTGTTCTTTACCAAATCTGTTGCCGTAAAAATGTTGCCTTTTGATAATAAGAACGAATTTCAGGTAGTCATAGACATGCCAGAAGGTACCACCCTAGAACGTACTGCGGTAGTTTCTAAAGAAATTGCCACTTATTTGTCGCAACAGACCGAGGTTGTGAATTACCAAGCTTATATAGGTACTTCTGCCCCCATTACCTTCAATGGTTTGGTGCGTCACTATGATTTAAGAAAGGGAAGCAACGTGGCAGATATTCAAGTAAATCTAGTAGATAAACACGACCGTAGTATTCAGAGTCATGATATTGCTAAAAAATTCCGTAAACCGGTTCAAGAAATCGCTAGCCGTTACAATGCCAATGTTAAGATTGTTGAGGTGCCACCAGGCCCTCCTGTTTTATCTACTATTGTAGCAGAAATTTATGGACCTGACTATGAGAAACAGATTGAAATTGCGGATAAGGTTCAGCAAATTTTGAACAACACTACTGATGTGGTAGATGTGGATTGGATGGTAGAAAGTGACCAGGAACAGTACAATTTTACGGTAGACAAAGAAAAAGCCATGTTGTACGGGGTAAGTACTACCCAAATAGTGCATACCATGAATATGGTGCTCTCTGAGAATCCCGTAACACATATGTATCAAACCGATGCTTACAATCAAGTTGGCGTTATATTGACTACAGCAGAAAAAGACCGCTCTAGTTTACAAGATTTGCTGCAAGTTAAAGTGGCCTCTAAAAATGGAGAGTTGTATCCTATTGGTGATTTGGTTACCGTAGAAAAGGGGATTAAGCCAAAGAGCATTTACCGTAAAAATCAAAAACGGGTAGTGTATGTAATGTCAGATATGGCAGGTGAATTGGAAAGTCCTGTTTATGCTATTTTGGGTATGACAGATAAATTAAATCAGATTGACTTACCAGAGGGGTATACTATGAACGAACTGTATATGGAGCAGCCCCAATACCAAGATAACTTTACCGTAAAGTGGGATGGTGAATGGCAAATTACCTTGGAGGTATTTCGCGATTTAGGTATTGCTTTCTTAGGAGTAATCATCATTATCTACATGTTAATTGTAGGATGGTTCCAAAACTTTAAAGCTCCTTTAGTGATGATGGTGGCCATACCCTTATCCTTGGTTGGTATTGTATTGGGCCATTGGATAATGGGTGCCTTCTTTACAGCAACCTCATTTATTGGAATGATTGCCCTTGCGGGAATCATGGTGCGAAATTCAGTATTGCTTATAGACTTTGTTAACCTAAGGCTAGAAGATGGCGTTGGATTAAAACAAGCTGTGATAGAGGCAGGTGCGGTACGTACTACACCTATATTACTAACTGCGGGTACGGTGGTAATAGGTGCCTTTGTAATACTTTTCGACCCCATTTTTCAAGGTTTGGCCATTAGTTTAATGGGTGGTACCATAGCTTCAACAGTATTGACCTTATTGGTGGTGCCGCTTGTGTATTATATGATAGAACGTAAAAACTTTAAACAAGACTAAAATGAAACTCATAATAATAACTGCGGTAAAAGAATATGAGAACAGTGTTTTTAAATTACTAAAAACGGCTGGGATAGAACATTTTAGCGGTTCACCTATTGATGGTTATAAGACCGTACCCACTGTTTTAATGGAAAGCAGTTGGTTTCCTAGTGATAAAGCTGGGGCTGCTTCTAGTCTGTTCTTTTCGTTTACAGAAGAAGAAAAAGTAGATGCACTTTTTAACGCTATAGAAAAGTTTAATTCAGAATTACAATCTACAAACCCGGTTAGGGCTGTAGAATTACCCATATCTAGATATATCTAATTATAAAACATGAAAAATAGAATTGTAAGAGCCGTAGCAGGAAGCTTTGTATTAATAAGTTTATTGTTGGCCGTATATGTAAACCAAAATTGGCTTTGGTTCACTGCTTTTGTAGGGGCCAATTTATTGCAATCATCATTTACCAAATGGTGTTTATTAGAAGATATTCTTAAAAAGTTCGGGGTTAACGACTAAAAGCCTATTTGCCTAATTCTACGTATTTTTGCCGTCTCAAAATACAGGTATGACAAAAATATTAGAACCGTGGCCTTGGTATGTTTCTGGGCCGTTAATTGCCTTAACCATGGCAATCCTCATCTTAATGGGGAAACGTTTTGGAATGTCTTCTAATTTAAGAACTCTATGTTCTATTGGTGGGGCAGGTAAGCTAGCAGATTTTTTCAGATTTGATTGGAAAGCACAACGTTGGAATTTGTTAGTTGCGGTTGGTGTGTTTGTTGGCGGATTTATTGCACAAAACTTTTTATCGCCCAATGATGCCGTGGCTATTTCTGAAAATACAATTGCTAAACTAAATACACTAGGTTTTGAAGATGGCGGACAAGCCTATATGCCCCAAGCCTTATTTGAAAACCAGGTTTTTTCTAACCCTAAAAATTTAGTATTACTAATTCTGGGTGGATTCCTTGTAGGCTTCGGCGCGCGTTATGCCGGTGGTTGTACTTCGGGCCATGCCATTTCTGGTCTAAGTAATTTACAGTTACCATCGCTTATCGCTGTAATTGGTTTTTTTGTAGGTGGTTTGTTAATGGTTCATGTAATCTTTCCAATATTATTCTAAGCTATGAAAAGTGTTTTGTATTTATTGATAGGAACTTTCTTTGGTATCGTCTTATTTAAGTCAGAGGCAGCTAGTTGGTTTCGTATTTATGAAATGTTTCAGTTTGATTCTTTTCATATGTACGGTATAATTGGTTCAGCTTTGGCGCTTGGTATTTTATTTACTCAGCTCACTAAAAGAAAAGGATTAAAATCTTTCTATGGAGAGAAAATAGTAATTGCAGATAAGGATAAATCGTTTTACCGTTATGCAATAGGTGGTGTTTGCTTTGGATTGGGTTGGGCACTTGCGGGTGCATGCCCTGGACCTATGTATGTTCTAATTGGGGCGGGTTATGTTCCAATTATTATTGTATTAGCATCCGCAACTATTGGAACTTTGGTGTACGGAATATTGAAAGATAAATTACCACACTGATGAATTGATTTGTAGATTTACAATTCTAATCAACCCTGTGTCAAAAACTATTTGCATAATTGAAGATGACCTCGTATCGCAGTTCGCTTCGCGATACAGTATCAACCAATATTCAAATCAAACCTATGAGGTTATCGTTTGCAATAATGCTGAAGAGGCCCTAGAATTGTTTACAGATTATTTAGAAGAAGAATATCCTATTCCTGATATTATATTATTGGACTTAGTAATGGGTGATATGGATGGATGGGAATTTCTAGACCATTTAGAAGTGCTGTTAAAGAACAGGCCAAAGCCTAAAATTTATATTTTGTCTGCCTTCTCAAAAATAAAAGACAGAGAACAAGCAAAAGCACATCCACTTATAGAAGGGTATTTTGATAAACCGTTAACTAGAAGTAGCCTCGCTAAAATTTTGTAGAAACGTTTTATTTTATTCACATAGTTGTCGTAGTATCATAAGTTATGAAGATTAGAATCAAAGGAAATTCAATACGACTGCGCCTTACCAGAACTGAGGTAGAAACCTTTTGTGCTGAGAGAGAGTTTGGTGATAAAACTGAATTTGGTACCAACACCTTTTTCTATGTTTTAAAAGCCAAAGACAAAATAAAACACATGGAGGCCTCTTTTAAAGAAAATACTATTACCGTGTTTATACCAGCAGAAAATTGTAACTCCTGGGCAAATTCTGCTACCATTGGTTATAATGCTGAAATGCCGTTATCTAATGGTCAAACTTTAAAAATTTTGGTAGAAAAAGATTTTGTTTGCATGGATGAACGTTTAGAAGACCAATCTGATAATTATCCTAACCCAAAGCTTTAGTACCTTAGTGCAAAACAATTCATTTTAATGGATACTAAAATCAAAAATGTTTTTGTACAGGGTGCTATAACTCCAGATTTTATAGCGAATTCCATAGCAAAACATCAGACAAAAACTACTATTGGTGCACATGATATCTTTCTTGGGCAAGTTAGAGCAGACAATATTGATGGCAAAACAGTTACTGCTATAGCGTATACGGCTTACGAAAGTATGGCCAATCAAAAGTTTCATGAAATAAGAGAAGCTACTTTTGAAAAGTATGAGTTAACCTGTATGCATATTTACCATAGCTTAGGTAAAGTTAATACTGGAGAAATATGTTTATTTGTTTTTGTTTCTTCTCCGCATAGAAAAGAAGTTTTTGAGGCGTTGCATCACGTGGTAGAAGAAATTAAAAAAGAAGTCCCCGTTTTTGGCAAAGAGTTGTTTAAAGACGACTCATACCAGTGGAAAGTGAATTCGTAAGTATGGTTGATATTACCCAAAAACAAAATACGCATAGAACCGCAATTGCACAAGCAGTGGTTAAAGTAGGTTCTATTAAAACCATTGAAGCTATTAAAAACCGAACCGTTCCAAAAGGTGATGTTTTTGAAATGAGTAAGGCGGCTGGGTTTATTGGCATAAAGAAAACACCAGAATTATTGCCAGACTGCCACCCGCTACCAATTGAACATGCTGCCGTTGCTTATGAAATTTCTGGACTAGAGATAATCGTAAACGTAACCGTAAAAACGTTTTATAAAACCGGGGTTGAAGTTGAAGCTATGCATGGGGCTAGTACTGTAGCATTAAATCTCTATGATATGCTGAAACCAATTGATAAAGAGATTGAAATTCACACTATAAAATTGCTACAAAAAACTGGCGGAAAGTCAGATATAAAAAATTTTTAGTTTTTGTTATTCATATTAAATTTTTGATTTCCTTTGCTTCGCTTTTTGGCTGAACATTGAAATGTGTTTTTATGTTCGGGGGTTTGCATGTTAGGAAGCGCACTTCAAACCAGGTTAAAGGATTAATCGCCCGAAATTTAAAGCTGACTTCCCTTTTTCAAATGACTATCATAGATAGCCAGCATCCCTATTTTTTTGTTCCAACTACCCAAGAACAATTTCTTATTTGAATTAATCAAGGCTTAAAGCTGTCTTAACCTAGATCTGATTAATCATTTACAATTTTACTTACAATACATTTTATTTTAATGAATATTAAATACCGAGATTTAATAGATCAAACCTATTATTTTCCGCAAGAAGAGTTTACTCTTCAAGAAGACAACCTTGAGTTCCATGGTATTCCTTTGATGGAATTGGCAAAAGAATATGGTACACCCTTGAAGTTTACCTACTTGCCCAAGATTTCTAGAAACATTCAGCGTTCTAAAAGGTGGTTTGCTGAGGCTATTGAAAAATTAGACTACAAAGCATCTTATAATTATTGTTATTGTACTAAAAGTTCTCATTTTCAGCATGTATTAGACGAAGCGCTTAAAAATAATATACACATTGAAACTTCTTCGGCATTTGATATTAATATAGTTGAGACTCTAAAACAAGGCGGTAAAATAACTAACAATACCTATATTATTTGTAATGGGTTTAAAAGAGCTCAATATATTGATAACATAGCAAGGCTTATCAATACGGGCCATGAAAAATGTATACCAATAATTGATAATTATGAAGAGCTTAGCTTGCTTTCAGATGCTATTAAAGATAATTTTCAAATAGGTATACGCATAGCTTCTGAAGAAGAACCAAAGTTTGAATTTTATACTTCTCGTCTTGGTATAGGCTACAAGAACATTATACCTTTTTATCAAGAGCAGATAAAGAATAATGACCAGGTTGAATTAAAAATGCTTCACTTTTTCATTAATACAGGTATTAGAGATAATGCGTATTACTGGAATGAGTTGGTAAAATGTTTAAAGGTATACACTAGATTAAAAAAGATGTGTCCGTCTTTAGACAGCTTAAATATTGGTGGCGGTTTTCCTATTAAAAACTCATTAGCTTTTGAATATGACTATGGTTATATGATTTATGAGATATTAAATCAGATAAAATTAACCTGTGAAGAAGCTGAGGTTCCTGTACCTCATATTTTTACAGAGTTTGGCAGTTTTACAGTTGGCGAAAGTGGTGGAGCAATTTATAAAGTGCTGTATCAAAAGCAACAAAACGACCGTGAGAAATGGAATATGATTGATTCTTCTTTTATTACTACGTTGCCAGATTCATGGGCAATTAACAAACGTTTTATTATGCTTCCCATAAATAGATGGAATGATGAATATGAACGTGTTTTATTGGGAGGATTAACGTGTGATAGTGATGATTACTACAACAGTGAACAACACATGAATGCAATATATTTACCTAAATATAAAAGAGAAAAAGACTTGTATATCGGCTTTTTTAATGTAGGAGCATATCAAGAAACCATAGGAGGATTTGGAGGTCTACAGCATTGTTTAATTCCACATCCAAAACATCTATTAATAGACCGTGACGAAAACGGGAACATCACAACAAAACTTTTTAAACAACAACAATCAGCAGCTCAAATGCTGCAAATTTTAGGTTATGAGCAAGAATAAAACCTACGCAGGTATTCCACAAGAATATGCGCAGTTAGACAAATCAAAAGTTGTCTTAATTCCAGTTCCTTATGATGGAACAAGCACATGGGGTAAAGGCGCAGATAAGGGCCCTGAGGCTTTTTTGTATGCATCAGAAAACATGGAGTTGTATGATATTGAAACAGGGACAGAGGTTTATAAAAATGGCGTGTATTTAGCAGAAGCAATTACTGAAAATAGCTCGCCAAAAGCTATGGTAGAAGCCGTGCATAAAACTACCAAAGACTTTATAAAACGAGGGAAATTTGTTACGCTTTTTGGGGGTGAGCATTCTATATCTATTGGAACAATTAGAGCATTTAATGAATGTTTTGATGATTTAACAGTTTTGCATATTGATGCACATGCAGATTTAAGAGAAAACTACCAAGACACACCATTTAATCATGCTTGTGCTGTACATGAAGCAAGCAAAAAAACAAACCTAGTTCAGGTAGGTATTCGTAGTATGGACGCTATTGAAAAAACCTTTATGGATGAGGATAAAGTGTTTTTTGCTCATGAAATGGTTAATGATGAGTTTTGGATGGATAATGTTATTGAATTGCTTGGCGAAAATGTTTTTATAACATTTGATTTAGATGCTTTTGACCCTTCAATTTTACCATCAACAGGAACTCCTGAACCAGGTGGAATGTTTTGGTACGAGACCTTAGATTTTTTGAAAAAAGTTTTTGAAGAAACTAATGTTGTAGGTTTTGATATTGTAGAATTATGTCCTAATAGCGTTGACCGTTCATCAGACTTTTTAGCTGCAAAGCTGTATTACAAAATGTTGAGTTACAAGTTTATGGAAGAAGATTTCTCAGAGGAGGAGTTAATGCTAGAAAAACGGAAAGCGGGTAGTAAAAATTTTAAATTCGAAGATGATGAAGACTAAAGGTGAAATTTCAAACTTTATTCAAAAATATTTTCTTCATTTTAACTCCGCTGCATTGGTTGATGCAGCTAAAGGCTATGAAGATCAGCTTAATAACGGTGCAAAAATGTTGGTTTCTTTGGCCGGTGCCATGAGTACTGCAGAACTAGGTAAAATTTTTGCAGAAATGATTCGCCAAGATAAAGTGCATATCATTTCTTGTACTGGAGCTAACTTAGAGGAAGACTTAATGAATTTGGTTGCGCACTCACACTACAAACGTGTGCCAAATTATCGTGATTTAACTCCGAAAGAAGAGTGGAATTTGTTAGAAAAAGGTTTAAATAGAGTTACAGATACCTGTATACCCGAAGAAGAAGCTTTTAGAAGATTACAAAAACACATTGTTGAAATTTGGAAAAAAGCTGAGGCTAACGGTGAACGTTATTTACCGCATGAGTATATGTATAAATTACTATTGTCTGGAGTGCTTGAGCAGTATTATGAAATTGATATTAAAGACTCATGGATGTATGCCGCAGCACAAAAGAATTTACCTATAGTAGTTCCTGGTTGGGAAGACAGTACCATGGGTAACATTTTTGCCTCTTACGTGTTAAAAGGTGAATTAAATGCTAGTACCGTAAAGTCAGGCATAGAGTACATGACCTTTTTAGCAGATTGGTATACCGCTAATTCTCAAAACGGAATTGGATTTTTTCAAATAGGTGGTGGTATCGCAGGTGATTTTCCTATTTGTGTGGTTCCTATGCTTTACCAAGATATGGAACAAACAGATACCCCTTTCTGGAGTTATTTTTGTCAAATTAGTGATAGTACTACAAGCTATGGTTCGTATTCTGGCGCGGTGCCCAATGAGAAAATAACTTGGGGTAAATTAGATATTGATACCCCTAAATTTATTGTTGAAAGTGATGCTACAATTGTTGCACCCTTAATTTTTGCTTACCTTTTAGATATGTAATTATGGATAAAAATTCACATTTAAAGAGAGTCATTGTAGACTTTAAAAAATTAACGCCAGAGGTGTTAAAACTTACTGTTGAGTGCTATCCTGATGGTTATGGTGATAATGATATTATTTCTTTTAAAAATGCACAAGGTGAGCGTATTGAAGCTGTTGAGGTTTTAACTAAAGACACTAAGTATTTAGTCAAAATTAGTGAAAAACTAGAAAAGACTATGGCTAACTATGTTGAAGAAGATTATGCTGACTTTGAAGATGATGATGCAGAAGCGGTTGTTGATCCTTTTAAAGACAGTGACAATGAAAATAACGATGAAGTTTAGTTCGTTGTGGGTTTTGTAAAGGCTTACCAAATTGCATCTTCTTTATCTATAAGAGAATGTAAGTCTAAAATTTTGTATCAATTAGTTTTCTCAGATAGCAACGAGCTTTTTTACCGTAGTAATGAAAGAGGATTTGTATATATTTTTCAATACGGATTAATTGCTTTTTATGAAGTTTCAGACAACGAAATCAACAACGTATTACAACAGGTTAAGCCTTTTGCAAGAAATGTAATTGATGAGCCTTTTTTTGATAGTATAGAACTCGTTCTTAATCATACCGAAGAAAAGGTTGCTTTTGAACACGTTTTTTTATTAGATAGTGATGTAGAAGCTATACGTTTAGTAATGTTGCACACCTCTCAATCTGTTGCATTAGATAGATTCGATGCTATTACAGAAGACTTGTTAACCAGCACAAATAGCCACACAAGCTATTTGGAACAAAACGGTAAACTAGATATTAGGGGTAATAAACTCAAAAGATTTATTGGAAGAACATTAAATGTAAAAAATCTTATTGCAGAAAATCTTTACATTTTTGATTCTCCAGACATGGTTTGGGAAAGTGAACGCTTAAATTCGTTGAACCAACAATTAAAACAAACCTTCGATTTAAAAGATAGACATAGATACATTCATGACCGTATTGCTATTGTTAAAGACAATTTAGAGTTGTTCAAAGACATTATGGACCACAAAGAAAGTAGTAGGTTAGAATGGATTATTATTATCTTAATTTTGGTTGAAGTGCTTGATCATTTTATAGTAAGATTAATATAGTTTATGGATATTAAAGACCTTAAGGTTATTGGCTCAGAAGAATGGTGTGTATTTAACGAATTAGGCGTACCTGGCATTAAAGCTAGGGTTGATTCTGGTGCAAAAACATCATCAATACAAGCATCAAACATTAAGTTAATTGTAAGAGGAACACAAGAATGGGTGAAGTTTGAAATAAATCCACTACAAGAAAACCGAAGTATTTCTTTACAATGCCAAGCTCCGTTAGTGGATAGGAGAATGGTGAAAAGTTCTTCTGGAATTTCAGAAGAACGCTTGGTGGTAAAATCTGCAGTAACCTTGGGTGATTCTACATTTGATATAGAACTTACCTTAGCCAATAGAGATACCATGGAGTATCGTATGTTGCTGGGTAGAGAAGCTTTAAATAATAGATACATTGTAAACTCTGCTGAGAATTTTTTGATTCAAGATTTTACAGAGGAAGAAATTGAACAACGCTATGCACCTTTTTACAAAGAAAAAACAGGTTTACGAATTGGCCTTTTAGCAAGTAACAAAGAGCTTTATAGTAATAAACGTATAATGGAGGCGGCAAAAGCACGAGGGCATGATATTACCTTTTTGAATGTTGAGTTGGCCTACATGAAATTAGATGCACTTTCACCTGAGATACGTTATCGAGGTGGTAATATCTTAAACGCTTTTGACGCCATAATTCCAAGAATAAAACCATCAGTAACGTTTTATGGTTGTGCATTACTTAGACAGTTTGATGCCCTTGGCGTGTATTGTCAAAACTCAGCTGAGGCTATAAAACAATCTAGAGATAAATTATTTTCTTCACAGCTTTTTTCAAAACACGATATTCATATTCCAACCACAGGTTTTGCCAAATCTCCAATGGACACAAAAGACCTTATAAAAATGGTTAATGGAGCGCCTTTGATTATAAAATTATTAGAAAGCACACAAGGTAAAGGAGTTGTTCTAGCGGAGACCAATAAAGCTGCAGAAAGTGTAATCAACGCATTTAAAAGTGTGCAAACCAATATTTTGGTACAAGAGTTTATCAAAGAAGCAGGGGGGCAAGACATACGGTGTTTTGTAGTTAATGGTAAAGTAGTTGCTGCTATGCAACGACAAGCCCAAAAAGGTGAATTCAGAGCAAATATTCACCAAGGTGGAAAAGCTTCAATAATTAAAATTACTGCTGAAGAACGTAAACTTGCCCTGAAAGCAGCCAAGGTGCTAAACTTAGCGGTTGCTGGGGTTGATATTATACGTTCTAATAAAGGACCACTTTTGTTGGAAGTTAACTCATCTCCAGGTCTTGAAGGTATAGAAAATGCTACAGGTAAAGATATTGCCAACCAAATGATACAGGCAATTGAGAAAAAATTGAAGTTTTCATGATAAACTTCTAAGATTTTCTAGCATAGCTTTGGTGGTTTTGGCTAAATCAAATTTGTGCTCCCAATTCCAATCTGCTCTTGCTTTAGAATCATCAATAGAGGAGGGCCAAGAATCGGCAATAGCCTGTCTAAAATCGGGTTCATAGTTAATGGTGAAGTCGGGTATGTGTTCTACAATGCTCGCCGCTATTTCTTTAGGAGCAAAACTCATAGCCGCCAAATTATAAGATGACCTAATTGTTAATTTGTTGCTGTCTGTTTCCATCAATGAGATAGTAGCTCTTATGGCATCATCCATAAACATCATAGGCAACAAGGTATCTTCACTCAAAAAACTAGTGTAATAGTTATTAGCTAATGCTTTGTGATATATTTCAACAGCATAATCTGTAGTTCCACCACCAGGTTGTGTTTTCCAGCTTATTAATCCAGGATAACGAACACTTCTAACATCTACATTGAACTTTTTAAAATAGTATTCACACCACCGTTCTCCAGCCTGCTTACTAATACCATATACGGTACTTGGTTCCATTAAGGTGTGCTGTGGGGTGTCTTCTTTTGGGGTGTTCGGACCAAAAACAGCAATGCTTGATGGCCAAAAAATCTTATTGATTTTACGCTCTTTTGCCAAGTTTAATACATTAAAAAGCGAATTCATATTTAGATTCCATGCCCGCATCGGAAACTTTTCAGCAGTAGCACTTAGCATTGCAGCCATTAAATAGACTTCATCTATTTCATAGTACATTACAACATCTTCAATGGCCTGATAATTGGTCGCATCTAAAATTTCAAATGGACCAGAACTCATCATTTTTTCATTGCCTTCGCGTATATCACTGGCAATTACATTATCGGCTCCATTTTTTTCTCGTAAAGCCATAGTAAGTTCGGTTCCAATTTGGCCACAAGCGCCTAAAATCAAAATCTTTTTTGCCATATTAAAGTCTAGTTAATTCAATTTTTTCAAAGATAGCTTATCTCAAAAATCGTACTTTCGTTTTATGCGTAGTTTTATCATTTTACTAACTTTTTTATTTGTAGGAGTAAGCTGTGGCAATAAGACAAATGAAGAGGCTGTACAAGAAACTGAGAGTACTGAGTTGTTCACTTTTCAAGGTACGCCCATGATAACAATATTGGGAGCTTCAGCTAAAGATATGAGCAAGCAGTGGATTGCTTTTAAAAGCCTTGAAACTAGTTTTGATATTATGTTTCAATCGGCAACCAACGAAGATTTACTACTAGCTATTAAAGATTTGCTTCAAAAAACAAAAGATTTAGAGGTTTCTAAGTTTCCTGATGAATTTGATAACCAAAAAATTAAAAGTAGGCTTACCATATTAAGAACTTTCTTGTTGAAGGTAGAAGCAGGGTTAGAAGGTAATAGAGACGTTAGTGAAGGTATTCAGCAAATGGTAGTTGCTTATAACAATGTAAGAGGACAAATGAATAATATTGCTAATAATCCTTTGGATACACAACTAATTTTAGATGAAGAGTAAACTATTTTTGGTACTACTTTTTGTGGTAACTAACGCTTTTTCACAAGAAGAAAAAAAGGCTATTACTACTACTTTAGATGATTGGCATAATGCTGCCGCAGAAGCCGATTTTGAAACCTATTTTAATCTTATGACACCTAATGGGGTGTTTTTAGGTACAGATGCTACTGAAAATTGGCAGAATAGTGAATTTAAAGCTTTTTCAAAACCTTATTTTGATAGGGGTAAGGCATGGAGTTTTACACCAGTAGAACGTAATATTTATGTTTCTGGTAATTACGCTTGGTTTGACGAATTACTAGATACTCAAATGGAAATTTGTCGTGGTTCAGGTGTTTTACAAAAAATAGATGGTTCTTGGAAAATAGCGCATTATGTGCTGTCAATTGCAGTACCAAACAAAACTGTTGATGCTTTAATTGAGCTTAAAAAAGAAACCGACAGTTTACTTCTTATAGATTTAAAAGAAAAATATAAGTCAACTAAAAATAACTAGTTTTCCTCTGTAGTTCCTTCAGTTTTTCTAGATTCAAGCGCCTGTTTACTTAAACTTGCTAAGTTAAAATTAGGCTCAATTTGTAAGGCTTGATCCATTAAAGCAATAGCCTCATCAATCTTGGTCTTGTCTTGATTAAAAATAGCTAAACCTTTCATGTGTAAGAATGCTGCCTTTAACGATACCTCATAAGGCTGTTGTCTTTCGTAGAAAGCATACTTCATATCATTGGTGGCATTGGCAATACCAAACTCAATATCAGTAGTGGCACCAGCTGTATCACCAGTTTGTATTTTTAAATCGGCCATCTCATAAGCTAAATACGGGTCTTTTTTTCTATTAAAAAGTAACTGAAAATGTTTAATTGACCGTTGCGGTTGGTTTATAGCTTGTAATGAAAAAGCCTTTACTTGCAATGCCAAATCTGAATCACCTGGATTTTCTTCAATACCTACAGTATTTAATGCTTGTACGTGCTGGTTATTGTTCATGTAAACAAAAGCCAGTGTGTCTCTACGTTGTTGTGATGGGTCCAGAATATTAAGATGAGTAAGAGCGTTAATTACCCCATTAATATCACCTTGTAATTTCATTTCTTTATAGAACGCTTTATAATGCTTTGTCAGGGCTGCATTATCTTGAGCTACACCATAAAAAGAAACTAATAAAACAAAGACTACAACAAACTTCTTCATATCTTAATTTTAGCGTGCGGCAAAACTAACTATATTTTGCCAATAACAAGTGATTTAGTTATGCTTAGAAAACAAAAAAAGATGCGCTAGGGCATCTTTTTCAAAAGCAATTTCGAGGGTTTCCTACACTGCTAATAAAGCAACGTTGTTCTGGGTGTATGTTTGTAGTAATCGCGCATAAAAGGCAAGACTTTTTACATCTGTCTCCATGGTTGACTTTAAAAACACACGAAGATTTTCAAAGAAAATGTTAACAGGTACGGTTGAAAGTACCATGTTTAATTTACTTGGATTGTAATCTTCTTCATTAATGATAACATCCATTTTAATACGGTGTCTATTATAGTCAATAGTTATGCAAGCAGCACGATAATGATTCTTTAATAGTTGTTTGTGGAACTCCTGATAGTTTTCTAAAGGAAAACCGTTTTGATCCATGCTATCATCAATTAATTTTTCCATTTCCATCAAGATTCTCGTTCCTAATCTTGAATTTTCCATCACACTTTTGGTTTATTGATATGGGACAAAGTTATGGGAGATAGCGTATTTACTAGGAAAAATGTGAATATAATTAACATTAAAAATGTAACAAAGTTGTGAAATGCTAATTTTGTGATGTGAAATTTACTTAGGTAGTGGTAATCGACCAATCGTAATAATACAGAAAATTCTTACAAACTATGTTTTTTTTAACTATTTTTTCATTTTTTTTAACATACGTAGGAATTTTAAGTCCCAATTTTGACGCTTCATTCTTGTAATATTCGCTTTTCTTTGGATGATATGGATATACCCCATTTACAATTTTACCCCAATAGTTTTGTTGTATAATCGATGAAATAATCCCAATACAATCGTTTAAGTGAATAAGATTAATTAGTTCCTCACCATTTGTGAGTTGTTCTTTTTTAACAATATGATTTACAGGATGTCTATTATTACCCAATAACCCTCCAAATCTTACAATGGTAGTTTTAAAGTTGGTATTAGGAGTTAAGTTAGATTCTACTTCAACTAACTGTCGTCCAGATTCTGTGTTAGGTTCTGTTGGAGAATACTCGGTAATTTCCCCTTCTATATTTCCATAAACTGAAGTGCTACTTGCAAAAATGACTTTTGATACCGAACTTTCAATTATAGCTTTCTCCAGATTTTTAATCTTCGAAACATACGATTGGTAAGGTGGTTTTCTATGTTTAGGAGGAATGTTAATTATAAGAATTTCCACATCTTTCAAAAAGCCAGAAATATCTCCTTCAATTTTATTCTCAAATAGCGCTATAACATAACTTTCTACACCATTAGCTGTGAGTTGGGATACTTTTTCTGGATTGGTGGTTGTACCCTTTACACGACACCCTTTCTCAAGTAAATGTTTAGCAAGAGGTAATCCTAACCAACCACAACCTATAATACCAATTATTTTAGTCAAGCGTAATGGTTTTAGTTATAATTACCGCATCGTTTAATACAAAAGGCATTGGAATTTCATTATCCGGTCTAGGAGGTACAGTAAACATTTTGTGTTCAAGCAAGTCATTAGAAGACTCATAAATCTTAAGCTCTAATTTGTCTTTGGTATCTATTACCAATTCCAACTCAGTGTAATTATTGTCACTAATGTAGTGTGTTAACAGTCTACCTTTTTTACTCTTTTCATCTAAATAAAAATTAGAAAGTGTAATACCATTAACTTTTGCTGATTTTAAAGGAATATTGTTTTTATAAATATCTATTCTATTTATGGTACGCTCTGATTTAATACAGAATTGAAGTTTTCTATTACCATTACTAATAGTATCCAATTCTTTTACAATACTTGGTTGAAGTAGTGTTTTTATCGGGGCTGGGGCCACAGCCTTAAATCTTGTATTGTATTTACTACTAATAGTTTCACCAATTGTATCTTTTGATACATCTGTTGAATTTTCTAGGTAACCCATATTCCAATCGGTGTAAATTTTGTCATAGGTTGCCCATTGCGCCTTATTTTTATCTGCATCAAGCAGGTAAACTAATGAAGTTGGTTTAGGTGCGTCTGTAGTAAACCCCCATCTAATCCATACATGTGTTCGAACATTGTAGAAAATAAAAACACCCAAACAAATTAGAGCAAGCGTAAGTTTATATTTAAACTGTTGAAAGACTGTTAGTGAAAAATAAAAAATGAAACAGCTCAGCAAGGCAGAAGAAACTAATAATTTTAGACCTAAACCAATTGGGAATAAAGTCGTAAAAGGCGCAAAAATTGCAATTGCCGGCGCAGCCAAAAAGGCTAGCAACAGGGGTTCAGGTTTCTTTTGGTTTATTGTTACCAGTAAGGTAGCTAACAATCCATATAACGGAATAATAAAAAATGCTGCTCCTTTTAAATATATATTTAGGCCTAAACAAACCAATAACCATAATAGAATTGGCGCAATAAGTAGATTCTGAACATCAATTTTTCTGAACTCTCTATAAATTAAAATGCAGGTTGTAATACTAAAAAAACAAACAATGATGATGTAATATTTGCCCCAATAAACAAATCCGTGAAGAACGTCATTAAACCATGGGTACCACCATTTTAAGAATGGCCAGAGTATATAGCCAAATACTCCAGAGATAACCAAAGAGAGTAGTAATGGGGTAAAGCCAACAAGTACGGAACGCAGATGTAATTTCTTAGTTTTAAAACCATTCCACAACAAAGCAATAAATGCTAAAAGTGCTATAAAGTACATGGGCCATATCCAATCAAAAGGATAGGTAACCATTTTGAATAGCGGAACATTAAAATAAACATTGTCATTTAAACTTTTTACTGCTGACAAGTCTGTGTTGGCAAAATGGTTTAGAAGTGGCACTAGATAACTGCCTTGATGTGCTAGTGAATTTCTATCTAAACGTTCGTAATTATCTAAAGCAGTATGATAATCATAGTGATCATCTATAAAAGCGAAATTAAATCCGTCAACATCAAGATTTTCTCTAAAAGATGTTAAGTCGGTATCATTTGGTAACATTTTATAAATACTGTACGCCAAAGAATTACCAACGGGATAATCGCTATTTGCTTTTGCAAACTCATTAATTAAGTGTTGGTTTCCCCTATTAGTTTCTACCAACATAATGCTGGGACCACCACTACCTCTTGCTTCAAAATTTAAAATTAGTCCAACATCTTCAGCCCATGGATGTTCATTCACAAATTTTTCAGCTCCATTAAGCCCTATTTCTTCTGCATCTGTAAATAAAATGATGATATCATTTGTAGGTTCTTGGTTTTTTTCTAAAAAAGCACGAGTGGCTTCTAAAATAGTGGCGACACCACTTGCTGCATCACTTGCTCCTAAAGATGAATGCGTATTACTGTCATAATGGGAGAGCAACAATAAAGCTTTGCCAGAATTAGAACCATGTATTCTTGCAATGATATTTTTTACATAACCAAGATTACCCCAATCTTCTCGTAAAGAAAAACCCTCTTGAGTTTCTACTTCTAAACCAAGTTTACGCAGTTGTTCACTTACATAATCTTTTACTTCATCATGTGCTGGAAAACCAACCGCATGAGGCTTTTTAGACATTTCTTTAACATGGGTTAAAGCTCGGGTAGTAGAAAATTCTGTTAATGGCTTGTTTTCTGTTTCATCGTATTTGGGTGTTAACGAATAAAACGTCCAATAGGTTACAAAAACCAAAAACAGCACTGCTATTGTTTGGGAAAATTTCATAAAAAAGTGTTGGTAGGTGGTGCGTTAAATATAGAAAATATTGAGGGCTATTTTTTTTGGGTTTAGTATTAAAATATGAAATTCGTAAAATTTTACGTAACTTACTAAATCAACCGCAAAATAAATAGCATGGCAATAAAAAGTTTTCAAGGAGTAAGGGCAAAAATTGATAATAAGAAAAATACAGATGCGCCAATTTTAGTTTCTGATTATATGACAAAGAAATTGGTGACATTTACTCCCCAACAATCAATTTTGGAAGTGATGGAAGCTTTTGCCAAATATCATATTTCGGGTGGGCCCGTTTTAGATGATAATGGCTTTTTAGTAGGTATTATATCTGAGGCAGATTGTATGAAACAAATTTCTGAAAGCAGGTATTTTAATCAGCCTATATTAGATAAAAGTGTTGAACGTTTTATGACTAAAAATGTAGAGACCATACCAGAAGATATGTCAATTTTTGACGCGGCAGGTGTTTTTAATCGTCACAATCGTAGAAGGCTTCCTGTTATGAAAGATGGTTTGCTAGTTGGGCAAATAAGTAGAAAAGATATTGTAATTGCCGCATTAAAGTTAAGTGGAGTCAATTGGAAATAAACTTAATTAAAACTAAACTATATTTCAGCCTTTCAATTTTTTGAAAGGCTTTTTTTATTCGCGTTTAACAATCATATAAAAGTCATTGTCTAAGGGTAAATACCCTAAATCATAGATAAAAAAATAGGTAGTTCCTTTTTTAGTGGTGTACGTATTGGTGATGTATTCAAAATCAAATCCGCTGTTTGTTAACTTGGTTTTAGTGGTTTTGGTTTTTCCATCCGTTAATTTGTAGCTATTTAAAACCCTATAGTTTTTACGTAATCTGTTATTTATGTTTCTAATTAAGTTTTTACTGTCTTTATTCTGTTTATTGTTGTAAGCGTTTCTACAATAATCAGAGCAAAATTTTTTGTCTGCTCTCCCTTGAATAGGAGTATCACATTCTAAACAGGTTTTAGTATCCATGACTTAAAGTTATTCAATTTGAAGATTAAACTTTTGTAATAAACCAGGCAGGCTATTCATTGAGAACTTGGCTTTAAGCATAGTATTCACGGTAGGGTCAATTACAACTTCTAATGCAGCGCTAAAATCTACTAGTTTTAAATTAGAAGATTCAAAAATGGTGTTTTTTAAGTTTGAACCGCTAAAAATACTTCCTTCCAAATTTGTGTTGGTAAAGTCAACCCCATTCAAATTACAATCTTTGAAGTCTGTTTTAGGTATTTGCATTCGGTTAAATGAAGCTAAATGAAGGTTACATTTGGTAAATGAAAATGAACAAAGCATGCTGTTTGTATTTTCAAACTGAATTCCAACCAACTTGCATTCTTCAAAAACAACTGAATTTAAAGTTGTATGGGAGATATTGGCGTTAGTTAAATCACAATTTTTAAAAGTACAATCTGTAAAATATTGATTGTCTAAAAAAGCACCATTGAACTTACACTCAATAAATATACATCCCTCATATTCTGCTTTGGCCAACTTGTTTTGGGTGTAATCTTTACCTATAAATTCTTTGTCTATAACAAAGGATAACCCCATTGCTTAAAGCGATATTTTAAACTTAACGTTTACTGTGGTTTCTACTTTGATTTTTTCAAAATCTATAGCTAGGGGCTCTGGTGAAGCATCCATTACCGCCATAGACTTCATTTCCATTCTAGTATTATATCTTGGGTAATATGGTTGTGAGTTATCTACAATATGTATGGCACTCTCAACGGTTTGCCCTAATGGTTTAGTAAGGGCTATTGCTTTACGTTTAGCTTTTTCTATAGCCTTAGATTTAAGTTCTAGTTCCAATTCATCCATTTTAGAATATTCAGTTTTTTCTAAATAGGTATTTGCTAAACCCATATCTTCAAGAGCGGCCATTACTTTACCAGCCGTTAAACCGTCATAAACTACTAGTGAAAATTGTTTGCTTTTCATTACATCTTTACTTCTAAGAAAATATTTCTTGTAGTCGCTACTTAAATCTTTAATGACTAATTGCTTATCTATATTAATACCGAGCTCTTTAAGTTTGCTAGCCATTTTATTTTCTTGTTCTTCAACAGATTTTCGGCCTTTTGAATCTGCCTCTTGTATAGTTATACTTAAATAAATTCTATCAGGAGTAATTGTAGTGTCAACTCTTGCTGTTGTCTCTAGATAAGGGGTGTCTAAAAAGTTTTTTGACTGTGCCATGGTTAGTAGTGGTAATAGAGTTAAAAGGAATAAAATGATTTTTTTCATAATAGCTTTTTAAAGATACGTATTGATAAATGTACTTAAATGAGAATAAAGGTTAACAAAGCCTATGCCAGAAGATGAACCTTTTGGTGAGTATTGCTTTTGATTGAGTAAAGTGGTAAAATCGTTTAGTTTCAGTTTTTTTGAAACTTTACATAAGTCATAATTTAATATTTCTTGTGGCACTTTTATTTTAAAATAAACGACAACAAACGACTACAAACGTTTACAATCGAAAGTAAATGTGTTTTAACCGATTATCAAATAACACTCTTTTTAGGTTTGCCTTGTCGATTGAAAGTCGGTCGATAGTATTAACTGTTTAACATTAAAATTAAAATTATGAACGCACTAAAAAACAAAGTACAGTTGATTGGAAATTTAGGTCAAGATCCTGAAATCATTAGTTTAGAAAACGGAAACAAACTTGCTAAATTTAGCATTGCCACTAGTGATAGCTATAAAAATGCCCAAGGACAAAAAGTAGAAGACACCCAATGGCATAATATCGTAGCATGGGGTAAAACTGCTGAAATAGTCGAAAACTACCTAAATAAAGGTAAGCAAGTAGCTATTGAGGGTAAACTTACGCACAGAGCATATGAAACTAAAGAAGGTGAAAAAAGATATATAACCGAAGTTCGCTGTAACGAGCTCTTACTTTTAGGAAAATAAGTACTAATACCTAGTATTTATATAAAAAGGAGGCAATGCCTCCTTTTTTTTGTGTTAAAAGACAACTGCTAGTTAGGGTTTTTATTTAACCAATTGTTAAGAACTTAAATGGCTACTACAACGTAAATACTATAAACGCTTGCTATGAAACCCCTTCTTTTCTGGTTGTTGTCTTTTGTTTTTTTAATAACATTTAGCTTAAATGCTCAGGATGTTAGTATAGCCTCATCTATTTATTTTCAGAATAGGGCAAAAGAAGACGCTGCTTATGAGCAGTCTGTGAAATTTAAAGATACTTCAGATGAAGAAGATTTTTGGAAAGATCAGAAAGGATACGAGAAAGATTTAAAGAAGAAAAATAAGGAGGCTTATTTGGTTTATATGAAAAGCAAAAAAGAAGCGTATGCTAAACATTCAAAACACTGTAGTGATGCTTGTGAGCATAACAAAAATTTTTATAGTCACACCTACTCTTATCAGAGCTATGAAAGAACATATTATCCAAGAAGATTGGTGATGGGAGCTCAGCTACGAGTTGATACTCCAAAGTTGAGTTTGGGTAATTTTTAAATTTTTTGATTGATGATTGGTTGACCGGTGGCGGACATGTTCTGCCATCGGTTTTTTTATGCTACTTTTTTTAGTAGGTCAAAACACGGACATTTTTTGCATCTTTTGTGCTCACCTTTTTTATACTTATCGCAGCATTTGGTTTTGCATTTTTTAGGATTTAAATCCTTTAATCGCGTCGCCTGAAGTTTTTTAGCTTTCTTACCCATATTTCGAAAGCAAAAATAATTATTTTTAATAAATCTAAATAAGAAATATTCTAAAATAAGCTAAACTACTCGTATTAGGTATTACCAATTTAGGATTACTAAAAAGTTACGCGTAGTCCTACGGTATTTAAACCAAATTGTAAACTGTAGTTTACTTGGTTTCTACTGTCGTTGTATTTTTCATTGTACTTTTTATCCAAATACTTATCAATAGATTCTACAATAAAAATGCTTAAAGCGGTACTAAAAGCAACATCAGATATCCAATGGAAACCATCTGCCACTCTAACAATACCAGGTATCATTCCAACAGTATAAAACCCAGCTTTTATCCACGGACTTTTAAATTGTTTACCAATAGCGTAGGCATTGCTAAAAGCTAACATAGCATGTCCAGAAGGGAAAGAATCATAATTGTAAACACGGTCTAAATGTAAAGGGTCAAAAGTGCCAGAGGTAGCCCCACTTTTTGGTCTTGCTCTACCCACAATACGTTTACTTACTTGTTGCAGCAGGCCTCCTGCTGTTGCAGAAGAAATAAGTAAAACTCCGGTTCTACGAAGTTTTTCGTTTTTTGTAAAAAGGCCAGTTAAATAAACTGCACCAGTGAACATGTAGTTATTATTTGGGTTTCCGTATTTATGGCCGTAATTTTTTACTGCTTTAGGTACATCTTCTTCCCAACCTCGGGTCCAATCATAAATTTCATCATCTACCAAAAACAAAGCTAGCGTACCCCCTGTTAGCATACCAAAATCACCCCATTGTTCACCTTGCCAATGAGCTGGTCGGCTATACGCATAACCCATACCACCAAATACATTACCCATATCATAGGTAAACTCATTCCATAACTTATCTTCTTTTGGTTCTGATATATCTTGGGCAATAGATGATGTAATTAGAAGAAATGTAAATAGAAGGCTACTTATCGTTCTCATTAAAAATTTTTAGCCGTCAAAAATAGGTCTCTTGAGCAAGTTTATAGGTATTTACGTGTGCTTTTAAGATAACCTTAATATCTGGCGAATATCCACCGCCCATACTGCATTGAATCGGAATATTATTTGCTTTTGCGTGTTTAAATACGGTAGCATCTCTTTCTGCACAGCCTTCTATGCTTAAGCCTAAAGTTCCCAGCTTATCAGAAGCTAACACGTCAACTCCTGATAAATAAAAAATAAAATCTGGCTTTTGCTGTTTAATTAGTTGAGGCAAGGTTTCAGTAAGTATTTTTAAATAGGTTTCGTCAGTAGTATTCTTGGGTAAGGCTATATCTAAGTCTGATTCTTCTTTTTTGAAAGGGTAATTGCCTTCACCATGCATAGAAAAAGTAAATACGTTTGCCACTTCTGAAAATATTTCAGCGGTACCATTACCTTGGTGCACATCTAAATCTACAATCAAAATTTTTTTGGCCAACTGGTGAAATAATAAATAATGAGCAGCAATGGCTTGGTCATTCAACAAGCAAAATGCTTCAGCTCTATTGGTATATGCATGGTGGGTGCCACCTGCAATATTCATACTTACCCCATGCGCTAATGCAAAATGACAGTTTTGTAGGGTTCCTTGGGCTATTATTCGCTCTCTTTTTACAAGAATATCAGATAGTGGAAAACCACTTTTTCTAATTTCTTTAGGGGTTAATTCTAAGTTGATTAGCCTTTGGTAATAATTTTCTTCATGGGCGCGTAAAATATCCACTTTTGAAGCTAAGGTGGGTTCAAAGAAATTTTCTTCAGTACTAATACCCTCATGTTTTAATTGTTGTGGCAACAACTCGTACTTTATCATCGGAAATCGATGTCCTTCTGGTAACGGATGTTTGTAGATAGGATGGTAGGCAATTTTAAGCAAAGTTTTTTACCCAAAGGTCGTATAATTATGTCCCTGACCAAAAGATAATCGTCTTACCTTTGTTTCATGTTTTCCGCAATCACTACAGATTTAGATAGATGTCGTCAATTATTAAAAAGCGGTGAAGTTGTTGCTATACCTACAGAAACTGTATACGGCTTGGCAGCAAACTGCATGGATGATACAGCTGTAGAAAAAATTTTTAAGACTAAAGGTAGACCAACATTCAATCCTTTAATAGTTCACATTCATTCTGTAGAACAGTTGCAAGTATTAACTAAAAATGTTCCAGAAAAAGCCAAGCTTTTAGCAAGAAAGTTCTGGCCCGGACCATTAACTTTAATTCTTCCAAAAAATGAAAAGGTAAGTGATTTGGTTACTGCAGGTAAACCCACTGTGGGTATACGTATGCCAAATCACAAATTAACTCTTGAGTTATTGGCAGGGCTAGATTTTCCGGTTGCGGCACCTAGTGCTAACCCGTTTACTCGAGTTAGTCCAACTTCTGCTCAAAATGTAAATCAATATTTTGGAGACGCTGTTACAGTTTTGGATGGCGGTCCTTGTATTATAGGTTTAGAATCTACTATTGTTGGCTTTGAAGATGATTTGCCAGTGATTTATAGAAAAGGAGGAGTAGCTATTGAAGAAATTGAAGCATGTGTTGGTAATGTAAAGTTATACATAAGAGAGGAGAATACCCCAGTTGCACCAGGTATGTTGGGTAAACATTATTCGCCCAAAACACCATTACTACTATCTCAGAATATAGAGAAATCGTTGTCTGAATTTAAAAACAAAAAAATTGGTATTCTTTCGTATTATCGAGATGATTATTCCGGTAGTCTAGTTACTAAAGTGCTTTCTCAATCAAAAAACTTAAAAGAAGCTGCGCATAATCTTTATCAATATTTGCACCAATTAGATGCTATGAATCTCGATATCATCATTGCTGAAGAACTACCAGAAGTAGGCTTAGGACGCTCAATAAACGACCGTTTGCAGCGCGCCCAGAATTCATAAACATTATTAAGCAGATTTAATTTACCTATAAAAATACCAATATACGGGTATTGTCATTAGAATCTTTTGCAGCTAAACTTGTAGTGTACTATTTCTTCCCCTAAAAAGGTTTCCCAAAACGCCTTCATAATTTAATTATGCTTTTGTATGGTTTACTAAGAATCCAAATATTTTTTATATTATGAAAAATAGCAAATTAAGCTTACTTTTTGTTTTACTAGTACTCATTTTTGTGGGGTGTGGTAAAGAAGATGAGACTCCAAATCCGGAACCCGACCCCGTTCAGGAAGAACCTGATCAAGAAGAACCAGATGGTACCAACGAACCTACAGTATTGACAGGTGTTTTTAAAGATGGTGCTGTAGAAGGATTAACTTTTGAAACTGCAACCCAATCTGGAACCACAAATGGTAATGGTGAATTCTCTTATGTTGAGGGTGAAACAGTTACCTTTAAAATAGGAGAACTTGTTTTAGGGTCTGCCACTGGCCAAGACCTCATTACTCCAATAACTCTTGCTCAAACTTTAGATGCAAATGCTACTATAGAAAACCCTGTATCTCAGAATATTGCGGCGCTTTTACAAACTTTAGATATCGATGGTGATGAAAGCAATGGTATCACAATTACTGAAGAATTAGCCAGTACTATTACTATTACAGAAATTGATTTTAGTCAACCTATTGAAGCAGTATTAGCAGATATTGTAATAAACATAAGTCAAAGCTTGGGGCTTGCTTTAAACGTGGTGTATCCGTCAGAAGCAGCCGAAAATATGGCGGCTTCTTTGGGTATTTCGTTTTCTGCGCCAGAAAATTTGGTTGTATCTCATTTTGTAAATGGTATACAACCCTTTTTTCAAACATGGGATTATACCTATACATCAACTAGTGCTATTTATAAAACAACTTTTAACGCTGATGGTGCTCTGCAAGCTGTAGCAGTTGTAGCTCGGTATTCGGGTAAAGTTTTTTATGAAGCTGAAGTAAATTCAACAAATGCTAATGGTCTACCAGAGAGTTTGCTTTTAACAACCTATGGAGCAAATAGTTTAAAAGGAACGTATTCTGCTACAAATGCTACTAACCAACGTTTGGTGCAATTAACTTACAATGCCTTAAACCAAATAAGTGTAATTGGGTTTGTAGTGCCAGATGGGTCAAGAATTGATAACAATTATATCACTGCTCACGACACAGCTAACAGGCCACTTTCTTATTTTAGAGATTTTGCGGAAGAAGACCCAACCAGAGACTTTACTATTACTTGGAATTTAACCTATAACAATGATTTAATAGCAACCGCACAACGTATTTATAATGACCAACGTGCGGATAATAGTAGTTTTTACTCACGTAGAAACTTTAACTATACTTATAATGACCAAAACAATATTTCGCTAATTACGTATGATAGACTTTTTGAAGACAATTTTTTCCAAAATGGCGAATTGGTTTTTACCTCTTCAGAAGCGAGTGTTACTGATTCTTTTGAATACGATACTAATAACAAATTAGTTTCTTATGTGGAATCTCAGCAAGGCACTACTAGTGACGGAGTTTCATTTTCATCTACCGGAACTTACACTTATAATCAAAATGAAGTGCTAACATTAAATACTTATGAAAGTAGTAACGGTCAAGTTGGAACAACAATTTATCAAAACGGTGTACAAACATCAACTGAAACATATAACAATGGCCAGATAACTTACGAAAGTGAAAATTTTGAAGATGGTTCTAGCATTACAACAAGTTATTGGTATGACGAGAACGGTCTTATTAGTTATAAAGAGATAACAGAGTTCGGGGTAGATAGTATACAAGGTAGACGTGTAGAATATTACTTTGAGGGTAATCTAGACTTTTACATTATTGAAGAATATAATGGATACCAACTTGCGAAATCAACCGAATACTTAGCCAATGACCAAATATTATCGGTTAGTTATTATAATGAAATTGGGCAACGAACACGTTTAGATGTATATTTTGATGGAAGTTTTAATTACTACCTAGAATATGAATATGATGCCAGTGGATTTGTAACTACAGAATATTCTATTTGGCCAGATGGAGAAGTATATGGTATTAGAAACTTCACCTATAATGAATTTGGTTTTACTTCTATAATAACTTACGCCTTCCCTGATGGAACTATATATTTAACTGAAGAATTTGAGTATGATGCTAATTTCTTCCTGTCTAGATTAACAGGTTATGGTCAAAATGGTAATGTTAGTTATATTTTGTTCTATGAAGACGGTGTTTTAGTTAGAGAAGAAATTTATGATGAAAATGGTGATTTAGTTGATGTTATTGATTACACTACAACCGGTAAATCAGCAATAAAAACTTCAAAATACCTAAAGTCAAAATCACGGCCAGAAAATAGTGATAGTATCTATGTGTTAGAGGTAAGAGAAAGATTAAGAACGCAACGAAATGTAGCTTCCGAAATATTTAATAACAAGTTAAGAATAACTGCAAAAAAGGTAAAGAATACCGCTATGCAAAAGTAAAGTGGAAACCTTGTTTTTAGTTTGAGTTAGTTAGCAATCCCCGACCTTGGTCGGGGATTTTTTATGCTTTGTGTAGTTTTAATTGAATACGTTTTCGTTTTACATCCACATCTAAAACTTTTACAATTAACTGTTGATGCAAGCTCACAATGCTATTGACATCACTCACATAGCTATCAGATAAATTGGAAACATGAATCAGCCCACTTTCTTTTATACCTACATCTACAAAACAACCAAAGTTGGTGATATTGTTAACGATGCCGGGCAGCAATTGACCTGACCTTAAATCTTCTATAGTTCTAATATTTTGGTCAAACGTAAAAGCTTTGGCTTTTTCCCTTCGGTCTAGTCCGGGTTTTTCTAGCTCTTCAAGAATATCTTGTAAGGTTGGCAAACCAATGGTTTCCGTTTGGTATTTTTTTAGGTTGATGTTTTTTAGCACTGCTGTATTGCGTACAATCTTGGTTAATGGAACACCTTGGTCTTTTGCCATTTGTTTTACAATACCATAACTCTCTGGATGTACGGCCGAATCATCCAATGGATTTTCCGCATCACGAATACGTAAAAAGCCAGCCGCTTGTTCAAAAGCTTTACCCCCTAAGCGAGGCACTTTTTTTATTGCTTCTCTAGAAGTAAAAGCCCCATTTTCTGCTCTGTGATTAACTATATTTTCAGCTAGTTTTGGACCAATACCAGAAACATAACTCAAAAGCGATTCACTCGCCGTGTTTACGTTTACCCCAACCGAGTTTACACAGCTTTCTACCACGGTGTCTAAGGCGGTTTTTAATTTAGATTGGTCCACATCGTGTTGGTATTGTCCAACACCAATACTTTTGGCATCAATCTTAACCAATTCTGCCAAGGGGTCTGCTAAACGCCTACCTATAGAAACGGCTCCACGTACGGTAACATCGTAATTTGGAAACTCGTCTCGAGCTATTTTAGAGGCAGAATAAATACTGGCTCCAGCCTCACTCACCACAAATACTTCTAAATCGCGCTTAAAAGGGGTGTTTTTTACAAAGTTTTCAGTTTCTCTAGAAGCAGTACCGTTACCAATGGCTATGGCTTCAATTTTATAGGCATCTACTAAAGAAGCTATCTTTTTACTAGCTTCCCTAAATTGTTTTTGTGGCGGATGCGGATAAATGGTTTCGTTATGTAACAGATTGCCATTGGCATCTAAACAAACCAATTTGCAACCCGTTCTAAACCCAGGGTCTATGGCTAAAATACGTTTCTCTCCTAAAGGTGGGGCTAAAAGTAATTGCCTTAAATTTTTGGTGAATACCGCAATGGCCGCCTCGTCTGCTTTTACTTTAGCTTGCTTTAAAATTTCGTTGGATAAAGAAGGTAGTAGCAATCGTTTATACGCATCTTCTACCGCCATGGCTATCTGGTCTGCACAGGCATTGTTACTTTTAATAACCTTTCGGTCTATTCTATCCAAGGCATGGTCGTCATCAATACTGATTTTAACGCGAATAAACCCTTCGCTCTCCGCACGAAGTATGGCTAGCAATCGGTGCGATGGACAGCGGGAAAGGGACTCGTTCCAATCAAAATAATCTTGGTATTTCTGCGCCTTTTCATCATCTTTTTTTGTGCCGATTACCTTAGTTTCTAACTGGGCAAATTTTTCTAACTGCGTCCTTATCTGGTTGCGAATATCTGTACGCTCATTAATCCATTCTGCAATAATATGTCTTGCGCCTTCTAAAGCAGCATTCTCGTTTGGTACATTTGCGTTTGTGTATTTACCCGAGGTAAAGTCCAAATCTGTAGTGCGCTGCGCCATGATGATTTTTGCCAAAGGCTCTAATCCATTTTTACGCGCTTTTTCTGCCTTGGTTTTTCTACTTTTCTTAAAGGGAAGGTAAATATCTTCCAAGACCGTGGTGTCTACTGTTTGGTCTATTTTAGTTTTTAGTTCTGATGTTAAAGCATCTTGCTCTTCTATAGCTTTTAAAATGGTAGCCTTACGTTTCTCTAGGGCTTCAAAAGCTTCTTTAAACTTTACAATTTCACCAATTTGCAACTCGTCTAAATTATCTGTACGTTCTTTGCGATAACGGGCTATAAAGGGTACGGTACAATCTTCATCTAGAAGACTTACGGTGTTGGCTACGCTTTTGCTGTCTAGTTGGGTGTTTTGGGTGATGAATTGGATTGCGTTCATAGATGTAGAAGATTTAGTGCTGTCAGGTCGAGCGCAGTCGAGACCTTGTTTAATATCAAGTATTTTAAACTCTCGACTGCGCTCGAGGTGACATTATCACAAGTTGATATTTTTCGATGATAAATTAAAATATTACGAATTGTACTTTGAATGCGTAGCATTTCTACATTCAGATAAAATTTGTAAAAGGTCAAAATCACCATTTGCTAATGCTAACTTTTTCTTTGCGCTCCATTTCTTGATTTTCTTTTCAAAAAATATAGCTTCAAGAACATGATTGAATTCTTGTTTAAAAATAAGTTTTACCGGTCTTCGTTTAAATGTAAAGCTATTCGGGTTTAGACCATTTTGGTGTTCAATTAATCGCCTAGCAATATCATTTGTAATGCCGGTGTAGGTTAGTCCATCGGAGCAAAGTAATATGTAAACATAGTAACTAAACATAACTTTTTTGGCCTAGTGTTCACCTTTAATTAATTGTCAGGTCGAGCGCAGTCGAGACCTAAATAAGTATAGGTGTTTTTTACTCTCCCCTGCAATCAATTAGTAATTAGAAAATTAAAGCGCGGCTATGTGCTAACTAATTCCCTCCCCATTGGCAACCCCATCTTCATCTGGGTTTACGAAAACCAATTTGTTATCCGTGTTTTCCGTCATTAAAATCATGCCTTGGCTTTCTACACCTCTTAATTTTCTTGGCGCTAAATTCACCAATACTGTTACCTTTTTACCTACAATGTCTTCTGGCTTAAAACTTTGTGCAATACCAGAAACAATAGTGCGCACATCTATACCTGTATCTACTTTAAGCACCAATAATTTATCTGCCTTTGGCATTTTTTCTGCCGCTAAAATGGTCCCAACCCGAATGTCTAATTTGGTAAATTCTTCATAGGTGATGGTTTCTTTCTGAGGCGCAGCATCGGCATTGGTGCTGGCGTTACTTAGTTTGGTGGCTTCTAATTTTTCCAATTGGGCTTCTATTTCTTTGTCTTCTATTTTACGGAAAAGTAGTTCGCTTTTATTTATAGTCTGGCCATCGGCAAGTAAAACTTCTTTTGAACTAATGTCTTTCCAATCTAGCGAGTTTTCGCTTGAATTAATACCAAGTATGCCTTTTAATTTAGCGGAAGTAAAAGGCAAGAAAGGTTCACTCAATATGGCAAGTGCAGAAGCTATCTGTAGCGCTACGTACATTATGGTTTGGGTACGGGCTTCATCGGTCTTTATTAATTTCCAAGGTTCCTCATCTGCCAAATATTTGTTCCCCAAACGGGCTAAATTCATTAATTCTTGGCTCGCTTCTCTAAAACGGTAACGCTCCAAAGAATCGGTTAAGATTTGCGGATAGGTACGCATGGTTTTTAAGGTTTGCGAATCTAATTCAGTAAATTCTGAAGGGGTAGGCACCACGCCGTTGTAATATTTGTGTGTTAATACGGCTACACGGTTAATAAAGTTGCCAAAAATGGCTACCAACTCGTTGTTATTGCGAGCTTGAAAATCTTTCCACGTAAAATCGTTATCCTTGGTCTCTGGTGCGTTTGCAGTTAAGGTATAACGCAACACATCTTGCATGTCTGGGAATTCTTGTAAATACTCGTGCAACCAAACCGCCCAATTTTTAGAAGTGGATAATTTGTTGCCTTCCAAATTCAAAAATTCGTTTGCCGGTACATTCTCTGGTAAAATAAAATCGCCATGTGCTTTAAGCATACTTGGGAAGATAATACAGTGAAAGACAATGTTATCTTTCCCAATAAAATGCAACATTTTGGTGTCTTGGTCTTTCCAGTAGGGCTCCCATTCTTTATTTTCCCTAGCAGCCCATTCTTTGGTAGAAGAGATATAGCCAATAGGGGCATCAAACCAAACGTACAATACTTTGCCATCTGCACCGGGTACTGGAACGGGAATACCCCAATCCAAATCTCTGGTAACCGCACGGGGTTTTAAGCCATCGTCTATCCAAGATTTACACTGCCCGTATACATTGGGTTTCCAATCTTTCTTATGACCTTTAAGAATCCATTCTTTTAAAAAGTCTTCATACCGGTCTAGGGGCAAAAACCAATGTTTGGTCTCTTTTAGAGTGGGAACTGCTCCAGAAATGGTTGATTTTGGATTGATTAAATCCGTAGCGTTTAAAGATGTGCCACAATTTTCGCACTGGTCGCCATACGCTTCTGGATTACCGCACTTAGGGCAGGTACCGGTAACAAAACGGTCTGCTAGAAATTGGTTGGCTTCTGCATCAAACAACTGCTCGGTAGTTTCTTCTATAAAATCCCCTTGTTCGTATAATTTTTTAAAGAAATCAGACGCAGTTTCATGGTGAATTGGTGCAGACGTTCTAGAATAATTATCAAAACTAATCCCAAATTCCGTAAAGGAATCTTTAATAATTGTGTGATACTTATCTATAATTTCTTGTGGCGAAACACCTTCTTTTTTCGCTTTCATGGGTATTGCTACGCCATGCTCATCACTACCACAAATAAAAGCGACGTCTTTACCTTGCAAGCGCTGATAACGTGCGTAAATATCTGCGGGTACGTATACGCCAGCTAAATGCCCAATATGAATGGGGCCGTTGGTGTATGGCAAAGCAGCGGTAATGGTATATCTAGAAGGATTGTTCTGCGACATTTTAACTCTAATTAAGCCGCAAAAATAGGCATTTAGCTACTGTTTTTGTAACATTCTGTTGCTAGAGTTAAAGGCATAAAAAAACCTCCGAAGACTAAATCCAACAATTTGGGGCGGGGTGAAGTACATTCGGAGGTTACTGGAAATAAAATGTGGGGTTATTTCCTAGTGATTACATAATCATTACTGATTTACTCATTTTCTGATTGGCTACATTTATTTGATAAATATATTTACCTGTAGAAAGTGTATCTCTTACACGTTCTCTAATATTAATTTCTACTGAACCTTCTGTGACCATTTCATTAAAAACAGTACCTACGTTCTGACCTAAAATATTGTACAACTGTATGTCTACGTGGGCTGTAATTGGCATCTCTAAATGAATATGTGGCGCTTGTTCCGTAGGATAGTACGGAGTGTGTACAATTTGAGTTGAAGTTTCTGCACTACCAACCTCACCATTATCTCTAGGCGGTGTATCAATTGGAGTAGGTGGGTCACTATCCATAGCAATATCTGGAAATTCAACGCCACTACAATTAAAGCCTAAATCAACTGGAGAATACGGGTGGTCTAACATATGTTGTTCCACCTTATCTATAGGTACACACAACCATTCAGCTAAAACTGTAGCATACAAATCTCTAAAATCCATGGTGTATTCTAGATTGCCACGGTTATTAGGTTCATCTAATCTTGGGTGTTCACCAACAAATGCACTGCCGTTTAATCCAGAACCAAAGAAGAGGGTAGGTGCTGCTTTTCCGTGGTCTGTACCATTTGAGCCATTTTCAAAAATTCGTCTACCAAATTCTGAAAACGTCATGCTCAATACTTTATCATCTTGTTGTGTAAAAGCAATGTCTTCGTAAAAATTGTTTATAGCAATTGATAAGGTCGACATTAAACGTTCATGTGCTAGCGGTTGATTGCCATGAGTGTCAAAACCACCCATAGATATCATATATACTTTTGTACCTAGATTACCTTTTATTAACCGTGCTAGAAGGGCCAATTGTCTTGCAAAACCGTTGTCTTGATATTCCACTTGGTTTTGACCGCGCATGTAAGCATCGTGAATCTTACCAGCGTATTCATATGTGGTATTGGCAACACCTCTTAAAAATCGAAGTTGGTCACCATACATACAGTCACCAAAGAGTGAATTGGTTAAATCATAAAATTCACCAGTTTGTGCAATTTCTTCAAGTTGGTCAACATTATTGGTCACAAAGGCGTAGTTGGTTTCATCGCCTTGAAAAACCAAATTTGAAATGCTACCAATTTGTACAGCAGCTGGTGCTTCAGGTGGGTTTACCAAATAGTCAGGGTAGATATCTTCAAAATACCTACCCATCCATCCGGTATTTAATCCATTGAAACCCGTTGTGGTCAGGTCTGTGTTCGCGTAAATGTCTGACCCTGTAAAGTGGGATAAGCTCTGATTCTGGTATCCTACCCCATGAACAGCTTTAAATTGCCCTTCTCCCCACATTGGTTCTAGAGAGTTCATATAAGTGGGAACCCCAAAATCATCAGTAAGTTTTAAAATCTTACTTTCTGGAATATAAATATTGGGTCTTGCATTAGCATAAGTGTCGTATTGTTGTATAGGAATTACGGTACTCAATCCATCATTACCTCCATTTAAACGAATAAGTATTAGAATATTATCGGTTTCAGCAGCCGCAATAGCAGCTGTTAAAGGTGATGGGGCTGAAGCAGATAACATATTGTGTCCTAGAAGCATAGTTCCAGAACCTGCAATACCTAAGGCTTGTAAAAAAGACCTGCGACTCCAGTTTTTATGTTCCTGGTCATGACCTTCATGTTCAAGACCTTTATATGGTGATGTTGTCTTATGATTATCGTGATTATCGCACATTGGGGTAGGTTTTATTTTAGTTGGAATTCGGGTTGTCTGCTTAAATAACGTAGAAGTGTATACACCTGTATTGGTGCTTCCATACTTACGGCTAACATCCATAAACTTAACCCATCATCTATATAATCTGGTGAGTAATAGTTTTCTGGTACATCGTCTATTTTAAATGCATCCATAGCATTTTCAAAATCTTGTTCTGTAAGTAAACCTTTGGGAGTAAACTTGTTTACTAGGGCACGTACTACAATTTCAGGATTTGATGTATTGCTATCTGCAGGTCCCACCAAATCCATGGCTACGGTTCTAAAAAGCTCCTGGTCTGCTTGAAACATTAGGTCTATAAAAACCTCCATAGTTAACCATCTACCAATAATGTAGTTGGTATTAATCCATTGGCGGTCGCGTTGCCAACCAGCTACATCAACGGGTTCAAATACTTGTTGACCAATTAATGCACTAGCATCGAGCATATTTTGTACAAAACCACTGTCGTAAGAAAAATTCATTTCTTTGGCAAAGTTGAAATATAGGTCAACAGGTGATTTTATGATAACACCTATTGCTTCTTCATCAAAAAAGTGTTCACTTTTAAAGAGTTGTCTTAGAACGGGGGCAATTTCAAAGTTGTTGCTTACAAATGTATTTGCTAAACCATTTATGATAACGTCTGCATTACCTGTAGCATCTTGAGAATCTGGATGCACAAAAAATTCATATAATTTCTTGCAGATAAAATAGGCTATTTCATTTGCTCGCTGAGTAAATAAAATATCAATTACATCATCATAACCCCAATTACCCGTTTGGCCAAAAATAGTTTTTGGACCTTCATCAAAACGGTCTGCTCTAAACGTAACTTTGGTACAGCCAACTTCACCGCGTTCAACATAACCCGTAAGTGCTTTGGCAGTTTCTACAATGTCTTCTTCAGTATACCCATTACCATCACCCAGAGTAAATAGCTCATAAAGTTCTCTTGCGTAATTTTCGTTTGGATTATTACCATTATTGAAGGCACCATCTAAATAGTATAGCATGGCACTAGTTAATCCTACTTCACTAATTAAAGTTCTAAAATTACCAAGAGCATTACGTTGTAAGCAATCTATATACTCGTATAAGAAGGCATTACAATCATAAATACTTTTTTGGGTAACCACGTGGTTAGACCAGAAAAAACTTAATCTGTCTCTTAAATTATTAGCAAGCATTTGTTCACCATAAGAAATGGCAAATTCTTCTGCTTGTGTTCTAAATAATTGTCTTCTTAAATCGTCATCTGCAGGGTAATCGGCATTTGTCCAATTAGCCCATTCTGGTGCAGCAATAGTAGGTGAGTTTAACGCCTGGTCAACTAAATTATCAACTAAGGTATTGGCGGTTTGACCAACGCCTTGTGATATTTGTTCATGAGAGGCACTAAACCCTAATCTTCTATATAAATGCTGAACCCTAAGAATATCTAAGGCTGGAGCGTAGGTAGCTAGACCGGATGTATTACAGTTTACAAACATTTCCATAGCAAAAAGGCATAATAATTATTTCGCATAGCTTTGGGCAACTATGTGTTGTAGGTAGGTGTGGTTCTTGAGGTTATAAATTTAAATTCAAATTTGGAGAATACGACAAAATGTGTCTTTTTTTCGATGAAATGCATCTATTTTTTAATTTTTTAGATTTTTTTGAATGGGGGTTCATAATGAATTTGGTAAGCTAGGTGAGGAAAAAGCCGTTGCTTTTTTGATAAAGAATGGGTATCAAATTAGATACCGAAACTATAGATATTTAAAAGCAGAAATTGATGTAATTGCTCAAAAAGGTGAAACCCTAGCAATTGTTGAGGTGCGCTCTAGAAGCTCTGAGTTTCATGAAAGTATAGCCGATACCATTGGTAAAAAAAAGATAAAATTATTGATAATGGCAGCAGACCATTATGTTGTAGAAAATGATTTAGATGTTGATGTTAGGTTTGATGTAATTACCATCTTAAAAAAAGGCAATTCGTTTATATTAAATCACTTGGAAGATTGCTTTAATTTTTTCTAACCATTTGTTTTATTTATAACAAAAAGTTATTTTTGCCCTCAAACCTACCAATATGAAAACAATATCGGCTGTAGTTGAGCAATACATTAAAAAAAAGCCATTCTTGCAAAGTGCATTGGCACAGGGTATTATTAACCTTACTTCACTATCTCGTCAAATACGACCAGAGATTGCAGATGTGTTAGGTAAAGATGTAAAAGATGGTGCTATAGTTATGGCTTTAAAGCGTCTTTCAGATGATTTAGAGTTTCGTGCCACGCACCGTATTGTAAAAGTTTTAAAAAATATTGGTGAAATTACAGTGCGCTCTAATCTTACTGACTATACCTTTCTTTCCTCAGAAACTATTTTGGCTCAACAGGCTAAATTATTAGAAAAAGTTCACGAGAATCAAGACATTTTCTACACCTCTTCTAGAGGTGTTAATGAAATAAATATTGTTGTAAGTAATACGCTAGACAATGTTGTTGAAGATTTTTTTAAAGATGAACGTTGTACCCAAAAAGCTACCAACCTTTCTTCTGTAACTGTTAAACTACCTGCTGAAAATGTATCTGTGCCCGGTATCTATTATTTTATTTTTCAGCGTTTAGCTTGGGAAGGTATTATACTGTACGAAGTTATCTCAACAACCAATGAGTTTACCATTTTGGTAAATGATGAACAAGTTGATATGGCATTTAGAACAATTAAAGATTTAAAGACTTTATAACGAACTAAATTTTAGACATTAACGTTAGCTAGGTATAGCTTTCGTACCAATGTTAAGGAAGAATTTACGGTTAGGTGTATTTGTAGTTTTAGTTGCATATGCAATTTACCTATTGTACATTTTTGTGCTAGCTCCAAAAACAAATCTGCAACCTATATATTTAATTCCTAAAGATGCGGTCTTTATTATCGAATCTGATAAGCCCGTAGAAAGTTGGAATGTGATAAGTGAAAGTGAAGCTTGGTCTCATCTTACAGATAACGATTACTTTTCTAACCTTACAGAAAATATTCAACGTATAGATACGCTTTTTAATGAGCGTAAAAGTTTGTTTGAATTCTTTGATAATAGGTCTTTTTACATTTCTGTTCATATGACAACGCCAAATGATTATGGCTTGTTTTATGTGTTAGATTTAAAAAGAATTGCTAATCTAAATCTACTTAAATCTTATTTTAATACGCTGTTGAATGAAGATTATTCGTTAAGCAGAAGAACCTATCATGACCATGAAATTTTAGAGGTTTTTAATAATAAAGAAAAAGAAACATTATACCTTTCATTTATTAAAAATCAACTTATAGCGTCTTATACACACACGCTTATTGAAGCGGCTATTGACCAATATAAAGAGCCTGAAATTGGACGTAATCTCAATTTTATAGCGGTAAACAAAAAGGTGGGTTATGAAAACCTTTTTAGACTTTACGTACAATACCAATATTTTGATGATTACCTAAATCAGTATTATGCGCAACCAAGTACTTGGGGGCAAAGGGTAAGTGAGAATTTAGACTTCTCTGGATTTCATATTGATGTTAATAGTGAAAGTAAACTAACTGCTGAGGGGTATACCAACATAAAATCTTTAAATGAAATCTACTTAAAAGCACTTCAAAAATCTGGAGTTAGTGAACGTTATCTCTCAGCAATTGCTCCAGACGATACTGCTCTATATTTAAGTTATGGATTTTCTAGTTTTGAAGAATTCTATAGCAATTTAGAAAGTCTACAAAAGGCCTCTCCTAAAGAATTTGAGAGCTATGCTAGTGGAATTGAATCCTTGGAGAAGTTCTTAAAAATTAATATTAAAGAAGATTTTGTAAGTTGGATAGGTTCTGAAATTTCCATTCTACAATTACCAACTAATACCAAACAGGTGAAAAATCCATTGGCTTTGGTATTGCAGACTAAAGACAAAAAACTTGCTAAAGAAAAATTAGCTTTTGTATTAGCACAGATAAAAAAACGCACTCCCGTAAAATTTAAAGCTGTTACTTACAAGGGCTATGAGATAAACTTCTTATCTATTAAGGGTTTTTTTAAAGATATTTTAGGGAATAGGTTTGAGGAGTTTGATAAACCATATTTTATCATCTTAGAAGATAATGTGGTTTTTAGTGATAGTCCTAATACCCTTAAACATATAATTGATAAATATATAGCTAAAGAAACTTTAGTAGAGTCATCAACTTATCAAGAGTTTACAAAGGACTTTTCGAGTGAATCTAGCCTTTTTGTTTATGCAAATGTACCGCTGCTTTTTAATAGTTTCTATGAAACCGCAACTCTAGACACAAAGGATAAACTCAGAAAAAACAAAGACTATTTTATTTGTTTTCCGTTAGCCGGATTTCAATTAATGCCAGATGAAGCTGAATTTAAATCTAGATTAGTACTTTCTTATTTAGATGTTAATGAAGTTAAGCAACACCCTTTTTTTAAGAATGAATCGATAGTCAAGAGAAAGCAACCACTTTCAAAATTATCATCTGACAACGATGAAAGGGTATTTGAAATTCCGCCGATTTATCCGCCAGATTTAAATCTAAAAGAGTATCAGGTAAGTTATTCTAACAGTAAATTAAAATTTAAAGTTGCGCTTAAAGATGGCAAAAAGCATGGTAGGTATCAATACTTTTATCCCAGCGGAAAACTAAAAATAACTGGTAGATATAAAGAGGATGAACAGTCTGGTACTTGGCGCTATTATGACCAAGAGGGTACCTTGTTAATTAAGAAGAAATTTTAGAGTCTAAGGGTTTTATTAATGGGTTAGTAATACAATAGCACCTGCAATGCCTTGTAAAAAAGACACCATAATAAAGAAAAAAAGTATCCAATTAATTTTTGTCATTTTAACCATGTCTCGTTTTTTGAGCAAATGTATCGTTGAAATTTGCTGATTATTATCCAAGGCGGATAGATATTAAAAAAGTGTAGACGAATGGTTTGTTTTAAGAAGATGATATACGAGGTAAGTTCCAGTTTTTCAATGGTTAATCGATGAATGGTTCTTTAAAAAAGCCTTTAAGAATAGGGTTGTAAAACAAGAATTAGATTATTGCTCTAATCTAAAGTGAAGCATTAAACCATTTTCTAATAAAAAATACAGCAACACTTTAAGTAATAAAATAATAAAGGCTAAAAGGAAAATTCCCTTTATAGACTTTTTTCGTCGCCTATATTTTATCGATTGTGCCATAATAGAAGTATATTTTCTACAACGCGTATTTTAGGTCTTAGTATTTATCAGAAGTTTTTTTCGATAAAATACTTATTCAAATTGCTTCAACTTTTTGTTCATCACTAAAAACCACAGGGGTTGAAATAAGGCTAAAAGCATCATGCCTGGGTAACCCGTAGGCATTTGCGGACTTTTCTCGTGTGATTTTAACATTTGATATTTTTTACTTCCATTATAATGGTGGTCAGAATGTCTAGAAAGATTGAATAATAACGTTCTACCAATAGGATGGTCAGAATTCCAGGAGTGATGATGTCTTACCGGTTCGTAACGGCCGTATTCGTTTTTTTTACGTAGTAAGCCGTAATGCTCTATATAATTTACCGTTTCTAAAAGTATAATACCTATTACAGCTGCAGCAGCAAAAGCAATGAGCACTTTGTATCCGAAAAAATAGAAAACACTAAAAAGAACGGCAAGGTTGGCAAGGGTATATACAACCATACTATTGTGTAGACTTAACCATGATTTACCCTCAGCGTGTAATCTTTTATTTTCTAGTTGCCATGCTTCTATATAACTACCAAAATGAGACCTAAACCAGTAAACAAATAGTAGTTCATTTTTGCGAGCTGTTGCTGAATCTTGTGGTGTAGCTACGTTTCTATGATGACCTGCATTATGGTAGGGTAAAAAATGGGTATTTAAAGAAGTAAGTAAAAGAATTTCTCCTAATAATTGTTCCCATCGAGTAGGTCTATGTCCTAATTCATGCCCTACATTAATACCTATTACTCCACACATAAAACCCATAGCAGTAATACGCCCTATAAACTCTATGCTGCCATATAAAGTGTTGTCAATTATAAAAAAGAAATAGATTAAAAATCCTAATTGTAGGGGTAAGGTGCCGTATAAAATGTAATCGTAGATTTTTTGATTTTTTTCATCCTCTGCAAGTTTTGTATCCATATTGGCCCTGTCAGCTGGTATCAATAATTCCAATAACGGAACAAGTCCAAAGAAAACTAAAAGTGGTAAAAAGGTCCAAATTCCCTTAAAATTGAAGGCAATAAAAACGGTTATAGGTATAGTATAAACAAAAAGGTATTTAAGTCTTTTCATGACTGTTTATGTTGAAATTCCTTTAGTTATTATTTTGATGAGGTTATCAAAGTGAGATTCTAAGCGATCATATTCTCCTTTTAAATAAAAGTTAGGTTCCAGTCCTTGCAAAAGCATCACTAATACCTGTGCATATACCTTATAATCGCCAGGTAAGTCTAATTCATGGTTAGCAACCCCTCTTTCAATTAGTATTACTAATTGCGCTACCTCCCAAGAAACCATGTTTTCTTTTACACTGTTTACAAAATCATAATGTTCATAAAAGTTAGGTCGTAACGTTTCTTGATAATTAGGGGCATTGCGTAAAACCTCCATTCGTTTTAACATGTAACTATGTATTACTGTTCTTGTATCAGAGTTTTTATCTGCAAAAACTTGAGTTAACTCCTCTTTTAATTTATCCAATTCTTGCAGCACAACAGCTTCAAACAGCAATTCTTTGCTTCCAAAATGGTAATATAAAGAGCCCTTTGCTTTTTGGGCTGCTTTGGCAATGTCTTCCATAGCGGTTTTATAATAGCCGTACTTACTAAAGGTATCACTAGCTACGTGAATAAGCTGTTTTTTAATATTTGACATATTGACTAAAAAAGGATAATAGTCAAATTTAATAATAAAATCATAATGTTCTAACCTTTGTTCATTAAAGACATAGAACAGAAAATCGTTTAAATGCAGTTCCAATCGGTAATTGGTTTTTGAGCTAAAAATCATTTATCGATGATAAAAAGCACTTTATCTGTTTTCTTGTTTTTGAGCGATTTTTTTATCTGGATTAACGACCAAAAGCTATTGCAGGCTAGTACTCTGGGTAATTTTACATTGTAAGAATTACCCAAGTCATGAAAACAATTTTAACCTTAGTTTTTGGAATTTTAATAAGTACTGCAGCAATGGCGAATACGCCAGCAAAGCTGATTAAGGTTGAAACCACAATACAACAGGTAACTTTAGTGACAAAAGTAAACGTTACAAATACTCAAAATATCGAAGTTGCTCGTTTGTATAAATTCAAAAATTCTAGGATTAAAAGAGAATTAAAGTTTGTTTCCAAATCATACAAGTCTAAAATTGCATAAGTAAAACCATAATAACTAACTAATCTTAAGCCCTTTTTTAAAGGGCTTTCTTATACCCAATTCTTACTATCTCAATATCTTTGATAAAAAAGCTATGCCGATTTTTTCATTTGATGATTTAATGGAAATGCCAAGTCGTTATCGTGGTAATTTGTTAAATAAAGTTTCTGGAATTAAACCTGCCAATCTTATAGCCACAATTTCAAAGGAAAGAAAATCCAATTTGGCTATTTTTAATTCAGTGGTTCATATAGGGGCAAATCCTCCTTATTTAGGTTTTGTTTTACGACCAACCACTGTTGAGCGTCATACTTATGAAAATATAAAAGAAACAGGTGTTTATACCATAAACCAGATTACCACTGAAATTCATAAAAAAGCGCACCAAACTTCTGCAAAGTATGAACGTGGTGTTTCAGAGTTTGAAAGGGTTGGACTTACAGAAGAATATTATGCAAATTTTAAAGCCCCTTTTGTAAAAGAAAGTACTATTAAAATAGCCCTAGAGTTTGAAGAAGAACACTTAATTAAATGTAATGATACTCGTCTAATCATAGGTAAAATAACTCAGTTGCAATTGCCAGATAATTGTATTGCAGCTAATGGAGACATTAACTTGGAGCATTTAGATTGTGTTGGTATTGGAGGTTTAGATTCTTATTATAGCGTACAAAAGTTAGGCACTTATACATATGCCAAGCCTTAAAAAACTATTTAGATTCAACAAAATTCTTAACAGGTGCAATTGGCTCTAAAACTTTTAGCGCATTTTCTACACTTGTAATACGGTCAAAAACCAAAAGTAAACGCAAGCCATTTCTGGTTTGCTTTTCTTTTAATTGGCATTGTTGAGGGTGGCTTTGTACGTATTGTAATACTGTAGTAAACGTATCAGTTTGGTAAAAAGGTGATTGTTGGTCGGCTATAAAATAACCCAAGAATTTGTTCTTTTTTAACACCACTTTTTCTAATCCAATATGGTTAGCCATCCACTTAATTCGAACAGAATTGAGTAAGTCAACAGCTTCTTCTGGCAATTCGCCAAAACGGTCTAGTAAAGAAGCTTCGAATTTTTGCAAGCCTTCTTCATTCTCAACTTCGTTTAATTGGGTATAAAGATTAAGACGTTCTGTAATATTATTTACATAATCATCAGGAAAGAGTAATTGAAAATCAGTATCTAGCTGGGTATCTCTTATAAAGACTTTTTCTTTGCCGGCTTCAACCTCTTCATACAATTCTTTAAATTCATTTTCTTTAAGTTCATCTATAGCTTCGGCTAGTATTTTTTGGTAGGTTTCAAATCCTATTTCGTTAATAAAGCCACTTTGTTCACCGCCCAATAAATCTCCGGCACCACGTATTTCTAAATCTTTCATAGCAATATTAAAGCCACTACCTAAATCTGTAAATTGTTCTAAAGCTTCAATACGTTTGCGGGCTTCGGGCGTCATAACCTCATACGGGGGGGTAATAAAGTAACAGAATGCTTTTTTGTTACTTCTACCCACACGACCACGCATTTGGTGTAAATCACTAAGCCCAAAATTATTGGCATTATTTATAAAAATTGTGTTGGCATTACTTACATCTAAACCACTCTCAATAATGGTGGTCGAAACCAAAACATCAAATTCACCATTCATAAAAGCAATCATGAGTTCTTCCAGTTTTTTACCATCCATTTGACCATGACCAATGGCAATCTTTGCGTCTGGCACTAGGCGTTGTAGCATGCCGGCAACTTCTTTGATATTTTCTATACGATTATGTACAAAGAATACTTGCCCTCCACGAGAGATTTCGTAAGCTATTGCATCTCTAATAACTTCTTCACTTAAACGTATTACTCTACTTTCAATAGGGTAGCGGTTAGGTGGCGGTGTGTTAATTACAGATAAATCTCTTGCAGCCATTAAACTAAACTGCAATGTTCTTGGTATAGGCGTAGCCGTTAGGGTTAAAACATCAACATTTTCTTTTATAGATTTTAATTTATCTTTTACTGATACTCCAAACTTTTGTTCTTCATCAACAATTAAAAGTCCAAGGTCTTTAAATTTTACATTTTTGTTGACGAGTTGGTGGGTACCAATGATAATATCAATTTTGCCAGCTTCTAATCTTTCAAGTATGTTTCTTTTCTCTTTTGCAGTCCTAAATCTGTTTAGGTAATCTACAGTCACAGGCAAATCTTCCATACGTTTTTTGAACGTATTACTATGCTGAAAAGCTAGAATAGTGGTGGGTACCAAAATAGCTACTTGTTTGCCATTATCTACGGCTTTAAATGCTGCACGAATAGCAACTTCTGTTTTGCCAAAACCTACGTCACCACAAACCAAACGGTCCATAGGGCGTTCGCTTTCCATATCTTTTTTGACATCTTCAGTAGCTTTAGCTTGGTCTGGCGTATCTTCATATAAAAAGGAGGCCTCAAGTTCGTGTTGCAGGTAACTATCTGGGTCGTATTGATGCCCTTTTTCTAAACGTCTTTTGGCGTATACTTTAATTAAATCAAAGGCAATTTTTTTAACCCTTGTTTTGGTTTTTTGCTTTAATTTTTTCCAAGCCGCTGAACCTAACTTAAATATTTTTGGAGGAGCACCGTCTTTACCGTTGTACTTTGAAATTTTATGTAGCGAATGTATGCTTACGTATAAAATATCGCGGTCACCATAAATGAGTTTTATAGCTTCTTGCTTTTTGCCTTCAACGTCTATTTTTTGTAAGCCGCCAAACTTACCAATGCCATGGTCTATATGGGTTACATAATCACCAACCTCAAGCTTATTAAGTTCTTTTAAGGTAATGGCTTGTTTTTTGGCGTATCCGTTTTTTAAATTGAATTTGTGATATCGCTCAAATATTTGGTGGTCTGTATAACAAATTAGTTTTAAGTCGTGAGCAACAAACCCTTGATACATAGGAAACACCAAAGTATGGTAACCTAAATCGTCATTGGTTTCATCTAAATCGCCGAGAATAACGGTTTTAATGATGTCTTTTAACCGTTTGGCTTGTTGTTCTGTAGAACAGCAAATAACATTTTTGTAACCCTCGTCATGTTTTTGTTTTAAATCTTCTACTAATAACTCAAACTTTTTATTGAAAGATGGTTGGGGTGAGGTTTCAAATGTTACACTGTCTTGTTCTTTATACTCATGCCCAGAACTAGCAACCTCTAATACAGTAAAATTTGTTAGTTGTTGTTTTAACGCTTTTGAATTAAGAAATAATTCTTGTGGTTGTGCATGCTTAATGTCTTGGCTTAGTTTGCTGAAACTCACTTCTGCTTTTTCAAAAAGACTGTCTATACGGTCATAGCTAACCACTAAATTTTTTGAAAAAATTACCGTGTTAGCAGCGATGTATTTGAAAAAGCTTTCTCTAGATTCTTGAAGAAATTTGTTTTCTACATTCGGAATTATGGTGATTTTCTTTACTTTTTCTGTAGATAGTTGGGTTTCTACATCAAAGGTTCTAATACTATCTACTTCATCACCAAAAAACTCAATACGATAAGGCTGGTCGTGAGAAAACGAAAATACATCAACAATACCACCGCGTACTGAAAATTCTCCAGGTTCCGTAACAAAATCAACTCGTTTAAACTCGTATTCAAAAAGTACTTCATTTAAAAAATCTAAAGACAGGGTGTCGTCTATTTTGATTTTTAAGGTGGATTTATCTAATTCTTTACGAGTAACAACTTTTTCAAATAAAGCATCTGGGTATGTAACAATTACGGCAGGTTTTTTTCTTGAATTTATTCGGTTTAATACTTCTGCGCGAAGCAGTATATTGGCATTATCAGTTTCTTCAATTTGGTAAGGTCGGCGATAACTACCGGGATAAAAAAGCACATCTTTATCACCTACCATCTGTTCTAAATCGTTGAGTATATAGGCTGCTTCTTCTTTATCATTTAAAACAATAAGAAAAGGAAGTTCACTAGTTTTAAAAAGTTCTGATATCACTAAAGACATTGATGAACCTACAAGGCCTTGTAATGCAATGTGTTTTTTAGCGGTATTTTGGGTAATAGCATCTCGCAGTTTCCTAAGTTGTGGAGACTGTTCAAAAGTTTGTAAAATGGATGATTTGGTCAATCCAAAAAATTTTGTGCAAAAGTACAGTTGATATTATAGCGAAGCAATCTTTTTAGGTGTCATTTTAAACTATTGGTGTGATTCAAATTTAAATCTTGATTACTTCGCCTTCTACCAAAACAAAGACATCATCTTCTTTCTTAGGTTTTAGGGTATGATTACCAGTAAATTCACCAAATGCAGGTAGTATCAATTGCTTTTTAGTCTTAAAAAAGCATGGAAGTTTTAATCGTTGGCGTCCAAACCCTTGTAGTTTAATAGCCGGATGAATATGACCACAAAAGTTGAATAATTTTTGATGTTCTTCTGGGTGGTGGGTTAGCAAAAAATTATCTAGTTGTAGTTCTGTGAAAATTTCAATATCCAATGCAGTAAATTTTTCTGACGCTATAATGTCATGATTACCAATAACCAAACTAATTTTAGAAGGTGTTTTGGCAACCCAATTGGCAAAAAAATCCCATTCCTTATTTAAAGAAGAGTGGAATAAATCCCCTAAAAAACAAAGGTGAAAAGGTTGAAATTCTGATACAATTTTATCTAGTAATAAAAAGTTTTTGTGTATTGCTTTTTGAGGTACTGCTGCTCCAAATTTTCTAAAATGACTCACTTTGCCCAAGTGTACATCACTAATTAATAACATAGATTTTTCTACCCAGTAAATACCTCCTAGCGGGTGTAAAACAAATTGTTGTGCATCTATGGTAATGGTTTGTGTCAATCTGGGGTTGCGTTTACTTTGGCCTACAAAAATACTGAGAATTAGAGCCTAATCAAATCAATTTGAATATCCTTCAAAAAGCTTCTTACTTCATTAAAATTTTGGTCATTCGTTTTATACGATCAGCCAATTTTTCATTGGAAAGTTTTTCTCTTAAACGGTCTGTAATCAGTGGAAATGAAAACGGCGTAGCGTTCTCACATTTAGCCCAAAGTATTTCTTGCGTTCTTATACGTTCTAAGGCAATACGTAAACGACCTTCTTCTAGTTGATGCTCAAAAGTTTCTGTGAAAGCTTGCTGAAAAAGTAGGTTGTCAGCCTCGTAATCTCTAAAAACATCAAAGAGTAATTGTGAGCTGCTTTGTAAGTGTTTCATTTTCACTCCTTTTTCTGGATAACCTGTAAACACCATGCCACTAATAACCGCAATATCTCTAAATTTTCTACGTGCCATTTCATTACTATTCAGACTTTTTTGAAGGTCAGACAGCATGTATTCTGGTGAGAATAAATTGTTGTCTATAACAGCTTGTATATCTATGGGCTTGTCTGAAAGCATTTCAAAACCGTAGTCGTTAAATGCTAAGGAGCAGGTTATTGGAGATAATAACCCTATTCTGTATGATAGTAAACTGCTCATGGCCTCATGCACTGCTCTGCCTTCAAACGGATAAAATATATGGTGATAACCATCTCTACTTTTAAACGTTTCAATTAGAAATTCTTTAGGGGTGGGCACTGTACTTTCTAGCCTTTGGCGTTCAAAAATATGTGTTAATGATTTTAGTTCTGTGCTCATATTCTTGTTTTCAGAAACCTTATACAACTCTTGTCGAAGTAATTCTGACATTTGTGAAGAAAAACTAAGGCGTCCGCCTGCCCACGCGGGTACTTTATTAGAACGTTTATTAGAATTGCGCACTTGTACTTTCATTCCACGAATTCGAATAAATTCTAAATTTCGCCCAGCAAAAACAAAAACATCTCCAGGATTTAATTTAGATACAAAGTATTCTTCAATTGAACCTATATAGCCACCTTTTTGATATACCACAGAAAGCACGGCATCACCTACAATTGTTCCAATTTGAAATCGATGCCGCATGGCAACACCTCTATTGTTTACTTTAAATTTACCGCCTTCTTCAATTTCAACTTTTTTATATTCATCATAACTTTTTAAGCTTTGACTGCCTAATACTAAGAAGTTAAGTAGCCATTGCCATTGGTCTTTGGTAATACCTTGGTAACAAAAAGTTTGTTTTACTTCAGAAAAAATTTCTTCGGGTATAAACCCGTCAGAGACTGCTAATGTGGTGAGGTATTGAATAAGTACATCAAAACTGTTTAAAAAAGGTAAACGGTCTTCAACCGCATTGTCTTTTACGGCTACTTGTAAGGCAGAAGCCTCAATAAGTTCAATGGAATGAGTAGGTAAAAAATAAATAACGCTTTCTTCTCCTGGCCTATGTCCACTGCGGCCTGCGCGCTGTAGAAAACGGGCAACACCTTTTGGGCCTCCAATTTGGATAACGGTTTCAACAGGAGCAAAGTCAACACCCAAATCTAAACTAGAGGTGCACACTACAGCTTTCAATGTTTCATTTCTAATAGCTTGTTCTACCCATAAACGCGTTTCCTTGGCAATACTGCCATGGTGCATGGCCAATTCTCCAGCAAATTTTGGATATTTCTCAAGAATTTTTTGGAACCAAATTTCGCACTGGCTTCTGGTATTGGTAAAAAGCAAAGTGGTTTTACTTTTCTTTATTATTGGAACCACTTCATCTAACAAATGCAAGCCCAAATGACCACGCCAGGGGAAGGTTTCCATCTGTTTTGGAATAATACTTTTTACTGAGATTTTCTTTTTAAGATTAGCCTTTACTAAAATAGAATTTTCCATTTCTGCAGTTATAGGGCCAAGTAATACCTCTCTTGCCTGTTCTAAGTTTCCGATGGTTGCAGAAATACCCCAAATTCGTAACTGGTTACAAACGGTTTTTAATCTAGATAGGCCTAATTCCATTTGTACACCACGTTTGGTTCCTAAAAGTTCATGCCATTCATCTACCACAATTGCAGAACAGTTAGCAAAGGTTTTATCGTAATTTTTAGAAGCCAATAAGAGTTGTAAACTCTCTGGTGTTGTAATCAATAAATCGGGCATGTTTTTACGCTGACTTGCTCTTTCTTTAGTTGAGGTGTCGCCAGTTCTTATGCCTACCGTCATGGGTAATTCTAAATCTTGAACAATGCGTTCTGCAGATTGCTTTATTTCTTGAGAAAGGGCTCTAAGCGGTGTAATCCAAATAGCTTTTAAGCCTTTTTTGTGTTTGTTTTTATAATCAGGATTTTGTTTGATGTAATGAAGAACAATTGGAAACCATAAAGCATACGTTTTTCCGCTTCCGGTTGGGGCATTAAGTAAACCGTGCTTACCTTGAAGAAAAGCTGTCCATGTTTCCTTTTGAAAAGTATGAGGTTTCCAGCCTTGCTCATGGAACCAGTTGCTTGCAATAGTAAATAATTGGTTTCTATTCATGTTTTTTCAAACTAGTTTTACCCCTCACTTTAAACCTGCCTTCTGGGAGAGCGTATTTGTTTTAATTTAGTATTATTTTGCTGTTGAAATTGTTGATGGAATTAAACTTTTTAGGTCTTCTAAAGAGTTGGCCTCCTCTATTTTTTTATCTTTTCGCCATCTTAAAATACGTGGAAAACGGGTGGCAATACCACTTTTGTGTCGCTTTGAAAATGCAATACCTTCAAAAGCTATTTCAAATACATGTTGCGGGGTTACACTGCGCACGGGGCCATATCGTTCAAGCGTATTTTTTTTAATCCACGCGTCAACTTGCTTGAATTCGGCATCAGTGAGTCCAGAATATGCTTTGGCGAAAGTCACTAATTCTTTTTTGCCTTCTTCATTGGTATTCCAAAGGGCAAAAGTATAGTCTGTAAAAAGATTACTTCTTCTTCCATGGCCACGCATTGCATAGGTAAGTACCGCGTCAATGGTAAGTGGGTCAACTTTCCATTTCCACCAATCACCTTTTTTTCTTCCAACCAAATAAGGTGAATCTAATCTTTTAAGCATTAAACCCTCACTATGTTTTTCTCGAGATTTTTCTCGTTCTAAAGCAACTTCTTGCCAAGAATTAAAAGCCATTTGTTCTGAAAGCTGTAATGGTATTTTACTATTAGTTGTTTTGACTTCCTCAAAAACTTCATGTAAAAGCTTTCGTCGTTCTGCAAAGGTTTTTTTACGAATATCATCTCCTTGCCATTCTAACAAATCATATGCTTTAAGAATAACAGGTGTTTTTTTTAGTAGGGCTTTAGAAACCGTTTTGCGACCAATACGAGTTTGTAAATCATTAAAAGTGCCAATTTGTTCATTGGGATAGGGGAGAATTTCTCCGTCTAATACCATGCCGTTAGGCAATACTCCAATAAATTCTTGAAATTCAGGATATTTATCGGTTACCAATTCTTCTCCGCGACTCCAAACAAAAATTTCATTATTTCTTAGAATTACTTGAGCACGAATGCCATCCCACTTATGTTCAGCAGACCATTGTCTTACATTACCAAGAGTACTAACTTCATCTTCTATAGCATAGGCCAAATAAAAAGGATAGGGTTTAGATAGATAGTCATTTTTGTTTTCTTCGAGCACTAACTCTTTAAAAGAAATGGTGTTAGGGTCCCAATTACCCATAAGTTTGTAGGCAAGTATATCTTCATCTATACCAGTAGATTTGGCTAAAGCTCTTGTCATTAATTTTTGGCTTACGCCAATTCTAAAACCGCCAGTGATTAATTTGGTAAAAACAAATCTGCCATAATAATCTAAATTTTTCCAATTTTCAAATAAGTAGTTTTTTTTGATTTGGTCTTCTTGTTTTTTGAGCCAAATCATTTCTTCTAGAAACGTACTTAACAGTTTTTCTGTGGATTTTTCGTCTGAAGGAACCACCAATGCAATAGTTTCTGCTAAGTCTCCTACGATATGATAACTTTCTTCAAAAAGCCATAAAGGTATGTTTGCCAACTCAGAAGCCCATTCTCGTAACAAGGTAGTATTTACGGGTCTTGGAGGCCTACGATGCGAAAGAATTGCAATGGTCCAAACTTTGTCTTTTTCAGGGGCTTCTGAGAAATAGTTTGCCAAAGCATTTACTTTTAGTGTTGTTTTATTTGTGCTATCTAAGATTTTTATGAGTTGCGAAAACCTTTTCATGTTTGCTCCCCCTTTCCATTTGCCTTAACACTAGTGTTTTCTGATTTGTTTTCAATGTCTGTGTCTGAACTTATTTCACCAGTTTCGCCCTCGAATTGTGTGCTTTCTGTGCTGGCATCATAACCCAAGTCTCTTAGATAACGAGAAAAAATGGCTGTATAACCATGGGTGCAAATTACTTTTTCAGCTCCTGTTTCTTTTATTGCCTTTAATAATCCCGGCCAATCACAATGGTCACTTAACACAAAGCCTTTGTCAATTGCACGCCTTCTTCGAGCACCTCTAAAGGCCATCCAACCGCTTGCAGTTGCATTTACATAGGGTACCATTTTGCGAATCCAAGTACTACCTTGAGCAGATGGCGGTGCTAAAACAATATTACCAGCTAAATCAACTTTTTTGGTGTCTCTAGTGATAAGTTCAGTTTTAGGAAAATCGATCATATTTCTCAACACTGCGGTCATGTTTTCTACAGCTCCGTGCGTATATATTTTGCCAATATCAGGGTCTAAATGCTTTAAAAGACGCTGTGCTTTGCCAAGCGAATAACCAAAAAGTATAGAAGTTAGACCATTAGCTTTATTCTCGGCCCACCAAGAATTAATATCTGAGATAACCTCTTTTTGAGGCCTCCATAAAAAAGCAGGCAAACCAAAAGTACATTCCGTAATAAAACTATGGCATTTTACATTTTCGTAAGGGGTAGCAACCCCATCATCTTCTAGTTTATAATCCCCTGTAAAAACCCAAACCTGCCCTTTGTGTTCCACTCTAATTTGTGAAGAGCCTAGAATATGACCTGCCGGATGAAAACTAAATTTTACATTATTAATGGTAAAAGTTTCGCCCCATTTTTTGCCTGAAGCTAGAATGTCTCCAAGGCGATGTTTAATTATTGGAATATTAGTGTGGTGGGTAATGTATTTCTTGTGTCCCCAGCGACTATGGTCAGCATGACCATGTGTAATTAGTGCCTTGTCTACAGGTTTCCACGGGTCTAAATACACATCAGCAGGCTCACAGTAAATACCTTTTGGGGTAAATTCTAAGAGTTGTCTTTTCATAGCTGGGTTAAATTACGAATTTCTTTTAGCGCAAATGGCAAAAGCTTTAACTCAAAGGAATTATATTTGCGAACAAATTTTTTGTATCATATTATGGATTTATACGAAGCAGGTAATCAAAGAAAACAATTGGCCCATTTTGCAACTTTATGCAGTTTAGCTGCGGTTGATGGTGAGATTAATCCTGAAGAAAAAGCAATTTTAGACAAATTTGCATTTAGGTTGAACATTACCGACGATGAGTACAAGGAAATCATGAAAAAGGAAAATAAATATCCAATAGAAACTCCTCATAGTGCCGATAAAAGGTTAAAGCGTTTGTATGATTTCTTCCAAATAGTCTTCTCTGATGATGAAATTAGTGATGCGGAAAAAAGAATGGTAAATAAATATGCAGTTGGTTTAGGATTTCATGTATCTAAAACTGATGAAATGATTGAAAAATCAATCAAAATATTTACTGGTAAAATTGCCTTTGAAGACTACCAATATTTAATGGAAAAGTAATTTTTAAAAGTTAATGAATAGAAGGAATTTCTTAAAATCAAAAGCTTTGGCTTCTGGGTTCATCGGCCTAAGTGGCTTATCTGCTTTTTCAATGTATAAGAACGCTTCGAATTCGGCAAAAACTTTTAATTTAAATTATGCTCCACACTTGGGTATGTTTGAATCCCATGCGGGTACAGACCCTATTGATCAACTCAATTTTATGGCAGACCAAGGATTTACTGCCTTTGAGGATAATGAAATGAAAACTAGGTCTGTAGCATTACAAGAACAAATGGCAAAAACCATGGTTGAAAGAAATTTGACGATGGGGGTTTTTGTAGCTCATGAGATTTTTTGGAATAAACCAAATTTAACTAGTGGAGATGCTACGCTTCGAGAAAAATTCTTAAATGAAATCAGAGAATCGGTTACAGTTGCCAAACGTGTAAATGCTAAATGGATTACAGTGGTTCCGGGTTATCTAGATTTACGTCTTAATAAATCATTTCAAACCGCAAATGTAGTTGAGACTTTAAAACGAGCTTGTGAAATTTTGGAGCCGCATACTATAGTAATGGTTTTAGAACCGTTAAATTTTAGAAATCATCCAGGTTTATTTTTAACGGAGAGTCCACAAGCTTATGAAATTTGTAAAGCAGTGGATAGCCCTTCTTGCAAAATACTTTTTGATGTGTATCATCAGCAAATACAAGAAGGTAATCTTATACCAAATATTGATGCCTGTTGGGATGAAATAGGTTATTTTCAAGTTGGTGATAATCCAGGAAGAAAAGAACCTACTACCGGAGAGATTAACTACCTAAACATTTTTAGGCACATACATTCAAAAGGGTATAATGGTATTATTGGCATGGAGCACGGCAATTCCATAACAGGAAAAGAGGGCGAACAAGCCGTTATCGATGCCTACAAAAGCTGTGATGCTTTTTAAACTAAACTTTTTGTGTAGTTGGTTGTTAATGGTATTTATCTAAAAACTCTTGAAGCTTTAACACCATATTTTTACTACCACAAAAGAATGGTATGCGTTGGTGTAATTCTGTAGGTTTTACATCTAATATTCTTGATTTTCCACCAATAGCTAAGCCACCTGCTTGTTCGGCTAAAAAAGCCATAGGATTACATTCGTAGAGCAAACGTAATTTACCGTTACCAGTTACCGTACTTTTAGGGTACAAATAAATACCACCTTTAATCATATTACGATGAAAATCTGAAACTAAAGAACCAATATATCTAGAGGTGTATGGGCGGTCTTCTTCTTCCATTTGGCAATACTTTATATAGTCTTTAACCCCTTGATGAAAATGAATGTAGTTTCCTTCATTTACAGAATAAATTTTACCGTCTTCGGGAAATTTCATGTTAGGATGCGATAAGTAAAAGGTTCCAATGGCTGGGTTTAAAGTAAAGCCGTTTACTCCATCACCGGTTGTATACACAAGCATGGTAGAAGTACCATAGACAACATAACCAGCTGCAACTTGTTGGTGGCCTGGTTGTAAAAAGTCTTCCATTTGTACAGGCGTGCCTACTGGGGTTACTCTTCTGTAAATAGAAAATATAGTTCCGACAGAAACATTAACATCAATATTACTGGAACCATCTAAAGGATCTATTAGAACTACATATTTATTTTGATGATTCTCATCATGACTGTTAATGGTTATATAATCATCCTCTTCTTCAGAAGCAATACCGCAAACAATCTCTCTGTTTTTAAGGGTTTGAATAAACTTTTCATTGGCTAAAACGTCTAATTTTTTTTGGTCTTCACCTTGAATATTAGTGTCACCAGCATCACCTAAAATATCTACTAAACCAGCTTTATTAACTTCGTGATTAACAACTTTTGCTGCTAATCTTATGGCGTTTATTAACTTAGAAAGTTCTCCTGAAGAATATTGAAACGCATTTTGGTTTGCAATAATAAATTCTCCGAGTGTGCAGTATTGTTTGTCTAACATTTTAGGCTGTTTTATTTAAATGCAAAGTTCTCACTTTTTGTGAAACTATAACGTTTTCGAGGATCTAATGTTGTTTTGTATTATAACAAAGTGTTTTATTTGCAACAATTATGGAAATAACAATCAGAGACGCAGTGCGTTCAGATATGAAAAAGGTTCATGAATTAATTACAGAATTAGCTGTTTTTGAAAAGGAGCCAGATGCTGTTGAGATAAGTGTAGATGATTTAGAACAAGATGGTTTTGGTAAAAACCCTAAGTTTCACTGCTTTGTTGCTGAAATTGACAATGAAATTGCTGGTATTGCATTGGTGTATTCTAGATACTCTACGTGGAAAGGACCCGCGGTACATTTAGAAGATTTAATTGTAACTCAAAACATGCGTGGTTACGGTATTGGCTCAAGGCTTTTAAAAAGAGTTGTAGCATATGGTAAAGAACTGGGCGTAAAAAGAATAAATTGGGAAGTTCTCGATTGGAATGAACCTGCCATAAAATTTTATGAAAGTAAAGGTGCTAATGTTTTAAGAGATTGGAATGTTGTGCAGTTGAATGAAAAAGGGATAGATAAGTTTTTACAATAATGAGAATATTTAAGTTTGGTGGCGCATCTGTTAAAGATGCAAATGGTGTTAGAAACGTAGTAAACGTGTTGCAACAAGTAGGTCATGAGAAAACCTTGGTTGTAATTTCAGCAATGGGTAAGACTACCAATGCCATGGAAGAAGTGGTGAAGGCCTATTTTGAAGAAGAAAATCACTTAGATGAAAAAATTCAATTTATTGCTGACTACCACAAAACTATAATTAATGATTTGTTTGAGGCCAAGAACCATGAAATTCATCATAAGGTAAATAAACTAATAGAAGAGTTTAGAGGATTTTTAATGTGGAATAAATCACCAAAACATGCTTTTGTTTATGACCAAGTTGTAGGTTATGGAGAACTTATTTCAACAACCATAGTTAGTGCTTACTTGCAAGAAAATGGGGTGCCGAATACTTGGTTAGATGTACGTGAGTTAATTAAAACCGACGATTCTTTTAGAGACGCACAAGTTAATTGGAAGAAAACAGAGCAGTTGGTTAAAGAAAAGGTGGATTTAAATAACCTGAATATTACGCAAGGTTTTTTGGGAAGCGAAGAGAACAACTTTACAACTACTTTAGGTAGAGAAGGTTCTGATTATTCGGCTGCAATTTTAGGATATTGCCTTAATGCAACATCGGTTACCATTTGGAAAGATGTACCTGGAGTTTTAAATGCAGACCCTAGACATTTTGAGGAAACGCAAAAACTAGAACAAATAAGTTATAGAGAGGCAATTGAGCTGGCTTTTTACGGAGCTTCTGTAATTCATCCAAAAACATTACAGCCACTGCAACAAAAACAAATTCCGTTACACGTAAAATCATTTATTAAGCCAACGGCTGAAGGAACTACTGTTGGTAAAGGAAAAAAGATTGTGCCAGAAGTACCCTGTTTTATCGTTAAAAAAGACCAAGTACTTCTAAAATTATCTTCTTTAGATTTCTCGTTCATCGTTGAAAATAATATCAGTGAAATTTTTAAAATGTTTCATGACTATCGTTTGAAAGTGGACTTAATACAAAATTCGGCCATTAGTTTTTCTGTTTGTCTAGATAATAAATTTGGTGGTATCTCAACTATTTTACCAGAACTAGAAAAACGTTTTAAAGTGGTTTGCCATGAAGATGTTTCGCTGTATACCATTAGGCACTTTACAGATGAAGCAGTTGAGTCTGTATTAAATGGTTATGATGTTTTGGTGGAACAACGCGGAAAAGAAACCGTGCAGTTAGTAGTTAAATAAAACTACAACCCATCCTATTTTTCTATATTAGCGATACCAACTAAATCAATGTAATGGGGCTGGTATCAGCAAAAGAAGTAGCCAAGGTTATTAATCTTGACAAATATGGTGTATTTGGAACATTCGTAGGGTGGCTATTAATGCAGGTAACACGTTTATCTAACCTAAACAGATTTTACAATAAACACCAGAATCTTTCAGGTCCAGAATTTTGTGATAAAATTTTAGAGCATTACGAGATTGATTTTGAAATGGTAGAGGAGGAGTTGAAGAGGCTTCCAAAATCTGGTCCATATATTACTATCTCTAATCATCCACTTGGCGGTATAGATGGGGTGTTATTGTTACGCTTAATGTTGTCTCAGCGCCAAGATTTTAAAATAATTGCCAATTTTCTTTTACATCGTATAGCCCCCTTAAAACCTTACATAATGCCGGTAAATCCTTTTGAAAATCATAAGGATGTAAAAAGTAGCATAATGGGTTTTAAAAATGCGCTAAAACATTTACAAGAAGGTCATCCGTTAGGAATTTTTCCGGCAGGTGAAGTTTCTACTTATAAAGATGGAAAATTGGTTGTTGATAGACCTTGGGAAGAAGCCGCAATTAAACTAATTAGAAAAGCTGAGGTGCCTGTAGTACCTATATATTTTCACGCTAAAAATAGTCGACTTTTTTATCGATTGTCAAAGATTAATGATGTATTTAGAACGGCAAAACTACCATCAGAATTAACTACCCAAAGCAGAAGGCCTATAAAAGTGCGTATAGGTCAACCCATATCTGTAAAAGCACAGCAAGAGGAAGAAACTCTTGAAGGGTTTGCAGAGTTACTTCGTAAAAAAACCTATCTACTTGCCAATGTTTTTGAAAAAGAACGACTTATAGATAAAGTTCCAACAACAATTAAGATACCTAAGGTTCCAAAAAAGATAGCTAATGCTGTTCGTGTAGAAGTACTTGAAGGAGAAATTGAAAAACTACGAGAAAAAGATGCCCGATTGCTGCAAAGTAAAAATTATGAGGTTTTTTTAGCACAAGCCCAGGATATGCCGTTCTTATTAAAGGAAATTGGAAGACAGCGTGAAGTTACCTTTAGAGAGGTTGGAGAGGGTACTAATAATGCCATTGATTTAGATGAATTTGACAGCTATTACCATCATTTATTTCTTTGGGATGACAACAAAAAGGCATTAGTTGGGGCTTACCGAATGGGTTTAGGGGCTGCTATCTATAAAAACCATGGAATTGATGGTTTTTATCTTCAAGACTTGTTTCGATTTGAGCCTGAACTCTATGGAATGATGTCTGAAAGTATTGAAATGGGTAGAGCCTACATTGTAAAGGAATATCAGCAAAAACCCATGCCACTTTTTTTACTTTGGAAAGGTATTGTTCATACCACCTTACGTTATCCAGAGCATAAATATTTAATAGGTGGTGTTAGCATCAGCAACCAATTTTCAAACTTTTCAAAATCGTTAATGATTGAGTTTATGAAATCTCATTATTGGGATCCTTATGTAGCTCAATATGTGCGTCCAAAAAAAGAGTTTAAAGTAAAACTAAATGATGCAGATAAAGAGTTTGTTTTTGATGAAACACAAGCCGATTTGAACAAGTTTGATAGACTTATTGAAGAAGTGGAGCCGGGCAGTTTACGTTTACCTGTTTTAATTAAAAAATACATTAAACAAAATGCAAAAGTTGTTGCATTTAATGTCGACCCTTTATTTAATAATTCGGTTGATGGTTTAATGTATATCAAAATAGCGGATTTGCCAGAAGATACCGTAAAACCAGTTATGGAAGAATTTCAGGCTGAATTGGAACGTAAACACGCTGAGGGGCAAACGAGTGAAGAATAAACTATTTTGTACTTTACTAACGTTATCCAAGAAATAGTTACACATGCACGTTATAAAGAATACCTTTCGGTTTAGCTTTTTGATGCTTACCCTATTGTTACTTTCTAGTCTTGATGCCCATGCACAAGGTGTAAATGGTAAAAGCGATTTTTGGAACAATGTACGTTTTGGTGGTGGCCTCGGACTTGGATTTGGAAACAACACTTTTAATCTGGCTGTTTCGCCAACCGCCTTGTATGAAGCATCTAATTCTTTTGCAACTGGTGTAGGTTTAAACCTTAATTATTCAAAATTTGGCGATGATAAATTATTAGCTTATGGTGCTAGTTTTATAAATCTGTATAGTCCAGCACCATGGATTCAATTTTCGGGAGAATACGAACAATGGCGGGTAAATCTTACTCAAAACTTTAGTGGTACAGAACTAAAGGATGATTATTGGTATCCTGCCTTATTTATGGGTGTAGGTTACCGTCAAGGAAACGTTACCGTTGGTTTACGTTTCGATGTTTTGTATGATGACTCAAGAAGTTTATATGCAGACCCCTTGATGCCGTTTTTTAGAGTCTATTTTTAACTGGTAGCCTGAGCAAAAACATAGGCTAGCTCGGTTCCAATTTGTACACTTCTTTCTGCGTATTTAGCATCTTGTTCGGTAGTGTTATCAAAAGCTTTTGGGTCTTTGTAAGTAATAGGAAAGCGCGCTTCTGCACCTAAAACCATTGGGCAAGCCTCATTAGCAGAATCACAAGTCATAATAGCTCCGAATTCAGCATTGGCATTAAATTCATTATCGTATGTTTTTGAGAAACAAATAACAGGATGCGCGGTTGCAGCAAATTTAACCGCATAGACAGGATTCTTATTTTCTGATAATTTTAAAATTGAAAATCCTTGATTAGTTAATGTTTCTGCTACTTTAGGATACATAGCTGTAGCTTCGGTACCCCCAGAATAACAAGTTATATGTTTAACGCCGTAATAATAGGCCATAGTTTGAGCCCATATTTGTGATAAATGACTTCTACGAGAATTATGGGTGCAAATAAAATTTAAACGTATAGGCTCATTTGCTTTATTCTTAGTTTTAATGTAATCTACTAAGGGCTGTAAAAGTACTTTACGCTCTTCTGGTATAGTAGCTGTTTTAAACGATGCAATTGTATCAGATAGTTTGGCTAACAAGTTTTTTGAGGTCATTATCTTTTATTTACCAACGGTTTTACTTCTTCGTTCAAAGAGTAAGTTATCTTTCCATTCTCCTTGAACTGTTTTTCCAATTTTTTCACGTTTTCCCAAATATCGAAATCCAACTTTTTCATGCAATTTTATACTGGCTTCATTTTCAGGAAAAATTCCTGATTGTAAGGTCCAATAGCCTTCTTTTTCGCTCTCTTTTATGAGTTGGCTAAATAAGGCGTTACCAATACCTCTACCTCTGGTAGAAGCTCCAATATAAATACTTACTTCTGCTACACCACCATACACGCATCTACCTGAAACGGGAGATAGGGCAGCCCAACCCAAAATAAAACCATTTTGTTCTGCTACCAGTCTGCAGGTTTTAAGGTGGCTATTATTCCAGTTTTGATATGTTGGAATTTGATGTTCAAAAGTGGCATAACCCGTAGCTATGCCTTCAGCATAAATTTCAGCAACTGCCTCCCAGTCGCCTTCTTTCATGGGTCTAATGCTCATTTTTTAGCTATTAACAACATCCACTTCCTGGTGCGCAACCATTACTTTCTATGGCTTGTTCAACAGGTTCTGGTACTCCACAAAGTTCTTTAGCCTTACAATCTGTTTTTTCAACTCCTAAATTGATGATTAATTTGTTGTCATTGTAACTGTAGTCGTTAACAAATAGTTGCGCTGTGTGAAAGTTTTCGTTACTGTATTCGAACTTAACTTCAGCATCTCTAACCATTGGTTTAATTTCGTCTACTTTTTTAAGAATACTCAAGGCTTTAAAAGTATTCATGTATTCTGTTTTGTCTTTTTCTAACGGACTCTCCCATAGTTGGATAACAGTCTCTTTCCAATCATCTGGTCTGCCGCCACAATCTACCGAGTCAATGGTAGTGTTCTTAATTTCGGTTATGTGGTAGTTAGCACCTACAAATTTGCCGGCAGTATATTCAAATAGTAAACTTTTATTCTTTTGAGTTTCTAGTAATTTTAATAATTCTTGTGTTTTCATCTTTTAATGTTTTGGTGTGAGAATTCGAATCTCTATGATGTGAATAATTATTAACAGCAGTTTAAAGTTATGTTTGAAAAAAAGGTATTCATCAATTGTTTAAGTTCTAGCCAACGGTCTTGGTCAATACAATAACAAAGATTTTTACCTTCAAAGGTTCCTTTGAGTAACCCTATTTTTTTTATTTCATTTAAATGTTGAGAAATGGTAGGCTGTGCTAACCCTATTTCTTCAACTAAATCTGTACAAATACAACCTTCTTGTTTACTTATGTGTTGTAGAATGGCAATGCGCGCTGGGTGTGCAAGTACTTTAGCAACTTGAGCAAGCTCATTTTGAGTTGTTGTAAATATGTGTGATTTAGTAGCTCCCATCTAAATGAATTATATATTGCAATATTACGATGTTAAATTTAAATAAAAAAGGTCAGTGATAAAAAACTGACCTTTTTATGTATTAGAACCAAGGTTTTTTACCTACTTGGTAAGTGTTGTAAAATTCTTCATCTGACTTGGTTAAATAGATTATACCTTCTATTAAACCTACAATACCCATAGCTGATGCTCCAATGCCACATGTGAAAACACCTAAAACTACGGTGATAACTAACATTATAATTCCTTCTTTTTGATAGCCTAAGATAAATTTGTGTATACCTAAGGCACCAAGAATGATAGCAAGTATGCCTGCTAACATTTTTTTGTTTTCTGCGTTTAAGGTGTCTTTTACACCCTCGCTAAATTCATTAGCAGTTTTTTTAGCTTCATCAGCAAAATCACCGGCGGCTTCTTTTGCATCTCCTGCTGCTTCTTTAGCTGCATCTTTTGCTTTGTCGAAAGCCTCTTCTGCTTTGTCTCCTAAATCTTTGTTGTCTTCTGACATGGTTTTATAATTTGATTGGTTAATTAGTTATTAAATGTAAAAAATAAATCAATAGCTATAGAAAAGCTTTATCAACAGGTTCCCAAAGTTCTATTTTATTGCCTTCAGGGTCGAGAATCCATCCAAATTTTCCATAATCGTATTCTTCAACAGTTCCAACAACGGTTACTCCTTCTTTTTTTAGTTCCGCTAACAATGCATTAAGGTCTTCTACCCTAAAATTCATCATAAATTGTTTTTCGCTGGGCTTAAAATATTTGGTATCTTCTTTAAACGGACTCCATTGTGTTAAACAGTCATTACCTTTTTTATCTTTCCACCAAAAGCTCCAACCATATTGGTCTGTTGGAATACCTAAATGTTCTTTGTACCATTTTTTAATATGGTCTGGGTCTTTTGTTTTAAAAAAGAACCCGCCTAAACCTGTTACTCTTTTTTTCATTTTTTTATGTTTTTCTCATATAAGGTAATCCATTCTGTTGCGGTCATTTTAGTGCATAGTTCTGCAATTAGCTCGTAAGGTATAGTCTCTATTTTTTTAAATCGAATACAACTTTTACCCATATCTAATTTGGTGTTTACGTGCTTGGGATATTCTTGAATAAACCAGTCATACAATTCTTTTTTGGCATAAATACCCGAATGATATACTGCAATAAAATTTTTCTGAGAAGCAATATTTATAAAGGGTAGTGGAAGTTTTGGGTCACAATGGTATCCATCTGGATAGACTGAATGGGGAACATAGAACCCAATCATTTTATAGTTGATACCTTCTTCAAAATCTTTAGGAAGATTATTTTTTACAATAGTTCTAAGTTTAGAAATAGCAGCCTTGCGTTCTTCTGGTAATTTAGAAATGTATTCGTCTACGGTTTTGGCCTCTATAGTCATAATGGTTTATTTACGTTGTAGTACCAATGCTGAAATTAATGAAATAATAAACCCAATTAAAAAAACTGTCATTGCCATGAGACCAAAACTGAATAATGGATTTGTAAATAGTTCTTTTTGAGATTCTAACTCGGTTAGTTTCGACTCAAATTCTTCTGGGGGTAGTGCTTGTCTTAACTGCTCAACAGAATCTTTATAGTAGGTTTCCATAAAGTTAGGGTTTAAAACCTCTGTGTAGATTACATCTAAAATTCCAAAACAGACCGCGGTTATTACACTAATTAATAAACCGATAGTTAAGGCTGTTCTAAAACTAATTTTACCATTATTCTCCTTGTCTCGGTATTCTTTAATACCAAAAAATACAAATAGCAGGGCAATTACCATTGACGCATACCCCAAAACTTCTTGGGTGGCAAAACTTAAATTATCGAGTACATACCATGATAGCATGAAAAGTATGGAAATGCAAACAGCACCATAAAGTCCATACTTTAAAACTGTTTTTTTCATAAAAGTATACTTTAGAATTATGCCTAAAACTGGTTAATAATTAGAAGCTTAGGGTCATACTAAAGTACCAAATTGAGTAAAATGGAGAATACTGTCTTCTAGCCTACTATTATGTGAAGTTCTTTTGCTCTTCTGAGAGCTTCCGTTCTACGTTTAGCTTCAAGTTTTACAAGAAGATTTGATACGTGAGTTTTAATGGTGCTTTCTGAAACAAATAGATGTTCGCCAATTTCTTTATTGGAATATCCTTTCGAAATTTCTACCAATACCTCATATTCACGATTGCTAATGCCTAATTTTTTTACTGTTTTCCAATCAATTTCTTCTGATTGTAGTTTTTTTACGTTTTTATTTTTTCTATTGAGGTATAGGCCAATAAACAAAAATATAACTGCAACTAAGGCAATTATAAATTCAATTGAAGTATAACTTGAAATAAAGGAATATTTACTTATCTGGAAAAGTGCCAGAATGCAAATGCTAAGAGCTGAAAAGACAAATATTATCTTTTTCATTCTTAAAGTTAACAAAATTCTGCCTTTATTTTATCTACTATGGTTTGTGCTAGTTTTTCTTTACTTTCAACTGTCCAACCCGCTACATGTGGGGTCATTAATACATTCTTAGCTTTACGCAAATATTTAAATGATTTTGGTTTACGTGTAAACCAATCTTCAAACGACTTTTTTTCATATTCCAAAACATCTAATCCGGCACCTAAGATTTTTTCGTTTTTTAGTGCATCAACTAAATCGTCTGTTTTAACACACTTACCACGTGCAGTGTTTAGTAACCAAAATGGTTTTTGAAAGGCATTGATAAATTCAGTATCAATCATGCCTACAGTAGATGCTGTTTCTGGAACATGTAGGCTAACCACATCTGAATGTTGTTGAAATTCTAAAATACCAACTTGGCGTGCATTATCATCACCAACTCCACCAACAATATCATAACAAATAACCTCTTTGACATTAAAACCCATTAATTTTTGAGCAAAGGCTTTACCCATATTCCCATAACCAATTATTCCTACGGTTTTGCCTTCTAATTCTGTTCCTCTGTTTCCTTCTCTATCCCAAATACCTTTTCGAACTTCTCTATGGGCTTTATGCATTTTGTTTAGTAAACTTAGTAACATACCCATTGCGTGTTCACCAACCGCATTTCGGTTTCCTTCTGGTGCAGAAGCTAAAAACACATTTTTTTCTTTGGCATATTTTAAATCAATGTTTTCTAAGCCAGCACCAACCCTGCCTATAAACTTTAAATTGGTAGCGGCATCTAAAAATTGTTTGTCAATAGGAAATCTACTTCGTAATACTATACCATCATATTCATGAATCTTTTTTTCCACGGCTTCTTTTGAGCTGGTATAATCTTCATGATTTTCAAAACCTAGCTCATTAAACTGTTGTATTAGTAATGGATGGTTTGTATCTAAATGAAGTACTTTCATAATTTAGGATAGTTGGTTTTAGTTAGTTGGTGTTCTGTTTTTCCTGTATGTGCAGTGGTAAGCTTTTCAAAAAGCAGAACATGTACAATCTCATTATTTTTTGTCATAGGGCAATGTTCAACACCTTTTGGAACAATAATGAGTTCACCTTCTTTAACTACTTCTGTACGGTCTCTAAACTGCATGTAAAGGGTGCCTTTTAGTACTTTAAATAATTCATCTTCATTATCATGAGCGTGCCATACAAATTCTCCTTGAAGTTTAGCAAGTAATACTTGCATATCATCTACAACACCAATTTGATGAGGATGCCAAGTAGCAGTGAACTGTTCGTGTTTTTCTTTTACATTAATTGGTTTCATATTAGTTAAATTCCTAAAATCAACTTGGCAATCCAGAAGTAAATTAAAATTCCAAAAATGTCATTGCTCGTGGTAATAAACGGACCAGTAGCAATTGCAGGGTCTATTTTGCGTTGATGAAGAAATAACGGAATAAAGGTTCCAATTACTCCGGCTACTACAATAACTACTAAAAGTGAAAGTGAAATAGCAATAGCAGTGGCTAGGGAGCCCTTCCAAATCCATGTAAAAACTAATAGCAAAGTTGATAAAATAAGACCGTTTAAAAGTGCTAAAAGCATTTCTTTCCAAAGTCGGTTAGCTATACTACCTTTTAAATCATCATTAGCTAAACCCTGTACAATAATTGCACTAGATTGTACACCTACATTACCCGCCATTGCAGCAATCAATGGTGTAAAAAAGAATAAAATAGCGTGTTTATTAATCATTTCTTCGAATCCGCCCATTATTGCTGCTGCACCAAGACCACCAAAAAGACCAAGAATTAACCATGGTAAACGCGCCCTGGTTAGCTCCCAAATACTGTCATCTGCCTCTACATCTTGCGAAATACCAGCAGCCATTTGGTAATCTTTATCTGCTTCTTCTCTAATTACATCTACAATATCATCAATGGTAATTCTACCTACTAAACGACCTATTTCATCTATAACTGGTATTGCTTCTAAATCGTACTTCGACATAATTTTTGCAACTTCCTCGGGCTTTTCATTAACATTTACGTAATCTACCTTGGGAATGTATATTTCTCTGATATGGGTTTCAGTAGAAACTGTTAGCAAGTCTTTTAGAGATAATCTACCTTTTAGTTTTACATCATTATCCACCACATAAATTGAATGTACACGCGTAACCTGTTCGGCTTGTGCTCTCATTTCTCTTACACAACGGGTAACCGTCCAGTTCTCGTTTACTTTTACCAGTTCTTTTGCCATTAAACCACCAGCAGAATCTTCATCGTACCGTAAAAGATCTACAATGTCTTTTGCGTGTTCTCGGTCTTCAATTTCAGAAATTACTTCTTTGACAATTTCTTTAGGGAGTTCACCAACAATATCAGCAGCATCATCTGTATCTAACTCTTCTAACTCATCTGCAATTTCTTTTGGTGATAAGTTGGCTAGAACAGCTTCTCTAACGTCTTCATCTAATTCTGCTATGGCATCAGAAGTTTTTTCGCTATCTAGAAGTTTTATAATATAGGTAGCTTCTTCCTCTTCTAACTCATTGGCAATTTCTGCAATATCAGCGTAGTGATATTCTTTCATGAGCAGGTGCAGTTCACTATCATTATTGTTAGCAATAAAGTTTTGAATCTGCTCTAAAAGTTCGTCTGTGAGTTTAAACGGAGTCATACTGAATTTTATGGGTCAATTCAACAAAATCTGCTACCGCCAACTGTTCTGGCCGGCGGTCAAATATACCATCTTCCCTAAGATTATCAGAGAGGCCAAAGCTCTTTAAACTGTTTCTTAAAGTTTTTCTGCGTTGGTTAAAGCCTGCTTTTACTATTTTGAATAGTAAACGTTCGTCACAGTCTAATTTAAAATTTGTTTTTCTAGTTAGGCGTAAAACGCCAGATTGTACTTTCGGAGGTGGGTCAAAAACCTGTGGATGTACCGTAAATAGATATTCGGCATCATAAAAGGCTTGTACTAAAACCGATAGGATGCCATAAGATTTGGAGCCCTCTTTTTCACAAATTCGTTGGGCTACTTCTTTTTGAAACATTCCTGAAAATTCCGGAATTTGATTTCTATATTCTAGCATTTTAAATACTATTTGACTAGAAATGTTGTACGGAAAGTTACCTGTAATAGCAAATTGCTGACTGCCGAAAAGTTGTTGTATATCAAACTTTAAAAAATCTGCTTCAATCACATTTAGTGCTCCTTTTTCCAAGGCTTTGGGGTGTTCTAAAGGAAAACTATGGTTGAGGTAAACAATAGAATCTTCATCTAAATCCATCGCAACCAAATCTATTCCTCTTAGCAATAAATATTTGGTGAGTACACCAGTTCCAGGACCAATTTCTAGCACACTTTGATACCCTTTTAAAGATAGGGTATCGGCTATTTTTTTAGCAATATTTTCATCTTTTAAAAAATGCTGGCCTAAATGTTTTTTTGCTTTTACCGGGGAAGTACTCTGCCCAGTTTCATCGAATTTTTTGCGAAAATCCTTTTTCTTTTTGGGCATAGCGTTGGTTTTTGTGCAAGTTACTTGGAATTCTCGATATATACCCAAGCTTCTTTGCCCGATTTTAGAATGAATTTTTTGCGTTGGTAGGCTGATGTTTCGTACACATCGCAACGCAATAAATCTGCTTTGGTAACCTTATAGGCCACCCCTTTGACCATTTCTTTTGGATTGCTTGTTGGCTTTACTAAAGGGTAACGGCCGTAAACAGCATTTTTGTACCATTTAAATCCGAGTAAAAAGTCTACGTCTCCCTCTAGTATTTTATCAAAGACGTATAGTTGAACTTGTGGGTCTTGCAGGGTACCGTAAGTAAACAAATAGTCCAACTTTTAGGGTATTTGTTGGGTAATTACCTCGAGTTCAGTTCTAAAAGCAACAAATTTATTGGGAAAGAGTTTTGCACCTTCTTCTCGCATTTGTGGTGCATTTTCTTGATAATACAGTTCTAATGTTTTTTTGTCTTTACAGGTGTATTGAATAGAGTATGAAGTGCCCCCCATTTCTTCTTCTACTAAAATCTTGGTCATTTTTGCATGAGAAAATTTACCGGTTGCCAACATATCTGGTATATGCTTGTCTTTCATCCAATATAGCCATTGATCATGCACATCATTATCTATGTTAATGGTAACGTTGTAGATTATCATATAATCAAATTCTTATAGCTTTTAAAAATGCAAATATCTATTAATTAATACTATCACCTCTTAATCGCCTAAAGTTTTTCCGTGCCTCAGGAAAGTAATAACTGTCTTGATAATTGTAGATTATTTTTTCATAAAGCGGTTTTGCTTTTTCTGGTTCACCAAGTTGATTTTCATACAATTGGCCTAAAGCAAATAAGGCATCATCCGCTAAAATACCATCTGCGTAAAACTCAATTATTTTAATGTAATTGAATTCAGCGTCTTTATATTTTTTCTGACTTATTTGTAATTCTGCCTGGCGCAACAAAGCTTCATCTTCTATTTTTTCACCTTTATGGTTTTGCAAAACATCTTCTAAAATTTTGATAGCTTCATTGGTCTTATTTTGATATGCCAAGAGGTCTGCTCGGGCATATTTTTTTAATGCTATTTGGGTAGAATCTTCAAAAGTGTTATCAGAAATTAACAAGCTAAGTTGCATGGCATCATTAGCTATTAATTGCGATGTAGACCCACGTAAAACTTTAAGTTGAGTGTGTGCCCAATCAAAATCACCTTTGTAGAAACTGGTTTGTGCTACCTTAAATCGGGCATCTTGTCCGAGCACATCGTTTTTTAGTTTTTTCTGAATTTGACTGTAGTAAATAAGCGCCTCATTAAATCTTTGGTCAAATACTAAAATGTCTGCTAAGGCCATTTTTAAATACGCCTCACCAAACCTACCCATAGGTTGGTCTAACATATTTTTAAGTAAAGCAATTGCGGGTTCTGGTTCTTCTTTTTTAAAGGTTAAAAAATTTGCATAAGCAATTTGTAATTGAATTGTAGCGGGTTGATAACCATAAGTTTCTAATAATTCTTCAAATTTCTTTTGAATGCTTTTATAGCTATTGTCTTTAGTGTTAAGTAGCGCAATGTCTATAAGTCGTAATTCAGCATTTAGGGTTGCTTCTGGTTGCTTTGCATTAGAAGCCAAAAATTTAAAAACATTTTCAGAAGTTTCTAAATCTTTATTCTCAAAAGCAATGTCTCCAAGATTTCTTAGCCGTTCTTGTGAAGCTCCGTTGGAACGTTTGTAAATGGCTTTTTCTTGAGCAAAAGAGCTGTTATATTGGTTTTGTTGAATAAATAACCAACTTAACATTTCATTCCAGATAATATCTGGGTTTTTCTGCGCATTCTGTAACAGCGTTTTTCTTAGTAGTACATTGTTAGTGTTATTTGGATCTTCAGAAATAAAATCGTTTAGCTGTCGTAATACATTTGACCTTGGCGTTTTGCCTTCATATACCAATTGAAGGTAAGACTGGTACATTTTTTCAATTTTACCTTGCTCACCATAAATTCTTGCTAATTGAAAATTATAATTCAACTCAGGTTTTAGTTCCATTGACCGCGTATAGGCTGCAATAGCTTCATCTAGTAGTGCATATTTTTGAAATCTATAACCCACACTATACCCAAAATTGGGGTTTTCTTCAATCTTTTCAATAGCCCGATTGTAAAAGATTTTAGCGTTTTCTGACTGATTTTGCAATGTGTAATTATAACCTAGTTCAATGTAAAATGTAGGAAAAACAAAAGGTTGTTTTAATTTCTCTTCAAGAAATTGTTGTGCATCTGAGAAACGTTCTAGTTGCTGATAACAGGCTACAAGGGCTTCAGAATAATCTGTTCTTCTAGGGTTCTTTCCTACTAGTTTTTCATAAAAAACAACCGCTTTTTTAAAATCACCATCTTCAAAATACTGCTTAGCCAAAAAATCGTCTTGCCCAAGGGCTGTAACGCTTAGCAGAAAAAATAAAATTAAAAATAGGGGTGAACGCATAACGTAAATATAACGTCGCTTTTTAAAGTATTGTGTTAAGAGGATTAGAATTTCTTAAAGTTAATTAAATCTAGGTTCAGTAACAGTCTGTTTTTAGCTGTTCGTTTTCTTCAAAAGTTGCAAGGGATTCATTCAAATAGGTTTGTGTAGCTTTTTCTAGAACTTGTAAAACTTTATGCTGCATGGCTAAAGAACCGCAAATCATTATAACTGTACCATTTTTTAAAGCTGTAGCTATAAATTCTTCTTGCTGTAAAAGCAAATCTTGAACATACTGTTTTTCTGACTCACGAGAATACGCTAAATGTATTTTTTGAAGTTTACCATTTGTTAGAGGTTCCATTAAAAATGGTTTGTAAATAGTGTAAGAAGCCTTTGTTCTACTACCCCAAAATAGTTGTATTGGAATTTTATTTTTGTTTTCATCAATTAGGCCTAAGAAAGGAGCAATACCAGTACCGTTGCTTATGCATAGAATTGATTTTGCCTGAGCAGGAAAGTTAAAATGGGTGTTTTTTTGAATGCTAGCTTCAATAGTATCTCCTGCATTTAATCTGCTAAATAGTCTTGAGCATATGCCAAAATCATGAATTTTTATACTCAACAAAATTTGATTTCCGCATTTGGCGATGGAATAGAATCGAGGTACATCATCATTATTTGGCCTATAGGCCAAAAGGTCCCCAGAATTAAATTTAATTTTTTTCTTAGGTTTTAATTGAATTAAAAAGGTGTTGTCCGTATTAATTTCTGAATGATAACTAACTTCAAATTCTAATTGTTTACCCGTTTTATTCTTAGGTAAATAAGACGAAACTTTAAGTTCTTCTCCAACTTTAGAATTCCACTGATTCACCCAATTTATAAATGCATCATGCGATTGATTATTAATTTCAGTTAATGCTGTTGTTTCATTAAACGAAGGATGATTTTTCAATGCATGAGATACATCTTTGGCAAATTGACAGTATTTAGGATAATTTAATGAACCAAAACCAATGACTGCATAATTAATTTTATTGGGTTGGTTTATGGTATGTAATTTTTCAAGAAACCTACGTGCATTTGTTGGTGCTTCACCTTCACCGTATGTAGAAGTTAGAACAAATAGCTTTTCAGCTTGTTTATAGGTGGAATACGTATTCATTGGGGCTATAAAAACACGTTTACCATTTTTAATAAGTGCTTTTTGGAGCGCCAAAACAAAACCATTAGTATTACCGGTTTCTGAACCATATAAAATGATATGAGTGCTTTCGTCTTTTGTGAATTCTACCTTAGTAATGGAATTTTTAATTCGATTACGCCACATCATAAAACCAGAATAGATAAAAAACAAAATAGAACAACTGGCTAAAAGTAATACCAAGGACCATAAAATAGAACCTTGCCCAGTATGAAGTCTAAAGCTCATTTTACTTGCTAAAAATGTAAACGGATAGGGTAGTTCACTTAAAATGTCTCCGGTGTATTGGTGAACATATAATTCTTTTTTTCTGAGTGAAACTTCAAAATAATCCTCTGGGAATGGTGAAAATGGAAAATTTACAGTTCTCACATCGGCCATTTTAATAGTTTTAAAAATGGCCAATTCAGATGGTTTAACCCTTTCATCGACATCTACTTCTGGTTCAGCCATGGTGTGGGTTACCAATGCAATAGGGAGTAATGAAAACTTTTCTGCAGATAAATATGTACCTGTGGCTGCAATCAGAATAATGGGAAATAAAAACCACCTTCCAAGAATTACGTGGTAACGCAATTCAAAATAGTCTTTTTGAACCTTTGAGAAAAGCTTTGCTAATCCGCCTTGTCGCTTTATTATTAAGAGTAAACCTGTAAAAGCAATAAGACATAATAAGAAAGAAATTAACCCAACAAAAAATCTACCTATACTTTTTAAAAATAACGAACGGTGAAGATTGGTTGAAAATTTAAATATAGGATGTTGTTCTTCTGGTTCTCCAAGAGCTTCACCTGTGAGAGGATGTACGTAAACTTGCTTACTATCACCTTGTTTGGTAACTATATCTGCTATTATAAAGTCATCTTGGTCTACCTTTAGCGTTAAAACTTCGTCATATTGGTTTTGTAAAACCCCAATAGTTTCAGCTAGGCTTACTTCTTTTAAGTCAACAGGATGGTAAGGTTTTATAGCTGATTGCAAAGGCTCAAAAGCTAAAATTACTCCTGTGAGCGCAGCAAGAATTAAAAAAAGGCCCGATGAAAGGGCCAATACTAAATGACTATACCTCCAAATAGAGATGGTCATATGCTTTTAAATTATTGTTGAATCATTCTTATGTATCTAATGTAACCTTTACCTTCTTTTTTAGAAGCCAAATTTGCTGTGGTCAAATCAAATTCTACATCGTCTACATAATATTCATGGTCTTCTACAGCCGACTCAAATCGTAATTTGTATCCTGTATCTATTTTATCTGTAGGTATTTTAAGAATGGTCATTTTGCGTTGACCTCCGGTAACCGTTTCTCCTACGATACCATCAAGAGTAGGTCTCTTAATGCCATATAAATTTTTCCACCAGGCAGATAAATCTCGATACCATTCGGCATCATCACCTTGAACGTAAAGCGTTTCAATATAATTGTCTTCTTTATCTATCACTGATACTACAAAATAAGCCCCTTCACCCTCATAATTTGTTAACTGTATCATACATTTATAATTCAACGTTTCTGGGGCTTGGTTGAAGGCAACAAGACTTATAGCACTTACGAGGAGTAGGGTAAGAACAAATATTTTTTTCATTCTACAATTTTTACAGCTTTAAAAAATCTAATTCAACTTGGTTTTTCTCTAATAATTCATTTTCTGAAGCAAGGTCAAATACCGTCTCTTCAAAATCTGTTTTTGCAGATACATCTGCACCGCGCGAAATTAAATATTTTAAAATTTCATCATTGTTTGCAGACAAGGCTGCAAGGTGTAAGGCAGTATTACCTTCATTGTTTTTTTGATTAATAGGAATTGAGAAATCCTCTAATTGCTTTAATAGCTTTAAATTATTTTCCTTAGCGGCAAGATGTATTAACGTATTATCATTATGTTGAGAAGCTTTAAAGTCTACTTTAGATTGTGCTAAAAAAGCCTTTTTTTGGTTAAACTCTTTCATATCTCTTGGACGATAACTTTCTAGCCAGTACAATGCCAAAGAATTTCCATCATTGTCTGTGGCTTTTATGTTTACTCCTTGTGCAACTAAAAAGCGTATCACATCAACAGAATTATCTTGGGTAGCTAAATGTAAAGCAGATTGTCCTTTGTTGTTAACGGTGTTGATTTTGTCAACCTTTTGAGCTAGCAGCTTAATGATTTCTAAATTGTTATTTTGGGACGCTAGCATAAATGGGGTATTTCCTTCACTATCAGCAAGATTTACATCTAAGCCTGAATTAATTAGGTGTTCAAATAAAGCAACATCTTTATTGCGGCTAGCTAAGAGATGAAGTAAGTTTTGGCCTTTTGTATTTAAAATTTGGTTAGAAAGTCCTAATCCTTCTAAATACGTAAAAACTGCCAACCCATTCTGGTTTCTACGTGTTCCTCTGGCAGCTGAGAATAAGGCATTTTCACCTTCTTTATTAATTAACCTATAATCTACTCCTTTTTCTTTAAGTGTTTTTAAAAGTGAAATATTTCCGCTACGGGCTGCATAAGTAAACACACCGTTACCTAGGTTGTCAGTACTACTTAATTTTAACCCATGACTGCTCAAATAGTTGATAATACCAAGGTCTTTTCCATTAGATGCCGCTAATAATAAGGCATTGGCTCCATTATGAGTGGTTGAATTTAAATCGGCTCCTTTTGCTAGTAAAGCATCGTAAATCGTGGTGTCATTTAATCCTGCATTAGCAGAAAAATTTACTACGGAATAACCATGGGCGTCTATTGCCGCAGCGTCTGAACCTTTGGCTAGTAGCTTATCAACTACTTTCTTGTTGCCAGAATAGGCAGCCCAATGTAGATAAATTCTACCGTCATGGGTTAGTTTATCAACACCGTTACCTTCTTTAGAAATAATATAAGCAATAGTTTCTGGATCAACTTTTTGTAAGATGGCATAGGTTGGCCCATCAAAAAAGGCTGCATTACGTTCGGTAATATCATTACCTTCTGTTATAAGTGCGTCGATTTCTGCAATACTTGGATTGGAATTCCAAAATTCTCGCTGAAGAAATTTGTTTTCTTGGGCAGTAAGATTAACACTAACTGTTATTAAAAATATAAATACAAAGAGCTTAAAAAGAGTTTTCATAGTTTGTTTATTTGCTTTTCGCCATTTTTGTTTTTGAATCATCAACAAAAGCGTCAATTACACTACTAATTTCATTTTGTTCAATAAGCTCTTCATTAAATAGATGTTTGTATAGAACCTTATTGTCAACTTTTTCTTTTAAAGTAAGATCTGTTTTTCTAGAAAATACTTCATCCCATTTTGTTCTTACGGTAGCCCACTTTTCGCTATTAGCTGTCCACCAATCCGCGGCAGCTTGGCAGCGAGAATTTGGCACTTTTACATAGATATTATAGCCCTTTTCTTTAGCCAAAACCACATCTTCTTTTCCGGATTCACGAATAATTTTGGCATTGTCTTGGTCATGAACCCAACCATTCGAAGTAATTTCATGTCTATTACCACGCATAGTAATATTATAGTCAGCTCGGGTGGTGTATTCTCTTCTAGGTAATGGGGCAGGTGTTGTATTTTCCCAATAGCTTTTACCGTCTACATGTACCCAAGAAGCGGTGCCTTCGTAACGCGGACTATCATCCACTTGATATACTTTTTGCGTCCACTGACCATCTACATTAGCTGATGGTTTTTGTTTGTAGGACCAATTATTGTCGCCATTGTATAAATAGAAATCAGTATTCTCATATAACCAATCTTGCCTCCAATGTTTGACAATCATAGGTTCAGCAGGGTTGCCTGCTTGTAAAATGTGTTGAATTACAATTTTATCGTCTTCATCAGTAACCAATTGTGCCCACTCCAAACCTTTATCAACTTTGGTTTTTGAAGGTTTGTAAAGGGAATCTTGACTGTAGTTAAATGTTTCGGCAAAATTGAAGGTAACTTCAAAACAACCGCACATTTCTTTAATAGATTTTTTATCCATTTCTTTTTTGTCTTGTGCATTAAGTCCACACATTAGAACTAGCAATAACACTGAAAGTAATTGGTTTCTTTTCATTTTGGATACGATGTTTAGCTAAAAAAATTATTTATTTTTATTTAGAATGATTTAAAATAAGATATATATTTGGCTCAAATTTATGCAGAATGAGTCTAAATAAAAATAAATTTTTCTTCTTTTTTTCATTTTTTACGCTTTTGATACTTAATATTCAAGCTCAAGAAGAAGAACAAAAAGACTCTATTCTAACACAAGATTTAAATGAGGTGGTAGTTACAGCCACTAGAACTGTAAGGCAATTGTCTTCGCTCCCCCTACCAGTGACTTTAATTCCTCAGAGTCAGTTAGAACAAACAGGAGTAACACGCTTAAATGAAATTTTAGCTGAACAGACCGGCATTATCATGACTGCTGATGCCACTGTTGGTGGGGGTGAGGGAGTTCAAATACAGGGTATTGCTTCTGATTATGTCTTAGTTTTAATAGATGGCGTTCCCGTTGTTGGACGGAGTTCTGGTAATTTGGATTTAAGCAGGTTTGCTATTGGAAACATCAAACAAATTGAAGTTGTAAAAGGACCTTCGAGCAGTCTTTTTGGTTCAGAAGCTTTAGGTGGTGTTATTAATATAATTACAGAAAAACCATCATCTGAAAAAATTAGTGGACAGCTAAGTCATCAGATTTCAACATTTAACAATCATAATTCTAACCTTAGTTTTAATCAACGAAAGAAAAAGTTTGGGTATTCTTTATTTGTTGACCGACTGAGCACAGATGGGTTCGACTTAACATCTTCTGATAACAGTCAGACAGTAAATGCATTTTCTAATTATACAGTAAATGGGCGATTGTTTTTTGAACCTTCAAAAAAGATTAGTGTGTTTGCTTCGGGTAGATATTTTTATCAAGATTTTGATATTGCTCCAAGTACGAGTACTGAACAAGATGCAAATGCTCTGATACGAATAGACCACAATGCGAGCCCAAAAACTAACCTACAATATGAACTGTACTACACTAATTATATTACAGACGAAGAAGCAATAGATTTAAATACTGACACTATTCTTTTAGCTAACGACTTTAATCAAAAATTGTTTAGACCTGAAGTTCGTTTAAACCAAAAGTTTGGTGCTCATAACTTGTTAACTATCGGTGTTGGTTTAAATTTTGAAACTTTAGAGCGTACGCTTTTTGCTGACAATGTTTCTTTTGAGTCGCAATACGGATATATTCAATATGATTTTAAACCTTTATCAAAACTAAACGTAATCCTTGGTGGTAGGTTTGATAATCATAGTGAATATAATTCGCAATTAAGTCCAAAACTTTCTGCACGCTATCAACTATCACCAGATGTTGCAATCAAAGGTTCCGTGGGGAGCGGATTTAAAGCGCCAGATTTTAGACAGTTGTATTTAGATTTTACCAATGCATCTGGTGGCGGATACTCTGTTTTTGGAAAAGAAGTTGAATTGGCTGGTATTCAAAGATTGCAAGAAAATAATGAGATAGCCAATCTCGCTGTGGATACTTCTGAACTGGGAGAGCGATTAAATGCTGAAAGTTCAGTTGGCTATAACTTTGGCTTGCAATTAAAAAAAGGAAGTTTCACCACAGATTTAAACGTATTTAGAAACGCTTTTAAAAATTTAATTGATACTCGAATTTTAGCTGCTAAAACCAATGGGCAAAATGTATTTGGGTACATTAATAGAGAAAGTGTTTACACCCAAGGAATAGAGGCGGAGTTAAAATACAATGGATTTAAAAGCTTAAATCTTATTGGAGGTTATCAATTATTGTTTGCCTACGATAAAAACAAACAAGATGAAATTGAGAATGGGGAAGTATTTGCTAGAGATCCAGCAACTTTAGAAACTGTTAGGCTTGAGTCCAATCAATATTTTGGATTAGAGAATAGGTCAAGACACACCTTTAATTTTAAAGCATTTTACAAAATCCCAGCTTGGAATGCCAACGCCAATTTAAGAGTTATTTACCGCAGTAAGTTTGGTTTAACAGATAGAAATGGTAATACAATTTTAGACGATTTTGATAACAGTTTTGTTAAAGGGTATGCATTAATGAACTTCTCCTTTGGAAAAACTTTTTTTAAGCATTACCAATTACAATTCGGAGCTAATAATCTTTTAAACTTTAAAGGGAGTAACCCTCTCGCTTCACAGGATAGCGAGGTTTTAATTAATCCTGGAATTCAATTATTTACGCGATTAAACATACAATTTTAAAAACCAAGAAATGAAAATGAAAACATCAAGATTTATTGTATTAGTATTTACAGTATTATTTTTCACAGCTTGTAGCAATGACGATGCCGGTGAAGAGTTAAAGGAATTTACCTTTACGGCTATTTCACCAGATTCGGGAACCGTGGGTACTGAAGTAACGATTACTGGCACTAATTTTCCTGAATCTACAGATGATGTAACTATGACTTTTGGGGGAGTTACCGCTACAATAACGTCAATTAGTACCACTCAATTGACTACTACAGTTCCTCAAGGTGCTGTTTCAGGAGAGGTTGTTATATCAGCAAACGGTTTGGTGCAAACATCCCCATCAAGTTTTACTGTACTTGCAGAATTGGAATCTGGTATTATGGAAAATTTAGAGGCGCCTCAAACTGGCGGTCAAGGGGAAGAAGTAGGCGGGCCATTTACAAAATTTAGCTTTGAATCTGGAGAAGTGACAGCTAGTGAAACAGAATGGGATATTGCCTTTAGAGGTACCACTATTGCAGTAAACGGAGGGGGAGTAACGGGTACTGCTGATGAACCTGAAAGAAATGGTAATGCAGGAGTAGCAGTTGAAACAGGAACTTTTTCTGAGGTAACCTCTGCCGAGGGATTAACTTATGCACAAGATGCCGATGGTGCTTTTGCAATTGCTACAGGTAGTGGTAGCGGTTGGTACAATTATAACGGAGCAACATTTACAGTAACACCTATACCTGGTAGAGTGTTTGTCTTTAGAACTCATGATGGAAATTATGCTAAAGTTGAAATACTTAGTTATTATCGTGATGCCCCGGCGGAACCAGATGCTTTTACAGACGAGTCAAGAGTTTATACATTTAACTATGTCTACAATCCTAATGATGGCAACACTTCTTTAGTTAATTAAAATTCATTATGCTAAAAAATAAGGTTAGCAACTAATTTTAATTTGATTACTTAATAAAAAAACTGGGGCATAAGCTCCAGTTTTTTGTTTGGATAAAGTTTAAAAAAAATACGCTCTAGGGTTGTAGGAAAATCCGATGGTTTTGTGCCAAATCCGTAAAAAATTTATGGTTTTTAAGTAATCAAAATTTTAAAAATGAGTTTAATTTTGTTGCCGATTTTAACTAACACATTAACCATTGAACTATAAATCAACATTAGCACTGCTGTTAGCAGTGTTGGTAACTAACAGTTTCCTTTTTGATAGCCCCACTAAGTATACTGTCTCAGTTGATTTTCCTATTTCAACATCATTTTTCATAACAATTTTGAGTTAGTTGGTTGGTAGGGTAGGGCAACACTACCCAATATGGTTTGCAGTTAAACTGCATACTATCAAAACTGGGGCAAAGCCCCAGTTTTTTATTTAATGACCTTCCTAAAAACTCTCCAAAAACATCATTTCTCTTGATTTTTTGGTATAGGTAGAAAGCTTTATTTTTTCAAGGGTAAACAAATTGTAAAACAGCTTCCATGGTTTGGTTTACTATCTATTTTCAAAAATCCATTACAGTCTTTTAAATAATTTATGACAGCATTTATACCAAAACCAGAGCCTTTTTCTTTTGCAGTTCCTATTTTGGAGAAATAGGTTGAGGAGTCTAAAATCTTACTTATTTCTTCATTAGTTAGCCCAATGCCAGAATCTTCAATTGAAATATTGAAATACTGTTCACTTTTATTTGACTCTATTGTTATAACACCTCCATTAGCTGTGAATTTTATGGCGTTATGATATAGATTTCTAAATGCAAAACCAAAAACATCCTTATCTGCATAAACCATACTATCTATATCTTTTACTTGTATATGAAGTTCTTTTTTGGTTAATTTTTCTTTATACAATTGAATAGTATTTTTTATGATTGGTTCAATGTTAAAAATTTCTAATTTAACAGGTGTTAATCCTTCTTTACGGTTAGCCCATTCTAAAAGAGAATTTTGTAATTCTAGTACACGGTCTATCTGTTGTAAAAGTTGTTGGCCTAATTTTTTGTTCTCATTGCTGCTTAAAGTACCCTCGAATTGTAACTCCATAAATCCTTTGGTTTGTATTAATGGAGAACGTACATCATGAGCTATTACCGAAAGAAGTTTTTTATTGGTGGCATTTAGCTCCACTAATTTTTGATTCTGACGTTTGATTTTTTTAACGTACTGGCCAATAAATTTTGAGCAAATTGGGCCAACTATTGCGGGAATAAGAATTGTTGGTAATAAGCCTTCTTCAAAATCATTCATTCCTACTATTCTTACATAAATAAGATATAATAATACAGAGATGATTACTGAAAAAATACCTATCCATAGCGGTTTTGTCCAAATCTCATCAAATGAAGAAAGTTTTTCTAGCATATGGGGGTCATCACATAATTGCTAATGGTTAGAACCTTAAAGTTAGATTAATTTATTTAAAACCAATAAAGATTCTCAGTCTCTTCAATTTTGATGATTTAAAAAACCAAGATTATTTTTTAAGAAATAATATCAAAACCACAATAAGGTACCAATACTTCTGGAATTTTTATTCCATTTTCAGTTTGATAATTTTCTAGAATACCCGCTAAAACTCTTGGTAATGCTAAGGCACTTCCATTTAAGGTATGCGCTAATTGCGTTTTGCCATTTTCATCTTTAAATCTTAGCTTAAGTCTGTTGGCTTGAAATGTTTCAAAATTTGAAACTGAACTTATTTCTAACCATCTATCCTGAGCTGTAGAAAACACTTCAAAGTCATATGTTAGCGCAGAAGTAAAACCTAAATCACCTCCACAAAGCCTTAGAATGCGGTATGGTAATTTTAAATCGCGAAGCAAATTTTTAACGTGTTCTACCATCTGATCAAGGGCTTCATAACTGTGTTTTGGATGCTCAACACGAACTATCTCTACTTTGTCAAACTGATGTAAACGGTTTAAACCCCGAACATGGGCGCCGTAACTGCCGGCCTCTCTTCTAAAACAAGGGGTGTAACCAGTTAGCTTTATTGGAAAATCATCTACTTTAACAATGTCGTCTCTAAAAATATTGGTTACTGGAACTTCTGCCGTTGGAATTAAATAAAGGTTGTCACCAGTAACATGGTACATTTGACCTTCTTTATCTGGTAACTGTCCGGTTCCAAAACCAGAGGCTTCGTTAACTAAGTGGGGTACTTGTATTTCAGTATAGCCAGCTTCAGTATTTTTATCTAAGAAGTAGCTTATTAAAGCTCGTTGAAGGCGGGCACCTTTTCCTTTATATACTGGGAAACCGGCACCAGCAACTTTTACTCCTAATTCAAAATCTATTAAATCATATTTTTTAGCAAGTTCCCAATGCGGAAGTGCATCTTCAATTAGTTTTGGAATTTCTCCTTCTCTAAATACCTCTTCATTGTCTTCTTCTGAGCTTCCTGCTGGCACAAGTGCATTGGGAATGTTAGGTATTTGATATAATACTTCTTGCAATTCTGTAGCAAGCGTATTTAAATCTTCTCCTAATTTTTTAGAGCTTTCTTTTAATTCAGCTGTCTTAGCTTTTAATTCATTGGCTTCAGCTGCTTTACCACTTTTGTAAAGCATTCCAATTTCTTTAGACAACTTGTTAGATTCTGCCAAAGTGCTATCTAACTCTGTTTGTGTAGCACGTCTTTTTTCATCCAAATCTAATACCTGATTTAGTAAAGGTTCGGCATCTATATTTCTTTTTTTAAGTGCGGCTATAAAAGCCTCTTTTTGCGCTCTTATGTGCTGTAACTGAAGCATGGTTTTATTTTGAAGGGCAAATTTAAAGTTTTGTGACTTCTTGGGGTAATAATTAATGGTAAAGAATACGGTTGCTTGTTGTTTTCTGCATTATAGCTAACCATGAGAAAGTTGAATTCAACTATGCTATTGGTATTCTTCCGGAATCAAAATCCATTCATTTCTACCAAAATAATTCCATTTTGCAGCAGCCATATCAATTTCGGGGTTTATAAAGGTGTGATATGTTCCTTGATTCACTTTTACTTTTCCAGAAATATACACTTCTACAGCTTCACCCTTATCGGCATAAACCTTTTCTAATCGCTGGGCAAATTGCCACATAAAATCTGGATAGCATCCTATACGTCTGCGCTGTTTTTTGGTGAGATACTCTTCAAGTTTTACAGAAGTAACCTTACCAGTTTCTTTATTCTTAACTCTAAATTTGGCGTAACCAGACCTACTGCGTAACATCATACGCCAACTTAAACGGTGACCTTCCTCTGTCCAAAGTACATCTGCAGGTATAATATGATGTCTTAATGGAAGTATGATTTGAATGATAAAATAAATACCCAGTGTGGTTACTAAAAAGTTACTTTTTTTATAATTAAAAATAGCTGCTGCTTTAGTAGCGGAATCAATTGGTTTACGAATAAATAGTTTTCTTATAGATTTTGCATCAAAAAAGAAAACACAAAAGGCTAAAGCTAGATAAGGGAATATTCCTATTCTAAAAACATAACTATTGAATAAATGAAAAAAGATTGCAAAGGCAAAGGCGATTTTTCTTGTAGGTTTCCACAAAAGGGCAGGAACGATTAACAAATCGAAAACAATACCAAAAACACCAACTGATTTATGTACCCAAGATTGTTGCAGAAATTCACCTACTAACCAATAATTTCTTTTGCTTTTCATCAATAGTTCAACAAAGCTGTTATCAAACCAATCAGCATACAACTTGGCAACAGATGCATAGGTGTAAACTATAAAAAGGTGTACAATTATTGCCCAGCGCACATAATTGTACATAAAATCGGTTTTTATACTTGGATTTAATTTAGCATCTAATGAAAAATTTCTATTAGCTGGTAGAAAAGCCATTAAAAATGCAATTAACATTAATAAGTAATAATGATTATTGTAGGATGTTTTTTGCATAAGATAAACACCGCTCCAAAGTATTGCAAAACCAAAAGCACTCCACTTGTATTTGTACCCCAATGTGATTAATATTCCGCAAATACCCATGGCAATAAAATAAAAATACATGCCATTACCTGGTAAGGGTTGCAGCCACTCAAAACCTATAAAAGAAAATGTAAATTCAGGCTCAATAAAGGTGCGCCTTACCCAGCCAGTTGCAATGGCTCCAAACGCTTCTGCACAAACTAGTATACCATAAAAGACTCTAAAAACAACGAGTTGAGAATTGTCTATCTTTTTAAAAAGAAAGTCTTTCATTTTGCCGAGGCTATAAGTTGTTGGGCGGTTGCTTTGTCTTTATGTAATTGTGAATTTAAAGCGGTAAGTGAATCAAACTTTTGTTCGCTACGTATGTGTGCTATAAACTCTACAGTAATATGTTCGTTATACAGGTCTTCGTTAATGTCAAATAAATTAACCTCTATTGTTTGCTTGTTGTTACCAATTGTAGGGTTATATCCAATATTCATCATACCGCCTGCGGTCTTACCAGCAACGTTGCAAGTAACCGCATAAACCCCAGTTTGAGGAATAAGCTTATAATCTTCTTTTATTTTGATATTAGCTGTTGGAAAACCAATGGTTTTACCTAGCCCTTTACCTTTAGTAACACTACCATTAAGCATATACCGGTAACCTAAATATTCATTGGCTGTTTCAATATCTGAAGCTAATAAAGCTTTTCTAATTTTAGTAGAGCTTACAGAAACATCATCAATTTCTTGAGCTGAAATTTCTTCTACTTCAAAGTTGAAAGTGTTTCCAAAGTTTATTAAGTCAGTAATGTTGGCATTTCTGTTTCTACCAAATCTATGGTCGTAGCCAATAATTATTTTTTTAACGTTTAAACTATTAACCAAAATATCTCTTACAAATTCTATAGCTGTCATTCTAGAAAAATCTTTGGAAAAAGGATGAATTAGGGTATAGTCTAACTCCATTTTTTCTAAAATCGAAATACGCTCATCTAGAGTATTTAGAAGCTTTATGTTAGTGTCTTTTTGTAACACCATTCTTGGGTGCGGAAAAAAAGTAAGTAGAATAGATTTTAATCCGTTGGCTTGCCCATTGGTAGTTAACCTTTCCAATATCTTTTGATGACCAATATGAACACCATCAAAAGTACCAATAGTGATAATGGAAGGGTTTTTCTCGTTATAGTTGTTAATACCTTGGATGGTTTCCACTGGCAAAAAAAAAGGCTTATTTTTAGGAACTGTTAGGCCCCCAATATTTGATGAGAGCTAAATTACATCTTGTTTTTTCAATAGCCATATTTTTTGGTTTCTTTTATGCCAATGCTCAAAAAGGCTATTGGAGTAGTTTGCAACAGAAATCAAAACTTGTTTCTGCCAAAGCAAAAATGTATTCGCTTAATGAAGAGGCATTCAACAACGCCATTTCTGATGAGAAATCTAATCAGATTAAAGTTAGCTTTCCTGTTTTCAATGGTGCTTTAGAAGAATTTGAGGTTGAAGAACATTCAGTTTTACATCCAACCTTAGCTCAAAAATATCCTGAAATTAAATCGTATGTTGGGTGGTCTGCAGATAGGTCTAAAAAGATACGTTTTAGCCTTTCTCACCGTGGGGTACAAGCTATGATTGTAGATATTGAGAATAATACCTCTCTTTTTATAGAAAAGGAGAATAAGTTGTCACAACAATATACGTTACACGAAAAACAACAACATCAACATTCTTTTTTATGCAGTACAACCAATAAGGGTACACATGACCATACCGCAAAAGAATTTGAGAATATTGGCCTATTAGTCAATGACCAGACTTTACGTAAATATAGAATTGCTGTTTCGGCTACTGGTGAATACACACAATATCATGGTGGTACAGTGGCTGATGCTTTAGCTGCAATTAATGCGACTATAACACGAGTGAATGAAGTCTTTGAAACCGATTTAGGTATAACTTTAGAGCTCGTAGCTAATAATGATGAAATTATTTTCACAAATGCTTCTACTGACCCGTATACAAGTAGTTTAAATAGTCAAGTGCAAAACACCTTAACTACCCTAATCGGAGAAGCAAATTATGATGTTGGTCACTTGTTTCATGAAGATAATAATAACGGTAATGCTGGTTTTATAGGGTCTGTTTGTGCTGACGGTCAAAAGGGGAGCGCTTTTTCTTCTGCTTTGGTTCCTGAAACTGACTTGTATGATTTAGACTATGTGGCACATGAATTAGGCCATCAATTTGGAGCCAACCACACATGGTCTCATACCAGTGAGGGTACAGGAGTTCAAGCAGAACCTGCTAGTGGAACTACCATAATGGGTTACGCTGGTATCGTGGAAGGAAATAATGTTGCTGCTAATGGTAGCGATTATTTTCATTATTACAGTGTACAACAGATTACAACATATGTGCAAACACAGACCTGTTCTGTAAATACCGGTTTGGGCAACAGTGTTCCTGTAATTATTGAAAACAATGATTATATAATTCCAAAAGGAACAGCTTTTATGCTTACGGCTTCAGCTACCGATACAGACCCATTAGATATACTTACCTATTGCTGGGAGCAGCTAGATAATGGTGTAGTTACAAGAACATCTTTTGGACCAGAAAATCCGGTTGGCGCTAATTTTAGGTCAATTCCACCGAGTACAAATCCCACACGATATTTTCCTCGTTTATCAAGAGTTTTAAATGGTGAACTCACCCAAATTTTGCCAGAAACTGGTTCAGTATGGGAAACGGTAGCAACCATTGAACGTGAACTAAATTTTGGATTAACCGTAAGAGACAATGCCGCTCGGGGTGGTCAAATAGCTTCAGAAGAAGTAAAAATTAATGTTACTGGTAGTTCAGGTCCTTTTGTGGTTACATCACAAGCTGAAACAACAAGTCATGAGGCTGGTAGCACCATTACGGTCACTTGGGATGTTGCCGGAACGAATCAGAGTCCAATAAATGCAAATTTTGTTGATGTCTTTTTATCAACTGATGGTGGTTTTACCTACCCTTTTACCCTTGGAGAGAATGTATTAAATTCAGGTTCGGCAACTGTTCAATTACCAGGTAGTGCAGCCACAACTGCCGCACGTATTATGATAAAAGCAAGTGATAATATTTTTTATGCTTTAAACGCTACCAATTTTGAAATTACTTCTACAGCTATTGTTTTAGGTTTTGAAACGCTAAGTTATACGGTTTGTAAGCCAGATGATTTAAGTGTTAATTTCGATTATGAAACGTTCAATGGATTTTCGGGTACATCTAATTTAAGTGTTGAAGCTCCGGCAGAATTGTTTACAAGTCTGTCAACTTCTACAATTTCTTCACCCAGTAGCAGCGTTACCCTTGATTTAACCCAAATTAGTAATCTAGCTGTAGGAAGTTATCCCATAACGGTTAACGCTATTTCTGGTGCAGTTTCAGCTGCAACTACCTTTACCTTAAATGTTTATGATGATGCTATTGAAGATGTATCCTTGCTTTTGCCCTCAAATGAGGCTGTAAACGCGGGGGTAAATCCTCTTTTTCAATGGAATGCTTTGGTAAATGCTGACAACTATGACATAGAAATAGCAACAGATGAATTGTTTGCAAATGTGGTGGAAACAGCAACAATAAATACAACTAGTTACCAATCGCAAAATTTAGAAGCAGAAACGGTCTATTATTGGAGGGTACGAGCCAATAATAGCTGTGCTTCAGGAAATTTTGGTTCTCCATTTAGCTTAACTACATCACAAATCTCGTGTAAAGTTTTTGGTGCAGATGATTTACCAGTAGCTATACCAAATGCAGGAACTTCAATAAATCAATCTGTAATAAATGTGTTTCAAGATGTAGTCATACAAGACGTAGAATTGTCTATTGATTTAGAACACACTTTTGTTTCTGATTTAATTATAAGCCTCATTTCTCCATCAGGCACAAAAGTGGTATTGTTATCTAATAATTGCGGTACTTCTAATGATATTAGTGCAGTTTTCAATGATGATGGGGATGAATTAAATTGCGCAACCACAGCGCCAACGGTAACCGGCATCGTTAGGCCGGTTGGTAATTTGTCAGCTTTTCAGGGAGAATCTACTCAAGGAGCCTGGATTTTAGAAATAAATGATACCGCTTCAGGTGATGGCGGTAGTCTTGTAGATTTTTCAATTACTTTTTGTGTAGAAGGTTTGTTTAGGCCAGATGAAGATGAAGATGGTGTATTTGATGATGGTGATGATCTTTGTTTAGGTACTCCAAAAGGTGTTGAAGTAACTGCAGATGGATGTGCGGTGTATCGTTTTGCGCAAAATAATTTTTCGATAGAAGTTCAAAGCGAATCGTGTAGAGCAAATAATGATGGTCGACTGATGATTTCAGCGCAAGATACTACCTTAACATATACCGCAAATTTGAGTGGTATAGCCGATACCTTATCTGAAACTTTTAATGAGACGCAAACATTTGGCAATTTAGCTCAAGGCAATTATACCTTATGTATTTCGGCAATTAATGATGATATTGTTTATCAAGAACAGTGTTTTGATATTGTAGTTGCAGAGCCAGATGAACTCGATGTTGATAGCTTATTAGATGAGGTTAATTTTACAACAACGTTAGACTTAAATGGAGGAGATTTGTACAATATTGAGCTTAATGGAGTAGTTACCCAAACCAGAGAAAGTAATATTACCTTACAACTTATCAACGGAACTAATTTTGTAAGGGTATATACCAATTTACCGTGCCAAGGAGAGTTTGCTAAAACTTTTGCTATAAATTCAGGAATGACTGTAATTCCGAATCCAACACAAGATTTTGCAACACTTTTCTTAAATGATTTTACAGGTTCTTACACCATGAAGGTGTTTGCCTATGATGGAAAACTTATTCTAAATAAAAGAAATTCTACAAACAGTGGTCGAGTGTCTGTAGATATGCGTGAATTACCACAGGGATTGTATTTTATAACTATTTCTGCAAATAGTTTGCAGGAAACCTTTAGAATTTTAAAACGATGAAGCAGTTTCGTTTTTTATGGGTGCTTTTACTAGTGTCAGTGCTAGCTTGTAAAAAGGGAGATGACAATGACCCTGAGCCCGAACCAATACCGCCAACAGCTTCACAGTTAGTGTTTCCAGAAGCAAACTCTGAATGTACAACAGGTATTTCTATTTCAGATGAATTGAGTGAAGTTACGTTTAGATGGCAAGCTGCTGAAAACACAGAATTATATACTTTAAATGTGGTAAATCTTTCCACTAATATTCCGCAAACTATTGCTACAACCTCTTTAAATGCTACCTTAGGTATTGCCAAGGGTACTCCATTTTCGTGGAGTATAACTTCTACTAACACCACATCTGAAGTAGTTGTAACAAGTGAAACTAGGTTGTTCTATAATGCTGGTGCCCAAGTTAATTATGCGCCATTTCCTGCTCAAATTTTAGAACCAAAATCAGGTGAAACGGTTCAGAAGAACGATACTGATGCTATTGTATTACGTTGGATTGGTGCAGATGTAGAAGACGATATTATTTCTTTTGAGTTATTAATTTCTACAACTACGCCTGAAGAACTCACAGCAGTTTATACAGGGCTAGATACTGCTTACTCTTTGGTAGGTGTGCCTTCTGATACTATAGTGTACTGGAAAGTAATTACTATAGATGCTCAGGGTAATACCTCAGACTCAGGAATGTATGATTTTAAAGTGTTTTAATTTACGAACCATTATATTTATTCATGGTATTGTTAACACCAGCGAACATAAAAGATTTTAATACTTCCGAGGCTTTGTCTAAACGTTCAGGCATTAATTTATTTTCTTCTTCATTCCATTCACCCAACACATAATCTACCTGTCTTCCTTTGCCAAAATCAGCACCAACGCCAAACCTAAATCTTGTATACTTTGTAGTCTGCAATTGATTTTGAATGTCTTTGAGACCATTATGACCGCCATCGCTACCTTTAGTTTTAACTCGTATAGTACCAAAAGGGAGATTTATGTCATCAGTGATTACAAGAATGTTATTTAAAGGAATACGTTCTTTTTCTATCCAATAACGTACAGCCTTACCGCTTAGATTCATGTAGGTAGCTGGTTTAAGACAAAGGGCCGACCTTCCTTTAAATTTAAACGTACAAATAGCTCCTAGTTTTGCATTTTCAAAAGAAAGTTCTTCGTTACTAGCTAGGTGATCTAAAATTTTGAAACCTATATTGTGTCTAGTGTTTTCGTATTTATCACCAATATTACCAAGTCCAACTAAAAGAAATTTTTTCATAGGGTCTGTTTCTGTTAAAACAACTGCGGTTTCTTCAGAAAATAAAGATTTTAAAAATTGAAACAAAGTGTATGGTTTTACCCAAAAATACAAAAGCACCCTGATAGTGTTTCAGAGTGCTTTTGGTTATTACTAATTGAAAGGGTCTAGCTTTCTGCTGGTGCTTCTGCAGCAGCTTCACCACCTTCTTCATCTTCATCTTCGTCTTCATCTGTAACAGCATTACGAGAAGCTTTAACCTGTACAACAGTAATGTTGTCTGGGTGCATAATAGTGTATTCATCAGTTTTGATGGTCTCTACAGCTACTTTTCCACCAATCTTTAATTTAGAAATATCAATGGTAATTTCATCTGGTAATAAGTTAGGAAGCGCTTTTACAGATAATTTACGCTTTCTAAACAACAATCTACCACCGTTTCTAACCCCAGGAGAATTTCCTTCTAAACGAACAGGAATATTCATTGTAATTGCTTTGTCATCGAATAACTGGAAAAAATCGATATGTAAAATTTTGTCAGTTACTGGGTGAAACTGAATGTCTTGTAAAACCGCTTTGAACGATTCGCCGTTTTCTAATTCAATTACTACAGTGTACGCGTTTGGAGTGTACACCAAGTCTTTGAACGCTAGTTCATTAGCTGAAAAATGCATTGGCTCTTCCCCTCCGTATAACACGCAAGGGACCTTTCCAGCATTACGTAAGGCTTTGGTTGCTACCTTGCCCACGCTTTCTCTTTGGGATCCTTTGATCGTAATTGATTTCATAATCTATTTATTATTTATTTAATTTTTATCGAAGTGTAATTAGCTTATTCTAATTACGTAGTCGAAGGCTACATTATAAATTTTGACGAGATTGAAGTATTATGGTGAACTCTATGCATAACATCTGCAAATAAATTAGCACAACTTAATACTTTAATCTTAGGGTGATTATCTCTTGTTGGTATTGAATCTGTAATGATTAGTTCTTGTAATTTAGACTTTTCAATACGTTCATAAGCGTTACCAGAAAGTAAACCGTGAGTTGTTATGGCTCGCACGCTTAAAGCTCCTCTTTCCATCATTAGGTCAGCTGCTTTAGTTAATGTGCCGGCTGTGTCAACCATATCATCAACTAAAACCACATTTTTACCAGTAACATCACCAATTAGTTCCATGTGAGAAATCTTATTGGCTTTTGCTCTTTGCTTGTAGCAAATTACCACATCGCTTTGAAGCGCTTTAGAATAGGCATATGCTCTTTTTGAACCACCCATGTCTGGTGAAGCAATACAAAGGTTATCTAATTTTAATTCTTTTAAATAAGGTAAGAACAAGGTTGATGCAAATAAATGGTCAACTGGTTTTTCAAAGAAGCCTTGTATTTGGTCTGCATGCAAATCCATAGTAATGATTCGTGTAGCGCCAGCAGTTTCTAACATTTTAGCGACTAACTTTGCAGCTATAGGAACCCTAGGTTTATCTTTTCTATCTTGTCTTGCCCATCCAAAATAGGGTAATACTGCGGTAATGTGTCTGGCAGATGCTCTTTTTGCAGCATCTATCATTAACAACATTTCCATTAAGTTCTCAGGACCTGGATTGGTTGAACCAATAAGAAAAATACGAGCTCCCCTAATAGATTCTTCAAATGAAGGCTGAAACTCACCATCACTATATCTAGAAAATAATACATTACCTAGGTTAGCACCATAGGCGGCTGCAATTTTTTCACCCAAAGCTGTGCTTTGCGTACAAGCGAATATTTTTGGTTCTGGAACTTGGTATGCCATTTTAAAATGAAATAGCTGCCGATTAGCAGCAGCTAGTTTTTTTGCGCTGCAAATTTACACATTAATCTGGCTTGCTAAAGGATTAATGCAAATTTTTGATTTTGAGATTAAAATTATTGTTTAGCTTTGCAATCCTTTTTGCCTTGGTGGCGGAATTGGTAGACGCGCTGGATTCAAAATCCAGTTCTTTCGAGAGTGTGGGTTCGATTCCCACCCAAGGTACTTTAAGAGAAAGCTGGGAATTTATTCTTGGCTTTTTTGTTTTGGAATAAAATAGGTACTTTACATTAGTTATTTTATGGTTCCAAAATTTAGTTTAATAGTGAAAGTCCCTTTTTAATTTATCTAAAATATCTTGAAATGCTTTAATCCGAATTTTAGCGTGCTGAGTATTAGTAGAATTAAAGGGTTCTTTTAAAAATAGAAATTGACTATTTAAAATTAACCTTATAGATGAAGGAATACGTTATCAAACTAAGGATAAAAAAAACGGATAGTACCACAATTATGGTCTAGCTAATTCCTATTAATACTTTAATTCACTTGCGGGTATATCTTTTGTCCAAAGTTGTTTGCCATCTTTGTCATTTATGGTGATTGTTAATACTCGTTCCTTTCTAGGACCTGTAACCTTAAGTAAACCAAAATTGTGTTCACCTACTAAAGTTTCTTCAAGTTTATAAACATTAGCTTCTTCTTTGCTAGGTGCTGCCCCAGCAGTAAGTGAAGAGCAAGTAAGGTCGTATAATGGATATACATATTTGCTTTCTTTCATTTTGCTTAAGCCTGTATGGTGTCTGTCACCATCTAGAAATAGTACTCCTTCAACTCTTGATTCTCTTATTCTTCTTAATAAATACTGTTGTTCTACAGGAAATGTTGCATAATTTTCATGTTCTGCCTCAGTGCTTATTACTTGATTACCAATCACAATGAATTTAAAGCTTGCATAACTAGCTGTTAATGCATTTATTAACCAATCTATTTGTGCCTTACCCAAAATTTGCCGCTCAGTGGTATAATTTCGATTGCTGGTTCTGTAATAGCGATTGTCTAATAAAAAGAACTGAATATCTCCCCATGTAAAACTACTTGTGATTCCGCCATTATCTAAAACATCATAATGCGGATTGCCCCAAAAGAGTTTAAATATTTCTGATGAGGTATTTTTCATCCAAAAACTGCCATCAGCATTGTTTGGACCAAAATCGTGGTCATCCCAAATAGCATAATTATGAGTTGAAGCTAATAGGGGTTGCATTTCTTTTAACGAACGGGTATGTGTGTATCTGTGTATTATTCCTGTTCTAGAATTCCAATCAGGTTCTCTTAAATAGGTGTTATCTCCTAACCACAACATAAAATCTGGTTGTTTTTTATAGATAGCTTCAAATATTTCGTAATCGCTTCCATAAGGTTTACCTGGTCTATCCATTTCGGGTTCATTTACATAGGTACAACTACCAATAGCGAATTCTATTTCTGGTGGGTCTGTACGCCATTGCCATAATTGTTGGGTTTGAAATTCCATGGGATAGTCCCTTTCAATTTTGTTTCCATCTACAAAAACGGTATAGGTATATTCTTTTCCTGGGTAAACCTTATCTGCAATTAATTTGGCTATAAATCCATTTTCCGAAGTAGTTTGTATAGCTTTAGTAGTATACCTCTGTTCAGGATTTTCTTTTTCAAAATATTCAATGGAAACAGTTGCTTTTTCAGTAGTTTGAACCCATAACAGTACTTCTTTCATGGTTGAATACCCAACCATAGGTCCTGACTGAATTTTATCTTGGGCTACAGCAGTATTTGCGATAAGAATACAAAGCAAAAAAGCGAGTTGAAATAGTTTTGTCATTTTGAAAGTATAGGCTTTAAAAATACGGCTATCTCTAATTTAAGGTATTATCTTAGGGTAAAATATTATATTGAATGCTTAGAGGGAGCTATTTTATGAATAAATAAATTATTGAATTTCAATTTTAATATCTAACTTAAACTAATTCGACTACTTAACTATTTTTTTTTGGAAGTAAGGTTTTTTACGACTGTTGTTTTTGCAGCTATTTTTAGTGTATTTGGCATATACCATTTGCTCTCTTATTTTGTGTTAAAACACAAAATACTTCTCTATTATTCTGTTCTTATTTTTGGGTTAACATTACATTGGAGTCTCTACATTTTTGTACAAGGTTCACTGGGTGAAGACCTCGCTAATTTTGCAAACAATGCCTCTTTAACTACAGCAATGTTGTCAACCTTAGGCATGCTACTGTTTACACACAATTATTTGAATATTGCGCAAGAAGATTTTAAAAGATTACATGTCTCTTATAAATTATTAATCACCGTTGTAATTTGCCTGCCAATTTTTAGTGTGTTAAACATTCTTTTTTTTAAAATAGATTGGTTAAATGGTATTTTAGAATTGATTGCCGCATTTGCGGCCCTATTGGCTACCATTGTAAATACAGTTTCTGGCATTCTTCTGTTTAAAACAAGAAAGTTTAATGCCTATTATTTGTATGCAAACACCCCATTGTTAATTGCAGGTTTACTTTATATTGCAACATGGTTATTTATAGATTATTTGCCAATAGATACTGATTTAATGGTGCTAATTTGTTCAGTTTTAATAACCCTTCAACTCATACTCTTTTCAATTCTAATTGGATTTAAATTTAAATATTTAGAAGATGAGAATATTAAAATGCAGGTTACCGCAAATGAAGTTTTAAAAACCGAAGTAGATAAACAAACAAAAAACCTTCAGATTGCAAAGCAGACTTTAGAAGTGCAAAACCAGGAATTACTCAAAGTAAATAAGCTTAAAAATAAATTATTCTCTTTAATAACTCATGATGTTAGAACACCGCTTAATAATCTAAGTGAGATAATTGATATTATAGAAAGTGATGTTGCTAATGAAAACATGAAAATGTTCACCAGTAAATTAAAAAGTGATATCTCTTATAAAATTACTATGGTAAATGGTCTTTTACAATGGTCTTATAAGCAGTTAGAAGGTGTTACTTTAAAAAAGGAGAATTGTAATCTAGCTTCTATTTTTTCTTCTATTGAAAAAGAATTTGAAAAAATGGCTGAAGACAAAAAGATTTCTATTGAATTGCGCATAGAATGTGAGGCTATAGAGATTGATAAAAATATGCTATTAGTAGTGCTTAGAAATCTAACTTCAAACGCTATAAAGTTTAGTCAAAAAGGACAAAAAGTAGTTCTATGGTCTAGATGTATTGAGGAACAAATTGAATTGGGTGTGCAAGACTTTGGGGTTGGTATGAGTGCTGATTGGTTTGATAATCTCCAACAAAAAGAACGCCCTAAAACTAGTTTAGGAACAAAAGGCGAAAAAGGTACAGGTTTCGGACTAATTATTGCAAAAGACTTTACAGAAATGAATGGCGGTATACTTCTATGTGAAAGCGAAAAAGATAAAGGCACTAATTTTATACTTCGATTTGTAAGGTGAACATAGACTTTAATATGCTATTTTTTCGTCGATGTATAGTCCTTTGGAAAAGCTTTTAATACCTCTCTAGTTAAATTCCACCTATCAAAACCTTGTTTACCATAATCTAGACCTCTTCTAACAATTACTAAGTCATGAGAAGGTACTACAATCACATATTGCCCACGATTACCTGCGGTGGCATACGCATCTTTAGGAATATCATTTCTGTCATCTGGCACTAACCACCATTGACCTCCATAGAAATTACCACGATTAGCTGTTGATGGGGCAGGGGTTCTCACAAAATCAACCCATTCCTCTGAAAGTAATCTTTCGCCATTCCAAAGACCATTTTGTTGGTAAAGCATACCAAAACGAGCTAGGTCTCGGGCATTGGTATATACCTGACTACTAAAGATAAAATCTCCAAATCTGTCTGTACTCACAAAAGTGTTGCGCATTCCAATTTTGTCAAATAGAGCTTTTCTTGGGAACTCAGAATAAGTTTTTGTATCACCTAAGGTATTTTTCATTGCTAATACCGCCAATAACGTATCGTAGTTTTCATAATCCCAATAAGTGCCTGGTTTTCGAATAAGACCTCTGTTTCTTGCTCCATTTACTGAGCTTGCACCTGCCCAATATGCTAATCCTGAACCTGTGGCATATTCCATTCCCCTGCTATCTACGGTATAAAGACCGCTAGACATGTTTAAAACATGCCTTAGCGTAATATCTGCACGAGGGTCATTTTTCTCAGTTTGCTCTTTAGGCAACCATTCTATACCTAAAGGATTATCTAATTCCATTTTTTCTTGGTCGACTAAAATACCAATTAATGTAGCGGCAATACTTTTAGCTGTGGACCAAGTTCTGGTTTTTGTGCTGATATCAACCCCGTCAGCATAACGTTCATGAATAATTTCTCCTTTATGAACAACTAAAAGACTCAGTGTCTGCTGCTCTGGGTTATCTCTTTCAAATGACCAATTTGAAGCTTCAGTTAGTAAACTAGGATTAATGTATTTAGGTAGTTTTTGTTTCTTTATTAAATCTCCTTGGGGCCACGGAATATTAGCAGGGTCACCAGAAAGTGATGATAGCTTTTGTATTGGAAGTTCGTTAACTATTTTAAAATCTTGATTAGGTGCTAAAATAATACAACCAATGCCTTCTCTATAAGCTGCTCTCATTATCGGGAAATTTTCCTCACTTCCAATAGTTACTGTTTTTCCATCCCAGTCAATATAGTAATCACCGCCTTTTGCCGTTCCAATAGGTTCTTTAAGATACTTTAATTCTTGATTATATACTTGTTCCAGTGTTCTGTTTGATGTGAATAAACCATTGCAGCATAAAACTGCCTGAACTCCACGTTGGATTGTTTTTCTGTTTGGTGAATAGTAATCATACGTTTCTTCTTGTTGCGAAAAAGTAATATTGATTGCTAAAACAAAAAGGGTGAACAGAATTAGATTTTTACGCATTACTTTTTTCTAAAAGATTAATTGATAGTAGCCGTACTAAAGGGTGTAGCTAATATTGATAGAAATTAGCTAACTACAATATAGTTATTCACACTGAGTTTTAATGTATTGAAAAGTGAACTTGTTTACTAAAAAGGAGCTTCCACCTAAGAAGAGGTGCTAAAATTTGACATAAAAAAACCCCTCACATTTCTGTAAAGGGTTTATTTTTGCGGTCTGGACGGGACTCGAACCCGCGACCCCCTGCGTGACAGGCAGGTATTCTAACCAACTGAACTACCAGACCAATGATTTTATCTTAATAAAGACTCTTGCAACAGCGAGATTCAAATCTTGTTCGTTTGCTTTTCTCAAAGCGAGGGCAAATATACATTCACTTTTTGGTACCAACAAAATTTTTTTTGCCTTTAGGCAAACTTTTTTCGCTCAGCTAAAAAGGTGTTTAAAACTGTAGCAAAGTCATCTTGTATGTTAACTCCCACGTACTTAATCTTATAACGCATACAACTTAGCTCTAATTCTTTAATATAGTTGGTGACCTTTGTCTTGTAAGCTTCTTGTACAGTTTCAGCATATAAGTCGATATGCTGACCAGATTCTACATCAACAAAGCGTTTTGGATTGTTGTCGAAATCAAAATTTATTTCGCTATTATAATCTAATAAATGAAAAAGTACAACTTCATGTTTATTGTATTTTAAATGTCTTAATGCTTCAAATAATTTTTGTTCTTCAACTTCTGTTTGAAACATATCAGAAAAAAGAAATACAAGACTTCGTCTATGAATTTTTTCGGCTACTTCATGCAAAAAACCGTAAGTTCTTGTTTCTTTTTTTTCAGGGCTACTAATGGTAATAGAATTTAATTGCTGTAAAAGCATTTGAAAATGACGTTCATTACTTTTCTCCGTTGCATAAAAAGCATTCTCCTTGTCATAAATACTTAAACCAACAGCATCTCGTTGTTTTTTGAGAATCTGCATTATGGCGGCAGTGGCTAAAGTGGCATACCCAATTTTATTAAGGTTTTGTAGTGATAAATTTTTGACTTTTGGGTAATGCATGGAGCTAGAATTGTCCACAATCATATGGCAACGTAGGTTGGTCTCTTCTTCGTAGCGCTTGGTGTATAACTTGTCTGTTCGCGCAAATAGCTTCCAGTCTATATGCTTGGTGCTTTCACCTGTATTGTAGATTTTATGCTCGGCAAACTCTGCAGAAAAACCATGAAACGGACTTTTATGCATACCACTTATAAAACCCTCAACTACTTGAGTTGCCAATAGCTCTAAATTGTGAAATAGAGCAGCTTTTTGTAATTCTGAATTTATATTCATCAGAACTAATTTACACGAAAAAGGCCTGACTTATGTCAGGCCTTCTATAAATCTTAACTGATTCGTATATTATAATGCAGCTTCTATTGCATCTGTATAAACTTTCTTAGGAGAAACTCCTACTTGGCGACTCACAATTTCACCATCTTTAAATAATAATACCGTAGGTATGTTACGTACACCATATTTAGCAGCAAATTGCTGATTAGCGTCTACATCTACTTTACCAACAACGGCTTTGCCATCATATTCAGAGCTTACTTCTTCAATGATAGGACCTACCATTCTACAAGGTCCGCACCAAGCTGCCCAAAAATCTACCATTACTGGTTTATCACTTTTTAAAACAACTTCTTCAAAAGTTGCATCTGTTATTTCTAATGCCATGATATTTAATTTATGTTCACAAAATTAGTCAAAAAAAGTGCCAAACCTTACATGTGTTAACATTGCTTTTGCCTATTATCCTATCAGTTAGAATGATAAAAGGCCATCATTACTGATGACCTTTTAAAATTTTAAAATATATAGGGGGAACTTCTAATCTCCATCTGAATCTGAAGAGCACTCTAATGATGCATTACCATCTTCTGCACACTCTTCACTATACACAACTTCGCCGTCTGTGTTGGTAACTACAATGGTGTAAACACCATTTTCTTCTGAAACTTCTACACTTAATTCGGTTACGTTGTCAAATTCTATTTCTCCACAGCTTGTCTTTAATACACAGCCTGTAAAACTTGAATCATCATCTTCATCTTCATCTTCATCATCTTCATCATCTTCATCATCATCATCATCATCGTTATCATCGTCATCATCATCATCATCATCATCGTCTCTATGATTATCTCTATCTCCTCTATCGTGGTCTCCGCGTCTACGGCCTAAAGTAACTTCTTCGGTAGTTCCATCGGGTAGTGTCATTACAGCAAAGCCATCACAAGTGCCATCACCGTAATCTAAGGTGGTTGTACCCTCAGCAGTGGTGTACGTTTTTACACCAGACACTATAAATTTACATGCAGCGGGCTTCACTAATGGTGTGGTAATTTCCATTGAAAAACTCGTACCTAAACCATCATAACTGTAAGAACCTGTAATGGTTTTGGTATTGTCTACCCAAGTTCTGGTATCACCGCCTTCTGTAATTTCAACTGTTCTATTACCGGTTTTGGTTATAGTGCCTTCAGCAGTTTCAACTTCAATGGCTACAGTACCGCTCATTTCTGGATTTCCGTTTTCGTTGGCTGATGTCCAAGAGTAGGTTTTTACACCATTTATAACATAGCCGTTAATGTTAAAATCAGTAATGGTTAAGGTGTTTTCAGAGCTACCTTCAGCAAAGGTTTCGGTCTTAACTAAAGTTCCGGTAATAGCATTTCCATTTCTGTCTTCACATTCTCCAGTAAACGTCATGGTTACTGTGATTGCGTTTTCTTCTTCAACTACTACAATATCAGCGCAGTTTTGAAAATACCCAGAGTCACCATGGTGGTCATCATCATCATCTTTACTTGTTTTAGCATAAGATGTGGAAACCCCAAAATAAGAACCAGAATATAATGCAATGTCGTCTAAGACATCATCTGCTTCTTCTACCGAAGCTTCGAGATTAATAGACGTTGACAGTTCGGTGTTTAGCCCTTCTTCAGTAAGAGCTGTGCCTAAATCTTCGGTTTCGCACGCAACAAAACCTACAGATAAGGCAAGTAACAAAATCTTTAGATGTTTCATAGAAGTATTATTATAATTATTCGTTTTCTATGTAACAACTACAGTAAGATTAACCCTACCTTAATTTAATTCAATTTGTAAAGAATCTCTTGTTCGCTAAGTGTTTGCAATAAATCTGTTGTGATATTTACCTTTTGTTTTCGGCTAGATAGATTGAGTTTTATTTTTTCTTCTTGCTCGTAAACCACAAAATTTAAGGTATGATTACCTTTATGGGAATTAATAGCTGCTTTGAGATTTGAAATTCGGTTTTCATGAAGATTGGCAATATTTAGCTTAATAGTTAACTTTTTGGCGTTAGACTCCATTACGTCTTGTAACTGTTTAAATTCGTTAAACTGCAATCTTGGTTCTCCTTTTTTACCCGTTTCTCTATTGACCCAACCTTCTCTCACATAGACTTTTACGTGAACAAATGAGTTGATTAGTAAAAAGTGACGAAATTTTAAATATTCTTCTCCGAAAATTCGAAATTCATGAGAATCGGTATAATCTTCTACGGTAAAAAGTCCCCAGCCCTTTCCGTTTTTTGAAACCCGATGTTGCATATCTGTAATAACACCAGCAAAAGTGAGCTCTCTGTTTACGTAGGGTTCTAATTCTGCCTTAAAGATGCCTATTTTGGTGTTGCAAAACGAATCGATTTCAATTTTAAAATCATCTAACGGATGCCCAGAAATGTAAATACCAACCACTTCTTTTTCTCTTCGCAATTTTTCCATAGTTCCCCAATCTTCACAAGGAGGAACTACGGGTTCTGGTATTTGAACTTCGCTAGCGTCTCCAAATAAGCTCACCTGAGAAGAATTTTGGTTGTCTTGGTATTTAGCACCATATTTAATTACTTTTTCTAAAAAACTTATACCGTCTGCCTCTTGATGAAAGTACTGTGCTCTGTGTGTATTTTCAAAAGAGTCAAAGCCACCGGCTAAGGCTAAATTTTCAAACGCTTTTTTATTGGCAGCGCGCAAATCTATACGTTTTGCCATATCAAAAACAGAACGGAAAGGACCGTTTTCTCCACGTTCTGCAACAATGGCTTCAACTGCAGACCTACCTACCCCTTTTATGGCTCCCATACCAAAACGCACAGCGTTATCTTGGTTTACGGCAAATTTGTAATACGATTCATTAACATCTGGCCCTAATACTTCTAAGCCCATACGCTTACACTCTTCCATAAAAAAGGTTACCTGCTTAATATCATTCATGTTGTTAGAAAGTACAGCAGCCATATATTCAGCAGGGTAGTGGGCTTTTAGATATGCCGTTTGGTAGGCAATATAAGCGTAGCATGTGGAATGACTTTTGTTAAAGGCATAGGACGCAAAAGCCTCCCAATCTTTCCAGATTTTTTCTAGAATTTCTCTTGGATGTCCGTTTTTTTCGCCACCATCTAAGAATTGTGGCTTTAGTTTTTCTAGTAAAGCAAATATTTTTTTACCCATGGCTTTACGCAGAACATCGGCATCACCTTTAGAGAAGCTTGCTAGTTTTTGAGAAAGACGCATCACCTGTTCTTGGTATACGGTAATACCATAGGTGTCTTTTAAAAACTCTTCCATTTCTGGAAGGTCGTAGGTAATTTCTTCCTCTCCATGTTTACGTGCAATAAAACTCGGAATGTATTCCATTGGACCTGGCCTGTAAAGCGCGTTCATGGCAATTAAGTCATCAAAAACCGTAGGTTTAAGACTTTTCATATGCTTTTGCATTCCAGGAGATTCGTATTGAAAAATTCCTATGGTTTCACCACGCTGGAAAAGTGCATACGTATTAGGGTCATCTAGCGGAAATTCATCTGGAACTAGTTCTACTCCTGTTCTTGCTTTAACAATTTTAACGGTATCCTTAATTAAGGTTAGCGTTTTTAATCCTAAGAAATCCATTTTTAATAAGCCAGCATCTTCAACTACTGAGTTATCAAATTGGGTAACATAAAGGTCAGAGTCTTTAGCGGTGGCTACAGGTACAAAATTGGTAATGTCATCTGGAGTAATAATTACACCACAAGCATGAATACCAGTACTACGAACCGAGCCTTCTAAAATACGTGCCATGTTAACGGTTCTACTTTCTTCACTTTGCTCTTCGGCAATAGCACGTAATTCTAATACTTTTTCTAATTCTTCTGAGCGAAACGTCTTTTTAAGTTTAGCTTCTTCTACGCCAAACATTTTTTTAAACTTACCCATAGTAGGAATAAGTTTTGCAAGGCGGTCTGCCTGGGGTAAAGATAGATCTAACACCCGAGCAGTATCTCTAATAGAAGACTTTGCAGCCATGGTGCCGTAAGTAATAATTTGTGCAACTTGGTTGGCACCGTACTTATTAATTACGTAGTCCATTACGCGCCCGCGGCCTTCATCATCAAAATCAATATCAATATCAGGCATTGATACACGGTCAGGATTTAAGAATCGCTCAAAAAGTAAGTCGTATTTTATGGGATCTATATTGGTAATGGTTAAACAATAGGCAACTACTGAACCAGCTGCTGAACCACGACCAGGCCCAACTGAAACGCCCATATTTCTTGCTTCGCGAATAAAGTCTTCTACAATCAAAAAATAGCCTGGATAACCCGAATTTTCTATAGTAGCTAACTCAAAATCTATACGCTCTGTTATTTCTGGGGTAATTTCACCGTATCTTTTCTTTGCGCCCTCGTAAGTAATATGTCTTAGATAGGCGTTTTCTCCGCGTTTACCACCATCTTCTATATCTTCGGCGACTTTAAATTCATCCGGAATATCAAATTTTGGAAGTAAAACGTCTCTAGCTAAATCAAAAGCCTCTACTTTATCAACGATTTCTTGAAGATTTAAGACAGCTTCGGGAAGGTCTTTAAATAAGGACTTCATTTCATCAGAAGATTTGAAGTAATATTCCTGATTTGGTAGCCCGTAGCGATACCCTCTACCACGACCAATAGGGGTATTAACCAATTCACCATCTTTTACACATAAGAGAATATCATGTGCTTCAGCTTCGTCTTTAGTGCCATAATAAGTATTATTGGTGGCAACTAATTTTACATTGTGGTTTTTTGCAAATCGTTGTAAAACCTTATTTACGCGGTCTTCATCATCTTGACCGTGTCTCATGATTTCTAGATAGAAATCGTCTCCAAAAGTAGCTTTCCACCATAATAAAGCTTCTTCTGCTTGATTTTCACCAACATTCAAGATTTTGTTGGGTACTTCGCCATATAAATTTCCAGATAATGCTATTACATCTTCTTTGTACTGTTCAATTACGTTTTTATCTATACGAGGTACATAATAGAAACCATCTGTGAATGCCTTTGAAGACATTTTGGCTAAATTCTGATAGCCATTTTTATTCTTTGCCAATAAGACAATTTGATAACCGTTGTCTTTAACCGATTTATTAGTGTGGTCTTCACAAACAAAAAATTCACAACCTATAATTGGTGTAATTTCTTTTCCTAAAGGTTCTTCTCCATTTGTTATTGCCTCTTGGTTTTGAGCCTTAACCGCTTTGTTGTGTGCTTTAACTTCTTTTACAAAATGAAAAGCTCCCATCATATTACCATGGTCTGTAATGGCAACTGCAGGCATTTTTGCATCTGCCGCCAGTTTTACCAAATCTTTGGTGCTCATGGTGGATTGTAGTACCGAATATTGCGAATGGTTATGAAGGTGAACAAAGTCTATAGCTGCTAAATCTTGAATATTCTGTTCAAGTTCTTTTTCAGAAATATCATCGGTATCTTCTGCCCAAAGCGCATCAGCAATTTTTTTTGAAGCCTTACTTAGATTGATGTGTTTTAACCCAATTAGCTGAATTTCTTTTGGGTTGGCTTCAGAGAATTTTTGAAAATAGTCTGGTTGAACATCGAGTTGTTCAGCGGTATACTGTTTTTTGCGTACTAGTTCTAAAAAGCAACGTGTGGTTGCCTCAACGTCTGCCGTGGCATTATGCGCTTCTGCAAAGGGTTCGCCAAATAAAAATTGATGTAGCTCAGTTAAGGTCGGAAGTTTAAATTTACCCCCTCTGCCACCAGGAATTTTACAAAGTTCTGCAGTGTGTTCTGTACAGGTATCTAAAACGCCAAGTTTGTTCTTATCTACTTCTGCTAAATCATCAAAAGCCCAAGTACCTTCGTTATTTGGTTTGGTTTGAAAGTTATACGTTTCTAAATTGAGCTCATGATATCTAAGGGTGTCGTATTTTGGAGTAATGCCAGCTCTATAAAATTCGGCACCCATAACATTGATGTCGAAACCAACATTTTGACCAACAACAAATTTTGTTTTAGAAAGGGCTTCGTTAAATTTTTCTAACACTTTGTTTAAAGGAACACCATTTTGTTGCGCTAAAGCGGTAGAAATACCATGTATTTGCTCTGACTCAAAAGGTATGTCAAAGCCTTCTGGTTGAATAATATAGTCTTGTTGGTCTACCAAGTTCCCCATATCATCATGCAATTGCCATGCAATTTGTATTGCTCGTGGCCAATTGTTTGTGTCTGTCATGGGAGCCTTGTAGCTCTTAGGTAAACCCGTGGTTTCTGTGTCAAAAATCAGGTACATAAAACTATATTGGAATGGATAAAAATACCTAAAACAACCAATTTTTTAAATTCTAGTTTTTAGGAGTTATTAACCATAAAAAAAGGGTCGATAAAATCGACCCCTAAAACCTATTTCAATTATGTGCTATGATACAGCATTTTCGTAAATCTCAGAAAATTTTAGATTTTCTTTTATTTCGTTTTTTTGACGCATTAATATGCTTTCAGTTGATGGGGGTAGTATAAAATTCTTGTCGTTTAAAATAGCATCATAAGAATCCATGGCGGCTTTTTCGCCTCTTTCAACTTCTTGTAACATGGCTTCCTCTTCATTCATTGTCAATAGATTTTTAATATTCATCCAATTTCTATGAAGTGAACCTGTTGCGCTGCCACCTTTATCGGGTTGTTGGCCAAAAGCTTTTATTTCTGCTTTTAGTTCGTGTCCAAAATTGTATCGTTGTTTGGCTTTATTTTCAAAAAAGGTTTTAATCTGTTTGTTATTTACGTTGTCAGCAGCTTCTATATAGCCTTTTTCTGCGTCATAAGTACGTTCTAATAATTCATTTAATTTATTCGACATTTCAATTGTGTAGTTCTTCATTTTATCAATCTTCATTTTTGTTTTTAGGGGTTATTGTCTCTCAATAACTCTACCTATAAACTAATAATATTAAACGTGTAATCAAGCAATTAACATAGTTTATATTGCATTTAACGTTGCTGAGATTTTATGTTAATAGTCATTAACAATTGTATAGGAATTTGGCCTTGGGTTTTCTAATATTTCCAATGTACAAGAATTCCTAGCTACTCAGCAACGGAAACCTTGTAATTTTTTATATTTTAATATGGTTATACTGCAATTAAATGTATATTTGCATCCGCTTTTATAAAAAGCAGATTTAAAAGAATTAATAACCTGGGTCGGGCACCCTACAAATTAATGTGATATGCCAGTAAAAATTAGATTGCAACGCCACGGTAAAAAAGGAAAACCATTTTATTGGATTGTTGCTGCAGATTCAAGATCAAAAAGAGACGGTAAATTCTTAGAAAAGATAGGAACTTACAATCCAAACACCAACCCTGCTTCAATTGATTTAAGTGTTGATGATGCTGTTCGTTGGTTACACAACGGAGCACAACCTACAGATACTGCAAGAGCTATTTTAAGCTATAAAGGTGTTTTAATGAAAAAACACTTATTAGATGGTGTTAAGAAAGGTGCTTTTGATGAGGCAGAAGCTGAAAAGCGTTTTGTAGCTTGGGTAGAAGATAAAGAGGCTAAAGTACAAGCTAAACGTGATGGACTTTCTAAAGCAGAAGCAGATGAAAGAGCAAAAGCGTTAGCTGCAGAGAAAGAAGTTAACGAAGCTAGAGCTAAGGCGCTGCAGCCGGAGGCTGAAGAAGAGGTGACTCCAGAAACTCCTGAAGCTATAGACGCAAGTGCTGAGGTTGAAGCTGTTGAGCAAGCCCCGGAAGTTCCAGAAGAAGCACCTGCTGCTGAGGAAATGAAGGATGAAGCTAGCGAAGAAGAAGCTTCTAAAGAATAAAATATAAGACAATGCGCAAGGAAGATTGTTTCTACCTGGGCAGAGTCGTTTCAAAATATAGTTTTCGTGGTGAGGTATTACTTAAATTAGATACCGATGAACCCGAACTTTACGAAGAATTGGAATCAGTTTTTGTCGAATTAGGCAAAAATCTGGTTCCTTTTTTGATTAATAAAAGCAGTTTACATAAATCAACATTATTACGGGTAAAGTTTGATGATGTTGATGATGAAGCCACGGCTGATAGTATCTTAGGTAAAGGTGTGTTTTTACCATTAACAATGCTGCCAGAACTTTCTGGAAACCAATTCTACTTTCATGAAGTTGTTGGTTTCACACTGTTAGATACTACCTATGGTGATATTGGTATTATTGATTCTGTGAATGACTCTTCTGCTCAAGTACTCTTTGTAGCCATTAAAGATGATAAAGAGTTACTAATTCCCGTTACAGATGATATTGTGAAAAAGGTTGACAGAACAACCAAAACAATTCATGTACAAACACCTGAAGGTTTAGTAGACCTTTATCTAGATAACTAGGTTTTTCCGCTTTGGGGGGTTTCTCTTATCTTTAAATACTTTCAAAAAATAGAATTATGAAACCTATTTTTTATATCCTTTTTGGTTTATGTATTATGGGTTGTAAACAAGTGCAAAAGCAACCTGTAGATGTAACAGAAACAAGACCACCAAATATTGTTATTATTTTAACTGATGATCAAGGTTATAATGATGTTGGTGCTTTTGGCAGTGAAATAAGCACACCAAATCTTGACCAGATGGCGCTAGAAGGGGTAAAACTCACTAACTTTTACGCAGCTCAACCGGTTTGTTCAGCTTCTAGAGCAGCTTTACTTACGGGCTGTTACCCTAACCGTATTGGTATACATAATGCTTTTATGCCCAATTCAAAAGTGGGTATTAATTCTAAAGAAACCACACTACCAGAGTTATTAAAACCATTAGGTTATAAAACCGCAATATATGGTAAATGGCATCTGGGAGATGCACCTCAATTCTTACCTACCAAACATGGTTTTGATGAATGGTATGGTATTCCATATTCTAATGATATGTGGCCAAAACATCCACAGCAAGGGTCAATTTATAATTTCGATGACCTTCCATTATATCAAAATGAAAAGGTCATAGATACTTTGCAAGATCAATCACAATTAACCACTAACATTACTTTAAAAAGTGTAGAATTTATTTATAAAAATAAAGAAAACCCTTTCTTTTTATATGTAGCGCATCCACAACCGCATGTACCATTGTATGTTTCTAATAAGTTTAAAGGAAAGTCAAATAAAGGTTTGTATGGTGATGTAATAATGGAGTTAGATTGGTCAGTGGGACAAATAATTGGTGCTCTAAAAGCAGCTCATATAGATGATAACACCTTAGTGATATTTACTTCTGATAATGGTCCATGGTTAAGTTATGGTAATCATGCTGGTAGCGCACAACCATTTAGAGAAGGCAAGGGTACAGCCTGGGAGGGTGGACAGCGAGAACCATTTATTGCCGTTTTTCCTGATAGTATTCCAAGTGGAACCACAAGAAACGCGCCAGTAATGGCTATTGACTTATTGCCAACTATTGCAGAAATAACAGGTGCTACTTTACCTAATCAAAAAATTGATGGTACAAGTGCGTGGAGTGTTTTAAAAGGAGCTAAAGATGAAAGCCCTCAAGAAGCTTATTTCTTTTACTATCGAGTAAACGAACTTTTTGGGGTGAGATATGGCAATTGGAAAATGTACTTTCCACATACGTATAGAACCATGAAAGGTCAAAAAGCGGGTAAAGATGGTATGCCGGGTACCTATAGGAATATTAAGCTATCCGAGATTGAATTGTACGATTTGGAAAATGACCCAAGTGAAACCACAAATCTTGCAATAGACCATCCGGAAGTAGTAGCTAAAATAAGTGAATTGGCCGATGAGAAAAGAAAAGAACTCGGTGATAGTTTATTAGGTGTAGAAGGCAAAGAGGTGAGACCAGCAGGTAGTTTATGAAAATTTTTCAATTTAAACAGTTTGCGATTACACAAGATAAGTGTGCCATGAAAGTAGGTACAGATGGGGTGCTTCTTGGAGCTTGGGTAGACATACAAGATGGAATTGAAAGTGTTTTAGATATTGGAGCAGGTACTGGCTTGTTAGCCTTACAAATGGCGCAACGTTCTGGGGTTGATACTATTGATGCTGTTGAGTTGCACAACGATGCTTTTGAGCAATGTGTTGAAAATTTTGAAGCTTCAGAATGGTCAGACCGTTTATTTTGCTACCATGCTTCTTTTCAAGAATTTTTTCAAGAGATAGACGAGACATATGATTTGCTTATTGCAAATCCTCCCTTTTTTACTGAAGAAGTTTCTTCGGGTAACACACCAAGAGATAAGGCAAGACAAGAGCGTTCATTGCCATTTGAGCATTTGTTGTTTGGTGCAGCCAAATTGCTTTCTTCAAAAGGAAGTTTTGCTGTAATTATTCCGTTTTCAGAAGAAGGACATTTTTTAGAATTGGCTAAGCATGTTCAACTTTTTCCTAATCGAATAACCCGGGTTCGAGGAAACAAAAAAGTCCCAGTTAAACGAAGTTTATTACAGTTATCTCGTAACCAAAATGAAATAGAAATAAAAGAATTAGTTATTGAAAAAGAAAGACATGTGTATACACAAGAATATATCAATTTAACCAAAGACTTCTACCTTAAAATGTAACAATAGCTCTAGCTATTGTTGTAAAACGTTAGTAACTTTGAGAAAATACTTTTGAATGAAACCAGACTTATTTGAATCGCCCGATTATTATATGCTAGATGACTTGCTCTCAGATGAACACAAGTTGGTAAGAAATGCTACAAGAGACTGGGTAAAAAGAGCCGTTTCTCCAATTATTGAAGACTATGCCCAAAAGGCCGAATTTCCTTCGCAAATAATCAATGGTTTAGCAGAAATTGGAGCGTTTGGTCCGTACATACCATCAACATACGGTGGTGCAGGCTTAGACCAAATAAGTTATGGTTTACTAATGCAAGAAATTGAGCGTGGAGATAGTGGGGTGCGTTCAACAGCTTCGGTACAATCATCATTGGTGATGTATCCCATTTTTGCGTATGGTACAGAAGACCAACGTAAAAAATATTTACCCAAATTGGCCAGTGGTGAGTTTATGGGTTCTTTTGGGCTAACAGAACCTAATCATGGTTCAAACCCAGGCGGAATGGAAACCAAGTTTAAAGATATGGGTGACCATTACCTCTTAAATGGAGCTAAACTTTGGATTTCTAATGCTCCTTTTGCTGATATTGCCGTGGTTTGGGCTAAAAATGAAGAAGGTAGAATACACGGTTTAATTGTAGAAAGAGGAATGGAAGGTTTCTCTACCCCTGAGACCCACAACAAATGGTCGCTTAGAGCTTCAGCAACCGGAGAGTTAATATTTGATGACGTTAAAGTGCCTAAAGAAAATCTATTACCTGGTAAAAATGGTTTAGGGGCACCATTAGGTTGTTTAGATTCTGCACGTTATGGCATTGCCTGGGGAGCTATAGGTGCCGCAATGGACTGTTATGATACTGCTTTGCGCTATGCTAAAGAACGAACCCAATTTGGCAAACCTATTGCTGCTTTTCAATTACAGCAAAAGAAATTGGCTGAAATGATTACTGAAATTACGAAAGCTCAATTATTGGCCTATCGTTTAGGACAATTAAAAAATGAAGGTAAAGCAACCACTGCTCAAATATCTATGGCCAAACGTAACAATGTTGAAATGGCTTTGAAAATAGCTCGGGAAGCAAGACAAATTTTAGGTGGTATGGGCATTACTGGAGAGTATAGCATTATGCGCCATATGATGAATTTAGAAAGTGTGGTAACGTATGAAGGTACGCATGATATTCATTTATTAATTACGGGGGCAGATATTACCGGCATACAAGCTTTTAAGTAAAAAAAGCCCCAAAATAGGGGCCCAACCAACTAAAATTAAACTAACTCAAACTTTTTTAACAGGTTGTATTTTAATTGCCTTGATAATAACCAGGGCCAAAAACTCCGTTTTGAGCAACAACTATAGGTGTACTTATATAATCATACCTAAAGGAGTTGTTTAACCATAAAATTTCTCCTGTACTAGCATTCATGCTAAAAAAGCCTACATTGCTGTCTGTATCTGTAGTTCCAGTAATATTGTGACCATGAAAAAATAATCTTCCGTTGGCATAAACCGGACTAGTATCAATTGAGATATTTTCTTTGTACCAAATTTGACTACCATCATTAAGATTTACGGCAAATGGTCTTCCGTTTCTTGCAAAGGCGAAGCTACTTGCTTTTTCGTACACCCCAAAAACAACATTGTCAACTATAGTAGGTGTCCACATGGTATCATAACTGGTATCTAATGTCCATAATGGGGTTCCTGTTTCAACATCCAAACAATAGAGTCGAGAATAAATAGTATCATCAACAGGGATTCCATGAAACACAATTTTATGGCGATGAAAACGGTATTGATTTGAATCATCAAGTAACTATTTTTAGGGTAATACAAGAGCTCATTAATAATGCAGTCAAACATGCTAAAGCAACAGAGGTTTTAATACAGTTTATTCGAGAAGGCAACACTATTGATATCACAGTAGAAGATAATGGTGTTGGTATGTCAAAAGAAGTTTTAGAAAAAGAACAAAAAGGCATGGGTCTTTCAAACTTAAAAACACGTATTGCTTATTTAAAAGGAGAGTTAGATTTTCATAGCATAAAGAATGAAGGTACTACTGTAAACATACATCTTAACATTAATGCAGCATAAACCAATTGAAATAGTAATAATTGATGACCACCCTATGGTTATCGAAGGTTTAAAAACACTTCTAGAGGGGTTTGAATCGCTCAGTGTAAAAAACTATTTTACCACCGGCAAAGAGGCACTAAAATATGTAAATAGTAATGCCGTAGATGTAATATTATTAGATGTAAATCTTCCAGATATTAGTGGAATAGATATGGCTAAATTGATTTTAGCAAAAAACTCACAATCAAAAATATTGGGGCTTAGTACATATAATGAAGCAAGTATTATAACCCAAATGATTCGTAATGGGGTTAAGGGGTATTTGTTAAAAAACGCAAGTGCTGATGAGTTGTGCTTAGCTATTAAACAGGTTCACAGTAACAATGTGTATTATGGCAACGAGGTTCAAAAAATTCTTACTGAATCAATGGCACAAGAAATAGTAGAGGTGCCACAACTAACAAGAAGAGAAAAACATATTTTACAATTAATAGCAGATGGTAAAAAAACTAATGATATTGCAGAAGAATTATTTAATAGTCCATTAACTGTTGAAACGCATCGCAGAAATTTAATGCAAAAAATGGATGTTTCTAATGCCGCCGAAATGGTAAAGTATGCCATTCAAAACGGTTTATTGTAATGCTACATAAATAATTTCTATGATTTTGGGTAACTTAAACCCAAATAGAATGTAAATGTTTCGATTACCCTTATTTATAGTGTTTTTGGTAGTACTCTCTTGTAAATCAGAAACCAAAAACCAGCAAAGTTCAAAAGTTAATCAAGTAAATGTACCACAGGTAAATCTGCAAACTCCTGATGAATTGTTCGGTGAACTTTTTGTTGATGTTCAGCTAAGTGAATTATTTAAAGACAGTAAAACCTTTGTGGATTGTACCCCAAAAGATTCCTATAAAAATATCTTAGCTAGGTACACATCTGAAAAACAGACGGCCGATTTTGATTTAGAAACATTTGTACTAGAAAATTTTGAAGTACCACCATCTATTTCTTCTGATTTTAAAGCAGACTCAACAAAATCAGCGGCTGAACATGTAGCTTCTTTATGGCCAGTACTCACCAGACAGAGTGATACGGTTGCTAGAACAGGTTCTCTTATTCCTTTACCTAACCCTTATGTAGTACCTGGGGGTAGATTTAGAGAGGTGTATTATTGGGATAGTTATTTTACAATGCTAGGTTTAGTAGAAAGTGGCGAATTTGCGTTAATTGAAAATATGCTCGATAATTTTGCTCATTTAATTAGAACGGTTGGTCATATTCCTAATGGTAATAGAACATACTATATTACAAGGTCACAACCTCCGTTTTTTGCTCAAATGGTTAGTTTGTTAGCTCAAGAAAAGGGTGAAGCTATTTACCAAAAGTATAAAGAGGTTTTAAAGGCAGAATATGATTTTTGGATGAACACATCTAATGCAGAAACAAAGGCGTTTGAACATGTGGTTTATACTGAAGCCGGAATTTTAAACAGGTATTTTGACCGAGGAGTTTCCCCCAGGCAAGAATCATACAAAGAAGATTTCAACCAAGTACAGCAGACTAATGGTGGTGAAAAAATGTACTTAGATTTACGCGCTGGTGCCGAGTCTGGGTGGGATTATTCGGTTCGTTGGTTTGCAGATGGTAAAACTATTGAGACTATACAAACTACAGATATTATACCGGTAGATTTAAATGCATTATTGTACGGTTTAGAAGAAATACTCAAAATCTGTTATGCAGATAATCAAGGATACGTAAACCAATTAAAGCAACAACAAAGTGTAAGGATTGAATTTTTAAATACTACAGCATGGAATAAAGAACTAGGCGTTTTTGAAGATTTTAATTGGGTTAAAAATCAAGGAACAGGAATAAAATCTTTGGCCACGGTATATCCCTTGTTTTTTAAAATGGCTACACCAGAACAAGCAGATGCAGTTGCAAAAACCATTGAGTCAGCGTTTTTGAAACCTGGTGGGGTCTTAACTACCTTAACCTATTCTGGTCAACAATGGGACGCGCCTAATGGATGGGCTCCATTACAATGGATGACATTTAAAGGGTTGCAAAATTACGGTCATAAACAATTAGCAGATACCATTGCTAGTAGATGGGTTAATCTTAATGAAAAGGTATATCAAAACACAGGCAAATTTGTAGAAAAGTATAATGTGGAAGATATGACCTTAGAAGCAGGTGGTGGTGAATATCCGGTGCAAGATGGGTTTGGTTGGAGCAATGGGGTTTATCTAGCATTTAAAGGACATTTAAAGACTAATTAAAATGAAGTTTTATCTTAAAAAAGTACTTCTATTAGCGTAATTACTCCAATTATCAATATTAAGGATAATGAAAGTCGCTTAAATTTTTCTTGTGGTATTTTATTTAAAATTAGCTTACCAAGGTAGGTGCCTATCCAACCTATAACTATTAAAAACGGTATGTAAATTAGAATTTCTTTGGTGATGTATCCATTGCCATAATACACAAATGACCGGGTTAAATCTATCATAAAATCTATAAATGCTGAGGTGGCAATAAATGCATTTTTTTCAAGATTAAAAGCGGCCATGGTTAACCCTCTAATGGCACCACCAGTCCCTAAAAGTCCGGCAGAAAAACCAGATAATGAGCCGCCGTAAATCGCATTTTTATTACTCGGCAATACAATGACTTCCTTTTTTATGAGAAAAAAAAGACTAAACACAATGAGAAAAACGCCAAGTATAATTTTTAACCATAGGTCATTACCAAATTTTGACAAGATACCCCCGATAATTACAAACAATACTGATGGTACGCCAATGTAAAGTAATAGTCGCTTGTCTAAACCTTTTTTGAATAAAACTATCTTGCTCAAATTACTAGAGACGTGAAATATGGCTGTCAATCCTAGAACGGAGTAAAAATCAAAATAAAAATTACCAATAGGAACAAAAAATACCGAAGAACCAAACCCCCCTATAGTACCTACAATTTCTGCAAGTAATGCGAGTAAAAGAAAGAAGTATTTAATGTTCATTGATAAAGGCAATACCTTTAAAAGTAAGCTATTTACATTACTTCCGCTATTGTTATTCGAATTGATTTACTGATTGGGGTTTGGCTATCATCTGCAAATTGGTCAATTGGAACCAATACATTAGTCTCAGGAAAATAGGCAGCTGCATTTCCTTGAGGAATATCGTAGGGTATAACCAAGAACTTTTCTGCGGTTCTTTTCTTTCCGTCATAGTCACTGTGCAGATTAACAACACTTCTCTTTTCTAAATTTCTAAGCTTCATATCAGCTTTATTCATAAAAACCACACGTCTTTCATTATGTATGCCTCTATACCTGTCGTGTAGTCCATAAATGGTGGTGTTGAACTGGTCATGAGAACGAATAGTCATCAGAATTAACTCATCTTTATTTAACGAAATTCTCGTTACTGGATTAATAGTTAATTGCGCTTTTCCATTTGGTAAGTTGCTAAAATCACCTGCTCTAGCATTGTTAGGTAAATAGTAGCCATGACCTTTAGAACGCTCATTGGTTTTGTCAAATCCTTTTACAGTTTTATCAATTAACTCTCTGATAGCATTGTAGTCATGGGCTAAGGTTTTCCAGTCCATACTATGATTACCATCAAAATATGTATTAGCTACTTCTGCAATAATTTCTGGCTCGCTTTTTAAGTTACCTGAAGCAGGTTTTAATAGCCCCTTACTTTGGCGAACTTTACCTGTGCTACTTTCCATGGTAAGGTATTGCTGTTTTCCATTTTGAATATCTTTTTCAGACCTTCCAAAAGTGGGTAATAGTAGGGCAGTTTTACCTGTAATTAAATGGCTTCGGTTTAATTTGGTGCTTATTTGAACGGTTAGGTGGCAATTAGAAACTGCTTTTGCCGTGTACACTGTATCAGAAGCTGCCATCACAAAATTACCTCCTAAACAAACAAAGATTTTTGCTTTCTTTTTATACATAGTTTGTATGGCCTCTACCACATCAACACCTCTTTTGGTGGGCGCATCAAAACCAAGATGTTCTTTAATTCGGTTATTTAGGCCTTCATCAACAAAATGTTGTATACCAACACTACGGTCTCCTTGAACATTACTATGGCCACGCACGGGGCAGGTGCCAGCGTGCGGTTTTCCTATGGCTCCTTTAACCAATAAAATGTTTACATATTCTTGTATGGTAGGTACGGCGTTTTTGTGCTGGGTAATACCCATGGCCCAGCAAATAATGATTTTAGAATTTTTAGCTAACAATTGAACTACTTCCTCAACATTTTCTTTGTCAAGCCCTGTTTGTGCCAGCAATTGTTCATTGTTATACTTATCAAGGTCTGTTATTAGTTCATCGTAATTAGCTACTTTATTTGCAATAAATTCATGGTCAAACACGGTATTAGTTTCGGCGTCTAGTTCTTTTAATCGTTTTAAAATATATTTAGCTAAAGCGATATCTGTATTGATTTTTATAGGTAGATGTATATCTGAGATGTTTCTACCGCCACTTAGCATATCAGCTACCTTTTGTGGATTTTTAAAATTTACTAAACCTGTTTCGGCTAAGGGATTTATGCTTACAATTTTACCTCCATTTTGCTTGCATTTTTCTAAGGCAGAAAGCATTCTAGGATGGTTAGTTCCTGGGTTTTGACCTACTACGAGTACTACTTCGGCACCATGTAAATCATCTATGGTTACAGAACCTTTACCTATACCCAACATTTTAGAAAGTGCCTTGCCCGAAGATTCATGACACATATTAGAACAATCTGGCATATTATTGGTACCTAGTGCCCGGGCAAACATGCCGTACAAAAAAGCAGCTTCATTACTAGAACGACCAGAGGTGTAAAATATGGCTTCATCTGGGTGGTCTAATGCTTTTAACTCTTTGGCCATTAATTGGTATGCGGCTTCCCAACTAATAGGTTCGTAATGTACTTTGCCTTCTTTTAAAACTAAGGGTTCAGTAATTCTACCTAGTTTATTGAGTTCATAATCACTATGTTTGGCCAATTCTTCAACGGAATATTTACTAAAAAATTTAGCTCCAATATGTACTCTTGTGGCTTCATCAGCTAAAGCCTTAGCGCCATTTTCACAGTATTCCGCAATTTTTGAAGGATTTTCTGGTACGGGCCATGCGCAACTGGGGCAGCGAAAACCATCTTCTTGATTCATGTCAAAAAGGGCCTTGGTGGCATTTACTACACCCATTTCTTTAAAGGTGTGTTTTAGGGCTTCGGTGACACCATGAACACCTGCAGCAGTTCTCATGGGTTCTTTGAGTTCAAGCCCGGTAAATTTTATATCACTTGTAATAGAAACCTTTCGGGTAAATTCCTTTTTCATCTGTAGTAGCAATTAATAGGCTAAATGTAGGGGATTGTAGGCTATTTCTTTGACCCAAATACTTTTTTGCTTGTCCGCATCTCTGCGTAACGTGGGTCTGGAACAAAATCTTGCTTTTTCATTTTAATAACCTCAATACTTAAAAAACCAAATTCGCTTACCACTTTGCCATAAAACCGATAAATACCTTTTCCGTGAAAGCTATATTTAGCCGCAATCGGTGGAAAAAGTACGGTGTCAAAAACTTCACCATGCTGGTCTAATAGTGTGGCAAAATGCATGCGTTTGCCGGTATGCGTACGAGTGTTTTTTACAGTAACTAGATAACCGTAGATATCAATAAACGTATTTAAATATTGTGGTAAGTCTCGGTGACCATTCTGATTTAAAGGTGGTTTGGCTAAAAGTTCAAATGGGCTACATAGTGGAAAACCCAATAGCTCCCATTGTTCAAAAGCAGTTTCTAAAGCCGTAGTGTGTAAAGTAGGTATGGTAAACTTGTTTCGTTTTGGCGGAAATAATTTTGGATGGTCTACCCGTTTTCCTTTAGAAAGGGTGAGATGCGCTTTCCATAGCAGTTCATGCTTATTAATGCCTGTGAACCTAAATGCATCAATACGAATTAGAATAGCTAATTGCTCAACAGAAATTACAACGCGGTCTATAAATTCTTCTAAGGTGTTAAAGTTGCCTTTGTTTTGCCGTTCTGTGAGTATGCGTTGCATTACGCGCTCTTCTAAATCGCGTAAATACATAAAACCTAAATAAATATGAGTGCCATAAATTACGTTAGCGGCATTACTTTGATTAATACAAGGTGGATGTATGGTAGCACCCATCATTTGAGCATCATGTACATAAAATTCAGCGCTGTAAAACCCACCACCGTTATTAAGTACAGCTACTAAATATTCTAACGGAAAATAAGCACGTAAAAACAAACTTTGGTAGCTCTCAACGGCATAAGAGGCGGAGTGTCCTTTGGCAAAAGCATAGCCTGCAAAACTGGCTACTTGGTACCAAACTTCATCTATTAATTTTTCTGAATAGCCTTTTTTAAGGCAGTTGCTTCTAAATTTTTCTTTTACCTTTTCGAACTCTGCTCGTGATCGAAACTTACCGCTCATACCTCTGCGTAGTACATCTGCTTCACCCAAATCTAAATCGGCAAAATGGTGGGCTACTTTAATTACATCTTCTTGGTAGACCATTACACCGTAGGTTTCTGGCATTATACTCAACATAACAGGATGCCCTTTTTCTTGGGCTCTACCTGGATTGCGATGACGTAGAATATATTCGCGCATCATACCACTTTTAGATACCCCTGGCCTAATAATAGAACTGGCTGCTACTAAACCTAAGTAGTTGTCTACTTCTAGCTTTTTAAGCAACATGCGCATAGCGGGTGATTCTACGTAAAAACAACCCATGCATTGTGCGGTTTTTACGAGGTTGTTGATAACGGGGTCTTTGAAAAATGCCTTTACATCATGTATGTCAAAATTTGCTTTTTCTGGCTGATTATAAGCTACAATACCTAGGGTGTCTTTTATTTTTCCTAACCCGCGTTGTGCTAAAATGTCAAACTTAAATAAGCCAACATCTTCAGCAATAATCATATCAAAATGTAGGGTAGCAAAGCCCTTGGGTGGCATAAAAGTGGCCGAAAAATAATGCAATGGGCGTTCACTAATAAGTATACCGCTAGCATGTACACTAACATAATTAGGCATACCTTCAATTAGTTTCCCGTATTTGAGCACTAAAACGGCCATGCTGTCTAGTTGCGAAACCTCAAAATTGCCATTACTTAGGGCGTCTATTTCTGCTTTTGGGAGCCCAAAAACTTTACCCAATTCTCTTACAACTCCTTTGTATTTAAACGTTACGTAGGTGCCTACCAAGGCTACATGAGAAAATCTGTTGAAGATGTAGTGCGTCATGTGTTCTCTGTCTCGCCATGAAAAATCAATATCAAAGTCGGGCGGATTGGCTCTATACAGATTGATAAAACGCTCAAAATAGAGGTCGAGCTCCATGGGGTCTACGTCTGTAATGCGAAGCAAATAGGCTACAACACTATTGGCGCCACTACCACGCCCCACATAAAAAAAGCCTTGTTGGCGAGCGTAGCTTACAATATCCCAGTTGATGAGAAAATATGATACAAACCCCATTTGTTTGATGAGGTCTAGCTCTTTGTTTAAGCGGTTAGTAATAGCTTTAGTAACTTTTGGGTAGCGGTAGGGTAATCCTTCTTTACAAAGTTTTAAAAGGAGGGCCTCATCTTCTGCTTTGTTTTGATTATAAAACCGTAGATTTTGTGGTTTTCGATTTTTAGAAAAATCAAAATGAATACTGCACTGTGTTAGTAGCTTTTCAGTGTTTTCAAGAATAAAACTATATTCAGAAAACGCGGCAACTAAATTTTCTAACGGATACATTTTTTCATCTTCTTGAGCCAGTTCACTTTCATCTAGTTTACTTAAAAGCACATTATTATCTATGGCTCGTAATAAACGGTGGGCATTAAAGTCACGTTTGTTTCTAAAAGTAACGGGCTGCTGTACTACCAGTTTGTCTCTTTGTTTTTTTAATCGCGAAAAGGGTAGACGCCTTAAATCTTTGATAGAGATACCTATAAATTCATGCGGAAGAAAATTATCTAGTTCATTCAATAAAATAGTCTCGAATGGGTAGATTACAAAGGCGTTTTTAAATACGGGTGCCCGTGCTGGTATTGCTACAGCTTTATGTAAGTGATAAGACAAAAAAGCGTTTAACTCTTGGTAACCTTCATTGTTTTTGGCAATGCCGATAAAACAGGATTCTACTCCGTTTCTAAAATCAATACCTAAAAGTGGGCTAATATTAAATTCTGCAGATTTGCGTACAAAGTTGAGCGCTGCTGATGTGTTATTAATATCAGTAAGTACCAATTGCTTTATATGATTTTCTTGAGCAAGTTGTAGCAACTCTACTTCTGAAAAAGTGCCAAAGCGTAAACTGTAATAGGTGTGGCAGTTTAGATACACGGTGTTTTTGTTGTTCCTTAATCGTTAATCGTTAATCGTTAATCGTTAATCGTTAATCGTTGTTCGTTGTGTGTAACATTTTTAAATTAATAATGCTACCATCTGTTAACTATGCTTTACTGTTTTCTATGTGCTAAAACTACTGGTGGTTGCCCGTTAAATGGGTTTTGCATACGACCAATAGTTTTGGCGTCCATTGCAGTGGCGCGTAGTACAGCCCGGTCACCAAAGCGCTTACGAACCTTATCCATAGCTTGGTATAGATTCAATGCTTCCTCGGTGTCATCAAAAAGGTTAATTTGGTAATTGCCCGAGACTAAATGGCTAAACCTAATACCTACCAAACGCACCAACATTCTTTTGTTATAAAGTGTATTAAATAGATCCATAATTTTTGGAATTAAAATATGGTCTGCGCTGGTATACGGAATGCGCTTTTGTTTAGAGTAGGTGTTAAAATCAGAATATCTAATTTTTACAGCAATGCAGGCGGTGAGCTTTTCACCCCTTCGTAATTGATAGGCCAAGTTTTCTGTCATTGCCATGATTATACCTTTGAGTTTGACCACATCAATAGTATCACGGTCAAATGTACGTTCAGTAGAAATAGACTTTCTGTCGCAGAAAGGTATTACTGGGGTGTTGTCTATACCGTTGGCTCTTTTCCAAATAACAGTACCGTTGGCACCTAATACCTGATGCATAACATCAATAGGCATTTCTTGTACTGTTTTTACCTGTCGTATTCCTAAATTACGCAGCGTTTGGTAGGTTTTGTCGCCCACCATAGGTATCTTTTTTATAGAAAGTGGCGCTAGAAAAGGCTTTTCTAAACCAAAATCTATTTTTAACTGGTTGTTAGGTTTGGCTTCATTAGTAGCTACTTTAGAAACTACTTTGTTTACAGATAGCCCAAAAGAAATAGGTAAACCTGTTTCTTTAATAATTTTTCGGCGCAACTCTGTAGCATATTTGTAGGTGCCAAAAAATTTATCCATACCAGATAGGTCAGCATAAAACTCATCAATACTCGATTTTTCAAAAACAGGCACTTCTTCTCTGATAATGTCTGTAACCACATCTGAATGTTTACTGTAGGTGCCTGCATTACCACGAATAACTGTAGCTTCTGGGCACAACTCTTTAGCCATACGCATAGGCATGCCTGAGTGTACTCCAAAACCACGAGTTTCATAACTGCAGGCTGCCACTACGCCACGGTCACTAGTACCGCCAACTAGCAGGGGTTTGTTTTTAAGCTCAGGGTTAATGAGCCGTTCAACAGATACGTAAAACGTATCTAAATCCATATGTAAAATGGTCTTATTCATAGGGGTGTTTTTTTATGGAAATAAAAAATGGGAAGACTAAATTATGGAATAAATCCAATAAATAGGAAATAATCCAAGTTAATATTTTTTCAATTTTTATTTTCAGAATAACAAAGCGTGTAACGCTAGTGTTTAAGAAAAATTAATGTGCTTGTTTTTGATAGAAAAAGTATGCAAGCGTATCTTTAAGAATCTCAAAGCACAAATATGAATTTAGTAGTAGGCATAGATATCGGAGGTACAAAAACCAAAATTGGCTTGGTTGATAAAAATGGAAATTGTCTAGAAAAGACTTTCTTTAGAACACAAGAGTTTCCAGATTTAGATAACTATCAAAATAAAATTAAAGAAGAAATAGATGCGCTAATTGCGGGTCTTGATTTTGAGCCTACTATTATTGGTTGCGGTATAGGAGCACCCAACGCATCTAGTAAACGTGGTACTATAGAGAATGCAGCCAATTTAAAGTGGAAGGGTACCGTACCGTTTTTAGAAAAATTCCAAGAAAAATGGGATATTCCTATGCGGATTATGAATGATGCTAGTGCTGCTGCTTTGGGGGAATTACTTTTTGGTAATGGCAGAACTATGACAGACTTTATTGCCATTACTTTAGGAACAGGTTTTGGAGCTGGCATTGTGGCTAACGGGCAATTAATAGATGGTTTTGATGGTTTTGCCGGAGAATTAGGGCATGTAGATATGACCATGGGAGATGGTCGTTTAACCGGACTCGGCGTTAAAGGTGGCTTAGAAGCGTATGTATCTGCAACCGGACTCAAACGCACCATTCTTTACATGCAAAGCCAATATTTAGATGAAAGTAGGTTTAGAAGTGTTGCTTTTAATGACTTACATGGTGAGGATATTACCAAAGCTGCTGAAGAAGGAGATACCATTGCTATAAAAGCATTTGATTATACGGCTAAAATAATGGCCCAAGCACTAGCTAATTTTACCGCCTTTACACAGCCCGAAGCTTTTGTGCTCATGGGTGGTTTGGTAAATAGCGGAAAATGGATTTTAGAACCTTTAGAAAAATACCTAGATGAGTTTTTGTTAGAAGTGTATCGTGGTAAGGTTAAAATATTACAATCGGGTATGGAAGGTAAAGTGGCTGCCATTTGTGGAGCAGCAGCATTAATTTGGGAAAAAAATACAGAGAAATAAATCTTTAGTTATCTTTGTGGTGTTGTGTTGTGTTCCGTATGCGTACGGAACAAGTGTTACACCGAAAGGTGCTAACCAATGAAAGGCTTTCCTTTTGGGAGGCTTTTTTTCGTTTACAGCCATTCTGAATGAATTACAGCGTGCAATAAAGAGGCAGCCAATTTTGCGGTTACGCCATCTAGGTCATATTTTGGGTTCATCTCTGCAATGTCTAGACTTATCAATTTTCCTGAACCTAGTATGGTATCTAAACATTCTAAAACAATATCAGGCGCATAACCCATAGGTGATGCAGCGCTTACCCCAGGAGCGTAAGCCGATGAAAAACCATCAAGGTCAATAGTAACATAAACGTAATCTACCTTAGCTATAAACGCTTTAATCCAAGTAATGATTTCTTTAGCAAATGCAATTCTAAAGGTGTCTTTAAGCACGTAAGTAACACCCAATTCCGCTGCAGTTTTAAATAATAGTTTGTCATTAGCATCTTTTCGAATACCTAAACAGAGGTACTCAAAAGAATCATTCTCGCTAGCTATTTGATAAAATGGTGTGCCAGAATTGGCACCTTTGCTATTTTCTCGCAAATCAAAATGAGCATCAAAGTTTATGATTCCGATAGTTGATTTTTTATCTATAGAATTCAAATAATTTTTAATGCCATTAAAGTGTCCATACGCTATATCATGTCCGCCTCCTATTAGTAAGGGCAGGGCTTTTTTTTCTAATAGAGAAGTCACACTTTTGGCTAATTTATTTTGTATTTCCGTTAGATTTCCGGTCGTAAATTCAATATCGCCTACATCAATTAAGTGTTGCTTATCACTCAAATGGTTGGGCATTTTTGCTAACGCAGCACGAATTACTTCTGGGCCTTTTTTTGCCCCAATTCTACCCTGATTAAGTAGTACGCCTTCATCACAAGCATAACCAAGAATTACAAATTGTTGTGGTCTAGCTTCTAGCTCTTGTAAGGTTGAAAATGCTACCTTTTCGTGTACATATAGTTTTTGCTCTGATTGTCTACCAGACCAATTAGTTTTAGACGGAGTGTTGTATAGGGCCATGCTATTAGATTAATGAATTTAATACGTTATCATCAACTAAATTGGGTAAGGTAACTTTAAGTGTTGGGGTACGTTCCATTTCTCTTTTTATGGCAAAAATAGCTTCTTGATTACGCGCCCAACTGCGACGCGCTATACCATTATTAACATCATAAAACAACATATTTTTGAGTCGTTTAGAAGCTTCTTTAGACCCATCTAGTAGCATGCCAAAACCACCATTGATAACTTCACCCCAACCTACACCACCGCCGTTATGTATACTTACCCATGTAGCGCCTCTAAAGCTATCACCAATCACATTGTGTATGGCCATATCAGCAGTGAATTTACTACCGTCATATATGTTACTAGTTTCTCTATATGGAGAATCTGTTCCACTAACATCATGGTGATCCCTACCCAATACAACAGGTCCAATATTACCTGTAGCAATAGCGGTGTTAAAAGCTTCTGCAATTTTACTTCGCCCTTCTGCATCTGCATATAAAATTCGCGCTTGTGAACCTACAACCAATTGGTTTTGTTCTGCAGCCGTTATCCAGTTAATATTATCCTGCATTTGCTGGCGTATCTCCTTAGGCACCGTTTTTTGTATCTCACGCATCACTTTTAATGCAATAGCATCTGTTTTTCTCAAGTCTTCTGGTTTGCCAGAAGCACATACCCATCTAAACGGTCCAAAACCATAATCAAAACACATGGGGCCTAAAATATCTTGAACGTATGATGGGTACTTAAAATCTATATTATTTTCGGCCATTACATCAGCTCCTGCACGTGAAGCCTCTAGTAAAAAGGCGTTGCCATAATCAAAAAAATAAGTGCCTTTAGCGGTGTGTTTATTTATTGCTGCAGCTTGCCTTCTTAAAGACGATTGTACATATTCTTTAAATTTTGCTGGATTTTCAGACATTAAGGTATTGGCTTCATCAAAAGATAAACCCACAGGATAGTAACCACCTGCCCATGGGTTGTGTAAAGATGTCTGGTCTGACCCTAAGTGAATAAAAATATGCTCTTTATCAAAGCGTTCCCAGACTTCAACCACATTGCCTATATACGCAATACTTACAACTTCTTTAGTAGCTATTGCGTTTTTTATACGTGCAACTAGGGTATCCATTTGGTCAATAAGTTCATCTACCCAGCCTTGCTCAAAGCGTTTATTAGCTGCTTTAGGGTTTATTTCTGCGCAAACTGTAATGCATTTAGCAATAGTACCAGCTTTTGGTTGTGCACCACTCATACCACCAAGGCCTGCTGTTAAAAAGACTTTACCCTCAGTAGTTTCTCCTGCTTTTAAGACTTTTCTAAAAGCATTCATTACCGTAATTGTGGTGCCATGAACAATACCTTGTGGGCCAATGTACATATAAGAACCCGCTGTCATTTGACCATATTGCGTTACACCTAGAGCATTAAATTTTTCCCAATCATCTGGTTGTGAATAATTAGGTATCATCATACCATTGGTGACCACTACTCTTGGGGCATCTTTAGAAGAAGGAAACAACCCCATTGGATGCCCAGAATACATGTGTAGGGTTTGCTCTTCAGTCATCTCAGCCAGGTATTTCATGGTCAATAAATACTGCGCCCAATTTTGAAATACAGCACCGTTACCCCCATAAGTAATTAACTCTTCGGGGTGTTGCGCAACTGCAGGGTCTAAATTGTTTTGAATCATCAACATTAAAGCGGCCGCCTGTTGGGTTTGGGCAGGGTATTCCTCAATTGGCCGCGCATATACTCGATAACTAGGTTTAAACCTATGCATATAAATACGACCATAGGTTTTAAGTTCTTCAGCAAATTCTGAAACTAGCTCTTTATGCCAAGCCGTTGGAAAATAGCGCAAAGCGTTTCTAAGGGCTAATTTTTTTTCTTCAGCAGACAATATATCCTTACGTTTAGGTGCGGGATTACCATTTTTAGGATACGCTTTTTTAGGGGGTATTGTTTTAGGAATACCTTGTAAAAGTTCTTCTTTAAACGTCATTTTAATTTTTTTTTGGTGTTTCCACCTTCATAATACTTCGGTGGTCGGGCTTTTTGCACTACATGGTAGTATGCTGCAATCCCTAACACCTTGGTGTGTTTCTTTTGTAATAGGCTTAGGCAATTCATTAGATTTTTGGTACGCCTTTAATAAATACCTGACTCGGTTTTAATTGCCCTTGTTGATAGGTTATCTCTTGATAATTTTTAGTAGGGTACACTACCAAATCTGCATTCATTCCTCTTGCCAAAACACCACGGTCGTTTAGGTTTAAAGCTTTAGCAGCTCTAAAGGTGAGCCCAGCCAAAACTTCAGCATTAGAAAGCTTTTCAAATGTGGCTAAAATACTGGCTTGTGTAAGTAAATTACCCATAGGGGCAGAACCTGGATTATGGTCACTAGCAATTGCCAAACAGGCACCGGCATCTAATAATTTTCTTGCGGGAGTGTACGCACAACCTAATCCTATCGATGCTCCGGGTAGGGCAGTGGCTACCGTATTGCTTTTGGCTAACATTTCCACTTCGAGCATAGTGCTAGCTTCTAAATGGTCTGCGCTAACTGCATTAAAATCTACAGCTACCTGACTACCACTTGTAGTAAACTGGTCAGCATGTACGGTAATATCAAACCCCATATGTTGTGCTTTTTTAAAATAGGGTGCTATTTGTTGCGCTGTAAAGGCACTTTCTTCAATAAAAGCATCTATTCTGTTAGCTAAGTTTTCTGATTGTAGAACCGGAAATAATTCTTGGGAAATGAGCTCTAGGTATGCTTCGGGTTGGTTACTCCAATCTTTTGGTACCATATGCGCAGCCAAACAAGTGGGTACAAGTTGTTGAGCCGTTATTTTATCGGCGGTTTTAATGGCACGTAACATTTTAAGCTCTTCAGTTACGTTTAAGCCATAACCACTTTTAACCTCTAGCGTGGTAACACCAGCTTTAATATGTGCTTTAGTTCTAGTAATTATTCCTTCAACCAATTCAGCTTCTAAAAGCTTACGAGTTTTGGTTACTGTATCCCAAATACCCCCACCAGCCTTAGCAATTTCAAGATAGCTTTTGCCCGAATTTCTTAAGGCAAAATCATTAGCTCTTGAACCTCCAAAACAAATATGGGTGTGGGCATCTATAAATCCTGGTAAACAAACTGTATCGCCATCAATATGTATGATTGTATCAACGTTTTCTTTTAAATCGGCAAATAATCCGATTTTCACAATCTTTCCTTCTGAAAATAGAATTCCACCATTGTTTATAAGGGTTAGTTGTTCATCATTTAGTGCTCCTTTTAAGGGTAATCCGGTTAACGGAAGCAATTGTGTAAACGGACCAATTAATGTTGTTGCCATGTTAAAGTGTTTCAAAGGTTTTGGTGTATTGACTCAACCACGAAATATTTTCTTTAGCCATAACCTCATTTATTAAGTCAATAAGTGATTCATCACTAATCATATCAATAGCAATATTTATATCATCCGCAAATACACGGTCTTTCTCTGCAAAGGCTACCTTTGTTCGAACAAAACGGTGCACTTCATTTAAAATAACCCCCGATTTTAATGGTTTTCGAAACTCAAAAGCCTGTGCAGCTGTTAGTAATTCAATTGCCAGAATCTTTTCTACATTTTGTATTACCTGTAATGCTTTTCGACCACTTATAGACCCCATACTTACATGGTCTTCTTGTCCCATAGAAGTAGGAATACTATCTGCGCTAGAGGGAAAACATAAACTTTTATTTTCGCTAGCTAATGCTGCTGAGGTGTACTGTAAAATCATATACCCAGAATTAATGCCAGTATCTTTCATCAATAATTGTGGAACGCCATGTCCGCCTTCTAAGGCTAAATAAATTCTACGGTCAGAGATGTTACCCAATTCTGAAGTGGCAAGCGTAGCATAATCTAGAGCCATTGCTAACGGTTGCCCATGAAAGTTACCGCCGCTTATAGATTCGTTATCATCTACAATTACGGGGTTATCTGTAACCGAGTTTAATTCAATTTCTACCAGTTCTTTTAGGTGCAGCCAAGTATTTCTACTGGCCCCATGTACTTGCGGCATACAGCGTAAAGAATAGGGGTCTTGAACTCGGTCACAATTAAAATGGTCTTCTAAAATTTCTGAACCATTAAGCAACGTTCGAATACGGCCAGCTACATGTTGATTGCCTTTAAATGGGCGCAAATTGTGCAGGCGTTCATCAAACGGGCTCGAGGAACCTTGTAAACCCTCCAACATCATTGCACCAATAATATCTGCTTGCTGTAAAACAGATTGTAACTTTTTAACCACCAAAGCAGCGTGTGCCAGAATAAACTGGGTACCGTTAATTAAAGCTAAGCCTTCTTTAGCACCCAGTTCTAGGGGGTAAACATTTAGTTCTTTAAATAATTTTTGTGTAGCATAAATTTTACCACGATAAGCTACCTTACCCAAACCCAGTAATGGTAAAAACAAATGGGAGAGTGGTGCTAAGTCACCAGATGCGCCTACAGAACCTTGAGAAGGAACTACGGGTGTAATATCTTTTTCTATATGCCAGATAATGCGCTCTAAGGTTTGCAATTGTATTCCAGAAAATCCTTTAGCAAGGGCATGTACTTTTAAAATCAACATAAGTTTAGCAAGTTGATTTGTTATTGGTTTACCTACACCTACACTATGACTTTGAAGAATGTTTGATTGTAGAATTTTAGTTTTCTCTTTGGAAATTGAAGTGGTACAAAGGGGTCCAAAACCTGTATTTATACCGTAGACTGGCATGCCCTTATCCACTATCTCAGCAACGCGTAATGCACTTTTTTCTACCTTTTTTTTGGTTAAATCTGAAAGCTGACCCTTTATTGCTCCGTTACTAATAGCCAATGCTTTACCTACGGTAAGAAAATCTTCTCCAAAATTAAAATATTCCATATCTACTTAACTGAATTCTCAAAGTTATTAGGTATTTTTGATAATTGCCAATACGTTTTTATGAAAGAGTTGATAAGTTATAATTATCAAATTGAATTAAGGCATTATATCTATTTTTTAGCTGTAGCGCAACAACTACATTTTAGAAAAGCAGCGGAAAAACTATGTATCTCGCAACCCGGATTAAGCACTCAAATAAGGCAGATGGAAGAATTATTAGGTGTTCAACTATTTACCAGAGACAAAAAGAAAGTTGCCTTGACCACAGAAGGGGAATTTTTAAAAAAGGAAGTGGTGTTCTTGCTTAGTCATTTAAGACAAACCAAAAAGCAATTATACTTAATGAAAAGGGGGCAATTGGGTGAAATTAGAATTGGATTTTTGGGTTCTGCCATGCAGAATGTAGTTCCAGATTTAATTTTAAAGCTCAAGGAGCAGTATCCTAAAATAAATGCTAGCCTCGATGAATTGTCTAACACAGCCCAACTAGAGGCTTTGCAAAAAGACCAACTAGATTTGGGTTTTGTGCGTTTAGGCACAGTTCCAAAAAGTTTTGAAATTCGCCCCGTTTTAACAGACACCTTTTCTTTAGTTGTACCTGAAAGTTTTCATTTGAACGAGACTAATTTTAAGGGCATGCATCAAGTTGCCAAAGAATCGTTTATCTTCTTTGCTAAAGATTATAGTCCGTATTATTATGATATGGTTGTTAGTATATGTAATGATGCTGGCTTTCAGCCTAAGGTTACCCATAAATCTGTTCATGGGCAAACCGTTTATCGCCTGATTGAAAACGGATTGGGTTTGGCTATTGTGCCTACTTCTTTAAAATATGGTTTTGATATGAAGGTTCGCTTTATTAAACTAAAGAAAATAAAGCAACGCGCCGTACTTTCTGTAGTTTGGAAAAAAGATAATCGTAACCCGGTGTTAAAGCAATGTTTAAACCTTTTATTGGCTAAGAAAGCATAATTATAAGCTGTATTTTTATAAAAAACAGACTAAAATGATTTTAGATATTATTAAAAAACGCCGAAGTATTTTTCCTCCTCAGTACATCAACAAACCTATAGCAAAAGATACCATAGAAAAGTTACTTGAGGCTGCCAATTGGGCTCCCAACCATAAAAAGACTGAACCTTGGCGATTTAAAGTTCTCACAGGGGAGACCAAGGAAAAGTTGGGCTTGTTTTTATCATTGAAGTATTTAGAGAATGACCCTAATCCAAAAGAATTCAAGGTTAAAAAACTAAAAGAGAATCCGCAAAAAGCAGGGGCTGTAATTGTGATTAACATGCAAAGAGATCCTAAAGAAAGTTTACCAGAATGGGAAGAAATAGCTGCAGTAGCCATGGCAGTTCAAAACATGTGGCTTGCCTGCACAGAGATGGGTCTTGGTTGTTATTGGAGTTCTCCCGGTTTAATTAAATATATGAATGAGTTTCTAGATTATAATGAAGATGAAAAATGTTTAGGTTTCTTTTATATAGGTCATATTGATAATGAACTGCCCCAAGGTGAACGCCAACCTATTGCATCTAAAGTAGAGTGGTTTGATTAGGAAAACTGAAAAATTTCACCGGCAATTTCAACGGTCTTCCATATAAAAAGTCCGCAATAAATAATAGCAATAAGGAACTTTAAAAAGGTGCCGGTTAAAAATCCAATAAAAGAGCCAAAGGCTGCCTTCCAGGCTCTTTTTTGGTCTTTATTTTGTGATAATTCACCAACTAAAGCACCAACAAAGGGCCATATAATTATACCAAACGGACCTAGAATAGGAAAGAAAATAGCAACGAGTAATCCAATAATACTACCCCACATTCCTGCTTTACTACCCCCAAATTTTTTGGTGCCTGCAGCCGGTATAATGTAATCTAAAACAGTAACCAACAGGGCTATAATTGCGGTGACAATTAGAAAAGTCTTGTTCATAGGTACCGCATTAGTAAGGTGTAATAGAAGCAAACCCACCCAACTCACTGGTGGTCCTGGTAAAACGGGTATAAAACTTCCAATAATACCAACCAAGGTTAATAAAAATCCGATTATAATTAGTGCAATATCCAAGCTGTTGTTTATCTGTTGGTCGCAATTATACAACATTTGTTACATTTTCTTTGGAGTCTAATAAAGAGGACCTAATCCTTTGGTGAAAGATGAGGCAGAACGCATTATTCAAAGACTTCCTAAATTAGAACCTGCAATTAAGGCTAATGAGCCGGTTGATGTGGTATATTCTATTCCAATTACGTTTAAATTATAATAGGCACTACCTTAAAACTAATAACTTTTTAAAAAGGCTGTACGCTTTTAAGACATCATAATGGTCTTTGGCTTTATTGCCTTTTTATTTTATCGTAATTTCGGCCAGGTTCAGTTTAATCACATGTCTAGGCTTACTTGCTTACTTTTTTGTCTTACATTACTGTCGTGCCAGTATTTTGCTTCTACTGAGACACGTACAGAGAATGAATTGCGTGAAAAGCTTTTAGAGATTGATTGGAACGAGGTGGACCACTTTCCATTATTTGAAGTAGAAGATGAAATTTTAAGCAAAGAAGAGCAATTAATTAAGTTTCAAGAGGGGTTGCTAAATCGTTTAGACAAAACCTTAGGTGAAATAATATTTCAAATTGAAGAAGATATTAATGATACTGTTAAAGTTGATTTTGAAGTTGACGAAGATGGTTTTATAAATGTGCTTCAAATGGAAGAAAACAAAGCAGTAGATACTTTAGTGCCTAATTTGCTCGAAAAAATAAAAGGAGGGCTAAAAGATTCTACAGTAATTGCGGCTGAAAAAAGAGGAATTCCGGTTAAAATAAGATTTCAGTTACCTGTAATCATAGATAGTAATCAGTAAATTGAGTAAAGAAAAAATAATCTTAGGAATAGACCCTGGAACTCAAATTATGGGGTTTGGGTTAATTAAGGTGGTCAACAAAAAAATGCAGTTTATGCAAATGAACGAGCTCATGCTTAAAAAGTATGATGACCCATACTTAAAACTCAAACTTATATTTGAACGAACTTTAGAGTTAATAGATACCTACCACCCAGATGAAATAGCTATTGAAGCGCCTTTTTATGCTAAAAATGTACAGTCAATGCTAAAATTGGGTAGGGCACAGGGTGTTGCTATGGCAGCAGGATTGTCTAGAGAAATACCAGTGACAGAATACCTTCCAAAAAAAATTAAAATGGCAATAACTGGTAATGGTAATTCCAGTAAAGAGCAAGTTGCTAAAATGCTACAAGGTATGTTAGGGTTAAAAACCCTTCCGAAAAATTTAGATAGTACTGATGGTTTGGCTGCGGCGGTTTGTCATTTTTACAATTCAGGTCGTGTTGAAATCGGTACAAAATATACCGGTTGGGCATCTTTTGTAAAGAACAATCCTAATAAGTTGGGGTAAATGTCTGGTATTTATATTCATATACCTTTTTGTAAACAAGCGTGTTACTATTGTGACTTTCACTTTTCAACGAATTTGAAGAAAAAAGATGCGTTAATAAATGCCTTAGTAAAAGAGTTACAATTACGAAAAAATGAGTTTAATGGTAAAGAGGTCAAGACCATTTATTTTGGTGGAGGAACACCATCTTTACTCTCCAATGCTGAAATTAATAAAGTAATAGCATCAATTACCACCAATTATAAGGTTGCTAGTAATCCTGAAATTACACTAGAAGCTAATCCAGATGATTTAACAGAAGAACGTATTATTCAACTTTCAAAATCTTTGGTTAACCGTTTAAGTATTGGCGTACAATCATTTTTTAATCACGATTTAAAGTTGATGAATAGAGCGCATAATGCCAGTGAAGCAGAAAAATGTATAGCGTTTGCCACCACTTATTTTGATAATATTTCTATTGATTTAATATACGGTATACCCGGTGCAACCAATGAACAATGGAATTTGAATATTGAAAAGGCATTGGAATTTAACATTCCACATATCTCTAGCTATGCGTTAACTGTGGAACCCAAAACAGCATTAGCTTCATTTATTGAAAAAGGTATAATTTCTGATGTTGATGATGAGCAAGCAGAACGGCAATTTCAAATCTTAGTTTCTAAACTAAATGCCGCTGGTTTTGTGAATTACGAAACCTCTAACTTTGGAAAACCTGGGTATTTTTCAATAAATAATACCGCATATTGGCAGGGTAAGACGTATATGGGTATTGGACCATCTGCGCATTCTTTTGATGGAACTAGAAGAGGGTGGAATGTTCGTAACAATTCAAAATACATACAATCAATTGAACAAAATGAACTTTCGATTACTTACGAAAAGTTGTCTAAAATAGACCGATATAATGAGTATGTTATGACGGGCTTACGCACTATTTGGGGTGTTTCGTTAAATCGTATTACTAAAGAGTTTGGGCCGCGGTATTTTACTTACATTACTCAACATTCTAAAAAGTTTATTGAGCAAGGTCTATTAGAACTTACTGATAATGTGTTGCTAACAACCCCAAAAGGAAAGTTCTTAGCAGATGGTATTGCAGCCGAGTTGTTTATGCTTAATTTAAAAGCATGATTACAACTATTAAATACAACTCAAGAAACTTAAAAATAGATTTAACCAAACCCCTAGACATTTCTATACCTATGTCTGGTTCGAGTGATGACATCAATGCTTGGTATGTAGATGCGCCTAAGATAGAACCTCATGTAAATAAAGGCTTTATAGGAAGCGTTAAAGAAGGTGCAGTAATTAATTTTAACGACATTTACTTTAACCCGCATAGTCATGTTACGCATACAGAATGTATTGGTCATATTACAGAAGAAGTACATTCCATAAATAAAAACTTAAAACAGTTCTTTTTTTTAGCGGAATTGGTATCCGTAGCACCAGAAAAGAAAGAAAATGATTTGGTAATTTCTAAAAAGCAATTGCAATATGTCTTAGGAAACAAAAAAAGAGATGCCATTGTAATTAGAACTTTGCCTAATACTAAATCGAAAAAAACAAGAAAGTATTCCAACACCAATCCACCTTATTTATCAGAAGAAGCAGCTCTTTTTCTAAGAGAAAAAGGTGTTAATCATTTACTTATAGATTTACCTTCTGTTGATAAAGAAAAAGATGATGGCCAGCTACTTGCTCATAAAGCCTTTTGGAATTTTCATGGTCAACAGCGCTTAAGCGCCACTATTACAGAATTTATTTATGTACCTAATAAGGTAGAAGATGGCACCTACTTTTTAAATCTACAGGTGGCACCCTTTATTAATGATGCTAGCCCTAGTAGACCAATTTTGTATCAACTACTTTAAATAAAGCACATTATATTTGAATATGGATAGTGTACTTTTAGCCTTTTTAGGATTGATATTAGGAGCAATTCTAATGTATTGGCTATACTCATTTTTTAATGTTAAAAAGAAACGGGAGTTAGTTGAGCATCAGTCCACAGTTATACTAGACAAAATAAAAAGTGTTTGTAAACTAGTTTCTGTAGAAGGTGATTTTGCTGAAATTTACAAATATGAGAATAGCAAAGAAGGCTTTTTAAACATTCTTAGTAGCAAAAAAAAGGCACTTGTGGTCATAAATGCAAAAGCTCAAGTAGGTTACGATTTAAAAAAACTAAATATTGAAGCAGATACCAATACCAAGCGTGTAATTTTAAAGTCTTTTCCTGAGCCTGAAGTTTTATCAATTGAACCAGAGCTTCAATTTTATGATATTAAAAACGGATTGTTTAATTCGTTTTCACCAGATGATTTAACGCAACTCAACCTTAGAGCAAAAGAACACATACAAGAAAAAATTCCGGAGAGTGGATTACTAGATTCAGCTAAAAAAGAAGCCTTACAAGCCGTTTTGTTAATTGAAAAAATTGTAGAAACAATTGGTTGGAAATTAGACTATTCTGCCTTAGAAATTCCTAATAGAGAAAAACTATTCTTAGAAGATTAAATATGAAAAAATTACTTTTAGCATTCTTATTAATATGCTGTTTTACAACTATGAATGCACAAGATACCAGTACTGAGTTTGACCCAACATATGCACATGTGGTTTATTTTTGGTTTAATGAACCAGATAATGAGGAGCATAGAGTTGCTTTTGAAAAATCGCTTCAAAAGTTTTTGAGTAGTTCAAAATATGCAAAAACCAATTTTATTGGTACACCACCCAAAGCTATTAGAGAGGTTGTAGATGATTCTTTTACCTATAACTTAATAGTAAGTTTTGAATCTGCTGAGGCGCAACAGGCTTACCAAGATGAAGAGGTTCACAAAGTGTTTATTGCAGAATGCGAATCTTTTTGGAAAAAGGTTATCGTTTATGATGCCAATACCATTGATAAATGAATGTTGAGGTAATTCGAGAATATTGTATTACCAAACCAGAGGTTACAGAAGAGTTTCCTTTTGATGAACACACGTTAGTGTTTAAAGTTGCTGGTAAAATGTTCGCGCTTTGCCCTTTAGAAAGAAAACCCCCGCAAATAAATTTAAAATGTGATCCCGAACGTGCCATAGAATTACGGGAAAAATTTGATGGTGTTATAACGCCCGGGTATCACATGAGCAAAAAGCATTGGAATACTATATTTATAGAACAATTACCACTTGCTTTTACACAAGAACTAATAGATCATTCTTTTAATTTAGTGGTAGCAAAGCTTCCATTAAAAGTAAGAAAAATAGTGTTAAAATAAATTTTATCTTTGAGCGTTATTAGGTAATCGATTTTATTTAGTCGATTAAAAATGTCTGTTTAACGATAGTAAATAACGGATTACCTAATTAGATAAATTTTGTTTGTAAGAAAAATGAACTTTGTATTTTAAAAAGGGGGTAAACTATGAAAGTACTTTTAATAGAAGATGATATGATTGAAACCATGAAAATGCATAGAGCAGTTTCTGGTATGCAAACAAAACATCAAATCATAGAAGCTAAAAATGGCGAAGAAGCTTTAGAAGTGCTAAATGGTGGCGGTGAATTGCCAGATATCCTATTTTTAGATTTAAATATGCCGAGAATGAGTGGCATAGAATTTCTACAAATTTTAAAAAATGATGATAGATTAAAATTCTTACCAACCATCATTTTAACAACATCAGAAAATAGAGCTGATTTGTTAAAATGTTATGAGATAGGTATTGCAGGATACATCATAAAACCTCTAAAGTACGAAGACTACGAAAACCGTATAAAAAAGGTTTTTGATTATTGGGAGGTTAGCGAATTGTTCAAAGGCTAACAAAAATCTTCATTTCACAACAAAATTTTTATTCCGGTTAGGGCCATTCCTACATTTACTATATAATGTGCCCGTATTATGAAAGGAATTGTTTTTGATGAGTTTCTACAAATGGTTGAAAAGACCTTTGGATTAGAAACCGTTGATACTATTATTACCAACTCTGATTTACCTTCTAATGGAATTTACACCGCAGTAGGTACTTATGATTTTAATGAAATGGTTGAGCTTATCACCAACCTAAGTAAAGAAATTAATGTTCCTGCCCCAGAATTAATACACAAATTTGGCCATTATCTTTTTGATAGTTTGTTAGCAACACATCCAGAAGTTGTCTCAAGCTACAAATCACCAATAGCGTTGGTTGCCTCTATTGAGGATCACATTCATGTTCATGTAAGAAAGTTATACCCAGATGCAGAGCTACCATCGTTTAAAATCTTAGAACAAGATTCAGATAAAATTAGAATGATTTACGCTTCCTCTAGGGGCTTGTATATGCTTGCTAAAGGCTTAATGGAAAAAACATTTGAGCACTTTGGTAATGAGGTTAATGTAGATTATAAATTACTTAAAGAAGACGGTACTGAGGTTGAATTTTTGTTGAAACAAGTTGGATAGTAAGACCCAAAATATATTTGAACGTACACTTCAACGTGAACGTATGGCTCGTAAAGCGGCCGAAAAACTTCTTGAAGATAAGTCAAAGGAGTTGTATGATGCGTTATTGCATTTAAAGGAAGCTAACGGCCGTTTAGAATCTTTACTTTCTAAAGAGGGTAAAAATATAGAGGGTGCATTTGTAAATCTTATAGACCCATATGTAGTTATGGATTTAACTACTAAGGTCATAAGTATGAATACTAGTGCCAAAGAGTTTTTAGGGTATGATAACGAGGAGGAAGACGTATATCTATCACAAATAGTTCATCCAGAATACCTAGAATATACCAATGAATCTTTTACAAGATTACTTCATGTAGGTATCATTAAAAATTACAATGCTAAAATTGTTACCCGTAAATACGGTGAAAAGTATGTAAACATCAACGCTAGTTTAATTTACAATAAAAATGGTACGCCAATAGCTGCTCAAGGTGTTATTAGAGATATAACTTCCGAAATGGAGGTAAAACGTCTAGTAGAATCACAAAAAAAACAATTAGACTTAATTGTTGAAAATTCTTCGCTTGGTATTATGCTTATCGTAAAAGGCAAAATAGCTAAAGCTAACGATGCTTTTTGTCAAATGCTTGGTTACGAAGAATATGAACTTAAAAAATTCTCTCTAGAAGACGTCTCTACAATTGCTGATATTTCTCAATACCAAGCAATGTTAGAAATGGATGCCAAGCCTAACTCTGACCATATTACCATTACCAGAATTTTTCATAAAAAAAATGGTGGGCAGTTATTTGGTAAAACTTCAATAACCAATGTTTATAACCATAACAACGAGGTAGAATACAACGTTGTTATGGTTGATGATATTACTAGTGAAAAAGTAGCTAACGATAAACTCGCTGCTTCTGAATCTAGAATGTCAACCATGATTGGGAACCTGCAATCTGGTATTCTTTTAGAAGATGCCAATAGAAGGTTGGTAATGTCTAATAAAAGATTTACAGATTTCTTTGATTTAGAGGAAAAAGCTTCAGACTTAAAAGGAAAAAAGAGTATTGAATTAATTGATTCTTTAAAAGAAAAACATGTTGATTCTGATACCTTTTTAAAGCTTATAGAACAACGCGTTCATAAGAAAGAAGTAGCCATTGCAGATGAGCTTGAATTAAAAGATGGTAGGTATTTTTCTAGAGACTATATTCCATTATTTACAGAAGATGAGCTAACAGGTCATTTATGGGTATATACAGACATTACTTTACAAAAACACTATCGTAGAAACTTAGAACAACAACAAGAAAAGTATTCTAATATTATTGCCAACATGAACTTGGGGTTGGTAGAAATTGATCGCAATAGAAACGTTTTGTTTGTTAACAATCGTTTTTGTGATATGGTTGATCAAAAAGAAGAAAATATTATTGGAGAAAGGGTTTTTGATATCGTTAAAGTAGACCAAGAAAACACTAACCTCATAAATCAACAATTAGAATCTAGATTTAAAGGTGAATCTGATTCTTATCAGATAAAAGTTTCCACACAAAAAGGAGCTAAAAAATATTGGTTAATCAGCGGTGCACCAACGTATAATGATTTAGGTAAGGTAGCTGGATCTATTGGCGTTTATTTAGATGTAACTGAACAGCATGCATTAGAGGTGCAGAAAGAAAAGCTTTTAAGAGAGTTAGAACAAAGTAACCAAGGCTTACAAGAATACGCACACATAGTTTCTCACGATTTAAAATCACCGTTGCGTTCTGTTAGCGCATTGGCCGATTGGATGCTTACAGATTATAAAGACAAGTTAGATGACAATGGTGTTTATAATTTAAAAATGATTCAAGAAAAAATTGAGGGTATGGATAAACTCATTGGAGGTATACTCAAGTATTCTATGGTCAACAGAAATAAATTAGAAGAAGTCAAAATAGATATGAATTCTCTTGTAAAAGAGATTTCTGAAATTATTTATTGTCCTGATAATGTAAAAGTAAAAACTGCACACCCTCTGCCGATAATAAAAGCAGATAAAACCATGATGCATCAGTTATTTCAAAACTTTTTAAGTAATGCTGTTGTTCATATAGATAAGCCAGATGGTTTAGTTGAAGTTGGGTGTGTAGATTCAAATACGCATTGGCAGTTTAGTGTTAAAGATAATGGTGTAGGTATACCAAAAGAATACCATCAAAAAATATTTCAAATATTTCAATCTATTGGTAATAGAGAAAGATCTACCGGTATTGGCTTATCAATTGTAAAAAAGATAATTGAAAGATATAGAGGAAAAGTATGGTTAGAAAGTGAAATTGGGGTAGGCACCACATTTTACTTTACCATTATTAAAGATATAGATGCAATTTAAAACCCAATAAATGAATTAAAACTAACTAAATCCAAACAAAAATTATCAACCAAACTAATAACAGAATATTTAAGAAAATAATGACGAGTAATGTAGATGAGACAATGGAGGTAATTAACCTAAATGTATTGGTTAAAGGAATAATTGAAGAATTGTATTTCCCCCATAACATTAAAATTAAAATAAGGTCAGAGTTACCCACTTTATTAATAGACAGAAATAAAATGAATTCTTTGTTTACGAATCTTCTCAACAATGCAGTTTTAGCTCTAGAAAATGTGGCTATGGGTATTGTAGAAATAGATTTTAAACAAAAAGAAGGCGAACTATTATTTAGCATTAGTGATAATGGTTGTGGTATTTCTGCTACAAAACAAAAAGAAATCTTCAACATGTTCGAAGAACTAAATACAGACGTTTCATCTAACGGTTTAGGTCTAGCTTTGGTTAAGCGAATTATCAACTTTTATGAAGGAGATATTTGGCTTAGCTCAAGAGTTAAAAAAGGAACTACCGTTTTTTTCACCCTTAAAAATGTACAAAATGGAGATGCCTAATACCAACTATATAGATTCAGTTGCCGGAGGTGATGATGCCTTTAGAACTAAGTTTATAGCTATTCTAAAAACAGAATATCCAGACGAGATTGCTCATTATAAAAAAGTGCAATCTGCACAAGATTTTACTAGTACGGCAAGCATTGTACACAAGTTAAAACACAAACTAAATGTGTGCGGAATGCAAGAAGCTTACGGTTTAGCCGTTAAATATGAAGAAGAACTTAAAGTTCAGCGAGATAGACATCATGCTGAATTTGTAAAAATATTAGACCAAGTAGACGAATTTATCAAATCTTTATAACCATGACTTGTATAATTGTAGATGATGAATTAGCATCAAGAGTGGTTTTGGAAAAGTTTTGCCAAGACCAACCTCAAATTGAAGTTAAGGCTATGCTTGAAAACGGAATTCAAGCTTTAAAATACCTAAATGATAACAAAGTAGATTTAATATTTCTAGACCTACATATGGATATGTTCTCTGGTGTAGATTTACTTAAAACACTTGATAATACCCAAAAGGTAATTCTGTTTACCTCTGATAAAGACTTTGCTTCTAAATCTTACGAATACGAAAACATCGTAGACTACCTTGTAAAACCATTAACTAAAGAACGCTTTGAAAAAGCCGTTGAAAGAGCTCGTAAGCAGTTTATCTTAGATGAAATGGAAAGTCCTTCTCAAGATAGCTCTACTACTTCTACAGACAGTATGGAGCAGGTTAGAAATAGCCTGTATATTAATATAGATAGAAGACTAATTAATTTACAGTTTAAAGAGATAGAATATGTTGAGGCAGAAGGTGATTATGTAAATGTTTATACTACCACAGAACGTTACCATGTTCATACTAGTTTAAAGAAGATTGCTGCCAGGTTACCAGAACCAACTTTTATGCAAATTCATAGAAGCTATATCATCAACTTTAATAAGATTATCGATATTCAAGATAACAGTGTGTTAATTGGTAAAAAGGTAATTCCTATTAGTAGAAGCAATAGGCCAGCATTAATGCAGCGTATTAATCTTTTATAATTACATCTAGTTTTCTTATCTAGAATAGCAGCGTAGATGCATTATTTACGCTTTAAAATTTGCTGTACTCCAACTTACTATTTTCTTTTTATTTAATAATTGGTAATGTCTTTTTAGTATTGTTTTAGACGATATAAAAAGTTGAACCAGCCCTTTGTAGGTCATTGTTTTATTTGGAAGTGAACATTGAATTTGCTATTTATTCGTAGGTTTCTAATAAACTCATTTCATCCTTAAATTTCTTCTTAAAGAATAATGGCTTAGAAGTTAATGTCCAATTTAACTTCATACCTATTTCAGCAAACTGAAATCCTGCACCAATAGCAGAGGCTATGTTACTATATTTTCCGTAAATATCTAGCTTAAGTCTTTTTGAAAATTCATGTGTTAGCCCACCTTCAGCTCTATAGATTACTGTTTCGTCATCATTTTCAACTTTTTGCAAACCTCCTGCGGCACTAACATAACCTCTTGATTTCTCTGAAAAATTACCTCTTAAATCAAAGAATAATTCCACATTTCTATACACAGACGGACTAAAATAAATAGTGGGTACCTGGTCTGCAAAGGTTATGTAAGAAAAGTTAAGACCGCCTTTTAAGGCTGGTTTTCTAGTTAAATTGTAATACAAAGAGGTAAATAATAAGTTACGCATATTATTATCTGACTGTGAGGTATACATAAGCTGTGTGTACCATCCTAAATTAAAATTAGTACCCAAATTGTATGTTAGCCCATAATGGTTCATTACTATTTCTCGTTTAATCAACTCGGCATTAAATGCTTGCATTTCTCGCTTATAATTGAGTTCTAAATTGTTAAGCTTTAAAGGTTTGGTTTGAAGTTTTACATCAAAAACTGGGTTAACATACGTGGTATCTAAAAATTGAGCCGCGTAAAAGCCAGCTTCGGTTTTTAAATAAACCTGTGGTCTAATTTTAAAAGTAAAGGAACCATTTAAAGCATGTGAACTTGCCTGGTTAGCTGTTACTTCATTTTCTGATGTTCTATATTGATAAGAAACTGTTGATTTAATACTGGGAGAAAATGGTACGTTAACAGTTGTAGTTGACGCGAAAGCTACATTGTCTCCATTATCAAAGGTGTATTGTACCCATTCTTCTGCATTGGGTGAGTTCTGAATATTTAGTTTTTCAATAAAACCTATCACATCTCTTTGTTGACCAAAAATCCGCATGGTTTGAAAAGCGTTTTCATACGCAGGTATTAGTTTATCTGAAGCTAATAGTGCATTAGCTTTTCCTAAATTACCATCGAATGAAGTACTGTCATTTTCTAGAATAGCATCATAATTAGAAATACTTGTTTTAAAATCAGCCGTATACATACCTAACATTGATTTTAAAGAAAGTAACCAATTCTCATTTGCATGATGTTGCGAAAGGCTATCTATTTTTGTTCTAGCTGGAGTGTATTTATGATTCCAAATTAACGCTTGTATGTACCTATTGTAGGTTTCGGGCTTAAGATTATGATTAGGTTGTGTGTCAATTTTTGCCTTTGCCTTACTTGCCACTTCTAATGCAATTTTACTTTTGCCTTTTAAATGATGCGCAAGTGCAATACCATTAAGCGCGGTAATTGAATCTGTAAAATTTGTCGCTATTCTTTGGTAGGCTTCGATTTGTTTATCATATTCCTTGGTCATTAAGTAATTGTTAGCCAAGTTTTGGAGTACATTTTTATCCTCTGGAAAATCTTCAAAAATTTGTAGCAAAAGGTTTTCAGCAGTTTTATACTCTTCTTTTTTTACAAATGCATTTGCATACCCCATTTTAATATATTTACGCGAAATTTTAGCACCTTCATTTTCAGGTTCGAGCGCAATAGCTTTGTTCACCCATTTTAAAGCTTCTAAATATTCTTGCAGATTAGAAAGCGTATTTGCCAAACCTAAAACTGCTCCAAATTTATCAGGATAAGCAGCTACCAATTCTATGTAATGTGGTTTTGCTTCTATGAATTTTTTAGCCCATAAAAATGCTTCTGCATAGTTGGATTCTATTTCATAATCTTTAGGGAATTCTTGCTTAAGATTTTTAAAATATGTGATAGCAGCAATAGGTTCACCACTTAAACCCAGAGCTCTACCATAACAAAGTTTTGCTGTTTTATTAGGTTTATTTTGAGCTAAATAATTTTCAAAAAACACTTTGGCTTCTTTAAATTCACCAGCTTCGAGCATCTTAAAACCCTCATCCATAGCACTTTGTGCCTGTAGAATATAAAAGGATAGTAAAGCAATTAGCGTAAAAATTCGGTTCATAAGTAAGATTTAGTGGCTAGGAAGTATAACGTAAAAACCTACAAATATTTTATAATAAGGTGAGTTTTATAGTAAAATATAAAGAATAGACTTTCAAATAGATAAATTTTAAAAATAAGAAAAGGATTACAATAAAGAGAGAAAAATACGTTATTGTTATGCATGCAAATGCATCATTAACTATAAACCCAAATCATAACAACATGGCCCTACACATTTCTGAACGTAACAACGTTATTGTATTAAAAGGTAATCTTACCAATGCTAACATTAAAAGCTTAAGAAGTTATTTACTTCATTTATTTGAAACTAAACCAAAGGTTATAGTTGATTTAAATAAAGTTGATTGTATTTCTAGAGAGATTGCTAGAGAACTTTATAAGGTTAAAAAACAAGCTTTTAGCTATAATCGCGTTTTAGAATACATATATAACCCCAAATCTGAACAACCAGAAGCTCAAAAGCTATTGGTAAAATAACTTATGGAAGCTATTAGACAACTACAGCGCAAACTTAGCGCTGAGCAAATATTTATGCTTAGTGTTATAGTTGTAAACGGTGGTAATTACCTATACAACCTACTGTTAGGTAGAATTTTAGGTCCAGAAGCCTTTGCAGAAGCTGCCCTGCTCATTACTTTATTACTGGTACTTTCTTTTTTAGGAATGACTTTTCAGTTAACTGCGGCTAAGTTTGCCGTTATTTTTTCTGGTGATAAATGGAATGCCTTTAAGAATAATACCTTAAAACTTTCTATACTACTTGGAGTTACTGTTGGTGTTCTTATGTTGATTTTTTCTGGTCAATTAAAAGAATTGTTTCACACCAATAACAGTATTATGTTCATGATTTTTGCCTGTGGAATACCACTCTACTTTTTCATGAGTCTAAACAGAGGTATTTTTCAAGGTAAGCAAGAGTTCAAAAGGCTATCATTAACCTACCAAACCGAAATGTGGAGTAGGTTGCTTATAACAATGGCTTTGCTTTTTGTGGTTCCGTTACAATCTGGAGTGTTGGTCGCAATAGGTATTTTGATTTCTTTCTTTTTTGGATTGTATCCGTCAGAAATAAAATCAATAAAAATTGAAAACACTTTTAAACTGGATGCTTTTGACCAAAAGCGAATTGTAAAGTTTATGGTGCTAACTGCCTGCTACGAGCTTACTCAAATAATCATAAATAATAGTGACATCTTATTAGTAAAGCATTTTTTTGATGCAAAACCAGCTGGACTGTATGCCTCTTTAGCTTTAATAGGTAGAGTGGTGTATTTTGCTGCTTGGATGTTTGTAATGTTGCTTTTACCTACTGTAGTAAATAATCATAAAGAAGGTAAGCCAACTGCACCAGTGTTATTTAAGTATGTTTCTTACATAGGAGCACTTGCAGTATTAATCACAGGGGGGTGTTATTTATTTCCAGATTTTGTAGTAAATATTATGTTTGGTAGTGAGTATTTAGAAGTTTCTCATTTGTTATGGAAATATGCTGTTGCTACTTCTTTATTTGCCCTTTCAAACATATTTGCCTATTACTTTTTGTCTTTAGATCAATACGTTCCTGTAATACTTTCTGGCATTTTAGGAATGTCTCAAATACTATTAATTGTTTTTTATCATGATAGTTTAGATACAGTAATTCATATGCAAATAATAGCCATGGCTATTCTACTTACTGTTCAAATTATATACTTTATGAATAAAGAAGTATTTGGATACTTATCTGATAACCAAAACCCAAATCAATAAAAATTATACTATGAAAATTGCAATAGTAACCGCTTATCCACCAAGTAAAGTAACCTTAACAGAGTACGCGTATTATTTGGTAAAGAGTTTTAGAGTACAAAACAGAGTTGATGAAATTGTTTTGTTGTGCGATAAAACCGAAGGTGAAAAAGATTTAAATTTTGAAGGAGACGGTTGTAAAATCACCGTAAAAGAGTGTTGGGAGTTTAATAGCTATTCTAATATCTTAACTATTAGAAACGCGGTAGCTCAAACCAAGCCAGATGCAGTACTGTATAACCTACAGTTTATGAAATTCGGAGATAAAAAAGTTCCTGCAGCACTAGGTTTAATGTTGCCTTTTATAACTAAAACTATGGGTGTGCCAACGGTTTCTTTACTACACAACATAATGGAAACTGTTGATTTAAAAGATGCTGGTTTTGCTTCAAACAAGTTGTTAGCAAGTATCTTCAATTTTATAGGAACCACCTTAACACGTTTTGTGTTAGCGTCTGATAGCGTGGCAGTAACTATCAGTAAATATGTTACTACACTTAAGGGTAAATATAAAAAGAACAATATAGAGCTAATACCACACGGTTCTTTTGAATTGCCTCCAGAACCAGATTACAAGTTGCCAAACGGACCAAAACAGGTAATGGCATTCGGAAAATTTGGAACCTATAAAAAGGTTGAAATTATGATTGAGGCGGTTGAGCAAATTAGAAACCGAACCAACGAAAATATTGAAATTGTAATAGCAGGTACAGATAGTCCTAATACCCCAGGGTATTTAGATGAGGTTGCTAAAAAATACGCGCATGTATCTCAATTGAGATTTACGGGCTACGTGCCAGAAGCAGATGTTCAACGCATTTTTGAAGAGAGTGCTGTAACGGTTTTTCCGTATACTTCTACTACAGGTAGTTCTGGTGTTTTACACCAAGCGGGTAGTTATGGTAAGGCAGCTGTATTACCAGATTTAGGTGATTTAGGTATTTTGGTAAGAGAAGAAGGTTATGCCGGTGAGTTTTTTAATCCAAGTGAAGCTTCTTCTTTGGCTGATGCAATAGAAAAAATCATAATTAATGATGCGTATAGAATAGAATTGGGTAAAACTAATTACAAAGCGGCAACAGCATGGCCAATGTCTAGAATAACTAATATGTATCTAGATTTATTTGAAAAAATTCAACGCAAAAGAGGTAAGAAAGTTTCTACCACATCACAAGAAGAAATAAAAGAAATATTAGTTCACCAATAAGATTGTGTGCATAGTTCAATTAGGGCTACTATTCAAAAATAGAATAGTATGCCCTTTTTTTGTTTCCATGAGTATCATATATACCAAACTTTTGTTGCTGTTTACGATACCGCTTTTTTTTACCAACCACTTTTATTGGAACTTCGTTAAAATCATATAATGTCCATAGCATAAAGGGAATGCTATTTGTTTTTATAATCTCTTTTATTTCTGAAAGATATGTTGCTTGAACTTTTTCTCCGTTTTTTAGCATCTTCCAAAAACTTAGATGAGAAGATTTTCCGAACTCACCTAACACAATAACTTTATTAGTTTGTTCTTGGAGTAATTGATATTCTTTTTTTAAAAGTGTTGGCTCATCGTAAAAATGGAAACATATAAAATCAACTTCATCTTTAAGATAAATCGCATTTTTAGCTTTTGCCCACCCAATGGTAATAGGTGTTTTTGAATCTATATTTTTAATAAGGCAAATGGTGTTTTTTAGCCACTTTAAAACTTGACTTTTACTTCGATTAGTAAAGTCCAGGTCTGGTTCATTTTTAATATCCCAAGCTAATAATGCTTTATGACCAGTTAATGCGCCAACAATTGTAGAAACATAGCTTTTGTTTTGTTCTTGGTCTGAGTCTAGATAAGTTCCATAAAAATCAAAAAGTGTTACAATTGCTCCTAAGTTATGTTTATGAGCTTCATCTAAAACCTCAATTAGTTGATTTATATCTTCAATAGAAGCTTTATATGGGATAAAGATTCTAATAGTATTAATGTTTAAAGAATGTATTAATTGAAAGTCATTAGTAATTACATCTCTATTAAAATTTTCGCCAAACATGTTCCAAGCGGTATTGGTTGGGTAATAATTAACACCTTTTAGATTAGAAAGCTGTTGAAGTTTTTTAGAACTAATAGTTAAGGCCATCTCTTGTTGAGATTTGCCAAAATAGCTAAGTAATAAAAGGGCGTATATCAGATATTTTTTCATTTGCTCGATTGTTTGCAATATATAAAATGATATTACGTTATATGTAGGAAAATAATTACGTTTTTAATTTTGAAAACCGTATGCTGAATCCAAATCTTAGCAACATACATAAATAACCTATGAAAATTCTAGCAATTGATGACCAGCAATTAATATTGCTATCATTAGAAAAAAGACTTCAAGAACTTGGTTACCAAGTTCAAACAGCTGAATCCGGAAAAGAAGGATTAATGCTTGTAAAAGAATTTCAACCAAACTTAGTAATTGTTGATATCAACATGCCAGATATTTCTGGTTTGGATGTTGTTCAAGAAATACGCTCTTCTAGCAATGAAAGAATACCCATTATGGTGATGTCTGGTAATACAGATGAGAATGTAATTACACAAGGTTTTGACCTTGATATTGATGATTACATGAAAAAGCCAGTAAGTTTAAATGAAGTCGTTGCTCGTGTAAAACGTATTATTGGAACTCCAGAAACTACAGTAAAAAAATCTAAAAAAGCTAGTCAGGTTATTCAAGAATACTGTGTTGGTGTTGTTATACCTTGTTATAATGAGGCTGAAAGACTGTCTGGAAAAGATTTTCTTGACTTCTCTTTTGAAAATTTGGGGTATAATTTATGTTTTGTAAACGATGGTTCTACTGATAATACTCTCGAAGTATTACGAGAAATACAAAAAGGTAATGAAGACCATATTACTGTTTACGATTGTGCAAAAAATGGAGGTAAAGCTGAAGCTGTTAGACAAGGTATGCTACATATGGCAAAAGACCCACAGTATAATTACATTGGGTTTTTAGATGCAGATTTATCGACAGATTTTAGAGATTTTGATGATTTGGTTAAGACATTAGGTAACTCTAATTATAAGATTGTAAATGGTTCTAGAATGGCAAGAATGGGAGCCGAAATTGCTAAAGAATCTGCCAGAGCAATTATTAGTAAGACTATTAATTTAATGATTCGTACTATTCTAAGAATGCCATTTAATGACACCCAATGCGGTGCAAAGGTTATGGATAAGGATATTGTTAAGGTTGCCTTTGAAAAACCCTTCTTAACCAAATGGTTGTTTGATGTTGAAATGTTTAAAAGAATAAGTAATCATTACGGTAGAAAAAAGGCTCTAGAAATTATTTGTGAACAACCACTAAAACGTTGGGTTCATGCAGATGGCTCAAAGTTATCGTTTAAAGACTCTGCTAAAATTGGAATTCAGTTGCTGCAAATTGCGGTACACTATCGTAAAAAAAGTTCGAGTTCTGAACAAACAACAGTTTCTACTAATTCGTCTAAGGTGGTTGAAGCAGCATAAAATATTTAGCTATATCTAAACTCTTAACCGTAGCTTTGTAAAAAGCTGCGGTTTTTTTATGGAAAATATTTTAGTTACTGGTGCTTCTGGGCAATTAGGTTTATGTATTAAAGATGTTGTAAAACATAGCAAATATCAAAACATTAGGTTTGAATTTTTGAGTTCTAAAGACCTTGATGTAACTAATAAAGACCATGTTATTGCCGCCTTTAAAAAAGGTAAGTTTACCCATTGTATTAATTGTGCCGCGTATACCCAAGTAGACAAAGCAGAAAGTGATGCATTAGCAGCAGAGAACGTAAATGTTATAGGTGCTCAAAATTTGGCAAAAGCTTGTCAACTATTTAAAGTTACATTACTTCATATTTCAACAGACTTTGTTTTTGATGGTAACACAGATGTACCTTACGTAGAAACAGATACATGTAACCCCCTTGGTGTTTATGGCGAAACAAAATTAAAGGGCGAACTAGAAATTACCGAAAGGTTGAAAGAACATTTTATCATAAGAACTTCTTGGTTGTATTCTGAACATGCAAATAATTTCATGAAGACCATGTTGCGCTTGGGCAATGAACGCTCGTCTCTTTCTGTTGTGGCTGACCAAATTGGTAAACCTACTTATGCTAGAGACCTTGCCGGCTTTGTTCTAAACATTATTGAACAAAAAAATGCTGCTTACGGTATTTACCATTTTAGTAATGACGGCGAAACTTCATGGTATGGTTTTGCTTCTGAAATTTTCTTGCTTAGCAATACTAATGTGGAATTAGCAGCTATTTCAACAGAGGCTTATCCTACTCCTGCGAAAAGACCCAAATACAGTGTTTTAAACACTAATAAGGCAAAAGAAACTTTTGGACTAAAAATTGAAAATTGGAAAGAAAGTTTGGCTAGAGCGTTAGCTAATCTTAAGTCTCTGAATTGTTAAATTTTTTACTTGGTAATGCAAAGCGTTCAAAACTTTTACACCAAAAATATTGATGAAAATGAGCTAATCTGTCAACGCTTAAAACAAAACCTAAGCGTATTATCTATAGCACGTTTATTTACTTTTATTGCTTTAATTAGTATTCCCTATTTGCTTCGTTCTAACATCATTTTTGTAATTGCAGCTATTGTGGTTTTTGGAGCTGTTTTTTTAGTTCTTATAAAGAAGTACATCAAAATAAAACAAAGACTCAAATACCATAATAATATAGTGGCTATCAATGCAAAAGAAATTCGAGCTCTACAGTATAATTTTGAAGAATTTCCAGACGGGAAAGAATACTTAGAACTTGCTCATTGCTATAGTCAAGATTTGGATTTGTTTGGAGATACTTCCTTCTATCAATACATTAATAGAGCTACCCTAAAAGAAGGTGAAGATGCATTTGCAGCCTTGCTTTTGTCAAATACTATTGCTAACATAACCAGTAAGCAAGAGGCTATTAAAGAAATTGCAGATAAAGCAGAATGGCGGCAAACATTTAGTGCAAATGCTATGTTTATAGAAAACGAGACTCGTATTTCTAGCATAGTTCATTGGCTCGAATCCTACACACCTTTTGTGCCTAAAATAATGCGTTATTTACCTTTTGTAATCTTAAGTGTATTTAGTGTTGTTGCGGTTTTAACCTTCTTTTTTGGATGGTTATTTAATGTGCTATTTATAATTATTGGTATTGGTCTAACTATTTCTGGTTTTTACTTTAAACATATACAAAACCTATCTGCTAAAGCTGATAAGGTAAAATCAGTTTTTAAACAATACGCAACACTGCTTAAACTTATAGAACAAGAAAAGTTTACCTCAAAACTATTAAAACAACAACAACAAAAACTTGCTATAACAAATAGCAAAGCATCTTCGGCCATTGCTAAGTTTTCAAAACTTTTAGATGTTATGGATTATAACAATAATGTCTTTTACATCATTTTTGGTAATGGTTGTTATCTCGGCGCTTTAAAAACAGCATATGAGATAGAAAAGTGGTTGGTCACAAATAAAAATCAAGTTGCAGATTGGTTTAATGTAATTTCTTTTTTTGAAGGGTATAATAGTCTAGGTAATTTTGCATTTAATCATCCTTATTTTAATTATCCCAGTATAAAGGAGGGAGCATTTACTTTTAAAGCCAAGGAGTTAGGCCATCCTTTAATTGCTCAAGAGAAAATTGTAAAAAATGATTTTGAAATAGATGCTTCATCATTTCATATTATAACTGGGTCTAACATGGCTGGTAAGAGCACTTTTTTACGTAGTGTAGGTTTGGGCATATTTATGGCTAATTTAGGGTTACCTATTTGTGCTTCGTCTTGTGTTTATGCTCCAATAAAGCTTGTAACTAGTATGCGTAGTGTAGATTCTCTCAAAAAAGGGGATTCTTATTTTTTTGCGGAGCTAAAAAGATTGAAAATGGTAGTTGAACTTGTAAAATCAGAACCATATTTTGTCTTGTTAGACGAGATTTTAAGAGGTACAAACAGTTATGATAAAGCTACTGGCTCTAAACAAATTGTGGCTCGTTTACTTAATGAAAATGCCACAGGATTAATAGCTACACACGATTTAAGTCTTTGTGATATGGCTAATGAAAATAATAGCGTTAAAAACTATCATTTAGATGCTACTATTAAAAATAACACCTTGAGTTTTGATTATCGCCTTAAAAAAGGGGTTAGCAAAACCATGAATGCCTCTTTTATGCTCAAACAAATGGATTTAATCTAATCTACTACAGACCTTTTATTTGTGTATTTCTAAAGGCATCTGCTTGTAAGCGTAACACTTCTTCTGCTTTCTTTTTCTTGTAGTTGTATAATTCTTCCTCTGCCTTTAAATCTTCGTAAATTTTTTGATTCATTTCGGCATCTGTTCCAACTAATAATTTGCGTTGATTTACTTTTTGGGTTACCCAACTTGCAACCACACTTTCAGCTTCTTCAACTTTAAAATCATATTCTCCTTTAGGGGCTAATAATTTTGCAATAATTGGAGCGGTCTCAATAGCTAAGAACAATAGAAAAATGAAAAATGAAGGTAACCAAGGTAATTTGTCAAGAGCATTGATTCTAGCCATTAATCCATCAAAACCATCAATTATGGGTTGGCTATTAGAAACTGCATTTGTATAATTACTGTTAAGTGAGTTTATCTCATTTTCTAAGGCTGTGATTTTTTCTCCGTTAGTTGACTTTAATGCCTGAAGTTCATTTAGATAGCGGTCGTGTTTTTCTCTTTTTTCTTTATAAACGGGCCCTTTACCCAATAAGCCTGTACCAGCGGTTCCTTCTGCTTCAGAAATGTAGGTATTGTACAGCGCATTGGTTTCAGCTTCCTTATCGTTTATTTCTTGTTTTAGGGTAGATATCTCTTGTTGTAATTGCGCTACCTTTGGAGTGTATTGCATGGCTAACTGTTCTTGGTTAGCTAAAGACATGGCATTTTTTTCTTCAAGTAAAACCTGGTTGATTTCTTTTTCAAAAATTTTGAGTTCTAGGGGTTTAGAAATTACAATAGCAATAATTAAGGCCAAGACAATTCTAGGTGCGGCTTGTAACAATTCTTTTCCAAAACTATCTCGCTTTTTTATAGTGGAGACTATATATCTATCTAGATTAAAAATAAGAAGTCCCCAAATAAGCCCAAAGAAAACTGCCGCGTAAATGGTATCAAAAATGGTATATAAAGCATATGCAGATGCAATAAAAGCCATTACGGCAGTAAAGAAAACAGTTGCACCTATACCTGCATATTTGTTGCGTTCTCCGTTGCTGCAAGTTGATAGAATTTCGGTATCTGCCCCTGAGCAGAAGATAAAAAAGCGTTGTAACATGATAGTGTTCGTTTTGATTGTAGATTATAAGAACGCCGTTCTTATAGTTTTGTTACAAATATTGGGCTTTATAACTAAGTATTAACAAGTTGAAGAAAAACTATTTAAGTTTAAACCTCTTAATTCTAAATAAACATGATTGTAAAATTGAAGCGTCATTTTTTATTTAAATGATAGTATTCGGCCTTCAATTACCGGGTTGTTTATCGGTTTTTTAAGTAGCACATAGAATGTATCAAATGCTGATGTAACAAGGTTTTAAAGGCCTTGTCTATAGTAAAATACCATTCGTCTACACTTGTTTGTTTTCTAAAATATGTAAAAATGAAGAGCAGTATTTCAACCTAGATTTGGAGTAACAAATTTATCTAACACCAACAAAATATATTATAAGATGAAGAAGCAGTTAAGACAAGAGAAGTACACAGGCATGGTTATTTTAAATGAAAACAAAAAGGTTTTCAGATTGTGTGATGTTGAAGTAAATGAAAATGAGTTACTAATTAACATGTATAACCCAATTAGTTGCTAAAAAGAACCCAAATCTTACCATTAGCAAAAAAAGGTCAGGATTAACTCCTTTAGAGAAAGACCCCCAAATCGTAATCCTGGCCTTATTTTTTGCCTTATTGTTCTGTAAACAGTTTAGTGTATTCTTTAAAGAAATAAGGTATAGTCTCAATACCCTTTAAATAGTTCCAAATTCCAAAATGCTCATTTGGCGAATGGATAGCATCACTATCTAAACCAAATCCCATAAATATAGTTTTAGATTCTAAAACTTGCTCAAAAAGGGCTACTATAGGTATACTACCTCCAGTTCTTTCTGGTATAGGAGTTTTACCAAAAGTAGTTTCGTATGCTATTGCCGCAGCCTTGTAACCTATAGTATTTGTAGGTGTTACATAAGGTTGCCCACCATGATGTGGGGATACCTTAACTTTTACACCTTTAGGCGCTATAGTTTCAAAATGTTTAGTGAATAATGCTGTAATTTCATCTGGGTCTTGGTCTGGTACTAGACGCATTGAAATTTTTGCATAGGCCTTACTTGCAATTACCGTTTTTGCACCTTCACCAGTATAGCCTCCCCAAATTCCGTTCACGTCCAAAGTTGGTCGTATAGAATAACGTTCGGCAGTAGAATAGCCTGCTTCACCATATACATCATCTATGTCTAACGCTTTTTTATATTCTTCTAGGTTAAATGGAGCTTCAGCCATTAAATCTCTTTCCTCTTGTGATAGCTCTTCTACCTTATCATAGAAACCCGGTATGGTGATTTTGTTATTTTCATCATGTAAAGATGCTATCATTTTAGCAAGCACATTAATGGGGTTGGGTACTGCTCCGCCATAAATACCAGAATGTAAGTCTCTATTAGGACCCGTAACTTCAACTTCCACATAACTTAATCCACGTAAACCGGTAGTAATTGATGGTACATCATTGGCCATCATACCGGTGTCTGAAATTAATATGATATCGTTTTTAAGTTTTTCTTTATGGTCTAAAAGAAATTCTTCTAAACTATCGCTACCCACTTCTTCTTCGCCTTCGATCATGAATTTGAGATTACATGGTAATGCATCATTCTTTATCATGTATTCTGCTGCTTTAACATGCATGTACATTTGGCCTTTGTCATCACATGCTCCTCGGGCAAAAATAGCACCATCTGGATGCAATTCTGTTTTCTTAATTACAGGCTCAAATGGTGGTGAATCCCATAAGTTTAAAGGGTCTGGCGGTTGTACATCATAATGACCGTAAACCAGAACTGTAGGTAATTTAGGATCAATAATTTTTTCGCCGTAAACTACAGGGTACCCCTTAGTTTCGCAAATTTCAGCACTATCACAACCAGCATCTAAAAGCGCTTTTTTAATATGTTCGGCTGTTGCAATAACATCTTTTTTATAGGCACTGTCTGCACTTATTGAAGGAATTTTTAAAAGTTCAATTAGCTCATCAATAAAACGAGTTTTATGACTTTCAATATAGTTTTTAACGTCTGACATAGTACATTTTTAATGAGGATTAAAAGTACAAAAAGGCATTTTTAAATAAGAAGAGTTTTATGAATGAAAATTTGGAGTATATTTGCAAACCTTAAGCGGATGTGGTGGAATTGGTACACACGCTAGACTTAGGAATTAAACAAGAAAAGTTCATTAAAATTTTGAAAAAGCGGCTGTGATGGAATTGGTAGACATGCCAGACTTAGGATCTGGTGCCGCGAGGCGTGGGGGTTCGACTCCCTTCAGCCGCACTTTTTCAAAATTTTACAAATAGTAAAAAAAGGCTCTCTGATTTGAGAGCTTTTTTTGTTTGGGTACAACATAGCTACAACATCTCGTCTTCAAGTTTAATTTAGTGCTGTTGTAATGGTTTTAAGTAGAAAGTATTATAAGGATTTAATGTTGGGTTTACTTGAGACAAAAAATTACTTTTTGGTACTTATAATACTGAGGGGAAAAAACAAAAAAAATTGACTTTTCTCCTTAAAAAAAACTTCTTAAACAGCAAAAACCCTTAAATCACAACAAAAATCGACCAAAGTCGATTTTAAATTATTGCTAATGTCTCGGCTATGATTAGTGCGGCGCGGAAATCCAACGGAAAATGTCCGCCTGTACCGAAGATAGTTAATTGCAAGGATTTCCATTTGGGAAATCCGACCGCAATTAATTATACACCGTGTTGCCTGTAGTTTTTTATTCCTCCAGTCTGTTTTTCAAGTCCATTCTTTCATGTAGGATTCTGGTGATTTCGATTAAATCTTTTTCCAAAGTCCTAAAGAAAATTATGTGCTTGTTTTCTTTGAATCCGAATAGGCCTAGGGTGATTCCCTCGTAGTTTTTTCCAATTGTTGGATTCTCCGCGAGCTGCTTACAGGATTCCATGATTTCCCGATAATATTTGTCCGCTTGATTTTCGGACAATTTCTCCACGGTATATTCCCAAATTCCATTTAAATCGGCAACGGCTTTGTTGGTCAATTTGAATTTAGCCATTTGTTTTTCTCTTGGCTTTTAATTCTTTCAGGTTTTTTTCCCAATCAAAGTCGTGCGCAAGTCCACTGTCAATTCCTTCCTGAATCGCTTTCCTAAGGGCAATGACTTTACTTTCCTCATTTTCCAATAGTCTGAGTCCAGCGCGAATGACCTCACTAACGTTTTTATAGCGTCCTTCTGAAATTTGTTCGTGGACGAATTGGTCAAAGTAATTTCCCAGTGATATTGAAGTGTTTTTACTCATTCTATCAATGATTTGGGCAAAAATACCAATTTTTGGTAAGTTTTCAAAATTACGGCTAACGGCAGTCTGTCCCAAAACTGCCTTTAGATTTAGTTTAAAATTAGCTTATTAGTTTCAGACTACCGAAGCTTGGAAAAAGGAAGGGGAAATTTTGTTTTGCCCCAAAATACCCCTAATGGATTTAAAAACCTTTTTAATAGGGCCTATTAGCTTCCAAATAAGCTCAAAAGGCATTAGAAATGCTCTAATAAGCGCTTTCCCTTGCACTTTAAGGATTTTGAGTATTCGTTTTAGATTATAAGCCGTTAGCATAAACCCAAAGTCTGCCGAAGCGGCTTCCATTCCTCTTTTGGTCATGATATGGTCAAATCCCCATTGACGTTTTATAGTGCCAAAGGGATGCTCCACCAAGGCTTGCCGTTTCTTATAGGTTTCAGGAGCCATGGCCACTCTTTTTTTATTGCC
>NZ_JACJUK010000002.1 GCF_014235875.1 Croceivirga lutea | reverse complement strand
AAAATATCGATTGTACTGCTACTCCTGATGGTGAAATTACAGTAACTGTTACTGGTGGCTCTGGTGACTTTACCTTTATGGTAACTACTCCAATTTCTGCTACTACTACTTCTCATACATCCGGAGTGCTTACAGGTCTTAGTGAAGCCGGTAACTATACTATCGATATTACTGATAATATTACAGGTTGTTCTTCTAGTATTAACCAGTTGTTGAATCAACCTACGCCTGTTACCTTTGACCCACATTCTATAATTGATGTAAGTTGTAATGGTGGTAGTGATGGTAGTGTAACCGTAAATTTAGAACCTACTTCTTCTGGTGTTAATGAAGACCCTACCTATACCTTCAATCTTTATGACAATGGTGGTGCACTAATTGCAGGACCTCAAACCGACCCTACATTCAGTGGGTTGACTGCAGGCACCTATGAGGTTGAAGCTATTTCTTCAAGACAATGTACAAACAGAGAAACCATAGTTGTTGGTGAACCAAATGTTTTAGCAGCAACAGCAGCGGCAACGCCTTTTGCGTGTACTCCTCAAAATTTAACCAATACCTCTGTAATTACAGTAAATGCAATTGGTGGCACAGCTAACTACCTTTATAGTTTAGATAATGTAAACTTCCAAACCGCAAATACATTTGAAATTGTAGATACAGGAAGCACTCAAAATATTACTGTCTATGTAAATGATGCTAATGGTTGCCAAACTACCGCATTAGTAAATATTGAACCTATCAATACATTTACAATAACTGTTTCTCAAGACATAGAAATAACATGTAATAATCCTGAACGTGTATTAGTGACTGTTACAGATGATGGTAATGCTTCGAATACATATTCTTATGATTTATTACCACTAGGTACAACGGCTGGTAGTTTAGATACTACTCCAACAAATACTACTGCATATTTTAACCTAAATACTGCTGGTAGCTACGTAATACGAGTTACAGATACAACCACAGGTTGTTATGTGGATTCTACACCTTACAATATTGCTCCTTATGATTTGATAGAAGTATCTGCTTCAGCTACGGCAGCATCCATCTGCTTTGGTGACACCAATGGAGCTTTGGAGGTTTCTATTACTGGTTATACAGGCACTTATTTTTATGAAGTATTTGATAGTAGCAATACCTCAACAGGTATATCTGGTAATGCAAATACATCTGTAAACCCATTAGCAATTACAGGTTTATCAGGAGGTAATTATTATGTTCAAATTACACAAACAAATAACCCATTATGTTCTGAAAATTCTAATACAGTTACCATTGCGTCACCAGATAGTGCGCTAACGGTAGTTCCTTTAGAATCTGCAAACGTTACCTGTAGTAATGACTTGGGTGAAATTGAAATATCTCCTGAAGGTGGTTATGCTCCATATTCAATTGTGTTAACAAATACAACAACAGCACAGACTTATAATGCTACAAATGTTCCTAGTAGAATATTTACAGGTCTTTCAGCTGGTGACTACACTGTTGAAATAACTGATAATGCTGGTTGTGTAATTACTGAAAACATTACGCTAATAAGACCTGATATAATTACAGCGAATATTGATGCTACTCCAACCATGTTGGCATGTTATGGAGATACTAACGCATCTATAAGTGCAATTAATGTTATAGGTGGACAAGGTGTATATCAATACCAATTAAATACTTATGATACCACAGGAACAAGTATAGTATCTACTACCGGATTACAAAGTGCAAATGTATTTAATGGCATAGGTGCTGGTATTTACAGTATTACCATTAGTGATGGCTGGGGTTGTGGAATAGAAACAACTCAAGTAACTATTAATGAACCTTCTGAAGTTGAAGCAGCATTACTGCAGGTTTCACAATTAACTTGTACAAATCAAGCAGAATTAGAGCTTACAGCTATTGGTGGTACAGCACCATATCAGTTTAGTACTGATGGTATTTCATATAATCCTATGACGAGTAATACACAAACATTTACCGTTGGTTCTGGTTCATACCAATACTATATTTTAGATGCTAACGGTTGTGAATCATTTATTTCTAATGAAATTAGTGTTGACCCAATACAACCCTTAACACTTAATATTGATGAGACTGCAGCCATAATTAATTGTTCTGGTGAATCATCAGCATCAATAATTGTAAATGCCACTGGCGGATTAGGTAATTATTCTTACGAATTATTTACTGATGCAGCATTAACTAATTTACTTGTTGGTCCACAAAATGATGATACATTTAGCAATTTAAGCGCTGGTCAATACTTTGTAAGAGTAACCAGTGATGACTGTGTTGAAGTATCCAATCAAATTACAATTGAAGATCCAGCACCATTACAAATTATTACAGAAGAATCTACCAATATTACTTGTAACGGAGCAGAAGATGGCACTATTACTGTTGAAGTTACTGGCGGAACAGGTGATATCTTCTATGCTATTTCACCAAATTTAAATCAGTTTGATACTGAAAATACATTTACAGAACTGGGTCCTGGTGTTTATGATATTATTGCTCAAGATAGAAACGGATGCTTTATTTCATTCCAATTTACAATTGTAGAACCAAATGCAATTGATGCCTCTGCAATAAATGTAACTGGTGAAACATGTGCTGGAGAGAGTGATGGTATGTTTGAACTGCAGATAAGTGGTGGTACTGCTCCGTATGCTGTCGCAGTAGATTCTAATGCAGATTCAGATTTCCAACAAGGAATTACTCAGGTATCTAATCTAGAAGCTGGCGCTCATGTAGTATTTGTTAGAGATGCTCAAGGTTGTGAAACCAACTTTTTTGTTGAAATTGAAGCAGGAGTAAATATTAATGCAACTGTAGCACCAATATTTGATTGTATAGGAACTAATATACCACAGAACAGTTTAGATATTATTCTAGAAGACACTAATATGTATTCTGAAGTGCTATTTGCCTTAGATTCAACAGATCCAAATCAAATGCAATTAACACCAGATTTTAGCAATATTGCTCCAGGTGAACATTTTATAGCAATTGCACATGAAAACGGATGTTTAAACGTTATAGATTTTGAGATACCAAACTATGAGCCGTTAACATTAGTGTTAGAAAACAGTAACATTAATGAAATTACAGCCATAGCTCAAGGAGGCGTAGAAGATTATACCTTCTATTTTGGTGACGTTGACAATGGAACTGACAACACATTTATCATAAACAGAACAGATACCTACACTGTTAGTGTTATAGATAATAACGGTTGTCAAGTAGATGCTGAAATTTATGTGGAGTTCATAGATATTGAAATACCTGACTTTTTTACACCGGATGGTGATCAGGTTAACGATAATTGGGCACCAAGGAATTCAGAAGCGTTTCCAAATCTAATAACAATCATATTTGATCGTTATGGTAGAGAGGTATACAGATTTAAATCTGGAGATAGCGGATGGGATGGTGTATACAAAGGAAGCGATTTACCAACAGGAGATTACTGGTATGTAATCAAAATAAATGGTGAAACAGACGATAGAGAATTTATAGGACATTTTACATTATATAGATGATGACATAAAAGACATAAAAGAAACATTCCCAAATCATGAAAAAAACCCAAATCTTAATCCTACTATTAGGCTTATCTGCTATGGTCAGAGGTCAAGAGTTGACCGTACCACAACTATCACAGTATATAGCAGATAACCCTTTCTTAATGTCTCCAACCTACGCAGGTGTTGGTGATCACATTAAACTACGACTTAACGGACTAACCCAATGGGTTGGTATTGAAGATGCTCCAGATACACAAACCATGGCAGTTGATGCTAGACTTGGTAATAAGTCTGGTATAGGATTGTTGCTATACAATGATAGTAATGGTGAAACTAGACAAAGAGGTTCAAGAATATCTTTTGCTCACCATTTAACTATTGATAGGTACGAAGATGAATTTTTATCTTTTGGTATCTCTTACAATTTCAATCAATTTAGAATTGCCATTGAAAACTTTGGAGACCCAAATAATCCCATGTTTGACCCTTCAGTAACAGATGACCGTTCAACAACAAACCACAACTTTGATATTGGGGTATTGTACCGTTATAAAAAGTTTTATTTAAGTGTAAATGCTTCAAACATCTTAGATAAAGATTTAAGCCAATTTAATACTCGCTTTGAACCTAATAAATTAAGAAACTATTACATGTATACAGGTTATAGTTTTATGAAAAATAAGAGGTCAAAATTAGAATTTGAACCTTCAGTATTTTTTCAATGGTTTGAGAGTGACGGCCGTTCTGTAACAGATTTAAATGCAAAATTCAGATTTCATGACTTTGAAGACTATTATTATGTTGGAGCTACTTACAGATTTTTAAATGATCAAGTAGGTACACCACTTTATATTGCACCAATTGCCGGTCTTAAAAAAGACAATATCTATTTTGGGTATTCATATCAGTTAATTACTAATGAAATTCTTGGTTATAGTACAGGTACACATGTAGTAACCGTAGGTATGGATTTATTTCAAGGTATTAGTAATTGTAGATGTACTTATTAAATTGTTTAAAGTAATTTTGCCTTGATATGGGTAAAATTAAATTAAACAATATACGCTTACATGCTCAGCATGGCTGTTTACCAGAAGAAAGCGTAATTGGGAGTGATTATAGAGTAGATTTACAAATTGAAGGAGACTTAAATAAACCTTCTCAATCAGATAAATTAGCTGATACTATAGATTATGTTCATCTTAACAATATTGTAAAAGAAGAGATGGCAGAAAAATCTAAACTATTAGAACATGTTGCTCAACGTATTATTAATCGTGTATTAGGTGAACTACCCTTGGTAAATACTGTAGAAGTTTGTGTTTCAAAAATTAACCCACCTATAGGAGGAGATGTAGAAAGTGTTATGGTTTGTTTAGATAAAACAAGGTAACCTCAAAACTTGCAAAGCCTAAAAAATGTGGTACATTTGCACCACTAAAATTGGCATCGTGGCCGAGTGGCTAGGCACAGCTCTGCAAAAGCTTGTACAGCGGTTCGAATCCGCTCGATGCCTCAATAAAACCTCTTCTCTTTAGAAGGGGTTTTTTAATTACTTATTCTGTCTTCCATTTGTTCTATACCTTGCTCAAAATCATAAGGAATAAAACCTTTTGCAATCATTATAATACCACATATTACCAGAATAATCCCCAATATCTTTTTCATAAAACGAATACGTTCAGGGGTAAGTTTTTTTCGGAGCTGTTTAGCTAATAAAATTTTAATAATATCTAAACCTAAATAAACTAGAATTACGGTAGAAAAAAAAGTTAGAATTCTATTTGGTTCATTGTTGACACTTGGACCTACAACAAAGAGAACAATTAACCAATAAACGAGTACTCCAATATTTATAATATTTAGTAAAAAACCTTTAACCATTAAGGCTAAATAAGTTCCTTTAAACTTTTTAGATTTTATTGGTTTTTTAGTTTCTTTTTTAACATATAAAAAGACCCCATAAATAATGAGAATTGTACCTCCAAAAACATAAAGACCTGGCTGATTACTTAAATTTTTAAGTAATTGGTAACTACTAAAATACGCTATACAAATAAATACAATATCAGCTAAAATTACCCCAGCATCAATACTCATTGCAGCTCTAAAACCTTTAGTAGCTCCAGTTTCTAAAAGAACAAAAAACACAGGGCCAACCATAAAGCTTAGTAATATGCCTAAAGGTATTGCTGCCTGTATATCTTCTATCAACAAAATTTTAGTTTTATTCAGTGTAGTTATCTAAAGTTACTGTATAAACTTTGCTTTTAAAAAAGTAACTTTCTATAGCAACTTTTAATTGTTATAATGTCCTAAAAGAGAAAAGTCTAGATGTCTTTTTATTAAATCAGTTTCTTTTACCATTACCACTACTTCATCACCTAATTGATAAACTTTCTTCTTGCGTTCACCAACAACTGCATAATTACGTTCGTCAAAAGTGTAGTAATCATCTTTTAAATCACGTATACGAACCATACCTTCACATTTATTTTCTATGATTTCTACATAAATACCCCATTCTGTTACCCCAGAAATAACACCAACAAATTCTCTGTTACTGTGGTCTTGCATAAACTTAATCTGCATGTATTTAACAGAATCTCTCTCTGCACTAGAAGCTAGTACTTCCATATCAGAAGAATGCTTACATTTTTCTTCGTAGACTACTTCTTTTTCTGATTTGCCGCCATCTAAGTAATGTTGTAATAATCTATGCACCATTACATCTGGGTATCTTCTAATTGGTGAAGTAAAGTGCGTATAATAATCAAAAGCTAATCCGTAGTGTCCAATATTATTGGTGGTATATATAGCTTTACTCATACTTCTGATAGCCAAAGTATCTACTAAGTTTTGTTCTTTTTGTCCTTTAACATCTTCTAGCAATTTATTTAAAGAACTAGAAATAGAAGATTTACTTTTTAAATTTACTGCATGACCAAATCTAGAAATTACACCGTTTAAAGCAAGTAACTTGTCAATATCTGGTTCATCATGTACACGATATACAAATGTTTTTTCTGGTTTTTTCTTTCCTATAAATTCAGCAACACTTTTATTAGCTAAAAGCATAAATTCTTCAATCAATTTATTAGCATCTTTAGATTCTTTAAAATAAACTGATTCTGGTTCATTGTTAGCATTTAGGTTAAATCTAACTTCTATTTTATCAAAAGAAATAGCCCCTGAAGACATGCGTTTAGCTCTAAACTTTTTAGCTAACCTATCTAATGTTAAAACGGCTTCCTTGATAGCTTCAGAAACGGTATACCCTTTTTCTCTAATAGAAATTTCATCTGGTATTTCTGTTGAAGAGGTTTCTATGATATATTGTGCTTCTTCATAGGCAAATCGTTCATTAGAATTAATTGCAGTTCTACCAAACCATTGATTTAAAACTTTAGCGTCTTCTGTAATTTCAAAAACTGCCGAGAAGGTATATTTTTCTTCGTTTGGTCTTAAACTACACACTAAATTAGAAAGAACCTCTGGCAACATAGGAACAACTCTATCCACTAAATAAACAGAAGTTGCTCTATTAAAAGCTTCATCTTCTAAAACAGTACCTGGTTGAACATAATGCGAAACGTCAGCAATATGAATACCTATTTCAAAATTTCCGTTTTCTAATTTTTGAAAGGAAAGTGCATCATCAAAATCTTTTGCATCTTTAGGATCAATAGTAAAAGTTAATACTTGGCGCATATCTCTACGCTTTGCAATTTCCTCTTCTTTAATTGAAGTATCTAAGGTTTTTGCATATTGCTCTACTTCATAAGGAAACTCATATGGTAAACCATATTCTGCTAAAATTGAATGAATTTCAGTTTCATGTTCACCAGGTTTACCTAAAATATCAATGATAGTTCCATAAGGGGAATCTGCATCATCTGGCCAATCACCTAATTTCACTAATACTTTATCACCGTTTTCTGCATTTTTTGTTCTATCTGCAGGTATAAAAATATCAGTATACATTTTAGAATCCATTGGTCTTATAAAAGCATAGTTTTTTTGCTTATCTACAATACCAACATATTGTTCTTTTTTACGCTTTATAACTTTTGCAATTTCACCTTCATTCTTTTTACTTCTACTTTTTGGTTTAAGATAAACTTCAACTATATCTCCGTGAAAAGCTTTATTTAATCTATGTTCTGGCACAAATATGTCTTCTTCTAAATCTTCAACTATAACGTAACCGTTACCGCTAGAAGTCATATCTAAAACACCTTCCATTAACGTTCGTAATTCTTCTTTCTTTTTGTACTTACCACGTTCAACCTCTACAATACGCTCTTTTTGTTTTAATTCACCTAATCTTTTTATTAGGTCATTTCTACCTTGAGAATCAATGATATTAAGTTTAGCAGCTATTTGCTTATAATTAAAACTTTTAGTTGGTGCACTTTCTAGAACGGTAAAAATACCTTTGGTAATCTCATTTTTACGCTGACTTCTTGCCCGCTTTTTTCTTTTCGCCATTTAATCGAAAACATTTAAGCTGAAAATTACAAATAATAAAAGCGTTATGTAAAGCTTCAAAACAAACAAATGAACAATTATTATAATAATTACTTTTTTTCTTTTTTATAAATTCTAAAAATGGTGGTTACTATTGTCTGTTAACTTGTGGAATAATTATTTAGGTTTTTAATTGACTTAAACAGTAAAAAATTGTTGTCAACAACTTATAAATTGATGTAAAACCTTAAAATCATGTGGTTAAGTATTTTTTTAACAATATGTTCAATTAGATTTCAACATTGATTTTTTGAAAACTTAAGTTGTATTTAATGTTAATTACTTCAAAGAAATGGTGGATTATGGTTGATTAAAAATTAATCAATTGTTAGGTCAACTTTACATATTTTATTGTAATGTAAAATTATTGTTACCAATTTCTATAAAGTCATCATAAGTTTTCTTCTGTTTATTAACATTTCTTTATAAAACCTAAGTAGTTGATTTTGGGTAGGTTTAAATTTTTTCATTTTTAATTATCAACACCTAGTTATAAAAGGATAGTATCTTTGATATTCTAATATTTATACGATGACAATATCAATAGGTAACGATCACGCAGGTACAGATTATAAGTTGGCCATTATAGGTATGTTAAAATCTAAAGGAGTTGAGGTTATTAACCATGGTACTGATAGTACTGATAGTGTTGATTATCCTGATTTTGTGCATCCTGTTGCAACAGATGTTGAAACAGGAAACGCCAAATTTGGAATTGTAGTATGTGGCAGTGGTAATGGGGCTTCAATGACTATTAATAAACACCAAGGTATTAGAGGAGCACTTTGTTGGAATAAAGAAATTGTATATCTAGCAAGAGAACATAATAATGCAAATATTTTGAGTTTGCCAGCTAGATTTATTGCACTACCGCAGGCCTTAGAAATGGTAGAAACTTTTTTAAATACAGCGTTTGCTGGTGGTAGACATGAAAGACGTATTGAAAAAATTCCTTGTGCTTAAATACAACTAGTATAATTAGATTATTTAGATAGTTAAGTAGTTTTATATGAATATTCTAATTAAAACTTTTACAGAATTAACAAAAGAAGAGTTATACGCACTTTTACAATTAAGAAGTGAAGTTTTTGTAGTAGAACAAGATTGTGTTTACCAAGACATAGATGGTAAAGACAACCAAGCACTACATGTGTTAGGTTATGAAAATAAAATTCTAGTTGCTTACCTAAGAATATTTGGTCCAGAAATTTATTTTGAGAATCCGAGCTTAGGTAGGGTTGTGGTAAAAAAAAACCACAGAAAAAAGGCTTTTGGTCAACTATTACTGCTGAAGAGTTTAGAAAAAATGGATTCTTTGTATGCTGATAAAAACATAGAAATTTCAGCTCAAACCTATTTAAAAAAATTCTATGAAGATTTTAATTTTAAACAAGTAGGAGAGGGTTACTTAGAGGATGGAATACCGCATATTAAAATGCTGAGAGCTCCTAAATCTTAATTGGTGTTTTAGAAGTTAAATTAAGTTCATTAAGAAGATTATCAGTGAATTTGTAGTGGCCTTTGGTGGTTATAATCTTAAACTTGTTAGATTTCATCCTACTTAAAGTATCAAGAAAAACCCATTTTGTTTTTAATAATTTACTTCTACTAGATTTAAGGCTAATATCAAAGTAAAATTTTCTACCATTTTTAGTAGCTACAATATCTGGAGTTAATTCAATATCTCCATTTTTTTGATAGAAAGATTTTGGGCTTTCAAATCCATCTAAATCCGCCTTAATATTTTCGAATCCGGTGCTTTGTAAATAACTGATAGATTTTTCTAAAAATTCTGTGTGCTGTGCTTTTTCTGATTTTACCATAGTATAAAATAAAAAAAGAATTAAGTATCACAAATCTTTTAAACTGATTAACAGCATTTTAAGATATAGTTTTTGCTACCTTGCAATCTATCAACCAAGATAGACGTAATATTAGGTTTAAAGGTTTTTCAGCTTTGTTTGAAGTAGAGGCATATAAATAACCTTCTTTTTTAGGATTTAAATTTGGTATATTAAGTTGACCATACTTTTTTGAATGGTTCTTAACGTATTCTTTTAAACTTTTAAGTGTTATTCCTTTTTTCTGTAATAGCTGTTGTAATTTATTTCTATTAACAAGAGTTAATTTACAACTCGTAAAAAATTTATCTCCATCTTGCTGAATATTAGTTGCAAGAGCATAGAACTCTGTGATTTTAGAAGCATCATAAAACCAGCCTTGTTTAGAAATTCCTTTTTTTAAATAGCATATTTCAAAAGCAAATGTGGGTAGATTTTCACCAATATAATCTAATTGCGCTTTCTCGTCGATTACATAGGTTTTATTGGTTTGCTTATGTATAAAATACAGGTCAACTCCTTGTAATTGATGCGTTTTAGTATGTATTCTTTTAAAGTTATAAAAATGTAGTTTTTGGTAATACGTATCCAATAAAGGTTGCAAGGCCTTTTCTTTTAATAAATCTGATTTAAAGGAACTTTTCAAATAATTAGATTTTGGATAGTAAAGATTGTCCAATTTTTTCAACAATATCAACAACTAATGCATTACCCATAAAAAACGCTCGTTTGGTATTAGTAATACCTTCTAATTTGGTATGATTATCAGGAAAACCATTTAATCGTTCAAGTTCTAAAGGTGTTAATCTACGTAGACCATGTGCTGTTTCTATTACATGTTTAAAACGCGAAGCAGATTTACCACCTTCTCCTGTGATAATGGTTCTAGAAGGTTTAGAAATATCATCTGGAAACGCCATTGAACCTTCAGAATACTTATACTTAAAACCTTCTTTAGTTGTTCTAGATTCTTTTTTAGCACCTTTTAAATATTTCCATTTAGGTAAATCTTCAATGTTAATATAAAACTCATCAGCTACTTTATCTTTTTCCAAAACCGATTTTAAATTTTGAAACGGACCATTATAATTTACCAAGGTTTTATAACTAATTACGTTACCGTTAAGAAGTAAACCAGAATTTAAAAAGGGCGAAATTTTACCATCACTATTAAATGTTTTTGATAATTGAAGCATACTTTCTGATAACGAAATCTGATTTTTTTGATTTGTTGAAGTAACAGGAAACGCAGATGCCAACACCCCGTTAGATAATACCCATTCTTCAGCATTAGATTTCAACAGTTGTTTATAAAGGTTGCTTTTATGATGTATGCCCACCAAAAAAAAACGCCTTCGGCGTTGAGAATAACCATATTCGGCGGCATTAATTACGCGCCATTCACATGCGTAACCCAAATCAGATAAACCTTTAAGCATAATAGCAAAGTCTCTGCCACGTTGTTTTACGGGAGATTTTAATAAACGGTCAACATTTTCTAAAATCAGGTAAGAAGGTTTACTCTCTTTCTCTTTTAAAATTCTGTAAATAGACCACCAGAGTACCCCTTTTTTACCAACAAGGCCTTTAGAATTTTTTAAGCTGGTAGCTACGGAATAATCTTGGCAAGGAAAACCGCCAACTAACACATCATGGTTTGGAATAGAAGAGGTTGCAATTTCTTCAATATTAAGATTGGAGTGGTTTTTATTGCCAAATCTGTTTTCATAAACCATTGAGGCATGTTGTGTCTTGGTAGAGGGCTCCCATTGATTGCTCCAAATAACCTTAAAATCTTTTGAACGCTCAAGACCCAACCTAAAACCACCGACACCAGCAAAAAGTTCGCAAACAGTTAATTTTGGCATAATTCAAAAATAAAAAAACCGGCTAACGCCGGTAAGAAAATCTTTGAAGATGTTTTTTTATTTTGGAAAATACACTTTAAACGTATTACCCTTTTCTACTTCACTTTCAACTTTAACATAACCATCCATAAGTTCTATTTGATATTTAGTTAGATATAGACCCATACTTGTGTTTTCGCCCATATTTTGAAGCTTTTTGTTTAGACCAAATACCTTATGGCCTTCTTTGATTAAATCTATACCAAAACTGTTGTCTTCAAAAGATAAGACTAAATGATTTGGTTTGTCTTCTACACCAATTATTAAAAGGGGTTTATCATTTTTATTTACAAAATGCACTGCGTTTAGTACAAGGTTGGTAATAATACTTTCTAAATAAGCGGGTATGGCCTTTACGGTAAGCTCGTCACTAATTTCATGATGAATTTTAAAATTTTTCTTCTTTAATAACCCGCTGTTGCTTTGAATTACCTTGTAGATATATTCATTAACATTTAAATCAACTTTAATATGATTGATTTTGTGTCTAATTGCTACCAATTCTCGCAAGCCTTTGGTTGTTCTTGTTAATGAATCAGTTGACTGGTACAGCATTGAGGTAAGTTGATTTCTTTCGTTCTCATCTGTTTCAGTGCTTAAAAAATTTAAAAGCAAATCAAAATTTGTAGTATGCCCTTTAAGATTATGAGAAACCATATGGGCAAAATGAACCATATTATCTAAATCTTCATTTGCTTTTTGCAGTTTACGAGCGTATGTTTTCTCAATTTCTATAGAGTTAGGAACCTCATTACAACTTATGAATAAAAAATCTTGTCCATCTTGCTTAACCAAGTTACCCGAAATATTGAATAAATGATTACCCGTTTTTTCATGAGAAGTTCGCAAATTAATATTTTTAAAGCTGTAACTGGTTTTTAATTCCTCTTCAATTTGATTTCTAATAGCATCATTAATGGCAATAAACTCTGATAGCGATTTATCTAAAAAAACCTTCTCAGGTTTGCCAAAAATGCTTAAAAGATAGTTGTTGATTCTTTTTATTTTAAGGGTTCTTCTATCAACTAAAAGCAAGCCAGTAGGGGTACTATTAAAATAGTCAAAACCATCTGTAGTAGTAGTAGTAATTTCTTTATGAGCCTCAGGATTAACCGTTCCGTTTAATTTAGCTTCTTTTATAACGCCAATTATTCTAGTGCATTTACCATTCTTAAATTTTGGTCTGCCAATAACGTTTATTTTTATAAGATTCTTTTTTGCATCAGTTACGCCCAAAATAATATCCCAAGGTTTACCACTGGTCATGGCAGCTCTAATAACTTCTCTTAAAACAGCCCTATCTGCAGTTGATTTAAGTAATGATATTGCTTTCTTTAAAGAAGGATGTGTTGTGGCGGGTAAGTTAATTAACTCTAAAAATGTATTAGACCAGTACATAGAACCGTCTTCTACAATATATTCCCAGCTGCCCGTTACTTCATCTTCTGGGTTTTGCACTAAATTGTTAATTTGAGATAATACGGTATTTTGTTGGTTATCGCCTTTATCAATTTTAATAGTAACCACTAGACCAATGGTATTTCCGTAGCCATCTTTCCAAGGACTTAGGTGCCAAGTTGCGCAACTGGTGTTGGTTTCTGAATGTTGATTCAATTTAATATCATTTATACCCTCTAATGCGTATTCAAAACTATCTTGCCAGCTTTGTTCAATTTCTGGGAATAAATCATAAATGCATTTTCCGAGGGCCTTTTCTCTATTGAGGTTAGAGTGTTTAAACCAATGGGTAGTAGCTTCTATTAATCGTAAATTATTATCTAAAATAGCTGTGTACGAAGGTAATTCGTGCACCCAACTGGCCTTTTTTAAAGGTTGTGCAATTGTTTTTTTCATAAACCAAATCTTACTTATCCCTAATTTATAGTAAGAAAAACCTTACTTATAAATAATGTTGTAAAATGTAAGATTGTGTTGGTAAAAGACTATTTTTTGTTTGTTTAATCGATGAAAGTATTAAACATTGCAGTTCATCGATTATAAAAAAGGAAGCACAATTTTTTTAAATGTAGGCACATCTAAAGGTTTAAACATCATTTTTGATATAATTGGATAAGCTTTTACTTTTTCTTCGTCTGTAGGGCTTATTGTGGTGGTAAGCAAGAACACTTTAGTATTTTCTTTCTCTATTCTTGCTAGTTCGTTAAATCTATCCAAGAATTCCCAAGCATCCATAGTAGGCATATTAATATCCACAAAAATAATTTCAGGAAAAACATCAGTTTCAACAAGATAGTCTAAAGCATTTTCTCCCGCTTGAAAAGCCACAACCTCTTCAACCATATTGGTTTCTTTCACAAATTTGGTATGAATAAAATTTGTGGCCTTATTATCATCGACCAAAAGAATTTTCTTAAGCATTTATTTAGTGTTAAGTGTAAAATAAAAAGTGGACCCCTTGCCTAGTTCAGATGCTACCCAAATGCGCCCTCCGTGTAATTCAACTATTTTTTTACAATGTGCAAGACCAATACCTGTGCCTTCATATTGGTCTTCATTATGTAATCTTGAAAAGATATCAAATATTTTTTCTTGATGTTCTGGCTTTATACCAATACCATTATCTGAAATAAAAATAATGTTTTCATTATTCTGACGCTTTACAGAGATTTTTATTTCTGGGGTGTCATTTTCAGCAACAAATTTTAAGGCATTGCCAATAAGATTAAGAAATAGGGAGTGCAACTCTACTTCATTACCCTTAATTAAAGGCAATTTGTCTAGAATAATTTCAGCGCCTTTGTTGTCAATTTTAATTTGTAAATCATTAACAACATCTTCAACAATTTTATTTAAATCTACTTTTTTCTGTTTTGTTTTCCCTTCAATTCTAGAATAGTCTAAAATACCTTTGACTAACTTATTCATTCTAGTAGCGGCAGAATCAATAAAATCTAAGTATATTATTGCGGGTTCATCTAGCTTTTTTTGATATTCTTTTTTAAATAAACCCACAAAATCGGTAACTGTACGTAGCGGTTCTTGTAAATCATGACTTGCTACATAGGCAAAACGTTCTAGTTGTTTATTGCTATCGGTAAGATTTTTTAGGTGTGTAATATCTACATGGCTGCCTACCATTCTTATAGGGTTGTTGTTTTCATCCCATTCTATTACTTTGCCTTTACACCACACCCAAACAATACTTCCATTTTTATGATAGTAACGAACTTCATTATCATAAGGCACCTCACCTTTACTTTTTACATGTGCTTCAAAAACATCTAAAACGCCGGGTAAATCGTCTGGGTGAATGTTTTTTTGCCACCATTCTGGTGTGTTCTCAATTTCATGGTCTTCATACCCAAACATTTTTTTAAAAGTAGGGCTCATATACTCAGTATTATTGGGAATGTTCCAATCCCAAAATCCGGCAAGGGTGCTTTCTAGTACTTGCTCAAAAACCATATTTTGATCAACAAGTTTTTGTTCTAGCACTGGTAACTTTAACAATTTAGTCATGTTGGTATGGCTACCTACCATTCTAATGGGCTCACCATTTTCATCCCACTCTATTACTTTTCCCCTAGCTTGCAAATGAACTAGACTCCCATCTTTATGTTTATAACGTTCATTGGATATATATAGATTGGCTCCGTTACAATCAAAATGGTTTTGTAAAAGGGCATTCATGATAATTTCATCTTCTTTTACCAACAATTTACGCCAGCTTTCAAAGGTATCTGGCATCTCAGATTCATCGTACCCAAACCAATCTTTAATACTTTTACTGGTATAAATAGAATTGTTTTTGATATCCCAATCATAAAAACCATCTGTACATTCTTCAAACGCTTTCATTTGTACTTTTTGAAAGTCTTCCGCTTTTTTTAAATCCGTGACATCTCGCCAGCTGGCAACTACCTGTTTTATTGAACCATCTTTATTTAAAAATGATTTTGCATTAACACGAATGGGTATTCTTTTACCAGTTTTAGTTATTACTGTTCGGTTTTCATCCTTTAAGTCTTTACCTTGAGACAATAAGTTCATGTCATATTCTAATTCTTCTGGAGTAAAACCTTGAGCTATATCTAAGACATTTTTGCCAATAATACCTTCAGCACTGTTATATTCTAATTTTTTAATTAATTCAAGATTAGCATCTATGATATCACCATTAGCATCAATTGCAAAAAACATATCAGGGGCATTGTCAAACAATGACCGTATTTCATATTCTTTTTGTTGTAACTCTAGTTGAGCTGTTTTTTGTGCAGAAATATCTACAAATGTTAATACCACACCATCTATTTTGTGACCTTGAATAAATGGTGTTACTCTCATAAGCATGCACTTATTATCGGCAAATTCTAAATCTTCAGTATAAACCTCTCCTGTTTCCAATACGGTTTTACAGATTGATTTAAAAAACGTATTATCTATACTATATTTATTAGTGAAGTCTAATAAAGGCCTGCCAATGTCGTTTAGGGTAATGTTGTAAAAATCTTTTATCCCGTTGGTAAAAGATTTAATACTAAGATTGGAACTTAAAACTAAAGTACTGATATCTGTACTTTTTAAAACATTATCTATAGTTGCTTTGGCGTGAGCTAAATCTTGCACTTTCTGATTTAATTCAGTGTTAACAGTATGTAGCTCTTCATTTACACTTTGTAGTTCTTCATTGGTACTTTGCAGCTCTTCATTAGTAGCTAAAAGCTCTTCATTACTGGTTTGCAATTCTTCATTCCTAATTTCAACCTCATGTTGCAGAGCAACAAGGCTTTTGCGGGCATTTTCTAGCTCTATTTCTAAAGCCCTAACAGTTTCGTTTTTATCTTTTTTTGTCAGGGCTTTTAATCTAATATCTGCTTTTGGGTTTATATTCTTAGGTAAGAATAGAATAATAAATTCTGCTTCTAAATCTCCATAAAACTTTGATGCTGGAACTACTAATATATCTAGAACGGTACCTTTTTCAAGGCCCGTAAGTTCAACAGATTCAATTTTTACATTTTCCTTACTTTTTTCAACTTTTAATAAGGCAAGATTAAGATTTGGTTTTAAATCTTCTGGTAACAAATCTAATAACGAGTTAGAAAATCTGGTTTCAGGTATTTGAAGGAAAGTTCGAAAATTTCCAACGGCCTCAATGATTTCTAAATTAGAATTTAAATACAGACACGCTAAGCCTAGTTCCTCAGAAAGTGTTTTTTCTACTAACATTGAAAAATCAAACTTTTTTCTAAGGATATTACGCTTTTCTAATTGAGCTATATTTTGGTATAGAAATGTATGCTTAGCTATTGAAATGTCATTAGCATATAAGGATTTGGCTTCTTTAAGACTTCTAAATATTTTATAATCATTACTTACGTCTTCAAAAGAATCTCGCAAATTTCCTAAGGTTTCACTTTTACCAAGAACCAAATATCCATGAAGATTTAATGAGTATTGTAATATTTTGATGATACGGTTTTGAGTTTCTTGAGCAATGTAAATCAATAAATTTCGACAAGAAATCATGTCTATATTGGCAAATGGAGACGAATTAATGATATCATGCTGGCTAAAAATCAGATAATGTCTCAAAAAATCTTTGATTTTGTATTGATTGTCTTCAACCAGTTCAAAATACTCTTGTAATCGATGTTTAGAAATATTAATCAGGTGCTTTTCTTTAAATAAACCTAAAGAGGCCTTTTCAATATTATTCTTGGCAATGTCTGTAGCAAAGATTTTAAGTTTGATGTTGGTTTTATCTTGGCGCACCATTTCTTCAAAAAGTAACATAGCATAAGAATAGGCCTCTTCACCGGTACTGCAGGCAACAATCCAAATTTTTAATGTGTCGCCGTTGTTTTTAGATGCAATTAGGTCTGGAATAACCACTTTTTCTAAATGCTCCCAAACAGCACTATCTCTAAAGAAATCAGTTACATTAATGAGAAAATCGTTTGCAAGTAAGCTTACCTCTTCTTTGTTTTCTAATAAAAATCGGAAGTAACTTTCAAAATCTTTAAATCCTCTAAAGTTTATTCTTCTAGCAATTCTTCTGATTAATGTTGGTTTCTTGTAAGGTGTAAAATCAAAATCTGTGAGGGTTTTTAAGTGGCTCAATAATTTATTAAATCGTAAATTATCGCGATGAATTTCGTGCTCAATCCCAAATTTTACTCTAGGGTCTTTGATAAAACTCATCAAAATAGAAGGTAATTTTTTGACTGGGAAAATATAATCTACTAAGCCAGTATCAATAGCGGATTCAACCATTCCAGAAAATTCAGCATCTTCAGGGCTTTGAACCATCACCATACCGTTGTAAGAGTGTATGGCTTTTGCCCCATTGGTACCATCGCTACCGGTACCACTAAGCACTATACCAACAGCAAACTCTTTTCGGTTTAGAGCTAAGGAATTGAAAAAGATATCTATAGGAAAATTTAATTTTTGCCCTTTGGGCTTATCACTTAATACAAGGGTGTTAGATTGTAGTTCAATATTTTGGTTTGGCGGAACCAAATAGATTTTACCAGGCTTTACGTTGGTGTTTTTTTTAACTTCTGTAATAGGTATTGCCGTGTTTTTGCTTAAAATATCTTTCATTAAGCTTTTATGGTTGGGGCTTAGATGCTGAATTATGACAAAACTACACTTAGGCTCCAAAGGCATGTGGTCGAAAAAATCTTTTAAAGCTTGTAAGCCGCCAGCACTTGCTCCAATACCTACAATGGAGAAACCGTAAGGATTGTCTATTTCTTTTTTAGCAAATTCTTTTGTGTTCTTCGGAGAATTTTCAAAATATTCCAATCCCATTTATACAGATTTTTATAACATGAAAGTTATAAAAAATCCTACAAAAAATAGGGTTTAAAAAGAGTGAGAATGCAAGAAAATACTATTCACCTAGAATTTTTAAATATTCATTGTTGTTATTCAACAATTCAAGAGAAACTTGTATGGCCTCGTCATTATTTAGATAATAATCGTAAAGACCCTCTCTGTAGAAGTATCTTTTTATGATTTCATCTTCTAACTTTTTGCTTATTTCTTTTTTGTAATCGGTTAAGGCTTCAATTTTTCCTTTTTCAATTGTAGAAAGCATTTCTTTATAACTGTTCTGAACCTCTTTACCCAAAAGGCTTTGTTCTTCTGTTAAAGCATCTTTTAGTACTTTTTCTGTTTTGGTCTGAAATGCAAAACCTCTTTGTGCAACAAAATTTTTAAAATCAGTAAAGATTTTATCAGTTACCTTAAACTGCGAAACATCAGCAATTGTATTGTTGTAATGATATGAAGTAGCAAAATCAAAAATCAATAAATTTTCATCCAAAGCATCAATAAGTTCATTAGTACTAGCAGCCGTAATCTTAACATCTGGCAGTACCCCTCCGCCGTCTTCAACAGTTCTACCGTTTCTGGTTTTAAACTGATTAAATGTTGCATTTCTAATGGCGTTGCCTTCATCGTCTCTATTCCAATAATCTAAAGATTGAATACACCTGCCAGATGGGGTGTAGTACCTAGAAATGGTAACTTTTAGTTGTGTACCATAAGTAAGTCTTAATGGGCGTTGAACCAAACCTTTTCCAAAGCTTCTGGCACCAACAACTACAGCTCTATCTAAATCTTGTAGGCTGCCAGAAACAATTTCACTAGCCGAGGCACTTTTACCATCTACTAAAACCGTTAAGGGTATTTCTAAATCTTCTGGATTTTTCTTGGTAAAATATTCGCTATTAAATTTTTTAACCTTTGATTTGGTAGTTACAATCAGCTCCCCTTTTTCAACAAATAGATTTGTAACGTTAATGGCTTCTGATAGCAAGCCTCCTGGGTTTCCTCTTAAATCTAGTATAAGTTGTTCGGCACCCTGGGCTTTTAGGGCTTGCATAGCTTCTTTTGTTTGACTAGATGCTTTTCTGTTAAATTTTGTAAGTACTATATACCCTGTTTTATCATCTATCATTTTATAAAATGGAACAGCATCAATTTCTACAGAGGCTCTGGAAATGGTTTTGGTCATTTCTTTACCTTGTCTCTTAAAAACAACGTTTACAGAGGTGCCATCTGCCCCTTTGAGCAGTTCTGCAGCGTTATCTTCAAAATCTGAAACCTTGATGTCTCCTATCTGTATAATTTCATCACCAGCTTTTAAACCAGCTTTGTCTGCCGGCATATCTTTGTAGGGTTCAATAAGTAACAACTTATCTTGATAAGAACGTACGCGAGCCCCGATACCAGAATATTCACCCGCGTTATTAATTTTAAACTCCTCAACATCTTGCTCATTCATAAACCGAGTATAGGGGTCTAACTCGTTAAGCATATTTTTTATGGCAGAATCCATGAGCTCTGCAGGATTGGTTTCATCAACATAATTCATGTTGAGCTCTTTAAACAGTGTGGTAAAAATTTCAATCTGCTTGGCTATTTCGAAAAAATCATTTTTAAAACTACTTGTGCTTACCAAAATAAAAAGCGCAAGTACGGGCACTAGGTATCTAAAGTGTTTTTTCATCAATCTGCTTTTTTAAAAATTTATCGATTACCCCCTGCATTTTACGTTCAATCAATTGATAATCTGGCATTTCTTTACCAAGGTATAAAAAGGCCAACGCAAAAGATGTTTTGCTATTGTTAAAAATGGTATGCTTGTGTAGTCTGTAAACTTCACGCATTAATCGTTTAATTCTATTTCTTTTAACTGCGCTTTTAAAATTTCGCTTTGGCGCCACAACCAATATTTTTAGTTGCGTATTATCTGTAAATTTGGTGGGTAAGTAAATTAGTTTAATAGGAAAATTGTTCACAGATTTACCTTCTGCAAAAAGCTGGTCAAGCAAGGTTTTGCTTGTGATACGTTCTTTTTTAGGAAAAGAAAAGTCCATTCATTAAAAATAAAAAATCCGTTCAAGAGCACTCCAGAACGGATTGTTTTTTGAGGTTTTGAATTTCACTATTCAGCTTGCCAAATATTGTTTTCTCTATCAATATCTGCCATTAATTGCGATGGGTCAATATTTAAACCTGCTAAATCACCAATAGGCATATCTAGTACTAACTCATAAGTTGGGTAGGCCCATGGCCAATCTTCTGCCACAGTTCTTTCTAAGGTAGGATACGGATTATCTTTTTCTCCACGCATCATGCGTAAAGGCACATAAACGGTTGATTGACTACCGTCAGCACCAACTACCAAAATGTCTAACGGCATAGGCATTAACCCTTTTCGCTCTAACACTACTTTAGTTTTATTACCCTCAGCAACAACTTCTTTAATGGCATAATCAATGGTATTTGTGGTTTGTGTCCAATCTGTTAAATACCAATCTAATTCTACGCCTGATACTTTCTCGGCGGTTCTTTTAATATCGTTAGGTGTAGGATGCTTAAACTTAAAATCTTCAAAATATTTTTGAATCGTCTGCATTAATTTATCTTGACCAATAACATAGCCTAATTGTGATAAAAATATAGCGCCCTTACTATAAGCAGCAACGCCATAGGCAAAATTCATATGGTATCTATCAGCGTGGGTAGTTTGCGGTTGTTCAAAACCAGACTCAACTAGTCTAAAATACCCTCTATAACTTCCTGTAAAAGGGTTTTCCTGATTCTGCTCCATAATTTGGTTCATGCAAAGTGAACTTATAAACGAGGTAAACCCTTCGTCCATCCAAGAGTGTTTAGACTCATTAGTTGCTAATACATGTTGAAACCAAGAATGCGCTAGCTCATGAACCATTACGCCGACTAAGCTTCCAAAAGAACGTTCTCCGGTAATTAAGGTGCCCATAGCGTATTCCATACCACCATCACCACCTTGAATTACGGAATATTGCTCGTAAGGATATTTACCAACATTCTTGCTAAAGAAGTTCATGGCTTGTGCTGTTTTTGGCATAAGATTAGTCCAATTTTCTTCTAGTTCTTTTTTGTCTTTATAAAAGAAATGTAGGGTTGGACCATCTTCCATGACTAATTTTTTGTGTACATATTCAGGGTCAGCTGCCCACATAAAATCGTGTACTTGCGGTGCTTTAAAATGCCATGTTAATGTTTTGCCTTTAGCTTTAATCTTTGTGCCCTCATCTTCATAGCCGTGGCCAATTTCATTAGGATTTTGCAAGTAACCAGAAGCACCAATAGTGTAATTTTTATCAATAGTTATTTTAACATCAAAATCTCCCCAAACACCGTGAAATTCTCTGGCGATATAGGGGTTAGGGTGCCAACCTTCAAAATCATATTCTGCCAATTTAGGGTACCATTGACTCATTGAAAGTGCTACACCTTCAGCGCTATTTCTACCGGATCTACGAATTTGAAGCGGTACTTGCCCTTTGAACTCCATATCAAAAGTAGCCTTGCCTCCTGGAGGAATAGGCGAAGCCAAATCAACAACCAAGATTGTTTCTTCCTCGTTGAAGGTAACTTTTTGACCATCTTGTTTTAGTGAAATGACATGTAAATAACCCTGCTCACTTTCAGTTAAGGTGGCAATTCTGCTTTTACCATCAGCTAACATTCTTCCATCACCATCTTGAATGGTTTGTAAACGAACGTCCATTTCGCTACCAGGCTGAAATGCATTAAAATATAAGTGGTAATATACCCGGTTTAATTCATCTGGCGAATTGTTAGTGTACACCAGTTTTTGAGTTCCGGTATATTGATAATTTTCAACATTCATAGCAACATCCATGGTGTAATCTACGTGCTGTTGCCAGTAAGAGGTATTGTTTTGAGCCAATAAGGCGTTTAATCCCAAGAAAAGGATTAAAACAATTTTTTTAGCGATTTTAATCATAAGTTATTCTGCGTTTATACTTAAGGTAGTTCTGCCTTTAGCAAGCTGTTCAGCCAAAATTAAAGCATTATATGCATTTACCATTGTACCAGATTTAGATAATTGGGTAAACGGTTTTGCTTTTGATGCATCCCCACCAGGTAACACTTGAGCCTTTGAACTTAAGCCAGATTGCATAAGTATATGTTTTACTTGAGTAGCATTTAAACTAGGGTACTGTGATAAAATTAATGCAGCCACGCCAGCAACAGCTGGAGCAGCCATAGAAGTACCACCTTGATATTCGTACTTGCTTTCTGGCATAGTGCTATACACATCATCCCCTGGTGCAAAAACATCTACATTGGTAGCGCCATAATTAGAGAAGGTAGCCACCATATTAGACCCATATGATGGAGCAAGTGCACCAACCTCAATTACATTATCACTAATTTCAGTAGCTCCCATTTTATGGTCATTAGGGTAATTGGGGTTGCTTTGTAAATCAATGTTATTTCCATCGTTACCTGCAGCGTGAACAATTAATACATCTTTAGAAGCTGCGTATTTTATAGCATCCCAAACCCATTCAGCGTAAGGAGAAAAAGATTTTCCAAAACTACAATTGATAATTTTTGCGCCATTATCAACGGCATAACGTATACCAAGTGCAATATCTTTATCGTATTCATCACCATTTGGCACTGCTCTAATAGACATAATTTGAACGTTATTGGCAACGCCATTTACGCCTTTACCATTATTGCGTTCTGCGGCTATAATGCCAGCAACGTGGGTACCATGACTTTCATCTTCTAACCGAGCATCTGGATTTCCGTTACCGTACTGAGTGTCATTAATATCGTAAGGATTATCGCCAACAACTTCTCTACCATTAAAATCAATGTTTAAGTTGTAATTTAATTTTTCTGTAAAGTAGGCAACACCATCTTTAATTTCATCAACAAACGTATTCATGTTATCTGAGTATTGAAACATTTGCGTTAATACAGATTTATTTTGCTGCATTTCTTCTGTTTTGGCTTCCAAAGCAGCTAATTCTGTTTTGGTATAATCTACTTTACCCAAATGCTTAGAAACTGCTTCATGGGCATTACTAACCACTTGGTAGATTTGCTCATATTGTTGTTTGTTTGCTAAAGATTCGTTGTATTCTTTTTCTAGTTCAGCTTTAGCATTTGCTTGCATAGTAGCATCACCTAGTTGTAATCTTAGAATACGGGCATACTCTAATTGTTCATTGTAAGATTCGCCTAAAAAGTTGTAGCCGTGAATATCGTCAACATAGCCGTTGTTATCATCGTCAATTCCGTTACCAGCAATTTCATCTTTATTCACCCAAAGCACATCATCTAAATCTTCATGGTCAAGGTCAACTCCTGCGTCTAGTACCGCTACTATTACTGTTTTTCCTTTTTTGTTTTTGATAATTTCATTGTAAGCCTTGTCAACACTCATACCTGGAATAGTGTCTTTTATCAGGTCTAAATGCCCCCAGTTCTTTTTTTCGTATTCAGTTAATTCGGCAACTTTTAAAGGAACGGTATCTATATTTTCAACAGGGGTTGAAACTAAATTGGTAGCGCCGCAACCAAATAGAATGGCTGAAGAACCGGCGAGCAACACATTTTTAAATGAGATGATTTTCATGTTAATATTTTAAACTAAAACTTTTATTATGAATTAAATATTTCGTCAAAAGAGTAGATTTCGTTCAATCGCACTCCTTTTTCGGTATTTTTAAGTGTACAACACTCATTATGAGCATCGTGCTCAAATAAGAGTATGTAATTATCAGACACGGCTTTATTTAAAAAGTCATTTTTTTCGTCTAATGTTAATAGTGGTCTGGTATCATACCCCATTACATACGGTAAAGGAATATGACCTGCAGTAGCAATTAAATCAGCCATAAAAACCACTTTATGCCCCTTGTAATTAAGAATAGGTAGCATTTGTTTGTCTGTATGACCGTCAACAAATAAAATATCAAAACCCAATTCTGAGTTTTCTAACCAACGAGACTCCCCTTTTTCAATAAAATTAAGTCTACCACTTTCTTGCATGGGCAGTAAATTTTCTTTTAAAAAAGAGGCCTTTTCTCTAGCGTTAGGTTCTGTTGCCCATTTCCAGTGGTCTTTATTGGTCCAAAACTGAGCGTTTTTAAACGCGGGTTCATAACCAGTTCGGTCTTTATTCCATTGTATACAACCGCCACAATGGTCAAAATGCAAATGGGTTAAAAAGATATCAGTAATATCATCTCGATGAAAACCATGCTTTTTAAGAGAATCATCAAGATTGTAGTCTCCCCATTGGTTGTAGTAACTAAAAAACTTTTCAGATTGTTTATTGCCTAATCCGGTGTCGACTAAAATTAATCGGTTACCATCTTCAATGAGTAAACTTCGCGCAGCAATATCAATTTGATTGTTTTGGTCTGCAGGGTTTGTTCTTGACCATAAGGTTTTGGGAACAACGCCAAACATAGCGCCACCATCGAGTTTAAAGTTCCCGTTTTCTACAGTATATAGTTTCATTCAGTTTTTAAGTGACATGCAAAATAAGAATGCATTTAGTATTTGCCTTAAAAACACGGTTTTATTATTTGATTTTTAACAAAATCCAATGGGTTTAAGTTATTTTTTAGGTGGTAAACTTAAAATACGCTCAACATATCTTTTAAATAAAAGCATTATTTTACCGATTCAAATTTTTTGAAATGCTCGAACTTGCCGGAATTGTAATCTTAGGTATCATAGCTCAATGGGTAGCATGGCGTTTAAAACTACCTGCTATACTTCCTTTAATTTTGATAGGATTATTAGTCGGCCCTATCTCTACTTTATATACAGAAGATGGTACTAAACTAATAGAGCCAATATGGACAGGCAAAAAGGGATTGTTCCCAGGTGAAACGCTCTATTATTTTACTTCTTTAGCTATAAGTATCATTCTTTTTGAAGGTGGTTTAACCCTAAAAAGAGCCGAAATTGCCAATGTAGGACCGGTAATAACAAAACTGATAACATTAGGGTCTGTGATAACCTTTTTTGGAGCAGGTATGGCAGCTCATTTTATCTTTGACTTGTCTTGGCAAATTTCATTTTTGTTCGCAGCCTTAATTATAGTTACCGGCCCAACAGTAATTACCCCAATTTTAAGAAACATTCCGTTAAAAAAAGATGTCTCAACAGTATTAAAATGGGAAGGTATTTTAATTGATCCTATAGGTGCGTTAGTAGCTGTTTTGGTATTTGAATTTATAAGTGTAGGTGGTGATGCTGGTTATACACAAACAGCGCTTATAGAGTTTGGTAAAATAGTATTGTTTGGAACCACTTTTGGTTTCACTTTTGCACATGCGCTGGCCTTTGCTATTAAAAAGAATTTTATTCCGCATTACTTATTAAATGTAGTGTCTTTATCCGCAGTTTTATTGGTGTTTGTAGAATCAGATTTGTTTGCTCACGAATCTGGTTTATTGGCCGTTGTGGTTATGGGTATGGTATTGGGTAACAAGAATTTACCAAACCTTAAAGAATTACTCTATTTTAAAGAATCGCTTAGTGTACTATTAATATCTATCTTATTTATATTGCTTGCAGCAAATATTGATACAGCTGACCTAGAACTATTATTAGACTGGAAAACAATTTTGTTGTTTGTTGTTGTTGTCTTTGTGGTAAGACCGCTAGGGGTTTTCTTAAGCACGCAAGGGTCTGGTTTAAAATGGAATGAAAAAGTTTTTATTGGGTGGGTAGGTCCCAGAGGTATTGTAGCCGCAGGTATTGCGTCTCTTTTTGGCTCCAAATTATTACAACAAGGGGTAAAAGGCGCAGAATACATAGTTCCCCTAGTATTCATGATAGTATTAGGAACGGTTTTATTAAATGCTACTACGGCTAGATTGGTTGCTAAATTGGTTGGTGTTTTCTTGAGTAAATCAGAAGGTATTTTAATTATTGGAGCGTCAAAACTTTCTAGATTAATAGCGAATTATTTAAAAAAGAACAACCGCCATGTGGTGTTGATTGATAATAATCAAAGCAACGTAGATAAGGCCAAAAAATTAGGCATAGAAGCCATTAATGCAAATATTTATTCAGATTCGTTAACCGATTTTTTGGAATTAAGTGATGTGGGGTATGTAATGGCAATGACCGGCAACTCAGATATTAATAAATACGCCATTGAAAAGTTCACTAAAGATTTTGGTGAAAATGGAGCGTTTAGACTTATTGATGCTGATGAAATGAATGACCCAAACAATAACCCAGAAATAGGTTTGTTTAGTCATACAGATGATTTTATAAAGCTTACAGATGCTGTTCGAAGCTACCCATCAGTTAACGAAATAGAAATAAAAAATAAAGAGGAATATGATGCCTTAATTGAAATTACTAAGGCAGATAATAATACCGTTCCCATATTTTTAAAAGACCCAGAAGGCGATTTAAAAATAATACCCTCTTTCAGCAAAGAATTTAACGACATTACCGAAGGTTACAAACTGGTATACCTCGGCAAAGTTTTAGACACTGATAATGATGAAGATGTAGAAACGGTTTAAGACCTGCTACTTCTTTTAAGTAAATAAGTGTTTTACTACAGTAAACATTAAAAGGGTATTGCCTCTTTTTTGCCCAGCATATTTATTTTTCTAGAATCTAAAGGAAAACCATTAGAAAAAAATACAACTAACAAGGTATTTCAAAATCTACATACAGACAATACTTTTATTTCCAGTAATAAGCCATTAATTATCAACACTATGGAAGTAAAAAATTTTAAAATAGTAATGCTGGCCTCAATAGTTTTTTTCTCTTGTGAAAAAGGAGATTCTGGTAGCAGATGTATTAGCTGTGAGGTAGAAGGAGTTGAAATCTGTACAGACGGTATGGGTCAAATATCTTTAGTAGTTGAAGGAGAAACTATTGAAACAGGAGAACTTGTAGAAGACATTTCTTTTGAGGAGGCCGCAAATACAGTATGTGAGAGCATATCGGTTTCAAGTGCATGCGCCATTTGTGACGGCCCCAATGTAAATGAATTTGAGGTTTGTAGCACTGATGAAGGTGTAACTATAGACGGGCAACTACTTTCTAATACACAAGGTGTTTCGTTAGACAGTGCCATCGATGTTTTTATTTCAAACCCAAATAACGATATTGAGTTTGAGGGCCTTTCCTGTCAAAGAAATTAATTAATCATTGAGTTTTAAAACGGCCATAAACGCTTGTTGCGGTATTTCAACATTACCTACTTGCCTCATACGTTTTTTACCTTTTTTCTGCTTTTCTAACAACTTACGTTTACGTGAAATATCACCACCGTAACATTTTGCAGTAACGTCTTTTCGTAACGCTTTTATGGTCTCTCTAGAAATAATTTTTGAACCAATTGCGGCCTGTATCGGAATATCAAATTGCTGTCTTGGTATTAATTCTTTTAACTTTTCACACATTTTCTTTCCAATGGTGTGAGCGTTATCAAAATGAACTAAGGCAGACAATGCATCAACAGGTTGTGCATTTAATAAAATGTCTACACGAACTAATTTAGAAACACGCATACCAATAGGCGCATAGTCAAAAGAGGCGTAGCCTTTTGATACGGTTTTTAGGCGGTCATAAAAGTCAAAAACAATTTCTGCCAATGGCATATCAAAAGTTAATTCAACACGCTCTGTGGTTAAATATGTTTGGTTGGTAATTTGCCCTCGTTTATCAATACACAAAGACATAACATTGCCCACAAAGTCAGACTTTGTAATTATAGTAGCCTTAATATAAGGCTCTTCAACGCGGTCTAAAGTTGAGGGGTCTGGTAAATCAGAAGGATTATTAACAATAACAGCTTCTTCTGTATTTTTAGTAGTAAATGCGTGATAACTAACGTTTGGTACCGTGGTTATAACTGTCATGTTAAACTCACGTTCTAAGCGCTCTTGAATAATCTCCATGTGCAGCATTCCTAAGAATCCGCAACGGAAACCAAATCCTAATGCAGCACTACTTTCAGGAGTAAAAACAAGAGAAGCATCATTAAGCTGTAATTTTTCCATTGAAGAACGCAGTTCTTCAAAATCTTCTGTATCTACAGGATAAATACCCGCAAAAACCATTGGTTTTACATCTTCAAAACCAGCTATAGGATTTTGAGAAGGATTCTCATTTAGCGTAATGGTATCACCTACTTTAACCTCACGAGCATCTTTAATACCGGTAATTAAATACCCTACGTCACCAGTAGAAACTTTTTGTTTTGGGTGTTGCACTAATTTTAAAGTGCCAATTTCATCAGCAAAGTAGCTTTTGCCAGTTGCCATGAATTTAATTTTTTGTCCTTTTTTAAGTTCACCATTTAAAATTCTGAAATACGTTTCTACCCCCCTAAATGGGTTGTAAACAGAGTCAAAAACCAAGGCTTGTAAAGGTGCAGCTGGGTCACCTTTAGGAGCAGGAACACGCTCAATAATTGCTTTTAAAATTTCTTCTATACCAATACCTGTTTTAGCACTGGCCGGAATAACTTCTTCAGGGTCACAGCCCAATAAATCAACAATATCGTCTGTTACTTCTTCAGGGTTAGCACTTGGTAAATCAACCTTATTCAGCACTGGTATAATCTCTAAGTCGTTTTCTAGTGCCAAGTATAAGTTAGAAATGGTCTGTGCTTGAATACTTTGCGCGGCATCTACAACCAATAGCGCCCCTTCACAGGCTGCAATAGATCGTGAAACTTCATAAGAGAAATCTACATGTCCAGGGGTGTCAATAAGATTAAGCACATACGTTTCACCTTCGTATATATATTCCATTTGAATGGCGTGGCTTTTTATGGTAATACCTCGCTCACGCTCCAAATCCATACTGTCTAATAACTGGTCTTGCTTTTCTCGCTCAGTAACCGAACCGGTAAAATCTAAAAGGCGGTCAGCCAAAGTACTTTTACCATGGTCTATATGAGCAATAATGCAAAAGTTTCTGATATTCTTCATAGCAACTTCTAAAGAGCATTCTTTGCAATGTGCAAATATAGTTTATTTGAACGCCCTTTAATGCTTCTTGTAATTACACATTCAATTATTTTAGTAGATTTGACAGGAAACCCAAACACTATATGAAACAGGCACTAACCTTAATTGCTGTGCTTGCCTGCACTCTTTATGCAAATTCTCAAGAATTTTACATTAAGGGCAAAGTAATTGACCAAGACAATCAACCTGTAGCATTTGCAAACGTTTTGTTGTTAAACGCCGCAGATTCAACATTTGTAAACGGCACATCAGCAGATGATGAAGGGCTATTTACCTTAGAAGGAATTTCACCAAACTTGTATTTATTACAAGCAAGTTATGTTGGTACAGGCTCTACGCCCTTGGCTATTGATGTAAAAGACAATATTTCTTTAGGTGCTTTAATAATACCTAATGCTACAGAAAACTTAGATGAGGTTGTGGTCACTGCCACAAAACCAAAAGTTGAGCGATTAAATGACCGTTTGGTTTTTACGGTCGAAAATACTGTTGTCTCTCAAGGAACATCATGGGATATTTTAAGAAATACGCCTGGGGTAATAATAAACCAAGATGCTTTAACCATAAGAGGTAATGATGCTACGGTGTACTTAAATGGCAGAAAAGTACAATTAAGTAGTGATGAGGTAAAAGATTTACTGGAAGGGTTCTCTGGTCAAAACGTAAAATCTATTGAAGTAATACCTAATCCGCCTGCAAATTTTGATGCTGAAGGCGGGCCAGTTTTAAACATAATCACTAATAAAGGATTAACACCGGGTTATAAGGGCAATGTGAACGGAACCTACACCCAAGCGGTTTTTCCTAAATATAGTCTTGGAACCAGTCATTATTTTAAAACCGAAAAACTCAACCTCTTTGCAAATTATAGTTTTAATCCAAAAAAGGAATTGCGTAAAACAGCAAAGGGTATAAATTTTATTAATGATTCTGATGAAATCTTTTCTAGTTGGGACACTAATATTGAAGAGATTAAACGTTCTAAAGCACATAATGCTACCACAATTATTGATTATTATTTTGATGATAATAACAGCATTAATGTAACTGCAAACTATCTAAACAATCCAAATCAGACATGGAGTAGTGATGTATTAACCACTATTTTAAACAACCAAAACACCTTAGATTCAACATTTACCACAGCTAATTCAATTAGTGCTGATAATGTAAATTTTGCCGCTGATGTAACGTATACGCATCGCTTTAAAAATCCAGGAACAAAGTTGGATGTAAATGGCCATTTTACAGATTTTAATCAACAGTTTTTTCAAACTATAGCTTCAAATTATTTTGATGATTCAGGTCAATTTTTAAGAGATTTTAGTTTTGATACAGATTCTAATCAAGACATAAATATTTACACCGGCCAGATAGATTTTACCACTCCAGTTGGTCAAGGCTCTTTTGATACTGGGGTAAAAGCTTCAGTGATAGATTCTCAAAACCAGATTGATTACTTAAATTTTCAAGGCTCAGACGAGTCTGTGAATGCGGGTTTATCTGATAACTTTTTATATGATGAAACGGTTTATGCAGGTTACGTTTCCATGGTTCAAAGTTGGGATAAATGGTCGATTAAAGCGGGGCTTAGAGGAGAGTATACAGATGCTAAAGGAACCTCTTTAAGTCTTGGAGCGGTAAATAACCAAGAGTTTTTTGAACTATTTCCTTCAGTTTATATTTTACACTCACCATCAGACAAGCATAGCTTTGCTATAGACTATAGCAGGGGTTTAGACAGACCAAAATATAACGATTTAAATCCCTTTAGAAACTTCTTTAATGAAAATGATTTTGAAGAAGGTAATGCCGGTTTACAGGCCAGTTTTACTAACAATTTTAATTTTAATTACACTTTTAATAGCGAGCTGTTTTTTGATGTGTATTATAGAGACAATGGCCGTCTTATAGATGATTTGGTTTTTCAAGACAATCAAAATCTAACCTTGAGAGAACTCAAGCAAAATGTATTAGGCAGTACCTCTTATGGTCTAGATATAACGTTAAGCAAAAGCATTTTAGACCCGTGGTATGTATATGCGTATGTTTCTCTTTTTCATGAAGATTTAGATATTACTGCCGTAGAAAGTAACAATGAGGTATTCACAAATGAGGTAGATGGGGTCTACGCTTATTGGGCTAATTATTTAACATTATCTAACGATGGTACTTTTTCTGGTGAAGTAACCCTTACGTATTTGTCTGATTTTATTTTTGGAACCTATTTGCAAGATGAACAGTTAAACTTATCTGTAGGGCTTCGAAAATCGTTATGGAGTAATAGAGCCGTTGTATCTATTACTGCTGAAGATATTTTAGAGCAATACATACCCACGTATACTTCTAAATATTTTAATCAGGATAATTTTTACCGTAGAAGACCAGAAACACAATTTGTGCGCGTAGGCTTTACCTATAACTTCGGAAACTTTAGATTAGAAGATAACGAACGCGAAATCAGTAAGAAAGAGCGTGAGCGATTGGAATCTAAAGACTGATTGTTTTTCAGTTTTTTGTAATTTCGCACCCCAAAAAAAATTGAAATGCCCAAAATCGGCAATATACAACTACCCAATTTTCCATTGTTGTTAGCACCAATGGAAGATGTTAGTGACCCACCTTTTAGAGCGTTATGTAAAGAAAATGGTGCGGATGTTGTGTATACGGAGTTCATTTCTTCTGAAGGTTTGATTAGAGATGCAGCAAAAAGCGTAATTAAACTAGACATTTACGAAAAAGAACGCCCGGTAGGTATTCAAATATTTGGCTCAGAGTTAGACTCTATGCTACAAGCCATTGATATTGTTGAGAAATCAAATCCTGATATTATCGATATAAATTTTGGGTGTCCAGTAAAAAAAGTGGTTTGTAAAAATGCTGGGGCGGGTATTTTAAGAGATATACCCTTAATGGTAAAGCTAACCGAAGCTATGGTTAAACGCACCAAACTGCCGGTCACTGTAAAAACTAGATTAGGCTGGGATAGTAATTCTATTCAAATTGTAGATGTTGCAGAACGATTACAAGATGTGGGTATCAAAGCTATTTCTATACACGGTAGAACCCGAGTTCAAATGTATAAGGGTGAGGCAGACTGGAAACCAATAGCTGAGGTAAAGAACAACCCGAGAATGCATATTCCGGTGTTTGGTAATGGTGATGTAGCTACGCCGGAAGCTGCTGTTAAAATGCGCGATGAGTATGGATTAGACGGTGCAATGATTGGGCGCGCTAGTATTGGTAATCCTTGGTTTTTTAATGAAGTAAAACATTTTTTTAAGACTGGCGAGCATTTAGCCCCTCCTACAATGGAACAACGTGTGCAAGCTGCACGAAGACATTTGCAAATGTCTATAGATTGGAAAGGTGAAAAACTCGGTGTTTTTGAAACACGTAGACACTACACCAACTATTTTAAAGGCATACCGCATTTTAAAGAGTACCGCATGAAAATGGTGACTAGTGATGATGCTTCTGACGTTTTTGCTGCTTTTGATGAGGTTTTAGAAAAATTTGGTAACCATCAATTTGTGTAGAGCTTTAGTTTATTGCCACCAATTTCTGATTAATTCTACTACTGGCAATTTTTGCAGAGATAATTCCTAAAATAAGAATGGTGAGTATAACGGTACCTAAGTTTATCCAATCAAACGATACCGGATAGGCTAGACTTGGCGTGATTTTTATCAAGCCAAAATAGAACTGTAGCAATACAATTATAGTACCAATAAGTACACCAATTAATCCGCCAAAAGCGGTAGTAAGCAAGCCTTGTAAAAAGTAAATTCGTCTTAAGTTTTTGAGTGGAGTACCTAAAGCATATAGCGTTCTTAGATTCTGCTGTTTATCTAAAATCATCATTATAATAGCTCCAACGACATTAAAAAGGGCAATTATTAACACCAAAGTAAATATTAAATAGGTAGCAAAATTTTCAGTATTTAGCATTTTATGTAAGCTGCCATTTAGTTCTTTTCTGCTCAAGATAGTAATCTTATTACCTAAAACAGCTATTATTTCAGCTTTGGCTTCCTTTAAGTTCTTACCATCAGCAAGCTTAAAACTTATAGCCGATACAGTAAGGCTATCCTTTTCTAAAAATTGCTGAACAAGTGGTAGTGTAGTAAAAACATATTTTCTATCAAGTTCTTCTTCAACAGCATACACACCACTAACAACAAGGGGTAAATCGTTATAAGGTTTTGAATTTAAAACTTGCTGATTTATAGAGCCCTTACCCGGTTTTGGAGCTAAAGCAATCATTGGTCGCTGATAGTTATTCAAGGGAACACCAAGAAGGTTAAAAATGCCGATTCCGATAACACTATTATATTCAGTAACGCCCCAATTTCCAAAATAGAGTGTACTATCTACCCCTGTGGCAGAATTAAAATTTGCGTCCACACCTTTTATAGTGGCTAAATGACTTTTTTCTCTATACGTAAGGTAAACGCGTTCTTCTAGTTCTTTGGAATATGAGGCAATGGTTGCTAATGCTTGAAGTTCTTTTTCTTCTTGTGGTGTAACTTCAAAGAATTTACCGGTTGTTGTTATTGCTTTTAAATCTGGGTCAAAAGCATTGGTAAATTGCAGGCTAAATGTTTTTAATCCGGAAAATGCAGATAGCACAATAAACAAAGCCGCAGAACCAACTACAATAACAAAGAAAGTAATGAAATTGATGATATTCACTGCATTCTGACTGCTTTTTGAGCGTAGGTAACGCTTAGCTATGTACAGTGGAAAATTCAAAATCAGGATTTCTTTCTTTTATCTAACAAGTCAGGGTTGTCTATTGGATTCTCGCTTCCTTTTAAAGATTTTTCAATCTTATCAATATATTCTAAAGAATCATCCAAATAAAAATTTAGATTAGGCATTCTGCGTAGCTGATTTTTTGTACGCTGTGCAATTTCATGTTTAATAAGGGGCTCATTAGATCTTATGCCTTCTAGTAGCTCTGGAGCCTTAGTATTAGGAAATATACTCAAATAGACTTTTGCAATAGAAAGGTCTACGGTAACTTTTACTTTAGTTACAGATATTAACACACCTTTTAAACCGCCATCTGTAGCGGCACGTTGTAATACATCTACCATGTCTTTTTGTATTACACTTGCTATCTTTTGTTGTCTAGGTGTTTCCATAAGTGCAAAAGTATTGAAAACCTAGGCAAACATTGCCATTTAGCCTAAACCTATATGTAATTTAGTTGTTTTCTTTCTAGAAATGGTATTTCAAAAGAGATTCAATTAATTTGGCACAAAGAAGTTAAAGGAATAGGCTATGCAAAAAATAGAACATATAGGTATCGCAGTCAAAGATTTAGAAGTTTCTAATACATTGTTTGAAAAACTGCTTGGTGTACCTTGTTATAAAACCGAAGAAGTTGTTTCAGAGGGGGTAAAAACCGCTTTCTTTAAAACAGGGCCAAACAAGATAGAGTTATTAGAAGCAATGAAACAAGATAGCCCTATAGCTAAATTTATTGCTAAAAAGGGTGAGGGGGTGCATCACATTGCTTTTGCCGTTGATGATATTGAAAAAGAGCTAGCAAGGTTAGAAAAAGAGGGTTTTACGCTATTACATAAAACACCAAAAAAAGGAGCTGATAATAAGTTAATAGCTTTTGTTCACCCAAAAACTACAAATGGAGTTTTAATAGAATTGTGCCAAGACGACCCAGCTTCAAAAAAATAGCAGTACTTAATTCTAACGGAATATGCTGTTATATTAAAAGAAAAATGTAATTTTGCCATCCGAAAATTGGATTTCTTTTACAGGAATTGCAATTTTGCCGAAAAGCTGTTTCACAGCATGGTCCTATAGCTCAGTTGGTTAGAGTAGCTGACTCATAATCAGTTGGTCCCTGGTTCGAGCCCAGGTGGGACCACATTAAATTGAAGCCCGACGCATAAGTGTCGGGCTTTTTGTTTTCTAAAAAGTTTTACTAGCACAATTCATAAGGGTTAAATTTTAAATATGCGGTTCAATTGAACATGTCATTCCACTACTTATAATTTATTTAAATAAAAGTAAAACTATTAAAAAAGAATATTTAACTATTATTTATAATAAGTATTACTTTTAATGGTGGTTTTGTATTATATATTTGCCAAAAAAAAAGAATGAAAAAGAATTTTATTATGACTATGGGATTGTCGGTACTGAGTGCATCGATTTTTTCTCAAGATTTAAATACAGAGGTTATTGAATTAAATACAAGTCAAATTTTGGTAGAATCTGTATTAACTAAAGAAGAACAACAGGCTTTAACACCACAACAGGTTTTTGAAAGTTTACAACTAGGTAACGAAAGATTTGTTAGAAGCGACCTTACGGCAAGAGACCATTCAGTACAAATCAGGGAGAGTGTTAAAGCCCAATATCCTAAGGCAATGGTACTTTCTTGCGTTGATAGTAGAGTGCCGGTAGAAGATGTTTTTGATAAAGGTATTGGTGATATTTTTGTTTCAAGAATAGCAGGAAACTTTGTGAATAAAGATATTTTAGGAAGCATGGAGTTCGCAACAAAGGTTTCAGGAGCAAAATTAATTTTAGTGTTGGGTCATGAAAACTGTGGAGCCATACACGCTGCTATAGATGATGTAAAACTGGGAAATATTACTAACATGCTTAAAAATATTCGGCCAGCAGTTAAGACTTCAACACTTTCGGAAGGACCTAAAACTTCAGACAATCGTTTGTTTGTGCATGAGGTAAGTGAAAATAATGTGAAACTGACCATGCAAAAGATTATTGAAAATAGTTTGCTAATTAAAGAAATGGTTGAGAAAGGAGAGGTTGAAATTAGAGGTGCTGTTTATGATATGGATACCGGAGTGGTTAACTTTCTTGAAGATAAAATAGACATGGAAAGTATACAAGTACAATAATTTATTTACCAATTTAAAAAATGTAAGTATTTGGTTTTAAGTAAGTCTTCCAAATACTAAAAAAGCCTTCACATTTGTGAAGGCTTTATTTTTTTATCTCCCCGCCACTGCATTACTAATTGGAGGTATATATGCCACTAGAGTTTCAGTTATTTTTTCTGAAACATCTTGTGAGTAAGCTTCAAACATTCCATAAAAAAGAATAGTTATACTTAAAAGTATAGCAAACACTAAAATTCGAAACTCTTCACTATTTCTTAAATCTTCCATCCCATCCAATTTGTTAAGAGTAAGTTAACAAATTTAATTGATTTAACAAAATGTTTAGAAGTTGGGGTAATTTAACGAAACAGTATTGCAATGGCCCCAATGGCAGTTACAACCAATATAAATCGGCGATACTGTTTTTCTTGAATGATTTTTACTAGTTGAATTCCAATTACCATACCTACAAAAATGGCAGGTAACAGTCTTAAATCAATTCGTAAACTTTCCCAGGAAATAGTTTTCCAAACAAAAATATGGAAGGGCATTTTAAAGGCATTCGTTATCAAAAAAAGCCAAGCGGCTGTACCTACAAATTCGTTTTTAGGTAAACGCATCGCTAAGAAAAATATATTACTAAAAGCACCAGCAAGATTGCCTATCATAGTACAAATACCAGCCAAAATACCTACCCCACCAGCAAATGACCAATGTTCTGGAACGCTTTTAGATTTTCTTTGGTCCCAGTAAATTAAAATAGCTAGACTAAGAAAAATAACGATTACCATTCCAATTTTAAATTGTTTTTCGGGTAAGTCTTTCCCTAACAAAACACCAATTAAAATTCCGGCAATCATCCATGGTAAAAATTGAAAAATATACTTCCACTGGGTGTGTCTGTTGTAATATATTACGGCAATAATATCTCCCACCAAGAGTAAAGGCATTAAAATACCTGTAGATTCTTTGGCACCAAAAGCAAGAGCTAATAGGGTAACGTTGAATATGGATAGTCCTTTTAAACCGGCTTTAGAAACCCCAAGTAAAAAAATTGAGGTGTAAGCCATGGCCCAAGCGGCCAATGTAATTTCGTTGGTTGGCATAAATGCAAAAATATTTAATAAATGCTATCTTTAGAGTTCAACCAAACTGAAATTATGAATATTCAAACGCTAGACTACGCCATAATTTTCGGCTTCTTCGCACTAGTTCTATTTATTGGGGTTTACGTCTCTAAAAAATCAGGAAAAAATACAACAGAATACTTTTTATCTGGTCGAAATATGCCTTGGTGGTTGCTGGGTTTTTCTATGGTGGCAACCACTTTTTCAACAGACACCCCAAACTTGGTAACCGATTTTGTACGTACCGATGGAGTCTCAGGCAACTGGGGCTGGTGGGTGTTTTTGCTTACAGGTCTATTGACCGTTTTTGTTTATGCCAAATTATGGCGTAAGTCAGATGTAAAAACAGACATGGAATTTTATGAATTGCGTTATGGCGGCAAACCTGCAGCCTTTTTAAGAGGTTTTCGATCCATTTATTTAGGTATTATTTTTAATGTAATGGCCATGTCTGCTGTAACACTAGCGGCTATAAAGATTGGACAAGTTATGTTAGGCGTAACTCCCATACAGACTGTTCTGGTCGCTGGAACTATAACGGTAGTATTCAGTGCTATAGGTGGTTTTAGAGGTGTAGTTTATACAGATTTTGTATTGTTTTTTGTAGCAATGATTGGCGCTATTGGCGCAGCAATATATTTAGTAAATATGCCCGAAGTGGGAGGAGTTTCTGCCATTTTGGAAAATGAATTGGTGCGAAGTAAAATGTCTATTCTACCAGATTTTTCAAATACAGAAGCTTTAATAACCATATTGATAATTCCGTTAGCGGTTCAGTGGTGGAGCGCATGGTATCCCGGTGGAGAACCTGGTGGCGGGGGTTACATTGCCCAGCGTATGTTAGCGGCTAAAGATGAGAATCATGCTGTAGGAGCAACATTTTTCTTTAATATTTTACATTATGCATTAAGACCATGGCCATGGATTTTGGTGGCTTTAGCCTCATTAGTTGTTTTCCCAGATTTAGAAAGTATAAAAACAGCTTTTCCTAACATTGAAGAGAGTAAATTAGGTCATGATTTAGCATATTCAGCCATGCTAACTAAACTTCCGACAGGTCTGTTGGGTATTGTACTAGCATCTCTAGGAGCTGCTTATATGTCTACCATTTCTACACATTTAAATTGGGGCTCATCTTATGTTGTAAACGATTTTTATAAACAGCAGGTAAATAAAAAAGCAAGCGAAAAAGAGTTGGTAAACGTAGGTAGAATAACCACGGTGGTATTAATGGTACTAAGCGCACTTTTTGCTTTGGCCCTAACACATGCAACAGAGTTGTTTGATATTATTATAATGTTTGGCGCTGGCACTGGATTAATTTTTATTCTTCGTTGGTTCTGGTGGAGAATAAATGCGTGGAGTGAGATTGTTGCTATGTTTTTTTCAGGTTTTATCTCAATTGTTTTTTGGCAATTAGATGAACCTTTGTTTTCAGGGGTAGAGGCTGTATTTCCAGCCTGGTCTAAGTTTCCATTAGTGGTGTTGTTAACAACTATTTTGTGGATAGCAGTTACCTATTTTACAAAACCAGAATCTAATGATGTTTTAAAAAGGTTTTATGAAAAAACCCAGCCTGGAGGTCCTGGTTGGAAACATATAAGAGAACAATGCAATATTGTAGATAAGCAAAAATGGACCGTGCCTTCTGGTATAATTGCCATGCTAGTAGGTTGTGTGCTAGTTTATGGTTGTTTATTTGCTACCGGAAATTGGATTTACGGTAACTATGGCTTGGCTAGTGGTTTAACGGTACTGGTTATAGTTTCAGCATTTATCTTAATAAGAGTTTGGTCTAAAATGAAAAATGTATTCTAATGAAAGAGCGAATTTTAGCTGTAGATATTTTTAGAGGCATGACCATTGTTCTCATGATTTTGGTTAATACTCCAGGTACATGGACCTATGTTTACGGTCCACTACGACACGCCGAGTGGCATGGATACACACCTACAGATTTAGTGTTTCCGTTTTTTTTATTTATTGTTGGATGCTCTATAGTTTTTGCTTACAAGAACAAAGAGACCACACCCAAAACCTATAAGAAAATTACATTGAGAGCACTAAAGTTAATTGGGTTAGGTATCTTTTTAGGGGCGTTTTTAATTGAACCCCCGTTTGTAAAACCTTTTGCTGAAATACGTTTTCCTGGGGTATTACAACGTATTGGAGTGGTTTTCTTTATAGCAGCAATATTGTTTTTAAATCTAGACTGGAAAAAGTTAATTGCTGTTACGGCTACCCTTTTGGTTGGATATTGGTTACTTATGATTTTAGTTCCTGTTGAAGGTGTGGCTTCAACTTTAGAGCGAGCACCTAATAACCTAGCCAATTGGTTAGATGTAAAGGTGTTTGGAACACACAATTATAAACCAGACTATGACCCTGAAGGTTTTTTAAGTACACTTCCTGCAGTTGCCAGTTCTTTACTAGGCATATTTACCGGCTTAATTTTAATCTCAAGACAGCCCAAAAAAGCTACCATTTTATTTGGTATAGGAGGCAGTTTTTTACTTATTGGTTATTTGTGGAATTTGGTCTTTCCTATTAATAAAGCTTTATGGACAAGTAGTTTTGTGCTGGTTACAGCTGGTTGGGCTAATATTGTACTAGCGCTTATCTACTATATTACAGACGTTAAGAAGCTTCAATTTGGAAGTATTTTTAGATATGCAGGCGCAAATGCCATAATTCTATACTTTTTATCAAGCTTTATAGCTAAGATTTTTGGGCAAATAAAAATGAATAATGAGCAATCATTTCACGGTTGGTTATTCACAACCATTTATGAACAACCTTTCTTGTCTGGACAAATGTCATCTTTATTATATGGCTTATCTGTAGTAGCTTTTTATTGTTTGTTGGCTTACGTATTATACAAAAAGAAAATATTTATTAAAGTCTGAATCACCACAAAATGTAAGAAAAAAGCTAATTGTACGTTAGTATTTCAAACCAAATTCTACATGAGATACAATTACTACCTCAATCTTCTTGCATTATTTTTTACGCTTCAATTTTTTGGACAGACCACAAACCAAGAAATTAATGCAGTTTGGGAAGCCGTTTTTAAAAATGACAGAAAGCAAGCATTAACTCTTGCCCAAGATCTTTCTGAAGATAATGCCATGCATATGATAACCAAAGAAATGGTTAAAAATGAAAATGGATTGTTTTCAACTGATGAAAAGTTTGCAAGCAGATTTAAACAACAAGAAGATTTTGAGTATTTTCTCTACGCATTTTGGTCGAGTCATTTCTTATTTCAAGATTATTTGAGCTCGGGGTTTAATAATACCAACCTTAAAAGTATTTATGAATTTGATGCCAAAGAAATAAATGAACCACTTACCAAAGAAGCTTTAGTTTATCTGCAATCTGTGGCTTATCGATATAAAAATGAGTGGGACAAGTACAATTCTTTAAACGCTTCAATACCTGCAATAAGAGAATGGCAGTTTTGTGGTGCATTTGAGAACTTAAATGGTAGCGGATTATCCACAGCTTATGCACCAGAATCTAGCGTATCTTCCACTACCGGTTATGATGCTAATAGCAATGGTACCATTAATTGGTATAACAATACAAATTTTAAGAGTGAATCATATCAGTTTATTGGCAATCATACAGAGTACGGGAGCAGTATAAACTACGCACAAACATTTATTGAAAGCCCTGTAGAACAACGTGTAACCATAAGAATAGGAGCTTCTGCAGCTTTTAAAGCGTGGCTTAATGATGTTGAAATTATAGAGAAGGAGGATAATTATACTAATGATATTGACGCCCATGTTGTAGCAGTAACCATACCTCAAGGTAGCAGTAGGTTTTTATTAAAGTTAAGTGATGTAGCCAGCACACCCTATTTTATAGTTAGAGTTACTGATGAAAATGGTAAGGCAGTAACCAATATTACTACTTCAGCAAAACCTAGAACGTACAAAAAAAGTAGCAAAAATGTGGTGAAGCCAACAGAACAATCACACCCTATTGAGGAGTATTTTGCAAAAAAAATTGCTGCCAATCCTGACAATTATTTCAATAAGATAGCTTTAGTTCGAACGTATTTAAGAAATTCAAAATATATTGAAGCTAAACCTATAGTAGGTGATTTATTAAGAGAGTTTCCTGAGAGTTCCTTTCTACGAGGTCTAATGATTCTTTGTTACAACTTAGAGTCTGACACCAATTCTGCTAATGAATTAGAGAAAAACATTGTAAAAGACGATAAGGAGTATTACATGTCTTATGTATACCGTCTTCAAGAAACAAACAAGCTTTTTAAAATGTCTATGGAAGAGTTTGAAGAATTTGTTGATGGGTTTAGAAAAGCCACAGATTATGATATGATTACCATTACGGCCGACTTATTTATGGCTGTACGTAAAAATGATAAAGAGGAAATAGAACAATTTATGGACGATTTAACATCAAATCACATAGACCATTTTTCTATTTTAAAAACTTTTGTAACCTTTTACTCCTCGTTCTTATCAAAACCAGAAAAAGAACAGAACTTCTACGAAAACCATCTTAAGAAGCATTTTGATTATAGCACATTAAAAACATTAGCCCGTATTTATGATGAAAAGGGGCAACAACCCAAAGTACTTAAGCTTTTTGAAAATTTGTATGCTAACTTAAATTATGACAATAACTATTTGTTAGATTATGCTAGTTACCTGTCTAAATACAAAAAGTATGACAAAGCAATTGAGCTATACAACCGAGCCCTAGAGAATTATCCATATTCTTTTACCACCATGCAAAAGCTAGGAGATATCTATTATCAATTAGATAACAAAGAGAAAGCACTAGCTTATTTTAAAAACTGTTTGCAACATAATGGTGGGTATAGTGCCGTACGTAAAAAAGTAGAAGACATTCAAAAAAATGGTGGTCAACTAAAAAAACTTCAAATAGAAGATGTGTACGCGTTCATAGAAGAGAAAAGAGTAGATGAGACCCCAAACAACTATGGCTACAACTACCTATTAGACGAAATGCTAGTACAGCTGTATGAGCAAGGTGGAGGAACATCAATGAATAGATATATCATTAAAGTGACTTCTAAAAACGGAATAGAATCACTTAAAGAATTTAATCTTGGTTTATCTGGGGGATACTCAATTATAAAGTCAGAAATAGTTAAAGAAGATAATTCTATAAAACCAGCCTCTAGAAGCGGTTCTAACCTGGTATTTAATGATCTAGAAGTCGGTGATGTAATAAATATAGAATACAGTACCAATTGGTCTAACAGCGGCAGATTTTTTAGAGATTACGTAGATTATTTTCAAGTAGATAGTTATCACCCAACCTTAGAGCAAAGAGTAGTGGTGATGGCTCCAAAATCGCATAGTTTTGACTACCGCGTTGTTAATGGTGAGGTACCTTTAGTTGAAAAAACAGAAGGTGATTACAAGATTTACGAATGGAAATTTACTAATGAAAAGCCATTGCCAACCTATGAAGATTACATGCCTGGTATAAGTGAGGTTGGTAGATATGTTCACGTGGGATCTATAAAAAGCTGGAATGATATTGCCTTATGGTATTCAGACCTGGTTAGACCACAAATGAAATATAATGATGAGGTTGATAAAGTTTTTAAGCAAATTTTCACCAAACCTTTAAGCTCGTATACAGACAACCAAAAAGCAGAGTTAATTTATAACTATATAGCAGAAAACTTATCATACAGTTTTGTAACCTTTAAACAAAGTGGTTACGTTCCTCAAAAGCCTTCTAAAACTATAAAAACTAAGTTGGGTGATTGTAAAGATCTTTCTACTCTATTTGTGGTATTGGCAGATAAAGCAAATTTAGATTCCCATTTGGTATTAGTACTTACATCTGATTACGGCAAACAAGCCATGATTTTACCAAATCAAGATTTTAATCACTGTATTGTAAAAGTGTTTATAGATGGTAAAGAACAATATTTAGAACTAACAGATAATACAATGCCCTTTAAAGCATTGCCACCAAGTTTAGAGTATGCAACTTTTTTAGATATACCTAATCATAGAGTACAACAGGTTAAAGAAGGCATTTACATAACAGAAAACCCAGATAGAATACTATCGACCAACAGCTCAAATGTTAGAATATACCTTGGTGATGATACCGTTCAGCCTATGGAGGTTGAAACTATTATGGGGGGTAGTATTAGTTCAGCGTATCGTAGAGTATTTAAAGAGAACCAAGGAGAGGTCGTTAATAAACAATTGGAAGAAGATTTTCAATCTAGAATAAATGCTGATGTTAGTTTAGATTCAATTTATAAGGTTACTTCTGATTATTTAAACCCAGAATTTAGGTTTACATCAAAATTGAAGTTAAATGAAAAACTTGAAGAATTTGGCAACACCAAAATTTTTAAGGTTCCATTTATAGCTAACCCGTATGATTCTGATTTAATTAAATACGAAAAAAGAGCTTACCCAATAGAATATGTCTTATACGAAAATGCAGATAGTTACAAAACGGTTATAGATGTAATTCCGGGTAACGGTGAAACATTTGTTGAGGTACCCAAAGATGTGGCTATGAGCTTTAAAGACCATAGTTATTCTATTCAGTATAAAATATTGAGTAATGGAAACTTGCAAATTATTAGTGAAGCAAAAACACCAAAGCGTAGAATAGAGGTTGAAGAGTATCCAGAGTTCAGAAAATATGTAAAGTCATTCTTAGATGCCCGTAAACGTATGGTAGGCTTTAAGAGAATTAATGGCTAGTTTTTACCCATTAAGCGCGCCACATATTTACCAATAACATCAAACTCTAAATTAACGGTATCACCCACTTTATAGTGCTGAAATCTGGTGTGTTCATAGGTGTAAGGTATAATAGCTACAGAAAAACTATGGTGTTTAGAATTCACAACTGTTAAACTAACACCATCAACAGTAATGGAGCCTTTTTCAATGGTTACATTATTTTTGGTCTTATCATAATCAAATGTAAACATCCAACTGCCATCTTGTTCAGTAATAGCGGTACAAGTGGCGGTTTGGTCTACATGCCCTTGAACAATGTGGCCATCCAATCGAGCTCCAAGTTGCATTGCCCGTTCTAGGTTAACCACATCACCAATTTGTAATTCACCCAAATTGGTTTTTATTAAGGTTTCTTGTATAGCCGTAACGGTATAATTGTTGTCGCTAATTTCAACCACGGTTAAGCAAACACCATTGTGTGAGACGCTTTGGTCTATCTGCAATTCAGAAGCCAAATTAGATGTAATAGTGATATGTAAATTTTCAGCTTCTTTTTTTAAATCTGCTACTCTTCCTAAATTCTCTATAATACCTGTAAACATGAAAAATCTGAAATTGCCTAGTTTTGTGTTACAAAAGTAGGCATTCGAGAAATAGCTATGGAAGAAGAAAAAAAGATTCGTTTAGGGGTTTCAATAGGAGATTTAAATGGTATTGGTTGTGAAGTAGCTTTGAGAACATTCGAAGATAACAGAATGTTTGATTTTTGCACACCAGTTTTGTTTGCTTCTAATAAAGTAATTTCTTTTCAAAAGAAACAGTTAGGCATCACTATTGACTTTAATGGAGTTGATAACGCATCAAAAGCTTTAGATAATAAACTAAATGTTGTTAATGTTTGGAAAGAAAATATCAAAACTGAATTTGGTAAAGCTACACCAGATGGAGGTAAATATGCAATAAAATCTCTAAGAGCTGCTGTAAATGCATTAAAAAATAATGAGATTGATGTTTTGGTAACAGCACCCATAAATAAAAACAATATTCAAGCTGACGATTTTAAATTTCCAGGCCATACAGACTTTTTAGCTCAAGAATTAAATGGTCAGAGTTTAATGTTTATGGTTACCGATAAGTTAAGAGTAGGATTATTAACAGACCATATTGCTGTTAAAGATGTGGCTAAAGCCATTACAACAAAACTCATCTGTGATAAGGTTAGAACAATGATGGCGTCACTTAAAATGGACTTTGGTATTCGCAAGCCAAAAATTGCACTATTGGGTATAAACCCACATAGTGGTGATAATGGTACCATAGGATTAGAAGACGACAAAATTGTAAAGCCAGCTATTGAAAAGTTATTTAACGAAGGAAATTTAGTGTACGGTCCATATTCTGCAGATAGCTTTTTTGGTTCTAATAATCATCAAAATTTTGATGCAATTTTAGCGGCTTATCACGATCAAGGGTTAATCCCCTTTAAAACACTTTCTTTTGGCAAAGGTGTTAATTATACGGCAGGGTTGTCAAAAGTGAGAACTTCGCCAGACCACGGAACAGCATATGAAATAGCAGGACAAGGTAAAGCAGACCACAACTCTTTTAAAGAAGCAGTTTTTTCTGCATTGGAAATTTATAAGAATAGACTAGACTATTTAGAATTAACTAAGAATCCACTTAAGAAACAGCCAACTAAAAAGTCAGCTTAAAAAATTGTTTAGTAAATTCATTTAAAGATAATTGGCTATTTGTCAATTAATAGTATCTTTGCACCCGCCTTTTAGGGTAGGGTCAAACCAAAGAAGCAAAAGATGAGGGCAAAGGAGTTTACAATTCCTTTTTCAGGATTAAAGATTGGAAGCCACGGGTTTGATTACAATATTGACAATTCGTTCTTTGAGTCTTTTGATTATCAAGAGTTTAACTCGGCTTCAATAGAGGTCAAGGCTAATCTTACTAAAACCAGCACCATGATGGAGCTTAGTTTACAAGCAAATGGTGATGTTAATGTAGATTGCGATGTTACCGGAGAACCATTTAATCTCCCAGTTGCTGGCAATTTACATTTGATAATTAAGTTTGGCGAAGAGTATGATGATTTAGATGATGAAATATTGATTTTACCTCATGGAGAAAGTCAAGTAGACATTTCGCAATATATTTATGAAATGCTCGTCTTGGCAGTACCTCAAAAAAGAGTACATCCTGGTGTAGAAGATGGCACATTGAAATCTGAAGTTCTTGAAAAGCTTGAAGAATTACAACTAAAGGAAGAAAAGAAAAACAAGGATACGGACCCTAGGTGGGACGATTTAAAAAAATTATTAACAGATAAGTAGGAAACCATGGCACATCCTAAAAGAAAAATATCAAAAACTAGAAGAGACAAAAGACGTACGCATTATAAAGCTGTTGCTCCAACTTTGGCAACAGATAGTACTACTGGTGAAATTCACTTGTACCATCGTGCACACTGGCATGAAGGTAAACTTTACTACAGAGGTAAAGTGCTAATTGATCAAGCTGAAGAAGAAACAGTTTAATCAGTAGTTGAAACAAATTTAACTCCCAATTCCAGTTTTGGATTTGGGAGTTTTTTATTTCAGTCAAAAAAATGCTAATTGGCTCATTTTTGCTTAAAAACTCGTAAAAAATCACTATTTTTCGATGCTTTTGCGCCAATTTTCATTCATTTTAATCAAAAACCAAAATTAGAATGACAAAAAGGACAGCAGCGATTACCGCTGTAGGTGGGTATGTGCCAGATTTTAAGTTAACCAATAAAGTTCTTGAGACTATGGTTGACACAAATGACGAATGGATTACATCAAGAACCGGAATTAAAGAAAGAAGAATTTTAAAACAAGAAGGGGCAGGAACCTCTTTTCTTGCCATTAAAGCTGCTGAAGACCTTATTGCAAAAAGAGGGTTAAACCCTGAAGAAATAGACATGGTGCTTTTAGCTACAGCAACACCAGACTTGCCTGTTGCCGCTACCGCAGCTTTTGTTGCTTCAGAAATAGGCGCTGTAAACGCTTTTTCTTATGATTTACAAGCTGCATGTTCAAGTTTCTTATTCGGAATGTCGACTGCAGCTAGCTATATAGAATCTGGCAGGTATAAGAAGGTGCTGTTAATAGGCGCTGATAAAATGTCATCAATCATTGACTACACAGACCGTACTACTTGTATAATTTTTGGAGATGGAGCAGGTGCAGTTTTATTTGAACCTAATGAAGAAGGCCTTGGGTTGCAAGACGAGTATTTAAGGACGGATGGTGTTGGAAGACAATTTTTAAAAATTGATGCCGGCGGCTCTATTTTACCAGCGTCTAAAGAAACAGTTGAAAACAAGCAGCATTACGTTTATCAAGACGGTAAGACAGTATTTAAGTTTGCAGTTTCTAATATGGCTGATGTTTCTGCTGAAATAATGAAACGCAATAATTTGAGCCATGAAGATGTAGATTGGTTAGTGCCGCATCAAGCCAATAAACGTATTATTGATGCAACCGCTAATAGAATGGGTGTTGACCATGACAAGGTTATGATGAACATTCAACACTATGGAAATACTACATCGGCTACGTTACCTTTATTGTTGTTCGACTATGAAAGTCAACTCAAAAAAGGAGATAATTTAATTTTTGCTGCCTTCGGTGGTGGTTTTACATGGGGCTCAATATATTTAAAATGGGCTTATTCAAAATAATCAACTTACTAAATCAAAAATAGGATGGACATCAAAGAAATTCAGAGTTTAATCAAATTTGTAGCCAAGTCGGGTGCAAGTGAGGTAAAGCTAGAGTTGGAAGACCTTAAGATTACTATTAGAACAGGTAGTAGTTCTGGTAAAGCTGAAACTACGTTTGTTCAGCAAATTCCTGTCGCAGCAGCGCCACAAGCTCCTGCCGCTCCAGCACCAGCTCCAACAGCTGAAGCTCCAAAAGCTGAAGTATCTAGTTCAGCGGAATCAGATGATTCTAAATACGTTACCATTAAGTCACCAATTATTGGAACTTTCTATAGAAAACCATCGCCAGACAAGCCAACGTTTGTTGAAGTTGGTTCAGACATTAAACCTGGTGATGTACTTTGCGTTATTGAAGCAATGAAGTTATTTAACGATATTGAATCTGAAGTATCAGGTAAGATTGTTAAAGTATTAGTAGACGATGCTACACCGGTTGAATTTGATCAACCACTTTTCTTAGTAGATCCTAGCTAAAATTCCACATTTCTGTTATCAATCCAAGTATTGATAGTGGTTTTAATGGAAATTTTGGTTCCTTAAACTAAACAATATGTTCAAGAAAATACTCATTGCAAATAGGGGAGAAATTGCATTACGTGTTATACGTACCTGCAAAGAAATGGGGATAAAAACTGTAGCTGTTTATTCAAAAGCTGATGAAGAAAGTTTGCACGTACGTTTTGCAGATGAAGCAGTTTGTATTGGTCCAGCTCCTAGTTCAGAATCCTATTTAAAAATTCCAAATATTATTGCAGCAGCAGAAATTACTAATGCAGATGCAATTCATCCAGGATACGGGTTCTTATCAGAAAACGCCAAATTCTCAAAAATTTGTGCTGAACACGATATTAAATTTATTGGTGCTTCAGGAGAACAGATAGAAAGAATGGGTGATAAAGCAACAGCAAAGCAAACCATGAGAGAAGCCGGCGTACCTACTGTACCTGGTTCTGATGGCATATTAAAAGATGTTGCCCACGCTAAAGAAGAAGCAGCAAAAATGGGATACCCTGTAATGATAAAAGCTACTGCCGGTGGCGGTGGTAAGGGTATGCGTGCCATTTGGTCAGAAGAAGAAATTGAAAAGAATTTCGAGAGCGCAGTGAATGAAGCTAAAGCAGCTTTTGGTAATGGCGGCATGTATATGGAGAAGCTAATAGAAGAACCTCGCCATATCGAAATTCAAATTGTTGGAGACCAGTTTGGTAAAGCTTGTCACCTATCTGAAAGAGATTGCTCAGTTCAGAGAAGACACCAAAAACTTACTGAAGAGACACCTTCACCTTTTATGACAGATAAATTGCGTGAAGAAATGGGTCAGGCAGCAATAAAAGCTGCAGAATATATAAAGTATGAAGGTGCTGGTACTGTTGAGTTCTTGGTAGACAAACACCGCAACTTCTATTTTATGGAGATGAATACACGTATTCAGGTTGAACATCCAATTACAGAACAAGTAGTTGATTACGATTTAATTAGAGAGCAAATTTTGGTTGCCGCTGGGGTTCCAATTTCAGGCACCAATTATTATCCTAAATTACATTCTATAGAGGTTAGAATTAACGCAGAAGATCCTTATAATGATTTTAGACCTTCTCCTGGAAAAATAACAACTTTACACATGCCTGGTGGCCATGGTGTACGTTTAGATACACATGTTTACAGTGGATATATTATTCCACCAAATTATGACTCAATGATAGCCAAATTAATTACCACTGCACAAACGCGTGAAGAGGCAATTAAAAAAATGAAAAGAGCTTTAGATGAGTTCGTAATAGAAGGTATCAAAACAACAATACCATTCCACCGTCAACTAATGGAACATCCAGATTATTTAGCGGGTAATTATACCACTAAATTCATGGAAGATTTTGAAATTGACGAAAAATATGCATATTAATAATACAGCCCTGATAAACTAATTTATCAGGGTTTTTTCTTATGAATTATAGTTATTGGGAATATAAGCAGTGGTTGTCAAACATTGACTTTACTATTGTTGGAAGCGGTATAGTAGGGCTTTCAGCCGCATATTTTTTAAAAGAAAAATTTCCCAATTCAAAAGTTCTCATCCTAGAAAAAGGCATGCTACCACAGGGGGCAAGTACTAAGAATGCTGGTTTTGCTTGTTTTGGAAGCGCTTCAGAGGTTTTATCAGATTTAAAATCACATACCGAAGAAGAAGTTGTTACGTTGGTAGAACAGCGTTTTAAAGGCGTTAATTTGCTTTGCTCTATTGTTGGTAAAAAGCAAATAGACCTACAAATTAACGGTGGGCATGAACTATTTCTAGATACTCAAGAAGAGTTATATCAAAACAGTTTAGAGCAATTGGCTTACATTAATAGTTTGCTAAAACCCGTTTTTAAACAGAGTCCATTTCTAGAAACACCAAACCATTTTGGTTTTCAAAATATTGCAAACAACTATATTTCTCACAAGTTTGAGGGCCAATTAGATACAGGCAAATTAATGCACGCGCTTCTAAAAAAAGTTGTAAGCAAGGGGGTTATACTACTTAGTAATAGTAAAGTTAATGGCTTTACTCAGCTTCAAAATAAAGTTGAGGTAACCACAACTAAGTTTAAGTTTTCAACGTCGAAACTATTTGTAACCACTAATGGATTTGCTAGCCAATTAATTAACGAGAACGTTGTACCAGCTAGAGCACAGGTATTAATAACTAAGCCAATAAACAACCTTAAAATAAAAGGTACTTTTCATCTAGACCAAGGCTATTATTATTTTAGAAATATAGACAATAGAATTTTACTAGGTGGCGGTAGAAACTTAGACTTTAAAACCGAAGAAACAACCAACTTTGGCCATACGGAGCTAATTCAAAAAGAATTAGAGCGATTATTAGCTGAGGTTATTTTACCAGACATAGCGGTAGAAATAGAACACCGCTGGAGCGGTATTATGGGCGTTGGAGCACAAAAAAAACCAATAATAAAACAGCTTTCAAACAATGTTTATTGTGGTGTAAGAATGGGCGGTATGGGAGTAGCTATTGGCAGTACGGTTGGTAAAAACTTAGCTGAAATGGTATGAGCAGTAATTTAAAAAAACAAGCTTTTGCGTTTGTACATTCCTACAGTACTCAAAAAGTGAAAAACATCAATAATCAGTTATCACAACTAGTAGAAGCCTTAAATTCTGAAACTAAAAGTACCGCAGGTGATAAGCACGAAACTGGTAGGGCCATGCTTCAATTAGAACGAGAAAAGTTAGGAAATCAACTTGCCGATGCTGAGAAAAGTATTAGCTTTTTACATCGTATTAATTTAGAAGCTTCAAACTCAAAAGTTGGTCTTGGAAGTTTGGTTTTCACTTCAAACGGTAATTATTTTATTTCGGTTTTTGCGGGTAAATACCAAGTAAACAATAGGGTCATTTTTTGTATTTCTAACGTTTCTCCAATTGGACAATTACTTATGGGAAAGAGTGAAGATGATAGATTTGAATTTAATAATAAGGAGTATGAAATACGTAACGTTTACTAGGCTATAAAATAATCATTTAGTAAGCTTTTGTTTAGTTATCTTTCTTATATTTAATTAGTTAACTAAAAAACGAATATCATGACCACAAACGAAGTAGCCAACAAATTAGTAGCCTATTGTAGAGAAGGCAAGTACAAAGAAGCGTATGACTTATACGCCGAAGATGCCATAAGTATTGAAATGGAGGGTGCACCCGGTGAACAAATAACCAAGGGTAAAGAAAATATTTGGAATGCCTATCAACAGTGGGAAGAAAGTATTGAAGAGATACATGGCGGAGCTGTTGGTAATCCTGTTGTTGCTGCAAATCATTTTGTAGTACCAATGTCTATGGATGCTACTTTTAAAGAACAAGGCAGATGGGCTTTTGACGAATTGTGTATGTATGAGGTGGCTGACGGTAAGATTAAAAAAGCACAATACTTTTATGAAGTGCCAGAAATGGGTTAAATCTTAGGCTTTTGTCGAGATTGTTTCTTGTCTGAAATTAATTTTTTTGACTTTAATCTTTTTTCAATTGCAGATTTAGAAGGCTTTGTAGTTTTCCTTTTTTTAGGTTGCTTCAAGGCCTTTTTTAATAAGATTACAAAGCGTTTAATAACCAAGTCTTTATTCTTGTGTTGACTTCTATAGTCTTGAGCCTGTAATGTTAAAACTCCTTCTTTTGTTAAAAAGTTTTCAAGCTTTCTTAGTAAAATGCCTTTTTCCTTTTCAGATAATCCGTTAGAAGCATTTAAATCAAAAGTTAATTGAATCTTAGAAGACACCTTATTAGCATGTTGACCACCGGGCCCGCTGCTTCTTACCGCCTTGAATTGAAGTTCTTTTATGATAGTTTCAATATCCAACTACACTTCTTTTTGAACCATCCTTTTGTTAACTAATGATAAGGGTACGTTTAAAAAAACTAGTGTGTGTATTTTAAGTGCATTTGGGTTTGTAAAATAGATTGTATGCCCTTTTTTTGAAACCGATTCTATTAAATAATGACCACCGTAAAAGTGATTATTTACTACAAAAGCCTGAATACCTTCGTCACTAGATAATTGAAATTCATGCGGGTAAATTAATATGTTGGTGTCATTAGGGTCATAGGCACTTAATAAGTCTATAGGTAATTCATTTACATAGCCAAATAATGAAGCGGTATACCTATTCTTAGGCTTATCAAACAACATTTTTGGAGTATCTATGGCCACCGTTTGTCCGTTTTTAATAACCAATACTTGGTCTGCAAAAGGTATAACGTCTTCTGGGTCATGACTTGCCGTTATTAGCGTTATGCCCTTCTCTTTTAGATTAGAGAAGAATTGCAGTCTTAATTTATTTTTTAAAAACTGGTCTATATTACTAAACGGTTCATCTAGTAATAGAACTTCTGGTTCTTGCGCAATGGCTTGTGCCAGAGCTATTCTTTGTTTTTGACCTCCACTTAAATATTTGGTTTTAGTGTGAGCAAATTCTTGCATTTCTACAATGTTTAGAAGCTCTTCAATGCGTTCTGTATGGTTTTCTTGTTCAAATACAGAAAGATTTTTTCTTATGTTTTCAAATACGGTTGTATGTGGCATTAAATTCAATTCTTGGAAAACCAATTTCATCGAAGATTCTCCAGGTATCAATTGAAAGTTTGGACCTAATATTTTTTTACCTCTCCAATAACATTCACCTTTATCTGGTGCAAGTAAGCCATAGATTATTTTTAGTAAAGTACTTTTACCAGAGCCACTTTCACCCATAATTGCCAAATGCTTTCTATCCTCTAAATTGAAAGAAATGCCTTTTAAAGTGGGTTTCTTGTCGTATGAAAAATTAATATTTAGTACTTCAAGCATGCGTGAAAATAAAAATCCGCTTCAAAAGAAACGGATTTTAAGTTAAAAATTTATTTTGTTTACCCTTTTATTTTATTTACGACTGCTTGGTTGGGCAATTCGTCGTACCCCATATTATAAAGCGTAAAGCCAAAAATATCTGAATATTGTTCAATAGTTTTACTAACTGGGGTTCCTGCTCCATGACCAGCGTTTGTTTCAATTCTAATCAATGTTGGATTTTCACCAGCTTGCTTTTCTTGTAGTTCAGCTGCAAATTTAAAACTATGTGCGGGTACCACGCGGTCGTCATGGTCGCCAGTTGTCACCAAAGTTGCAGGGTATGCAACCCCTTCTTTAACATTATGAACGGGAGAATACCCTTTTAAATATTCAAACATTTCTTCATTGTCTTCTGATGTGCCATAATCGTAAGCCCACCCTGCCCCAGCAGTAAAAGTATGGTAACGTAGCATATCTAAAACACCAACAGCCGGCAAAGCAACTTTCATTAAATCTGGTCTTTGTGTCATAGTTGCCCCAACTAGTAGTCCACCGTTAGAACCTCCTCTTATGGCCAAATAATCCTTTGAAGTGTATTTGTTTTCAATTAAATATTCTGCTGCAGCAATAAAGTCGTCAAAGACATTTTGCTTTTGCATTTTTGTACCAGCATTGTGCCATTTTTTACCATATTCTCCACCGCCTCGTAAATTTGGTACAGCGTATACACCACCTTGTTCCATCCATACCGCATTAGTAATGCTGAAAGAAGGTGTTAAGCTAATATTAAAACCACCGTAACCATATAAAATGGTCGGGTTCTTTCCATTTAATTCAATTCCCTTTTTATGGGTTATAATCATTGGAACTTTTGTGCCATCTTTTGACGTATAAAAAACCTGAGTTGACGCATAATCAGACGGATTAAAATCTATTTCTGGTTTCCAGTATTGCTCGTATTCACCTGATTCTACATTGTATTTATATGTAGAGCCAGGAGTATTATAGTTGGTAAACGAAAAATAGAAATCTTTGTCTTCTTTTTTTCCACCAAAACCGCCCGCACTGCCTACACCGGGCAATTCTACTTCTCTCACCAGTTCGCCATTATAATTATATTGTAAAACTTTAGAAATGGCGTCTACCATATATTCTGTAAAAAAGTAGCCTCCGCCTGTACCAGCAGTTAACACATTTTCGGTTTCTGGAATAAAGTCTTCCCAATTTTCTGGGGTAGGCGATTCAGCATTTGTTACTACAATTTTCTTATTTGGAGCGTCTAAATTGGTTACTAACCATAATTTTGATTCTTCATTTTCAATAACGTAAGTGTCAGAATCTGTATGGTCTAATACAGTTACAAGCTGGCTGTTTTTTTCAGTTAAGTCTTTAAGAAACAGTTTGTTGCCTGATGTGGAAATAGATGCAGAGATAAATAAATAGCGTTGGTCTTCAGATACATAACCCCCTACGTATCTATGTTTTTCTGCTTCAGAGCCACCAAATATAACTTCATCTTCTGATTGAGGAGTTCCTAGTTTATGATAGTATAATTTATGTTGGTCAGTTTTAGCTGATAATTCACTGCCTTTAGGCTTATCATAACTAGAATAGAAAAAACCATCATTACCTTTCCAAGATATTCCACTGAATTTAATGTCAACTAAAGTGTCTTCTATTTGTTCTTTGGTTTCGGCGTTTATTACAATAGCCTTACGCCAATCACTACCACCTTCAGATATAAGGTAGGTAGCCATTTTACCATCTTTGGTAAAACTTAAACCAGCTAAAGATGTAGTACCATCATCTGAAAACGTATTTGGATCTAAGAATACTTCTGCCTCATCATCCCCTTTTTTTCGATACACTACATACTGGTTTTGAAGACCATTATTTTTATAGAAATACGTATAGTCTCCTTCTTTAAAGGGTGAACTTAATTTTTCGTAGTTCCATAAATCTTCTAGACGTTTTTTTAAATCTTTTCTAAAAGGTATGTTGTCTAAATAACCAAATGTAACGGCGTTTTGAGACTTTACCCAATCACCGGTTTCTTCACTCATATCATCTTCAAGCCAGCGGTAAGGGTCAGGAACATCTTTTCCGAAATAATGATCTACGGTATCAACCTTTTTAGTTGTTGGATAATTCACAGCAATAGGTTCGCGTTTTTTTTCTGTTTCACAAGCAGTAAAACCAATTACAGCTAATAACAAAGTGAGTTTTCGCATTTTTTAAGAGTTAGTAATTTCTTAAAATTAATGCTAAAACCTAAGACGCTAAATCATTTTTTGAGATGCTTAACGTTTTAACTTAACGCTTTTGCTCCTACAAGCTCGTTTTCAACCAAATATTCAGCAATCTGCACGGCATTAGTAGCAGCACCTTTTCGTAAATTATCAGCAACAATCCACATGTTTAAGGTATTGGGCTGAGTTTCGTCTCTACGAATTCTTCCTACGAATACTTCATCTTTATCATGAGCATAAATTGGCATTGGATAGGAATTGGTTTCCGGATTATCTTGAACCACAACACCTGGAGTATTATTTAATATTTCGCGAATTTCATTTAAATCGAAATCGTTATGAAACTCTACATTCACAGATTCTGAATGGCCACCTGCAGTAGGGATTCTAACAGCAGTTGCAGAAATAGAGAAGGTTCTATCATCTAGTATTTTTTGAGGTTCACGAGCAAGTTTCATTTCTTCTTTAGTATAACCATTTTCCATAAACACATCACAATGTGGCAAAGCATTTTTATTGATAGGGTACGGATATGCCATTTCTCCTTTTATCCCTTGCGCTTCGTTTTCCATTTGTTCAACGGCTTTAACACCAGTTCCGGAAACCGACTGATAGGTAGAAACAACAACCCTTTTCATACCATATTTTTTATGAAGTGGATTTAGCGCCATAACTAATTGTATGGTAGAGCAATTTGGGTTGGCGATGATTTTATCAGTAGCGGTTAGTACCGCTGCATTAATTTCTGGAACCACTAATTTTTTATCAGGGTCCATACGCCAAGCAGAAGAGTTGTCAACTACTGTTGTACCTACTTCTGCAAATTTAGGAGCCCAAGTTAATGAGGTGTCACCACCTGCTGAGAAAATGGCAATATCTGGTCTAGCTTCAACAGCTGTTTGTAAACCAATAACGGTGTGTTCTTGCCCTTTAAAAGAAAGTGTTTTACCAACAGAGCGTTCTGAAGCAACCAATAACAATTCAGAAATTGGAAAATTGCGTTCCGCTAATACTTTCAACATAACTTCGCCCACCATACCAGTGGCGCCAACTATAGCTACTTTCATCAGAATAAAATTTGAGCGTACAAAGGTAGACTAGCTTATGGATTGCACAAGTAAAAAATGGCGTTATGCTAAATAAATAACAAAAAGTTTTATTTATAACAATTGTATAATAGTTTCTACAGCTTTTACTTCAAAAAAAATACCGCTTAAGGGAATACCCCTAAGCGGCTTTAATTAATGTGTGATGTAGCGGTTAGTTCTTAACTATTAAGAACTACGTTTACTTTTTTAGAGCGTCTCTAATCTCTTTTAATAAATCAACTTCTGATGGACCTGGATCTGCAGCAGGCTCCTCCTCTTTTTTCTTCTTTGATTTGTTATAAGCTTTAACAATCAAAAACATTACAAAGCCAACAATAATTAAGTTAACAATTGTGTTTACCCAAGAACCCCATCTAATGGCGTTTTCAGGTGTTGTTACTGATCCATCAGCAGCTACTACTGCTTCGTCTAGCACAACTTTCATTTCAGAAAAATCGAGACCTCCAGCAAAATGACCTACAACTGGCATTACAATGTCAGCAACAAATCCATTAACAACAAGGCCAACAGCACCTGCCATAATTACTGCAACGGCAAAGTCGATAACGTTGCCGGTCATGATAAAATCTTTAAATTCCTTAAGCATGTTTTATAGTTTAAACTGGTTACAAGCGCAAAAGTTAAAAAAAAATTAAAACTATGGCTATGTTTTAACAAATATTCTTTTAACTCGCTGAGAAACAGCTGTTAAAATTTCGTATGAAATGGAGTTTGCCGTATTCGCAAATTTTTCTGCAGATGCCTTACCACCAAAAATTAGTACTTCATCACCTTCTTTACAAGTAATACCGGTAACGTCTATCATAATCATATCCATACAAACATTACCTATTATGGGTGCTTTAGCACCATTTACAAACACATAGGTATTACCACCACCATATTGTCTACCAATACCATCTGCATGGCCTAGAGGTAAAGTTGCAGTAATTCGCCTTTCATTAGAGGTGAAGGCTCTATTATAACCAACAGATTCATTAGCCTCTACCTTATGTAATTGAGAAATAATAGTTTTTAAACTAGCTATTGGCTTAAGCTCCAAATCAATTTTACTATCGTTACTATAACCATGCAAACCAATACCACTACGTACCATTTCAAATTGTGCTTCTGGATAATTAAGAATACCTGAGGTATTTAAGGTATGTCTAATAGGTTGGTAACCTATATTATCAGAAAGGTTTTTACTTACTTTTTTAAAAGTTTCAATTTGACCAAGAGAATATGCTTTTTCATTTAAATCTTCTGAAGCAGCTAAGTGTGAGAAAACAGTCTTAATTTTTACAGCAGTAGTTTGGTTTAATTGAGAAGCTATCCAATCTACATCTTTTACAGTAAAACCTAAACGATTTAAACCCGTATTGAATTTTACATGTATGGGATAGTGCTTTTGATTTTTTTGAGATGCAACGGCTTCAAATTCTTCAAATATTTTGCGAGAATATATATTGGGTTCTAAACACCTATCAATAATTTCTTGAAAATTGATGGGCTGGGGGTGTAGTACCAGTATGGGCAATCTTATGCCTGCATCGCGAAGCAAAACACCTTCTTTAGCATAAGCAACAGCTAAATAGTCAGCTCCTAAAAGCTCCAATTCTTTTGCCATTGTCACCATATCACTACCATAGGCAAAAGCCTTAACCACCCCCAAAAAAAGGGTATTGGCCTTGAGTTTATTTTTAAGAAAGCTGAAATTATGTGCTAAGGCATCCAGATTAATTTCAAGTATAGTCTCAGAAATTTTATTCATTTGCCACCTTTTTATTGGGCTTAATTTCTTCTGAATCAACCTTCATTTTATTGACTTTCTCTGTCAACATAGCTTTATAGTATGCAGCTCTACTTAGGGGTTCATATTCTTCGGTTTCACCCAACAACACCAATTTGTCATTTTTAGATTTTCTAAAGCTATAGTTGGCTAGATTGCCTGTTCGTGTGCATATGGCATGTACCTTAGTCACGTATTCTGCCGTAGCCATAAGTGCAGGCATGGGCCCAAACGGATTTCCTTTAAAATCCATATCCAAGCCAGCAACAATTACACGAATACCTTTGTTGGCTAAATCGTTACAGACAGATACAATCTCATCATCAAAAAATTGAGCTTCATCTATACCAACAACATCACAATTGTCGGCTAATAGCCTAATATTTGCAGCCGCAGGTACTGGGGTAGAACGTATTTCATTAGCATCATGAGACACCACCATATCTTCGTCATACCTTATATCAACCTGAGGTTTAAAAATTTCAACGTTAAGTTGAGCAAACTTTGCTCGTTTTAAGCGCCGAATTAATTCTTCAGTTTTTCCTGAAAACATAGAGCCACAGATAACCTCAATCCACCCAAATTGTTCTTCATGGTTTATAGTGTTTTCAAGAAACATAGCGTACTTTTAAACGAAATTTTAGAATTCTCCGTTTTTAATTAGAAGAAACGAAATTACAAAAAAGACCCCCAAACCCATTTCGAAAAATTTAACCTTTTCTTCTTAATCGGGCACGGAATTTGATTTTAACTTTAAAAGATAAAGATTTAGGGCTATGAAACGTAAACTTAGAGAAGAATTAGTAAAGATTGCCACAGATATAATTACATCTAGAGAAGATAAAGAACTTACTGAAATTTATGACACTGCTAAAGACCTTTACGAAAAGTTAGCGGTGCTTAAGTTTATTGATGAAAAGTTGAGTGATGTTGAGGTTGATGTTTCTAAAAATGTTTTAGCAAGTAGGTTTGAGACCATGGCAAATAGAGTGTTAAGCGGAAACAAAACTGTTCCAGAAAACAACCCACATCAAGAAGACATTATAACACCAGGTATGCACACCATTAAAGAAATGGTTTCTGAAATGCCTAGTGAAGCCTTAGAGTATATTTTTGGAGAATTTGTGGCAAAACCAGAGGCAACAAAAACAGAGGTGATAACTAGTGTAACCGAAACAGTGACCGCTAAAGTTGCAAAACCAAAATCTTTAAATGATAGCTTAAGTAGCAAAACCATACAAATTGGCTTAAATGATAAGCTCGCTTTTATTAAGCACTTATTTAATGATAACATACACGAATATCAGCGTGTTATAGAAGAATTAAACACCATTGATTCTGAAGAAAAATCAATGTCTTTTATTGATAATATGGTTAAACCAGAATATAATAATTGGGCGGGGAAAGAAGAATATGAGAATAGATTCAAAGCACTGATTGAAAGAAAGTTTGCCTAAATAGAAATCTAAACGTTTTAATAAAACCGATTGTTAGTAACAGTCGGTTTTTTTGTGCTTGAGATTTAGAATTAAAAATCCATTTACTTTTACAGTATGGGAAAATTATATCTGGTTCCAACGCCAATAGGCAATTTAGAAGACATAACATTTAGAGCAATAAAAGTTTTGAATGAGGTAGATGTAATCTTGGCAGAAGATACTAGAACTAGTGGCAAGCTTTTAAAACATTTTGAGATAACCACTCCATTACAGAGTCATCACATGCACAACGAGCATAAGATGGTTGATAGTTTGGTTAAAAAACTACAATCTGGGGCACAGTTGGCGTTAATTTCTGATGCGGGAACACCAGCAATCTCAGACCCAGGGTTTTTATTAACCAGAGCTTGTATAGAAAATAATATAGCGGTAGAATGCTTACCAGGGGCTACGGCATTTGTTCCGGCATTGGTAAACAGCGGATTGCCTAACGACCGTTTTGTATTCGAAGGATTTTTACCCATAAAAAAAGGAAGGCAAACAAGATTAATACAACTGGCAGAGGAAACCAGAACAATGGTTTTTTATGAAAGTCCGCATAAACTCATAAAAACGCTCACTCATTTTGCAGAATACTTCGGAGAAGAAAGATCAATTTCAGCATCAAGAGAATTAACCAAAATGTATGAGGAAACCATAAGAGGTACCATAAAAGAGGTGTTGGCTCATTTTACAGTAAAACCACCTAAAGGAGAATTTGTTCTTGTAGTAAAAGGAAAGAAATAAATGTCTTTTACAACCATTTAGTAAATACTCCCATCATGTTTTCCTTTTTCCCAGCCGTACTTGCCTAAGTATTGGTTGGCACTGTCGACAGCACCATCTTCAATAGTTGTACCCATACTATCATTCCACCTATTCAGGTAACCAAATAAAGAAATTACCCCTAACATTTCTACAATTTCACCATCTGTCCAATGTTCATGTAGACGTTCTTTTATTTCGGCACTAACAGTGTTAGGTACTTGAGAAGCTGCCAATGAAAAATCTAATGCCGCGCGTTCTGCTTCTGAAAAGGCCGGGTGAGTACGGTATTCCCAAATGTTGTCTAATTGTTCTTGTTCTGCACCATAGCGTTCAGCGGCTCTAATGGCATGAGCTTGGCAATACCGGCAACCAGTAGCATTGCTACTTACCCAAGCAATCATTCGCTTAAGTGCAGAAGTAACCTTGCCTTCATTAGCCATAACCGCCATATTTAAGTTGATAAAGGCCTTAGAAATGGCTGGCCTGTGCTGCATGGTTAACACAGAATTAGGACAAAAGCCAAGAGTTTCATTAAAAAATTCAGCTAGTTTTTTAGTGTCTGTGTCGTGGTTGGGGTCTAACGGATTTACAAGCGCCATGAAGTTTAGTTTAGTTAATAAATTGCCAGAAGAATAAAAGTTAAGGATGTATAAGAATAGGGGACAATGACTCCTAATTTAAGTCGTATTTTTATCAATCACAAAAACAAAACTAATGGCAGTTAATAATCACGTGACCACCAAATGGTTAGGTAAAATGGCCTTGCAAAGTAATAATCCATCAGGTTTAGACTTAAATATTGATGCAAGCCTTGACGACGGTGGTGAGGGCTTGGGGTATAGACCAAAAGCGTTAATGCTTTCTTCTTTAGCAGGTTGTTCAGGTTTAGATATAGCAATGCTGATTCGTAAGATGAAGTTGGCCGTAGAAGATTTTACCATTGAAACTATTGGCGAATTAACAGAGGAGCACCCAAAGTACTATCACAAGGTTAAGGTTGAGTATCATTTCTATGGCAAAGCTTTAGACGAAGCTAAACTTACAAAAGCAGTTAATTTATCTGTAGAGAAATATTGCGGGGTTATGGAAATGTTTAGGCAATTTGCTACCATGGAAATTGAAACTATTTTTCATCATAAATAACATTTACTTTAAACAGCTAAAAAGTTAAGTTGATGGTATCGATAGTCTTATTCATGGTATTGTTTTCTAAAAATGGGAATCCTCTTAAATTACGACAATAAACTTGAAAACCATGCGCTGGACACTTAAACCAAAACCACAAAAGGAAAATATTTTACAGTTATCAAAATCGTTGCAGGTAGATAAAAATATTGCACAACTTTTGATACAGCGCAATATTAGCAATTTTGAACAGGCAAAGAAATTTTTTCGCCCGCAGTTAACAGATTTACATGACCCTTTCTTGTTACAAGATATGGATGTTGCAGTGGGTAGAATTGAGAAAGCCATCCAGGCAGGGGAAAATATCTTGGTCTATGGTGATTATGATGTAGATGGTACCACAAGTGTGGCCTTGGTAGGTAGTTATTTACTAGACAAGTATCCGAATGTTGCTACCTATATTCCAGATAGATACACTGAAGGATATGGAGTTTCTATCCAAGGAATTGATTTTGCTGAGGACAACAACTTTTCTTTAATCATAGCTTTAGACTGTGGTATAAAAGCTCTTGATAAGGTAGAATATGCCAAGCAAAAGGCTATTGATTTTATTATTTGTGACCACCATAGACCAGGAAATGAAATTCCAGATGCAGTAGCTGTATTAGACCCCAAAAGAAAAGACTGTAATTACCCTTATAAAGAACTTTGTGGTTGTGGGGTGGGTTTTAAATTAATTCAAGCTATAGGTCAACGTTATGGTGAAGACATTAATGATTTGCTACCCTATTTAGATTTAGTAGCAACTGCAATCGCTGCAGATATCGTTCCCATTACAGGGGAAAATCGTGTTTTAGCCTATTACGGCCTACAAATAATTAATAGTAATCCACGAATAGGAATAAAAGCCATTGCTAATCAGATAAAAAAAGAACAGCTTACTATTACAGATGTTGTTTTTATTCTAGCCCCTAGAATTAATGCTGCTGGTAGAATGGAACATGGCCAGTTTGCAGTTAATCTTTTGATGGCATCAGAAATTGAAAAAGCAAATGCTATTGCCGCTGAAATAGAACAGTTTAATTCTGATCGGCGAGACATGGATAAAGAAATAACTGAAGCCGCATTACTACAAATCAAACAAAATAAAGAAGAAGAGCGCTTTACCTCTGTGGTTTATCAAGAAGACTGGCATAAAGGTGTTATTGGTATTGTGGCATCAAGACTAACAGAAACGTATTATAGGCCTACACTTGTGTTCACTAAAAGTGGAAATAAGTTGGCGGCTTCTGCACGGTCTGTAAAGGGTTTTGATGTATATGAAGCCTTAGAAGGTTGTGCCGATTGTATTGAGCAATTTGGAGGGCACAAATATGCAGCAGGCTTAACATTGCTAGAAGAACAATTTGAAACCTTTAAACAACAATTTGAAAAAGTAGTTGCAGAGACTATAGACCCACAATTGTTAACTCCAGAAATTCATATTGATGCTGAGTTAGAACTCGAAGAAATTACTCCTAAATTTTACAGAATTCTTAAACAATTTGCGCCATTTGGACCAGGGAATATGGCGCCTGTTTTTATGACTAGAGGTGTTGTAGACACTGGTTATGGCAAAGGGGTAGGAGAAAAAGAAAAACACCTAAAAATAGCCGTTACTAAAAACGGTAGTCAACCTATTGGTTGTATTGGTTTTGGTTTGGGAGACAAAATAGCACTGATAAAAGGTAGACAGCAGTTTGATATTGCTTATGTAATTGAAGAAAATGAATGGAATGGCCAAGTTAACCTTCAGCTGCGAATAAAAGATATTAGATGAGGATAGCGCATATAGCCATTTGGGTACAAGATTTAGAGAAGAGTAAATCTTTTTATGAAAGATATTTTAACGGCAAATCTAATGCACTCTATTATAACCCTAAAAAGAATTTTAAATCTTACTTTATTTCATTTGCTGATGGTGCACAATTAGAACTTATGCACAAACCCGAAATACCGGTATTAGAAGCAAAAGAAATTGAGCATACTGGTTTAACTCACTTTGCAATATCTGTGGGTTCTAAGAAAAAAGTAGATATGCTGACCAACCAAATAATACAAGAAGGGTTTACCGTAGTTGGTGAACCACGAACAACAGGAGACGGGTTTTATGAAAGTGTAATTTTAGACCCTGAAGGTAACCGAATTGAAATAACAATTTAATTATGGCAAAACCTTTGGATCCTTATGCTGCCTTGCGTTATAAAGAATTCAATATATTTTTATTGGTTCGGTTTGCTATGGTTTTTGCTTGGAGCATGCAGTTTATAGTTATAGAGTGGCAAGTATATTCTTTAACTAAAGACCCTTTAAGTTTAGGTATTATTGGTTTAATGGAGATAATTCCTGCCGTAAGCATTGCCCTTTTTGCGGGTCATATTGTTGATCAAAATGAAAAACGAAACTTATTGGTTAAATGTATTTTAGGATTTTCAGTAATTAGCCTTGGTCTTTTTTTAGTAACCTTACCCAGTGTTGAAGCTACCTATTCAGAAAAATCAATTTTATACACCGTATATGCATTGGTATTTCTTGGAGGCTTGGTTAGGGCTTTTATTGGGCCAACAATTTTCTCTTTAATTGCCTTAATTGTTCCAAAGAAGATATATCCTAACGCAGCAACTTGGAGTAGCTCAACTTGGCAAGTTGCCGCTGTTGTAGGTCCTGCATTTGCGGGCTTTTCAATAGGTTGGATTGGTGTTCACTGGTCTTTATGTGTAATCTTTGGCTTTTCACTTTTGGCATTAGTATTCTTGTCTCAGATAAAAAGAAAACCCATTTTAAATCCCAAATTAGGTGAACCTGTACTGCAAAGTTTGAAAGATGGATTAAGATTTGTGTTTAGTACCAAAGCTATTTTAGGAGCGCTTACTTTAGATATGATTGCAGTACTTTTTGGAGGCGCAGTTGCACTTCTACCTATTTTTGCACAAGATATATTGAAAGTAGGTTCAGAAGGCTTTGGTATATTAAGAGCGGCACCTGCGGTTGGAGCATCATTAATTATGATAGCCTCTACCCGTTTTCCTCTTCACAAAAATGCGGGTAAAAAATTGTTGATTGCCGTTTTTGCATTTGGCGTATGCATCATAATATTTGGCTTATCAAAATATTTTTGGTTATCTGTAATAGCTTTATTTGCCAGTGGAGCTGTAGATGGCGTTTCTATGATTATCAGGCAAACTATTTTGCAATTAAAAACGCCTGATAATATGCGTGGTAGGGTAGCATCTGTCAACTCAATTTTTGTGGGCTCTTCAAATGAATTAGGTGCTTTTGAAAGTGGAGTAACCGCTAAACTTATGGGTACGGTAACTGCGGTGGTTTTTGGCGGATGTATGACCTTGTTAACGGTTGGTGGAATGGCCATTTTATCACCAAGTTTTAGAAAACTAGATTTATCTAAAGATGTTGAAGAGCAGAGTGATATGGATTAGTAAAAAAGTATACCATGTAAATAAATTGATGATATTCTATTTTGAAAAGGTCTCTAATTTCAATTCATTTCCATCAAAAACAGCATACGTAAAATATTGAACCCAATCTCCTAAATTGATGTATTTAGAACGTTCTTTTAAATCAATTTCTAACGGCAAATGCCTATGGCCAAAAATAAAATAATCGTAATGATCAGTTTCTAATTTGCGTTTACAATATTGTATTAACCATTCTTTATCTTCACCAAGAAAAGTAGCATCAGCATCACCAGAAATAATTTTATTATTAACAGATAAGTGTTGCGCCAAACGCACACCTAAATCGGGGTGTAACCATCTAAAAAACCACTTAGCTAAAGGGTTGGTAAATACCTTTTTCATTCGTTTGAACCCCAAATCGCCGGGTCCTAAACCATCTCCGTGACCAATAAAAAATTGTTTGTTGTTTATGCTAAGTTGTTGTGGTTTATGATAAACCGGAATGTTGAGTTCTTCTTCAAAATAACCATTCATCCAAAGGTCGTGGTTACCAACGAAATAATAGATAGGAATACCAGCGTCTGTGAGTTCAGCAAGTTTACCAAGTGTTCTCGTAAACCCTTTAGGGACAACCGTTTTATACTCAAACCAAAAGTCGAATAAGTCGCCCATAAGAAAAATAGCTGCAGCATCTTTTTTTACAAAATCTAACCAAGCTATAAATTTTTTCTCTCGGGGTAAGCTCTCTTTAAAGGTTGGCGCCCCTAAATGATTGTCACTAGAAAAATAGATTTTTTTACCAGCCTCAAATGAAATGTTTTCCATTGAAAACAAAAGTATTTAAAATTAGATTAGTATAATCTATAAAGAAGATATGCTGCCCCAATTACTAAAAATGGAGAGGCAATCATAGCTGGGATAACTACACCTCTGTACAACCCCCAGAAAGAAACGGTTTTAACATTGCTATCTTTTCTAATATCATACACCAGTTTAACTTTTTCACCAATTTCATAGGCTGGTGGTTTAGATGAAATCTCACTAACAAACTCTCGCTGCCTGCCTCTTTTGTCTTTAAATGTGATTACTGGTTTGTACATGGTTCCATTATCACCAGATGAGGTAATATAGCTTTCAACGGTTCCTGTAGTTTTAATACCATTTTCAAGTAAACGCTGTGTTTTAGCGTATTGGTTGTAAGTAAAATATAGAATTACAATGCCTATTAAAAAGAGAAAACCATAAAAAAGTAACCACAACATAGGTCGGTGCTTTTTAATCATTGAAATTAACGCTTAAACCTTCTGTTATTTCTCATTCTCGTAAAAATATAAATGGCTATAACCAATAACGCTAAAAGGGGGAAAACAATATCGCTGTTTAAAAGGGAGAGAATATCCATATTACTTTTTAAATTTTGCTAAAGCAGATTTGGTTGCTTCAGATAAAGCCAGTTTACCAGAAAGCGCTGCTCTATCTGCTAACGTTTGAGACCAGTTTTCAGTACCTTCCCAAAGTACTTTTTTCATGGCAGCAAGAGCTTCAGGGTTATATGACGCTAGTTTTTCTAGATGTATTTCAATATTCTTATCCATTTCAGAAATAGAATCATATACTTTGGCATAAAGACCTTTCTCTTTAGCCCAATAGGCATTTTTCCATTCTGTAGGATAAAAAGAAAGTTCAGCTAGTGCCGCTTTGCCAATTTTGCGTTCAACTGCTGGCGCAATAACAAAGGGGCCAATACCAATAGAAATTTCTGAGAGTTTTATGGCAGCCGCTTCAGTAGCATAAACGTAATCGCAAGCAGAGGCTAATCCTACACCTCCACCAACTGTTTTACCTTGAATACGTCCAATAATTGGCTTTGAGCAAACACGCATAGCGTTGATGACTTTGGCAAAGCCACTAAAAAATGCTTTTCCCTCTTCTAGATTGCTAATAGCTACTAATTCATCAAAAGAAGCTCCTGCGCAAAATGCTTTTTCACCTTCAGATTTTAAGAGAATTGCGTTTACATCAACGTTTTTAGATAAATCACTAATGGTTTGTGCTAAACGGTCTAACAGTTCTGAAACAAAAGAATTACTAGCTGGATGACCAAATTCTACATAAGCAATTCTGTTTTCAATATTAGTGTATAAGCTTCCGTTTTGTCTTTCCGTAGTCATAATAGTAACTTCTTTAACTATGCGTTTAATTTACCCTAAAATTACTTAGGATTCTTTTAATAGTGGTTTAAAAGTATTGCGGAATTTAATAACCAGTGGAGCACCTCTTAGTACCATCCAAACAATAAATGCTATCCAAATAGCATGCAAACCCAAATTCAAATACTTTCCAATATATAGTGTAGGAATAAAACCTAATAGTGTGGCGATTAATAATACGTTTCTTAGAAATTTCATTTTACCCATACCTTTAAAAATACCATCAAACAAAAATGCAATTGTATTAATTGGTAAAGCCAATAGCACTAAGTAAAAAACTTGATAAAATGCAGTTAAAACTTCTGATTCTTGCGAAAAAAGACGACCTAATTGATTGTAGAAAACAAAACCGAAGAACAATAAAACTAAGCTGACTACACTACCGTATACATTCACTTTTTTAGCTAAAGACCACAAACCTTGGTAATCTTTAGAACCAAGTAGTCTACCAGCCATACTATTACCTGCAGCTGAATAACCATCAATAAAAAAAGCAGAAAATAACCATAGATTAATTGCAATGGTGTGTGCTCCTATATAGCGGTCTCCTAATGAAGTTGCTTCTCTTACGGCAAGCATCAAAGCTAAATTTAGGGCTAAAGTTCTTACAAATAAATTGAGACTCATGTAAATGAGTTGGGGCAGTTCTTTATTAAAAGGCAAGGTAAGTTTTAGGCTGATATTACTTTTAACTTTTAATAAAATAAAGGCAAGTAAAGCCATTATTGCCTGAGCTATTAAACTTGCCCAAGCGGCACCTTTTAGATACATAGGTGGTAAAACATCTTCTACGCCGTAAACTAAAATAAAATCTAAAACAATGTTCAAAACCGCGCCAATTATTGCCACAAGCATAGGATAGAAGGTGTTTTGTAAACCTCTAAAAATACCAAATACAGCAAAAGTGAATAGGGTTAAAGGAAAACCCCAAACCCTAATTTTATAATAGTCAACAGCATAACTTAAAATTTTACCTTTTGCCTCAAACAGGCGAAAAATATCTTCTGCAATAAAAAAGGTAGAAAGTAAAATTACTAGGCTTAAAGTAATATTTAGAAAAATTGCCTGAGCAGGTAAATCGCGCACTTCATTGAGTTTATTGGCTCCTAAATATTGGGAAATAATAGCAGATATTGCACTTCTAGTTTGGCCTAAGACCCATATAAGCATAGATAAAAAAGAACCCACGATACCGGCAGCCGCTAAAGACTCTAAACCATCAATAGGAATATTACCAACAACTGCAGTATCTGTAATAGATAGAAGAGGTTCTGCAATACCAGAAATGGTAGCAGGTATTGCCAAACGATTAATTGATATAAACTCTACTTTTAGCTTAGTTTTCATATCTATTTTAAAACCAATTCATAACAGTGAAATGGGTGTTTACTTTGTTTCGGAAAAAAGATGTCACCTAGTTTAAAGTAGCCTCTTTTTTCATAAAACTTTTGATTTCTGGTGTTTTGTGAAAAAGTATCAAGTCTTACAGATGTAGCCCCATTTGATTTCGCATAATTTTCTGCATAATCCATAAGTTGTTGGGCCAACCCTTTAGCTTGTTCTTTGGGGTGTACGTAGAGTCTGTGTATGTATATATTATTTGTATTTGCTGTGAGCCATTTTACGGGAATATATTCTGCATCCATAAAGGTTGAAATGGTAACTCCGGCAATAATACCATTGTTTTTTTCGAGAACGTACAACTCGTCTCGTTCAATATCTTTTACAAAAGCTTCTTTTGAAGGGTAGTGTTCATTCCATTGATGTATTTCATTGGAAATCATTTTTAAAGCACATGCTTTAGTAATCGCTAAAATTTCAGGTATTTCTGATAACTTTGCTTTACGAATCATCTCAACATCTTGAATTCGTTGTAAATTTAGAGGAATAACATAAGTAACCAATTATGAATAATATTTTAGTGCCTTTAGGCACTTCATCAAATGCTCACAAAACATTACAATATGCTATAGATTTTGCTAAAGATTTTGGTGCAAACATTTATGTAATGGAGGTGTTTAGTTTTACAACTGCTGCTGGTAATTTGGGTAGAGCCGAAGAAAAAGTTGCTATGGCGAACAAAGAGCATGCTAAAGAGATTATTAAACAAGTTGACACTAAAGGGTTAGATATTAAAGTAGCAACCTATAATGGTGAAATCATAGATGGTTTAAACACGTTAAATGAAGAGTTGGCGATAGACTTGGTTATTTTATCACCGAGAAGTAATGAAGTTAATGAAGAGATGTACCTGGGGAGAACTTCTGGTAAAATAGTTAAGAAAACCAATGTGCCTTTATTAATTGTTCCTAAAGGAACGGAGTATAAGCCTTTGAAAAACATTTTGGTAGCTTTTAAGTCAGGTATTGTAAAACGAAACAAGGTTTTACAGCCATTAACAACAATTAAAAATAAATTCAAAGCTGAAATTGAATTGTTGTTGGTAAAAACTCCAGGATATTCAGAAGAAGATTTGCAAATAAACACGGCCTTGTTAGACTTAAGTAAGAACGTAAGTATTTCAGAAAATCAAACAACATATTTGGGTGTGTTGGAGCACTTTCATAGCAAACAACCAGATATGTTATGTGTTTTTAGAAGAAAAAGAGGGTTCTTTAAAAAACTATGGGAAAAAAGCACTATTTCAAAGTCTGAATTCTTTGCGCCAGTTCCGGTACTAGTTTTGAGTGTAAAAAAGTTTTGATTTTGACAACATCGTAAAAAGTAGTTCCTTTGCGAACTTACAATGGGGGATTAGCTCAGTTGGCTAGAGCGCTTGCCTGGCAGGCAAGAGGCCACCGGTTCGAATCCGGTATTCTCCACCAGTTATTATAACGCTTCAAGAGTATTTGACTTTTGAAGCTATTTTAATTCAGAATTACCAATATACATCATAGATTTTGATGATTAATCCAGATAACTTTCTAAGTTATTATAAGAAGATAATTGTCTTAAGCGTACCAACGCTGACATTTTGAGCTGCCTAGTTCTTTCAGGAGTAATAGCTAATGTACTACCTATTTCATTCAATGTTAAGGGAACTAAAACACCAATACCAAAGCACATTTTTATAATATAAGATTCACGTGATGGTAGAATGTTAAGAAGTTTCTCAATTTCAGATTTCATGGAGTCTGAGAAAAGTTTGTTTTCTGGGTTTGTAGAACTATCTGAGCGCATAATGTCTCTGTAAATTAATTCTCCATCGATATTTTTTAAAGAATCATCCATTGATAATGTTGAGGAACCGTTTGTTAAACAAAATTGAATTTCGTTCATTGACAAATCTGTTAACTCTGAAATTTCCTGAGCAGAAGGTTCTCTTTGGTTTAATTGCTCAAACTGTGAAGAAATTTTATTTAAAGCCTCCAATTTATTCAAGGGTAGTCTAACAATTCTTGACTTTTCTGAAATTGCCTGAATCATTCCTTGACGTATCCACCAAACCGCGTATGAAATAAATTTGAACCCTCTTGTTTCATCAAATTTTTCTGCCGCTTTTACAAGGCCAAGATTTCCTTCATTAATTAAGTCATGAAGAATTAATCCTCTAAATTGATATTGTTTGGCAACTGAAACAACAAACCTTAGATTTGCCGAAACCAATTTTTCTAAGGCTTTTTTATCACCCTGTCTAATTATAACTGCCAGATTCACCTCTTCTTCACTTGTAATCATAGGGATACGCCCAACATCGTTGAGGTATTTAATGAGAGATGGGCTATCTCTATTTGTAATTTGTTTTGAAATTGTTAGGGGCTTCATTTTTCTTTAAGAATTAATTCTAACATAAATAAGGTTTCCACTGCCTTTTGGATTTTTTCGTGATTCAATTTGTATTTGATTTAATGATTTTACAAGTGGAGTGAGCTTACGAAAGCCATAGTTTCTAGGATCAAAATTTGGCTGTTTCTTTTGTAAAAGCTTTCCAACTTCTCCCAAAAATGCCCAGCCATCTTCATCCTCTACATCTGAAATGGTGCTTAGAATTAAGCTAATAACCTTATTTGTGATGCTATCAACCTTATCTTTATTGTTTTTTTGTGGAAGACTAGTTTCATCTAAATGATTGTTCCTTAGAATTTCTAGATAAATAAATTTGTCACATGAAACTATAAAGGGGTCCGGAGTTTTCTTCTCTCCAATTCCGAAAACTTTCATTCCGGCTTCTCTAAGTCTAACGGCTAATCGTGTAAAATCACTATCACTAGATACTAAAGCAAACCCATTTACCTTACCAGAATATAATATATCCATGGCGTCTATTATCATTGCACTATCGGTTGCATTCTTTCCAGTAGTGTAGCCGTATTGTTGAATTGGAGTAATAGCATTTTTTAGAAGAACATCTTTCCATTTTGCTAAACTAGGTTTTGTCCAATCACCATAAATTCTTTTTATACTTGGATTCCCATATTTTGCAATTTCTTCTAACATTTCCTTGACATATTTTGATGGAATATTGTCACCGTCTATTAAAACAGCTAGATTAAGGTCTTTGTCCATATTTTATTCTTCTTGGTTTATTAAATATTGATTTCGATATACTGCCTTGGCCAATTCATCTCTTTTTTGTTTAGATTTTTTGGTGAACTCCTGGTTTTTTTTAAGTATGTTCATCTGCTTGGTTTTTCGGACTTTTCTTTTATATCTTTTTAAAGCTCTTTCAATGTTTTCTCCAGGTAATATTTTAATTTTTAGCATATCTAATCTTATTAAATTGGTTTTATTGGATGATGTTTTTATGACAAGAGCAATTACAGTATTAGTCAGGTACAGCTAAGGTGATTGTATCGTTTTAAACCAATAGTTCAATTTGGTTTAAAAGTCTTTTGAAATTAGTTGAGACAAGCAAAAAATAATTAAAAAGCAGTCCTTGGAAATAGATTATGGATAAAGGAGAGAGCTTGCTTTATTATTTAAGGGATGCAATCATACTGCTTACAAGCCGTAATATTTGTAAAGAAACGGATTTAAATCTGAAGCAGGATGTTTTACCTCTTTTATTTTTCTATCCTATAGCAGTTGTTTTTAGAAGAACACAGCTAAAGTCTTAAATTACATTCGTAAACATTAACAAACGTTTAGAGAATACTTCTAATTCTAGTTGTACCTTTCATCTTTCCAATAAAATATTGAGACGCACAAACATTTTTAACTCTCAATGCATTTAGCCCTTCTCTTTAAGCAAATTAAACTAAAGCGTTAAGTACAATCATACGTTACTTTGAGGTAATTTATAATACAACCAATTTAGTTGAACTGGAAATATTATATAATCTGTAGGTAACTACTTAAAATTTAACTGATGTTACTGGCAGTGCTTTAAAGTAGTTTAAGCTCTATTAAATACCAGTTTTCAATTTTTAAACGGAGTTTCAACTTCCATCTCCAGAACAAGCTACAAACCAGAATAAGCTGCTCGTACTCAAATACTAACAGTTAAATTTTAAGAAAACGAACAGTAAGATAATTATGCGAATACTCCTTCTAATAGTTTTGACCTCTTTAGGCTATCCAAGCCAAGAATCCAATAAATTAAATAGGTTAGAAGGTATTTACCTAGGAAAAGTAGAGAATTCCTATTCATTTTGTATAAAATCAACAATCGGGAATGATGAAACTGTTTATTTTGATGATATTCTTTCTGTTATTTTAGATAGATATCCTATACATCTGCAAAAACATATAGGGGAACATTTTATAATCTCTTACATTGAAAGAGAGATAATACTTGAAGAAAAAAGAGAAAAAAAAGTAACCATAATTCGTTTGCAAAAGGTATTGCCTTAGCACTTTAATTTTAGACGAGCTGGTTAACAAGAAATTATGTTTTCAAATCTTTAGCTTATTTAAGCTAAAGGAAGTTCATCTAATTACGTTCTATAAAAGGTAACAGTATTGTTCTCAAAAAAGTGAAATTTAGAACTTGATATTTTCCTCAAATCTTAACCATCCTTTAGGATGCTTTTTTTGTAATTGGCTAATACAATTAAGAACTTTAGCTTAAAATTAAAATAACATGAACTTAGAAGGAAAAGTAGCATATATAACTGGCGGAAGTAAAGGAATTGGTCTTGGAGTAGCAAAAAGTTTGTTAGAAAACGGAATGAAAGTAGCCATAAGTGGCCGAGATAAAGAAGCTTTAGATAATGCCATTTCTATTTTAAACAATGCTAATGTTTTAGGTGTGTTATCTGATGTTACTTTACTTAATGATGAGGTTGATGCGGTGACAAAAATTAAAAACCACTGGGGTTCCTTAGACGTTGTATTGGCAAATGCTGGTGTCGGCCATTTTGCGCCAATTGATGAGATGGAAATAGAAGACTGGAACCAAATGATAAATACAAACCTAAACGGCGTATTTAATACCTTAAAAGCATCTGTAGATGAATTAAAAAAGAGTAAAGGGTATTACATGACCCTAGCAAGTTTAGCTGGAACTAATTTTTTTGCAAGTGGAGCAGGTTACAATGCCACTAAATTTGGCGTAGTAGGGTTTACCCAAGCGGCCATGTTAGATTTGCGCAAATATGGTATTAAAGTGACTACAATTATGCCAGGTTCAGTTGCTACGCATTTTAATGGTAATAATCCTTCTGATAAAGATGCTTGGAAAATTCAACCAGAAGATATTGGCAAATTGGTTGTTGATTTACTAACCATGCATCCAAGAACGCTACCAAGTAAAATTGAAGTAAGGCCAACCAGACCAGACCTTAAGTAGTTATATTTCTTTTTCTAAAAAGGGTATTTCAGGATTATGGAGCTCAAGAACTAAACCATATAGTTCTTTGGTAAATTCTTCAATAAGTTCTGTAGTAATGAGTGAGCTTTTGTTATAGGTAACTGGTAAAAGACCTTTATGTATTTGTTTTATTGGAAGAATAAAAGCAGAATGGGGTATTTTACCCGTTTCTTTTTTATACAATAGTGAGTAGCAGAGAAGTTGAAAAGCCTTGTCATATTTGTTTTCAGAAGCTATCAACTTCATGTCATTTAATTTTAAAGAAGAAGATTCTACGCTGCCCGTTTTATAATCGATTACACGGGTTTGTCCTTCAAAGACATCGATTCTATCTAACTTTCCTTTTAAAACAAAGCTGTCTCCATTTGGTAAGGTAAATTTAGAACGTAGCTTCTTTTCCAAACTAATTATTTTTAATGCTCCGAGTTTTAAAGTCGCTATATCTTGTAGAATTACAGAATGCACATACTTTATAATTACATTGAAAAGAATAAAATTCTTTCCTTTTAGAATAGCTGTCTTAGGATAGTATTTTTCAAATTCAGTAAATACGTATTCTTCAACTAAGGGCTCTAAAGCTTTAAAATGGCTTTGCGTTAATTCCTTAGCAATAAGTGGTAAATACAATTTTTCTAAACTATCATGAATTATAGTACCCAAAACATTATAAGCAACATCTACATCTATGGTGTCAGGAGATTCAATTTTAAGAATATGTTGTTTATAAAAAGTAAATGGGTCTCTAATGTAGCTAGACAATGAACTGGGAGAATAACCAGTTTGAGCTAATTCAGATAAAGAGGTTATTAAGCTTTTTGTTTTCAAAATAGATTTTAGACCACTAACCTGTGGTGTTATCTCTTGTGATAAATAGTTTCTTTCTAGTAATTGACTAAGATTGCTATCTGTGGTTATTTGATAGATAAACCTGCTTGGTTCTCCGCCTTTTAAAACATCTGGTTCTGTGTTGTAAATAAGGTGAATTTTTTTTGCCCGCTGTAATAATCTGTAAAAATGATAGGTGTAAACTGCATCTTTCTCTTTTGTAGTAGGTAAGCCAAATTCTTGCTTAACATCATAAGGTATATAAGAGTTGTCAGATTTACCAGCAGGTAAAACCCCTTCATTAACAGATGATATAACAACGTTGTCGAAATCTAAGGCTCTAGTTTCTAAAAGCCCCATAATTTGAATTCTACTAGTTGGATCACTCTTAAATGAAATAGAAAGTTCTTGGAGTGCATTGTTAACTAAAAGCTCAACATCAGTTAAGTTGAAGGTATGTTTGCTTTGCAAAAGCATTTTTTGCAACTCAGAAAAACGTTTTAGTATAAGTTTTAATGATTCTTTTTCAATTTTATTTGGAATTTCAGAAGCATAAATCTTTACCAGTATTTCTGAAAACTGAGGTAAAATTTCTGTTGGAATTATTTTGTTCGTAATTAGTTGTAGAAGACTTTGGTGGTTTTCAAAAAGTGCTATTAAATGTACTTTGGTTACTAACACCTCATTATTAGATTTTAGTTTTTTTATAAATGCTCTTAGTTTAGTTGGTTGAACTAAAAATTCTAAAATAGGATTGTAAGCAAGTTTCTGAATATCTGCATAGTAAAGTCCTTTTTCTAAGTCTGAGTTTACCAGTTTAAATAGTGACATAACTAATTTACTGCTATTACTAGTGGTTATAGGTAAACCCATAGTAATGTTAATTGAATCAAAAACAGACTCAGGGAGTGCATTTAAAATGGGAGCTAAGAGACTTTCGTCAGCCAAAACAATAGCAGTAGATGTATTAGCAGATGATAGTTTTTCAATTTCTTCACCAATAGTTTTTGTCTGTCCTATGTTTTTAGGAACACCAGTAATTTTAATAATATCTTTTTTTAAAAAGGTATCATTTGATAGTCGATATATTTGCTTTTGATGATTGGTAAATTGGTTTAAATTACTTCTCATAAAGTAACCTGCATCGTGGTAATTGTCAGTAAAGAAGTAATTATCTAAATCCCAATAAATACTGTTTTTTTCTTTTTGTAGAAATACTTTAAGCATTTCTAATTCCGCTTTGTTAAGTGCATTTAGACCAACAAAAATGAAGTTTTCATTATGATGCGCATTTAAAAATTGTTCACAATTCTCTGAGGCTTTTCTGTATCTCATACCTTGATAACCAAGGTTTTCTTTTAATAAAACTTCATTTAATTTATAGTATAAGGTTTCAAGAGATTTGGTGAAGTTGATGTATCTATTCAAAAGTGAAGTAGGCTCCTGATTTGGATTCCAGTTTTTAATACTAGAAATTTCACTTAAATAGTTAAAGATATCCTGAGGGTTAATTAGATAACGGTCAATCTCATTGAAGTCTCCAAGCACACTATTGGCCCAAGTTGAAAAAATCTTAAAGTCGTCTAAGTTTTTGTCATCTAAATTCTTATAAACTTCAAAGAGTTTTAATTGTAAATATGTAGCGTCTGTAAGCTGTAAACCAGATATTTTGGTTGTAAACGCCTCAATTGTATAACATTTAGGAGCAAAAACAGGCGCGTTCTTTTCTGAAGCTATTAAGGACTTAAACTCTCTAATTGACCTATTGGAAGGCAAAATAAAGTTCAAATTCTCAAAAGACGAAAATTTAGAGGTTAAAGCGGATAAAACTTCTTTTAAAAACATTGAAAAAATAAAAAGCCCTGACAATTGTCAGGGCTTTAAAATTATATAAAGTGAAATAAATACTTAAACTTATTTAATCAAATTGATTTCAACTCTTCTATTTTGCTTTCTACCAGCTCTAGTATTGTTAGTGGTAATAGGCTTGTCTTCACCGTAACCAATAGCACTTAATCTGTCTGAACCAATACCTTCGTTGATTAAGAAATCACGAACAGAGTTAGCTCTTTTTTCAGATAAAGCTTGGTTTAATTTAGCACTACCTACACTATCAGTATGACCTTCAACTGTAAATTTAGCATTAGGATATTCATTTAATATCTGGATGATGTCTACCATTACTGAAGTTGACTCAGCTTTGATTGAAGATTTACCAGTGTCAAATAAGATAGTTCTAGCGTAATCGTTTAATTGCTTTTGAACTTCTTCAGTCACTTCTGGGCAACCATTGTTAGCAACAGTACCAGCAACTTCTGGACAAGCATCGTCTTTATCTAATACACCATCGTTATCAGAATCTGGCCAAGGACAACCGTTGTTATCAGCAGGACCAGCTTCGTTTGGACATTGATCATCTTTATCAGCAACGCCATCACCGTCAGCATCTGGACAACCTGCTAAAGAAGCTTCACCAGCTTCATTAGGACAAGCATCATCTTTGTCAGCGATACCATCACCGTCAGCGTCTGGACAACCGTTCATTTCTTTTGAACCAGCTTCGTTAGGACAAGCATCTTTACCATCTTCGATACCATCACCGTCAGAATCAGGACAACCGTTGAATGCTTCTAAACCAGCAACTTCTGGGCAAGCATCGTCTTTATCATAAATACCATCGCCATCAGTATCAGTACCTCCGAAACGTACGTTAAGACCACCTAAGTGTTGAAAATGCTTAACACCGTAATCTTCAAAAGCGTGCTTATATTGAGTTTGTAAAGTAAAACCAATGTTATCTGTAAACCAGAAATTAACACCAACACCACCGTTAACAGTACCAGCACCAATCTCGTCAACCCAAGTATAACCACCACCGACTTCTACGAATGGATCTACTACAGTATTCTTTAAGATATTGTACTTAATTGTACCATCAATAGCGTAGTGTGATAAATCATCAGCAGATGCGTCACCTAATTTATCAATTCTGTTTAAAGACCCTCTTGCTCCCACAGAGAAACCATCGCCTACGTACTTAGAAACTCCAATGTAAGAAACAGAAGGAAGAATGTTCCAGTGATCTGTCGCATTGAAGTACTCATCAAAAAGAGAGCTACTAGTAAAGGCGTCGTCAGTATTTGTTGGATAAACGTCAATTGCGTTCACACCAAAACTCACCTGCCAAGGATTATTCTCGTCTTGTGCTTGCAAATTGTTAGCACCTATAAACAATAGTGCAACAACTAATAATTTGCTAAGATGTTTCATGTTCTAAAATTTAAGTTTAAGTGTTTATCAGCTGCAAATGTAAGTTGTTAAGTATTATTAACAAAATCATTACTTATTTTTTTAAAAAGACGGTTGATAGATAAAATAAAACAGTTAAACGATTTTTAGTTCTTTACCTACGTCAGAAAATGCTTCAATTGCTTTGTCTAAATGCTCTTTGTTGTGCGCTGCTGAGAGCTGCACGCGAATTCTGGCTTTGCCTTTAGGTACTACTGGATAAAAGAATCCTATGACATAAATACCTTTTTCTAGAAGTTTATTTGCCATTATTTGAGACAATTTAGCATCGTATAACATAATTGGAACAATAGCAGAATCACCATCAATGATATCAAAACCGGCCTTTTTTACTCCTTCTTTAAAATATTTCGTATTCTTTTCGAGCTTATCTCTTAAGCTAGTATCTGTTTTAAGCATATCAAACACTTTAATGGAAGCACCTACAATTGCGGGGGCCAAAGAGTTTGAAAATAAGTAAGGTCTAGAACGCTGTCTAAGCATTTCAATAATTTCTTTTTTACCAGTAGTGTAACCACCCATTGCACCACCTAATGCTTTGCCCAAGGTTCCTGTTATAATATCAATTCTATCAAGAACACCTTTTTCTTCTAAAGTTCCACGCCCTGTTTCACCAATAAAACCTGCTGCATGGCATTCATCAATCATTACCATGGCATCATATTTATCAGCTAAATCACATATAAGGTCTAATGGAGCTAACAAACCATCCATAGAAAACACACCATCAGTTACAATTATCTTGAATCTGGCACCATCGTTATTAGCTTCTTTTAACTTAGCTTCTAAATCTGACATGTTATTATTTGCGTATCTATATCTTTTGGCTTTGCATAATCTTACACCATCTATAATTGAGGCATGATTTAGAGAATCTGAAATAATAGCATCTTCTGCAGTAAGTAACGGTTCAAACACACCACCATTAGCATCAAAAGCTGCGGCATATAAAATGGTATCCTCTGTACTGTAGTAATCTGCTATTTTTTGTTCGAGAGTTTTGTGAATGTCTTGAGTACCACAAATAAACCTAACTGATGACATCCCAAAACCGTGTGAGTCTAGGGTGTCTTTAGCCGCTTTTACAACTTCAGGGTGAGATGATAGTCCTAAATAGTTATTTGCGCAAAAATTAATTACTTCTTTTCCAGAATCTAGTTTTATTACGGCATCTTGTGGTGAAGTAATTATACGTTCTTCTTTAAATAGACCTGCTTCTTTAATTTCTTCCAGTTCTTTTTGAAGATGTTCTTTTATATTTCCGTACATAATTATATTGCTAGAGTTTTTATTTCTTCGTTGATATATACTAATAGTTTTTCTTCAATTTGATACCCCATTCGTTGAATGGCATGGGCATAAGAATTTAGTTGAATTTCATGATTGTGAGATGGAATGCCAGTTTTATAATCTATAATTGTGGCTCTATTCTCTTTTATTACCAATCTATCTGGTCTTAAAACAACATTATCTTCTGTTAAAATTTCTACTTCGTTTTTAATGGTTAGTCCTTCAGAAAAATAGTGCTGTAGCTGGTTATTGTTTACCACTTTAGACACTGTTTGTTTTATTTGTTCTTTTTCTGACTGGCCTATATTATACCGTGTTACATAAGTATCTACTGCTACATCAACATCAGTAGCAACTTTAATATTGGATAGAATATCGTGAATTTTATTTCCGAATAAAATAGCTTCATTGACTTCTTGGTTGCCAATATATTCTACCGTTGCAATTGGAAAATCATTTTGCGTTTTATTGTTTTGAATAAATGATAAATGTTTTGGTGTTTTCTCAAGTTGCTTCTTTGCTACTTTCTCAATTTTTCCAAATTGATATGCTGCATTCTCATCATTTTCTTTTTGTGTTTGTTCGATATAATCTTTAAAAAATGATGCGTAGGAGCGTTGTGTTGATTTTTCTTTTACTGGTACTGATATGATATAAAGTCCGTAAACCGCCCTAGTCAATGCAACATACAATACGTTTAGGTCATCTAATTCTGATTTTTGATTTTCTTCTTCATATACCGCTTTGGAGTTGTCAGAATAATTCTCTAGAGCCATATGGTTTTTAATCATTACTTCTGAGAACCCTGCAAAAGAACTTGGTTCAACGTTAACCCAAACATTATTTTGTTTTCTGCTATCATTTATTTGGGTGTCTGCAAAAGGGAAGATTACAAATTTAAATTCTAGTCCTTTAGATTTATGTATCGTAAATATTTTAACTGCATCAACTTCTGCGGGCATTGGTAGTGAAAGCTTGTCTTGTTTTAATTTCCAATAATCTACAAACGCAAAAAGACCTTCTTGGCGCTCACTATCAAATTGAAAAACTTCATCTAAAAATGCAGTAATATATGCTGTATTTTGTTCTGCTAACTTAAATTTTAGGATGAGGTGTTCAAAAAAATCTATGAGATTTAAATGCTTGAGTACTCCTAAATCTAAGTCGTAAGTATCGTTTAAATAAGTTGGTAAGTTGTTTAAATGAGAAGTATAAAAATCATGTTGCTTTAAAACATCTACAACTAGAAATTCTAAAATTGCATATTGATGTTCATTTTCTTCAGGATTTAAAATCCATTCAGCAAAGGCTATTAAAAACTTAATTTCAAGACTAGAATTTAGTAATAGCGCATCACTCGAAACAACAGGAATATTTTGTTCAATTAAATAATTGGCAATTTTCTTTTCATTCTTTTTATCTCTTACTAAGATTGTTATATCCTCTAAGGCGTATCCAGAATTGATAATTTCATTGATATGTTCAAGGGTTTTAAAGCAATGTTCGTTAGATTCTTCATTTTTTTCGTTTGGTAAAAAAGAAAGTTTAACAAAGCCTCCTTTCTTTTCATTGGTTTGTTGCTTATTACCATCAGTAAAAATAGCTGAATGGCTGCTATTGGTAAGCTTGTTAGCAATAAAGGTGAAAAAGGAGTTGTTGAAGTGAATGATTTCTTCATGACTTCTCCAATTTTTATTTAATTGCTCAACGGAAGAGATAATAGTAAATGGATTTTCTTTTTGTAAAACCAGGTTTAAAAACTGTTCAGGTTCACCGCCTCTCCATCTGTAAATAGATTGTTTTACATCACCTACTAATAAAATGGAACCCTGGTTGCCTTTTTGGTCTTCACTCTCAATAGCATGACTTACTAAAGGAATCAAGTTGTGCCATTGAAGAAATGAGGTGTCTTGGAATTCATCTATATAATAATGTCTATACCGTTCACCCAATCGTTCATATATATAAGGTATAGGCTGTTTTTTTATCTCTTTAGCAATAAGTTCATTGAACTCATTAATGGTTAAAAAGCCTTCTTCATTCTTTAGTACAGTTAATTCTTTTTGAATTTCTGCTAACAATGTTAATGGTACAATATTTTTGAGAACACGTTCTAAAAAAGAAATTTTATCAAAACTATTTTTGATTTTCGTAAAATCGACCATAAAATCAGCTTTTAGGCCGTCAATAGTGGTTTTTACAGCCTCATTAGTAGATTTATTGTACAGTATGGTGGTTTCAAATTCTTGTTTCCAAGCTGCGTTAAAATTAATTATTGTTGGGTCATTAATAACTTGAGTTAGAAAAGCTGGGAATAATTTTCTAGTAAAATCTGTTGGCTCTAATCCATTGGTTTTAATTAACGCATTTGAATTTTTAGCCGCGTTAATCATTTCATTTTTTAAAGAGTTTATTTGCGCTAAAAGCGCTTTTTTTAAATCGAAAAAATCAGCGATTGATTTTTCTTCTAGACTTTTTAAATGTGCATAATGATTTTCTTGAAAGAGCAGTTGGCCTATATTATTTAAGTCATAAGCAATATCCCAACTTTTGCCATCTTCAATCTTATTCAACGCAAAATCTATAAATATTTTGGTAAGTAGATCATTGGATCCGGCTTTTGACAAAAGTTGATTAACAGAAAGACTTAAGATGTAGTCAATATCTAATTCAACATTAAAGTTTTGAGAAATATTAAGGTCTTTTGCAAACGTTCTTACCAACCTGTGATTGAACCTATCAATGGTAGAAATATCAAAAAACGCATAGTGATGCAAAAGATTTTTTAAAGTATGTTTTGCACGTTGTTGAAGTTCTGCATTACTTAGGTTGAGTTCAAGAGCAATTTCAGAAAATAGTGTTGTAGGCTTACTAAGAATACTTTCCTTACTAAAAAAAACAAGATTATCTAAAATACGTTGTTTCATTTCTGAAACAGCCTTGTTAGTAAAAGTGATTGCTAATAAACTTCTAAAATTTGCAAGGGAGTTTTTTTCAAGTAAACGAACAAGAAATGCTTTGGTTAACCTATAGGTTTTTCCTGTGCCAGCCGATGCGCTTAAAATTTTAAAACTTTCTTTTATCAAAACGTTTACAAAGTAACAAATCTTACCATCTTATTAACACATCTAAACCTGCCATTTAAATGTTAAAATTGTATTTTTGAAAGAATTGAAAATTAATTTAAAACACGAAAAAATGGCTTTTGAACTACCTAATTTACCATATGCATACGATGCTTTAGAACCACATATAGATGCTAGAACTATGGAAATTCACCACACAAAGCATCATAACGGATATACAACAAAACTTAATGCTGCAATTAAAGACACTGATTTAGACGGAAAGAGTATTGAAGATATACTTACAAACTTAGACATGTCTAATGGTGCAGTACGTAATAATGGTGGTGGTTTTTACAATCACTCTTTATTTTGGGAGGTAATGTCTCCAGATGGTGGCGGAAACCCTTCTGGTGCGTTAGCTGATGCTATTAATGCTGCTTTTGGGTCTTTTGATAAATTCAAAGAAGAGTTTAGCGGAGCAGCAGGAAGCAGATTTGGTTCTGGTTGGGCTTGGCTTTGCGTTCATAAAGGAGGAAAACTAGAAGTTTGTTCTACTCCAAATCAAGACAACCCCCTAATGCCAGATACTGGTTGTGAAGGAACTCCAATATTAGGTTTAGATGTATGGGAGCATGCTTACTATTTAAATTATCAAAATAGAAGGCCAGATTATGTGTCTGCTTTCTTTAACGTAATTAATTGGAGTAAGGTTTCAGAACATTATGAAGCAAACAAATAAAAATCACAAATAATTGTATTTGAAAAGCCCTGCATTTGTGGGGCTTTTTTTATGGATAAAAGAGCATCATTTATAAAAATAGAAAAGGGTGGAAATACATCCACCCTTTTCGTCCCAAATCTTACCATAAACTTAACCTACTTATGCTATGGCGAAACTAAATTACTGGTATTGTGTTAAATAACAAAAAATAAACGTGAAAATTTTTAGGAGACTAAAGATTGGTTTTGTTAAAAAATTAACATTTATAACAACTAAAAGGTTGGTTGTCAATACAAAGAAGGCGGAGAAATCTCCGCCTTCTTACCCCAAATCTTACCATGAACTTAACCTACTTATGCTATGGTTCTTCAAATGTAGGCTATAGAGCAGCTATTAATGTTTGTTTTTAGACCAACGCCCTTTAAATAAGTTAAAATACTTTGCTTGAAGAAGTTACTGTGTAAGGCGTTAAGAAAAGTAGTACAGGAAAATATTGGGCAATAAAAAAGGCGGAGAAACTCCACCTTTTTTGCCCCAAATCTTACCATGAACTTAACCTACTTATGCTATGGTGATACCAAAGTACATCGCTTTTATTAGCCTAAATTAAAAAGACGCCAAAATGTTAATTTTGTCGATGAATGGCAGATATCTTTCGATAAATGTAAATTTTAGTAGGCTCTCTTGTTATTTCCTTCAAAAAAATTGATAAATGCTTTATTAACCACTCGGTTACCTCCTGGGGTTGGGTAATCACCTGTAAAATACCAGTCACCTAGATTTTTAGGACAGGCTTCATGCAGGTTATATATGGTTTGATAGATGACTTCAACATCAGCCTTGATATCCTTTGGGCTTAATAATAACGCTATCTCTTTAGAAATTTCATCAGCACTAAAGGGTTCATAAAGTTCTTTTACATAATTCACCACTTTAGAATCTTTTTTACCAACTTGTTTTAAGCACTTTTGATAAATTTCTTCTATGATGTTTTCTGTTCCTCTCTTCTTATGTAATTCTACTGCAGCCTTAAACGCTACGAAATCTTCTAGTTTTGCCATGTCTATACCATAGCAATCTGGATACCTAATTTGTGGAGCAGAAGAAACGACAACAATTTTCTTAGGATTTAAACGATCGAGCATTCTAAGTATACTCTTTTTTAAAGTAGTTCCTCTTACAATACTATCGTCTATTATTACAAGGTTATCAGTTTCTTTAACTGAACCGTAAGAAATATCATAAACATGGGTTACTAAATCATCTCTACTACTATCTTGAGTAATAAAAGTTCTAAGTTTAGCATCTTTAATTGCCACCTTTTCTATACGAGGCCTTACATCTAAAATCTCATGTAATTCTTCTGGAGTAATAGTTGAGCCAAGTGCTAGAATTTGCTTTTCCTTCTTTTTATTAAGATAGCTTTGAGCTTCTTTAACCATACCAAAGAAAGATGTTTCTGCAGTATTTGGAATATAAGAAAATACAGTATTATTCAAATCATCATCTATTGCCTTCAAGATTTCAGGAAAAACCAACTTACCCAGAAGTTTACGCTCTTGGTAAATTTCTTTATCACTTCCTCTAGAAAAATAAATTCGCTCAAAAGAACAGGCTTTAAGCTCTAACGGCTCCAGAACTTCTTCAAGGGTAACCTTACCGTTCTTTTTTATAATAATAGCATTGCCCGGAGGTAATTCTTGTACCGCATCATATTTTACGTTAAATACGGTTTGAATTACTGGTCTTTCAGAAGCAACCACTACAATTTCATCATCTTTATAATAATAACTTGGTCGAATTCCTGCAGGGTCTCTAAGCATAAATGCGTCACCATGACCAAATAAACCACCCATAGCGTAACCACCATCCCAGTTTTTCGCAGATTTTCTCAGAATTTTACCCACGTTTAAACGCTCTGCTATATGAGGCGAAGCTTGGCGCTTGGTGTAGCCTTCTTTTTTTACTTCTTTATACAGTTTGGATACCGCATCATCTAAAAAATGACCAATACGCTCCATTACGGTAATGGTGTCAGCCATTTCTTTTGGGTGCTGCCCTAATTCAACCAAATTGCCAAATAATTCATCAACATTGGTCATATTAAAGTTGCCAGCAACAATTAAGTTACGGTGCATCCAATTATTTTGTCTTAAGAAAGGATGTACACTTTCAATGCTGTTCTTGCCAAAAGTTCCGTAGCGCACATGCCCTAACAGCAACTCACCTATATAAGGTATATTTTCTTTTTGATAGGCAACATCATCCCAATACTGCGGATGTTGTGCAATTTCTGAGTTTATGCGGCCGTTAATTTGAGAAAAAATATCTTGTATGGGTTGCTGATTGGCAGAACGTATTCTACTAATATAGCGCTGGCCGGGTTTCATATCTAACTTAATACTAGCAAAACCAGCACCATCTTGACCCCGATTGTGCTGTTTTTCCATCATTAAGTACATCTTATTTACACCATAAAAGGCTGTACCGTACTTTTCTTTATAATATTCTAAAGGTTTTAATAACCTAATTAGTGAAATCCCACATTCGTGCTTTATAGCATCACTCATGACCTTTTCCTCAGTTCTTTGGTTTATTAACTTTGAAGTTCAATATTAAATTGTGTTAAGCTAGAGAACTCTGTTAGTCGTTGCTCTATTTCTTCCTTACTCAAATTTTGCATACGTTCTGTACCAAACTTTTCAACACAGAATGATGCTAGGTTTGAACCATGAATAACAGCATTCTTTAGGTTTTCAAAAGAGTTATTTTTGGTTGAAGCTAAATAGCCACTAAAACCTCCAGCAAAAGTATCACCAGCGCCCGTGGGATCAAATACTTCCTCCAAAGGCAATGCGGGTGCAAAAAACACATTAGTATCTTGAAATAATAAGGCACCGTGTTCACCTTTTTTTATCACCACATATTTAGGCCCCATATTATGAATTTTAGCGGCAGCTCTTACCAAAGAATGTTCTTGGGTTAGTTGCCTTGCTTCTTCGTCATTAATGGTTAAAACATCAACATTTTTTATAACAGATAACAAAGCATCTAAAGTATTATCCATCCAAAAATTCATGGTATCTAAAACTATAAGCTTTGGTCGAGTAGTTAGTTGGTCTATAACACTTTGTTGAATAGTAGGGTCTAGATTGCCTAGCATAACCACATCTGGCTCCTTAAACTCTTCAGGTACCACTGGGTTAAATTCGGCAAGTGTGTTTAATTCTGTTGCTAGCGTATCTCTAGTATTTAAATCGTTATGGTATTTTCCACTCCAAAAGAAAGTTTTTCCTCCGTTAACCACTTCAACACCAGATAAATCAATATTTCTCTTAGCTAAAAGATTCAAATATTCATCAGGAAAGTCATCGCCAACAACTGATACAATTGCAGATTTAACATTAAAATGAGAAGCAGCTAATCCAATAAAAGTAGCTGCACCCCCCAGTATTTTGTCTGTTTTGCCAAAAGGAGATTCAATAGCGTCGAAGGCAAGAGTGCCGACAATTAAAAGTTTGCCCATTAAAGGAATTTTGGTGCAAAGATACTTTTATTTTAAGGACCTGGCACAGTAAGAATGTGAACCTATTATTCTGATGAAAACTATTACTTTCTACCAAAATCTGCAGGTATCTCTCCCCAAACTTTAGTTTCCCATTTTACAATTTTGGTAGTGTAAGAGTTGGTGTTTAACCACGTTTCGGCTCTTTTAATTAAATCAAAGAGTTCTTTGTTTTTTGAAGATGGTTTTAGTTTAGTGTTACATTTTTTTTTAGCTATCCAGCCAATTGCAATTTTAGAATCAGAGTAAATAATACGATTACTATGTTGCTTTTGTAAAAAAGCTAGCCCGTGAACTAATGCTAAAAACTCACCAATATTACTAGTACCGTCAGGAAAAGGTCCTTTGTGAAATAATACTTTTTTAGATTTTGTTTCTACCCCTCTATATTCCATCTTGCCAGGGTTGCCGCTAGAAGCTGCATCTACACAAATGGAATTCAAATTAGGCGTTCCAAATTTTTTGAGCATTTCAGGCGAAACTATTTGAGTCTTTTTTTTGCCTTTGTAGTCATTATAATTACCCTTGTACGCTTTTTTAGCTTCTTCAAAATTTAAGAAAGACATGTATTGAGCACCTTGAAAACCTTGAATCTGTGCCTTGCAATCTACCCAAGACTCAAAAACTCCAGTATGTTTACCTTTCCATACTACGTAGAACTTTTTGGCTTTAGCCATGATTTAAAAGTTTTTCAATGATTTCTGGAAAATACTTGTATTCTAATTGGTGTACTTTATGCGCAATCTCTTCAACGGTTTCATTTCCTGTTAGGCTTACCTTCGCTTGATAAATTATTGCGCCTTCATCATAATCTTCATTAACATAATGAATGGTTATACCGGTTTCAGGCTCTTTATTGTCTTTTACAGCTTGGTGAACATTATTTCCAAACATGCCTTTACCACCATGTTTAGGTAGTAAGGCGGGGTGAATATTTATAATCTTATTGGGAAATGCTTGAACCATGCTAGTAGGGATTTTAACCAAAAAACCAGCCAAAACAATTAAATCTGGATTTAAATATTTGAGAAAATCGGTGACCATCCCATTTTCAAATGCAAATTTGTTAAAATAAAAAAGAGGTGTTTGTAATCGAAAACTTCGACCAATTACCCCTGCTTCCTTTCTGTTGGTTAATATAGCTGAGACGGTGATTTCATTTTTTTCTTTAAAAAAAGAGATAATATTCTCTGCATTTGATCCAGAACCCGAAGCTAAAATGACAATTTTAGGCATCTTTTTAATGTTGTTTAAGCGCTTCAAATTTAGGGCTAGCGGTTATAATTGTGTAATTTAAAGTACATTTTATCGACAAATGGTGAATTTAAACCAAAGTTTGTTATTTTTGCCCTCGATAAATTTTTAAAGTACAAGTACTATGTCAGACATTGCATCAAGAGTAAAGGCCATCATCGTTGATAAATTAGGTGTTGATGAAAACGAAGTTGTTCCTGAAGCTAGTTTCACCAACGATTTAGGTGCAGATTCTTTGGACACTGTTGAATTAATTATGGAATTTGAAAAAGAATTTGATATTCAAATACCTGACGATCAAGCAGAAAATATTTCTACTGTAGGTCAGGCAATTAGCTACATTGAAGAGGCTAAGTAATTTATGTTATCTTTCTAAAGATTTTATATTATCCATGCGGTAAACATCGCATGGATAATTTTTTTAATTTCAGGGCTAAGGTTAAAACTTACAAATTTTATGCAGTTAAAACGAGTTGTTGTTACCGGGTTAGGAGCGTTAACTCCAATAGGAAATACCATTGAGGCTTATTGGGAAGGACTTAAAACTGGCAAAAGTGGAGCAGCGCCAATCACCTATTTTGACACAGAAAAATTTAAAACAAAGTTCGCTTGCGAGTTAAAAGGGTATAATCCACAAGATTTTTTTGATCGTAAAGAAGCTAGAAAGCTAGATCGTTTCGCCCAATACGCATTAGTATCTTCTGATGAAGCCATTGCAGACTCTGGTTTAGACTTAAATGCTGTAGATAAGTTTAGAGTAGGTGTAGTTTGGGGTGCTGGGATAGGCGGTTTAGAAACTTTTCAAAATGAAGTAATTGGGTACGCAGAGGGTGATGGTACACCACGTTTTAACCCATTCTTTATCCCAAAAATGATAGCAGATATAGCCCCAGGAAATATATCTATTAAGCATGGATTTATGGGGCCTAATTATACTACGGTTTCGGCTTGTGCTTCTTCTGCCAACGCTATGATTGATGCTTTAAACTATATTCGTTTAGGTCATTGTGATGTTGTAGTAACAGGTGGTAGCGAGGCAGCAGTAACCATAGCTGGTATGGGTGGTTTTAATGCAATGCATGCCTTGTCTACCAGAAATGAAAGTCCAGAAACAGCATCTAGACCTTTTGATGCCACTCGTGATGGTTTTGTATTAGGTGAAGGTGCAGGTGCCCTTATTCTTGAAGAATACGAGCACGCTGTAGCAAGAGGTGCTAAAATATATGCAGAAGTCTGTGGTGGTGGTTTATCTAGTGATGCCTATCATATGACTGCGCCACATCCAGATGGTATTGGTGTTGTAAGGGTAATGCAAAACTGTTTAGAAAATGCAGGACTTAAACCAGAAGATGTTGATGCTATAAATACACACGGTACATCAACACCTTTAGGTGATGTTGCTGAACTTAAAGCAATATCTCAGGTTTTTGGAGCTCATGCCGAAAAAATAAATATAAATTCAACTAAATCTATGACAGGCCATCTACTTGGTGCTGCAGGAGCAGTTGAAGCCATAGCATCAATATTAGCTATGCAGCACAATTTAGTGCCACCAACTATAAATCACAGCACAATAGATGAAAATATTGACCCAACACTTAACCTAACCTTGAATAAAGCTCAGGCAAGAGAAGTTAATGTTGCCATGAGTAACACTTTTGGTTTTGGTGGTCATAATGCATGTGTGTTATTTAAAAAATTAAACTAACTACGTAACAAACAACATGAAGTTGGTTCCAAAAATATTTAATTCCCATTCTGAAATAGATGGGAATTTTTTTTTGGAAATGAAACGTATTTTAGGCTTTAAGCCAAAGAATTTGGCCATTTATAAAAAAGCATTTTTACACCGTTCTTTAAACCAAAAAGACGAAGAAGGCAACCCCTTAAACTACGAACGTTTAGAATTTTTAGGGGACTCAATGTTGGGTACAATTATTTCAAAACATTTGTATAACGAGGTGCCAGATGGAGATGAAGGATATCTCACCAAAATGCGTTCTAAAATTGTAAGCAGAAAGCATTTGAATGAGTTGGGTAAAGATTTAGGATTATTAGATTTTGTAGAAAGTAAAATACCAAAAAACCATTTTGGAGAGAATATTCACGGTAATGTTTTCGAAGCTTTGGTAGGTGCTATATATTTAGATAAAGGATATCGGTATTGCGAAAAGTTTATTCAAAAAAGAGTAATCACACCTTATGTTGATATTGAGCAATTAGAAAACCAAGTAATTAGCTACAAAAGTTTAGTCATTGAGTGGTGCCAAAAAATGAAGAAGACTTTTCATTACAATGTTTTTGAAGATAATGGTAATGAAGAGCAAAAACATTTTGGTGTAAAATTGAGCATAGATGATAAAATAGTTGCTAAAGCTCGGGCTACATCTAAAAAAAAGGCAGAAGAAAAAGCTTCAAAACGGGCTTATTTTGCCCTTCAAGATAAAATAGATAGACACTAAGATTAAAAAAAAGTAAACTACATCGTTTTCGTTTTGGAATTTTACCTTTAATTAAACTCCATTGTAGTCCTATTTGCGTTTAACTATTATCTTTACGATTCGCAAAATTTTTATGGCTGCAACATATAAGATTTCAACTGAGCTTTACGAAGAGTCTTTTCAGTTGATTGCTTTACATACGACTATGTCACCATTTACTTTGGCCTATAATCTAAATCAATATTGTGGTTTAGATTTAGAAAGAAGTGAAAAAGATTTGCAACTAAATGCCGCTACCTTTCCTTTGTTTGAAGGATATAATGAAGAATTAGATTACAGCTTTTATTTAATGGGTAACGTTTATTTAAAAGAAGAAAATGTAAATAGCAACGGTTTATTTGAGACTTTCACTTCTACAATAACAAATTACCTGATTGAAGAATATAAAGAAGCAAGCTATTTATTAAGAATGGATGAAGTTCCTGAGCGGCACTTTAAAAATTATTTAAAAAAAACTCAAGCAATACACAAAGTATCTTTAGCTTATGCAATAGATGTAAATAAGTTAAAGTCTAAACAAAATTTAATACTGTTTAATCATGCCAACTAAAAAGAAGACTAAAATTGTAGCCACCCTAGGACCTGCAACAAGCAAAAAAGAAGTTCTAAGGGATATGATAAATGCAGGGGTGAATGTATTTAGAATCAATTTTTCTCACGCAAATTATGACGATGTAAAAGAGCGTATTAAAATGATTCGTGAACTTAATGATGAGTTAAATACACATACAGCAATTTTGGCTGATTTACAAGGCCCTAAACTTAGGGTAGGGGTAATGGGTGGTGAAGTTGTAGTTTCTCCAGGAGACGAAATTGTTTTTGCTAACGGAGAACCATTTGAAGGTACTGCTAAACGGGTGTACATGACTTATGAAAGTTTTCCGCAAGATGTTAAGCCAGGAGAACGTATACTTTTAGATGACGGTAAACTAATTTTTGAAGTAGTTTCTACTGATGGAAAAAATGAAGTAAAAGCTAAAGTAATTCAAGGTGGGCCTTTAAAATCTAAGAAAGGTGTTAATTTACCAAACACCAATATTTCTTTACCAGCATTGACAGAAAAAGATGTAAAAGACGCCATTTTTGCAATTGGACAAAAAGTAGATTGGCTTGCGTTATCTTTTGTACGTTTTTCTCAGGATTTAATTGATTTACAGACTTTAATTGATGAGCATAGCGAGCATAAGATACCTATCGTTGCTAAAATTGAAAAACCAGAAGCAGTAGAGAATATTGATAAAATTGTAAACTATTGTGATGGTTTAATGGTAGCGAGAGGTGATTTAGGTGTAGAGGTTCCTGCGCAAGAAGTACCGTTAATTCAAAAACAATTGGTACTTAGAGCTAAAAAAGCACGAATACCAGTAATTATTGCTACCCAGATGATGGAGACCATGATTACGAGTTTAACGCCAACAAGAGCAGAGGTTAATGATGTTGCAAACTCGGTAATGGATGGTGCTGATGCTGTGATGCTCTCAGGAGAAACATCTGTAGGTAATTATCCTGTTCAGGTAATAGAAAAAATGTGTAGTATTTTACAAAGTGTAGAAACCTCTCCTTTAATTACAGTACCTCAGAATCCTCCTCACATAAAAACTAAGCGTTACATCACAAAATCAGTTTGTTATCATGCCGCTTCTATGGCTAACGAAATACAAGCTAAAGCAATTTCTACCTTAACAAATAGTGGATATACTGCATTTCAAATATCGGCTTGGAGACCAAGTGCACATATCTTAGTTTTTACATCCAATAAAACTATTCTTGGCAGATTGAGTCTTTTATGGGGTGTTAAGGCTTTTTATTATGATAAGCACGTTTCAACAGATGAGACTGTACAAGACGTAAATCAAATTGCTTTTGATATGGGATTCATAGAAAAAGGCGATATGGTGATTAGTCTTGCTGCCATGCCAATTAAAGAAAAAGGTATGGTAAATACGCTTAGAGTTACAGAGATATAATTTTATGTAAATGTAAGTTAGGCATCCTTAATCAGACCAATTCTGGTAAATAGTTAACGCTATGCGATTAGAGTATTACCGAAAAGGACTGAATTCAATATTTGGAGTGACTGATGATTTTCAAAAATTTCATCAGTCATTTTCAATTGTAAAAGAAACTATTAAATTTCTATGGAATAGAAACTGCGAAGATGTTGTCTTAACTATAGATGGTATTGATGTTACCCTTACCCCTAATCAGGTAATAACTGTTACCTATCTTCAAAATTTATCTTTTAAAAAAACAAATTACCCAATTACTGGAATACTTTTTAATAGAGAGTTCTATTGTATAGTTGACCATGATAGTGAGGTTTCGTGCAACGGCATATTGTTTTTTGGCACCCAAGATTTACCCATAATAAACATACCTAAAGTTCAACTTAAACGCTTTAATTTACTTTTTGAAATTTTAATTGAGGAGTTTCAAACCCCAGACAATATACAAGGAGATATGCTTCAAATGCTACTTAAGCGTTTTATAATAATGAACACGCGTTTGGCTAAACAACAACTGGTGGTTAAGTCTCTAGATAACAAACAAATAGAAATTATAAGAAAATTCAATTTCTTGGTTGACATGCACTACAAGACCAAGAGAAAAGTAAGTGATTATGCTGAGATGTTGTTTAAATCACCCAAAACTCTCTCCAATCTTTTTTCTATTTACAATCAAAAATCTCCTCAACAAATAATTTTGGATAGATTGGCCCTAGAAGCAAAGCGATTACTTCAATTTACAGCGAAACAAAATCAAGAAATTGCTTTTGAACTTGGCTTCAATGACCCTACTCATTTTAGCAAATTTTTCAAGAAAATGACCAAAATGACCCCTTCAGAATTTAGAGATAACCTTCTTTTTGAGTAATAAGGGAAAGATTGGCAAGTAGTCGGGAAATTACTACTAACCCTTGACGTTGTTTCTACTTCATCTTTGTACTGTAAATAAAAAGAAGTAATGAAAACTACAGTACATAAATCAATTTTTAATCTTATAGAGATTTTCAGCTTTAATCAAAGCAAAGCACCAATTACGGTTTCTTCTAAAAAGCATTGTGAACAAAAGTATCACCACGATTTCTATTGTGATGCTGAGAAACCTTTTGTATCAAAATTTTAAACAACAACAAATAAAAATTAAAGAAATGAGTGATTTTAGACCCTTAAAAAGAGAAGAAGTTAGTGAAGCTAACCAAGCAATTTTTGACAATTTAGAAAAAGCATTAGGCTTTGTTCCAAATCTTTATGCTACGTATGCATATTCTAACAATGCTTTAGCTAATTATTTAAATTTTGCGAATGCAAAAACCTCTTTAACTGCTAAACAAAAAGAAGTTGTGAACTTAGCTGTTAGCCAAGTTAATAATTGTGCTTATTGTTTAGCTGCTCACACTGCAATAGGAAAAATGAATGGCTTCACAGAAGAGCAAATTTTAGAATTAAGAGCAGGTGGTGCTTCTTTTGATAGCAAATTAGACGCTTTAGCGGCGTTGGCAAAAAATGTTACCGAAAATAGAGGAGCTGCGAATCAAGTAATCGTAGAAAACTTTTTAGCGGCCGGGTTTACCAAAGAAAATTTAATAGACACCTTAGTGTTGGTAGGGGATAAAACTATTTCAAATTATATACACAGTACAACCCAAGTCCCTGTAGATTTTCCTGAAGCTCAATTTTTAGTAACAGTTTAATAAATAACCTTTAAAATAAAATAAAATGAGAAATATATTATTAGCAGCAATTGCTATTCTTGGATTTAGTTTAAGCATTACCGCTCAAGACAAAATGATGAAAAATGAGGTAAAAACAATAAGCTTAGAGCAAGTACCAGGAGAGTTTACCAAAAAGAATCTTACTGTTAAAGAAGGAACCTACATATTTGAAATCTTTAATAATGGCATAGACCATGAAGTTGGTTTTGTATTGGTTAAAAAAGGAAAAGATATTTCAAAACCAGAAAATCACATACAAACGGCTTATGTGACCACTCCTGTTGGTACAAATTCTAAAAGTAATTCTAAAGCAACAACCTTAGCTAAAGGAGAATACGTATATTTTTGTCCACTAAATCCAACAGCAACAGATAATATACTTACCGTAAATTAATAATAGTAGGCCTTGAGAAATCAGGGCCTTTTTTATTTTAAATCAATCTCAGCTATCAACTTTTGGGCAATACTTCTCGATTGAAAAATGGGCCAATCACTTTTATGTAAGTAACTTTCAGTTATTGCAGTTTCGTATAAGAGGTAAATACTATTTGAGAGTTGTTCTATTTCGGCTTTTGAAGCATTTTTCACAGAATCGCCAACTAATTGGTTCAAAAAAACAATAAGTTCCTTCTTTTGTCTTACGATTAAGGGCTTAATATTTTTATCGTTTTGAGGAATTTCACCCAACAATTTAATTGCCCAACAGCCTCCAAAATCTTCTTTTCTAAATTCACTTCGTAAATACTCAAAAATACCTAGCAACTTGGCTTTCGTAGAATTTTCTGAGGCAATACTATTAGTTAAAGAAGCCATAAACAGTGAATGTTTAGCCTCTAAATAAGCAATACAAATAGCTTCTTTAGATTTAAAGTGGTGATACAAAGTAGCCTTTGCAACATTAGACTTAGAAATAATTTCGTTTATACCTGTAGTGTTGTAACCCTTTGTGTAGAATAAATTGCCAGCAGTGGTAATAATTTGCTGCTTAAGGTTTCTTTTTTCCATTCTTAAATGTACTAAAATCAGAAATCAAACTTAAGCTGTACAGCTATGGATTCTTCTTCAACCTCTTTCTTTTTATTGGTATTCAGATTCGCTAAAGAAATGCCTAATAGCCTAACAGAGCCATCTATTGGGGCCTGGTATAAAAGTTCTTTTGCAGTTTCTAAGATTAAGTCTTTGTTGGCAATAAAATAGGTTAGTGTTTTACTACGGGTTTGTAAAGTAAAGTCACTATACTTGATTTTTAAAGTAATGGTTTTTCCTGCTATGTTAGATTTTGAAAGGCGTTTGTCTAGTTCTTCAGCAATATTTTGTAATCGCTCTAGCATAAATATCTCACTGCTTAAATTCTTACTAAAGGTTCGTTCAGCTCCAACAGATTTTGGTGTGCGTTCTGGCTTTACTTCACTTAAATGAATTCCTCTTACAACATTATAGTAGTATTTGCCACTTTTACCGAATTCTGTAGTAAGGTACTCGAGTGATTTTTGTTTAAGATCATTACCAGTGAAAATACCTAACTGATACATTTTTTCAGCAGTGACTTTACCTACGCCGTAAAACTTGCGTATGTCTAATGCTTCTAGAAACGCTATAACTTCTTCAGGATTTACAGTTTTTTGACCGTTTGGTTTGTTGTAATCACTAGCAACTTTTGCAATAAATTTATTAATAGAAATGCCCGCCGAAGCAGTAAGTCCGGTAGTTTTTAAAATTTTTTCTCGAATTTCCTTTGCTATTAAGGTAGCCGAAGGATTACCTTTTTTGTTAGCAGTTACGTCTAAATACGCTTCATCTAAAGACAACGGTTCAACCAAATCAGTATATTCAAAAAACACTTTTCGTATTTGTAAAGAAATCTCTTTGTAGCGTTGGTATCTGGGTTTAACAAAAATGAGTTCCGGACATTTTTTCTTAGCTAAAACACCGCTCATAGCACTTCTGACGCCAAATTTACGAGCTTCATAACTAGCTGCAGAAACCACCCCTCTTTTAGAACTACCCCCAACAGCAATAGGCTTACCTTTTAATTCTGGCTGGTCATGTTGCTCTACAGAGGCGTAAAAGGCATCCATATCAACATGAATGATTTTTCTAAGTGGAAAATCAAAATCCATTTTCAAATTTAGCCTATATTTAAATTGATGGAACACTTAGAAATTGAAAGAAAGTTTTTAGTAAACTCAATAGATTTTAAAAAGGAAGCTTCTAAAAAGGAGCATATAATTCAGGGTTTTTTAAATACGCATCCAGAGCGTACAGTACGTGTTAGGGTAAAAGGAGATAAGGCCTTTTTAACGGTAAAAGGAAAATCTAATGATACGGGAACAACAAGATTTGAGTGGGAAACTAAAATTTCTGTAGCTGAAGCCAAAAATCTAATTGATTTATGCGAGCCAACCATTCTAGAAAAATACAGATATCTTGTATCTGTAGACAAGCATACTTTCGAAGTAGACGAGTTTTTAGGTGAGAATACCGGGTTAGTAATTGCGGAGATAGAACTTAGCCATGAAGAAGAAAAATTTATCAAGCCAAACTGGGTAGGAAAAGAAGTTACAGGTCAAATTGAATATTACAACTCTCAATTAGCAAAAAAACCTTTTAACCAATGGATTTAAAAATAGTACCCTTAATATTAATATTTCTTCTGTTTTCTTGTCAAGATAAGGTAGAAAACCCAGTGGAGGAAGTAGTATCAGAAAAATCTACTGCCCAGATAAAGCAAGAGCTTGTTTCTAAAGGTTTTGAGGTTTTTGATTATGTAGATGAAGCCTCTAAAGACACTGTTTTGATGCAGCAATATTTTATTGCCTTTTTAAAAAGAGGCGCAAACCGTTCCCAAAATAAAGAAACGGCTGATAGTTTACAGGTTTTACACCTAGCACATTTAGGAAAAATGTATGAATTGGGTTATGCTGACATTTCTGGCCCTTTCGGAGATAATGGGGATATTAGAGGGATAACAATTTACAATGTACCCACACAAAAAATGGCAGATAGTTTGGCTAATGCAGACCCTATGGTAAAAGCAGGGCGTTTAGCAATTGAAATACATCCGTGGTGGGCTGCTAAAGGATTTTCATTACGATAATAGTATTAAAAAGCTAACACATCATTAGCTATCGTTTTCTGTGTAGGTTTTAAGTTGGTATTTTGAAGTTCTAAGCTTCAATAGCTGTTTTGGTATTTTGTTGAATAGAACAGGTAAAGAACCAACTACAAACAAAACTACTGAAGCTATAAAAAGAGAAATTGTATTTGAAAATAGATTACCACTATTTAAAACTCCCATAATTAAGATTGTAGATAGGGGAAAAGACAAGGCTAAAATAGAAATAGCCATATTACTATTAAAGGTTTTATCAGCGTCAGCTTTGGCTAATTCTAGCGCATCAACCGAAGCAATATGTGCATAGGGCCAAAAACTACAAGCACTTAGAGCAAAAGCTAATGCTAATAAAACAGTATTGGTTTCCATAGGTATAATTAAGGCGAGTATACCAATAAGCAAAAAGCTAATAGCTGCACGTATAGATAGTAAGGAAAACAGTTGCGCAAATTGATTCTTCTTTATGTTTACTGCTAGGCCAATAAATAATAAAACTAGCGGGGTCATTAGTAAACTTATCCTTGAAAGTATATCAGAAAAGACAAAGGGGAGGTTTTCTAAATGTAAACCAAAGGCCATTAAAACTAAAGCTCCCATTATAAAGAGGTTAACCGGTTCAAAGGCTAAAGTTTTTAGTAAATCTAGCAGTTTAGCAGTGTTAAATTTGGTGGTTTTGGCATTGTTTTTAAGATACCATTGCATAGCAATTAGGTATAAAATGATTAGTACAAAAACCTTGTTACCTAAATCAGCCATTGCTACTTTGGCTAAATAAGACTCGCCAAGAAATTCTAAAACAAACGGAAAACAAGATAACCCTGGAGCTAAAGAAGCAAATAATAGCCTAGCAGTGTTGTAGTTTGGAGTCCCTTTTTTCATACCAAGGATAGGAAGAAATAAAGAGGTTGATAAGTAAAGAATCCCATTAAGTGCTAAAGCCATAACTGGAAACAGTAATAGCTCTTTATTAATATCGACACTCAAGAGTGCAATAAAAATAGTTGCCGGAAGCGCTAAGTTTAGAATTATTTTTTTTAAACCAGCTATTTCAGCTTTTGATGAGAACTTTGATTTAAGAATAAAACCAATACCTATAAACAAAAGGAATACAAGAATTTTCTGAAAACCCACAAAGAATAAATTATACGATTACCTTATCTAAAGCACTAACAAATAGTTTCATTTCATCAAGCGTACCCATGCTTACTCTACACCAGTTTTTATTCATAAAATTAAAAGCTCTAACACCAACTTTTAAGGCAGTCATTTTGGTTAAAAACTCTTTACCTTCCATTTCAATTGGGAATATTAAAAAACTAGTATGTGACGGAACATAAGAAATGCCTTTTTCAGTTAAACTCTCATAAACATACGCTCTAGCTTCCGCATTTAAGGTTCTAGATTTATCAATAAATTCAGCATCGTCCATTGCAGCCATTGCTGCATAAACAGAAGGATAAGAGACACCCATTCCACCACGCGTTATTGTTTGAATTTTTTCTATCATTTCTTCAGTAGCCACGGCGTAACCCACACGTAAACCAGCCATACCATGAATTTTAGAAAAAGTTCTTGCTACAATAATATTTTTACCTTCAGCAATTAAACCAACCATACTCTGTTTCGCAGCATCATCTAAAAACCATAAATAAGCTTCATCTACGAAAACAGGAACTTTCTCAGATACTTCTGAGCAAAACGCTAATAATTCAGCGGTATTGGTAATTGTACCTGTTGGGTTATTAGGATTACAGATATAAACTAATTTAGTATCTGCATTAACGGCAGCTTTCATGGCTTCTATATCATGAGACCAATCATCTTTTAAAGGAACAGGTTTCCAGGTTCCTCCACAGGCTTCTGCAACGCGTATTAAAGACATATATGCAGGGTCAGCGGAGACTAAATTGCCACCTTCACTAAAAAGAACCATTGCGAATTTTTCTAATAGGTCTGAAGAACCAGGCCCCATCATTATATTTTTAGAACTCACACCTTCAAACTTGGCTATTTTATCAATTAATTGAAAAAGTTCTTTCCATGCGTAACGATTACCACCAGCAGCAGCATTTTTAAAAGCCTCTACAGCCATTGGCGAGGGTCCATATGGATTTTCGTTAGCATTTAGCTTAGCTTCTAAAGGAGGTAGGGCATTAAGTTCTTCTATTAAATACTCCTTAAAAAATGGGCTGTAAACTGCATTGCCTTGAGCATCCAATGTTAGCGGAAATTGTGTTTGTTTTGAAAATCCTAAATAGGGTGCCGCTAAAATACCACCAGCAGTAACAACTGAAGTTTTTAACCAATTTCTTCTGTTTAAAAAAGATGATTCCATGTGAGTTATTTTTTTGATTGTCAGGACATTCAAGTTAGTAGTTCAGTCTAGCAATTCCTATGCTAATCCTATAAAAATGAATGGGTTGAATTAGTAAAACCAAAAAAAAAGAACATCAAAATTGTTGACTATGTAACAACTTTTTAGATAAAAGCTGTATTTTTACACTACAGATTGTTAAAAATTGTTGAATTTGAAAGCAAGTGAGAAATTGTAGTCTAAGAAAAAGAATTTACTTTATTCTGCGGCTAGCACACCTTCTTTATCTATGATTGGGATAGTTATTAAATGGTTTTCTGATACGGTGTTTGCTAGAAAGGTAAACCTTTTTTCGAATAGCTTGTCATCAGCAAAGAAGGTAACAAAAAACTCATTGTTTAGTGCTAACACCTCTTCTTGCACCAATTCAATTTTAGCAAAATCTTTACCTTTAATTACTCCTATACCATGACGCATTGTTGAGGTCTTTTTGGTATCAGAATAGCCTTTAGATACCACAATAACCATTTCTATTGGGTTGGGCCTGTTATTGATTATGTAAGCATTCCAATCTTTAGCCAAGAATTCCTCATTCCATTCACGTATCATTGCTACATAAACGTCTTTAGCAATAGGAATTTCAATATCTTTTTTCATATTGGCTAGAGGGAGCTTTTGAATTGTTCTAAGAAGCGAACATCATTTTCACTTAATAAGCGAATATCAGGAATTTGATAAAGTAAAAGCGCGATACGATCTATACCCATACCAAAGGCAAAACCTGAGTATTCTTCAGGATCAATATTACAGTTTCTAAGCACGTTGGGGTCAACCATACCACAGCCCATAATTTCTAGCCAACCAGTACCTTTGGTCATTTTAAAGTCGGTTTCTGTTTCTAGTCCCCAGTATACATCAACCTCTGCACTAGGTTCTGTAAACGGAAAGTAAGAAGGGCGTAATCTTATCTTAGATTTACCAAACATTTCAGAGGTAAAATGCTGTAAGGTCTGTTTTAAATCGGCAAAGGAAACGTCTTTATCAATATACAAACCTTCTACCTGATGAAAAAAACAGTGCGACCTAGCAGAAATAGCTTCGTTTCTATACACTCGGCCAGGTGATATTGTTCTAATAGGTGGTTTGTTTTCTTCCATATACCGCACCTGAACAGATGAAGTATGCGTGCGTAATAAAATATCAGGATTGGTTTGAATAAAAAATGTGTCTTGCATATCACGGGCAGGGTGATATTCTGGCAAGTTCAATGCTGTAAAGTTGTGCCAGTCATCTTCAATTTCTGGTCCTTCAGAAACGTTAAAACCAATTCTAGAAAAAATTTCAATTATTCTGTTTTTAACTATGGAAATAGGATGTCTTGCGCCCAATTCTATAGGATGCCCCGGTCTAGTTAAATCACCATATACACCTTTAGCTTCGGTGTGGTTCTCCAATTCAGCTTTTAGGTCATTAACCTTTGCATTAGCCGTATTCTTTAGTTGATTGATAATTTGACCAAAAGCAGCCTTTTCTTCTTTAGGAACATTTTTAAATTCTGCAAAAAATTGATTTAATAGTCCTTTTTTACCAAGATACTTTATTCTGAATGCTTCAATCTCATCCATAGAGGTGGAAGAGAAATTTTCAACTTGCGTTAAATGTTCTTTAATGGTATCAATCATTGCCAATGGCTTTTAGAGTCGGCAAATTTAGCAAATTGTCAATGAAATTCTAGTGATTACAAGGGCAAAGGTCAATCTAGTACAAAAGAGACAATAAACAATGTGTAGTACAGATAAAATTTTAGGTAGTTACCAAAAAAAAGGACCCCTATTTTTAAATAGGGGTCCTTTTCAAATTGTTTTAAGAAAAATTACATCCAGTGTACTTTACCATCAGCAATATCATACATTGCTCCAACAATGGAAATTTCTCCGTTATCTTCCATTTCTTTAAGAACGGGACTTAAACTTCTAATATCCTCAATAGTTAATTTTACATTGTTTTCTGCTACAGTGTTTACAAAGTCTAAATTTTTAGAGTTTCTTAGACTAGAATCTTTAGGTTCTTCAACCGTTTTAACTGCAGATTTTATTTTGTGAAGAAGAATGGTTAGGTTACCCAACTTAGCGTCATCACAGGCACCTTTTACTGCTCCACATGCGGTATGGCCTAATACAACGATAACTTTTGTACCTGCTAATTTGCAAGCAAACTCCATACTCCCCAGAATATCTTCATTTACAATATTGCCTGCTACACGAGCGCTAAAAATATCTCCAACACCTTGGTCAAAAACTAACTCAGCAGATACTCTAGAATCAATACAACTTAATATGGTTGCAAAGGGATATTGCCCAGAAGTAGTTTGTTTTACCTGAGCAATCAAATCTCTATCCGCCATTTTTTTTGCAACAAAACGTTGATTGCCTTCTTTTAATAAATCTATTGCTCCTTTAGGATTTAGTGCGTTTTGTGTTTCTTTTGTATGTGCTTTCATATTTAAGCTGTTTGTTTAGGTAGTTTAAATAAATCAGCGAAATTTTCTGGATTTTCAAAAGTTCCGCGTTCAGATGTTACTACTAGTTTTATATTTCGTTCTTTAGCTTTACCTAAAAAGTCCTGAATAATTTCCACAATATCATGGTCGAGATATTTGGTTTTGCTCATATCGATAATCAAAGTAGAATTCTCAGGAATTTCATCCAATTCTTTTAAAATAGCCCCTTTATTAAAGAAGGTAACTTCTTCAGCCAAGGTCATCTTAATTCTATTGTTATCAATTTCTTTCTCTTCAATATGCAAGAAGTGCGAGTTTTGATAGCTCTTTATTAAAATAACTACGATACCAACTGCTAAACCTAATCCTATTCCCCAAAGTAAGTCTATAAATACAATGCCTAACACCGTAACTATAAAGGGTATAAACTGTTTCCAGCCTAAGTTGTACATGGTTTTGAATAACTTTGGTTTGGCAAGCTTATAACCTACAATGAATAAAATGGCTGCTAAAACAGATAGCGGTATCATATTTAGTAAAGTAGGTATTAAAATCACAGAAATTATTAAAAAGAAACCGTGAATTATTGCAGAAGCTTTTGTTTGACCGCCAGATTGAATATTCGCAGAACTACGCACAATAACCTGGGTAATAGGTAAACCGCCAATTAAACCAGATACAATATTACCAGTACCTTGAGCTAAAAGCTCTCTATTTGTAGGGGTAACCCTTTTATGGGGGTCTAGTTTATCTGTAGCTTCAACACATAATAGTGTTTCTAAACTTGCTACTAAAGCAATAGTAAATGCGGTAATCCAAATTTCTGGTTTAAGTATTACGCTAAAGTTTGGAAAGCTAAACTGTGCTAAGAAAGAACTTGCGTTTTCTGGCACAGGAACTGATACTAAATGATCAGAAGTAATTTGTAAGGTAGAATTATCTTTTGTAAAAATGTAAAAAATAATACCTACAATCACCGCCACCAAAGGCCCTTGAACCAATTCAAAGAAACGATGTTTGTCTTTTAAATAATTACCCCAAAGTATTAAAATAGCCAAAGAAATAAGCGCAATAATAGTAGCGCCTAAACTTAGGTTTCCGGCAATAATTCCGCTAATGGTATTAAAAATTTCAGAGAAGGTATTTTCTCCATCAATTTGAAAGAAAGCAAAATCACCTTCTGGGTCTTTATCATAGCCAAAAAAGTAAGGTATTTGTTTTAGAATAATAATGATTCCAATACCTGTAAGCATACCCTTAATTACTGATGAAGGAAAATAGTATCCAATAATTCCTAAGCGAAGCACTCCAAAAATAAGTTGAATTACACCACCTAAAACAACAGCAACTAAAAAGTTTTCGTAACCAAGAGAAGCAATTGCTGCCAATACAATTGCAGCAAGACCAGCAGCAGGTCCACTAACACCAATTTGAGAGCCACTTAAAGCTCCAACAACTATACCACCAATAATACCAGCAATTACGCCAGAAAATAAAGGCGCACCACTAGCTAATGCAATTCCTAAACAAAGGGGAAGTGCAACAAAGAATACCACAATACTTGCTGGTAAATCTTTTTTAAGATTCTTGAACATAAATGAGTTTTTAATCTTTGAATATTGCAATATCCAAAGAAATTTAATTAAAGTTTGATTAGAATTAAGTTAGGATAAAATACTATTTGTTTCTGGGGGAGGTAACAAAATTTCTTTTGTAACCGTTTGATGTAAAAAACCTAATAAGGATTTAAAGTTTTGTTCTTGAGGAAGAAGTATGCCTAACAATTGTTGTGATTTTTCGAAAAAGAGTTCTTTTTCGTCATATTTTTTCTCGTTTTCTGAGTTGTTTTCTTCATCACTCAAATCTAAGAAGGTAACTTTTTCAGTAGAAATATTTATAATTGAAGCCACGGTTGGCGCTAACAATGAAGATGTTAGTACCAATGCAAGCACAATTTTATATATAAATTTTGCCTTCATTATCAGTTAGATAGATTGCTAATTTAACAGTTCTGTTGAATTATTGCTGTTAAGTAAGGATTAAAAATCTTTCAAGGCCTTGAAAGAATCCGAAGGAATCCATCCTATTTGTCCGTCTGCAATTCTAATTTTCGACCAATCTTCGAGCGCTTCTACAACATTTATTTTGGTGCCTTCATGAAGTGTAAAAACACGTTCGCTTTGTTCATTGGGCTCTGCAGCTACAACAACTTCTCGAGCAAATATTATCGCCGGATTATTTTTTTTATAGTCATTGTAAGCAAAATAAGCCATACTCAGAGAGGCCATACTCAACAGTAAAAAAAGTATACTAAAAATAAAAAATAAACGCTTGTTAAAGGCTGTAAATAAGAGGTAGTATAAAACGTAGGTGAGTACAAATAGCGTCATTAGCCCAATAGCTAGATAACCCCACTGTTCAAAATTAAAAAACCCAACTATTTTATTGTATACATTTTGTAATGCTGTTTTTGGCATTTCTTCTATAGCATCTAACCGCATATTTTGGGCGTAACCAAGATTATTAAGTATTTCTGCATCGTTGGGTTTTAGCAACAATGCTTTTTCATAATAATAAATACTTGGGCCAATATTTTCTAGCTTATAATTTGCATTACCCATATTAAAGTAGAGCTCAGCAGAATGTTTATTGTTGTCTAAAATTCTTTGATAATAGTCTAAGGCTTCTTCAAACTTACCATCATTATATAAATCTGTAGCTCTATTGAATAAAGCTTTTTCTTGAGCTAAACCCAGATTACATAAAAGTCCTACCAATGCAATTAACACTATTCTCATAACTGCTTATCCAATTTTGAAATTACATCACTAGCTTCATTGTAATCTTCGTTCATTTGAACTTGAGTAAATGGGCTATACCTTGCCATTTCACAGTTTTTGAGTAATTGAATGAATTTTTCTATGCTACCTTCATCCACATTTTTGCTTAACAAAAGAGTGTTGATTTTATCCTTGCTAAAATCAGAAGTTTCAATTTTAAGTTTGGCTTTTAAATAATTATGTAGTGCTTTTTCTAGGGCAACATAAAACTCCTCTTTATTACCTAATGCCTTTTTAGCAGCTGACAAATATTTTCGAGCAAGTTTATTAACCTTTTTAAGTCTGGTGCCTTCAACGTTTTGCTCATCTTTTTCTTTTTTTCTGCGCCAAAGAATAAAGAGGGGTATTAGCACTAATGGTCCAAATAGGTAGGCATAAAATTTAGTTGAACCAAACAAAAAATTAGTTGAGGTTGAAGAAAAATTAGTAGTTGTTTTTATAAAATGAAATTGCTTTCCTGTGGGAACTAAAACTTTTGAATTTTGAGCATTTGTAACGGCAACGTCATTGCCTTCTGGACCTTCTAAAACATCAATCGTAATTTCATTAGAGGAGAGGGTTTCATAGCTTCCAGTTTTCGGATTAAAAAAACTAAACTCAATAGAAGGAATGGGGTATTTTCCTCGAAATGAAGGCACTATAGTATAATTATTAGCCACTTTACCTTCCATGCCAGATAGTGTTGTAGTTACTTTTTCATCGTACTCTGGTTCATATACCTCTAAAGAACTGGGTAAAGCAGGTTCTGGTAATTGAAATAATTTTAAATTTCCTTTACCAGTTATTTCTACCTTAGCTTGTAAAGATTCTGATGCATTTAGCGCAGTTTTACTTGTTGAAACCGAAAAATCAAAATCACCTACAGCACCGCTAAAATTAGCCGGTTTACCTTGAATTGGCAGGGCTTTAACGTTAAGTGTTCGGCTACCAGCAGACACATTGGTAGTTGCTGAACGATATACTGGACTACCAAAAAAATCTCTTTTATTGGTAGGCACATCTACATATAATTCAATAGTTAATGGTGCTATAGAAAGCTGACCAGATTTTTGAGGATATAGCACTACTCTCTTTAAAATAACGCTTCTGTAATTTTTACCTTGATAGGTTTCATTTTTGGGGTCGTACCGTTTCACTGGAATATCTTGACTCCAAAAATTATTGTATTTAGGATTGTCTAGAGGTCTAAAGTTGTTAACTCTAATATCTGGACTAACAAAAAGCTTATAAACCACAGTTACTGCCTCGTTCAAATAAGGGCTCCCTTTAGAAACTTCGGCAACAAGATGAATATTTTCTTCAGCAATATCATTTGCAGTTTTAGGTGCATTGGGGTTGTCAACCGCTGCTGTAACAGTAACTTGTTTTGGAACTGTTTTGTAGGTGTTGCCAGCAATTTCGATTGAAGCTTGGCCTATCTCAATAATACCTTGTTTTTTAGGTTCGAGTACATAGGAATAAGACTTGTTAAAACTACGTTTACCGTTAATCCAAGAGGAGCTAATTTGTTGAGCAGGGCCCATAACAATATTGAAATCTTCAAAATCTGGCGGAGCAAAATTATCGCCGTCTTTATTCATTTGAAATTCAACTCGCAATCGCTCATTAAGGCCTAATTTTTCTTTGCTTAGCTTAACTTCAAAGGTTACCTCTTCTTGGTCTTGAGCAAAAGAAAACATGCTCACCAAAAAGAAAAATACTACCATATGTTGGTTAAACATGCGAAACATTACCAGTCTTTTTCGTTTTTAGTTTTAGCACCACGAACTTTTTGAGCGTTAAGTTTTTCTTGCACTTTCTTCTCTTCGTTCTGCATTGCTTCTAATAAATTCTGAATTTGTTGTTTACTTAATTGATTAGGCCTTGGGTTTTTTCTATCATCTTTTTCATCACCCTCATTTTTAGGCTTTTGCTCTTGTTCTTTCTTTTGGTCGCCATCACCTTCTTTATTCTCTTCAGATTTTTCATTTCCTTCATCACCATTTTCTCCTTCTTTATCCTTTTCGTCTCCTTCGTCTTTTTGTTCGTTATCTCCTTCGTTTTGGTTTTGGTCTTGATTCTGATTTTGGTCGTCTTTGTTCTGGTCGTTTTTATCTTGGTTATTATCGTTGTTTTGGTCGTTTTTATCTTGCTCTTGCATTTTTTTGGCAAGTGCTAAATTGTAACGTGTTTCATCGTCGTTAGGATTGGCGCGTAGTGCTTCTTTGTAAGCTTCAACCGCTTTTGCATATTCTTTGTTTTTCATAAACACATTACCCATGTTATGAAATGCTTTGTGCTTGTCTGGTTTTTCAGTAGCCTTTTCTCCCGCAGATTTAAATCTACCAAAAGCTTCTTCAAAACTTTCACGATTGTAATAAGCACGACCTAAATTATAAGGTGCAGCTATATTTTCGCTGCTTTTAGAAATGGCTTTTCGGTATTCGGCTTCGGCATTAATAAAGTCGTTTTGTACCAGTTCTTTATTGGCATCGTAGGTAATATTTTTAGAATCTCGCAGTGCTTGTTCTGCTATTTTTTGAGCTTCTTCATCACTATTTTGAGCAATAGAAAAGTTAGCTCCAAAAAGTACTACTAGTATAAAAATCTTAATCTTACTCATCATCATGTTCATTAAAAAGATTTAGTTTTTTCAACCAAGCTGTTTTTCTATCAAGCAAGAAAACATCTAAAAATAAAAAGAAAAGCCCTAAACCCAGAAACCATTGAAATTGGTCTTTATACTCCGCAAATTGTTTAGCTTCAAATTCTTTTTTATCCATTTGTGCTAATTCTTCTTTAATAAATTCCACAGCACTTTCGGTATCAGCTCCATTAATATAATTGCCATTACCTTCATCTGCAATGTCTACAAGTACTTGTTCATTAAGCCTTGTAATTACGACTTCACCTTGACTATCTTTTTTAAGGCTTTCTACAACTCCATTTCGTTTTATAGGTATTGGAGCGCCTTTTGTTCTACCAACTCCAATGGTATAAACTCTAATTCCGTTTTCAACAGCTTTATCTACTGCTTCTAAGGTGCTACCTTCAGAATGGTCTTCACCATCAGAAACAATAAACAGCACTCTATTAGTTTGCTCTTGATCATCAAAATAGGTGGTGGCCAAGTCTATTGCCGCATTAATTGCTGTTCCTTGAGAAGAAAGCATATCAGTATTCATACTTTGCAGAAACATTTTTGCTGCACCATAATCTGTGGTAATAGGTAATTGCGGATAGGCTTGCCCTGCGTATGCTATTATACCAATTCTATCGCTAGCTAACTGATTTATTATTTCAGAAACAATACGTTTTGACTTTTCAATACGATTAGGTGCAATGTCTTCGGCCAACATACTTTTAGAAACATCAACAGCAAAAACAATATCAACACCTTCTCTTTTCACCGTTTCTAGCTTGGTGCCGATTTTAGGATTTGCCAAAGCGATAATTAAAAATGAAATGCCTAACAAAAATATAAGAAGCTTAAGAGAGCTTTTAAATTTTGATTTGTTAGGTGCTAATTTTTTAAGCAATGCCGCATTAGCAAATTCTTTCTGCTTTGCTCTTTTCCAAACTTGAAGCATTAAAAACAACAGCACAAGTATTGGAACTATGCCCAGTAGATAGAAGTATATTTTTTCTTCGAACTGTACCATTATTATATAAAACTTTTAAATAGGGTTGTACGTAATAGCCATTCTACGAGCAACAAAATGCCTGCCAGAAAAACCCAAGGACGAAATTTTTCTTCAAATCTGGTATATTTAAATTCTTCAATCTCGGTTTTTTCTAGTTTGTTGATTTCCCCGTAAATTTCAGCTAGTTCTTCATTATCTGTTGCTCTGAAATAACGGCCACCAGTTACTTTGGCAATATCTTGTAATAGTACTTCATCTATTTCAACTTGTCGCATACCGTATTGAAAAGAACCATCTCTGCGGTAAGCAATAGGGGTTAAAGCATTGCCATTAGTTCCTAAACCAATAGTGTACGTTTTAATACCGTATTCTACTGCTAAATCTGCTGCTGTTTGTGGTTCAATAAACCCAGAGTTATTAACACCATCTGTAAGAAGAATAATTACTTTACTAATAGCCTTACTTTCTTTTAATCGATTTACAGCAGTAGCCAAGCCCATGCCAATAGCAGTTCCATCTTCCAGTGTGCCATAACTAATCTCTCGTAAGGCACCTAAAACAATAGATTTATCGCTAGTAATAGGCGTTTTAGTATAACTTTCACCAGCATACGCTACCAGCCCAATTCTATCACTAGGGCGTTGTTTAATAAAGTCAGAAGCTACCTCTTTTAAAGCTGACAACCTATTGGGTTTAAGGTCTCTAGCTAACATACTAGAAGACACATCTATAGCCATAACAATGTCTATACCCTTAGTAGTTTTGGTTCTCGTAGAAACATCTTTGGTTTGTGGTCTAGCTAATGCGGTAATAACTGCTGCTAGCGCTAAAAGTCTTAAAGCAAAAAGTAGAGGTTTTAATTTGGTTAACCAGCTTGTACCCTTAAAAGCACTTGTGCTGGAGAGTTTAACTGATGCGTTTTGCTTTTTACGTGTAAAGTAGTACCATAAAATAGCTAATGGTAGCAGTAAAAGCAACCAAAAGAACTCCGGATTAGCATATTCAATAGATGTATTAAACATTAGACTACCGCTTTTACATCGACCGAAGCCAAAATACGTTCAACAATCTTTTCAGCATATTCATCACCACTTTCCCAAGTCAAAACTACTTGTTGAATAAAACCTTTGCCTCCAAAAAGCAGAATGGCATATTCCATTTTACGATTAATGTTACTGTCTGGTAACTGCATTTGACCAGACCCATAGACTTTTAATCCTTCCACACCACTATTAGTAGTGAATTCATCTTGTTTCGTAATAATATTTTTTAATCCAGCAGCTTCCATTGTACCTAACATTCCAGCAAGGGCAGCTTCAAACTGTGGTTCTGCCTCTGCGTCTTTGTAAGTAGTAGAGCTCGCTGTCATAGAAAACAATCCTAAATAACTGCCATAAGTGAAGGTTTGATTCTTTTTAATGAGCTCTTTGGCCTCTTCGGGAAGTTCAATTTCTTTACGCACCAATACTTCTGGAGTTTCAATTTCTATTGATGGAAATCCGTAGGAACTTTTAACCCATTCATTTTCTAATAACTCTTTGGTAGGATATCCAAAAATTGTGTCTTTTACCTTTTTAAAACCAAAATAGGTTATGGAAAATACTGTTCCAAAGGCAATTAAAAAACCTAGTGCTGCAGCGGCAATATAAATACGTTTACGTTTTTTCTTTTCCGCTAGTTCTTCAAGGTAAGCTTCGTTTTCTAATAAATCTTCTTCAGTGGGTTCCGGTAAAGCTTCTTTAGTTTTAACTACAATATCTTCAACCAATTTGCGGTCTTGTTCTGCTATTGCATTTGCAGGTTTTGATTTTGCGAATTTTACCAAATCAGCAGTTTGCAGTACTTTTTTAAAGTGTTGTAAAGTTTCGTCTTGCAAGTCTAACTCCCCTGCATCTTTAAGTAGCTCTAGTCTTAAAATTAACTGGTCAGTAGTACTTTCTAAAGCGGAAACATGTACCTCTTCTTCTAAGTAAGACCGAACAATTTTAGTAAGCTCAGAGTAGTATTTTTTATGCTCGTCTTGTATAAGATATTTAGAATTTTCTAGTTCTTTTAATTGTATTAATGCTCTATCATAGGGTGGTAATAAAGCAATTTTTTCATCTTCGGTTAGCGGTTTTTCTCTGTTGATATACCAATATGCTAAAGCTCCAATTGCAAGCACTCCAATTAAAACACATAAAATAGTCCACCACAATTTTGCTCTGCTCTTCTCAACTTCAAGCAAAGGTTTAATGTCATACATTTTTTGTTTTGTGGTATCAACAGCTACATCTGCCACCTTAATTCTAAAAGAATCGGTTAAAAATGCTTGTTCATTAATAGCAATGCGTTGTTGTGGAATAGTGTAGGCGCCGCTATCAAATTGTGTTAACGCATAAATACGTTGTAGTATTAATCTATTATTGCTAATAGTAGTATCTATGGTTAGCGCTTCAACCATTTCTAAAGGTGAAAATGTTTGGTCTTCAGGAAAGTTTACAATATCTAAAGAATCAGCCTCAACAGTGATTTTATAATTTATTTGCTGACCAATTTTGATTGATGTAGTGTCGATTTCTGCTTTAACACTTGGTGTTTTTTGAGAAAACAGCGCAAAAGAAGTAAAAAGAAAGCACACTAAAAGCAGGGTAGTTCTATAGAAAAGAACCCCTTTGCTCTTGATTAAAAATGGTCTACTTTTCTTATTCATCATCCTCTTCTCTTAAAGTAACCTAATAATTTTTTTACGTAGCTTTCATCAACTCTACAGCTCAAAGAACCACAACCCGCTTTGTTAAAAGAATCATTGAAATAATCAACTTTTTCAATATGGTGTTTCCAATACTCATGGCGAACCTTTCTAGAACTGGTATTAACCATTGCAATAGCACCTGTTTCTGCATCTAACACCTGAATCATTCCTAAATTTGGAATATATTCTTCTTTTTCGTCATAAACACGTATACCAGTTACATCATGCTTATTACCTACAATACGCAAGGTATTGTCATAATTATCTGCGATAAAATCAGACAATACAAAGACAATGGCCTTCTTTTTTAAAACATTGGTTAAGAATTTTAAAGCTTCGGCAATGTTAGTTTTATTACTTTTTGGTTCGAATTCTAAAAGTTCTCTGATAATTCTTAGTACATGACTTTTACCTTTTTTTGGTGGAATAAAAAGTTCCACTTCATCAGTAAAAAGTATTAGCCCAACTTTATCATTATTTTGTAAAGCAGAAAAAGCTAAGGTTGCAGAGATTTCAGTAACAATTTCTTTTTTGAATTGATTCATGGTACCGAACAATTCTGAACCACTAACGTCTACCAAAAGCATCATGGTAAGCTCACGTTCTTCTTCAAAAACTTTTACAAAGGGTTCGTTGTAACGTGCTGTAACATTCCAATCGATAGAACGAACATCATCACCGTATTGATATTGTCTAACTTCACTAAACGTCATACCTCTTCCTTTAAAAGTAGAATGGTATTCCCCGCCAAAAATATTGTCAGACAATCGGCGCGTTTTAATTTCTATTTTGCGTACCTTTTTTAAAAGCTCTTTAGTATCCATGTATACTTTAGAAAAGTTTTGATTAGGTTCAAAAAAATGAACAGCTGCTTGGAAGCACTAAACTTTTAAGGCACTTCTACCTCATTTACAATTTTATTAATGATTTCTTCTGAAGTAATATTTTCTGCCTCAGCTTCATAAGTAATTCCGATTCTGTGTCTTAAAACATCATGAACAATAGCCCTAACGTCTTCTGGAATTACATAACCTCTTCGTTTAAGAAATGCATAACATTTTGAAGCATTAGCTAAGTTAATACTACCTCTTGGTGAAGCACCAAAACTAATTAATGGCTTAATATGAGAAAGATTATACTTTTCAGGATAACGAGTGGCAAACACCAAATCCAAAATATATTTCTCAATTTTTTCATCCATGTAAACCTCTTTAACCACCTCTTGTGCTCTTAGAATTTGCTTTACGCTAATAACGGGGTTTACGGTTTCTGTTTTACCACTTAGATTTTGGCGAATAATTAATTGTTCCTCATTTAATTTAGGATAATCAATCACAGTTTTTAGCATAAATCTATCTACCTGAGCTTCTGGTAAAGGATAAGTACCTTCTTGCTCCACAGGGTTTTGCGTTGCCATAACTAAAAACGGCGCTTCTAATTTAAAGGTTTCGTCACCAATAGTTACTTGGCGTTCTTGCATAGCTTCTAATAGTGCTGATTGCACTTTTGCCGGAGCACGGTTAATCTCATCAGCAAGAACAAAGTTTGCAAAAATGGGTCCTTTTTTTATAGAGAAATCATTCTCTTTAATATTGTAAATCAGGGTTCCCACAACATCTGCCGGCAGTAAGTCTGGTGTAAACTGTATTCTACTAAAACTACCTTTAACTGCCTTGGCTAAGGTATTAATGGCAAGCGTTTTTGCTAAACCAGGAACTCCTTCTAAAAGTATGTGGCCACGTCCTAAAAGACCAATGAGCAAACGCTCAATCATCATTTTTTGACCCACGATGGCCTTATTCATTTCTAAAGTGAGTAAATCAATAAATGCACTTTCTTCGGCAATTTTTTCGTTTACCGCTCCAATGTCGATTGTATTATTTTCTTCCATGTATTTCTTAGGTATACGCTAAAAGCTTGGATTTTATAGCATTGCGCAAAATGAAAATTAATTTAGAACTGCGCTGTTAATTTAAGGTTAAAATGCCTAATACGCCCTATTATTTATGAAGGTTTTAAGGGATATGTTTTATATTTTCAGCTGGTATGAAAAACATAAATAAGTATTCTAGAATTATTGCTGGAACCATGACTTGGGGTAGTTGGGGTAAAGAGTTATCTACTTCTGAAATGGCCGAATTAATAAATCATTGTTTAGACAAAGGCATAACCGCGTTTGATCATGCAGATATATACGGTAATTATGGTAATGAAACCGCTTTCGGAAAAGCTTTGGTTGAAAGTGGTGTGGCAAGAACCAATGTGCAATTAATTACCAAATGTGGTATTCAGATGACTAGGGGTAGAGATAATGTGGTAAAGCATTATCAATATGACGCTGATTATATAGTTTGGTCTGCAGACCGTTCTTTGAAAGAATTGCAAACAGAATATATAGACATGTTCTTGTTGCATAGACCTAGTCCTTTAATGCAACCAGAAGAAGTTGCTAAGGCAATAGAAAAACTAAAAACTTCAGGTAAGATTAAACAGTTTGGTGTTTCTAATTTTTCACCTTCTCAAATTGCGTTAATAGAAACGCAAGTGGGCATTGAAGCAAATCAGGTAGCGTTTTCGCTAACCCATACCAATCCAATGTATGATGGTACCTTTGATGATAGTATAGCCAATGAAAGAATGGCTATGGCATGGAGTCCGTTAGGAAGTTTTTTTAGAGAAGAAAGTGACCAACAAGCTCGAATTAGAGAACTATTTTCATCTTTAAAAGAGAAATACAATGCTGATGAAAGTCAATTACTGCTGGCGTTCTTATTAAAGCACCCAGCAATAGTTTTTCCTGTAGTTGGTACAACCCAAAAAGAACGTTTACAAGATGCTGTAAATGCTATAAAAATTAATTTAGAATTGCAAGACTGGTTTTTATTATTAGAAGCTAGTCAAGGCACAAGAGTACCATAATATGAGTGAGATAGTTTTAATAACAGGTGCAACTAGCGGAATTGGCAAAGCAACAGCAGAACTATTTGCTGAAAATGGTTTTGATTTAATACTCTGCGGAAGACGCCAAGAACGTTTAGAGGAATTAAAAAGTGAATTATCACACAAAACTAGAGTTTTTACACTCAATTTTGATGTTAGAAATAAAACTGAAGTAGCTGAAAAAATACACTCAATACCTGAAGAATTTGGCAACATCTCTATATTGGTGAACAATGCGGGCAATGCTCATGGTCTAGATACTGTAGAAACAGCAAGCTTAGATGATTGGGATGCCATGATAGACATAAATGTAAAAGGGTTACTTTATGTAACTAAGGCAATTTTACCTAAAATGATTTCTAGCAAGTCTGGACACATTATAAATATAGGTTCATTAGCAGGTAAAGAAGTCTACCCAAAAGGTAGCGTATATTGTGCTAGTAAGCATGCCGTAGATGCCATTAATCAGGGGTTGAGAATAGATTTAAATGAATACGGTATACGTGTTGGAGCTGTTAACCCTGGTCTAGTTGAGACAGAATTTAGTGAGGTACGTTTTAAAGGTGATACCAAAAAAGCGGCTAATGTATACAAGGGTTTTGAACCCTTAAAAGCTAAAGATATTGCTGATATTATACACTTTGTAGTTACTAGGCCTTACCATGTAAATATTGCTGACTTATTGGTATTGCCAACGGCTCAAGCTGCCTCAACTATTGTAAATAAAAAACAATGATTAATAAACGTCTTCTTGTTAAGAATCTATTAGCTCATAATGACGAAAATAGCTTCTACGACAAGAAACGTTTTATTTCAATAGGTGAGAAAGAGGGTAAAGCCAAGTTCTTAAAACATGTTTGCGCTTTAGCTAACAGTAATCCACAAAACAACTCATACATTGTAGTCGGCGTTGAGGACGAAGACAATAAAATAATTGGTGTTGATTTTTTCGATGACAGTAAAATTCAAAATCTTGTCAATGCCTATTTAGACAATCCGCCATTAATTTCTTACGAAAATATACCATTCCCTCACCTGCCAGAAGATAAGGTTGTAGGTCTAGTCACCATTAAGTCCAATGGAAAAGTATGCGCATTGCGCAAAAATATTTGGAAATATTATGGTGGTGCGGTCTTTTTTAGAGAAGGCAGTATTAGTTTACCTAAAGCATTTGATATTGTTTTAAAAAACATTAATTCAGAAAAAGTTGCCACTATAGAGCAACACGCAAGAAACAATATAGAATTAACGCTGGATGGTGTAATTGACTTTATAAATAACAGACACGCTGATTTAAATAGTAGCTATAAAGTATTTAAAGAGCAGTTTGTAGTATGTTGGGCAGGAATTACAAAACAGGTTAATAACAAAACGTATTATTCAAGAGTTGATATCGAATTAATTAATGAGCAGGTAAAACTTTTCTATTCTACCTTAGATGAGGTTTCAATCTCTTATGATGAAAACTCTTTTTCAACTTTAGAGTATGTACAATTAGGTTTAGGCAAACAGCAAAAATATTATCCTTTAGAAGAAGTAAAAATTACCTTTTCAGAAAATGGAAGCTATAAGATTGATAGTGAATTGGTTTTTGAACCACCAAAACACGATAAAAAAACATTACATCATATTTACAATGCTAACAATGCATTAATTCAAAAGGTAGAAAAAGATATCACCTTAACACCAGCTGAAAAATTAGATTTAATGTACTTGCCAGACACCTATTTAATTTGCTATTTAAATGGTTTTGAAGAAGCTATGTCTCAGATGGATTATGCAAGGCCAATTCTAAAATCGTACGACCGTAAAATATATCAGTCGTTAAAATTAGCTCAGCGGATAATTAGAAAAGTGCGTTATAATTAAAAATTTGTTAACTCTTCTGATGTAGGTAAAGCAGCAATAGCACCAAATTTTGTGGTAGTTATGGCTCCAACTTTATTAGCTTGCTCAACCATCTTAAATAATAACTCAGGTTCGTTAAAAATGCGTTTAAAGTTATTTAAAGCAGAAATTTGATAAAGTAAACTACCAATAAAGGCATCACCTGCGCCAGTAGTGTCTACCGGTTCTACAATTATACTTGGTATAGTAGCTTGCTTTTTTTCTGTACTAACATAGGTGCCTTTCTTACCTAAAGTTATGGTTATTAGTTTAGCACCTATTTTATGCAAAGTAACACAGGCCTTTTCAATAGAGTCTTCACCAGAGAGTAATAAAGCTTCTTCTTCACTAAACTTACATAGGTGCGATTTTTCTATATACGGCATACACTTTTTTACAAAAGTTTCTTCATCATCTTTCCAAAGGTGATATCTGTAATTTGGGTCGAAGCTTACAAACACATCACAACAAAGTGCATCAAACAAAAAATGGCTATAAGACTCCTCTAAGCTACCGCCCAAGAGAGCCGTTGCAGAACCAAAATGAACTACATTGCCTTTCATTGCTTTTTTAATAGAGCTATCATATGTTAACTCTTTATCTGCACCCCTACTAAATACAAAGTCACGTTCGCCATCATCTGCAATAGAAACAAATGCAAGTGTTGTAAAGGTATCAGAGCGTTGGGTTAAAGAAACGTCTACGTTATTGTCTTTTAAAATATCTATTAAAAAATCACCAAAAGGGTCATTGCCAACACAACCTATGTAAATACTTTTACCTCCTAATTTAGAAACTGCGCAGGCCACGTTTGCTGGGGCTCCCCCAGCTTTTTTTGTAAACTGAACTGCTTTAGATAAATCGCTTCCTTGATTTTCACCTACAAAATCAATAAGCAGCTCTCCTACACAAAACACATTTGTTGTTGGCATAATCAAAATTATTGGTCAAAAGTACACTTTGTAAGCATTAGAACAAAAATTGTATTCTTTACATAAACTTTTCAAGCAGTTCTAATATTGTGTGTATACTTGCGAAAAGTAAACTATGCGCACCCTAGTTATTGGAGATATTCATTCCGGACTTCAAGCACTAAAGCAGCTTCTTAAAAAAACGAAAGTAACGCCTAAAGACCATTTAATATTCTTGGGTGATTATGTGGACTCGTGGAGCGAAGCTTTTGAAACGGTAACTTTTTTAATGCAATTAGATGAAACACATAATTGTACGTTTATTCGTGGTAATCATGACGATTTATGCTGGGAGTGGATGAAAACAGGCATAGAAAACAAAACATGGTTAATGCATGGTGGCGCAGCAACAAAAAAGTCTTATGAGGCAGCAGGTAAAAAAAAATGGGATACGCACTTAGCCTTTTATGCCAGATTGAAAAGTTACTATTTAGATAAAGACAACAGACTTTTTTTACACGCAGGTTTTACCAATTTAAAAGGAATAGAGCATGAATATTTTGAAAAAATGTTCTATTGGGATAGAACACTTTGGGAGTTGGCGCAAACAGTTAATGGTAGATTAACCAGAGAAGACAAACACTACCCAAAGAGACTTACCAATTATAAAGAAATTTTTATAGGACACACACCAATTTCTAAAACCAGTTTCTGCCAACCTTTTAATGCGGCTAATGTATGGAATGTAGATACTGGTGCAGCTTTTAAAGGACCTTTAACTGCTTTAGATGTAAATTCCAAAGAATTTTGGCAGACTGATGCTGTTCAAAGTTTTTATCCTTTAGAAAAAGGTAGAAATTAACACATATTGCCTTTAAGTTTCATAGCTTTATCTAACTATTAAAATTTATGGCAGATAAAAATATTAGGTTAGAAGTAATGCAACAAATAGAGCCCAAGGTTGAAGGTTTTATTGAACAATTCTTAGTGCCTGTTGAAAAAATATGGCAACCAACAGATTTCTTACCTGACCCTCAAAGTCCTGATTTTTTTGATGAAATAAGTCAAATACGTGGCGAGGCTAAAGAGCTAGGGTATGACTTTTGGGTTACTCTAGTTGCAGACACCATTACGGAAGAAGCGTTACCAACGTATGAATCATGGTTAATGGATGTTGAGGGCATAAGTCAACACGAGGGTGAAAATGGAAATCCATGGTCAAAATGGGTAAGAGCATGGACAGCAGAAGAAAACAGGCATGGTGATGTATTAAACAAGTTTTTATATTTATCTGGAAGGGTAAACATGAGAGAAGTAGAGGTAACTACGCAGCATTTAATTGCTGATGGTTTTGATATTGGAACAGACCGTGACCCTTACAAGAATTTTGTTTACACTACTTTTCAAGAATTAGCAACAAATATTTCTCACAAACGAGTAGGTAAATTAGCAAAGCAAAAAGGGAATGCCTTACTAGCCAGAATGTGTACAATTATTGCTGGTGATGAAATGAGGCATCATTTAGCTTATAGAGAATTTGTAAAGACAATTTCAGAGATTGACCCTAACGGAATGGTGTTGGCTTTTGCTGATATGATGAAAAGAAAAATTGTTATGCCTGCACATTTTTTAAGAGAATCTGGTGAGAGTATGGGTAAAGCATTTGAGTTGTTTTCTGAATGTGCACAGCGTTTAGGGGTATATACTGCAACAGATTACATAGACATTCTTAAAAAGCTGAATAGCTATTGGGAGATTGGAAACTTGAGAGGTTTAAATGACAGTGCAGAAAAAGCAAGAGATTATTTAATGCTTTTGCCGGATCGTTTAGAACGCATTTCACAACGCATGAAAGTAAGTCAAGACCAATATCATTTTAAATGGGTTGAGGCAAACGGATTATTATAATAAAAAACGGCTTCTTTAAAGAAGCCGTTTTTGTTGGTTATTTAGGTTAAATGTAGTTTACAATTTACCTCCTTTGTGCTCGTCTTGCCATTTAGCAAGCTTTTTCCAAGCTCCTTCATAAGCCATTTTAGCTTGTAAAGGCCACGAACCTGGGTCATGAATTCTATAGCGTTCACCACCAGAATTTAATACCTCCTGACATTTTTCTACAGAAGTTTCAGAAAGTGCTTTCCATGTTTTGATATCAAAATTGTGGAAAAGCCCCTCTATTTTAGGACCAATACCTTCAACAACTTTTAAATCGTCTTGTTTTATTCTTTTTCCAAAAACAGCTTTTGCAGCGTCAGCGTCGAATTTAACGTCATTAGCAACTGCACCGGCTGCAGCACCAGCTGCGAAAGAGCTAGCAGTAGAAACATCTGCTTTAGGAGTTTTTACTTTGAGATTTGCTTTTGCTTCTGCATTTGTTAGCTTTTGATTACAAGCATTTAAATCAGCTTTAAGTTTAGCATTTGCACTTTCTAAAGATTTTAGTTCTGCAGAATTGTCAATTACTTCAACAGTTTCATCTTTTCCTCGGCGGCCCATTAAATACCCCAATAGACCACAAATAGCTCCAACCAAAAGTGGTATTAGCCAGCACCAAATATTATCAAAATTCATAATGTTCTTATTTTAAAGTTGTTAGTTAAGTGTTACTTCTACTCTGCGGTTTAATGCTCTACCTTCTTCAGTATCATTAGTCGCAATTGGTGAATCTGGTCCTTTTGAACTAGATTCAATGGTATTTTCTAAAATGCCGTTACGAACGAGATATGATTTTACAAAATCAGCTCTGTCTTTGGCTAAAGAAATGTTGGTTGCTCTACTTCCTGTATTATCTGTATGCCCAATTACTAAACATTTTGCACCATCTACTTTGTCTAAATACTGAGATATATCTGCTACTTTTTGGCGTTGTTCTGCTGAAAGGTTAATAGAAGCTTCACCAGTTTCAAAGTAAACAATTAATGGATTAGTCTTTATTTTTTCTAGCAATGCAGCAATGGTTTCACTTTCATCTTCAGCTTTATCAGCAAGATTAAAATTAACAGGGCCTAATAAAACGCCATCTAACGGTAACAACTCATCTTTTAATTGACCAAAAGTGTTTGTTTGCGATGAAGGAATTCCAAGTTTAACCAGATAATTTTTAACATCATTGGCTCTGGCTAAACCAAGATTAGGAAATGCAGTGTTGTTTGCTTCTTTAGAAGAATATAGCCCAGTAATGTTAATGACTTTTCCAGCGTTTTCAGCGAGGTAGTCCTTTAACTTGTATATTCCAAAATCAACTTTTTCAGAAACAGGTAGTCTTAAATTCGCAGATGATAAGTCAAAATTAAAATTATCTTCTGCGCTGTAATCAAAATCCCCGTTTGCAATTGCAAAGGGGTAAGAGGTCGGTTCTGGTTCAGGAGCTGTTGCTTGTTCAGTAACTACCTGTTCCACTTCATTATTAGAAGAGCCAGCTATACAATCACTACAGAGATTAAAGTAAAGAATGGTTCCAATAATAATGGTAATTAACATACCTAATAAATAGGTAAAGTTTTTGCCCATGGTTTTTGTTTTCTAGTGTTCGCATTGCAAATTATCTAAAAAACTTTAAAAAACGTTAAAAAAATTAGATTTCCTGTTAATATTCAACAAGTTGGAAAACTCTGGAAAAGATTTTTAAAGAATCTTTAGTACCACATATACAGTTTTTACTACCAATTATAAAGTTGAGATAAAAAGTGGTGATTATAATGTTGAATTTTAATCATGAAAATAAAAAACCCTGTTACTCCCGACAAGGTTCCGGCATTGTAACAGGGTTCTATTATAGTTAAGTTTGAGTTAGTTAAGTTGGTTTAAAAAACCGTTGTTCTTTTTTGAGCAGCGGTTTTTTTATAAATCAAACTTAATGCCTTGTGCTAACGGTAATTCTGTGGTGTAATTGATGGTGTTAGTTTGTCTTCTCATATATATTTTCCAGGCATCAGAACCACTTTCTCTACCCCCACCAGTCTCTTTTTCACCACCAAATGCGCCACCAATTTCTGCACCAGATGTACCTATATTAACGTTTGCAATACCACAATCACTACCTGCTGCAGATAAAAAGCGTTCAGCTTCTCTAAGATTGTTAGTCATAATTGCAGAAGATAAACCTTGAGCAACTCCATTTTGAATGGCTATAGCATTTTCAACCTCCCCAGAATACTTTAGTAAGTATAAAATAGGCGCAAAGGTTTCTTCTTGCACTATTTCAAATTCATTTTTAGCCTCAACTATAGCTGGTTTTACGTAGCAACCGCTTTGGTAACCTTCTCCAGAAAGCACTGCGCCTTCTACTACAGTTTTTCCACCTTCGCTTTTCGCTTTTTCTAAGGCTTTTTGATACATGTTTACCGCATCTTTATCTATAAGCGGGCCAACATGGTTGTTTTCATCCAACGGATTGCCAATACGAATTTGTTGATACGCATCAACTAATGCGTTTTTAACCGTATCATATATAGATTCATGAATGATTAGCCTTCTTGTTGAGGTACAGCGTTGACCGGCCGTACCTACAGCTCCAAAAACAGCTCCTATTACAGTCATTTTTATATCAGCATCAGGGGTAACTATTATAGCGTTATTACCACCTAATTCTAACAAAGATTTACCTAGTCTTGCTGCCACTGCTTGAGCAACTATTTTACCCATACGTATAGAGCCAGTTGCTGAAACTAAAGGAATTCGTTTATCTGAGGTCATAAATTCACCTACCTTATAATCTCCATTTATTAAACAGGAAATTCCTGCGGGTAAATTATTTTTTTCTAATATTTCAGCTATTATGTTCTGACATGCTACACCACAAAGGGGGGCTTTTTCAGAAGGTTTCCAAATGCAAACATCACCACAAATCCAAGCGAGAGCTGTATTCCATGCCCAGACAGCCACTGGAAAGTTAAATGCAGATATAATACCCACGATACCTAATGGGTGGTATTGTTCGTACATACGATGACCAGGTCTTTCTGAATGCATAGTTAACCCATGTAGTTGTCTAGATAAACCTACCGCAAAGTCACAGATGTCAATCATTTCTTGAACTTCACCTAACCCTTCTTGGTAAGATTTTCCCATTTCATAAGAAACTAGTTTACCTAACGGCTCTTTTAGTTCTCTTAGCTTTTCGCCAAATTGTCTAACAATTTCTCCACGTTGTGGGGCAGGCATAATGCGCCAAGTGGTGAACGCTTCTTCAGCTGAAGCCATTATCTTTTGATATTCTTCCTTGGTTGTTGCGGTAACCTTTCCAATTAATTCTCCATCAACAGGAGAATAAGAATTTAGTAATTCCCCTTCACCAAAAGAATTAATACCATACGCAGAACCATGGTTAATTTCTTTAATATGTAATTTATTAAGGGCTTCTTTAATGCCAAAGCTTTGTACAGTAATAGACATTTATAACTTTTTAATTATTAATTGTTACGTTTAAAACAAAATTACAAAGACTTATGAAACTGGAATGGTTCAGCTCCATAATAATATTAACCAAATAAAAATAGCGAGAAGGGCAGGTACACCTTGAACAAAGAATATTTTTTTAGATACAGAATACGCCCCATACAAACCTGCAACAACAACACAGCTTAAGAAAAAAAGCGCAATATAAATGGACCAAAGCGAATCAGTAATCAGTATTGACCACATTAATCCTGCAGCTAAAAACCCATTGTATAAGCCTTGATTAGCAGCCATATTTTTAGTGGGCTCAAAAAGGTCTTGTGGAAAATTTTTAAACACTTTTCGTGCTTTGGTTGTCCACGCAAACATTTCTAACCATAGAAAGTACAAGTGCAGAAGGGCTACAAAAAAGGTTAGTATTTTAGCTAAATACATCATTCGGTTGCAACAAAACGTTTATCAACTGGCATTACTGTTCCACAATTATCACAGGTTCTTAAATCTTTTGAACCATAAAAATGTTTGAAATGACTTAAAAAGTCTTTTTCAATATCTTCTAGTGTAAAGTATACTTCGTAAAGTTTGTTATTACAATTATCACAAAACCAAAGCAGTCCATCATCTACTTTCATTTCTTTTCTTTTTCGCTCTATAACCAAACCTATAGAACCTTCATGCCTAACGGGTGAGTGTGGTACTTTAGCTGGATGCAAGTACATATCTCCTGGACCTAAAGCCATTGTTTTTTTTACCCCATCTTCTTGAATATGAACTTCAATATTACCTTCTAATTGATAAAACAGCTCTTCAGTTTCATTATAATGGTAATCTTTACGAGCATTTGGGCCTGCAACAACCATTACAATATAATCTCCAGACTCTTTGTATAAATTTTTATTGCCAACAGGAGGTTTTAGCGTGTCTCTATTTTCTTCTAACCATTTGTTTAAGTTAAAAGGAGTTTTAATAGCCATAAAAGATTTTTTTGTTAAGGTACTTAAGTTCAATCAATAAAAAAAGACCCACGAGCGGGGTCTTTTTGCCAAATCACATGTTACTTAATATTACTTATGAAACACTTAATTTTTTACTTTCTGAAGAACAGTTGCGTAAAATAAGGTTTACCAGTACTGTCAACAGTAATTTTAATTGCGGTGTGTGTATAATCGCCTTCTAATGTTCTTTTATGGGTAGCACTATTTAACCAAGCATTTAATACACCTGCGTTAGTGGTAAAATCTCTGGCTACATTTTCTGCCACAAAAACTGCATTAGCTTTGTCTTTTAATTTAGTAGCACGAGCGTTGAAATTATCGTGACTAATTTTGTTCTTCTTAACCATATATTTATTGTGGTCTTCAGCAACCACATAGGCTTCCGAGCTAAACATTAAAGCAGTATAGCCTTCAGCAATTCTGTATTCGTTTACAAGATTAAAAAGTTCTTCTTCAGAACTTGTCATGCTTAAAGTAGCAGTGCTCTCAAAAAGGTCTTGCTCATTTTCAAAAGATTCTTCTTTAGAACAAGAAGTAAAAACTAGGGCTAAAACTAAAACGAATAAATAAGTAGATTTCATAATAAAAGTTTTAATGATTTGGGCTTAACTTTCACTGCGAATCTACTTCAAGGGGTAAGTTGAACTTTAAAATTTCCGAGAAGCAACCACTTTTTTTCGATAATCTGCAAAATAAGGACCAATAAGGCCTCATCGATAAATAACAACTAAAATTTCATCGGATAAACATGCCATTTTATGGGATTTAAGGCAGTTTGTCCGATGAAAAAATCGTTTTATCCAGAATTTAAATTTTAGCTAGGGATAAAGTGTTGTTGTTTATCGATTAACTTACTTTTTAATAAAAATCTGAGTAAAATATGGCTTACCTTCAGAACTAACTATTATGCTAACTGCGGTATGCGTAAAATCACCTTCCATAGTATTTCGGTGTCCACTACTTTCATACCAACCATTAAATGCTTGCATGTTGGTTGCAAAATCTTTGGCTACATTTTCACCAACGAAAACAGCATTAGTTTCTCCAGCAAGTTTAGATGCTCTTGAACTAAAATTGTCGTGACTTAATTTTCCTCTACTTATCATATATTGGTTGTGCTCTGTTGCATACTTATACGTATCTGCGCTAAATTCCAAAGCATTAAGACCTATAGATACTCTGTGATCATTTACAATATTCATCATTTCTTCTTCAGATGAAGTCATTGTTTTTGCAGCTGTGCTAACAAATAGTTCTTCTTCTTCGGCTACATCAGAAGTGCTACAAGAAGTAAATGCTATTAAAACTAGAAAAAGTAAAAGGTTGATTGTTTTCATTTTACTAAGCTTTGGGTTTTGTATTGATTGGTTTTTTAATCTGTTGCTAAATTAAAATGAGGCGACGGGTGGCATGCAAAAAACCGTGAACAGCATGGTTTTAATCGATGAGTGGTAATTTAAGAATAGAAGTATCGACGAATGGTGATGTAGCAAAAACGTTCGTCGATAAAATCTTACGTTTTAAAGTATATAGCTATAACTAGCGCTTCAAAACAACCATCTAACTATAGACGAAAGTGTCGACGAATGGAAGTTAGAATGTAATTTCTTCGGGTTTATTGGGATTAGAGTTAGCGGGTAGTATGGTATTGTTTTCATCAAAAACAGCACTAAACACAAAGGCACCTATATCTTTTAACGGGGTGTAGAAGATAGAATCGTTTTTAGTTTCTTCGTTAATCAGATTCACTTTTGAATTTACTTTATCAAAGAAGATTAGAATTGCACCTAAGATAATAGCAACTTTAAGTGCTCCAAAAATACCACCAGCTAATTTGTTTAGCGTGCCTAGCTTTGCAAAGTTGGCCACTTTGGTTAGTAGCCTACCAGCAAAATGCACAGCAATTAAGATAAGAATAAAGGTAAGTATAAATGCGGTTGTTGTAATATGGCGTTCATTCCAGTCTACCCGTTCTGAAAGATAGTCGGCAGTAATGTAAGAAAAATGAATAGCACCGTATATACCAGCAATAAGTGCAACAATCGCCGCAATTTCTACAAACAAGCCATTTTTAACGCCTTTGTATAATCCCCAAATTAATAATATACCTAAAACAATATCTAGAAAACTCATTGCCAGTGTTTAGGCAAATATAAAGTTTAGGTACGAATAGGGTTAAAGATTCAAATCTTTTTCAATTGCATCTGAGAGTTCCTCGCCATTTAAGTTGAGGGTTATTACAAAGCCAGATTTTATATAGGTATACACTTGAAAACCTATTGCGGCACCAGCAATAATAGCAGCTATCCAAATAGGTAGTCCTATTAAAGCTAGCATTACACAAAATGATACTATACTTACAGATAGTAAGCTATTAGCATTAATCCATTTTGGTAGCTGAGTTTCTTTTTGGCGTTGTAGTGCTCCAATATCTACTCTTGTAACTTGAGTAGATTCTTCTGAAAGTAAGATTGAATGTTGCATAACTATACTTTTTTGGTTGATTGATAATTACAATTCAAAACAACTAACCAATTGGTCATTTTTAAATTGGTTTTGTATTGTTGGTAGTAATTAATTTATAAATGGTAGATGTATCTTTGAAGCGGTATGGCGAGAGATGAAAAAGTAAAAGAAAGGTGGTTATTATTGGTTGAAAAACTCTCTGCACAATTTGCTGATGGGGAGCAACTCGACCTTGATTCTATTATATATTTAGTTGGTTTGCAGGAGCTTAATCAATTAAATAGAACCTTTAAAAAAGATGAAAAAATAAACTTAATGCATATTGCTATTTGTAGATTGCTAGAACCATATGGGTATTATGAGTTTGATTTTTTTGATGATGAAGGTTGGCCACACTATAAAATTAAAGAGGAATTGCCGAGCCTAAAAGCCGGTGAACAATCTGTTTTAATGAAAGAAGCATTGGTAAATTATTTCTTAGAAAACAACTTTATATCTTAATGTTAGTTAATAAACCATATTATGCCGTAATTTTTTCTAATTACCGAACAGATGTAGATGAAGGTTATAATGAAACTGCTATTCTGATGGAAGAACTCGCAAGAAAACAACCAGGTTTTTTAGAGTTTGAATCGGCAAGGTCAGGTTTAGGTATATCTGTAAGTTATTGGAAAAGTATGGAAGCCATTGCCAATTGGAAACAACAGTTAGACCACAAATTAGCACAGCAAAAGGGAATTTCTGATTGGTATTCGTGGTATAAGGTGAGAATTTGCGAAGTACAACGCGAGTACGAATTCAAAAAATAAACCAGTATTTTTAAGGGTTAGCCAAAATTAGTTTATGACATCCCCACTACGTTTTTCTGCATTAGATAGAACCAAAATAAGAACAGATTTAAAAAACACCACCTTTGATTTAGTTGTTATTGGCGGTGGAATTACTGGAGCAGGCATTGCCTTAGATGCCGCCTCTAGAGGACTAAAAGTTGTTTTATTAGAAAAAGGTGATTATGCCTCTGGCACTAGTAGTAAGTCTACAAAACTAATCCATGGAGGGCTACGGTACTTAAAGCAATTCGATTTTTGGTTGGTTAAAGAAGTAGGTTCAGAACGTGCTATTGTTCATAAATTAGCACCGCATTTGGTGCTTCCAGAAAAAATGTTGTTACCATTAATAGAAGGGGGTAGCTATGGCAAATGGTTAACTTCCATAGGGCTTAAGGTTTACGATATTCTAGCACAGGTATCAGGTGATGATAAAAGGCAAATGTTAGAAAAAAAGGAAGCTTTAAAAAAAGAACCACTTTTACCAAAGAAAATTTTGAATGGTGCAGGTTTTTATGCCGAATACCGCACAGATGATGCGAGACTTACTATAGAGAATTTAAAAACTAGCTTGCATTATGGTACCCTAGCATTAAACTATGCTGAAGTTACTGGGTTTTTATATGAAGAAGAAAAAATAGCAGGGGTTACGGTTACTGATGTTCTTACCAATGAGGCTTTTGAAATAAAAGCAAAATACGTGGTTAGTGCTGCGGGGCCTTGGGTAGATGAACTAAGAGCAATAAATAATTCTAAAAAAGGAAAACGATTACACTTAACAAAAGGCGTGCATTTGGTGTTCCCTTTTGAAAAATTGCCTGTTAAACAATCGGTTTATTTTGATATTCCAGACGGTAGAATGATGTTTGCCATCCCTAGAGGTAAAATTACCTACATAGGTACCACAGATACCAATTATGACGCAAATAAAGATAGCGTGCAAACAGATTTAGCAGATGCTATTTATTTAATATCTGCCGTGAATAATATGTTCCCAGATATTCATTTAGAAATGGAAGATATTATATCCTCATGGGCAGGTTTACGCCCCTTAATACATGAAGACGGTAAATCGGCATCAGAATTATCTAGAAAAGATGAAATTTTTATTTCAGACTCGGGCTTAATAAGTATTGCAGGGGGTAAACTTACCGGTTATCGTAAAATGGCCGAGCGTACCGTTAATAAAGTAACCGCCAGACTTAAAGAAGATTATAAACTAGAAGCAAAAGACTGTTATACAGATAAGATTCCACTTTGTGGTAACGACTTTAAAAAATATAAAAGCGTAAAAAAGTATATCAAGCAAGTGCACAAAGTGTTGGCCTCAGATGGGTTTTCAGAGTATGATGCCTGGTACTTGGTTACAACCTACGGTAAACAAACAGAACATATTTTAGAGCACTATAAAACTTACTCAGACGTAGATAATTATCTAAACTTATTACGAGCAGAATTAAAGTTTGCAATTGAGTTTGAAATGGTAGTAAGTCCGTTAGACTTTTTTATTCGCCGAACTGGCCGTTTGTATTTTGACATAGAAAGTGTTCAAAATTACCTTCAACCCATACTCGAAGATTTTAAAAACTATTTTGGGTACAATAATGAGAAGCTTCAACAATTTAATGAGACACTCCAAAAAGAAATTAAGCTACACTCAGATTTTAGTATGGAGCGTAATGTAAGTTAATCCACAAGTGCTTGGTATACCAAATTCCTTAATTTTTCGTGGTCGTCTAAACCATTTGCTGGTATAACGTTTGTTAAGTAGACCACTACTAATTCTTCTTTGGGGTCTACCCAATAGGTAGAGTGATAAGCCCCGCCCCAGCCATATTCACCAACTGAACCCAATTTACCGCGAGTTCCTAGGTTTTCTACGGTTCTAAAGCCAAGACCAAAACCTATACCAAAATCTTCTTCCACCTTTAAGGCACCGTGATGATTGGTAGTCATCAACTCAACTGTTTTTCTAGATAAAATTCTTTTGTCATTATAGGTGCCATTATTACTTAGCATTAATAAAAATTTAGCGTAATCTTCGGCGGTACATAAATACCCAGCACCACCAGAATAACTTTTTCGAGGTCCTTCTACGTACATGCCTTGCCCTACCATATGTCCGGGGTTGGGGGCACGTTGCAACGCTGTATTTTCATAAGAATATACGGTTGCTAACCTATCTTTCTTATCCTTTGGCAAATAGAAATGGGTATCGTTCATCTCTAAAGGTTTTAAAATACGCTCTTTTAAAAAAGTAGCTAACGTTTGTTTTGAAATCACTTCTACGACAGCTCCCAAGATGTCTGTATTATACCCGTACACCCATTTTTCGCCAGGTTGGGCATCCATAGGTAGTTTGGCCATTCGTTTTATGGTTTCTAAAATGGGTTCGTTTTTGTCAGCAAAATACCAACCTTGTATACCGGCTTCTTTCCATTTAACTGCGGCTGGGCCATAACCATATCCAATACCAGCTGTATGGGTAAGCAAATCTCTTAGGGTAATTTCTCTTTTGGCTTTTTCAATAGTATACCCATCGTTTTCACCAGTAACGGCAACCGTACTTTCTTTGAATTCTGGGATGTATTTAGATAGCGGGTCTGTAATATTCAATTGGCCTTCTTCTTGCAATATCATAATTGCAACGCTAACTATGGCTTTGGTTTGAGAAGCAATTCTAAAAATGGCATTGCTTGGCATTGTCGTCTTGGCTTCTTTGTCTAAAAATCCAAAAGTTTGGTGATAAAAAACCTTGTTTTTACGAGCTAATAAAACTACGGCACCGGGCAGTTGATTATTAGCAACATATTGCTCCATATTTTGAGTTAAAAAGTTTAAGCGCTGTGTTGATACCCCTACTTCTTCTGGAGTAGCTTTTGGTAGTTCTTGAGAAAACCCAGGAGTTAAAAAAAATAGCGAGAAACTAAATACTAAAAAAAGTGTGGTTTTGGTCATTACAGGTAAAGGTTACAAACCTAAAAGTAATGAAATCAACTTTTTAGTCTAGTTTTTCTGTTAACTTCTTAAATGTTTTTTTAGGATCTTTATGTTCGTATAGTATTTGATATACCGCTGTAATGATAGGTGTTTTCGATTTTTTTTCAATCTTTTCCATTAATAAGTGGGCGCTTTTGGTAGCGTAGTAACCTTCAGCTACCATATTCATTTCCATCATGGCGCTTTTAACGGTGTAACCTTTACCAATCATATTACCAAACATACGGTTACGGCTAAACGTTGAATAACCAGTAACTAATAAATCACCCAAGTAAGCAGAGTTATTAATGTTACGCTTCATTTTGTAAATGCGGTCTATAAAACGCTTCATTTCTCTTATAGCGTTACTCATTAAAACGCTTTGAAAATTATCACCATAACCAAGTCCGTGAGCAATACCAGCTGCGATAGCATAAATATTCTTAAGCATAGCAGCGTATTCTGTTCCGATGATATCATCAGATATTTTGGTCTTTATGTATTCGTTCTCTAGAAGTTTGGCCAATAGCTTAGCTTTTTTATCGTCAGCGCAAGCAATGGTGAGGTAAGATAGACGCTCTAAAGCAACCTCCTCTGCATGGCATGGCCCAGTAATTACTCCGATATTTTTAAAAGGAACATTATGATTTTTATGAAAGTGTTCTCCAACAATTAAACCTGTTTCTGGAACAATGCCTTTAATGGCTGAGAAAATTAATTTGTTTTCAAGAGATTGGTTTAGTTTCTCCAATTCAGCATACAAAAACGCAGAGGGTATAGCAAAAATTAAAATTTCAGCCGCAGCTACAGCTTGGTTAATATCTGTAGTTAGTACTAATTTATTAGTATGTAACTCTACAGAGCTTAAGTAGTTAGGGTTGTGTTCTTCTCTTTTAATATGTTCAACCGCATAAATGCTGCGCATATACCAAGAAATGGTATTGTCATTTTCGGTTAAAATTTTTACCAAAGCTGTTGCCCAACTTCCACCACCAATAACTGCAATGCTAGGTTTCTCCATTAAAAAATGCTTTTTACAAATTTAAAAATGCTCTTGTCTTTTCTTGTAGGAATAAGATAAGAATGTTATTAAAAACCGTTTTCAAAGGTTTATTTTCTATTTTTAGAATCTTCAACCTAACTAAACTAACATGATTGAACTAATTGAGCGCTCTAAACATACGCTTAATAGAAAAGCAATTGTTGCTAACGACAAAACGTATTCTTTTCAAGATTTATTGGAGGCTTCTGAAAGCGTTGCTGCTTTTCTACTTAATAGAAATGCTGATTTAAAAGAAGCTAGAATAGCTTTTCTTGTTAAACCAAGTTTTGAATACGTGGCTTTACAGTGGGGAATTTGGAGGGCTGGCGGTATAGCTGTCCCACTGTGCACAAAACATCCGCTACCCTCTATTAAATATGTGTTAGATGATACCCAGGCAGATTTTCTAATATGTACAGGTGAGTATCAACAATTTTTATCACCCTTAAAGCATTCAAATTTTCATTTATATGAAAACATTGCATCAAAAAAAACTGAATTGCCAGATGTAGAAATGTCTCGCCGGGCAATGATTTTATATACTAGTGGAACTACAGGTAATCCAAAAGGCGTGGTAACAACACATAATAATATTAAGAGTCAGATTACAGATTTGACCACTTCTTGGCAATGGCAAGCTGAAGATCAAATTTTAAATGTATTACCCTTACACCATGTACATGGTATTGTTAATATGTTATGTTGTGCCCTGTGGTCTGGTGCCTGTTGTCAGTTTTTACCCGCTTTTAATGAGGATGAGGTTTTTGATATTTTTAGCAAAGGGCAAGTAAATTTATTTATGGCGGTACCAACTATTTATTACAAATTAATTAATCGCTATAACGAGTTGCCTAAAACAAAGCAAGAAGAAATATCAAAGGCATTAAATAACTTTAGATTTATGGTTTCTGGTTCTGCAGCACTACCAGTAAGTACCTTAGAACAATGGCTAAGTATTAGTGGTCATACTTTATTAGAACGGTATGGCATGACAGAGATGGGTATGGCAATTAGTAACCCTTACGAAGGGGAGCGTAGACCAGGGCATATAGGACAACCGTTGCCTGGAGTAACGGTTCGTTTGGCAGATGAAGAAGATAACGTAGTTGAAGAAGGAACCCAAGGTGAAATACAAGTTAAAGGAGCTAATGTTTTTAGTGAATATTGGCAAAAACCAGAAGAAACTCAGAAGACCTTTACCAAAGACGGCTGGTTTAAAACGGGAGATATCGCCTTATTAAATGATGGCTATTATCGTATACTAGGTCGAAATTCTGTTGATATTATAAAATCTGGGGGCTATAAAATTTCAGCATTAGAAATTGAAGAAGTATTACGTAAACATCCTGATCTAAAAGATGTTGGTGTGGTTGGTTTACCAGACCCTGAATGGGGTGAAAAAATAGCTGCCTGTTTGGTACCATCAAAAGATGAGGTAGATATACATGTGCTAAAAGAGTGGATGAAAGAACGTTTGCCAGGCTATAAACTACCAAGAACTTTTATTCAACAAGAAGATTTACCGAGAAATGTTTTAGGTAAAGTGACAAAAAACGAGTTAAAAAAACTATTTACTGTAATATGAAAATTTACGGAGTAGCTTTTTTAGCCGCCTGCTTGTTAGTTGGTAAATATTTAGGCAGTTTGTTAGGTAGTATGATTGGAGTTAATGGTGATGTTGGAGGTGTAGGTTTTGCTATGCTGATTCTTATGATAGGCAATCACTTGTTTTCGCAGAAATGGGGAATGCAACCCAAAACCAAAGAAGGTATTGCTTTCTGGAGTGCCATGTATATACCCATAATCATAGCAATGGCTTCAATACAAAATGTAAAAGCAGCTTTTAGTGGTGGTTGGGTAGCTATTGTGGCAGGTACGCTAACCACATTGCTGGTAATGACATTAGTTCCATTTTTATCAAAAATTGGTAATTCAGAAGTTTCTGATGAAATAGACTCCGCTCATGAATAGGTTAGAATTACTCATAGAAAAACACAACTTGGTCTTTGCCTTTTTAGTAGTAGGGGTAATTCTATTCTTGAGTATACTAGTAAGTAAGCGCTTGTTTAAAGGTAAAATTCCAGGAGTTGCCCTCGCTATTTCTGCAGGTTTAGCTTTAGCATTTTTAGGAGATAAAAAGGGGTTGGCAGATATACCTCTATTTTCAGGTATGGCTTTACTAGGGGGCAGTATGTTTAGAGATTTTGCAGTGGTGGCTACAGCAGTAGGCGCTGATTTAAACAAGATAAAAAAAGCCGGGTTTGCGGGTGTTATTGCTTTGCTAGTAGGCATTACGGTTACATTTTTTTCAGGAGCAGCTATCGCCTATTTTATGGGGTATACAGATGCTGTAAGCGCTGCTACAATTGGTGCAGGTGCTTGTACGTATATTGTTGGTCCAATAACTGGGGCTGCTTTAGGGGCCTCTTCTGATGTTATTGCTATAAGTATAGCAGCTGGTGTAATTAAAACAGTGGTAACTACCATAGGAACTCCCATCATTGCCAAACGTATAGGATTACACAGCCCACATTCTGCAGTAGTTTTTGGTGGTTTAGTAGGTACTACTAGTGGTGTAGTTGCTGGTCTTGCAGCTACAGATGAAAAATTGGTGCCTTATGGAGCAATGACCGCAACTTTCTATACGGGTTTAGGTTGTTTAGTTTGCCCATCTATCTTTTTTGTAGTTCTAAGAGCCTTCTTACAATAAGCTTCTTTTTAAGAGAAACTAAATGTAATACAATGATAATCAATGCATAACAATTTTTGGCATAGAGATTGAAATATACTTTACAATCAGAAAACCAGAATGTTATGAAAGCAACAAAATTACTTTTTAGTTTATTAGGTATAGCCTTTTTAGCATCGTCATGTTATACAGAAGTGTATTTAGATGATGCAGTTATTGTAGAATCTGCCTTTGAAACAGATGCAGCCTTACAATCTTATGATGTATGGTATCTAGATTTAAACGCCACCCAAGGTAATGGTGAAATACCTTTCATGGAGCGTGCATTTACTATCTCTTTTGTTAATGGTTTGCTTTATGCCAATAACAATATGGTGGGCTTTGGTAAAACAGGTAACGGCCTTGGTATAGACGTGGGCTCTTACGGAACTTTTAGCGGCGTTGTAGATATCAACCATGATATTGATGGTGCTTATACATTTGATGTATACGCAGTAAATAACCGTACGCTAGAGTTGTACAATAGACGAACTAATACATCTTATTTTTTAGATGGTTATCAAATTAGAGAATTTGATTATGACCGAATGTTCTATGAGAATTTAGATTACTTTTTACAAGAGTATGAAGTTTGGGAAAAGACTTTTACAAGTCAAGTTGGTGCGGTAAATGATTTTGATAATGAGAATTTCTTACGATTTACAGCAGATACTGGTGGTTATTTTCAGTCTTCTGTTGATGCCCCAGGTACTTCAATAAATAATTTACAGTGGGATTATGAGGGTAATTACCAGATTTACAATACAAATTCAGAGGATTTAAAAACTTTAACACTCGATTATGATTTCTTGGGCAATGATTACTTTGAACTGTACGTTATCAATGACGGTACAATAGAACTGTACCATGTTGCTAGTGAAACGGTATATGAGTTTACCGGAAAAGGGTACATACAGTACTTAAAAACGGGTGACAAAGTGGGTAGAAAACGTTCTGTAAACACAAATAAAAAAATGAACGTTACCCGAAAAAGAAAAATGTAAGTTTTAGCAACAGTTTACTACTGTTACCATATAAAGATTTTTTGGTTGGTTATTTAGTTAGAAATCGCCCTAGCATTCGTGTTAGGGCGTTTTTTTATGAACCCTTTTTATTTAAACTATATTCAGACAAATCGCTTTTTAAAATCAGACGGATTTTCCTCAACGACCTTTTTAAAAACTCGATTAAAATAAGAGAGACTTTCAAAACCACTTGCAAAGCAAGCCTCGCCAACAGAATGTCCAGAAAGTAAAAGGCGTTTAGCTTGGCTAATTCTATACTGATTCAAAAAGGTAAAAAACGTAGCCCCTGTTTCCTTTTTAAAATACCTACAAAAAGCCTCTTTGCTTAAACTACAATGGCTTGCAATTTCATTGAGGCTTATTTTAGAGGCGTAACGTTCTTCTAAAAATGCATGAATCTTGCGTAAACGGTTCTGATTTTTTTGCTTAAACGGATTCTTATAGGGGCTTTTATGTAAGAGTTCAAAGTCTGTACTATTAGATAGATTGTGTAACACGTACAAAACTGATTGAAAAAACTGAAAAGGCTCCAACGCATGCAATTCTTTTAATAAAGGTCCCAGTTCGGTTTTTGTTTTTTCTCCAAATGCAATTCCAAATTCAGATAATTTCAATAGTTTACGAAGTTTATCTAGCTCAGGGTAAACATCTAATACCTTTTCTTTAAAGTTTTGCTTTAAATGAAGAACCTCATGGGTATAATTAGTTTGCATACCGTAATCAAAATTTAGATGCGGAATATTTGAACCAATCAAGACTAAATCACTTTGTTCAAAAGTAGAAATGTGATTTCCCACATGTCTTGTAGCGCTACCACCTTCAATGAAAACCAGTTCAAACTCAGGATGAAAATGCCAAAAAAAGAGGTCGTTAAGTCTAGGACTATGTAATAATCTAAACGGAGAATCAGATTTATCAGCTATCGTTTCTAATTGCACTTTCATACCATAAAAGTACCAATATTGATTTGTTAATAGAATTTAAACATTAAAAATATCAATATAGTACAAATAATGGCTAAAATTCGGAAGGTTTTTGAGTATTCTAAAAACTACTTTTAAACATCATAAAACTAAACAAAATGAAAACAGACAATATTGAAATGGCCAATAAGGCACATGAAGAAATACCGGGGAATCCTTCAACAGCAACGAGTAGTAAGCAAAAATTAAATGATAGAAGTAACGGTAAACCCTTACGTGTACTCTCAGAAGATGATTGGAATTTCTGGGTAGAAAACGGGTACATTATTATTAAGAATGCAGTACCTAAAGAACAAGCAAAAGCAACAGCAGATTTCTTGTGGGAGTTTGATGAGAAAGACCCGAATAATCCTGAAACTTGGTATGCGCCACCAAGAGCAGAAATGAAAATGAAAGAGCTTACCGGTACAGGAATGGTAGAAGTATATAATAATCAAATGCTGTGGAACAACAGGCAAATGCAACGTGTTTATGATGCTTTTGTTGATGTTTGGGGAACTGAAAAACTTTGGGTAACTATTGATAGGGCTAATCTCAATTTTCCGCAAAGACCCGGAGAAAATAAGAAAGGCTTTATTCATTGGGATTATGACCCCGAGACCAGACCTCAAAATGTACAAGGGGTTTTGGCCTTAGCAGACCAAACAGATGAAAATATGGGAGGCTTTCAGTGTATTCCTTGGTTGTATAGAAATTACGATACTTGGAAGCTAACTCAACCAGAAGACCGCGACCATTTTCAACCAAATATTACAGGTTTAGAAGATAAGATTGTAAAGGTAAAAATGGAGGCTGGTGATTTGCTAATCTTCAACAGCACACAACCGCATGGCATTCGACCTAATAAATCTGGTAATAAGGTGCGTATTGCACAATACATTTCAATGATGCCAGCAGAAGAAGACAATGAGGATTTACGTAATTGGAGAATTCATTCTTGGAAGAATAGAGTAGCTCCTGAAGGGTACGCTTTTCCAGGTGACCCAAGAAATTGGGAGCAAAATAAATATGAAACTGCTAAACTTAATGCGCTGGGAGAAAGATTACTGGGACTAAAAGTGTGGTAGATTACCAAATTCTTAAAAATCTAAGAATTACTGAATGTTTTATAGAATACCCTTAATTTTGCCGGCTTCAATTCTTAGCCATGCAAAAATATCTCAACCTTTTTGATTTTTCTCAGAAAGTAAATTACCGAACCGAAATTTTATCAGGTTTAACGGTGGCGCTTGCCTTAGTACCAGAAGCAATTGCTTTTGCCTTAATTCCTGGGTTTTCACCTTTAACAGGTTTATACGCTGCATTTGTATTGGCTTTGGTAACTTCAATTTTAGGAGGTAGACCAGGAATGATATCTGGTGCAACAGGAGCTGTAGCTGTTATTTTTGTAGGTTTAATTCTAGAGTTAAAAAGAACTTTTCCTGGAATTGAACCAATAACCATACTCAATTACACCTTTGCAACTGTAATTATTGCAGGGGTGCTTCAAATACTTGCAGGAGTTCTTAGGTTGGGTAAATTTATTCGTTTGGTACCACAACCGGTAATGTTTGGTTTTGTAAATGGTTTGGCTATCATCATTTTTATGGCTCAATTTCCCAACTTTTATGATAAAGAAACAGGTGATTTATTATCTGGAGAATCTCTTTACATTATGTTAGGGTTGACCTTATTAACCATGCTTATCATTTGGGGTTTACCTAAACTAACTAAGGTAGTGCCTTCATCATTAGTTGCAATTTTAGTGGTTTCAGCCATTGTAATTGGTTTTGGAGTTAATACCATGACAGTTGCTGATATAATGCCAGAGGGCGAAAGTATTAAAGGGGGTTTTCCACCAGTATCTATTCCAAATATTCCTTTTACCTGGGAAACGTTTATGATTATTATTCCATACGCTGGTATTGTTGCAGGTGTTGGTTTAATTGAAAGCTTGTTAACCCTAAATATCATAGACGAGATTACAGAAACAAGAGGTAGAGGTAATAAAGAATGTGTAGCTCAGGGTACAGCAAATATTTTATCTGGATTTTTATCTGGTATGGGCGGTTGTGCAATGATTGGTCAAAGTTTAATAAATACATCTTCTGGAGCTAGAGCAAGATTATCTGGTATAACCGCTGCTGTAATGTTGTTGGTTTTTATCATGTTTGGTTCTAGTTTAATTGAACGTTTACCTATGGCTGCCTTGGTAGGACTAATGTTTATGGTAGCCATTGGAACTTTTGAATGGGCTAGCTTTAAAACTTTCAGAAAAATGCCAAATTCTGATGTTATCGTCATGGTTTTGGTTACCCTTATTACGGCAATTACCCACAATTTAGCGGTGGCTGTTTTATTGGGAGTTATAATTTCTGCTTTAGCATATTCATGGGAAAACGCTAAGCGCATTAGAGCAAGAAAACACGTTGATGAAAACGGAGTTAAGCATTATGAGATATACGGACCATTGTTTTTTGGATCAACAACTCTGTTCGCAGAAAAGTTTGACGTGTTAAATGACCCTGAAGAAATTATTATTGATTTTGCAGAAAGTAGAGTAGCAGACATGTCTGGTATTGAAGCCTTAAATAAAATTACAGAACGTTATGCCAAAGCAGGTAAAAAGGTACATCTAAAACATTTAAGCAAAGACTGTAGGCGTTTACTTAAAAACGCAAATGATATTATTGAAGTAAATGTTTTAGAAGACCCTACCTATAAAGTTGTTGCTGATAAGTTTTAAACACTAAGTAAAGCATTAAACAGTAAAAATAGCCCTGAGAGAATTATTAAAAGAAAGCCAAAAGCTATTAGGTAATGATTAATTTCTTCTTTCCTATCTTTTTTGGCTTGAGCCCTAATTTTATATTTTAGTTTTTTCTTTTCAAAAGGGGTTAATTCTTTAAACTCTAGTTGCGTATCGTTTACATACCCCTTGTATTTTTTACTTATTTCTTGATAACCTACCCTTTTTTTAAGAAGGGCTCTATTTGCTTTAATAACAAGCATTGGTTGACTAGCTGAACCCATAATACTATATTTATTATAAGTTGCTATAAATCAATTTTTGTTACAAAAAAACTATTAAAAACACTAAAAATCTATTAATAATTGAATAATATATTATTCTTTATAAGAATATATTAATTTCTTAAAGTCCAGATTTCATAAATAGGTTGCCCTTTACTACTCAAGCCTGAATGATGCCAATCACCATTTTCAATACTATAATCAAACTGTAAACTAGCACCAACTCGAGAATTATCTCTAGAGAAAAATCCAATTTTCTCAGTGTATTTGCCGTTTTTAGTAGTGTAAATACCACCTCCTGTACCCAAAAATTCTTTGGTTTCTGTATTGTAAGCTATCCATTGAAAACGAGTGCCTGATAGTATCTTCATAGTTTTTCTTGGTCTGTTGGTATCTCTTTTTTGAATTTCTCCATCCCTTTTTCGGCCAGAAATTAACCATGCGCCTGCCAAATCTCCAGGAGTACCGTTATCTATTCTCGAATACGTTATTTTGGAATTTGCCACTGAAAAACTGTTTTCAAATAAATCAATTTCTGTAGTTATAGTTTTTCCAACAGCATCTTTATTAGTAGCATCAAACGCTACAATTTGTGTAAGTGCGTTGCCATTTAGTTCATAGCTTCCACCTTTAGTAGTATAGAAGTACCCTGTTTTATCGTCAAATACTGTGGTTGCCCAATGATTAGAAGAAAAAATTGTTACGTTTTTTAAACTAATATTAGCATTGTTAATTTTAGTGGTACTTTCCCATGCACCTTGTAAATTTTGTGCATTTAAGGAATAAAAAGTGATAGTTAATAGTAAGGTAAATGTGATTTTTTTCATGATGATTACGTATTAGGTAAAGATTCAAATTGAGCGCGTTTAGCTTCATACCATTTTTGCATGGCTTCAGGGTTTTGCATTACAGATTTCATTTCTTCCATAGCTTTTAAATGCGCAGCATCTTTTTGTTGAAACATTTGCATACCATGTTGTTTACTCATCGCTGCAATTTCTTCAAATGTTTCTGCTGTGAAAGGGGTGTCACATGCTCCTCCAAGTTCTCTGCATGTCATTGTTCTCATGAGTGTAATAGTTTTAAGATTGTTCTTAAAAGGTACAAAAAAAGCCGCTTTCAATGTTTTGAGAGCGGCTTGGTGTTATGTTTTTATTACTGTTATATCGTTCTAAGATATTCAGCTATTTCTCGTGCTTGCTCTTCAGTTAAATTCTGATTAAGCATAATTGCATTGTTGTATTCTTTTAAAAGTGCTTTTGCAATAGGGTCTTCTTTTAGCATTCCGTCAGGATTCAAAATCATATTCATAACCCATTCCGGACTTCTTCTTTTATACACCCCTTTCATAGCTGGGCCAATCATACGTTGTTCAATTTGATGACAAGCAACACATATGGCATTAAATTGTGCTTCACCACTGGCAGCCATTTCTTGGTCAATTTCATCTGCAAATTCTACATTCTTAATTGGACCTACGCCTTTGTTACTTAAATCAACAGGAACACCTTCACTTTTATCCGCTGCTTTTTCTTCGGTTTTGGTTCTACTTACTTCAAAACCATCTTCTTTTTTTTCTTTTTTATCACCACAGCTTGCAATAAATGCGCCCATGGCTAACATTAGAAGTACTTTTTTCATTTTTGTTTAATTGAGAACTACTAATATATGTAAATCTACGAGCTTACACAGCAGAAGTTGATAATCTTAACTATAAAATTTAAATAGTTTAGTTTTTAGCAAACTGTTCAAAGAAACTTAGTGCTCGTTCTTCAGCGTAGCTTATATTATTTCTTCCCCAAAACCCAACATGACCACCAAATTCGGGAGTTTCTAAATATAGGTTAGTATTGATGTTAGCTTCTTCATAAGGGTAACAATCGTCTCCTAAAAAAGAATCATTTTTAGCGTTAAGAATTAAACTGGGTTTTACTATAGCCGTTAGAAATTGTTTACAGCTGCATTTGTTGTAATAATCGTCTGCGTCTTTAAATCCGTGCGCTGGCCCAGTATATATGTTATCAAAATCTTTTAGGGTTACAATAGATTTAATTTCATTTTCCGAAATATAAGCTGGAAACATTTTATTTTTTACGCGAAGTTTAGCTAATAAGTTTTTTTTAAATCGTGCAGAATACAATGCATTTTTTGATTGTAGTAATTGGTTACAAGCATCTTTTAAATTGCAGGGAACAGAAATGGCAACCGCAGCTTTTAGTTCTTTAGGTACTTGATTACCTTCACCTAAATACTTTAGCAGTAAATTTCCACCTAGACTAAAACCCATTATATATATCTGGGAGTACGTTTTTGTAGTTTTTATATGGTTAACTACCGCTATTAAATCTTCTGTAGCTCCCGAATGGTAAGATCGGTATAATTTGTTAGGTTCACCGCTACAACCCCTAAAATTTACGGCGCAACAATCGTAGCCATTATGGTTTAATTTTTTTGCACTACCTGTAATGTAATGGCGTTGCGCGTCACCCTCTAATCCATGTAACAACACCACCACTTTGTTAGTTGGAACTTTAGCTTGGCTCCAATCAATATCTAAAAAATCGCCGTCGATTAAGTTAAGTCGTTCTCTTTTTTGCGTAACCCCATTAACCTTTCTTACGAGGCCCGCATAAATAGTTGAAAAATGGCCATTTCTAAATAAAAAAGGAGGTTTGTAATTAGATGGTATTAGCGGCATAAAAACTATGTTTATATTACCAAACTACATTTTTATTGAAGGTTAGCACAACCCCAAAAGTTATATTTTAAAAAAAATTAAAGTGATTAACTCACTTAACAATAGCGTAGTAAAAAGGTTATTATTTTGGAAATGTTTCTAAAAGCCTATTTTGCTCTTCTATGGCGGTTTTAAACTCTGTTTTTAAATTACCAACCAAATCTTTTACAGTAAGCGTATCATGTATGGTCGCAGAACCTTGTCCTGCACTCCAAATTGTTTTCCAAGCCTTATGCTCTGTATCTAACTCTTTGCCAAAATCTATTTTTTGGTCTTTTTCTAAATCTTCTTCGGTTAAACCTGCAGCTTCTAAACTGGCCGATAAGAAATTAGCGTGTACACCAGAAATAGCAGCGGTATAGGTAACATCACTGGCTCCAGCATCTTCAATCATTTTTTGATAATCTTCTGGCGCATAACTTTCTTTGGTATTGATAAAGCGAGTACCCATATACGCCAAATCTGCTCCCATTTGCATTGCTGAAGCAATATCTCTGCCCGTACTAATACAACCAGAAAGAATAATGGTTTTATCAAAGAACGTTTTTGTTTCTGCCACTAAAGTCATTGGATTAATGGTTCCGGCATGTCCGCCAGCACCAGCAGCAACCAAAATAAGACCGTCAACACCAGCAGAGGCTGCTTTTTGAGCATGTCTTTTTTTAATAACATCATGAAAAACTAGTCCTCCATAACTATGAATTGCATCAACCACCATTTGAACAGCTCCTAAAGAAGTAATTACTAAAGGTACTTGGTGTTTTACACAGAGTTTAACATCAGCTTCAACTCTTGGATTAGTTGGGTGAACAACTATATTAACACCAAAAGGAGCGGCTTTTTTACCCGTTTCTTCTTCCCATTTTTGCAGTTCAGATTTAATTTGAATTAACCATTCTTCAAAGCCTTCACTTGTACGTTGATTTAAAGCTGGAAAAGTTCCAACAATTCCGTTTTTACAACATTCAATAACCAACTCAGGTCCAGAAATTAAAAACATTGGAGCTGCTATAGCAGGTAATGATAAATCGTTTATAAATGAAGCTTTTTTAGACATAGTTGTATTCTTAAGATAGTTATAAAACTAAGGTTTTTTAGTTGCGGTTATCAAATCTATGTTATTTTTGAAAGATACTATGCATGCATAACAAAATAAACTATGTTTTACAAAGAATTTGACATTCGTTGGAGTGATTTAGACGCCAACAGACATTTAGCCAATTCAGCTTACATCAATTTTATGAGTCATACCAGAATGGCTTTTTTAGGTCAATTAGGTTTTAATCAGAAATCTATGGCCAAATATGAAATAGGACCAGTAGTATTTTACGAACATGTGTATTATTTTAAAGAAGCTTTTGCGGGTAAACCCATAAAAGTGTCTTTAGGTTTAAAGGGAATGAGTGAAGACGGAATGTTCTTTGAGTTTGAACATAATTTTTATGATGCAGAAGGAAGAAATTTTGCCCGTTGTGAAATGATGGGCGCTTGGATGGATTTGTCTACAAGAAAACTAACCGCTTTACCACAGGTGTTTATGGATGCTTTTGCAACCATAGAAAAAGAAGAAGAATTTAGGACCCTTACTAAAGAAGACACACGTAAATTTGCTCGAGTGCCAAAGAATTTAACTACAGTTAGTTCTTAAATACAGTAGATTCTTTTAAATTGATAAAACCAGAATCTAGTTGATTAAGGTAACGGTTAGTACGTAAATATCGGGCCTTGTTTGCTGAGTCGTAATTGTCAGCTTCAGGGTCCATGCTACCAATTTTTACTTGACCAGAAGAGTGTATAAATTCGTTATTACCTATCCACATGCCAACATGAACTACGAGCTCTTTTGTGGTATCAGTGGCTTTTCTTCCAAAAAAGAGTAAATCTCCTTTGCGTAAGTTTTCAAATTGTTTGCTAGTGTCAACTTCAATACCTGCATGAACTTGTTGAGAAGCATCTCGGGGTAAAACTATTCCATTTAAAAAATAAATAGTTTTGGTAAACCCACTACAATCAACCCCTTTTGCAGATGTTCCGCCCCACAGGTAAGGAACACCCATTAAACGTTGTGCCGTGGTTACGAGTTGGTCTTCGTTTGGGTTTAAATTTTCCATCCATAAATCAAATAATTCAGCTTCATCTTTACGAATAAATGCACTACGCCCGTCAGGGTATGCAACATTAAAATATTGAGATGTTTCCTTTATCAATTTTAAAATAGCTCCTGCCACCATATCAGAAACAATCAAATTGGTATTTTCCGTTTTGTATGCGTGACCATAAGTGCTTGTGTAGATAATTTTTTTGGCTTGTTCCCAATCTGCAAACGCATTTGGCAGCATAGGTTTTAAGCCTCCGTGGTCTACCCAAGCTAAATATCCGTCAGGAGTCTGAATCCAATACCATTTCCCCTCTTTTTTTAGAATAGTTACCGGGGTGCCTAAGGTAGCTTGTGTGCTAAGTTCTGCCGAGTGTTTTGGTTTTGAGCGTAAATTGGCTACAGATATTGTAATAATTCCGTGAGTGAGACCGTCTAGATTTTTATGTGGTAAAAGTGTAATACTATCTATATAAGAAATCCCCTTATCGTCTAATTTTGATTTAAATGTTTCTACCGCCTCGGGTAAATTACTTTCACCATTTAAAATATATTGACTACCAGATTTTTCTGCGCTAACTTGAAACCAAGCTACACGTTTATCTGGAGCATAGTTTTTTTGAATGTCTTTTATTTCAGTTGTTAAATCTTGGATGTCTTGCTTTGGAGTATTGGTACAACTCCATAGAATGGTAAAGAATAAAAAAAGAAGTACTGTTTTGTTCATAACAAAATGATGAATTATAAAAGTAAACAATACGACTATTTAATAGTGGTTCGAAAAACAATATAAAGATTGTATTTTTAAGAAAATCAGGTGTTATGAAGCTTTTTATTCCATTAGTTATTTTGAGTTTTCTATTGCATTCCTGTATATCAAAAGAGCAATCCTTAGCCACAAAAGAATTTACTACTTGGCAAAGTTATTTAGGTGACCCATCGCGCAGCCATTTTACAACTCTTAATGGTTTTACGAAAGAAAATATCAACGATTTAAAAGTAGTTTGGACTTATGAAGCACCCGATGTAGGCCAAATGCAAATGAATCCGATAGTAGTGGATACCTTGCTATATGGCGTAAGTGCCGCCTTACGAGCATTCGCCTTAGATGCACGCACAGGAAAAGAGGTATGGCGTTTTGGTGATTCTTTAAAAGTTTGGCATAGTACAAGCCGAGGAGTCAGTTATTGGGAAGAAGGTGAAGACAAACGCATATTTTATACCATAGGGAGCTATTTATATGCCTTAAATGCTATAACCGGGAAACCTATTCAGAGCTTTGGACAAAATGGCAAAATAGATTTGAGAAGTGGACTGCCAGATAGTGAAAAGGACAAATTTGTAATTAGCAATACCCCAGGAACAATTTTTAAGGATAAAATAATAATGCCACTACGTGTTTCAGAAGATATTGGAGGAGCACTAGGTGATGTTTTGGCATTCAATGTAAAAACAGGAGAAGTAGCATGGGTTTTTAAAACCATACCAGAAAAAGGCTCACCAGGAAACGAAACTTGGGGCAATACCAATGTAAGAGCTAGCGAAACCACAGGAGGAGCAAATAACTGGGCAGGAATGGCTTTAGACTCTGAAAGAGAACTTCTTTTTGTTCCAACGGGTTCTGCGTCGCCAGATTTTTATGGTGGGTTTAGAAAAGGAAGTAATCTTTATGCCAATAGTCTGGTAGCTTTAGACGCCAACACTGGTGAATACCAATGGCATTTTCAATTTACCCATCATGATTTATGGGATAGAGACCCGCCAGCCCCTCCCAATCTTTTAAATGTAAAACAGGAAGGCAAAACAGTACCAGCTGTAGCTCAAGTGACCAAACAGGGCTATGTGTTTTTGTTTCATAGAGAAACAGGAGTGCCGCTTTTTAGCATAAAAGAAAAGCCAGTTCCTGCCACAGTGTTAATGGGTGAAGAAGCTTGGCTCACTCAACCTTTTCCAATTAAACCCAAGCCATTTGCAAGACAAGCTAATGAACTTTCAGAATCAGATATAAGTCCGTTTGCACCAGATAAAGATTCACTTAGAAATGTATTAGTTAATGCAGATAAAAGAATTTATGCTCCACCTGCGCTTTCTCCAGTTTTTTTATTGCCTGGTTATGATGGAGCCGCAGAATGGGGTGGGGCGGGTGTTGACCCCAAAAATGGAATTTTATACGTAAATAGCAATGAAATGGCATGGTTGCTACAAATGAAAAGTGCCGCTAAAAAAGCATTAAAAAAGCTACCACTAGGACAACAAACCTACGACAAATATTGTATGGTTTGTCATAAAGAAGACCGCAGGGGTATTGCCGCAAGTGGATATCCTTCTTTAATAGGAATAAAGAATAATTTTTCTAAGGACCAGCTAGGTGAATTAATTAATAATGGAAAAGGTATGATGCCAGGCTTTCCACAAATTAGTGTTAAAGAGGCAAATGCTTTAGTAGGCTTTCTTTTTGAAGAACAAGATAAATTTGAAATAACCGCAAATACACTCGACAGTACACCACAACTACCTTTTAAACATAAAGGATACACCAAGTTTTTAGATAAAAATGGATTACCGGGTATTTCTCCTCCATGGGGAACGCTACATGCAATTGATTTGAATACCGGTGAGTATCAATGGAGTGTACCATTTGGAGAAACGCCAGAATTGTTAGCAAAAGGAATTTATGGCACGGGTTGCGAAAACTATGGTGGACCAATCATAACCGAAAATGGATTACTCTTTATTGCTGCTACAAAAGATGGTTTTTTTAGAATTTACGACCGGCATACGGGAGATTTATTGAGAGAAATTAAACTCCCCTTTGCATCATTTGCAACACCAGCTATGTACAGTATAAGTGGAAAGCAATATATAACGTTAGCTTGTGGAGGTGAAAAACTAGGAACAGATAAGGGGAATCTTTTGGTAACTTTTGGGTTATGATTTTTTTACCTTTTTACTCGCTAAATACACACCAAGTAAAACCAAAGCTGTACCCAATAGTTTAATTGAGGTTAATGCGTCTTTGCCAGCTAGAATAGCAAAAACAATTCCCACAACAGGTTGTACATAAATAAAAGCCCCGATAGTGCTGGCTTTTAATTGTGTCATGGCAAAAATATTAAACAAATAGGTTGAAAAAGTAGTGCCTAATATAACAAAGGCAATGGCACCGTAGGCCCAAAGCGGCAAGGTGCTCCATTCAATAAGCGCAAACTCACCAAAGGTAATTGGAAAATTAACTACGACTGCTATAGTAAACATCCATTTCATTAAGGTGAACGGATGGTATTTTTCTAGTAATTTTTTAGCAACCACCAAATACGCACCATATGAAATGGCGTTAACAACCAATAAAGTGTTTCCTAACGGGATATTTGGAGCATCTTGCCGTAACTCAGCACCAAATAATATCAAAACTAGTGCGCCAACAAAACCAAGAGAAATACCTATAGTTTTATTTAAGGTTATTTTCTCTTGTAAAATTAAAGCCGAAAGTATGACTACTATAATTGGGCTTATTGTGACCAAAACAGAGCTATTAATGGGGGTAGATAATTGAAGTCCTTTAAAAAAGGCAAGCATATTAATAACCATCCCGAGCACAGCAGCGAGTACAATTCTTGGCCAGTCTTTTTTAGCAATTTTTTCGTTTGGGCCAAAAAAAGAGATAAGCCAAAATAAGATACTAGCACCAGTGACCCTAAGGAAAATAAATCCAAAAGGCTGCACATAATGGGGCATTACCCCTTTGGCAATGGTATGGTTTAACCCATAAATTGTAGTTGCTCCAATTGCGGCCAAAAAGGCAAGAGTTCGTTGACTCATTAATGTAAAGCAGCTTTGGCTCCTTCTACCTGTTTTTTGGCGTTACCAATAAAAATTTGGTCGTCTACAACTACAACAGGTCTTTTTAAAAAGGTGTAGTGTTCTAAAATTAAGTTTTTATAGTCCTCTTCTGTAAGTTCTTGGTTGTTCAACCCGCGCTGACGAAATAACATAGCTCGTCTACTAAACAAAGATTCGTAAGAATCTGTCAAAGCTCGCATTTCTTCTAACTCTTCAGGGGTAACACCTTTAGCTTTTATTTCTCTAATTTCAACACCATCAAGTGGTTCCAATTCTGCTAAAATTTTCTGGCAAGTTTTACAAGTAGCTAAATGATATATTTTTTTCATGATTTAAGAAATAATTGTCCTTACAAATAAAATCAATTAATATGGAACACTTTAATTTAAAGCAAAATCTACAGCGGCTTTTGAATGTATTAATGTAGTGTCAAAAGAAAGGATGGGTATGCTTTCTTCAGCTAATAAGATGGGTAGTTCTGTACAGCCTAAAATAACTCCTTGCGCTCCTTGTTTTTCTAGTCTTTTAATAATTTGAATACACGTGTTTTTTGCTTCTTCAGAGAAAACGCCTTGAACCAGTTCATCAAAAATTAATGCTTGAAGTAATTGGCGTTCAACTTCATTAGGGATAACAATTTCTAGTTGAAATTCGTTCTGTAGAATTTTAGTATAAAAATTTTTCTCCATAGTAAATTTAGTACCCAAAAGGGCCACTTTTGAAATTCCTTTTTTTACAATTTGGGTACCAGTGGCACGTGCAATATGCAAAAATGGTATAGAGATAGCTTTTTCTATAGCAGAACTAACTATGTGTATTGTATTGGTGCCTAAAAGCAAACAGTCAGCACCAGCATCTTGTAATCGTTTTGCTTCTTTAGCCATCAATTGCCCAATGGCTAACCAATCATCTTGCATCATAAGCCGTTCAATTTCATTAAAATTTACAGAGCTCATCAAAATTCTTGCAGAATGAGTACTACCAAATTTTTGTGCAATTAATTCATTTATATATTGGTAATAAAATTTTGAAGATTGCCAGCTCATTCCCCCTAAAAGACCAATGATTTTCATAGCTAAAACAGATTTATACAAAGAAACTTATTTCAATTTTAAAGGCCTATTTTTAACCTAAATGATTATACATGGATTCACTATTTACAATTACGTTTCAAAACAGAAAAATATTGAGCAAATACCTAACGGAACTTAATGACCATCAACTATATACCATTCCAAACGGTTTTAATAATAATATCTGGTGGAATATTGCCCATGTTGTGGTAACGCAGCAATTACTTGTGTATGGTTTAAGTGGTTTACCATTAAATATTGACAAAGAAATAGTTGACAACTATCGTAAGGGTACGTTTCCCAACGGGAAACCTAGTTTAAAAGAGGTAGAAACCATAAAAAAACTACTTTTTGAATTACCTGAAAAAACTGAAAAAGACTATAAAGCCAAAGAGTTTAATAGTTTTAATAGTTATACCACAAGTGCAAATGTTACACTAAATAATGTTGATGATGCTGTGGCCTTTAATGTATTTCATGAAGGTTTGCATCTAGGAAGTATTTTAGCATTGGTAAGAGCTATTAATGGGTAATTCACATGAAAAAGGAGCTGAATTTTAATTCAAAAGCAATTCACGGTGGCCAAGAGCCAGATATAGGTTATGGTGCGGTTATGCCACCAATTTACCAAACATCTACTTTTGCCCAAGACACGCCAGGTAATCATAAAGGGTATGCTTATGCTAGAAGCGCAAACCCAACAAGAACGGCATTGGAGAATTCGGTTGCGAGTCTAGAAAATGGTGCATACGGGTTGGCGTTTGCAAGTGGAATGGCCGCCATCGATGCCATACTCAAATTATGCCAACCCGGTGATGAAATTATAGCGGTTAAAGATATATATGGGGGTAGTTTTCGCTTATTCACCAAAATTTATGAAGGCTATGGTATCAAATTTAGTTTCGTTGAGATGCATTCCATGCATACGCTAGAAGATTTAATTTCCTCAAAAACTAAAATGATATGGGTAGAAACGCCTACAAATCCACTTTTGAATATTGTAGATATAAAAACAGTAAGTAAAGTAGCCAAAAAGCATTCTATTTTAGTGGCCGTAGATAACACTTTTGCCACACCTTATTTGCAGCAGCCATTGAATTTAGGAGCAGATATTGTAATGCATTCCGCTACTAAATATTTAGGAGGTCATAGTGATGTGGTTGTGGGCGCTGTGGTCGTTAACAATAAAATGCTAGCAGACAAATTGTATTTTATACAAAATGCTAGTGGCGCAATCTGCGGACCAATGGATGCGTTTTTAACTCTTAGAGGAATTAAAACTTTACATGTTCGAATGCAGCGTCATGCTGAAAATACTGCAGAAATAGCCAAATATTTAAAGCATCATTCTAAGGTTACTAAGGTATTTTGGCCTGGATTTAAGTCGCATCCCAATCATAAAGTAGCTAAAGCTCAAATGAAAGCATATGGGGGTATGTTGTCTTTTATACCCAAAACAAATACCATTGAAAATGCCACAAATATTTTATCTAAACTCAAGCTATTTACCTTAGCAGAATCTTTGGGCGGGGTAGAAAGTTTAGTAGGTCATCCGGCCACAATGTCTCATGGAAGTATGTCTAAAGAAGAACGTGAATCTCGTGGAATAGTAGATGCCTTAATACGGTTAAGTGTGGGAATTGAACATGTCTCAGATTTAATAGATGATTTAGAACAAGCTTTACGTTAAAGTATTTGCAAAATTTACGCTACAGATTATACAAAAAGCATAATTTTGCCGTTAAATTGAATATTTGATAAAATACCCTCAAAAATAGAGGTCTCACTTAAAAACTTATCAATTTTTTATGGAAGCAAAAATTAAAGCATTCATGGATGAGGTGAAGTCTAGAAACGGACATGAACCAGAATTCATCCAAGCGGTCCAAGAAGTGGCCGAAACAGTTATCCCATACATAGTTACAAAAGATATATATCATGGTAAGAATATTTTATTGCGTATGGTAGAGCCTGAACGTTTAATTTCGTTCAGAGTAGCATGGGTTGATGATGATGGAGAGATTCATGTAAATAGAGGGTATCGTATTCAAATGAACTCTGCAATAGGCCCGTATAAAGGCGGATTGCGTTTTCACCCAACGGTTAATGCCAGCGTATTAAAATTCTTAGCCTTTGAGCAGGTATTTAAAAACAGTCTTACCACATTGCCAATGGGGGGCGGTAAAGGAGGTTCAGATTTTGACCCAAAAGGTAAGTCAGACGATGAAATTATGCGCTTCTGTCACGCATTTATGACAGAATTATGTAGACATATTGGTCCAAACACAGATGTGCCAGCTGGTGATATTGGTGTAGGTGCTAGAGAAATTGGTTTCTTATTTGGTGCATATAAAAAGATAAGAAATGAATTTACTGGAGTATTAACCGGTAAAGGTATTTCATGGGGTGGTTCATTAATTCGCCCAGAGGCTACAGGTTATGGTACTGTTTATTTCGCCGATAGTATGTTACAAACTAAGGGTGAAACTTTTGAAGGTAAAAATGTTGTCATCTCAGGTTCTGGTAATGTAGCGCAATTTGCTGCCGAAAAGGTGATGCACTTAGGCGGTAAAGTTGTAACGCTTTCAGATTCTGGCGGATATATCTATGATAAAGATGGTATAGATGAAGAAAAGTTAGCTTGGGTTATGGATTTAAAGAATAACAAACGTGGAAGAATTTCTGAGTATGTAGAAAAATATCCTTCAGCTGAATACCATAAAGGTAAAACCCCTTGGGAAGTGGCTTGTGATGTGGCACTACCTTGTGCAACCCAGAACGAGTTAGATGGAGAAGATGCCAAAACACTACTTAAAAATGGTTGTATGGCAGTAGCAGAAGGAGCTAACATGCCTTCTACACCAGAAGCTATTCATGCTTTTCATGAAGCTAAAATTTTATTTGCACCTGGTAAAGCGTCAAATGCTGGTGGTGTTGCAACTTCAGGTTTAGAAATGTCTCAAAACTCATTACGCATAAGCTGGACAAGGGAAGAAGTAGATGAGCGTTTAAAAGGTATTATGAATGATATTCATAATTCTTGTATTGAATATGGTAAAGAAGAAAACGGCTATTGCAACTATGTAAAAGGGGCCAACATTGCAGGTTTCGTAAAAGTTGCAGATGCTATGTTAGCGCAAGGCGTTATCTAATAAAATTTCAAATAACTATTAAAACCTGCTTGTCTTAAAGTTGATAAGCAGGTTTTTATATTTGGGGTATGCAAGTAACAACAAAAGCCATTGTATTATCTGCAATTAAATATGGCGATACTAGTTTAATTGTTAAAGCGTTTACTGCTTCTGACGGGATTAAATCGTATTTGCTTAAAGGCGTATTAGCTTCTAAAAAAGGTAAGCTTAAACCTGCACTTTTTCAACCGCTTACCCAACTAGAACTTGTGGCATATCATAAAAATAAGGGCACTTTGGAGCGCATTAAAGAAGCTAAGGTTGTTCATCCCTATAAAACTATACACAGCAATATTATAAAAAATAGCATTGTTTTATTCTTATCAGAAATGCTTAGCAACTCTATTCAAGAAGAGCAAAAAGAGCAAGCATTGTACAATTACCTAGAGTATAGTCTTATTTGGTTAGACGAGAACCATGCAAACCCTAATTATCATATACTTTTTTTAGTAAATCTTACTAAGTTTTTAGGGTTTTATCCAGATGAATCCCAAACAGATGGCAACTATTTTGATTTGCTTGAAGGAAACTTTAGAACCACACCTAATTTAAATCCGTTATTAGAAAATGAAGCAAATACTCTTTTAAAAAGGTTTTTGGGCATAAATTTTGATGCAATTATGCAAATCAAAACAACCAAACAACACAGGCTAGAATTGCTAAATAAGTGGATTTTGTATTACGAATTACACTTACAAGGATTTAGAAAACCAAAGTCTTTAGCAGTTTTAAATGCTGTATTTCAGTAATATGCAGAAATTTTATAGTATACTATTAATTTGTCTTTTTACCAGTTTAAGCTATAGTCAAGAGGTAATAGTCTTAGATGCGGAGTCTGGTTTTCCGGTGTTAAATGGTGTTTTTTACAATGCTGATAAAAGTAAAACTGCAATTACTGATTTTGATGGTAGAGCAAATATTTCAGTTTTTGGGTTAAATGAAAAAATTACCCTTTCGCATTTGAGTTATGAAATAATACAAACCACTCCAAAAAAAATTAAAGCTCGGGGTAATACCATTTATCTTAACAGTAAACCAGAACAACTGAATGAGGTGGTAATGTCTATTTCTAAATGGCAACAGCAACGAAAGAACATTCCACAAAAAATTGAGAATATAGATGCTAAAGAAATCGCATTTACCAATCCGCAAACCGCTGCAGACCTATTGCAAAATAGCGGAAAAGTTTTTGTGCAAAAAAGTCAGTTAGGCGGAGGCAGTCCAATGATAAGAGGCTTTGCCACAAATAGAGTACTGTTGTCTGTAGACGGTGTTCGTATGAATACTGCCATTTTTAGAGGAGGTAATGTTCAAAACGTTATTTCTATAGACCCTTTTACGATTAAAAAAACTGAGGTACTTTTTGGACCTGGTTCTGTAATTTATGGTAGTGATGCCATTGGTGGGGTAATGAATTTTTATACACAACAACCCTATTTTTCATTTACTGATAGCTTGGCCGTTTCAGGTAGTTCGGCTTACCGGTTTTCAACAGCCAATGCTGAAAACACGGTACACCTAGACCTTAATTTAGGTCATCAAACTTGGGCATCTTATACCAGTTTTACCTACAACAATTTTGGAGACTTAACTATGGGTACTCATGGCCCTGAATCCTATTTGCGGCCAACTTTTGTAGAAAGAAAAAATGGGCAAGATGTGGTGGTTGCAAACAGCAATTTTAAAAAGCAAGTACCTTCTGGCTATAGTCAGGTAAACTTTTTGCAAAAATTTAGATACAAGCCCAATACTAATTGGGATTATAATTTAGGTCTGCATTATTCAGAAACTTCAGAATATTCTAGATATGACCGTTTAATTAGGCCATCTTCAGACGGTATGGGACTTCGTTCGGCAGAATGGTTTTACGGTCCTCAAAAATGGTTTATGGCTAATGGGCAAATCACCAAAAAAGGGAAAAATAAATTTTTTGATGGGGTAAAGTTAACAACGGCCTATCAATTTTTTGAAGAGAGTAGACATAACCGTGATTTTAATAACCCCATTCGTAACAGTAATACAGAAACGGTTGATGCCTTATCGTTAAATTTAGATTTTGAAAACAAACGAATTGGAGCATTACAGATGTATTATGGTGCAGAATATATTTTTAATAAAGTAGGTTCTGAAGGTTCGTTTGTAAATATTGAAACTGCCGAGACAGGTGGTATTGCTTCACGGTATCCAAATGATGCTACATGGCAAACCTTTGCAGGGTATTGGAATGGAGAATACACATACAAACCCAATTTCACCGTTTTATCTGGTATTCGATACAGTCAAGTTTGGGTAGATGCACAGTTTGATGAAGAATATTATGCTTTTCCGTTTGAAGAGGCGGATATAATTACAGGCGCATTAACCGGAAGTCTAGGTTTTAGCTGGTTTCCAAAAGAAAATTTTCAAGTTACCTTGAATAGCTCTACAGGATTTAGAGCCCCTAACATTGATGATATTGGAAAGATATTTGATTCAGAACCGGGTGCTGTAGTAGTACCCAATCCAGATTTAGAACCTGAGTACGCATACAATATCGATTTCGGAATTCAGAAAAACTTTAACGATGTATTAATTCTAAAAGGAGCTACGTATTATACCTATTTAGTTGATGCTTTAGTACGTAGAAATTTTAATTTCAATGGAGCTACAGAAATAGAATACCAAGGCGAAATGAGCCAAGTACAAGCTATACAAAATGCAGCTAAAGCTTATGTATATGGATTTGAATTTGGTGTGGATGCCTTTATGAATGAAAATTGGTCTTTTAAAGGAAATCTTACTTTAACCAAGGGTGTTGAAGAAGATGATAACGGCACAGATTCTGCCTCTAGGCATGCTGCGCCAACATTTGCAGATGCGCATTTAATTTACAAAAAGGATAAACTAAAAGCCAGTGTATTTGTGAATTACAATGGTGAAATAGCTGCAAATGACTTGGCCATTTCAGAACAGTCTAAAGATTACATTTATGCGGTTGATGAAAATGGAAACCCATTTTCTCCGTCATGGTACACCTTAAATTTTAGGTCAAATTATGTTGTTACCAATGCACTTACTTTTAATCTTGCGTTAGAAAACATAACAGACCAACGTTATAGAACCTACTCTTCTGGTATTACAGCTCCAGGGATTAATTTAATTTTAGGTTTAGGATATCGATTTTAAATAAAAAAATCCTGCTCAAAAAGTTGAACAGGATTGAAATTGGATGTTTAAATAGTTTCTTAGTGGTCAGTTGCTGTTTTAACTTTGTCAGCTGCTTCATTAACTGTTTTTTTAGCATCTTCTCCAGCTTCATTTACAGCTTTTTTGGCATCCTCACCCATTTCCTTAGCTTTTTCCATTCCAGCTTCACCAGCTGCTTTTAAGCTATCTACAGCTTTTTCACCAGCCTCTTTTAAAGAATCGCCAGCTTCCTTGGCTTCATCCATAGCTTTTTCACCAGCCTCTTTTATATTTTCACCAGCTTCTTTAAGGTTTTCACCTGCTTGGTCCATAGCGTTTTCAGTTGCATCAGCAGCTTCTTCTGCTTTTTTAGCGGCTTCTTTGCAAGAAATAGTGGTTCCTGCAACCATTACAAATGCCATTACGGCAAAAATTACTTTTTTCATTACTTAATAGGTTTTGATAGTTAGACACAAATAGAATTAAAAAGTCACTTACTATTTATGTTAATAGATTATTATTTAGTTAAATATAGCACTTTGAGACTAAGCTTAGTAACGCTTATTTTTTTAGTTTTGCAAACTTTCATGAATAAGAAGAATGGGTAAGAGGTTTAAAGAGTACAAAGGACTTAACCTTCCAAAAGTTGGAGAAGAGATTCTTGCTTTTTGGAAGCAAGAAAATATTTTTGAGAAAAGTGTTTCTTCAAGAGATGGCAAAGATAATTTTGTTTTCTATGAAGGGCCGCCTTCTGCTAATGGTATGCCTGGTATACACCATGTAATGGCACGTACCATTAAAGATATTTTTCCTCGCTATAAGACCATGAAAGGTTTTCAAGTAAAACGTAAAGCAGGTTGGGATACTCATGGTTTACCTATAGAACTTGGAGTTGAAAAAGAATTAGGCATTACCAAAGAAGATATTGGTAAAAAAATCTCTGTCGAAGAATATAATGATGCTTGCCGAAAAGCGGTGATGCGTTATACAGATGTTTGGGTAGATATGACAGAGAAAATAGGGTATTGGGCAGATATTGATGATGCCTACATAACCTATAAGAGCAAATACATGGAGAGTGTTTGGTGGCTTTTAAAACAAATCTATGATAAAGGTTTAATTTATAAGGGTTACACTATTCAACCCTATTCTCCAAAGGCAGGTACAGGTTTAAGTTCGCATGAGCTTAACCAGCCAGGAACATACCAAGATGTTACAGATACTACTGTAACAGCCCAGTTCAAGGCAATTGATGAAACCTTGCCGGCAGCGTTAAAAGAAAAAGGAGAAATTTATTTCATTGCATGGACAACCACCCCTTGGACCTTGCCATCTAATACCGCTTTAACGGTAGGCCCAAAAATAGACTATGTATTGGTTAAGTCTTTTAACCAGTACACTTTTGAGCCAGTAAACGTAATAGTGGCAAAAGCTTTGGTGGGTAAACAATTTTCAGGAAAGTTTTATGAGGCCGAATCTGATGAAGATTTTAACTCCTTTGAAGCAGGTGCAAAGAAAATACCCTTTAAAATTATTACTGAACTTAAAGGCAAAGAACTAGTTGGTACACGTTATGAACAATTATTAGATTACACTTTGCCTTATCAAAACCCAGAAGATGCCTTTAGAGTTATTGCTGGAGATTTTGTAACAACAGAAGACGGTACAGGTATTGTACATACTGCCCCAACTTTTGGTGCTGATGATGCTATGGTGGCAAAACAGGCAAATCCGCCAGTACCACCAATGTTGGTATTAGATGAAAATAACAATCCGGTACCTTTAGTAGACTTACAGGGTAGGTTTCGTCCAGAGTTACAAGAACTTGGTGGTAAGTATGTTAAAAATGAATATTATAATGCTGGTGAAGCTCCAGAAAAATCTGTTGACGTTGAGCTAGCCATTAAATTAAAAACTGAAAACAAAGCGTTCAAAGTTGAAAAATACTTACACAGTTATCCAAATTGTTGGCGTACAGATAAGCCAATTTTATATTATCCGTTAGACTCTTGGTTTATAGAAATCACAAAGGTCAGAGACCGTATGTTCGAATTAAATCAGGGTATTAATTGGAAACCAAAATCTACAGGTGAAGGTAGATTTGGCAATTGGTTAGCTAACGCAAACGACTGGAATTTATCACGTTCACGTTATTGGGGTATACCCTTACCTATTTGGAGAACAGACGACGGTAAAGAAGCCATCATTATTGGTTCAGTAGCGCAATTGAAGGAAGAAATGGCTAAAGCTATTGAAGCCGGATTTATGGATACTGATATTTTTGAAGATTTTGTGGTTGGCGATATGAGCGAAGCTAACTACGATAAAATAGACCTACACAAAAACATTGTTGATCAAATTACATTGGTTTCTAAAAGTGGAAAACCAATGAAACGTGAATCTGATTTAATTGATGTTTGGTTTGATAGTGGTTCTATGCCTTACGCACAATGGCACTACCCTTTTGAAAACAAAGATTTTATTGACAAGGGTACTACATATCCGGCAGATTTTATTGCCGAGGGTGTCGACCAAACACGTGGATGGTTTTATACTTTACATGCTATCGGAACACTAGTTTTTGATTCTGTGGCGTATAAAAATGTAGTGTCAAATGGTTTAGTTCTAGACAAAGAGGGTAAAAAAATGTCTAAACGTCTAGGCAATGCTGTTGACCCCTTTGCAACTATTAAAGAACATGGTGCTGACCCAACACGTTGGTATATGATTTCTAATGCAAACCCTTGGGACAATTTAAAGTTTGATATTGACGGGGTTGCAGAAGTAAAACGCAAGTTTTTTGGTACACTTTATAACACCTATTCTTTTTTTGCACTGTATGCTAATATTGATGGTTTTACCAACAGTGAAGAACAAATAAGCTTAGCAAAAAGACCTGAGTTAGATCAGTGGATACTTTCTGAACTTAATACGTTAATTAATAAAGTTGATTCGGCCTATGCCGACTATGAACCCACCAAAGCTGCGAGGGCAATTTCTGATTTTGTTCAAGAAAATCTAAGTAACTGGTATGTTAGATTAAGTAGAAGACGGTTTTGGAAAGGTGACTATCAAGAAGATAAAATATCTGCATACCAAACATTGTATCACTGTTTAGAAGTAACCGCAAAATTAATGGCTCCTATAGCACCTTTTTTTGCTGATCAGCTGTATAAAGATTTAAACGCAGTTACCCAGAAAGAAAGTCATGAAAGTGTGCATTTAGCAAACTTTCCAGAGTTTAATGATCAAGCGGTAAATCAAACTTTAGAAGAAAAAATGCAAACTGCGCAAAAGGTTTCTTCTTTAGTATTGTCAATTAGACAAAAAGAAAAGATTAAAGTCAGACAGCCATTAAAACGAGTAATGATTCCGGTGTTGAATGCCCATCAAAAAGAAACTTTGGAATCAGTTTCTGAATTAATAAAATCAGAAGTTAACGTAAAAGGTATTGAGTTGATGGACGACGCTTCTGATATTTTAGTTAAGCAGATTAAGCCGAATTTTAAGGTATTGGGTCCAAAATTTGGTAAAGAAATGAAGCAGATTGCTGGGGTAGTATCAAAGTTTAGTCAAGAGGATATCGCAAAAATTGAACAGGAGGGCGAAATTTCAGTTAACCTAAATACTAAAACAATTAAATTACAGTTAACGGATGTAGAAATAACCTCTCAGGATATTGAGGGATGGCTGGTTGCCAACTCTGGACCCCTTACAGTAGCTTTAGACGTTACTATTGATGAAGAGCTTAAGAAAGAAGGTGTAGCAAGAGAATTGGTTAACCGCATTCAAAATTTAAGAAAAGAATCTGGTTTAGAGGTTACAGACCAAATAGAACTAAAGGTCCAAAAAGATGGCTATGTCGAAGAAGCCATTGCAAGCAACGAGCATTATTTAAAAAGCGAAACGCTTACAGCAAATTTAATGTTAGTTGATAATTTGGATGAAGGCATTGTCGTAGACTTCGACAACGTGAACACAAAATTGTTGATTAAAAAGCATTGAAAATGGCAGACGATTTAAAAATTAGATACTCAGATGCAGATTTGGCAGAATTCAAATCAATCATCGAAGAAAAAATAGAAAAAGCTAAAAGTCATTTAGACCTTTTAAAAAGTTCATATATGAATGACGGTAATAATGGTACAGATGACACTTCGCCTACCTTTAAAGCTTTTGAAGAGGGTTCTGAAACTATGAGTAAAGAGGCAAATACGCAGTTAGCTATTCGTCAAGAAAAGTTTATCAGAGACCTTAAAAACGCACTTCTAAGAATTGAGAACAAGACCTATGGTATTTGCCGTGTAACAGGTAAATTAATCAATAAAGAGCGTTTAAAATTAGTACCACACGCTACATTAAGTATTGAGGCAAAGAATATGCAAAAGTAGACCTATGCGGTTTACTATACCCATTATTTTCTTTTGGCTATGTTGTTGTTTCACCAGTGCACAAAAGAAAATGGTGAAATCCATATTTAATCCAGAGATACAAGAAGTAAGTTTTGATTTAACAGGTTGTTATAGCATTTCAATTATAACTCAAAAAACCAATCATATAGAAATTGAAGCTGAAGTTGGTGGCACAGACAAAGAAGATGTTGTGGTAACTATTGAAGAAGATGGTAATAATCTTCTTGTAAGTACAGTATTTCAACCCAATTATTTAGAAAGAGACACCAAGTTTGGTGCGCTTACATTTGTTTCTATTGAGTTAAAGGTGGTTGTACCAGAAAACGCTAGAGTTAAAATGTTTGGTGCTTCAACGAATATTAATGCCATAGGAGACTTTAGATTGTTTTCAGCCAGTTTAGCGTCAGGTTCTTGTGTGTTGTTAGGTACAGCAGAAAGAGCTCAGATAAAAACACAAAAAGGCAATGTGCTTTTAAAAACAAATGAAGGTTCTATTATGGCTAATAGTGTTTATGGAAAAGTTACAGCAGCTAAAATTCCAGAAGGTATTTTTACCTATGAGCTATCAACAGTAGAAGGAAATATCGAAATCCAACGAACCAAATTATAATGGCTATTTTTGCCGCATCTATTTAGAAAAATGAATCTTAAAAAATCTTTAGCAATTATAATTTTAATCTTGCTGATAGACCAAATTTCAAAAGTTTATATCAAGACAAATTTTGTTTTAGGTGAATCTGTTCAGGTTTTTAGTTGGTTTAGAATTCTTTTTATTGAAAATGAAGGTGCTGCATGGGGTACTAAATTGAGTGATATTTTCCCGTTATCAGAATCTTTAGGAAAATTAATTTTAACCATATTTAGACTATTTGCTATAGCTGGTATTGGTTATTGGTTGTATGATATTATTAAGAAGAAATCTCCAGGTGTTTTAATTTTGGCCGTGTCTTTAATCTTTGCCGGTGCTTTAGGTAATATTATTGATTCTGTTTTTTATGGCGTTATTTTTAACGACAGCCATAACAGCATAGCCACATTATTCTCTGATGAACCTTATGGTAAATTGTTTCATGGTAAGGTTGTAGATATGCTTTACTTTCCACTTATTGATACCAGATGGCCAGAATGGGTTCCAAAATTTGGGGGTAGTAATTTTAGATTTTTTGAACCTATATTCAATATTGCTGATTCTGCCATTAGTATAGGTGTAGCGGTATTGATAATTTTTAACAAAAGAGCTTTTGCTAAAAGCGAAGATTAGAAATAGTAGGTTTTTTCTGGGGTAACGCAATAGTTTAGCGGTATATCAGTCTCTTCAATACCAGAAATTTCTTTTTCAGCTTTAAAATAGGATAATCCTATCTTAATAGTTTCGGGTCTACAATTCTCTAAAAAACGGTCGTAAAAACCTTTACCATAACCAACTCTATTACCTTTTTCATCAAAAGCTAATAGTGGTATAAACACTACATCTATCTGTTTTTCATTTACTGCAATACCGTTTTCTGGCTCTGGAATACCCCATTTATTTAATTTTAATTGGGTGTTATCTGTGAGTAGAAAATGGTCTAAGTTGTTACCATTAACTTTCGGAATTACAACATTTTTGTCTTTGCCTAAGAGTAAAGTAAGTAATGGTTCAGTATCAATTTCTTTGTTGTGAGCAATAGGTAAGAAGAGGTGAAAAAAAGAAAATTTCCATATAGGAAGTTGTAATATCCTATTGGAAATTTTAAGACTGTATTCTTGTAAATCTTTCAGGCTTAACGCATCTCTTTTTGCTTTATAGGCCTTTCTAAGTTCTTGTTTCAACATTGATTATGTTGATTAATCCGGGGGAGTTTTAGATTAGTCTCTAGAGGATACTGCGAAATAAATTTTAAAGAACAGCATCAGTACTAAATACATACCTAAAACGATTAAATAATTTTCCATATATCATTTTTGGTGGATTAAATATAACGAAAAATGAATAAAAAATTCCATAAACGGTTAATTTTAAACGATGAACTGCATAAAAATTAACAAATTTTAGCATGGTTTAGGTATTAATTAAATGTTTTAAAAAGGTAATATCTAAGTTATTTTAGTTGTAATACAGAATGTTAGCCATATCTTCTAATTTTATACTATTATTGAAATTAGTTACGCGTAGGCCAGTAAATTTTATTCATTTTTAGAAAGATTTTTCAATTAAATAAATGTCAGAAGTACCAATTCAAGTACAAATCAGCACTTTACCCACTTCCCCTGGTGTGTATCAATTTTTTGATAGTCAGGGCAAACTCATTTATGTTGGAAAAGCAAAGAATTTAAAAAAAAGAGTTACTTCTTACTTTACTAAAAAGCATAACAATGGTAAAACAAGAGTTCTTGTTAGCAAGATTGTAAAGGTTATACCCATTTCAGTAAAAAATGAGTCTGACGCTTTATTGCTAGAAAATAGTCTTATAAAAGAACATCAACCACGGTATAATGTTCTTTTAAGAGATGATAAAACTTACCCTTGGATATGCATAAAAAATGAACGTTTCCCCAGAATTTTTCCAACACGTAGATTAATCTATGATGGTTCAGAATATTTTGGGCCATATACTAGTATGAAAACGGTAAGAACCATTTTAGAATTGGTCAAAAGTGTATACTCTTTAAGAACGTGTAATTATGATTTGTCAAAAGACAAAATTGATGCTGAGAAATATAAAGTTTGCTTAGAATACCATTTAGGCAATTGCAAAGGTCCTTGTGAAGCCAAACAAACGCTTGAGGACTACAATCAACAAATAGAAGATATACGACAGATTTTAAAAGGGAATTTTAAAAGTGCTTTGAGCTTTTTAAAAAAGCAAATGAAGACTGAGGCAGCTAATTTAGAGTTTGAAAGAGCACAGTTATTAAAAAATAAGATTGAAGTTTTAGAGAATTATCAATCCAAGTCAACAATTGTAAATCCTAAAATCAGTAATGTTGATGTCTTTACTATTTTTTCAGATGAAACTCACGGCTATGTAAACTTTTTACAACTTTCTTACGGTACTATAGTACGTTCTCATACTATGGAAATTCGTAAAAAACTAGATGAAACTAATGAAGAATTATTAGAACTAGCTATTACAGAAATACGGCAACGTTTTAAATCAGATTCTAAAGAGATTTACCTTCAATTTCCGGTTAAATTGGTAAGCAATTTAAAGGTCACCATTCCCAAATTGGGCGATAAGAAAAAACTTATAGAATTTTCTTTACACAATGCCAAATTGTTTAGACAAGAGCGATTTAAGCAAATGAAAATTGTGGACCCAGATAGGCATACAAAACGACTAATGGCACAAATGAAAGCTGATTTGAGACTTTCTGAAGAGCCTACGCATATAGAGTGCTTTGACAACTCTAATATACAAGGAACTAATCCCGTAGCTGCTTGTGTAGTATTTAAAAATGGTAAGCCGTCTAAAAAAGATTACCGGCATTTTAATATAAAAACTGTAGAAGGTCCAGATGATTTTGCCTCTATGGAAGAAGTAGTTTTTAGACGTTATAGAAGATTGTTAAATGATGATGAACCTCTACCACAATTAATTGTAATAGATGGTGGAAAAGGGCAACTTTCTTCAGCCTTAAAAAGTCTAGAAATTTTAGGCTTACGAGGTAAAATTGCCATTATTGGTATTGCTAAAAGATTAGAAGAGATTTACTTTCCAGAAGACCCAATACCATTATATTTAGATAAAAAATCAGAAACCCTTAAAATAATTCAACAGCTCCGTAACGAAGCGCATAGATTTGGTATCACCCATCATAGAAATAAAAGAAGCAAGGCAGCAATTAATTCTGAATTAGAAAACATTGAGGGTATAGGCTCCAAAACTGCCGAACAGTTGTTGAAAAATTTTAAGTCAATAAAACGCATTAAAGAAGCTTCTATTGATTCTTTAGCGAAAACAGTAGGCATGGCTAAAGCAAAAAAAGTTTATGAGAGTTTCCATTAAAATAAGTATCCTTTTACTTTTTACATGTTGCTTTATAAAAAGCCAATATAGTTTTGCTCAAAAAGAGCCAAAAGTAGGTGTAGTCTTAAGTGGTGGCGGCGCAAAAGGATTAGCACATATAGGCGCATTAAAAGTTATAGAAGAAGCCGGTATTAAAATAGATTACGTAGGTGGTACGAGTATGGGCGCAATTGTAGGTGGTTTGTATGCTGCTGGTTATTCAGCAAGCGAGCTAGACTCTATCTTTAGAAACACCAATTTACCTGAGTTAATACAAGACAATGTTCCTCGTAGTGCGCAGTCATTTTATGAAAAAGAAGATGCAGAGCGTTATGCACTAACACTTCCTTTTGATGGATTTAAAGTAACCTTTCCACCAGGTATTTCTAGTGGTCAAAATGTCTATACAGAGTTTGTACGCTTATTATTTCATGTAAAAGATGTAAAAGATTTTAATAAGTTACCAATACCATTTCTATGTATTGCCACCAATATTGAAACCGGTGAAGCAGTAATGTTAGACCATGGATTTTTACCAGAAGCTATAATGGCAAGTGGAACGTTACCCTCTTTATTTGAGCCAACAGAAATTGAAGGAATGGTTTTAATAGATGGTGGGGTGGTTAACAACTTTCCCATAGATGAAGTTAAACAGATGGGTGCAGATGTTATTATTGGTATAGATGTTCAAGACGGTCTAGCAAAAAGAGAATCGCTTGCTTCAGCCACAGAAATCTTATTGCAAATAAATAATTACAGAACAGTAAAAGATATGGTTGAGAAACGCAAAAAGACCAATATCTACATTGACCCAGAAATCGAAGACTTCTCCGTTATTGATTTTGAAAAAATTGATGCGATTATCAATAGCGGTATAAAAGCGGCAAATAAAGTTTTACCCCAGCTTAATGAAGTTGCCAAACAACAAAGCAGTACTAGTGTTAAAGAAAAAATACAACCTCTAGATAGTTTGGTAATTAACAGAATGATTATCGAAGGTAACGACAGGTACTCTAGAGGTTATATAAAGGGTAAACTCAGATTTAATTTAGGAGAAACTATTGCCTTTGATAAGCTCAAACAAGGAGTAAATAATTTGGCTGCTACAGATAATTTTAAAGCTATTAGGTACGAGTTGCGTTCAAATGGATTGGGAACAGATTTAGTGTTAAAACTTATAGAGAAACCCAATAAATTATATTTAAAAGCGGGAGCTCATTATGATGATTTGTACAAGAGCGCAGCACTAATAAATTTTACGAATAAAGGACTTTTTTTTAAAGATGATGTAGGCTCTTTTGACTTAATTCTAGGAGACCATATTAGGTATGCTGCAGAATATTACATTGATAAAGGAGCTTACTGGAGTTTTGGAGTCAATTCTAGCTTTTCAGGTTTCGATGAAGAAGTGGCTTTTAATGCATTAACCGAAAATTTTGATTTTGAAGAAAGTACAGGTGTAGGTGAAATTAATTTAGATGTATCAGACTTAACCAATCAAGTTTATTTAGAAACGTTTATAAGAGAAGAGTTTGCTTTTAGAATAGGTGCAGAACATAAGTTGCTAAAATATTCTACAAGAACATTAAATTTAGAAGATGCTGAGGGCTTAATAAACGCAAGTAATTCACCAAGAACTAATTTCGAAAACACTAATTTCTTTAGTGTTTTTGGAAACCTTCGATTTGACACCTATGATGATAAGTATTTTCCAAAAACAGGATTGTTTTTTGATGGCGACACACATTTGTATCTGCTATCTTCACATTTAGGAGAAGTTTTTAATCAATTCGCAATTGCCAAAGCTCGCATGGGTACAGCGTTTGCCGTTTTGCCTAAACTGTCTTTAAATATAGAAACAGAAGGTGGTTTTAAATTAGGAACTTCTGATGTACGTTCTTTAGACTTTGTGTTAGGGGGTTATGGTAATCAAAGGTTAAACAATTTTATTCCATTTATGGGCTACGATTATTTATCTATTCCAGGCAACAGTTTTGTAAAAGCCTTTGCAAGGTTAGACTACGAAATTGCACCTAAAAATCATCTAATGTTTACAGCAAACATTGCCAATGTAGAGGACGATTTGTTTAAAACGGGTGAGTGGTTTACAGCACCAGACTTTTCTGGTTTTGGAGTTGGGTATGGTTTTGAATCTTTTTTGGGTCCGGTTCAAGTATTTTACACCTTTTCTCCGCAAGTTGATCAAGGCGAATTTTTCTTCAGTGTAGGCTATTGGTTCTAAGGTTTTTGCTAAAATCATATTAAAAAAGCGCTAACCAAGTTAAAGTGCGTTAAAAGGTTTTTTCAAGGTGCCGTGGTTGTGTAAATTTGAGTAAGAAAAGGGGTGGTTCCCTTTTAACTTTAAGTATTGGTTTTTCATAATTTAAAGTTTGGTTGGTTATTTAGGAAAGCCCCGATGAATACATCGGGGCTTTTTTGTACAATACTTTGGAATAAGATTTGTTTAAGTTATTGTAAAAAAGAACCGTAAAACCATCATTTTGATATTTTTACATTGAATTTTGCGCTATGAAAAAAATATTTCTATTACTACTCTTAAGCTTCACAACTGGGCTGGTTGCTCAAAAAAAGGCCTATAAAGAAGGTGAATGGTTAAAATATAGAATACACTATGGTATTCTCAATGCCAGTTACGCTACACTTCATTTGTCTTCTGATAACATAGATAGTATCCCGGTTTACCACGCAGTTGGTAAAGGCCAAACTACAGGCTTTGCAAGTATATTTTTTAAAGTTGATGATACTTATGAAAGCTACTTTGGTAAGTATGACGGTAAACCTTATAAATTCTTGAGAGATATTAATGAAGGCGGTTACACCAAAAATATTGAAATAGATTTTGATTACAACAATGATGTAGCTAGGATAAATGACATAAAAAACGATAAAAAATTAGACGTACCGGTACATGACAGAATACAAGATATAATTTCAGCATCTTATGCTTTGCGTAATTATGTAAATCCAGATGATATTAAAATTGGTGAAAGTGTTGACATGGATATGCTTTTTGATGATGATGGAATTTATAAATTCAAATTAAAATACTTAGGTAAAGAAGTTTTAAAAACTAAATATGGCAAGGTAGAATGTCTTAAATTTAGACCCTTGGTGCAATCTGGCCGTGTATTTAAAGAAGAAGAAAGTTTAACTCTTTGGGTTTCAAATGACTTAAATAAAATTCCGGTTAGAATTAAGGCTGATCTTGCTGTTGGCTCTTTAAAAGCAGATTTAGACGGTTATAACGGCCTTAAAAACCAATTTAAAATAATTGTGGATTGACCGTTTTTAAATGAAAAAAGAAGAGTTAATAGCTTCGCAAATAAATAAGCTTGAAGAAAAATTTAAAAATTCTGGACAAGATTTAAGTTCTTACTTAGATGGGCTTTTATACCAACGCTATTTAACTTATTGGGATTATATTCATTTAGACACTTTACTAAGTCTACAAGTTCCAAGAACTCATTTTCCTGATGAAGAAATCTTCATCATGTATCACCAAATTACAGAATTGTATTTTAAATTAATACTGCATGAAGAAAAGCAGTTGGTAGAAGACAATTCTCAAGACCTTGAAAATTTCAAGGAAAAAATTAATCGCATAAATAATTATTATCAAGCACTGATTTCAAGTTTCTCTATCATGATTAACGGCATGCAAAGAGAACAATTTTTGCGATACAGAATGGCGTTATTGCCAGCAAGTGGTTTTCAATCAGCGCAGTATCGTATGATTGAAGTTTATGCAACTCCTTTAGAAAATTTAGTGCACTGGTCAGAGAGAGATAAATTTTCTGAATCCCATAGCGTTGAAGAATTATTCGAACACATTTACTGGAAAAAAGGTGCAACAGATATAGAAACAGGAGAAAAAACACTAACCTTAAAACAATTTGAATTTAGGTATACCCCAAGATTACTTCGAATAGCCAATCAGGTAAAAAGCAGTACTATTTATAATAAATACCACGCCTTATCTGAGTCAGATAAAAAAGATGAAGCATTAATAGATGCCCTAAAAAAAATGGATATGAATGCCAATATTAATTGGCCTTTAATGCATATGGGTTCAGCTTACAGGTATTTGGCAAGAGATAAAAACAAAGCTGTTGATGCTACTGGAGGCACAAATTGGAAAGCTTACTTACCACCGAGTTTTCAGAAAGTAATATTTTTTCCAACTTTGTATTCAGAACAAGAAATCGAAGAATGGGGTAAACAATGGGTTGACCATATTTTCAATCCAGCAAATAAGGTTTTTAATTGATGTACAAGTATTGGGGTATTGTTTTGTTGTTGGTCATTTTAGCTGCTTGTAAAAATGACCCAAAAACAGAAATAAATGAAGATGATATAGCTATCAACAATGTAGAAGAGGCTATAGTTAAAAGATTCGGTTTTGATTTTGAAGCGTTTAAAGTTGTTCAAGACACCATAAAAAACGGTGATAGTTTTGGTCAGTTGATGCTAGAAAATCATGTTGATTACGAGAAAGTACTTACCATTGCCGAAAATTACAAGGATACCTTTGATGTTAGAAGAATCAAAACTGGCAAACCCTATTTTATTCTAAAATCCAAAGATTCAATTGGTAAAGCACAAGTATTTATTTATCAAAATGATAAAATAAACTACACAGTAATAGATTTCAGAGATTCTGTTAGCGCCTATACAAGTAAAAGAAAGGTAAAATTTATAGAGAGAGAGGTTGGTGGTGTAATTAACAATTCTCTATCTATGGATATGGACTCCTTAGGAGTTGACTACAATGTAACTTTAAATTTAGCCGAAATTTATGCTTGGACGGTTGATTTTTTTCGTTTAGAAAAAGGCGATAAGTTCAAAATTATTTATGATGAACGTTACATAAATGATACTATTTATGCTGGCGTGGGAGAAATTAAAGCTGCATATTTTGAACATAAAGGAAAGCCTATATATGCATTTCCTTATGAGACAGACACTATCAATAAAGTTAAAGACTATTATGACCAAGAAGCTAATAGTTTAAGAAGTACCTTTTTAAAAGCCCCAATTAAATTTGGATATAGATTAAGTTCTAGATTTAATTTAAAGAGACGAATAGCCTACTATGGCTATAAAGTTCGTCCTCATCGCGGTACAGATTATGCCGCGCCAATAGGCACACCAATTGTAGCTACCGCTGATGGTACAGTAACAGAATCTAGAAGAAGGGGAGGTAATGGCAAGTATGTAAAAATTAAACATAATGGTATGTATAGTACGCAATATTTACATATGCGCGCTCAAAATGTAAAGAAAGGAGATTTTGTTAGACAGGGTGATGTTATTGGCTGGGTAGGCATGACCGGTAATACCGGTGGGCCACATGTTTGTTATCGTTTCTGGAAAAATGGTGTTCAGGTAGACCCATTACGTCAAAAATTACCAACCGCAGAAGCCATTAAAGACACTTTAAAACCAGCCTATTTTGAAGCCATTAACCCATTAAAATTTCAAATAGATTGTATTAATTATCCTAATCAATCTGTAAAACAAGACAATATTATCAAACTTAACGAAGATGAAATTACCCAAAATAAATCCTACAACAACAACAGCTTGGCAGGAGCTAAGTGAGCATTTTACTTCAACTAAGAACAAACATCTTAAATCTCTTTTCGAGAGTAATCCTAATAGAGCAGCTGATTTTACTGTACGTTGGAAAGATTTTTTTGTAGACTATTCTAAAAATAGAATTGACCAAACCACAATGGATTTGCTCTTTAAATTGGCAGAAGAAGTACAACTTAAAGATGGGGTTGCAAATTATTTTGGCGGTGGTATTATAAACGAAACCGAAAAAAGAGCGGTATTACACACAGCTTTGCGTGCACAAAAAGATGAGGTGGTTAAAGTTGATGGTAAAAACGTAGTCCCAGAAGTATATCAAGTAAAAGAACAAATGAAAGCTTTTTCAGAAGCGGTAATTTCTGGAACTAAAAAAGGATATACAGGTAAAACTTTTACAGATGTTGTAAATATAGGTATCGGAGGTTCTGATTTAGGACCAGTAATGGCTACCGAAGCTTTAAAATTCTACAAGAACCACCTTAAAATGCACTTTGTAAGCAACGTAGATGGTGATTTAGTACATGAGGTTTTAAGAGAAGTAAATCCAGAAACAACACTTTTTATTGTGGTTTCAAAGTCGTTTACAACTCAAGAAACATTAAGCAATGCACTCACAATTAAAAAATGGTTCTTAGAACATGCAAGCCAAGAAGATATTGCAACCCATTTTGCAGCTGTTTCTACCAATTTAGAAATGATTAATGAATTTGGAATAGCAGAAGAAAATGTATTTCCAATGTCTGATTGGGTTGGAGGAAGATTCTCTTTATGGAGTGCTGTTGGGTTATCAATTGTTTTGGCAATTGGATATTCAAATTTTGAAGATTTATTAACGGGCGCAAACGAAATGGATTTGCACTTTAAGAACACAGAATTTAAAGAAAACATTCCTGTAATCTTAGCGCTTTTAAGCATTTGGTATAATAATTTCTATGGCGCAGAAACCGAAGCATTAATTCCGTATACCCAATATTTACATAGGCTACCCGCTTATTTGCAGCAAGGTATTATGGAAAGTAATGGTAAAAGTGTTGATAGAAATGGAAATAAGGTTTCTTACCAAACAGGAACAATTATTTGGGGCGAGCCCGGAACAAATTCGCAGCATGCTTTTTTTCAGTTAATTCACCAAGGAACCAAATTAATTCCTACAGACTTTATTGGTTTTAAAGAATCATTGTTTGGAGATAAAGATCACCATAACAAGTTAATGGCTAATTTCTTTGCCCAAACTGAAGCCTTGATGAATGGCAAAACAAGTGAAGAGGTTGAGGCAGAATTAGCTGATTCTGGTAAAAGTAAAGAAGAAATAGACTTGTTAGTACCGTTCAAGGTATTTGACGGTAATAAACCTACAAATACCATCTTAATTGATAAGCTTACACCAAAAAGTTTAGGTGCTTTAGTAGCCATGTATGAGCAAAAAATATTTGTTCAAGGTCTAATTTGGAATATTTTTAGTTACGATCAATGGGGGGTTGAGTTGGGCAAGCAATTAGCAAAAAACACGCTTAGAGATATAGCGGGTGATGATATTAGCAAACATGATGCCTCTACATTGCAATTATTGCAAAAATTTAAAGCCTAATTTCTGATTTTAATATTCCTCTAAACTTCAATATAAATTTTTGGTTTTCAGGTTGTTGACAATGTAAATTTAATGTTAAGAAAATCAGTTTGATTTAACCTTGAATTAATGATAAAACAGTAAAGATCGTACACTTTTGCAGTGCTAAAATTCAAATTTTTGAAAATGAAAAATCTTTACTTGGTTGCTGTTGCTTTTCTATTCTCAGCAATGGCTTTTGCGCAAGGTGTAACTACTTCCGGTATTGGAGGTCAGATTACCGATCAAAACGGTGAGCCCCTTCCAGGAGCCAGCGTTGTTGCATTACACGTTCCTTCAGGAACAACCTACGGAGCTGCTACTGATTTTGACGGTTACTACCGTATTTCTGGTATGCGTAGTGGTGGTCCTTACACAATTACATTATCTTATATTGGTTTTAATGATGATGTTAAAAACAATGTTTTTTTAAATTTAGGTAGTACTGAACGTATTAACACGCAGTTATCTGAGTCAGCAACTGCTTTAGATGAGGTAGTTGTTACTGGTACTTCTAACGGCGTTTTTGGTGCTAATAAAACAGGTACCGAAACTAACATTTCACAAAGGCAAGTTGCTACTACTCCAGCGGCTTCAAGATCCTTGGCTGATTTTGTTAGATTAACTCCACAAGCTCAGTTATCAGAAGGTAACGATGGTTTCTCAATATCTTTAGCTGGTCAGAACAACCGTTACAATGCTATCTATGTTGATGGTGCTGTAAATAATGACGTTTTTGGTCTTGCAGGCTCTGGTACCAATGGTGGTCAAACAGGGGTAAATCCTCTATCAGTTGATGCAATTGAAACGTTTCAAATTAACATTGCCCCTTTTGATATTAGACAATCAGGTTTCTCTGGTGGATCTATTAACGCGGTAACAAGATCAGGTTCTAATAACATAGAAGGTTCTGCTTACTACTTTACAAGAAATCAAGATTTAGCGGGTAAAACACCAGTTGCTAACGTAAATAGTGATGATGAAAGAGAAAAATTAGCTGATTTTTCTACCAATACTTATGGTTTAAGAATCGGTGGTCCAATTATTAAGGATAAATTATTCTTCTTTGTGAACTATGAAAGAGGAGATACTGAAATTCCACAACCATTTAATTTTGCGGGTCAATACACAGGTCGTTCTTCACAAGCAGATTTAGATAACTTAGTAAACTTCTTACAAAATACCTATAATTACAATCCAGGTACTTTCGATAATAACACTACTACGCTTGAAAGTAACACTTTAGTTGCTAAGATAGATTGGAACATTAATGAAGACCACAACTTATCTTTACGTCACAGTTACGTAGGTGCTGAAAACTTAGAAGCTAGAAACGTAGGTAACCGTCAGATAGGATTTATAAATGGTTCAGAGTTTTTTGAGTCAACTACAAACTCTACTGCTTTAGAATTAAACTCAAGATTTGGCAATAAATTCAGTAATAATTTAGTAGTTGGTTTTACAGCTGTAAGAGATGATAGAGATCCTTTTGGTGATCCATTTCCAACAGTTGATATTCAAGATGGCGACGGTACCATTTCATTTGGTTCAGAACCATTTTCAACGGCTAACTTGTTAAATACAGATTACTTAACAATTAACAATAACTTTGAAATTTACTCTGGTCGTCACACTATAACTTTAGGTGCTAACCTTGAATTTGCAACGGTTAAAAACTTATTCTTTGCTTTTAACTATGGTGATTACACTTTCGAAGATCAATTTGATGACGATGGTAATTTATTATCTACAGGTCTAAATCAATTTTTAACAGGACAAGATGCTGATGTATACCAACACGGGTACTCTTTAGTGGGTAACGGAGTAAATGGTGATGAATCTGCCGGTTCTGCTGATTTTAAAACTGAACAGTATGGTTTTTACGTACAAGATGAAGTTGATTTAACAGACAACTTTCGTGTAAGTTTAGGTGCAAGAATTGATATTCCTGTTTGGAAAGACGGTCCAGTAAATGATGATTTCAATACAAGAACAGTTGGTTTATTAGAAGCTGCGGGTAAAAATTTACAAGGCGCTAGAGTTGGTCAGCAAGTTAGTAATGCTGTTTTCTCTCCAAGAATTGGATTTAACTGGGATGTTGATGGAGAAAGAAATACTCAAGTAAGAGGTGGTATTGGTGTATTTACTTCACGTTTACCTTTAGTTTGGCCAGGTGGTACTTATAACAACAATGGTGTTACAGGTGGTTTTAACTTTGAATTTGGCCAGCCATTTGTTGCTGATGTAAATGCACAATTTGAAGATCCTGCACCAGGTTCAGGTGGTTTAGGTGGTAATATTGACTTAGTTTCTGAAGATTTTAAATTACCACAAGTAGTAAAATACAATATTGCTATCGACCAAAAATTACCGTTGTGGGGCTTAATAGGTTCTGTTGATTTCTTATACACAGATGTAATTACAGATATTTATTATGAAAATTTAAATTTACCTGCTGCAGTTGGTAATTACGAAGGTGCAGATAACAGACCTTTTTATAATAGAAGTGGTTCGGCTTCAATTGACCCTACTTATGGTAGAATTATTTTGGCATCTAACACTGGTGAAGGTAACGCAACAAACTTAACTTTTACCCTTAGAAAGCCTTATCAAAATGGTTTTGCAGGATCGGTATCTTACACTTACGGTGAATCAAATAAAATATTTGATGGAACTTCTTCTCAGAACAGTTCTCAATGGAGAAACATTCAAACTGTAAACGGTAAGAACTCAAGAATTCCAGTATCTCGTTCAGACTTTGCTTTAGGTAACAGAATTACTGCTGACGCATCTTACAGATTAGAGTGGAATGAGAATGTAGCAACAACGGTTTCATTTTTCTATAATGGTTTCCAAGGTTCACCTTATAGCTTTACGTATAGAGAAGGTAGAGATTTATTGAATGATGACTCTAGAGACAACGCCTTAATTTTTATTCCTGCAAGTGCAGACCAAATTACATTTAACGGTACTGAAGCTGAACAAGCAGCGCAATGGGCACAATTAGATAATTTCATCAATAGCATAGACTACTTACGTGAAAATAGAGGAAGTTATGCAGAGCGTAATGCAGTTAGAGGTCCTTGGAGTCACGTAGTTGACTTTAAGTTATTACAAGACTTCAGCATTAAAACAGGTAATAAAACAAACACTTTGCAATTATCTGCTGATATTTTCAACTTTACTAACTTGTTAAATAAAGAGTGGGGAGCAATTAACTTTACTAGTGGTAACGTTAGCCCATTAACTACTGTTTCTACAGATACTACTCCAGTATTCAGTATTAACTCTGGTGTTATGGATGATAACGGTAATCCAGATTTTCAACAAGTTGATGATTTTGGAATTCAGTCTTCAAGATGGCAAGCACAGTTAGGGGTACGTTATATCTTTAACTAAGCACATAATTTAAAAAAAATAAACCCTCGCTCTTGGCGGGGGTTTTTTTTGCTCCAAAAAGAAGGTATCTTTAGCCAAACTAAAACAGCTCAAAAAATGCAAGTATTAAAATATTTACACTCTTATTTAGCGTACGTTGTACTTTTAATTTTATTAATTGCAGTAGCTAACGCATTTATAGGATGGTTAGGTAAAAAAGAATTCAAGTTTGAAAAAGACTTAAGGGTAAGCTTGTTTGCTTTGATTCTAAGTCATATTCAATTAGTAGTAGGTTTAATTTTATATTTTGTTTCTGCGAACGGATTAAATGCAATTACCAATGTAGGTATTGGTAACCTTAGCTCTGCTGCACGTTTATTGGCTTTAGAACATCCAACAATTAATATTATAGCACTTGCATTAATTACCATTGGATGGTCTCGTCATAAGAAAAAGACCTCTGATGAAGCTAAATTTAAAAGCATTGCCATTTTCTATGGCTTAGGTTTAGTGTTGATACTGAGTAGAATTCCTTGGAGCCAGTGGTTGTAAATAAATGATTACTTAATCACAGTTACTAAATAGATATTTTCATTATTGAATTGTGTGTGGCTCAAAGAGGCATTGTTATACTTAAGGTCATCTATAGTATAAAATGTACCACTAAAACCGCTACTTTCAACAGATAAAAATAGTTCTAGACTGTCTGTTTCGTTAGCACTTAAACTTATTGTCCAAATATTGGGTTGGTCATCCAAATTAATTACATCTAATAGTATACGGTTTTGTAGTTCTTGTGGAACGTTTTCGTAGGAGTCGTTAAAAATAAAGGGCGCTCTAGAAAACCCATTGAAAGCAACTAATATCTCCTCTGCAGCATACGTACCATTAGTTAGTAAATTTTCACCTGCGGCATTTACATATTCTACATATAATTGTTGGGTAATAACATCTGCAACGACTCCTTCACAAGGGTCACTATCACAAGAAAAAAATAGTAGTAAAACAAAAGATACTACCAGGCAACAGAATTTATTCATAAGGTGCTTTTAATAGTAAGATGCGTTCTAGTTATTTGGTTGCCTTTTTTGTTGTAATTCTTTTATTAAATAGATATATACAGGAAAATGGTCTGCATAACCCCCTTGATAGGTAGTGCCCACATAGGTTCTAAAAGGGTAGCCTTTGTATTGGCCAGTACTGTTTTGTAAATATTTTGGATTGTAAATACCAGCTTTCCAAAATTGGAATGATTTTTTTGAATCATTTACCAAACTTGGTGTAATAATAAATTGGTCAAACAAGTTCCATTTATCTCTATAAGCCAAGGTCCCAAATCCTTTTTTAAAAAGTTTTTCCATAGGATTAAATAGAGAAAGGCTATCAACTAATTTCGGCTTGCTTTTGGTCTTTAAAACTTTTTTTAGACTATTGTTTATGGGGTCATCATTTAAGTCACCCATGGTTATAATTTTTGCTGCATTATTTATAGTTTGTAAAGAATCTATGATTCTTTTTGTTAATTGAGCAGCCTTAATTCGTAGGGGTTCACTTTTGGTTTGACCGCCTCTTCTAGATGGCCAGTGATTTACAATAAAATGCACCTCTTCATCATCTAAATAACCAGAAACCACCAATTGATCTCTGGTATAATCTCTATTACCTTCATCATCAAATAAAAGTAACCGATGACTTTTAGAAGCATTTGGTAAAAAAGCCGCTTTCTTGTATAACAGGGCAACATCAATTCCTCTATCATCTGGTGAATCAAAATGGACAAATCCATAATTTCCGTCAACTAGATTAGGGTGTGTTATAAGGTCGCGTAAAACGGTTTTATTTTCAATTTCACATAACCCAATTATATCTGGTGTTTGTTTAGCTGTTGCTTCACCAATTTTAGATAGTACTTTAGAAGAATTGGTGATTTTGGTTTTATACCTTATTTCTGTCCATTGATACCTGCCAGTAGGTGTTCTATCATCATCAAAAATCAACGAATCATTTTTAGTATCAAATAAGTTTTCAAGGTTGTAAAAAGCTACCGTTCTAATTTTGTATGTAGTTGGTCTTTGCCCAAGAACTAAAAGGGGTAACAGCAAGGTGGTTAGTGTCCAAATTCTCATTCACCTAAAATAATGAACCCATAACATTTAGCGATAAAATATTTTATGTTAAATTGGTGATACACTAACTATTACATGCGTTTTGTATTCTTTTTTCTTCTAGCAGGAGTTATTTCTGCACAAGAAATTGTAGTTTCTGGAAAGGTGATTTCAGATCAATTACAATCACCCCTAACCAACGTGAAAGTGGTTGTCGAAGGATTTAATATAAGTTCGAATACCAGTTCTAATGGATCTTTTCAATTACAAGTAAAGCCTAATTCACTTTTTATTTTAATTATTAGTACTGACGGATATGTTAGAAAAAGAATTCCTATTGAAACCGCTATAGATTCATTATACTTAGGAATTATAGCGTTAGAACGAGATATAAAGATTGAGCAAACAGATAATTTAATTACACTTACCGAAGCTGATTTATCAGATGACTCCGAAACCATTGAGAATGCCACAGGAATATTGCAGGCCACCAGAGATATTTTTTTAACAAGAGCTGCATTCGATTTTGGTCAGGCTTTTTTTAGGGTTAGAGGATATGACTCCCAAAATGGAGAAGTATTACTAAACGGATTAAAAATGAATAAAATATTTGATGGTCGACCTCAATGGAATAATTGGGGCGGATTGAATGATGTTGTTCGTAATCAAGAGTTTACTAATAGTTTAGCACCTTCTAATTATACTTTCGGAGGAATTTTAGCAAATACAAATATTAATACTCGGCCGTCTTTATTAAGAAGTGGAACTAGGCTTTCTGCTTCAGCATCTAATAGAACATATGCAGGCAGACTAATGGCAACTTATAACTCAGGTGAAAATACAAATGGATTAACCTATGCTGTTTCGGGTTCTAGAAGATGGGCTGAGCAAGGTTATGTCGATGGAACTTTGTACGATGCCTTCTCAGTTTTTGGAACAGTTGAATACGATATAAACAAAAAAAACACTTTGCTGTTCACAGGAATATTAGCAAAAAATAGACGGGGTAGGTCTTCTGCTGTTACCCAAGAAGTAAATCAACTTAAAGGAAAACAATACAATCCATATTGGGGTATACAAGACGGGGTTATAAGAAATTCTAGAGAAAGAGATATTTCTGAACCTATTTTTATGTTCAATCATTTCTTTACAATTAAAAAACTAAATATAACTTCTGGTATTGCTTATCAATTTGGAGAAAATGCAAGAAGTAGATTGGGTTATTATAATGCACCAAATCCTGACCCTACTTATTATAGGTATTTACCCAGTTTTTATATAAATAATCCTATAGGAGCAGATTTTACCAACGCCAGTTTAGCAAGAGAAGGTTTTCTGTCAAATTCGCAACTTAATTGGAATTTAATATATGCAGCTAATTCTGCTACAGAAGAAAACGGAAAAGCAGCTTATGTGCTCTATGATGATGTTGTAAAAAGCAGCAATTTACAATTGAGTACAGTTTTTAACCTGAACTTAAATACCATTTTTAAAATTGATTTTGGTGGTAGATTATCATGGAATAATTTAGATAATTATGCGCAAATAGATGATTTATTAGGCGCTAGTTTTCATGAAGATATTGATGCCTTTTCAAATACGTTGAATGCTATCAATGGAGAACTACGAAAGCAACAAGGCGCTATATTTAATTATAACTATGAGATTGAGGCATTAAATCATGAAGGCTTTATACAATTACAGGCTTCTTTAGGAAAATGGAATGGATTTTTAGCTACACGAATAAGGCAAACGCAGTATCAGCGTAACGGCCTTTTTCAAAATGAACGATTTCTTTCAAATTCGCTTGGTAAAAGTGATGAAATTAATTTTTCAACAACATCAGTTAAGGCAGGTTTTTCGTATCAATTTAGTGGTAGACATTGGTTAGCGTTTAATTCAGCTTTTATAAACAGACCGCCATTAGTGCAAAATTCTTTTATCAACCCTAGAGAAAATAACTTGATTGTTCCTAATCTTCAAAAAGAAAAAATTTCAACCCTAGATGCAAGCTATTCTATTAGATTACCCAATTTAACAGGAAGAATAACAGGCTTTTATACTAGGTTTCAAAATGCCACGGATATTAATTTCTTTTTTGTGGATTCTGGGGTGGGTTCAGATTTTGTACAAGAGGTTATAACTGATATGGATAAACTGCATATGGGTGTAGAAGCAGGAATAGAATATCAAGCCTCATCAGATGTAAAATTAACTTTGGCAGCTAATATTGGAAAATACCTATACGCAAATAATCCATCAGTCTCAATAAATTTTGATACTGCCGGTCAAGAAGAGCCCATTAATTTAGATGGTTCAATTGATTTAGGTATAGCTAATATTAAAGATTACAAGTTGGCTCAAGGTCCTCAGAAGGCCCTTGCCATTGGTGTAGAATATAGAAACCCAAAATACTGGTGGATTGGGGTTTCTGCCAATTACATGACAAATTCTTATGCTAATATTTCAACCATAACTAGAACACAGAGTTTTTTGTTAAATCCAGAAACTGGGGAGCAATTTATTCAGGCAACTCCCGATAATGTGGCAGAATTACTTAGTCAAAATCCATTAGAGGATATTTATCTCTTAAATATGGTTGGAGGTAAATCTTGGCTAATTAATGGAAAATACATTAGTGCGTTTTTGAGTATTAACAATTTGTTTGATTCCACATTTAGAACTGGGGGGTATGAGCAAAGTAGAAACGGCAACTTTGGTCAATTACAGCAAGATAACTTACAAAATAATCCAACTTTTGCACCAAAATATTGGTACGGATTTGGTCGAACTTATTTTTTAAATCTAGCATTAAGTTTTTGAATTATCCCATAGAAATAGGAACAATGAAAAATTACTTAATTAAATACGTTGTCTTATCATTTCTGGTTATGGTAATTAATTGTGCACCTAAGAATGACTTTGATGAATTAAATACTTTTTGTGATGAAAATTTGGTCGCCAATGCCACCTATGCTCAGGTTCAAGATTTATATCAGGGAGAATTACTTCAGATTCAAGAAGATTTAGTTATTGAAGGTTATGTAGTATCATCTGATAAAGAAGGTAATTTTTTTAGCACACTTTATTTTCAAAATGATTCTATGAATCCCACAGCAGGGTTTCAAATTGAAATTGATTTATTTGAATCTCATTTGTTGTTTAAAGTAGGTCAAAAGATATTAATTAAGACTAAAGGCTTATATCTAGGTAAGAAAAAAGACGTATTTGTTCTAGGAGGTACATTTTCTGGGTTTGGTAATACGGCTATTGGTAGATTACCTGGCTTAAAAGTTCCTCAACATATATTTAGAGACTGCGCTGGTGTAGAAAATTTAATAGCCAAAACCATTAAAATTGAAGAAATTGATGTTTATCAAACCAATACCTTAATAGCTATTGATAGTTTACAATTTTTAGTTGATGATTTTGGTAAATTTTTTGCTGAACCAGAAAGTGAAACAGAGCGAATTTTAGAAGATTGTAGTGGCAACCAGGTAACACTTCTTAACTCTGGATTTGCTGATTTTCAATCTGAAATAATTTATGAAAACAACGGAAAAATAACAGGAGTTTTACTTAGAGAAAACAATGACTATTTCATTGCTATTAGAGATTTAAAAGATTTAGAATTTACTAATGAAAGATGTGCAGATTTACGTGAAACGTCTAATCAGGTGTTTTTCTCTGAACTAGCTGACCCTAACAACAACGCTTCAGCAAGGTTTTTAGAATTATTTAATGCTTCTGAAGTTGCCGTTGATTTAAGAGATTGGAGTATTCATAGATATACTAATAACAATGTAGAAATTAGTTCATCCATTAATTTGAGTGGTCTTAAAATAGAAGCAAATAGCACACTTATTATCACACCAAATGCAGCAGTTTTTGAACAAACCTTTGGTTTTCAGCCAAATTTAGAAGTGGGAAAAAATAGCCCGGCAGATTCTAATGGAGACGATAATTTAGTGTTGGTTGACCCTTTTGGTACGGTTATAGATGTTTTTGGCGTAATTGGTGAAGATGGTACAGCAACCAACCATGAATTTGAAGATGGTAAAGCGCAAAGAAAATTAGAGGTTATTCAAGGCAACCCCATTTACAATATTTTAGAATGGAATATTTTCAATGATTCAGGCGAAGCAGGCACCGTAAACTTACCTCAAAACGCCCCAGAAGACTTTAGCCCTGGAGCTAGAAATTAGTTAAGCAGCGGCTAGTAAAATCTCTGTTAATTGCTCTTTGGTAATTGGTTTTACAATGTACTTTTTAATAGACTTAAATTCTTGTACTCGCTCTAAATCGGCCTTAGCCATTGATGAGGTTACCATATAAATTACAACCTTATCTGTTTTGCAGATTTCAAGTTTTTCATAGTGGTCTAAAAATCCCCAACCATCTAAAATAGGCATATTAATATCTAAAAAGATAACTTCTGGTAGACTGCGGTTAGTGTCGCATATTTCTTTAATGGCTTCTATGGCAGATTGCCCATCATTATACACTAAACATTCTTCACAGAAATTAATGTCTCTCATTTTTATTTTTAGTAATTCAATATAAATTTCATCATCATCAATGATGCAAGCTTGTTGAATAGATTTCATGTTTACTTTAGTTTTTTGAGTGAGAATGTAAATTTGCTGCCAATGTTAACTTCGCTTTTTACCGTAATTTGGCCTCCCATGGCTTCTACCTGGTTTTTTACCATAAAAAGTCCTAAACCTTTGGCATCAGGGTTTCTATGAAAAGTTTTAAAAAGTCCAAACACTTTGTTTTTATGTCTTTTTAAATCGATTCCTAAGCCGTTATCTTCTACTGTAATAGTAATTACATCTTCTTTTTTAGCGGCAGAAATTTTAATAATGGGTGAAACTTCGGGCTTTCTATATTTTAAGGCATTGGTGAATAAATTAAGAAAAATACTATCTAAATAAGCGGGTAAAGCCTTTACATATAGTTCTTTGTCTATCGAAGAAACAAATGTAGCTTCTTCATCATTAATAAGTGCTCCAATATTTCCTAAAACACGTTCAACAGTCTCTCGTAAATTAATTTTTGTGAGTTTATCAGGAGTAACCAAATTCATATCCACCACTTCATTCAAATGAGCTACAGTTTCATTTAAATTTTGTGCCGCAGTTTTAAGCATGGTTAAAAAACTAGTTTGGTCTTCTTTTTTATCTGGATCCAATAAAAACTCAGTTAACATATTTATGTTTGTAGAATGAGACCTGAGGTTATGAGAAACTATATGCGCAAAATTGTTAAGACTGGCATTTTGTTTATTAGAAATATCGAATAATTCTTCTCTTTTTTTCATTAGAAGAATTCTTGGGGTTATATCTACAACTTGAGTTATATAGTGTGTTGGCTGTCCGTCTAGTTCTTTAACCAAGGTTACTGTAACTATGGCATGTTTTGTATTTCCTTTTTTACTTATATAGCGCTTTTCTGTTTGGTAACTGCTTTTTTTAGAAGAAAGTAATTTTTTTATAGCAACAACATCTTTAGCAACATCATTGGGGTGGGTAATGTCTGCAAAATTAAGCCCAATGAGTTCCGCTTTGGCATAACCTAATATTTTGGTAAGAGCTTCATTGGTTTGAAATATTTTACCCTCTAAATCTACCAAAGCCATACCTACAAATTCATTATCAAAACTGGCCTTAAAAGACTTTTCAATTAGGTCTAAATCTTTTTTAGTGTTGATGAGTTCGGTTATGTCCCAATTTATACCAATTACTTTTTTGCTTTCACTCCCAAATTCGGGTAATGTGGTAGCATAAGTTTTAATATGTTTGATTTCACTAAAAGGGGTTATAATTCTAAATTGAGAGTCAAAATCTTGGTTCGTTGCTAGGGCTTCTTCAAATTCTTGAACCATTCTTTCTTTATCCTTAGGTATAATGGTTTTTTCAAAGAATTCTTCTGGTGTTGGCTTTTCATTTTTTTGAAAACCATAGAGGCGGTACATGTTTTCATCTAAAAAGAGGCTTTTGTCTTTTAAGTCATATTCCCAAACACCAAAATTTGCGGTCTTAGTTGCAATGGCTAAGCGCTTAGCCATTTTCTGATTTAATAACGAATTTCTTTTTTGTTCATCTATATCTTGAAAAACACCAAATAAGCGAACAGTTTTACCATTAACAACTTCAGCTTCACCTAAAGCTCTTACCCAAACTTCGTTACCTTTTTCTGTAACTATAACAAGTTCTATTTCCCAAGCTTTTCCAGTTTCAATAGCTCTATTTACTAAAGAAGTAATTTTTTCTCTATGAGCACCTTCTTTATAAAAATTAATAGCTTCTTCAATTTTTGGAATGTAGCTTTCTGGAACTTCATGTATCTGCTTGGTAATGGCAGACCAATGAAGAGAATTACTACGTAAGTCGTATTCCCAAAAACCAATTTTGGCAACTTTTTGAGCTTTGGCAAGTAGTTTTGCCTCATACGTAGCAGACGAATGAGTTTCGTTAGAGTACATAATAGATAATGGCTGTGTTCGTAAATACCTGACTTAGAAATAAATTCCTACATCAAGGTAAGAAAAAATTTAGCTATCATAAATGAAAATCTTAAAAATTAAATAAATCTGAAGAAGATAGTGCTCAAAAAACTAGATATAAATAATTAGTTTGCTAACTTGTTAATTGTGAAAAATACTGAGATTTTATTCCAAAATATTCGTTCTGGCAACTTGCCAGAAATACAAAAACTTATAGTTAATGAACCAGATTTAGTTAAAGCAAAAGATGCTAGAGGTTCAACACCATTAGTTTTAGCTACTTACTATAACAGAGTAGATATAACTAAGTTTTTACTGGAAAATGGTGCAGAAATAAACGCTGTTGATGGTTCTGGTAATACACCTCTTATGGGAGTTTGCTTTAAAGGATTTACAGATTTAGCCAAACTACTTCTGGAGAACGGGGCAGATGTTAATCATCAAAATTCTATGGGAGCTACATCTTTAATATATGCTGCTACATTTAATAAAGTAGCTATTGCAAAATTACTCTTAGCGTATGGAGCAAATACTGAAATAAAAGATGCTCGTGGAACGTCTGCTTTAATGCATGCAAAAAATCAGGGTTTTAAAGAATTACAACTTTTGCTAGAAAAGAGCATTTAAATGTTTACGTTGCAACTTGCCTTAGTACAAACACACTTGCTATGGGAGAATCCTATAGCAAATCGTCAAAAGTTTTCTTCAATTTTTAAGAATTTGCCTAATGCTATAGATATAGTAGTGTTACCAGAAATGTTTACAACTGGTTTTACCATGCAACCAACTAATATTGATGTTGAAGAGACCCAAAAGACAGTAGATTGGTTGTTAGAAGAGGCGTCTTTATATAACATAGCAATAGTTGGGAGTATTGTTTATTTTGAAAATGATAACTATTATAATCGATTGCTATTTGTAACTCCAGCCGGAGAAATTCAAACTTATGATAAGAAACATACGTTCTCATTGGCAGGCGAGCACAAAGTCTATGAATCTGGAACACAAAAATTAGTAGTTGATTATAAGGGTTTTAAGATATGTCCTCTAATTTGCTATGATTTGCGATTTCCTGTTTGGTCTAGAAATGTAGAGAGTTATGATGCATTGCTTTATGTTGCCAATTGGCCAAAACCTAGAATTGAAGCTTGGAATACCCTTTTAAAGGCTAGAGCTATAGAAAATATGGTTTACGCTATAGGTGTGAATAGAATTGGTTTAGACGGTCTTGGTTATGAATACCCTGGCCATTCTGCTGTTTATGATGTTCTAGGAAAAAATATGGTCTTTTCTGAAAAAGAAGAAATTTTAGTTGTAGAACTATCAAAAGAGCACATTCTAAAAAATCGTACTAAGCTCAAATTTCTAGAGGATGCTGATGAGTTTAATTTGATATAATGAAGTTTTCATTAGCTTCCCAATTAGCTCTCATTTCAAAAACATCTGGATAATGCACAATTTTTTCTGGTTGTTTTCCTGTTAAATAATTACCAGTATCCCATTTTTTATTAGAATTTTCATCGAAGATTACCCTTACCGTGTAATTACCTGTTTTTAGATTTTCTAATCGAAGTGTTTGTGGTTTTTGAGACCAATTTTCTCTTACTATTTCACCTTTATCTGTAAGTAATTGAACAATTATAGGATAGGTTACTGCACCGCTAATTGTTAGATTTAGATTGCCGTAGTCAGCATAACTTCCTGTAGAAAGTTTGTAATTTAAGGTGTCATTTACTGTTCCAAAAAAGTCTTCAATTGCGCCAGGTAATAGATTAATAAAATAGCTTTGATTATCAACCAAATCAAAATCAAAATCAACTTGATTTTTAACAGTGTCTAAGTTGTACGAGTAAGAAACCGGCAAAGTGTCTTTATCAAACAAGCCTATTTTACTGCTATCTACTTTTATTATAGGTGTGTTTCCTAACAATTTAAACTTGTCTTCAAAGTCAATACGGCTACTATGGCTTGCTCTTAGATTCATAGTGTCTAAAGCAAGTTTTCTTGCCTTCACTGTAAAGGTGTCTAAGGTTTGATATTTTAGATTCTTTACTTGAAAAATAATAGAGTCAATATCAGTAGCCGTAAGCCAAAAATTAAGGGAATCTTTATCTCTTTCTTTAAGAATTTTAGTTTTTACTGAATCTGGTAAAGGTGTAATTGGTTCAATGGTAATTGTTGAGTCAATTGTTGTAAAACCAAATAGTATTCTGTTTTTAGCAGCATAACTTGGTACAGAAGCTACATAGTCTGGTATTTCTTTAAAAAGATTTAAGAGATAAACAGAGTCTGTGGGCAAGGTAATAGTATCATTTAAGAAAGCTATTTTATCAGCATTTTGGTCAAAAACGTTATTGTTGGCATTGTCTTTTAGAGCAAACAATTTGTATTTACCAGCTTTAAGATTTTGTAAACTAAAGAGCGGTAAACTATCTAGTGTGTTTGTTAAATAATTAGGTGGATATTTATAAATGGTAGAATCATTATACGCACTATCAATTTCATAAAGCATAACGCTTACAAATTCTTCTGCTTTTTTGTTATAAGCATCTTTTACTGCACCAGAAATTGAGAGTGAATCAATGTAATCACCGGTGCTAAACACATATCTTAAAAACTTATTCGGATTTCCTTCATTATTATCTACAATGCTTTGTCCAAAATTTATGGTGTAAGTTGTATTTTCTCTTAGCGTGTCTTTAAGTGTAATTTCAATAAACTTGCTTGCACCCCCTTGAGGTTTTATTTCTGGAACATTTTTTAAGGGTGGAGAAATTATAATTTGTGCTTGTGCATTTTCTAGCTTTATGTATTCATCAAAAAAAAGCTTTATGGTAGTAGCCTTAAAATTAGTGGTCATATTCTCTGGCTCAGCAGAAACCAATACAGGTGGTTGAATATCTTTTGGGCCTCCAGAAGGTGTTCCTCTGCGGGCACATTGGCTTATTGCCAATACCAATAAAATAAAAAAAACAACGCTCAAAAACTGCTTAAGCTGGGGCATTTTTAAAATAGTTTAGGCAAAGAAACAATTTTTGAAGTTAAAGATTACTTAATTGCCCAATTTAGGCACCATAACCATTGATGCAACATATAAGTTTTTTAAATTTTTGGTAAGTAAAGCTTCTGCGCAGGCTTCAATGGTGGCACCAGTAGTAATAACATCGTCTACCAATAATACATTTTTAGCAAGAATTTGGTGATTGTCATTAAAGATAAAAAGGTCATTGCTCTGGGTCCAACGTAGCAATCTAGTTTTTTTGGTTTGTGTTTTAGTGTTTCTTGTTTTAAGTAAACCGTCAGGTAAAAACTTCGCATCTAAATTTTCTGCAATTTTTTTAGCAAATCCATCAACTTGGTTGTATCCTCGTTTTTTTAATTTTTTTTGATGTAAAGGCACTGGTATAACAACATCAATTTCTGATTTAAAACCTTCTTTGGCTAGGTTTTTTCCCATCCAATTTCCAAAATAAACACCAATATCTTGCTGGTTTCTGTACTTGAGATTGTGAAGCAGCTCTTGTACAATGCCATGATGTCTAAAATACAGCATTGATGCGGCTTTTTTTATGTTAACTCTACCTTTAAAAATGTTATCTACAGGGTTGTTTTTTGTAAAATTGAAATCGGTAAGGGGTAAATCATCTCGACAAAACGTACAGAGTATGTTTTCTCCTCTAGTTAATTGTGCATTACATCCAAAACATATGCTTGGCAATAGGATGCTATTAATATCGTTTATTATCTTTGACAACTTAAAATAAAACGGTTTTTGTATACCTCGAATGAGTCACTTGATATGGATGCTCAAGATACTAAATTCAATTACAGGATAATTCTTGCAGCATTAGCAGCGGTAATAGTTGCTCTTGGTATAGCGTTTTATTACAGCTACGCCCATTCTCGCGACCAAATTAGCTATTTAGAAGACGAAAAAAAGACGTTAGTTAAAGAAATGACCCTTTTAAAAGCCAAAGTGGATCATTTAGCTGGCGTAAATGAAGTTGCAGATATTGAACTACAAGATTCTAAGTACGAGGTTCAACAGTTACTAGATTCTGTAGGAAAATTAAACTTTAGCATTACCAAGCTAAAGCAAGACCAAAAAGCTCTTGCCGTGCTCAAATCAAAGTTTGATAGTATTAAGTCGCAGAATAACTTGCTTACCTATGACAATAGAATACTTGCAGAGAAGTATAGAAAATCTGTAAACGAAATAAAACAATTAAAGCGTCAATCTACCCGTTTAGCAGAAAATGTACCAGAACCTAAAAAATTAGAAATTACAAAAGAAGTTAAGGCAAAAACCTTTCTTGCTCTGAACAATGTAGAAGGCAGTGGTTTTAGATATGCTGGTGCAAGGTTAACAAAAACCAATAAGGCTTCAACAATTGAAAAACTTCGTGGTTGCGCAACTATAATGGCAAATCCAGAAGAAAACGACCAAAGTAAAGTACTTTATTTTCAATTTTTAAATCCAGAATTACAAGTTATAGAAGACAATAATAGAACCGTAACTGTTGGTGGTAATACTTTTAGTAAACGTGTTGAAGTGGTCTATTTAGGAACAGAAATTGGAGTTTGTGACGCTATCTCAGTTCCAGAAGGTTCCTTAACTGAAGGAATTTACACTCTAAATGTTTTTGAAGGCGAACGTCTTCTTTCTTCAACTGAATTTCAGTTAAAATAACATTTTCTCTTTTTGGGCATTGTTTTACTTTTGCCCAATGGCAAATCAAGAAGATAAATTTAAAAAGGTAATCTCACACGCCAAAGAGTATGGCTATATCTTTCAATCAAGTGAGATTTACGATGGTTTAAGCGCTGTTTATGACTATGCACAAAACGGAGCCGAACTAAAGAAAAATATAAGAGACTATTGGTGGCAGGCAATGGTGCAACTAAACAACAATATTGTTGGCATAGATGCAGCTATTTTTATGCATCCAACTACTTGGAAAGCTTCGGGTCACGTAGATGCCTTTAACGACCCTTTAATTGATAATAAAGATTCAAAGAAAAGATACCGGGCAGATGTTTTAGTAGAAGATTATGTGGCAAAAATTGAAGCTAAAATTGAAAAAGAAGTTACCAAGGCAGCAAAACGTTTTGGTGATTCTTTTGACAAGAAGCAATTTTTGAGCACAAATCAACGTGTTTTAGACTATCAAGCAAAAGCAGATCGTATTCTAAAACGTTTGGGAAAATCATTAGAAAACGAAGATTTAGCCGATGTAAAAGCGTTAATAGAAGAATTAGAAATTGCTTGCCCACTATCAGGATCAAAGAATTGGACAGATGTAAAACAGTTCAATCTAATGTTTGGAACCAAATTAGGTTCAACCGCTGAAAGTGCAATGGATTTGTACTTAAGACCAGAAACTGCTCAAGGTATTTTTGTAAACTTCTTAAATGTTCAAAAGACAGGTCGAATGAAAATTCCGTTCGGAATTGCACAAACCGGTAAAGCTTTTAGAAATGAAATTGTTGCCAGACAGTTTATTTTTAGAATGCGAGAATTTGAACAAATGGAAATGCAATATTTTATTAAACCAGGAACTCAAAAAGCATGGTATGATACCTGGAAAGAAAAGAGATTAAATTGGCATTTGTCTTTAGGTCTTGGTGAGGATAATTATCGTTTTCATGACCACGAAAAATTAGCACATTATGCAGATGCTGCATGTGATATAGAATTTAAATTCCCTTTTGGTTTTAGAGAGTTAGAGGGTATACATTCTAGAACTGATTTTGATTTAAGTAATCATGAAAAATACTCAGGTAAAAAACTGCAGTATTTTGATCCAGAAGAAAATAAGAGTTATGTGCCTTATGTGTTAGAAACTTCAATTGGTTTAGATAGAATGTTCTTAGCTGTTTTTTCTAACGCTCTACAAGAGGAAGAATTAGAAAATAATACCACGAGAACAGTTCTAAAATTACCTGCAGTTTTAGCACCAACTAAAGTTGCTATTTTACCACTACTTAAAAGAGACGGTTTGCCAGAGGTAGCAGAAAAATTGGTTAATGAATTAAAATGGGAATTTACTGTAGCTTACGATGAAAAGGATGCCGTAGGTAGACGTTACCGTAGACAAGACGCTATTGGTACTCCGTTCTGTGTTACTATAGACCATCAAACATTAGAAGATGACACGGTAACTATTCGCTACCGTGATACTATGGAACAAAAACGAATTAAACTCAACGAGGTTGGTGAAATTGTTGCAAAGGAAGTAGATATGAAAAATTGGCTTAAAAAATTAGCATAGCATGAAAATCATTTCTTACAATGTAAACGGTATTAGAGCAGCCATGAAAAAAGGCTTTGTAGATTGGTTGCAAACTACTAATGCAGATGTAGTATGTATTCAAGAAACAAAGGCAATGCAAGAACAAGTAGATACTGGTTTGCTTGAAGAAATAGGTTATAACCACCATTATTGGTATAGTGCTGAAAAAAAAGGATATAGCGGTGTTGCCGTTCTTTGTAAACAAAAGCCAGACCATGTAGAATTTGGAACAGGTATTGATTACATGGATAATGAAGGAAGAAATCTTCGAGTTGATTTTGGTGATGTTTCTGTAATGAGTATGTATTTGCCTTCTGGAACTAACATGAATAGGCTAGACTTTAAACTAACCTACATGGATGATTTTCAGAAGTATGCTGATGAATTAAGAAAAGAACGTCCAAATTTAATTGTTTGTGGTGATTATAATATTTGTCATGAACCTATTGACATTCATGACCCCGTTAGAAATAAAAATGTTTCAGGTTTTTTACCCGTTGAGCGTGAATGGATAGGAAATTTTATAAAAAGTGGGTTTATAGATAGTTTTAGGCATTTTAACCCAAATCCAGATAATTATACCTGGTGGAGTTATAGAGCAAACGCTCGTGCAAATAACAAGGGCTGGCGTTTAGATTATGGAATGGTCAATGAGTCATTAAAACATAGATTAAAGCGGTCCATAATTTTAGCTGAAGCAAAACATAGTGATCACTGTCCAATTCTAGTCGAAATAGATTAAGAAAATAACAATACCTTAAATCAATAAAGAAGCAAGAACACCTATTTTTGAGTTTTTCTATATAGCATTGAAATGAAATATACCTTTATACCTAGAACTAAAATTAGGGTCAGTAAAATTTGTTTAGGTACCATGACTTGGGGACGACAGAATACCCAAGAAGAAGCATTTGAACAAATGAATTATGCTCTAGACCAAGGGGTTAACTTTTTTGATACTGCCGAATTGTATCCTATTCCGCCAAAAAAGGAGTTTTACGCACTTACCGAAGAATATATAGGTAACTGGTTTCAACAAACCGGTAATAGAGACAAAGTGGTATTGGCAAGTAAAATTGCAGGTCCAGCGGAGTTTACAAAGCATATAAGAACTACGGGGTTTACAAAAGCAGCTATAGTATCAGCCTTAGAGCAAAGTTTAAAAAGATTAAAAACAGATTATTTAGACCTTTATCAATTGCATTGGCCAGAGCGCAATACAAATTATTTTGGGCAACGCGGTTTTGATGCGGATACGACAGATTTTTGGGAAGATAATTTTCATGAGATTTTACAAACCCTTGCACATTTAGTTCAACAAGGTAAAATTAGACAGGTAGGGCTATCCAATGAAACGCCTTGGGGAACTATGCGTTATTTAGAGGAAAGCAAAGTTCATCAAGAATTACCAAGAATGGTTACTATTCAAAACCCGTATAGTTTATTAAATAGATTATTTGAAGTTGGTCTTTCAGAAGTCTCTATTCGGGAACAAATAGGTTTATTAGCCTATTCTCCAATGGCTTTTGGGGTTTTGAGCGGTAAGTATTTAGATGGTGTTAAACCTAGAAAAAGTAGATTAGATTTATTTCCGCATTATAGTAGATATAGTGGTGATAATGCTACTGAAGCTACACGTAAGTATCAAGAATTAGCACAAAAACATAATTTGTCTCTGGCTCAAATGGCATTAGCTTTTGTAAACACTCGAAAGTTTTTAACCAGCAATATTATAGGAGCAACAACTATGAGTCAATTAAAAGAAAACATAGCTTCAATTGATGTAAATTTATCAGAAGAGGTTTTAATTGGCATAGAAGAAATTCATGCAGCAATTCCAAATCCAGCCCCTTAAATCAATTTAGCCCCCATAGTTTTATGAGAATTGCCCAAAAGGGAGATAAAAAACTAGTTTGCGAAATTTTAATTTCTGCCTTTGAGCCCTTGAAAGAAGATAACTCCATAAATCTCATTGTTGGTTTTAACGATAATAGAGTAAAAAAAATGTGGTTATTGATGGGCTATCTTTTTGATAAGGCTATTAAACAAGGTGAAATTTACATTTCAAAAAATGAAAAGGCTTGCTTATTTCTACAGTATTCTAATAAAGACGGTTTTTCCTTAAAACAAATGTGGTCAGATGTAAAGCTAGCTATAAACTGTATTGGAATTGCCAAGGTGCCTAAAATATTACGCAGACAAAAAATAATTAGCAGAAACTATCCAAAAATCGACCATATTAGGCCTATGATTGCTGGGGTTGTACATGAACATAAGAAAGATGGTACCGCCGCCAGATTAATGCTTCAGGTAATGAAAAAATTCAGAGAAAATACAAAACCTGTAATAGTTGATGCTGCTGCTGAGGAAACCGTAAGTCTTTATAAACGGTTAGGTTTTAAAATCATTAGCGTAGAAGAAGATTTAGGTTTTCCGCTTTACATTCTTAGAATGAACTAGTTCTAACCAAATAATTGCTTCACCAATTCTTCTACCTTACCAATTTTAATCACTTCAATTTTAGGTTGTTTTAAACTTATTTTACTGTTTTTAGAAACAAAAATCTTTGAGAAGCCTAATTTTTCAGCTTCTAGAATTCGTTGATCTACACGTTGTACGGGTCTAATTTCTCCTGCTAAACCAACTTCAGCGGCAAAACAAGAATTTTTAGCCACAGCAATATCGACATTGCTTGAAAGAATGGCGCCTACAACTGCCAAGTCAATAGCGGGGTCATCAACTGAAATTCCACCAGTAATATTTATGAAAACATCTTTTGCTCCCAATTTAAAACCAGCTCTTTTTTCTAAAACGGCTAGTAACATATTTAATCTTTTGGCATTAAAGCCAGTAGCAGAACGCTGTGGAGTGCCATAGACTGCAGTGCTTACCAATGCTTGAATTTCAATAAGTAATGGTCGCATACCTTCAACGGTAGCAGCAATAGCCATTCCGCTTAAGGCTTCTTCATTTTTAGATATTAAAACCTCTGAAGGGTTATTAACTTCTCGCAAACCAGAACCTTGCATTTCGTAAATTCCTAATTCAGAGGTGCTCCCAAAACGATTTTTTAGCGCTCTTAGAATCCGATAAACATAATTACGGTCACCTTCAAATTGTAACACAGTATCTACCATGTGCTCTAAAATCTTAGGTCCTGCTATGGTTCCGTCTTTTGTGATATGACCTACAAGAATTACAGGGGTATTACTCTCCTTAGCAAATTTTATTAATTCTGCAGTACATTCTCTTATTTGGGATATACTCCCGGCAGCAGATTCAATATAATCTGAATGAAGTGTTTGTATAGAATCAATAATTACCAAATCTGGAACTAATTGACTTACCTGCTGAAAAATACTTTGGGTTTTGGTTTCAGTGAGTACATAGCAATGTTCCGCATCAGGTAAAATACGATCTGCTCGCATTTTAATTTGTTTTTGACTTTCTTCACCAGATACGTATAAGGTTTTTAATGGTAGTTGAAGTGCTATCTGAAGAAGTAACGTGCTTTTACCAATACCGGGCTCACCCCCTAATAAGGTTAATGAACCAGGTACTAAACCACCTCCCAAAACACGATTAAATTCTTGATTTAACGTATTAATACGAACTTCAGAATTACTGGTAATGTCAGCAATTTTAAGTGGCTTATTACTTTTAGATGATGGGCTGGAATCAGTATTCCAAGATTTTTTATCTTCTTTTTGAACGACTTCTTCAACAACGGTATTCCATTGTTTACAAGAAGAACATTGTCCTACCCACTTGGCATATTGGGTGCCGCAGTTTTGACAAAAAAAAGCAGTTTTGGTTTTAGCCATTTGGCTAAGATAAAAAAGAATCAGTATCCAAAATCAGCTTTTAAAGCGTCCATTTTTTCAATTGCATGGTCTTTGGTTAGAAAATCTATTTCTTCCATAATAAATGCTTTTTCAAAAGCTTTCATAGCCTTTTTGGGCTCCCCTTGGTATTCAAGGTATTCTCCTTCTAAATAAAAACCAAGCATAGTTTTTGGCCATTGATCTTTACATAATTTTGCAAGCTCATTGATAGACTCGTAATCTTCTTTTTTTAACGATGCTGCGTAAATAGCCATAACATCATTTAGGTCTACTTCTTTTTCAAATCCTAAAAGGTTTTCAATCATATCATATTTTTCGATAAAATATTCAAATACGGGACCGTCATTTTTTAGAACTTTTTCTTTGTATTCTTTTGGACTAATAGGTCTAAATATTTTAAAGACATTGTCAAAGGCCTTACTTACGCCGTAAGCAGCAATAGAAATATGGTCAGGTTCTTCATATTGATCAAAGAAGTAATGTAGATTTTCTTTATCAATAGACTTTATGGCGCGATCTAATTGTAGAATTCTGTTTCTATCATCACTATTCTCTTTTTCTAGAACTAAATCGTAGAATATTTCTTGATTTAACGCTAACAATCTAGAAGGAACCCTACTTTCCATATCCGTAGCTAGCAATGGAGAAATAATTAAATAAGAGGTAAATATAGATTTGTCTTCAAATAAGAAGTAGTTGCCAAAATTAGCGGTAATATCATAACCAATAAACATTTTAAATGGTGCTATGCTATAACTGTTTTCAACAAAAGGAATAAGCTCTTTATTCAAAAAATCGTAAAATGCTAGACCTTGTTTTGTTGGTAATCCCGTGCTTTGTTCAAAATCACAGTCATACCAACGTTGGTCATCTTCAGCCTGTTTAACTCCGACTATTATAGCTTCTGGCATTCTATGATAATTACCATAAAATTTAGCATTGGCAACAACATTATCAAACAAATACTCGGCATCTAAAACAAGAATCAGAGGATATTTTTTTGTTTCGTCATAGGTTTCAGGTATGTAGTAAACAATTTCTCTACTTTCTTGTAAATGAAACGATTCAAAGGGTTCAGTTTTTAATTGAGAACTTAAAGCAATCGGAAGTAATCCTATAAATAGAAGTAAAGCTCTGGTCATGTGGTATGGTTTTGAAAATCAGTGCTATCGATTTTTGTTCAATAACGGTAAAAGAACAAAAGATATTGCGCCAAGTACCACTACCAGCAAGGTTTGTGCAATCCACATTATCCAACCAAACGCATCCCCAGAAGTAGAAGATATACCAAAAATTGCTAAGGCAGAACTTACTGCTATTGGATATAGCCCTAATCCTCCATTGGTAGCTGTCATTGCAAATGCTCCAGCCACAAAGCAAACTAGTAATTCGGATAAACCTAAATGTATAGTTTCTGGCACTGTGAATTTTATAGCCCAAAACATACCCACATAACAGGCCCAAATAAACAAAGTGTGTAAAATAAAGGGCCATTTGTTTTTCATTTTAGCAATGCTTAACACCCCATCTAAAAGACCATTTAAGAAAATTTTCAACTTAAAAAGAAAACCTGTTTGAGCCTTTCTAATAAGGTAAATAAGTACGATAAGACCCAATATTCCTACAATCAAAATAGCAATACTAAAAACTAAATTAACGCCATAGTTGTTGAGGTAATCAAGAATAATATCTGTTTGTAATACTAATGCAGCTAATATGATGAAAAGTAATATTAAAAGGTCTATCACTCTTTCAGTAACTATGGTACCAAGACCTTTCTCAAAAGGCACTTTTTCATAGGTTGTTAATGCAGAAGCTCTTAGAAATTCACCAGAACGAGGAATACCTAAATTGGCAAGGTAGGCAATCATAACCATAAAAAAGTTATTGCTTAATTTGGGTGTAAAGCCAAGCGGTTTAAGCAAGTAATTCCATCTAATTGCACGAGAAACATGACTGCAAATACCAATACTAATTGAAACAACTACCCAGAACAGGTTGGCATTAGTAATAGTTTCTTTTATGGTTAATCTATCTTCTGGTGTAGTAGCAGAAATAGAATACCAAACTAAAAAAACCCCCAATGCTATTGGGATGATGATTTTGAGTATTTTTTTTATCGAAGGATGCACCTTAATTTAAAAGGTTGGTATCTTCATTAGGAAATACTAATGAAGGATTGAAGTTTCTTGCCTCTTCAATATCCATTCTACCATAAGTAATTAGTATTAAAACGTCACCTACAGCAACTTTTCTTGCAGCAGCGCCATTTAAAGTTATCTCGCCGCTATTACGCGCTCCAGGAATTGCGTAGGTTTCGAGCCGTTCTCCGTTGTTGTTATTTACTATCTGAACTTTTTCACCGCGCACAATGTTGGCAGCATCCATCAAATCTTCATCAATGGTTATACTACCAATGTAATTTAAATCAGCTCCGGTTACTTTTACACGGTGTATTTTTGATTTAACTACTTCTATCTGCATTTTTTTGTTTCTTAATAGTTTAGTGCAATATTATCTATAAGCCTTACATCTTCAGCAAAAACGGCAATGAACCCTCTATATTTTATTCCGCTTTGCTTTTGTTGTATAGGAGTTAGGGTGTCAATGTCTGCTATTTGAAAATACTCTAGTGTAAACTTTTCATTTTCAGCAAACTGTTGTTTTACCCAATCTGTTACTACAATTGCATTTTTCGTGCCAAACATAGATTTGGCAGTTTTAAGGGTTTTGTAAATAAAACTAGCTGCTTTTCTTGTTGGGGCTGACAATCTTTCATTTCTAGAACTCATTGCTAGACCATTTTCTTCACGCAAAATTTCACAAGGTATAATTTCAAGGGTAGGCCAGTTTTGAGCCACTAGTTTTTTAATTATCTGTAATTGTTGAAAATCTTTTTCACCAAAATAGGCTTTGTTGGGTTTAACCGCATCAAATAATAAATCAACAATTGTGGCAACACCATCAAAATGTCCTTTTCTAAACTCACCTTCCATGACTTTGTCAAGACCGTCAAATTGAAAAGACTTGGAAACTACCTCACCATCGTAAATGTCTTCTTTTGTTGGAGCAAAAACTAGTATATCTTCTGAAATTATTTGTAATAGTTTTACATCTTCCTTTAGTGTCTGAGGATATTTTTCTAAATCAACCTTATTGTCGAACTGAGTTGGGTTCACAAAAATGGTTACTACCACCACATCAGTATTGTTAACTGCTTTATTCACAAGAGATAAGTGGCCTTGGTGTAAGGCACCCATCGTGGGAACCAAGCCTATAATTACCCCTTTATTTCTAAGGGGTTTAAGGTGATTATTAAGGTCTTTTTTTGATTTAAAAATTGTCATATTCAACTTAAAATGCGTGCAAAAATACCATAAATACTGACAATCGGTATAATTTTTGTAGTTTTGCAGCTACGTTTTTCCAGACAAGCAAAAGAATGATTATATGAACGGAAAAAAGATATTGTTTGTATCTTCTGAGTTAGTACCGTACTTACCTCAAAACCCAGTTTCTCTAATGTCATACGAAGCCCCTCGAATGGTCAACAGCAATGGTGGTCAGATTCGAATATTCATGCCTCGTTATGGTAACATTAATGAAAGAAGGCATCAATTACATGAAGTAATTCGATTGTCAGGGATGAATTTGGTAATTAATGATATGGATATGCCATTAATCATTAAGGTAGCTTCTATACCCAAAGAGCGCATTCAGGTATACTTTATAGACAACGACGAGTATTTTAAAAGAAAGGCAACTTTTACAGATAAAGAAGGAAACCTATTTCCTGATAACGATGAAAGAGCCATATTCTTCGCAAAAGGAGTAGTCGAAACAGTGAAAAAATTGAATTGGTCTCCAGACATAATTCATGTTCATGGTTGGATGGCATCAATGCTACCCTTATACCTAAGAGAGTACTATGCAGATGAGCCTATTTTTGCTGATAGCAAAATTGTAACTTCAGTATATAACAAAGGTTTTGAGGGTGAGCTAGATAGCAAGATGATTGAAAAAATTCAATTTGATGGCTTAGACAAAGATAAAATGGTTTCTTTAGAACAGCCCAACTATAATAATTTGTTAAAGACTGCTTTAGATTATTCTGACGCAATTATTTTAGCCTCAGAAGAAATTTCTGAAGATCTTGCAAAGCATATTGAAGGGTTAAATAAACCAACACTTCCTTACGTGTCTTTCCAAGAAACTGAAGAAGCATATACCAATTTCTACAATAACGAGGTTCTCAAATAAATTGCATGAAACTTTGTCCCAGAACTTGCTTATTGGCAATATTTGCCTTTAGCACTATTCTTTTGTTTACCAGTTGTGAAGAAGAAATTACCACAATTGGTGAAGGTGTTGCGCCTAGCGAACCGTTTAATACAGGTGTTGTTGAATATGATGTTTTTGCATACAACAAAAGAATCAATGCCGTTCAAACAAATCAACTACCGTTGTATCAAGTTGGTTATTTTAATGACCCAATTTACGGAAGAACAGAAGCTAGTATTACTACGCAAATAGCACTTTCTGCAACAAATCCGATTTTTGGAGATTTTAGTCAAGCTACTGAAGATATTGCATTAACAGATGACAACGAAGATACCGTAGAAGAAAACGAAAAAGTTACAAAAGTAGTATTGTATTTTCCTTATCAGTTAGTTCCAAATACGTTGAATGATGCTGATAGTGATGGGGTTCAGCGTAATGTAGACGTTGATGATGATGACCCTGATAGTGATACAGATGGTGACGGAATTTCTGATATCACAGAGACTACTCAAGGCTCTGATCCATTAGATTCAGAATCAACAGGAGAAGAAGATGATTTTATTCAAAATAATTTTGCTAGTCGTTTTGCATTAGACAGCATATTTTTTGAGAATCCTACCGGTACAAAAACATTTGCTGATTTTCCTTTTGATTTTAAAGTAGAACAATCAACTTATTTTCTAAGAGATTTAGATCCAAATTCTGGTTTCTTAGAAAATCAAGAATACTATTCGAATGAGGATGTCTTTGCCCAGTTTGTAGGTGAAACAATTGTGAATGAAGAAGATATAGTTATCAGCGACGAAGAATATCTAGTTTTTGGAACAGAAGATGATGAAGATACAGAGGTAGATGAGACAACGATAATCGAATCTCGGCAAAATCCAGGTATCCGTATAGAGTTGGATTCAATCACAGGTCAATTCTTTCAAGAAAATATAATTGATAAAGAAGGCTCTTCTGAGCTTTTAAGTCAAGCTAATTTTCAAAATTTCTTAAGAGGTTTACGATTATCATTAACACCAAAGGCTGAGGATATTTTGTTGCTTTTAGATTTGTCTCAAGCAAGTATTACAATTACTTATGAATACGATAATGTAGTTACAGAAGATACTGATGCTGGTGAAGATATTAAAACTACGGAGCGTACTGAACGTGACTTTACCCTTAATTTTTTACAGGTATCAACCACAGCTGTGGCTGGTAACGCTGTGAACACAATTTTAAACCCAAATTTTCCTGCAACAATTAGCAGCACACTAGACACGGATGAAAATGCATCTAGAATATATCTAAAAGGTGGTCCTGGTGTTTACAGTCAATTAAGATTATTCGCAGAAGACGACGCGGAAGGTGACAATATTATTAATCAGATAAAAGCTAATAATTGGATAATTAATGAGGCAAGCTTAGAGTTTTATGTAGATGAAGATGAACTGACTGCTAATAATTTTGATCCTAGCTTTGAAGCCCCTAGATTGTATTTATACAATTCAGAAACTGGTTTTCCATTGTATAACATATTTACTGAAAATTCTGATAGTGAAACTACATTGGGCAGGTACTTAAACTACGATGGTATATTAGAAAGGAATAGCGAAGGTAAAGGAGAAAAATATACAGTACGCATTACAGAATATTTAAATGACATAATAGTTAGAGACTCATTAAATCATCCTTTAAACCTAACAGTAAGTTCAGATATTACTCAAAGCGGTTTGCAAGAAGCCATGGGTGCAGATATGAGTACTATTCCAGAATTACCTGTAATGTCTGCTATTAATCCTCTAGGCACCGTTTTATTTGGAAGTAATGTACCTGCAGAAAACGAAGCCAAAAAGCTAAAACTGCGAGTGTATTATACTGAAGCAAATTAAGTATTAGTTACTTACATACCACTTACAGAGTTTTTACGTTATATAACCTATAGTTAAAAAACACTAACAAAGGATTATTTAATTTTACATTCAAATAATCCCCAATAAATCAAAAAACTTAAGAAACTATGTGTGGAATAGTCGGGTATATTGGTCATAGAGATGCCTATCCAATCATCATAAAAGGTTTAGAAAGATTAGAATATAGAGGTTACGATAGTGCTGGTATTGTTCTTTTCGATGGTAAAGACACTAATCTTGCAAAAACAAAAGGCAAGGTTGAAGATTTAAAGAATAAATCAAATACAACAATCTCCATAGACGGAAAGTTAGGACTTGGCCACACCAGATGGGCTACTCATGGTGTACCTAATGATGTTAATTCACACCCACATTATTCAAATTCTGGAGATTTAGTAATAATTCATAATGGAATTATTGAGAATTATGAATCTATCAAAAAAGCATTAATTAAGCGAGGATATGTTTTTCATTCAGATACAGATACTGAAGTTTTAGTTAATCTTATTGAAGAGGTTAAAAAACAAGAAGGTGTTAAGTTGGGCAAGGCGGTTCAAATTGCACTTAATCAAGTAGTTGGAGCCTATGCAATTGCAGTATTTGATAAAAACAAATCAGACGAGATTGTTGTGGCAAGGCTAGGTAGCCCACTAGCTATAGGTATTGGTGAAAATGAATATTTTATTGCATCTGATGCTTCTCCATTTATAGAGTTTACTAACAATGCCGTTTATTTAGAAGATGAGGAAATGGCAATTGTTCGTTTAGGCAAAGAAATAAAGCTTAGAAAAATTAAGGATGATGCAATTGCTTATCCAAATATTTTGGAGCTTCAAATGAATCTTGAAGAGATTGAAAAAGGTGGTTACGACCATTTTATGCTTAAAGAAATCTACGAGCAGCCAAGAGCTATTTTAGACACCTATAGAGGTCGCTTACTAGCAGACCAAGGGTTAATAAAGATGGCAGGAATAGACCAAAATCTTGAAAAGTTCTTAAATGCAAATCGTATTATAATTGTTGCTTGCGGAACTTCTTGGCATGCAGGATTGGTAGCAGAATATATTTTTGAAGATTTAGCAAGAATTCCAGTTGAAGTAGAATATGCCTCAGAGTTTAGATATAGAAATCCGGTTATTACAGAGAATGATGTGCTAATAGCTATTTCGCAATCTGGTGAAACAGCAGATACGTTGGCGGCAATTAAAATGGCTAAAGAAAGAGGCGCATTTGTGTTTGGTGTTTGTAATGTAGTGGGTTCTTCGATAGCAAGAGAAACAGATGCTGGTGCCTACACGCATGCAGGGCCAGAAATAGGGGTGGCGTCTACAAAGGCGTTTACCACCCAAATTACCGTATTAACACTTATTGCTCTTAAATTAGCTAAAGAAAAAGGTTCCATATCAGAATCTAAGTATCATGAATTTTTAGTAGAACTTGAGGGTATACCTGCTAAAGTTGAGAAGACTTTAGCATCTAATGCTTTATTAGAAGATATTGCTGAGGTTTATAAAGACTCTTCAAACTGTTTATATTTAGGAAGAGGATACAATTTCCCAGTGGCGTTAGAAGGAGCTTTAAAGCTAAAAGAGATTAGTTATATTCATGCAGAGGGATATCCAGCTGCAGAAATGAAACATGGTCCTATCGCTTTGATTGATGAGGAGATGCCCGTGGTAGTTATTGCAACTAGAAGAGGACATTATGAAAAGGTTGTAAGTAACATTCAAGAAATAAAATCTAGAAGTGGTAAAATTATAGCGGTAGTAACTGAGGGCGATGTACAAGTTACAGAACTTGCCGACCATGTTGTCGAAGTTCCAGAAACATCTGAGCCATTAACGCCGTTGTTAACAACCATACCGTTACAGTTACTTTCTTATCACATAGCGTTAATGCGAGGTTGTAATGTTGATCAACCAAGAAATTTAGCAAAATCGGTGACTGTCGAATAATGTTAAAAATCTTATGTTAAAAATTAAAACCACCAAATTTTGGTGGTTTTTTTATGAAATTGCTAATCAAACCAATGCTTTTTGTGCAAAAATTTACTATGCATGCATAATTTATGTGAAAATATTGCTCACAATATGAAGAAATAGTGTAAATTCCGCACAGAATACATAACGTGTATTTTAAACTAACTTAACATAAAACTTATTTTAATGAAAAAAGCATTATTCGGCCTGTTAATGTTATTGGGTTCCTTTGGTTTTGCCCAAACAACAATTTCAGGTACAGTAGTAGACCAAGATGGAGTGCCAGTTTTAGGTGCAAATGTTGTAATAGTTGGTAAAGCTGAGGGTGCTGTAACCGATTTTGATGGGAATTTCACATTGTCAACAGATGAGGTTCCACCTTTTCAATTGCGAGTATCTAGTGTAGGTTTTTCAGAAGCTTTTGCTAATGTTACCTCAAATAATCAAAAATTAAGTATTACCCTAGAAGAGCAATCAACTGCATTAGATGAGATTGTTATTTCAGCTTCAAGAACTCCGGAACGTGTATTTGAATCTCCCGTGTCTATTGAAAGATTTGGTTTAAAAGAGATTAAAAATACAACTGCGGAATCTTTTTATGGAGGACTGCAAAATTTAAAGGGGGTAGACATCAACACAAACAGTTTAACGTTTCAATCAGTAAATACGCGTGGTTTCGCAACCTTTGCAAACACCAGGTTCTTACAGTTAGTAGACGGAATGGATAATACTGCTCCGGGTTTGAACTTTGTTCTTGGTAACCTTGTTGGTATGAATGAGCTAGACGTTCAAAGTGTTGAAATTTTACCAGGTGCTTCGTCAGCATTATACGGTGCAGGCGCTTTCAACGGAATTTTATTTATGAGAAGTAAAAATCCTTTTGATTTTCAGGGTATAAGTGCTTACGTAAAAACAGGTCTTACTTCACAAGAAGCAGCAGGTGATAACGAATATTACGATATAGGTATTAGAGCTGCACATGCCTTTAGTGATAAGTTAGCAGTTAAAACAAGTTTTAGTTATTTACAAGGTGAAGATTGGCATGCCACTAGCGAAGTAGATTTCGCAAGACCAGGAGCTGATCGATCTAACCCAGCATATGATGGTATCAATGTTTATGGTGATGAAGTAGGAACTACTTTAAATTTTGACGATTTAGGTGGACTTCCATCAGGTACAGTTGGTTCAGCATTTGTGACAAGAACTGGATATAATGAAAGAGATTTGGCAGATTACGGTGCTCAGAGTGTTAAAGCAGATTGGGCAGTACACTATCGTCCGTTTGCAAATGATTTAGAATTAATATATAACGGTAGAATAGGTCGTGGTACTACTATTTACCAAGGGGCAAATAGATATTCAGTTACCGGTTTTAAAATGCAACAACATAAAATTGAGTTAAAAAATGATAACTTCTTTTTAAGAGGCTACATAGTTGCTGAAAATTCTGGTAATGCCTATGACACACGTTTTGCTGCTATTAATGTTAACCGCTCATGGAAATCAGACTTGGCGTGGTTTGGTGATTATGCAGCTACCTTCATAGGGGCTAAATTGGGCATAGGTTCTGGTGTTTTGGCAACAGATGAACAAGCACATGCAGCCGCGAGAGCTGCGGCAGACACAGGAAGATTAATACCTGGTACAGCGGCTTTTGAAAACACATTCAATAGAGTAATCAATGATGGTGATTTAACAACTGGTGCTAAATTTATTGATAAAACAAAGTTTAGACATCTTAATGGTAATTATAATCTTGCACATTTAATTAATGATTGGGCTGATATTCAATTAGGTGGTTCTTACAGGGAATACGAGTTAAATTCTAACGGTACTATTTTTACAGATTTTGATGGTCCTATTACCTATAGTGAGTTTGGTGGTTATGGGCAAATTCAAAAGAAGTTTGCAGATGACCGTTTAAAGGTAACTGCTTCGGCCAGGTATGATAAAAATGAGTTTTTTGATGGTTTTATTTCACCGAGATTCGGGCTTTCAGGAACTTTGGGTGAAAAAAGAAATCATAATATTAGAGCTTCCATTCAACAGGGTTTTAGAAATCCAACTACTCAAGACTTATTTATTGGGTTAAATGCAGGTGCTGCTATTCTTGTTGGTTCAGCTCCTGATAATTTAGACAGAGATGTTAGAAATTTTGATGTAAGCCAGGCAGGGCAGGCATTTACAGGTGGTTCTCCAACGGTAAGTGTGGTGGGTAGAACTGCTTATGAGAATGCATATTCTTTAGCATCTGTATTAAACGGTACACCAACAGCTGTTAGCACACCATTAATACAACCAGAAGAAATTACAGCTTTTGAATTAGGCTATAGAGCTCAACTTGGTAAATTTACTATTGATGCAAGTGGTTATTATAATATTTATAACAATTTTATCTCACAAACGCAGGTTTTAGTTCCGTTATATGGTGAGGCAGGTGATGGAGGTTTATCGCTTTTAGCCTTGCAAAATGGTGATAGAGGGGTTTATCAATTATATACTAATTCTCAAGAAGAAATAACCTCTTATGGAGGTACAATAGGTATAGATACTAAGATAGCGGGCTTTGATATAGGTGCTAATTATACCTATACATTACTTGAAGATGAGGAACAGCTAAGAGCTAGAGGAATAAGAACAAACTTTAACTCTCCAGAACACAAGTTCAAAGCATCCTTTGGGAAAACAGATTTATTTAAAAATTTTGGTTTTGGTGTTAACTATAGATGGAGTGATAATTATTTATGGGAAGCATCCTTTGCTGATGGTGAAGTATCCTCGTTTTCTGTTTTAGATGCTCAGATTAATTATGCAGTACCAAGTATTAAATCAGTATTCAAAGCAGGTGGCTCCAACATTTTAGGAGAAGAATATTTTCAGGCAGTTGGATCTGGTAATATAGGGTCAATATTCTATGTTTCTTGGACTATAAATAACTAATTAAGAGGAAAATCCTTAATTTTAAAGAAGGCGTCATTTTTTGACGCCTTTTTTAATATTAAAAAGAAAGATATGTTTTATTTCCCCAAATGAAACAACTATCTTTGCGCCCGAAAAAAGTAAACATCCTTTTAAAGGAAAACTAATATTGAAATACTGAAGTAATGTCAAAAGTTACAGGTAAAGTTGCCCAAGTTATTGGTCCGGTTATTGACGTGGAGTTCGAATCTGGTACCGAAATTCCAAAAATTTACGATTCATTAGAAATCGCTAAAGCCGATGGCTCAAAATTAGTACTAGAGGTGCAATCACATATTGGTGAGAACACGGTTAGAACAATTTCTATGGACTCTACTGATGGTTTAAGTAGAGGAACAGAAGCAGTTGCTACAGGTAGTGCAATTCAAATGCCAATTGGAGAAAATGTGTATGGTAGACTTTTCAATGTAATTGGAGATGCTATTGATGGTATGGAAAACTTACCTAAATCTGGCGATAATGGTCTTCCAATTCACCGAGAAGCTCCAAAATTCGAAGATTTATCTACTTCAACCGAAGTACTTTTCACTGGTATTAAAGTAATTGATTTAATTGAGCCTTATGCAAAAGGTGGTAAGATTGGATTATTTGGTGGTGCTGGTGTAGGTAAAACAGTATTAATTCAAGAATTAATTAATAATATAGCTAAAGGTCACGGTGGTCTATCTGTATTCGCTGGTGTAGGTGAGCGTACTCGTGAGGGTAACGATTTGTTGAGAGAGATGTTAGAATCAGGTATTATTAAATACGGCGATGATTTCTTGCACTCAATGGAAGAAGGCGGATGGGATTTAAGTAAAGTAGATAAAGAGGCCATGAAAGAGTCTAAAGCTACTTTTGTTTTTGGTCAGATGAATGAGCCACCTGGTGCACGTGCGCGTGTGGCACTTTCTGGTTTAACAATTGCGGAGTATTTCCGTGATGGTGCTGGTGATGGCCAAGGAAAAGATGTACTTTTCTTTGTTGATAATATTTTCCGTTTTACACAAGCGGGTTCTGAGGTATCAGCACTTTTAGGTCGTATGCCATCAGCGGTAGGTTATCAGCCAACCTTAGCTACAGAGATGGGTGCAATGCAAGAGCGTATTACATCAACTAAAAAAGGTTCTATTACATCTGTACAAGCGGTTTACGTACCTGCAGATGATTTAACGGATCCAGCGCCTGCAACAACTTTTGCGCACTTAGATGCAACTACAGTATTATCTCGTAAAATTGCAGAGTTAGGTATTTACCCAGCGGTAGACCCGTTAGATTCAACATCACGAATTTTAACAGCTGAGATTTTAGGTAAAGAGCATTACAATTGTGCGCAACGTGTAAAAGAGTTATTACAGCGTTATAAAGAGTTACAAGACATTATTGCCATTTTAGGTATGGAAGAATTGTCTGAAGAAGATAAGTTGGCTGTGGGTCGTGCAAGACGTGTTCAGCGTTTCTTATCGCAGCCTTTCCACGTAGCTGAGCAATTTACAGGTATACCAGGGGTGCTGGTAGATATTAAAGAAACTATTAAAGGTTTTAACATGATTATGGATGGTGAATTAGACCACTTACCAGAATCAGCGTTTAACCTAAAAGGTACTATTGAAGAAGCTATTGAAGCTGGTGAGAAAATGCTAGCTGAGGCTTAATTTAATTTTGGTTTTTAGTGGAATGCTAAGGTTGAAAGACTTTACCGCCTAAAGCCTTAAACTTTTAATGCAAATTAGATGTATTTAGAAATTGTATCTCCAGAGGCAACCCTGTTTGGTGGCGAAGTAACTTCGGTTACTGTGCCGGGTATTAATGGTGAGTTTCAAATTTTGAAAAATCACGCACCAATTGTTTCACTTTTAGATGCGGGTGATGTTAAGGTACAAGGTGATGTAAAAGTTGCTGAAGAGTTTCAAGATAAATTTTCTAAAGGTCCAAAAGGTGAACTAATTTTAACTATCACAAGTGGAACAATAGAAATGAAAAATAATAAAGTAATTGTATTGGCAGATTAAAGTCAATTATATAAAATTGTAAAGCCCAACTATTTTTAGTTGGGCTTTTTTATTTTAAATACATGAAGATTGAAGATTATTTATTTATAACTTAAGGCTCTAGACCAATTTCCCATACCATTATGGCGTCTTTAGCTTACTTGTTAACCATCGCCGTTCTAATAATTTTTTTTACTGGTTACAATATATTTTAACCAGATTTAGTGTATAAGAAATTTCACCTAGGCAGTCTAGCAGGAGTAATAATTATTTGCGCTAGTGGCATACAGTTTTCGAGAATAAGAAATATCATATTCGATTTAAAGCGAAATAGCATTAAGTTAGAATGGCAAGTTAGCCCGATTAAATTTGGTAAATGGCAAGAAATAAAATCACAAAACAATTAAAGACCATTCATGGTCATCTGCAAAATATCTAGTTAACTCTTTAAAGCCTATGGCGCTATGGGCATTTATTGAGCGGGTATTTTTGGTATCCACCTCAGTTATAATAGCTTCAAATTTAGGCTTTGTAAAATCTTGCATAGCAGAATATAAGCCTCTAAATAGTCCCTTACCTCTATATGCCTTAGTAATACAAATTTGCCCCATAACAATGTACGATTTGTCAGAGTAGACCTCATTAATCTTTTTAAACATTGGCTTTAAAACCTCAATTTCTGCTCCAAATTCTTTTGGCATACTTAAAGCATAGCCTACAACAGATTCTTTGTACACAGCAATGGTGTGTGGAAATGCCGTATTCATTTCTATCAATTGTTCTAGGGTATGGCAAACAGTAACAAATCCTTCATTTTCTATTTCAGGTTTTGTTAAAGCATTAGGTAAATTTTCGTTTTGAATTTTTAAAATTTGTTCCAATTCTCTTACAGTTTCTGCTCGTTTATAGTAAACCATTTCCAATCTTTTTAAATTGGTAAATTACATTTTAAAGATGTTTTTACATTAATGTAAATTAAAATATTTCATATCATTGCTACGGCTCAATCGACGTCCATTAAAAATGTTGTCATGAAAAAGGAATTTTATACGGTAACGTCTTCTACCTATTCAGCCGATATCCAAATATTAAAAGGAAAATTAGAATCAGAAGGTATACAAGTGTTTTTAAGAGATGAGAACACCATAAATACAGACCCTTTGATTAGCGATGCAATAGGAGGGGTTAAATTGCAAGTTTATATAGCGGATAAAGAGCGTGCTATTGCTATCTACAAAGAATTAAAAGAATATGTTGTTGACGAAAAAGGCAATCTAATAGAATGTAAAGTTTGCGGTAAACCTCAATTAGAAGTAGTGTATTTGAGAAAAAAATTGGTTCATAAACTTTTTCCTTTTTTTGAACCCAAAAAATACCGCTGTGATAACTGCAATTTTTTGGCAAAGTCGTTATAAATCATCAAAAAACTAGAGTTGATTAATTACTGGGCAAACGTTGATATAAAATAGCCTGCTCTATGGTGTCTAATACTTTATAATTGTTTTGAATTTGTATTGCCATGTAATCATTTGCCCAAGCTATTCTACCATCAAAAAATGGTCTATTTTTTCTTCTAACAATTATTTTAGGCTGAATTTGTTGCATAATGTATTGTAGTTCTTCTTGAGAAGTTTTACGCTCATTTCGTGCATATGGAAAAAGAATTTCTCTCATAATATTACTCGGGTGTGTAGCAATTTTTGTTGGAGGTTTTTCTTCTAACAACCAATTTCCAATATGATATTCGGTAAAAAAAATAGGATGATAATCAATTTGATTTTTCTTTAGATATAGCGGTACTGAGATACCTTCGCCATTCATAAACCTATTTTTTTCTTGCTTCGTTTTAATCACATTGGCAGCTTCAATATAGGTTTCTATGGGTAAAAGAAACAGAAGTAGAAATATATAATTCTTCACCTTAAAATTTTTAAAAAAATCGATCTTATACAGAACGGGAAATACTAATAAAATTAAAATAGGATGGAGTTGAATTAGGTAATGACCATTCATTTTACCAGCTTTAAAAAAAGAGAAAAGCGTGCCAAAAATCAATAGAATAAAAATCCATAATTTTCTAGATTTAAAGTTCAATAATTTCTTTTTCCAAGCATAAACTAAAAAAACACTAACGGCAATAACAACGGGTACGGGTTTATAAATAGCCCTGTCTAATGCTTTTGAATAGGCCATGGGGGCTTGAAAAACGGACTCCCACCAAATTAAAATATCACCTTTAAAATAGTAAGGCAATGCCGTAGCAAAAAGAATTGTCAGAACACCTAAACCAAAGAAAAATTCTAGCCTAGTTTTTTTGAGTAAACTTTTAAATCCTTTTTTTGGCCAAAGTGTGTAAAGCATCATAAAGGCAATTGGGTAGGCCATGTTTAGCTTGCTCATTAAGGCTAAGCCAATTAGTAATCCGGCTAAATATTGGTAACTAAATTTTCTTTTAAAAAGGTAATAATAGATACCAGGCATAAAAAAAGCCATGCAAATATGTTCAGACATTACCCCTTGCAAGCTGCCAAAGAGGCTTAAAAGCAGAACAACAAGAATTGCAGACCAGAGGGCAACGCTTTTATAACCTAATTTATCACCAATTTTAAAGGTAAAAAAGGCAACAATAGCAACTAAAAATGTTCCGGCTATTCGTATAGCAATAAAACTCTTGCCAAAGACATATATAATAGTGGCAAAAAAGAAAAAAGTAATTGGGGGTTTTAGGTCCCATAACTCTGTATAAGGTAGATTTCCATCTACCCAAGATTGCCCCATTAATATAAAGGTACTCTCATCACGATCTACATAATCTCTAAAAAAGAAGGGAAACCTAATAAAAAAGGCGTAGCATAATAAGCCAATAAATAACTGCCATTCTTTAATAGAATAAAGAAAAGACCAAATTGTACTTTTTGTAAAACCAGAAAAGGGGGATGACATAGTTTTGATGCCCATCTTTCTTTGATGGGTTAATAGCAAAGCTATAGAAGCATTTCAAAAAACACGAATAAAATAGTACCAAACCGTCTAAAACAACTTTAGTTCTGTGTTTATAACTGCTTAGATGATATGTTGTAACAAAAATTTAGATTTAACGACTAATAATTAGAAAGCGCTACACAAGTGATGTCTTTGATAAAAAATGGGAATCCGTTAGAAAAATATTCAGTTTTATTTCGGTTATAATATTCTGTTTTGAGTTCTTGTGTACTATTTAGAATGCTTTTGTTTTGATTCATAATAAGACGATTGTAAATCCTAACAAAGTCTTATCTTAAACTTTTAATTCAACATTTAAAATTTTTAACCATGGAAAACTGGTTCGCTGCTTTAACGCTTTTTGAGAAAATTTACTGGATTGTAGCAATAGTTGGTTCTGGCTTTTTATTAGTGCTTATGGTAATGACATTAATCGGCGGAGATGCTGATGATATGGGAGGTGATGTTGATGCCGAAGTAGAGGGTGATGGAGGTATCGGTTTTCAGTTTTTATCTTTCAAGAACTTAATGGGCTTTTTTACCATTTTTGGGTGGTCTGGGATTTCTTGTTTAGATAATGGCCTTTCAACTGGTTTAACAGTATTTATTTCAGTTATTTGTGGGTTAATCATGATGATCGCTATGGCTGCGTTATTTTATTACTTGGCTAAGCTTCAAAGTAGTGGAACATTAAAACTTAAGAATGCTTTACATCAAATAGGTGAAGTGTATTTGACTATAGGTGCGAATAGATCTAGTATTGGAAAAGTTAGTATTAGTGTACAAGGAACACTTCGTGAATTGGAGGCACTTACTGATGAAAAAGATGATTTAACACAAGGTAATGTAGTTAAGGTCAAAGAAGTAACTGATAACGGAATTTTAATTGTTCAACTTTTAAATAAATAAACATATGATTATACCATTACAATTGGGCGGGGGAGCGTCTTTAATAGCCATCGGTTTTGCTATACTATTCTTCTTTATTATAATAATCTCTTTCATTAGAAGATATAAAAGATGTCCTTCTGACAGAATTCTAGTAGTATACGGTAAAGTTGGTACCGGCAATAGTGCAAAATGTATACATGGGGGAGCAGCTTTTATTTGGCCTGTAATTCAAGATTATGAATTTTTAGATTTAACTCCAATTTCCATTGAAGTTGATTTGGCCAATGCATTGAGTAGACAAAATATTAGAGTTAACGTTCCGTCTCGATTTACCATTGGTATTTCTACCGAGCCCGGAGTAATGCAAAATGCAGCCGAACGTCTTTTAGGTTTAGGGATGCAAGAGGTACAAGACTTAGCCAAAGAAATTATTTTCGGTCAATTACGTTTGGTGGTTGCATCAATGGATATTGAAGAAATTAACTCAGATAGAGATAAGTTTTTGACAAATATTTCACAGAGTGTTGAGTCAGAATTAAAGAAAGTTGGACTTAAATTAATCAACGTAAATATTACTGATATTGTTGATGAATCTGGCTATATAGAGGCTTTAGGTAAAGAGGCAGCAGCGCATGCAATTAATGCGGCTCGTAAATCAGTTGCAGAAAAAAATAGAGATGGTTCTATTGGAGAAGCTAATGCAGTGCAAGATCAACGTACTCAAGTTGCTGCAGCTAATGCAAAAGCCGTTGAAGGAGAAAACATTGCAAAAATTAACGTTGCGAACTCTGACTCATTACGTAGGCAACGAGAAGCGGAAGCAGAGCGAACGGCAATTGCTGCAGAAAAAGTTCAAGCAGCTAAGGCATTAGAAGAATCTTACGCCGCGGAAAAAGATGCGGAATTAGCTAGAGCGGAACGCGAACGTAGTTCTCAAATGGCCGATATCGTAGTTCCTGCGGAAATTGATAAACAGAAGGTTGAAATTGATGCTGAGGCTGAAGCAGAAATGATACGTAGAAAAGCAAAGGGTGAAGCAGATGCAATTCTCTTTAAAGCCCAGGCTGAGGCAAAAGGTATTTTTGAAGTCTTAACAAAACAAGCCGAAGGTCTTGATAAAATTGTGAAGGCTGCAGGCGATAGTCCTAAAGATGCAGTTTTGTTATTAGTAGCAGATAAACTGCCAGAATTGGTTAAAACTCAGGCGGAAGCAATTAAGAATATTAAAATTGATAAAGTCACTGTTTGGGACTCTGGAGCAAAATCAGAAGATGGTAAAAATTCTACAGCCAACTTTATTTCTGGTATGTACAAGTCGGTTCCGCCATTGCAAGAAATGTTTAATATGGCAGGTATGCAATTGCCTGAGTACTTAAAGGGTAAAGACGTTTCTGTTGAAGGTGAAACTAACAAAAGTGAATCTTCAGATACTAAAGAAAAAGAATAGTTAAATAAACTATGTTTTAAAAAAAAAAGGCTGCTTTTAAAGCAGCCTTTTTTATCTAATTAGCATAATAATTGGTGCAAATGTTAAATTAAGCATTAATAACCTTGAAGTAGGCTTGTTTCAATTTCTTAACAACAATTTCAATTTCTTTTTCATTTAAATGGCCAAATCCAAAACGAATGGCACAAGTGTTTTTGTCTTGGTACAGTATAGTTTTTGGCAAAAACAAATCTAATTCTCTGGCTTCTTTAGCGAGTTTAATCAAGGATATTTGTTCTATAAATTGAACCCAAATTGCTAGTCCGCCCGTAGGCAAACACCATTTTGCAATAGCGCTAAAATTTTCTTTTAAACATTGATGCAATTGGTTACATCTTTGTTTGTAGGTAACTATATTTTTTTTCTTTAATCGGTATATTTCACCTTCAACAATAAGCTCTGTAAGCATTTGCTCTTGAATTAAATCACCATGTCTATCTAACAACTGCAAATAATTTTTGGCTTCTGAGATTAGGTTTTTAGGTGCAACCACAAAACCCGTATGAAAACTAGGAAATAAAGACTGCCCTAATTTTCCAAGATAAATAACATTACCATTAGCGTCTGCACTAGCCATAGGTAACATTGCTGACCCATTAAACTGAAAGTCATAATCGTAATCATCTTCAATAATGGCAAATTTGTAAGTTTTGGCTAATTGTAAAAGGTGTAACCTTCTTTTTGCGCTTAGGGTTGCCGTTGTTGGGTAATCTCTATTAGAACATACATAAACACAGCGAATATTTTCTTGGCTAAAATGGGCTTCAATGTATGCAACATCTAAACCTTCATCATCTACAGGAACGGTTTTAAATTTAGCCCCAGCCTGTTGAAATATCATATTAGCCGCGTAATTACTTAGTTGTCCTACAAGTACCAAATCCCCTTTTTTAAGAAGCAATTGCGAAACAATGTAAAGGCTCATTTCAGTACTACGTGTATTTATCAAATTTTCAGGTGAAATATGAAAACCTCTCGTAGCATTGAGGTAATTACAAAGTTGTGTTTTAAAAGCAGAGGGTAGTATAGCACTAGTTCTATTCCATTTACTTATTAGGGGTTTGCGTTTCATGGCTGCACTATACCATCTAGAAAATTGGTGAACCGGGTGTAAACGTAAATCCGGACTACCATCACTTAAAGAATAAGTAGCAGTAGTTTCTTCTAAAGTTGATGCTAAATGAAAAGATTCTTGAAACTCAAAACCCACAGATTTAGGATACGAATAGGCTTGGTTTATATGCTGCGTAGCAGCTTTAATTTTTACTTCGGATTCTTGCGGTACTAGAACAAACGTACCTTTGTTTGGCTTTATGTCTACCCAGCCTTGCGAAGCCAATTCATCATAAATAGATACCGCAGTATTTCTATGAACGTTTAGTAATTCGCTTAGTATTCTTGAACCAGGTAATTTACTTCCTTTTTCTAAATACCCACGTTGTATGGCATTAATAATTTGCTGTGCCACCTGTATATAAACGGGTTGTACAATAGATTTGTCGTATGTAATTAGTTGTTTTAGTACATCTACAACCGGACTATTCATTGTTTTAGAACTGGACTAGTTTAATCGTCCGGAAAGTTATGATTTTTGCACCTTAGTTTACATAAGACAAGTACAAAATAAAAAAATGAAAAAATTAGTCGTACTATTTGTAATAGCAATAAGTGTATTTGAATTGAATGCACAGCAAGACCAGCCTGTATTGAAAATTGATTCGCTCAGTGAAGTTGTGGTTACTGCGAACCGAATTAATTTACCCTTTAAAGAAAATTCAAGAACAATAAATATTGTTACGGCTAACGATATTAAAAATAGCGCTGCAGTTAATGTTGCTGACCTGTTGCAGCAAGTGGCAGGAGTTGATATTAGAAGACGTGGTACTGGTGGCAGCCAAGCAGACTTGTATATTAGAGGAGGTGGCTTTGACCAAACACTACTATTAATTGATGGTATTAAAATGGATGATGCGCAAACAGGGCACCATACAATGAATGCTGCTTTGCCATTAGAAGTTATTGAACGTATTGAAATTATAAAAGGTCCGGCGGCAAGAGTTTTCGGACAAAATGCTTTCACTGGGGCCATAAACATTATTACTAAAAAGAATTTGAACAACTCTGTTTCTTTAAATGTTGAGGCTGGCTCTTTTGGACAATTAAATGGTAATGTAACTGCTGGTATAGAAAAACAAAATTCAACTCATATTGTCCATGTAGGTAGAGTAACCTCTGAAGGTTATAGAAATAATACAGATTATGACAATGCTAATTACTATTTAAAAAGCATTTTTAATAAGAATGCGCAACCCATAGAAATGACAGCTACATTCTTAGAACGCAAATTTGGCGCAGAGAATTTTTACACCAATAATCCTACGTTTAACGAGTATGAAGAGACACAGAATAGTTTATTGGCCTTTTCTACCACTTTTCAAAAAAATGCACTTAAAGTACAACCTAGAGTGTACTGGAAACGTAATCAAGATGTATTCCTTTTAAGAAGAAACGACCCAAGTTTTTACAGAAATATGCATATTTCAAACAAAATAGGAGTAGAAGCTAATGCTTCTTATGCCTCAAAACTGGGTATTACAGGTTTTGGAGTAGATGTATCGCAAATTTATTTAAGAAGTAATAATTTGGGTACAAGAGATCGTTTTATGACCAATGTGTTTTTAGAGCATCGTTTTAGTGTTCTAGATAATAAATTAGACATTACACCTGGGGTGGCGTTAACCTATTTTTCTGATTTTAAATTTCATGCTTTTCCAGGCTTAGACTTGGGTTATGATATTACTAATAATTTTAAAATCTACGGTAATATTGGGTATACCTACCGTGTTCCTACCTACACAGATTTATTTTATAACGACCCTGTTACTAGTGGTAATGAAAATTTAGAGCCAGAAGAAGCATTTGCACAAGAACTTGGTTTTAAATACGTATCTCCAAAATTTAATGCTACCATTGCTGTTTTTAACAGAGATGCTAATAACTTAATTGATTATATAAGAAATGATGTTTCTGAAGATGTATTTGCCGCTACTAATATTACAGAAGTTAATACAAAAGGTTTAGAGTTAGATGCGGGGTATAACTTTAACATACTAGATTACACCCAAACCTTGAGTGTGGGTTATGCTTTTTTAGATGATAATATTTTAGATCAAAACGAAGAATTATCTCGCTATTCACTAAATACCTTTAAGCATCAATATACCACGCGTTTTAGTACGCAGTTTCTGAAAAATGTACGTCAAAACATAGTATATAAATACGCAGAACGTACTACAGGTCAAACGTATAATGTATGGGATGCTTCTTTGGCAATAAAGATGAAACAAGCTGAGTTTACAATTACGGCAAGCAATATTTTTGATGAAGATTATATTGAAACCGGTTTTGTACCTATGCCACCAAGTAATGTATTATTTGGTTTACGCTATAGTTTCCAATAATAATTATCTGCATTCAACTAAGTAATTTTTATAACAGACGGCTGTAATCTAAGTAATCCTTAGAAAAGCTGTTTTTGTTTTTAATAAGGATAGGCTATAATTATGAAACAGAAATTTACAGTGTTGCTAATGAACCTTAGGTTTAAAGCTACTATCACTTTTTTACTACCTTAGCCGATTCATTAATTAGCGTTTTAATGCTTAACCTTGAACAAATACCTAGGGTAAAAACGCTTAGTAAAGAAGCCTTTTTACGCGATTACTTCAGGCCCCAAAAACCAGTAGTAATAGAAAATTTTATAGAAGATTGGCCTGCCTACCACAAATGGAATTTAGACTATATAAAACAAGTGGTGGGAGATAAAGAAGTGCCGTTGTATGATGATAGACCCGTTAAGCATGATGAGGGTTTTAACGAGCCTCATGCTAAAATGAAAATGGCTGATTATATAGAACTTTTAAAAGCCAAACCAACTAAATACAGAATCTTTCTCTGGAATGTTTTAAAAGAGGTTCCTGAGCTTCAAAAAGACTTTACTTTTCCTGATTTTGGTATTCGTTTAATGAAAGGCTTACCTATGCTTTTTTTTGGTGGAAAAAACGCGCACACTTTTATGCATTATGATATTGATTTAGCCAATATTTTCCATTTTCATTTTGAAGGTAAAAAACAATGCATATTATTTTCGCAAAGCGAAACTAAGCACTTGTACAAAATTCCACACTCTTTAATTACAAGAGAGGATATAGATTTTAACAACCCAAATCTTGAAAAATGGCCAGCTTTAAAAAATGCAAAAGGCCATGTAGCGGAACTTAACCACGGCAACGTATTATATATTCCCGAGGGTTACTGGCACCACATGAAATACATTACACCTGGTTTTAGTATGAGTTTACGGGCAGTGGCTAGAAAGCCTAAAAACTTTGCAAAAGCACTTTATAATATATTTATCATGCGCCATTTTGATAATTCTATGCGTAAATGGAAAGGTCAAAAATGGATAGATTACAAAAATGAGCAAGCTATACTAAGAACCTCAAAACGGGTAACTACCTAATTTTCTAGTAAGAGAAATTTATGTACAAAATCAATTTTATATAGAAGAATATCAATTATTGAATACTTTTGACAACAAACCTAGAATTATGAAGAATACAGTTTTAATTTTTATACTAACATTAGCCGTTTATACGGTAAACGCACAGGCGTATTACGGTGAAGGAGATTTTAAATTTCAAGTTGGAGCCAACCTACAAAGTGATGGTTCAGGTATTGTAGCCACTCTTGATAAGGGTGTTGGCGAAAATATTTCTTTGGGTGTAGCAGGGGCCTATCTTTTAGGAGTTGAAGAGGCTTTTGATGCCGACTTTTCTGAACGTTTTGATTTAAAAGCTCGATTTAATGCGCATTTAGGTAGCGTTTTAGAATTAGGTGATGAAATGGATATTTATCCTGGTCTTGATTTAGGACTTAAAAATTTTGGGGCGCATCTTGGTGTTCGTTATTTTTTCGCGGATGGTTTTGGTTTGTTTTTTGAAGCAAATACACCAATAGCTAAATATAAATCTGACTTAACACCTGCGGAGGAATATTTCAATCAGTTTAATGTTTCAGTTGGGGCATCTTTTAACCTCTAAGTAGTAGAATAAAAAACTTTAAAATCCCCTTTTAGGGGATTTTTTTATTCCCTAAAATAAATACAGCTATTTGTAAATAAAGTTAGTTTGCTGATTTACTTAATTCATTTAGTTTTTCATAAATCAGATGCGTTTCCCAGCCTCGGTAAGCCAAATAATCTAGTACTTTTCGTTTTCGTTTTAATAGTGGTAATGCTTTTGTACTGTTCCATTTTTTTTCTGCAACTTCATTAAATACATTTAAGTAGTCTGATTCAATTTCGTTTAAAGCGCTTTTAATATTGTAAACCGAAATATTTCTAAGTTTCAATTCATTTTTAATTCTAACATTACCCCATTTTTTGTGATTGAATTTTCCTCTAGCAAAACTTATAGCAAAACGTTCTTCATTTAAATAATTTTCTTGAATTAAATGAGTTACTATTTGGTCAATAGCTGCAGGTATCATGCGCATACCTTTTAATTTGTTAATTACATCTTTATGACACCGGTCTTGATAGGCGCAATAGTATTCTAGTTTTTTTGTGGCTTCTTGTAGTGTCATTTCTAGAAATACTTACCAAACAAAAAACCTCCAATAAACAGTAAAACCCCTAATACAATTACCGTTAGAATTCCTAAGCCAATAAACAGTAAGATTTTTAATATTAACTCAGCCCAAGATAATTTATACAACAGCTTTAAGCTGATACAATACAGTGTAAAGGTTCCCAAAGAAGCCACAAGAAAAAATGACGGATGTACAAAAACAGTAAGTAGAAAAAATATTGTTGTAAAATGAAATCCAACACCTTGTAAATACGAATTAATTACTAAGTGTTCTCCATAATTAAATGGTTTTCTAAATATTAGCCATGTAAAAAGGGTGTATACTGGTATTAATAAGAAAGAAACCAAGTTAAAATACTTTAAGATGAAGTTTTGCATCTTAGAATTTAGCTCTAGAGATTGTTTTTGATAAGCCTCATCGGCGTAGATTCCTCCAAAGGTGTCAGCCATCCAAACCAACTGTTGTTTATTAGCTTCTTCAGAAATTGCTAAATAATCTTGACTGTAAAATTTAAAAACAAATACACAAAGGGTTAACCCAATTAATAGAAATGAAAACGGATTCATATATCTATTTCTGGTTCCATCTATATAGGCATAAAGTGTTTTTCCGGGTTTTGTTAATAGGCCTCTTATCGTTGCAAAATATCTATTATCCCAACCAAAAATGTTAGATGCAGCCTGCGTTAGTAGTGATTTTACGTTTATGCGTGATAAAACAATTTTACCTCCACATTTTTCGCAGTAATTTGCTTCAGCGTTAATAGGATGAGTACAATTTTTACAGTTCATTGGCTAATATAATAAGTTACCGTTGGTAGCTTAATTACTTGGTAGTAATACGTATTTGTTGGCTTTGGGTACTAAAAATAGAAGTGTTCTCAATTGTTTTTTCTTCTGAGTCTCCAGTGACTTGGTAGATATTTTTTGGTAATTCTAATTGTATCGTCCAGCTATCATTGGTTTGTTTTACTTCAATTGCCAACTGTTTGTCAACCTTTTTATAATAGATAGATATTTCGTTATCTGCTACTTTAATATTTTCTAAGGAGGCGTTTTTCCACGTGCTTGGCATTTGAGGTTTAATAATAACTGTTTTGTTTTGAGCCTGTGGCTGAACTCCAAAAAACTGTTGTACAATGGGTACAGCAAAAGCATAGATATTCCAAGCTTGAGTCATCATACCAAAATCTGGTGAAACCTCGTACATACTGCCTGGGAGTGCATAACTAAAAGACCTAGTCATTCTATTTAAATAATCGAGTGCTTCATCTGGTCTACCATAGTTATTCTCAGCAACCGCTTGAACTCCTGTGGGTAAAGTCATTACGGCTCCTGTGTAGGTAAAGATAGGAGGGGCTTTATAAGCTCCATCATTAGAACCAGCAGATTCATCTCTATCAATACCAGTAACAAAAACACCAAACGGATTGGTAAATTTTTTAGCGGTATTTAAAGCATTAATAGCTTTTACGGAGTCCGCAATTGCCATCTCCATTGGGGTATTTACCACCCAGTTATGGTGTAAAACGAAAGGTTTGAGTTGGTTATTACTACTGGCCAAAATTTGTTTTTTTGTTGCTTCTAATTCCTCTATTGCCCAAGGTTTGTCAAGGGTGTCTGCTCTAACTAGAGCGTCTTCAATTAAATGAAGAGCTTGCTGGTTGGTACCTAAAAAGTCAGCAAAAGAATTATATTCCTCAGCCCAAAAATCAGAGTTAATCTTCTCTTTTAAGGTTTGAGCTAGATCCGAAAACTTTTTCGCATCTTCTTTTTTATTAAGTTCGGTTGCAATTTTAGAAGCATCTAAAAAGGCCCGTTGAGTGTAGGTGGCAACATCAATCATTTCGCTATCCAATCCATGAATTTCCATCATACCAAAGCCGTCTGGAAATAAATTTTTGTTTTCATCATTAGCTTCTAAAAGCCATGAAAGTCCTTTTTCAATAGTTGGATAATAGTTTCGTAAAAATTCTTGATTACCATTCCACTGGTAAATTTCCCAAATGAGTGAAGCAAATTGAGGGGTTTCATTAATGTTGCCAGGATTAAAAACCACTCCGTTAGTAGACATTTCATGTATAATTCTACCATTACCGTTTAAAGCCATAGACACGCTATCTAATAGCTTAATGGTTTTGTTCACGGTGTTTTCTTGGCCTACGGCCATATAACCTTTTAAGGCGTATTCACTATCTACGCCAAAAAACCATGGGTAATCAGGTATTCCTGCTCCAATGCCTGTACCAATTTCAGGTATTGTTCGTACCAACCAATCACAATTATACTTTAACCACTCAAAGGTTTGTTGTAGGTTTTTATCGTCAATAGTAAGTTTTGATTGTTCTGCTAAAGCAGCATATCTAATTCTTTTATCTTCGGCAAATTCTAGATAATTAGCGTGGATATCATCATATTCTTTCAAAGCAATTTCTTTAGATTGATATGACCCACTAAATACGGTATTTACTAAAGTTTCTGTATTTTCTGTTAAGGTTAGAGCGTACTCTAAATCTGTAGAAACAGTATTAGTAGTAGTATTAGGTAAAACTGAGTTACTTTGTGGTTGTAAATTTGCTCCAAAGACAGCAAACCAATTATTGTTTTCATCTTTTATTACCCATTTGTCTTTTGAAAATTCGGCATTATCTTGCCCATCTATCATTTGCGATTGCTCGCCCAACCATGTAGGTCTAAGATCAGTATGGCCTTGTAATCTAAACCGAATATCTACAGGAGTAGATGCTTTGTTTTTTAAAACAAATTGCACAAAAATGCCTTGTTTATTATCAGGTATAAATTGCCATCTTTCAACAACCAGATTTTTTAATGGGAACTTAAATATGTGTTTATTGGCCATTGGATAATTAACAAAACTATCAGCTTGGTTCAGTTTAAGTGTATCTTCAGCAATTATGATATCCACCTCAAAACCATCCATAAGTTTAATTGGGTGATTCCAAATGCCTCCCATTTCTCCTTTAATGTGCCACCCAAGTTCTGGAAATGTTCCGTCTTGGTAACCAACCATATACACACGGTTACCAGCGGTTACATATGGGGAGTTTAAATAATTTTGTTTTCCTGTAATAGCGGGAGAATCTTCTAAAATTGTAGAAACCTTTTTTGTAGTAGATTCTTTAATACATCCTAATAACACAAAAAGAAGTAATAGGGATAGTATATTTTTCATGATATTTCAAATGAATAAACTTAAAAGTACCGATATCTTATAAAACAAAAAAGCGATGTAAAATTAATTACATCGCTTTCTCTTATCGTATGGTTTTGCCTTCTTTATCTTTAAATCTATATTCTAGATAAGTGTAGGCATCTCGAGGTTGAATTTTAATCCATTTTTTATACTCTAAATACCATTTTGAGCGTATAGATGGAAATCCCTTTGTTAAATACGCCGCAATAAAAGGATGAATGTTAAGTGTTAACTTTTTGTCCTTATTGGGCCCATTAAAAATGCGTTCTAAATCGTGATTTATTTTGTCAACCAAAACAATAGGTGCCTCGATTTCACCTCCAACACCGTTCGGGTTAACTTCACTAGTTTTAATTTTTAATTCTGGGCGTACACGTTGCCTAGTAATTTGAATTAAACCAAATTTACTTGGCGGTAAAATTTTGTGTTTGGCGCGGTCATCTTTCATTTCTTCTCTAAGGTGGTCAAAGAGTTTTCTTCGATGTTCACCTTTGGTCATGTCAATAAAATCAACCACTATTATACCACCCATATCGCGTAAGCGTAATTGCCTAGCAATTTCTGTTGCGGCAAGAAGATTTACCTCTAGTGCAGTATCTTCTTGATTTTTGGCTTTGTTAGAACGGTTACCGCTATTTACATCTATAACGTGCAAAGCTTCTGTGTGCTCTATAATTAAATAGGCACCTTTGCTCATTGATGCCGTTCTACCAAATGATGTTTTGATTTGGCGTTCGATACCGAATTTTTCAAAAATCGGTGTCTGATTGTTGTATTGTTTAACAATAGACTCCTTTCCAGGAGCTATTTCTTGTAGGTATTCTTTGATGTTTTCATAAAGCTCTTCATCATCTACATGTATTCCGGTGAATGAATCGTTAAAAACATCTCTAAGTATAGAGGATGCTCTGTTCATTTCAACCAAAACTTTTGAAGGATGTTCTGCTTTATGCAAAGTACCGCACATTGCTGACCATTTATTCAGCAAGTTCTGTAAATCTTTGTCTAACTCTGCTACTTTTTTGCCTTCTGCAACTGTACGTATAATTACTCCAAAACCTTTAGGTTTAATGCTGGTAACTAAACGTTTTAAACGGTCTTTTTCTTCTCTGCTAGATATCTTCTGTGAAACAGATACGCGGTCAGAAAAAGGAACCATTACTAAATAGCGCCCTGCAATAGAAAGTTCAGAACTTATACGGGGGCCTTTTGTTGAGATTGGTTCTTTTACTATTTGAACCAATAGGGACTGATTGGCTTTAATTACATCTGTAATTGCGCCATTCTTGTCAATATCTTTATCAAACGGAAAGTTTTTTAAGGAAAAATCTTTCATTTTTCCAGTTCTTGCTTTCTTAACATACTTTAGTAAGGTAGAGAGCTGTGGTCCAAGATCATGATAATGCAAAAACGCATCTTTTTCATAACCCACATTAACAAAAGCCGCATTAAGGCCTTTAACGGGTTTTCTGATTTTGGCTAAAAAGATATCTCCTACCTGAAAAGAATTGTCGTACTCCTCTTTATGGAGTTCAATTAACTTTCCATCTTTTAGTAAGGCAAAATCGACAGCAGTAGAACCAGATCTAATTATTAATTCTCTGTTCACTTGTTTTCGATTTTAATTATTATTTCAACTATTACGTAGAAATAAAAAATATTAAGTGTCGTCAAGTATTGACGACTTAAATTTTTGGCAATCCTAAAATGTCAAAGAACGTATTGTCTAAAAAGAAAAAGTAGTCGCTGCGACTACTTTTTCTTGTGTCTGTTGGCTCTTCTACGTTTCTTACGCTTGTGCGTGGCCACCTTATGTCTTTTTCTTTTTTTACCGCTCGGCATAGGTTCTCCTTTAAATTATTTTACTTGTACATTACTTTTAACACCTTCAACAAACACTTTAGCTGGTTTAAAAGCTGGTATGTTATGTGCAGGAATTTTGATAGTTGTGTTTTTGGAAATATTTCTTCCTGTTTTTTCGGCTCTAGTTTTAATGATAAAACTTCCGAAACCTCTTAAATAGACATTATCGCCATTCTCTAATGAAGCTTTAACCTCATCCATAAACGATTCAATCGTCGCCTGTACATCACCTTTTTCAATCCCAAGCTTCTCTGAGATTTTTGATACAATATCCGCTTTCGTCATTTTTCCTTATTAATTTGGGTTTTTAAATCGGCTTGCAAATATATAAATGTTTTATATAAAGCACTAAAGTTTAGGTATATAAACTAGAACAACTTATAGATAGTATTTTCTTACATGCAATTTTCTCAAATAATATTAGACTGGTATTCTGAAAACAAAAGAGAATTACCATGGCGTAGCACCGTAAACCCTTATAAAATATGGCTTTCAGAAATTATGTTACAACAAACTAGAGTAGCTCAAGGACTACCATACTATGAAAGGTTTGTTGAAGAATTTCCTACAGTTTTTGATTTAGCTTCTGCTTCAGAAGAAAAAATTTTGAAGTTATGGCAAGGTCTGGGCTATTATTCTAGGGCTAGAAACATGCATTTTACTGCAAAACAAGTGGTAAATGAGTATGGTGGCAAATTTCCAAACACGTATAAAGAACTTTTAAAGCTTAAAGGCATAGGTGATTACACAGCAAGTGCAATAGCCTCCATTTGTTTTGGAGAACTGGTGCCGGTTGTTGATGGTAATGTGTATCGAGTCTTGGCTAGATATTTTGGTGTGGAAACTCCAATAAATAGCACTGATGGGATAAAATATTTTAAAAACCTTGCTGAACAAGTTATGAGTGCAAAAGATATTCGTGACTATAACCAGGGTATTATGGAGTTTGGCGCTATACAGTGTTCTCCTAAAAAACCATTATGTCTGTATTGTCCTTTAAAAGATAGTTGTAAAGCAATTTCTGAAAACCGGGTCTTAGATTTACCAAAAAAACTTAAAAAGACTAAAATTCGAAATCGATATTTTAATTATTTGGTGTTTATAGATGGAAAAAATACGATTCTTGAGCAGCGAAAAGGTAAGGGTATTTGGCAAAATCTATTTCAATTTCCGCTATATGAAACAGCTAGTGTTGCATCACATGAGATGCTAGAAAAGCACCTTCAAAAAATTAACAAAGACTACCAAAAGGTAACCTTATATAACCATAAACCAATTATTCATAAACTATCTCATCAACATTTATACACTAACTTTTGGATAATTGAAACAAAACGTATTGAGGGTGAGTATGTTAATGTAGAAGATTTAAAGAATTATCCAGTTCCGGTTTTAATTGCAGAATTTATTGAAACCTTCAATTTTTAGTACTTTTGACTTTACTATGAGTGGAACAGTTAACAAAGTTATTTTGATAGGTCATTTAGGAGACGAGGTCAAAGTACATTATTTTGAAGGTGGTGGAGCAATAGGTAGATTTCCAATTGCAACAAACGAGACCTATACAAACAAGCAAACAGGAGAAAAAGTAACCAATACAGATTGGCACAATGTAGTTGTGAGAAATAAAGCTGCTGAAATTTGTGAAAAGTATTTAAAAAAGGGAGATAAGGTTTATGTTGAAGGCCGGTTAAAGAATAGACAATGGCAGGGAGAAGACGGTAATATGCGTTATACCACAGAGGTTCATGTTCAAGATTTCACGTTCTTAAATACCAAAACAGAAAGTGGCACCATGAATACGGCACAGCCAGGAAATCAACAAGCAAGTACTCCAGAAAGTGCTAAACCTGCGAACACGGTTTCAGAACCCGATGCAGATGATGATTTACCATTCTAAAACTAAATATATCTCAATTGGACCCAGAGCCCCATGGTTTGGTTATTTTATTAGCTTTTGATGGAATTTTCGCCATTAATTGTATTATTCTCGTAGCCCTATTATTGTGTTCAGCCTTAATTTCTGGTGCAGAAGTTGCTCTTTTTGGACTCTCAGTAACAAAGGTCAATGAGCTAAGCGAAGAAGATACTACAGATGGTAAAATTGTAGTTAAACTTTTAGATAAACCTAAAAAACTACTAGCAACCATATTAATTGCAAACAATGCCATTAATATTGCTATAGTGCTATTATTTAGTAAAATTGGGGACACTTTATTCTCTAATGTTAATCAAGTACTATTTCAAACGGTATCAGTTCGCTTTTTGTTAGAAGTTATTGTTGCAACCTTTCTAATATTGATGTTTGGTGAAATATTACCAAAAATTTATGCCAGCAGAAATAATGGAAATTTCGCACTTTTCATGGCAAAACCTTTAAAATTTCTTGATTATATTTTTACACCCTTAAGCAGTCCAATGCGTTCTGCAATGTTGTTTTTACAAGATAAATTAGGTCGTAAAAAATCAAATTTTGGTGTTGACCATCTTTCTCAGGCCTTAGAATTAACTTCTGAGGGTGATACAACTAAAGAAGAGCAAAAAATTTTAAAGGGTATTGTAACCTTTGGTAATACTGATACTAAACAAGTTATGCGACCGCGCATAGACATATTTGCCCTTAACGAGCAAATGAAGTTTCAGGAAGTTTTAGACGAGATTAAAAAAAACGGATACTCAAGAATTCCTGTTTTTTCTGAGAATATGGATAATGTTTTAGGAGTACTTTACGTAAAAGATTTATTGCCATACTTGGAGCGTAAAACTTTTGCATGGATGAAACTAATTCGGGAACCTTATTTTGTACCTGAGAATAAAAAGTTAGATGATCTTTTATTAGAATTTCAAGAGCAAAAAAAGCACTTAGCAATTGTAGTTGATGAATATGGGGGTACCTCTGGTATTGTCACCTTAGAGGATATTATTGAAGAAATTGTAGGTGATATTAGTGATGAATTTGACGATGAAGATTTAATATTCTCTAAATTAGATGACCGCACTTTTGTTTTTGAAGGCAAAACCAATCTTAAAGATTTCTATCGTGTAACAAAAATTACAAATGAAGATGAGTTTGAAGCCTCAAAAGGTGAATCTGAAACTCTAGCTGGCTTTGTTTTAGAGATTTCTGGCGCGTTTCCTAAAAGAGGTGAAAAAGTAATGTTTAATGCGTATCAATTCGTAATTGAAAGTCTAGATAAAAAGAGGTTGAAACAGATAAAAGTAATATTACCTAATGAAGATTTGTAAGCTATTTTTGGTTGTAGTGGGCATAGTATTTTGTTCTTGTAAGAATGATGCGCTTCCAAAACCAAAGGCCATGTTAAGGCTAGAATTTCCTCAAGGGGAATATGTAACCTATAAAAATGTTTGTAATTACGAATTTTCAAAAAATGTAATGGCGACTCCAGATACTAAAGGCAATTGTAATCTGGTATTAGATTATCCAGAAATGAAAGGTTCTGTGTACATAACGTATAAACCCATTACTAATAATTTAGAAAAATTACTTACAGATGCTCAAAAACTATCTTACGAGCACGTGGTTAAAGCAGACAATATTGTAGAACAACCTTTTATAAATAGTGAGGATAATGTTTATGGTATGTTTTATGAAGTAAGCGGTAATGCTGCTTCACAATCACAGTTTTATGTAACAGATAGTATTCATCATTTTGTTACCGGGTCATTATATTTCTACGCAAAACCCAACTATGATTCTATATATCCGGCTGCAATTTACTTGCAACAAGATATTAGAAAAATTATGGAGTCATTACAATGGAAAGAATAAATTTTAATTTATTCTTTACCTAAAAGTTCTTTTGCGTTTGCAATACCTGTGGTAAACTGTTCTTGTAGTTTTAAAACTTTCTGTTCTTCTTCTTTAAGCCACTCTTGTTTTTCAGTACTCAGGGGTTCTCCTTCCATAATTTCTTTATAGTCAAAGCGCTTGCCAAAGTCACCCATCCAATCCATCATTGCAGAATTTGCATTTTGTAGGTCTTTCATAGCAGCTTCATATTTCATACCAGTTTCAGTGGTATCAACTTTTGCTTTTAATTCTGCAGTTAAACTGGCTAATTCTCCCATTTTGGGCATAATTTCATCATGTATAGCCATAACTTTCTTCATTTGAGCTTGACCTTCAGTAGGTTGTTTTTCCTGTTTGCAAGAAACTAAAAGAGCTAAGATTGAAAGGAAAATAAAATTTTTCATGGGCGAAGATTATAGTAAAGAATTACACAAAAATACATATTCTAGACCTATTAGTATTAGACAAATAAATTTGAAAAAAAAGGCAATTTTAGTGACTTAAGTCACTAAATAAATTGAATTATAAAATTACATTTATCCTAATTTTACGCATACCATGGGTAAACATTTTAGTGTTTATATTTTAGTTACAGTCATTATGCTCAGCAATCTTCGGTTTTCAAGTATGTATGTGTATTATGGTATAGCAAAAGAAGATTTTATTGAGCGTCTTTGTGAAAATAAAAATCGGCCAGAGTTAAACTGCGATGGTAAATGCGCCTTATCAAAAATGTTGCAAGCAGACACTAATAATGACAAAGAACCTTTGCCTCAAATTGGCTGGGAGCAAGTGGTTTTCTTCTTAAATCCAGTAGAAGAAATTTCTTTTAAGGCTCATAATTTGAAAAATAGTAATTGCAATACACAATACAATTTCTATAAATTTCAAACAAGTAAGACTTTAGGTCAACCACCACAAGTATAAGATTTACCAACAGGGCTAATTGCCAAAATTCTACATATAAATCTTATAATTACTAATGAAATGAAATTTCACTTAAGCGCATTTTGCGTTGCAGCCTTATTGGGTGCAAATATTAGTAGAGCACAAGAACAAAAACAAGACACAACAACACATACAACAATACAACTAAACGAAGTTATTTTAAATGCAGATAAAAGAACAAATCCTGCCTCTAGTTTTGTAAACACAGAAAACGCTAAACGTGTTGTGCAACCAAAAAATGTTGCAGACCTTTTTGAAGATGTTAATGGTTTTGCACTAATAAAAAGGGGGAATTATGCAATAGACCCTCAATTAAGGGGTGCTCAGTATGAACAATTAAACATTCAGTTTAATGGGGGTACAAAGGTCATGCATGCTTGCCCTAACCGTATGGACCCTATTACCACTCATGTTGTTCCAGAAGAAATTCAAAAAATAGAGGTGATAAAAGGGCCATATTCTGTAAGGTATGGAGCCACTTTTGGGGGCATTATAAATCTAGTGACCTATAAAAGTACTAACGAAAAACAGGGCTATCAAGGAAAGCTAAGTTTTGGTGATGAAAGTAACGGCAATTCAATTACTACAATGGCTAACATTAAATACAATCAAGAAAATTTTGATGCTGCAGTTAATTTTGGATATCGAGATTTTGGTAATTATGAAGATGGTAATGGCAATGAAATACCAGCCTCTTTTAAAAGTACAGATTATGGTATACAATTAGGATATACTTTTAATTCAAATCAGCGTCTACAACTCGGATTTAGACAGTCTTTTGGAAGAGATGTATTACATGCTGGTTTACCTATGGATACTGAGGAAGATAACAGTTCAATTGCGTCTGTAGATTATAAGTATGAAGTATCTTCAAAAAAATTACAAGAGGTTAATGCCAAAGCATATTACTCTTATGTTGACCATCTAATGACAAACACAATGAGGCCGTCATTTTCAAGAGTAGAAGCTCAATCTACAGTTGATGCAACTACTGTTGGTGGTAAACTGGAATTTGTATGGAATTTTCTAGGTACCCATGAATTGTATACGGGGCTCGATGCAGTTCATATTTCTAGAGATGGTTTTAGAGACCGTGTTATGAAACAAAATATGATGGGTCAAAATTTGGCCAATCCAATGGAGTTTACTGATAAAATTTGGCAAGATTCTAGAATAACTGATTATGGCGTATTTGCAGAAAGCAATATCTCACTATCAAATTCTTGGTTGTTAAAAGTAGGCGGTAGATATGATTTAGTAAATGCTAAAAGTAACGACCCAGCTGACGATTTTTTAGCGTATTATCCAGATTTAGATTCAAGAATTGAACATAATTTCAGTGGTACAACTACTTTAAAATATGCAGCTAAAGAAAACCTTATGGTTGAATTGGCTTTTGGAAGAGGTGTAAGGTCTGCCAATATGATTGAACGTTTTATAAATCACTTTACAGTTGGTCAAGACCCGTTTGAACATGTTGGGAATCCTAATTTAAAAGCAGAGGTAAATCATCAATTTGAATTGGGTTTAAAAGGGTATTCGGTTTTTGAAACTACTTTTCTTGATAAATGGAGTTACAGTGCATCAGCGTATTATGCGGATTATAATGATTATATAGCACCTTTAATAGACGAATCACTGGCTAAGAAATATATGCCGGCATCAGAGCCAACTGCTGTTAAGCGTTTTGTAAATATTGATAACGCATACAAAACAGGTTTTGAGGTGAGTTCAGGCATAGATTTTTTGACCAATCTTAATGTTACTGCTGAAATGGCCTATGTATACACTAGAAATGAAGACTTGGATGAATCTCTTCCGTTAACACCGCCATTAACCACACGGTTTCATTTAGCGTTTGAAAAAGAAAAATTTTGGGCTAAAGCTATTTATGTCTTAGTATCTGAACAAGATGAAATAGCACCTTCTTTTGGAGAAAGTGTAACTAATGGTTATGGTTTAGTAAATCTAAGACTAGGTGGTCAGCCTTTTAAACATTTAGATGTTGGTTTAGCTGCTTTAAATCTATTTGATGTAGCTTATAACAATCACCTAAATTTTTCTTTCACAAATCAGGCTAATTTTGGTAGGGTGCCCATTAATGACCCAGGAAGAAATTTATCTGTTTTTGTACAATATTCATTCTAATAAAAAAGGCCGGTGAAAACCGGCCTTTTAATTTATTGTTTGTTTTGATTATTCAAAATCAGCATCAGAAACTCCTTCATTTACTTTAATATCTTTCACAGTAAATTCAAAATTCATTGGACCTGCAGATTGTAACAATTTGAACGGAAATTTAATTCCAGAAACTTCTTTATATTCTTCAAATTTAACGGTTGCTTGCATAGTTTGGCCTTGAGCCTCTTGTACGGTAACCTCTTGTATTTTTAATCCGCTTTCAACATCATAAAAAGCTGTTTTAGAATCTGAGATTTTAAGCTTATAAGCTTTTTTATCACCAATGGTTTCTACTCCTTCAATCGCAACGTCACCAGCTAAAAGGTAATTTAATTCTGGGAAAGTGGTAGCTTCTTCCTTCATCATATCTAGCTCCTCTTTGGTTAAATCTTTACGTTGCCCCATTTGCATCGTATAGCCCTTGTCGCCATCAATTACTTGTTTTTGAACAGAGTTACCCATCATTCTAACATCTTGTAAAAATTTTTCATTTTCGCTCTTCTTCATTACCAACTCTAAAGTTTGGCCTTGCATACTTGCTTCTGCAGTTAAAGCATAAGACTGTACAGCTTCTAATTTATCTTTACCACCAATAGCTTCAATGTAATTGTTTAAAATATCTTCAGCAGAAATTCCTTCTGGAATAGCGGCATCGTAATTAGGTTTTTCTGTTTTGTCACCTGTTTTGTCGTAGTATAATACGGGAACTTTTTTGCCATTAAATTCAACTTTTTCTAAGTTTTCAATAACATCACTACCCTTGCCAACAACAACAACCCTAGAGTTATTAGCGCTAAAATATTTTTTGGCAGCCTGTTGCACATCTTCTATAGTAATTGCATTAATACGCTCTAAATAAGTCTTGTAGAAATCATCAGAAAGACCCTCGGTTTCAATGTTATAAGCATAGTTAGCAATGGTTTGTGGACGCTCTAAAGCCATAACAAAATTACCAACGTATTTTGCTTTGGCCTGATCAAGTTCTTCTTGGGTAACAGGTGTATCTATAATCTTGTCTACCTCTTTAAGAATTTCTACAACAGAACTATCTGTTACCGCATTACGAACACTTGCTGTTGCTCTAAATGTTGAAGGCCCCCATTTGTTATTGCCAATACCTGAGTAAGAACCATAGGTATAACCTTTGTCTTCTCTTAAATTTAAAAACAAACGAGCTTGCGCACCCCCGCCTAAAATACGGTTAGCTAAAAGTGCATCTAGATAGTCGTCATTTTTCATTTTTAAATCAACAAGATTTTGAACTGATATTTCTGATTGAACTGCATTCGGCATATCAACAAAATTAATTTGCGTGTACTGCGCTTGAGCCGGATTAGAGTAATCTAAACTTGGCGGAGTGGCTTTTGTCCATGGTGTAAAAGCGGTTGTAACTAACGCTTTAGTAGTTTCAAAATCAACATCACCAATAACAATTAAATAGGCGTTCGCAGGCACAAAATAGTCTCTATAGAATTGTTCAACATCAATAAGTCTAACAGTATTGATAGTTTCTTCTGTTAAATATTCACCTCTTGGATGATTTTTACCATATGCAAGTACATCTTGTACTCTACTAGCTATTGCAGAAACGTCACTTTCTTCTGTTTTAATTGCGGTTAAAAGAATATCGCGCTCTTTTTCAAATTCTTCTTCAGTAAAATTTGGGTTAAGTGCAGCGTCTGCCATTAATTCTAATATTCTTGGAAAATATTTAGACAAACAACTAGCATAGGCGCTTTGTGCTCCAATACTAAGGGTAGCTCCTAAAAAATCAACCTCTTCGTTGAATTCATCTTTAGGAATATTTGTAGAACCTTTACCCATAAGGCTACCAGTTAAACTTTGAACCCCAGCTTTTTGACCTTCAAAAATTGGTGGATTATCTAAATTAAGTTGAATAGAAACCCGAGGCAGTTTATGATTTTCAACAACCATTACTGTTAACCCATTGTTGAGGGTAAACTTTTTAGCTTCTTGTAGATTTATTTCTGGAGCAGGACCTGGTTCAGGTTGTTTGCTTCGGTCTATTTGTGCAAATGAAAATGCTACGGATAGACACAATATGGTGGATAATAGTATTTTTTTCATTTTCTTTCTTATTGAGCGTTTTTAGATTCAGGCAAATATTCAAGTTCCAATCTCTGATTGGTATTTAAATATTTAGTAGCAACTTCTTTAATTTCTTCTCTCGTTATTGAACGGTAAATATCAATTTGATTATTAATAAGATTTACATCATCGTATAACATATAATATCTAGCTAGAGAGTTGGCTATACCTTCAACGCTGCTGTTGCTGTTGACAAAGTCGTTTTCAAATTTATTAATGAGTTTTTGATGGTCTTTTTCAGAAATTAAATCTGTTTTAATTTTTTCAATTTCTTCATCAATCTCAGTTTTAAGGTTAGCAAGACTATTTTCACCAACTGGAAGTGCACCAACAATGTACGTACTGTAGTCTTCTTGTGCTACATTAAATGCCAATACTTGTAAAGCCATTTTTTTGTCGTCGACCATTTTTTTGTAAAGCTTAGAACTAGGGCCATCACTTAAATAAGTTGATATCATATCTAAAACATAGGCATCTCTTTCAGTCTGGGCAGGTGTTCTGTAGGCTAAAAGAATCAATGGTATTTGAATATTTGGGTCGTTAAACGTAGCATTCATGGTTTCCTTGATTGGTTCTTCTGAATACGTTTTTCTTTCAATAGGTGCCCCTTTCGGAATAGGACCAAAATAATCTTGAATCATTTTTTTTGTTTCTGTAATATCAATATCACCAGCTACAACTAAAACGGCATTGTTAGGCACGTAATAAATCTCATTAAATCGTTGAAAGTCTTCAAGAGTTGCACTTGCCAAATGGTCTAATGAACCTATGGTTTGCCAACGGTATGGATGATTTTTAAAGAGATTTTTAGAAACCTGCTCAAAAACTCTACCGTAAGGAGAATTGTCTACACGTAAACGTTTTTCTTCTTGTACAACTTCTTTTTGAGTGTCAACACCAATTTGATTTATTATAGGGTGCATTAAACGTTCAGACTCTAACCAAAGTCCAAGTTTTAAATTGTTTGAAGGAAAGGTTTCATAGTAGTAAGTTCTATCCATTGTTGTGTTGGCATTATTGTTACCACCATTAGAAGAAACAATTTTAAACCATTCGCCTCTTTCAATATTTTTTGTGCCTTCAAAAAGAAGGTGTTCAAAAAAGTGTGCAAATCCGGTTTTACTTGGGTCTTCATCTTTACCACCTACATGATACATTACAGATGTAGTTACCACTGGTGCGCCATTATCTTGATGTAAAATAACATGCATACCATTGTCTAAGTCGTACTCTTCAAATTTCACTTCTTGCGCTGTGCTAAAGGTGATAGCGGAAATTAAAAGTGAAAAAAATGCTAAGGGTTTTTTCATTCTTTAGTGTTTAAAAATTCTTTTTCTTGTTGTTAGTATAGCTTTTAGGCCTTTTGTTACAAGGTATTGAAAATAATTATCTCGAAGTAAATTCTAGTTATGAAGTTGTAATTTTCTTACAGCTAAATATTTCTTATATTAAAAGAAAAACTTTAATGAAAAACTTTACATTACCTATCCGTTTTGGAATTGTAGCTTGTGCTGCATTAATAGCCTATTTTTTGGTGTTATCTTTAATGGGATTGCATTCTAATGTATTTTACAGTTTATTTAATGGGGTTATTGTTGGGTTTGCTATCTATGAAGTCATCAAATACACTAGAATTCAAAACACCAATAGCTTCAATTATAGAATGGGTTTTACCAATGGCTTGGTAACCGGTTTTTTGGCTACAATACTTTTTACCATTTTCTTTTCAGTATATACAACAGAGTGGAACCCTGATTTTTTAATCCAGTTGTCTGAAAAATGGGCAAGTGATTATACCAATTTTAAGGCTATTGTGTATTTCACAGTAGCTATAATGGGTTTTGCTACAACGGTAGTATTAACTTTAGCATTTATGCAACTATTTAAGTCATCTAATTCTAAATAAAAATAATTGCTTAAGTTGCATTTTCTTCTTGTAGATTAGGGATTTAGCAGTATATTTGCAGCCCCAAAGTGAAAATCAGCGTATTTTTCAACTTGGTATTTGAAAAACAAAACAAATAACTATGTACGCAATTGTAGAGATGGCAGGGCAGCAATTTAAAGTTGCAAAAGACCAAAAAGTGTACGTACACCGTTTACAAGAAGAAGAAGGTAAAAAAGTTGTTTTTGACAAGGTTTTACTTTTAGATGATAACGGTAGCGTAACTGTAGGCGCCCCAGTCATAGAAGGTGCAGCCGTAGAGGCAAAAATCGTAAAGCACTTAAAAGGCGATAAAGTAATCGTTTTTAAGAAAAAACGTAGAAAAGGTTACAGAAAAAAGAATGGTCACAGACAATACTTAACAGAAATTGTTGTAGAAAGTATTGTTGCTAAAGGTGCTAAAAAGGCTGCTCCAGCTAAAAAAGCTGAAAAGAAAGCTGCGCCCGTAGCAACACCTGCTGCAAAAGCGGAAGCTCCTAAAAAAGCACCAGCTAAGACCAAAGCTAAAGCTGACGACCTTAAAAAGATTGAAGGTATTGGACCAAAAATTGCCGCTACATTAGTAGAAGCAGGTGTAGATACTTTTGCGAAATTAGCTAGCACAGATGCGGCTAAGATTTCTGAGATTATCGCTGAGGTAAGAGGAAACCACGTAACTGATACTTGGCCAAAGCAAGCTGAATTAGCGGCTGAAGGTAAGTGGGATGAGTTAAAAAAGTGGCAAGACGAATTAGACGGCGGTAAAGCATAATTATTAAAGAACTAAAATTTATTTAAAATGGCTCACAAAAAAGGTGTAGGTAGTTCTAAGAACGGTAGAGAATCAGAATCGAAACGATTAGGCGTTAAGATTTTTGGTGGCCAAAAGGCAATTGCTGGTAACATTATTGTACGTCAACGTGGTACAAGACACAATGCTGGTGATAATGTTTACTTGGGTAAAGACCACACGCTTCATGCAAGAGTAGATGGTACCGTAAAGTTTGAAAAAAAATCTGGCGGTAAGTCTTTTGTATCAATTGTACCAGAAGCAGAAGCTTAGTAGCTTTCAATTAAGATATTTTACAACCCTTATCGAGAAATCGGTAAGGGTTTTTTATTTAACCTACTGGTAACGGTTTGGTTAAATTCAATGCAGATTTAAGTGTTAATTTTCACAAACAATAGAAATGTATTTTTAAGGGTATTAACCCTAAAGTTTAAAAAATAGAATCAAGAGTTTATAAAGGCCGTCCAACTACAATTTCAGGTAAGTAGGGCGGTCTTTGAACATAAAAAAAGCCTCAACTATGTTGAGGCTTATGTGTTTCTATCTTTTCAATTTTAATATCTGTAATACTCCGGTTTATAGGGGCCTTCTACAGTTACGCCAATATATTCGGCCTGCTCTTGCTTAAGTTCTGTTAGTTCAGCACCTAATCTAGATAAATGCAAAGCAGCTACTTTTTCATCTAAGTGTTTAGGCAACATATAAACTTCATTTTTATAGTTTTCACTATTATTCCAAAGCTCAATTTGCGCAAGGGTTTGATTGGTAAAACTATTACTCATCACAAAACTTGGGTGACCAGTAGCACAGCCTAAGTTAACTAATCTACCTTCTGCAAGTACAATAACATCTTTGCCATTTACCGTGTATTTGTCTACTTGCGGTTTAATTTCATCTCTTGAGTCACCGTAGTTACCGTTCAACCAAGCCATATCAATTTCATTATCAAAATGACCAATATTACAAACAATGGTTTTGTCTTTCATGGCTTCAAAATGTTCACCACGAACAATATCTTTATTTCCTGTTGTTGTAATTACGATATCAGACTTACCAACAACAGTTTCTAATTTCTTTACTTCAAAACCATCCATACAGGCTTGTAACGCACAAATAGGGTCAATTTCGGTAACCGTTACTATAGCTCCAGCGCCACGGAAAGAAGCTGCAGTACCTTTACCTACATCACCATAACCACATACGGTAACACGTTTACCTGCAAGCATAGTATCTGTTGCTCTTCTAATTGCATCTACCGCACTTTCTTTACAACCGTATTTGTTATCAAACTTTGACTTGGTAACAGAGTCGTTAACATTAATAGCGGGCATTGGTAAAGTTCCATTTTTTACGCGCTCATATAAACGGTGAACACCAGTTGTAGTTTCTTCTGACAATCCTTTTACCCCAGCAGCTAGTTCAGGATATTTATCTAATACCATATTAGTTAAATCGCCACCATCATCTAAAATCATGTTTAAAGGTTGTCTGTCCTCACCAAAAAATAGCGTTTGCTCAATACACCAATCAAACTCTTCTTCATTCATACCCTTCCAAGCATAAACTGGTATGCCAGCAGCGGCAATTGCAGCAGCGGCATGGTCTTGGGTAGAGAATATATTACAAGAACTCCAAGTTACATCTGCACCTAGAGCAACTAAAGTTTCTATCAGCACTGCGGTTTGTATGGTCATATGTAAACAACCAGCGATTCTAGCACCTTTTAAAGGTTGTTCATTTTTATACTCTTCACGTAATGCCATTAAACCAGGCATTTCAGCCTCAGCGAGTTCAATTTCTTTTCGGCCCCATTCTGCCAATGAAATGTCTTTAACCTTGTAAGGAATGTAATCAACTGCTTGTGTACTCATTTTGTGTTTTCTTTTTGTAGCTTCGTTTTTATTAAAATCCTCTCCAATTAAACGGTTTATACCAAAACTAAAAATTGGTAGAGAGCATACAAAGATACAAATTCACAAAGCTAAAAAGTGCCACTTTACAAAACCCTAACAGATTCTCAAAGCAAAGTGCTCATATGGAAAGTAACTGAAACAGAAGTTGCCCTAGCTAATGGTATAACATTAACCACACATTGTCAAAAGAGAATGCTGGGTATGAAATCAGAAATGCATAGAAGAGCATTTTTAAGTATAAGGCATTTACTGGGGTTAGAAGGTTATCAAGATAGTGACCTAATTTATAACCAATTTGGTAAACCGCATTTAAAAGATGGCACTCATATTTCCATTTCGCATTCACATAATTTTACTGGAATTATTTTGAGTGGTACTTGTGAAGTTGGTATAGATTTAGAAAAACATCGTGATAAAATATTACGAATTGCGCATAAATTCACACCAATAGAAGAATATAGAACTATTGCCAATGCTGAGGCATTAATACAAAAACTTACCCAGGTTTGGTGTGCTAAAGAAGCACTGTATAAAATTTATGCCACACCGGGTCTAAGCTTCTTAAAACATATTATTGTTAAAGATTTTGCTTTTGAAGATGATTCAACAGTCGCCGAAATTCTTTATGAAGGTCAAAGCTCTATGTATAGTGTAACTTTCGATAATTTTGAAGGTTTTTCTTTAGGCTATGCTTCAACTTTAAATACTAATCAAAACTAATTTTTATAGTAAACAAATGAATATATCTGTAGAGCTAACCTTAACGCCCTTACAAGACGATTTTGAACCAGCCATAATTAATTTTATCAGAAAGCTTAGAGCTTCGGGTTTAACTATAATTGAGAATCCTTTAAGCACCCAAGTTTATGGAGATTATGATGCTGTTATGGAATTGTTGCAAAATGAAATAAAAGAAGCTTTTGAGTTCATTGATAGAGGCTTGTTGTACATGAAAATTGTAAAATCTGACCGAAGCGAGTATGAACCCCATTTTTGATTGGTTTTTTTCTCAATATGAGGGTGTTCCAACCCACCTAATTGTATTAGAATTTATTGCTGTTATTTTCGGATTTTTAAGCGTTTGGTTTTCCAAAAGAGAAAATATTCTTGTTTACCCAACGGGTATCATTAGCACAGCAATTTTTGTATATATTTTATTGGTGTATCAACTATTGGGTGATATGCTTATCAATGCTTATTATTTTTCAATGAGTATATACGGTTGGTGGTTTTGGACTCGTAAGATTGACGACACCCATTTTATACCAATTACGGTAATGAGCGGTGAAGAAAAACGAAAAGCTTCGTCTCTTTTTTTCATAAGTATAGCATTTGTTTTAGGCGTATATTTTTTCTTTGGTAAACTAGACTCTTGGGTTGCTTGGGTAGATATTTTAACTACAGCAATATTTTTTGTAGGTATGTGGTTAATGGCAAAGAAAAAGCTAGAAAACTGGACTTTTTGGATTATTGGTGATTTAATTTCGGTACCCTTGTATCTTTATAAAGGATTGGTTTTTTCATCATTTCAATACCTATTATTTACCATAATTGCCATTTATGGCTACCAAGCATGGAAGAAAAACTTAGGCAAGAGCCCTCAAGTATTGTTAAAGTAGTACTCTACGGGCCAGAATCTACTGGTAAAACAACCTTGGCTAAAATGTTGGCTAAGCATTATAAAACGCATTGGGTTCCAGAATTTGCACGTGATTATTTGCAAGAAAAATGGAATAGAGAACAAAAAGTGTGTGAATTGCAAGATTTAATACCTATTGCAGAGGGTCAAATACGTTTAGAAAATAAACTTACCAAAACAGCAACTAAAATACTTATTTGTGATACTGATATTTTAGAAACAAAGGTGTATTCTGAAGCTTATTATAATGGGTATTGCGACCCAATTCTAGAAAAATGGGCATTAAAAAATCAATACGACCATTATTTTTTGACCGATATTGACATTCCTTGGGTGCAAGATGACTTAAGAGATAGGCCAGACCAACGAGAAGAAATGTTTAACCTTTTCAAAACAAGTTTGGAGAAATATCAACGTAGATTTACTATCTTAAGTGGTACCAAAGAAGAACGTTTACAAACCGCAATTAACTATATAGACAATACCTTATTTACTATGACAGACTTTACAGCTAAAGACTTAAAACAATTAGAAGAAAAAAATATTACAAAAGAAAAGGTAGCTCAGCAAATAACCACTTTTAAAGAAGGTATACCATTTGTGAATTTAGAAAAAGCTGCAGTTGTTGGAGAAGGTATTGTTAGTGTAGGTTCGCAAGAGCAAGAAGACCTAATTGCATATTATGAAGAAAAGAGTGCTGATTTAACCATTTTAAAATTTGTTCCTGCTTCTGGTGCTGCTTCTAGAATGTTTAAGGCAATGTTCAATTTTATCGATGATTATAATCCATCTAAAGAAAGTTTAGAAGATTATCTAAGCAAAACAGGAGACAAGGCAGTAAAGCAATTTGTTGAGGGAATGGAAAAATTTCCGTTTTACAACAGTTTGCTCGAAAAAATTGAAGGGCAGTATACGAATGAGGGTGAAAAAGCACATGCATTTGTAAAAACAATGCTTGCAGAAGATGGTTTAAACTTTGGATTTTACCCAAAAGGATTATTGCCTTTTCACGTTTGTAAAAGAGGTAACGCTACACCTTTTAAAGAGCATTTAAAAGAAGCCGCATTATATGCAAAGTCTAATGGTAAAGCTAACTTACATTTTACCATTTCGCCACAGCACGATGCTATGTTTAAAGAAGAAGAAAGCATTTCTGCTCCTAGAATTTCTCAAAAGACAGATACAAAATTTACAATTGGCTATTCTTATCAAAAACCATCAACAGATACTTTGGCTGTGAACCTAGATAATACTCCGTTTAGAGAAGAAGATGGGTCAATAGTATTTAGACCAGGAGGGCATGGTGCTTTGATTGAAAATTTAAATGAACAAAATGCTGATGTAATCTTCATAAAAAATATAGATAACGTTGTTATTGATGAAAATTTAGAAGCTGTTGGTAAAAGCAAAAAAATGTTAGGTGGCTTGTTACTAAAGAATCAACAACAAACTTTTGAGTATTTAAAAATGTTGGATGCTTCTATTGAAGCGGATAAACTCAATAAAATAGTTGAATTTGCCCAAAATCAATTAAATATTGTGTTGCCAGAAAATTTTAGTTCCCTATCAATAACTGAAAAAATAGATTTAATAAAAGAAAAGCTCAATCGTCCAATTAGAATTTGCGGTATGGTTAAAAATGAAGGGGAACCAGGTGGCGGACCGTTTTTTATAAAAGATTCAGAAGGGGCTATCTCACTTCAAATAATTGAGTCAGCCCAAATAGATGTGGCTAATGAGCAGCAAGTTTCAATTCTTAGAAATTCAACACATTTTAACCCTGTTGATTTAGTTTGTGGTGTCAAAAATTATAAAGGAGAAAAATTTGACTTAATGAATTATGTTGACCATAAACAAGGTTTTATAACTGGTAAAACCAAGAATGGAAAAGAATTAAAGGCATTAGAATTGCCTGGATTATGGAATGGCGCAATGGCTTTCTGGAATACAATTTTTGTGGAAGTTCCATTGGTAACCTTTAATCCGGTTAAAACGGTAAACGATTTATTAAAGCCTTCTCACCAATCGTAATAACCTAAAAAACAAAGAGTTAAAATAATTCCTGAAAATTTTCAGGAATTTTTTTTGCCCAATTGTGACCTTTTCAAAAATGTGGTGTCTTATAAATGTAAAACACTAACAAACAATGGAAGCATTCTTTAAATCGGCAATCTTAGGATTAGTATTGGTAGCAACATTAACAATTACAGCACCACTACTTAATGCAGCAGAGCAAGATACTAAAGAAGAAATGCCTTCAGAAGAAGAACTAGAAGACAATAAAGTTAAATATACATACTCCGAATAGGCCGCAAGGTCTCGGATTTTTGGTTGGTTGATTGATTGGGCCGTAAAGAGCATTCGATACGGCCCTTCTTAAAAAGAAACAAAAGAAGAAAGAAACACTATACTAAATCCCCCATTAACGCCCCGATGATTGGGCGATGCTATGCACACTAACCATGCATTGCCAAAACCTTGCAAAAGGTTAAGACCGCTAAGGCGGTCTTTTTTTGTTATTAAAATTTTAGCGCTTACATTTGCAGCCATCTCAAAGGGGTGCTTCATTAGAGGCTGAGATTATACCCATTGAACCTGGGCAGGTAATGCTGCTAAGGGACAGAGCGTTTAAAAATATCTTCTAGATATTTTTAGCAAGAAACTAGCTAGTAAGCTGTCAAAAAAACCTTGCATTGGGTCGCTCAAATAAAAATCATTTTTAACCAGAATAATAGCCCCTTTTATTCGTAAACTATTTACGGATGAAAAAATCTATTTTCACAATCATGGCACTGTGTGGCCTCTCGTTATCGATAAATGCACAGCAAAATCAACAACAAGATACCACTCAAGGTAAACAAGTAGTGTTAGATGAAGTTCTAGTGCAAGCAGTGCGTGTTACTAAAGAATCTCCGGTAACGTTTTCTAATTTAAACAAAGAAGAGATTGCGCCTCGTAACTTAGGTCAGGACATTCCAATTTTAATGAATTTTTTACCTGGTGTAGTCACCACTTCAGATGCCGGTGCCGGTGTAGGTTATACGGGCATTAGGGTAAGAGGTAGTGATGCTACTAGAGTTAACGTAACTATAAATGGTATACCGTATAATGATGCGGAATCTCAAGGAACATTTTGGGTAAACATGCCAGACTTTGCATCATCCACGCAAAGCTTGCAATTACAGAGAGGTGTGGGTACATCAACAAACGGGGCAGGTGCATTTGGAGCTAGCTTAAATCTACTTACAGATGCTTTTTCTGAAGAGGCATACGGCCAAATCTCTAGTTCTATAGGTAGCTTTAATACATTAAGAAACAATATCAAGTTCAGTACAGGTTTATTAAATAACCACATAGAAATATCTGGTAGACTTTCTAGAATTACCTCTGACGGATATATAGATAGAGCTTCGTCTAAATTAGAGTCCTACTTTTTACAAGGTGCTTATAAAGATGACAATACATTAATAAAAGCTTTGTTATTTGGGGGGCATGAAATTACCTATCAATCTTGGTATGGTTTTGAACCTGCTTATGTTGAAGCATTAGGAGAAAATCCGAATATTGAAGAAAACAGAACTTTTAACGTAGCTGGCGTTTATTTTGATGATGCAGGTAATATTCAATTTTATGAAAATGAAGTGGATAATTATAAGCAAGACCATTTTCAGTTGCATTGGAATGAGCAACTAAATAGCAACTGGAACTCCAATATTGCATTACATTATACTAGAGGCAGAGGCTTTTTTGAGCAATTTAGAGAAGATGATGACTTTGAAACCTATGGTTTTCAGCCATTAACGGTAGATGGTGAAGAAATTAACACCACTGATTTAATTAGAAGAAGATGGTTAGATAATGATTTTTATGGTGTGGTGGCTTCTATAAATTATAAAAGTGAAAACTTACAATTAATATTAGGCGGTGGTTATAACCAATATAAAGGAGACCACTTTGGCGAAGTAATCTGGGCTCGTTTTGCGAGTAATAGTGATTACAGAGACCGTTATTACGATGATACTTCTACAAAAACCGATTTTAATACCTATGCAAAGGCAATTTATAATCTAAATGATAAGTGGAGTTTGTTTGGTGATTTACAATACCGAGGGGTTACTTATGAAGCTGAAGGAGAAGATACAGGTATTGTAGATGATAGTTTTAATTTTTTCAATCCTAAGGCAGGATTAACCTTTGATTTAAATTCAAATAATAATTTTTATTTCTCTTATGCTAGAGCTAACAGAGAACCTAACAGAAACGATTATGAAAACGGTAACCCTAGACCAGAAAAGTTAAATGATTTTGAATTAGGTTGGCGGTATATAAATCCGTCTGTTCAAGTAAATACCAATGTGTATTACATGAGATACAAAGACCAGCTAGTTTTAACGGGAGAACTTAATGATGTTGGAGCACCTTTACGCGCAAATGTAGGAGATAGTTATAGATTTGGTTTAGAGATAGATGCAACAGTTGCTTTAGGAAATAAGTGGGTTATTAGACCAAATATTGCTTTAAGTAGTAATAAAAATATCGATTTTGTATTTCAGAGAGACGGCGTAATACAAAACTTAGGTAATACTAATATTGCATTTTCGCCAGATGTTGTTGCCGGTAATATCATAGGATTTATGCCGAATCAAGATTGGCAAATTTCATTACTGTCTAAATATGTTGGTAAACAATTTATGGGTAACATAGATTCAGAAAGTTCTGCTTTAGATGCGTATTCACAAACCGATTTTAATGTACAGTATACACTTCCTGTAAATGGGTTTGTAAAAAGTATTGTTTTATCTGGTTTAGTAAATAACATATTCAATCAAGACATTATTTCTAATGGATATTTCTACACATTTGATGATGATTTTTCTCAGCCTGGAGTAATTACTACAGTTGAAGGAGCTGGTTTTTACCCCCAAGCAGGAACTAACTTTTTATTAGGTGCAACTCTAAATTTTTAAAGTTGAAAAAATTACGATTGGCTTTAGACTGGACTCCCAATAGCAATCATATTGGATTCTTTGTGGCTCAAGAGAAGGGCTTTTATGCTGATGTTGAAATAGCTTTTGAAATAATTAATCCGGCGTTAGATAATTATGCTAGAACTCCAGCCAAAAAAGTAGAATTAGGCAATGCAGATTTAGCGTTATGTCCTTTTGAAAGCGTTATCAGTTATCAAACCAAAGCTGTTACGTTTGATGCGGTTGCCATTGCCACTGTTTTTCAAGAAGATTTAAGCGCCATAGTGGTTAGAAAAGATTCAAACATTAAAAGCCCTAAAGACTTAGATAATTGCAGTTATGCTTCTTACAAAGCTCGTTATGAAGATGAAATTGTAAAACAAATGATTAAGAATGATGGAGGTGAAGGAAGCATTCGGGTAGTTTATCCACAAAAATTAGGTATTTGGCAAACCATAGAAAATACAACCTATGACGCCACATGGGTTTTTATGAACTGGGAAGGCGTAGAAGCTACGTCTAAGGGTCTAGTTTTACGAAGCTTTAAACTGTCAGATTTCGGAATTCCTTATAGCTATTCTCCAATAATAATGGGTTCTAGAACAAGAGTAGCTAAGTCTAAAGAAGTCTATGCTAATTTTCTAAGCGCAACAAAGAAGGGGTTTTTATTTAGTAAAGATTATCCTAATGAAGCGGCTGAGATTTTAAAACCGTTTTTACCTAAAAAAGACAGACAAATAGATTTAATAGATTCATTAAAAATTTCTGCTTCAGCCTTAGAAAATGAGGATAGTTGGGGAGTTATGAGTAAAAAACGAGTACAAGATTTTATTAATTGGCTTAATTTAAATGAATTGGAAACAACCAAATTAAATTTTGATGATTTAGTTTATCCAAATTTGATTTAATAGAATAAGACAATATTTTAAGAAGCGTGGAGTGAAATTTCCACGCTTTTTTTGTTATTTGAGCTATGCAATTTAAAAAACCTATTCGTTGGGGAATTATTGGTTGCGGAAATGTAACCGAACTTAAAAGTGGACCACCATACCAACTAACTCCAGATTTTGAGTTAAAAATGGTTATGCGTAGAAACAAAGCAAAAGTAAAAGACTACGCTTTAAGACATCAGGTTCCCTACTATACTACAGATGCTGATGAACTTATTAATAACCCAGAAATTGACGCTATTTACATTGCTACACCACCAGATACTCATAAGTTTTATGCCCTAAAAGTTGCTCAAGCCAAAAAACCATGTTGTGTAGAAAAACCAATGGCTCCTTGCTATAAAGATAGTTTAGCTATATATGAAGCTTTTAAGAGTCAAAATATTCCTCTGTTTATAGCTTATTACAGACGGTCACTCCCTCGTTTTTTAAAAATAAAAGAATGGTTAGATGACCATAAAATAGGAGAGGTTCGGCACTTAAGTTGGCTTAAAACTAGAACCGCTAGTCCAATAGATTTAAGTGGAACTTACCATTGGAGGACAGATTCGGCCATAGCACCAGGCGGATATTTTGATGATTTAGCAAGCCATGGTTTAGATTTATTTTGTTTTTTATTAGGTGAAGTCAAAGAAGCTACCGGTATTGCTACAAATCAATTAGGTTTATATTCTGCCAACGATGCAATAACGGGTTCTTGGATGCATAAAAACGGAATTATTGGTACAGGTACTTGGAACTTTGGTAGCCATGAGCCAAAAGATGAGGTGGTTATTACGGGTGATAAGGGAGAAATAACCTTTTCAGTATTAGATGAAGCACCAGTTACTTTGGTTAACAAAAATGAAAGACTGATGCTAACAATTCCACATCCTAAACATGTGCAAGAATTTCATGTTCTTAATATTAAAAAGCATTTGTTTGGAGAAGCTGTACACCCTTCTACAGGAGAATCTGGACTACATACGAGTTGGGTAATGGATAAAATTTTAGGGGTAATTAATTAGACACAAAAACAGAATTACCATTGTAAGAAGTTCTGTAAAAAAGTAAATCATAGTACTGTTGACCATCGTCTGGTCTATTCAAAAACTGTCCGTTAAATAAATTGTATTCAAAGTCATCACAAGAGCAACGAACATTTTGACCATCTAAAATCATGGTAGAGCAACTATTAGGAGCATGGTTAGGGCAACTTGCTTCAAAAGCAAAAAATTGGTCTGGGCTAACTTGCATAACAAAAATTCCTCGTATACCCACACCATCAAGACCTACGTAAACAGGATTTCCAATATTATTTAAATTGTTATAAAGGGGTAGGCTAAGATTTAAATCAAAGCTAAAATTGGTTTCTTGTAAGAACGGATTTCGGTTAGCGCTATCGTCATCACAAGAAAATACTAAAAGAGTGATTATCAGTAAGAATAGATTTCTCATCACTTAAAATTTGAGTAAAAATGAACAAAAATTATATATATTTGCGTTAAATCCTCGCTAAAAGCCCTTTAGTGGCCCAAGTTGGGGATTTTTCATTTATAAAACCAAAGCGCATCGAGAGAGCCCAAAATAAAGGTTTTCTACGGTGTCTTTTTGTCTAAAAATATAGTTATGAGTAAAGTTTCATACTACACAGAAGAAGGATTGAAAAAGCTCAGAAAAGAGTTAGATTATCTAAGAGATGTAGAAAGACCAAAGGCTTCACAAGCAATTGCTGAGGCAAGAGATAAAGGAGATTTATCTGAAAATGCAGAATACGATGCTGCTAAAGAAGCTCAAGGATTACTAGAAATGAAGATTGCAAAAATGGAGGAGACTTTAGCTAGCGCTAGAGTAATAGATGAGTCGCAATTAGATACTTCAAAAGTTCTGGTATTATCTACAGTTAAAATTAAAAACCCAGCTAACAATATGGTGATGACATATACTTTGGTAGCTGAAAGCGAAGCTAATTTAAAACAGGGTAAAATATCTGTAAATTCTCCAATTGGCAAAGGCCTCTTAGGTAAATCTGTTGGTGATATTGCTGAGGTAACCGTGCCAAATGGAGTTATGAAGCTTGAAATCTTAGAGATTACTCGAAATTAGGCTCAATTTTACTTTAAATCTATTAATTTAATCCCGTTGATTGTCAATGGGATTTTTTTTGAACTATTTAGAACTATGGCTAGCATTTTTACCAAAATTATAAACGGAGAAATACCCTCTTATAAAATTGCGGAAGATGACAATTTTTATGCATTTTTAGATATTAATCCAAATGCAATAGGTCACACTCTTTGTATTCCTAAAAAGGAGGTTGATAAAATTTTTGATTTAGACGAAGAAACTTACATTGGTTTGATGCAGTTCTCAAGAAAAATTGCTCTCGCCTTAAAAAAGGTTGTGGATTGTAAAAGGGTTGGTATGAGCGTTATAGGTTTAGAGGTTCCTCATGTTCATGTGCATTTAATTCCATTAAACGCTATGGCTGATGCCACTTTTCAAACAAAGCAAAAGCTATCTCCAGTGGAGTTTGAAAATTTGGCAGAAAGAATTCGAGCTGAGGTTAAATAATACCTTCAAGATACACATATATACCACCAGCAATTGCTGCCAGCAAAATTAATAGTAGCACAAAAAATAGTGTTGTAAATCTTATAGAAGTTTTATCTGGTTGTACCAGTTTGTTGTAGTACTCGTATACACGTTCAATATCCGTGGTCCAATCAACAGGATAAATAACAGAACTACATTTTTTGCATTTAATTTCATTAGTTACTACGTCTGTAGTTTTTTGGTAAAAAGCGGTGTATTTATGCTTTTGGTAGAAAGTGAGCATTAATTCTTGATTAAAACAAACAGGACAATTATTTGTTATCTCAGCCTCTTTTATTTTAATCTGTTTCTCTTTAACCATACTACTTAATGATCTTTAAGGAAATTTGCATAATAGTACCTTCCTTACTAGACGAAAGTACTCGAATTTTCCCATTATGATATTCTTCAATAATCCTTTTTACTAAAGAAAGACCTAAGCCCCAACCTCTTTTTTTGGTGGTATATCCTGGTGTAAAGATATCATTGAAATCTGTTTTGGCAATACCATGACCAGTATCTGATATTAGAATAAGCACATTGGCACCTTTTTTTTCTATTTGTATTCCAATATTTCCTTTACCCTTCATGGCGTCAATTCCGTTTTTAACTAAGTTCTCAATACTCCAGTTATAAAGCGGTGTATTAAGTAACACAGGTATTTCATCAAAATCTGTTTCAAACGAAAAATGCACCAATTTTGAACTTCTTCTTTTAAGGTACTCAAAAGCCATATTAGTTTCAGCTACAATATTATGTGCTTTAAGTTCGGGTATAGAACCAATTTTAGAAAAACGCTCTGTAATAGTTTCAAGCCTTGAGATGTCTTTTTGTATTTCAACTGTTATTTCTTCATTTATGTTTTCGGTTTTTAATAATTCACTCCATCCCATTAAAGAGGTTAATGGTGTTCCTATTTGGTGTGCAGTTTCTTTGGCCATACCTGCCCAAAGCTTGTTTTGCTCAGCTATACGGTTAGATTTGAAGATGTAATAAATCACGGTACCAAATAAAAGTATAATGAGTAAAAGGGCTATTGGATAAAATTTTAGTTTATTTAAAACTTCAGAATTACCGTAGTAGAGCACTTGTAAAATATCACCTTCAGAAACAATTTCTATAGGTTCATTTTCACTAGAGAATTTCTTAATTAGCGTTACAATTTTGGTAGAATCAGCGGCTATTTCATCTTTAATATTATGGGTTTTTAGGGTGCCATCATCATTTACCAAAATCATTGGAGTTGAAGTGTTGTTGGCGATTACAACTAAAGGTAAGTTGCCTAATTCTTCATCAACAGAAGACTGTTGAACTTCTTTTAAAGCATTAGCCCAAATTTCTACTTTCTTGCGTTCTTCATCTTTAAACTGGTCAAAAAACACATTAGTGTTCCAAAGAATAAGACTAACAATAACAAAGGCTGATATTAATAAAATTATGTTGGTAGTCCTTCTTTTAGGAGTGAAGTCCATGTAGGAAATAATTGTTTATTAAAGATACACTATTTGTAAAAAAGCTGTTGAAAACCCAAACTAAAAAAAGGTAAGATTAGTATACTATTTGTTTACATTTGAATTTGCTAAAAATAGAATGATGGAAATACAGGGAAGAATCAAAATGGTTGATGACACCAAAACTTATGGTAACAATGGTTTTCGTAAGAGAGAGTTGGTAATTACTACAGAAGAGCAATATCCTCAACATATTTTGGTAGAATTTGTACAAGACAAAACTAATTTGTTAGATAATTTTCAAGTTGGTCAAATGGTAAAGGTTAGCATTAATATTAGAGGTAGAGAGTGGGTAAATCCTCAGGGTGAAACCAAGTACTTTAATTCAATACAAGGTTGGAGAGTTGAAAATTTGGAGACAGCTTCTCAAGAAAATTCAAATATACCTCCCGTTCCACCAATGGACGCTTTTGAACCGGCAGACGATTTAAAAGAAGAAGATCATGATGATTTGCCATTTTAAAAGGCAATCTAAGCTTTTAGAACTTGATTTTTTGGGTGTTATTTCATAAATTTTGAAATAAAAACTATGAACGGTCAACAAAGACAACATCCTTTGTTTGTGTTGAATGATCGGTTAGAATTTCCTCCTTTAGAAACCGCTAATGCCGAAGGCTTATTAGCAGTTGGGGGCAACTTATCCCCAGAACGTTTATTATTGGCCTATCGTAGCGGAATTTTTCCCTGGTTTAATGATGATTCGTTGATTTTGTGGTGGAGTCCTGACCCAAGAATGGTGTTGTTTCCAGAGAAGTTAAAAATTTCAAAATCTATGCGAAAGGTCTTGAAAAACGATGAATTCACGTTAACAAAAAATCAATGCTTTTCTGAGGTAGTTAAACATTGTTCTAAGGTTGAGCGAAAAGACCAAGAGGGAACTTGGATTACAAAAGATATGCTCAATGCCTATACCCAATTGCATGAAATGGGGTTCGCTAAATCTTATGAAGTTTGGCAGAAAGATAAACTTGTAGGAGGCTTGTATGGTATAGATTTAGGAACAGTCTTTTGCGGAGAAAGCATGTTTAGTTTAGTCTCTAATGCCTCTAAATTTGCTTTTATTAAACTATCGCAAGAGTTAGAAAAAAAGAAATACAAGTTAATTGATTGCCAAGTCTACACTAATCATTTAAAAAGTTTAGGTGCAGAAGAAATTGCTAGAGAAGTTTTTATTAGTTATTTGAAAACTTAAAGCAACTTGTTTCATGGTCATCAACAATGCCAGTAGCTTGTAAAAAAGCATAGACCACGGTACTGCCAACAAATTTGAAGCCTCTTTTTTTAAGGTCTTTACTAATCTTGTCTGACAAAGGCGTGGTTGCAGGAGCATCTTTGTAATTAAGGTAAGAACTTTTAATAGGTTTTCCATCAACAAAAGCCCAAATATATTGACTAAAACTTCCAAACTCTTCCTGTATTTTTAAAAAAGCATTTGCATTGCTGACAGCTGAATTTATTTTGAGTTTGTTTCTTATGATACCAGCATTTTGCTGTAAAGCTGTTAGTTTAGAAGGTGGGTAATTAGCTACTTTTTTATAATCAAAATCATCAAATGCTGCCCTAAAGTTTTCTCGCTTTCTTAAAATAGTAATCCAGCTTAACCCTGCCTGAAATGTTTCTAGAATAATGAATTCAAAAAATGTTTTATCATCATAAACAGGAACTCCCCATTCATTATCATGGTAAGCTTCATAAAGCTCGTCTCCTAAACACCAACCACATTTTTTCTTCATTTTATTATGCTAAAAGTTTTGCACAATATACATATAAAGAGGCATGCCTAGGGTTATGTTAAAAGGGAATGTAATAGCTAAGGCCATTGGTAAATAAAGACTGGCATTGGCCTTAGGTGCAGCTAATCTCATTGCTGCAGGTACTGCAATGTATGACGCACTTGCTGCTAAAATTGCGAATAAAAAACGATTGCCAATCTCAGATGTAATAAACTGACTAGTATATGCAACAACAATACCGTTAAACACCGGAATAACTATTGCAAAACACAAGGCAAACCATCCTTTTTTCAAAAAATCGTTTAGTTTTTTACCGCTAGTTATTCCCATATCCAACAAGAATACAGCTAAGAAACCTTTAAAAATATCAGTGGTGAATGGGGCTATACCCTGAGCTTGGTGTTCGCTGGCTAAGTAACCAATAATCAAACTACCTAGAATTAATAAAACACTACCGTTTGTAAAAGAATGATGAACAACTTTTTTTAATTCACCATTTTTAGGTTTTTTCTTAGTAAACATGGCCATTAGAAGTACTCCAATTATTATGGAAGGGGCCTCCATAAGTGCCATTACGGCAACCATATGACCCCCAAAAGATATGTTTTCAATCTCTAGAAATGAAACTGCGGTTACAAAAGTTACCGCACTTACAGAGCCATATGCGGCAGCAATTGCTCCAGAATTTTCAATTGAAAACTTACGCCTTAGAATAAAGTAGCTGTAAAATGGAACCACTAATGCAAGAAATATTCCGAATAACAGGGACCAAATTAGTTCACCATCAATAGTGCTATGAGCCAATTCTTGGCCACCCTTAAATCCTATAGAAAATAGTAAGTAAAGAGATATAAATTTTGAAGAGTTAGGGGGTATTTCTAAATCACTTTTTAACTGCACTGCTATGATGCCAAGAAAGAAAAATAACAGTGCAGGGTTAGTAAGGTTATCTACTAAAAGATGTATGTCCACTATGAATTAGTTTTCTTCAACAAGAGAAATGTTGAGGGTGCCGTGAATTCTTAATTTATTTCCGTGTTGTCTTATCTGGGCAATAAAATCTTTAAGAATTTTCTTTTCGTTTTCTAATTCTTGAATTCTACTATCAGGATATGCCGTGTCTGCGGTTGAACAACCTTCAGACCAAGACAAACGTTGTAGTTTATGAAAGTTGATTTTTTCGTTTAATAATGATTGTACCACATCTAAAGCTTCTGAAGCTGAAAACTCACCTTCTACCAAATTAATTTTTTGCGTAGTTCTTGTTTCTGTTGTTGTCATTTTTAATTTCTTTTTGTTTGTTGAGAACCTAAAACATGTATTCCAATTAAGGCAAAAACAATTGTTGAACCCATAGCCAAATACCCAAAATGAAGAAATCCGTTTGTGGCAGAAAGTGTTAGCATACCACCAAAAATGAAACCAATAAAGGTTAGTAGTAGAGGATTTTTGTATAAACCATGTTGTTTTACTCGACTATTTTTAGATGCATCTTGTTCAGAAATAGTTTTAAGTTCCATAATGTTTCTTTTTGCAAAGATGTAGCGACAAATTCATTAAATAATATTTATATTTATTATTCAATACATAAATATAATTTATGAATTATACGCTGCATCAATTGCAGATATTTGAGAGAGTCTCTCATTATCAAAGTATTACAAAGGCGGCTGAGGAGTTATTTTTAACCCAACCTGCGGTGTCTATACAATTAAAAAATTTTCAAAATCAGTTTCCTGTGCCACTATTTGAGGTAATTGGTAGAAAACTTTATATAACAGAGTTTGGAAGAGAAATTGCTAAAACCGCTCAAGAAGTCTTAACAGCAGCTAACGAAATAAATTATAGAACCAGAGCTTTAGGTGGACAATTAGCAGGAAATTTAAAATTGGGTGTAGTATCTACTGGTAAATATGTAATGCCCTACTTCTTATCAGATTTTATGAAGATTCATCCAGGAGTTGATTTGGTTATGGATGTAACTAACAAACTTAATGTTGTAGAAAATTTAGAGGCTAACAGTGTAGACTTTGCGTTAGTCTCTGTATTGCCAGAACATTTAAAGTTAAATGCATTACCGCTTCTACCCAATGTTTTGCAGTTGGTAGCTAATCAAAATTATTTTAAAAAGGTAAAGTTGGCCAAGAAATCAAATACGGAGACGGTGCCATTAATATTTAGAGAAAACGGTTCAGCTACCCGAGCAGCAATGGAAAACTACTTAAAGAAAGAAGGAATACAAACCGAAAAGAAAATTGAGTTAACATCAAATGAAGCGGTAAAACAAGCGGTAATAGCAGGCTTAGGTTGTTCTATTATGCCAATTATTGGATTAAAAAATGAATTACAACAAGGAGATTTATCTATAGTATCACAGCGAAAACTGCCAATAAAAACCACGTGGAATTTAGTTTGGTTAAAAAATAAAAAACTGAGTCCTGTTGCCAATGCGTTACTTGCGTATTTAGAAGAAGCAAAAGATAAGATTGTAATAGAACAATTTGAATGGTTACAAGAATATCAAAGTAATTAAAAGTAAAAAGCCCTATCTATTATGAGAAATAGATAGGGCTTAATTTTAAACTAACTAACCTATGTTATTTTGCTAAATCATTTTCCTCATTATTTGGAAAATTAAGCTCTCCAGCATTAATTGCTCCATTTAAATTTGCGCTTAATTTTCTATACGCTTTAAAGAATTTGTTACCGTCAGCTTTTTTGAACGTAACAATTGTTTCTCCAGATTTTGATTTCTTAATATTAGTAACAGTAACTGTAGTATTGTTAATACTAGAAATATTGGCTATTCCACCTTTCTTAATAATGAAATTTTTACGTGGAATGTCGATGTATTCATAAGTATTTTGAGAAGGTTCCCCAATGTATAGCGTGTCACCAACTGTTACCATGTCATCAAATTTCTCTTGAGCACTAACAATACCTGCTAATAAACCAAAAAGTACGAATAGTATTTTGCCTCTTTTCATATATCTAAATTTTTAGATTATTAATTGTTGTTATATGTTTTTATTGTATCCTCAAAAATACAATATGTAAAAACAGAATACAGTAAAGCTACCGTTAAAAAATGTTAAACTATTATACTATGATAGTAAAACTATTATTTTTGACAAAAAATTGTTAACATGGATCAGTTATTAAACTCGGTCAAAATCTCTATTAATCATAAAATCTATTTAAAGGACCCAGAGTCTTCTGGTTTAGGAAAGAAAATAGTTTCTCATAGTATTTTAATGATAGATGAGATAGGTTTTGAAGCATTTACCTTTAAAAAGTTAGGCGCTAAAATTGGCTCCAACGAAAGTTCTATTTACCGGTATTTTGAAAACAAGCACAAATTATTGGTGTATTTAACCAGTTGGTATTGGGGTTGGGTAGAATACAAATTGGTGTTTGCTACAAACAGCATTTCTAATCCTTGGGAAAAACTAGAGAAGGCCATTGAGATAGTAACAAAAACCATTGAAGAAGATTCTACATTTAATCATATTAATGAGGTAGTGTTAGGTAGAATTGTGATTAAAGAGTCATCTAAGTCGTATTTAACCAAAGAGGTTGATGGCGAAAACAAAAGTGGATACTTTGAAATTTACAAAAGAATGGTTAACAGGCTATCTACAATGATAGCTGCGGTAGATTCAAATTATAGCTATCCTACGAGTTTGGCTAGCACCATAATGGAAGCCAATTTACATCAACACTTTTTAAAAGATCACTTTCCTACCTTGACTAATTGTAGTGAAAACAAGCAGCCTAGTGCATTTTTACTAAACATGGTCAAAAAAACACTCAACAATGACTAAAGACATATTAACAGCTTGGCAACGTTTTGTTGGGCTACTCTCGTTAGACAAGAAAGATATATTTCAGGTCTTTTACTATGCAATATTTGCAGGTTTGGTAAACTTATCGTTGCCCTTAGGTATTCAGGCTATAATTAACTTAATTCAAGGTGCACAAGTGAGTACGTCTTGGATAGTGTTAGTTGTTCTAGTTACTTTAGGCGTAGCATTTGTTGGACTTTTACAGTTAATGCAGATACGTATTATAGAAAACGTTCAGCAAAAAATATTTACACGTTCTTCATTTGAATTTTCGTATCGTTTTCCGAAGATTAAAATGAGTGAGTTACGTAATTTTTATCCGCCAGAATTGGCAAATAGATTTTTTGATACGTTAACCATTCAAAAAGGATTGTCTAAAATTCTTATTGATTTTCCAGCGGCATTACTTCAGATTATTTTTGGGTTAATACTGCTGTCTTTCTACCACCCCTTTTTCATTATTTACGGTCTACTACTGTTATTATTGATTTACATTGTTTTTAGATTTACCGCTCAACGTGGTTTAGATACTAGTTTGCAAGAATCTAAAAACAAATATCTAGTAGCACACTGGATACAAGAAGTTGCTCGTAGTATTATAAGTTTTAAACTATCTGGTAAAACGTCTCATGCAATTGATAAAAATGACACCTTGGTAGCTAACTATTTAGATGCCAGAGAAAGTCACTTCAAAATATTAGTAATTCAGTTTATTCAAATGATTGGCTTTAAAGTGCTAGTAACTGCTGGTTTATTGCTTATCGGCGGACTTTTAGTGCTTAATCAAGAAATGAATATCGGACAATTTGTAGCTGCAGAAATCATCATTTTATTAGTTATTAGCTCAGTTGAGAAGCTAATATTAGGTCTAGAAAATTTCTACGATATTCTTACTTCACTAGAAAAGCTAGGACAAGTTGTAGATAAAGAACTAGAGTCACAAGAAGGAGAAAAACCTTTTAGAGAATCAGAAGGTTTTACGGTAGAACTTAAAGATGTTTCTTTCAATGTTCCTCAAAGAGACAAAACTATTATCGACAATGTTTCGCTTACCATTTCTCCAGAATGTCGAATCTTATTACAAGGAAAGGCAGGCTCTGGTAGATCTACCCTTTTACGTTTAATTGCAGGTATTTTAGAGCCAAATAATGGTAGTATTTATGTAAATAACGTTTCGCTTAAAGGCGTTCATCTCAATTATTATCGTTCACATTTAGGGCATTCATTAAGTGATGAAACACCCTTTGAAGGAACCTTACTAAACAACATCACTTTTGGTAACCCAGATATTTCTCAAGAACAAGTTTATTGGGTATTAGAAAAAACCAAATTAACAGAGTGGGTTAAAGAACAACCTTTGGGCATACATACCATTTTGTATCCTGAAGGAAAACAAATTCCCTATATCGTTTCTAAGAAAATAGTATTGGCGCGTAGTATTATTAATAAGCCAAAATTATTATTGCTTAAAGATCCATTAGATCAATTTTACAAAGAAGAGGCAGATGAGTTGATGAAATTTATTACAGACCCTGCTAATGGTTGGGCCTTAGTCATCGTTAGTGAAAACACCAAATGGTTAAATCATTGTGACCGAATAATCACCATGGAATATGGTAAAATCTTAAACGAAAAAAAGAATAACAATGCTTAACATATCACCAAATAAATTGAATAGAACGGTTGATTTGTCTAAGTACAAAGCCGGAGAAAGAGTCTTTCATAAAAGACACTATAAAAGGTTTAATCAGTTCTTATTAGCATTTTCCATTATCGTACTAATCATACTGTTTTTGCCTTGGACCCAAACCATATCTGGTAAAGGTTATTTAACCACTTTAACCCCTGATCAAAGACCACAAACTATACAGTCACCAATACCTGGTAGAATAGAAAAGTGGTTTGTAAGAGAGGGTGATTTTGTTAAAAAGGGAGATACAATTCTGTTTATTTCAGAGGTTAAAAACGAATATTTTGACCCTAGGTTAGTAGAACGAACAGGCATGCAATTAAAGGCAAAAGAAATGTCTGTTACCTCATACCAAGAAAAAGTAAAAGCGTTGAACACTCAAATTAGTGCTTTAAACCAAGAAAGAGGTTTAAAATTACAGCAAGCAAAAAATAAGCTCTTGCAATCTAAGTTAAAGGTACAAAGTGATAGTATTGATTTAGAGGCTGCTAAAACTAATATTACAATTGCGCAACGGCAATATGATCGTGTAGTTCAACTACAATCAGAAGGGCTAAAGGCAATGACAGATACAGAAGAAAAACGCCTTAAATTACAAGAAACTCAGGCAAAATTAATATCACAAGAAAATAAGCTTTTAGCAAGTAAGAATGATGTAATTAATGCTCAAGTTGAAATTGGGCGTGTTCAAGCAGAATACACTGATAAAATCTCAAAAGCACGTAGTGAGATGATGACGGCTCAGTCTAATCAATTTGATTCTGAAGCCCAAGTAACAAAGCTAGAGAATGAATATACCAACTACGAAATGCGTAGTCAGCTACATTACATTCGAGCCCCGCAAGATGGCTTTATCAATAAAGCATTACAAGCAGGTATAGGTGAAACCTTTAAGGAAGGCGATAGATTGGTGGGAATTATGCCGGCTAATTATGATATGGCCGTTGAAACTTTTGTTGACCCCATTGATTTGCCTTTAGTGCATATTGGTGAAAAAATAAGAATACAGTTTGATGGTTGGCCCGCAATAGTATTTAATGGTTGGCCAAATGCATCTTATGGTACCTACGGAGGTGAAATAGTGGCAATTGAAACATTTATAAGCCCAAATGGAAAGTATAGGGTTTTGGTGGCACCAGACCCAACAGCAGAAGAGTGGCCAAAAGATTTAAGGGTTGGTTCAGGCGCAAACACATTAGCCCTTCTAGACGATGTGCAAATTTGGTTCGAATTATGGCGACAATTAAATGGTTTCCCACCAAATTATTATCAGCCAGAAACCTCTGGTTCTTCATCTAAAACCGCAAAAAAATGAAGCGTCTGGTATTAGGTTTAATTCTGATATTCTTCAATTTTGGCTTTGCCCAAGATGATATGGTACTTACATTTAATGAGTACTTGGGGTATGTAAAAAGGTATCATCCTATAGCAAAGCAAGCTCAGCTAACTGTTTCTATAGGGCAAGCAAACCTTATGAAAGCGCGTGGAGGCTTTGACCCAAAAATTGAAGTTGACTATAACCGTAAAGAATTTAAAGGTAGCGAGTATTGGAATCGATTAAATGCCACCTTTAAAATACCAACTTATTACGGTATAGAAATTAAGGGAAATTTTGAACAGGATGAAGGAGACTTTATAAATCCTGATGAAACTTTGCCAGAAGATGGTTTATATTCCGTTGGTGTTTCAGCTTCATTATTAAGAGGCTCTTGGATTAATGAGCGAATGGCAACCCTACGCAAAGCTAAATTTTTTAGAGAGCAGGCAAAAGCAGACCAAGATTTGTTGGTGAACCAGGTTTTGTATGATGCATCTTTAGCTTATTTTGATTGGTTAAAGGCGTATAACGAAGCCGATATTTACAGAGATTTTCTAATAAATGCTTCTACCAGATTTGAGGGTGTAAAACAAAGTGCGCTACTAGGTGATATAGCTATTATAGATACGGTTGAAGCAAAAATTGCTGTCGAAAATAGAAGATTAGGCTTAGAACAAGCCAAATTAAACTTGGCAAAAAAATCGTTAGAGCTTTCTAATTTCCTATGGATTAATAATGTTCCAGTGGAGTTGCAGCCTGATGTAATTCCAGAAATAGAGCCCGAAAACAGTGTTGATTTTACCTTAGAAATTTTAGGAAAACCCTTAGATAGTTTTTCTATAGAGAATCATCCAAAGCTAAGGTCGTTAAATTATAAGGTTGATGGCTTACGAGTAGATAGAAACCTTAAAGCCAATAAATTACTTCCTCAATTAGATGTGGAGTATAACTTTTTAACTCAAAGCTATGATCAATTAAATTCTTTGGTAACAGATAATTACAAGGCCGGGGTAAGTTTATATTTTCCATTGTTTTTACGAAAAGAGAGAGGGGATTTAAAATTGGCAAAATTTAAATTGCAAGATGCTCAATTTGATAGAGATAATGCTGAGGTATCTATTAGAAATAAAATATTGGCAGTGTATACAGAAATTGATTCGTATCAAGAGCAAACAGGCTTAATAGGGCAAATAGTAAATAATTATTCGCAACTGTTAGCAGCTGAAGAACGTAAGTTTAGTTTTGGAGAAAGTTCTTTATTCTTAATAAACTCTAGAGAGAGTAAACTTATAGACGCCCAATTAAAAAAGATTGAAGTTCAAAATAAGTTTTTGGGAGCAAAGGCTAACCTATTTAAAAGCTTAGCAATAAACCCAGAAGCGCTATAAATTCTAATAAAATGAATAACAACAACCACCTAAATAGGTGGTTTTTTCATGATTTTTGTTAGGTTTTGGAATAAAAAACGATACTAATTTTGAACTTTAGTTTTAATGTATGGAAACAATTCAGAAAGTGTCAGCAGAAATATTAAATGAAGCTTTAGTAAAAAGTATAAGTTATAGTGATTATAGGGCTATGGTTAAATTATTGGCCGAGCAAAATTCCAATACAGGTCCAGAAAAAACTGAAAGCTTAGCTAATTATACCCAGCTTAATGATAAACGAATGAACCGTTGGGATAAAACATTAAAGTTAGATGTTGACGCTACCCAAAAAATAAATTCATTTAAAGATAAAGTAACATGGTTAGTATTAACTGAAAGTTGGTGTGGAGATGCTTCTCCTAGTCTACCAGTAATGAATAAAATTGCTGAATTGGCTCCAAATATTAATTTGAAAATAGTTCTTAGAGATGAAAACCTCGAACTAATGGATGCTTTTCTTACTAATGGTGCTCGTTCAATACCAAAGTTAATTATGTTAGAACAAGAAACTAATGCAGTAATAGGTGAGTGGGGTCCAAGGTCATTTGTAGCTACCAAAATGGTAGAAGACTATAAAAAAGAACATGGTAAGTTAACGGCAGAATTTAAGCAAGACCTTCAAAAGTGGTATAACAAAGACAAAGGAAAAGATATATTAAATGATTTGGTAGTACTGCTTACTTACCTTGAAACTGATAGGTAATTGTTCCTTTTTGCATTTGTTTTTTTGAAGAGTTAAAAGAAGCCTTATACGCATAAGCAATTGCATTTTCCACTAAACAACCGTTAGAAGTGGTAGAGCTTTTGGCATTAAAACTAGCTTCGAATACATTACCTAATTCATCAACTTGTATATTAATTACAACTTTACCTCCTTCAATACAGGTATAAATAGGTGGAGGAATATGGTAAGCAGAACGGTCAACTAAAGAATAGGTAATTGTGGTACGCTTATCTTTTAAGTTATTGGTGTATTCTTTTTTATCTGCGTTTTTTTCACCTAACTCACGTTTACGCTCTTCCCGTTTTTTAGCAAGCTCTTTTAAATTAGCAGCAAAACCGTTGTCGTTACTTAATAATTCTTGCTGATTAGTAGCTTCGCGTTCTTCTAAGAGTTCGTCAAGAGTCTTAAGAGGTTCTGGGTTACCATAAGATGATTTGGCAGCTTCATTATAGGCGGTATGACTTTCAATAGGGCTGTTATTCTGAGCAAGCTCTTCTAATTTTTCTTTCTCTTCAAATAACTCCTCCAAGTCTTCTTCAGCGAGGCTCATTTCAATAACATACTCATCTTCTTCTTTAGCACCAAGGTGAATGTTGTATGATAATAGCACAACATTGGCCATAGTAAAGACGGTAATCAATAATGATAACTGCTTTCGGGTCAAGTTCATAGTGCTATTATAACCAATTTTTTTTAGAATTATTTCATTTCCCCATAAAGGATTTTCAGGTGTTTTCTAGCTAGAGATTAGCCGTAAAATCTTCTGGGCTCACACTATTATCTACGTGAAATTCACCTATTTTGGTTCTTCTAAGGGCAGAAAGGTGAGCGCCAGAATTTAAGGCTTTTCCAAAATCATGTGCTAAAGAACGTATATATGTTCCTTTACTGCAGCTTACCTTAAAATGCAAATTCGGAAATTGCACTGTAGAAATTTCAAAAGCTGAAATTGTAATTCGTCGGCTATTAAGTTGTACTTCTTCACCTTTTCGAGCAAGCTCATATGCTCTTTTACCATCTTTTTTAACGGCTGAAAATATGGGCGGAATTTGTTCAATTTCTCCTAAAAATTGTTGCTTGGTTTCAGCAATGAGTTCTGCCGTAATGTGGCTGGTAGAAAACTCTTGGTCGATTTCGCTTTCTAAATCATAAGAAGGTGTTGTGGCACCTAATGTTATAACCCCAGTGTATTCTTTTTGTTGACCTTGAATAGCTGGAATGGTTTTGGTTGCTTTACCAGTACAAATTATTAGTAGACCCGTTGCTAAAGGGTCTAAGGTGCCGGCATGACCAATTTTGAATTTTTTACCTAAGTCGAACTTTTTACGAATAGCCCATTTGAGTTTATTTACCGCTTGAAACGATGTCCAGTTCAGCGGCTTATCAATTAAAAGGGTTTGTCCGTTAAGAAAGTCGTCTTTTGTAAGGCTATCCATTTTATTTACCCCCAAATACTCCAAGCAATGGCAATAAGGCCAACTATCAAACAGTACAAAGCAAAGTAGCTTAATTTACTTTGGCGAACTATTTTAATCATCCAAGTACAAGCGGCAAGACCCGCAATAAAAGCGGCTGCAAAGCCAGCTCCCATAGCTGTCATTTGTGAACTTTCAAAACTAATTTCACCACCTAATAAATCTTTCGCCACTTTACCTATAATTAAGGGTACTACCATTAAAAATGAAAAACGAGCAGATTTACTTTTATCTACCCCAAGTAAAACTGCAGTTGAAATAGTAGCGCCACTTCTAGATATACCAGGTAACATAGCTACCATTTGTGCTAAGCCTATAATAAAAGCGCCTTTAAACGTAACCCCTTTCTCAGTGGTTTTAGCCATATCTGCCAGATACAGTAAAAAAGCAGTAACAATTAGCATTATACCAACAATTACTATGGCGCCATCAAAGAAAACTTCCATAAAGTCTTCTAAGAAAAAACCAACTAACGCAGCAGGAATCATAGAAATGATAATTTTCAAAGAAAACTCAGTTTCTTCATTCCATTTAAATTGAAAAAGACCTTTGATAATATCAAACACGTCTTTTCTAAAAACCACAAGGGTACTTAGCGCGGTGGCAAAATGTAGCACTACAGTAAACAATAAACTCTCTTCAGGGATAGAATTATCACCTAAAATGGCTTTACCCAATTCTAAATGCCCACTAGATGAAACAGGCAAAAACTCTGTTAATCCTTGAATAATACCAAGAATTATAGCATCAATAACTTCCAATTAGTCTTTCTTTTTGTCAGGATTTAACAATATAGCGTATACCTGAATTCCTAATCCAATAAGCACTAACGTTGGTGCAAGGCGAATTCGTCTAAAATTGTAGATATCTGGATTAAAATAATTTGGGTCATTACTACCACCACCTGTCATTAAAATAAATCCCAGAGAAATAAAGGCAAGCCCAATAAATAGAAAAATATAATTCTTCTTTTTAAAGATAAATTGCTTTGAAGGCTCTTTAACCTTTTGATTTTTTTTACCCATGGCGCAAATTTAATAATAAAGATCATTGGTGCGCACATTCAAAAAGCGTTGGGTAGCAAAATAAGTGCTTATGTACGAAATGATTATCCCTAAGAGAAAAATACCTGCAAAGAGCGAAACTAACATAACTGCATCTTCAAACAAGTTAAGCTCAGGAAAAGTATCATTAATATAGAATAGAAAACCACCTAAAGCTAAAAGAGCTAGTAAAGCGCCTACCATACCCAATTTAATATTCGTCCAGATAAAAGGTCTACGGATAAATTTTTTGGTGGCTCCCACCATTTGCATGGTTTTAATTATAAAACGTTTAGAGTAAATGCTGAGTCTTATAGAACTATTAATGAGTAATACGGCAATTAAAGTAAATATTCCACTGGCAACCAGAATCCAAAAACTTATTCTTCTAACATTATCATTTAATAAAGAAAGTAGAGGTTTATCATAACTAACTTCTTCAACATAACTTTTGGTGGCTAAGTTGTCAGCAATTTCAGCGACCTGAGTAGGTGTCACAAAATTTGCTTTTAATTTTACGTCGATGGCATTTTTTAAGGGGTTATAGCCTAAAAACTCCTGAAAATTTTCGCCAATATCTTCACTAAACTGGTCTGCCGCATCTTCTTTAGAAATGTAACTGGCAGATTTGGTGTGTTCAGCTAACAATAAACTTTTTTGCAATTGTTCAATTTCAGAAGGCTTTGCAGAATCTTTTAAGAAAACAGATATGGTAATTTGTTCCTTAAAGTGGTCTGCAAGTTTTTTAGTGTTTAAAACCAAAAGTCCAAATACTCCCAATAAAAAAAGCACCAAGCCAATGCTTAGCGCAACAGAAAAGTAAGAAGAAATAAGTCTTCGCTTTTGGTATCGTTCAATATACTTCGCCATAGTGCTCTTTGTAAATGTAAAAATAGAAAAGTAAATCGGTATTGTGTGGATAAGCCCTATTTTTGCCCTTTCAAAAGAAGAAATTTGCAATGCAATACAATTTTCAACAGATAGAGAAGAAGTGGCAAGACTATTGGTCAAAAAATCAAACTTTTAAAGCTGAAAATAATTCTGATAAGCCTAAATACTACGTGTTGTCTATGTTTCCTTATCCTTCTGGGGCAGGTTTACATGTTGGGCATCCGTTAGGGTATATAGCAGGTGATATTTATGCCCGTTATAAAAGACATAAAGGTTTTAATGTATTGCACCCAATGGGTTACGATTCTTTTGGTCTTCCGGCTGAGCAGTACGCTATACAAACTGGGCAGCACCCAGCAATTACTACAGAAGTTAATATTAATAGATACCGAGAGCAGCTAGATCAAATTGGATTTTCTTTTGATTGGAGTAGAGAGGTTCGCACATCTAATCCCGACTACTATAAATGGACACAATGGGTTTTTATTCAACTTTTTGGTTCATGGTATAATAAAAAAACAGACAAAGCCGAAGAAATTGAGACGCTTATTGCGCAATTTGAACAAGACGGAAATACAACTATAGCGGCAGTTTGTGACGAAGATGTTGCACAATTTTCTGCTGAGGAATGGACTAATTTTTCGGATAAAGAAAAGCAAGAAATTTTATTAAAGTACCGTTTAACGTATTTGGCAGATGCTGAGGTTAATTGGTGCCCTGCTTTAGGAACTGTTTTAGCTAATGATGAAATAGTTAATGGCGTTTCTGAACGTGGTGGTCATACCGTAATTCGTAAGAAAATGACCCAATGGATGATGCGTATTACTGCCTATGCACAGCGTTTGTTAGATGGCTTAGATACCATTGACTGGCCACAGCCGTTAAAAGATTCTCAAACCAATTGGATTGGTCGTTCAGAAGGAGCATCGGTTACCTTTAAAATAAAAGATGTTGAAGGTGAAATAGAAGTTTTTACCACAAGGCCAGATACCATATTTGGTGTATCTTTTATGACGCTAGCACCAGAACACGAATTGGTGTCAAAAATTACCACACCAGCACAAAAAGAAGCTGTTGAAGCCTACGTAGAAGCTACTGCAAAACGTTCCGAACGGGAGCGTATGGCAGATGTTAAAACAATTTCTGGGGTATTTACAGGAGCGTATGCAGAACATCCGTTTACTAAAGAACCAGTTCCAATTTGGATTGGTGATTATGTACTAGCAAGTTATGGTACAGGGGCTGTTATGGCAGTGCCTTGTGGTGATCAGCGCGATTATGATTTTGCTAAACATTTTAATATCGCTATTCCAAATATTTTTGAGGGTGTTGATATTTCAGAAGAAGCATTTGCTGATAAAGCCAATACGGTAATAGCTAATTCTGACTTTTTAAACGGGTTGCCTTATAAAGATGCCGTGACAAAAGCTATAGCAGAGTTGGAGAAATTAGGTCAAGGAAAAGGTAAAATAAACTACCGCTTACGCGATGCGGTTTTTAGTCGACAGCGTTATTGGGGAGAGCCATTTCCGGTATATTACAACCAAGATGGACTGCCACAAATGTTAGCACAACAATTTTTACCCTTAGAATTACCTGAAGTTGATAAATACTTACCAACAGAAACCGGTGAACCTCCTTTAGGTAATGCCAAAGCTTGGCATTGGTTACAATATGGTGACGAAGGAAAAGTGGTAACCAAAGAAGAATTTACGAATGCAAATCCGGTAGGTAAAATAGGAGGACCATTAGAACTTAATACCATGCCAGGTTGGGCAGGTAGTTCTCAATATTTTAATAGATATATGGACCCGCGTAACACTGAAGCTATTTATTCAGATGAAGCTATTAATTATTGGGAAGATGTTGATTTGTACATAGGTGGAAGTGAACACGCCACGGGGCATTTATTGTATTCTCGTTTTTGGCAAAAATTCTTATTTGATAGAGGTGTTGCTCCTAAACAAGAGTTTGCCAAAAAACTCATCAATCAAGGAATGATAACTGGCACCAGTGCTTTTGTATATAAAGATGTTGAAGAAAACAAAGTGTATTCAAAAGGGGTAGTTGGTGATAAAAAGGTTAATCCAGTTCATGCAGATGTTTCTTTGGTTAATGCTTCAGATGAATTGGATATTGAGGCATTTAAGCGGTGGAGGCCAGATTTGGCAGAAGCAGAGTTTATCCTAGAAGATGGAAAATATATTGTGAGTAGAGAAGTTGAAAAAATGTCCAAATCGAAATATAATGTCGTAAACCCCGACAATATTTGTGAAGAGTATGGAGCAGATAGTTTACGATTGTATGAAATGTTCCTTGGGCCTTTAGAGCAATCAAAACCGTGGAACACGGCTGGTATTACAGGGGTTCATGGATTTTTAAAGAAGCTTTGGAAATTATACTTAACGCAAAATGACAGTGAACCCACCGCTGATAATCTTAAAACCTTACATAAGACCATAAAAAAAGTAGAAGAAGATATTGAAAACTTTAGCTTTAATACGTCAGTCTCTACGTTTATGATATGTGTAAATGAGCTAACGGCACAAAAGTGTACAAGTAAAAAAGTGTTAGGTCCGTTAGCTATTTTAGTTTCGCCCTACGCACCCCATATTGCAGAAGAGCTATGGGAGAAGTTAGGTAATACAGAATCTATAGCTAATGCAGCTTTTCCAAAATTTGAAGAAAAGTTTCTAATTGAAAGCACTAAGCAATATCCTATATCCTTTAATGGTAAAATGAGGTTTACCATTGAGCTACCTTTAGACTTAACTAAAGAAGAAATAGAAGAAACCGTGATGGCTCACGAACAAACAATAAAGTACCTAGATGGTAGAACTCCCAAAAAGGTAATTGTAGTCCCTGGAAAAATCGTAAATATTGTAGGCTAACGCCAAAAGAACCTTTTACAATTTTAAATCCTTGTTGTCTTCAGATAGCAAGGGTTTTTTGTTATAACTGCTAAAACAGAAACAAATACTACTAATTATTGCTAAAAATAATTATTTGTTAGCCTAAAAAGATTTTACCCTTTAAAAACACAGGTTTATTCTAAAAAATATATTAATAATAATTTTATACCCCTATAAAAAAGGGGGTAAAAAATAAAAAAACATCTTTTTGTCGATTTTTACCCTACATTTTGTCGAGTATATTGTTTTAAAGTTTATTTTTGAACCAGTTTTGATGCACAAACAAAAACAAAACGAAATGATAGTAGGTGTTCCAAAAGAAATAAAGAACAATGAAAGCAGAGTGGGTATGACTCCCTCTGGCGTTTTTGAATTGGTAAAAAACAACCATACAGTGTATGTGCAAGCAAGCGCGGGTGAGGGAAGTGGATTTTTTGACAAAGATTATCAAGAAGCAGGTGCTCAGATTCTAGATACTATAGGTCAGATATATGCTATAAGTGATATGATTGTAAAGGTTAAAGAACCCATCGACGAAGAGTATGGTCTCATAAAAAAAGGACAAGTGGTTTTTACTTATTTTCATTTTGCCTCGAGTGAACCCTTGACCAAAGCTATGATTGACAGCAAATCCATCTGTATAGCTTATGAAACGGTTGAAGATGAAGATGGGTCTTTACCTTTATTAACACCAATGTCTGAGGTTGCAGGTAGAATGGCAATTCAGCAAGGTGCTAAATATTTAGAAAAACCAGAAAAAGGTCGTGGTGTATTATTGGGCGGGGTGCCAGGAGTTGCTCCTGGTAAAGTGTTAGTATTAGGTGCGGGTACTGTAGGTATTCAGGCCGCTAAAATGGCGGCAGGACTTGGAGCTCATGTAACTATTATGGATGTTAACATGAAAAGGTTGCGTTATGTTAATGATGTAATGCCTAATCATGTAGTTACAGATTACTCTACAGAACTTAGTATAAGAAATCATATTAAAACACACGATTTAATTATAGGTGGTGTACTACTCAAAGGTAAAAAAGCACCTAACCTAATTACTCGTGACATGTTAAAAGAAATGCGTCCAGGTACAGTGATTGTAGATGTTGCTGTAGATCAAGGTGGGTGTGTAGAAACTACAAGAGCAACAACGCATCAAGAGCCTGTTTATGTAATAGATGATGTAGTTCACTATTGTGTGGCAAACATGCCAGGAGCAGTGCCATATACCTCTACTATAGCGTTGACAAATGTAACCTTACCATATGTTTTAAAATTGGCAAATCAAGGTTGGCAAGCAGCATGTAGGCAAGATAAGTCTTTAGAAAAAGGTTTAAATGTTGTAGAGGGTAAAATAATATATAAAGAAATTATAGAGGCTTTTAATTGGAATGAGCCCGTATTGGTATAGAAGATTTTCGGTTTAGTTTTATAGTTAATTCAGTCAAAAGGGGCCCATGTTAATTCATGGGCCTTTTTTTTACAGTTGTCTTTTTGTCAGATTTCAGTTAAAAAAAGAATTGGCTAGATTTTTGTTATATAATAGTATATTTAAAAGGTAAAAATTAAACACTATGACAGGATATTATATATTAATCGGTGCAATAGCGCTAATAAGCTGGTTAGTTAGTTCACGATTAAAAAGTAAGTTCAAGCATTATTCAAAGGTTCATTTACAAAACGGAATGAGCGGAGCTGAGATAGCTCAAAAAATGTTAGACGACCATGGTATACGAGATGTAAAGGTTATTTCTACACCTGGTAGATTAACTGACCATTATAATCCTAAAAACAAAACGGTAAACTTAAGTGAAGCTGTTTACAGTCAAAGAAACGCAGCTGCAGCAGCTGTGGCAGCTCACGAGGTTGGTCACGCTGTACAGCATGCACAAGCATATGAATGGTTAACCATGCGTTCAAAATTAGTACCGGTTGTTAGCGTTACTTCTGGTATGTCTACCTGGGTAGTATTTGGCGGACTTGCCTTAGGGGCAGCTGCAGGAGTAGGAATGGGCTATTGGATAGCTGTTGCTGGTTTAGTAATGATGGCAGCTGCAACACTATTTAGTTTTATTACTTTACCTGTAGAATATGATGCTAGTAAAAGAGCCTTAGTCTGGTTACAGCAAAAAAATATGGTGACCCAACAAGAATATAAAGGTTCAGAAGACGCATTAAAATGGGCAGCTAGAACATATTTAGTTGCTGCAATAGGGTCTTTAGCTACCTTGGTATATTGGGGCTTACAAGTATTAGGGGGTAGAGACTAATTACTTTTAGTTCCCTTAAAAATTATGGCCGGTATGTTTTGGATACTGGCTTTTTTTATTAAAAAGCTAAAGCATAGCCAAGTTTAAAATAGATGTGTTTGTCTGCTAGCGGTGTTTCTTTGGTATTATAGCGAATACCTACTTTAAAATCATTTTTATTAAAACGATGATTAAAGTCAAATCCACCAATGAAGAGATATTTGGCGCTTTCAGTGGTAAAGCTAGAGGTTGTGTTGAATCCATTGCCTTGAATTAAACCATTGTAGAAAACACTCCGATAAGCAAAACGAAGTGAAAAGTAAATTTCACGATTATTACTACCCAATCGATTATAGGCAATACTATTTTTGAGTTCGTTACGTCGACCAAAATAGAAAACACCTTCCGGTTGAATGTAGATGTCTCTTGAGCCAGCAGCAAGTTTAGGTGTAAACGCCATAAATATTCCAAATGGGTTTGGGGCTATCTTCCATTCAAAAACATGTTGGTAATAGATATTTAAGTGAAACGAGTTGTTGAGTTCATCTATCCATAATGGAGAATCAGAAATAGCCACGGCCTTATGATACCACTTTTGAAGTTGACCAGCTCCACTAGCGGGTCCAGCTAAACCTACTAAAACAGCTACGTTGCTCATCTGATTTTTAAATGGTGCAGACCATTTAGTGGTAACCCCGAGAAAACCAGCATAGGGTCTATCAAAATCGTTAACATCAGTTGAAAGTGTATATTTCGGCGTATACATTTCTTGAGCTAAACTAAATTCTAGTTGTTCTGCTGGAGTAACTAGTGTATTCTTAAGAAGTTTTCTGTAGGTTAAAAACAAGCCAGAAGAATAATACCGGTCTGTAACTACAAAAAAGTCATTGTCATGACCAATTTCTATTTGATTTTTATATTGTTTTTCAGGATAGGTTAATTGGCCGTAAATATTGAATTGAAAGAAAAAAAGACATAAAAAAAGGTAAGCAGTTATGGTTTTATATTCATAACTGCTTACCCTAATTTGTAAACTTTTTGGAATAGAACTATTCAATCCAATCAGCTACTTTATCATCTATCATTTGTTTGCCAACACCTTCCATGCCAGTAAGTTCAATCATGTCAACAATATCACGAACCGTATTTTCTTCTTCTACTTGCTCTAATATAAACCAATCTAAAAAGCGTTCTGTTGTAATATCTAGAGATTGTCTAGCTTTTTTGACAATGTTCTTTATAGATTCTGTAACCTTAACTTCATGTTCTAAGGCAGATTCAAATACTTCTAAAATTGAAGAAAATTCATGATTAATTCCTGTTACTTCTGGCGAAATAGGATTACCACCTACATCTACCAAAAAATGAAAAATCTTCATCATGTGCTCACGTTCTTCTTCTGATTGTTTAAAAAAGAATTTAGCGCTGGTAAAAAAACCATTTTGTTCACACCAAGATGCCATGGCTAAGTATGTGGCAGAGGCGTGTGCCTCCATTTTTATTTGGTTGTTAAGCAAATCCATAGACTCAACTTGTATGCTTAACTGTTGTCTTGCAATATCTTTCATTGTTTCCAATTTTGAAATATAAAAATACAAAATGCAAACCCAAAAAAGTACTACGGGTTCTACTTTGTAAATGATTTAAGACTTAATATAAATTAATTATAACGAAACGGGAACGTATTTTTGTGAAAGTCCCATAGCGGCAAAACTATTGTGCACTAATCTTACTAAATCTATCACCTGTTCAATGCTAAGAACAAAAAGGTGTTCGTTGTTGCAAAGGGTTAACATATGTAAACCATGCTTGTTTACTTCGCTATCAAAAAGTAAATCTAACTGAATGGCATTCACTTTTTCTCTAAGTGCAAGCATTTGACAAAAGTTGAGCTTAACAACTTTTTGTCCAAAATCTACATGAAACAAACGTTTAGTTTCAGATTGATGAACCGAATAATATGTTGACTTTTCTAATAAAAGCATGAACGCAAATATAATGCTTATTTAGACTGAATCAAGTTAAATTTCAATTTGTCGGTCTATTTGTTGGTTTAAAGAAATAAAGGTTTCAGTTCTTGATACCCCTTCAATTTGTTGAATCTTTTTGTTTAAGACATGCATAAGGTGCTCGTTATCTTTACATAACACTTTTATTAAAATAGACCAGTTACCTGTAGTATAATGACACTCTAATACCTCGGGGATTTTTTCTAATGCCTTTACGGCTTTTGGGTTACTCATTGCTCTATCTAAATAAATGCCAATATAAGCCATGGTTGAATATCCAAGAACTCTAGGATTCACCACAAATTTGGAGCCTGCAATTAGACCAGAAGATTCTAATTTTCGTAAACGTTGATGAATAGCAGCACCAGAAATTCCAATGTTTCGGGCAATTTCTAAGATTGGTTTTCTGGCATCATCCATTAAGTATCTTAGAATTTTCTTGTCGATTCCGTCTATTTTTATTGTTGTGTTCGAAGATTTCATCTTTAGCTTTCAAATTATAACTAAAGATAGCAAACTACAATCAATTGTTAACTTGCTACTGAGTCAGGATTATAACCTAAATACGGTACTTCGAACTCATTAAAAATGATATCGTACTTTTTAAGTTCATTGAGAATAGGTTCATACACTTCTTTGGTAATAGGTATTTGAACGCCAGGTTTGGTAATTTTTTTATTGAGTATTTGCAGGGTGGCTATAGCAACGGGTAACCCAACAGTTTTAGACATAGCAGTATGAGATTTATTTTCGCCTAAAACCACCATGTTGGCATCTATTTGTTTCTTTACTCCGTTTAGTTCATAACCAAATTTATGGTACATCACAATCATGTCTTTTTCATTGCTACCAAGTGTCCAGCTATTTTCCAAAATAGTTTGTAAACATTGTGCAGGTGTAGCGTTTTCAATGGTAATTTTTTTAGAAGGGCTGAACAAATCGAGTTCTTCTAATTTTTCCCACATAATATCATCTTGATCAATTTTAAGGTAATGTCTTAGTTTTAATTCAACAGAATCTGTAGGGGAGTATGGTAAAAACAGATTTACAAATTCTCTGTAAGACATACCGTTTGTATTCTCAATCTGATAAGAATCATCTGTCATTCCTAATTGTACAAACATATTCCATGCTTTTGAAAATCCTACTCTACGCATAGTGCCTCTATAAAGAGTTAACGCATTAGTTAACCCATAAGCTTCTCTATACTTTAATGAGTCTCTGTTAGCATAGCCTTCAAATTTTCCATACCCAGCTATATCTAAAAATTCTGTACGTCTGAATAGTTTGTGGTAAGGAATGTATTTATAAGTACCCTCTTGTATAAATTTTGCAGCACCGCCCTGACCGGCTAACACCACATTTCTTGGATTCCATGTAAATTTATAATTCCATAGGTTATTATCATTTTCAGGTGCTACTAATCCACCTGTAAAAGATTCAAAAAGCAGTATTTTACCGCCTTTAGCACGTATTCTATCAATAACTTCCATGGCACTCATATGGTCAATACCAGGGTCAAGACCAATTTCATTCATAAAAACAAGACCTTTCTTTTTAACTTCCTCATCTAGTTTTAAGAGATCATTGCTTACATAAGAAGCGGTTATGAGGTTTTTATTAAATGTTAAACAATCTTGTGCTACTATTAAATGCATACGGGCAGGAAGCATAGAAACCACAATGTCCGCCTTTTCAATGCAAATATTTCTGGCATTAACATCTGTAATATCTAGTTTAACAGGATTACAATTTTTATGATTTCTAATATGTTCAGGCAGGTTGTCTGGGTTTAAATCAGCTATGGTAATGTAAAGTTGCTCCTCTTCTGATTTATCAAAAAAGTAATCAAGTAAATGAGCAGTAGATTTACCAGCTCCAATAACTAATATATTTCTAGACATAGGTGTATTTTTGTTTTCAGAGTTCTAAAATAGCAACTTGTTATATTTTCTAATAAAAAGACGATAAAAAGTTATGAATAAAACAATTTTAATTACAGGATTAGTCTTTGGCATACTTGCTGTGGTTTTGGGTGCTTTTGGAGCACACGGACTCAAAAAAGTACTATCACCAGAAGAATTAAACACCTTTGAGACAGGGGTAAAGTATCAAATGTATCATGCTTTATTTTTAATTTTTTTAAGTGTATTAACTTTAAATGAAGTAGCTAAAAAGCCAGTTTATATTCTTATAACTTTAGGTGTAATCTTGTTTTCTTTTTCAATTTATCTACTAGCAACCAACAATTTAACTGCCTTTGATTTTAGAAAAATCGGAATTATCACTCCAATAGGTGGTACAATGTTAATAGGAGGATGGGGTTATTTACTATTTCGCATTTTAACCAATAATTAATGTTATAAATCCAAAATTAAAGGGCTGTACTGTTAAAAATCTATAGTTTTGTAGTAACTAAACTTCAAATTATATTTTACATGGCAAATTCTGCCCAGACTTCGAAAACGATTTCGTTAAAAACTTACGGAATTACTCACGAAAACATTAAATACCAATTAACCTCAAACGAACTACATCAAGAAATACTCGATAAAGACTTAGGAAAAGAGTCTTCTCTTGGTGCAATTGCTATCAATACAGGAGAATTTACCGGTCGTTCTCCTAAAGACCGATTTATTGTAAAAGATGCAATAACTAAGGAGAAAATTTGGTGGGGAGATATTAATATACCTTTTGAACCAGAAGCGTTTGATAAGTTATATGATAAGGTAATTTCTTATTTAAACAATAAAGAATTATACGTTAGAGATGCTTATGCATGCGCTGATGCAAACTATAAATTGAATCTAAGGGTAATCAATGAATACCCATGGTCAAATATGTTTGCATACAACATGTTTTTAAGACCTACCGAAGCTGAACTAGACAATTTTGAACCCGAATGGACGGTGGTTAACGCTCCTGGTTTTATGGCTAATGCAGAAGAAGATGGCACTAGACAACACAATTTTGCCATTTTGAACTTTACTAGAAAAATTGCGCTTATTGGTGGAACTGGCTATACCGGTGAAATTAAGAAAGGTATTTTTTCAGCTTTAAACTTTATTTTACCAACATTTAAGAATGTATTGCCTATGCATTGTTCTGCCAATGTAGGCGAAGATGGTGATACCGCTATATTCTTTGGGCTTTCAGGTACAGGTAAAACCACACTTTCTACAGACCCAAATAGAAAGCTGATTGGAGATGATGAACATGGTTGGACACCAGATAATTCTGTTTTTAATTTTGAAGGTGGTTGCTATGCCAAAGTAATTAACCTATCTGCAGAAAAAGAACCAGAAATCTATGGCGCAATTAAAAAAGGGGCCATTTTAGAAAATGTGATTATGGATGATAGTGGTAATGTAAATTTTGCAGATACTTCTATAACTCAGAATACGCGAGTTAGCTATCCCATCTATCATATAGAAAATATTCAAGAACCTTCGATTGGTGAAAACGTAAAAAATATTTTCTTTTTAACAGCAGATGCATTTGGTGTGCTACCTCCAATTTCAAAATTAACGCCATCACAGGCGGCATACCATTTTATTTCTGGGTATACTGCAAAAGTTGCAGGTACAGAAGCAGGTGTTGTAGAGCCGCAACCCTCTTTTTCAGCATGTTTTGGTGCACCATTTATGCCATTGCATCCTACGGTTTATGCTGAAATGTTAAGCAAGAAGATGAAAAAATCTGGGGTTGATGTATGGTTAATTAATACTGGTTGGACCGGTGGACCTTATGGAGTTGGTACGCGTATGGAACTTAAATACACCAGAGCAATGATAAGCGCAGCGTTAAGTGGTGAATTAGGTCTGTATAGCTACGATAATTATCACATACATTCAGTTTTTGGGGTAGCACAACCAAGAGAATGTCCGGGTGTGCCTACGAAGGTATTAAGTCCAAGAGCTACTTGGAATGATGACCAAGCGTATTACACAACGGCATTTAAGTTATCTAATGCGTTTAGAAATAATTTTAAAAAGTTTGAGGCCTACGCTAGTGAAGAAATAAGACGAGGAGGTCCGCAGCGATACGCTTTTTAGTATTATTTGAGTTGTGTGGAATTGTAAAAGCTTACAATTATTTTACTCAAATAGTTGATTGCGTGTTAATTGTAATAGTACTTTTGTTTGTAATCTAATCCACATATTATGGCACTTAAAAAAAATATTACTAAAGATGGTAAACATACTGAGGTTACCTTTAAGCTAGACCCAAATAACATTCCGTCAGAATCAGATATATTCCTAATTGGAGACTTCAATAATTGGAGAATGGCAGATGAAGATTTTAAAATGGAAAAGAAAAGGGGTTCTTATGTTAGAAAGGTAACTTTAAAAAATGGTAGTAAATATGAATTTAGGTATGTAAACTTAGATTTTACTTGGTTTAATGACGATGCCGCAGATTCTTATGTACCATCGCCTTTTCACGGAATTGATAATAGTGTAGTTGATTTAACAAATGTGGTTAAACCTAAAAGGGCGGTTAAAAAATCTAATAAAGAAGATTTAACAAAAATTGAAGGAATAGGTCCTAAAATTGCTGGTTTGCTGGCAGAAAACGGAATAAATACCTTTAAACTGTTAAGTGAAGCAAAGGTAAAAACCTTAGCTACAATTTTGGAGAATGCAGGTTCAAGATATCGCATGCACAAACCAAACTCATGGCCTAAACAGGCTAAACTTGCCCATCAAGGTAAGTGGGATGAGTTGAAAAAGTTACAAGATAAATTGGATGGAGGTAAGTAAAAGAGCATAAAAAAACCCAACTTTTTAAGTTGGGTTTTTTAATTTATTTGTTGGCGTCAGAAATGTACTTCTGCAATGCCATTGTCATCGACGGTGTTTCTGGTGTCGGAGCCTGAATGTCTATTCGTAAACCAGCAGTCGTGGCTGCTTTAACAGTACTATTACCAAAGACCGCTATTCTTGTATTGTTTTGTTCAAAATCTGGAAAGTTTTGAAGTAATGATTCTATACCAGAAGGACTAAAGAAAACAAGAATGTCATAATACACATTTCTTAAATCAGAAAGGTCGCTAATAACAGTTTTATAAAAAACACCTCTTATCCAATCTAATTTTAAATCGTCTAAAACCTTAGGAACGTCTGCTTTTAAAACATCTGATGATGGTAATAAAAACTTTTCGTCTTTATATTTTTTAAACATTGGAGTAAGATCACTGAACAACCGTTTACCAACATAAATTTTACGCTTACGGTAAACCACATACTTTTGAAGGTAATAGGCAACCGCTTCAGACTGGCAGAAATATTTCATACTGTCTGGAACTTTAAAACGCATTTCTTCAGCAATTCTAAAGAAATGGTCCACAGAATTACGACTAGTTAAAATTATAGCCGTAAATTGAGATAAATCAATCTTTTGCTCACGTACTTGCTTTGCAGGAACACCTTCTACATGAATAAAAGGTCTAAAATCAACTTTTACCTTTTCCTTGTCAATAAGTCGTGAGTAAGGAGAGTTTTCCATTTTCGGTTCTGGTTGTGAAACCAAAATCGTCTTTACTTTCATCTGTTTCAACCTTTTAGATAGCTACCAAAAATTACTAGGGGTGCAATTTCAAGTGCGCAAAGGTACAAAATAAAATACAACAAGTGAGACTTAATATAGATTTGATGGGTTTTTATTGTATTAACTAATCCTACAATATTTAGTAGAAAAATAAGCCCAATAATGAGGTATACCACAGTTACAGATTCTGGTAATACATACGCCAAAATAATGTTTCCTACACAGGCTATAAGGGCACTATAATTAAAATAAGATTGTTTGTTGAAAATATATTCTAAAATTCGGTTTTCAATATTAAAAATATAACCAGTTAAAAGCTGTAAAATCAACTTAACCATTACAAAAAAGAAGAGACATAAAAGCAAATACCAGAGCAAGTCTTTTAATTCTAAGTATTGATTAGCAGTAAAAACTTTAATAGTTAAATACCCGAAAATTGAAAAGTTAAGAAGTTGAAAAGCTGTATTTAGTAAATGAAACCAAGAAATTAGTTTTCCTTTTTTATTGTGAATGGTTAAGTATTTGTTGTTTACAGGAAGAATTATATAAACTCCAAATTTATTTTTGTCAAAAATTTTAGCTCCTGCAAAGGCGCATAGCGAAACAAATAACAATAGTGTTACCAGGTCAAGATTTTGAATCTGTCTAGTTATTGCCTCCACCAGATACTAGTTTATAGGGTTTACTGTTTATTCCAGGAAAAAGATTATTCTCTAAAATGCCAAATCTAATATATTCAAAATCGTTTTCTGGCAGACTAGGTATATTTACATGCACTGTAGTAGTATCTTGTTTTAATAGCAGCTGTGAATATTCTTTGTTGAGTTCTAATGGATAAGATTTTTGCATTTTCTTATACCCATCTGTAAATCCACCGTAAAATTTCAAAGAATCTACAGGTATATCAACCTTGTAAGGATTATAAATCTTTATTTCAATAGGGTTTACGTCTAGTAAAACCTCATCTTCTGGAATAATTACTTTTAATTTTCGGTAAGAAGTAAAATTGTCGATAAAAGTTCCATTAAACGAACTACTATCCTTATACATTACTTTAAAATCTTTTGCAGGATAATGCGGAGAAATATACGCCACTCTTTTGGCCTGAAAGTAGTTTTCAGAATCATCAAGCGCATATTGATTGTAACGATAAAACAGATTGTTTAAACTGAAAGAAGGTTGACCAGCGTAAAAACTAAACATTGATGCTCTACGGTAACTATTCTCGAAAATTACTGCTGCGCCGTCCGCCTTTTCTAAAATACGTTCAGTAAATGCTTTATTACCATGGGTCTCAAAAACCTTTGGTAATAAGGGTTGGTAAATGAGCCAAACTCTAGCATACAATAGAAGTAATAAACTGGCTATTCCTAAACGAAACGTCCAAATTCTTGCTTTTGTATTTTGTAGTAACCAATTGTAGGTTAGTACTGTTAACGGTATACAAAGGGCAATAACCCATTGGGCTTGAGAACGTCTATTAAATGTTGAAATAAAGAAAAACAGAATAAACCCTACACTTAAGTAAACTAGTGCTTTAGTGTATTTATCTGTGATTTTAGTTTTATAAAGTGCCCAATAAACAAAAGGAAAAAGCAATCCAAAATTTGCAATAAGGTTTACTAGATAGCCTAGGGTATTTCCTGTAAAAGTGTATGCTTGATTGGGTCTTTCGTAAATATGAAAAAATATAGTAACCCAATCGTTTTTATTTAGCCAAATAAAGTGTGGCACAAAACTTAATAAAGCTACACTAACAGCGGCCCATGCATACTTATTTTTTAAAAGAGAAATATTAGAAAGTAGCACAAAAATTATGATTAAAGCTGCATGGTACTTACTATACATCATGGCAGCCATTACAATGCCCATTACAAGGGCTTTAGTCCAAGATGGTTCTACTAAAAACCGTTTATAGATTAGTAAAAAAAGCGCTGAGAAAAATAGCAATGGGGTGTCTGGTAGTGTAAAAAAACCGTAGGCATTGAGTAAAGGCATAGCAAAGACTAAAAGAAAGAACAAGGGTATGTTTTTGTTTTTGTCTTTATGGTCTATTTGTAACCATAGTAATGCTAATGTACCCACGCTGAATACGGTGGTAACCAATCTAACCCCTAATTCACCAGTAGCTATCCAGCTACTTAGCTTAATCATGCCCGCTATCATTGGCGGATGGTCAAAATAACCCCATGCCATATGTTGAGCATAGTACCAATAATAGGCTTCATCATAAATCAACTGTGTAAAATTGCTTTGTAGAAGGTTGATTAAAAACAGTAATCCCAAGAGTAATAGAAAAAGCCGAGGGAAGTATTTCTGCATGGTTGATTTAATTTAAAGTACAAATTTACAAAAGCCTTTGCCGTGGTTTGGTAGCTTAATTACATATCTTTACAAACCCTTATTTTTACAAGCTAAAATTTGTCCAGTGTCAGACTGTCTTGTTATCATACCAACTTATAATGAAATTGAGAATATTGAAGCCATTATAAGGACCATTTTAGATTTAAAAACCCCTTTTCACATTTTGGTAGTAGACGATAATTCGCCAGACGGTACAGCGCAAGTTGTACAAGAATTACAGACCAAATTTGGAGAGCGTTTGTTCTTAGAAGTTAGACCAGGAAAATCAGGATTAGGTAAGGCGTATATTCACGGTTTTAAATGGGCGTTAGAAAAACACTACAATTATATTTTTGAAATAGACGCAGATTTTTCTCATACTCCAAGTGATCTGTTGCGCTTACACCGAGCATGTTTAAATGGTGCTGACATCGCTATTGGTTCACGGTATATAAAAGGAGTTAACGTTGTTAATTGGCCATTGAATAGAATACTACTTTCTTATGGTGCATCTTGGTATGTTAAGTTAATAACTGGTATGCGAGTGCATGACCCAACCGCAGGTTTTGTTTGTTATCAACGAAAGGTGTTAGAAGCTATTAATTTAGATAAGGTTCGATTTATTGGGTATGCATTTCAAATAGAGATGAAATATAGAGCCTATCTAAAAAAATTCAATTTAAAAGAAATTCCGATTGTATTTACAGACCGGGTTAACGGCCAATCTAAAATGAATACCTCTATTATTAAGGAAGCTATTTTTGGAGTTGTAAAAATGCGATTTAGGAGTATTTTCGATAAAAAAAGTTTTCAGTAAGATGAGTAAAGTGCTACTTAAAAATGCAAAAACTGTAAATGAAGGAACGGTAAAAGTTCAAGATATTTTAATTCATGGTGAATATATAGAGCGATTAGATTCGAACATTACGGAAGCTAACATTAAAACTATTGACTGCGAAGAAAACTGGGTGATTCCTGGTGTTATTGATGACCAAGTACATTTTAGAGAACCAGGATTAACCCACAAAGGTACTATTGCAACAGAAAGTAGCGCGGCTATTGCAGGGGGTATTACTTCCTTTATGGAGCAACCTAATACCAATCCGCAAACTACCACCATTGAAAAATTAGAAGAAAAATTTCAAATGGCGGCAGCTTCGTCTTACGCCAATTACTCATTTTTGTTTGGTGGCACCAATGACAATTTAGAAGAATTAAAAAAAGTTGACCCTAAAAGTTGTTCTGGAATTAAGTTGTTTTTAGGTTCTTCAACAGGTAACATGTTGGTAGATGATGAACAGGTTATTGAAAACATCTTTAAGAACACCCAAATGGTCATTTCTGCTCATTGTGAAGATGAAACTACAATCAGAAATAATTTAGCAATTTATAAAGAAAAGTATGGTGATGATATTCCAATAAAATATCATCCTATTATACGTAGTGAAGAAGCTTGTTATTTATCTTCTTCTAGAGCTATAGCGCTAGCTAAAAAAACAGGAGCGAGGCTTCATGTTTTTCACGTTTCTACAGGTAAAGAAACATTCTTATTTGACAATACTATTCCTTTAAAGGATAAAAAAATTACCTCAGAAGTATGTATTCATCACTTGTGGTTTTCAGATGAAGATTATCAAGAAAAAGGCACATTAATAAAGTGGAACCCTGCTGTAAAAACTGCAAAAGACAGAACAGCGTTATGGGAAGCCCTACTAGATGATAGGTTTGATGTTGTAGCAACAGACCATGCTCCGCATACTTGGGACGAAAAGCAGAATGTGTATACTAAAGCGCCTTCAGGTGGTCCTTTAGTGCAACATGCGCTACCTGCAATGCTGCAGAGTTATACAGAGGGTAAAATAAGTATAGAAAAAGTGGTTGAAAAAATGTGCCATAATCCTTCATTATTATTTGATATTGAAAAAAGAGGATATATTAAAGAAGGCTATTTTGCTGACCTTGTTGAGGTTGCGCCAAATTCTAAATGGCAGGTTAAAAAAGCTAATATTTTGTATAAATGTGGATGGTCACCTTTTGAAGGTGTTACCTTTGATCACAAAGTAAAGCGCACCTTTGTTAATGGATTTTTAGCTTACGAAAATGGCAAGGTAAATAAACAAAAAGCAGGGCGCCGTCTTACATTTGATAGAGATTAATGAAAAAGTTTTGTTTTCTTTTATTGGTGATTTTGGCTTTTTCTTGTGGTGAAAAAGTGGTAGAAGAGCCTAATAATCTTATTGAAAAAGAAAAGATGATAGCCATTTATTACGATTTGGCTATCTATAACAGTATACGTTCAACAAATCCCGCATCGTTAAAAGAGAATAACATTGATGAGATTATGCCGTACCTGTTTAAAAAACACAGTATAGATAGTATGCAATATGTTAGTAGTGATAAATATTATGCTTCTATACCGTTAGAATATCAACTAATGTATGAAGAAGTCGAAAGTAGACTTTTGGCAGCTTCTGAAGTGTATGATGAGGCTAGAAAGAAAAGAGCAGATAGTATAAAAGCGGCTAATGAAAAACGCTCAGATAGCATTCAAAAATTAAGGAGTGCTAATGTTCCTGAACGTAAATAGCACAACATTTTTTAATTACTTCTTGTATCGGTTCTAATTTCTCGGGATAAAACTGTTTTAATTTTTCACCTGAATATGTGCTGTGAGTAGGTATGGTATTGGCTAAATTTTTAGATAAAACCCTTCTAGAGCCGGTTATTTTATGCCGTAGCCAATCTAGTCTCCAGAATACTTGAAGCTGCCAAGGTTTAATCATATACTTTGGTGCAGGTAAACCAAAGGCCTTTAAAATTTGTGTTTGTACAGTTTTGAATGGCAGATTTTCAGCGACCAAGACAAATCTTTCATTTTCTATTTCAGCATCCATTAAAAATGTCATTACTGCAACTACATCATCTACGCCAATATAGCCTGTGCTTCCCGGTAAGGCGTAGTTTTGTTTTCTAGAATACCGACTAAAAAAAGAACCACTACCTCTTTTCCAAGTTCCAGGTCCTAAAATAACACCAGGATTTACAATTACCGCTGGTACTCCTTCTTGAGTACCTCTCCAAACTTCTAATTCAGCATCGTATTTTGTTAAAGAATATACATTTGCGCTCGTGGGGTTCCATTCGGTATTTTCATCAATTTCTTCATCTTTTTTTGGTAAACCTAAAGTGGCAATGGAACTTACATAGCAGATTTTAGCTACCTTATTAGCAATAGCCAAGTTTACAATATTAGCGGTGCCTTCGATATTTGTTTTTGTTAGTTGAGATAATTTACTGGGATCAAATGAGATAAAGGCAGCGCAATGGTAGACTTTGGTGATGTTTTTAAACGCTTTACTAAGTTTGGGTACATCAGTAATATCACATGGCAACCATTCTATTTTCTCAATTAATTCTTTTGAGTTTTCGCTATAATAACTAAAGATTTTTTCAACTTGAGAACGCCGTTTTTCTGTTCTATAAACGGCTCTGATTTTTTCACCTTTAAGAACTAGGCGGTGTAATAAATGCGCTCCAACAAGACCTGTTGCTCCTGTAACTAAAATCATGCTTAAAAGTAGCTAAATAAATTACGCTGAAGCCCAACCAAGATTCTATATTTGCAAATCCAATACATAATAAGCTTAGAAATGCAGAAGAATTTTGTTGAAGAAGTTACCTGGAGAGGAATGTTACATGATGTTATGCCAGGTACCGAAGAACATTTATTAGAAGGTATGCAATCTGCGTATGTGGGCATTGACCCAACAGCAGACTCTTTACATATTGGTCATTTAGTTGGGGTAATGTTACTAAGACATTTTCAATTAGCAGGTCATAGGCCACTGGCTTTAGTAGGAGGAGCAACGGGAATGATTGGAGACCCTTCTGGAAAATCTGCAGAACGTAACTTGTTAGATGAAGCCACTTTAAGGCATAATCAAGAAGCCATAAAAAATCAGTTGTCTAAATTTTTAGATTTTGATAGTGATGCTCCTAATGCAGCTTTACTTGTGAATAATTACGATTGGATGAAAGATTTTTCTTTTCTAGATTTCATTCGTGATGTAGGTAAGCATATTACGGTTAATTACATGATGGCTAAAGATTCAGTTAAAAAAAGACTTTCTGCCGAAGCAAAAGAAGGTATGTCTTTTACTGAATTTACGTATCAGTTAGTACAAGGGTATGATTTTTTGCACCTATTCAAAGCGCACAATTGCACCCTGCAAATGGGTGGTAGTGACCAATGGGGTAACATAACTACAGGTACTGAACTTATAAGACGTATTGGCGGTGGTAAAGGTTTTGCATTGACTTGCCCACTGATAACAAAAGCAGACGGAACAAAATTTGGAAAAACAGAAGGTGGCAACGTTTGGTTAGACCCAGAACGAACTTCACCATACCGTTTTTATCAATATTGGCTAAATACTTCAGATGAAGATGCTGAAAAGTATATAAAGATATTTACATTCTTAAGTAAAGACGAAATTGAAGAATTAGTTGCTAAGCATAAAAAAGAACCGCATTTACGACAACTTCAGAAAAAATTGGCCGAAGAGGTTACTACTATGGTGCATTCAGCAGAAGATTTAGAAAATGCAGTAAAGGCTAGTAATATTCTATTTGGCAAGTCTACTTCAGCGGATTTAAAGCAGCTTAATGAAAAAACATTTTTAGATGTATTTGAGGGTGTTCCACAAGCCGAAATTTCTAAAGATGATATTACAGAAGGGCTAGATATGATTGGAGCCTTAGCAGCTAAGACAGGTTTTTTAAGTTCCAATGGTGAAGCTAGACGCGAGTTGAAGCAAAACTCAATTTCTGTAAATAAAGAAAAAGTCGGTGAGAGTTATACCATAACCACTACCGACCTTATTAGTGATAAATTTGTCTTACTTCAACGAGGTAAAAAGAACTACTTTATTCTTATTGTAAAATAGAACTAAGCGGTTAAGAAAGAGATACCGTAGCGATTGCAAATAGCAGCCACTTTTGGAAAATCTGGTTTTCCTGGAGGTAATGCTCCCAATTCTTCAAACATTAATTCTATTCCTGAGGGGAATGCGCTGAGTATAGTTTTGCAAGGTATCTCCCCTACAACTTTCCACGAATGTGGAATGTTTTTTGGGGCAAACGCCAAATCTCCAGCTTTTAAAATAGTAGTATTACTACCTACAGTAACCTCTAGCTCACCTTCAAGAACCTTAAAAATTTCGTCTTCTTTAGTGTGTACATGAGGGGGTATCATGGTTCCCGGAGGATTTACTTCTTCAATAAGCGTAAATTGTCCGTCGGTGTCTTCACCAGTTAATTTAAATGTTTGTTGATCTCCAATAACATTAACTTGTTTACCCTCTTTAGCTCTAACAATTTTTGGGTCTAAATTCTTTTTTAATGATGTTCTAGAACCAAAAACGGGTGTAACTAGTGCCGCGGAAGTTACCGTTAGACTTGTTTTAATAAATTGCTTGCGTTTCATATTATATATAGATTGGTTGAATTTTTAAGATAGACCATTCTTAAAATCAATCAGGTTAAATTGTATAGAAAGCTTAAAGTATTGTAAGTATGGCAGTTGTGGTTACATGGCCATTAGATTGCATCCTCTAATATCAGAGTGGTCAAACCTGCCAATAACTTCAAAGTCACCATTTCTGTGAACTCGGCCAAGGTCTTGTGTAGCAATAAAGGAACACGAATTTAGGTTAGCTAAATCAATAATATTTAGTCCGCCGGTGGTGCCTTTATTTTGTAGCGTTAGGGGGTCTTCTGTATTTCTAGAGAAAATTCGCATCCATGGTGGAGTTTCAAATATTCCTTTGCCTTTAGAATACGCTTGAGAAAGCAATTCTGTCATTCCGTATTCTGAGTGTATATCACTTACTCCAAAACCAGCTTTAAGAATTTGGTGAAGTTCATCTCTAAGAATTTCTTTTCTTCTACCTTTCATTCCGCCTGTCTCCATCACAATTGTATTATTTAGCTTTGTTTTATAGGATTCTACAAAGTCTAGAAGCGCAAAAGAAACACCAATGAGCAAGGTTTTTTGTTTGATTTTTTCAAGTTGCTGTAATTTGGAGTAGAGCGTGTCATGATTGTAGAGAAAGAACCCATTTTCTAAATGTTTAGAACGCTGCATAAAAGACTCTACCATATAAATCAAAGAAGAGCCTTGGCGTTCTAAATAGGCAGGTAGCAAGGCAAGAATACAGTACTCCTCAATAGGACCATAGAAGTACTCAAAACCTTTGATAAAGCTTTGCTCGTAAAGTCTTAAGTTAGAAACTAAATGTTTGCTTGTGCCGGTGGCAGTAGTACCACTACTGGTAAATTCTATTTCTGGTTTAGTTGTAGTACTTACTATTTTATGATTTTTAAAAAATTCAATAGGAAGAAAAGGTATTTGATAAGGTGTTTTTATAAAATTGACGTTAACGCCTATTAAATCACAATATCTTTTGTAAATACTATTAGTATGATATTGAAATTCAAATACTTTTAAAGCCAATGCATCAAATTCTGATGTAGTGTTAATTTTAAATATGGATGCCTCTAAACTTTGCTGCATGGTGCAAAATTAGCGAATAAAAAAAGCCTTGACGATAAATCAAGGCTCATAGTTAATATTGAAATTGGTTTATTTAACTACCAGTTTTCTGGTAATTGTTTTTTTGTTTTCTTCTACCTGTACCACATAGATACCTGGGGTAAGATTAGTGATGTTGAGCGTATTGTTTTCTAACTTGTTAGATAATACTACCTCACCAAAAACATCAAAAACCTTTATTTCTTTATCATCATTACTTTTAGTAGTAATGTAAACTTCGTTTCCGTAAGCCGGATTAGGATATAACCTAAGCCCCTTAATTTCTTCAAAATTTTTGTTGTTTACTGAAACCAAATCTTGTCCAGCAACAACTATTGGGATGCTCATAAGTAGGAAAAAAAAGTAAAATTGTTTCATGCATTAAAATTTGGGGAACTGCACAACAAAATTACGTCTAGACTATGATTGTGTATAGTTTATGTTGTGTATGTAAGAATACTGTTGGTCTTGTCTACTAACGGTTAAAAATAACCGACAAAGTGTGCTTTAAAATATTTGAAATGTAAGTAATTACTTAATAATTAGCTTTCGAGTGGCTACATTATCTTTCTCAACAACCCTAATTATATAAACTCCTTTTTTTAATTCGGCTAAGCTCAGTTCCTTACCAAGAAGTGTAGTTTCTAAAACTTTTGTTCCAAGAACGTCGAAAACAGCAATCTGTTTAGCAGCATTTTGCGCAGTACTAATAAATATTTTACCAGAAGTAGTTGGGTTGGGATATAACTTTAATCCATCAATATCTGATGAGGTTTGATCTAGTTGACCAAAGGCCATTGATGCTACTGCAAAGAATAAGAAAAGCGTTAGGTAAAGTTTCTTCATGCAAGTAAGTTATCAAAGGGTATGCCACAAATATAGTCATAACCTCCTCAGATAGAAAGGTTAGCGAGGGACAAAAATTAAAAAGATCGATGAAATGCAGTACTTGACCGAAGATTGGTGTAGTTCATCGAAGTATTAAAAAGAATAATTGATAAAAATAAAGCTAAGACATAAAAAAAGCCCCGCATTTGCGAGGCTTTAGAATATAATTAGTTGCTAAAACTTAGTTAGATGCCCAGTCAAAAATAGCTACATCAACAGTTGCAGCACCTTCATAAGTTAATGCTGGGTCAGAGGTAGCACCTTCGATAGTTACGTTAGTAACAGCACCACCATCTCTATAGTCGATAGAAGTATCATAACCAGTTAAAGAAAGACCAGTAATAGTAGCACCAGATTCTTTTTTGAATTGTAAAGCAGTACCTCCAACAGAAGATACACAAGTTAAATTCACCAAAGAAGGGTTGTTGTTATCACCATCAGCTTCAACAGCAGTAGAGAAACCAGCTTCAGTATGTAAAACATAAGCATTGGTTAATGTACCGTTCCAACCTTCTGTCCAGTCGATAGCATCGTCTTGGTTATTTTCTAAATAAAAGTTAGAAGCAGAAACAGTTCCACCAAAGAACTCAACACCATCGTCAGTACCATTTAAGATAGCTACGTTATCGATAGTAGTTTCAGAACCTACAGCATATAAAGTAAGACCGTTGTATTGAGACTCAGGATTAATTTGAGCACCAGCATAGTTAATAATTAAGTATTCAATGCTACCAGAGCTATCAGCATCGTTAGTACCACCGTAAGCAATTTCACCTACTTCAGCAGTAGCATCTACACCTTTAGTAGTAGTAGCGTCACCAGCGATAACTAAACCACCCCAGTCACCAGGAGTTTCGTTAGCAGAAGTCATTACTACTGGATTTGCAGCTGTACCTTGAATATCAATAGTACCACCTTTTTGAACAACAATGTACGTACTAGTTTCTTCACCAGCTTCTGAATCAGCAACGATTAAAGTACCCGCTGGGATAGTTAATGAACCACCATCTTCAACGCTTAAAGAGCTATTTAAAAAGTAAGTGATGTTTGCATCAAGAGTTACAGCACCTGAAACTGAACCAGTTAAAACTGCTGATTGCGCTTCAGCGTTACCAGTAGCCCAAGAAAATAAAGATGCACTTACAGTGGCAGGACCTTCATAAGTTAATGCTGGGTCAGAAGTAGCACCTTCGATAGTTACGTTAGTAACAGCACCACCATCTCTATAGTCGATAGAAGTGTCATAGCCAGTTAAAGAAAGACCAGTGATTGTAGCACCAGATTCTTTTTTGAATTGTAAAGCAGTACCGCCAACGGTAGAAACCGCAGTAAAGTTTACTAAAGATGGGTTGTTGTTATCACCATCAGCTTCAACAGCCGTAGAGAAACCAGCTTCAGTATGTAACACATAAGCATCAGTTAATGTACCGTTCCAACCTTCTGTCCAGTCAACAGCATCATCTTGGTTGTTTTCTAAGTAGAATTTAGAAGCAGAAACAGTACCACCAAAGAATTCAACACCATCGTCAGTACCATTTAAGATAGCAACGTTTTCGATAGTAGTTTCAGAACCTACAGCATATAAAGTAAGACCATTGTATTGAGACTCAGGATTAATTTGAGCACCAGCATAGTTGATAATTAAGTATGCAATGCTACCAGAGCTATCTGTGTCATTTGTACCACCATAAGTAATTTCACCAACTTCAGCAGTAGCATCTACACCTTTAGTAGTAGTAGCGTCACCAGCGATAACTAAACCACCCCAGTCACCAGGAGTTTCGCTAACAGAAGTCATAATTACTGGCTCAGCAGCAGTACCTTGAACATCAATTTGAGCTCCTTTTTGAACTACGATATACGTACTAGTTTCTTCACCCGCCTGAACATCAGCAACAATTCTTGTACCAGCAGGGATAGTTAATGTAGCACCAGATTCGATACTTAAATTACCTTCTAGGAAGTAATCAATTGCAGGGTCTAAAGTTAAATCAGAACCTATAGCACCGCTTAATACGTTACTTTCAACAGTATTGTTAGTGCCTACCCAGCTAAAGATATCAACATCAACAGTAGCAGGAGCAACATAAGATAAGGCAGGGTTAGAAGTTTCACCTTCGATAGTTACGTTAGTAACAGCACCACCATCTCTATAGTCGATAGAAGTGTCATAACCAGTTAAAGAAAGACCAGTGATTGTAGCACCAGATTCTTTTTTGAATTGTAAAGCAGTACCACCAACAGTAGAAACCGCAGTAAAGTTTACTAAAGATGGGTTGTTGTTATCACCATCAGCTTCAACAGCCGTAGAGAAACCAGCTTCAGTATGTAACACATAAGCATCAGTTAATGTACCGTTCCAACCTTCTGTCCAGTCAACAGCATCATCTTGGTTGTTTTCTAAGTAGAATTTAGAAGCAGAAACAGTTCCACCAAAGAATTCAACACCATCGTCAGTACCATTTAAGATAGCTACGTTTTCGATAGTAGTTTCAGAACCTACAGCATATAAAGTAAGACCGTTGTATTGAGACTCAGGATTAATTTGAGCACCAGCATAGTTGATAATTAAGTATTCAATGCTACCAGAGCTATCAGCATCATCAGTACCACCATAAGTAATTTCACCAACTTCAGCAGTAGCATCTACACCTTTAGTAGTAGTAGCGTTACCAGCAACAACTAAACCACCCCAGTCACCAGGAGTTTCGTTGCTTGAAGTCATTATTACAGGACTAGAAGAAGTACCTTGAACATCAATAGCACCACCTTTTTGAATAACCAAATAAGTACTAGTCTCATCACCAGAGGCAGCAGCAGCAGTAATAACCGTACCAGCTGGTATAGTTAAGGTTGCACCACTTTCAACACTTACTTGACCAGATAAAGTGTATTCAACAGCTGCATCTAAGGTCATGTCAGCAGTAATAGGGCTCATTGTAGTTAAATCAACTGATTCAGCAGGACAAGCATCGCAAGAACCACCACAGTCAACACCAGTTTCATCACCGTTCTGAATACCATCAGTACAAGTTGGTTCTACCTCACATGTGTTCGGGCAAGTACCGCCGCAGTCTACACCAGTTTCTATTCCGTTTTGGATACCGTCACTACAGGTAGGGCCAGTATCTCCATCATCACTGCTACAGCTTGACAAAATCAAGGCTGAAGCCGCAACGAAAAGCATTGTAATTTTAAAGACTTTCGTTTTCATAATAGGGTTTAGAATTTAATTAGGGTTTAATATTTAAATTTTAGTGTTTAAAGAGTTAAAAAGTATATGTAAGACCAATACCAATAGTTCTACCTAATTTGTATGATCTTACGGTTTCTGTTCTAATAATTCTTTCTGGTGCATTAGGCCCTAACCTTTCATTAATGTCATCAGAAAAAGCTCTTATTTCGTTTCTATTATCAAGAACACCTTGTGTTCTTTTTATTTCAGGGTTTAAAAGATTTTGTCCGCTTAAAGAAACTTGCCATTTTTCAGCGAACTCTTTGCTGATTCTACCGTTTAAAACCACAAAACCTTTCTCTATTATGTTGTCATTATAAGAATAGTCGTAGATAGCAAAACCTTCAGGACTACCCAAAACATATATTTTATCTGATGCGTAATTAGCATTTAAAGATGCTGTAAATGGATTTTCAGATGAGGTTTTAAGATTTAGGTTGGTGTTTAAGATAAAATCAGAAGCACCTTCTAAACCTGTAGTGTTGTTAGTTCCAAATTTGAAAAATTCAAGGGCACTTAACCCGTCATCTGTAGGTACAAATTTTAGGTCTTGTTCATGATGCATTACTGTTGCATTGAACACCAAACTTAAATCTACTCCTGAATACACATCATTCTCCTCATTATAATATGGCTTCAATAAGTTTAGTTTACTTTCCAATTCTAAACCTAACACTTCGGCCTTTTCTCCGGTATTTTCATAAGTCCAAATACTTTCACCACCTCTTTGAACCGTTCTGTTAATTGGATCTTTAATGTCTTTGTAGAAAACGGCTAAAGAAATTAACTGATCATTAGATGGAAAGAATTCCCACTTAATATCAAAGTTGTTGGTAAAAGAAGCAGTTAAATTATCAGCATTACCTGTAACTTCTTGTCCAGAAGGAGCAACATATCTAAAAGGAGCTATTTCTTTAAATTCAGGTAGTGTAATAGTTCTACTTGCGGCAAAACGTAAAGCATGCTTATCGTTTAGTGTATACTTTAAATTTAAACTCGGGTAGAAATTTTGGTATTCTTGGTTGGTTTCACCAACTAAACGTGTTCCACTACCACCCACATCGTAAATAACATTAATATCATCTTTTTGCGCTCTTAAACCTGCACTAATATTTAATTTATTTAAGGCTACATTAAAGTCGGCATAGGCCGCTTGAGAAGTGTATTCTCCAGTATATATATCTTGGGGAACACCATTTTGATTCAAACTTAATCTGCGAACTTCAAGTGAACCATTCCCAAAATTTTGAGTAGAAATTATAGAATTTAAATCATCTAAACTAGAAGAACGTGTGCTAAATCTATCTACATTATTAGACTCTACAACCCCAACGAATTCAGAACTAAAGTCTCTTTCTTTATTTCGATAGAACACACCTAACTCAATATCAAAAGCCTTATTAGAATCTTCTTCTTTTAAGATGTGTAGAACATCTTTAATGTAGCCATTGTATTCGTTATCCTCAATTAGCTGCGCAGCTTTTCTTTGGTTAAAGCCACCCTGCGAGTTTAGCGCTACTGAACTTTCTGGTGTAGTATCAAAAAATACCTGATTACGAATACGGTTTGGTTCATCTGCATTCAATAAATTATAACCGAAAGCCCAGTTTAACTGGTTTTTTTCAGATAGTTTATGCTCACCAAGTAATTGGCTTACTAACAGGTTAGTTTGCTTAGTATTTTGGTCTCTAACAAATTCTAAAGGAATTCCAAAACTACTAAAAGCACCTGTATCATCACTAACCTGCGCTTCACCATTTCTACCAAATTCAACTACCTCATCAGTTAAGGTGCTTAAATATGTAGTAGTCGATTTTAACTTGTTTTTATCATTAATAAACCAGGTTAAATCTAATAAAGCGGTATTGTTAATTTCTGATTCAAAAGTGGTATAATCAGAAGCACCAACTTGAACAAAACCGTATTCTAAGATTTGATAAACTCCTCTATTAAATCTATAACTTTCATCATGGGAACCTGTAAGTACAAAAGATAGTTTTCCGTCAAAAAACTTTTTACCTAAAGTTAGGTTTAAACCGTAGTTGTAAGGATTGCTTTTTATGGACGGGTCCCAGGATTGTTCTGTTAACTGTTGAATTAAATTACTATTAGGGTCATAAAAACCAAAAGTGGTTTCATCAGCTAGATTGGGGCTAATTTTGAAATTATCTTTAGCTCCATCTTCATTTACAGATGAGTTAACACCACCAGAAATACCAACACTTAGCTCTGAGCTACCTATTAGTTCTCTTGAGGTTATATTAATATTACCAGAAGCTTGGTCTGCTGAGGTTCTAGCTGCATACGTTTTGCTAATACTTACATTCTGAATAACTCGTGTAGGGAATAAACCTAAATTAATATTCTTTTTGTCTACGTTATCAGAAGGTATAGGTAGACCATTTAGCGTGGTAGATAAATACCTATCACCAAGCCCACGTACAAAAATATCTCCAGAAGCTTCGCTTTCAGAAACACCAGAAATTTTGGTTGTTGCTGTTTTAGCATCAGAAATACCTAAATCACCCAACTCTTTAGCACCAATACTTTCAACAACAGTAACTGCATTTTTTTGGTCTAATAATAAAGCAACTTCAGAATCTTTTCTGGCAACTGTGGTTACCACTACTTCATCTAAAGAAAGTCCACCACCTGCACTCATGGGTACATTAACTGTGGTAACTTTACCAGCTTCAATGGTTACATTAGGAATATCCACTGTTTCATAGCCTAAATAACTAAATTCTATGGTGTAGATACCAGGCTCTAGGTCAGCAATTTCATAAAGACCATCAAAATCTGTAGTAGTACCGGTGGTTGTACCTTTAATTAAAACATTGGCGAAAGGAAGAGGGTCATCATTCATTTCTCTGTCTGTAACTTTCCCAACAACACTTCCTGTTTGCTGGGCACTTGCGCACATTATTGTGAACAAGGAAAAAATCAGTAATTTCAATTTCATTTCTAGGTAAGAATTTGGCGCAAAGAACGCTACACACTTTAAATGTCATGTTACTTGTATGTTAAGTGTTTTTTTCAATAAGGTTACTTTAGTGTTACCACATTAAATCAATGTTAAGGGTGAAAACCATTGTGTTTAATATATTTACATTTGGATGTTAAGAAATATTCCAACCATGAAAACAAAAGATATTCGCATTCTTTTGGTAGATGACGAACCAGACATTTTAGAAATTGTTAGTTATAATTTATCTGCCGAAGGCTATGAGGTTTACACCGCAAAGAATGGGGCAGAGGGTGTAGCTAAGGCTAAAAAGAAACAACCGCATTTAATTATTTTAGATGTAATGATGCCAGAAATGGATGGTATTGAAGCCTGCGAGGTTATACGTAATACTCCAGGATTAGAAAATAGTATCATTGCCTTTTTAACTGCCCGAGGTGAAGACTATTCGCAAGTTGCTGGTTTTGAAGCTGGTGCTGACGATTACATTACCAAACCTATAAAACCAAAAGTATTGGTTAGCAAGGTTAAAGCGCTTTTAAGAAGACTTAAAGAAGATAAAGAAGAGGTTGAAGATATTGTAAAAGTGGGCAATATTGTGATTAACCGTGAAGAGTATAAAATTATTAATGACGGTGAAGAAATTATCTTACCTAGAAAAGAATTTGAATTACTGTCTTTATTGACTTCAAAACCAAGCAAAGTATTTAAAAGAGAAGTTATTCTAGATAAGGTTTGGGGTAACGAGGTAGTTGTTGGCGGTAGAACAATTGATGTACATATTAGAAAACTTCGTGAAAAAATAGGCGACCACCATTTTAAAACGGTAAAAGGGGTAGGCTATAAGTTTGTACTGTAATGGCTACAAAGCTTGTAAAGTCATATAGGTTTGCATTGCGATCATCTTTTATGATTTTCATATTGGTTATCGCTATGTTAATTGTCTTTCAGCTTATTCTCAATACTTTTAATTGGTGGGCTACTTTGGGCATTAGCTTGCTAGTTTTCGTGGTTTCCCTTATAGTTATTCAAGTTCGTGTAGAGCGATTTATTTACCGTCGAATTAAAAAGATTTATGATGATTTTTCGCTTTTAGAATCTGCCACATTCTCGTCAAAGCCAATTACGACAGATATGAAAACCTTAACTGAGGAGTTAGGAAAGTTTGCCGAAGACAAAAAAATTGAAATTGATACCCTAAAGATTCGAGAAGAGTACCGCAAAGACTTTTTAGGTAATGTTTCTCACGAACTAAAAACGCCACTCTTTACGGTTCAAGGCTACATTTTAACGCTTTTAGATGGCGCAATTAAAGACAAAAAGGTACGCACCAAATATTTAGAACGTGCTAGTAAAGGTGTAGAGCGTCTTATTTATATAGTAAAAGATTTAGATTTAATCACCAAGTTCGAAGCAGGCAACCTTCGTTTAGATAAAAAGTATTTTGACATTATAGAATTAATTCAAAATGTATTTGAATTGCTAGAGATGAAAGCTGCCAAGAAAGAAATTACGCTAACTTTTGATATTGAATACCCAGAACCTATTATGGTTTATGCTGACCAAGAAAAAATACAGCAAGTATTAACCAATTTATTGGTCAATTCAATTAAGTATGGTCATAAAAACGGTACAACAGAAATTAGCGTAGAGAATTTAATTCGCAATAAGGTTATTGTTAGGGTTACAGATAATGGTGAAGGAATTCCGAAACAGCATATTCCTAGGTTATTTGAGCGTTTTTACCGTGTAGATCAAAGTGGTAGTCGTAAAGAAGGTGGTTCAGGATTAGGCCTTGCAATTGTAAAACATATTGTGGAAGCTCACGGAGAAAAAATTTATGTAGAAAGCGAAGTTGATGTGGGTTCTGAATTCTCTTTTACGCTAGAAAAAACAGAAAACAACTCAGAAAAATTGGTTGAAGAATCTTCAAGTTTAGCTAATCCTTCATAACGCTTTACCCTTTTTAAATCTTTTAGTTTAAAGTCTTCTTGTTTAGCAAAAGGCACTAAACCTAATTTGTCTAACCTTTTTGCAAGGTATACTTGCTCGTATTGGCCAGGTGTTGGAATAAAAAACGCCTTTTTTTCAAGTTTAGCCAAATCCATAACCGTGGTATAGCCAGAACGGCAAAGCACAAGCTTACTGGCATTAATGGCAGCTGCCAACTCCTTAGACTGCATAAAGTTGACTAATTGAATGCTTCCTTTCTTTAATGCTATATTTTCTTGAGTTTGCTGCTCTTCAATTTTGCCTTTTACGAATACAACTTTGCCATTATAGCTAATTAATTGCTCAAGTAATTTTTCTTCTAAAAAGGTTCGTTGGGGTTCTGGTCCAGATAATAACACCAATAAATCGAATCTTTCTTCGACCTTAGTTTTTTCAAATCTACTTAACGGACCCAGGTATCTAATTTTAAGCTTTGATTTTTTTAAGTGCCCAAGTTTTCCGGTTAGGTTTGGTTTATTTTCTACGTCTGGCACCCAACATTCTGCAAATTTTCGAATAATTTTTTGGTGCATTTTAGAGCTAAACCAAGTGGTGTTACCAGATAAAACATTGAGTTGGTGAGTTATAAATACACAAGGAATTTTTTTTGAAAATACTCCAAGTCTATTGTCTGAAATTATACCGTCGATGTGATGAGCTTCAACAATTTTTTTGATTTGCTTTTTCTCCTTAGCCATCGCTTTTAAAACTTTAGGAGAATCCCACAGCATCTTTAGCTTAAAATTTTTTCCTTTTTCAGCGTATTTAATCTGGTAAGAAGAAAGTTCAAAAAATGGTAAGTTCGGAAATTCTTTACGCAGCAACGCAAGAGCTACACCATCAGAAGCTATAAAAACTTCAAATTTGTTTTCTAGTAAAGCATTGATTAGGGGTATGCATCTTGTGGCATGCCCAAGACCCCAATTTAATGGGGCTACCAAAATTTTAGTTGAGAACTTCATAATTTACAAAGCAACAAAAACAGGCTGGTCTAATGATTTCCTTAGCTTTGCCAAATCTTTAAATTTATGTTTTGGGAAGTAAGAATAAGCTAAAGCGGTTTGCAGAGAATGCCACTTTTTCTAACGTAATTCAACCAACTAGAGATGAGGTGCTTCATGATTTTGAATGGAGAGGTAATTGGAAATCTTTTTTTAAGAATGATAATCCAATTGTGGTAGAATTAGGTTGTGGTAAAGGGGAATATACAGTAGGACTAGCCAAAAGATTTCCTAATAAAAATTTCATTGGCATTGATATTAAGGGTGCTCGATTTTGGAGAGGAGCCAAAACGGCTATTGATGAAGATTTGCCAAATGTGGCTTTTGTGAGAACTCAAATTGAGCTTTTAACCTATGTATTTGGTGTAGCAGAGCTCTCTGAAATATGGATTACTTTTCCAGACCCTCAGATAAAATATAAAAGAACTAAACATAGAATGACCAACAAAGTCTTTTTAGATAACTATAAAAAAGTTCTAAAGCCCAATGGTACTGTTCACTTAAAAACAGATAGTGAATTTATGCATGGCTATACCTTAGGATTGTTACATGGTTTAGGTCATGAGGTGTTGTATGCCAATCATAATATCTATAAAAATTCAGGTAGTCCAAAAGAAGTTTTAGAGATTCAGACTTTTTATGAGAAGCAATATCTTGAAATTGATAAAGCAATTACTTATCTTCAATTTCGACTGACCAACTAAGAATAATGGAACACTTGCCCATTTTGTTTTTTGCCACTTTGCTGGCAGCTATTGTAGCGTCTGCTCCTCCAGGACTTTTAAACGTTAATGCTGCTAAGATAAGTGTTGAAAAAGGCAAGAAAAGTGGTATTGTTTTTAGTTTAGGTATTGCAGTAATGGTCTTAATACAGGCCTATATTTCGGTACGAATTGCAAAATTTTTAATTCGAAATCCTCACGTAGTTGGTTGGTTAATGAAAGCTGCCGTCGTGGTCTTTGCCGTACTAGCCGTGTTTTTCTTTATAAAGGCAACAAGAAAACAAATACAACATTCAGCAGAAATAAAACAGGGCAAAACACTTGGTGACTTTGGTAAAGGTCTTTTTCTAGCATCACTAAATTTTCTACAGATACCTTTTTATAGCGGCTTAAACACCTTTTTTGGAGCTAACGGTATTATGACTTATGAGATTATTGATGAAGTATTTTTTATTGCAGGCGCAGGTATAGGCACTTTTTTAGTAATGTATTTGTATGTTTTTTACTTTAATAAACTAGACGCCAATAGCTCAAAATTTTCCAAAAACTCATATTATATTTTAGGTGTTTTAATGGTAATACTCTTGATAATTACACTAATTAGAATTAATTATTAGTGAATGGAAGAGTCTAATTTCTTTGATAAAGTTTACGAGGTTGCCAAATTAATTCCACCCGGTAGAGTAACCTCTTATGGTGCTATAGCTAAATATTTAGGGGCAGCAAGAAGTGCAAGAATGGTGGGTTGGGCCATGAATAATTCTCATAGCATGCCTAGTGTTCCAGCGCATAGAGTGGTAAATAGGGTAGGTGTGCTAACAGGTAAACATCATTTTGATGGCACCAATCTTATGCAGCAATTGTTAGAAAATGAAGGTGTGCAAATAAAAGATAATCAAGTGGTTAATTTTAAATCGCTTTTTTGGGATCCCTCTCTAGAATTGTTATAAGCCTTAGCTATTTCATCATCCTTACTTTCAATTAATTCGTTTCAAAAACAAGCTTCCAAACCGTATCTTTGTATGCTAGAAATTTATAAAATTTCGGTTAAGCAGAAAAAGAAGAATGAAGATAGATAAGAAGCAGATTATAAAAGCACTAGAAAAAATAACCGTACCTGGCGAAGGTCAAAATATGGTTGAAAGTGGTGCGGTTAAAAACGTACAGGTTTTCGGCGAAGAGGTAGAAGTAGATATCACTATTAAAAACCCAAGTTTACAAGCGCGTAAGAAAACAGAAGTTGAGATACTTAAAGTTATTCACGAAAAAGTTCATGAAAAAGCAAAGATAAAAGTGAATCTTAAAGTAGCGGCACCAGCAAAACCGCAAGCCAATTTAATTAAAGGTAAGCCAATACCAGGCATTCAAAATGTAGTAGCTGTTGCTTCAGGTAAAGGTGGCGTAGGTAAGTCAACTGTTACGGCAAATTTAGCGGTGACCTTAGCCAAAATGGGCTTTAAGGTAGGTTTGTTAGATACAGATATTTATGGGCCTTCTATGCCCATAATGTTTGATGTGGCAACAGAAAGACCATTGTCTGTGAATGTAGACGGCAAAAATAAAATGAAGCCTGTTGAGAACTATGGCGTAAAATTATTGTCTATAGGTTTTTTTACACAACCTAACCAGGCAGTGATTTGGAGAGGTCCAATGGCAAGTAAAGCCTTAAATCAAATGATTTTTGATGCGCATTGGGGTGAGCTAGATTTTCTACTATTAGATTTACCTCCAGGCACAGGAGATATACATTTAAGTATCATGCAATCATTACCGGTTACGGGTGCGGTTGTAGTGAGTACGCCACAAGAAATAGCTTTAGCTGATGCTCGTAAAGGTGTTGCTATGTTTCAGCAAGAGACCATTAAAGTGCCTGTGTTAGGTATTATAGAAAATATGGCCTACTTTACACCAGAAGAATTGCCAGATAACAAATACTATATTTTTGGAAAAGATGGTGCAAAAAACCTTGCAGAGGATTTAGAAGTGCCCTTTTTAGGAGATATTCCGTTGGTACAAAGTATACGTGAAGCAGGTGATGTAGGTAGACCAGCGGCATTGCAAACAGCGAGCCCAATAGAAAAGGCATTTGAAGATTTAACTAAGAATGTAGTACAAGAATTGGTTAGAAGAAATGAAGACCTACCACCTACAGAGGCAATTAAAATAACTACAATGGCAGGTTGTGCTGCTGTAAAAAAGTAAAAAATGACATCTGAAGAAGTTCGTTTAAACGTTGAGAAAGCATTGGAAGAAATACGTCCGTTTTTAGTAAGCGATGGCGGAAATATTTCTTTGGTTTCTATAGATGATGATAAATCAGTTAAAGTTCGTTTAGAAGGTAATTGTATAAGTTGTTCTGTAAATCAAATGACATTAAAGAGTGGTGTAGAAATGACAATTAAGAAATACGCTCCTCAAATTGAAGAAGTTATCAATATAAATTAGTATGACATTTATCATGACATAGAACAGTCATGAACTATAGATTTGCTAATTAAATTACCTTCAATAAAAAATGATTGAAACAGATATCTTAATAATTGGCGCTGGCCCCACAGGTCTTTTTACTGTTTTTGAAGCCGGCTTATTAAAATTAAAGTGCCATTTAATAGATGCCTTACCACAACCAGGTGGGCAATGTGCAGAAATATATCCTAAGAAACCCATTTACGATATTCCTGGTTTTCCAGAAGTTTTAGCCGGAGATTTAGTGAATAATTTAATGGAACAAATTAAGGCGTTTCAACCTGGGTTTACCTTAGGTGAACGCGCAGATACGTTAGAAAAGTTAGCAGACGGTTCGTTTATTGTAACTACGAATAAAGGAACAAAACATCATGCGCCTATCGTAGCTATTGCTGGGGGCTTAGGCAGTTTTGAGCCTAGAAAACCACAATTGGAGAACTTGGCAAAGTTTGAAGATAACGGTGTGGCGTATATGATTAAAGACCCAGAGGTATATCGTGACAAAAAAGTATTAATAGCAGGTGGGGGAGATTCTGCACTCGACTGGACTATTTTCTTAGCAGAAGTAGCTTCTGAGGTTACTTTAGTTCACCGCAGAAACGAATTTAGAGGGGCCTTAGACTCCGTTGAAAAAGTACAAGAGTTAAAGAATTTAGGTAAAGTAAATCTTATTACACCAGCGGAAGTGGTTGCCTTAAATGGCGATGATATCTTAACATCGGTAACCGTTAAAAAAACTACTACCGAAGAAGAAACTCAAATCGTTGTTGATAATTTTATTCCACTTTTTGGTTTGTCACCAAAATTAGGTCCGCTAGCAGATTGGGGTTTAGAAATTGAAAAAAATGCCATTAAAGTAGATAACACTTTAGATTATCAAACAAATATTCCTGGTGTTTTTGCAATAGGTGATGTAAATACCTACCCAGGTAAATTAAAATTGATTTTATGTGGTTTTCATGAAGCAACTTTAATGTGCCAAAGTGCTTATCAAATTATTCATCCAGATAAGAAGTATGTAATGAAATATACAACCGTTGGTGGGGTTACAGGTTTTGATGGCAGTAAAAAGGAAGCCCCTAAGGCAGTAGTAAAAGCAATTGAGTAATTTAAACTTTAAATACCCTATTAAAATAGTAGGTTATTTAAAGGTTTCTTCTTTTTTTTGCAGTCGATTTTAAGGTATGTCAGATATAAAAATTACAATCATTGATAGAGAAGGCGTAAAGCATGAAGTTGATGCGCCAACAGATATGAACATGAACTTAATGGAGGTGGTACGTTCGTATGAACTGGCTCCAGAAGGTACTATTGGTATTTGTGGTGGTATGGCTATGTGTGCTTCATGTCAATGTTATGTATTATCATCTCATGAATTACCTGAAAAATCAGATGACGAAGAAGCCATGTTAGCAGAGGCTTTTAATGTAAAAGACAATAGTAGGCTAGGTTGTCAGCTGCATATTGCTCCAGAAATGAATGGTTTAGAAGTAGAGTTAGCTCCAGAAGAACTATAATGCACTATCTTTTTTAAATTCTAGCTTGGTAGGTAAACAGATTATAATACCGGCCTTCTTTAGCTATTAATTCGTCATGTGTTCCCCGTTCCACAATATGCCCGTTTTCCAGAACAAGAATAAGATTTGCCTTTCTAATGGTGCTTAACCTGTGTGCAATAACAAAAGTGGTTCTGCCTTTAGTTAATTCAGCTAAACTTTTTTGAATCAACGCTTCGCTTTCGGTATCTAAGTTAGAAGTAGCTTCATCTAAGATTAAAATTCTTGGGTCAGCTAAAACCGCTCTTGCAATAGCAATACGTTGTCGCTGGCCACCAGATAGTTTTATACCACGTTCACCAATTAGGGTGTCTAAACCTTCATCAAAACGGTCAGTGAATTCATCTACGTAAGCAGCTTTAATTGCGCTTTGTAATTCTTCTTCAGTAGCATCGGGCCGTGGAAAAAGAATATTATTACGTATGCTGCCTTCAAATAAAAAGTCGTCTTGCAATACCACTCCTAAAAATTGTCTAAAACTTTTAAGGTTGACTTGGCTCAAGTCATGACCATCAATAGTGATTGTGCCATCGTCAGGATTTAAAAACGTAGCTGCCAAGCCAGCGATAGTAGATTTACCAGAACCAGAACTACCAACAAGGGCAATAACTTCTCCTGAGTTTGCCTCAAAACTAATATTATGAAGCACCTCTTTATCTTCTTCATAAGCAAAAGAAACATTGGTAAACACCATATTTCCTTTAATGTTATGGAGCGTAATGGTTCTATTGGCATCATCTGCCTCGGCCATCTCGTTCATTAACTCTTCTGTGCGGTCGAGGCCTGCAAGCGCTTCGGTAAGTTGACTTCCAATATTACTCATTTGCACAATAGGAGCCACCATTAGTGCAAGTAAAAATGTAAACTCAAAATATTCGCCAGTGGTTATTTCGCCTTGCATCATTTTGTAACCACCATATCCCATCATAATTCCTGTAGTAGCCAAGCCTAGTAAAAAAGTTGATGAGCTTGTCATTACTGCGGTTGCGGTAAGACTTTTTTTTACGTTTTTATATAAACGTTCTACACCAACCTCAAAAACTTGTGCTTCTTGTTCTTCAGCATTAAACCCTTTTATTACACGTATACCGCCAAGAGTTTCTGTTAATCTACCTTTAACTTCGGCATTAATCTTACCTCTATCTCTAAAAACGGGTCTAATTATTTTAAATGCTTTAAGTGCAATTACTGCAAAAACCATTAAAGGGATAAATGTGAGCAAGGTCATACTTGGGCTAATTCTAATGAGAAGAATTAACGAAACAACAGCAGTAATGGTTCCACCAACTAACTGTACCAAGCCTGTTCCAATTAAGTTTCGAACACCTTCAACATCACTCATAATTCTAGAAACCAAAGCCCCAGACTTGGTGTTGTCAAAAAATTGAATAGGGAGTGAAAGTACTTGTTTCTGAACCTGAGCTCTTAATTCTGATATCATGTATTGTGCCTGAATGCTTAATACTTTTGTCAATAAAAAAGACATTACCGCTTGTACTAAAAAAGCAAGAATAACTACGGTAACTAAAATTTTTAGAAGCTCATAATTCTTGTTTGGTACTATATCATCTAAAAAATACCGAAGTGATACTGGCGCAACAAAACTAGCAGCCTTACTAATAATGATTAACAAAAGCCCTAAGAGCACTAGTTTTCTTCTTGGCCAAATTATGGTTTTGAATGCTTTAAGTATACTAACTTTTTTGTCTGCCATGTGTTATAAGAAAAAGGTGCAAGGTAATTTAAATACTTCAAAACACTGCTCATTGTAAGCTTTTGCCTACGCTTATATTTTTTAAATGACTATGTAGTGGTTATCTTTAAAAACACATTCAACTAACTCTTATGAAAAAAGTACTCTTTTGTTTGTTTTTAGTAGTTACAGCCTGTAAAACTGAAGAAAAAGTTTCTGCTGAAGTTGCTAATTGGGAAGCCCAAGCTGAAAATATTACCATCATAAGAGATGATTTTGGCGTACCTCATATTTATGGAAAAACTGATGCAGATGCTGTCTTTGGATTATTATACGCACAATGCGAGGACGATTTTAACAGAGTAGAACAAAATTATATTTGGGCAACTGGCAGATTAGCGGAGGTTGAAGGAGAGGAAGCCTTGTATAGTGATTTGCGAGCTAATTTATTTATGACCGAAGAAGAAGCCAAAGAAAAATACAAAAGTGCTCCAGATTGGCTTCAAAAGTTATGCGTTGCATTTGCTGACGGCATTAATTACTATTTACATACACACCCAGAAGTTCAACCTAAATTACTAACACGCTTTGAACCTTGGATGCCTATGTATTTTAGTGAAGGAAGTATTGGTGGAGATATCGAAAGAATTTCTATAAATAAGATAAAAGCTTTTTACGAGAGTGGATTAGAATTACCAGCTTTAGAAGAATATCAAATAAAAAAAATGGAAGAAATGGCAGAACCTGCTGGTTCTAATGGTATTGCTATTTCTGGTGACTTAACCCAAAGTGGTAACGCCATGTTGCTTATTAATCCGCATACCTCTTTTTATTTCAGGGGAGAAGTTCATGTTGTTTCTGAAGAAGGTCTAAATGCTTATGGCGCGGTAACCTGGGGTCAGTTCTTTGTTTACCAAGGATTTAACGAGAAAACAGGCTGGATGCATACAAGCACCTATACAGATGTTATGGATGAGTTTATGGAAACTATTGTAAAGGATGAAGGCCAACTTTTATATCAATATGGCGAAGAATTAAGACCGGTAGACTCAATGATGGTTACCTTAAAGTATAAAGATGGGTTGGAGCTAGCGGAAAAAGAATTTCCTGTTTATAGAACCCATCATGGACCAATAACCCATGTAGAAAATGGTTACTGGACAGCTTCTGCCATGATGTGGGAACCTGTAAAGGCTTTGGAACAATCGTATGTGAGAACCAAACAAGATGGATATAATGGGTTTAGAAAAATGATGGATATTAGAACCAATTCCTCTAATAATACGGTATATGCCGATGCGGAAGGTAATATTGCGTACTACCATGGTAATTTTGTACCCAGAAGAGATACCATTTTTGATTATACCAATCCGGTTGATGGTAGCAACCCTAAAACAGATTGGAAGGGTTTGCATACGGTTACCGAGAATATTTTAATTAAAAATCCGGCTACAGGCTGGATTCAAAACTGCAACTCTACACCATACACGGCCGCTTTAGATGATAGTCCAAAACGCAACGATTATCCTAAATATATGTCTAGAGACCAAGAAAATTTTAGAGGAGTTCATGCCATTGAACTTTTAAAAGATAGAAAGGGTTACACCATTGATAGTTTAATAAAATTAGCTCATGACCCTTACCTACCTGCTTTTAAGGTCTTATTGCCACAATTAGTAAATGCTTATGAAGCTTTGCCATCTCCTAATCTAGAACAAGCAATAACAGTACTTAAAAATTGGGATTATAACACATCTAAAGACGCTATTGCTATGACTTTAGCACATTATTATGGCACAAAATGTATGGAGTATGGGTATTCTGGAGAGATTCAAAGACCTAAATCACCAATGGAATTATTTGAACAGTTTTCCACCTTTGTACCTGCTAGTAAACAATTAGAATTATTTGAAGCTACTGTTGACCAACTAGATAATGATTTTGGAACTTGGGAAATTCCATGGGGAGAAGTTAACCGTTACCAACGATTGAATGGTGCCATTAAACAAGCATTTGATGATGACAAGCCAAGTGAGGCCGTTGGTTTTGCTAGTGGAAGATGGGGCGCGCTAGCAGCTTATGGTGCACGTTACAATAATAATACCCGAAAAATATACGGTACTAGAGGTAATAGTTTTGCTGCAGTGGTTGAATTTGGAGATAAAGTAAAAGCCAAATCTATTTTGGCGGGTGGACAAAGTGGAGACCCAAAATCACCTCATTTTGATGACCAAACACAACGCTATATTAATCAAGATTGGAAAACGGTAGCTTATTATAAAGAAGAAGTTTTACAAAGAGCGCAACGCACATACAAGCCAGGGGACTAAATTACTTACTCCTCTTCACGTACAACAATAAGACTTGCTTTAGAACCCGTTGAAAGATTCCAACGGTTATTATGAATTATATTTCCTTCAGAATCTGTAACCACTATCTGGGCGGTATTAGGCCCTGATGAACCTTGATTTAGTGCTTCAAAATCAATGCGGTTAAAACCTTTTACCAGGTCAATATTTATGCCTTTAAATGTACCGGCAAGCATTAGATTGTATTCCACTACTTCTCCATTCAGATAAATTTTAACACGGTCACCATCTACATATTCATGGTCACGAGCTACAACACCAACAAAAGCGGCTTTGGTAGAAAAGTCACCAAGGTATTGGTCTCCAAAATGTTGAGTAGATTCCTTCTCTTTTTTGGCAAGAAATTTTGGTTCTATCTTCATATCGTGCCCCGCTTGAACCAATTCATTTTCTGGTAACATTTGAATGTTAGGTGTGTTATCCTCTTTAAAACTGTCTTGGTCAAACATGGTAGGCATGCGTAAAACTGAGCCTTGATTACTGGCCTTTGCATCTAAATTATTGTTTGGACCAATTTTTAAAGGCTTTGTTGTAGGTATATCTCCGCCTTGAGCAAAAGCAGAACATCCTACAAGCAGAAAAACTAAGAACCACAGTTTTTTCATAGCATATGAGTCGTTACTCTAAACTAAAGTTAACAAAGACCACGCCATTTTTCCTATAAAAGCCTGTTAAACTTGATATTAATTCGATGAATTGGGATTTCTGTTGAATAGCAAAGAGATTTTTTTATCAAAAATCAAAACCTAAGCCTACTTGAATAATGTTACCATCAGAAGAATTAAAAAATCCTGCACTTGCTGTTATAAAATTTAAACTACCTACCCAAATACCTAAACCTTGAGAGGTGTGCCATTTAGTAGAATCTTCTCCTGGCTGCCAAACTCTACCATAATCAAATCCTCCATAAATTCCTATAGTTATTGGAGTTACAGCAGTTGCATATCTTTTGACCAATAATCTTAAATCTGAGGTTTGATAAAAATAAGTTTTACCAGAAAAGCGCTCATCTCTAAATCCTCGTAAACCGTTATTACCGCCTAAAGAAGGCGCATGGTAAAAGAAATAATTGTTGCCAATATTGGTCTTAACTTCGGCTTTAGTACTTAATACCAATTTACCTGATGGAATTACCTTGTGAGTAATTTTTGTATTAAAACTAACATAACCAAACCTATTTTCACTTATTGATGGATTGAGTTTGTAACCACCGGTTAACCCAAAATAAATTGATTTTGTTGGAAAATCATTTGCGTTTTGGTTGTAGTAGAAAAGACTGGTTTCTCCACCTACGTAATGTTGTAAATCAAATGCATTGGTATTGATGTTAGAGGGAGTGAAAAAACGGGAGTCAATTTCCTTGGTTTTAAAAGATTCGTAAAGTGCCTTAATCTTTAACGTATGGTAGGCAATACCAGCTTTTAGTTTAATTTGTTGTAATCGAGAACGATAAAAATCTCTACCCAACTGGTCTTCTAAGTTTGGAGTTTCATTACCAAAGCCAAAAAAGTTAGTAGAGTAACGGTCAGAGGTAAAATACCCATCAATTTCAAAATTCCATTTCGGAAAAATATTGGCAAAAATGCTTTGGTATTTTAATTCTACAGCAGAAAATTTAAAGTAATAATTGGCCGCCAAAGTATGTTTCTGACGAAAATCGTTCATATTAAAACCATTATTTCTATAAATGTTTGTAGCACCTAAATAGAAACCATCATCTGTTCTAAAACCAATATTTGGTCTTAAAATATTATTGTTTTCTTCAAAATATCGCCAGTGATATGTATTGGTTTTATAAACATCGGTAAGCTGTGTAATGGGCTTTTTGTTTTCAAAAATGGCTTTTTCATGTTTCCAATCGTAGACTCTAGTTTTTTTGGTGTTTGCAATCTGGTAGCTGTCTTGACCGTAACCACCAATTAGTCGAACTAATATTTTTGGGTTACTTTGTTGTTCAACTTTAAAAACATCATTATCTCCTAAACCATAAATCCATAATTCTTTAGTTAATTCAGCATCAAAGGTTCGTTCATAGATAAGTTCATTTTTTTCATTACTCAGAAGTCTTCTTACACTCACTTTGGTTTTTCCATCTTTTAAGTGAATTATATCAAATACATCATCTTTTTCGGTACCGTGAATTGCTACCATTTTAGCTAAACTTTCCCCATATTTTTTTGCCTGCTCAGGTAAGGTTTCTAGTCGATTTATTAGAGTTTGTTTGATTTGCGTTAAAGTTTGGTCCTGAACCTCTTTTGGTAATCTATTAAATGCAGCATCAATAATCTCTTTACTTAGCTTATCTTGAATGAATTTGGCTTGTTGTTCCCAAGCTTTTGGAGGAAGCTTTACCAAAACAGCACGGTCTAATTTATTACCACCATTGTTTAACCATTTAACGCTGCTATAAGAATCTTTAAAAGATTGAAATCGTCTTGTTTCTGGAATAAAAACTTTTGCAAGTTTCATTAAAAACGAATCAAATTTTGGAAATGCATTATCTCTATCTCTAGGTACGGGGTAAAATGTTTTTTTGTCATCATTAATTTCAAATTCTACCCATCGCCATTGGTCTTGGTGACGGTCCCAATCGCCAATTAACATATCAAAAACGCGAGCGCGTATAAAACTTTCTTCATCTACAGAAAACTCTTCATCTTCCTTGATTTTTTCTAGCATATCTGTAGTACTCTCAAACTCGTCTATTCTACCCTTTTCATCAATGGCTTTTCTATATCCTTTATAATACAATTGTTCATCAGATGGTCTTTCTTCTATAAAATAGAGTTCATCTCCGAATTCTGAATTTAAAAAACCTAAGGCATCTTGTTTAGGTACATAGAATAAATCTGGTTGTGAATGATTTACTTCAACGGCTCTGGCCATTGGGCTTATAGCTAACTGCATAAAAGGATGAGCCGTTGAGAAAAAGTCAGAAATTATGTCTTCTGGTAAAGAGCCTTCGTAGTTTTCTTCATTAAAGGCAACACCGGGTATTTTAAATTTTAAGAATTTAATAGCGTCTTTACGTAAAGACCGCATAGCATATTCTCTACCATTTTCATCTTCTAGGCGTATGGAATACGATTGATGGCCACCTCCTTTTTTAGTCACTTTTAACCCACCATAAAGTGTATCTAGTTTAACTATTGGTGCAGTTACCTCTTTACTAAAATAGTCTCTATAACGTTCGCCCCACATGGTTTTGTAGAATCTGGTTCTTTTAGTTTCCTCAGGTTCTAATATGGTAGTAGTTTTATATCCAGCTTCAAATTTTGGATACGCCTTATTAGGTTCTAGTTTTGGTAATTTTTCTAGAACAGGCATGGTGTGTGTTTCACCATTTTCATCAAAAAAAGTTACCTGAGAAGACCCGTCATCAAAATAATCTAATTTGGCAAAACCTTTAGAACCAAAAGTAAATTGCCCATCATACTTTAACTGTCCTCCAATAGTTGATATTCGTTCTGTGTTTAAATGTGTTGCGGTTTTATTTGCTAGAGAGCCAGAAATTATTTGGTGTGTATTTTCACTTTTTAGGTATTGAAGGCTTTCTTCATGACCAGAAACTACTGTTATTCTATCAGATTTTTGTGCCAAAGCAGCAACCATAATACGTAAATAATTATAGCGTCTAGATTCTAATCTAGCGGGGTCGAATGCTCCTAAATCTTCAATTAAGTTGAGTATAGTTCCAACAACGGGTAGAGGGGTTAAGTGATTAGCCAAGGTTTCATTACCAGCGAACTTACCATTACTAAAAATGGGGTGGTGCATGGCAATAATTATATTTTTGTTTTGCCCGTCACTAATATATCCTTCCAACTCTTCAAGAAAGCGCCTTCTAGTAATAATATCTGTACAATACTTATTTATATTTTCGATTCTAGACCAGTTAGCAATAAACCATTTAGAATCCACCAGTATCAAATCCAAATCTTCATTAATGACTTGGTGTTCAATTGGGCAACCATTTTCAGGATAAAATTCTACATTCTCATTATCTAAATCGTCTATATATTCTTCTGAATGTTCTATTAAATCTACATTATAACTTTCCCATTCATTATTACCAGGCATAAAAATGGTTTGCCCTTTAAAGGCTTTTCGTAATTCTAGTTGCGCATTAATATGTTGTTTTTCTTCCTCCCAACTTTTAGGATGTTTAGAAATATTATCTCCGGTAAATAGTAGAGTAGCGTTCTCACTTGCTTTGGAGAGTTCATCTTTTAATAACGATAGTACTTTTTTATCTGCAACATCACCGTATCCTCCAGTAAGATAAATACTATGTTTTATGTTTTTGTTGGTTGAAGTATTGGTTTTAAGCTTTTTGTTCTGCTGCATAGTATAGGTTGCGCATGAACCAAGTGTTAGCATAGCTAGTAAGGCAATAATTGAAGTAAGTTTATGATTTGAATAAAGGATGTTTTTAAACAATTTGACTATTATTTTAAGTAATCTTGGCAATTAGGTTATAAAAAGCAACAAATGTTAATGCTATAGATTTTTTGTTTAACCCAAACTCTATTTTTAGGGATTGAGCCCAAAAATTGTCTCTATATTTTGCCCATTAAATAATACAGTTATGAAAAAATATACAAAATCAGTTGTTTTGTCTGGTCTGTTATTTTCACTATTAATAGTGTCTTGCAGGGAAACAAAAAAAGAAACAGATGATGTCGATAACGAAATTGAAAGAGTTGCAGATGAGGTTGAAGATGGAGCAGAAAGAGCAGGGGAAGAAATTAAAGGTGCCTATGATGATGTAAAAGAAGAATTAGATGGAGAAACAGATGACAATTAGAATAAATACAATCTTAATTTTAAGTTGTTTTTTGCTGACTTTTGGAAGTTGTGCAGAAAGTCAAGGGCAGGTGCCAGATGCAGTTCAGCGAAATTTTGAACAAAAATATCCTGGTGAAAATGACCCAGATTGGCATACTGATAAAAACGGAAATTTTGAGGCCAATTTTAAAATTGATGGTAAAAAATATAGAGCAGATTATAAACCAAATGGTAGTTGGATTGAAACTGAACGTAGTATTGATGAAGATGATTTGCCAAAAGCAATCTTAGACGTTTTAGAGGAGAAATATGATGATTGGGATATTAACGAGGTAGAAGAAGTTCAGCATCACTCAAAAGGTATGTTTTATGATGTGGAGCTAAAAGATGGTAAGGATAAAAAAGATGTAGAATTTAAGGCTGACGGGCAAATAATTAATTAGCTCTCATATAATCTGCGAGTTTTTGAGGGCCTTCTAGCAATACCCGTACTACTTGTAAGGTGCCATCTATTTTTGTGTCAATTTTCCATTTTATCAAGGAAATATGTCCGTTTTCAATTTCAATTCCAGTAACACTTCTTGGATGTACGCAGCTACCATCATTAAAAAAAGGTATTTGCCCTGGTTCAGGAAACCGTGGTCTGTGTGTATGACCAGAAATGGTCATCTTTAAATTGTTACTCAGAATCCATTTTTTAATTCGCTTTTCAATTCTAATCATTTCCTTGTAGTTTTTGGCCGGACTTGTAGGGTCAGCAATACCAACAACCTGTAGGGGTTTCCATAGAATACGAACCAAAAACCTGCCTACTTTCCAGCAAACATAATTCCACCAATCTGCTTGGTGGCCGTGCGTGCAAAATATTTCTTGTTGGGTAGTCTCATGCTGCAGTACTAGTGCTTCATTATATTCAATACCTTCAAATAGTTCTTTGTCTGTACCATCAATTGGTTCAAAATAATGACTTAAGTTGTTTTCTACATAGGCGGCATCTTTATAAACCATATCATGATTGCCCCAAACCATATGTAGTCTGCCTTCTAAGTGAAATTCTCTTAGTAGTTTATATACGTTTTTGTGGGCTTCAAAAATAGACTCAAAAGTGATGTTTTCCCATAATTCATCACCATCACCTAATTCACAATATTGAAAACCATTTCTATAGTAATGATTTAACGCATGAAAATAGATATTTCGATTATTTGCAAAGTCGTCAGCAAAGCTATTATCACCCCTATGACAATCGCTGAACACAATAAATCTAGAGGTGTCATCAAAGGTAATTCGCTTCGCATTTTTGTACGCTCGTTGTAATCTTTTTTGTGATGACATTTTAAATGTAATATTTAGCTTAAATATGCGACAAATCTTTCTGAATACCTTAAAGATTCCTTTAACAGGAGTCCATTTAAGGATTTTGTAATTTTACAGGCTATCTAACGACCAAGAAGTTATGAGAAAGGGTAAACAAACAGAGACCCCGTTTTTGCAGCTAATAAGTTTCAATAAACTCCTAGAACATTATGAGGGGTTACTTACTAGTGATGACCATTTACAAGTAGAAAGAGCAGAAGAGGTACTCAAAGCTGTTGAGCCCTATCCTATTCTCAGAGAAGGTTTTGATGACCTTGAGATACTTGAACAACACAAAGATGTTATTAGAATTATTCTAGCAGATTTATTTCCTTCGGCCTTAACCCATAATGAAATTAAGGCGGCATCTGTAGCATACAATAGCGTTGTATTTAATTCTACAGCTCGTTTTCAGCAAATCTTAAAAGATGCTGGTGATGAGTTTGAATTAGAAATGCGAACTATGGGAGATGAAATGCAGTATATAATGCAAGCCACGGTAATTTTAAATTTTTATTATGGATTTAATTTAGATTTTAAACGACCACTTTTTTACGATATACCAGATGCAAACGGTGTAATGAGACATTATAGAATTCTATATAATGCAGATTTTGTGGAGATTATACCCACAGATAAGGCAAAAAAGCTTACTCAAAAAGACTACGACGAGCTTTTGGCTAATGCTGAAAATTTGGAATTATGGAAAAAAACAATACCACCTCATAGCTTTTTAATTAAAGGATTTGTTATCTCTAATTTGTTTGATGTAACCGCTGAACATTCTATTTCAGAGATTAAATCTACCTTAATCGGAAAAGGCAAGCGTGAAAGTGAAACCTTCATGGGCGACTTTCAAGACACGTTTAGGTCTTTGTTTAGACTAAAAGATATTAAAGTGGGTTTCTCTGGCTACGATTCTCATTCCAATAGATTCATCAAAATATACGGTAAGGGTATTGATAGCTTTATCTTAAAAGAACAAGAGGCAGAATCTTGCCATAGCATGTTATGTGACCACTCCTATTTAAAATTAATAGGTGAAACTACATCATTTGCAATTGCAAATTTGAAAGAATGCGTAAAAAAGTCAAATAACGGTCAACCTTATAAAAATTTATACGAACAGGGTTTCAATAGTGCTATTCTAGCGCCAATTGCACAAGACGGCAATTTGCTAGGTGTTTTAGAAATTGTTTCGCCTAACATTAATGATTTAAATAGCATAAACGCTACAAAATTAGAAGATGTTATGCCATTTATTGTCTCTGCGGTATTGCGTTCTATAGAAGAAGAAAAAAATATGATTGATGCAGTAATTCAGCATGAATGCACTACTGTACATGACTCAGTTTACTGGAAGTTTCAAGAAGAAGCTAAAAAGTTTATGACTATGGAAACTATGGGTCATAGACCTGTTTTTAATGAAATTGTTTTTAAAGAAGTTTATCCACTCTATGGTCAAATAGATATTAAAGATTCTTCAAAAGAAAGAAATATAGCCATTCAACGAGATTTGTTAATTCAACTTTCAGAAATCTCTAAAATTTTGAATGAAGCGCTTTCAACACTTAAGTTACCTATTTACGAGGAGCTTATGTTTAGAGTGAATAGTTATATAGACGACATTAAAGACGTCTTGTATTCTAATAGTGAACAGGCAATTTTTGATTTTGTTCAAGATGAGATTAATCCTGTTTTTAAACATTTAAAGAAAACTAACGATAAGTTAGCCAACAAGATTAAAGCATACCAGAGTACCATAGATATGGGAACAGAATCCTATTACGACCACAGACGTAATTATGATGAAAGTGTTACCGAAACAAATATGCAACTTGCAGCTTTGCTTGATGAAAAACAACAAGAAGCCCAATTAATGTATCCGCACTATTTTGAACGTTACAAAACAGACGGGGTTGAGCATAATCTATACATTGGGCAGTCTATTGCCAACGAACAAGAATTTAATCCATTATACCTAAACAACTTACGCCTTTGGCAGCTACAAGTTATGTGTGAGATGGAAAACAAGTACTATAGCTTAAAACCAGAGTTACCAGTAGCCTTAGATGTTACTTCTTTGATTTTGGTTTACAGTACGCCTTTGGCAATTAGATTTAGAATGGATGAAAAGAAGTTCGATGTGGATGGTACGTACAATGCAAGATATGAGGTTATAAAAAAGCGAATTGATAAATCATACATTAAAGGAACTAAAGAACGACTTACCCAAAAAGGTAAATTAGCAATAGTTTATTCACAAAAGAAAGATGAGCGAGAATACCTACGTTACATTAACTTCTTAAAATCTAAAGGCTATTTTACCAATAATGTTGAGGTTGTGGAACTAGAAGGTTTGCAAGGTATTACTGGCCTTAAAGCAATACGCGCAGAAATCTTGTACAAAAAAGATGAAGAGCCAGAAAAAACCTATACCTACGCAGATTTAATGGAAACTCTTAAGAGTTAATTATCTGGTGTAGGGGTTGGTAATTCTAATACTCTATCAGGGCCATAAAATTCTAACGCCACAAAAAAGGATATTACAGATAAAATCATTCCTATCATAAAAATGGTATAAGTCCAGCGTAAAAGGTTGTATTTTTTATTTAACACTACACCAAGAAAATACAAGTCTTTGGTAAGGGTTGAATACACAAACTTTTTGTCTTTTATAAGTTCTTGTATGGCCCACTCGTAATCTGGTAATTCCATTTTATGAAAATTACCAAAGAAAAGTAGATTTACTTTTTTCTGTTCAACATCTTCTTTTGTAAACTCTCCTCTAGTTACGTTTGGTCTAGTAGCAAGAATAGCAAATATCATAGAAACAATACTAAATAATACAAATATTGCTGTAGGTATAATCAGGTAATCATTAGAAGGGTTATCTAGTTTCGGAATTAAATTTGCAAGAACTAAAGAGATAATAATTGCATTTACAGACAATAAAATATTAGCTTTTGTATCAGCAATATCACTTAGTTTTAAATGATTTCTCATTGTAACCCTATACATGGTTTGTATTCCACGTTCAGGACTTTCACTTTTAAATTGAGCTTTTAATTTTTCTTTTTTAGCTAGTTGGTTTCTACTCTTTTTTGCTTTGATTAATTTCTTAAGATTTTTGTCTTTTCTAGATTGCCAATTCTCAATTGCATAGTCTGTATAAAATCTATGCTTGGTTCTGAACATTTTAATGTTTTTTTCTCTCCACTCTTCTGAAGAATAGCTGGCCTTTCCTAATAATGATAATTCTTCCCTTAGTAAATCAGAGGTTTCTAGATAACTCTTTTGACCAATGTGAGAAGAATCTGCATCTCTAATAATTTCTTCTAACAAACCATCTGGCTCATGGCCCATTTTGGTAGCCATTATTAGTTTTTCTACCAAAGCTATTTGGTCTTCATCAGTTTTTTGTTCGGTTAAAAACTTCTTAGCTATTTCACAACTATGCGCTTCATGGTTCTCTAAATCTTTTGTGTATCCAGTATCATGAAACCAAGCGGTTAAGCGTAAAGCCTCTTGTTCATCATCTTTTAATTTTATATTATCAATAAGCTCTTCTGTACTTTCTACTACCCTTTGTGTATGTCTAAAATTGTGGTATAAAAAACTAGAATTTAAAGAATTAGTTAAAAGGTTGGTAACAAACTCCTCTGCTCTTTGAACGGTTTCTGACATAGTTGTATATTGATGATTCCAAAATACAAAAATTGCATTGAACATATGGCTTTGAAAAAAATTGCAACTTCTGCAATGGCATTGTTATTGCTCTTTGGGTGTGCAACCTATAAAGCAAAATACCAACAAGAATTTGATGGTAAATCAGTTATGCCAAACAAAAAAGTTGCTCATACTTTTTATTTAATTGGTGATGCTGGTTTATCACCTATGGGAGGTATGAATAAAGCGCTCATAAGTTTTAAAGCCAAGTTAGATACTGCATCTAAAAAGAGTACAGCAATTTTTTTAGGGGATAATATTTATCCAGCTGGTTTACCAGACCCTAAAGATTCAACTATTGCCTATCTAGAGGCTAAAAATCATTTAGATGCACAACTAAAAACCCTTGAAAATTTTAAAGGTAAACGTGTTTTTATTCCTGGTAATCATGATTGGTATACAGAAGGCCTCATAGGTTTAAAAAGAGAGGAGAATTACATTGAAGAACAATTGGGTAGTAAAGAGGTTTTCTTTCCTGAGAATGGGTGTCCAATAGAAGCTTTTGATGCTGGTGATAATGTAAGAGTAATTACAATTGATACAGAATGGTACTTAACCAATTGGAACAATCGACCAGATATTAATGATAAATGTGAAATAAAAGACCGTGAACGTTTTTTGCTAGAGTTAGAAGACGAAATTAAAGATAGTAGACAAAAAACTACCATAATAGCATTACACCATCCCATGTTTACTTATGGTCCACATGGCGGGCAGTATTCATTTAAAAAACAATTTTATCCCTCTAGTCATGTAAAAGTTCCATTGCCTGTTTTGGGTACTGTGATTAACGAACTGCGAAAAACTTCAGGCGCTAGTATTGCTGACCAACAAAGCAAAATATATAACGATTTAAAAAATAGAATTGTAACGCTAGCACAGTTTTCAGATAAGGTCATTTTTGTCTCTGGTCATGAGCATACTTTACAATACATTGTAGAAGAAAACACTCCGCAAATTGTTAGCGGTTCAGGAGCTAAAAAAGGAGCAACAAGACTATTAAATGGTAGTAAGTTTTCAACAGGTATGATGGGGTATGCAATACTAAAAGTCTTTAAAGATGGTTCCTCTACAGTGGATTTTTATGGCGTTGAAGAAGATTCAGAAGAATTAATCTACAGCACTACAGTTTTACCGGCGGAAAAACAGTTTGAAAAATATGAGAATGTAGACGAATTTCTACCAACCGTAAGGGCTTCTATCTATTCAGAAGAAGAAACCGATAAATCTGGTTTTTACAAAGCTATTTGGGGTGATAGATATCGAAAATACTACAGTACAAAAATTGAAGCACCAACAGTTAATTTAGACACCTTGTATGGCGGTTTAAAACCGGTTAAAAAAGGAGGTGGGCATCAATCATTATCATTACGTTTAGAACATAAAGATGGTCGGCAATTTGTAATGCGTGCCCTACGCAAAAGCGCTGAAGTTTATCTGCAATCCTTAGCATTTAAAGACCAATATGTAATTGGTGAATTTGAAGACACTGCAACAGAAGCCTTGCTTCAAGATTTTTATACGGGCTCCCATCCATATGCTCCTTTTGCAGTAGGGGAGTTGTCAGATGCTGTTGGTTTATATCATACAAATCCTAAATTATTCTATGTGCCAAAACAAGAAGCGCTTGGTGGTTACAATACAGATTTTGGTAATGCTTTATATATGATTGAAGAACATACCTCTGAAGGTCATAATATTGCCAGTTTTGGCTATGCTAAAAAAATAGAAAGCACAACTGATTTTATTGAAAAACTGCGAGAAGATGAAGAGTATAAGCTAGATAAGCCCATGTACGTTAGAGCTCGATTGTTTGATATGTTGTTAGGCGATTGGGACCGCCATACAGACCAATGGCGTTGGGTTGAGGTAGAACAAGAAAATGGTGATAAAATCTTTAGACCAATTCCCAGAGATAGAGACCAAGTATTTTCGATAATGGGAGATGGTGCACTCATGAAATTTGCCTCTAGAACAGTTCCGGCGTTGCGTTTATTTGAAGGGTTTAACAAAGAAATTAAAAGTGTTAAGGGGTTTAATTCTTCACCAATGACCTTTGCATTAGATATGGCTCTTTTATCAGAAACCACATTAGATACATGGATTGCTGAGGCTGAGTTTATTCAAAATAACATTTCGCCAGAAATTGTAGACAAATCATTAGTAGCTTTTCCGCCAGAGGTAAGGCAAGCAACTGCACCAAAAATTAAAGAAGTGTTATTAGCACGTAAGGCTAATTTGGTTGAAACTGCCAAAGCATATTACAAAGTGCTTAATAAATACACAGTTATTACAGGTACAGATAAAGATGATTATTTTGAATTAAATGGGCTAACAGATGGGTCGGTTTCAGTTAAAGTTTACAGAATTAAAGGAGGAAAAAAGAAAGATTTATTTTACAATAAAACTTTTGACCCTAGTCTCACAAAAGAAATTTGGGTTTATGGTTTAGATGATGATGATGTTTTTGAAATACCATCCAATCAAGGAAAAATTAAAATTAGATTAGTTGGTGGTCATAACAACGATATTTATAAAATAGCTGTTGCTGCTAAGAATATAAAGACCTATGATTTCAAAGAAAAGCCCAACACTTATGATGAGGCCTTAGGTGGTAAACATAAAAAAATCAATGATTATGACACTAACACCTATCAATTTCTAAAAATTAAAGCCAGTAACAATCAGTTTTTGCCAGCTATTGGATTTAATCCTGATGACGGTGTAAAACTTGGGTTTACAAACACCTATACTTATAATGGGTTTAGACAAAACCCCTTTACCTCACAGCATACCTTAGCGGGTTATTTTTATTTTGCTACTAGCGGATTAGATTTTAGCCATTCTAGTGAGTTTACAAACGTAATAGAAGGCGTTAATTTAGAAGTAGCATCTAGATTTACCACGCCTAATTTTAGTAGAAATTTCTTTGGTTTTGGTAATGAAACCATTAATAATGATGATGAACTTGATTTAGATTTTAATAGAGTTAAAATAAGAACCATAACTATAAATCCTTCTTTGGTTTGGCGAGGCAGAATGGGTTCTGTTGCAAAGATTGGAGCCTCTTACGAAAATTATGATGTTGAAGAAACTGAAGGTAGATTTATTGAAGATTTTTATTCAGGACAAGGGAGAGATACGCAACAAGATTTTTTTGGGGTTAATGCGTCTTATGCCTATCGTAATTTTGATAATGAAGCCTTTCCAACCTTGGGTATGGAAATACAGCTCGAAGGTGGTTTTAAGACTAATTTGAGCCAGTCTGGCCGGTCTTATGGGTATATTATTCCGAGTTTAGGTTATGATAGGCAACTAATACCAAATGGCAGATTGGTGTTTGCAACTAAAGCAAAAGCACATTTTAATATTGGAAACGATTTTGAGTTTTATCAAGCAGCAAACATCGGGGCTAATAATGGTCTAAGAGGTTTTCGTTTTCAACGATTTAATGGAAAAAAATCGTTTTATCAAAATACAGATATCCGTTACAGTTTTAGACGTGCTAAAACAAGCCTATTACCCATAACACCTGGTATTTATGGCGGATTTGATTATGGTAGAGTATGGTTAGATAACGACAATTCAAATATTTGGCATACCTCCTATGGGGGCGGTTTTTTTGTTAATGGCTCTGATTTAATTTCAGCAAACTTTGGGTTGTTTAATAGTGATGATGGCTTGCGTTTTGCCTTTGGAGTAGGTTTTGGATTCTAAGATTAATTCAAATGAAATTGATATAAATTACCACCCGTAATCTTAACTCTTTCATCTGCTAAAAGCAATGTTGAATTGTTTAGAAAACAAACTGCCTCTAACTGTGACCTATAATTTAAGTCAATAGTTTCTAGCTTTCCCTGAACAAAATTAGCTGAGGTAAAATCAGTAAACAGTAGCAATTTACCATATGTTAGAATGGCAATGGTTTTTTCATCTTCAGATATGGCCGCAGAAGTAGCAGAGCAAGAATTGGCATCTTCACAAATGGTCCACTCTGTAACTAATTCAGCTTTATACTCTCCGGGCTCATCTGGTATTTTATAGATGTAAGCTTTACCATCGTAAGGTCTACTTCTATTCTTTGTAATAAGGTAAAGAGCTTTGTTCCAATGAAAAAAGGCTTCAGCATCAAAATAAAGTGCGTCTTTTTTAGGTGGGAATTCTTTTTGTTCAGGATATGAAAACTCAATTTTTTCAGCATCAATTTTGTCACCAGGCTCAATTTCAGGATTCGGCAACTTGTAAATTACCAGATTTTTTCTGGTGTTAGCATTATTTCCAAAGTCACCAATATATATATTGCCGAGCTTATCTTTGGTTAAGTCTTCCCAATCTTGATTTTTCCCATTTTTGACCTTTAAATCTTTTAGAATTTCGCCTTTAAAATTTAGTTGATAAATACGGTCAGCGTTTCCACTATCCTCAATAGCCCAAAAACTATAATTGGTATACGATACTAACCCAGAGGTTTCTTTTAAACTAGAAGGTAAATCTGTTACAATTTCCAGTTTACCGTGATTCTGGCAATTGGCTAGTAAAAAGCCAAAGCAATAAAGTAAAAAGAAACTTAGGTTTTTAATCATTGACTTTTAAGGGTAAATAAATTTCTGCTTTCCAAGAGGTTTCATTAACCCCCATATTAGGGTTGTTAAAGAAAAACTCTACAGGGGTGTTTTCAACGGCTATATTATTTTTATCTGCATAGTCTAATAAAGCATACCAAGCTCTGTCAGAAGTAATATAATTGCCATTATAAATAGCTTTTAGCATGGTTCCGCCATAAAACTTTTTATACGAGATATTTTTCCATTCTGGAAGGTTCTCTGATGGGATAATGGGAAAACAAAAGTCGTACGAAATACTATCTTTTTGCATATCCCAATGATTTACTTGAATAAATGGTCTACCATTTAATTCAATGTCGTACTGGCTTACTAAAGAGCTGAGATAGTTATAATTCTGCATCATGCCGTTAGCTTTAGACATTTGAGGTCCTGCTAAAGAAACACATGCACAAGAGGTGGCTCCTAACTCTTCTTCGCCTTCTATTTTTACTTTAAAAATTTTAATGTGTTCTGAGAGTACATCATTAAATTCTAGCAATTCTTTTTTAGTTCGATTTTCAAAATCAGTATCCTTAAACGGAATGGTTAATCTGTTTAACAAACTATTATTCTTGTCTTTAATACCAATTTTAACTAAAGAAGTAGTAGCATCTATAGGTTCTATCTGCCAATTGTAGGTTTGTATTGAATCACCAAATTTTAATTGTTGTTTTAAATGGTAAATATCTCCTTCTTGGATAACAGGTTCAACCACGGTTTTGGTCTTATCCCATGTCTTTATGGTTTGATTTATAGCACCTGCAAAAGTGTTTGCCTTAAACCGAACTCGATAATCGTAAGGATTTATAAACAAGTACCAGACTAAAGCCGCTACCGCTACAAATAAAATTACACTTAAAACTTTCTTCATTTACCTTAATTGCTTGCTACGTTTTGGTCAACTTTCATTTCTAGATTGTCAACTATAAAAGTACCTAGGTCTCTACCTTGTTTAATGCCTACTTCGACTGCAGCTCTATAGTGTATACCACCATACATTCTGCTGATAGCTGCTTCTTCTGCTGCTTTTCTAAAAGATGGAAAAGAACGTACAGGTAATCCGTAGGGAATTTCTGTATCATCATCAAAAGCAAAATTATCACCATAAATACTGGTTAGCGCTTCTGAGGCGGCACCAGAAACTACACTATGACCACTAGTATATTCTGGAAACGGTGGTGTTTGTAAAACAGGTTCCCAACTTTCATCAATATGTTGGTTGATTAAGGTTTCAGGTCTAATTAGATTACTTCGATATTTTTCATCCCAACAACTTATAAAACCATCGGCAATAGCTATTGAAGTTTTGGTATATGCATAAATGGTCTCCATTACATCAGAATTCGATTTTTTTGCCGCAATTTTCACAATACCAATCCAATGGGCACCCGGTGTTATTTTTTTAGTAGCAAACATTAGGTGACCTCGAGTAACCGAAACATAGGGGTTACAATCCCAAAATTTAGCAATTGCTACTTCTTCTGATGAATCTCCTTTTTGAGTGATTTCATTACTGATATCGTAAACCTCTTTAACCTCTTTATAAAAATCAGAGCCTTCTTCCATAGAAAATGGTGGTGGTGGAGTGGGTGTAAACTGATTGGAAGAGTCAATAACAAAAGGTCGAATTTTACTCCAATGAGGTTCAATACCATCCATATATGCAGGTGGAGTTGGTTGCCAGCGAGAAGGGTCTTCAGAGTTTACAGAAAACTTTGGAAAAGTTCTAGTTTGGCTATAGTTATCTTTACTCATCCATTCTTTAATGTGGTCTACCACTTGTAAAGCATAGGTTTTTGAGTTGTTGAATTCTTCTTCATTGACAGCAGACCATTGGGTGTAAAGGCTATCTTGAAACGCCTCTATACGTTCTTCTGAAAAGATTAAGCTTTTACTAAGTTGCATATGCGCAATTAGCGCAGCAAGTTCATAATTTACTGTTTGATTTTCTTCTGGAGTTGGTATTGCTGTTAATTGATGCAATTGACCGTTTAAAGATTTATAATTCTCGTGTTTTTGAGACAAAATTTCATAAGCAGCAATATTTGGATATGCGTATATTCTACTTGCTACAGGTGGCGAGAAAATATCATGAATCATAACCTCTGTAACTTTATCTATAGAAGCATGATATTGTTCTGGAGAAATTTCAATTGGTTTAACCTCTTTTTTGCAGGCAGTAAAACAAATTACTACCCCAAATAGGATGTAAATTCTTTTCAACATTTTTTACGTATTTATTTGGTATAGTTGTGCTTCTTCATTGTTAAAAACCGCAAGTAAATAGAATTTGCCGTTGAATTCAAAAACTTGAAGTTTTCGAATAGATTTTTGTGTAAAATCGAGCCCTAAGTTACCACCTAAAATTACTTCATTTTCATTACTTATCAATGCTCCAGGAAAACTATCAAATCGACCATGGTATGGTTTAACACCAAAGTAATTTCCGGCAGCTAAGGCTTCTACTTTGCCATCTTTATCAAAATCAAATATTGAGAATTCTAAAATTGGAGCCAATTGTAATTCAAGGGTAAATGGAACAAAGGTAAACTCACCATTGTTGTTTTTTAGATAGCCAGATTCTAAAGTGTTAACCTCTAGAATTTTTGCTTTTTTTAATTGATTTTCATCAAAAATCTCTAACAGTGTTTTGCCAGCGAAACTGCGGTAATTAGTAAACTTTTTTCTTAATGATACCATTTGGCCCGCTAAGTCATCAAGAGTAGCGAGCGTATATTCTTTATTATTTTTTTGAATTGTAACCACTGTTTCAGAAGTTCCGTTAGTATCAAAGTCTGAAACATACATTTTCATTGGAGCGTTTGCAGTTGCTTTAAATTTAGAATTGGTACCCCAATTACCTAATAAATAGTCTAGATCACCATCACCATCTATGTCAAAAGGGGCTATTTTTTGCCATAAACCAGTAATTTTTGGAGAAGATATTGGCGTAAATTTTCCGTTAGTATTCTTAAAAAAGTACGGTTGCATCCACTCACCAACAACGATTAAATCTTTTTGATTGTCACCGTCAAAATCACTCCAGACAGCATTGGTTACCATACCTAAATCTGCAAAAGATTCTTGTTGTACAGGCTTAAACTTACCGTTGGTGTTTTCTAATAATTGTGAGGTTGGTTTTTTGCCATAAGCTGCAGTTATAGACTGCCTACCTACAAAAACATCTTCATCTCCATCTTGGTCAAAATCATAGGGAATTATCACCGAGGTATTTTCAAAAATTTCAGGGAAAGAATTTTTAGTGAAAGTGGAATCGCTTGCCACAAAATAACTTTCGGTAAGTGCTTCTGCATTTCCGAAAAAGTCAGCACCGCCACTTCCTAGAATAATATCATTTTGTAAATCACCATTAGCATCAACTACTGCAATGGTAGTTACCTCTTTAATAGAATCATTGTTTACAAAAGGCATTTTTTTTCTAACAAATAAGGAGTCTTGCTGAAGGTAAATTTGATTGGCAATAAATTTTGAACCTCCAATAAAAAAATCTTTTTTACCATCGTTATTAATATCCTCAAAAGCAACAGCAGGACCTCTGTCAGAAACCTGATATGGGATTAATTTTTCACGATTAAAATGAATGTAATTATCCTCTTTATGCGTAATGTCTAATCCTAGTTTCTCTTCTAATTTTTGAAATCGTAGGTTATTAGGTCTAGTATCAGCTTTAAATTTAACGGGTTTTGTGTTTTCTGGCTGAATAGTTAAGGTTTGATTAGTCTTTACCTGAGTAAGTACTTGAAATTGATTGTTGGGCCAAATAATTTTAAGAGAATCAATAGTTTCTTCTTGGCCAAACCCAAAGTGAATTATAGGTTCTGAAGACGCCTGAAAACCTCTAGAAGGTTGTAATTCTTTGTAAGACAACTTACCAGCAACATATGCGTAAACTTTGGTTCCAATGCCGTGCGAGTTTTTTTCTGAATACTTAAACTTTAGCTTTATATAATTGTTAGCATCGTTTGTTTGATTAATGTAAAATTTTGCTTCTTCATTGAGATTATTAGTAATAAGGTCTAGGTCTCCATCTAAGTCGAAATCAGCATATGCAGTAGCACCAGAAATCAAAGTGTCTTTAGTAATCCACGCATTAGACAAGTCTTCAAACCCAAGTTTACCTTTGCCTCTAAAAACATAATTGTGACTATTACCAGAAGGCATTAAACTTAGTGCCTTGTCATCTACTAATTTGGTGTTGTCAATTTTCTTTAGAATTTCATCACTAGAAACAAACTTGATAAAATCTAAATCGTTGGGTCTTTTAGGAATACCGTTAGAAATAAAAAGGTCTTGTTCTCCATCTTGGTCAAAATCAGCAAATAAAGCACTCCAACTCCAGTCTGTTGCGGCAACTCCACTAGTTAACGCAGTTTCTAGAAACTTACCATCTGGTTGATTTACAAAAAGCATGTTACGCGTAAACTGATAATGATAACCGTATTGCTCTGTACGTATACGTTGGGTTTGAATGTTATCATCGCCTTCAGAAGCTTTTAGTGGAACTTCTTCTTCTGGTAACATATCTAAAGAAATTAAATCTGGTAAACCATCATGATTAATGTCTGCAACATCATTACCCATTGAGAAACGAGTAGTATGTCCAAAATGGTTTTTTAAACTTTCAGTAAAAGTGCCGTCTCCATTATTCAGATAAAAATAATCATCTTCATGAAAATCGTTACCAACATAGATATCAGGATATCCGTCAGTATTAAAATCTGCTATTGATAAACCTAAACCATAACCATTTATACCACCATAAATACCAGCTTCTTCACTTATATCAATAAATTTTCCGTTATCATTTCTGAGAAGACGGTCTCCAGTTTCGTAATTACGTTCGTATCTGAGATTGACTCTACCAAAAGAGTTTTCGGTATGTACAGCGTGGTTAAGAAGGTACATATCTAAATCACCATCTAAGTCGAAATCAAAAAAAGCAGCATTACTGCTGTAGGTATCTAAATCTAGACCATATTTGGCGGCTTGCTCTGAGAAGGTGCCATCACCGTTGTTTATAAATAATTCATTAAACCCGTTAAAGCCATTTATACCAATAACTGCACATACGTAGATATCTAGAAAACCGTCACCATTAACATCTGCCATGACAGTACCGGTATTCCATTCGCTATTACCAGCAACCCCAGCTTTTTCAGTAATATCTTCAAATTGTAAGTTGCCTTTATTGAGATACAGTTTGTTTTTAACTTGATTACCGGTAAAATAAATGTCTGGGAGACCATCATTATTTATATCACCAACGGCAACACCACCGCCATTATAAAAATAGAGGTAATCTAAAATGTTTAAATCATCTGTGCTGGTTAAAGTGTTTTTAAATGTTACACCAGTTTTAGTAGCCTTAGGATGGGAAAATAGGCTACCTTCTTTACTGTTGCAACAACAAAGAACAAGAAGACCAAAAAATAAAATAAAAGCTTTATTGAAGCGCATAGATTTTAGGTTTATTCTCATTAATTGCTGCAATGATAAATTTGTTACCTGCTTTGTCTGCAAACTGCTTTAAGTCTTTTACTTCATCTCTTATAAAGAATCCACTTTTTTGATAGTCTTGCCATTCAAAATCTTGGTTTCCATTACTTACTAAAACATTACCGTAGTTAGCATCTAGCCTAGAAAATTGTGGCTTATATTCAAAATCGTTACCTGCCATAATTAGGTCTAGATTACCATCATTATTAACATCGGTACAAGTAATGCCACAAACACATGATAATTGAACCCTAGAGGGTAATTTTTTGACAGTGAAGTTACCACTGCCATCATTGTAAGCAACTACAGATTCTGAGAAATTTACAGGTTTTACAATTGATTTTGCAATTACGTTTTCTGGAAATAATTCTTGAATAGTTCTACTGGCGTAATCAGAAGCTTTTAAGTTTTCTTTTTTTAGCGAAACTAACTGAGCGGTTACTTCTTTTTTCTGAAGAATAGGATAATCACCACCATTTTCAGTTTGGGTTACTATTTGCTCAATTGTACCATTGTTATCAAAATCGTTTACCCAAATTTTCATTGGTTTGTCTAATTCTGGTTTGTAATGAAGGTTGGCACCGTGGTTACCTAGCACCAAATCCATATCACCGTCACCATCTAAATCTGCAGTTTCAACAGTATTCCACCATCCTGATAAGCTATCTAAGGAAGAATTTATTTTACGTATTCTACGTCCTGAGTTTTTATAAATTTGAGGTGTTCCCCAATCAGAGACTGTTACCAAGTCTTTTTTAGTATCACCATCAATATCTACCCATACAGAAGCGGTTACCATGCCTGCATCTTTTAAGTCATAACCAGACTTTTCTGTAACATTGGTGAATTCACCATTACCATTATTTTGAAGTAGCATATGTTCAGGATTTACCCCATAAACACCAACCACACTTCTTGAACCTACAAAAAGGTCAACATCGCCATCTGCGTCATAATCATGTGCCGCAATGGTTGAAATATTCTTAAAAACAGAAGGTAAATCTTTCTCAGCTTTACTAAATTTACCCTTACCATTATTCATATAAAGGCGTGGTTTGTAGTAGCTGCGGTCTAAGTTAATATCGTTACCGCCAGAACCAATTACAAGGTCTAAATCACCGTCGTTATCAGCGTCAAAAAAAGTTGCAGCAACATCTTCTAAATCTTTGTCTTCGAATAAAACGTTCTGACTCGTTTTAGTTAAAATACCTTTACCACTATGTAGGTATAACGTGCCGGCTTCACCTTTAGCACCACCTATAAAAACATCTTCATGGCCATCACCATTTACATCACCAACAGCCATTGCAGGGCCTTCTTGAGATATTTTTTTATAAATGAGTCCTTCAAAATCAAAGTCATTGTAAAAATTCTCTTTATGAGCTATTAGCTTACTATTGTCAATTTCGTTCAACAAGGTTTTTGTAGCAGAAGGTTTAGATGGTTTGTAGATTTGGGTTGCCTCAGCTTGACTAAGTGTTAAGGTTTGATTAGCCTGAACATCTTTTAATGTAACCGTTTTATTGTTGGGATATACCACTCTGATAGAATCAAGTTTTTCAAATGTTCCAAGACCAAACGTCATATCATAATCCATTGAAGACTGAAAACCTCTAGAGGGCATGAGTTCTTGGTTAACTATGTTGTCTCCAAAGTAAAAATCAACTGATGTTCCAATGGCAAATGTGTTATTGCCTTCACCTTTAAACTTTAGTTTTATAAAATTATGGTCGGTCATAGACTCGCTATTGTTCTTGTAAATAAAGGCAGGCGTATTTACATTATTAATTACGAGGTCTAAATCACCATCGTTATCCAAATCGCCATAAGCAGCCCCATTAGAACGTGTAGGAAGTTCAAAGCCCCATTCTTTATTAGCGTTGTTAAAAGTAATGTCTCCATTATTTTTAAAAGCATAGTTGGGTTGGGGTTTAATAGGCATTTTGTTAATGATGGAATCTATGGATTCTTTGCGGCCTGTTAATGCCATTTTCTGAATAATTTCATTAGCAAAGAAGTCTACAAAATCCAAATCTGTAAGGTCATGATTAATACCGTTTGAGACAAAGATGTCTTTAAAACCATCATTGTTCATATCAAACATTAAACCAGCCCAGCTCCAGTCTGTGGCATCTACACCACTGAAATAGGCTACCTCAGAAAAGGTGCCATTGCCGTTGTTGAGTTGTAAAGTGTTTTGAATGTACTGCTGATAAAAATCTTTACTTTGTTTAAGTTTATAAACATTATACCCCTCAAATTCCATTACTGATTTTACACGTTGTTCAGCTTCAGGAAGCATATCAGTTATAAAAATATCATTGTTACCATCATTATTAATATCACCAATATCAATACCCATAGCAGAAAGGCTTAGGTGAGAGGTATAGTTCTTAATTTCTTCAGTAAAAGTGCCATCTTTTTGATTAATATAGAGGTAATCTCTTTCATAGAAATCATTAGAAACATAAATGTCTGGCCATTGGTCTTTGTTGATGTCTGTAACTAAAACACCCAAGCCAAAGCCAATTAAACTTCCATAAATACCGGCTTCTTCACTAACATCTACAAAGTTTCCATTATCATTACGTAAAAGCATATCACCTACACCTCTAAAAATGTGCGGAACACCTTCCCAATCTTGTGCTCTTACCTCTCGTTGCTCGGCATAACCTAAACTACTTACCGGGATGTTACTATTATTAAGTATGTAGGCATCTAAATCACCATCTTTATCATAATCAAAAAAGGAAGCATGTGTAGTAAACCCTGTTTCGGCTAAATTAAATTCTTTTGCCTTTTCTGTAAAAGTTAAATCACCATTGTTAATGTAGAGGTCATTATCATGATTGTTGCCCTCCATATTACCGGCGTTACTAACATAAATATCTAGTAAGCCATCGGCATTAACATCAACCATCATAACCCCAGTAGACCAAGGTTTGTTGCCAGTAACGCCCGCGTTTTCTGAAATATCTTCGAATTTAAAATCTCCTTTATTTAGGTAAAGTTTATTTGCGACCATGTTTCCTGTTAGAAAAATGTCTGCTAAGCCATCATTATTAATGTCACCAATAGCTACGCCACCTCCATTATAAAAATTGCGGTATTTAAAAATATTAAAGTCCTTTTGGTTTTCAACAGCGTTGTTAAATGTAACACCCGTTTCTTCTTGAGAAAGCAAAGTGAACAGGGTTTTTTCTTCTTTTTCTTCTACGACATTAGATTGTTTTTTGCACGAAGCAAATAATACAATCATTAGTAAAACACTAAGGTTAATTCTCATTTGTTTCATTTAGTTTCTCAAACATTAACAATGGACCGTTGTTCTGACCAATGATATAGTTTTTGGTATTTTGTATAGTTATGGTATTACTGTTTCTAACAGCACCAAGTATTTCTAAGTTTTGAGTGATTTCAATTTTAAAACCCTCATTTTTATCGTTTTGCAAAAATAACCCTCGTAAAGCATCTAAGCGACCAAGTTGGGTGTTAATTTCAAAGTTGTTTCCGGTAATTAAAATATCGGTATTATTATCGTTATTAAAATCATCTGAAATTATGTCGAAAATAGGAGCTTGTTGAGCTAGCCAGGGTAGTGGATGCTTTTTGAATTTTCCTTTACCCATATTTTCGAAGTAACAACTCTTAAGTTCAGTAACAAATTTTTGTTCTGCCTTTTTGAGTTTGTCATTACCAAATAACTCTGAGACACTTGCAGATGCAAATTCATGGTAAGAAAGGTAACTTTTGTTCAAAAAAGGAAGTTGTTTTACTAAATCATCTTTGGATGCGAATGGAGTTTCAATATCACCATGAAAATAAGTAACCAATGGTTCAACTTTACCGTTACCATCAAAATCATTTCTATACAATTTCAAAGGTTTTTCAGCGCTGGCACTAAGTTTAGAGTTTAACCCCCAATTACCGCAGAAGATATCTAAATCACCATCATTGTCAAAATCAGTTGCGTGAATAGTATTCCATAGTCCATTTGTGTTTTTAAATGCATCTACGTTAGATTTTTTTAGTTCTTTACCGTTGTTAAGAAATAACGTAACTGGCATCCACTGACCAACGACAATAATATCAGCATAACCATTTTCATCTATATCAAAGACAACACTTTCTGTAACGTTACCAACCATTGCAAACTTTGAAGCCAAATCTATTGTGCTATTTGTGAATTTGCCATCTCCATTATTACGTAATAAATATTGCTTAGGGGTTTTACCAAATGCTCCTGGAATGGTGTTTGAGGTAAAAATGAGATCTAAATCACCATCATTTTCAAAATCAAAACTATTTATTGAAGAAATATTGCTTTCTATAGTAGGAAAGCCAGTTTTGTTAAGTTTTAAAATACCCTTGTTGTTTACATATAATCGTGGTTGAATTGCCGTGCCATTGCTGAATTCATTTCCTCCACTGGCCACAATTAAGTCTAGAAAACCATCATTATTTACATCTACAAATAGTGAAGCGGTATCTTCATTTAATTTGCTTTGCTCAAATAGTTCATTTTGAGAAGGTATAAAAGTACCATCGGTGTTTTGTAAAAAAAGCTTGGAAGCTTGATTTTTTGCTCCTCCAAGAAAAATATCTTCAAGACCATTTTGGTCAATATCTGCAACTGCAATAGTTGGCCCCCAATTAGAATTGGCAAAAGGAGCTAATGGTTCACGGTCAAAGTCTAATGAGCCATTTTCTTTATGCAAAAAACCTATACCCATTTTTGACTTTAGAAAAGAGTTGGATTTTGCTTTAAATTCAGGAATGGTATTCTGAGCCTCATTTTCTTTTAGTCTTAGCAATGTATTGGATTCTATATTTTTCAGTATTTGAGACTTTCCAGAAGGCCATAAAACCAATAAAGAATCTATTTTGCCCTTACCCAAACCAAAATGAAGCGTATTGGATACTGCAGATAAATAACCCCTTGTTGGAAAATGTTCTAAGGTCTGAGATTTGTCTTTTTGGTACAGAACTAATTTGCATCCAACTCCAAATTTATTTGAGTTTTCTCCATCCAGATTTACCCTTAAAAAACCATGATTGTAATTACTGTTGTTTTTTAAAATAAAGGCCTTTTCATTTACATTATTAACCACTAAATCTAAATCTCCATCATTATCTAAATCGGCATAAGATGCCCCATTGCTGAAAGATTTTGATGTTGGCGACCAGTCTTTAGTAACATTTTTAAAGGAGTAGCCGTTCGCACTTTTGAAAAAATAATTGGTTACTTTTTTAGCCGGTATTTCTTTAGTTAATGGCATGTCAGAACTTTTCATACCACCTTCAATACGTTTTTGAATATCAGCATTGGCAATAAAATTCATGTAATCCATATCATTGGTAGCACCCAAGATTCCATTGGTTATGTAAATGTCTTTTAAACCATCATTATCAAAATCTGCAAGTAAAGGAGACCAAGACCATTCTGTAGCTGCAATTCCAGATAATTCAGCAATTTCTGAAAAAGTATTGCCGTTATTTAAATGCAATGTGTTTTGCATGAACTGCGGATTGTACCCATTTTTTAAATATTGTTGGTAAATAGGAAATCCGTATTCTAAACCAGAAGTTTTGTAGGTTTTTAAATTTTCTGGTAGCATATCTAGAGAGATAATGTCTTGTAATCCATCATTATTAAGGTCAGCTAGTGCATTGCCCATAGAGTAATGAGAAGTGTGGCCTAAAGGATTTTTTTGACTAATAACTTCTTTAAATGTGCCATTTTTTTGGTTTACGTAGAGGTAGTCGTTTTCAAAAAAATCATTACCAACGTAGATATCAGGGTAACGGTCATTATTGATATCTGCAATTGAAATCCCTAATCCGTAGCCAATACTTCCTTGAAAAATTCCGGCAGTTGAAGAAACATCTTTAAAGAAGCTATCATTGTTTTGGTAAAGTCTATCTCCTGCAAATGCATCAACTTGTTTTCTTTTAGCACCTTTACCATAAGTTCGGTTCGGATGAACAGAATGGTTTAACAAGTACATGTCTAAATCTCCGTCTAAATCATAATCTAAAAAACCGGCTTGTGTAGAAAATCCAGAAAAATCTAAACCAAAATCTTTGCTTTGTTCTTTAAAAATGGGGATGCCATCATCATTAATTCCTTGATTAACATACAATAAGTTATGACCTGCTAGATTTTTGTAGTTAGCAACCTTACAAATATAAATATCTAATAACCCATCCGCGTTAATATCTACTTGTGTAACCCCAGTTGACCAACCACTAGAATTGTTAATATTGGCAATGGTTGTAATATCCGTAAACTTAAAATCTCCGTGATTTAGATATAGTTTGTCAGCCCCTTGATTGCTGGTGAAATAAATATCAACTAAACCATCATTGTTAAAATCAGCAGTAGTTACCCCAGCACCGTTATAGTAGTACAGATAGGTTAAAATATTTAATTCTGGATGTTGCTTCAGTGTATTTGAAAATTGAATTCCAGTAGCAGTAGAAGGGAGCTCTGAAAATACATATGATTGTTTTTTTTCATTACAGCCTACTAGTACAATTAAAAGAAAAAATGCCTTTAAAACCCTAATCATTCTCCATTTCTGTAATTGGCTTTGCAAGATAATGAATCTAATTGTCAGAAGTTTTTAAGATAGATGTACAAAAATTGTTAAGGTTGTGTTATTTTGGTCTGATTTCTTTTACTTTAAGAATAATTCTGATTTTACAACTAACTAAACTAATAAATCATGATTGGCATTCTCTCGTTTGTAGGATTTACCGCCTTAGTGGGACTAATAGCATATTTAGCAACTAGAAAAACTGACGAAAAAACATCTGATGGTTATTTTCTTGCCGGAAGAAGTCTGACTGCTGGAGTAATTGCAGGTTCTTTATTATTGACCAATTTATCAACAGAACAAATTGTTGGGTTAAATGGTAGTGCATATAAAGATGGGTTATCTGTTATGGCATGGGAAACTTTAGCTGCTATTACAATGGTGGTTACTGCTATATTTTTACTACCTAGATACTTAAAAGGAGGATTAACAACGGTGCCGCAGTTCTTAGCTAAACGGTTTGATGTGGCTACTAAAACCATTACTTCTGGCCTGTTTTTAACAGGTTATGTAGTAGTGCTGTTACCCGTGATTTTATATTCTGGTTCAGTTGCTATAAGCGGCATGTTTAATATTCCAGAATTGCTGAATGTTTCAGATAAAACATCAGTAATTATATGTATTTGGGGTATTGGCGTAATTGGTTCAATTTACGCTGTTTTTGGTGGGTTAAAAGCAGTTGCTGTATCTGATAGTATAAATGCAGTTGGACTTTTAATTGGGGGTATTTTAATCCCAGTATTTGGATTAATGGCTATTGGTGATGGTAGCGTAATTGAAGGGTTAGAATCACTTTCTGCAAATCAAGCGGAGCGTTTAGATTCAACAGGTGAATTTTGGCAAGAAGTCCCCTTTGTTACCCTATTTACGGGTATGATGTTGGTGCAGTTATTTTATTGGGGTACAAATCAGCAAATTATTCAACGTGCTCTTGGAGCCAAAAATTTAGCTGAAGGTCAGAAAGGGTTGTTATTAGCTGCATTTATTAAGATTTTGGGGCCTGTAATACTAGTTCTTCCTGGTATGATTGCTTACCAATATTTCAATGGTGAAATAGCTTCTAATATGGCTTATGGAGAATTGGTGCGAGCAGTGCTTCCAAAACCATTAGTAGGATTTTTTGCTGCCGTTCTTTTTGGTGCAATATTGAGTTCTTTTAATAGTGTGTTAAATAGTTCTGTAACCCTTTTTGGTTTAGATATATACAAACAGCATATTAACAAAGAAGCATCAGAACGAACAGTTGTAAAGTATGGAAAAGTTTTTGGTGTTTGTCTAGCTTTGGCAGCAATGTTTATAGCGCCATTAATAGATAGTGCAGGTAGTATATTTGATTATTTGCAAGAGGTTAATGGTATTTATAACATTCCGATTCTAACAATTATTGTTGTAGGATATTTAACCAAAAGAGTACCTGCTATTGCTGCAAAAATTGCAATTTTCTTAGGTTCTGGACTTTACATTGTTAGTCAGTTTATAATTGGTCCAAATAGAGTTGGAACAGCATTAGAGGCAGCAGCAGCAAAAGGAATTACAGATGAAACTACGTTGCGAATAATTGAAGCGGAAGCTTATCCGCATTATTTGCATATAATGGCGATACTATTTTTACTAAATGTAGCCATTATGTTAATTATAGGATATTTTAAGCCTAGAAGTGAAGCTTATGTGCAAGAGTATACCAAACAAGTTGAAATAACACCTTATAAGTATGTTAAACAAGTTGGTTTAGTTATTTGTCTAGTTGTTGTAGCTATTTATGTAATGTTTGCTAAGTAGTATATTAAGAGCTAGATAATCTGAAGGGGTGATTGTAAAATCATCCTTTTTTTTATTTCTATCAGTATATGTTTTACAATGCAAAAGATAATAGAATTGGTAATTATGTAAACTTTATACTTGAGTAGTAATGAGGTATTGTCAAAAACAGTAGCCCTGCATATGGGTTATTATTTTGGGACAGGATTAATATAAGCTTGGAAAGAATTTTTAGAAGGATGGTTTTAAGTTATAAACTCCTATTGCAGTATTCGTTCTATTTTGCTCTAATTTATAAGGGTGGGTGTGTTTTTAAACTTAGCTATTGTTCTAGTTTAAGTAATTCAAGCAACTAGAAGTTAATAAGTTTGCAACTCAGGGTAAATAAAAAGCCCGCTATTAAAGCGGGCTTTTATTGTAATTAAAACATCTAATTTCTTAGTAACCAGGATTCTGAACTAAGTTAGGATTAGATAATAATGCTAATGTTGGAATTGGGAACAAGTTTCTGTTTGCATCACCAACTGCATCTGGGTTTTTGAACTGCCAATCTTTAGTGAATTGGTCAAAACGAATCAAGTCAGTTCTTCTGATAGCTTCTTTGTATAACTCACGACCTCTTTCAGCTAAAATATCGTCTAAAGTAGCTGTTCCAAGTGGAGTAGCATCTCTAAGAACACGTAGTTCATTTACCATAGCAGTAGCATCACCACCATTACGTAACATAGCTTCAGCCTTCATTAAATGAGCGTCAGCATATCTAAAGATAATCTCATGAGCTCTGAAAGAACCACCATCACCTAATGGGTGATATTTAATTGTTCTAATACCAGTGTCTTCACCGTTACCTACTAATCCAGGTAATTCTTTAGTGAATTGTAATGGTTGACCACTTCTAGTAGTTAATGGTTCACCATCAGCACCGTATTGTTGACCTACTAAGAATCCAAATCCTACACCACCAGTTTCTTCAATATTTCCGTCTGCAGGATTAGGAACAAAACCACGACGCTCTTCTTGACCATTTCCTGCACGATTAGTATCGGCAGGTCCTTCGAATGAATCATAAAAATCTGATAGAACGCAGAACCCATTCCAACCACCTCCACCGTTGTCAGGAGATACGATGTTGTAGTGCATACCATTCCAGATACGATTACCTACACCAGTTGGTAACCACCAAATAGTTTCAGTGTCAGCAGATTGCTCAAAAATGTTAAAAAAGTCATCTTCTAAAGCGTAACCTTCAGCAGCAATTTCATCAACTAAATCAATTACCTCTTGCATGTTAGCAGAACTAGGAGTTCCAGTACCATCATAAACATGTGCATTTAGTAACACTCTTGCTTTTAAGAAACGTGCTGTTGCTTTAGAAGCTCTACTTTGGTTATCAACATCGCCAGCGGCAACAGAAGGTAAACCAGCAATTGCTACATCAATATCAGCTAAAACATCTGCTAACGCTTCAGTTCTAGTACGAACAGTTGGATTTTCTTGAGGTCCAGCATCAACTGGTCTAAATGGAACTTGACCGTACATATCCATGATAACCCATGTTGAGAAAGCTCTTAAGAAGCTTGCGTCTGCAATTTCATCGGCAGATGCATTACTTCTAGAGTCTAATACCTCAGAAGCTAAGAATAATCTTTGGTTCCAGTTGTTCCATACGTTTAGTACGTATTGGTGTCCTGGATCCCAAGTGTGCGCATGTAAAGTTCTCCAAATACCATTGTCACCCCAGTCTGTACCTCTTGTAGGTACTAACTCATAATCACCAGCTACTTCTTGTAAAGCATAGAAGTTAGCTTGGTCACCTATACCGTTAAATCCGTTATAAATGTTATCAATTGATGCTTGTGGGTCTTCAACCCCATTAAATGTACCACCAGTAGCGGTAGACTCATCAATGATAGAATCAGTTGCTTCAATCTCTAAATCTGTACAAGAGACTGCTAAGACCGCTGTAGCAGCAGTAAGCATGAATAGTTTAATTCGATTTCTTTTCATTTTATTCAATTTTTTTAATTAGAAAGTAGCATTAAGACCAAAAGTTATTGTGCGAGGTCTTGGGAAAGCTGTGTAATCTATACCAGCAGTTGGAAGACCGTTTAAAAGGTCACCTGAACCTGGTTGAACACTAACTTCAGGATCTAATCCACTGTAATCAGTGATTAAGAACAAGTTTTGACCTGTAGCAGATAATCTTAAGCTCTTAAACAAACCATCACCTTTTAGAGGCACATTGTACCCAATGGTTGCGTTTTGTAAACGAACAAAGTCACCTTTTTCTAAGAAGCGAGTAGATACTTCTGCTGCAGCATTTGGAGCTTCACCTGAAGTAAGAACATCATAAGTTACATTTCTTGCATTACCAATAGAACCAGCAGTAAAGAATGCATTTCTAGTGTTGTTATACACAGAGAAACCAAACTGACCCGCTAAGTATGCAGAAAAATCCCAATTTTTATAGCTAAAATTAGTTGAGAATCCAGCGTTGATATCTGGTAAGGCATCTTCGCCTACAAATTGCTGAACATCACCAATTGGTTGACCATTAGCGTCAAATCCTTGGAAATCTCTTAAATAATAAGAAAATAGTGGTTGACCACCAGCTAAAATTTGAGCAAAGGCTAATGAAAGACCTTGACCTCTAATGGTACCTGCAGGAATTTGACCTGGGAAATCTTCAAAGATATTGTCATTGTAAGCAATGTTGAAAGAAGCGTTCCAGTTGAAATCTTCAGACTGTACTACATCATATCCTAAAGCAAATTCAATACCTTGGTTAATCACTTTACCATCATCAATATTATCAAACACAAATGGCTGTGGAGCAGGTTGTGCAGATTGTAAGCTCAATAATAAATCGTTTGTTTCTTTGCGGTATACGTCAATAGATCCAGAAAGTCTGTCGTTGTTAAAACCGAAGTCAAGACCTACACCATATTGTAAGGTTTCCTCCCATTTAAGTGAGTTGTTTACGAAAGAAACTACACCAGTTCCAGGAATACCATTGATAGCCCCGTCGTTTGCGATACCAGTTCCTCCATATCTTTCACGACGAACAAAGTTACCATACCCTAAACCTTCTTGGTTACCAGTTATACCACCACCAATTCTAAGTTTTAATGTAGAGATAGCTTCACCAATAAAATCTTCTTCTCCAATTTGCCATGCAAATGCGGCAGAAGGGAAAATACCATATTGGTTGTCAGGACCAAAACGAGATGAACCGTCAGCACGAACCGTACCAGTAAATAAATACTTACCTGCAATGGAGTAATTAATTCTACCAAAGAATGATTGTAACTCATCAGTAAAATCAAAAGTATCAGCAAAAATAGAACGTACAGCAATTTGCTCAGGAGCAATAAAATCAGTTTGAACAGAAGGGAATAATCTATTAACAAAAATCTCAGATTGGTTTGTACCAATACCAAACTGCTGGTAGCTACCAGAAATAGAAGATTCAATAGTGTTTGCTGAGTTTTCTAAATCAGTACCCATATTATCTAAGTTTGTAGTACTGAATCCCCAACCTTGAACATTTCTACCTTCTCTACCAAAATCTTGGAAAGAGTAACCAACTAATACATCAATATTTGAGTTTTCAAATTCTTTAGTATAGTTAAGAGTAGCTTCTAATAATCTGTTTTCAACGTTAATATCATTAACATTACCTCTACCATTACCAGCAGATCCATTATCTAGACCAATGATATTAGCGTTTGTCATTGAGTATCTGGTTGATTCAGAAGTGTCATAACCAAAAGTTACTTTACCTTTTAATTCAGGGGTAAATGCATACTCAGCTGAAAAGTTTCCTAAGAAACGATTTGTATTAGAAACACTTTGCGTGTTTTCTAGAACATTAGATGGAACAGGTAAACCAACTTGAGGATTAAAATTGGCATTGTTTGGCCAAGTTGGATTTGCTGAATAAGCAGCACCTAGTAAGTCACCACGGAAACCAGCACTACCACTTACTGGCGGAGCTTCATCGTTAACTCGAGAAACAGTTGCTTGTAAATTTAAGCTCAATTTGTTATCAAAGAACCTGTGGCTCCAGTTTAATCTACCGGTTAAACGCTCTAATGATGAGTTTTCAACAACACCAAATTGTTTTCCATAACCAAAAGTAGCTCTTATGTTTCCATCACCGTAGTTGTTAGACCATGATAAGTTTTGGTTTTGAGAAGCTACTGTTCTAGTAACCACATCTTGCCAATCTGTATTAGAACCGAAATTCGCGTTCGCAACATTTCCTCCATAATCACCAACAGCTCGTAAATAATCTCCAGCGCTTAACAAATCATATTCATTGGCAGGGCTAGAGATACTTAATTGAGAAGAAAACTCAAAGTTTCCACCGCCTGATCTACCACTTTTAGTAGTAATGATAACAACACCATTAGCACCCCTAGATCCGTAAATAGCCGTTGCAGAAGCATCTTTTAAAACACTTATGCTTTCAATATCAGCTGGGTTTAAGAAGTTCAACGGGTTTCTAGAACCTGCTGAACCAAAACCAGTATCTTGACCGTTAGCGGAAGTATCGTCACCAGCCAATGGCACTCCATCAACCACAAATAATGGATTATTATTAGAACGTACAGAGTTTGTACCTCTAATTCTTAATTCAACCCCAGCTCCAGGTTCACCACTAGTTTGCGTAATTTGAACACCAGCAGTTTTACCTTGTATTAATTGTTCTGGAGAAGCAATAACACCACCATTAAAATCTTCAGACGTTACTGCAGCAACAGCACCAGTAGCATCTTTAATAGTAGTTTGACCATAACCTATAATAACTACTTCATCTAGAGCCTGAGCATCTTCTTGCAAAGTAATATTAATGGTTGTTTGACCACCTACAGCAATTTCTTGTGTAGAGTAACCAATGTAGCTAAAGACAATAGTTGCACCAGAATCGACATCGTTCAAGGTGTAATTACCGTCAAAATCAGTTTGAGTACCGTTGGTAGTTCCTTTAACCACAACACTGGCTCCCGGTAAAGGGCCATTGGAGTCAGAAACAGTACCAGATACCGTCTGAGCTTGCAGTGCATTTACCACTAAAAATGCACTAAAAAGAAGCAAGCTTTTAAGAAGCGTGATCTTCATAGAAATTAATTTTAAGTTTAGTTAATTTAAATTCAAGAGTTAAACATATGTAAAAATAGTGTTAAAACCTTGTTTCGAATATGCTAAACACTTTCGAAAACGGTTTCGTGTTAACAACTTTAAAAAACAGCGTTTACACAATTCATACAAGCGAAATTTATTGAATTCGTAAAAATGTACGACATAAAATTCGGTATTTAACAATTTTTCCTCAAATATAGGTATTTTTAAAAGCTTAGTGAATTTTCATTAAAGTAGGATTAAGACTGTTAAAGAATTAACCATTTGTCAATACTCAAGTGTTCTTTAAATTAGTTGAATTAAGGGTTGAATAGAATGATAAAAAAGAAGATTAAACTAAAAGATATAGCTAAGGAGTTAGAAGTATCTATTTCTACGGTTTCAAAGGCACTTAAGAATAGTGAAGAAATAAGTAGAGATACTAAAGAAAAGATTCAAGCTTTTGCTAGACTTTACAACTATAAACCAAATAACATAGCGGTAAGTCTTAAAAATAAAAGAACTAAAAATATCGGAGTAATAATTCCAGATATTGTGCATCACTTTTTTACTACGGTAATAAGAGGTGTTGAAAATTATGCTTTAGAAAAAGGGTATAACGTAATTGTTTGTCTTTCAGATGAATCTTTCGATAAAGAAGTTATTAATATGGAAATGCTTGCTAACGGTAGTATTGATGGTTTTATCATGTCATTATCTGCTGGTACCGAGAAGAAAAAAGATTTTAATCATTTAAAAGAAGTTACAGATCAAGGTATACCATTAGTGTTGTTTGATCGTGTTACCAATGAAATAGATTGTGATAAAGTAGTAATTGATGATATTCAAGGGGCCTATGTAGCAACAAAAAAATTAATTGATGAAGGTCGAAAACGTATTGTTTTATTAACAACGCAAGATTTTTTTAGCGTTAGTTTAAATAGGAATTTAGGATACCAAAAAGCATTAAAGGATGCTGGAGTTAAAGTAAAAGATGATTTTATATTGAAATTACCTTTTATGGATGTTGATGATAAAGCTATATCTGAATTTTTAGAAAGAACAAAACCTGATGCTATATTAAGTACCAATGAAATTTTTGGAATTTTTGCCATGCGTGTACTTCAGAAAAAAGGCTTTGAAATTCCAAATGATATTTCAATAATTGGTTTTACAGATGGTTTGTTAGCTCAACATGCCAATCCTGCTATCACTTCTGTTGCACAACATGGCGAAAAAATGGGTGAAATGGCAGCTAAAATGTTGATTGATAGAGTTGAAAATGAAGAAGATGAAGAACCAAATTACCAAACCAAGATTATAGCACCCACCTTAATTGAACGAGAATCCACATTTTAGTTAAGTTTGCCCAAAAAACTTTCAGCATACAACATATGAATCAAGATTATATTAAGGCCAATGTATGGTCTATTCTAGAAGAAGACTTTGATAAAGAACGCATACAATCTTCAGAGAGTTTATTTAGCCTAGGAAACGGCGCCATGGGTCAAAGAGCCAATTTTGAAGAAGATTACACAGGCGATACTTTTCAAGGTAGTTATATAGCTGGTGTATACTATCCAGATAAAACAAGAGTTGGCTGGTGGAAGAATGGATATCCAGAATATTTTGCCAAAGTATTAAATGCTCCAAATTGGATTGGTATACATGTAAAAATTAATGGTGAGGTATTTGATTTGAATACTTGTTCTTCAATTCAAAATTTTAAGCGAGAGCTTAACATGAAAGAAGGTTATTACCAAAGAAGTTTTACAGCTACTTTGCCAAACGCCGTTCAGTTAGAAGTAATTTCTACTCGATTTTTAAGTCTAAAGTTCGACGAGGTTGGAGCCATTAAATACCAAATTAAAATTCTTAATAAAGATGCGGATGTGCAGTTAACGCCCTATATCGATAGCGGTATAACAAATAAAGATAGTAACTGGGATGATAAATTCTGGAACACCACCAATATTTTAGAAAAAGCAAATAGCGCCTTTATTGAACTACATACAATGAAAACTAATTTCAAAGTATGTACCTATATGAATACAAAAGTTAATGTGGGTGATAAGGAAATAACTCATACAAATACGCTCAAGGAAGAAACAAAAATAGGTTTTGAGTACAATGCATCAGTTAAAAAAGGTGAGCAAATACAACTTGTAAAATTTGGTGGATATACCGTAGATAGAAATCACCCTGAAGATAAATTAGTTGATGCAGCTGAGAATGCCATTAACCAGGCTACAGCTATGGGTTTTGATGCTTTACTTGAAGCTCAAAAACTAGCCTGGGGTCTTATTTGGGAGATGGCTGATATTGCAATTGAAGGCGATGTTAAAGCACAACAAGGTATTCGATTTAATATTTTTCAATTAAATCAAACCTACTTAGGTACAGATTCTAGATTAAATATAGGTCCAAAAGGATTTACGGGCGAAAAATATGGTGGTAGCACCTATTGGGATACAGAAGCTTATTGTTTGCCATTTTACATGGCAACAAAAAACCAAACTGTGGCTTGGAATCTGTTAAAATATAGATACAATCATTTAGAAAAAGCAATTGAAAATGCAGAAAAGCTTGGCTTTAAAAACGGTGCTGCATTATACCCAATGGTAACAATGAATGGTGAAGAATGCCATAATGAGTGGGAAATTACATTTGAGGAAATTCATAGAAATGGCGCTATTGCTTTTGCTATTTTTAATTATTATCGTTTTACTGGCGATTACAGTTACATACCAGAAATGGGACTTGAAGTGTTAATTGGTATTGCTCGTTTTTGGCATCAAAGAGCTAATTGGTCAGAGAAAAAGAAAAAGTACGTTATTCTAGGGGTTACTGGACCAAATGAATATGAAAATAATGTCAACAACAATTGGTATACCAACTACCTTGCAAAATGGTGTATAGATTATACAATTGAGCAATTAGACAAGGTTAAAGAAGGATATGAGGATGATTACCAACGTATCATGGGAGTAACTAAACTTATTGATGAAGAAGTGTTGCAGTGGAAAAAAGTTGCAGATAGTATGTTCTTTCCTTACTCAAAAGAACATGAAATTTATTTGCAACAAAGCGGATTTCTTGATAAAGAACTGGTAACTGTTGAAAATTTAGAAAAGTCAAACAGACCAATAAATCAAAAATGGAGTTGGGATAGAATACTAAGGTCACCATATATTAAACAAGCTGATGTTCTACAAGGTTTTTATTTCTTTGAAGACCATTTTACTACAAAGGAATTGGAGAAACATTTTGATTTTTATGAACCCTTTACGGTGCATGAATCCTCACTTTCGCCTTGTATTCACAGTATACAAGCAGCGAAGCTTGATAGAATGGACCAGGCGTACCAATTCTACCTAAGAACCTCCAGATTAGATTTAGATGATTATAATAAAGAGGTAGAAGAAGGCCTACACATTACCTCAATGGCAGGAACTTGGTTGAGCATTGTAGAGGGTTTTGGAGGTATGAGAATATTAAATGACAAATTGAATTTTCACCCCAGAATACCAGAAGGTTGGAATTCTTACTCTTTTAAAATCAATTTTAGAAATAGGATTATTAAAGTGACTGTTACTAAAGAGGGGTCATTTTATGAAATGTCTGGCGATGAAGAAATGACAATCAGAGTTAATGACAAGCGTTTGGTGCTTAAGTCTGGTGAAGCTATCAAAGCATGAAAATTAAATATCTAGTAATTACTTGCTTAGCAATGGTGTTACATTCTTGTAAAACCGAAGAAAAGCAAGTGAATTCTAAACCCACTATGCAAAACAGAAAAAAAGTGGTGTATCAAGTCTTTACAAGGCTTTTTGGCAACACCAACACTACAAATAAACCTTGGGGCACAATTGAAGAAAATGGGGTTGGTAAGTTCGCTGATTTTGATAATGTAGCGTTAAATCAAATAAAAGAATTAGGTGTTACCCATATTTGGTATACAGGTGTGCCGCACCATGCAGTAATTAATGATTACACGGCATTTGGTATTAGTAATGATGACCCAGATGTGGTAAAAGGTAGAGCCGGGTCACCTTATGCTGTTAAGGATTATTATAATGTAAATCCTGATTTAGCCATTAATCCAGAAAATAGACTTGTTGAGTTTCAAGAATTAATTCAAAGAACGCATAAGCATGGGCTAAAAGTTCTAATAGATATTGTACCCAATCATGTTGCTCGTAATTATGCGGGTAAAACAAATCCTAAAGGTGTTTCCGATTTTGGTGCAGAAGATGATTCTTCTCTGGAATATGCTCGTGATAACAATTATTATTACATTCCCAATTCTGAATTTAAAGTACCTAATTGGCCAGACTGGTATTCACCTTTAGGAGGCGATTCTAATAGATTAGAGGATTCAAAATTTTTAGAAGTACCGGCAAAATGGACGGGTAATGGTTCAAGATTATCACAGCCAGATTTTAATGATTGGTATGAGACTGTTAAAATTAATTATGGTGTAAGACCAGATGGCTCCAAAGATTTTGAAGAACTACCCCAAGGTTATGACCAATTAGATTATCAAGAACATTATAATTTTTGGAAGGAAAAATCATTACCCAGCTCTTGGTATAAATTTAGAGATATTGCTTTGTATTGGTTAGAAATGGGAGTTGATGGTTTTCGTTTTGATATGGCTGAAATGGTACCTGTTGAATTTTGGAGTTTTATGAACTCATCCATAAAAATGAAAAATCCTGACGCGTTCTTACTGGCTGAAGTTTACAATCCAAATCTCTACAGAGATTACATTAGAAAGGGTAAAATGGATTATCTCTATGATAAGGTAGAGCTATATGATAGTCTTAAGCATATTATGAAAGGTTACGGTTGGACAGACCATATACATACCGTGCAATCTGGCATGCAAGATATTGAACATCATATGCTTCACTTTCTAGAAAATCATGATGAACAACGAATTTCAAGTCCAGAATTTGTAAATGATGCAAACATAGCTAAACCTGCAATGGTAGTCTCAGCTACCATTAGTACATCACCAACTATGATTTATTTTGGACAAGAGGTTGGAGAAGACGGTTCTGAAGATGCCGGTTTTGGTAGTCCAACGAGAACTTCAATTTTTGACTACATTGGGGTTCCCGCTCATCAAAGGTGGGTTAATAATAAAAAATTTGATGGCGGTCAGCTTACCAATAAAGAAAAAGAGCTTCGAACGTTTTACAAAACCCTTTTAAACTTCACTTTAGAAAGTTCGGCTTTAATGGGGCCATATCAAGAAATTCATTATTACAATAAAGAAAATACAGATACTTATGACCACAGAATATTTTCTTTTGTTCGATGGAGTGATGAAGAAAAATTAATAATCATATCTAATTTTGACACACAAAAAAGGTATGACATTGACTTTAAACTTTCGCCAGAGGTGGTGCAAAAATGGGACTTAAATAAAAGCAATTATACGTTAACAGATAAACTAAACGGTAAGCACAAATCAGAACTAAAAATAGCTAATGGTGTTGGTCATATAGCCTTAAATATTGCACCACTAGAATCATTTATATTTTCAATTGAACAAAAATAAAGCGGTATCTTTTTTATTTTTGAGAACCTTAAATCACTATAAAATGAAAAAAATACACTTAACATTAACCCTACTATTATTGCTAGCATCTTGCAATTTGAAGAAAACAGATTTATTAGTTATTGGCCATAGAGGCGCTATGGGGCACGAAACAGAAAACACAATTGCATCCGTTCAAAAAGCACTCGATTTGGGTGTAGATATGATAGAAATTGATGTTTTTAAAATTAAAAGTGGTGAGATAGTTGTTTTTCATGATGACACAGTAGATAGACTTGCCAATGCAACCGGAAATATAGAAGACTTTTATATTGTTGAGGTTAGACAGTTAATTCTAGATGGCAATCATAAAGTTCCAATGTTACAAGATGTATTAAAAACTATTGATAACAAAGTGGCTTTAAATATAGAGTTGAAAGGCGCTGAAACTTCTGACCGTGTTAATTTTATTATGGATTATTACGTGCGAGAACGTGGTTGGTCTTGGGACAATTTTGTAATCTCTAGTTTTAATTGGGATGAGTTGCGCGAAATGCGTAGAATCAATCCTGATGTGGCAATTGCTGTTTTAACTGAGGATGAAGACCCAACAAAAGCCATTCCTGTTGCCAAAGAATTAAATGCAATTGCAATTAATCCGTGGTATAAAACGGTTACCAAAGAAAATATTAAAGCAATACAAGAAGAAGGGTTCAAAGTATATACATATACAGTTAATGAACCGTCAGATATTGCAAAAATGCGCGATTATGGGGTTGATGGTATTTTCATCAATTATCCAGAAAGGGCGCTGTAATGTTTGATGTAATTGTTGTTGGTGGTGGAGCTGCGGGTTTCTACGCTGCCATTAATATAGCTGAAGCGCATCCAGGTGCTTCTATAGCTATTTTTGAACGTGGTAAAACGGTACTTGGCAAGGTTAAAGTTTCTGGCGGGGGTAGATGCAATGTGACCCACGCTGAGTTTCTTCCTAAAGAACTTGCAAAAAATTATCCTAGAGGAGAAAAAGAGCTTTTAGGTCCGTTTCACCAATATATGACAGGTGATGTTATTTCTTTTTTTGAACAGCGTGGTGTACCCCTTAAAATTGAAGAAGATGGTAGAATTTTTCCACAAAGTAATTCTTCACAAACTATAATTGATTGTTTTTTAGTTGAAGCAGAGCGATTAAATATCCGGATTTTAAAAAACAGTCAGGTTAAAGACTTTGAGCATAGCCAAGAAGAAGATGTCTGGAAAGTGGTTACAGCTAATAAAGCCTATTTTTCTCAAAAGATTGTTTTAGCAACAGGCAGTAGCTCTAAAATTTGGGACAAGCTTAAACTGCTTGGCCATACCATTAGTAAGCCAGTACCCTCGCTATTTACCTTTAATATACAAGACAAGCGTCTTAAAGGAAATCAAGGTATAAGTGCAAATGCATATGTAGAGATTAAAGAAAGCAAGGTCGAAACTAAAAGTGCCCAACCAAAATTAGGTTTACACGCAGAAGGGCCCGTTTTAATAACACACTGGGGTCTAAGCGGACCTGCAATTTTAAAACTCTCTGCGTGGGGGGCACTAGATTTAAATAAAATGGGTTACGTTTTTAAAATTATAATAAACTGGCTACCAGAATACAATTTAGAATTACTCTTGGCCTATTTTATGGAAGTAAAAAAACAAACACCTAAAAAAACAATTTTAAGAACAAAGGCAGTTAATCTACCCCAACGACTATGGATAAGTTTTTGTCGCAGTTCTGACATTAGTGAAGGTGTTACTTGGGCCGATGTCTCAAAAGCTACTTTACATAATTTTGCTGAGGAATTAACCCAAGGGGAATATCAGGTAGCGGGCAAAAGTACCTTCAAAGAGGAGTTTGTAACTGCCGGTGGTGTTGACCTAAAGGAAATTGATTTTAAGACCTACAAAAGCAAATTAGTACCAGGACTATATTTTGCTGGCGAAATTTTAAATATTGATGCTATTACAGGAGGTTTCAATTTTCAAAACGCATGGACAAGTGCTTACATAGCAGCGCAAGACGTAGCGGCGTCTTTAGCTCAACGCTAATAACAAAAATGCGGATAAAACACCGCCAATAATTGGGCCTACAATAGGTATCCAAGAATAGCTCCAGCCGTTATCACCTTTATTTTTCAGTGGCAAAATAGCATGTATTATACGCGGCCCCATATCCCTTGCAGGATTAATAGCATAACCAGTGGTACCCCCCAAAGACATTCCTATAGCCCAGACTAACAGCGCTACAGGTAAGGCTCCTAAGGACCCTAAGCCAATTGTCACAGGCTCATTTTCATTTAAAGTAGCATCAGTAAAAAAAAGAACAACAAAAACTAATACAAAAGTGCCTACTATTTCATTTAAAAGATTTACTGGGATGTTTGGAATGGCTGGAGCAGTGCAAAAAACTCCTCTTTTAGTGTTGCCATCTTCTGTGGCATTAAAATGGTCTTTGTTGATTAACCATACCAAAAATGCACCTAGCATTGCTCCAGCAAATTGGGCAATGATAAAAAGTGGAACATCATTCCAAGAAAACTTATCTGCGGCAGCCAAGCCAATGGTCACGGCAGGATTTAAATGCGCTCCACTATGTGGACCCGCTACAACAACACCACAATAAACTGCAAAAGCCCAGCCGGTAGTTATTACTATCCAGCCTGACCCGTTACCGTAGGTTTTGTTTAAAGAAACATTTGCATTAACACCACACCCTAATAAAATAAGAATAAAGGTGCCCACAATTTCTGCAATAAATGGAGTCATTTTAGTTAGTTTTTAGTGTTGTTCAGTCCAGAATTGAAGTGTTTTAATGGCTTTATACCATCCTTTGATACCTTCTTTAATATGTTCTTGTTCGCTAGTAGGTTCAAAACTTTTATCTATTTTCCAAATTTCTTGAATTTCTTCTAGGCTATTCCAATAACCAACTGCTAAACCAGCTAGATAGGCGGCACCCATCACAGTGGTTTCAATAACTTCTGGTCTAACCGTTGTTGTGTTGAGAACATCTGCTTGAAATTGCATTAGCATGTCATTCACTGTTGCACCCCCATCAACCCTTAGCTCTTTTATTGCTATTTCTGCGTCGGCTTCCATGGCTTTTAATACGTCCATTGTTTGGTAAGCTATAGCCTCAAGAGCAGCCTTAGCAATATGAGCATCAGTGGTGCCACGAGTTAAACCAAATATGGTACCCATAGCTTTTTGATTCCAATGGGGAGCACCTAAACCTGCAAATGCAGGCACAAAATAAACGCCCTCAGAATTCTCAACAGAAGCGGCTAATTTCTCAACGTCTGATGATGTTTTTATAATTTTTAAAGAATCTCTTAACCATTGTACAACTGCCCCTGCAATGAATATACTTCCTTCAAAAGCATACGTGGTTTTGCCATTTAATTGCCATGCAATTGTGGTAAGTAAATTGTTGGTAGAAGTTTTAGCATCTTCACCAATATTCATGAGCATAAAACAACCTGTTCCATAAGTGTTTTTAACCATACCTTTTTTGGTGCACATTTGACCGAATAGAGCCGCTTGTTGGTCACCAGCAATACCGGCAATTGGAATTTTATTTGCAAAAAAATTAGGACTTGTATAGCCATACACCTCACTAGATTGTTTAACACTAGGCATCATGCTTTTGGGTATGGTAAACAAATCTAGCAACTCGGCATCCCACTCTAAGGTTTTAATATTAAATAGTAATGAGCGTGAGGCATTGGTGACATCAGTAATATGTAATTTGCCTTGCGTCATTTTCCAAATTAACCATGAGTCAATAGTGCCCCAAGCTAGCTCGCCGTTTTCGGCCTTAACTCTGGCGCCCTCAACATTATCTAAAATCCATTTTACTTTGGTGGCAGAAAAATACGAGTCAATTACCAATCCTGTTTTTTCTCTAATCAGTTCAACTTTTCCTTGTTTTTTAAGCTCATCACAATAATCGGAAGTTCTTTTATCTTGCCATACAATAGCATTGTATATGGGAACTCCGGTAATACGGTCCCAGACTACGGCTGTTTCACGTTGATTTGTTATTCCAATGGCAGCAATTTGTGAGCCTTCTAAGCCCATTTTTGTCACAGCTTCAGCGGCCATACCAGCTTGTGTAGACCAAATTTCAGTGGCATCATGTTCAACCCATCCTGGTTTAGGAAATAGTTGTGAAAACTCCTTTTGAGCAACAGAGATTATCTTTCCTTTTTTGTCAACAACAACCGCTCTTGAACTAGTTGTTCCTTGGTCTAATGCTAAAATATATGTATTCATTCAGTTAGTTCAGTCTTTTAAAATACTAAATAAAATTATTGTAGTTAGATTTATTAATTTGGGTCTTATGAAAATTTACTTGGTTTTTCTGAGAGGTATTAACGTAAGTGGTCAAAAAAAGATTAAAATGGCCGATTTAAAACAACTACTACTAACAAAAGGTTTCAATACGGTTGTGACATATATTCAGAGTGGAAATATTCTTGTTCGCAGCAACAAGGATAAAACAGAAGTAGGTAATTTAATTAGACAAGCTATTAGTGATACTTATGGTTTTACTGTACCAACTTTTGTAGCTACCCCAGAGGAAATACAGGTAATTTTAAATAGAAATCCCTTTAATAAATTAGCTGAAGAGAATAAACATTATTTTGTATTGTTAATTCAGAAGCCAGAACATAATTTAATTACTGAGTTAGAAATAGAATCTTTTAAAAATGAAGAATTCAAGGTTGCTGAAAACTGTGTTTACTTGGTATGTAAAGCAGGTATGGGTAAGGCTAAACTTAATAACAACCTTATTGAGAAAAAGCTAAACATATTAGCTACTACTAGAAATTTACGAACTATGAAAAAGATGCTTGATATAGCCTCAACTAATTAAGTTCCCAAATTTTAAAGTTAAGTGCAGTTGCAAAAATCACCCAAAGCAGATAGGGTACAAGTAACCACGCAGCCTTTTTGCTTACTACATTAAACCATTTGATGGTAAGTACAATTAATATGGCTAAAGCTATGATTATTAAAAGCGCATAAAAGGGTTCTTTCAAACCAAAAAATACTAGACTCCACATAGCATTTAAGAGTAATTGAAATCCAAAATGATATAGCCCGGTTTTAACCCAAATATGGTGGAAGCCTTTACCCCAAACAATACCCGCAGCAACACCCATCATCACATATAAAATTGTCCAAACAGGGGCAAAAATCCAATTTGGAGGATTAAAGCTAGGTTTGTTTAAAGTCAAATACCAGTCGTTAACAGATGATTGGGTAGCAATGCTTGACAATGCTCCTACTAGAAGACATATAGCAACTGCAATTATAATTTTGAAGATTTTCCTTTTCACTAAATAAAACTCTCTATGCACTAAAATAACAATTTATTTAAATCGGTAACTGCATCTTATCTTTGCTAAAAAAGCAATTTTAAATGGTAGTGTCAGAATTTATTCCTTCAACCAATCTAAATCTTCCAAATAATGGTAAAATAGCTTGGAAATCACCAAGCAATATTGCTTTGGTAAAATATTGGGGAAAAAAAGAAAATCAAATTCCGGCTAATCCTTCAATTAGTTTTACACTAGATGCATGTGCTACAAGAACAAACCTAACATTTGAAAAGCTATCAAAACCAAGCCAAAACTTTTCTTTCAACTTGTTGTTCGAAGGGGAACCAAAACCAGATTTTAAGCCGAAAATTGAAACTTTTTTTAGGAGAATTGAGCCCTATTTACCCTTTTTAAAAGACTATCATTTTACAATAGAAACTACAAACTCATTTCCGCATAGTAGTGGTATAGCTTCTTCGGCTAGTGGTATGGCAGCCTTATCTCTATGTTTGTTAGATATTGAACGTAGTAGTAAATCTCAGATGACCGTAGATTTTTTTAATAAAAAAGCATCTTTCTTAGCTCGTTTGGGTTCAGGGTCTGCTTGTAGAAGCATTAGTGGGTCATTAATTCAGTGGGGAAAAAATGACCATATTCAAAATAGCTCTGATTTATTTGGTGTCAAATATCCTTATAAAATGGCTCCAGTTTTTGAAAATTACCATGATACAATTTTGTTAGTTCATAAAGGGCAAAAGACAGTGAGTAGTACGGTTGGTCATGGACTTATGAAGGGGCATCCTTTTGCAGAAAAACGTTTTGAACAGGCGCATCAAAATTTAAATAAACTACAAACAATTTTTGCAGAAGGTAATTTAGATGAATTCATAGAAATTGTTGAGAGTGAAGCCCTGACTTTGCATGCAATGATGATGACTAGCATACCCTATTTTCTTTTAATGAAACCAGAAACATTAGCAATTATTGAAAAGATTTGGAATTTTAGAAAAAAAACAGGTCTACATGCGTGTTTTACATTGGATGCTGGAGCCAATGTTCACTTGCTATATCCCGAAGCGGAGAAAACAGAAACTATTCAATTTGTTAAGGATGAATTAGTTGTTCACTGCGAAAATGGACATTATATTTGCGACCGCGTTGGTAATGGGTCGAAAAAATTAATTAGCTTGTAATTAACTGAAGATTTTTACGTTTCAAATAGCCAAACAAGATTAAAGTTATGCCAATTGTAGTTTATACTACTGAAAAAATGTTTAATTTTAATCCAACAGATGTTAAACAAAAATAATATCTTAAAAAACGATAGTATGAAAGGACCATTGTTTTATTCTAAAATTCTACTTTTTGGAGAATACGGAATTATAAAAGATTCTAAAGGCCTTTCTATTCCTTATAACTTTTTCAAAGGCGCCTTAAAAACTTCAGATGAGTTAGAAGGTAAGGCATTGAGTTCAAATAATGCACTTAAAAATTTCGCAGAATATTTAAGCACTATTCAAGAAAAAGGTATAGTTGAGTTTGATTTAGATAGTCTAAAAAATGATGTTGCCAACGGAATGTATTTTGATAGTTCAATTCCGCAAGGGTATGGTGTAGGTAGTAGTGGAGCATTAGTTGCAGCCATTTATGATAAATATGCTTTTAACAAGATTACCGTATTAGAAAATTTAACTAGAGAGAAATTACTAAAATTAAAAGCAATTTTTGGGGAGATGGAATCCTTTTTCCATGGTAAGTCTTCTGGCTTAGACCCTTTAAATAGTTATTTGAGTTTACCCATTTTAATTAACTCAAAAGACAATATAGAATCTACGAGTTTACCCACTCAGAATAAAGAAGGTAAAGGAGCTGTTTTCTTATTAGATAGTGGAATTGTTGGCGAAACTGCACCAATGGTTCAAATATTTATGGAGAAAATGAAGCAAGAGGGTTTTCGAAATATGGTAAAAGACAAATTTGTAAAACATACTGATGCCTGTGTTGAGAATTTTTTAAATGGAGACGTTAAAGGATTATTTGGTCATGTAAAACAGCTTTCAAACGTAGTTTTAGACCATTTTAAGCCCATGATTCCACAACAATTTCACCAGCTATGGCAAAAAGGTATAGATTCAAACGACTATTACCTTAAATTATGTGGCTCAGGTGGTGGTGGTTATATTCTCGGCTTTACAGAAGATATTAGCAAGGCTAGAAAGTCTCTAGAAGGCCATAACTTAGAGGTTGTCTACAACTTCTAATAATTTCAAATGTTAAATAGAAAACACAAACTTCTACTTTTTAAAGTACTTAGTTTGTTCTCTGTTGTAAGAGGTTACAATATACTTGTAATTACGCTTGCTCAATATTTAGCGTCTATTTACATATTAGCTCCGGACTTACCTTTACGAGAGGTTGTTTTTGATATTAATCTGTTTTTAATTGTTACTGCTTCAGCACTCGCCATAGCTTCTGGTTATATAATTAATAATTTTTATGATGCTGAAAAAGACTTAATTAACAAACCTTATAAAAGCAAGTTAGACAGACTTGTTTCTCAAAGATTTAAGTTAACCACATATTTTATACTAAATTTTTTAGCGGTAGTAGCTGCCAGCTATATTTCCTTTAAAGCTGTATTATTTTTTGCTGCTTATATTTTTGGAATATGGCTCTATTCTCACAAACTTAAGCGGCTACCATTCATAGGTAATTTAGTTTCTGCGACCTTAGCTATAGCTCCATTTTTTGTGGTTTTTGTGTATTACCGAAATTTTGAAACTGTAATTTTTGTTCATGCCTTGTTTTTGTTTTTGCTTATTTCTGCAAGAGAGATTATTAAAGATTTAGAAAATTTAGCAGGTGATATGGCCCAAGGCTATAAAACAATACCAATTCTGTATGGGGTAAAGCGTTCAAAAGTTCTAATAGGTCTTTTAATTGTATTAACCTTAGTTCCCTCTTGGTTATTGGTTACAAAATTTAATGTGGGTTATATGTATCTCTACTTTTATAGTAGTATGGTTTTATTACTTATAGCTTTACTATTACTTTGGAAAGCTACTAGTAAAAAGCATTTTATTTGGCTACACAACCTGTTGAAATTTATAATTGTGGTGGGTGTTTTCAGTATATTGCTTATTGATATTAATCTGGTATTAAACCGAATTTTATAATGGAAAACGAACTACGAGTAGCACTTGCTCAGATATCTCCAGTTTGGCTAAATAAAAAACTAACATTAGAGAAAATTGAATCTTCTATTAGCGAAGCCGCAAAAGAAAAGGCCGAGTTAATTGTTTTTGGCGAAGCACTTTTACCAGGCTATCCTTTTTGGTTAGCATATACTAACGGGGCAGCTTGGAATTTAAAGGTTAATAAACAACTACATGCACATTATATTACAAATGCTATAGACCCAGAGAGTGGTGAATTAGATGTTCTAAAAAAAATGGCTAAAGAACATCATATCGCCATCTACATAGGTATTATAGAAAGAGCCAAAGATAGAGGAGGGCATAGCATATATGCATCTTTAGTGTATATAAATGAAGAAGGTCAAATAAAATCAGTCCATAGAAAATTGCAACCAACCTATGACGAACGTTTAACATGGGCTCCAGGAGACGGTAATGGCTTACGAGTTCATCCACTCAAAAAATTTACGGTAGGGGGTTTAAATTGTTGGGAAAATTGGATGCCCTTACCACGAGCAGCTCTTTATGGTCAAGGTGAGAATTTACATATAGCAGTTTGGCCCGGAAGTTTACATAATACTAAAGATATTACCCGTTTTATAGCAAGAGAATCTCGCAGTTATGTAATATCAGTATCTGGTTTAATGACCAAACACGATTTTCCAAAAGACACCCCTTATCTAGAGCAAATTTTAGAAACTTGCCCTGATACGTTAGCAAATGGAGGTTCCGCAATTGCAGGACCAGATGGTAAATGGGAAGTAGAACCCATAACTTTTAAAGAAGGTATTTTTTACCACACGTTAGATTTTAATCGCGTTTTAGAAGAACGTCAGAATTTTGACCCCGTAGGGCATTATTCTAGACCAGATGTAACCAAATTAATTGTCAATAGAGAAAGACAGTCAACAATTGAAATTATTGAAAATAAATAGCTTAAGCAATTAGCTTATAACTACCTTTGCCAAAATTTATGACTGATGACGAGATCAGACAACAAGGGCAATAGAGCCTCAGGTAGACAAGGTGGCAAAGACAGAAAAAAAAGCTTTGCAAGGGGTAATGCTCCAATTAAAAGAAAGCAAGAAGGCAACAATTCTTCACAAAAAGTAAAACGCGACCCCAACTTAATTAGACTTAATAAGTACATCGCCAATTCAGGAATGTGTTCTAGGAGAGATGCTGATATTTACATTGCAGCAGGTAGTGTAACTGTTAATGGCAAGGTTGTAACAGAAATGGGGTACAAGGTTAAGAAATCAGACGATATTCGTTTTGATGGAAGACGTTTGAATCCAGAAAAAAAGGAGTATGTACTACTTAACAAACCTAAAAACTTTATCACTACAACAAAAGATGAAAAAGGTAGAAGAACGGTAATGGAATTGATCAGTAGTGCATCTAACAATAGACTATATCCCGTTGGTAGATTAGACAGAGCAACAACAGGCTTATTGTTATTTACAAATGATGGAGATATGGCTAAAAAGTTGACACATCCAAAGCATAACATACGCAAGATTTACCACGTATTTTTGGATAAAAACGTTTCAATAGCTGATTTACGAAAAATTAGAGAAGGTCTAGAACTAGAAGATGGAAAAATTGAAGTAGATGAAGTTGACTATGTAACGGGTGCTTCTAAAAAAGAGATTGGTATTGAAATTCATTCTGGTAAAAACCGAATAGTAAGAAGAATTTTTGAACATTTAGGCTACGAAGTTTCTAAATTAGATAGGGTTGTTTTTGCCGGTTTAACTAAAAAAGATTTGCCTCGAGGTCATTGGCGTTTCTTAACCAGCCAAGAGGTAATTAATCTTGGAATGATTTAGATTACAGACATTCATTATTCAGATAAAATATCATCTAAAGGCAAAGCCATTTCCTGTTCTATAGCTAAGAATTATACCATGGGTATTTCCTAAAGGCGAATCTGCGCTACCCTGACTATAACTATAAACAGCTCTAAAATTGTTTAAAATGTACAAGCCTAAAAATGCATTTAACGTACTACTTGTGCGATACCCAGCACCAATTTCAAACACATTTTTATAGCTTAAAGAAAGATTACTATCTATTTGTAGTGGAGCTCCATTTTCATACTTAATCAAAAAACTAGGTTTAAGAATAAAACTAGGTTGGTATTTATTTACTATAAAATGATATCCTGAATATGCATACACAGGTCTTGATAGTTTTAAATTATCTTGATTAGAAAAGGTATCTGCCAATAAGTTAGGTATAGAAATTCCAGCAAAGAAATTAGCATGACCAAATAATACTCCAGCCCCCATAGAGGGTAAGGTGGTACTTACGTTTTCACTAAAATTACCATCATCTTGTATAGCAAGACTTTGTAAATCTTGATTGTAAAGTAATAATCCGGCATTTAACCCAAACGAAATAAATGTCTTATCATATACTTTCCAATAAGGGTGTACATTATCGTTCAAAATAATCTTATAAGAATATGCTCCAAAAAATTGAGTCGATGAGGTAACCCCTATTTCGTCATTTATAAAACCAAACCCTATACCCATTTTATTTCTTGAAATGGGGGTGTTAAAAGTAAATGCTAAGGTTCGTGGCATACCACTAAATTGCTGGTTGCCAAAACCAATATTGCTTAAGCTAGCTTCACTTTGCGTTAAAACCCCAGCATATGCTGAATTGATAACAAACGGATTATAATTGTACTCTGTAAATGAGGGCGTTTGTTGTCCATCAGAGTGGTGAAGTCCGATAATAACTATAAAAAATAAGGTAAGAATATTCTTTATCATAGTTTATCTTTTTAATACCAAGTATCCTTGGGTAGCTTTAAGGTTGTGTTGTTCAGGTATATTAATTTGGAAGAAATAGGTGCCTTCAGGTAAGCTGTTAGCACCAAAACTTGTTAGCACGTTTGCTTCACCTGTAAATACATTTGATGTGTTATTGTACCCCTCAATTTTAAAAACCATATCTCCCCATCTATTGAAGATAATTACGGTATTTTCTGGGTATTGCTCAATACCATTAATTGTCCAATAATCGTTAATGCCATCTCCATCTGGAGAGAAACCGTATTTAGATTCTATTTTAGGTTCATCTTCTGTGGAAAATGAAAAGGTATTGCAGTCAGATGAAGTTATGTTTTCAACATACGGCGTTATTATCACAAAAATTTGCTCGTTATATGGTAGCGTTTCATTTGGTTCATATGAAGTCACTAATCCTACATCTAAATTATTTATGATTGCTCCCTTATCATCACTTGTTCCTATGCTTATAAAATAGCCTTCAGCTTCAGGAACTTCTTCCCAACTAATATTGGTATCGACTGCAACATTAAACCTTCCATTTTCGGGTAAAACTATTGAGGTGCAGCTAGGTGGTGTTGGAGGAATATCTTCGGTTATGAAAGAAGAAATAATGCAATTATCAGCGTTACCCACTGTGTTATAAGGAGTAATTGAAACAAATATTTCTGTTGATTCTGGTAAATCTTCCGATAGATTAAACGTGGTGGTATTACCAACATCTTCATTTGAAATTATGTTATATGAACCAATAGCTGTTCCAATATTTATTATATAGCCATCAGCGTTAGCAACTGCTGACCATTCAAAAGTTGTCGTCACTGAGACATCAATAGCTAAATCTTGAGGTTGTAGTAAACTTGTACACTCTGGTATGGTGGGTTCAATCTCTGTAGTAAAAGATTCTTCAATACACCCAACGGCGTTTCCAATCCCATTGTAAGGAACAATAGTAACGAATATCTCCGTGTTTTCAGGTAAATCTGTAGTTAGGTCAAAAGTGGTTCCAGTTACATCTTCAGCATCCAAAATATCATTTCCACCAGCAGTAGTACCAACCGTAAGGTAATATCCGTCTGTATCTGCAACTGTATTCCAATTTAAATCTGTAGAAATTGAAACGTCCGTTGCTGCATTAAGCGGTGAACTTAAACTAGTACAGCTAGGTATTGTGGCCACGGTTTCGGTGGTAAACGATTCTTCGGTACAGCCCGTTGCATTGCCCACACCGTTATACGGGACAATAGATACGAATATTACGGTATTTTCAGGTAGATTGTTGGGCAGGTCAAAAGTAGTGCCTGTGACATCCTCGTTATCCAAAATATCATTTCCCCCTGAAGTGGTACCCACGGTTAAGTAATAGCCATCAGCATTCGCCACAACATTCCAACTTAAATCGGTAGAAATTGAAACGTCCGTAGCTGCATTAAGCGGTGAACTTAAACTAGTACAGCTAGGTATTGTGGCCAGAGTTTCCGTTGTAAAGGATTCCTCGGTACAACCTGTAGCTGAACCAACCCCATTGTACGGTAAAACGGTTAGGAATATCTGTGTGTTCTCTGGTAAATCAGCTGGCAAATCAAAAGCAGTGCCAGTGACATCCTCATTATCCAAAATATCATTTCCTCCTGAAGTGGTACCAACGGTCAAATAATAACCATCAGCATTACCTACGGCGTCCCAACTTAGATTAGTTGAGATTGAAACGTCCGTAGCTGCATTAAGCGGTGAACTTAAACTAGTACAACTAGGTATTGTAGCTAGAGTTTCCGTTGTAAAGGATTCTTTTATACATCCGGAAGCATCTCCTACAGCATTGTAAGGAACAATAGATACGAATATTACGGTATTTTCAGGTAGATTGTTGGGCAGGTCAAAAGTAGAGCCTGTGACATCCTCGTTATCCAAAATATCATTTCCCCCTGAAGTGGTACCCACGGTTAAGTAATAGCCATCAGCATTGGCCACAACATTCCAACTTAAATCGGTAGCAATTGAAACGTCGGTAGCTGCATTAAGCGGTGAACTTAAACTAGTACAGCTGGGTACAGTTGGCAGGGTTTCGGTGGTAAAGGATTCTTCGTTACATCCGGTAGCGCTTCCGAAAGAATTATAAGGAACAATAGTTACGAATATCTCCGTGTTTTCAGGTAAATCTGCAGGCAAGTCATAGGTAACAACATTACCCACGTCCTCTGCATTCAAAATATCGGTTCCGCCAGAAGTGGTGCCTACAGTAAGGTAATACCCATCTGTATTGGCTACAGCATTCCAGCTGATATCGGAATTTATGACCACATCTGTTGTTGCATTTAATGGATTGTTAATTGTGGTGCAATTGGGTGGATTTGATAAACTTCCTGCTCCGGTTGTGAATATTTCTTCTGAACAGCCAGAGGCATCGCCAACAGCATTGTAGGGAATAATTTGAACGTAATGCATCCTATTTTCTTGAAGGTCAGCCGTAAAAGAATAAGTGGTAACATTGCCTACATCTATATTATTAACAACTTCTATTCCACCAGAAGTAGTACCTACGCTTACCAAATATCCGGTAGCGTCGGCAACGGCATTCCAGCTTAAATCTGTATCAATAGCTACATCTACAGCACCGTTTATTGGGCTAGCAATTGTAGTACATGAAGGGGGAACTGGAATAAACTCAGTTCTAAAAGACTCTTCTGTACAAGCTGTAGCAGGCCCAACTTCGTTGTAAGGGATAATGGTTACATAAACTAAAGTGTTTTCCGGTAAATCCGTAGAAAAATCATATTCGGTTACATTACCTACATCTTCATTATTAACTAAATCCGTGCCTCCAGAGGTTGTTCCTACATTGATTCTATATCCATCTGCATTACTTACCGCGTTCCAGTTTAAATCCGTATCAAAAGAAATATCGGTAGCATTGTTTAACGGTAAGGTCAGATTGGTACAATCTGGTACAGTTGGTGGATTATTTGTTACTGTAAAACTTTCTTCAGTACAAGGCCCAACCGCATCGCCATTTTCATTGGATGGGATAATGGTAACATAAACCGTAACATCTGGGTTAAAGTCTGCAGCAAATTCAAATGAGGTATTATTCACTACCACTTCATTATTTAAAATATCTGTGCCTCCGGGTGAGGTGCCAACAAATAATTTGTATTCTCGCGCAAACTGAACCGCTTCCCATGTAATATTCGTATTCACAGGAACGTCCGTTGCTCCATTTAGCGGTGCAACCAATTGGGTGCATTCGGGAATAGGACAATCGAGAACATCACCTGTAAAAGTCCATCCAAAATTGTCTATCATAGATTGGCGTTCTTCAACTGCATCACAATAGGGTAGCGTATTTGCCCCAAGGTTAATACCTGGTGTTAATGTCTGTTCTGACCAAGCTATTAAGGTATTGTCATAATTTTCTCTTGAAAGGGCAGTATCATCCAACATGCCTTGCATATTGGTTACATTTTCTATATTCCAATCGCCTAAATATTGATTAAATGCCGTAGCATCATGGAACATATTGCGCATAGAAACGGTACCAATTAACCATTGATCAAAAGATTGGTCAAGCGCACTAGCACCGTAGAACATCCCTTCCATATTGGTCACTCCATTTACGCGCCAGTTGTTTAAACTTTGGTTATAACTATTAGCACCATTAAACATGTCTTGCATAGTGGTAACACCACGAACGTTCCAGTTGTTAATTGAGCTATTGAAGCTTGTAGCATCCTGAAACATACCTCGCATAGTAGTTACAGAGGCAACGTTCCAGATATCAAGTGACTGGTCAAAGGCACTTGCTTCTCTAAACATCTCTTGCATAGTGGTTACGAAAGAGGTATTCCAACTAGCAATATCTTGATTGAATACAGTAGCTCCATAGAACATTTCTGCCATATTTTGAACCTCACCTGTATCCCAATTATTAAGGGGTTGGTCAAACGCTTCTGCTTCTTTGAACATAGAATCAAAATTGGTAACTACACCAACGTTCCAACTGTTTAAAGGTTGGTTAAAAGTAAAAGCCGATTCGAACATAGATGGCATTAGCGTTACCGAACTTACATTCCATGTATTTATGGGTTGATTAAATACTTCGGCATGTTCAAACATATTGCTCATATTGGCAACAGCACTAACGTCCCAATTATTTAATGGTTGGTTAAATACTTGGGCACCCCTAAACATGCCGTTCATGTTTACAACAGAGTTTACGTCCCAACTGTTCATGGGTTGATTGTAAGAGATGGCGTAATTGAACATACTATTCATGTTAATTACATTGGTTACGTTCCAGCTATCAATATTTTGATCAAAAGCTTCAGCTCTAGAAAACATAGAGGTCATATTGGTAACGGTACTAACATTCCAGTTATTCAAGGGTTGGTTAAATGCTATTGCAGCATAAAACAATTGGCTCATATCTGTTACTGATGATACATCCCAACTATTGATGTTCTGGTTAAACAATTCTGCATCATAGAACATGGCAGACATGTCCGTTACATTAGCTGTATTCCAGTTATCTAAGGGTTGGTTAAATACCTCTGCTCTTTGGAACATTTCTGACATATTGGTTACTTGACTAACATTCCAGCTGTTTAAAGGTTGGTCAAAAGCCTCTGAACTTTGAAACATACGTCCCATATCTGTAACATTACCAGTGTCCCAACTACTTAAATCTTGGTTGAAATCCTCCGTTCGGGCGAACATAAAATTCATGTTCGTCACTTGGCTTACATCCCAATTGTTTAAAGGTTGGTTAAATAATTGAGCAGCCCCAAACATTCCGTACATATTGGTAACATTGCTTGTATCCCAACTGTTTAGAGGTTGGTTAAAACTACGTGCAGAAATAAACATGCTCTGCATGTTGGTAATATTGCTTACATCCCAATTGTCTATTGCACCATTAAATAAGGTACAGCCAGAAAACATGTTAGAGGCTAACTCGACTTGAGAAAGATTAGGTACATCCGTTGCGTTGTATTCCATATTTGCACAACCATAAAATCCGTAATTCATAGATTGCCAAACTTGTGTGCCCCATTGGTCTATAGATATAAGTTTGATATGGTCAGAATTACTTACCCAATGATAAGGAGCTGGAAAATCTCCTATAATTGATACCGTATAAACACCGGGGTTTAAGTAGGTATGTATAATTTCACCAGTAACATTGTTGTTATATTGCCCATCTCCCCAATCAATAGAATAATTATATGTTAGATAATCTGGATAACCGGTGTTTGCTTCAATTTTTAACTGATTGGTAGGCGTTGACCCCGATTCTGTTATGCTAGTATCATATGTTAATTTAAAGGCATCTGGACTGTTCACCCAGCTTTCAACAACTGTAAAGGAGAGTTCTTGGCAACCTGTTGCAGGACCTTCGGTATTATAAGGTACAACCGTTACATAAACGGTATCGCCTGGTAGAAATTCATTTGTAAAATCTAACCCAATGGTATTGCCGACATCATAATTATTAGCAACGTTCCCATTAATTGTAGCATAGTTTCTAGAGCCACCGCGTTCAATTTCTAGGGTAACTCTGTACCCGTCCGCATTTGGAGCAGGATTCCATCTAATATCACTATTGGCAGGTGTCATGTTGTCTCCTGCCGCTGGCATGGTAATTTCTGTACAGAGCACATAAGAACAGTTCACACTGTCCCCAGTAATAGTCCAACCGTTTGTATCTATCAATCCTTGTCTTTGATTTAGTGCATCACAATACTGTAGTCCGTTAGCACCTAGACTTACCCCATTTTGTACTGTTTGGCCCGCCCAACCAATTAGGGTGTTATCATAATTTTCTTGAGATAAGCTACTATTAGAAAGCATATTGCTCATTTGCGTTGCGTTTGCAACATTCCAATTAGCAAGATTTTGATTAAATGAACCAGCATTTAAAAACATTGCTGAAAACCGTGTAACATTTGAAACGTTCCATGAACTAATATCTTGATTGAAATTAGTTGCTGACCGGAACATATCTCTAAGGCCATCCACACTAGATACATCCCAATTACCTAAAGGTTGATTAAATGCAGTAGCCCTAAAAAACATTCCTTCAATTGCAGTAACATTGCTGATGTTCCAAGAGTTTAATGGCTGATTAAATGCAGTAGCTTCATTAAACATATAACTCATTATAGTGACATTGCTAACGTCCCAGTTGTCAATGTTTTGATTAAAGGCTGGGTTTTCTTCAAACATGCCCCGCATGTTGGTTACCCCACTAACATCCCACATGCCAATGTCTTGATTAAAGGCAGAGTTATCTCTAAACATGTATTCCATGTCTGTTACATTACTCACATCCCAATTATCCAATGGTTGGTTAAAGACTGCTCCCCAAATCCAACCATCAAACATCCCAGACATATCTGTAACATTACTTACATTCCAATTGTTTATAGGTTGGTCAAATGTTCGGTTTCTATGAAACATTTGAGACATATTGGTTACATTACTCACATTCCATAAGTTTATGGGCTGGTTGAATTGTGATTCTCTAAAGGTGGCTTCCATGGAAACTACATTACTTACATTCCAATTGTTTATTGGTCTATTGAATGCAGAGCCCTGAAAAGTCCCGGTAAGATCTGTGATATTGGTCACATTCCAATTATCTAAGGGCTGATTATATCGGCTTGTGTATCTAAATGTTCCAATTAAATTGGTGAGATTTGATATGTTCCAATTATTGATGTTTTGGTTAAAAGAAGAAGCTTCAGATAAAAAATACTCCATATCTGTAACAGATGCTACATTCCAATTGTCTAAGGGTTCATTGAATGCTCTTGCCCTGTGGAAGGTGTAAGACATATCTGTGATATTGGCTGTATTCCATAAATCCAATGGTCTGTTAAAAACGATACATTCTTGAAAGAGGCCTGATATATTAGTTATGGTACTAACATCCCAATTATTAACAATACCATTAAAGGCTTCACAGCCCCTAAACATGTTTTGCAGCGTTGTAACTTGGGATAAATCTGGCGCATCAATAGCATCGAAATTGAGATTTTCGCAACCATAAAAGGCATTTTCCATGGTTTGCCATTGTTGACTTCCCCAAGCCAATATTTCTAAGATTTTTAGTTTATCGCTGGCGTTTTCGTCATTAAAATAAATAGCAGGGAAAGTGTCACTAATTTCTATGGTGTACGTACCAGGGGTTGCATACGTGTGGGTTATGTTGCCAGTAACACCAGTATCAGAATTACCATCTCCCCAATAAACTGTATAGTTGTAAGTATAGGCAGGGTTGGTAGGTATAGTAATCTGGTTGTTGGCGGAAGAGCCAGATTCTATATTAGTGGTATTCCATGTAGATCTAAAAGATTGGCCAAATGCTGAATATCCAATAAGTAGAAAAATGAATAAAAAGTGGGTCTTACTCATGTTGTTTGGTTAATTACCAACAACTTACGAGCGTTATATTTGACCTAAAAGAAATTGTTGTCTTATTAAAGAATTTGGTAGCGTACAAGCCTTTCTTTTAGGTTTAGGTATTTCAACTAATTTTTTCCATCTTCTTTTTAATTTCTTCTAAACACAGATTTCCCAAACTACCTTCATGGGTGTGTTTAATATCTCTTTTGGGTTTAAAATTGCCATTTTCTATGGCCTTACCCATGGTTTTGTAAGCATCTCTAAACGGCATACCGTTTTTAACCATTTCATTCAACGTATCTACGCTAAAGAGGTAATCGTATTTGGTGTCACTTAGAATAGCTGCATTCACTTTTATTTCTTTCAAACTAAAGTGTAACATTTCTAAACAAGCTTTCATGTCCTGTATAGCCGGTACTATTACTTCTTTCACCAATTGCAAATCTCTATGATACCCACTTGGTAAATTATTCATAATTAGTATTAACTGATTGGGCGTAGCTTGTACTTTATTACACTTGGCACGTATCAACTCAAATACATCCGGATTCTTTTTATGAGGCATTATGCTACTACCGGTGGTGAGCTCGTTTGGAAAGGAAATAAAATTAAAATTCTGGCTCATATACAAGGTAATATCCATAGCCATTTTAGACAAGGTGGCTCCTAGGCTAGAGATACCAAAAGCCGTTGCCTTTTCTACCTTTCCACGGCCCATTTGCGCCGCAACTACGTTGTATTTTTGTGTAGCAAAATCCAATTCTGCCGTTGTAAAACTTCTATCTATTGGGAAAGAACTGCCATAACCAGCTGCGCTACCTAACGGATTTTGGTCTGTAATTTTATATGCCGCATCCACAAAGTACAAGTCGTCTATTAAACTCTCTGCATAGGCGGAAAACCACAATCCAAAAGAAGAAGGCATGGCAATCTGCAAATGCGTATAACCGGGTAAAAGCGTTTTTTGATGTTTCTCGGCCAGTTTCATCAGTAAATTGAACAACTGCTTGGTCTGACTTTTGATTTCTGTGAGTTCTGCCTTTAAATACAATTGCATAGCCACTAGAACTTGGTCATTTCTAGAGCGTGCGGTATGAATTTTTTTACCTACATCTCCCAATTTTTCGGTGAGTATGTACTCAATTTTAGAGTGCATATCCTCAAAATCATCTTCAATGGTAAAGTCTCCTTTTTCAATAGATTTACCAATGGCAGCCAATTCTTTTACCAAAAGCTTCGCTTCATCATCAGAAATTAATCCTACTTTGGCCAACATTTTTGCATGCGCTGTGGAGGCGATAACATCATACTTGGCCAATAGTAAATCGAGTTCCCTGTCGTTGCCAACAGTGAATGTATCTATTTTTTTATCAGTGCTGAATCCTTTGTCCCAGAGTTTCATAGTTCTTTTTTTACAGTTTCTGCAAATGCAGGAATCTTATTCTAAGGTCTCGACTGCGCTCGACCTGATATTATTTAATTCAAATTATTTTCCTCGTCACTTAACTATTCCCCTTTGGGGGCTAGGGGGCTACAAAAATCCCTCTAAAATATCAATATAAAGCTGTACCCCTTCGTACACTTCATCAACATAGATAAACTCATCTGCTGAATGACTTCTTGGACTATACCCGGGACCTAATTTTAAAGATTGACAGCTAAGTTCTGCTTGGTCTGATAGTGTAGGGCTACCATAAGTTTCCCTACCTAAAGCAATACCAGATTGCACCAACGGATGCTCAATAGGAATAGAACTACTACTTAAGTTCAACGACCTAGGTCTTAGTTTACAAGGTGCTTCACGCTGTAGCATTTCATTAATTTCCTCATTGGTGTAACAATCGTTAACACGGGTGTCTATCACCAAATCTACCTGTGCTGGTACTACATTGTGTTGGCTGCCCGCGTTAATTTGGGTAACCGTCATTTTAACAGGGCCTAAAACATCGGATACCTTTTCAAATTGATAGTTTTTAAACCATTCCAACACTTTTATGGTATTGTAAATGGCATTATTATCGTTAGGATGGGCGGCGTGCGAAGGTGTGCCTTCTACGGTTCCTTCAAAAACCACTAAGCCTTTTTCTGCTATGGCCAATTGCATTTGGGTTGGCTCACCTACAATAGCTACATCAATCTCTGGAAGAATAGGTAATAAGGCCGAAATACTTTTATCGCCAGCATCTTCTTCTTCTGCCGTGGCACTCATGATAATGTTATAGCTCAAATCTTCTCGCTCATAAAAATGTACAAAAGTGGCCAACAAGGAACACAAAGCACCGCCGGCGTCATTACTTCCTAATCCATACAATTTACCATCTTCTATATGCGGATTAAAAGGGTCTTTGGTGTAGGCCTTATTGGGCTTCACCGTATCGTGGTGGGAATTCAATAATAAATTGGGTTTGCTTTCATCATAATACTTGTTAAAAGCATAAATATTATTGTACTGTCTTTTGGTTGTCACCCCATGACCTTGCAACCAATTGTCTATTAATGTAGCCGTTTCATCTTCTTCTTCAGAAAAAGAAGGAATAGCAATTAATTGTTTTAGTAATTCTAGGGCTTCTGTGCCCAAAGCTTTTTTATCTAACTTCATAAAACCAATGTTGTATAGTTGGTGTTTGCTGTTTGAAACATTCCTAAATTTCCAATTTTAACTTGTTTTACACCATTTTTTAGGGCGTGAAAACAATTATGCATCTTAGGCAACATGCCGTCTGCAATAACGCCTTTTGCTACCAGGGCATCGTAAGTAGTTGTATCAATATGTTTAATTAAAGAATCTTTTCTGTTGATGTCTTCTAGTACGCCATCCAATTCAAAACAATAATAGATGGTTGTGTTGTAAAAGTCGCTGAGACCAATGGCAACTTCTGAGGTAATGGTGTCTGCGTTGGTGTTGAGTAATTGTCCTTTTTGGTTGTGCGTTAGGGCACAAAATACGGGAGTTAATCCAATACTTATCAATTGGCTAATGGTTTTTCCACCAACACCTTTAACATCGCCGGCAAACCCATAATCAATTTCAGTAACGGGGCGCTTTTGTGCCTGTATGGTATTCGCATCCGGACCACTTAGTCCAATAGCATTTACACCTTTAGCCTGCAATTGTGCCACCACATTTTTATTTACAAGTCCACCGTAAACCATGGTAACCACTTCCAAAGTTGCTGCATCGGTAATACGGCGGCCGTTCACCATTTTTGGTTCTATTCCTAATTTGGGTAACAACTGGGTTGCTTTTTTACCACCACCATGCACCAGAATCTTATGACCGGGCAATTGCGCAAAAAGGGTAAGAAACTGGTCTAGCGCATCGCTATCCTCAATTATATTACCACCAATTTTAACTATGCTTAAATCTTCCATTTAATTTGTAGCAGCTTACAGGTCTTTTATTAGTTGTTTTAGCACCACTTGGGCTGCATAAGTTCTATTGTTGGCCTGTTCCATACATAGGCTTTGGTCGCTATCCATAACAGCATCTTCTACTACCACATTTCTACGTACTGGCAAACAGTGCATAAACTTGGCCTTCCCCAATTTTTCTTTGGTCATCATCCAATTGCTATCGGTGTTTTTTACTTTACCGTAATCTTGGTAATTGCTCCAGTTTTTTACGTATACAAACTTCGCATTTTTAAGCGCTTCTTCTTGGTCGTGCACAATTTTACATCCTTTTGTTACTTCCGGGTTTAGCTCATACCCTTCTGGATGGGTAATTACAAAATCGGCATCTTGCAATTTCATCATCGCAACAAAACTATTGGCAACCGCATGCGGCAAAGCGCGTGGGTGTGGTGCCCAAGACAAAACTACTTTAGGTTTTTGGGCAATTTTATTTTCTTCTAAGGTAATGGCATCAGCCAATGCTTGTAAGGGGTGCCCAACAGAACTTTCCATATTTACTACGGGAATGTTCGCATATTTTTTAAAGGCGTTTAAGACCAACTCGGCCTCGTCAGCTTCTTTGTCGGTTAAACCAGCAAAGGCACGTATCGCTACAATATCGGCATATTGGCTCACCACTTGTGCTGCTTCTTTTACGTGTTCTGCTTTACCTTGGTCCATTACGGCTCCTTCTTCAAACTCTAACTGCCAGCCTTCACTACCAAAATTCATAACAATAGTATCTAACCCTAAATTTATGGCAGCTTTTTGTGTGCTTAAACGGGTACGTAGGCTATTGTTAAAGAACAACAAGCAAATGGTTTTGCCAGCACCTAGTTGTTTAAACTGGGTGGGTTCTTTTTTTAGTTCGATAGCTTCTTGTACCGTTTGTTGTAAACTGTCTAAATCGTTGATATGTAAGTAATGCTTCATTGTTATGTTGCTATTATTTTGGTGAAAGGCTGTTTGGCATTAAAACTATCTAGGATAAAATTATCCAATAAGCCGTTCACTATCCAAGTTTCTATATGTGCTTTTTGTGCTATTGCCGAAGCTTCTATTTTTGATTGCATGCCACCTGTTCCGTGAGACGATTTTGCTGTGCTAATTTCCTTTTGCATGGCTTGCAAATCATGCACTTCTAAAATGGTTTCTGGTGTTCCATTTTCCATAGATGCTTTGCTATATACGCCATTGGTATTGGTAGCGATTATAAGTAAATCTGCTTCTAAAAAGGCTGCGGTGTAGGCCGCCAGCTTATCATTATCGCCAAATTTAATCTCTTCTGTGGCTACAGTGTCGTTTTCATTAATGATGGGTACTACGTTATTTTGTAGTAGCACATCAATGGTGTTTTTTATGTTCTGGCGCGATTCGTCATCCCGTAAATCCGAATACGAAAACAAGCATTGCGATGTAAATAAGCCCAGTTCTCTAAAATTCTCTTGAAAAATATGCATTAAACGGGGTTGACCAATAGCTGCCAAGGCTTGCTTAACATTAATGTCTTTACCGGTGTGTTCTAATTGTACAAATTGCTTTGCTGTTGCAATGGCCCCAGAGCAGACCAAGATAAATTCGTATTGGTCTTTTAATACCGCCAATTGCCTGCCGATATCCTCTATTTTACCACGGGATATCTGGTCTGTTTCTTTGGTCAGTGTGTTAGAACCAATTTTGATGAGAACGCGCTTTTTCATGCTACAATTCCGCTTTTAGAGCGTTAAAGAACAAATCGATTTCTGCTTTGCCAATAGTTAACGCTGGCAAGAACCGAAGTACCTGTTTATTGGCTGCGCCGCCCGTAAATACATGCTGATTAAAAATGAGTTTTTTGCGAAGTTCTGCTACCTCAAAATCAAACTCGAGCCCCAACATTAACCCTCTCCCTTTTACCTTTTTTACTTGCGGAATTTTGGCTGCCTCTGCTGTGAAGTAGGCACCCATGGCTTGCGCATTGGTTAACAGGTCTTCTTTTTCTATAACTTCTAAAACCGCCAGGGTAGCGGCACAAGCAAGGTGGTTACCACCAAAAGTAGTGCCCAACAACCCATAAGAAGCCTTAATATCTTCATGAATTAAGATACCACCTACGGGAAACCCATTACCCATACCTTTGGCAATTGAGATAATATCTGGTTTAATATTATGGTGTTGAAATCCAAAGAATTTACCACTTCTACCAAAACCGGCCTGTACTTCGTCTGCAATAAGTACTACACCGTGGTTTTTGCATTCGGTTTGAATAAGCTGGTAAAATTCGGTTGTGGGTTCATCCAAACCACCAACCCCTTGTATGGCTTCTAAAATAACCGCGCAATAGTCTCCTGAAGCTAGTTCTGCTTTTAAGTTTTCGACATCGTTAAAATCAATAAAAGTTACTTTTTGCTGTTGATTTATAGGTGCGTTTATTTTTGGATTATCCGTTGTAGCCACTGCAGCTGAGGTACGCCCATGAAAGGCTTTTTTAAATGCCAAGACCTTGGATTTCCCGGTATGGAACGATGCCATTTTTAAAGCATTCTCATTGGCTTCTGCTCCAGAATTACATAAGAATAAGTTGTAATCTTCACAGCCAGAGAGTTGGCCTAGTTTCTCTGCCAACGCCTCTTGCAATGGATTTTTTATAGAGTTGCTATAAAAACCAATTTGTTGCAATTGGTCGGTAAGCATATTAACATAATGTGGGTGGGAATGCCCTATGGAAATCACGGCATGCCCGCCGTAGAAATCATAGTATTTTTGACCCTTATCATCAATTACCTCAATGCCTTTTGCGCTTACAGGGGTAACATCATATAAAGGGTAAACATCAAATAATTTCATGCTGTTGTTTTTTCTAGTTATTAGGCTATATAACCTAAGTCTAGGTGTTTTTTATGTCACTAATTTTCTTGTATGAGCTTACAATACCTTGGATTAGGGAAGAGCTCAATCCTTGGTGTTCCATTTCATTCAAACCTTCAATAGTACAACCTTTTGGTGTGGTTACACGGTCTATTTCTTGCTCTGGATGGTTGCCGGTTTCAATTAATAAAGCTGCTGCGCCGTTACAGGTATGCATTGCTAATTCTTGCGCTTCCTTAGATTCGAATCCCAATTGTATGGCACCTTGTGTGGTTGCACGTATTAAACGCATCCAAAAGGCAATACCACTGGCACAAATCACGGTTGCCGCTTGCATTTGCTCTTCTGGAATTTCCAAGGTATGTCCCATTCTATTAAAAATAGCTTTGGCCAAGTCCACTCGTTTTTTACCAACCCCATTACTACAAATACAGGTCATGGATTTGCCTACGGAAATAGCGGTGTTGGGCATACAACGTAATATGTATTTGTCTGCACCAATGATAGACTCAATTCTAGAAATTGAAAAACCCGTTATAACACTAATTACCACATGTTTTTCAGTGAGTTGGTCTTTAATATCATACAAAATAGCTTCAAAATGACCTGGTTGCACGGCAAAAATTAAAATATCTGAATTAGTGACCGCCTCTTCGTTGCTAGCCGTAACGGTTACATTACCGTAATCTTCAAAATGCTTTAATTTATCAGGATTACGTTTGGTAAGGTACATACTGGTTGCACCATTAGAATTTAGAATGCCATTGGCAATAGATTGGCCTAAGTTCCCGGTTCCTATAATTGCTATTTTCATGGTAAAGTTTTACGGTTTGGTTTTTAAAATACGCCTGCCTTTAATTTTAATCCTTTGGTTTCTTTAAAACCTAGCATCAAATTCATGTTTTGTACGGCTTGTCCAGAAGCACCTTTTAAAAGGTTGTCTATGGCAGAGGTTATCAGCAAAATGTCATCATGTTTGTGCAAGTGAATATGGCAATTATTGGTATTCACCACTTGTTTTAAATGAATGGGGTCATCTACCACTTGGGTAAATTTGGCCTCCTTGTAGAAATCTGTAAACAGACTTTTTGCTTCTTCAACACTACCATTGAATTTGGTATAGGTGGTAGCCAATATCCCTCTAGTAAAATTACCTCTATTGGGTAAGAAATAAATTTTACCTGTAGGGTTGCTAAAAGAATTTAAGCTTTCGCCAATTTCCCCTAAATGTTGATGTGTAAAGGGTTTGTACCAACTCACATTGTTGTTTCGCCAGCTAAAATGGGTAGTTTCCCCTGGTTTTACACCAGCCCCCGTACTGCCCGTTACCGCATTTACATGAATATCATCTTGAAGCATTCCGGCTTTTGCTAAGGGCAATAACCCTAATTGTATAGCGGTAGCAAAACAACCTGGATTAGCCAGTGCATCTGTTTTTTTAATCGCTTCTTTGTTCAGTTCAGGTAAGCCGTAAACATAAGTTCTACCTTGAAATGTAGCATCTGCTTGAAGCCTAAAATCATTACTCAAGTCGATTAAAAGTGTTTCTTCAGAAAATTTATGTTCCTTTAAAAAGTTACTAGAATTTCCATGCCCTAAGCACAAGAAAACAACATCTACATGGGTGTTAACTTCCCCAGTAAAAGTAAGGTTGGTAGCGCCAATTAAATCGGCATGGGCACTACTAATTTTTTTGCCAGCTCTGGTAGTGCTGTATACAAAATCTATAGTGATATCGCTATGGTTTAGCAGCAGACGAATCAACTCGCCTCCTGTATAGCCAGAACCTCCGATTATTCCAATTTTAGCCATATTTAGCCGTTTACGTGATTAGAGATTTTACCCGGATTGGATAAGATTTTAATAAAGCCTTTGGCGTCATCTGCAGTCCAACCTTTGTTCATTTCGCCATAGCTACCAAAAGAGGCATTCATTAAATCGTTTGGTGATTTAATTCCGTCTAATCTAAATTGGAAAGGGTACAAGCTAACAAATACTTCGCCCGTGACGTTCTTCTGTGTATCGGTTAAAAAGGCTTCTATGTTGCGCATCACTTCGTCTAGGTAGTTGCCTTCATGCAACAACATACCATAGAAGTTACCCAGTTGTTCTTTTTGAAATTGCTGCCACTTACTCAAGGTGTGCTTCTCTAGCAAATGGTGGGCTTTTAAGATAATTAATGGTGCGGCCGCTTCAAATCCAACCCTACCTTTAATTCCTATTATGGTATCACCCACGTGAATGTCTCTACCTATGGCATATTTGTTGGCAATAGCTTCTAATTTTTCAATATTGGCTACGGGCGTATCTTTTTCGCCATTAATCGCTACCAATTCGCCTTTTTCAAAAGAAAGGCTTACTTGGGTAGGTTCTTTTTCTTGTAGTTGACTAGGGTAAGCACTGTCTGGCAAGGGTTTTTCACTGGTCAAGGTTTCCTCACCACCTACAGATGTACCCCAAAGTCCCCTGTTGATAGAATATTTAGCTTTTTCCCAAGAATAATCCACGCCATTGGCTTGTAAATAAGCAATCTCTTCTTCTCTTGCGAGTTTGTTATCCCTAATAGGAGTTATAATTTCAATTTCAGGAGCAAGCGTTTGAAAAATCATATCAAAACGTACTTGGTCGTTACCCGCTCCGGTACTACCGTGAGCAATATATTTGGCCCCAATTTTTTTGGCATGTTCTACAATCTCTACCGCTTGTACAATACGTTCTGCACTTACCGAAAGGGGATAGGTGTTGTTTCTAAGTACATTGCCAAAAATGAGGTATTTAACCACTTTATCATAAAAATTCTGTACGGCATCTATAGAAGTATAGGTGCTAGCCCCTAAAGCCAATGCTTTTTCTTCTATGGTTTTAATTTCTTCTGGTGTAAAACCACCTGTGTTAACGCTTACCGCGTGTACTTGAAAACCATGCTCTTTAGATAAGTTCATGGCGCAATAGGATGTATCTAGTCCGCCACTATAAGCCAATACTAATTTTTTCATTTTTCTTTCTTTTTTATAAGTAAGCTTTCTTTAATACTTCTTAATCGCTGAAAAGTTTTAGAATTTATTTTTTCAGCTTTTGGATGGTTATTTTTTTCTTTTGGGTCATATAACATTCCAGTACAGAGGCACATTTTTTGTTCTGTTCTGGTAAGAATGTCAAAGTTTTTACAAGTTTGACAGCCTTTCCAAAAATCTGGGTCATCAGTGAGTTCTGAAAATGTTACAGGTTTGTAACCTAAAGCATAATTCATTTTCATTACCGGAAGTCCTGTAGTAATGCCAAAGATTTTGGCATCCGGAAATTTTTCTCGGGATAATTCAAAAATGCGCTGTTTTATTTTGCTGGCTAGACCTTCGCCTCTATAATCAGGATGTACAATTAGACCTGAGTTTGCAACAAAATTTTTATTGCCCCAAACTTCGATGTAACAAAATCCTGCAAATTTATCGTCATCTAAAGCGATGATAGCATTACCATTTCGTAGACGCTGCGCAATATATTCTGGGGTACGTTTGGCAATACCGGTACCACGAACTTTTGCAGAGTCTGTAATAGTCTCGCTTATGATTTGTGCATATTTTAAATGCGATGCGTTAGCAACAACAATTTTCATCGTTGATGAATAAATTAAATTAAAAATGAATTTAGATTTTTACGAAAAGCGGGAATGGACACACCTAATCCCAATAGTATATTGGCACCCTTACGGGCGACGGCGGCGCACAAAGAACGGACGAACGGGAGATGGAATACTCGCGTTTTTAGTTATAGCTATGTGTCTCTGTTCTTTCATTATGAGGTAAAAGTATAAAAAAACTTAGATGCTCAACATTTTGTGATTACTTTTTACGAATACTATTAATAATGTTATGATTTTTAAAAACTTCGAAAAACAAAACCCCAAAAACCAATATATATTCTAAAGAAATAAGAAAAAGATTTTCTTCAAAGTTAGGTTGAGAATACGTAAAATAACTTAGGATTACAGCTGCAGACCAGACAATAGGATATTTAAAATCTGAAAAAACAGCTAAGCCCACCAAAAAAACTATATACCAAGGATGAACGGTTGCAGATAAAAAGTAGTACGCAGTTAAAACAATTAAAATAGAAGTTAATACTTGTTTTGGAGAGTTGTTTTTTGGGATAAACGCTAGAGACAGAATTATGAATACCGAGATTACTTTGACTAAAGAGCCATAAGTAATGATGAGCTCCCAAGGTTTAGCTTCGAAAAAAGTAACGAAAACATACTTTACGAGGTTATAGATACTTGCATTAAATTCAAAATTTGAAAACCATAAATCGATGGTTTTTTGGTAATTATCAAGCAAATTCTCGTTTATAAACGGTAGTAAATACAGTGCGCAGCAACCAACTACCATGGTGTAAAATAGAATACTTTTTTTAAATTTTAAATATTTAAAGAAGATAGGTAGAAAGAGTAATGGAACTAATTTTAAAAATATGGAAGCCGCGTAAATAGGAGCTGCCGAAAGTAGCTTGTTCTTGGTGATAAGATAAAATCCTGTAATAAATAAGAAAAACATAATACCTTCAAAATGTAAATTTCCGGTTAGTTCCAAGATTACAAGTGGGTTTAAAAAGTAAAAGAAAATTAGGTATTCCTTTTTTTCTAATTCCTTCAATAGTTTTCTCCCAATTAGAACAGTGCCTACATCTGCAATAATTATAAACAAGCGCATCCAAATAACACTACCTAAAATTGAACCAAACCCTAAGAAAGTACTCATGGCAAATAAAAGTTGATTTATAGGAGGGTAGTTGCTATAATGTTTTGCACTTAGTTCACCCATTCCTTGGTACAGTTCTGCCTGATTTGGTATAGCTATGTTTTGACCTAGGTGTACGCTTTCAATTACAATTTGATTAGGGGTATATGCATACGGATTAATCCCTTGAGTAATTAGTTCACCATCCCAAATGAACCGATAGAAATCTTGAGATAAGCTTGGAAGAGCTACAATAAAAACAAGTCTAAACAGGATTCCTGTTGCAAATAGAAAACTAAAATTCCACTGTTGAAATTGAATAAGTTTAAGGTGTAAAAAAAAGAGTGCAGCGTATAGTGTTATAAGCTTAATAAAGTCTTCTCTATCAAAATCATACGCAAAAACAGTGTAAAATAAAATACTCCCACATACTAAAAGTAAGGGGAGTTTATGCTGTTTTAAAATAGAAAGCATTGTTATGCTTTAGCTACTAAACTTTTAAAGAATACAAATCCAAAACCTAAGAATAGCATTAAGTGAAATGGAAATAAACCATAATCATTTAAGGGAACTGCACTGTACATTCCAAATAAGAAGTATAACATAAGTGCAAATTCAAGTATCATATTAGGAGATAACTTTTTAGCTAAGTACTTGTTTCCTTTCCAACTATCAGTAAGATTGTTGATATTAAATTTTGGTGTTCTAACAAATTCACTTCGTTTACCTAGATGCCCTTCTAAAACGGCAATAGAGTTATGTAAAGACAAGCCTAAAGCTACAGAGAAGAAGGTGAAAAATAGTTTTATATAATCTACAAACTTGTCAAAACCACCACCTTGCATACTACGATATGTGAACCAGTAACAGAAGAATAAGATGATTGTAGATACTATAAAGAAACTAGTTACTTCAAAAACCCAAGACAAATGTCCGTAGGTATTTTTGATGTACAGCATTGGAATACTTAAAATCGAAACCAAGAATACACAAAGAAACATTGAACTATTTAATAAGTGCATAACCCCATGAAACTTAGTTTTAAAATCTAAGTTTTTAGCAGAAATTACAGTCATTACTGTTTTTCTAAAGTTTTCAGCGCCACCCTTATTCCAACGAAATTGTTGTGAACGCGCTGCACTCATTACTACAGGTAATTCTGCAGGAGTTTCTACGTCCTCTAGATATTTAAATTTCCAGTTTTTAAGCTGCGCACGGTAACTTAAATCTAAATCTTCAGTTAGGGTATCACCTTCCCAATTACCAGCGTCTAAAATGCAATCTTTTCTCCAGATACCAGCCGTACCATTGAAGTTTATAAAGTGCCCTCTAGAATTTCTACCTACCTGCTCTAGCGTAAAGTGCGCATCTAAAGCAAAAGCTTGAATTCTAGTTAAGGTCGAATAATCTCTGTTGATGTGCCCCCAACGGGTTTGAACCACTCCAATTTCAGGGTCTTTAAAATAAGGAACAGTCTTTTTTAACCAATCTGATTCTGGCATAAAGTCTGCATCAAAAATGGCGACAAAATCACCTTTGGCAATTGCTAAACCTTCTTTTAAGGCACCAGCTTTAAAACCAACTCTATTTTCTCTACGAATGTGTTCTATATCTAATCCAGTTTCTTTTAATTCTTCAACTCTTTTTGCAGTGTTTATAACCGTGTCATCAGTTGAATCATCTAAAACTTGAATTTCTAATTTACTTTTTGGGTATTCAATTTTTGCAATGTTGTCTAACAGGCGGTCCATTACATATTCTTCATTGTATACGGGGAGCTGAATAGTAACATATGGAATTTCACGAGGGTCTAGAAGATTGTATTTAGGGGCCTCTTCATTTTGTTTTTTGTACGTTAAATAGTTAACCAGCAAATTTAATTGCGCAAGGCTATAAAAGAATATAAGCATTAGTGCAATGCTGTATATTCCTATGATGATGTATGCTATGGTTAAACCTATTGTCATTTGATACTATATTTAAAAATCCAACCCAAAATTTTTATGCCTGCAAATATAGTACCTTTTACGGTACCAGAAACTTTTGAGACGCCTATTCGACGTTTGTAACGCACAGGTACTTCTTTGTAAGCCAGATTTTTACGAATTGCCTTGAGTTGCATCTCAACGGTCCACCCATAAGTTTTATCTTTCATCTCTAATTTTTTGAGAGATTCATATTTTATGGCTCTAAAAGGACCTAAATCCGTAAAATTAGCCCCAAAAAACAATTTCATTAAAAATGTTGCCAAACTGTTGCCAAAAACTTGTTGTGGAGTCATAGAGCCAGGCTCTCGTAACTCTTTTTTTCTAGCACCAATAACCAAATCCATGTTTTCATTTTGAATTGGTGCAATAATCTTTAACAGTTCTTCAGGGTAATCAGAGTAATCTCCATCTAGAAATACGATAATATGGGGTAAGTTGGATTGATTTTCGATATAATTAATTCCTGCTAAGCATGCATTACCGTATCCGGGTTGAGGTTCATCAACAACAGTTGCTCCTGCTTTGTTTGCGTTTTTGGCTGTATTGTCAGAAGAATTGTTGTTTACAACAATAATTTCTGAAACAATATCTGGAATTTCTGCGATGACTTTCCCTATAGAATCTTCTTCGTTGTAGGCGGGTATAATAACTTTAATTGAGGATGTCATTTTAAGTCTGAAAGTTTATTTTCTTTCTTGAAGCTGGCAAAGCTAAACCATTCTTTTACCTTTTTGCCATCTTTAAATTTTTCTGCTGAAGTTAATTCCTCATTTCTATACTTAAGACAGTAACCATTTTTAACACCATCTTTTAATTGGCATTTGTGATTTACCTTTTCGTTTTTATCATAAAATAACCACCATTTTACTTTCTGATTTTTATTGAAATGTCCTTCCATCTCTAGCTTTCCATCTTTGGAATAAAAATACCAGTACCCATCACGGAGATTGTTTTTATAGTGTCCAGACTCCATTATTTTACCATTCTCGTAAAAATAAGTCCAATACATTTCTTTATTAAAATCAATAAACCAACCTTGTGCTTTGAGTTTACCCGTATCGTAGAATTCACGATGATAAAATTTACTGTTTAAAAAACCAGTGGTAAGCAGAATGGTAAGTAAAATTCGAGACACTACTTTTGGTTTACCAATTTCATTAAGTCCACATCATTACCCAATAAAACTTGATTGCTATCAATTCTACCTTCTAACGGGCCATTTTCTAATTTTAAAACACCTCTTGGGCAAACTGCGGAACAGATACCGCAGCCCACACAACTAGAACGAACAATATTTTCACCTTTTTGGGCATATGCTCTAACATCAATTCCCATCTCGCAATACGTAGAACAATTACCACAAGAGATACATTGACCCCCGTTAGTGGTAATTCTAAATTTTGAAAAGAGACGCTGTTGAAACCCTAAAATAGCTGCCATAGGACAACCAAATCTACACCACACTCGGTTACCAAAAATGGGATAAAACCCTGTTCCGATAACTCCAGAAAATATGCTGCCAATTAAAAACGAATACGTTTTTCTTAAGGTTTCAGATTTAAATAGAAAAACTTGGCCTTCACCACTTAAAAAGTGAAAAGCTACTAAAGACATTATAATCACGAAATAACCTACTGCTCCATATTTGGCATCTTTTTGTAGCTGATTGCGTTTAAATACCATTGCCCAAACAAAGACGGCTGTTAGCAATGTGGCAACACCAATTAAAAAAGAAGGTTTAGTAAGCCAGTATTTACTAGTATCATTACCCAGATACGAATAAATAACGGCTGTTGTCATCAAGGTAACAAATACCACAACACTGTGTACTACCCATCGTTCTACTTTCCAAGCAAATTGTGATTTATCACTTAATTGTCTAAAAGGGTCGCCAACAGTTTCAGCTAAACCCCCACAACCGCATACCCAAGAGCAATACCAACGTTTACCAAAACGATAGGTAAGAATTGGGGTAATTATAAAAATAGAAGCAATACCAAAAAGTAAAAGAGCGAGACCAATATCACCAGAGCTCACAAAACTTTTAATACGATAACCTTCAAAATTATAATAATTTAAAGGCCAAATGTTTTTAAGGTCGTAATAGGGTAAACTGCCACCGTTTAAGACAGAACTTCCATTTAAACGTGCCATTAATTCTGGAATAATAAAGGCAAATGCGGTTTGAAAAAACATTACGCTCATGGTGCGTATGCGCTCATACTTATTATGTCTATACTTCCATAAGAATTTAATACCAAAAGCTAAAATAGCAACGGTATATAAAGTGCCGTAAACAAACCATTGACTTGCTGGATTACCACTTAATGCTTTGCTCAACGGGTCGAATAAAGCAATAACACCCTTGTTGTCACCATCTTTTACTAAGCCTAAATATTCTGGAAAAAAATAAAGTACAATATAAAAACCTGTAAGGGCTATGCCAGCTACCCAACCCCAAAGACCACGACTAGAGATAGATTTGAACCATACTCCATCATTTTTAATACCCGGAGCTTTATCTAGATAAGCATCCCAAGCAAACCAAATAGTGCCTGAAAATATGGAGCTTAGGGCAATAGTTAGCCATAACGTTTTATTGGGAAAATTAATATTAAAAGCGGCTAGTAATAAAACAGCTAGACCAAACATGCCAACCAAGGTTGCTAATTTCTGATTTGTGCTAAGGCTTACTGGAGGTTGACCAGTGAGTGCCATGCTTCTGTCGTAATTGCTCATTGTTAGTTAAATTGAAATATTCTTTTTATGCTTTTCTTTCTCGATTTCAGGTTTTTTTGAAAATCTGAATTGTATTTGGCCACTATAGAGGTTTCGTACTTTTTGTAAAATTCAGGGTCGAAATTGGCATCTGCTAGATGAGATAGTACATAGTCCACATCTTTTGATTGCGTTAACCAGCGGTCAAAAATTTCATGGCGCATTCGAATTCCAAAGGTGTTAATACCAAGAAATTGTCGACTTTCTTTATGGAATGAAAGGGTAATACAAACTTTTTCATTTGGATGTCTCCAATGAAATTGCGCTTCATATTCAGGTCTCCCCTTTTTGCCAAAAACCCAACCATAGGTCTGATATTCTATATCGAGAAATTTTGCGGAATTAAACCAGTGCCCCGGTTTATATTCAGTTGGATTACCACAAATAGTTTGGGCAACCGTTTCGCCCATCATTCTTCCGGTATACCATACAGCCTCTACAGGTCTTCTGTTACCAATGGGTTGACGCTGTTCTGCACAATCACCAATAGCATAAATATCGTTGCAACTGGTTTCTAAAAGTCTATTAACTTTTACTCCTTTTCCTGTTTCAATTGTAGAATCTTCCAAAAAATTAATGTTAGGAGTAACCCCGGCCGTTAAACCTACAAAGTCACAAGGTAGTTCTTCACCGGTTTCTTCAATTAGTATAGATTTCACTTTTCCATTACCGTCATCAATTATGGCTTTAAGATTAGTGCTTAATCTTAAGTCTATATGGTGTTCTAAGATATGTTCGTTAATCATGGTAGACTCTCCATCTGGTAATACTCCATTCCAGAAGCTACTTTCTCTTACTAAAAAAGTAACAGGTATATCTCTACTTCTAAGCATTTCTGCTAACTCAATTCCAATTAATCCACCACCAACAATTACTGCTCTCTTGCATACCTCTTTATTTGGTGCATATTCTTCAAGATTATCTAAATCTTGTTTAGAATACAAGCCCTGAACGCCTTTTAAATCTTGACCTGGCCATCCAAATTTATTTGGTTTAGAACCTGTAGCAATAATTAATTTATCATAAGAGACATCAGTTGAATTGGCAATTTTTAAAATCTTATTTTCAACATCAACGTTGGTGACAAAAGCGTTTAATAAATTGATGTTGTTTTTCTTCCAAAACCAATTCTCATAAGGTTGTGTGTGTTCAAATTTCATATGTCCCATGTAGACATACATTAATGCAGTTCTAGAGAAAAAATAATCTGTCTCGGCTGAAATTAAAGTAATTCGCTTATCTGATAGCTTTCTAATATGTCTGGCAGCGGAAACTCCCGCTATTCCATTACCAATGATGACCACATGTTCCATGAAGTTGTTAGCAGTTTAAAGGTGTGTCGCTTTTAAAGATAGAAACTTAACAAGCAGTTTTTAATTTAGAATAGAAATAAATTTAATAATAATTGTAAGTATTACCCCTAATTTTCGAACACGAAACATCATCAAAAAAATGGATTAAAATTTAGATATTTTGTAGGGTTTTTGATTTTTGTTCGACATAAGCTTTAAGAAAATTAAAAATTGTTATGAAAAAGATAATCCATAAACCAATACTAATATTGCTCTTTTCTGCTTGGTTTCAGCTTGGTTTAGCTCAAGAATTAGAGTCTTTTTTTTCTAAGTCTAACGAATTCTTTCAAACCTATGTAAGTGATGGGAAAGTAGATTACGAAAAAATAAAAATGAACCCTGCCCAACTGAAAGATTTGATAAATCTTGCTAAGAATATTAAAGTTGATAAGAATAAGCCTATTGCGTATCAAGCCTTTTGGGTTAATGCTTATAATTTGCTTGTAATTAACGGCATTGTTGAACAATATCCTGTAAAGTCGCCCTTAGCAATTACTGGTTTTTTTGATGCTACAAAACACAGCATTGGAGGAAAAGAAATTTCGCTTAACGATATTGAAAATAAAGTGCTGCGGGGTAATTTTCCTGATGAAGCAAGATTTCATTTTGTATTGGTATGTGCTGGTTTGGGATGTCCGCCTATCATTAATGAAGCTTATGTGCCTAGTAAACTAGAAAATCAACTTCAAAAACAAACAGAACTCGCTTTAAACAATCCAAATTTTATTAGGGTCAAAGGCAAAAAAGTATTGCTATCACAAATTTTTGAGTGGTACAAAACAGATTTTGTAAAAAACGGAAGCAATGAAATTGACTTTATAAACAAGTTTAGAACAGAAAAATTAGACCCTTCTTCTAAAGTGAGCTATTACCCATACGATTGGACGCTTAATAGTATCAAATAACAACGTAATCTTAATATTATGAAAAATTTAAAAAACCACTTACTAGTGGCTGCATTTATATTGTCTATGTTAAACTTAATAGCTCAAGACAATCAATCTATTGTTCAAAACAAACAAGGCAGTAATATACAGAACCTAACTCCTTCAAAACTTATTGGTAAAGGGCAATGGGATATTAAATGGTTTAACAATCTGTATACAGAGACAGAAGATACCTTTAATGGTGATATTCCCAGAAATGTTTTTTTTACATCTACCCTAGATATTTTTACGGGGGTTGGTAACAACAAAAGAGTAAACTTAGGTTTGTTGTTAGAATTTAGGTCGAATACCGTTGGTGGTAGAGGAATATTTGATTTTTTATCGTTTGACGGGGAAGAAGGCAGTGCAAGGTCAGGGTTTACTTCTTTTGCTCCAGCTATAAAATTTACCCCATTCAAGTCAATAAACAACTTTTCAATTCAGAGTGCATTATTTATTCCTTTAGTTGATAATGAAACAGAAAACGGGGTCTTTTTAGACCAAAAAGGATATATCTGGCAAAATAGATTTTTTTATGATTATTCTTTTGCCCAAGATAAATGGCAATTATTCACCGAACTAAATTCTGAACTAAATTTAGGAAATCAACAAGATAGTTTTGCTAATAATAGTTTGCGGTTAACGCCAGGTGTTTTTTTAAGTTATTTTCCAAGCACAAAATTCACGGTCTTAGGTTTGGTTCAACACTCACAATTGTTAAATCTAGGTAATAATTTTACGCAAAATTTTACGGCATTAGGGGGTGGGGTTAAATACCAATTAACACAAGAATTAAATGTAGAGGCATTGTATACCAATTTTGTAAGAGGTACAGATACCGGTTTGGGACAAACCTTTAATTTAGGTTTAAGAGCTGTATTTTAAATATGGTGATTTTTTAATAAAAGTCCTTTCAAATTTTGGTATTTGAAAAGGACTTTAGCTGTTTAAATACAGTAAAATAAATTACGCTATTCAAAATTTAGGATAGCTTAAACTTATGATTAAAAAAGTAGTTTTATTGCTTTTATTTCTAGCTCAATCTTTAGGGAGTCAAGAATTAGTGTCTGAATTTGAAATTAAAGGTAATCGAACAACAAAAACAACTTTAGTAAAACGTATCTCTCAGCTTAAATTAGGGCAAAGGCTAGATTCTACAGTTTTACATCAAGATATTAATAGATTAAAACAGCTACCATCAATTACTCACGCCTTTTTTAAGGTTGTTCCACTTTCCAATTCAGAGGTTAAGGTAATATATGATGTAGAAGAAAACTTTACTATTATCCCGTTTGCTAACATTTACACCTCTAGTAATGATGAATTTGCCTTTAGAGTGGGTTTGCAAGAGTTTAATTTTTTAGGGGAAAACATCACTTTGGGCGCTTTCTATCAATATGATATTTTTAATTCTTATGGACTAAATATTAGAGCACCATTTCTGTTTTCTAAAAAAGTTGGTTTAGCTCTAAATTATCAAGATTTAACTACCCAAGAACCTGTTTTTTTAGAGAATGGAACGGCAGATTACAAATACAATAACCATGCAATAGAACTTTTGGGGCTTTACCAAATCAATAACAAAAATCAGCTTGAGTTGGGTTTCAATATATTTATAGAGGATTATCAGTATTTGTTTGGTGCGACTAACCCCAATGTGCCGCAAGAATTAAAAGTAGATAAGTTTTTACTGAAGCTTTTATATAACTACCAAAAGATAGATTACTATTATTATTTTTTAGACGGCTTTAAAAGCAATTTAAACCTGCAAATGGTTACAAGTTCTAGTGAACAATTACCAGATTTTTGGATTGGCTTTAATGATTTTGCCTTCTATAAAAGAGTGGGTCAAAAAGGTAATTGGGCAACACGTTTACGTTTCGGATTGGCTAGTAATTTTAATACTCCATTTGCCCCTTTCGCTGTAGATAATAATTTAAACATTAGAGGTGTTGGTAATATCATAGATAGAGGTACCGCAGCCATAGTACTTAATACAGAATACCGACATACATTAATAGAGAAAGATTGGTTTGTTATGCAGAGTAATATATTCATTGATGGGGGTAGTTGGCGAAATCCTGGGGGAGATTTGGGCGATTTCACAGAAAAACAAAATCTCAGAATTTACCCAGGTATAGGAATTCGATTTATGCATAAAAGAATTTTTAATGCGATTTTTAGAATTGATTATGGGTATGGAGTTACCTCTAATAGCACAAAAGGATTTGTGTTTGGTATTGGACAGTATTTTTAAATGTATAAGTAACAGTTAACTGTTGCAGTCTACTTTGTAAGTAATGTACAATAATGAATAAAACGGTAAGATTGTTGTTGATTAAATAAATATACTTTTTTTCTCTTTTTAAGAATGATGGCAAATAATTAAAAATATTTGTATCGGAATAATATGTTGTTGGATTATGAAAAATAGAATTGCGTACATAGTATTAATCTTTATTCTTGCCATACCTAGTAGTGCACAAGACTCTTTACAAACAGTAGTTGCTGAGACCGGTGATGGCATTTTTTCGCTTTTACGAAAAAATGAAATGAGCCCCTCTGAGTATTTAAAGCCATTCATTCAGTTAAATAGCGCTTACATAACAAAAGATAACCAACTAATTGCGGGTAAAACATATAAATTACCAAAGAAGACAGATGCCTTAAAAAAAGCACAATTAACTAGATATGCAATTTTTGGTAAAGATTATGAAGTAGTAGATTCTATAAGTAATAGACTTTCGGGGACGGTATGTTATTTAATCTCGGGGCATGGTGGTCCTGACCCTGGGGCCATCGCTAAGTATGGAGATGTTGTTGTGTCTGAAGATGAATATGCCTATGATGTTACCTTGAGACTGGCTAGAGAATTAATTGCTAATGGTGCTGAGGTACATATAATCATTCAAGATGAAAACGATGGTATTAGAAATGCTAGAGCTTTAGAACTAGATACCGATGAAAAATTGCTGAACCAAGAAGAAATACCTTTAAACCAAGTTGAACGTTTAGAGCAAAGAACTAAAAAGGTAAATGAATTATACAGAAAAAATATAGGTAAGTACCAAAGGTTATTAGTTACCCATGTTGATAGTAGAACTAAAGGAAAAAATATAGACGTTTTTTTCTATCATCATGAAAAAAGTAAAAATGGATTGAACTTAGCTAAGAGTATTCATGAAACTTTTGAAAAGAAATACAGACAATTTCAACCCAACAGAACTTACACAGGTACTTTTTCTGAAAGAAGTAATTTGTATTTGGTTAAAAAAACTTTGCCGGCAATGGCATATATCGAAATTGGAAATATTAAAAATAAAAAAGACCAAAAACGCATTTTTGACCCAGAAAACAGGCAGGCTCTAGCAAAATGGATTTTTGAGGGAATTGTTTTAGACTATGAAACGGCTACTATTAAAAATGCAAAATAATCTTAATATTTTGGTTGAATAGGTTGATTTACTTTAATTTAGGTAGTAATCAACTACCTATGAAAAGACTTTTAGTACTACTTCCTATTTTGCTCACGCTCTCTTGTGCTAGCCAATCTGTCCAAAAAATCAATGGTGTTAGTTTCGTAGCTTCTAGAGAAAAGGCTGAGCAAGTACATATCGAACCTATTTTAAAAATAAATGCCAATTACGCTGCTGTAATGCCTTTTGGATTTATAAGTGATATAAATAATCCGGTAGTAATTCACAATAGTGAAAGACAATGGTTCGGTGAGACAAAAGTAGGCGGAAAGCAATATATAGAACAGTTACACGCCAATGGTATAAAGGTTATGGTCAAACCTCAAATATGGATACGGCACGGTCAATTCACCGGTGATTTGGTAATGAATTCAGAAGAAGAATGGAAAACCTTAGAAGAGGGTTATACAGATTTTGTATTAACCTATGCTGGTTTAGCAGAAGAAACCAATGCCGATATCTTTTGTATTGGTACAGAGCTTGAAGAATTTGTAAAAAATAGACCAGAATATTGGTTTCAATTAATAGCGCAAATTCGAGAGGTCTTTACAGGTAAGCTAACATATGCTGCTAATTGGGATGAATATACCCGAACACCTTTTTGGGACGATTTAGATTTTATAGGGGTTGATGCCTATTTTCCGCTTTCAGAATCACAACATCCTTCTAAAGAACAAATGAAAGAAGGTTGGCAAAAGTGGAAAAAAGAGTTGTACGAAAAATCTAAAGAAGTAGATAGGCCAGTGTTATTTACAGAGTTTGGGTATAGAAGTATGGATTATACAGCCCACAAGCCTTGGCTCGTAGACCGTAATGAAACCAATGTGAATTTAGAAGCACAGTCAGATGCACTACAGGTGACATTTGAAGAATTTTGGAGTCAAGATTGGTTTATGGGCGGTTTTATTTGGAAATGGTTTCTAAGACATGATGAAGTAGGTGGTGAAGCAGACAACAGATTTACACCACAGAATAAACCGGCCGAAAAGGTAATTCAATCATTTTACGGTAAATTATAATTTGTTTACAGCGCATTTCGATAGTATTTAGAAGTTTCTCTAAAAAAATACGATACATTTTATCGATGTTTTTTGCATTTTATCGATTAGATACTATATTTGTTATAACCCCGACTACTAAATCAATCTTGTGAGAACCATATTTTTAATTTTTACGTTACTCGTTTCTGGGCTATATACAACAGCTCAAGAAGAAATGTATACTGTAACTGCAGCGCAGGGAGACGGTATTTTTTCCCTATTAAGAAAAGAAGGATTAGATCCCGTAAAATACTACGGCGAGTTTTTGACCATTAATAAAGAAAATCTCAAGAATGGGAGTGAATTGGTTTTAGGCAAGCAATATTTTATTCCTTTGGTGGAAGACTCTTACAAAAACATGGGTGTTAAAATGGACCTAGAAAAAGGTACAGAAACGGCCATTTTTAATGAAGAACTTGCCCTTTTAAATACCAAAAGTGACCATCTTAAAAATGCGATAATTTATTTAATGTTAGCCTCTAATAGTGAAGATGAAAAGGCAGAGCTAAGTAATTTAAAAGAAGAGGTTTTACGTTCTATCGCTGAAGAGTTAATGGTAAATGGGGCCAAAGTTTATCTTCTTAAAGGCAATGCAGAAGACCAAGTCTCAGATATAGGTTCTTTTGAATATACAAGTAAGACAGAAGCTCCAATGGCTCCAATACAAGATATGAGAGAATATGTTGATATTATTAATAGTGCCTATCTTAAGAATTTTGGAAAATACCAGCGTTTGGTAGTAATCAATCTAGATGAGGCTTTAGATAACAGTATTTATCATAAAGTTTCTATTTACCACGATGATAATTCAGAGGGAAAGCGTTTTGCACACAATCTTCAAAATATTTTAAAAGAAAAGAAAATTGCAACGGGTAAAGATTTTACCAAAGTTTTTGCGCAAAAAAACAATGTGTACCTAGCAAAGAATGCAATGCCTCCGTTAACATTATTAGAAATAGAAAACACTTCTAATGTAAAAGCAGAAGGCAGAGTAAGGGTTAAGCCAAATAAAACATGGTTAACCAATACCATAACGAGCGGAATTTTTAATGATTACGCAACAATAGAACTACAGGAATAGGAGTTGTCTAACGGAAGGTACTTCCGAATGTCAAGTGGGGTGGACATTGGAATTTTGTGACACTATATGAACAAAAAATATCCTAAGATTATTTCCTATTCCTTCTTTTTAAGCAATGTATTTTTGATAATAATTATGTAAATCATTTGGACCTTTTCCTAAAAGGTTTTTTAAATGAATAATTCCAAAATGATATTGCAATTTTAAAAATCCCTTTTGTTGATACCTTCTAGATGAGGTAATCACTTTTGACTTAAGTATTTTAAAATTTACGTGTTTGTAGAGTCTGTTTGTAAACTCCACATCTTCATATATTTTATACGTTGTATTAAATCCGTAATTGCTATCAAATAGACTTTTGGTGATGAATAATGATTGGTCACCACCTCTGCATATAGGCAAATTAAATTGCGCTAAAAACGCGAAAAAATCAAGAAATAAGTTTGATGGAGCAAACTGCATTCTAAAACAACCAGCTTGCCAGTTTTTAAGAACAGCATTTCTAATATGTAAGTCAAAATGTTTAGGAGGCAAGGTATCTGCATGTAAAAAATATAAGATTTTGCCTTTAGCCATTTCAGCACCAGCGTTCATCTGAAGAGCTCTACCTTTTTTAGATATTTTAAAGGGTATTTCTGAATTTTTTAACTGTACAATAGTTTGGTCAGTGCTTCCGCCATCAACGCAAATTATTTCAATGTTATTAAAATCAAAAGAAGCTGCTTTGAGGTGCTCAAGCAGCTTCAATATGTTATTTTCTTCATTTAAAACGGGTATGATAATACTTAGTAAAGACATTACCTTAATTTACTTAACAGCAACCACCTCCATTATAATGAAAAGTGCTTTCACTTACATGAATTTGTGGGTCAGCTTTAGCTAATGCGGCGGCTGTTTTATCACATACTGCAAGCGGTTGATTTTGAAGTAAAACATGGCCAGCGCCGTCATCAAAATATTCTTGGTTACCGTAATAAATAGCAGTTTTGCCGGTAAAGATACATGGGCCATCTTCTGGCATTGGGTCTTTAATGGCAGCTATTTCAATAGATTCAATATGAATTAATTCTTCCGTAGGATAATGATTAGGACTTAAAACTCTATAAGAGTGTTTAGCACGTATTTCTATAGTTCCAAAACCGGCATCTGTAAGCACTTTAATATAATCTTTCATGGGAATACTGCCACTGAGACAAAGCGCCCTTAAACGGTCATCATTTCTGAGTTCGTTATTCATAGGTTGCTCACAAATGGGGTCACTCATAACCAATCTACCATGCGGTTTTAAAACGCGATACATTTCAGCAACCGCCTTTTTTAAATCCTCCATTTTAAAAATATTGAAAAGGCAGTTTTGAGCCGCAACATCAATACTTTCATTTTCAATAGGTAAGTTTAATGCATCACCCTTAACAAGATTAACGAAGTTACTTTTAAACCAATCATTTTCTTCTTCTGCAATTTTAAAGTTCTTGCGAGAAGCTTCTAACATTTCATCTACAGAGTCAACACCTGTAACGCCACCTACTTGTCTAGAGAAATATGAAAATTGTAAAAGTTCCATACCGCCGCCAACGCCTACATAAAGTATTTTGGGGTTATTAACTAAATCTTGTGCAGAAACGGTGCTACCACAGCCATAATTCATTTCTTGCATTATTTTAGGAATAGATAGTCCGGGGAACTGCCAAATAGGGTTTGTAGTGCAGCAAAGACCTACATCTGGGGTTAGTGCAGCTTCTTTATACAAATCTTGAGTCGCATCTAAATAGCTCATATTTCTTCTATTAATTCTTTAAACAACCTTACCATTTTTGGTTCGGTTTGGTTCGCAATTTTAATTATCTCTTCAATATTTATTGGCTGTAAATTATCTGGGTCACATTCATCTGTTAACACACTAATTGCTACTACTGGTAACTTTAAGTGGTTGGCAACAATTACTTCGGGTACGGTACTCATACCAACCGCGTCTGCACCTAAAATTTTCAACATTCTGTACTCAGCCTTAGTTTCTAATTGTGGTCCTACCACTGAGGCATAAACACCTTTTTTTAACGAGATGTTATGTTTGTCGGCTAATTGTTCAATAACCTTACGCATTTTTAGATTGTAAGGTTCACTCATATCAACAAATCGTTCTCCAAATTCCCCAACATTTTTAAAAGCTAGGGGAGATCCGCCCTGAAGATTTATATGATCTTCAATCAGCATCATATCTCCCTTTTTATAGTCGAGATTTATAGCTCCTGCCGCGTTAGAAATAAATAGTTTTTGAATTCCCAGCTCGTGCATTACACGAATAGGGTAGGTAATGTCAACAAAATCATAGCCTTCATATAAATGAAATCTACCTTGCATAACTACCACTTTTTTTCCACCAAGGCTTCCGAATATGAGTTTTCCAGAATGAAATTCAACGGTGGCTAAAGGAAAATATGGTATTTGATGGTAGTGGGCTACGGTTTGGTCTTTAATTTCAGTAACCAATTGCCCCAAGCCAGTACCTAAAACAATACCAATTTCTGGTTTTTCAAAACCTTTACTTTTTAAGTATGCGGCTGATTCTTCAAGTTGTTTTTTTGTCATTTTTATACGCTTTTAAAAAGGGTTGAAATGCATCTATATGTTCAATATCTTCATACACATCTACATCGTTCTTAATAGAAAGAGTAGTGTACTTTTTATTTTTTAAATCAGAAAGCGTGTTTTTAAGTACGGTTCCTGTGCCCCAAACTTTATCTTGAAATAGAGGTTCATGTAAATTGGTCATTCCTAATAAATAATAGCCGCCGTCTTCAGCAGGGCCGACTACAAAATCATGATTTTGAAGCGCTATAAAAGCTTGTTCAATATCTTCTTTACTAATATCATACATGTCACTCCCAATAATAACAATTCGTTTAAAACCTGCTTTGAAACCAGCTTGAAAGGCATTTTGCATGCGGTCACCTAAATTAATGCCGTCTTGTAGTTTTTTGTCATAAATACTACTTTCCCAAACATCATCTTCCCAAATTTCTTCGGTATAATAGACTTGTTTGTGGGCAGAAATTTCTTTAGTGATTGCAAAGGTGTGTTCTAATAAAAAATTATAAATGGTTAATGCAGTTTTGTCGCCTACAGTTGCTGCTAATCTTGTTTTGCATTTACCTAATTCCGGATTTCTAGTGAAAATCAGTAAAAGGTTTTCGGTAGTGTTTTTCAATCGATGAAGTTGGTTAAATGTTTAATATACTTTGTTTCCTTTGGTCAACAATTTTCCCCAATACTTACTATAAGCATGAATATTTTCTGTTTCTTGACCTAAAGAATCAATTACGACTTTATCCTGGTTTTTCCATTCAAAGATTCCGCCATATAAGTTTTTGATATTGGTATAACCAGCTTTTTGAAGTTCTTCTCCAATATCTTCTGACCTTACACCAATAGAGCAATACACAACAATTGGTGTTTCTTTTTCAGGAATATTTTCTAATACGGTAGTAATGTCAAAATCTTTATAACCTACCCAAAGAGCATCTTTTAAATGGCTTACCTTGAATTCTTCGAGTTCTCTAGTATCCAATAAAACAACTTTTTGGTTAGGTAGTTCTTGTGGCGTTACGTAAGAAACTGACCCACTATTCATTTTTTCTAGAGTTTTGTCAATGTTTTTCTGTGGTAGACAACCTAGAGGTATTACAAACAGCAAAAACAGTATGTAGTGTATTCTCATAGCGAATCAAAGATACATTAACCTAAAAATACAATGCTTAAAATTCTTTATTTTTAGTTCAAACTAAGCTGATTTTATGTTAAAAAAAGTTACCAGTATAACTGCCATATTGCTATTGGTATGTTGCAAGAACAACCCTAAAGAAGCCGAACAATTAGCAAGTGATGACAGCGTCTTATATCAAGAAAAGCATCGTCCGCAATATCATTTTTCTCCACCAACATCTTGGATGAATGACCCTAATGGTTTGGTTTTCAATGAAGGAGTTTACCATTTATTTTATCAATATTACCCTAATGCTACGGTTTGGGGCCCAATGCATTGGGGGCATGCAACAAGTACAGACCTGGTAAAATGGGAGCACAAACCAATAGCCTTATATCCTGATGAGATAGGAGCTATATTTTCGGGTAGTGCAGTTGTAGACAAGAATAATACCTCAGGTTTTGGGTCAAATGGAAAAGTGCCTTTGGTGGCTATATACACTTATTTTTCTATGGATAAAGAAAAAAGGGGAGAAATAGATGGGCAAAGTCAGGGCATAGCTTACAGTTTAGATAATGGAGAAACATGGACAAAATTTGCGGATAATCCCATAATTAAAAATCCCGGAATTAAAGATTTTAGAGACCCTAAAGTCTTTTGGCACCAGGCTTCTGAAAGTTGGATTATGATTTTAGTTGCGGGTGACCATGCTAAGTTTTACCGTTCAAAAAATCTCAAAGAATGGGATAATATCAGTGATTTTGGAGAAGATAATGGGGCGCATGGCGGAGTTTGGGAGTGTCCAGACCTTTTTCCGTTAGTGGTTGAAGAAACAGGAGAAAAAAAGTGGGTGATGATAATTAGTATAGGTTCTGGTGCACCAAATGGGGGCAGTGGAACACAATATTTTGTAGGTGATTTTGATGGCACAACCTTTACAGCAGCACATGAAAATTTTAAGTGGTTAGATTGGGGAACAGATAATTATGCTGGAGTAACGTATAACAATACGCCTGATGGAAAACGAAAGTTTATTGGTTGGATGAGTAACTGGCAGTATGCTTTAAAAACCCCTACAACAACTTGGCGAAGCGCAATGACGCTTCCGCGAGATTTAAAACTCAAAAAAATTGAAGATGAGTATGTGTTGGTGAATTACCCAGTGGAAAGCTTACAAAGCCTTCTAAAAAATGATGCTACAACTGAATTTTCTTTGGCGCCGGGTGAATCAAAAGTTGTGGAGGTAGCCAATTTAAATCAATCAAAAATAAGTCTACAATTACCTAGAAAAGACCTTAGTCTAACCCTATCTAATGGTAAAAAAGAAAGTTTGAGTTTTATCTATGAAGCAGTTGAACATATGGTCATGGTAGATAGAACTAATTCTGGCGATACCGGTTTTAATTATGATTTTGGAAATAAATTACATTATATGATTTTGGAAGATAAGTCAGCAAATCCAATGGCTTGGGAGGTATTTGTAGACGCTTCTTCTTCAGAATTGTTTGTTAATAAAGGAGAAGGTGTTATGACAGAACAAATTTTTCCAAGTGAACCTTATAATCAAATAGAGTTCAAGAACCTTTCTAATACCAAAATGGTAATAAAAGATTTTACAGTACAAGAAGTTTATAGTATTTGGGAATAAAAAAAGCCCCAATTTGGGGCTTTTTTTAAGTTAAAGGATTACCCTTTAATCGTTTTTCAATTTTCTTTTTCTTCTCCGTCAATCGTTTCATAACATCCATAAGGTCAGCATCTTTAGTCTTCTTATAGATTTCATTTATCGAAAGTATGAGGCTTTTAGCCTCACGTGAAGCGGCCACCCTGTCACTCGTTGACATATGGCTGAGTTTTCTATTCTCAAACTCAGTGGCCAATTGTAGCAAATCGTCTGCCATTTTTTATATAGAATTTGTAAAGTATAATTATTAATCCGCCATTATACGACAAAATGTTAAATTCTCAAACACCAAGTTAATATTTAATATATTTTTATGAAGTTTACAACAAAATCATTGATTTTCAATTGATTTGTTGGTACTTGGCTTGGGTTAGCTTAGAAGCCAGTACTTCTAGGTCTATTCCCATTATTTCTTTATTTACTTTAATGACTTTGTTTTTGAGGTCTTTGGGTAAATTTTTATAGCCATGCATTGCGCCTAAAATAGTGCCAGCTACAGCGGCAACTGTATCATTATCTCTGCCGTAGTTTACAATAAATTGCATGCATTTTTCAAAATCTCCATCAGCATATTTAAGTGCAGTAATTAGTATCTGGTAAATTTCGCCCGAATGGAACGCAATTGCTTTTTCGTTTTCCTCTAAATATAAAAATAACATGTTTTCAATTGCCCAGTCTAACTCAGTTCTGGGATATGAATTTGGCATTTCTACGATATTTTTATCAATAAATAAACTATCCAGTTTTGCTTCTTTTTGGGTTAGTAATACTGCTGTTAAAGAAGTTTCGGTAATACCTGCAGAAATTCTACCAACCAATCTACTATCTTGGTATTTTAGGGGGTCTACAACAAGAGTAGTTGTAATTAAAGAGTCTATGTTTTGGGTACGCATGGCTTTGTTGGTTAAAGCTGCAACTAGACCAGAAATGTCTTTAGCGTAGCCTATATCAAAAATAGAATGCGCATAGGCGTTTACGTAGGCTTCTTCAGGAGAATTGGCCCATAAGCCAAACATGGGTGTGTAAAGTTGGCCAGCACAAGACATTTCACCGCCATAAAATCTGTTAGAGGCTTCAAGATAAGCAGAGGTTCCTTTTTTATAGGCCTGAGCAACCCTAGCCCATTCTTTAATCCAATCTATTTTTTCAATAGCATCATCTAAAAAATCGGTACTATTAAATGTTTCTTTGGTGTTTAGCTTTTCAACTTCTTGTTGGTAATAGCTTAGAATAAAATCGACAAAATTTTCAGCGTTTTGGTTGTTTTGATTAGCGGTAAGGTAGGCTGTTGCAAGCATTTTCCAACGAGTATCGTCAGTTGTAGCTCCAGCCGGTAAGTTATGCTCCCAAGTACCCTCAGGAGACTGAACTCGTAAGGCCGGGGTTAAATTTGTTATGTAGCCATATTTTAATTGAATATTATCTCTGTGCCACATTTCTGTTGAAGCACCCATGGCATCACCTATTGCAGAGCCTACAAGCGCTCCCAAAACTTTATCATAATAGTCTTCCTTAGAAATAGCAAAAGTATCTTGAGAAAAACTGGTGTTTGGTGAAGGTATGTTAATACTCGATTTTTGCTCTTTGGCGCAGGCTGAAAGAAGAATTAAAACTAATAATTGCGCATATTTTTTCATTGTAGAATTAGGTTTTTAGCTAGTACAAGTAAACGTTCTTTTTCTGATAGGCTTCTAGTTAGCGGCAATTGCGCTAACCCAATTATTCTTCTCATAATTTCAATGCCAGCTATTTGTTGAGTTATTTTCATCGAAAAATCTTCAGTATAAGAATTCTTAATATCGGTAAAAATTTGCTTGTTGCCAGTTGCCATAATTACATGGGCGGCCATTACACCCAAATCAAATTCAGCGAAGCCTAAAAAACTAAATTCGGGGTCGATAACAAAGAGCGAATTTTGTCTTTTTACCCAACTACCAGGGTAGTAGTCGCCATGAATTAATACCTCTCCTTCACTTAAATACAATTCTCCAAGACTTTTGATGATGGTTTTTAATTCCTCATCATTTTTAAAAGGCTCAGCTAATTGTTGTAATCCGGTTTGTACATCATTTAGATTAAAACCGTTTTCTTGTTCAAAAGGTAGTACAAAAATATGCTGGTGATTCAATTGCCGTAGCTCCTTATTTTTTAGAGGCGTGTTTTTAATTGGAGTTTTATGAATCAACTGTGCGAGTTCTATTAAAGAGGTGACGTCAGATGGAGCTATACTTTTTTGGTCATAAATTGTAGTAAGGTCTTGAATGTTACCCAAATCTTCTTGTATAAGCGTGTAATTATTGGGATCAAAATGCAAAATCTTTGGGAAAGAACGTGCAGCTTTACTTTTCTTAAGGTTATTGTAAAATTGGTATTCTACTTGTATTCTATGTAAAGGGGCAGGTATTTGAGGATATTTTTGAACGTATGCTCTAGATTGCTTTAAAATGTAAGAAGTAACATCAGTCTTAATTCGTAAAACCACATTCATATTACCTTCTCCTGGTTTTTCCACTGCAATTATAAATTCGTTGGGTTGAATTACACCTTGTAGTTTTAAATAGTTTTCAATGGCTGTAAAGGAAGAGTCGAGTGAAAATTTTTTCAATTTTTTTCTTTACAAGATACGGGGAAAGCCTAAAACGAAAAACCCACGCAACTAATGCGTGGGTTTTCGTTGAAGTGGTACCTCCAGGAATCGAACCAGGGACACACGGATTTTCAGTCCGTTGCTCTACCAACTGAGCTAAGGTACCAGTATTTCAAGTGCCTTTTTGTTAAGGCGGGTGCAAATATAATTTCAATTTGTAGATATACAAATAAAAATAACAAAAAAGCATTCAAGAATGCCTATCAATTGCTCATATTTGTGTTATGAATCTAGTTGTTGATGTTGGTAACACCCGAATAAAACTGGGTGTTTTTGATAGAAATGGTCTGGTTGAAGACCAAATTAGTCACAGAGAAAATTTTCTTGAATCTATAAAAACAGTTTTTAACTCACATCCTAAAATAAAAAGGGCCTTGGTAGCTTCTGTTGGGGGTGAGGTAAAAAATGAAATTCAGGTACTTTCTTTATTCTGTAAGGTACATGTTTTAGATGCGCAAACTAAATTGCCCTTTAAAAACAGTTATGCATCTCCTCAAAGTTTAGGGGTAGACAGAATTGCGTTAGCAGCAGGGGCTTATTGTAGTTACCGGGGTAAAAATGTTTTGGTTATTGATGCAGGTACCTGCATAACTTATGATATGGTAAATGATTATGGAGAGTATCTTGGAGGAGCTATTTCTCCAGGTTTAGGTTTGCGTTACAAAGCTATGCATGAGCATACGGCTTCATTACCATTATTAGAACCCCAAAATGAGCTAATTGACTTTATTGGAAATACAACAGAAAACTGTATGCATAGTGGAGTGTTAAATGGAGTTTTGCAAGAAGTTGATGGTGTAATCAACCAATATAACGCACGTTTTAAAGATTTAACAGTCATTTTAACAGGGGGCGATTCGCATTTTTTTGCTAAACGCTTAAAAAATATCATATTTGCGAATTCTAAATTTTTGCTAGAAGGATTAAATCACCTACTGGAGTACAACAAACAATAAATGGCTAAGAAACTTTTGATTGCATTTATGTGCCTATCGTCTTATGGGATTTTTGCACAAAATGGTACCGTTTCACCTTATTCTTTCTTTGGTATTGGAGATTTTAGAGATGTAGGTACAGTTGAGAATCAAATGATGGGTGGCTTACGCATGTATGCCGATAGTATCCACATTAACTTAAGAAACCCTGCGGCATACTCCAACCTAAGACTAACAACCTATGCGGCGGGTATTGGTCATAAAGAGTTTAGGCTTAAAGATGCTAATGAGCAGCAAAATACATCGGTAACTAATCTAGACTATTTAGCTATAGGGTTGCCGTTAGGAAAAAATATAGGTTTAGGTTTTGGTTTGTTGCCATACTCTTCTGTAGGTTATAGCCTAAGTCAAACTTCTTCTAATACACAAGGCGAAGAAATTATCAATGCATTTTCTGGTGAAGGTGGTTTAAACCGAGTTTACATGTCGCTTGGGTTTCAGGCAGCAAAGAATTTAACGCTTGGTGCTACTGTTAATTACAACTTTGGTAGGTTTGAATACACAAGAATACAGAGTGTAGAAGGTGTGCAGTTGGGAACTATAGATGATAGAACTTCAAGAATTCAAGGTTTTGATTTTAATTACACCTTGAATTACACCCCAATGATTTCCGATAAATTGAAACTATTTTCCTTTTTAGGTGCAAATACTCAAGTAAACCTTAATGCTGATAACGAGCAAAGTTTAGGATCATTTTCGTTAACTACGGGTCAAGATATCGAGGTTATAGATGTGGATTTAGCTGCACAAAATCTTGATAGAACTTCTATTAGAGTACCAACCATTTTTACGCTCGGTTTAGGTTTAGGAGAAGAAAAAAAATGGTTTGTAGCGGGTGAATACAGCACGCAAAAGAATAGCGAATTTGAAAATGCCTTCTTACAGTTAGATAATGTGGGTTATGATGATGCGTCTACACTATCATTAGGTGGTTATTGGATTCCTGATTATACTTCCTTTTCAAGCTTTTTAAAACGGGTAACTTATCGTGCAGGTTTGCGTTATGATCAAACCGGAATGGTGGTAAACGGAAAAGATATAAACAACTTTGGCATAACTTTTGGACTAGGTTTTCCACTCACTGGTGTTGGTGTAGATAGATTCTCAAATTTAAACGTTGGGTTTGAACTCGGCAGAAGAGGAACCACAGATGCGCAACTCATAGAGGAAAGTTATTTCAAAGTGAACTTAGGATTGTCATTGAACGCCAAATGGTTCCAGAAAAGACAAATAGATTAAATTATAAAAATTTGTACATTAACCACTTCAAAATTAATAAGATGAAAAAGACTTACTACTTAACGATGATTGCAGTGATTATGTCGGCGGGTTTAAGTGTAGCCCAGGCTCAAAATCCTGAGTGTATGACTAATCTTTCAATTTACGCAGAGCATGCAAAAGTTAAAAATTACGATGCCGCTTATGAGCCCTGGAAAAAAGTAATGACTGATTGCCCAGATTTAAACAAGGCAAACATTTCTTACGGAGAAAGAATTTTAAAGCATAAAATTAAAAACTCTTCTGGAGCAGATAAAGACGGTTATGTTCAAGAGCTTTTATCGCTTTATGATGATGCTAATAAATATTTTGCTTCTAAATATCCAAAAGGTGATGTTATTAGTGATAAGGCAATCTTAATGGATCAACAAAACATGGCTTCTGATAAGCAGGTTTTTGATATGATGGATACCGAATTCAAAGCTAATCCAACATCATTTAAAAATCCAAAAGGTTTGTATCTATACTTCTCTAGTTTAGTAAACCTTTACGATTCAGGTGCAAAAGACATACAAGAAGTATTTGATACTTATGATGCTGTAGTTGAGCAAATGGATAACATTAATAAGGGATATACAAATAACATTACCAAGCTTTTAGCAAAAGAAGAAGCGGGTACTATTTCTTCAAAAGAAAAAAAGAACTTAGGTATTTACAGTAGAAATTCAGAGGCACTTGGTAAAGTATCTGAAAGTGTTGATGCTAAACTAGGTAAACTAGCCGATTGTAGTAACCTAATTCCTTTATACGAGAAAAATTTCGATGCTAAAAAAGGAGATGTTAAATGGGTTAAGAGTGCTGTAGGTAGAATGTTTGCCAAAGAATGTACAGATGATCCTTTATTTGCTAAAATGGTAGAAGTACAGGCAGAGTTAGATCCATCTGCAGATGTATATGTTTATTTGGGTACTTTGAAATCTAAAAATGGTGACAAGAATGGAGCTATTGCTGATTTTAACAAAGCTGTTGAGTTAGAAGCAGATGCTGTTAAAAAGTCAAATATTCTTTACAAAATTGCCACTATAGTACGTAGAAGCAGTAAGTCTCAAGCTAGAAGTTATTTAAGAAAAGCAGTTCAAGCTAATCCATCTAACGGTAGAGCTTATATCTTAGAAGCTAGTTTGGTAGCATCAAGTGCTAATGCATGTGGTAAAGATACTTTTGAAAAAAGAGCAATCTACTGGATGGCGGCTAATATTGCAGAAAAAGGTGCAAGAGTTGACCCTTCTGTAAGTGGTTCAGCAAGCAGAGCGGCAGCAAGTTATAGAGCTAAAGCTCCAGACAAAACAATGATTTTTAACTCAGGCAAGGCTGGTCAAACTATATCTTTCAGCTGTTGGGTTGGTGGTAGCGTAAAAGTACCTGCCTTATAATGAAGAAAATACCTTCGAGAACACTATATAGCATTGCCACGGTTTTTACCGTGGCAATCCTTTTTGTGGGCTGTAAGGATAATTACAAAAGAGTAGGGCAAGAGGTAAGTGAGCGGGTTTTTCCTCAGGGTGTTGCCAAAAACTTTACAGTTACATATACAGAAATAACTGAACCGTTATCTTCACAAGATTCTTCTGATACCAAATTGGTATTTACGCTCCGTAGTCCGTTAAATGAGAATTATGATAATTTAAAATTTGCGCATCAATTATTTCCAGAAGGTGTTGAGGTAGACTTCTATGATAAAGAAGGTAAAAAAAGTACAGTTGTAGCAGATTATGGCATTATGTATTCTGAAACTAATATTATTGATTTGCAAGGTAATGTGGTAATTACAAGTCATGACGGTAAAAAACTAGAAACACCACAGTTATATTGGGATAGGGCTAAAAAATGGATATTTACTGAAGCAAAATTTACCTACACTAACCCTGAAGATGGAACCATAATGGACGGTGAGGGTATGGACTTCAATAACGATTTCACTTATTTTAATGCGCACAAAACGTATGGTTTAATGACCATAAGTGAAGAAGAATAATTACAAAGACAGCATTTTATTGATTTTGAAGATATACTTTTGAATCAAAATTAGTTGAAATTAAAAATGAAAGGATTTTTAAAATATACCATTTACATTAATCTGATAGTTTCGATATTATCAGTTTTTATGGCGGTAAGTAATTGGCAGGGAGATAGAAATAAAGCCTATATTTTTATTTTGCTTGCTTTGGTGACTGGATTCAACTTCTTCTTTAGAAGACATTATTATAAAAAATTTGAACAACGTAAGCGAGAGAATCAAAACCAATAATCTTGGATAGTTCATCTCTTATAATTAGCACTGCTTTACTCTTTTCTGCGTTTTTCTCAGGAATGGAAATAGCTTTTGTTTCAGCTAATAAAATCCATATTGAAATAGAGAAAAAACAAGAAGGATTTTTGGCTAAAGTTCTTGGGTGGATTACAAGAAAACCATCAAAGTTTATTGCCTCAATGCTCATTGGTAATAATATTGCTTTAGTGGTGTATGGTCTTTTTATGGGAGACAAGCTAATGGCTTGGTTTAAAACCTTTCTACCTTCAGCTAACAATTTGGTAAACCTATTATTGCAAGATTTTAGTTTGCTATCACAGACGGTGATTTCAACATTAATAATTTTACTTACCGCCGAGTTTTTACCAAAAGTATTGTTTCAGATTTATGCGAACACTTTTGTAAAGATATTGGCGTTTCCGGCATATGTTTTTTACTTATTATTTACCCCAATCTCTTGGTTTGTTATTAAGGTATCAGATTTTGTTTTGAAAGTATTTTTTAGAACAGAAGGTGATGAAATACAGTTGGCGTTTAGTAAAATAGAGCTAGGCGATTACATTTCGGAGCAATTAGAAGCAGTTGAAGAAGAGGATAATGTTGATTCTGAAATACAATTATTTCAAAATGCATTAGAATTTTCTGAAGTAAAGGCTAGAGAAGTAATGATACCCAGAACAGAAATCATGGCAATTGAACTTCATAACACGCCTAAAAATTTAGCAAAACTCTTTAGTGATACAGGGTATTCTAAAATATTGGTTTATAAAGAGACCATTGATGATATTATTGGATATGTACATTCCTATGAACTGTTTAAAAAACCAAAAACCATTAAAAGTATTTTAAGACCTGTTGAATTTGTACCAGAAACCATGTCTATACATGAAATTTTAAATGTGCTCACCAAAAAACGAAAAAGTATAGCTGTGGTTTTAGATGAATACGGTGGCACTTCTGGTATTATGACAGTAGAAGATATTGTAGAAGAATTATTTGGTGAAATAGAAGATGAGCATGATTCTACAGATTTGTATGAAGAGCAATTAGATGAATTTAATTACAAATTCTCTGCCCGTTTAGAAGTGGATTATGTTAATGAGACTTATAAGCTAGAGTTGCCAGAAGGTGAAGATTATGAAACCTTAGGAGGTTTAATAGTTAGCAATACCGGTCAAATTCCTGGTCAAGGGGAAGAAATAACCATTGAAAACTTTTTATTTCAAATAGTAGAGGTTTCGAACACCAAAATAGATATGGTAAGTATTCAGGTGTTAAAAGAAGAATAAATTTTAAATTATTAAAAGGCGTAAACACCTTATCAATAAGGAAAATAACTACTTTCTTTTTTGAAAAGAAAATGGTATTTTCGCCCACCAAAATTAGAGGATAAATGGCAATTTTAAGCAATATTCGAAAGCGTACTACAGTATTAATTTTAATTATTGGTTTAGCGCTTTTCGCTTTTGTGATTTCTGGTATTTTTAATAGCAATGATTTAGGTGGAGCTAAAGTAGGTTCTTCTATCGCAGAAATTAATGGAGAAGCTATCGCAAGAGAAGACTTTCAAAGAAAAATGGAACGTGCTTCTAGACAGTACGGACCAAATTTCTCAACTACACAATTGGTAAACAATGTGTATAACCAAGAAGTTAGAAGAGTAGTTCTAGATCAACAGTTTGAGGAATTAGGTATTGCTATTGAAAGCGACCAAATTGTTGATTACGTAAGAACAAATCCAGGATACGCTCAAATTCCAGATTTTGTTGATAGCGATGGTAATTTTAATGCAGAGCTTTTTAGAAATGCAATAGCCGATTGGAAAGCTAACGACCCTTTGCGTTATGATGCTTGGTTACAAGATGAGAAAAACATTATGCAGTATGCCAAAGAGCAGATGTATTTTAATTTAGTAAAGGCAGGTGTTGGAGCTACATTATCAGAAGGAGAGTTTGATTATAAACTTCAGGGCAATAAGGTAGATATGCAATATGTAAGAGTACCTTACAACGCTATTCCTGATAGTACCATTACAATTTCTAAATCTGAAATTCAGGCTTATGTTAATGAACATAAAGATGATTTTAAACAAGAACCAGCGAGAGATATTCGTTTTGTGTTTTTTGAAGAGAAAGCATCTGAAGAAGATGAGTCTGCAATAAAAGCAGCTATTGTTAAAGTGCTAGATGATGCAGTGGAATACAATGAAAGTACAGATAGAAACGATACTATTCTTGGATTTAAAAATACTACAGATTATGCGGCCTTTTTAGACAGATATTCTGATACTAAGTTTGATACTATCTACAAAGCGAAAAAAGATTTACCACAAATAGCCGCTGATTCAATTATGGCACTTTCAATTGGTCAAATCTACGGTCCTTATAAAGATGGAGGTTATTACAGCGTAACTAAAATGGTTAGTCGTAAAGCAAATGGTTCAGTAAAAGCTAGTCATATTTTATTTGCTTACGAAGGGGCTACAAGAGCAAATCCTGAAGTAAAAAGAACAAAAGAAGAAGCTGAGGCAGAAGCAAAAAGAATTCTCGTAGAAGCTAAAAAGTCAGATGCTGATTTTGCGGCACTGGCTAGAGATAATTCAGACGGTCCTACGGCTACTAGAGGAGGAGATTTAGGTTACTTCCAAGAAGGAATAATGGCTGATGAGTTTAATGATTTCTGTTTTAACAATTCAGTTGGTTCTATTGGTTTAGTTGAAACTCAGTTTGGTTTTCATATCATTAAAATAGATGATAAACAAGATGTTGTTCAAATTGCAAACCTTTCAAGAGAAGTACAGCCTTCTGAAACTACAACTAGTAACTTGTTTACAGAGACAACAAAGTTTGAAATGGAAACCACTGAGGCTGATGCAGAAAGCTTTTCTTCTATTGCAGAAAAAAGTGAATATATTGTTAGGCCTGTAAATAAAGTTAAGGCGCTTGATGAGAACTTACCTGGTTTAGGTCAACAACGTAATGTAGTGCAATGGGCATTTAGTCCAGACACTGAAGTTGGTGATATTAGAAGATTTGATTTAGCTACTGGTTATGCAGTAGTTCAAGTAACCAAAAAGTATAAAGAAGGGGTAATGGCTTCAGAAGATGCTTCTGCCACCGTACTACCAATTTTAAGAAAAGAAAGAAAAGCAGAGCAGATAATTGCAGCAAATAAAGGTAAAGACATGTCTGCGTTTGCATCATCTAACAATGTTACACAGTCAACTGCAACCGCAGTTACCGCCAAAGCTCCAACCATTCCAGGAGCGGGTCGTGAACCATTGGTTGTAGGTACAGCTTTAGCTATGGAAGAAAATCAAACTTCTGGCTTACTAAAGGGCGAAACAGGTGTTTTTATGGTAAAGGTAACCAAGAAGGAAGACGCTATTAGTTTACCTAACTATGCAACCTTTGGCACTACGTTAAGTAATCAAAATAGAAATGCTGTTAATACACAAGTATTTAATGCATTAAAAGAAAGCGCAGAAATTGAGGATAACAGAGCAGATTTCTTTTAAATTACCATATCCTCATAAGAAATAACAGTAGCAAAACCCTTGGCTTTAAAATAGTCAGGGGTTTTTTCATTTCCAGTAACAAGAATAAAATCGCCACCCCAAGCTCCTAGACTTTTAATAGCTCCAAAATAATCAGGAAATTTTCGCTTTATTGGCGATTGTCCTAAAACATTTGCCAGAACTTGTTCATGTTCAATGATATGAGATTCTAATTCCTCAATAGTTTTAGCCTCAAGCATATGCTGAGTAATTGTATTTACTTTCGAAAGTAATTCTTGCTTGTTAAAACGTTGTTGTCTATAGTTAGCAATAGCTTCTCTACTATCTTGCTTTTTGTTGAGGTAAACAAAAAATAGACGTTTTTTAAATTCTGGATTAAAAAGCACTGGTATGATTTTAGGTTGACCTAAATCTAATTGATATAAGATAGGCTGAAAATTTTGTGCACAGGCAATATCATACCCACTACCTCCTAGTGTTTTGCTTAATAACTCAAAAGCATCAATTTTGGCCCATTGAGCAATATTATTCACCAAAGTTGACGATGTTCCTAACCCCCAATTTCGAGGAAATGAAAGGTGCGTTTCTACTACAATACCTTGGCTTGTTTTTAAAAATGCGGGGTTTAATTCCTTCGCTTTTTTAAGTATTTTCAAAAGTATAGTCGCTTTTTCTTTATCATTAGTTGTTCTGGTGTGCTCTAGAGTTAGTGCGTATTCTACCTCAAACCAAAGCGTTTTGTCAGCATCATAGCTTTTCCATAAAAGTGAATCTGTATTGGAATAACTAAATTCTAATGTTTGACCATATTTAGTAGGTACGGCTAAGCCAACGGCTCCGTCTAGAATTGCGTATTCACCAGTAAGCAATAACTTACCATTGCTATAGTATTTTTGCACCATTACTTTCTCAAATTTTGTAAAGCTTCTGCCACAGCTGCATTGCTAATTTCTCTATCCTTAAAATGAGCTACTAATTGTTTCTTTTCTTGTTCATCAGCTCCAGCTTGGTTAAGTAAATTAAGTAAGTGCATTTTCATATGTCCTTTCTGAATACCAGTGGTAACTAATGAACGTAAAGCAGCAAAATTTTGAGCTAAGCCAGCTACGGCAATTATTTGCATAAGTTCTTTAGCTGTGGGTTGTTGTAGTATTTCTAAGGCGAGTTTAACAAGCGGATGTAAACTAGTAAGGCCGCCAACCGTACCTAGAGCCAAAGGTACTTCAATCCAAAAATAAAAAGTGTCATTTTCAATTTTTGCATGTGTTAGGCTGGAGTATTTACCATCTTTTGCGGCGTAAGCATGTACACCAGCTTCAATGGCTCTAAAATCGTTGCCTGTAGCGAGAACAACAGCGTCAATACCATTCATTACACCTTTATTGTGTGTAACGGCCCTATAAGGCTCTGCTTTGGCAATAGCAACAGCTTGTATAATTTTATCGGCAAAATTTTTAGAAATAGAAGAAGGGCTTTTGTCGTCTGAAATACGGCAAGAAACCTCTGCTTTAACTACGCAGTTTTGCACGTAGTTGCTTAAAATACTCATGACAACTTCAATATCTAAATCTACTTTTTCTGACTCTCGCTCTAAAGTTTTTGCAAATTGTTCAAGACAAGAGTTGATAAAATTTGCACCCATGGCATCTAAAGTCTCAAAAGTGCAATGCAGTTGATAGTAATTTTGTAATTCTTCGGTTTTGTTACGTAGCTCAATTGAAGTAATACCACCACCTCGTTTTTTCATGTTTTTGGTGATGGTTTCAGTATCTATGAAAAATTGAGGTTTTATTGTATTAAATAAAGTCTCTAATTTATTTGCATCTCCTTTAAACATAAAGTGAACCTGACCTATTTTCTCTGTTCCAAGAATAGATGCTTTAAACCCTCCTCTGGTTGACCAAAACTTAGCAGCATTACCTGCAGCAGCAACCACAGAGCTTTCCTCAATAGCCATGGGTATGGTATACATTTGCTGGTTAATCATAAAATTAGGAGCAACAGCAAACGGCAGGTAATAATTGGTTAGCGTATTCTCAATAAACTCATCATGAATCTTTTGTAACTCCTCGTTTGAGTTCCAATAAGTTCTTAGAATTTTTTTTGTTGTTTGGGGGTTTTTAGAAAAGTTTTGAGCAACCCAATCTATTTTTTCTTCTTTGGAGAACTTAGAAAACCCATTTACCGGTTTTTGCATACATCTAACTTAGTTTTCAAATATAATTCTTTCGGCTTTTTACCTTGGGCTTAGAGAGCTATTTGTTGCTAAAAGTTTACTTTTTCGATAAATTATTAGTAAACTTGGTAGGTTTAAAATAAAAATAACTTTCATGAAAAAATTCGTGTTTTTACTCACTTTCACGATTTCACTCTTTAATTTTTCAATTGCACAACAAAAACAGATTTCATTAGACGAAATCTGGGGTGGAGAATTCCGTACAGAATATATGGATGCTTTAAGGTCTATGAATAATGGAACGGAATACACCGTGCTTAATTTTAATAGAAATCCTAGAGGTACTTCTTTAGATAAGTACGACTACAAGACGCAACAAAAAATTGAAACTATTGTTGCCTCTGGCGGAATTATACCCATGTTTACATCTTACGAGTTTAGTGGTGATGAGTCGCAAATTATACTTGCCACTGATGTAGAATCTATTTATAGGCGTTCAAGATTGGGTATATATTTTGTTTATAATGTGGCAAGCAAAAAAATAGTTCAGATTTCAGATAAAAAGATTCAAGAACCTACGTTGTCACCAGACGGTTCTAAAGTTGCTTTTGCTTATGATAACAATTTATATTTATTTGATTTAGCTTCAGAAACCACCACACAGCTTACAAATGATGGTGAGAAGGGAAAAATAATCAATGGTATTACAGACTGGGTGTACGAGGAAGAATTTTCTTTTGTACAAGCTTTTGAATGGAATAGCAACGGTAGTAAAATTGCTTTTATCCGTTTTGATGAAACTAATGTTCCGCAATTTTCAATGGATGTTTATGGTCAAGAATTGTATCCTCAGCAAGACAAATTTAAATACCCTAAGGCAGGTGAAGCTAATGCTGTAGTAAGTTTACATATGATTGATGTAAAGTCCGGAGATATTTCAAAAGTAGATTTAGGAGAGGCATACTACATTCCAAGAATTAAGTGGATGAATAACCCAAATTATTTAAGTGTACAAACAATTAACCGTCATCAAAATCATTTAAAGCTACATGAAGTAAATGCCAAAAATAATACGGTTAAAGTATTATTGGAAGAGAAAGATGATGCCTATGTAGACATACATGACAATCTTACTTTTTTGGCTGATGATAGTTTTATCTGGACAAGTGAAAAAGATGGTTACAATCATATTTATTTATACGACCAGGATGGTAATCTAATGAACCAAATAACCCAAGGCGATTGGGAGGTGACAGATTATTACGGTTACGACCAAGAAAATGATAGAATCTACTATCAATCAGTAGAAAATGGCTCTATTAATAGAGGGGTGTATAGTATTTCTAGTGGTGGGGAAGACAAAAAAGAACTCGCTGTAACCGCAGGAACCAATTCAGCATCATTTAGTACAGATTTCACCTATTTTATAAATACGTACTCTAGTACTACAACCCCATATCAATTTACCTTACACAATGCTATAGATGGTAAAAAGGTGGCAGATATTAAGAATAATAAGGAGTTAGAAGAAAAGTTGTCTGGTTATGAATTAAGTAATAAAGAGTTCTCAACCATTGAAATTAATGGTAATGAACTTAACATGTACATGATTAAACCCAAAAACTTTGACCCTTCTAAAAAGTATCCTTTATTTATGTTTCAATACAGTGGTCCTGGTTCTCAGCAAGTAGCTAATAGATGGAATGGTACTAATGATTACTGGCATCAAATGTTAGCACAGCAAGAAGATGTTATTATTGCTTGTGTTGATGGTAGAGGAACAGGTTTCAAGGGAAGAGATTTTAAAAAAACCACATATTTAAATTTGGTAAAATATGAAACAGAAGACCAGATTGCAGCTGCTAAAAAACTAAGTGAATTACCATATATTGATGAAGCCAAAACCGGTATTTGGGGATGGAGTTTTGGTGGTCACATGAGTACCAACTCTTTATTAAAAGGTAGTGATGTGTTTGAAATGGCTATTGCAGTAGCACCAGTAACTAGCTGGCGTTTTTATGATACTATTTATACAGAGCGTTTTTTGCGTACGCCTCAAGAAAATCCGGGAGGCTATGACAATGAGTCGCCATTTAATTATCCAGAGCTATTAAAAGGTGATTATCTTTTAGTTCATGGTTCAGGTGATGATAACGTTCATTTGCAAAATACTATGCGCATGGCCGAGGCTTTAATACAAGCTGATAAACAATTTGATTGGGCCATCTATCCAGATAAAAACCATGGTATTTATGGTGGTAACACCCGTAAGCATTTATATCAAAAAATGACTTCTTTCGTTAAAGAAAAGCTGGTAGAGCGTCCTAAAAAAGACACTCCGGTTATAGAGGAAATTAAAGGATAATAAACAGCCAACTAACTAAATAAATAGATATATGTCACAGATTTCACCCGCTAGTGAAAAACAAATTTTAGGCCACCCGCAAGGTTTGTTTTATCTCTTTTTTGCAGAGCTATGGGAGCGTTTTAGCTTTTATGGAATGCGCGCCTTGCTTACACTTTATATGGTGCAAGTAATTTTTGAAAAACTTGTAGAGCGTGATTATGCCACGGCAGCTGTATATTCTTCTTACGGTTCTCTAGTATATGCTTCAACTGTTGTTGGAGGTAGAATTTCAGATTCTATTTTAGGAATGCGAAAATCTATTTTCTTGGGCGGTATTTTAATGTCGATAGGGCATTTTGTACTTGCAGTAGAACATAACATTGCATTTTTCTTAGCGCTATCTTTAATTATTGTGGGTAATGGCTTTTTTAAACCAAATATCTCCACATTTGTAGGTACACTATATGAAAAAGGAGACCCTAAAAAAGATTCTGGATTCACCATCTTTTATATGGGGATTAATATTGGAGGTTGGATTGCTCCTTTACTTTGTGGTTGGTTAGCTGCTAAATATGGATGGCATTATGGTTTTGGTTTAGCTGGAATAGGAATGTTAACCGGTCTTATTTTCTTTTGGAGCGGAATTAAAAAAGGGGTGTTTGGAGATAGAGGATTGCCACCAGCCACGGGAGCTATCGATAAACCCATAGCAGGAATCAAACAAGGTGTTTTAGTTACCATATTAGCAATTGCGTCGGCTCCATTAATTGCTTATTTACTTTCCTCTTATAAACCTTTAGGTGCAGAAGGAACTATGTTTGGAGACACAAATATTGTAAACCTATTATTTTATTTTATTGGTTTTGCAGTTCTTGGGTATATGGCCTACGTAATGGTAAAGGCTACGCCAGATGAGCGTAAAAAGTTATTTGCGGCTGTTTTGTTCACCTTTTTTATGACTATTTTTTGGGGTTTTCATGAACTTTCTGGTAGTGTAATTACGCTCTTTGCTTCTCGTAACGTGGATTTGTCAGGTATAATGACGGCAGCACAAACCAATTCATTGAATTCTATGTGGATTATAATTTTAGCAATTCCTATTTCAATGATGTGGACTTGGCTAACTAAACGTAAAATGAATCCAAGAACCCCATATAAATTTGGACTAGGGCTACTTTTTGCAGGTGTTAGCTTTTATATTTTAGCAAATAGTGGTGGTAGCGCCAATGAAGATGGCTTGGTACCGTTTAGTTATTTGTTACTGATGTATTTCTTAATTTCTGTAGGGGAATTATTTATGTCACCTGTTGGATTATCTAAAATGACAGACCTTGCGCCACAAAGGATAATTGCTTTTATTATGGGAGTTTGGTTCTTATCTTCTGCATTTGCATTTCAGGTAGTAGGTTTTATAGGTAAGCAAATGGCAATTGAAAGTTCCGATGCTAACATTGGTGGTTTTGATACTTTAGATGTGTATACCGGAGGTTTTATGCTAATTGCAAAATATGCTCTAGGTGCGGGTGTAATTGTATTATTGGCCTCTCCTTTAATTAAGAAGTTAATGGGTAACGTTCACTAGAAATTTACTGTTCAAAATAATAAGCTCCCTTTTCACCCGTATAGTGAAAAGGGATTTTTTTATCCATACAGCTTTTTTGCCACCTTTTAATATACGTCTTATAGTTACTACCATCGGCGATAACAACCCTAGGTTCAAGAATATTTAAAACTCTGTTTAGATTTACTTTTGGTGAATCTGTCAATAGTAAATAGTCGGTTTTAAAATTTGCAGAGTATACCCCAGAACTATCTATTCTATAAATAGTTTTCTTAGTAATTGCATACGAATTTTTTAAGCTTTTAGTTGAAATCTTTGAAATCCGTTCTGCGATTTTATAATTGGTAATTGTAGCATTTAGCTCATTAGTTTTAGAGGATAACACTTGTAGCTCAAGACCATTTCTATGTAGTAAAATTGTTTTTCTAGATTGGTGTAATAAAATAACTTCACTTTTTATAGAGGCTTGATGCTTTAGGTATATGCCCCAACCAATAAATATCACAATAAGGCTTAAGGTAAGAACCAATTTCTTGTAATTATGTTTTACACTAGTAGATAGTAAGTAGCACAGAATCAAATACGAAAGCAATAACTGAACGCTATCAAAGGAAATAGCCCTAAAAACAAAAGCCTCTTGTTGCGCTACCCATGCCACAATAGTATTCATACCAAATATTAAATAACTATATCCGGTAGCAACTAAGTCTGGCAGACTATTGAAGCTACTTAAAAAAAGAACTAAAATGCCTAAACCTAGAATTATTCCTAAAAATGGAACAATTAATAAGTTAGAAACAAAAAATAATGCTGGGAACTGATGAAAATAAAATAGGCTTAAAGGTAGGACACCCAACTGAGCGGCAAAACTCACAGACAATAATTGCCAGAGCTTACGAATTAGCAGTGGTTTAGGATACCATAATCGTTGTAATTTTGGGTATATCCAAACTATAGCAATTACTGCGGCATAACTCATTTGAAACCCAACCTGAAACAAAAACAACGGATTTAATAAAAGAATAAAAAAGATTGACAGTGCAATGATGTTAAATGTATTTGTAGGCCTGTTGAGATTCATGGCATAAGCAATGAAAGAAAACATGGTTACCGCTCTCACCACAGAAGGAGATAAACCTGCTAAAAAAGCAAATCCCCATAAGATGATTACTACAAGTAAAGTTCGTAGTTGTTTGCCCTTAGGTAAATAAGTTAATGGGGTGAGTACGTATTGTAAAATAAAAAGTAAAATACCTATGTGTAGACCAGAAACCGCTAATATATGAACAGCTCCCGCCTTTTGATAATTGGTATAGGTTTCATCTGAAATTTCATCTCTTTTTCCAAGTAATAATGCTTGAATTACCCCAAATTCATCATCGCTAAAATTGTATTTTCTTAAGTTTTTAATTAGTTGTGTTCTAAAAGAATTGGCTATGCCTTTTAATGACCTTGATTTAATCGAAATTGCCAATAAATCTTCGTTTTTTAGATACACTTGATGGTAAATACCTTGCTTTTCTAAATAAGATTTGTAATTAAATTGATGTGGATTCAATGGCGGATTTACAGGTAATATTTCAGTAAAAAACACCAGTTCATGGTCTATCTTAATGCTGTCAATTTCTAGCGGATAATTTACCAATATTTTACCTACAACCTTTGTAGAGTCTTGATAGCTCACAGACGCAACTAAGCGGTTTGAAAAAGAACTTGGCTTAAGAGTAGTTATAACCTTACCTTGCCAAATATGTGGCTGATTTGAAGTATTATTTAATATGTGATTAGATTTAAAGATTGGATTTGCAAGACCAACACTTAACATGCCAATACCTATCATTAAAAAAGCAGCAATAACACCAAAACCCACGTTTAAAGTAGCGGATTTCTTTATGAGTAACACAAGTAATAGTAGTAGTAGGCAAAGTAGTACTACTACTAATAGATGAATTTTAATAGGGAAATAAAAACCAAGTAAAATGCCTATTATAAGACAGAGCGCTAATTTTACCGAAATAAAATTAAACGCTGGCATTATAAAATGCGAGTTGCTTTAATAAAAGTACTATTCCAAAAACCTTCTCTAAGAGACGATACTATAACTCCTCTAGACGTTGTAGAATGAATAAATTTTATATCGTCTCCATTCACGGCTACAACTAAGCCAACGTGATTGATTCGCTTACTATTTTTAGAGGTTTTAAAAAAGAGTAAATCGCCACCTCTAACATTCTTTAAATTAACGCGCTCCCCTTCATTAGCCATTTGATAAGAAACTCTGGGAAAGGCTACATCATGCTCCAAAAGCGAAACATAAATTAAACCAGAACAGTCCATACCTTTTTTAGTAATACCTCCAAATTTGTAACGGGTGCCCGTAAATGTCATAGCAGTTGTAATAACATTATCAGCGGTATTACCTCTAGATTCTTTAATATCTCTTTTGTAAGCCTTATTAACAGATTTTGAATCAACAGTTACGGTGGGTCTTTTGTTAGAACGCTTAACAGTGTTCTTTTTACTTCCGCAGCTTGCTAAAAATAAAACTCCAATAAAAAGAAGTATTTTGGTTAAAGTTAGGTTTTGAAATTTTTCCACACTCAAAATTATAGATTTTTCACAATTAGCTGCGCCGCTTTTTTACTTGCTCCAACACCTCCTAGTTTTTGCTCAAGTATTTCATATTGTTTTAATACAACTTGCCTATGAGCGTCTTCTAATATTTTATTAAGCTCATGATTTAGATTTTTTGAATTTAGGTTGTTTTGAATGAGTTCTTTAACTACCTCTTTATCCATAATTAAATTTACCAAAGAAATATAATCGAGGGTGATAATACGCTTAGCAATCTGATAAGATATCCAATTGCCCTTATAACAAACCACTTGCGGTACTTTAAATAGAGCGGTTTCTAATGTTGCCGTACCGCTAGTTACCAAAGCGGCATGAGCATTTTGTAAAAGCGGGTAAGTTTGATTCGAGACAAAATGAACATCTTTTGTTGAGGTAAATTTTTGGTAGAAAGTGTCATCTAAACTGGGTGCACCTGCAATTACAAATTGATATTTAGGATAATTATCAGCAGTAGCTAACATAATACCTAACATTTTTTCCACCTCTTGCTTTCTACTCCCCGGAAGAAGGGCAATTATTTTTTTGTTTGGGCTTAGCTTATGTTTTGCAACGAATGAATCAAAATCTATTTTTTCAGCAACAGCAATAGCATCTAAAAGTGGATGGCCAACATAGCTTACATCATAATTGTATTGCGCATAAAAGTCTTTCTCAAAAGGTAAAATTACATACATCTGATTGATGTATTTTTTTATTTTTTGAACGCGGCTTGCTCTGGAGGCCCATACCTGGGGAGAAATGTAATAATTTGTAGTAAAATTTTGTTCGTAAGCCCATTTGGCAATTCTAAGGTTAAAGCCAGAAAAGTCAATGAAAATAACTACATCTGGTTCAAAACTAGCAATATCGTCTTTACAGAAAGAAATATTTTTAAAAATAGAATTCAGGTTTTTGACTACTTCTAAAAACCCCATAAAAGCCATTTCTTTATAATGTTTTGCAAGGGTGCCACCAGCATTTTGCATTAAGTCTCCACCCCAACAGCGTATATCTGCGTTTTGGTCTTCTTGTTGTATGGCTTTAATTAAGTTAGAGCCATGTAAATCTCCAGAAGCTTCCCCTGCAATTATGTAGTATTTCATTTTTTCGACTTAAAACCTTTGGCTTCGTTTTTCTTTAAACCATCGATGTGAATCGCTTTAAAAAACCTTGTAATATAAAATTACTAATGCTGTAAGAACAGTAGCAATCATTACTCCTCTTGCTCGGTAGTCTCGTTTTAATCTTAAAAAGCCAAAAAAAGCAATTAAGTTTAGAATGGCTCCAAGTGCCAAAAGGCTTCCAATGTGTTCTTGTTTTACCGCAGCATTATAGGTTTCTACAATGCCGAGGTCAGAGAATAAGATGATGTAAAGCAAGGTTCCTATGGTGTTGGCAATTACACCAACGAAAAAACCAATTAAGGTTTCTTTTTGAATTTTAGTCATTTAAATTCCAGTTGTTTAGTTGTGGTATGGCATGGTGAGCGGTTAAGTCGAATTGGCAGGGAACAACAGAAATATATCCGTCTTCTAAAGCATGAATATCTGTATCTTCACCTTTATCGAGTAATTCAAATTCACCAGTTAACCAATAATATTCTTTTCCAGATGGACTTTTTCTTTTGTCAAATTTCTCTTTCCAGTTAGCTCTGGCCTGCCTGCAAATACGAATACCTTTAGGTGCAGCACCGTTAGTCTTTGGAATATTTACATTTAATACTGTTCCTTTAGGCATTCCATTAGTTAAAGCCTCCGAAACAAGAGTTTTAATGGCATGTTCACAACCAGAAAAATCTGCTTCCCAGCTAAAATCGCATAACGAAAAACCAATTGCAGGTACCCCTTCAAGTCCAGCTTCAATTGCTGCACTCATAGTTCCAGAGTAAATAACGTTAATAGAAGCATTAGAGCCGTGATTGATTCCACTAACTACTATGTCAGGTCTTCTGTCAAGAATCTCTTGCAGTGCCAATTTTACACAGTCAGCAGGTGTTCCACTACAACTTACTTCTAAAGGAGCGCCATTTTCCTTATCTATAACAACTTTTTTAATATATAGGGTATTATCAACTGTAATGGCGTGCCCCATCCCAGATTGTGGGCTGTCTGGTGCCACCACTACAACCTCACCAATTTGTTTCATAAAAGCAATCAGTGACCTAAGTCCGGGAGCTGTAATTCCATCATCATTTGTAACCAAAATCAATGGTTTTTCCATGGTAGAGATAATTTAAGCTATAAATGTACGTTTTTCGTTAAGGATATGGAGTCTTTTGAATGAATCACAAAATTATGTCAACGCTTCAAAGCTGGCATGATTTTTTCTGTATATTAGATGTTTACGGAGAAAATTTTAAATTTAAAAATGACGGGTGATTCGGTTTTTTTAATCCTGTCCCATTAAAAACCACCTATGAAAAAGAATTTTGCCTTAGCATTTGTTGTGATGTTAATTGCTGTAGCTTCTTGCAGTTTTACAAACAAGTCTTTTGAAGAAAACGATAAGGATAAACTTCTTCTAGACTTAATAACATATGTTCTAGAAAGAGGTCATTATGAGCCAAAAGATATTGATGACAATTTCTCAGCTAATGTGTACGAAGATTTCTTAGATATTATTGACCCTACTAAACGCTATTTTTTAGAGTCAGACATTAAGGAATTTGAGCAATACAAATACCAATTAGATGACCAATTAAAAAATACAGAGATTTCATTTTTTAATTTGGTATATCAAAGGTTAACCACGCGTATGAACGAAGCTAGAGAAATTTATGCTGAAGTTTTAAATGAACCTTTCGATTTTAATGTAAGCGAAAATATTAATATTGATTATAAAGAACAGCCATACGCTAAAAACAGAAAAGAGCTAAAAGAAAGATGGCGTAAACAATTAAAATACAACTCATTAGGTGTTTATGACAACAAGGTAACAATCAGAAAAACAGCTTTATCTGGTTCATCTTCAGATACCGCAGGGCCAGATATGGTAAGTGTAGATGTAGAAACCAACATTGGTTCAGAAAACAAAGAGTTAAAAAACATGACGCTTGCAGAAGTTGAAGCCGCTTCTAGAGAAAGCACCAAAAAGACTTTAGATGAGTTTTTTGATTTTGTAGATGACCTTGAACGTAAAGATTGGTTTGTACAATATGTAAATACAATTGTAGACGAATTTGACCCACATACTTTTTATTTTGCACCTGAAGAAAAAGATAAGTTCGACATTAATATTTCAGGAAAGTTTGAAGGTATTGGCGCCAGACTTCAGAAAAAACCAGAAGGAGCTAAAGTTGTAGAAATCATTTCTGGTGGTCCAGTATGGAGAGAAAAAAGTTTAGAAGTAGGAGATGAGATTATAAAAGTTGGCCAGCAAGGAGAAGAACCTATAGATATAGTTGGTATGCGCCTAGATGATGCTATAAAACTTATCAAAGGACCAAAGGGTACTACGGTTGAACTTACGGTAAGAAAGGTGGATGGCAATGTAGAAACAGTGGCTATTACTAGAGACGTTGTAGAGCTAGAAGAATCTTATGCCAAATCAGCTACAGTTATTAAAGAAAATAGCAAGTTTGGGTTAATTAATCTACCCAAATTTTATGTAGATTTTGAAGATTATACAGAACGTAATGCAGCTACCGACGTTGCGCAAGAAATAGAACGTCTTAAAAAAGCAGGTATGGAAGGTCTAGTTCTAGATCTTAGAGACAACGGTGGTGGTTCATTAAAAACCGTTGTTGATATGGCCGGTTTATTTATTAAAGATGGACCAATTGTACAGGTACGTTCAGCAGGAGCTCGTAAAGAAATTCATGAAGATAAAGATGAGCGTATTCAATGGGATGGTCCATTAGTAATTTTAGTAAACGAACTATCAGCTTCAGCATCTGAAATTTTAGCTGCGGCTATGCAAGACTATAAAAGAGCAATTGTATTAGGCAGTAAGCAAACTTTTGGTAAAGGAACGGTCCAAAATGTGATTCCTTTAGACAATATTGTAAGAAGTAACGAGCATGGTGATTTAGGAGCCATTAAATTAACTACACAAAAGTTTTACAGAATTAATGGCGGTTCAACACAATTAGAAGGTGTAAAGAGTGATATTGTTGTGCCAGATAGATACAGTTATATTGATTTAGGTGAGAAAGACCAGGATAATCCATTAGGTTGGGATAAAATTACTCCAGCAGATTATCAATTCTGGAATGGAAACATCAACTTCGAAGAAATAATAGCAAACAGTAACGCTAGAATGGCACAGAATCCACAATTGAAATTAATTGATGACAATGCCAGATGGTTACGAGAGCAGCAAGATGAAACAGAGGTTTCATTAAACTACGAGAGCTACAAGAGTACCAGAGAAGCTGATAAAGCAAAATCTGATTTCTTTAAAAAGATTGGAGAATATGATTCTAAGTTAACATTTGAATCACTTCAATATGAGCAAGAATTATTTACTCAAGACCCTATTTTAAGAGAAAAAAGAGACAGATGGCATAAAGAACTTGCAAAAGACATTTATGTTGAAGAAGCTGTAAATGTATTGCAAGATATGCAGGTTTCTTTTGAGTCTTCAGTAAAAAAATCTGGAGTTAAAGGGTAGTAGAACACCGAATTTTATATATTGAGACCCCGCTATTGCGGGGTTTTCTTATGAATAAAAAAACTACATATTCAATTATTATTGCCCTATTAATAATCTTGTTTTGGGCTATAGAGAACTTTTACACTCCAGCAACGTATTCTAATAATTCTGGTGAATCTTCAGTTTCTGAGTTTAATCCAGACTATCTACCAAATACTAGGGGAGAACAGATAGTTACGCATAATTACTACATGTTGGCTTATAGCGAACCGCATGAACAAGCCAAGTGGGTGGCCTATGTACTTAAGAAAACCCATTTAACTTACGATGATAGAGAGCGTCCTTATTTTATTGAAGACCCAAAAGTAAAAAGCAAGTCTGCGGATTGGCGTAACTATAAAAATTCAGGTTATGATAGAGGACATTTATGTCCTGCAGGAGACCGTAGATTTTCAGAACAGGCGTACAATGAAACTTTTTATACGAGTAATATTTCTCCGCAAAATCGAAAGTTTAATGCCGGAATTTGGAATGAACTAGAACAAAAGGTTAGATATTGGACCAAAAGATATGGTCAGGTATATGTAATTACAGGCGGTGTTTTAGAGAAAGGATTACCTGAGATAGGCTCTGAAGATGTTGATGTGCCTAAGGCTTTTTACAAAGTAATTTTGAAAGAAAATAACGATAATATTGAAGCATTGGCTTTTTTAATTCCCAATAAAGATTCAAACAAAAATCTTCAGAGCTTTTTGGTTTCTATAGATGAATTAGAACGTGTTACTGGTATAGATTTCTTAGCCAAATTATCAGATAAAGTTGAGCACGATATAGAATCGAAAGTTGATAAAAGTGGATGGAAATTTTAAAAAATTCCCTCTTTAAGTCGATTCGCATCCAAATTCAAGAAAATAAAAAGTAGAGCGGTAAAAAAGATAATACCAGAACCGCCATAACTAAAAAATGGTAATGGAATTCCGACCGTAGGTAGCAGCCCAATAACCATACCTATATTTACAAAATAATGAATAAAAAGTATAGAAATTACGCCATAGCCATACATTCTAGAAAAGTCTCTTTTTTGCCTTTCTGCTAATTGGAGTAATCTCAAAAACAGAAGGGTGTAAACTAAAATCACAAATCCGGTTCCTAAAAATCCCCATTCTTCACCTAAAGAGCTAAAAATATAATCGGTATGCTGTTCAGGTACAAAATCACCTTTAGTTCTGGTGCCTTCTAAAAAACCTTTACCCGTTAAACCACCAGATTCTATTGCTTTTTCTGCCTGAAATGTATTGTAACCAATTGTTTTTCGAATTTCATTGAGTTTGCGTTCGTCTTTTTCAATTCTCAACCACAGGTCAAATCTATTTCTATGACGTTGTTCAAATACCTCATTATACACAAAACGTACAGATAACGATATTAATAAACAGCTGACAATAAATATTAGTAAAGGTCGTGTAGGTATTTTTACGGTAGGCCTTTTAAATAAAAACACAAGAGAAGTAAGTAAGCCTAAACCAATACCAACCCATACCACACCGTACATTAATGTAAAAATAAATATCATTATGAGTATTAGTGCTAAACCCAGATAAATAATAGGTAAACCTTCTCTAAACAAAACAAAAAACAAGGCAAAATATACCAGAGAACTACCAGGGTCTGGTTGTGGTAAAATTAAAATAGCTGGTATTAAGATAATTAGAATGGCATACCATTGATGTTTAACTCTTCTAATATCTGTTTGTATATCACTTAAATATTTAGCTAAGGCTAGTGCTGTAGCGATCTTAGCAAATTCAGATGGTTGAAAATTAAAAATTCCTAAATCATACCAAGATTTAGCTCCACCAATTGTTTTTCCAAACAAGAATAGTCCTAATAAAAGAACTAAAGAAATAATATACAGAAGGCTTCCGAATCGTTCAAAAAATGTTGATTCTACAAAAAAGATTCCGATGGCAAGTATAAAAGCTAGTAGTATAAAAAACAGCTGTTTACCATATAGTGTAGAAAAATCTAAGAATGAAGAAAAATCTTCATTTAAGGTGGTGCTATAAATGTTTATCCATCCTATAAATACCAAAAGACCATAGAGTAAGATGGTAATCCAATCAATACGTCTTACCATACATATTCATTTATTTTGAACGGTTCACCGCTTAAAGGTTTGGCATATTCTTTTTCAAGTGTTTTTTCCAACATTCTTTTCTCCAAATCAGTTCTGGTAATTTCACCTTTTAGATATTTTTCAATTAGTAAAGAAGCAATATGGCCAGCGTATCTTGACCCATAATACCCATGTTCAATATATACCGCAACGGCAATTTTTGGTTTGTTAACAGGGGCAAAGGCAACAAATAATGAGTGGTCAGTGAGCTGCGTTTTTTTGCCATCAATAATGGTGTAATTTTCTACAGTACCTGTTTTTCCTGCAATTTCAATATCTGGAATTCTAATGTATTTGGCAGTTCCGTATTTATATACATTAGCCATACTTTCAATCACTGGTGTAAAATGTTCTCTATCTATGGTGGTATAGTGGCGTTCAGTGTATTGCGGGTCAATTGCCCCAGAATTTCCAATACTTTTAATAATATGTGGGGTATAGTACCAGCCCTTATTGGCTATTGCGGCCGTCATGTTTGCTAATTGTATTGGAGTTGCAGCAACCTCACCTTGGCCAATAGAGTTTGAGATGATAAATGATGAGACCCATCTGCCATCTCCATATGCTCTATCATAGTATTCTTTGCTTGGTATTCTACCAGGTCTACCTGTAGGTAAATCAACGCCTAGATAATTTCCTAAACCAAAACTTTTCATATGCTTTTCCCATACATCTTGCCCTTCATCTGTAGTCTCGTATTTACCGTATATTTTTCTGAATGTTCCAGCAAAGTAAGCATTACAAGAGTTAAAAATACCTGAGTTCAAGTCTCTAACTCCACCGCCGCAATGGCAACCTCTTTTGTGTTTACCTACAAAAAATCCGTTGTAACAAGTAAATTTTGTTTCAGGAGTAATCACACCTTCCTGTAAAGCTACAAGGGCATTTAACGTTTTAAAAGGCGAACCAGGAGATGGTTCTGCAAGTATAGAGCGGTCCCAAGTAGGTCTAGCAATACTATCATAATGTAATTTGGTATAATTCTTAGAACGCTCTCTACCTACAAGTAAAGCTGGGTTATAAGTTGGACCAGAAATCATGGCTAAAATTTCTCCTGAAGTAGGTTCAATGGCTACAATACCACCACGTTTACCAACCATTAAATTTTCACCATATTCTTGTAGATGTTTATCAATAGTAATATGTATTTCTTTACCTAGTTTGGGTAATGTATCTAGTTTGCCGTCCTTATATGAGCCTATAACCCTATTGAAACGGTCTTTTTGAATATACTTTACTCCTTTACGCCCCCTTAAAACTTCCTCATATTGTTTTTCAATTCCGGTTCTGCCAATTAATTCGCCTGAAGTATAATAAGGGTTATTTCGTAAATCAGTCTCGTTTACCTCACTAATGTACCCTAATACATTAGCACCGCTATTGGTGTCATAATCCCGTAAAGAGCGTTTTTGAATATAAAAACCAGTGTACTTTCGCATCTTTTCTTGTAGGCTAGCATAATCCGCTTTAGATAATTGTCCAACCAATACAGATGGTAAACGGGTAGAATATTTTCTGGCACGTTTCATTTTGGTAAGAAACTCACCTTTTGTAAGACCTAATAGATTACAAAACTCTAAGGTGTCTAGAGATTTAGTTTCTCTCGGAATTACCATTACGTCATAGGCAGGTTGATTGCCAACTAATAATTCTCCATTGCGATCATAAACATAGCCCCGTTCTGGGTAATCATAAACGGTTTTAATAGCAGGGTCATCTAACACTTGGTTTGTAGAAAAGCTAAATAGTTGCATATAGGATAACCTGCCGACAAAAACGACTCCTACGAAAATTACAATAGAAAATAAAAGTAGTTTTTTCATTGGGGTAAAATGTTTAGCTACAGATTTTTAAAAGATAATTCTAATCTTGCTGAGAAGCAAACAAAGAACTAATCAACAAGCAAATAAATAAGGAAACAAAGCCTACAGAAATAATTTTCTTCAAAATTAGTAGGAAATGAGAAAAACTGAAAATTTCTAAAGTATAGAATAAAGTATGATGAATAAAAACTAATAAGGTTAGATAAGATACTCGTTGAATTAAGGTAGTATTTTTATAGGTAAAGCCTTGAAATTCAAAATTTGCTCCAAAACAAAAACGCATTAATAAAGGACGCAAAAAAGCAACGGTTAAAATTGAAGCAGAATGCAATGCTAAACTGTCTGAAAACAAATCAACCATAAACCCTAACGCAAAACATAGAATTAAAAAAAGTGAGCGGTTTTTACTAATTGGGTACCAGTACACAAACAATACATAAATCATTGGGTTGATATAACCTAAAAATCCAAGATTATTAAAAATCAACGCCTGTGCTAAGACTAATAACACAAACCGAGCAGCCGTTAAAACAACATTATTGGTTAGCATTAATAGTTTGGTTTTCTAAATCTAATTGTTCTTGTCTGTCTTTTTTAGAGATGATATAGGCAGTATTTAAATTAGCCATGTCATTAAATAAACCCACTGTTATGGTAAATAAACTTTGAGATTGATTTAAGCTATATTTTTTAATTACTCCTATAGGGATGTTTTCTGGGAAAATGCTAGACATACCCCCGGTAACTATAGTATCTCCTACCACTAAAGGAACAGAACGAGGAATATCTATCAACTGTACTTCTTTATAATTTCTACCATCCCATTCTAAAGAGCCAAAATAGTTGGTGTTTTTAATTTTTGCGTTTATACGAGAATTGGTGTTTAGTACACTTTGCACAGTAGCAAAATTAGTAGACACATTCTCTACAATACCTAAAATTCCAATATGGGTGATAACTCCCATATCTTGAGCAAGACCCTGTTTCTTTCCCTTATTAATAGTAATGTAGTTTCTCGGTGAGCTAAAGCTATTCTTAACAACCTTGGCAGTTTTTAATTCAAAGCTTAAGTTATTTGTGTCTAATTTGTTTTCTGGTAATTGTTGAATATTGAATAATTGTTTTCTCAGACGTTTATTTTCTTCAACTAGGTTTTTATTGACTTCGCCTAAATTAAAATAAGATGAAATACTGTTTGAAACCTCATATGTTGTTCCAGTTACCCATTTGGAACTATTAAAAGCTTTAGATTGATGATAAGAACGTGCGTTAAAGGTTAAAGCCAATGAAATAAGTAGCAGAAACAAATACAGAATTGTATTTCTATTACCTAGGATGTAATTTAAAATCCGCTGCATTCAATGTGCTGATTCTATGTTTACTTAATCAATACGTTCTTGTATCGTTCTAAATTTTTAAGTGCTATTCCGGTTCCACGTACAACGGCTCTTAAAGGGTCTTCAGCAATGTAAACAGGTAAATCTGTTTTTTGTGAAAGTCTTTTGTCTAAACCACGTAGCATTGCGCCACCACCTGCCATATAAATGCCGGTATTATAAATATCTGCGGCTAATTCTGGCGGTGTTTGTGAAAGGGTTTCCATTACCGCGTCTTCAACACGTAAAATACTTTTATCTAAGGCTTTGGCAATTTCTCTATATGAAATTGAAACCTGTTTGGGTTTACCGGTTAATAAATCTCTACCCTGTATTAATTTATCATCTGGTGGAGATTGTAAATCCTCTGTGGCAGAACCAATTTCAATTTTAATAGCCTCGGCAGTACTTTCTCCGACATATAAATTGTGTTGGGTTCTCATGTAATAAATGATGTCGTTAGTAAACACATCACCTGCAATTTTCACAGATTTATCACATACAATGCCGCCCAAAGCAATAACAGCAATTTCTGTGGTACCACCACCTATATCAACAATCATATTACCTTTTGGCTGCATAATGTCTAATCCAATACCAATTGCTGCCGCCATAGGTTCGTGAATTAAGTAGACTTCTTTGCCATTTACTCTTTCTGCTGATTCACGAACTGCACGCATTTCAACTTCCGTAATACCAGAAGGAATACAAATAACCATACGCAAAGCGGGAGGAAACCATTTCTTTTTTAATGCAGGAATGTTCTTGATAAACATGTTTATCATTTTTTCCGAGGCATCAAAATCTGCGATCACCCCATCTTTAAGCGGTCGAATAGTTTTAATGTTTTCATGAGTTTTACCCTGCATCATATTGGCTTCTCTACCAACGGCAATAATTTTTCCACTTACGCGGTCTCTAGCTACAATAGAAGGGCTATCAACTACAACTTTATCTAGATGTATGATTAAGGTATTGGCTGTACCAAGGTCAATGGCAATTTCCTCGGTCATAAAATCAAAAAATCCCATAAAAACTTAATAAGACTGGGTTAAACTAAGACTAGCATCAAATGTAAGCAAATTAATGCTTAAAATGACGTGTACCTGTCATCACCATTTTAACCCCATTTTCATTACAAAAATCGATACTTAGCTGGTCTTTAATAGAACCACCTGGTTGAATTACGGCTTTAATGCCTGCATCATGAGCAATTTCAACACAATCTGGGAATGGAAAAAACGCATCACTAGCCATTACTGCACCATCTAAATCAAATTTAAAGTGATTTGCTTTGTGTATAGCCTGATTTAAGGCATCAACCCTAGAAGTTTGGCCAGTGCCGCTTGCACATAATTGTTTGTTTTTAGCCAATACTATGGTGTTGCTCTTGGTGTGTTTGCAAATTTTAGAAGCAAATAATAGGTCTTCTATTTCCTGGTCTGAAGGATTTTCTTTTGTAGCCGTTGTTAGATTTTCTTTTTTATCAGTTACACCATCTTTGTCTTGAAGCAGTACACCATTTAAACAAGTTCTAACTAAGCTATTTGGTAATGCAACAGGCTTTTGAACTAGAATAATTCTGTTCTTTTTTCCTTTTAAAATTGCTAAGGCATCAGCAGTGTAAGAAGGGGCTATAACAACTTCGCAAAACAATTGATGAATTTCTTCTGCAGTAGCTGCATCTATTTCTTTATTGGCAATTAAAATACCACCAAAAGCAGAAACTGGGTCGCCTGCTAGAGCATCTATATAGGCCTCTTTAATTGTCGGCCTAGTAGCAAGACCACAAGCATTATTATGTTTTAAAATAGCGAAAGTTGGTTCGTCATTTTTAAACTCTTCCATGAGATTTACGGCTGCATCAACATCTAGTAAATTGTTATAAGAGAGTTCTTTGCCATGCAGTTTGTCAAACATGGCATCTAGATCTCCAAAAAAGAAACCTTTTTGGTGTGGGTTTTCACCGTAACGTAAAACCTGACCTTTGGTTTCACTTAATTTAAGCGCGCTTACTTTACCATCTTTGTTGAAATAATTAAAAATAGCAGCATCATAATGCGAAGAAACATTAAAAGCTTTGGCAGCAAAACTTTTACGCTGCTCTATGGTTATTGCGCCGTTATCACTAGAAATAACTTCTAAAAACTCTGCATAATCTTCCATTGAAGACACACAGAGTACATCTTTATAATTTTTGGCTGCAGCCCTTATTAATGAAATACCACCAATATCAATTTTTTCAATAATATCTTGTTCTGAAGCACCACTGGCAACAGTATTTTCAAAAGGATATAAATCTACAATTACAATATCTAATTGCGGAATATTGTACTCTTTCATCTGCGCCATATCAGACGGATTGTCTTGACGGTTAAGAATACCACCAAATACTTTAGGGTGTAGCGTCTTAACACGGCCTCCCAAAATAGAAGGATAACTAGTTACTTCTTCAACAGCAACAACAGGAATGTTGAGGTCTTTTATAAATTTTTCTGTACCTCCTGTTGAATAAAGTGTAACTCCAAGTTCATGAAGTTTTTTAACAATAGGTTCTAGACCGTTTTTATGAAAAACTGAAATAAGTGCCGAGCTGGCTTTTTTTGTAGTACTCATGGGTGCGTAACGTGGAAAAATTAAGCTTCAAAAGTACTTTTTTTAAAAAGAATTTTTGTGTTGGGTTATCAACAAAAAAGGCTAAGTTTTAAACTATTGAAGCCACTTGCTGGTTTACCCATTCTAAAAAACGTTCATCTTCTGCGGTAAATGGGTCAGGCGTGTTGGAGTCAATATCAATTTGACCAATATTTTCTCCATTTTTAAATAAGGGAACTACAATTTCTGATTTTACGGTTATGCTGCAAGCAATATAGTTATCTTGGGCAGAAACATCTGGCACTACAAAATTCTGATTGCTTTCAGCTACTTGTCCACAAATTCCTTTACCAAACGGAATTACAGTATGGTCTGTTGCTTCACCTGCATAAGGGCCTAATAACAATTCTTGTTTATCTCCATTTTTAAAATAGAAGCCTACCCAATCATAGTATTCTACATTTTCTCTTAGTAAATCGCATATAGCCTGCATTTTAGCCTCAGCCGTTTTTTTGCTATCAGAAATAATAAGTGTTATGGAGTCTTTGAGGTGTTTCACAGTAATTTTTTTGCGAAGATAAATTTCAATTGGGTATTAAAAAAGATACCTACAAAATTTGACATCACTTTAATAGAATTTAAATCAACTTAATAGGCTTTGTTAGAAGTTTAAAAAAAGTTAAATGGAGTTGGTGTTAGCGTGTAACCTAATGATTTTAAGTAAATTTGCCAAGTGAAAGCAGTAATTCATAAAATAATTAATTCGCTTCTGGCGCTTTTAGTGTTACTATCTACAGTTTCTTGGACTGTGGATAAGCATTTTTGCATGGGGCGAGTTATGGATATTGCTTTTTTTCATTCCGCTGAAGATTGTGGAATGGAAGCGGCATTAAAATTGTTGGAAATTGACCAAGAAACTTCGCATTGCTGTGGTGACGAATCTTTTACTCTAGAGGGTCAAGATGATTTACAAAAGGTAACCTGGCAAGATTTAGATTTTCAGCAACAGTGGGTTTTACAGTCCTATGTTTTTTCGTTTTTAGAATCTTTTAATTCTAATTCTGAACATGCCGTATTAGATTTTAATGACCCGCCACCTCTCCTCAAAAAAGATTTTCAAGAACTTTATCAAGTCTATATAATTTGATTTTATCAATTCTAGAATGGTGTTTGATAGCACCCAATTAATTGAATTATAAATCAAATACATAACTAATGAAAAAACATTTCTGGCTACTTGCCAGTTTAATAGTAATAAAGCTTTCAGCATACGCACAAGAAGATAAAGTAGAAGGTCAAATTTTTGAAGCCACCGCAGCAGGTGAAGAATTAGGTTTGAGCGGAGCCAATATATATTGGTTAAACTCCCCAATTGGAACTATCACAGACGAAGATGGCTATTTTTCCATTTCTTTTTCAAACGAATATAACAAGTTAGTGGTTAGCTATATTGGTTTTCAAACCGATACACTTTTTATAGATAAACCTACTAAAATTAAATTAGCACTTAAGCCTGCTAACCAACTAGATGAGGTAGTGGTTCAAGATAAGAGAGAATCGCTAGAAAAGTCCTATTTCAGTGCTCAAAATGTAGTTACGGTCGGCAGTGAAGAATTGTTAAAAGCGGCTTGTTGTAACCTATCAGAAAGCTTTGAAACTAACCCTTCTATTGATGTTAATTTCAATGATGCCATAACGGGTACAAAACAGATTGAAATGCTAGGGTTAACAAGTCCGTATATACTAATTACTCAAGAAAACATTCCAATGGTTAGAGGTGCATCGCAAACTTTTGGTCTAACTTTCACTCCAGGTACTTGGGTTGAAAGTATTCAGATAACAAAAGGTATGGGTAGCGTTATTAATGGCTATGAGAGTATATCTGGTCAGATAAATACCGAGTTGGTGAAACCGTTAACAGATGTACCTTTATTCGTAAACCTTTATGGGAACAGAAATGGGAGATTGGAACTAAACACCCATTATAACACAAAGCTTTCTAAGAAGTGGAGTACAGGTTTGTATTTACATACCAATAGGAGAGATATTGAAGTTGACAACAATGGTGATGGTTTTTTAGACGCTCCATTGGCTAATCAAGTTAACGTAATGAATAGGTGGCAGTACCAAAATCCAGAAACGGGTTGGGTGAGTTTTTTAAATCTAAGATACCTTACTGATAGTAAACAATTAGGGCAAGAAGGGTTTGAGCCAGAAAATAGAGCTAACTCAAATCTTTGGGGTAGTGAGATTGATACAAAACGGTTTGACTCTTCAGTGAAATTGGGTTATGTATTTCCTAATTTACCGTTTCAAAGCTTTGGTTTTCAAGCTTCGTATAGTATACATGACCAAGAATCGTATTATGGTCTAAACCAATACAATATTGAACACCAAAGCGTGTATTCAAATTTGTTATTCAATTCTATAATAGGTAATACGCAACACAAGTTTAAAACTGGATTAACCCTTGCTATTGATGATTATAATGAGTTGGTTAACAATGTAAGGTATACCAGAACAGATGGTTCTTTTGGTGCATTTTTTGAGTATGCCTACACCAATTTGGAGAAGTTGAGTTTAACAGCTGGTTTACGTTTTGACTCACACAATCGACTGGGTGAATTTTTCACCCCCCGTTTACATATTAGATATACGCCTTGGGAGCGCGCAAGTTTACGTGGTTCTTTTGGCATGGGTAGGCGAGCAGCTAACTTTTTTGCAGAAAACCAGCGAATGTTTGCGAGCTCTAGAAGAATTGAACTTTTGGGCAATGGAGGTAGTATTTATGGTTTTGAACCAGAAAAGGCTACCAACTTTGGTTTGAGCCTTTTGCAGGGTTTTACGTTGTTTAATAGACAAGGAGATTTTAGTGTTGATTTTTATCGTACCAATTTTGAAAATCAAATTGTGGTTGATTGGGAAAATGCAGAAGAAGTAGTTTTTTCAAATTTAGAAGGGGAAAGTTATGCAAATAGCCTTCAAATTGAATTAAGTCATGAGTTGTTAGAGCGTTTTAAAGTTAGAACGGCCTATAAATTTTATGATGTAAAAACTACCTACCAAACTGGGCTTTTACAAAAACCACTTTTGGCTAAAAATAGATTTTTTACCAACTTAGAATATCAAACAAAAATTAAGAACAATTCACGTTGGAAATTTGATTACACAATGCATGCAGTAGGTCAACAACGTTTGCCTAATACAGAAGCAAACCCTGCGGCCACCCAATTAGGAGAATTTGCGGATGCATACGTATTAATGAATTCACAAGTTACACGTGAGTTTTCACCAAAATTTGAAATGTATGTAGGTGGAGAAAATTTAACGGGTTTTACGCAAAATATGCCAATTATTGGAGCAAATAATCCTTTTGGAACAAACTTTGATACCACCATTGTATACGGTCCTATAATGGGTAGAATGGTATATGCCGGACTTAGATATAAAATTTTATAACATGAAAAAGATAGTTTTAATTATTAGTTTTTTAATGGCCCTTAGCGTTAACGCTCAAGAGAAAAACAAAAAACTTACGTTTGACGTTGATGGTAAATGTGAAATGTGTAAAATGAGAATAGAGAAAGCCGCATTAGGTGTTGATGGGGTAAAGTATGCCAGCTGGGCTATTCCTACGCATGAGTTATCCTTGGTAATTGATGAGCGAAAAACCAATTCTATGCAAGTTAAAATGGCCATAGCAGCTGTAGGTCATGATTCAAAAGAACTGAAGGCAACACAAGAAGCTTACGATAATGTTCATGCATGTTGTAAGTACAGAGAAGATGACACAGATGATTCTAAAAAACATTAAAAAACCACTTTTTTAAAGATTTATCATTGGAACAGGTTGAGAGGTAGAATTTTCAACCTGTTTTTTGTTAAGTTTAAAGGTTTACAGATAAAATGAAGTCGTTTTTTGAACGCTCAATAATTATGAAACATACATATACTATTACTGGTATGACCTGTAACGGATGCGTGGCATCAGTGAAGCAAAAACTTGAAAAACTAGAAGATATACAAGAGGTTGATATAGATTTAGAAAAATCAAAAGCAGCTATAACAATGTTTAAACATATACCGTTGTCAAAACTAAAAGCTGCGTTACCAGAAAAATATACAATAACTATTCAAAGCGGTGAAGATGAAAATTTTGAGCTGCCGGTAAGCGAATCTAAGTTGAAACAATTAAAACCGTTGTTGTTGATTTTTGCCTATTTGTTTGTAGCTTCTATGCTACTGAATTTTAATGATTGGAATACCCAAAGTGCAATGCTAGATTTTATGGGATTATTCTACATAGTTTTTAGCTTCTTTAAATTTTTAGATTTGAAAGGTTTTCCAGAGAGTTTTAAAATGTACGACCCCTTAGCAAAAGCAATACCTGTTTATGGTTGGGTGTACCCGTTTTTAGAATTGCTTTTAGGTCTTATGTTTTTAATGCGTTTTCAGGTTCAGGTAGCCTTAATTGCAACAATCGTGATATTAGGAATTACTACCGTTGGCGTAACAAAAACCTTATTGGATAAGAAAAGCATTCGTTGTGCGTGTTTAGGCACAGCATTAAATTTACCAATGACTGAGGCTACTTTTATTGAAAACTCAGTAATGCTAATAATGGCAGTGAGTATGTTGTTTATGATGTAATAACTCAAAAGATTTTTCAATATTGGTTGAATAGTTACTTAGAAAATTAAATTGAATAAAAAAGGCCATGTGAATCACATGGCCTTTTTTATTATAGTTTTTGATGTCTTACATCATACCTGGCATTCCGCCGCCGCCCATTGGAGGCATTGCAGCAGGTGCATCTTCTTTAATATCAGTTAATGCACACTCAGTAGTTAGAATCATACCAGAAACAGAAGCGGCATTTTCTAAAGCAACTCTAGTTACTTTTTTAGGGTCGATAATACCGGCTTTTGTCATTTCTACATATTGGTCAGATTTAGCATCGTAACCAAAATCTCCTTTACCTTCTAAGATTTTTGCTACTACTACAGAACCTTCCCCCCCAGCATTTGATACAATAGTTCTGATTGGAGCTTCGATAGCTCTAGCTACTATTTGTAAACCAGTTGCTTCATCAGCATTTTCAGTTTTTACCTTATCTAATACTGATTTAGCTCTAACTAAGGCTACACCACCACCAGCTACAATACCTTCTTCAACGGCAGCTCTTGTAGCATGTAATGCATCATCCACACGGTCTTTTTTCTCTTTCATTTCAACCTCAGAAGCCGCACCTACATAAAGTACAGCAACACCGCCTGCAAGCTTAGCTAAACGCTCTTGAAGCTTTTCTCTGTCATAGTCAGAGGTTGTAGATTCAATTTGAGATTTAATTTGATTTACACGAGCTTTAATGTTATCAGCTGAACCAGAACCATTAACAATTGTAGTGTTGTCTTTGTCTATAGTAACACGCTCAGTGGTACCTAACATATCAATTGTAGCGTTCTCTAACGTAAAGCCTCTTTCTTCAGAAATTACGGTTCCATTAGTTAAGATAGCAATATCTTCTAGCATTGCTTTTCTTCTATCACCAAAACCAGGAGCTTTAACGGCAGCAATTTTTAATGAACCTCTTAATTTATTTACTACTAAAGTTGCTAAAGCTTCACCATCAACATCTTCAGCAATAATTAATAAAGGTTTACCAGATTGCGCAACAGGCTCAAGAACTGGTAATAGGTCTTTCATTGAAGAAATCTTCTTGTCGAATAATAAGATGTAAGGACTTTCTAATTCGGTAACCATCTTTTCAGAATCTGTAACGAAATAAGGAGAAAGGTAACCTCTATCAAACTGCATACCTTCTACAACATCAACGTAAGTATCTGTACCTTTTGCTTCTTCTACAGTAATTACACCTTCTTTGCCTACTTTATCAAAGGCTTGAGCAATTAAATCACCAATAGCTTGATCATTGTTTGCAGAAATAGCAGCTACTTGCTTTATTTTATCAGTAGAATCACCAACAGTTTTAGATTGTTTTTCTAAATCTGCCACGATAGCTTCTACCGCTTTATCAATACCTCTTTTAAGGTCCATTGGGTTAGCGCCAGCAGCAACGTTTTTCAAACCTTCTTTTACGATTGCTTGAGCTAAAACAGTGGCTGTTGTTGTTCCATCACCGGCTAAGTCGTTGGTTTTAGAAGCAACTTCTTTTACCATTTGTGCACCCATATTCTCTAGGGCGTTTTCTAACTCTATTTCTTTTGCAACGGTTACACCATCTTTTGTTACTTGTGGTGCACCAAAAGATTTGCTTATAATTACATTACGTCCTTTAGGGCCTAATGTTACCTTAACCGCGTTTGCTAATGCATCGACACCTCTTTTAAGGCCGTCTCTTGCATCTATGTCAAATGTTATGTCTTTTGCCATTTTAATTGTTTTTTTATTCCTGATTTTTCAGGATAATACGTATTAAACTAAAATTTAATTTTTTGAAAACTCGAAAGTAATTCGAGGATGAGAATTGATTTAAACAATAGCTAGAATATCGCTTTGTCTCATAATAAGGTAATCAGCACCTTCATACTTTAATTCAGTACCCGCATATTTACCGTAAAGAACAGAATCACCAACTTTTACTGTCATGTCCTCATCTTTAGTTCCAGGACCTACAGCAACAACTTTACCTTTTTGTGGTTTTTCTTTGGCAGTATCAGGAATGATGATGCCAGAAGCAGTTTTAGTCTCAGCAGCCATAGGCTCAATTAGCACTCTGTCTGCTAATGGTTTAATGTTAGCCATTTGATTATTTTTTAGTTGTTAAATTTTCGAATTATGACTTCTATGAGGCAGAAATTATGCCATCCGCAAAAAACTGACACTTTTTAAAACAAAAATGCCAGCTTGTCACTTCAAGCTGGCATTTTGTAAGTTTTTAGAATATGCTATTAATTAAGCGTGTCTAACGGACTAGCTTCATTACTTGTTGGATTTTCATCTGGTAGGGCCTCTGGCACTGTATTTTCAACACCATCACCTTGTAAAACCTTAGATTCAGTGCTTCCAAAATTTCCTTTTAATGAAATGTTGGAAAGAAGAATTAATACAATTAACAGTGTGGCTAAGGTCCAAGTACTTTTATCTAAAAAATCACCGGTCTTTTTAACACCACCAACTACTTGGTTTCCACCTCCGCCGAAAGACGAAGAAAGTCCACCACCTTTTGGATTCTGTACCATGATTACCAAAATCAACAACAGACATACTATGATAATCAAAATCAGGAAAATCGTAAACGTACTCATTATCAGTCTTTATCTTTTCGCAATCGCTTGATTGCTTCAATTTGGTCGGCAAAGAAACTACTTTTTTCTGGATATTTCAAACTCAATGTTTTAAACGCTTTAATTGCTTTTTTGTACTTCTTTTGTTCTAAGTAGACCCTAGCCAGCGTTTCTGTCATAAGTTCATTCTTAGCTATAGAAGTCGATTCTGAAATATCTACCTCAGATTCTAATTTCTCAACCGGAATTATTTTTGGATTTGATTGTATAAACTTATCAAGTAGCTCAAATTTTTTCTTTTGTTCTTTTTCTTGCTCTTTAGGTAATGGCTTTTCAAATTTCTTTTGATTGGTAAGTTGAAGCCACTCCATAAAAGAGTGTTTTTCATTTTTATTAAACTGTAAAGGTTTGCCTAAGTTTAATTGTTCTTCTGGTGATTCTTGCAGATTTTCAGCTTCAAGAGGTGCATCAGCAGGCTTGTTACTGTGGTCTACAACTTGTTTACCTATCGTATCTTCAATACCATCAACTTTAGTAGTTTCTTCAGACTTTAACTTATCTGAGCTCTCTACATCATCCTCAATTTCTTGCTTGTCTTCTTTGTTACTAAACAATTTAGGGTCAAGAATATCATCTGCATGTTTTTTGCGCTGAGGTAACGGTTCTTCATCAGATTCACCTAAAAAGGTATTGATTGTTGGGCTAGGTTCTACTACTTCTGCAATAGTGTCAGTTTCTTCTAGTTTACGGTCACGGCCAATAATATTGTTGGCAATTTTGTTTTGGTCAAAATCTCTTGAAGTAATAAAGTCAAAAAGAACTTCTCTATCTGTAGTATGTGCAGCAGTAATTTTAAGTTCTTTATTGTAATTGTAGCTTTCCAGATTTTTAAGTCCTTTAAGGTAAAGAGCTCTTGCTGTTTGAAAGTAGGGGTATTCAGCTAGCATTTCTTCAAGGTCTCTGGTTTGTTTAGGAGACAAAATAGTGTCTGATTTTCTAAGCAAGCTAAAAAAGTCTGAAACATTCATCATACCTATTACCATTTAGCTAATGAAGCATTAAAAATATCTTGAGTGATTCGTTCAAAAATTATTTCATGTGCTTCGCCTTTTACACTTTCAAGTAACTGACTAGCATCAAAATCATAAAAAAAAGAAAAACGTTGTTCAAAGCCATCGTCTTCTTTTAGTTTATTAAAAAAACGAACATTAACGGTTATGGTTAATCTATTTTGTGCCGCAGTTTGATTTGATGTAGCTGTCATTGGTGTAACACGGTACTCCACAATTTCACCTTCGTACACTAATTCAGCATTATCACTCGCAAGATTTAAGCTAGAAAGACCGGTAATTTGGTCTTGCAATGCATTGGTGAAATCTCTATCTAAGCCTGGCTCAAAGGTTGAACCTGGACTTTGGGCAGCAAAATTTTGAAAAAAGTCAACCTGAAAAGATTCAGCAGTTGTACTTATTCCTGTAAAAGAATAACCGCAGCTTTCTAGAGTAAGAATACAAATGGTAACAAAAAATAAGGATAGTAGCTTTTTCATTTATAATTTTTAAGCTCTCGCTATAAATCGTATTGCTTAATTTTTCTATATAAGGTTCTTTCAGAAATACCTAGTTCAGATGCTGCCGCTTTACGTTTTCCTCGATTACGTTCTAGAGCTTTTTTGATTAATTCAATTTCTTTCTCTTGTAAAGATAGGGTTTCTTCTTCCTCAATTTCTTCAGCAAAATGATAGGGGTCATTGTTGACTTCTCTAGCAGGCACATCAGTATCTGTATGCGCAATGGGTTCTGGTAGGTGCAATACTTCAGAACGGTATTCTTCAGTCTCGTATTTTGCATCCTCATCACCATAAATTTTATGAATTAAGGCTTCATTTTCTTCTTGAACTTTTTCACTGTCTCCATTTTTAAGTAGTTCTAAAGTGAGTTTTTTAAGGTCTGTTAAATCGCTTTTCATATCAAAAAGCACCTTGTATAAAATCTCTCGTTCATTGCTAAAATCACTTTGTGATTGTTGCTGACCTACTACTGCAGGCAAATTTGAACTTGCAGCATTAGAAGGAAGATAAGAATTTAAGATAGCAGCATTAACATTTCTATTTTCTTCTAAAACTGAAATTTGCTCGGCAATGTTTCTCAATTGTCTAATATTACCAGGCCATCTGAATTTTTGTAAAAGTACAACCGCATCTTCTGAAAGTCTAATGGTAGGCATTTTATACTTTTGACCAAAGTCAGAGGCAAATTTTCGAAACAGTAAATGAATATCTTCTTGACGCTCTCTAAGCGGAGGAATGGTGATTTCAACGGTACTTAGACGATAGTATAAATCTTCTCTAAATTTTTCTTTTTTAATTGCCTCAAACATATTAATGTTAGTGGCTGCAACTATTCTAACATTAGTTTTTTGAACGTGAGAAGAACCTACTTTTAAAAATTCTCCATTTTCTAGAACTCTTAGTAAGCGTACTTGAGTAGTTAAGGGTAGTTCACCAACTTCATCTAAAAAAATGGTACCACCATCTGCAACTTCAAAATAACCACTACGGGTTTGAGTAGCGCCTGTAAACGCACCTTTTTCGTGGCCAAATAATTCACTGTCAATGGTGCCCTCTGGTATAGCTCCACAGTTAACGGCAATGTATTTAGCATGTTTACGATGAGAAAGGGAGTGTATTATTTTAGGGATAGCCTCTTTACCAACACCACTTTCACCAGTAACTAATACAGAAATATCAGTAGGGGCTACTTGCGCGGCTTTTTCAAGTGCTCTATTAAACTTGGGGTCATTACCTATAAGTTCAAAGCGTTGCTTTATGGCTTGTATGTTCTCCATTAATTTTTTTAACCTAATTTCCGCCGTGGCGGGAAATACTAATTATTATCACTGTAGTCAATAGCTTCACCTAATAAGGTTGCCGAAGTACAATCATTAATTTTTACATTCACAAAATCACCAACTTTATAATGCGCTTTAGGAAAAACAACAACAGTGTTTTGAGAATTTCTACCCATCCAATGGGCGTCAGATTTTTTAGAGGTTCCTTCGATTAAAACTTCTTCAATTTTACCCAAATGTTGTTGTGTTCTAAGAAGACTATGTTCTTGCTGTAGGGCAATAATTTCTTGTAAACGCCTTTTTTTTACATCCTTAGGAACATCATCTTCGAGCTTACGAGCTGCCATGGTACCTGGTCTTTCAGAATAGGCGAACATAAAGCCAAAGTCGTATTTTACATACTCCATTAAAGAGAGTGTGTCTTGGTGGTCTTCTTCAGTTTCTGTTGGAAAACCAGCAATCATGTCTTGGCTAATAGCACAATCAGGTAAAATTCTTCTAATGTTGGCTATTAATTCAAAATATTCCTCTCTGGTGTGTAGGCGATTCATTGCTTTTAAAATACGATTGCTTCCACTCTGAACTGGTAAATGAATATAATTACAGATGTTTTTATGCTTGGCCATGGTTTCAATAACATCTAAGGTCATGTCTTGCGGATTAGAAGTTGAAAACCTAATACGCAGTTTAGGTTGTGCCTTGGCTACCATATCTAAAAGGCCTGAAAAATTTACGGCGATAGCTTTTTGCATATCCGTGGCTTTTTCAAAATCTTTTTTAAGTCCGCCCCCATACCATAAATAGCTATCTACATTTTGACCAAGTAGTGTGATTTCTTTAAAACCTTTTTTCCAAAGTTCATTTACCTCTTCAAGAATAGATTGCGGGTCTCTACTGCGCTCTCTACCTCTTGTAAAAGGCACAACACAGAAAGTACACATATTATCACATCCTCTGGTGATAGAAACAAATGCAGTTACTCCATTAGAATTTAAACGAACCGGGGCAACATCACCATAAGTTTCTTCTTTTGAAAGAATAACATTTACAGCATTTCTACCTTCATCTATTTCTTGAATTAGGTTGGGTAAATCTTTGTAGGCGTCTGGTCCAACAACCATATCTACAATTTTTTCTTCCTCAAGAAACTTGCTTTTTAAACGTTCTGCCATACAGCCTAAAACGCCAACTTTAACGTTTGGATTTTGCTTTTTTAGAGCATTAAAATGAACTAACCTGTTTCTAACAGTTTGTTCAGCTTTTTCTCTAATTGAACAAGTATTTACCAAAACTAAATCTGCTTCGTTAAGCTCTTTTGTGGTGTTAAAACCTTCTTTTGCTAAAATTGAAGCAACGATTTCGCTATCAGAAAAATTCATCTGGCAGCCGTAACTTTCAATATAAAGTTTACGGCCGTTTTTAGCGTTATTTGTTGTATTTAAAGCAGAGCCTTGAATACTTTCGTCTATTTTTTTTTCTATGGTTTCCCTTTCGTTCATCTTTCTACATTGGGGCAGCAAAGATAGCTGAATATATGATTTAGTGACAAATTGACAGGAAAATTTTAAGAAAGTTAAGCGCAACTTTGTTTAATAGTTTTCATCATAAAAGCATGATTATCAATCTAATCATTAAACAAAAAAAATCTCATGAAAAAAACTTGCTATCCAATTTTACTACTCAGCTTTTTATTCACCTTAAGTTCTTGTGAATTACTTAATGATGAACCAGACGGTGAATATGCTGATTATTTAGTTGCCAAACCTTTAGTAATGTCTAAAGAAGAATTTGCAACAAGTGTTGATGTAATTGCACCGCAACCTATAGATGAATCTGGTAAAATATATGCGTATCAAGATTACATATTTATCAATGATAAGTACAAAGGAGTTCATGTGATTGATAATTCAAATCCGGAAAATCCTCAAAAAATTGCCTTTATTAAAATCGCCGGTAATGTTGATATTTCAATTAAAGACGATTATTTGTACGCAGATAGCATAGCTGATTTAGTGGTATTAGATATTTCTGATATTTCAAATATTGTAATTGTAAATAGGCTATTAGATGTATTGCCAGACAATGTAGTTTGGCCTGCTGCAGATATTTTTGAATGGGAAGGAATAGATTATGAAAATGAGGTTTTAGTTGGTTGGGAGGTAATTACAGAACGCAGAAGAGTAGAAGACATGCAAGCTAGAATGGTAGACTTTGCTGAAGCAGCAAACGATTCTGGCGGTGGAACCGGACAAGGTGGGTCTTTAGCAAGATTTAAAATTGTTGATGAGTACTTATACGCGGTAGATAGTCATAATATTAATGTATTCGATATTTCTAGATTAGAAGCACCAGAAACTTTAAACCCGGTGTTTGCTGGCTTTGATATTGAAACTATTTTCAACAAAGACAATTATTTGTTTTTGGGCAGTATGAGAGGTATGTATATATATGATATTACCACACCAGCAGAACCAACATTTGTTTCTGAATTTCAACATGGCACTGCTTGTGACCCCGTAGTTGTTGATGATAAGTATGCTTATGTAACTTTAAGAGGAGGAAATTTTTGCGGTGCAACAGAAAGCGGCTTATATATTGTGGATATCTCTACTATTGAAAATCCACAGTTAGAAGTTATGTATCCAATGGATGAACCTTATGGCTTAGGAATTAAAGGGGATAAATTATTTATATGTGATGGGTCTTCTGGTTTAAAGGTTTACAATAAGAGTAATGTACCAGACTTACCACAATTGAATCATTTTGAAAACATCGTCACTTTTGATGTAATTCCTTTAGACGAACATTTGTTAATGGTTGGTGATGGCATGCTTTATCAATATAAATATTTGGAGAACAACATTGCCCTAATTAGTGAGCTGCAATTGAATTAATTAAGTATAAATATTTAGTGCGAAAAATCCCGTTTTTAAGCGGGGTTTTTTGTTTAAAACGGTTGAGTAGTCGAATTCAAAATAAAAAATCCTATACATTTGTTACCTCAAAACCAATCGAATGCCGAAGAACCTTGTAATTGTTGAGTCTCCAGCAAAAGCTAAAACAATAGAGAAATTTTTAGGAAAAGAATTTCAAGTTGAATCAAGTTTTGGTCACATTGCTGATTTGCCTTCTAAAGAGCTAGGAGTAGATGTTGAAAACAATTTTGAGCCAAAATATATAGTTGATAAAGACAAAAAACCTTTGGTGAAAAAACTAAAAGACCTAGCAAAAAAGGCAGAGGTAATTTGGTTGGCGAGTGATGAAGACCGTGAGGGAGAAGCCATTTCTTGGCACTTAGCTGAAGAATTGGGTTTGTCTAATAAGAATACAAAACGTATTGTTTTTAATTCAATTACTAAGGCAGCTATACAAAAGGCTATTGAGAATCCAAGAGACATAAATTATAACCTAGTAAATGCACAACAAGCTAGAAGGGTTTTAGATAGACTAGTGGGTTATGAGTTGTCTCCAGTGCTTTGGAAAAAAATAAAACCAGGTTTATCTGCAGGTAGAGTACAATCAGTAGCGGTTAGACTAATTGTTGAAAGAGAACGAGAAATAGAAGGGTTTAAACCAGAAGCATCCTTTCGAATAAAAGCTGAATTTAAAACCCAAAGTGGTGATTCGTTTTCTGCAAAACTCAATAAAACATTCGCTAGTAAAAAAGAAGCGGAAACTTTTTTAAATCAAAATATAGGTTCAGATTTTTCAGTAGCTAACTTAGATAAAAAGCCAGCTAAAAAATCACCAGCACCACCATTTACTACTTCAACCTTGCAACAAGAAGCATCTAGAAAATTGTATTTTAATGTGTCTAGAACAATGCAGGTTGCGCAGCGTTTATACGAAGCTGGTTTAATCACTTATATGCGTACAGATAGTGTTAACCTCTCTAACGAAGCCATCAACGCTGCCAAAGAAGCTATTATTGAAAACTATGGTGAAAAGTATAGTAAGGTTAGAAATTTTAAGGGTAAAGCAAAAGGAGCGCAGGAAGCACACGAGGCTATTAGACCAACTAATATGGCTATGCAAAGTCCTTCATTAGAAAGAGACCAAGCAAGACTTTATGAACTAATTTGGAAGAGAACCTTAGCATCTCAAATGAGTGATGCGCAGTTAGAAAGAACCAATGTAAAAATTGACGCCTCTAAGCATAGTGAGCAATTCTCTGCAAATGGAGAAATGGTAAAATTCGACGGTTTTTTAAAAGTGTATTTAGAAAGCACAGATGATGAAGACAATACAGACGAGCAAGATGGTTTGTTGCCAGATATGAAAGTTGGTGATGCTTTGTCAAACGTATTTATTAGTGCTACTGAACGCTTTACAAGACCGCCTTATAGGTATACAGAGGCATCTTTAGTTAAAAAATTAGAAGAATTAGGTATTGGTAGACCATCTACATATGCTCCAACAATTTCAACCATTCAAAATAGAGGGTATGTTGAAAAAGGTACTTTAGAAGGTACGCCACGTAAATATGTAGAATTGTTACTTGAAAAAGGAGCTATAAAAGAATCAAATCTAACGGAAACCGTAGGTTCTGAAAAAGGAAAATTAGTAGCTACTGATATTGGAATGGTTGTGAACGATTTTCTAGTAGAACATTTTAGCAACGTATTAGACTACAATTTCACGGCTAAGGTTGAAGAAGATTTTGACGAGATTGCTGCAGGTGATGAAGACTGGCAGAAAGTGATGAAAGATTTTTACAAAGATTTTCATCCTACCGTAAAAGATGTTGAAGAAAATGCTGATAGAGCAAGTGGAGAACGTATTTTAGGTACAGACCCAAAAACAGGGCGACAGGTTTCAGCAAGATTAGGAAGATTTGGCCCAATGGTACAAATTGGAACTTCAGAAGAAGAAGAAAAACCGCAATTTGCTAGCTTACTACCAGACCAATCTATCAATACCATATCATTTGAAGAAGCCATGGAGCTTTTTGAATTACCGAGAAAACTAGGAGTTTTTGAGGGTGAAGAAGTAGAAGCCAATGTTGGTAGATATGGGCCATATGTAAAATTTGGTAAAAAATTTATTTCTTTAGATAAAGGTGAGAGCGCCTTTGATGTAGATATGGAACGCGCTGTAGAGCTTATCAAAGAAAGACAAAAAGCAGATGCCCCAATTGCAGCTTACGAAGGTAAAGATGTAACTAAAGGGGTTGGTCGCTTTGGGCCGTTCTTGAAATGGGATGGAATGTTTATCAATGTGAATAAAAAATATGACTTTGATAATTTATCCCAGGAAGATATAGAAGAACTAATTGAAGCTAAAAAGAAAAAAGAGGCAGAAAAAGTAGTTCGCGAATGGGCTGAGGAAGAAATAAGAATTGAAAAAGCAAGATGGGGACGTCACAACATTATTAAGGGCAAAATAAAAGTTGAGATTTCAAAAGATGTAGACCCCAATGCACTTTCGTTAGATGAGGTAAAAGCATTAATTGAGCAGAAAACCCCTAAGAAAAGAAAAACAAAAGCAAAAACTAAAAAATAAACCTATTAATCCCCTGCAAATCGTCTGAATTATGGCATTTGATTTTCTAGTTCCTGTTAAAGACAAGGTTTTGGCATTTACAGAATTCTTGCCACCGCAGTCTATTGGAAAAAGCATTCACATCCACACAGAAAAAAAAGGTTTACCTGTTTTTGCTAATGCAACAGTAGCCATATTTGGAGTTCTGGAATCTAGAAATGCATTTGAGAAAAAACCTGAGAAGTTAGATTTAGATGCCTTACGCATACAATTTTATCGCTTAATGCAAGGCAATTGGAATGCAACTATCATTGATATTGGAGATATTGAGCCAGGGGAAACTATTGAGGATACTTACTTTGTAGTAAAAGAGGTGGTAGCTGGTTTGTTAGAAGAAAAAATTATTCCAATAGTATTAGGCGCTACCCAAGATATTACTTTTCCTACCTATAGAGCTTTTGATAATATTAAGCCTATGGTTAATTTGGTTTCCATTGATAGTCGTTTTGATTTTGGAGATGATGATGAGTTAGTTTCCTCACAATCGTACATGAGCAAAGTCATCACAGATAAACCAAATAACTTATATAATTTTTCAAATCTAGGCTATCAAACCTATTTTAACGCCCAAGAAGAAATTGACTTAATGGAGCGTTTATTTTTTGATTCGTATCGGTTAGGAGAAATTGCTTCAGATATTACCTTGGCAGAACCAGTATTGCGTAGCTGTAATCTTGTAAGTTTAGATATGCGTGCAGTTGCTGCTAGTGAAGTAGGCATGCTATCAAACTTTTCACCAAATGGTTTTACAGGAAGAGAAATCTGTGCCCTTGCGCGCTATGCGGGTATAAGTGACCAAGTAAATCTTTTTGGTATTTATGAAATTGAAAACAGTTCACTTTGTTTTCAATTAGTTTCCCAGATAATTTGGTATTTCATAGAAGGTCTTGGTTTTAGAGTAAAAGAAATGCCAAGCTCTAAGAGCGAAGACTTTACAAAGTTCACAGTTCCAACAGAGGACGAGGAGTTGGTTTTCTACAAAAGCCATGTAACAGAAAGATGGTGGGTAGAAGTACCATCTATTTACCAAGATCATACTAAATCAAATTCGGTATCGTTATTACCCTGCACTGAGCAAGATTATTTTGATGCATGTAATCAAATAATTCCGGAGCGGTGGTTTAAAGCTTATAAAAAAGGCTTTAACTAAATATTTTTTTGCTCAATAAATTTTGAGCAATACAATATTATAAATAAAAAGAAGTTTTAGAGTATGAAAATGAGTTACTCTATTAATCTAGTAAACCCGAATTTATAACCTAAAGTATGAGAAAACTAGTTTTAACATCATTAGTGCTTGGTTTTTTATTAACCAGTTGTGGTTCCAAATCAGGATCTAAAGGTGAATTAGTTGGTGTGCAGGGTAAGAAATGGTATCCCGAGAAACCTTATGGAATGGAACTTATACCACGTGGCTCCTTTGTCATGGGTAAAGCCGAAGAGGATCAAGGAAAATTATTAAATGCCCCGACGAGAACCGTAACAGTGCGTTCATTCTACATGGATGATACAGAAATTACCAATAGTGAGTACCGCCAGTTTGTAGAGTGGGTTAAAGATTCTGTTGTAAGAACTAAGCTTGCTATATTATCAGACCAATTAGGTCTGGGTCCAGACGACGAAGATACTATTGGAGAATATGCGTTTAAATCCGCAGATACTTCAAATCTATCCGTTTGGGAAAAATATAAATTAGACAATTATCTGGGTATGGGAGATGACCCTTATGAAGGGTACGCTCTAAATAAAGATATTGACCTAGTTTGGGAAACAGACGAATATATAGATGAGTATTATGCTGAAATAATGGATTCTATTTACTTGTCTGAAGAAGAAACTTACAATGGTCAGCGCACTATCAATGTTAAACAGTTGAAATACAAGTATAACTGGATGGACATTGAAGCTGCAGCAAGAGCTAAATCTGGTAAAAGAAGCGATTTTATTCGTAAAGAAGTATTGCCCATTTACCCAGATACTACAGTATGGATTAGAGACTTTGAATATTCGTATAATGAGCCAATGCACAACGATTACTTTTGGCATGATGCTTATAGCGATTATCCAGTAGTAGGTGTAAACTGGCAACAAGCAAAAGCTTTCTGTCATTGGAGAACTAAATTCAAAAATGACGATCAAAAAAGTAGAGGTAGACAATTTGTAAATCAATTTCGTTTACCAACTGAAGCAGAGTGGGAATATGCAGCAAGAGGAGGTATCGAAGGTGGTACGTATCCATGGGGTGGACCATACGTTATTAGTGATACAGGTTGTTTTATGGCAAACTTTAAGCCACAACGTGGAGACTACGCTGCAGATGCTGCCCTTTATACCGTTGAGGCTAAGTCTTACGAGCCTAATGATTTCAACCTTTACAATATGGCAGGTAACGTTTCTGAGTGGACAAACTCAAGCTACGACCCAGCTGCTTATGAATTTGTATCAACTATGAACCCAAATGCAGGTTCTGGTCAGAATAAACGTAAAGTAATTCGCGGTGGTTCTTGGAAAGATGTTGCTTATTTCTTGCAAGTAAGTACAAGAGATTATGAATATCAAGACTCTGCGAGATCCTATATAGGGTTTAGAACCGTACAAGACTATATGGGAGAAGAAGATTCAGAAAGTCAAAGAAAAAGAAGTACGAGATAATAAATGGAAAAATGGGAACACTACGAGACAAATTAGTAACCAAATCCTTATTTATATAACTTAATTAAATTAAAATTATGGCACAGTCAAAATCAACAAAGAAGCTGTTTAACATGGCCTATGGCCTTGGAGCATCGGTAGTAATCATCGGTGCGTTATTTAAAATTTTACACTGGGAGTTTGGACCACTTACAGGTGGCCTACTTTTAGCTGTTGGACTTATTACAGAAGCATTAATTTTTGCGATTTCTGCTTTTGAACCAGTAGATGACGAATACGATTGGTCTCTAGTTTACCCAGAATTAGCTGGTGGTCAAGGTAAAGAAAGAAAAGCTGAAGCTCAGAAAATAGAAGAGTCAGAAGGTATGCTTTCTAAGAAGTTAGATAACTTATTAAAAGAGGCTAATATTGATTCTCAATTATTCGAAAGTTTAGGTGAAAGCATTAAAAGTTTCGAAGGTGCTGCTAAAAATATTGCACCAACAACAGATGCCATTCAGCACACTAAAAAGTATTCAGAAGAATTATCACATGCTGCAGCTCAAATGGAGTCTTTAAACAGCTTGTATAAAGTACAATTAGAAAGCGCTAGTCGTCAAGCTTCAATTAATGAAGAAGTAGTACAAAACGCAGGTGCTTTAAAAGACCAAATGGAATCTTTAGCAACCAACCTTTCATCTTTAAACGGTGTGTATGGTGGTATGTTAACAGCCATGGGCGGCAAAAACTAATTAGAACACTAGTTGAAACCAAACCCAAATCATTAATTAAATTCTAATTAGAAAAAATGGCAGGAGGAAAACAATCACCACGTCAGAAGATGGTAAACTTAATGTACCTAATCTTCATCGCGATGTTGGCCCTGAATATGAGCAAAGAGGTTCTTGCAGCTTTCGGTCTAATGAACGAAAAGCTAGAGACTTCTAATGCTAAAATGACAGAAAATAACTTGGCTTTCTTTGAAGGTTTAGAAACCAAAGCTTCTGAAAACTCAGAAGAATACGGTGTACTCTTTCAAAACGCACAAGAAGTATCAAGATTATCAACTGAATACTTTACGTATTTAGAAGATTTGAAAAAAGGAATGACTGCTGAAGTAGAAGATCCTAAAGATTATGTAGTAATGGATAAGTCTGATTACTTAGACAACCACTTCTTTCAGGGTGACAACTTAACTCCAGAAGGACAAAAGTTCCTAGATATGATTAACAACTATCGTGAAGGCGTTACTAAAGCGTTGCCAGCAGATAAGTTAAACGATGTTAAAGAAGCAGTTGCTACTCGTTTTTCTACTGGTGGAGAAGATGGTAAAGTTGAGAAAAGAGATGGTACACGTCAAGATTGGATTAAGTACCACTACGAAGGTTACCCAATGGTAGCTTCTTTAGCTCAGATTACACAATTACAAGCTGATATTAAGACTACTGAACAAGAGGTTTTAAAAGGTCTTTTAGAAGGTAACTTAACAGAAGCGGTATCGTTGAAAAATTTTGCTACCACCTTAGCAGCCTCAAAGTCTGCTTTCTACAGTGGTGAAAAGTACGATGGTAAAATTATCATTAGTAAAACAGACAAAACCTCTACTCCTGTTAAGGCTGACTTAACTATGGATGGTAGAAAACTAGCTGAAGGCAAAGACTATAAATTAGAAGCTGGTGGTATTCAGTTATTAGTTGGTGCTGGTGCAGCCGGTGACCACGAAATAAAAGGTACTATGGTATTTATGCAAGATGGTGAAGAAATTCCTGTTGAGATAAATAACAGTTTTGCAACTATCAATAAACCAAATTCTGCAGTAATCTCTGCTGATAAAATGAATGTGGTTTATCGTGGTGTTGCTAACCCAATGACAATTTCTATTCCTGGTATTCCAGATAATAAAGTTACAGCTTCTGCTCCTGGTTTAAGTAAAAGAAGCGGTAGCAAGTATGTAATGAATCCTGGTACTGGTAGAACTGTAAGTATTAGAGCAAATGGTACACTACCAGATGGTACACCTGTAGGTTCAACTACTGAGTTTAGAATTAAAGATATTCCAAGACCTAGTGGTACAGTCCGTGGTGAAGCAGGTAGTGCAAAAATGCCTCGTAGAAACCTTGAAATTGCTACAATTGGTGCCTTGTTAGATGACTTTGATTTTGACCTTAACATTGGTGTTAATGGTTTTAAATTTAAAGTTCCAGGTCAACCAACCGTAGTAGTTAACGGTAATAAATTAAATGCGCAAGCTAAGTCTGCCCTTAAAAGAGCAAAAAGAGGAGACGCAGTTCAAATATTTGATATTAACGCATATATTTCTAACAACAGAAGCTACAAATTAAAGAAAGTATCTCCTGTAGTTGTAGAGTTGACAAACTAAAGAATTACGATTATGAATTGGAAAAATGTATTGTTGATTTCAGCACTAAGTATTCTGCCTATTTCATTGGCGGCTCAGGCAAATATTTTAAATGCCAAAAAGCCAGAAGATATTGGAAAGAAAACAGAGTCTCAAAAATTGGCAGACGACGATGCACCGCTACCATACGGTTATGTTGATGACCGCGATATACTTTGGTCAAAAACAGTGTGGGAGGTTATAGATTTAGATGAGAGAGTAAATTTTCCTTTATACTATCCAACAGATACGGTAGATATAGGGGCAGATAGAAGATCACTTTATCACGTATTAATGAAGGCTATTAAATCAGGTGAATTAACTGATGTTTATGTAGACCCTTATTTTACAGATAAGCGTACTCTTGATCAACTAGGTGCTACACTTAAAAAAGTCGATACCACTGATTTAGGTTACGAACAATTGAATGCAGGTGAACAAGTTTCAGAAGAATTTATTAACAGAAGAGACTTAGATGCTGCTGACATTGAAGAGTACAGAATCAAAGGCATCTGGTATTTTGACAAAAGACAAGGAGAATTAAAATACCGTTTATTAGGTATTGCTCCAGTTGCACCAGATGTTAACTTTATAGATGATGAATCTATGGATCCAAACCAAAACAAAGTAGAGTTATTTTGGGTTTGGTATCCTAGCGCAAGAGAGATATTGCATAAAGCTAAAGTCTTTAATCAAAGCAATTCTGCTCAGCCCATATCTTTTGATATGTTGTTAAATGCTAGAAGATTCAACGGCACCATTTATAAAGAAGATAATGTTCAAGGTGATAGAGAAATTGACGATTACGTTTTTGATAATGCTTTGTTCCAGTTATTAGAAGCGAATAGAATAAAAGAAAATATTCGCGATAGGGAACAAGACATGTGGGCATATTAAGCTCAGAATACTATTCCAATTCAACAAAACAAACGTCCCGATTTTTTCGGGACGTTTTTTTATATGCAACCCCTACCTTTGCATAATGTTAGATTATTTGGTCGTAGGATTAGGGTTAGCGGGTATTTCACTTTGTGAACGTTTAGAACAGGCAGGTAAAACCTATCACGTATTTTCTGATAATTCTCAACAAGCTTCGCTAGTTGCAGGAGGCTTGTACAATCCGGTAATTCTAAAACGTTTTTCTCTGGCATGGAAAGCCGATATTCAAATGCCAATTGCGATGCCATTCTATGAAAAATTAGAGCAAAAGTTACAGGTGAAACTAGACTATAAGATGCGTGTTCTTCGCAAATTTGCTTCAATTGAAGAACAAAACTTATGGTTTGAAGCCTCTGATAATCCAAGGTTATGTTCGTTTCTTTCTACCACTATTGTCAAAAATCAAAACAATCAATTAGATGCTCCTTTTGGTTTTGGAGAAGTGCTTCAAACAGGAAGAATAGATACCAAAACATTACTAACCAATTATAAAGCGTATTTAACCAAGCAAGATAAAATAGCTATCCAGAAATTCGATTTTAATGAACTTCAATTAAATACAAATTGTGTTAGCTATAAAGGTGTTTCTGCTAAGCAGATTGTGTTTTGTGAGGGGTATGGATTAAAATCTAACCCCTATTTTAACTATCTGCCTTTAAATGGTACAAAAGGAGAACTTCTAAAAATTACTGCTCCAGATTTAAAAGAAAATAGTGTAATAAAATCAAGTGCATTTGTAATTCCATTAGAAAACAATGAATACCTTCTTGGTGCTACCTATAAATGGAAAGACAAAACAAATACACCAACGCAAGAATCTAAAGAAGAGTTAATAGAGAAGGCATCCTCTTTTTTAAAAACAAAATATGAGGTTACAGGACATCAGGCAGGTATTCGACCCACGGTGGCCGACCGCAGACCGTTAGTTGGACAACATCCAGAATATCAACAACTTTATGTTTTAAACGGTTTTGGCTCTAGAGGGGTTCTCATTGGCCCTTATGCATCAGAACAATTAGTTAACCTAATAGAAGAGGGTAAGGCATTAGATGTAGATATGAATATCAATCGTTTTAGAAAACGATATAAAGCTTAAGCTTTTGTGGAAGATATTGCAGCTTCTGGGTCGTATTTAAAAAAGAAGTTTATCCAAATATTTCTAGAAAGTCTAATGATTACGGGCATAAATACAACCAAGGTGGCAACAATGGCTATGAAACTTGCTTTAAGACTAGCTCCAATAAATAAGTAGCTAATTACGAATGCAGCAACACCAAAAGCAATACCTAAACCGTAGCTTACATACATTGCTCCATAGAAGAAAGAAGGTTCTATTTTGTACTTAGTTCCGCAGTAAGAGCATCTTTCATTCATTTTAAAAAGCTGAGAAATTGCGTATGGATTTTTATTCTCATACATGCTTTCATTATGGCATTTAGGGCAAGTTCCTGTTAAAATGCTGTATAGTTTTGAACCTTTTTTTAACATTTGCATTTAATTAGATCACAAATTTACGAAGAAGGTGGTTCTACCATTGTAACTTTTATTACAGAATGCTAAACGTACACAATTTATCTGTTTCATTTAATGGAGAATATTTATTTGAGGAAATATCTTTTAGACTCAATGCGGGTGATCGTGTTGGCTTAATAGGTAAAAACGGAGCTGGTAAGTCTACCCTGTTGAAATTGTTGGCGGGAGACAATCAAGCTGATACAGGTGTAATAGCTAAAGAAAAAGAAGTTCAGATTGGTTTTCTTAGACAGGATATTGATTTTGTTTTTGGTAGAACTGTTCTAGAAGAAGCCTACCAAGCTTTTGAGGAGTTGATGAAGCTAGAGCAAGAATTAGCTCAAATAAACTCAGATTTAGCAACCAGAACAGATTATGAAAGTACGGGTTATCATCAATTAATGGAAAACCTTACTGATGTTACACACAGGTACGAAATTTTAGGAGGATACCATTACCAAGGAGAAACCGAGAAAATTCTGCAAGGTTTAGGTTTTAAGCGAGAAGATTTTAATAAAAAAACAGATACGTTTTCTGGTGGTTGGCGAATGCGAATTGAACTGGCTAAGTTATTACTAGAAAAAAACGATGTATTGCTGTTAGATGAGCCTACCAACCATCTAGATATTGAATCGATAATTTGGTTAGAAGATTTTCTAAAAAGTTATTCTGGGGCAATAGTTATTGTTTCTCACGACAAAATGTTCTTAGATAATGTTACCAATAGAACTATAGAAATATCTCTTGGTAAAATATATGACCACAATAAGCCGTACACAAAGTTTTTGGCTTATAGAAATGAGATTCGAGAACAACAATTAAACGCCCAAAAGAACCAACAAAAACAGATTGAGCAGACCGAGAAACTTATTGAAAAGTTTAGAGCAAAAGCTAGTAAAGCATCAATGGCGCAATCGTTAATTAAAAAATTAGACCGTCTAGATATTATCGAAGTTGATGATGAAGATAACGCAGTAATGAATCTTCGTTTTCCGGTTTCTGTAGTTCCTGGTAAGGTTGTATTGAACTTAGAAAAAGTTTCTAAAGCCTATGGAGAAAAGCAGGTCTTAAATAACATTAATCTACTTGTTGAAAGAGGAAGTAAAATTGCCTTTGTAGGTCAAAATGGTCAAGGTAAAAGTACGTTGGCTAAAATCATGGTTAGTGAGTTGCCTTATCAGGGAGATTGCAAACCGGGTCATAATGTGCAAATAGGCTACTTTGCCCAAAACCAAGCAGAATATTTAGATGGTGAAAAAACCATTCTAGACACCATGATTGATGCTGCAAATGAAAAAAATCGTAGTAAGGTTAGAGATATTTTGGGTTCATTTTTATTTAGAGGTGACGATGTTGATAAACACGTAAAGGTATTATCTGGGGGTGAGCGTAATAGATTGGCTCTAGCAAAAATGTTATTGCAACCTTTCAATGTTTTAGTTATGGATGAGCCTACAAACCATCTAGATATTAAATCAAAAAATGTTTTAAAAGAAGCCTTAAACAATTTTGAAGGCACATTACTATTAGTTTCCCATGATAGAGATTTCTTACAAGGTCTTTCGAATAAGGTGTACGAATTTAAAAATGGTGGGATTAAGGAATACTTAGGAGATATTGATTTTTTCTTACAACAAAAAAAGACTGATGATTTCAGGGATATCGAGAAAAAAGAACAAGAAAAATCGGTAATTATAAAAGAAGGAGCTGATGATTACGAGGCCCAAAAGAGAAAAAAATCTCTTAAAAACAGACTCAGTTCACTAGAAAAAAAGATTGCTGCTCATGAAAATGAAATTGCAGAAATGGACCATGAATTAGCGGTTAATTACAATGAAACAGCTTCTAACCCTTCATTTTTTGATAATTATCATGCTAAGAAAAAGCATCTAGAAACGCTAATGGAAGAATGGGAAGAGGTTTCAATGCATCTAGAACCTTAAAAGTAAGAAAAAACCTACCACAATTTTTAATCCGCTCACAACAAATTCCAATCATTACACAACAATTGGCCTAAAATAGGGCGTCAACTTTTGGTGGTTCATTAATCTTCTTCGTAATTTGTAAGAAAATAAATACAAAACAACCAACAAATGACTACAAGATTGCTATTAGGTATCTATTTTTTTCTAAGTGTTTTCTTAGTTAGCGCAAATACAGTTTCTAAAAAAGAAAAAGAAGCGTTGTTGAGTTTGTATGAAAATACAAATGGTGAAAAATGGACCACATCTTGGAATTTAAATTCTGACATAACTACATGGGCGGGGATTGTAATTAAAGATGGTCATGTAACAGAAATCAACCTTTTTAATAACAATCTTTCTGGAAGCTTGCCAGAAAGCATAGGTCAGCTTAAACATTTAGAGCGCTTAAATCTTGCTTTTAATAATATAACGGGAGTAATTCCAAAAGATATTGTTGAGTTAGAAAATCTTAGGGTTTTAAAGTTAGAAATGAATAGAATTAAAGGTTCTTTGCCAGAAAATATTGGCAAGTTGAATAAACTACAAGAGCTGTCATTGTTTAACAATTTTGTTGGTGGTCCAATTCCTCAAAGCTTAGGTGATTTAAAAGAGCTTGAGGTGTTAAATCTTTCAAGTAACAATTTTGAAGGTACCATTCCTGTGACCTTTGGTCAATTAACGAAGCTCAATAGTTTAGGATTGTTTGATAATAGGTTAGAAGGTAGTATTCCAAATACAATTGGTAATTGTGGGCAACTTAAAGAGTTGGTTTTGGCAAATAATAATTTAGAGGGTGCAATACCAAGTGAGATTGCACAATTAACGAACGTAAAAATATTTCAAATACAGAACAATCACTTCAATTCATTTGAAGGATTAGAAAATGTGAATAAAGGTCAGTTTTTAGTTTTTGATACAGACGATAAAAAGACAAATTCTGATTATAAAGAAATCAATCTTCAAAAAACAAGGTATGCAGAAACCATTTTTGAAGATGACCAGAATGAGTAGTTAGTTATACTTTAGTTTGTTTGGTTTGGGGACGTTGGGAGGCGTCCCCTTTTTTTTTGATGTTTACGGGTAAAAAATTGTTGTTTAGACTGTTTAATGCGTTGTTGCGGTACTTTCCTTTTTATTTTATGAAATATTTAACCTGTAAACGAGACTAATACAAATAGTTTTACGGCTTAAACCAACACCAATCGATTTTGTTCTTATGAATTCGAGATATATTATTCTTTCTGTTTTAGGATTACTGTTAATCGTAGCATCATTTTTTGGCGCAAAAGCTATCATAGCTAGCAAAAAAGAAAGGCGTCCACAACCTAGTAAAGTTGTTAAAACTGTATTTGTAGACACAGTAACAAACAAAGAAATTGATATTGTAGTACCAGCAAATGGAAATTTGGTGGCTAAAGAACGAGTAGAGTTATTTGCTGAAGTACAAGGTGTATTTAGACCAGGTGCTTATTTGTTTAAAACGGGGCAAGAATATAGAAAAGGGCAAACACTCATTAGAATAGATGCTTCAGAATATAGGGCTAGTGTGCAGTCAGCAAAAAGTAATTATTATAATTTACTTACTTCTATAATGCCTGATTTGCGATTAGATTACCCAGAAGTTTTTGATAAATGGCAAAATTACTTGGCGAGCTATGAGCTAGATAAGGCTACACCTGCTTTACCTGAGTTTACTTCAGAGAAAGAGAAATATTTTATTTCGGGTAAAGGTATATTAACTAGTTTTTATAACGTAAAAAACTTAGAGCAACGTTTATCTAAATACGTTATCGCCGCTCCATTTACTGGGGTTTTAGCAGATGCTTTGGTTTCTGAGGGTACCCTGGTGCGGTCTGGACAAAAATTAGGTGAATTCATAAAAACAGGCACTTATGAACTACAGGTGGCCTTACCCAAATCGTATAGTGAGTTTCTAAAGGTTGGTAAAACGGTTAATCTAGAAAATTTAGAGAAAAACAAAACCTATACGGGTAAGGTATCAAGAGTAAATGGTAGGGTAGATTTAGCTACCCAAACAATTACCGTGTTTATAGAAGTGGTAGACGCAGACCTTAAAGAAGGTCAATATTTAGAAGCTAAATTAGAAGCTAGACAAGAACCTAATGCTATTGAAATAGATAGGTCTTTAATGCTAGATAACAATCAAATTTATGTGGTAAGAGATTCTATTTTAGATGTTATTGATGTTAATCCTGTTTATTTTTCAGATAAGACCGTAGTACTAAAAAATGTACCAGACGGGGAAAGAATTATCACGAGACCTGTTGTTGGAGCATATCCAGGTATGCTTGTTCAAGTGTATAAAGAAAAAAATACAACAGTAGAATGAGAAAGTTAATTTCATACTTTATAAAGCATCATGTAGCAGTTAATGTAATAATTATTGCATTTATTGTTTTTGGTATAGTTGGAGCGCTTTCATTAAAGTCTTCATACTTTCCACTAAACGAGTCTAAAAACATAATTGTTACCATAACATATCCTGGTGCCTCTCCTCAAGAAATTGAAGAAGGTGTTGTTTTAAAAATTGAAGACAACCTAAAGGGTTTGCAAGGTGTGGAGCGTGTTACCTCTACATCTAGAGAAAATAGTGGTACTATAAATGTTGAGATTGAAAAAGGTAGAGATGTTGACTTTATGCTACTTGAGGTTAAAAATGCCGTAGACAGAGTTCCAACTTTTCCAACAGGTATGGAGCCTTTAGTGGTAGCTAAATTAGATGTGGTAAGGCCTACAATTGCCTTCTCAGTTTCTGGTGATCAAATAGATTTGGCTACTTTAAAACAAATTGGACGACAAGTTGAAAATGACTTACGTACCATAGATGGTATTTCTCAAATTGAAGTTTCTGGATATCCGGCTGAGGAAATTGAAATTGCAGTAAATGAAAATAACCTTTTAGCCTATGGGGTATCATTTCAAGAGGTTGCCAATGCAGTAGAAAACGCAAATATTTTAGTTACCGGTGGTAACATTAAAACTGATGCAGAAGAATATTTAATACGAGCTAATAATCGTTCTTATTATGGTGATGAGCTAAATAACCTTGTGGTTAAGGCAGATGAAACTGGCAGAACTATTCGTTTAAAAGATGTTGCTATTTTAAGAGACCGTTTTTCTGAAACACCTAACTCTAGTTTCTACGATGGTAATTTAGCCGTAAATATCACAGTTACCAGCACAAATACAGAAGATTTGGTAGGTTCTGCAGATAAAGTAAAGGCCTATATAGAAGATTTTAATGCAAAGTACAATAACGTTCAGCTTAATATTACCAGTGATTTTTCAAAAACGCTAAATCAAAGAACGGCATTGCTTACAGAGAATGCCATTGTTGGTATTATTCTAGTACTCATTTTTTTGAGTTTATTTCTTAACACTAGACTTGCATTTTGGGTGGCATTTGGTTTGCCAGTTGCCTTTTTAGGAATGTTTGCTTTTGCTCCATTTATGGGGGTTACTATCAACGTACTTTCCTTGTTTGGAATGATAATCGTTATCGGAATTTTGGTAGATGACGGTATTGTTATTGCAGAAAATATTTACCAGCATTATGAAAAAGGTAAAAAGCCAGTGCAAGCCGCATTAGACGGTGTTATGGAAGTTATACCTCCCATTGTGTCGGCTATAATTACCACGGTTCTTGCCTTTGCTGTATTGTTGTTTTTAGATGGTAGAATTGGTGAGTTTTTTAGTGAAGTTGCAGTGATTGTTATTTTAACTCTTGTAGTATCACTAGTAGAAGCACTTATTATTTTACCTGCACATTTGGCGCATTCAAAGGCATTAACAAAACAAGAGAATCAACCTAAAAAAGGTATAGCTGTACTGTTCTCTAAGCTTCGAAAAATTAATGAATTCGGAGATAAGATTATGAGTTGGATGCGGGACAAGCTTTATAGTCCTGTTTTACGTTTTTCGTTACGTAATAAAATACTAGTTTTTTCATTATTTGTAGTGATTTTGATGCTATCATTTGGCTCTGTAGGTGGCGGAATCATTAGAACAGCCTTTTTTCCAAGGGTAGCGAGTGATAGGATTTCGGTTGAACTGCAAATGCCTAACGGAACCAACGAAAAAGTTACAGATTCTATCATCTCATTAATTGAAGAAAAGGCAGAGATTGTAAATCAAGAACTAACAGAAAAATACCTGCAAGGAACAGATAAAATTCTTTTTGAAAATGTCATAAAAAATCTTGGTCCGGGTTCTTCTCAAGCAACCCTTCAAATTAATTTATTACCTGGAGAGGATAGACCAGATGCTATTGTTGCAGATATGATAACCAATAGATTATCAGAGTTGGTTGGCCCGGTAGTTGGGGTAGAATCTCTTATTTATGGTTCAGGAGGAAATTTTGGTGGAAGTCCGGTTTCGGTTTCCTTATTAGGAAATAATATTGAAGAATTAAAGGCAGCCAAAGAAGAATTAAAAACTGCTTTTAACAATAATACCCTACTAAAAGATATATCTGATAACGACCCTGCAGGTATTAAAGAAATTCGTTTAGAATTAAAAGAAAACGCATATTTAATGGGACTAACATTGAGAGATGTTATGAGTCAGGTTCGTGCAGGTTTCTTTGGGGTACAAGCACAGCGTTTTCAAAGACAACAAGATGAGATTCGAGTATGGGTAAGATATGACCGTGAAAATAGGTCTTCTATTACAGACTTAGATGAGATACGTATACTAACACCAACGGGGGCTCGCGTGCCTTTAAAAGAGATTGCATCGTATTCAATTGCAAGGGGTGATGTGGCCATTAATCACTTAGATGGTAGACGAGAAATTCAGATAAATGCAGATTTAAAAGACCCTAAAACTAGTGCGCCAGATGTGATGACATGGGTGCAAACAGAGGTAATGCCAGATATTTTATCAAAATATCCAACAATTACACCAAGCTATGAGGGGCAAAACAGAGAACGTTTAAAGTTTGTTAACTCATTACGATTTGTAGGACTTACATTTTTGTTTCTTATTTATATAACCATAGCTTTTACATTTAGAAGTTTTAGTCAACCTTTATTACTGTTACTATTGGTGCCGTTTTGTTTGCCAGCAGTAGGTTGGGGGCATTATATAATTGGTTTTCCTGTAAATATTTTATCCTTAATGGGAATCATTGCCTTAATTGGTATTATGGTGAATGATGGCCTGGTGCTTATAGGTAAATTCAATTCAAATTTGCAAGAAGGTATGTCTTTCAATATTGCATTATATAAAGCAGGCCGATCAAGATTTAGAGCTATATTCTTAACCTCAATAACCACAATTGCAGGTTTGGCGCCGTTATTATTAGAGAAAAGCAGACAAGCACAATTTTTAAAACCAATGGCTATCGCAATTGCTTTTGGTATTGGTTTTGCAACGGTTTTAACTCTTTTGTTATTGCCCTTGTTTTTATCGTTCAGTAATAGCTTAAAAGTGTTTGTGAAGTGGTTGATAACCGGAGAAAAAGTAACTAAAGAAGAAGTTGAACGTGCAATAAAAGAGCAGCATGAAGAAGAGTTCATGGAAAAATCAGAAACTGTAATCAACAGTGCAAATCATCATGCTAGCTATAAAGTAGAATCAAAAGAATTAGAAGATAATCTTGTATGAGAATCACAAGTGTTATAGTAACAATTATTCTAGCCTCCCAATTCGTATTTGCTCAACAAGAAATCCTTTCAAAGCAAGAGGCTATAAATAAGGTTTTAGAGAATAATTTTGGAATAAAAATTGCCAGAAACAATGTTGATATCGCAGATAACAACCAAGCGTTATTAAACTCTGGATTTTTACCAACATTAACTGGTTTAGCTGGGGCCAGTTACGATAAAAACAACCAAGAAGCTACCTTTCAAGATGGCAATACTGCGGTTGTTGATGGTGCTGAAACAACACGATACAATGCTAGTGTAAATTTAAATTATACGTTGTTCGATGGTATGGGGCGTTGGTATGACTACAAGCGTTTAAAAGAAGAATATAATTTAAGTGAATTGCAGGCCCGAGAAACTATTGAAACAACAATTGTACAATTGTTTACAGTGTATTTTGAGGTAGCCCGTATATCTGAGAATATTCAAGTTTTGCAAGACACGTATTCCAACACTCAAGAACGTTTACAACGTGCAGAGTATGCTTTTGAATATGGTCAAAGTAACAAATTAGATGTGTTAAATGCACAGGTTGATTTAGTAAATGACAGTATTAATTTAATGACAGAAAGACAACTACTTAAAAATACCGTTAGAGATTTAAATGTTGTGCTTAATGAAGACATGCAAACCGCTTTTGAAGTAGATACTACAATTGCATTTATCAATCCTATAGACCTAGATAGTTTTTATGAAAGTTCAGAAGAAAACAATGTGAGCTTATTACAAGCTAAGTCGAACATTTCAATTAGTGAATATAATCTAAAGTCGTCAAGGTCTGTTTTTCTACCCACCATTGGGTTAACAGGTTCTTACGGTTGGAATGAAAGTAATTTTCCTCCAACAGGATTCTTAGCAGCAAGCACTTCTACAGGTGTTTCCGGAGGTGTTAATTTAACTTGGAATTTATTTGACGGTGGTGGTGGAATAACTCAAGTTAAAAACACCAAAATTCTTAGAGATAATCAAGAGTATCTAAAAAATCAGCTTTTGCAACAAGTGAGAAGAGATATTGCAAATGCAAAAGGTAACTATGAAAACAGATTAGAAGTTTTTAAGTTACAAGAACAAAATGTGGTTACTGCTAAAGATAATTTTGAGCGTTCAAATGAGCGTTACAAATTAGGTCAAATAACCTCTGTGGAGTTAAGACAAGCTCAGATTAATCTACTTAACGCCGAAACCAGTAAAAATCAAGCAAAATATGCTGCTAAATTATCAGAGTTACAGTATTTACAACTTATAGGGCAGCTTTTAAATACTAATATTTAGATAAGATTTTAAGGCTAATAACAATGTTTGAACACTTTTTTCAATGTCCGTATTGTTGGGAAGAAATATCAATGTTATTAGATACTTCAATTCGTCAACAAAGCTATGTAGAAGATTGCGAAGTATGTTGTAATCCTATAGAAGTTACGGCCTATTTCTTGGCTAACGAACTTACTCAATTTGAAGCCTCAGAATTAGGTCAATAATCAATTGAGAATTTCGTTTAAAGTTTACCAAACGCGTTAATTAATACAGTAGCTCAATTCTCATGTTTGCGTAATGCCGTAATTTTGTAAAAATGTAGTGACAAAGCTTTTAACTTATGGTAAAGAAATTTACAATTCTTCTTTGTTTTCTCTTAGTAAATCTTAGCTTTTCTCAATTATACGAGCCCGTTAAGTGGTCAACCTCGGTAGAAAAAATTTCAGATTCAGAGTATTATTTAGTTTCAATTGCTACAATTGAAAGTGGTTGGCATTTATATGCTCAAGAAGTACCAGAAGATGGGCCAATACCAACAACTTTTTATTATGATGAGGCAAATGATGCTTTAAAGTTAGAAGGTAAAACCCTTGAAGGTATAGGGCATACGGTAGATGATAAGGTTTTTCAAATGACCATAAAGTTTTTTGAAAATGAAGCTGTATTTAAGCAAAAAGTAATTCTGAATGAACCAATTGCAGAGACATTGGCATCAGTAGAATTTATGGTTTGTGATGATGAAAAGTGTTTACCCCCAACAGAGGTTGATTTAAAATTTGATTTTAACAACATTTCAGAAAGTAGTATTCCGATAACACTTCAAGAAAGCAAACCTCTAGAGACCAACCCAAAAGAGGCTTCGGCTGAGATAGTATATGAAGACTCGGATACAGAAAATAAGGGTTTGTGGAGCATTTTTATCATAGCCTTCTTATCCGGTTTTGTGGCTTTGCTAACACCATGTGTGTTCCCCATGATACCATTAACCATTAGCTTTTTTACCAAACAAAGTAAAAATAAAGCTGCGGGTATTAGAAACGCTATTATCTACGGTATTTCAATTATAGTAATATATGTATTGTTGGGTACAGCAGTAACGGCAATATTTGGAGCAGATTCTTTAAATGCCTTAGCAACAAATGTTTGGTTTAACCTTATTTTCTTTTTACTGCTGGTGGTCTTTGCAATATCTTTTTTAGGAGCTTTTGAGATAAATCTTCCGAGTTCATGGGCAAATAAAATTGACGAGCAATCTTATAAAAGAGGAGGTTTTGTTGGTATCTTTTTTATGGCATTAGCATTGGCTATTGTTTCCTTTTCCTGCACTGGCCCTATTGTGGGGACTTTACTTGTAGAAGCAGCTTCAAAAGGAGGCATTGCTCCAATTGTGGGTATGTTAGGTTTTTCTTTAGCCATTGCTTTACCTTTTGCATTGTTTGCTGCCTTCCCTGGATGGTTAAATTCTTTACCTAAATCTGGCGGATGGCTAAATACGGTTAAAGTAGTTTTAGGTTTTTTAGAATTGGCTTTTGCATTTAAATTTTTGTCGCAAGCAGATTTAGTTCTACAATTACATTTGCTAGAACGTGAAGTTTTCATTGCAATTTGGATAGCTATTTTTGGGGCCTTATCCCTTTATTTATTGGGTAAGCTAAGATTACCTCATGATGGTGATAACAATAGCATATCTGTTAGTAGACTACTGTTGGCGCTGTTAACCTTGAGTTTTACCATTTATTTAATACCAGGTCTATGGGGTGCGCCTTTAAAATTAATTAGTGCTTTTCCACCACCGTTAGAATATAGCGAATCTCCTTATGGAGTAGGGTATTCCAAAACGGGGAGTACAAATAGTGATGCTCCTGTGGATATACCTACAGGTGCACATTTATTAGCCCCACACGATATTTTGGCGTTTAATGATTATGACAACGGTTTAGCCTATGCCAAAAAGGTAAACAAACCTGTTATGATTGATTTTACTGGCTGGGCTTGTGTAAACTGTAGAAAGATGGAGCAAAATGTTTGGCCAGAACCCAGAGTTTTAAACGCTTTAAAAAATGAGGTGGTGTTAATTTCACTTTATGTGGATGATAAAAGACCTTTGCCCGAAGGTGAAATAGCGGAATCTAAATTAAGACCAGGTAAAAAACTTAGAAATATTGGTCAAAAATGGAGTGAACTTCAGACTGTAAAATATAAAGCAAATTCACAACCTTTCTATGTGTTGATGAATCATGATGAAGAAAATCTGATTACACCAATTGCCTATACACCAAATGCAGATAAGTATTTTGACTGGTTGTCTACAGGTATTGCAAACTTCAAAAAATAACGTTAATAGCAGTAATAAATAGTTATAACCGTGTTAAGCTAGTTTTATTAATTGTTTTGAATGTCTCATTTTCAGTATCTTGAAAATAAAAAAGAGACTATGAAAATTTCTGCAATGAGTATGGTAGCGTTTACCACACTATTATTAGTGACCGTTACTATTATGGTTACTATGAACTTTCCATTTAACTGGGTATTTTACTTAACAGTATTTGGGCAAGCTATGATAGTAGTTATGGTCTATAAGGTGCTAACAGACAATTATACTACAGATAAGGTTTTTGAAGATTTCTATGAAGACAACCCAATAGGAAGAGAAGGTTCTTAATAAACCTCCTCTTCTTTTATTTGTTTAGTGCTAGATAGTGTCATACCTAATTCAGGAATTACCAATAACGGTATTTGCGTGTGAAAGGCAGTGCGTTTAACTATGGGTTCACGAGTCATCTGCTCCATATAGCTATGCTGATAATTTAACATAGCTAACAAATGAATATCGAGTTCCTTGGAGAAAATTTCTAGTGTTTGTGAGATTGAGTTTAGCTCAGAAACGGTATGAATATAATGTTCAACCTCTCCAAAATACTTGCGTAGCATATCTAAATTAAACTGCTGCATCTCGTTTAGTGCTTTTATCTGATATTGTACGTGTACAATTCTAATAGTGGCATTAAAGCTTTTGGCTAGCTCAATTAAAGGTTTTAATTCTGATTGTGAATAAAACCTATTAAAATCGGTTGCAAAAGCAATTTCTGAGGGTTGGTTATAATCAAAATTTTGTGGAATAGCTAATACAGGACATCTTTTGGTGCTTTTAATAATGCGCACAGTATTGCTTCCCATAAACACTTCATCTAATCCAGAAGCCCCTTTTGTACCTGTTATTATTAAATCAATACCAAAAGTGTCTACTACATCTTTTACTTCATCTACTAATAAATTAAAAGAAGAAATGGTTTCAAACTCATGTTTATCGTTTTTAAAATCATCTTTTATGAGTTGAACGGTGTTCTTGAGACCATTCTCAGAACTACAGCGCATGGCATCTTCTATTCTACTGCCATTAACAATGGGCGCCATAAAGCGGCTACTAGGTATACTTGGAGTGTAGGTGTTTAGTAGATAAAACTTACATTCTTCATTAGCAAACAGCCTCATGGCATACCTAATGGCATTCCAAGCGTTTTCAGAGAAATCTGTTGGGATTAATATTTTTTTCATCTACCTAAGGATTTTTTTTTGGATAGCGTAAAATTACCTTAGGTTAGAGCAGTATTCTATGACAATTATCAGTTTTGAATTTTCTGAAAGTTAAAATCCTTCAGCTAAGTCTCTAAGTTTTTTTTCGTCCTTGATTCCTAGTTTTTTGCCAGAAGCTTTAATAAGGTCTTTTTTCTTGAATTCAGAAATAATTCTAATAGCTGATTCAGTAGCAGTACCAACTACATTAGAAATATCTTCTCTAGATAACATTACTTTAAAATAACCCTCATCATCTAGGCCAAAGTTTTGTAGATATAAAAAAGCTTCTGCTATACGTTGTTTTACAGTTTTCTGACTAATATTTACAATAACATCATCGGCTTCTTTTAGGTCATGGGCCATATGTCTTAAAACCTCCAGCGTAAAGTTTGGGTTCTTGTGTAAGGTATTCGTAATACTTTCTTTTGGAATGTAGCAGACCTCCATATCACTAACTGCTACAGCTGATAAATTGGTAGATTCTTCTGCTATTACAGAACGCTGACCAATAACCTCACCTTTTGTAGCTAACTTAATTATCTGGTCTTTGCCGTTTTCGCTTAATTTAGAAAGTTTTGAAACTCCGTTTCTTACACAAAACACGCCACCAAGTTTTTCACCTTCTTCAAAAAGAGGTTCTCCTTTTTTAACGGTTTTGGTTACTTTAGAATCAGAAACAGCTTTTAACTCTTCTTTGTTCATTGCTCGTAGCGCGTTAAACTGTCGAACTATACAATTTTCACATCTAGATTCTTCCATAACTTTTGCTTTACCTGACCTTACAAATTTACTGTTAGTAAGTTAAGTAAAACCTGACAATTATCATATTTTGAGTAAATTCCATAGTAGACATTTGTAGCAGGTATTTAGCAAATGTATTATGAAAACTTCTACATGTTTTCACTGTGGTGACTCTTGTGATAATTCAGCAATAGTTTTTGATGAAAAACAATTTTGTTGTAATGGCTGCAAAACAGTTTACGAAATCTTTAGTACTAATGGCTTAGACTGTTACTATGATTTAGAGGCTGCAGCGGGTAAAACACCAATAGAGATTGCCAATAAATTTGATTTTTTAGCCAACCAAGAAATCGCCAAAAAGCTATTAGAATTTGATGAGGAAGGTTTTCAGGTGGTGCAATTTCATATACCAAACATGCATTGCAGTTCATGTATTTGGGTCTTAGAAAATTTACATAAACTTAATAGTGCAGTAAAACAATCTCAAGTAGATTTTCCAAAAAAACAGGCGCGGTTTACCTACAATAGTGAAGCGCTAACCTTAAAAGATTTAGCTATTCTTTTAGCTAGAATTGGTTATGAACCAACTATTTCTTTAGAAGATTATTCAGCAGCAAAGAAAAAAGTTGACCGTAGCTTACTCTATAAATTAGGGGTGGCGGGTTTCTCTTTTGGTAATGTTATGCTCCTTTCTTTTCCTGAATATTTTGAAGTGCAAGAATATTGGCTAGACCAATACAAACCTTTTTTTAGGTGGCTGATGTTTGCTTTTTCCTTGCCAGTAGTTTTTTATGCAGCGCAGGACTACTTTATTTCTGCAATAAAAGGATTGCGTTCTAAATTGTTAAACATAGATGTGCCTATTGCATTAGGTGTATTGACTTTATTTTTAAGAAGTACAGCAGATATTGTTTTTGACTACGGTTCCGGATTTTTTGATAGTCTAACTGGGTTAGTATTCTTTTTATTAGTAGGTCGTTTTTTTCAACAAAAAACGTACGCATATCTCTCTTTTGAACGCGATTATAAATCGTATTTTCCTATTGCGGTTACTAGAATAACAAAAAGTAAAACTGAAGAAACAATTGAAATTTATGACATCAAAGCTGGTGATAGAATTCTAATTCGAAATCAAGAAATATTACCTGTTGATGCTATTTTAATAGACGGTAAGGCTCAAATTGATTATAGCTTTGTAACAGGAGAATCAGAATCAATTCAAAAAAAATCTGGAGACAAGTTATTTGCTGGAGGAAAACAATTAGGAGGCGTTTTAGAAGTGGAGGCATTGAAGTCTGTATCCCAAAGCTATTTAACGCAATTATGGGAGAATGCTGCCTTTACAAAAAATAAGTCGAGTGAGTTTCAAACCCTTACCGATGCTATTGGTAAAAGATTCACCATTGCCGTATTAACTATCGCTATTTTATCCTCAGCCTTTTGGTTGTGGTACGACCCTAGTAAAGCATTAAATGTTTTTACCGCAGTTTTAATAATTGCCTGTCCTTGTGCTATTGCTTTGGCAGCGCCTTTTACTCTGGGCAACATGATTCGGATTTTTGGTCGTCTCGGGTTCTATTTAAAAGATACCAATACACTTGAAAGATTGGCCAAAATAGATACCCTAGTATTTGATAAAACTGGAACACTCACATCAAATTCTGGTAATACCATTATTTATGAAGGTATGGAACTTACAGATGATGAAGCATCGCTATTAAAAAATACATTGCGTGCTTCTAACCATCCGTTAAGTAGAGAGTTGTATTCCATTTTAGAAGACCAAAAAATCTCAACATTAGATGATTTTAAAGAGCAAACTGGTAAAGGCATAATTGGTGAAAAAAGCGGACATACAGTCAAAATAGGTTCTGCTAGTTATGTTGGCAATGCTGACAAAAACAAATCAGAAACAGCCGTTCATATAGTGGCAGATGCCAATTACAAGGGCAAATTTGTGTTTAAAAGTAAATACCGAGAGGGTATTTCTGGGTTATTGAGAAAGCTTCGTAAAGGTTATGAGCTTGTTATTCTTTCAGGAGATAATGACGGCGAAAAAAAGCGTTTAAAAGCGTTATTTCCGTTTGAAATGCCAATGTTTTTTAATCAGAAACCAGAAGATAAACTCAAGTTTATACAAAACATGCAATCGCACTCTAATGTATTAATGATTGGCGATGGTTTAAATGATGCTGGAGCTTTAGCCCAGAGTAACGTAGGTGTATCTGTATCAGAAGATATTAACGTATTCTCCCCCGCCTGTGATGCCATCTTAGATGCAAAAAAGATAACGTTGTTAGCAGATTTTTTAGCGCTTTCAAAAAAGTCAATTCAAATTATTAAAGCGAGTTTTATTTTTTCGCTATGCTACAACCTAATTGGGTTATTCTTTGCGGTTACCGGGCAATTAAAACCTGTAATCGCAGCCATTCTAATGCCGCTTAGTTCTATAAGTATTGTAGTGTTTACAACAATTGCGGTGAACTATTACGGACAAAAGATTAATAGTCAAAAAAACGAAAAATCAAAAATATAAAGATGGTGTAATGGCATTTTATAAGCTTGATAATTACCAGAATAAAAAAATAGTAAACAAAATGAGTAAACCTGATAAATGTCATTTTAATCTGAATAGTGAGCCAGTAGTTTTACCACCAGATTCAAAATAGGTATGAGTGTAATCTATGTTTTATTAACCATTAGTGTATGTGTCGCTGTGGTCTTTTTTACTGCATTCGTTTTTTCAGTAAAAAAGGGCCAGTATGATGACTCCTACACTCCATCTGTTCGAATGTTATTCGAAGATGAATTAATTGAGCAAACAACAACTAGTAATAACCAAAATAAAAGTGAAACTGAATAATTATGGAAGTACAACAATTTCATTACGATAATAAAATCGTACAAAAATTCCTCTATGCCACCATTCTTTGGGGTATTGTTGGTATGGCTGTGGGGCTGCTGTTGGCCTTTATGTTTTTATTCCCTAACCTTACAGATGGTATCTCTTGGTTAAGTTTTGGACGTTTACGACCATTGCACACCAATGCGGTAATCTTTGCCTTTGTAGGTAACGCAATTTTTGCAGGGGTTTATTATTCTTTACAGCGTCTGCTAAAGGCCAGAATGTTTAGTGATGCATTAAGTAATATTAACTTTTGGGGTTGGCAGTTAATAATCGTAGCTGCTGCAATAACCTTACCCTTAGGTTACACTACATCTAAAGAATATGCAGAGTTAGAATGGCCAATAGATTTAGCTATAGCAGTAGTTTGGGTGGTATTTGGGTGGAATATGATTGGAACCATTCTTAAAAGAAGACAACGTCACCTCTACGTGGCTATTTGGTTCTACTTAGCAACATTTGTTACTGTCGCTGTACTTCACATATTTAACAGTTTAGAATTACCAGTTACAGGTTTAAAAAGTTACTCGGTTTATGCTGGAGTTCAAGATGCATTAGTACAATGGTGGTATGGCCATAACGCCGTAGCATTCTTTTTAACTACGCCATTTTTAGGGCTTATGTATTATTTTGTTCCTAAAGCTGCTAACAGACCGGTATACTCCTATAGATTGTCTATAGTGCACTTTTGGTCATTAATTTTTATCTATATCTGGGCTGGTCCTCACCACTTATTGTATTCAGCTTTACCAGATTGGGCCCAAAACTTAGGGGTAGTATTCTCTGTAATGCTAATTGCACCATCTTGGGGAGGTATGATTAATGGTCTCTTAACCTTAAGAGGTGTTTGGGACAAAGTTCGTTCAGATGCTGTTTTAAAATTCATGGTAGTGGCTATTACAGGTTATGGTATGGCCACATTTGAAGGACCAATGTTGTCTTTGAAAAACGTAAATGCAATTGCACACTTTAGTGATTGGATTATTGCTCACGTACACGTTGGTGCGTTAGCTTGGAATGGCTTCTTAACCTTTGGTATGATTTACTGGTTAGTGCCACGAATGTTTAAGACAACATTACACTCAAAAGGATTGGCAAATTTCCATTTCTGGATAGGTACCCTAGGTATTGTTTTATACACACTTCCAATGTATGTAGCTGGTTTTACCCAGGCCTTAATGTGGAAAGAGTTTAACCCAGATGGTACATTGGTATATGGTAACTTCTTAGAGACGGTATCACAAATCATTCCTATGTATTGGATGCGTGCAATCGGCGGTAGTTTATATATCATTGGTGCATTTGTAATGTTATACAACGTTGTGGCAACCATTAGAAAAGGTAGTAAAGTTGAAGATGAATTGGCAGAAGCCCCAGCTTTAGCTAAGGTAACGGGTAGAAGAACCGCAGGAGAAACCTACCATACATGGTTAGAAAGAAGACCAGTGCGTTTAACCATATTTGCAACCATAGCTATCCTTATAGGTGGTGTAGTTCAAATTGTGCCAACCATAATGGTTAAATCTAATATTCCAACGATTACCAGTGTTAAACCTTACACACCACTAGAATTAGAAGGTAGAGACTTATACATCAGAGAAGGTTGTGTAGGTTGTCACTCTCAAATGATTAGACCATTTAGAAGTGAAGTAGAACGTTACGGAGAATATGCTAAAGCGGGCGAGTTTGTTTATGACCACCCTTTCCTTTGGGGTAGTAAACGTACAGGTCCAGATTTATTGCGAGTTGGCGGAAAGTATTCTGATAACTGGCATTTAAATCACATGTATGACCCTCAAAGTACCTCCGCGGGTTCTATTATGCCTGCATACCAATGGTTAGTTAAAAATGAACATGATAGAAGTGATGTTGAAGCCAAAATGAAAACCATGGTTAAACTAGGGGTTCCTTATACAGATGAAGATATCTCAAGTGCCCAAGAATCCATGGCAATGCAAGCAGAACAAATAGAGAAAAACTTATACGCTGACCCAGAGTTTGTAAAAACCTATGAAGCAGATAAGAAATATGCTCAAGAAAACGGCTTACCATTTGTTGAAATGCGCGACCGTGAAATCGTCAGCCTAATAGCTTATTTACAGCGTTTAGGAACCGATATTAAAATAAAAGAAACAGACGAATTATTGTCACAAAACGCAAACTAGAGATGTTAAAATTCGTAAAAGAACACATGCAAACAATAGATGGGGTAGCTACCTACCCCATGATATCATTACTAATTTTCTTCGTGTTTTTCACCTTATTATTTTGGTGGGTATTCACGGCAAGAAAAGAGCATATAAAAGAAATGGGTGAAATGCCTTTAGAAAATAACAACCAATAACAAATAAGATTATGATTTCTAGAATACCTTGGTGGATTAGAGTGCCACTATTATTTTTCATCATTTGGGGGGCGATGGAGTATTTTATAGACTCTGGAGACCAGCCTGCAATTATTGCGTATCCGGTTACACAGTTCTTTTTGTTAATGGTGTTGCTAATATTAGTAGCTATTGAAGCCATTCTAAAGTCCATTGAAAACATAATGTTTCAAACGCTTTCAAAAGAAGCTCAAGCTAAATACTTAGCAGAGCAAAACAAAAAGTGGGAATGGACCTGGGGTAAACAAATGTATGCCAAGCTTACTAAAAGTCGTGCTATAGAAAAAGAAGGAGAAATTGTACTTGACCATAATTACGATGGTATTAGAGAACTAGATAATGTGTTGCCACCATGGTGGGTATATATGTTCTATGCTACAATTGTCTTTGCAGTTATTTACTTGGTAAGGTTCCACATTGCAGGAGATTATGACCAAAAATTAGAGTATGAACAAGAGGTGGCTGCAGCTAAAATTGCTATTGAAGAATACAAAAAAACAGCAAAAGATTTAGTAGATGCATCTACCGTAACGGTATTGACAGATGCAAGTGACCTTTCTGCCGGTAAAACCATTTTTGAAACCAATTGTGTTGCCTGTCACATGGCAGATGGTGGTGGCGGTATTGGCCCTAACCTTACAGATGAGTATTGGATTTTAGGTGGTGGCATTAAAAACGTGTTTACTACAATTTCTGAAGGTGGTAGAGACGGTAAAGGTATGGTAGCTTGGAAAGCAAGTTTAAAACCATCAGAAATTGCTCAAGTAGCTAGCTATGTGTTGCAGTTTCAAGGTACAACAGCTGCTAATCCAAAAGACGCAGAAGGTGAAATTTGGATAGATGAAAATGCTCCTAAACCAACAGAAGAAACCATGCCAGAACAAGTTGCAGATAGCACGCAAGCTGTGGTTATGAATTAAGGTTAAGAGTGTTGCTTTAGACAAAAAAATGCAGAAAATGGAAGAAGAAAATTTTAGGGATTCAATTGCAACTATTACCAAAGATGGTAAAAGAGCATGGATGTTTCCTAAAAAACCTAGTGGTAAGTTTTACGAATATAGAAAATACGTAAGTTACTTTCTATTACTGTTTTTATTTGCTGCACCGTTCGTTAAAATCAATGGAAATCAGTTTTTGATGTTCAATGTTTTAGAACGAAGGTTTAATATTTTTGGTTTTCCATTTTGGCCTCAAGATTTTCATTTGGTTGTTATTTCAATGATTATCGGGGTAGTCTTTGTAGCACTTTTTACCGTAGGTTTTGGTAGAATATTTTGTGGGTGGATGTGTCCTCAAACCATTTTTATGGAAATGGTTTTTAGACGAATAGAATATTGGATAGATGGTGACCGTGGAGCACAAATACGTTTAAAAAAAGCACCGTGGACCGGTGAGAAAATTAGAAAACGAGTCTTAAAATGGATAATTTTCTTTATTATTTCATTTTTAGTAGCAAACGTTTTCTTAGCCTATATCATAGGTAGTGATAAGTTAATACTATACATAACCCAAGGTCCTTTTAGTCATTTAGGAACCCTAATTCCGTTATTAATATTTACAGGAGTATTCTATTTTATATTCGCTTGGTTTCGTGAACAAGTTTGCATTATAGCTTGCCCATACGGTAGACTGCAAGGTGTTTTACTAGATGAAAAATCTATTGTAGTTGCTTATGACCATAAAAGGGGTGAAGGAGAAAACGGTAGAAAAAAATTCCGTAAAAACGAAGATAGAGAAGCCTTAGGCCATGGTGATTGCATAGACTGTTTTCAGTGTGTAAATGTGTGCCCTACAGGTATCGATATCAGAAACGGTACACAACTAGAGTGCGTAAACTGTACCGCTTGTATTGATGAGTGTGACACCATCATGGAGCGCATAGATAAGCCAAAAGGCTTAATTAGATATGCAAGCGAGCATGAAATTAATACCAAACAAAAGTTCAGATTTACCCCTAGAATGAAAGGTTATGCTGCTGTGTTAACTGTGCTCACAGGTATACTAATAGGAATGTTGTTTTTGCGTAACGATTTAGAGGCTAATATTTTAAGATTGCCAGGCCAGTTATACGAAAGAAAAGAAAACAATATTATTAGCAATGTATACACCTATAAGTTGGTAAACAAAACGGTAGAAGACGTAGAGCAAGTAAGTTTTAAGTTACTATCGCATAACGGAGAAATAAAGATGGTTTCTCAAGATAGGTTTTTGGTTCCAGCACAAGACTTAGCCGAGGGTACATTATTTATAGAAATAAATGCTTCAGCCTTAACAGGTGATAAAGATGAATTAAAAATTGGAGTATATAGCGGTGATGATATGATTGAAACGGCTATTACACAATTTTTAGCTCCAAGAAGCTATAATTAAAACACTCGATACAAAGCCAATAGGGGTAGGATTTAAATATAAAAAGAGATGAAGATAAATTGGGGAACATCAATCGTTTTAGCGTTTATAAGCTTTATTGCTTTTATCATGTATTTCGTTATTCAAATGAATGCTGATGCTAGAGCAGACCATGAATTGGTTACTAAAGACTATTATAAAAAAGAACTGGCCTACCAAAACGAAATAGATTCTCAAAAATCTGCCTACGAATCTGGCGCCGTATTAACAACACAAATAGTGGAAGGTGGCTTATTAATCACTTTCCCAGAAAATTATGAATATAACCAAATAACTGGTAACGTGTCCCTATACAGACCGTCGAACAAGCAATTGGATTTTGACTTGCCCATAAGTCTATCCAACACACATTTGCTCATACCTGACAACCGCTTGCTAGACGGTCGGTGGGACATTACCATTAACTGGAAATATAAAGGTAAAACCTATTTACATAAAGAAAAATTAGTTTACTAATTGCTTTTAAAACGTAAACATGGTAGCATCAGCTTTGGTCTTGGGTCTTTTAGGAAGCTTACACTGTTTGGGCATGTGTGGACCAATTGCTTTTATGTTACCTTTAGATAAGAGTAACAATACCAAAAAAATCTTTCAACTCTCCCTATATCACCTTGGCAGAATATTTTCTTATGCCTTAATGGGTTTGGCTTTTGGCTTGGTAGGTAAAGGACTTCAATTATTTGGCTTTCAGCAAAAACTCTCTATTGTGATTGGTGTGTTTATGATTCTTTTAGTGCTAATACCCTCACGTTATGTATCAAAATTTAGTATCACCAAACCAGTTTATACCATTATTGGAAAGGTCAAGTCTAAATTGGGTAATGAGCTTAAAAAAAGAACTCCAGATACATTTTTAACCATAGGTGTTTTAAACGGTTTTTTACCCTGCGGATTAGTCTATATGGCCTTGTTAGGAGCTATAGCCATGGGTAATGCTGTTTCTGGTAGTCTTTATATGGCGGTATTTGGTTTAGGAACAATACCGTTAATGACAACGGCAGTATATTTTAGCACCTTATTTACACCCAAAACTAAAGCAAAATTCAGAAAATTAGTGCCTGTTTTTGTGGTGCTCGTTGGAGTGCTTTTTATTATTAGAGGAATGGGGCTAGGTATACCTTATTTATCACCTGCTGCACCAAGTACTGTAGATATGGCTTCTAGTGCCATTGAATGTCATTAGTGTGAACTGATAATCATTATTTAACACTTTGTTTGACCTAAGCTGTTCTGCATTTACCAATAATTTCAGTAATCACAATTCGGTAAACAATAGGTAAACCTTTCTGGTCTAATTTGTTAGAAAAGTCTTTTATAAATTGAGGGGTTTGCTGATTGTTTTTAGAAATAACTTTGTTTACCCCATCAGCAAAACGTCTTAGGTATATCTTGGCATCACTCGATGTTAACTCGTCATAATGGCCTTGAATCATTACAGATTTCCAGTTATGAATACCTTTTATTTCATCTACTTGCAAAGCTACAATGTCATATCTTCTCATAGCATCAATTTTATGACCTTCAGAAGAATAACTTATAATGCATTTTTCTTCAGGGTCATGATAATAGGTAATGGGTAAAATAAACGGACTTTGTCCAAAAACATATCCCAGTCTGCCTATATGGTTAGCCCCTAAAATGGCTAAACAATCCTTAATGTCTAAATTTTCAATCATGAGGAGATTTTTAAGCTATTTATAAGATACGACAATAACCTTTAAATACATAATTAATACAGCTAATATTAACCGATTTACCCATAGGTAAATTAAAAGATTTTAGGATGGTGTATTTTAAAGTATAAAAACTGATTTTTGTCATATTTTACCCTTTAAAATCGAGCTAATTTTGTAACTAAAGTTAGTGATAATCAGTAAAATATAATTTAGTTTCATGCTAAATTTAAAATCGTTACAAAATGAAAGTTCAACAAATTTATACAGGTTGTTTAGCCCATGCGGCTTATTATGTAGAAAGTAAAGGAGAAGCAGCAATTTTTGACCCGCTGAGAGAGGTGCAACCCTACATAAATCGTGCAACAAATGATGGTGCTAAAATTAAATATGTCTTTGAAACCCATTTTCATGCAGACTTTGTAAGTGGGCATCTAAATTTAAAAGAAAAAACTGGCGCAACAATAGTATTTGGCCCCACAGCAAAACCTGGGTATGATGCCCTTGTTGCAGAAGATGGCCAAATATTTACAGTTGGCGATTATAAGATTAAAGTAATTCACACTCCAGGTCATACCATGGAAAGTACTACCTATTTACTTATTGATGAAAATGGGGAAGAACATGGTATAATAACAGGGGACACCCTTTTTATTGGCGATGTAGGTAGACCAGATTTAGCACAACATGTTATTTCAGAGTTAACAGAAGAAAAATTGGCCGGTCATTTGTATGATTCACTTCGAAATAAAATAATGACATTACCAGACCACCTAATTGTGTATCCTAATCACGGTGCGGGTTCAGCATGTGGTAAAAAAATGAGTGACGAAACCACAGATACCTTAGGGCATCAAAAAGAAACAAATTACGCATTAAGGGCAGATATGAGTAAAGAGGAGTTTATAAATGAACTTCTAGAAGGCTTAACAACCCCACCCAGCTATTTTCCTCAAAATGTTTTACTAAATATTAAAGGGTATGAAAGCATAGATACTATTTTAGAGCGGGGAGTTACAGGCTTGTCTATTGAAGCTTTTGAAACTGCCGCCAATGAAACAGATGCTTTAGTATTAGATACACGTGAGGCAGAAGAATTTGCTAAAGGTTATATTCCAAATAGTATTAATATTGGACTAAAAGGTAGTTTTGCGCAATGGGTTGGAGAAATGATTTTAGATGTTAAACAACCCATATTATTGGTCACTGAACCAGGGACCGAAGAGGAGGCGGTTACGCGCTTGGCTCGAGTAGGATATGATAATACGTTGGGGTATTTAGAAGGTGGTTTTACAAAATGGAAAGCCAATGGTAAAGATTTTGAAACTATTGAGCGTATTAATGCTGATACCTTTGAAGCTGCGTATAACACCGAAGAAAATTTGGTGATAGATGTGCGTAAGAAAAGTGAGTTTGATGCTGAACACCTAGTTGGTGCAGTAAATGTTCCTCTAAATCGTATCAACGAATATTTGGCTGAGATTCCTAAAGAAAAACCTTTTGTTTTACATTGTGCTGGTGGTTATCGTAGTATGATTGCAGCATCGATATTAAAACAAAGAGGATGGAAAAATTTTGTTGATGTCGCAGGTGGTTTTGCAGAAATTAAAACCAAAAATGTGACGTTAACAGATTATGTGGAACCCACAACAATGTTGTAAATGAAAAATCAAATTCAAATTCAAAATTTAAAATGCGGTGGTTGCGCAAAAACCATTTCTAAAAATTTAGAGCAAATTACAGGTGTCACCAATCTTTCTATTGATATAGAAAATAGTACGGTTGAATTTACTACTGAAAATGATGCTTTGCTAGAAAAAGTGACCATAGAATTAAATAAAATGGGGTATCCACAGATTAGTGATACCAATGATTTTACTCATATTGCCAAGTCTTTTGTAAGCTGTGGTATGGGTAAATTTTCAAAATAAATTTGTTCTGATACATAGTAATTGTGAAGGATTATCCTATACTTTAGGGTAATCCTTCACGTATTTAAAAAACAACAAAAACATGAAAATAGTTAGTTTAGAAGACGCAGTAAAAGAAGTAAAATCTGGCAACCGAGTCTTTTTTCAAGGGGCAGCCATGACACCCAATGAGTTAATAGATGCCCTTACAAATAATTACAAAAACCTTGAAAATGTTGAGCTTATATCTATACATACAGAAGGTGATGCCAAATACATTCAAGAGCCTTATAACCAAGCTTTTAAACTAAATTCTTGTTTTGTTGGCGGTAATGTACGTAGTTGTGTAAACAACTCTTATGGTGATTATATTCCCATATTTTTGAGTGAAATTCCTAGGTTGTTTTATGAAAACATATTGCCTATTGATGTTGCTTTTATTCAGGTTTCACCACCAGATAAACACGGGTACTGTTCTTTAGGGGTTTCTGTAGATGTGGCGCTCCCAGCTGTGAGAACAGCAAAAAAAATAGTAGCACAAATAAATCCGCAAGTGCCAAGAACACATGGTACAGGTATTATACATGTAGACCAAATTGTGTGTGCTGCAGAAGTAAATAGGCCAATACACCAGCATGCATCAAACAGTATTTCAGAAATTGAAAGTAAAATAGGACATCACGTAGCATCTTTAATTGAAGACGGGGCAACCCTTCAAATGGGTATAGGTAATATACCAAATGCTGTACTATCAAATTTGGGTAATCATAAAAACTTAGGTATACATACCGAAATGTTTTCTGATGGTGTTTTACCCTTGCTAGAAAGTGGTGTAATAAACGGTAAAGAGAAAGCGGTAAAACGTGGTAAAATTGTAAGTTGTTTTGCTGTTGGGTCACAGAAGTTATATGATTTTATAGATGACAATCCTATATGTGATTTTAGAGACTCTGCATACACTAATGATACCGCTAGAATTCGAAGAAACCCAAAAGTAACTGCAATTAATAGCGCTATAGAAATTGACTTGACCGGTCAAATTTGTGCCGATACCATTGGTGGATATCAATTTTCTGGAGTAGGTGGTCAAATGGATTTTATTAGGGGAGCATCACTTTCTAAAGGTGGTAAGCCCATAATCGCTATTTCGTCAACCACTAAAAAAGGAGTTTCTAAAATAGTTCCGTTTTTAAAACAAGGCGCTGGGGTAACTACTACAAGAGCACATGTGCATTATGTAGCCACCGAATATGGTGTGGTAAATCTATTTGGAAAAAATCTAAAACAGCGTGCTAAGGCATTAATTTCAATTGCGCATCCAGACCAAAGAGAACAATTACTAAAAGATGCTTTTGAACGTTTTCATGTAATCTTGTAAACTAATTTATATGACAATTGCAACCTTGTCAAAAGAAATTGAAGCATTAAGCTTAGCAATTGAAGAAAGCCAAAAATCATCTGAGAAGACAGTAGCTAAGGTGCATCAAGATTTAATTTTGAGTGCCAAGAATTTAGTGCATTATTTACTCTTACGTAGTAAAGATTTGAGGTATTTACAAGATGAGTTGTCAGAATTAGGATTATCCTCTTTAAGAACTGGCGAAGGTTATGTACTCTCAAATTTAAAAACTGTTTCTCGCATTTTATACCAACTAGCAAATGAGGTAGGTTTTAAAGAGACAAGTACTGGAGTTGGTTTTCAGGCTAGTAGAGCTTTACTAATTAAAAATACTAACAAGCTATTTGGCGGTTCTTCAGAGGTATATAAAACAAGAATTATGGTGACCATGCCTAAAGAAGCTGCCAAAGATTATCAAATGATAGTACAAATGGCTTTAAAAGGTATGGAAGTGGCTAGAATTAATCTTGGTAAAGACGATAAATCTACTTGGAAGGCTATAGTAAAAAATATTAAAAAAGCTGAAAAAATTACCGGTCAATCAATTACTATCTATATGGATTTAGCCGGCCCTAAAATCAGGTCTGTTTTTTATAATAAAAAAGGTGAAGCAATAAGCACAAAGAAAAGTATTCCTGTACAAGTAGGAGAGCGTTTAGTATTGTCAAAAAATAAGGTGCCAACTAAAAAATCAGTTTTCAGTAATTCTGGTCAACAAAAGAGTGCTGCAATTATAGGTGTTACCCTGTCACAAGTAATTGATGATGTACAAATCGGAGAGACTATTTTATTTGATGATGGTATGATACATGCAAAGGTTATCAAAAAAAATAAAGATGCTGTTACCTTAGAAATTCAACAGTGTTTTAAACCTAAACTGGGTAACCAAAAAGGTATAAACTTACCTACTACAAAACTTAATTTACCCGCACTAACGCCTTATGATTTAGCGGTATTGCCTTATGCTTGTAAACATGCTCAAATAATTGGCTATTCCTTCGTAAAAAATAGCCAAGACGTAGCTTTGCTATACAGTAAGTTAAAAGCGTTATATGCTGATGATATAGGGGTTGTTTTTAAAATTGAAAATCAAGAAGCGTTTGATAATTTCCCAGATATTTTGCTAGCAGGTATGCAAAGAAAAGCTATTGGTGTTATGATAGCGCGTGGCGATTTGGCCGTAGAGATAGGATTTGAACGCATTTCAGAAGTTCAAAAAGAGTTGTTATGGCTTTGTGAAGCTGCACATATACCAGTGATTTGGGCAACTCAAGTTTTAGAGACTTTGGCCAAGAAAGGAATACCAACACGAGCAGAAATTAGTGATGCTGCACAAGGGGCAAGAGCAGAATGTGTAATGTTAAATAAAGGACCACATATTGTTGAAGCTATACGGGTTTTACGAAATATTCTCAATAAAATGGATGCGCATGTTTCTAAAAAGAAAGACTCGTTGCGTGCATTAAGTATTGCAAAAGACTTTGTAGAAAGAGGCTTAGCCTAAATCAATAAAAATGAAAGAGGGAGGTAACCAACCCCCCTCTCAATCATCAAAAAACTAAGCAATTAAACACGATTCTACCAAAAGAACCGGGACTTTTCAATATTGTTCTAATAAATACTTAACTAAATCTGTTGTGGTCACAATACCAACCAATTCGTCTCCATCTACTACCGGTAATGCGTGAAATTCTTTAACCGATAAAAACTGAGCTACTTCTTTGATGGTAGCTTGAATAGGTACAGTGGCTACATCTTTGACCATTACTTGTTCAATGGTAAACATATTGTAAACCATAGTGTCTACATCTTGCTCATCTTCATCAATTGCATCAGCAAAACTAATTCGCATTAAATCAGTGTAACTAAGAATACCCTTAATCTTGTTTCCAGATACAACCGGAATATGTCTTATACGATGTTTTTTAAACAACTCTTCAGCAGTTACCAAATCATCTTTTGTTGTAAGGGTTACCAAATTTTTGGTCATTATCTCTGTAATCGGAACTCGTTTTCTCATGGCCTCTTTTTTAATTTGTTACTTAAAGATAGTCACCTAAAATGTCAAAATTTATGATAAATATCATACTAAAAAGAGAGGGTTTAACATGTTGTTAAACCCTCTTTTAAAAACTCAAGAAACCAAAAAAATTATGATTAGATTTTAAAGGTAATCACCGGTATTTTGCTATGATTAGCAATATCTTCACCTATACTACCCATAAAAAAATGTGATAATCCTCTTCTGCCATGTGTGGGTAATCCAATAATATCTGCTGCATTAGTTTCAGCATAATTCAGCACACCTTTTTCAACGGTATAATCATTATAAATATCAACCTCTAAGCCAAGTCTAGCAATGTTCAAAAATCTAGAAATTCTATCGTAGATTTCTTCATTACTCATAAACGCATCACCTGGAGTATTAATATAAACGAGCTTAACTTCTGAACCTAATGCTTCAGCAAATGCCACAGCTTTTTTTACCACGTTAACATTTTCTTCTTTAAAGTCACATGCAAACACAAAGCGGTCAGCAGAAAAGTCGGCAATTTCTCCTTTTACTACTAATACCGGAACTTCTGAACTTCTGATTACACGTTCTGTATTTGAACCAATAAAAAACTCTTCTAATCCGTCTGTTCCATGAGAACCCATTACTACTAAATCTACATTGTGTTTTTGAGCCAATTCATTAACTTCAGAAAACACCTTGTAATGTTTAATTATTGGAGTAACCTTAATGCCATCTAAGAAAGGTTTTTGAAGAAATTTTTCTAATTTTTCTTCAATTATTTTAATCAGATGAACAATTTGTGCTTGTGGAATATAGTCGCCACCTTGACCTAAAGAAGGTGCAATTTCTAGCATGTGAAGCACATATAATTCGGCATTATTTTTTTTTGCTAAATGCGCTGCTTTTTTAAGTGCTATTTCTGACTGTTTAGAGAAATCAACAGGTACTAATATACTTTTCATAGGAGTAGTTTTTTACGACCATAAGGTCATTAGTTATACGGTCATAGAAAATAAGCGTGTCTCTGGTTTGTTGCGCTGTAAACGCAAATCAAAAGCCATACTTATATTTCTAATAAAAGGACGTCCCTTTTTAGAGACTAAGATTTGTCTTTGGCCAATGGTTAATAATCCATCAGCTTCAAGTTCTGCCAAGCTATCTTTTATAGATTTAAAATCAATAACAGCTTCGTCTTCAATGGTCCAAGAGGTTTCGTAGTTACACATTAAATTTAAAATTTGTTTGCGCACCAATTCATCCTCTTGGGTAAGTAAATGTCCGCGATAAACCGGAATAATGTTATTAGCTACCAAGTGCTGGTATTCTTCTACATTTTTTACATTTTGAGCAAAAGCAGACCAACAATCACTTATGCTAGAAACACCTAAACCAATCATAACATCTGTTTTGTTAGGAGTATATCCCATAAAGTTTCGGTGCAGCGTTTGGTTTTCTAGTGCCTGATACAGTTCGTCTGTTTCAAGAGCAAAATGGTCCATGCCAATTTCTTTATACCCCATGTTAAGGAGCATTTTTTTACCAATTTCGTATTGTTCTCTTTTTTGGGTTGCGGTGGGTAAATTTTCATCTTTATACCCGCGTTGACCGTTCCCTTTTTTCCATGGGACATGGGCATAGCTATAAAAAGCAATGCGGTCTGGCCGTAAAATATTTGTCTTTTCAATTGAGTTGATAACATCTTCAAGAGTTTGAAAAGGCAATCCGTAAATTAAATCGTGCCCCACAGAGGTATATCCGATTTCTCTTGCCCAATTGGTGACTTGCTCAACCTCTTCATAGGTTTGAATTCTATTTATGGCAGTTTGAACCGTTTTGTTATAATCTTGAACACCATAACACACCCGTTTAAGACCTACGTTAAAAAGCGCTTGTAAATGTTCTTTTGTAGTGTTGTTTGGATGACCTTCAAAACTTAACGAAGCATTTTTAGCTACGGTAACGGTTTTAAATATTCCGTTCAGAAGTTTCGAAAGGTTTTCAGGAGAGAAAAAGGTTGGTGTTCCTCCACCCAAGTGCAATTCTTTTACTAGCGGACGTTTTCCTAAAAGGTCTCTATAAAGACTCCATTCTTTTAAAACCGCTTTTATATAAGGGTCTTCGAGTTCGTGTCTTTTTGTAATTCTTTTATGACAACCACAAAAAGTACACATGTTTTCGCAAAAAGGCAGGTGTATATAAATGCTTATGCCTTCATCACTAGAATTAGTAAAACTTTCTTTTACACGAAGTTTCCAATTTTTAGATGAAAAATCTTCATTGTTCCAGTACGGAACTGTAGGGTAACTGGTATACCTAGGACCAGGTACATTATATTTTGTTGTTAAGCCACACATTTGCTTAGTATTTATTCCAAAAGTATAAGACCTAGAAATCAAAAAATATGACAATTATCAGTTCAATCGTAAAAGGTTGTAATTCTGACAATTGTCATAGTTTATTCTGGAGTATGTTTCTAGATTTGGCTGTATAGTAATAAAGGTATGGGTGAAAAAATCGTTGAAATTCAAACCAATGAGCAGGTGCGCATGAAGTTTATTGAGCACCTTATTGATGATATTACCGCTTTAGAACAATTGCTAAAAGCAAATAGGTTTGAAGATGATATTGTTCGAATTGGGGCAGAGCAAGAAATATGCTTAATTGATAAAGATTATCAGCCCGCACCCATAAATTTGAAACTCTTAGAGGCGTTAAACGATAAACAGTTTACTACCGAGTTAGCAACTTATAATATAGAACTCAATTTAGAGCCTTTAAAATTACATACCAATTGTTTTAGTGAAGTTAACCATCAACTAAACACGTTTTTAGATAGTGTTAGGCAAAAAGCCAACAAATTAGGTGCAGATATATTATTAGCAGGAATTTTACCCACTATTGGTAAAAAAGAAGTGGATTTAAGCTATTTGACCCCTATTGCCAGATATATAGCACTAAATGAAATTCTTACACATACCAAGGGTTCTAATTTTGATTTAAAAATAAGAGGTGCTGATGAATTGTTTTTAAAACACGATTCTGTAATGTTTGAAGCTTGTAATACCAGTTTTCAATTGCATTTGCAAATACCATCACACGACTTTATTTCGAGTTATAACTGGGCCCAAGCCATTGCAGGACCTGTTCTTGCAGTTTGCTGTAATTCACCCTTGCTAATGGGTAGAGAATTATGGAAAGAAACCAGAATAGCTTTATTTCAACAAAGTTTAGATACCCGTAAAACGTCCAATGCTTTAGTAGACCAAGCGCCAAGAGTAGGCTTTGGAGATGAATGGGAAACAGGCTGTGTAGCCAATATGTATAAAAAAAGTATTAGTACGCATAATGTGCTACTGATAAAAGAAATAGAGGAGTACTCTACAAAGCTCATTGCAGAAGATAAAATACCCAAATTACCAGCGCTACAATTGCATAATGGTACGGTTTACCGTTGGAATAGACCTTGCTATGGTGTAGGCGGTGGTAAACCACATTTACGAATAGAAAATAGATATATTCCCTCAGGGCCAACTGTAGTTGACCAAATAGCAAACTTTGCTTTTTGGGTAGGCTTGATGGTTGGCAGACCAAAGAAATATGATAACATGCCAGAGCAGATGGACTTTAAAGTGGCTAAAACCAATTTTATTAAAGCCGCTAGAACAGGTAAGGAAACATTGTTTCTATGGGACGGTCAAGAATATTCTGCTAAAAAATTAGTACTTCACAAATTGTTGCCGATTGCACATTTAGGGTTACAAAAGTTTGGTGTTGATGATGCAGAAAGAGAGCATTTTTTAGAAATTATTGAGCAAAGAGTAAAGGGCAGAACCGGTGACCAGTGGCAAATTCAAAACTATAGAAAGCTAAGGTCAACTTTTAAAACAAGAGCGGCATTAAAAGCGTTAACAAAAGCTATTGTAGAAAAACAAAAAACAGGTTTGCCAGTACATCAATGGGAAGATGTAAAAATTGAAGAAACAGAAAAGAATGAGGTAATAGTTAAAGATATAATGTCTACTCGTTTATTTAAACTACAAGAACACGATTATTTGAGTATGGCAAAAGCGATAATGAAATGGAATGCAATTAATCACATGCCAATTGAAAATGTCAAAGGAGATTTAGTTGGTCTTTTAACAACAAATTATTTACAAGAAAAAGATTTGATGGTAGACACAGTCGATTATAAGGTTTCTGAGGTAATGCTAAAAAATCCTATTACCATTGATGCAGAAGCTTCAATTGCAGAAGCAGAAAAGCTGTTTTCTTCTCATGAAATTGGCTGCCTTCCCGTATGTAAAGATGGGTTGGTTATAGGCATCTTAAGTACCAAAGATTTAGATTAATGGCCAACAATTCAATGTTTACATCTTTAGCTGTAAAACAGCGGGTAATTGGTCATTATAAAGGAAAGTATAATGGGCCAACCCTAATCTTTTTTGGAGGTATTCACGGTAATGAACCAGCCGGAGTTTCTGCACTTAAAAAGGTGTTTCTAAGCATAAAAGAACATGCAAACGACTTTAAAGGAGAGCTCATTGCCTTATCAGGAAATTTAAATGCGCTTTCTAAAAACATTCGCTTTCAACAAGAAGATTTAAATAGAATTTGGGCAGACCAGCGTTTAGAAAGTTTAGATATTAAAACAAAACTGGGCACTTTAAACGCTGAGGAAAAAGAGATGCAAGAACTGTACGCTATGTTATTGCAAATTTTAGACAGTTGTGAACCACCTTTTTATTTTATCGATTTGCATACCACCTCTAGTGATACAATTCCTTTTTTAATTATTAATGATAGCCTTTTAAATCGAAAGTTTACTAAAAATTATCCGTTGCCGGTGATATTGGGTATTGAAGAATATTTAAATGGGGCGCTCTTAAGTTATTTAAATGAATTAGGTTATGTTTCTATAGGTTTTGAATCTGGTCAACATACTAGTGAAGAGGCTGTTGAAAATGCCAAAAATTTTATTTGGTATACCTTAATATTAACAGGCTTTTACAATGTTCATTCTAGCATTTTTGAAAGCGTAAAGCAAAGTATTTTAAAGGCGGGAAATTATCAAAAAAAATTCTTTGAAATCTATTTTCAACGTCTTGTATCTTCTAACGAGTCCTTCCAAATGCAACCTGGGTATACAAATTTTCAAGATTTAACAAAGGGAGAAATTTTTGCACATGACCATAATGGAGCTGTGATTTCTACACATAATACACAGATATTTATGCCTTTGTATCAGAAAAGCGGTAATGAGGCTTATTATCTTATCAGGCCTATACCTATGCTTTTTCTTACGGTATCAAAATACGTGAGACGTTTTAGGTTAGATAGTGTGCTTACTATTCTACCTGGGGTTACTAGAGATAGTAATGATATACATATACTTAGAGTTAATAAAAGGGTAGCAAGATTTTTGGCTAAACCTATTTTTCATCTTTTAGGTTATAGAGCAAGAAGTCAAGGAGAACATCACCTTATACTTAAGAGTCGTGAATACAATTCTAAATTAGCCATGTATAAAAACGCACCTTGGTTTACATAAAAAACCCTGAGCTAACTTAATAACTCAGGGCTTTAACTAAAGTATAAACCCAACTACTGCATAAGAAAACTAATAGGAATGCTGTAGTTTACTTTTACGCTAGTACCGCGTTGTACACCAGGTTTCATTTTGGGTAATAAAGCTATAATACGTTCAGCTTCAGTTTCTAAAAGTTTATCAGGGCCACGAGTACGAATTCCTTTTACATACCCTTTATTATCAATTTGAAACTGAACAAAAACTCTACCAGTAATACCCAATTCTAGGGCGGTAGCAGGATATTTAAAGTTTTCTTGGATATGTAGTTGCATTTTTTCATTAAAACAAGCCTTTTTTTCAGCCTCAGAAGCTAACTGTTCACAGCCTGGAAATACGGGTACATGTTCAATTACTGCAAAGGGTACTACAATATCTTCTTCAACTTCTTCAATCTCAACTTCATCGGTACTTACAATAACTTCTTCAACAGCGGTGTTTTGACTACTTTCTGTACTTTCAATTACGGTTTCTTCAACCTCCTCCATATTCTCAACAATCTCAATTACACTAGGGGCAGAGGGTGGAGGTGGGGGTGGCGGAGTATTAAAGTTTTGGGTAATAGGTACTTCTTCTGTCATATCATCCACTACATTTAAAGTGGTTTCATATTCTTTTACTTGCTCGTACGTCTTATGTTCCAAAAGACGCCAAGTTGAAAACAAGACAATAGTTAATCCAATAACAAAATAAAGACTACTATTTCTGTTTAAATCTGCTTGCGGGTTTTTCTTTAGTTCCATGACTTTAAACATTTTCTTATGATAAATGTATAATTACATAGATATTTAAAACATGATATTTATCAACTTTTAAATTTTGTAGGTAATAAATTGCGATTTTGATAATATCATCTATTTGCGAATAGATGATTTTTTGGAGAAAATAATTTAGTATTGATTAATAGTGTCATTCTAATACGGTCAAAATTGTTTTTGCCCACATGTAGTTTTAAGTACCCTAACTCGAGTTTCATTTGTTGATTTAATTTGCGCCCATACCCCAAATAAAACCGATTTTGATTAATATGAGCTTCATGTAAACCTAAAAAGGGTTCTTCAAAAACTTTTAAATAACTACTATTAGTTAAGGCATAGGTGTATTGTAGCCGATATCGAATTCTAGATTTTAAATAGGTTTCATCTGTATTTACAAACCATCGATTTTCAACACGTAAGCGGTGAGAAAAATTTTTAGAGCTTTTGTACTTAAGCTCATGATAAAGCCAAAACTGATTAGTATCACCTTCATCAAAACTACTTTCAAAAGGGTTTTTATCTAAATACGCTATGCCAACAGATAGTTTTGTAGTAGGGGTAATTTGATACCCTACCCCAGCCTGTACAAAACCAAATTCGGTAGCACTTGCTAGGTTGTACTCTCTAAGAATTCCGCAAAAGGGTAGACTCCATTTTTCATTTAATTGTGCGTTGCCAGATAAGACATACCAAGTGCCTAAGTTGTTTTCTAAAGTTTGTTGTGCAAAGTTTTGGGTTGAAATAAAGCCAATTAAAACAGCCATCAACATCTTTTTGAAATTAAGAGGTAGTAGTGTTACCATAACATAGTATCAAAAGACGTGTGCAAGGTTTTCAAAAAAAAGTAGCGATTAACATGATTAATATCATGTATGTAAGATTTAACATCAACTTAAAGTGAAATTTTTCAAACCTGATGATTGTCATGTTTTTAAAATAGGACTACTACTACTTTTGAACTGATTACTAATTCAATCAAAAATTTTAAGGTATGAGCACTATTAAAAAAGTATTAATTCCGTTCGATTTTTCAGAGGCTTCAGTAACTGCATTAGAATATGGGTTAAGTTTTGCAGGTTATCAAAATGCAATTGAAATTATTGCGGTTTACGCTTGTAATACATCTTTTACAGATATTGATGTTAAAGAAGCAGAAGTAAACTTTAGAAATACGGTAGCAAAGTTTAATGTTAAACTAAAAATTCAACCAGCGTTTAGAATGGTGGAAGGGCCAATGCTACAAACCGTTTTAAATCTTCAGCAGACTACACAAGCTAACCTAATAATTATGGGTACAATGGGTGATAAAAGCCTAGATGAGCATGTGACCAACACATCTAATTTAGTTTTAGAAGCAGATTGTCCTGTAATTTCTGTTCCATTTGGTTTAGAGGGCAAACAACCTAAAGAAATAGCATTAGTGTTAGGTAAAGAAGAAATAGAAGAGCCTAAAGTTTTAGATTTTCTATTAGATATAGCAAGAACATTTAATGCTCAAGTCCACGTGCTTACTATCTATTCAGAGTCTATTTATGAAGAGCAAGTTGAGGTAGAAACTAATGAAGAGTCTTTGGAATATTATTTAGAGCATTTTTATGCAGAGCACTCTTTTGAGAAAAACCAAGATATAGAACAAGGAATATATGATTATATAGAAGAAAAAGGGATTGATTTATTGGCCATTATACCAAGAAATCATTCTCAGAAAACTAAAGCTTCTCAAGGTAGACTTACCAAACTTTTAACGCTGCACTCAAAAGTGCCTGTGTTAACACTAGACTAGTCAATATGGTTGAAGTTTTAGTAATTCTAATAATTACCATTGTATTGTTTATCTGGGGTAAGTTTCCGCCAGATGTAGTGGCACTATTATCATTGATAGCCCTCTATTTGACAGGAGTTTTAACAATGACAGAAACCTTAAGTGGTTTTAGTAATGCAACTGTAATAATGATTGCTGCTTTGTTTATCATAGGCGAAGGACTCTCAAGAACCGGATGGACAGCTCTTGCTGGTCAGCGCTTTGTACAATGGGCAGGTAAAAGTGTTCCTAAACTATTAGTTATTGTAACACTAGGAGCAAGTTTACTATCTGGTTTTGTGAGCAATACAGGAACTGTCGCAGCACTTTTACCCGTTACCGTTACCGCTGCTTGGAATGCAGGTACACTGCCATCTAAATTGCTAATGCCAGTAGCCTTTGGTTCAAACACTGGTGGATTATTAACCTTAACCGGTACACCACCAAATATTATTGCAAGTAATGCATTAGTAGAGAACAATTTTGAAGGCTTTTCGTTCTTTGAATTTTCACTTATAGGAGTTCCTCTTTTAGTGATAAGTATATTGTATTTCCGGTATTTGGGATATCGGTTGCTTCCTAATAAAAAAACGGGAAATAAGCCAGCTGATATTGACCAAGAAATGCATAAATGGATTGAAGGGTTTAGCGTTGGAGAAAATTTATACAGGCTTCGAATTCGCTCTATGTCGCCATTAATTAATACAAAGATTGCCGATTGGGGTTTTGAAAAAAATCATCAGGTTGCAGTAATGCGCTTAAAAAGGCGTCACCCAAGTCCGTTACAACAAAAAACACCATTGTATGTTGAGCTACCAGACCCAGATACAGATTTGCGTTACCATGATATTATTACGGTAAAAGGCGAACCCGAGGCTGTAGACAACCTTGCTGTACAGTATAGTTTAGGGGTAGTATCTACACCAAAAGAAAAAGATTCGCTTAAAGAAGAATTAATCAATCAAGAAGTGGGTATGGCTGAAATGCTGATAACACCAAAATCAGTTTTTGTAGGCAGAACCATCAACTTAGGTAACTACCTAGAAATGTTTAATGTTCAGTTGGTCGGTGCTTCTAGAAACAATAGACCCTTAACTGGGCGAATTAAAATAAACGCTGGAGATGCTTTTGTAATTCGTGGTAAATGGGAAAATATAGAGGCGCTAAAGTCTATGTATGAGAACATAGTAATATCTGGTAGTCCAGAGTCATTATCTAAAAATGTAGCAACACTAAACGCCAGAAGTTACATAGCGTTGGGAACATTGGTTTTAATGATTGTGCTTTTGGTACTCAAATTATTACCAGGTGCAATTGCGGCGCTTATTTGTGCAGGTATAATGATGCTTACCGGTTGTGTGCCCATCACAAAAGCCTACAAAGGCATTAGCTGGACAAGTGTAGTTATGATAGCAGGTATGATTCCTATGGGGTTGGCATTACAAAAAACAGGAGTCGCTGAGTTGGCAGCTACAACATTAGTAGATGCTTTGGGTAGCATACACCCAACGGCCCTTTTAGCAGGTATATTTTTATTAACTACTGCTTTTAGCCAAACAATAAACAATTCTGCAACAGCAGTTTTAATGGCACCCATAGCCATAATAGCAGCAACATCACTTGGGGTTTCTCCCAAGCCATTTTTAATAACGGTAGCCATAAGTGCTTCAACAGCATTTTTAACTCCCGTAGGTACGACAACTAACGCCATGGTATTATCCGCTGGCGGGTATTCATTTATAGACTATGTAAGGGTCGGTGGCCCATTACTGTTTTTGTTTTTTCTGTCAACGGTAGCATTAGTGCCTTTGATATGGAAATTTTGAATCAACCTTTAAAACAATAAAATAAAGAATCATGGTAGAAACTATGGAGAATTTAGAAAAATATGGCCTAAAAAATGTAGAGGCCCATTGGAATTTAGACGCTGAGACCTTACAACAATTAACTGTTGAAAAAGGCATGGGTGTAGAAACAGAAAACGGAACCTTGGCCGTAAATACGGGTAAATTTACTGGTAGATCACCAAAAGACCGTTTTTTGGTAAAAGATGAATATACCAAAGACAAAGTTTGGTGGGGTAGAATTAACAAGCCCATTTCACCTGCAAATTTTGACAAGTTAGAAAACGAGATTGTAAACTATTTATCAGGTAAAGAAGTTTTTGTGAGAGATGCTGCAGTTTGTGCAGACCCAAGATTTCAAATGAATGTTCGTGTAATTACTGAGTATCCTTGGTCTAACTACTTCATCAAAAATATGTTTTTAAGACTTTCAGAAGAGGAGTTAGAAAACTTTGAAGAAGAATGGTTAGTACTGTGCGCACCGGGTTATGAAGCTCAGAATCCTGGTGAGTTTGGTATTATTGCAGGTAATTTTTCTATTTTAAATTTTACTAAAAAGATTGCACTGGTTGGGGGTTCTGCATATACCGGTGAAATGAAAAAAGGTATTTTTTCAGCCTTAAATTTAATCTTACCTACCGAAAAAAATGTATTACCAATGCACTGTTCGGCAAATGTTGGTGAAGAAGGTGATACAGCTATTTTCTTTGGATTATCAGGTACAGGTAAAACCACCCTTTCTGCTGACCCTGCTCGAAAGTTAATTGGAGATGACGAACATGGATGGACCGCCGACAACATTATATTTAATTTTGAAGGAGGTTGCTATGCAAAAGTTATTGATTTAACCGAGGAAAAAGAACCCGATATTTATAGAGCAATTAAGCGTGGAGCATTGCTCGAAAATATTGTATTTAAAGAAGGCACAAAAGAAGTTGATTTCTTTGATAGCTCAATTACACAAAACACTCGTGTGAGTTATCCTATAGATCATATTGATAATATAAAGACACCATCTTTTGCCGAAAATCCAAAGAATATATTCTTTTTAACCTGTGATGCATTTGGGGTGCTACCTCCAATATCTAAATTAACACCTGGCCAAGCTGCCTATCACTTTATTTCTGGGTATACAGCTAAAGTAGCAGGTACAGAGGCAGGAATTAACGAGCCAGTACCATCTTTTTCTGCATGTTTTGGAGAACCTTTTATGCCATTACACCCAACAGTTTATGCTGAAATGTTAAGTAAAAAAATGACAGAGGCTGGGGTAAATGTATGGTTAATAAACACGGGTTGGAGTGGTGGCCCTTACGGTGTAGGTTCTCGTATTAAATTAAAATATACCAGAGCTATGATTTCTGCCGCTTTGGAAGGCGAATTGGATAAGGTTGAGTATCATGTTCATCCCATTTTTGGTTTGAGTATGCCAAAATATTGCCCAAGTGTACCAACAGAAATTTTAGACCCAATGAACACGTGGTTACAAAAAGGAGCTTACATTAGTAAAGCAATACAATTAGCACACTCTTTCCACATCAATTTTGATAAGTTTGCAAGTGAAGCAACAGAAGAAATTATAAACGGAGGACCACTAATTGATTCGCATCATGAAATGGAAGCCCACTTTTAAAACACAAACATGTTTCAGATAGAAAATCTTGGACCTTGTGAATTCAAATCTCCCCTGCAGTTAAGTACTGTTAGGGGAGATAATATTTTCAATTTTGTACCGGATAGTGAACGCATTATTTATGATGTTTCTCTACAGGGGTATACACATTGTTTAACAAACAATGAAGAACCACTGTGCTTAGAAAAATCTGGACCTAGACAAGATTTATACTTTGACTCTAAGACCACACGGGCAGCTGTAGTAACCTGTGGTGGTTTATGTCCAGGTATAAATAATGTTATTAGAGGTTTGGTTATGGGGCTTCATTACTTTTATAATATTGAAAAAACCTATGGAATTCCCTACGGTTATGAAGGTTTGAATCCTGAAGTAGGTCATGAGCTAATTGAACTAACCCCAGAAAAAGTAAAAGATATTCATCATTTTGGAGGCACTATGTTGGGCTCTTCTAGAGGAGCTCAAGATGTTGGTGTAATGGTTGATACATTAGTGGCAAATAAAATTAACATGTTGTTTGCTATAGGCGGAGATGGCACGCTTAAAGGTGCAAATGCGATAGGCGAAGAAATTCAGAAAAGAGGCCTTAATATTAGTGTAATAGGAATTCCGAAAACCATTGATAACGATATTGATATCATAGATAAGTCTTTTGGTTTTGAAACCTCATTTGATATTGCGAGTAATGTCTTAAGAGATGCTCATAACGAAGCTACCGGAGCATTTAATGGTGTTACCATTGTAAAAGTCATGGGTAGAGATAGCGGCTTTATAGCTGCTTCAGCCGCCCTTGCTATGCCAGTAGTGAATTTTGTATTGATACCAGAGATGAACTTTCAGTTGGAGGGTGAAAACGGATTTTTACACCATCTAAGAAAACGCTTAGTAGCTAAACGTCACGCAGTTGTTGTAGTTGCAGAAGGTGCAGGCCAACATTTATTTAACAAAAGCGAAGTTCGAAAAGATGCATCAGGTAATATTCAACACGATGATATTGGGGTGTTTTTGAAAGAAAAAATTAAAAATCACTTTAAAGGAGATATACCGGTAACCATAAAATATATTGACCCTAGTTATATTGTTAGAAACGCACCAGCTAACCCAACAGATAGTGTGTTTTGTAGTGGTTTAGCGTACCACGCTGTACATGGAGCTATGGCGGGTAAAACTAAGTTTGTAGTAGGTAGAGTGAATAATAAATTTGTGTATTTACCTATTTCAGCGGTTACTCAAAAAAGAAAGAAAATAGATTTAGAAAGTGAATTTTGGTTTTCTGTGTTACAGAGTACTGGGCAACCATTTACGATGTAAACAACAAAAAAAGCCGAGACAAAAAGTTGCCCCGGCCCAAATTAACTAAACGTATTGGTTGATTAGGTTCTCGTAAAGTTCTTGTTTGCCACTAGTTAATGGTAATTCACCATTTGCTTTGGCAAGTTCATATAAATCTTTCATTGATAATTTACCGTCTTCAAAATCTTTACCTTTTCCACTATCGAAAGAGGCATAGCGTTCTTTTCGCATCTGGGTATATTTAGAAGAAGAAATAATTTTATCTGCGGCAAGTAAACCTCTTGCAAACACGTCTGCACCACCAATGTGAGCGTGAAAAACGTCATCTAAATCAGTAGAATTTCTTCTGATTTTAGCATCAAAATTTACACCACCACCTTGTAAACCACCTACCTGTAAAAAGGTTAGCATAGCTTCTGTAATTTCAAGAACATTATTTGGAAATTGGTCTGTGTCCCATCCGTTTTGGTAGTCTCCACGGTTAGCGTCTATACTACCTAACATTCCCGCTTGCCCAGACACTTGTAATTCATGCTGAAAAGTATGTTGAGCTAAGGTGGCATGGTTTACTTCAATATTCATTTTAAAGTCTTTTTCTAAGCCATATTCCCTAAGAAAACCAATAGCAGTAGCGGCATCAAAATCATATTGATGTTTTGTTGGTTCCATAGGTTTTGGCTCAATAAAGAAAGTACCTTTAAAACCTTGTGCTCTGGCATAGTCTCTTGCCATGGTTAAGAATTGCGCCATATGGTCTTGTTCCCGTTTCATATCCGTATTCAAAAGCGACATGTAACCTTCTCTACCTCCCCAAAAAACATAGTTTTCGCCATTTAATGCCATGGTAGCGTCTAAGGCTAATTTTACCTGACCACCAGCACGTGCAACCACATTAAATTCAGGGTTGGTAGCAGCACCATTCATATATCTAGGATTAGAAAAACAGTTAGAAGTACCCCATAAAAGTTTAACGCCAGAGGCAGCCTGTTTTTCTTTTAAATGGTCTACTATGGTAGCCAATCTTTCTTCAGATTCTGTAAAAGTGCTTCCTTCATCAATTAAATCATAATCGTGAAAACAGAAGTAATCAAAACCCATTTTAGTGATAAATTCAAAGGCTGCATCTGCCTTATCTTTTGCGCGTTGTACGGCATCTGAAGCTTTATCCCATTCAAATTGCTGTGTTCCAGGGCCAAATGGGTCTGCACCTTGACCACAGAAGGTGTGCCAATAAGCAACCGCAAATTTAAAGTGTTCGCTCATAGTTTTACCTGCCACCACTTGGTTGGGGTTGTAATATTTAAAAGCTAGCGGATTATCAGACTCTGGACCTTCGTATTGGATATCTCCAATACCCTTGTAGTATTCTTTGTTTCCTATTAATGCCATTTTATATTATTTATGTTTAGTTTCTAAAATTAATTTCCAATTGTTGTAGGTAGTTATAAAAGCTTCGGTTTGTGCACTTGGTTTGATTGTATTGATAACCGAATTAAATTCGAAAGCCTTGGCCAAAGAAGGATAAGCCCCTGCGGCAAATGCTGCTGCTTTTGCAGCGCCGGTTGACCCAGTAGTTTCTACTATTTCGATAGTTACATTCATTACATTGGCAATAGTTTGTGCAAAAACTTCAGCTTGAAATAAATTATCGTTACCAGACCTTATCAGCGAAAACTCAACGCCGTCTCCAGCAAGAATTTCCATTCCGTAGATAAAAGAAAAGGCTATGCCTTCTAAAAAAGAACGGTATATGTGTGACTGACCATGAATGTTGTAATTGATATTGTAAATGGCAGCTCCTGTATCGGTATTGTTTAACATGCGTTCAGCGCCGTTTCCAAAAGGTATAGAGACCAGCCCTTGAGCACCTACCGAAACCTCCTTGGCCATCTGATTCATTGTGGGGTAGTCAATAGCGCTGCCTTTAGTGTTTTTACGTATCCAGCTGTAGGCTATACCCGCTCCATTTATGTTGAGTAGTTTTCCAATACGATTTTGTGCTGCATTATGATTAACATGCGCAAAATTGTTAACTCGTAACGTTTCTTTAGTGGTGTTAGCTTGGGTAACGGCGTACACTACCCCAGAAGTACCCCCTGTAGCGGCTATCTGGCCTGGTTCTAAAATTCCTAAGGATAAGGCATTGTTAGGTTGGTCACCTGCACGGTAAAGTACAGAAGTGCCTTGGTTTAATCCTAATTCTTTAGCGGCTTTTGCAGTTAATTGTCCTTGTAATGAAAAAGTGTCAACCACCTTTGGTAATAAATCAGTAGAAACATCCTCAGCCTCAAAAAGCCAAGTTGCAGGCTGATTTTCTTTAAAATCCCACATAATACCTTCTGAAAGTCCGGAAGCAGTAGTTGTAAATTGCCCTGTCATTTTTAAAGCGATAAAATCACCAGGTAATAAAAGCTTGTGGGTCTTGGCAAAAATCTCGGGTTCATTTTCTTTAACCCATAGTAATTTTGAAAAGGTAAAGTTGCCGGGAGAATTTAATAAATGCCCAGTACATTTTTCTTCTCCTATTTTCTCAAATAAATTATTACCGTAGGCTACGGCTCTACTATCACACCAAATAATTGATGGTCGTAACGCATTACCATCACTATCAACAATTACCAAGCCGTGCATTTGGTAAGAAATGCCCAAGCCATTAATAGCTGTTTTGTCTACTTTCGAAGTTGCCAATAATTGATGTGTTAACGTACAAATATGATTCCACCAGATATTAGGGTCTTGTTCTGCCCAACCAGCTTCATGGGTAATCATTTCCATTTCCTCTTCAGGATACTTGCTTTGCGCAACACATGCCCCAGTTTCTGCATTAACTAATGATGCTTTAATAAAAGAACTTCCTAAATCGTATCCAATAAAATACTTCATGGCTATAGTGAATTTCTAAAATGAATTGTTGTTGGAATTTTTCGTTGAATGGGTTGATTGGTGTTTACAAATTCAGCAGCCGATTTTCCCATGGCTTCAAAATCTGTGGAAACCACAGTAATTCCTTTATGAATAAATTGCTTCATTGGGGTTTCGTTGTAAGATAAAAACCCAACGTTTGTTCCCGGCTCTAAACCTTTTGCTTTGCAATAGGCTAAAAATTTCCCCAAAATTCTATCACTCACACTTAGGTAAGCTTCACCAGTGTTTACGGTATTAAAATCTTTTTCGGTTTTAATTGCGAAGGGGATATTATTTTCTTCACAAAACTTTTTAAAGTATAGCTTACTTTCCTCGGGGTGATTCGTATATGTTGGATAAATAAAATTAACCTTTTGGTACTTCTTTAATTTTGATAATGCTTGTTGTAGTGCATCACTAAAGCCTTGGCCAAAATCTTGAAATACACTGTTATAGTCACTTTCAAATTCTGTATTCCAATCTAAGATTAAAAGGTTTTTAGGGTTAATTTTTGATAAAGTAGCATTTACGTCTTCATGTTTAAAAGGCATTACTACATACTTGGTGTACTTACCTAATGCATTGTTGATGATGGTTTTAAAATTATCAAAATGATAATGATGGAATTGTACATCAACAATTGTGTTTTCTTGAATACTATCTATAAAAGAGTGGTACAGCACCTCTTTGTAAGCTTTAAAGGTGTCTATTAATAACAAGACTTTTCTGGTCTCATTAGCCACAAAATACCCTTTGTTGGGAACCGATTCTACGGAGCCTTCTTCTTTTAGCACCGAATACGCTTTAAAAACAGTATCTCTAGACAAGTTGTAATTAGAACATAAATGATTCACAGAAGGCAGTGCATCACCCGTATTTAGTTGACTTTTGGCTATAGCTTGATTAATGGTTTGTACCAACTGCCTATAAATAGGCATGGTACTATTTTGATTAATTGTAAACTGTAAATTGAAAGCCATCTAAGCGTACTGTTCTGGTCTGTTCTGCTAAGATACTAAATTAAAATTTAAAGACTTACTTTTAAAAAAGGATAGATTGATTTTAATTATCAGGATTAAGGTTAGTTTCAATATTTCTAATCACCTCAATTAAAGGAGCAGTCCAAACCTCGGTTTCGTTAGCTTTTAGGTATTCTAATAGTTTGCGGTGGGCAGGTAAAGAAACGTCCATGGCATGTTCACCGCCAACCCCATGGAAAAGAAATATTAACAAAGCTTTTTTTTCAATGGCTTGTTTAACCAAGGCAATCAATTCATCACCCGTTTCACCAACTATTGGGTAACTATCCAAATTGTAAAGGTCTATTTCGTTAATGGTATGCATTTGAGGACGTACCGCACGTGCACCAACCAAATCATCTTTTAAATATTCAATAAAAGTATTTTCGCCATTAACGGTAAAATCTCCGCAGGTATATGCAAAGGTCCGCTTCTTCTTGTTATCTAATGCTTCTAGTAGGGTATTGTTGATTTTAATTTCATCTACCATACGTTCTACGGTATAGGTAGCCATATCATAATTTTTATTAACCCAGGGCCTATCTTCTTTTCCTATACAAGGGTGATAGATGGTGTGATTGCCTAGCTCATGACCATTATTGGCTATTTGTCTCCAATCTTTTAACCTATTTCTAAAGGCTTCTGAAAAGGTAGAAACATAAAAAGTTCCTTTTAGCCCTAGTGAATCCAGTACGGGGATGGCGTGGTCTAAATGTACATTTAAGGCATCGTCATAGGTAAGCACAACCGCCGCTTTTTTGCCTTGCCATGGTTTTTTGTTTAATTCTATAGGGTCATAATTACGAAATGGCGATGCTGGCAAGCCTTCTTTATTGTATAAATTGGCTCCTTGCGGATTATCTGCCCATGCATAACGTACATATCTTGGATGTTTAATTTGTTCATGGCTAACCACAACGGTATTGTTTATAATTTTTGCATTTGCCCAGACAAACTCTTGGTCTTCTCCAGCAATTTCAAATCGTTGTAAAGGTTTGCCATCTTTGGCAGTCAATCCGCTACCTATATGATCAAACGAAATTACTATGGTATTCCCTACTACTTTTGAAGTAGTAAATATAGGCCCGGAATAGACTAGGTCTTCCTCGTATCCTAATTTTAGGGCGCCTAGGGCCAAACGCTCACCTACATCTTTTTTATTTAGCGGGTGAATATCGTTCCACTCTCCCAAATCAATGGCAACAGCCATTGCCGTTTTAGGTTCTGTTAGTGCGGAAAATTGTTCAAATCGTAAGGTTGCCCAGTTACTTTCTGTAGGCAAATAATCTACATCTTGGTAATTGGCTAATTGTACATAAAGAAAGGGTGCTTCTGGAGCATTAAATTGCTTGCGCATGTCTTTGAGCAATGCCTTAAGATAATTTCCATAGCCTTTTGGGTTTCCTGAGTTGGATTCGCCCTGATACCATAAAAAACCTTTAACATTTAATGGTGTTAATGGAGCTAGCATGGCATTGTACAAACTTGTAGGTTGGTTCTGCGCCCAAAAAGAATTGTAGGTGCCGGGTTTGTAGCCTCTGGGTTTTGGACCAAAAACCTCCCCTACTTTATACTTCCATTCGCCCATTAAATCTACGCTGACCCCATTGGCTGTAAGTTCATAGTTTTTATCGGGTACAAATCCTCCTTTACCGTTAAAATTGGTAACCCGTATTACAATAGAATTACTTCCTTTTTTGAGTACACCTTTTGGAACGGTATACCTTCTTGGTGGATATTTATAGGTAATGTTGCCTACTTTGGTGCCATTTACATAAACCTCGTCTGCATCTACAATACGGCCGATGAATAATTTTACATCAGTTTCTAATAAAGTCTCTGGCACGGTGATTTCTTTTCTAAACCAGACAACACCATTAAGGTTTCTAATTCCTTGGTCTTCCCAATAGCCTGGTATGTAGAAATTATTCCAATCTGTTGTAGACGCCTCTGGGTTATACCATTTTGGATTCGCCAATAGGCCCATATCCTTTACTTTTTGTTCAGTTCTATTAGTGGGGCGCACTGTAAATTGGTTGGTGTAACTGGTATCTTTATTTTGTGCAATAGTTTTCAGGTCTTCTGGAAATGTTTTAAATCCATCCTCACTAATCCATGATTGTATGGGCGTGCCACCCACACTTGCATTAATAATGCCGATTGGTACCTTGTATTTTTCATAAATTTTCTTTGCAAAAAAATACGAAACAGCTCCCATGGACATGATATCTCCTTTGACTGCAGGCTTCCATTGGCTTTGTGGTAAATCTTGCTCAGGTGAAATAAGGTTGGTTACCGTGGGGATGAAGAAATTTCTAATTTCATCATTAGCTGCGCTGGAAACCTCCGTAGGGTAACGTTCTTTTACCCGCTCCATAGGCGTTACCATATTGGATTGGCCAGAACAGACCCAAACATCTCCAAATAAGATATTTTCTAGTTTTATTTTATTTTTTCCGATAAAGGTTATCTTATGTGGACCACCCGCGGTTTGTGCTGGTAAAACAATGCTCCAGTCCCCTGCTTCATTTGCAGAGGCTTTATAGGTTTTACCTTTGAATCTACATGTTATTTGTTCATTTGGTGATGCCCAGCCCCATAAGGTGGTTTCAGCATTGCGTTGCAAAACCATACCATCACTTATCAATTGTGGTAGCTTTATTTGTGCCACTACATTGGTGGTTACCATAAATAAACCCCAGAACAATAGCTTTACAAGCTTCATGGTTTTCTTTGTTATTTTTGGTTTGTACTGTTCAATTTATAAGCAATTCCCATTTCTAGTCCTCTCAATTCGGCAAGCCCTTTTAAGCGCCCAATCAAAGAATAACCCGGATATAATTCTGTACCTTCAAAATCGTGCAAGAAACCATGGTCTGGGCGCATTGGTAGACTTATGTTTCGCTCTTGCATCAAAAGCAGTAATTGTTCCATAATAGCCTCCATGGGATTGTCACCATTTAGATGTTCAGATTCTCTAAATCGCCTGTACGCCTCATGTTTTACATTTCTCAAGTGTAAAAAGTGTATGCGTTTACCGTGATTTTTGATGATGCGTACTAAATCATTTTCAGGTTGACCTCCTAATGAACCCGTACAATAACAAAGTCCATTTGCATGTACAGGTACCGCGGTTAATATTTTTTCAATATCTGCTTCCGTGCAAACAATTCTAGGTAAACCCATAACAGAAAACGGTGGGTCATCTGGGTGTATAGCCAATTGCATACCTAATTTTTCGGCAACTGGAGCTACTTCAGATAAGAAATAGATGAGGTGTTCGCGTAGTGCATTGTCATCTATACCTTTGTATGCTTCTAATAAGTTAAGAATTTGTTCGGCTGTGAAATTATCTTGGCTTCCCGGTAGGCCAAGCAGTACATTTTGAAATAGTTTTTCCTTTTCGGCCTTGGAAAGTGTTGCGCCATATGTTTTTGCTTCGGCTATCTTTTCAGCTATGTAACTTTGTTCTGCACCAGGTCTTTTTAGTAAGAACACATCAAAAAAGATAAAAGCGGTTTCATCATATAATAATGCTTTGGAACCATCTGGATTTTTAAAAGCATGTTCTGTGCGTACCCAATCTAAAATGGGCATAAAATTGTATGTAACAACTTTAAGTCCACATTCTGCCAGGTTTGCCAAGCTTTGTTTGTAATTTTCTATGTACGTTTTATAATTACCTTGTTTGCGCTTAATATCCTCATGAACTGGCAGGCTTTCTACAACGGTCCACTCCATGCCTTGTTCGCGAATCCATTCTTGACGTTTTTTAATATCGTTTACCTCCCAAATAGCGCCAACGGGAATTTCATGCAAAGCTGTTACGATACCTGTTACGCCAGCTTGGCGAATATCTCTAAGTTGAATTTTATCATGCGGTCCATACCAACGCATGTTTTGTTGCAAAGTATACATAAGCTTAGGTTTAAAATCCTATGCTATTACCGCCGTCAACAGGAAGTACCGTTCCGGTAACAAATTTTGCATCTTTAGAAGCTAAAAAATAAGCGGCATCTCCTATATCTTCTGGTAGACCCATTTTGCCCATAGGTGTGCGTGCAAAAACCTTTGCTTTGCGTGCTGGATCAGAATCTAAAGCAGCTGCCGTCATTTTTGTTTTTATAAAGCCTGGAGCAATACAATTCACTCTTACATTAAATTCTGCTAATTCAACAGCTAAAGCACGTGTAAAACCTTCAATAGCCGTCTTACTAGAAGAATATGCAATTACGTATGGTAGTCCATATTGAGCTGCCATAGAGCTGATATTAATGATAGTACCTCCACCAGTTACTTTCATTTTTTTAACAACTTCTCTGGTTATGCTAAATACACTAAATAGGTTCGTGTGGATAACTTTTGCAAATTCCTCATCGGTAACCTCGGTGAAATTTTTCTTCATATTAATTCCGGCATTGTTCACCAGAATATCAATTTGGCCTTCTTGTTGGTAGATCTCTTCAATCATTTGAGGTATATCTTCGAGATTGGCCAAATCAAATAAAATGGGTTTTGCGTTTGCCCCTAATTCTTTACAAGCATTTTCGGTTCGTTCTTTGGTTCTTCCAATGATATAGGTAGTTATGTTATTATCACAGAATTTTTTTGCCGTAGCAAAACCGAGACCCGAATTACCTCCGGTTACAATTGCAACTCTTTTTTTCATTTACTAGGTTTATTTAGTGCCAACTAGGGCGAATACCCGGGGCAAAAGGAAAATTTAATGATTTATAATAGGCTAAATCATGAGCTGGTTTTTCCATTTCAATAGGAAAATCCATTTTTGAAAACGTTTGAAAATAACTCATACATGCATCTTTCCACCAAATGGCTTCTTTAAGTTGAATTTGCAAACGCATTGCGGTCTCATGATATTGATTTTCATCAATATAAGGTTTTATTTTTTCCCAAGTTTCTATCATTTCTGATACTTGGTTAACACCCTTTTGGTAATGAATACCAAGGTTATCCCATAATGTTCTACCATTTTTAAGTTTATAATCCCAAGCAACATGATGAAACCATAAGAGGTATTCCTCTGGGCATGTCTCTATATTTCTAAATTTTTCTGCAAGTTCTGGAGCGTATTGTGCTACTGCATTGCTCCCAGATTTTGTACGATCAAAACCAACACCAAATTTATCTGCTTTATGGTAATAAACCGGATTCCACTCTGGTCTAGACAAATTAGAAACCCAAGGACCGGGACCATAATGATGACCTGAATCAAAAATGTGATGTAAACCCAGTGGATTCATATAATTTACAACCATTTCTCTAGATTTTAGCATGATTTTTTTAATAGGCTTAATGAATTCTTCATCCTTGGTAAACGTAAGTCTTAGCCATTCATCTGCAATCTTTTCTGCTTCAAGATTTGGATTCCAAGCCAAACGACCAAACCCGTACCAATCTGCTTGCCCAAATAAGTGTCCAGTCCAATTTAAATCGGTTCCTATGTTCGCTACTCCAGCTATACCGGTTAGTTTATCATCATTTTTATGCAAAGAGCCATTTATAACCTTTGCAACTGTAGAACCTTTACCTTGCTGGAATGTGTCTGATTGTAATACCTCTTCAAATAACTTAGGTAGAAAAACTAAGTGGGTTGCAAAGCCCAAATATTCTTTAGTGATTTGAAACTCCATCATTAGAGGGGTATTTGGCATTGCCCCAAACATTGGATGAAATGGCTCTCTTGGCTGAAAATCAATAGCGCCGTTTTTGACCTGAATTAGGACATTTTCTAAATATTGACCATCATCAGGGACAAATTCACTATATGCTTGTTTAGCTCTATCGGTTGGGTCAATTTCAGAATATACAAAGGCACGCCACATAACAATTCCCTTGTGTGGGGCTAAAACAGACGCCATCATGTTAGCGCCATCTAGATGTGTACGGCCATAGTTCTGCGGCCCGGGCTCACCTTCCGAATTCGCTTTAACTAAAAATCCACCAAAATCGGGTATAAGACTATAAATTTCAGCGGTTTTAGTCTTCCACCATTCAATAACTTTAGCATCTAAAGGATCTGCAGTTTCAAGACCTCCTATTTCTATGGGAGCAGAAAAACGAGCGGTTAAATAGACTTTTATTCCATAAGGCCTAAAAACGTCAGCTAAAGCCTTTACTTTTTCTAAATAATGTGGTGTTAAGATTAAGGCATTAGAGTTAACGTTAGTAAGTACAGTACCATTAATCCCAATAGATGCATTGGCCCTTGCGTAGTCAATATATCGTTGGTCTATATATGTTGGTAACGTATGCCAATTCCAAATTGAAAACCCAGCGTATCCGCGTTCGACCGTTCTGTCAAGATTATCCCAATGGTTTAGTACTCTAATATCGATTTTAGGATTATCTAAAACATCTAGTTGTGCTATATTTTCTTGTTGTTGTAAAAGATTTAAAAAATGAAATGTACCGTATAATAAACCAGAATTAGTTGGTGAGGTAATCACCGTGTTATTTTGGTTATTTATTCGAACTGTTCGTATAGCAAAACCGTCAGATGATAGATTAGTTAAAGATAGATTTTTGCTTATGTTGTTAGGGAGCGAATTTACTTTTCCAATTATCAATGAATTGCCGGTATTAAGTGAATTATCTTTACTCAAGGTAACCCCCATCATTTTTTTGAGCGCCGTTTTAAGTTCAAAGTCAATTACGGCCGTAGTTTCACCCGCATCATATATAATAACGTTTTTGAGTTGACTTTTGTATTGGTCTACAATTGTTTCGTTATCAATTTTTTTATAACTAAGCCAAAGGTCATAGCCATTTTTTTGCCCATATCCGCTAAAAGCAAACAGTACTAATACAAGTAGTAAAAAGTTATTTTTTGGTTTCAATTTTGTTAGGGTTTAAAGAGTTGGTAAAAAATGACGTTAAAAACTCAAGAATATTGAATTAGTGATGTTAATTTAAGCGGAATATACAATTAAAACATTTATTAATGCAACCGATTGCGTAAAAATTTAAATATCCTTTTGCTTAGCTAATAATAGCATAAATTAAGAAATAGGTTTGGTTGAAGCCCTAGCAATAACTTCGGTGTTCAATACAGATACTTCAGATAATAGTTTGTCTAAATCTTTTAAACTATGATCTAAAATACGTTTAGCAGAAATTTTACCCATTTTTAGCGCTGGATGAGACATGGTGGATAGTGCGGGTTCGACAATACTAGAAATAGGGTCATCGTTAAAACCAATTATGGCTAATTCTTCAGGAATAGAAACGCCCATTTTTTTGGCACATATAATAGCACTTACGGCAGCGGTGTCGTTCGCAGAAAAAATTCCATCAGGTGGATTTTTCATTTCTAAAAGCTTTTTTGTAACCTTTTTGCCTTCTTCAAAACTTAACGTTTTAAAAGGTATAATAAGTTCTTTTTCTATTGGTAGATTATATTCTTTTAAAGCATCTATATATCCTTTTTTACGTTCCTCATACACATTTCTGTGTTGTGATCCGGCAAAATGAGCAATTCTTTTACAGCCTCCTTCAATAAGGTGTTTTGTAGCTTTATAACCTGCACTGTAGTTATCTATAACAACTTTATACGAGTTAAATACTTTAGGAACCCTATCAACAAAAACAATTGGAATACCCTGATCAACAAATTGTTGAAAATGAGCAAAATCTGTTGTTTCCATTGCAAGTGAAACAATTAAGCCACTTATTCTGCTATCGTACAATGTATGCGCATTATTAACCTCGTTTTTATAATCATCGTAGGATTGTGATATTAAAACATTATATCCGGCTTTTCTGGCGGCTTCTTCAATACCGCTAATGAGAGTGGAAACAAAAGGTCTATTAATGTGTGGAATAAGAATTCCTATGGTTTTACTTTTATTATTACGCAGACCAGCTGCTAAATTGTTAGGTCTGTAACCAACTCTTTCAGCAGTTTGTTTGACCAATTTTATGGTCTTTTTACTTATACTTTTATGGTTGTTTAAAGCTCGAGAAATTGTAGAAGGCGAATAATTTAGCTCTTTTGCAAGATCGTAGATGGTAACTTCTTTTTTTATTTCCATTGAGAAAGATTAAGATTTCGTTTTATTGAAATCCAACAAATAGTTAAGAATCTAAGGTACTTAAAAGTATTTGGTTAAAGTGTTAGCGGATAAGTTTTCAAACTAAAATAAAAGGCTTTTTACTTGCTACTTTTTGGCGAGGAAAATCTGTAGAAGAGGGGAAAGAGTAATAGATAAATTCCTACAACTTATCGAGTAAAGTTTCGAGGCATTGGAAAATGAAAAATATTTGCAAAGCAAATTATCATTGTTATAGCGCTCACTGAAATAAAATGAAACGATTTTAAATTTATTTAAAAAAGAATCGTTTTAAAATGAGATGAAATTTATAGGCAGAAAATGGCAACCCTATACTTTTAAATACAAAGCAAGTTTTAAAGTATTAGTTGTGCTAAATTTTCTAAAAAGAGACTTGTTTACCTAACTCTTAATGACATAACTTAACCTAAACCTAGAAACAAAATTACTTAATGAAAATGTAGCTTTGGCATACGTTTATAAACCAGATTTTCAGAAACAGTGGACTAATCTCTACCTGCAAAGTAATTCTTTTTCTACACTACAATCTAAGTCTTTTATTTTAACCTGGTATGCTAATTATAGTGAAGAATTTAAACCTATAGTTAGTTTTTCTTTACTAGGTAATAAGATTGTTGGGTTACTTTTTCTAGCTCAACATAGAACTAAAAAACATATAATTCATGCTGGAGCTAATGAAGCTGAATATCATGGTTGGTTAGCTGTTCCAGAATTTTCTAGTAAAGCAATTTTTGCATACCACAGCGCGGAACTCGACTATAAAATTACGCCACAAGATATAATTGTAGATGTATTTAAAGCGGGTGATACCGTACAATATGTGCATGAACCTAAATTTTTAGGATGGAAAAAAGTAGGCGTTAAAAATATTCGTGTTCATGAGGTTAGGGGTAACCAAAACACCATGTTCTTACGGCCAAATGTTGAAGATTTTGGGCGCAAGCTGCAATACCAATTAGATAATTATGATGCAATTACTGATTAATGAGATTACGCCTAATTGGAAACCTTTTCAAAAGTCACTTATACCGTTGCAAGGCGAAAAGCCGTGCGTGCATATTTTTATGTTGCCGCTTACAGATTTGGTAAATGATACAGCCTATTTAACGTCGTTATTATCAACAGAAGAACAAGCAAGAGCAAAGCGTTATATCCGTGTTGAGGATAGTAAACGCTTTATTATTTGTAGGGCAATATTAAAACTACTGCTATCTCAAATAACAAATAGACCAATCAAGGATATAGTTATTCAAAAAACAGCCAATCACAAACCTTATGTAGCGGCCACTGATTTTAAGTTTAATGTTACACATACCACTACTTACGGTTTAATTGCAATTAGTAAAAGCGAAGTGGGTATTGATGTTGAATTTATTGATGAATCGTATGATTATCAATCGGTTTTAAACCGAGTTTTTAAAGGTGAAGATTTAAACGAAATACAAGAAAGCAGCACACCGCTTTCTACTTTTTTTAAATTTTGGACACGTAAGGAAGCTATTGTAAAAGCAACGGGTAAGGGTATAGATGATAGTATGGTAACTATACCCGTGAAAAACGGCAACCATAGAACAGACAATATATTTATCTCTGAACAGATTAAAAAACTTTGTGTAAATTCTTTTAAGGTGGGTAACAATCATGTAGGTTCAATGGCTTACGCAAGTTTTAGAGGTAAAGAACCAACAATTTCTGAAAGTATAATTAATGATTTAACTGTGCTGAAGGTAGACTAGATTTTATCTTCTAAATCTTTAAAAAAATATATTAGAAGTAGTATTAATTAGTAGTCAATCAAAGCATTATAGTAATAAAATCAAGAGTAAAATATAACTGATTAAGTGTGTGTAGTGGAGGTTTGAACATAAGGCAATTCTTTTAGGTTATTCCATAATTCTTTAGGATTATTTGTGTGTTCTTCTAAATTCATAATAATACTACCACTGTCTTTTTTGCTTGTCCATACCAAGTCTTCAAAATCATCTGGTTTTTTAATCTGCTCCCAAGCCTGAAAATTTTCACTAATCTTTAGTATGGCGATTGTGGGGTATGCTATCCCTTTAATATCTTGGAGTGGTTCATTTTTAAGTAACCCTACATAGCTAAGTTTGGCTTGCGAGAAGTTACAGTTAATCAATTTGTTTTCAAACCTTAACTCAAATCTTCCTTTGAATATACAGTCTTTAAAAATAGGATTCCAATTACCACCAATTTGTTTTTTATGCGCCCATATCAAACAATTTTCGAACGTACAATTGTTAGTCATTACAAAAGTATACTTAGCAGCGCAGCGAATTTTTATTTCGCAATTGATAAAGTGACATTCACTAAACGAACCAACAAATTCCTTTGCTTCTATTTCAACAATTTTATTTATAATTTTTTCGCTATGCCTCTTCTGAATAGGAAAGCCGTGAGCCATACTGTTAGGAGAAAGTGTTTCTCTTTTTCCATGTAGACTTTTGGTGTTAGAATTAAAATTCTTTCCTTTTCCAAAAATTTTATTCAGGATAGTCATCTGTATTTAGTTAAACATTATATATAGTAAAAAAAGCGGTTAAGCCAAACCACCAAAGTTATTGTAAAGCCATCTGAAATAAATAGGCGGTTCCTTCAAAATCAACCTATTGTTTATCTTCAATTAATTCTTGAAGTACTTTCAAAGCATTCTGATTTTCTGGATTTAACTCAAGTGATTTTTTATAATTTTTAATACCATTTTCTATATCACCCATCCGCACTAGGCATTCGCCGTAACTATCGTAAGTGTTCCAAGATTTAGGGTATAATTCTATATTAAGTTCAAATATTTTTAAAGCATCTTTCGGCTGTTTTAGTGTGTTTAAGTAATAATACCCTAAAGAATTTAAATAGCTTTCTGAAATATTGTAGTCTGGGTTTTCGCTATCTTGTTCTTTAATCACGGCAATAATTTCGTCAACAGTTTTTCCTGTGTTGACCAGTTTGTCTAAAGTTTTATAGTCTCCTGTAACTGTTTCAATATCTTTATATGGGTTACCCAATTCTTTATTAATCAGCAAAAAGAGACTATTTGCGTCTTCTTGTAAAGATTTTAAATTTCTAAAAGTATCTAGTTCCCCTAGATTTTTAGCAAAGTATGATGACACTATAATTAGGGCTATTTCTGAATAATTATCTTCTATTTTTAAATCTTCATAAAGTTGCTTTGGAACTTTACTTGTACCAGTTAATGGTATTATATTAGGATTGTACCCTAAGGCAGTTGCTCTACTTATTTCCTTTAAGAAATTATCATAATTATCATAACTAGCCTTATAAGCTCTGTCTTGGTCATTCTTTAGTTCAATAAGTTTGTTTCTAATAGCTGTAGGTATCAATTTTATATCACCAGTGGCTTGCAAGGTTTCTACAGTATTAGTGTTAAAGTTTGTGTATGCGGTTGTGGTGTACTCAAGTATTTCGGAACTTAAAATAATCTCTTCTGGACTGTTTTGAGTTGGGAGTTTTTCTATGAACTCATTATATGTAGCTAAGTAATTTGATTCTAAATTAATTAAAACGTAATGCATGCTATTGTAATCTTTAGCCAAGTCTGTTATAATTTGATGGTAATAATTTTCCAAAATAGTATTGGTCTTTCTTTTTTCATTCCAATTATTTATTTGAAGTGCAATCAAAATTCCAATAACTACTAGAATAATTTCTCCTAAAGCATATTTAAAGTACGTTCCTGTCTTGCCTTCTGAAAGTAGTTTGCTTCTAATCTTTCTAAAGAATTTTATCATTGATTGTTGGTTGGTTTTAAAGATGAACTATGGTCTGGTATAAGCTTATTGGCGAATTGCCTACACTTATTGTTTAGAAAACAAGATACCTAAATTAAAGTAATAGCGGTTTAAATTAACACTCAAACCGCTATTGCTTTTATACCTTTTTGGTAATAGTTATTTTGTTAAACTATTTACTTTTTCTAATGCTCTATCCTTGGTTTTCAATGCTATAGTCATTGATTGCAATAATTTGTCCTTCTCCTTGTTGTTCGAAGAATCTATGAAATTCAGTGTTTGTTATTTCAGTCGCTGGTTGGAGTATATTTTTACAACTGAATGTTATGCTAATTAGTAAGCACAATAATATATTTTACCATAAAATTATTTTCTTTCTGGTAGTATTATATGTAGTTTTTCTTTGTTGTTACTGTGTGTTTATACCAGTTCCAAGCTGTGTGAACAATAAAAAATAATGTACCTATTTCAATAACGCTAAAAAATATATAGTGCAAACTATTTGTTCCTATTGATAAACTACCTATTTGTATAATTAGCATTAAAAACCCTATGCTTATGTTGGTAATGCTATTAATTTTATCTACCATAAGTACCGAAAGAATAATCATTAACATTGGTATTTCCATAATAAAGGAGAAGTACAATAAGAATGATTCTGTAAATTCAATATCATCAACTTCACCAGATAATAATGCATTCAAAAAATTTGAATTGTATAGAGAAAAAACATCACAAAAGATGTAGTTAACTGTTAAAAACACCCAAAGTATAGATAATAGATATTTAGTGTTTTTCATTTTCTAAAAATTAAACTTGTTGGATACAAATTTACATGGGAAGAAACGTGTATAACGTTCACTTAAGTTAACAAAACCGGTTATTTTATTTTCTTAACTAGCATTCTAGCTTTTATTCTGCTTAAAGATTGTGGTTTTATTCCTAAAAAACTTGCTAGTTGATGTTGCGGAATACGTTGAACTAGGTCAGGTCTATTTTCTAGTAAATTTTTATATCGTTGTTCAGGTGAAGATATTTTGAATTTATCTAAATCAATTTGATTTTTCGTTAGGAGTTTTTCGGACAGTATTCTGCATAAAGATTCAAATTTTGGAAATTTTTGAAATATTTCAGCTTCCATTTCAGGATTTGAAATTAAAATAATTGAATCTTCTATACAGTTTAAATAATACTCAGAAGGCTTATTGTTTAGTACACAATGTGGGGTAACACCCTCTAATTCTGTATAAAAAGCTGTTGATTTTTCTTCCCCATTTATGATATAATAAGAGCGAATACAACCTTTTATAACAAAATAGCCTTTATGAGATATTTCTCCTTGTTTTAAAAGAACCTCTCCTTTTTTTATTGAATGAAAAATGTTTAACGATTCAATTGCATTTTTTTCATCCTCATTTAATTCAATATGCTCTGATATGTATTCGATTAATAGGTTTTTCATTCTTTTTTTAGATGAGGAAAATATTCGCTGTAACTAAAGATAATTTATTACAAGAATTTTGTTTAAAAAATTAGTTGTAATAAGGAATTAGTTTTGTTGTTGGTACTTTATTTAAATACGTTGCCCAAATGTCAATAGATTGGTGTCAGGGTCAAGCACAGAAAATTCTTTTTGACCCCAGGGTTTTATTTCTAGTGGTCCATTTGGGTGAATACTTGTTTTAGTATTCAACAGCATTTGGTATAAATCTTCAATATTGTCTGTTCTAATATAAACTTGTCCATAATTAGTTTTTGGGTCAAGCTCTTTAAATTCAAAAAAGTGAATTTCTATCTTATCTTTTTGCACCATTAAATACCCATCATAATCGCCAATTTGTTTAAATCCCAACTTATTTAAATAAAACTCTCTTGTAACTTCTTTGTTGCGCATTGGCAATTTTGGATTAATATCAGTTAGCATCATTTCATTTTTAACATTTATTATTTCTTTCTTTTTTGTCTTCAATTTAAACTTTGCTACGCGTCAATTATTAATAGCAATATTTATTTTAAGAATTTAGTTGCAATGAATTATAGGCTATCTTACAAATGGTTTTAATTAAATTTCTATATATGCTGATTTTCCACCAGATAAATCATCATTCAACCAATTCCAGTCAAATTCCAATTTAAGTTTCCCATTTTGTAAATAGTGAAAAATAGTTTCGTTAGAGGATAATCCACTTTTATTTTCAATTGTCACAAATTTTTTATTGTTCAGGTTCAATACACTTTTTAGTTTTTTAGTTTGTTCATTATCCTTCTGATTATTCTGTAATTTCTTGATTTGTCAGGGAGAAAAGAAAAGGGCTTTTTTTCAATTAGAATATCAATTTTATTATTGTTATGTGTAAAAATTAATGCGGTGTTAAGTTGTCCTTTTAGAAAGTTAAAGGTTATCAGATATTCCATTCTGGTATCCGTTTTATCAATCAATTTTTGCTTGTAGGGTATTATGTTTTCCAAGTTCTCTAGCTTTTTCCACTTACTCTTATCATAATCGATACTGGTTTTGTGCCGAGATTCTAAATAATCTTTGGGTTCAATATCATTAAAATAATCGTAATCAAACACATTTGAAAGTGTAGTAATTATTGAAGCAACGATTACTATTAAGAACAAGAAAACTGGGTCGAAATTTTTTTTAAAAATCCAATTAAAAAGAACTACTAAAATGATATAACAGGGAACAAAGAATAATGACTTTGTAAATATTTTTTTAAACTTCATCCTTTATTCTTTCTAATAAATTCTACTGGTTCAGATTGCAGATTCATTGTAAAGTCTGCCATTTCTCCATTTTCATTCATCTTAAAGTTTACTGCGAATTCAGGGTTAAAAATATCTGAGATATCTTGTAATGGTTTCATTACAAAGATGTTATAATGTAAATGCTCCAAAAAGAACTTGTATGTGGGAAAGTTGGCATAGAGGTTATCATCCTCTAAAACTATTTTCACCTTTCCATATCCTTTATGCTCATATTCTCCAACAAATGATGCTAATGATTTTGATGGTGGTTTTTCTTTATTTAATGATTTCTTTATCTCACTTGATTGATAAATATCTTGAACAACAACCGGATAATCACTCGCACTTTTTTTATTTAACATTCTATTTTGAATAGCATCAGCAATAATGTAAGGCAGTATAGAATCATCTTGATTGGTCAAAATTGTAATGCCAAACTTTTTAAAGGGATAGATTACTACAAGCGTAGTAAAACCAGATGTATTACCACCATGTTGAACTCTATATTCACCATTTCTAGCTTCCACTCTCCAGCCTAAACCGTAACCCTGAAAATAGAGATTAGGTTCATCATCACCTTCTCTAGAATTGTGAAACTTTCGTGCATTTTTTATAAAGTTTTCTGGTATAACCTGTGTGTTTTCAAACTTACCTTCATTTAACCAAGCTAACATCCAATGGGCAAGGTCTTTTGATGTACTTCTAATTCCACCAGCTGGTTTGTAATCATAATATTCTTCAAAATTTACTTTCTTGATTTTGTTCTGAAACAAGCCGTAACCCCACGAAAAATTGCCTGTGTTCTTAGCCTGCCCTAGAGAAGTAAAAGAATGGTTCATCTTTAAAGGTGAGAATATGTTACGTTGAATGTTTTCTTCCCAACTCTTATTCGTAATTTCTTCTATAACTGTACCCGCAATAGTATATGCCATATTGCTATAGATAGTACTTTCTTTGACTTTACCTTCAGGTTTAATATATTTTAGTTTTTCCATTATTTTAAGCCGATTATTTTCAGGAAAAAGAACCAATGTTCCGTTAAGTTGCCCTATTCCGCTTTTATGAGAAAGCAAATCTGAAATACTAATTGAGGTATTCATTTCGGCAGTATTAAATTGAAGATTTGGTATATGAGTGGTAGGTCTATCTGTGAGTAAAAGTTTGTTTTCTGCTTCTAACATTCCGACCAAAGTTGCAGTAAATGCTTTTGAGCAAGAGGCAATAGGAAATACTGTATTTTCTGTAATTGGTTTTTTATTTTCCAGGTCTCTGTATCCAAATCCTTTATTAAAAAGTATTTCCTCATTCTCTACTATAGCAATTGATAAACCAACAGCTTTATATGCTTCCATCCACTTTTCTATTTCTTTTTCTATACCGTTTAAACGATTGTCGTCAGATTGTCCGAATAAGGAGAGGAAGGTTGTTAGAAATAATATGGTTAGAATACTTTTTTTCATAAAAAATTGATTTGAAAGGTTTGGTCAAAATTACTGGTAACGGTTCAACTATGATTTAGTTATGGAATTTCACGCAGTCAACATTCCGCCCATAATCGAACCTTAGCTTAAAAATAAGGATTTTCAATCTCGTGCTGAGCTTGTAGAATCACGAAAATTCAAGCTACAATTAATTATAAACCCTGTTGGCAATGTGATATTATTCGCAGCTCATAATCATATATCTCAGTGAACCAATTCGAATTTTATCTCCAATTTCAATATTAACCACAATCCAATGCGTCTATTTCAATCGTTTTTATTAAGTAGACATAGTATTAAAATAAGACTAACCTTTATTTCATAGTTTCTATTACCACATCATCGTGTTAAACATATTCTATTTTTTTTTGAGAATATTTGCTGAATACCAAGAATAGCATTCCACATAACAACCATGCCGGCAGTGTTACAAATGATAGAAATACATCAAATTGAATGGATATAAAATAAAATAGACCAAAACTTATCGCCCAAGCGAACAGGACCGATTTATTAAATTGTAAGTTTACTTTTTCAGCATAATCGGTTATAATACCGGATTGTTTATGAAAGAAATGTTCAAAAACTATTATGGCTCCAATAGGTGCCAATATAAAGCCATACAATGCTACAAAGTCCAATAGTTTCATGGCAAAGGCAGGAAATAATCCAGCAATTGTAGCTATTGATCCAGCTAAAATAGTTACCCAAAAAGTCGAAGTTTTAGGCATAATGGCCTGAAAAGCTAATCCAGCCCTGTAAATAGTAGGATTAGCGGTAGTCCAACCTGCCAATACAACAGCAATAATTCCAAATACGCCAATAGCATTGTAAGCTAGGGGACCGGGTGCTACGGTTGGTGCTTCACCTTGTTGGAGCAAAGCTTGAGCTTCTGGTGACTGAACATAAACGGCATACAACAAAGCAGCCGCTATCCATGCCATGTAGTGACCAACATACATACCTGCAGCGGTGGCCCACCCAGAACTTGCTTTTTTTGCAAAACGAAAAACAGAAAGATCAGACATGCCTATGTGCATGGCTGCGTTGGCAAACCAAGACCAAAAGAAAACATGCCAAAATGTATATTTAATTTGCCCTGGAAACGGCTCACTGCCTTCTCCCCAGATATTCCAAAAGTCTGAAAAACTTCCGACTCCTAATTGTTGTAACGCTATGATACCACAAACTAAAAATGCCAATACAATAAAAGGAGACATCCAATTGGCAGCTTTGGAAACCATATCGTAGCCTTTAGAAGCAATCAAAGAAATCACTGCGCCGATAATTAATACAATGATAATCCAAGTAGCACCATTAGGCATGGTATCTGTCAGTTTGGGCATTTCCATATCAAACGGAATACCTACAGCAGTAGCTGATACTGTAATCATCGCTCCAGCTAAGAAACAAAACAACACACCATTTGCTAAATTATAGGCAACGACCAACTTTGTCCCACATATTTTTTCTAACTGATAGTAAAGTGTCAACCTTCTTTTAACCGCAATTTCTGAGGTTAGAAAACGCCATGATAACACTGCCATTAAATTACCGAGCAGAAGGCCAATGATTAGGTCGAAGGCACTTACACCGGTAGTCAAAAATAATGGGCCAATTACAAATTCGGTTCCAGCGGCATGTTCACCTGCGTACATCCCTAAAAAGCTTTTCCAACTCTTCAGTTTGGATTGTGGTACTGGCGTTCTTTCAAATTCACCGCCAGCAATATCCTCTATTTCTTCTTCAATGTTAAACTGACTCATATTTTAAATGTTGGTTGGTTACTATTTTATCAAGTGGTTAGGTAGATTTTCTACCCGCTCACAGCAGAGTTGATCCATTACTTGTTTAAACTGTGTTTTCAACATACTAATAGTATGGTTACCTCCTTTGTTGCCCAATGCTCCCGCTCCATACATAAAAGAACGCCCCATAAAAGTGAACTTGGCACCACTAGCCAATACTCTGGCAATATCTGGTCCAGAACGTAAACCACTATCCAACATTATTTCTATTTGGTCGCTGTAAGTTGCTGCTATATCTTGTAATGTTCCGATAGTTGATTGGGCAGCATCCAATTGTCTACCACCATGGTTGGAGAGAATTATACCATCAAACCCCATTTTTATAGCATCTTTGGTATCTTGTTCAGAAGCGACACCTTTTAAGACCAATTTCCCTTTCCATTTATCGCGTATGGGTTTTATTTTTTCCGCGTTCAGCCTACCTGAAAATGTTTTGTCCATAAAAGCCCCTAATTGTTTTAGGTTCAATCCTTCAGGCGTATAGGGTTTTAAATTTTCAAAAGTGGGTTGACCATACTTTAAAGTGTTGTAAGCCCATATGGGTTTTCCTAAAATTTGAAGAATGTTGGTCAAAGTCATTTTTGGTGGTAATGCTAGTCCGTTTTTAAAATCCCTTGGTCGAAACCCAAAAGTTGGTACATCACAAAGTAATACTAAAACAGGGCAGCCTGCCGCTTGTGCACGATTAATTATATCATCCCTAATGGTATCATCAACTGGGTTGTATAGTTGAAACCAAGCCTTACCTTCGGTTAATTCACTCGCCTTTTCAATATCGATAGTGGTAACTGTGCTTAATATAAAAGGGATATTGTGGTTAAAAGCTGCTTTTGCCAGAATTGTGGGAGAATTTGGCCACATTAAACCTTGAAGCCCAACAGGTGCAATACCGAAAGGTGCATCAAACTCCATCCCCATAATCTTGGTCTTGATAGTGCTGGTTCCATAATTTTGAAGGTAGCGAGGTTCTAATTGTACTTTTCTTATATCTGATGTATTCCTGGCCAAACTGACATCCTCGTTACAACCGCCATCCAAATACTCAAATTCAAATTTGGGCATCCTTGATTTTGCTTTTGTCCTTAAATCTTCAACTGAAGGATAATTCGAATCAAAACTCATCTCTATAACTACTGTTTATTTTTAAATGAACGGAACATGTTTTTTTAAACTATAATTTTTCTTCAGGAACTTAGAATTTAACTTGTTATCCGCTATCGCAATGGCTGCTCCCAATGCTGAACCTAAAGAAGAATCCGTTGTATGTAATTCCATATCTTTTAAATAGTGTGACAATAATTTTATGTAAGTATCATTATCACTAAAACCACCGTCCACATATAGTTTTTTAATGTTATTATCGCCCTTGGCCATTTCAATATTTTGAACTTGAAGTTGCACTAATTCTATCATTAAATGGTGATAGGCTTCTTCAAATGTGTTATAAGGTATTTCAGCTGAATTTATCTGGTTGTTGTTTTGAAGACTTTTCCAGGTAAAAATAGGTTTAAGATTATTAGCAATTTTTAGATAAATTTCTGGGTCGAATTTTATGGTTTTGTGATAATCTTCGGAAACTTTAAAGTGTTCAGATAATCGTTGCACTTGGAGGCTGTATTCGTTGCCTAGAAATAATCTAGTAGATTTTACGGGTTTACCGTTAATGCGCATGTAATTGATACAATCCTGTTTTACTTCTTCTTCCGATAAGGGGCGGGTTTCAAAAGGGTTTAGTGAAATACTCCAAGTACCCGTAGATACTAAAATGAATTTCCTTTTAGAACTACGAACATAAGGCAATAGTGCAGCTGAGCTATCATGGATTCCCACACCTATTTTTATGCGTTTGCCATTATAATTCATATTCATGCTCGTTTCAGTGGAAACAATAGCTGGAAATAAAGTGTTCAGCTTTTCTTTGTAAACCCAAGAATGATAATCCTTTTTGCTATAATCCCATATAGCTGTGTGGCAGCCAATACTGGTATATTCGCTAATGGGTACACCCGTGAAAATATAGCTAATATATTGGGGTAGATGTAGGGAATACCTTATCTTTTTAAATATTTCCGGTTTGGTATATTTTAGCCAATAAAGTTGCATGCCCGAATTCAACATACCGGAATTGGTAGATCCAGTTGCAGCTGCAAATTCATCTTCTGGACCATATTTTGAAAAGAAATCTTCAATAATATCTTTCGACAATGGTTTTGTATAATTGTATAAGGGAGTCAGTACTTCACCGTTTTCATCCAAATGCACCAAACTGGCACCGTAGGTAGAAAAATTAATGGCCGTAATAGTGTAAGTACCTTCTTTTAGGATTCGATTGAAAACTTCCTTCAGCCATTTTTGTAAAGCTTCAAGATTTTCGGTAGGATGACCATCTTCGTCTTCTATCGGTTCAATGGAAGTATATTCTCTATACACCTCTTGAAAATCAGCATCGAACAAGAAAAATTTCTTGTTAGTCTTCCCAATATCGAATATGGCGGTTACGTTCTCCATTGATTTTATAGGCCTGATGCTATGGAGTCAGTTCCCCTTTCTTGGATTAAATTCTCCCTAACTTTAAGATTTCTATAGGTAGAAATTGGTGAAATAGCACCACCTTTTTCCAATCTAGCTTTAGCCAATAAAGGTCTAACATCTGTTCTATATGCAGATTGAATAATTTCTTGGCAAAGCGTAACATCTTGTGCAGCCTGAGCTTCTTTTAATTTTTTCTGATTAATGAGCATAGCTTTTGCATAAGCTTCTTGAATAGCCTCTAAGGATTGAATCAAGTCTTCTAAAGGGTCTTTAATATTGTGGCTGGCATCTATCATCCAGGCCGGATATGGATTTTGAGGATTATGCTGCATACCTTGAACCAACTCATTGAAAATTAAAAAGAGGGCATACGGTTTAATACTGCCAACCGTAAGGTCATCGTCACCATATTTGCTATCATTAAAATGAAAACCTCCTAATTTACCCTTCATCATTAAGGTAGCAACTATTTGCTCAATATTGGTGTTGGGTAAATGGTGCCCCAAATCTACCAAAGTATATGCCCTATCTCCACAGGCGGTAGCCAACATAAACGAGGTGCCCCAATCCTGTATTACCGTACTGTAAAAGTTAGGTTCGTATGGTTTATATTCTATAAATAAGCTCCAATCTTTGGGCATGGACTTATATATTTTCTTTAAACTGTCTTCTGTATTTTGTAATGCCGATTGAAAATTAGTTTGCCCTGGAAAATTAGCCCCGTCAGATAGCCAAACGGTAAGGCTCTTGGAGCCTAGTTTTTCGCCAATCTTTATGACATCGATATTATGTTGTATGGCCTGTTCACGCGAGGCTGTACTGATATTGCTTAAAGATCCATGCTTATAGCTTTCCCTTGCATTTTTTTGGTCTTGAAAGGTGTTGGAATTTACAGCATCAAAAACCAAATTATGTTGTGAAGCCTTTTCCTTAATAGCATTGTAATCAGTAGGAATATCCCAAGGAATGTGAAGTGATATAGCACCTGCCGTTTGGGTTAGAGCGTGAATAATTCCTACATCATCAATTTTTTGTTCTAAGGTTGCGGGTTCGCCATCGAAAGAAAACCTGCCGAAACGAGTACCCCCGGCACCTAATGCCCAACTAGGTATGGCAACTTGAAATTCGGCTAGCTTTTTTACAACTTCATCAACGTCAATACCCGATTTAGTTAGTTGATTGGCAAGAAAATCGAATTTCTCGTTTTGAGCTTCCGCTAAATTAATATTGTCTGCCGCAATGGCGGAATTTTCTAATATCATGTTGTCAATTTTCTGAGCAGAATAAACACAGGTAATTAAAGCTGTGGAAACCCGTTCAATACCTCAATCAAATTAACTATTCTATTTATCTTACAAAAGCATTAGCCATACCACCGTCGACGTTAATGATGTTTCCTGTGGATTTATTTAAAATGCCTACGAGGGCAAATACACCATTGGCAATATCTGTAGGATAAATGATTTCGTTTAAAAGGTTTCTTTTGGCGTAATGTGCTGGTAGTTCTTCCACACTAATGCCATAGGCCTTTGCACGACCTTCTGCCCATTCGCCTTCCCATATTTTACTCCCAACTATAACGCCATCGGGGTTTACCACATTTACCCGAATCTTATCAGAAGCAAGTTCGGCCGCTAATAATCTAGACATGTGTTGTTGTGCCGCTTTTGCAGTACCGTAACCTACATTGTTTGGGCCAGAAACCAATCCGTTTTTACTGGCTATGTTAATGAAATCACCACCAAGACCTTGTTGCCTCATTATGGTAACGCCTTGCTTTGCAAGATCAAACTGCCCTTTTACCAATACGTTTTGTAAAATATCCCAATCTTTATCGGTGGTTTCTGTCAATGGTTTGGAAATGGCCAATCCGGCACTATGAACTACAATATCAACTCCGCCAAACTCTAAACAGGCATTTTTATAGGCTTCCGCTATGGATTCACTTTTGGTGACATCGCAAACCGCATAACTTGCGGTGTCCCTGGCATAGGTTTCAACCGCCTCTTTTAATCTATCTTCGGCAATATCGGTTAACACAATATTAGCTCCTTCTTCGGCCAACTTATCTGCAATGGCCTTGCCAATTCCTCCACCAGCACCAGTCACAAATGCTACGCGTCTTGACAATGGTTTTTCTTTTGGCATGCGTTGTAATTTTGCTTCTTCCAACAACCAATATTCAATATCAAAGGCTTCTTGTCTTGGAAGTGAGGTGTATGATGAAATGGCTTCTGCACCCCGCATTACATTGATTGCGTTAATGTAGAATTCACTTGCTACGCGTGTAGTTTGCTTGTTTTTTGCAAAACTGAACATGCCCACACCTGGATATATAATTATGACCGGATTAGGGTCTCGCATGGCCGGACTATTATCCTTTTTGCAAGTTTCATAATACTCCTTATATTCTTGGCGGTATTTTTCAAAAGCCGGATTTAGCTTGTCTAAAACATTTTCCGTTTGTGTTAAGTCTTCATTAGTATCCAATTGTAGTACTAAGGGTTGAATTTTAGTACGTAAGAAGTGATCTGGACATGAGGTGCCCATAGGTGCTAAACGATCTAAATCATTACTGTTGATGTATTCCAATACAACATCGGCATCAGTAAAATGACCAATCATTCTAGCTTCAGACGAGCAAAGACCTCGTAATAATGGCATTAATTGTGCAGCTTTTTCTTTTCGCTCATCAGCAGGAAGGGAGGTTACCTTTTGTCCTCCAAAAACATTTCTCTTTTCCTTTATTTTTTTGGCAATGTATTCGGAAGCCATCTCAATAACTTCCAAGCTATTTAAATAACTTTCGTAAGAAGTGTCTCCCCAAGTAAATAAACCATGACTACCTAAAACAATGCCTCGAATTCCTGGATTTTCATTTAAACATTTTTCTAATTGTAGGCCTAGGTCAAAACCAGGTCTTTGCCAGGGCACCCAGCCCATAGTGTCTCCCCAAATTTCTTTGGTCACCTGCTCACTGTCTTTTGCCGCAGCAACAGCAATTAAGGCATCTGGGTGTAAATGGTCTATGTGCTTAAATGGTAAAAGACCATGTAAAGGTGTATCAATTGATGGTGCACGGCTATCCAAATCATAAATACAATGATTAAATAAGCCTACCATACGATCTTCATCTTCTAAACCGCTATACACATTTTTAAGGTTTCGCAATCTTTCTGTGTAGAGACCTGCAATTCCAGCTCTGTTTAATGTGCCAATATCCCCACCAGAACCTTTAATCCACATCACCTCAACTTCCTCATTGGTCAATGGGTCTTTTTCTATGGTTTTACAACTGGTATTGCCACCACCGTAATTGGTAATTCTTAAATCTGCACCTAAAATATTAGAACGGTATAGAAATAGGGCAACTTGATCATCGCCTAAAGCGGCTGCCTTTTCATTGTCCCAGAGGTAATCTACGTGATTGAACTTTTTTGCTTCCATTTTGTTGTTCTAAAAATATGATTCAAAACTATGTATTCATTAATTCAAAAGTATTCTGTACAGTTCTGTTCTTACTTCTAAAATCTACCTTGCAAGCAATTCAAAGAGAGTTCCGCTGAATCACATAAAAAGGGTTTTCTTTTTGCTGTTTTTGTTTGTTTACAATTTGTTTAGCTGCTTCTCTTCCTAATTGTTCAAAGTCGGTAGATATTACGGTAATACCATCCAACAGGATTTCCTTTAAAGGAGTATCATTATAGGAAATGATGCCCACGTCCTTGCCAAGAATATATGTAGTTTCTTTTATCTTTTTGATGAGGGTTACAAGGTCATTTTCCATTAAATTAATATAGGCAGTGTCCTTTTCAATAATCTCGTTTTCAATTTCCTCTACAATTTTAAAATCGTAGGCAAACTGACCACAGAATTTTAAAAACCCTTTTTTTATTTCAACAGGATGATAGGTTTTCTTACGTAGTAATAATTTTATCTGTTTGTATTTTTTTAATTGTGGATTTAGTTCGGCAAGCGCCTCATAAATATTCTTTTCAAAATCTTGATAAATACATCCAACTTTTGGCCCCAAAAGTTCTACACGTTTATCAAGAATAATAAGTTTTTCTATGGGAATTTCTTTCTCAATAAAATTGATAAGGTCATCACCGCCTTCCTCAATGTGACAAATAATTGCGTAATGTGAATACTCCCTAGATTTACTTTGTTCAATTAGGTTTTTAAAGTGCCGGTAGTTATTATCATAAATAAAAAAGTCAATAGTGGCATTATCTCCTAATTCCTTGGCAAAGGCATCATAGATTATTTTTTTGTGTGCGCTGAGTTTATTGAAAAGTAAAAAGACTTTTGCTTTTAAAACCAAATCATCCTTTTTTATGTAGTAACCTTTTCCAGGGACAGATTCTACATATTTCAGTTTTTTTAAATAATCATAAGCTCTAACAATAGTATCCCTAGAAATGTCGAATTCAATTAAGAGCTCATTAACAGAAGGGAGTTTATCATTTTTCTTAATATCTCCATTTTCAATGGCTGCAAAGAGTGAATTTATGATTTGCTTATACTTGGGAACCTTTGAATCTTCTATTATTTGAATAAGATGCAGCATAAATTGCAAAACGTTTTTTCTAAGATAGTAAATTAAAAAAGTCGCATTTTCTTACCTAAAGCATTATCAACATAACTGTACGTAACAGTTTTTAATGAATAAAAAAATATATTGTACCTATCAACTTCTGGGGTAAAAACCCTAAATATTTATTGTTTTTAAATTAAATGAGAACATGCTAAATAGAACTTTCAAACTAGCCATTATAATATTTTTTACAATTTGTTACTGCATTGCGCAAACTCCTACGCAGGAGCTTACTGCAGAATATATGCAAACTCCTTTAGGTATTGATGTGGAAACTCCGCGCTTTAGCTGGCAGATGAAAACGGATTCCAATGCCCATGGACAACAACAAACAGCATATCAGATAAAAGTGAGTTCTGAAAGGGGAGATTTGGTCTGGGACAGTGGAAAAGTGAACAGCGAGGTCTCTCTTGCAATTCCTTACCAAGGTGAAAAATTACAATCTAGAACAAAGTACACTTGGGAGCTTTATGTTTGGGATGAAAAAAATAAAAAATCCGAGAATTCTTCTTGGTTTGAAACGGGACTAATGGATTCTAATTCAAGTTCAGAGCAATGGAACAGTGCGAAATGGATTGGTGGAAGTAAAGAAGATATGGTGTTATATTCTCATTATTTGTCGGTCTTTAAATTAGAATATGCACTTCAGCTAGATGCCAAGTCGAAAAGTAACCAAGCATCCTTTCTATTTGGTGGGAATGATACCCGTTTAATGGATAAGGACATGAATATTCAAGGGGTAAAGGTTGGAAAAGATGAAAGCTATATACGTTTTGAATTAGATGTTGCCGCTGTAGATGGCTCGGAAAGTGGTTTGGCTAAATTTAATATTTACAGGGTGGGATACGCCCCAGAGGATAGTAATGAAAAACCATTTAAGAGCTATGGAATACCCTTGGGTTTGATAAATGCTAAGAACAAAAATGAAAAACATACTTTTTACATAGAATGTAATTTTGGAATTTTTAGGGTCTATCTCAACGGTAAGGATGAAAATAATGAACTTACTAAAAACCCCAATGCAGATGATAATCCAAGGGCCCCTAAGGGTATCAATCTCAATCCTGTAGGTTCTGGAAATAATTATATCAGTTTTCCAATGGTTGCTGATATTGGCTTTTATGTAGGTGCTGGTCAAAAAGCCAGTTTTTCAAAAATTAATATTAGAAACTTCAGGGCTCCTTCTATTTCTCTTTTTTCAGATGGTTTTGAAAAAGAGTCTGATTATAATGGGTTGTTTGCAGAACACATTAATGTAAATTCGAATTTAAACCTAAAAAATGGTTCTCTGTATATAGCTGGGGGAGCAGAAGGCACATTGGTACTGGCAAATCCGAGTAAAAATGCTGCACCAATGTTGAGAACGGAATTTAGTGCTTCCCATGAAAAAGTTACCAAAGCTAGATTGTATGTTACGGCTAGAGGTATTTATGAAATGTACCTAAATGGTAAAAGGGTAGGTGATGATTATTTTACCCCTGGGCTTACGCAGTATAATAAAACACACATGTATAAAACCTATGACGTAACGGATCTTATTGAAAGTGAAAATGCTTTGGGAGCATGGTTGAGTGAAGGTTGGTGGAGTGGAAATATTACCTATAGTGGAGAAAATTGGAATTTCTTTGGGGATAGACAATCCTTATTGGCACAACTGGTTGTCACATATAGTGATGGAACAGAGAAGGTAATTACCACCAATAATACCGATTGGAAATTATATACGGATGGACCCATACTATATGGCAGTTTTTTTCAAGGTGAAGCTTATGACGCCAATAGGGAAGCTAATATTAAAGGCTGGACGACCATCGATTTTGACGACACAGACTGGAAGTTCGCAGTTCAGGTACCATTAGAAGGCACTACGTACGAGTCAGATGCATTAAGCTATGAAAATATGGAGTTAATAGGGCAAATAGGGGAGAGCCCTTCTATTGTAAAAGAATTAACCCCGGTAAGGGTCGATGAGGTTAGACCAGATGTTTTTGTGTATGACCTAAATCAAAATATGGTTGGTTTTCCCGAAATAAAATTACCTCCAGGGAAAGCTGGTGATACCATAACCATGAGATATGCCGAAGTAAAGTATCCAGATTTAAGAGAGTATGATCCCAATGTGGGCATGGTGATGTTGGAAAATATTCGCGCAGCATTGACCCAAGATATCTATATAAGAAAAGGTGGTGAAGAAACCATTCGTCCACGTTTCACTTTCCACGGTTTCCGCTATTTAGAAATTACTGGAATAGACGAACCATTACCTTTAGGTGATGTGAAAGGATTGGTGGTAAGTTCAATCAAAAATTTGGCATCCAGCTATGAAACTTCCAACGTATTAGTGAATAAACTATGGGAAAATATTACTTGGTCTTTGAGAAGTAACTTTTTATCCATTCCCACAGATACGCCTGCCCGAAATGAACGTATGGGTTGGAGCGGGGATATTAATGTCTTTTCGGAAGCATCCACTTATCTTGCTGATGTAGACCCATTTTTAAGCAGGCATATGTTGGCAATGAGGGATATTCAAAGAGAAGATGGTAGGTTCACAGATGTTGCTCCTGTAGGTGGCGGTTTTGGTGGAACCTTATGGGGAAGTGCCGGTATCATTGTCGCATGGGAGGTCTATCAACAATATGGTGATAAGGCATTGCTCGAGGAACATTATGATGCTATGAAAAGATATGTAACTTTTCTTAGTTCAAAAATAGACCCAGAGACTGGCATAATCAATGAAGGGCCCTTAGGGGATTGGTTAAGCCCAGAGGGATTCAAAAATGAGGACACCGCATTTTGGACAGCATATCATTTAAAAGATTTAGAAATTTTGGCAAAAACGGCAATCTTGTTAGATAAGGGCTCTGATGCTGAAGTATTTCAAAAACAATATGAGGAGCGAAAAAGATTCTTTAATAAGACTTATGTGGATGCCTCTACTGGAAAATCGTTGCACTTGGGGAACCAAAGTTTGCGCTTTGGACCACCACTGCCAGAGGACAAACAAAAAAAAGCTGGAGACTTTGTAGATACACAAGCGTCATATGCCATTCCATTGAATATGGGTGTTTTAAACAAAGAGAACAAAGAAAAGGCTGTTTCTAATTTGGTGGCTACTATACAAAGGCCAAATGAAGATGAACTTGGCGTTATGCGCCCTAAGTATTCGCTTATGACAGGCTTTATAGGAACGGCATCCCTTAATCATGCCTTATCTGATAATGGAAAAAGTGAAACCGCATATCGCTTGTTGCAGCAAACTTCATATCCCTCTTGGTTGTATTCTGTGAAAAATGGGGCCACTACTATTTGGGAACGTTTAAATTCATATACAGTTGAAAATGGTTTTAGTGGTAACAATAGTATGAACTCATTTAATCATTACTCCTTTGGAGCCGTAGCCGCATGGATGTACAATTATTCCCTTGGAATTCAAAGAGATGAGAAAAACCCAGGCTTTAAGCATTTTGTTTTACAGCCTAAGCCAGACCCTACAAAAGAAATGAAGTTTGCAAAAGGGTATTACGATAGTATGTATGGTCGTATTAAAAGTGAATGGATGTGGCAAGATGATGGTTGGAAATACAAAACCACAGTGCCTGCCAATACTAGTGCAACTTTATATCTAGAAGCTAATTCAGTAAAAAATATTACCGTTAATGGTAGAAAATTAAAAAAGGCAAAGGAGATACATTTTGTGGTGGACACTAAAGATAAAAGTCTTAAGATAGAATTGAATTCGGGTACTTATACTTTCGAAATAAAATTGTAAATATTTTATACTTAAAAGGTACTCCTTAATTGAGTCGTAAATTCTTGTTCCGGATGAACCTATTTCCGGATTACCAGTCTTTTCCTGAAATACTGCAGTTTAAAGTGCAAGTCTTCAAACCAATACGCACAGTGGCAAAAGGTGGAAGCATTCTTCCTAAAGGTCGAGAAGCAGCTAAGAATAAACCGAAAGGTTCTAAAGTATTATAATAAATCAGGTTATACCACCATACGAAATTCAGAGTTAATACAACAAGGGTTCAACCCTCAATTCCATACTCATTACTGGGAAACAAAAAAAGGCCTCACATTTCTGTGAAGCCTTGATTTTACTAGTAGCGGGGACTGGACTCGAACCAGCGACCTTCGGGTTATGAGCCCGACGAGCTACCTACTGCTCTACCCCGCGATATATATTTTAAAGTTGCTTTGCGGTTGCAACTAATCTTCAAACTTTCATGTTTTTTTAAGAAACGTAAATGGTTTACTCAGCAAAACAGGACGGCAAATATACAACGCATTTTACGATACACCAAATTTACACTAGCAACTATTTAAAAGTTTTTTATTTCGCTTTAAAAGAATTGCTTCGAGCCGCTAGATTTTGAATGGTTTCACTATCAGCTGTGTAATACAATCCACGCCAAAAGTTCTGTCCTTGGCCATTGTATTTCCAAGCTAATTCGCCACTTGCAGTAACTTCCCAATAACCATAATCGCCTTCGCATATAAGTGTATTGCCATTTGGTAACCGTACAGCCCCACTTACTCTACCAAAATAGAGGTCTTCATCAGTAAAATCAAAAAGTAACGAAGGTTCGACACCTATTGTTGTCGTACTTGTTAACTCTGGTAATAAAAATTCCATTGCTCTAGACTGTTCAATAGCATTATTATTATTGTAAATGAGCAAGCTTAAAGCATCATTAGTTTCTATAAAACTTGGGTGGTGATTAAAGTTTAAGGTGCTGCTCGCATTGTTGTCACCATACACTTTTTGGTTACCAAAACGGTAGAGTAGACGACCTCCTTTATTAAACTGTCCGCCAGTATCCGTTGCTGCTTCGCTAGTTGTAGTACTATGGTCTATGAGCCAAACCTCACTGTAAAAATTAGCACTTAGCGCAATAATATCTTTTTCTGGGTAATAGGCTATACCGTTAAAGTGTATTAAATCTCCCAATTCCACAAATTGGTGCACTCCGTTATTGGCGTATAGAATATTTATTTTTTCTTTCTCTATCTCAGGGTCACCAAAACTAGCAAGGGTGTTATTATGGTCTTGTACTATATGGTCCCAACTTTTCCATTCCCATACAACAGCATTTGTATCAGGATTTAGTTCAATAACTTTTTCAACAAAAACATCATCTGTATTGTTTAAGCCAACGGCTACGGCTTCTTCGTTAGAAATACGGTACCACACTAAAACCAATAAATTACCATTAGGCATTTGCGTAAAATCATGATGCGCAATTTCATCTTCAGTAATTATAGTATACTCCCATAGCACATTACCTTGAGGGTCTATTTCTCGTAATATTCCACTTTGACCTCCAAAATTTACCGGACTGGTATCGCCTTTAAAAAGTCCTATTAAATTGCCTTCTGGAGTTAATTCTGCATCTTGCCCTAAAGAAAGTTCAAAAGTCCATTCATGCACAACGGCACCTAAATGGTCCATTAAAAAACAAGTTTTACCTCCGTTTTCAATAGCGAAAATATAGCCTGAAGTATCTATTAAATTTTCATTGATAAAGGCAATTTTTTCATCAGGTTCTTCGGCAATTTCATCAAGAGCAAAATTGGCAACTATGGTCATATCATCTTCAACAGTTACTGATAGTTTAGCAAGGGTGCCAGAAACATCACCAGACCAATTTTCAAAAACATAGCCTTGGTTAGGAGTCGCCGTTAAATTAAGTAGGGTTCCAGATGCATATTCGCCTGTAGAAGCATTAGTTGTTCCACCTTCGCTACTAGAAATGGTTACCATAAACAAGGTAGGCGCTTCTGAATCATCATTTTCGCATGATATAAAAAGGAGGGATGCGACCATTACCATGGCCCATGCAAAATTCTTCTTCATGAGTTAGTTTTTGTTTAAAAATATTAATTCTAAGGAATTTAGGCTGTTAAAATATAAAATGTATTTTATTATGTATTCTTTTCTGGGGTTTTGTGCTCACTAGCTAAATGTGCAAAATGTGTAACTTCACGCCCTATGGAAAAATTAAATAGCTTTTTAGCTGAAGCCATTTCTGGAACAGAATGGCCCATGTTTATTCTTTTAATAGGAGGCGGATTACTATTAGTTTTAACTTCAAAATTTTTGCCCTACCGTTATTTTGGTCATGCCATAGCAATTACTTCAGGTAAGTATGATGACAAAAATGCAAAAGGTGATGTTAGTTCGTTACAAGCTTTGTCAGCTGCAGTGGCGGCTACCGTAGGTTTAGGTAATATTTCTGGTGTTGCCATTGCTATACATGATGGTGGTCCGGGTGTGGTATTTTGGATTTGGATGACCGCTTTAATAGGTATGTGTATTAAGTTTTATTCGGGAAGTTTGGCTATTATGTTTAGGTCAACCGACTCTGAAGGAAAACTACAAGGTGGCCCTATGTTTTACATTACCCAAGGGCTTGGTAAAAAATACAAACCCTTGGCTATTTTCTTTTGTATTGCGGGTATGTTTGGCTTTTTAGGCGTATTTACCGCAAACCAGTTTACAGAGACTTTTATGAGTGTGATAACACCTGAGCAATCTATTGTTGCCTTAGGGGGCACTGTAGATGATCCCGTGTTTAATTGGAAACTTTTAATAGGATTTTTATTAGCTATTGCCAGTTCGTTTGTGATTTTTGGCGGACTACAAAAGATTGCCAAAGTAGCTACTACCTTAGTGCCGTTTATGGTGATTGTATATTTATTAGCAGTGATTTTTGTAATGATTGCGAACGCTTCTCAAGTGCTACCTTCATTAAAACTAATTTTTACAGAGGCTTGGAATTTTAATTCACTTGTAAATGGTGGGTTTTGGGGGCTTGTAATTATAGGGGTTAGAAGAGCTATGTTCTCTAATGAAGCGGGTTTGGGTTCTGCACCTATGTATCATGGCCAGTCTAAAAATGATGAACCCATAAGAGAAGGTTTAGTAGCTATGCTGGGGCCATTTATCGATACTATTTTAGTATGCACCTTTACTGCAGTAGTGCTGATTTTAAGTGGTGCGTATTTAGAAGAAGGTAGTGGAATTGTAATGACCCTAAATGCCTTTAATAGTTCTTTAGGTGATTGGGGAGGTGTGTTATTGATGGTCATCGTTGCAGCTTTTGCCATGTCAACGCTCTTTACCTATTCGTATTACGGCGTAAAATGCCTATCGTTTTTAACGAATCCTAAAATAGGAAGACTTTACAATTGGTATTTTGTAATTATGATTGTTTTTGCAGCAGTAGCCTCTTTAGATTTAGTCAAGAATTTAATTGACTTGTCCTATGCCTTAATGGTGATACCTAACATGATAGCCATTTTGTTATTGGCACCAAAAGTGAATAAAGAGGCAAAGAAATATTTTCAGAAGCTAAAAAGTGAGCACAGATAATTTTGAACACGAGTTTTTTGGTATTGGCATACAAAATGGTAAAACACCAGAAAATTTAGGGGTCTTATGGCGTACAGCGCAAAACTTAGGGGCTAGTTTTATTTTTACTATTGGTAATAGATATGCCAAACAATCTAGTGATACCCACCATGCTGTTAAAGCCATGCCGTATTTTCATTACAAAACCTTTGATGAGTTTTATAACAACTTACCAAAAGGTGCCATGTTGGTTGGTGTAGAAAAAACAGATGATGCTATAGATTTAGAGAGCTTTCATCATCCAAGAAGATGTGTGTATTTATTAGGTGCTGAAGACCATGGGTTAACAAACAGAGCTTGCGAAAAATCACATCGTTTGGTTCAATTTAAATCAATTAAAAGTCTTAATGTTGCGGTAGCGGGAAGCATTGTGATGTACGATAGAAATCTGCCAAAACCGCGAATGACGTAAAAAGAGATAAGATGAGTGAACATAAATCAGGTTTTGTAAATATTATAGGTAACCCCAATGTGGGTAAGTCTACCTTAATGAATGCTTTTGTGGGTGAGAAACTTTCCATAATTACTTCAAAGGCTCAAACCACAAGACATCGTATTTTTGGTATTGTAAATGGTGATGATTTTCAAGTAGTTTTTTCAGATACTCCAGGAATTATAAAACCAGCGTACCAGTTACAAAATTCTATGATGGATTTTGTGAAATCGGCATTTGAAGATGCCGATGTATTGCTTTACATGGTAGAAATTGGTGAAAAGGGTTTAAAAGATGAAGCCTTTTTTAAAAAAATTCAGAATAGCAAAATTCCGGTTTTACTATTATTAAATAAAATAGACACTTCTGAGCAACAGGTTTTAGAAGAGCAAGTACAATACTGGCAAGAATTGTTGCCAAGAGCGGAAATTCATCCTATATCGGCCTTAACTAATTTTAATGTTAAGGAAGTTTTTAATCGAATTTTAGAATTACTTCCCGTAGGTCCACCTTACTATCCTAAAGACCAATTAACAGACAAACCAGAACGTTTTTTTGTGAATGAAACTATTAGAGAAAAAATTCTATTGCATTACAAAAAAGAAATTCCATATTCGGTAGAAGTGGAGACTGAAGAGTTTGTAGAAGATGATAAAATTATTAGAATTCGTTCTGTAATAATGGTGGAGCGCGATTCTCAAAAAGGAATCATTATTGGCCATAAAGGCGCTGCTTTAAAAAAAGTAGGTGTCGAAGCCAGAAAAGATTTAGAAACCTTTTTTGATAAACAAGTACATATAGAGTTGTATGTAAAAGTGAATAAAAACTGGCGTTCTAGTGATAGGCAATTAAAACGATTTGGTTATCAATAGCACATAAAAAAAGGACGGCGATTGCCGTCCTTTTTACTAACTAACTAACTCAAATAATGAAATCTACTACTCAAATGGAGTAAACTCAAATCGTTGTCCTCCTACAGAGGCATCGGCCATAAGACCTGCTTTTGGCATGGCAAAAACAGCTACACCGTCTTTATATTTTGCATTGAAGGCTATTCCAGATTTTACTGCTACTGCTGAAGTTTCTGCAGCAAACTGAAAATCGTCTTCTTTAAATCGTTCTAAATCTGTTTTGGTTTCAAAAAAGATAACCTCCACAACTGCTTGGCCACCCGCTTGAAAACCAATATTTAATTTTTTCAGGTTTGATTTTCCTATCACATTACCTTCTTCATAAACTATGCCATTTCCTGAAGCACCACCAATAATTAATCCACCTTTACCCACATTCGGAAAAATTACGTACCCGGCAGAATTGTCAAAAAAGGTAGCTAACGACTCATTTTTTGACATTAAATCGCTTTTGGCTTTCTCAGCATCGCTTATCAATTCTTTGGTTTTGTTGTCTTGAGCTGTAGCGGTTAACACTCCAAAAAATGTAAACGCTACTATAACTGTTTTTAAATATCTCATGTTGTTGTTTGTTTCTTTATGTACGCCGTTAGAGCAAGCTGTAGTCGTTAACGTATTGTTAGTTTTACTTAAAGTTGTGTTAGAATTTATTTTTTGAGTTTTTGTAGGGTTAACATTAGGGTTGTGATTTTAACTATTAGGAAAACATTTTTTACCCTTCCGCTAACATAAGATGTTGTGCTTCTTAAGAACTTCATGCAAAATAAAAACCGAACAAAAAATGAGAAAAACCCTAGCACCCCTAATTATTTTATGTCTTGTCTTATTTTCATGTGAACATTTAGATGATTTTGTAGGTCATTCAGATGATGATAATGGAGAAGACACTGCTGAAAACATCAATTTTAAGTACGCTTCAACTTTTCTAGTTGGTGGAGAAGGCGCCGCCGAAATATCGGCTTACGATGCACTAACACAACGCTTATTTATTACCAATGCAGAAACAGATGTAGTTTCAGTATTGGATGTAGCTGACATCAACAATGCTGTTTTTGTTGCCGATATAACATTAAATGGTGTTGGCGCTCCAAATAGTGTAAGTGTTAGTAATGGTAAACTGGCCGTGGCAGTTGAAGCAGAAATTAAACAAGACCCAGGTTACATTAAAATATATGATACAGAATCATTAGCATTTGAAGGTGCTTTTGATGTGGGGCCATTACCAGATATGGTAACCTTTTCACCAGATGGTAATCTGTTAGTGGTGGCAAATGAAGGTGAGCCTAACGGTGATTATACAGTAGACCCTGAAGGTTATGTTAGTGTAATTGAACTAGAAACGGGTATGGTTTACAATTTAGATTTTAATGCTTTCAACGGTGAAGAGGAAGTTTTAGAAACTCAGGGCTTTAGAGTATTTGGTCCTGGCGCTACTTTAGCTATGGATGTTGAACCAGAATATGTTGCTATCTCAGACGATTCTAAAACGGCATGGGTTACCTTACAAGAAAATAATGGTGTTGCAGTAGTAAATCTAGAAACTAAAACTATTGAGGCTATAGTGCCATTAGGGTATAAAGATTACTCGGTTCCTGGTAATGAAATTGACCCAAGTAATGAAGACGGTAAGTTTGAACTACGCAATGTACCTGTGTTTGGTACCTATCACCCAGATGCAATTGCTTATTACAGCGTAAATGGAATGGACTATGTGGTAACCGCCAATGAGGGTGATGCTCGCGAGTATGAAGGTGAACCTGGATTCATCGAAGAGGAGCGTATTAAAGATATTGTTTTAGACCCTACTGTTTTTCCAGATTTTGAAGAATTACAGGCCGAAGAAAATTTAGGACGTTTAAAAATTACAACTACAAAAGGGGATATTGATGACGATGGTGATTTTGATGAATTGTACAGTTTTGGTGCACGTTCTTTTACCATTTGGTCAGGTAGCGGTCAGTTGGTTTATGACAGCGGAAATGATATCGCTGTTAAGACGCTAGACTTAACACCAGAGGCATTTAATGGTGGAGTAGAGCCAGATGATAGAAGTGATGATAAAGGTGCTGAGCCAGAAGCGGTGACTGTTAAAGAAATCAATGGTAAGCAAATTTTGTTTGTTGGTTTAGAAAGAAACAACCAAGTTATGGTTTACGATGTTTCTAATCCTAGCAATCCAACCTTTCTGCAAATTCTATCACATAATGGTGATATAGGTCCAGAAGGAGTTTTGGTCATTGGAGCTGATGAGAGTCCAAACGGTAAAACCTTATTGGTAGTGAGCAATGAAGTAAGTGGAACGGTAAGCTTTTACCAAAATTAAGTTTAAGGTCATAATTTGAATTTAATATTCGTGGCGCAGTCAATTTTAATTGGCTGCGCTTTTTTTATACCCTTCAAGTAGTTCTTCAAGATAATTGTATAACTGTTGCATTTGAGGTTTTCCTTTTTTCTTTCCCAATCTACCAAACACATAAAGTGCAATCCAAAGCAGCAACATTACTATCATACCAATTACAAGTCCGGTAATAGTATGCCCTAAGGCATGCTTAGAATAGGCAAAAATCCCAAGAATGATAAAAAAAGTAGCTACTCCAAAATGCAAAAACATAAAGAATGTCCATAAGGTGGGGTTCGGACCAAAAACGCCGTGAATGCTACTTTTTCCTTTCTCAAAAGAGGTCAATTCTAAATGCAGTTGTGGCGACCAAAACGTACGTTCACTTTTTATAAAGCCTAAATACACGTGTTCATCAATGGTTTTTAAGGTAAAAGGTTCCTTGGCTTTGTTATGAAACGCAGATTGTAATTCATTGATTTCGGCATTATAATGCAACTGAAATCTAGGTCTTAGAACTATTTCATTGGTCAGATTACTCATTTTGAAAAGATTGCCCAAAAAAGGTATCTAATTTTCGTGATAAATAGTACTACTTTTGCGGAAATTTGTTAGTATGAGTGCCATTGTTGCTATTGTGGGGAGGCCAAATGTTGGAAAGTCAACATTCTTCAATCGTTTAATTCAACGTAGAGAAGCTATTGTAGATGCCGTTAGTGGGGTTACTAGAGACCGTCATTACGGTAAAAGCGATTGGAATGGAAAAGAATTTTCTTTGATAGATACAGGAGGTTATGTTTTGGGTAGTGATGATATTTTTGAGCAAGAAATAGATAAGCAAGTAGAACTGGCCATTGAAGAAGCAGACGCCATTATTTTTATGGTAGATGTTGAATCTGGGGTTACTGGTATGGATGAAGATGTGGCTAACTTATTAAGGCGAGCAAACAAGCCTACTTTTTTAACCGTTAATAAGGTTGATAATACCCAACGAGAAGCTGACGCAACTGAATTCTATTCTCTTGGCTTAGGAGAATACTACACCATATCCAGTATAAATGGTAGCGGAACAGGAGATTTATTGGATGCTTTGGTAAAAGAATTACCAGAAACCATTGAAGAAGAAAGTACCTTACCAAGGTTTGCGGTGGTTGGTAGACCAAATGCTGGTAAGTCATCTTTTATAAATGCCTTAATCGGTGAAGATAGATACATAGTAACAGATATAGCCGGTACAACTAGAGATAGTATTGATACCAAATACAACCGTTTTGGTTTTGAATTTAATTTGGTAGATACTGCTGGTATAAGAAGAAAAGCTAAGGTTAAAGAAGACTTAGAGTTTTATTCAGTAATGCGTTCTGTGCGGTCTATTGAATATAGTGATGTCTGTTTACTACTTTTTGATGCCTCAAGAGGATTTGATGGGCAGGTTCAGAATATTTTTTGGTTAGCGCACCGTAACAACAAAGGAGTTGTAATTTTGGTAAACAAATGGGATTTGGTTGAAAAAGAAACCAACTCGGTTCGTGATTATACTACAAAAATCAAAAAAGCTATAGAACCTTTTACAGATGTGCCTATTGTGTTTATTTCGGTACTAAACAAACAGCGAATTTATAAAGCTATAGAAACTGCTGTTGAGGTATATCACAACCGCTCTAGAAAGATAAAAACACGCAAGTTTAATGATGTAATGTTACCAATAATTGAGCGTAAGCCACCACCAGCAATTAAAGGTAAATACGTTAAAATTAAATTCTGTACACAGTTGCCAACACCCTATCCGCAATTTGCATTTTATTGCAATTTGCCCCAATACGTTAGAGACCCGTATCGTAGGTTTTTAGAAAATCAGATTCGAGAAAATTTTGATTTTACAGGTGTGCCTATTTCTGTATTTATTCGAAAGAAGTAAGATAAACTGCTATGAAAACTATTAATGAAGCCAAAACTTCAAAATCCAATTCTGAAAAAGAACCCTTTTCAATTTACAATATTGCTATTTCTAATTTAGATGGTTCTAAAATGGACCTTTCTCAGTTTAAAGGCAAGTATGTGTTAATTGTTAACGTGGCTTCTAAATGTGGTTTTACTCCGCAATACAAAGAGTTGCAAAAGTTGAGTGACACCTATAAAGATAAATTGGTAGTGCTTGGGTGTCCTTGTAATCAATTTGGTGCGCAAGAGCCAGGCGATGCCACAGCAATTCAAGGATTTTGCGAAGTTAATTTTGGAGTTACTTTTCCGTTAACCGAAAAACTTAATGTAAAAGGTGTTGACCAACATCCATTATATCAGTGGTTAACCTCAAAAGAATTGAACGGCAAAAAGAATTCTAGTGTTAAATGGAATTTTCAAAAATATCTGATAAGTCCACGGGGTAATTTAGTTGACTATTACTATTCTATTACTAAACCTATGAGTAAAAAGATAACCAAACACTTAAGTTAAGTTTAGGCAATTTTCTCAAAATACAGATAGATATATACAGCTAAGCCAAAATTAGTAGCATCTGTTGATACTAATTTGTACCCTTCTTTAGCATATTCATCTAACTTTTCTTGAATTTCTTTTTCAGAAGCCTTAGCAATGTGTTTGCTATCAGTTGTTATTTTAGAATAATAAATCAGGGTTTCAACTTTGTATGCTGGCATAGGGTAACAATTTATATAATTGGCAGGTAAATAAGTTAACTTAAACTACTGATTATTCCAACGCAATAGCCGGAATATCATACACATTTTCTTGAATTACTTCGTTGATGCTCACTTCGTTAGCGTAAGGTATGCCAGAGCAACAACCTTCTGTATTTGATTCAATTACGATTTCAAACTCAAGATTATAATCAGTTGTAATGTTGAGTGAGAAGGAGTTAGTTCCTTCTTTCCAATCTGAATTATCAATCACCAAACGGGTAATAGCATCATAATCTGATTTGTAAAGTGAAAGCGAATACGCATCTCTATTTTGTCCCAATAAAGAGATATCATCAAGCGTATATAATTCGGCATCAAAAATATTTTCGCCGTTTTCAGTAAACTCTAGAAATAAGTTATAGGGGCCAGCACACAGCACTGTGGCGCAGTCAAAATCGTCAGATGTATCATTTAAAACATCGCAACTAGAAAATAATAGAAGTAGAAATGCTAGGCTTAAGGTAGGTTTCAACATCATTCTGTATTTTAAATTAAAGATGAGGTTAGCTAAAAAAGGTTGCTGCCAAAGCGCTTTTTATTTTAAACTTTACCAGCCACCAGAAGCACCACCGCCGCCAAAGCCGCCGCCTCCAAAACCTCCGCCGAAGCCGCCTCCACCGAATCCTCCTCCAGAAGAACCGCCACGGTAACCACCACGACCCATATTACTTAGAATAATCATATCCCAAATATCTAAGCCGCTGTTTTTACCTCCGCGATTGTTACGGCCGTTGCCACGTTTGCCTCGATTGATGAGGATTAGCATAATCACTAAAAAAATTATGAATGGCAGTAGTTTTTGTAGTCCAATACCTTGATTGTCGAAATTACGTGTTTCAATAAACTGACCTGTTAATACTTGAAAAATGGCATCGGCACCAGCGTTTAACCCACCGTAGTAATCACCTTGTTTAAATTCAGGTATAATTACTTGTTCTATAATTTGTTTGCTTCGGTAATCTGTTAAAAATTCTTCTACTCCATAACCAGATTTAATGGCAATACGGCGGTCGTCTTTGGCCAGAAGAATTAGTATTCCGTTATCCTCATCAGCTTGACCTATACCCCATTTTTGCCCCCATTGCGCACCTAGAAAGTTAATGTTTTCACCTTCAGTTGAACTAATAATAGCCACCACAATTTGTGTTGAGGTACTGTCAGCATAGCTAACGAGCTTTTGTTCCAATTGTGTTTTTTGACCAGCACTAAGCAAATTTACATAGTCGTAAACGCTGGTCTGTTCTTTGGGAACAGGTGGAATTTGAAATTGGGCCCAACTAAATTGAGAAATTAGCAGGATACAAATAGACAAAAATGGAATTAGGGTATTTGGTTTCAAATATGAATACACCTGAAACCAAATACACTGCTCCCTTTCAGAAGTTAAAACGGTCCACTTATCCTTTAGATATTGCATCACTTAATTCGTTTTGGTCTCCATGATGCCACGGAAAGTGGGCTTCTAATTCTTTACCAGCGTTTAAAACACCAGCAATTATACCGTCTTTAAATTCTCCCTTTTTAAAATGCCTTGCTATTATCTCTTTTGTTGATTCCCAAAAACCGCGAGGTACAGCTCTATCGATACCGCGGTCACCGTAAATCACAAATTTTTTATCTTCTACTGCTACATAAAGCAACACGCCATTTTCATCTTTGGTATTATCCATTTTTAAAAAATGAAATACCTGTTGCGCTCTACTAAAATGGTCGATTTTAGTAGTGGCTTCAATATGCACACGTATTTCGCCAGAGGTGTTTTTTTCAGCCTCTAAAATGGCATTTACAATCTGCTGCTCTTCATTAGCGGTTAAAAAGGCTTCGACTTGGGACATTTGATTAGTCAAAATTGAATTCTACATCAGGAGCTTCTTCTGCACCAGGGTCAGACTCAAATAGTGGCATTTTGTCAAAGTTGGCAAAACCAGCCACAATATTTCCTGGAATTTTTTCAATAGCAATATTGTATTCTCCAGCAGCTTCATTAAATCTATTACGTTCTACGTTAATACGGTTTTCAGTACCTTCTAATTGACTTTGCAGTTCTAAAAAGTTCTGATTAGCCTTTAAGTCAGGGTAGCGTTCTACCGTAACTAATAATCGTGATAATGCAGAAGATAATCCTGTCTGCGCTTGTTGAAATTCAGCTAACTGTTGTGCATTTTCAGGATTCACCTGAATCTGAGTAGCTTTTGCTCGAGCTTCAATAACATCTGTTAATGTTCCACGTTCAAAATCGGCAGCACCTTGTACTGTTTTTACCAAGTTTCCAATTAAATCGTTTCTTCTTTGGTAAGAACTTTCTACGTTAGCCCATTGCTTAACTGCTTGGCCACGCATATCTACAAAAGTGTTGTTAGTTCTAATGTACCAGCCTACTAATGCAAAGGCAAGAACCCCAAGAACAAGTAAAGGAATTAACCATTTTTTCATTGTCAAAAGTTTTAGTGTTTATTGTGGTTATTTAATTAGTATGTTAAAGGTAAGTTTTGTTACGCTTTTTATAGCTGTTCTTTTATTTTAATGAGTTCAGCTTTAATTTTTTGCAATTTTTGAATGAGTTCAAAATTGGTAAGCGTTTTATGCTTTTCTTCTTTAAGATGAATTTTAGCACCCTCTAGAGTAAACCCACGTTCTTTTACTAAGTGATAGATTAACTGAAGATTTTTAATGTCTTCAGGAGTAAATTTTCGATTTCCTTTTGCGTTTTTCTTTGGTTTGAGTACATCAAACTCTTTTTCCCAGAAACGAATGAGAGAGGTGTTCACACCAAAGGCTTTGGCAACTTCGCCAATACCGTAATATCTTTTTTCAGGTAAATCGATATGCATTAATCGAGTGATTGGTTCTCTTGGTTGGCAAATTTGAGCATATTCTCAAATTCTTGCGGAGATAAACTTCCATAGTAAAAGTTAATCGGGTTGATACGTTCTTTATCTTTCCAAACCTCATAATGTAAATGAGGTGCTTCTGAACGGCCAGTATTACCCACAAAGCCAATTAAATCACCTCTTTTTACTCTTTGGCCAGGGGTAACGTTGTACTTGCTTAAATGTGCGTATAAAGACAAATAACCGTATCCGTGGTCTATTCTAATATGCTTTCCGTAACCAGATGAGTTGTTATCTGCTCTAGTTACCCTACCATTTCCGGAAGCATAAATGGGTGTTCCTCTTGGGGCTGTAAAATCCATTCCATAATGCATTTTTCGTGCTTTAGTAAAAGGGTCTGAGCGCCAACCGTAACCTGATGCCATTCGCGTTAAATCTTCATTTCGTACAGGCTGTATGGCGGGCATTGATGCTAAAAGTTTTTCTTTTTCTTCAGCAAGTTTGGCAATTTCATCTAAAGACTTTGATTGTACAACCATTTGTTTTTGAATTACTTCAAGTCGGTTGGTAGCATCAATAATAATTTCAGAATTATTAAAACCTTCTAAAGATTTATATCTATTTACACCCCCAAAACCAGCTTTACGTTGTTCTTCTGGTATAGGGTTGGCCTCAAAATAAAGTCGGTAAATATTGTTGTCTCTATCCTCAATACTCGCTAAAACCCGCTCCATTTGTTCCATTTTTTTATTAAGGATTTCAAATTGAAGCTCATAGTTCTGAACTTCTCTACTTAACGAGAGTTCTTTTGGCGTATTCACTAGACTCGTATTGAGCAAAACTATAAGTCCTAAAAAACCAAAGAGCGCAGCTCCCAACAAAAAGAAAAAAATGTTGCGGTACCGCCTAGACTTTTTAGGCTCTATCTTTCTATACGAAAGCGTATCTGGATCGTAATAGTACTTTACCTTAGACATGTGTGGTTTTTGTCCTATTTTTGGCTATCTAAATAGCAGAACAAACAAATATAAAAATTGTTTTAAACTGTCTGTTAAAATTAATTAAAGCTTAACTTACAAAATGACATCCCAAAAGGTTAGAGAACAGTTTCTAAACTTCTTCAAGAGCAAAACGCATAAAATAGTACCGTCGGCATCGTTGGTAATTAAAAACGACCCAACACTGCTATTTACAAACGCTGGTATGAACCAGTTTAAGGAGTACTTTTTAGGCAATACCGCAGCAACAGATAAGCGCGTAGCAGATACGCAAAAATGCCTAAGGGTTAGTGGCAAACACAATGATTTAGAGGAAGTTGGGAAAGACACCTATCACCATACGTTATTTGAAATGTTAGGTAACTGGAGTTTTGGTGATTACTTTAAAAAAGAAGCAATTGCTTGGGCTTGGGAGTTGTTAACAGAAGTTTACGGTATTGATAAAGATAATTTATATGTAACCGTTTTTGAAGGTAGTAAAGATGCAGATAACCTAAGTTTAGACCAGGAGGCATACGATTTTTGGAAAGCAATAATTCCTGAAGACCGTATACTAATGGGCAATAAAAAGGATAATTTTTGGGAAATGGGTGACCAAGGCCCTTGCGGTCCTTGTTCAGAAATTCATGTTGATATTCGCTCTAAAGAAGAAAAAGCCAAGGTTTCTGGAGCAGATTTAGTGAATCAAGACCATCCGTTGGTAATAGAAATTTGGAATCTCGTATTTATACAATACAATAGAAAAGCAAATGGTCAATTAGAAGATTTACCTGAAAAGCATATTGATACTGGTATGGGTTTTGAACGCCTTTGTATGGTATTACAAGGAGTTGAATCTACTTACGAGACTGATGTTTTTACACCGATAACAAGAGAGATTGAAACAATTACCCATACTAAAGTTGGCCAGTCTAACGAAACAGATATTGCCATACGTGTAGTGGCTGACCATGTTAGAGCTGTTGCTTTTGCTATTGCTGATGGGCAATTGCCGAGTAACACGGGTGCTGGATACGTTATTAGACGAATTTTACGAAGAGCAGTGCGTTACGGCTTTACATTTTTGGGGGCTTCTAAACCTTTTATACATAGATTGGTCAGCGTATTAATTGAGGTAATGGGCGATGCCTTCCCAGAACTTAAACAACAACGTCAACTAATTGAAAATGTAATTAAAGAAGAAGAGCAATCGTTTTTAAACACCTTAGAACAAGGACTTCATTTATTAGATTCCATCATTAAATCAAATGCTGGTAAAGTTATTGATGGTGAAAAGGCTTTTGAATTGTATGATACCTTCGGATTCCCGATTGATTTAACCTCTTTGATTCTAGAAGAAAAAGGGTATGAGTTAGACCAAGAGGGCTTTAAAAAAGCACTACAAGTGCAAAAAGACCGGTCGAGAAAAGCCTCAGAAGTTTCTAAAGAAGATTGGACCATTTTAAGAGAAGATGCTGTACAAGAATTTGTTGGTTACGATCAGTTAGAAGCTGATGTTAAATTGGTGAAGTATAGAAAGGTAAAAAGTAAAAAAGAGGGTGACCACTACCAATTGGTATTTAACCTAACGCCTTTTTATGCCGAAGGTGGAGGTCAAGTAGGTGATAAAGGTTATTTAGAACAGCCTAATGGTGACGTTCTTTACATTACAGATACCAAGAAAGAAAATAATGAAATAGTTCATTTTTCTGAAAATCTACCCATAGAAAAAGAAGCTACGTTAAAAGCTGTTGTTGATAAGAAACAACGATACAGAACGGCAGCCAATCACACAGCCACGCATTTATTACATCAAGCTTTACGAGAGGTTTTGGGTGAGCATGTTGAACAAAAAGGTTCTGCGGTACACTCTAAATATTTACGATTCGATTTTTCTCATTTTTCAAAAGTTTCGGTTGAGGAACTACGCTCGGTGGAAAACTTTGTAAATGCAAGAATTGAAGGGGCGTTGCCTTTACAAGAACAGCGTAATATTCCTATGGATAAAGCGCTAGAAGAAGGCGCTATGGCATTATTCGGTGAAAAATACGGAGATACTGTTAGAACCATTCGTTTTGGCCAATCTGTTGAATTGTGTGGTGGTACTCACGTGCAAAATACCAGCGATATTTGGCATTTTAAAATAACTTCTGAGAGTGCGGTTGCCGCTGGGGTAAGAAGAATTGAAGCTATTACTACAGATGCGGTTAAAGATTTTTATTTTACCAATAACCGTATGCTTTTTGAAATTAAAGATTTGGTAGGTAAAAATCAAGACCCTGTGCAGGCCGTAACCAAATTGCAAGAAGAAAATAGCGAGCTTAAAAAACAGCTTGAAATTTTGTTAAAAGAAAAAGCTAAAGGATTGAAAGGTGAACTTCTTAACAGTTTAAAAGAAGTTAATGGTGCTCAGTTTTTAGCCCGTAAAGTAGACTTGGACGCTGCAGGTATGAAAGATTTGGTCTTTGATATGGGTCAAAACAAAACAGATTTATTTGTGTTGTTAGGTTCAGAAAAAGGAGGTAAGGCCTTATTATCTTGCTATATCTCAAAAGAATTGGCAAATGCTAAAAATCTTAATGCCGGACAAATAGTTCGAGAGCTTGGCAAATATATTCAAGGTGGTGGCGGTGGCCAACCGTTTTTTGCAACTGCAGGCGGTAAGAACCCAGCTGGTATTACCGAAGCTTTAGAAAAAGCAATAGCGTATTTGTCATGAAAAAAATTCTCTTTGGAGTAGTACTAACATTGGCAGTTGTACTGGTATATAAATCTTGTACAGATAAGGCCAATAAAGATGCCATTCTTCAAGAGAATTCCATGCTAATTGAGCAGCAATTAAAAAATGTTTCTAAATTGGTTGTTACCGAAGGCCATTTTGCTGAGGTTTATAATTATAAAGACTCAAAAGAACTTTTTGGACCATTAATCACGGCAGATAAAAAAGCTTTGGTGGTAGTTAATGCCGAAGTCTTAGTGGCTTACGACCTAACACAATTACGGTATGAAATTGATGAGGCCAACAAAACTCTTAGACTAAAAAGCGTACCTGAAGCCGAAATAAAAATCAATCCAGATTTTGAATACTATGACGTTACTGCCGATTATCTGAATCAGTTTGATGCTAATGACTATAACACTATTAAGCGTAATGTTAACACATCATTATTAAAAAAGATAGAACAGTCCACTTTACTTACAAATGCAGAAAACAGGTTGCTTTCTGAACTCTCGCAACTATTAGTTTTGACCAATAGTATGGGTTGGACACTAGTTTATGGTGATGTACCAATTAAAGAACCACAGCAATTAGAGTTGCGGCTTATGGATTAGATTTCTCTCACTTGAATATGTTTCGGTTCTAAATGACATTTAGCGTTCTGAAAGCCTTTTGTAACGCTGTCATTCCTGCGAAGGCAGAAATCCATTTTACTTTCTACCGATTTTAGTAGATTTCCATTTTCATGGGAATGACATCAAATTACACGATTGTCATTTCGAAATGAGGCGTTAGCCGATTGAGAAATCCCAAGAACAAACTAGATTTCTCTCACTTGACTATGTTTCGGTTCGAAATGACATTTAGAGTTCTAATGAAAGTTGTCCAGTAAATAGGCCTAGACTTTTTGGATACTTTTTTGGAAATGAAAAAAGTATCAGATACACAACCCCTTCCGTCCCGACCATCGTCAGTCCACCTTCCCCTGACCAGGGGTAGGAGTTCTTATTGATATTATTAGATTCCCATTTTCATGGAAATGGCAGATGATAGAAAATAGCAACATTCACCATTAGTTCTTAGTTTTTTATTAAAAGTCAATCTACACTTTTAATGTATTGGCTTGGTCAACCAACGCTAAACCATCATCAATTAAGTGGCCCACTTTAGGATTTTCAAGCTTTACGTGCTCTAAGTGTACTTTTATTGCCTCAGCTAATTGCCTCTTGCCGTCTAGCTGAGCCAGTTCATACAATTCCACAGATAACAACCAATCATTAGGGTATTTCTCTTGCAATTCTTCAAAAATTTTGCTTCGAGAAACTGTGCGGTCTTTATTTTCACGCCAATCTCGTATGCGTTGATACAATTTTTCTAAGCGTTTTCTAGCATTATCTATATTACTTGGAGCTGTAGAGGTTGATAATTCATGAGTTACCATATTAAAACTAGTAACATCTGCAGGGCCATTAAAGCATGAAACCACTGCTTCACCTACGGCCATACTATAGGTTTCTCCATCCGATTTAAAAATGACCGCATCATTATGAGTAACCATGCATTTCTCAAAGGTTACTAAAAGTATTTTTCCTTGAAGATTTCTGGTTCCTGTGATTATTTTACCAGAGATTTTAATTTCGCCTTCAAATTCTAAGGTGATGGTTTCACCTTCAAAAATATTGTAGGCTTTAAGGTCTCTTGGCCCCATATCTTCTATCGCCAAATTAATACCTTTTAGTTTGCCTACAGGCGTACCAAAACCAGTAGCGTGTTTTTCAATACCATGACCAATTAATTCTTTTTCATGATAGGCCAAGGCGGTTTTACCAGCAGTCTGAATGTAAACCGGTTTACCTTCATGAGCAATTACTTTGGTAAAGTTTCCAGAAATCTGAAGACCCGTACTAAGTTCTACCGTACAGAGTTCCTTAGAATCAATTAGTTTTTGAATTCCTTCCAATCCTCCTTTTCTTAGGGCCATGGTATTGGCAAAGTCTTCTAAAACTTGGGAAAGATGAGCAAAGTTTGGCGTTACAAATAATTGCGGCTGTGGTTTGGTAATATCAAATTCGGTATGCGCTGCGGCTAGGGTATACGGTATTTTTTTAACTTCATTGGTCATGCACCATGCGCTCTCACCAATAGATGATAACAACCCTGCTCCATAAATTTTAGGTTGTGTTACGCTACCAATTAGCCCATACTCTACCGTCCACCAATGTAAGTTACGAATAAGCGCCATTTCACTAGGCTCACCCATATTTTGTTGTAAGTTTTCAACCTTTTCTTCAGCTATTTTAATATCCGCTTCTGGGGTGCCATCTGCCTCTTTAATAATACTTAAATGCCGAACAGCTTCATACAACTCATAATCTTTAGCACTAGAAATTGCCTTGCAGCCAATTTCACCAAATCTCCGCAAATATTCCGCATATTCAGGATTGGCAATTATGGGTGCATGGCCAGCGCCTTCGTGAATTATGTCTGGGGCAGGAGTGTATTCAATATTTTCGAGCTGTCGTATATCAGAAGCTATGACTAAAACATTGTAGGCTTGAAACTCCATAAAAGCAGCAGGAGGTATAAAGCCATCGACTGCAACAGCGGCCCAACCAATCTCTTTTAGAATTCTATTCATTCCATACATATTCGGAATATGGTCAATAGAGATTCCTGTTTTTTGTAGACCTTCAACATAAGAATCATCAGCAACTGTACTAAGATAATCTACATTTTTGCGCATTACATAGCGCCAAACAGCTTGGTCTATAGCGGTGTAATCCTCATAATTTTGAGGCTTAATATATTGTCTTAAATGTTTGGGTAATTTATCTAATACCGGATTGCTCTCATAGGCTTTATCATTCATCATAATGCAATTGTATTACCGTTAACGTCAAATAGTTGTTTTATAGAAAAGGCCTCAGGAGTTGGCCCGTTAGTATCTAAAAGTTCAAGCTTCTGTTTGGTGAGTTCTAAAGTGGGCACTTCCCCTTCTGGAATCCACCACATTACAAATTGTGATTTACCATCTTTTTGAAACCACTTTTTCTTATTTCGTAAAAAGTAGCTGTGAACGGTGGTATACACAAAGTTTTTAAGTGATGGTAAATCTTCCCAAACACTTAAATTAATGGCTAGCATTTCATCTCTAAACGGCGATTCAATGTATGAAGAAGACCTGCCTTCGTCGTCTTTTAAACGCCATACAAATCCTGGACTTTCTTCTGCTAGCTTATTAATAGGCCCAATAAAGTCAACAAATTCTTTCATTATGGGGTCGTCTAAACTAGCTTTAAATCGGGCAATATTTGCCTGTGCCAAATGGTGTTTCATGTAGTTTTATTCAGTTCTTAAAGTTAAAGTTATCGCCTGCCATTTCAAAACCAGAATGCTTTAGAAATGAAAAAACCCTTTTGCAAATTGCAAAAAGGGTTTTTTCTTCCAATGGCGCATGAACACTAACATTTGAAAACACTCATCACCTTAAAACACAACGCCATCTTCTATTTTAATTAGCGACTACCACGCGTTCTGGCGGATAGGCACTCATAATTTCTGCTACAAACTCTTTAATTCGCTCTTCTTTCTTTTCAACATTATCGGTATTATTTAATGTTCCAATACCTCTACCTTGCCAAACTAGCGATTTGTTTCTGTTGTCAATTAAATCTATAAACAAAGAACCTTCGGTACGGGTGCTCACATTTGGTCCCCAGCCACCGGCCCATCCAGGACCCCAAACCCAAGGATTGTAGAAGCCTCCCCAGCCCCAACCCCAGCCCCAGCCAAAGTTGTTGTTGTAAACGTCTACTTGCTCACGTTCTTTAGTAAATATGCTTACCAATAAATCTGGGTCGTTAGATTTGCTAAAACCTCTATTGCTCATTTCTGTTTCAATAGCACGTAAAATTCGTTTTTTATCTAAGTCAGAAATTTGAGCTTGGTCAATACCTGTTTTATAAAATGCATAGGTATTGTATGCGGTAAAATTTGTATCCCTATCATAATCAGTAGCCACACGTACACTTACACAAGAGGCAAAAAGGGAAAGTACTAACAGGGGTAGGATAATATTTTTAATTCTTTTCATAACACTATTTTTTTGAGTTGAAGGTAACTACAAATACTAGCAGCAAATATTATGCCGAAAACCGTGGTTATTCTTGTCTGTTTGTCTTGTTATTATAGCCATAGGGGCAATGACGACAACCACTCTCGCAGCAATACCCTCTTTTAAGATGATACTGTTCTGTAAATACCTTATAACCTTCTGCTGTAAGGTAATAATCTCCGTCTTCTAAAGGTATAAATTTCCGCATCTGAATTTGCTCAATAATCCTTTAAAGTTAGTAGAATTCAAACGTTTTAGCTTGGGCTTAACAACCGATTAACGAATTTACTGTAAGCTTGGTCTAAACCTCTCTAGGATCTGTATAGTTCTTAACAGATTTTTATGAATTTCAGTTTATATTTGAGCTCAAGCAAACCAAATTTCACCTATGATTCTAGTCTTTAAGTATTTCTTTAGAAGCAATTATGTGGGCTTATCACTATGGCCTTTTATAATTGTAAAAGAGGATAGTTATAAGAGAGATTCTATTTTAATCAATCATGAAAAAATTCACCTAAAACAGCAATTAGAATTGCTGATTATACCATTTTATATTTGGTATGTGGTTGAGTGGTTGTGGCGTTCTTTAATCTACTGGGATACGTATAAAGCGTATCAAAATGTGAGTTTTGAGCGTGAAGCCTACGAGAATGAAAAAGAATTGGGCTATACACAACGCAGAAAAGCCTATAGTTTTTTAAAATACATGTTTAGGTCTTAACGGTGTTTTCTAGAAACCAAGAAATAAAATCCCCACTACTTGAGCAACATCAAATTTCTTTGTTTATAAAACGAGAAGACGAGTTGCATCCACTAATATCAGGTAATAAATATCGCAAGCTCAAGTACAATTTAGAGCGCGCTAAAGCAGAAGGTAGTACAAAACTATTAACTTTTGGTGGTGCTTACAGCAATCATATTTTAGCTACCGCTGTTGCCGCTAAAGAACAAGGTTTTGAGGCTATAGGCGTTATTCGTGGAGACGAACTTCAAGAAACATGGCATTTTAATCATACCTTAAAAAGTGCAGCCGACCATGGCATGCAATTTAAATTTATCTCTAGAGAAGATTATAGAAATAAGAATGCCCCTGAATTCTTAAATTATCTAAGGGCTGAGTTTGGTGATTATTACCTACTGCCTGAAGGGGGTACTAATAATTTGGCTATACAAGGTTGTGAAGAGATTTTATTACCAGAAGACACCATTTTTGATGTGGTAACCTGTGCTGTAGGTACCGGAGGTACTATTTCAGGTATTATTAATTCACGAAACAAAAAGCAACACGTTTTAGGATTTCCTGCACTAAAGGGTGATTTTCTCAAAAAGGAAATTAAGAAACATACCCATCAGAATAACTGGAAACTGATTACCGACTATCATTTTGGGGGTTATGCTAAAATAGATGTAGAACTCATTAATTTCATTAATAATTTTGCAGTAGCACATCAGGTTCCTTTAGACCCAATTTATACGGGTAAAATGATGTTTGGTATATTCAATCTCATAAAAAAAGGATACTTTCGACCTCAAACAAAGATTCTTGCCATACATACAGGAGGTTTACAAGGTGTTTTTGGCATGAATGCTATTTTGAAAACTAAAAATTTACCATTGCTACAGCTATGATAAATCGTATTGTTCTTATTCTTTTTAGTGGAATTCTATTAGCAAGTTGTGGGGCTAAAAAACGCACAACTGCAGCAAAAGTTGATACTTCTAAAAAACAGGTAGGTATTTACAAGCCCAACACAGGTTTAGAAAACACCAAGTTTAACAAGTCAGAATTGTACCCTTTGCCAGAAGAACCAGGTAGGTTTATTAGGTACGAGGTAATTTCTACCCAAGATTATATTGCAACCTTTTCTGAAATGGCACAGTATGAGATGAAGGCATTTGGTATACCTGCAAGTATTACGTTAGCACAAGGTATTTTAGAAAGTGCATCGGGTAGAGGAGAGCTAACGCGTAAAACCAACAACCATTTTGGAATCAAGTGCCATACTGGTTGGCAGGGCGATTATGATTTTCATGATGATGATGCTAAAGGCGAATGTTTTCGAAAGTACAACCACCCTATGTATTCCTTTAGAGACCATAGTATTTTTTTAGCCTCTCGTACGCGGTATCGTTTTTTGTTTAATTACCGAAGAGATGATTATAAAAAATGGGCTTACGGTCTAAAAAAAGCAGGTTACGCTACAGACCCTAAATATCCTAACAAATTAATTTCTTTAATTGAGCGCTATAATTTAGATGCGTATGATGAAGAAGTGGTTTCATCAGGGTACGATGTGGTTCGTAAACCTAAAAAATACGATGTATTTACCCATGTTGTTGAAAAAGGGGATACCCTTTATGCGATAGCTAAAAAGTATGCAGTTTCTATAGATGAAATTAAACGCTTGAACAATTTGTCTAATTCGCAACTTTCTATCGGACAAGTCTTAAATTTGCGAAAAGTTAGCACCAACTAAGAGTGCTTACACTTATATTCTGATAAGAGAATCTTTTTTATAATCGAACATTCCGAAAATAAATTCTATGCGATACCAACGTAGTAGTGCACTATTTGCTGAAGCAAAAAAATATATTCCAGGCGGTGTAAATTCCCCAGTTAGAGCGTTTAAAGCTGTAGGTGGTGAACCTATTTTTATAAAAAATGCTAAAGGAGCCTATTTACATGATGAGGACGGTAATGCATATGTTGATTATATCTCTTCTTGGGGGCCTTTGTTATTTGGTCATGCACATCAACCCGTATTAGATGCCGTAATTGAAAAAGCCAAAGCAGGAACCTCTTTTGGTATACCCACAGAAATTGAAACCAGACTAGCGGAGCTGGCGGTAAAAATGGTACCTAATATTGATAAAATTCGCTTTGTAAATTCGGGTACAGAGGCGTGTATGAGTGCCGTACGTTTGGCTAGAGGGTATACCGGTAAAGACAAGATTATAAAGTTTGCGGGTTGCTATCATGGGCATTCAGACTCGTTCTTAATCCAAGCGGGTAGTGGTGCAGTTACCTTTGGTAGTCCTAACAGTCCGGGTGTAACTCAAGGTACGGCAAAAGACACTTTGTTAGCTACCTATAACAATTTGGATAACGTAAAAGAATTGGTAGCCGCTAATAAAGGTGAAATTGCTGCCATTATTCTAGAACCTGTAGCAGGTAATATGGGATGTATAATTCCTACAGATGAATTTATAAAAGGGTTACGCGCTTTATGTACCCAAGAAGGTATTTTGTTGCTTTTTGATGAGGTAATGACAGGCTTTAGATTAGCAGCTGGTGGTGCGCAAGAAGTATTGGGAATAGCTGCAGATATTGTAATGTTTGGTAAAGTAATTGGTGGCGGTTTACCCGTAGGTGCCTTTGCCGCCAGTGCCGAAATTATGGCGCATTTAGCTCCGGAAGGTCCGGTTTATCAGGCTGGCACTTTAAGTGGAAATCCACTAGCAATGAGTGCTGGTTTAGCCATGCTTACCGAAATTGATAACAATCCTGAAGTATTTGAAAGTCTTGAAAACAAGACAGCATACTTGCATAAAGGAATTGCTGAGGTTTTGACCGAAAGAGGAATTGCGCATCAAATCAACCGCTTTGGGAGCATGATTTCGGTTCATTTTTGTGAGGAGCCCGTTGTTGACTTTGCCTCTTCTGCAAAAGGCAATAATGACTCGTTTAAAAAGTACTTCCACGGCATGTTAGACCAGGGTATTTATTTACCGCCATCAGCATTTGAAAGTTATTTTTTAAATGATGCTATTAGTTATACTGATTTAGATAAAACTATTGATGCCGTTCGTAATTGTAAATTATAGGTAGTAGTTATTGTTCCAGTTTTATGTCATTTCGAAATGAGGCGTTAGCCGATTGAGAAATCTCAAGAACAAACTAGATTTCTCACACTTCACTATGTTTCGGTTCGAAATGACCTTTAGCGTTCTAATGAAAATTGTCCATTAAAGGGGAATCCGGCCTATTTTCAGATTTGTAGTAAATCAAGAAGTATTTGAGAAGGTTGAGGGAAATCGTCCAAAGAGTATTCCGATAACATCGGAAACGGTCTGGACGATGCGGACCAAAGACTTCGTTAGATTTCAAGAATCGGAAAATCAGCCTAGACTTTTTGGATACTTTTTTGGCGATGAAAAAAGTATCGGACACAAAAACACGCCGACTGTCGCTAACCTTTATTTAGAAATCTCAAAAACAAACTAGATTTCTCACGCTACAATATGTTTCGGTTCGAAATGACCTTTAGCGTCCTGAAAGCCTTTTGTAACGCTGTCATTCCTACGAAAGCAGGAATCCATTACGCTAAGAATTGCTTTTTAAAAGCTTCTCATTTTCATGGAAAAGACAATAAATTACGCGATTTGTCATTTCGAAATTAGGCGTTAGCCGATTGAGAAATCTCTTGTTCTCTTCATTTTCTTTGATTGTGCAACGACTAAAATTTAAAAATGCAGTGCATCTTTAAATTTTATGTGCGAGATGTAGCGCTGTCAAGCAAAAGAAAGCACACTTTCCAGCAGGTATTTTTACTTCGTAAAACCCATCTCGAAACTCGGCCGTTTCGTTGCACGAAACAGGTGCCATTCCGAGCTTTCTCAATGTATTCTTCTGTAAAGCAAACCACACATTAACCTTTTCGTCGTGGTTTTGTCATTCCTGCGAAAGCAGGAAACCATTTTACTTTCAACTGATTTTAGTAGCTTCCCATTTTCATTGGAATGACAATTGTTAATTCATGGGCTGTAAAAGCGTTGTACTTACCGCTACCGAATCTATTTTCGCTTTACTAAACAATACCGGAAAATACTGGTCTGCTGCCCAGGGTTGAAAAAGGTTATTGTAAAACTTACTGTCAGGGTCACCAGATTGGCCGGGGCCGTTAGTACCCACAGCGGCATCCCAGTTGCCGGTGTTAACTATCATCCGAAAAGAAGCGCCACTAGTTTGTTGGTAATTGTTACCCGTAGAGCCGGGGGTATAGCCATTACCGCCTCTGGGGAGCGGCCCCACATTTAGTTTATTGGCTAAACTGTCTGTGACCACAGCGCCCAAAGCATGGGTGATGGTACTGTGTTTATTTTTTTCTTGGCCGTACTGCCAGTTGTTCATACTTGTACCGAGCCGTTCTTCTAAATTGTTTACCGCGGCACTAAAGGTGTTACTTAAAAATTGGTTGCGCCCTAATATAGGTTGTGGTCCAAATTTGGTATCGGGTTTTTGTAGCCAATCCATAATGCGTTTTAATTGAATAGCGGTGATAAATTCTTGCGCTTCTTTAGGCACAAATTGTTTATGGGCTTGTGCACGAATTTCGTTCTCCCAACTCACGTAGATTGCCGCAGCAATACTGTTGGGTAGTAATTTAAAGTCCCAATTTAATAGCTGTTCTTTAGCTTTTTCAGCAGTACCTTCAAAAGCCATACTTTCTAAATAGGGCACTAGCGCTTGGGCGGGTAACGAATGGTAGTCTACCTGTAGGGCTTTCATATCCTCCATGGTTAGGGCTTTTTTATTGCTCAGCACTTGGTTTACCCGGTCGCCACGATAGGGGTCAGACCAAGAAAACCCAATAGCATTCCAGTGTTCATAATCGGCCTGAGTTACATTTTGGTTTGCGGTGGCTATAAACCCTTTTTCAGGATTGTAGGCATGTGGTTTTTCGATAATAGGAAGGTAGCCATCCCACTCGTAACTGCCGTCACCGGGAACAGGAACCATACCACTAAAGTTTGAGCGAATTGGCGCAATACCTACGGCTTGCCAGCCAATGTTTCCTTCTTTATCGGCCCAAATCATGTTTTCACCCGGAATATGACTATAATTACAAGCCTCACGAAATTCTTCCCAGGTCTTGGCTTGGTCCATTCGTAATGAGGCTAAATACGGTGAGCCACCGGGTTCTAACCATGCGCACCGCACGGCATACGCTTTGTGGTTTTCTTTATCAATATACGTAACTGGGCCGTGTTGGGTGTAGTGTAGTTTTACCGCAACGGGTGCTTGGTCTTTTACGGCAATAGTTTCGGTAAGCACAGTCATGTCTACCCACTCCCCTTGGTACTGGTATTGGTTGAGGTTTTTAGGGTTGAGGTCGTACACATACAAATCTTCACCATCGGTTCTAAAAACGGTTAGTCCCCACGCGCCATATTCGTTATGCCCGATGGAAATTCCAGGAATTTCAGGCTCACCACCCCCAATAACATTCCACCCCGGAGCCACCAAATGCGCCATATAGCGTAAAGAGGGTATGGCAATAGTACGGTGGGGGTCGTTAGCCATATAGGTATTGCCATCTGCCATGAGGTCGCCACGGGTTACCCAGTTGTTACTGCCAATAGCGAGTGAATCGGTTTGTATTGGTTTTTGGGTGAGTAGGGCCATGGCCTTTTCGCTTTTACGGTATTTGGGTACAATATCTTCAGGCGTAAATGCTACCGGTTTGCGATAGGCGTTGTACACGTCTAGAATATCATTAAAAAGCAAGTTTTTATCAATTTTAGGGTCTAAGGTTAGTTGCGGTTCTTTGGGGTGAAACCAGAGCAATTCTTTAACTTTTTCTTCGCCTAAAGTGGCAACGGCGCGCCCAATTTGCAATTCGCTTCCAATATTACCAAGTAGCCCTTGGTGCCTAGAAATTACCACTTCTGGTGTCCATTTCTGAGGCCGAATATTAAGCAGGTGAAATTCTATAGGTAACTTTTCAGGGGTTTGTAAAATTTCTTCAATATAGGCATTAACGCCTTTGGTATAGGCGGTGATAATTTCGCTGCCATTATCGTGGTAGTGATTCATTTCGGTAGTCATATCACCCCGAAATTTAAATAGTCGGGTGCCAATATCGCGTTTAATTTCGCGCTCTCCTAAAATTTCAGCAACGGTTCCTGTGGCCTGTCTGCGCCAAACTTCGAACTGAAAAAGGCGGTCTTTAGCCGCGGCATAACCCTGAGCAAAAAATAAATCGTGTTCGTTTTGAGCGTAAATATGATTAATGCCCCATTCATCTCTAATGAGTTCTACCTGGTCTTTTAGGCCGTTAACGGTAAGTGTGTTGGGCTCTGGAGCTTGGTTTTTACAAGAAATAACAAGTAGTGCAGCAAGTACTGTTAAATTTAAAGTTTTCATAAGAATAGGTTTATTTAGCACTGTTTTAAGGTAAGCATTGTTTTTGTAATTTAGGAATGCAATGGTACGCGATAGTATTAACATTAATGACTTTATTGTTCTGGTAGAGGAGGCGAATACGGATAAGGAACTTATCGATTCGTGCCGTTTTGATGAGCCCCTTATTGCGGTAGCCTTTTATGGTTCGGGTAATGTGCATTTGCGCATGCAGCACAAAAATGCTACGCATGATTATGACAATACCAAGGGATTGGCACTATCGTTTTTTGCGGATACTACGGTAGATTGTATTCATACCATTTCACCAGAAAAACCACTGCAATGTTTGCTGATAGCTACAGCCCCTAAAAATTTGGAAAAATTACCTAATGGTGAAGGCGAATTGTTTACCGAGCTACTAGGTAAATTAGCCAAACCCGATGCCCCATATGTAGAAGGACCTCGATTTTATATGACCCCAGAAATGGAGCATATTATCGACAACGTTTTTAGCAATACGTATGAAGGTAAAGCCAAAATGATGTTTTTTAGAAGTCAGGTAACGGCCTTATTATCGCACTTTTTTTGGGAACTTTCCCAACTAAAAACCGAAGATTTTTCAAAGGTAGAACGAGACAAACTGTATAAGGCCAAAGAAATACTTTCTGAAAACTTAGATGAGCCACCCTCGTTAACTGAACTTTCAAGGCTCATTGGTCTTAATACGTTTCGTTTAAAAAAGGACTTTAAAAAGTTATTTGGTGTTCCTGTGTTTAAATACTTACAAAATGAACGTATGGAGCGCGCGCACGAATTGCTGCGCCATAAAAAAGCTACGGTACAAGAGGCTGCCTGGCATGTAGGGTATGATAGTCTGAGTTCGTTCTCTAATGCTTTTGCTAAAAAATATGGCTTTAGGCCTAGTGAAGTAAAGGGGGTTTAAAGTAGAAAGTATAAAGTACAAAGTACAAAGTACAAAGTACAAAGTACAAAGTACAAAGTACAAAGTACAAAGTTCAGAGTTTAAGGTTTAAAATAACCAACAAATATCTTCTCCATTTCGAACAAATCAAACTCCGTTTCAAACAAATAAGGCGGAAGCGGCTGTTCTAGTTTTGCGGTGTAATCATCAAAAAACGAATAGTCATGAAAATAATAGCAATAGCAAAAATAGGTCTGCTCATTTGGGTTTTAGGGGTAAGTATTTATGTACTTTCTTACAGTATTCCGCTTATTGCGGATGCCGAATTACAAGCCAATTGTAGTCTTTCTTTAGCAGTTCTACCAATAGTATGGTTTGGAACTGGATGGTACTTTAAAAAAGATTCCACCACAAAAGGATTTTTTGTAGGTCTAGCCTTTTTTGGTATCGCGGCCTTTTTAGACGCCCTATTTACCGTGCCTTTACTGGTCTTGCCTGTAGGCGGTAGTTATCAAGCGTTTTTTACCGCACCTGGTTTTTGGATAATAGCTGCGGAATTTGTCTTGGTAGCTTCGGTATATGGGTATTGGTTTCACCGAAAAAAAGTGGCATCCGTTTAACAAATACTAACATCAAAAAACAAATTACATCATGGAAATTACTTTAGGAAACAGCAGTTTATGCTTAACCATTTTAGGCGTAGGTCTAACTGCGGGAATATGTTTTACTTGGGGCAATGCCGTAACCCCAGGAATTGGGCAACTAAGCGATATTTATTACTTGGAAGCATTTCAAAAAATGAATCGAAGCATTGAAAATCCGCTCTTTTTCATGGTCTTCTTTGGGAGCTTTCTTTTAGGTATTGCAGCCTTACTAACCAATAAAAGCTTGGAGCCTGTGCAATACAAATTATTAATGCTGGGTATGGCCATCTACTTTGTGGGCATAGTCTTGGTCACCATTTTTGGTAATGTGCCCTTGAATCAGGTATTAGAAAAAACCGATTTGGCCGCTAGTACCGCTGAAGAATTGAAAACCTTGAGAAGGCAATTTGAAACCCCTTGGAATAGGTTTCATCTGCTACGAGTACTAGCATCAATAGTCTCTTTTGCCTTATTGACGATAGTAGGAATATTAAAATAAATTAATAAAAATCAAAATTCGAAAATCATGAGAAACAACATTTTAGTTTTAGGAGGAAATGGAAAAACAGGTCGAAGAATAGTAGACCGTTTACAAAGCAAAGGCATTACCGTAAGGGTAGGGTCACGTAATGCGAGTCCGGCTTTTGACTGGCACCAACCCGAAGCTTGGCCCGCAGTTTTAGAAGGTATAGAAGCTGTGTATATTAGTTATCAGCCCGATTTAGCCGTGCCAGGTGCCAAAGAAGCAATTGAGCAACTAGTACAAGTAGCGAAAGAACAAAACGTACAAAAGTTGGTATTGCTCTCGGGTAAAGGCGAAACCGAAGCTGAAAAATGCGAACAAATTGTGTTACATAGCGGAATTGATAGTACGGTAGTGCGTGCAAGTTGGTTTAATCAGAATTTTAGTGAAAGTTTCTTTTTAGAACCCATACAACAGGGTGTTGTAGCCTTACCCAAGGCTGAGGTTAAGGTGCCTTATGTTGATGCCAATGATATTGCAGATGTAGCCGTTGAGGTGTTACTTAATGAAGGTCATACGGGTGAAATTTACGAGCTTACTGGAGACACCTTTTTTACCTTTAAAGAAGTAGTTGCTGAGATTGCAAAAGCTACAGACCGAAACCTAACTTTTGTTCCGGTTACGTTAGAAGCGTATTTGGCCCATTTAGAAAGTTTAGACTTACCCTCTGGATACGTTTGGCTTATAGAATATTTGTTTACCGAAGTTTTAGGCAATGCTAAAAACCAAGTTATTGGTGATGGTATACCAAAAGTGTTGGGCAGAAAACCTATTGCATTTACAGATTATGTAGCTACAACTGCAAAAACCGGTATTTGGAACGCCACTGTTACCGCATAATTAGAAGTAATTAATCAACCATGATTAAAGGCCATCTCTAAAGGGATGGCTTTTTTATAGGTGTACCACCAAAAGTTTATATGCCAAACCCGTTAAAATGGCGAGGCCAAAACTGAGTAAGGTGCCAATAAGCACATACTCGGTTAGTTTACGGTTGTTCCCCTTATTTAAATCGCCAAATCTAAACACTGATTTTGCCGCAATAAGCAGACCGATAGCCGACCATTGACTGGCTAGAATAAAACCAAAAACAAACAGCCGTTCGAGCATACCAATATAGCGCCCTGCATCTTTGAGAGAGCTCCCTTCTTGGTTGTCTTTTTCGCTTTCGGCCAAATCTGTAATATACCGTTGCAGTAGTAGTTTCATTAAAATTCCGGATACCGCCGTAACAAAAACTATACAACATAAAAAGAGCACTATTTTAGGTGTTAAAATGGTTTTTGGGTCAATGCTAAAGGGCGCTACCATATAGGTTGCTAAAGCAATTACCAAAAGGTGTAGTAGTTGGTCAGCTACAAAAAGCCAACGTTCATTTTTAGAGTTGGTAAGTAGTAGCTTAATTAAATCAATGAGGTAATGGCTGACCACTATTAACGCTACCACCCAAAACTTTTGAAATTGTAACACTAACAGTAAGAGTAGCAGATGCACACCTACATGAAAATAGAGGTATTTAGATTTTGCTTTGTGCTCTTTTTTGTGGGCAACCCATTTTTGGGGTTGTAGGGCAAAATCACCTAAAAAATGTGCAAGTAGCAGTTTTAAGGCAAAAAATAAACTCATCATAGGTTGCTCAGCTTGTGTTTGTAATGTTGGTTCAGTTGCAAAAGTTCTTCATAACCCGCACGTTTTAAGGCACGACTAATGTAGGGTTGGTCTTTGTCTAAAAGTGCGGCAAGCTCACTTTGGTCCATTTCTGGATTCAAGATAGCAGTTTTTACAATGCGAGCCGTAACTGGTGGCCAGCTATTCATGGTCAGCGCAGCCAAACGAAACAGCAAATTAAATTCGGTATCAAAATCTGTTTGAGCAGATTGTATGGCCAGCGTATGTTTTTTTAGTTGGTCAAAACACTGCCCAGAATGCACAAAAGCAGTGCCGTTAGCTTCGGTAATATTGGCAGCATTATGAGACTTTTCGCCCAAGCCAATAGCCAAACGCACATCTAATTTTTTGTAGGTTTTTAAACTGGCTTTAAGTAATAGGGCAGCCGTCAACGCTTCAGTAGCTGAGGTTTCTAACTGAAAACTATCGCCACGGTAAATTTCCCATTGTTTTGGGGTAGGCCCAAAATGGTTTAAAGCTTCTTTTAAGGTGGGTAACCATAATTTAGCATCTTCTTTTTGAGACTTAATAAGGTCACCCGTAAGTATTGCAATCATTTTATGTACTTAAAAAGATATAATCAAATATATGTATAAAATAATACATAATTAAAAATATGCTTTAAAAAGAGCATAAAATATTGAGAAACCTTATTTTTAATCCTGATTTTTTCTAAAATCGGGGAGTAATTTACCGTCTTGCCAGCTTAATTCAACGCTTTCTTCTGAGTTACTCACCCAATTATGGCTTTCATCGATAGTAACGCTTCTTTCTTTTTTAAAGAGAATTTTTTGAGGCACTCCGCCTTCATCACTTGGAAATATAAACCGCTCAGAGTACCAGAATTGCCCCGCTTCAGACACTTGAGAAAGTTCAGCCAATTGTACAAGATTATCTTGTGTAGGTAAAAGATAGATTCCGCCACCTTCAACGCCACACGCTTCAGATAAATAACTTACGTACAGTAATTGGTTTAGCCCGTCAATTCCAGAATCTTTAACTTCTAAACTAAGCATGCTGTTTGCTAACGGTATTTTGTCTTGGGTGTAGCTACCATCGCTTTTTCGATTTCGCATCAGTAAAAAAGTAGCATCCCCTTCTTTTTTGTAGCTAAAGAGTAAGGTATTACCATTAATTTCTTTTTTCTCCAAAGAAAGCAGTGCGCCCAAAATGTAGCCCGTGGCATTGTCATATTCCACTTTATAAAAGGGGCTCTCGTAACCATTATAGGTCATGGTTTCTGAAGTTTTTTCTACAATTAAAACCGGATGTCCAATAGGCAAATAATCGAGCACTTTAGCATTGGTATTGGGTGCAGTACGCATTTTTACATTATCTCCAAAGGCATATATAAGTTGACCTGGTTGAAAATCACATTCGCCCCAAAGGCAATGAAATTTAGGGTGCATTTGTGCTTGTATAGCAAAGGTGATTAGTAAGGTAAAGGCAGCTAAAAAATTACGTGTTTTCATAAGAAAAGAATTAAAAATTAAACGTAATAGGTGGTAAGCTTATTTTAAATACGCTCTAAAAGCATAGCTTGGTTCACCAGAACTTAACATTAAGGCACAACAGTTTAATTTTCTCGTAAAGTTCAAATAACCCAAAAGCTACGTTGGGGTTATAGCTTTAAAGTATTCAGAGAACACATTTCAAAACAAACAAATGGAAAGAAAAATACAAACCAGACGCGCCTTTTTGGCAAAGTCTATTTTAGCCTCAGGAGGGGTGCTTTTAAGTTCACAAATAGTAGCATGCAATAGATTAGATGATGTATTGGGTGATGGTGATGATGGCGAACAAACCCCACGCTTTTTACACGGTGTAGGCAGTTTTGACCCTACAGCCACTGCAGTAATTATTTGGACACGTTTTACGCCAACCACAGATGAGGTTTCAGATTTTATACAAATTAATTGGCAAGTAGCTACAGATGCTGACTTTACTGAGGTGGTTAAAGAAGGCATGCAGTATGCTTCTGCTGAAAACGATTTTACCATTGTACAAGACGTTACTGGTTTAGCGTCTAATGGTAAATACTACTATCGTTTTGTGCAACCAGATAGAAATATGGCTTCGGTAACTGGTGAAACCATTACTTTACCAGAACCAGGAGCTGCTGTAGATAGCTTAAAGTTAGCCGTGTGTTCTTGTAGTAATTATCCTGCTGGTTTGTTCAATGCTTATGATGCAATGGCTAAAAGTGATGCAGATATCATTATTCATCTAGGCGATTACATTTATGAATATGGTATTGGCGAATATGGAACCAATGAAAATACAGTGCCATTAAATAGAGAACATGACCCTGCAACAGAAATATTAACTTTAGAAGACTACAGATTGCGTTATCGTCAGTATAGAACTGATGAGGGCTTACAACTGGCACATCAGAAAAAACCATTTATGGTGGTTTGGGATGACCATGAGATTACTAATGATGCGTATAAAGATGGTGCTCAAAATCATGATGAAAGTGAAGGAGATTACCAAGCTCGTTTAGAACGTGCTATAAAAGTTCATAGCGAATACCTGCCAGTAAGAACAGACGCTGAAGGAGTTATTTACAGAAATTTTGAATATGGTAATCTTGCCAATTTGGTGTTTTTAGATACGCGTATCGTAGGTAGAGACAAACAACTAAGTTTTACCGATTATTTTAATACTGACGGAAGTTTTGACTTCAATGGTTGTGCAGCAGCATTAGGAGACCCTAATCAACGTTTGCTTGGAGATGAGCAGTTGGCATGGACAGCAAACGCAATTGGTAGCAGTACTGCAAAATGGCAAGTTCTTGGCCAGCAAGTATTAATGGGAAGAATGACAGTTCCTGCTGAGCTTTTAATTTTAATAGGTCAGGTAGCTGGTGGAGACAATTCACCTGAAACTTTAACAGCCCTGCAAAACCTTATTGTTGAGCTATCGACTTTAAAAGCAAGAGCTCTAGCAGGAGACCCCACCTTAACCCCAGAAGAGCAAGCAAGATTGGCTGCACAAGTACCTTATAATTTAGATGCTTGGGACGGTTATTTTGTTGAACGCGAGCAATTGTTTGGTTTGTTGAATGGAAAAAACACAGTGGTTTTAGCAGGAGACACACACAATGCATGGAATAATGTATTAACTGATTTGAATGGAAACAACGTTGGAATGGAATTTGCCTGTCCATCTGTAACCTCTCCAGGTTTTGAAGGCATTTTTGGTACAGACCCTGCAACCATAGCTGGTATTGAGCAAGCCTTTACGTTACTAATAGATGGGCTTCAATATTTTGACGCCAAACAGCGAGGTTATATTCTGATGGAATTTAGCCAAGGAGCGGCAACGGCTAACTATCAATTTATAGATACTATTGCAGATAGTGGTTATACGGCGTTTGTTGGTAACACGGTATCCTATTCCGTATAAGTTGTATAAAAAGCAAAAAGCCCTGACAAATTCTGTCAGGGCTTTTCAAATCAACAAAAAACACTACCCTCTTTTTGCTTCATCCCTATTAGGTCTCTTATTACCTTTTTTATGCTTTCTATGCGACATTTTCTTCCATTTCTGGTATTGCTCATCAGAAAGTATGTCTTGCATTTGCTTTTGAACTGCTAGCTGTCTATCTAGACGAGCATTTTCGCGCTCGTAGCGTTCTTCAGCCGTTGGCCTTTTAGCATCAGCATTTTCCTTATTCGCCTTTCGTTTGGCCATGTGTGCTTTGCGAAGCTCAGCGTTTTCAAGATTTATTTTTTGAACCTTTTTAACTTGGTCGTTAGTTAAATCTAAAGCTAACGCCATTTTTTTGGTATGAAGCGTAGCAATTTGCTCCGCGGATAAATCTTCAAAACGATTTTGACGTGGTCTTTCGCCACGTTGGCGCTCTTGCGCAAAACTTAAGGTTGTGGTCAACAACACTAATACAACTACTATTTTTTTCATGGTTTAAATTTTACTGTTTGTTCTTTTGACCTTAAAACAAGAACAAGGTTTAAACCAACTACAAAATTTAGTAGTGTTTTAACAGAAGACGTTGTGTTCTACTCAGTTAAGCTCTCTAGCTCAGTGTCTTCTAAGGTGTCTGTGTTATCTACTTGGAGGTCAGCGGTCTGACTCATGTCCATATGTGGATTAAAAGAATCTTTTTGCTCTACGTTATAATAAACGATAGCAGCAACAACAAATGAACAGAAAAAGAATAGGCTTTTTACTTTTTGGGAATTCATGATAATAAGATTTGGGACTGTAAAATTACCGAATTAAGTAATTCAGATTTTTAAATGGTTGCGAAATGCAGAAAAGTGTAGGTGAATGGAGTTAATACCAATGTAAAAGGGACGAAATGCATGGTTTCGTCCCTTTCAACTGTTAAAATGTATGTGAAATTAGCTTTTTGGGTCTAAAATCATATCAATTCTTTCGAGCACATCTTGTAAATGATAGCGACTCATAGTATCAGAAATTCTTGAAAGTCCGTTTCTAATATCGCGCCTTAAGTTATTTAATTCCGCTCGTGCTACAGACCTAATATCTGACTGACTTGTATTTACAGCAGTTGATTTACGATAACCACCAAAGTCGGGCAATTTACGTTGGTTTTCAGCAGTCATTAAATATTCTAATCTATCAATATGCGCTTTTTGTAGGTTTCTACGATACGTATCAATTGACCTTCCGCTTCTAGTTTCTGACCAAACACCTCGTCTTAAATCGCGCATTAACTCGGTAATAGTATAAGCATCACTACCATTTAAGGATTCATTTTCAATAGCTCTTGCTAGTTTCCCTAAACCAAGAACTGTATTTAATGAGCGTTCTTGTAAAGCACGAATGCGTTCTACTGAACCCGAATATTCGGTACGTTGAAAAATAGCTTTATCTAATAACCACTCAGGCGTTTCAAATAATTGCTCATTTAAAAATGCCATACAGTTTTTCTGATGTGCTTTTGGTACGTGGGTATAGACTACACCTTCTTGGTCAGCAGTTTTGTGATATTCATAAACACCACCAATATTATTAGCTACATGGCCCATGTATCTTCGAAGTTGCGAAATTACCTGCCCATACATAGTGCCCAACTCATCGTAGTTTTCGCCATCTTCTGTTGTCCATTTCATTAAATTAGGCACAATACGTTTCAGGTTAGCAATACCATATTCGCTAGCTTTTATAGCATCATCACCTAAATCTTCAGTTTGTGAACTAGGGTCATGAATATCTCCTACCTGTTGGTGACCAAAACGGTACATTGGGTCACCCGCATGTTCAAGAATCCATTTGTTTAGAATTGGCTTTTCTTCTTTAGCTGTTTTATCTAAAATAGGTTTGTAACCCCATTTGATAGCATACTTATCGTATACCCCAATATTAGGCATCATGGCCACATCACCATCACCTGGCTGTGCCACGTAGTTAAAACGCGCATAATCCATTATAGAAGGCGCAGTACCATATTTTTTTGTAAAACTTGCAGAACGTAAAGAATCTACCGGATATGCCACACTACTACCCATATTGTGAGGTAAACCTAAAGTGTGACCAACTTCGTGAGACGATACAAAACGAATTAAACGCCCCATAATCTCATCTTTAAATTCAGTACTTTGTGCTTCCGGATTAATTGCAGCTGTTTGTACAAAATACCAGTTGCGTAATAATGACATTACATTATGATACCAATTAATGTCTGATTCTAAAATTTCACCGCTTCTAGGGTCACTTACATGCGGACCGTTAGCGTTAGGTATGGGAGAAGCCAAATAACGTACCACAGAATACCGAACATCTTCAGGTGACCATTCTGGGTCTTCTTCTGCTGATGGGGGGTCTTTAGCAATAATAGCATTTTTAAAACCGGCAGCTTCAAAAGCAACTTGCCAATCTTCAATACCTTGTTTTATAAAGGGTACCCATTTTTTTGGTGTGGCTCTGTCTATATAGTATACAATTTGTTTTTTAGGCTCAACTAATTCGCCAGCTTTATATTTTTCAATGTCCTCATCTTTAACCTCTAAACGCCATCTATCTAAATAAGTCACCGTTTTACTGCGCTGAGCATCATCACCATAATCTACCTGACCTCTTGCAAACCAACCCACACGCTCATCAAAATAGCGTCTTTTCATAGGTGCTTTAGGTAAAAGAATCATGGAGTTATTAATTTCAATAGAGATAGAACCTAAACTTTGATTACTTGGCGGGTTACCTGCAGCATACGTTTTTACATGACGCGCTTCTACGTTAAGCGGGTAACTTTTTATACTTTCTATATAACTACGGTCACCATCTAAACGAGAAATCTTATACCGTTTTCTTCTAGAGTCTGGCATACCTAACGCCTTAACATCTTTGGTAAACAAATTGTTAGCCTCAATTACTGTAGTGGTGTTGAGTGAATCTTTTGTATTAAAGGCCTTAATGTCGAATGAAAATAGAACAGGCTCAAAATTAGAATTCACTACCGCCTCATGTATGGGTAATGAGTCCGCCGCATAATTTTGGTAAGATACCACTCTTAGCAATACTTTTTCTGGCTTTTTTTCCCAGCGTAGTACTTGAGTATTTATTTTTCCGCCACCAAAACCAATACCGGTTGCTGTTTTAGAAATTCTGCTCACCATTAGCATTTCTCTATTAAATAGTGAATCTGGAATTTCGTAGAAATATTTTCCATCTACATCATGTACATGAAAAAGTCCTTCATCAGTTTTAGCATCAGAAGTAATTACCTTGCTGTAAGGTTTAATTTTTTCGTCTTTTTTAGGTTTTGATTCAGCAGCCGAATCGGCTTTTTTCTTTTTCTTTTTGAATAGTTGTGCATCAGCAGTTTGAAAGCTTACTAATGCAAAAAACATGAGGAAACTCCTCAAAAATAACTTTGAAATCATCTTTTTTAGCATCATTTGAATTTGTCAGTGCTGTAAATAACCAAAAAAAAGAAGAATCTTTCTGTTAAAACCATGCTAAGGTGTGTACTATTTTTTTTGATGGTGAATCTTTGGCAACCCTGCGTTTTAGACTTGGTTTCAGTTGTTAGCTCCTGCTATAGTTGACTTAGCGGAGTATTAGGAAATTGTTAAAATGAAATATTCGATGTAACATTTTGGTTTTAGTGTAGTCTTATAAGCATATAACATCAATCAAAAAATCAATCAAAAATGAAACAGTTATTAATTATTTATGCGTGTACCTTAATCGGCGGTTCACCCATAGCAGAAGAACAAAAAAGTACGGACTTTTTAATTCAACCCCAAGTTGAAACAAACCGTAGCTTAGAAGAACTAACAGTAGTAAATGTTACTGCTGAAACAAGACCAATTGTAACAGACGTTTTTAATGAGTCTGTACAATTTATGGATTGGAATTCAGAAATCTTAGAAAAAGAATTAGTGGAGACTAAAGTTGTAGTTACTAATAGTGCTACCTCTGAAGAAGAAACTACTACAATTTTTGATTTTGATTCCAATATAAGTTCAGTGATAGAAAATGAAATTGAGTTAGGTTTTGACACTTCGGATTATTTACCCTCAGGTTTTGACCCGTATGCCACGCCAACAGATATTCATTCTATAGACTTTATTGAAATTGAAGATGAGGATTTAGGATTTGACACTGAACCTTATTTGCCAGAAGGATTTAATCCACATAAAGCATACTTCAATATTCATGACATTGAAATTATTGAGGAAGAAGAAGTGTTAGACGTAAATACAGACACGTATTTAGATGATTCTTTTGACCCTTACACCAATATAATAGACATACACTCTATAAACTTTATAGATATGGATGACGAAATAGAATTAGGATTTGATACGAGACCGTATCTTCCAGAAGGCTTTGACCCTTATAAAAGGTCAATCTAGGTAGGATGTTTTCATTTTATCAAATTTGAGTTAGTTAGTTGGTAAAAACCCTCGAGAAATCGAGGGTTTTTTTATGTGGTATGCGTTGTTATTATTCCTCTTAATCGCTCTATTTCGCTGCTTAACAAAAACTTAACCTATTTTTTCGATAAAGTGTAACTGATAAAATTTCAATCATTTTGTTGTTAAATGTGCAACAAAGTGACTAAGTAGATTAACAGAGTAGCAATGTTTCTAAGGTATGTTAAAATAATTATGAATGACTGGGGTTTTAGAATTACTTACATACTCATCTACACATACGAAAATCATCGTAATAGGGTTATACATGTGCAATTTTAAAAGCAATATTATGAAGTACAAAATGTACTTAAGTACCTTATTTGTAGCGTTATTATTAATGCCATTAGTGGGTGCAAAAACTAAAACAGAAAAAAGCAACTCAAAAGTAGATGTATCTGCTATTGAGTTTGTTGAGGTTTCTGAGGAAATAAACTTAGGTTTTGACACCAAAAGTTATTTGCCTGCAGATTTTGACCCATATGCTGCGGCATCAAATATTCACTCCATTGATTTTATAGAAATCGAAGAAGAGCTGACTATTGATACTAAAAAGTATTTGCCAGAGAATTTTAATGCTTACGAGTAAGAATTCTCTTTATGAAATAGGCCTATAAAACCCTGAGATTTTTCAGGGTTTTATAGTTTGGTGTAAGAACGATTGTGCAGTTCGTCGAAAAGACAACAAAATCTTGGGTTCACACTTCTGGTTAAGCGTGGTTCACATCTATTTTTTGTTACATTTAACCGAATTGATTTTTTTTAATGTCTCAATCAGTTCCCAAACACACTATAATTATGAAGATTAAAAAAGTACTTTTAGTTCCCCTGCTAATCTTACCCTTCGCTTTTTCCACTTTTGCTCAAGAAGTAAGTAAACGAGAAGAAATTGCTTTATTAGAATTACATGCTCGAACTAATGGCCACGAATGGACCCACCCTTGGGATTTGGACCAACCCATTTCAACATGGTATGGTGTCAAAGTAAAAGATGGTAAAGTAGTTGCCTTAGATTTAGCAGACAACAATCTTAAAGGTAATTTGCCACTTACGGTTGGTAATCTCAGAAATTTAGAATATCTAGATTTATCAGAGAATGAACTAACGGGTAGAATGCCAAGAGAACTTAGAAAGTTTGAAAATCTAAAGTATTTAGATTTAAGCGCTAATATGTTTAAAGGTTCTTTGCCGTTAACCGTAAACCGTTTAGAGAGCTTGGCCTATCTAGATTTAGGAAAAAATGCTTTCGAAGGTGAATTACCAAAATCGATAATTGAGTTGCGTAATTTAAACAGCCTTGTTTTAGCAGATAACAATTTTACAGGAGGCATGCCATCAGGGATGGAGAATTTAAAAAAGCTAAATAAATTGTATTTGGCAAATAATAATTTTAATGATTTAAGAGGTCTACACCAATTATCACAGCAGCAATTAGTTGCTTTAGATGTTGATATTAAAGACTTAAAATATATTCCTTTAGATTTTATGGCGCCTCAAGAAGGTACTGCGGAAACTAAATTTGAAGACGATAACGAAGAGTAATCTTAACCATGCTTTTCATTTTTAAAGGCTTGCTATGGTGTTGCAAGCCTTTTTTTTTATCCACTAAAACAAGAGTGGTAACACAAACTGAAATACCAAGATTAATAGCGAAACCGCAATTAAATTAAGAATTACACCTGCTCTTGCCATTTGCGGAACTTTTACATAGCCACTAGCAAAAACTATTGCATTAGGTGGGGTTGCCATTGGTAACATAAACGCACAACTACTAGCTACGGTAACTGGTATTAAAAGATAAAGAATAGGTATTTCTAAACCTATAGCAATACCTGCTACAACGGGTGCTAAAACAGCAACTAACGCTACATTACTCATTAACTCTGTCATAAAAAGCATTAGTAAAATTAAAAGAGATGCGGTTAGCAGAATGCTGATATCACTTTGTGCAATACCATTAGCAACAAGGTCAACAATACCACTTACAGACATTCCTTTTGCAAGTGCCAAGCCACCGCCAAACAGAACTAAAATTCCCCATGCAAGTTTCGAAGTATCTTTCCATTCTATTATAAAGTCAGCTTTTTTAAGATTGTAAGGAATGGCAAAAAGACAAATAGCGGCGAAAATACTTATCATAGTATCTGTAAGGCCCAGTGCTGGAAAAACACCATTTATTAATGTTCTAAAAATCCATAAGAAAACGGTAACTCCAAAAATGGCTAAGACCATTTTTTCTTTTCCAGAAGTTGGACCTAGCTTTTCCAATTCCGTTTTAATTACATCTTTAGAAGCATTAAAACGCAACCCTTTGCTGGGGAACATCCATTTTACAAGAACAAAGTAGGTTATTACTAACATTAAAGTGGCAAAAGGCACCCCAAATACCATCCATTTTAGAAACGAGATTTCAATTTGATATTCATTTTCTAACAATCCAACCATAACTGAATTGGGAGGAGTTCCAATGAGCGTAGCCACACCACCAACATTGGCAGAAAATGCAATACCCAACATTACACTTAAGGCAAAATTTTGGTCTTTTTGAGTAAAGCCATCAGCATCATGAATTAAGAGATTGATAACAGATAGTGCTATTGGTAGCATTACAACCGTGCTTGCCGTATTGCTAATCCACATGCTTAAGGCTGCTGTTGCAATCATAAAACCCAAAACAACTTTGTTGGGGGTTGTACCAGTAAGTTTAATTATAGTTAACGCAATTCTACGATGCAGATTTACTTTTTCTAAAGCTAAGGCCATTACAAATCCACCAAAGAATAAAAATATTATAGGACTACCATAATTAGCGCCTACTTCTGCAATAGGAATAATATTTAAAATGGGAAAGAGTAATAATGGTAATAATGCCGTAACTGAAATTGAAACCGCTTCAGTAATCCACCAAACAAGCATCCAAAGGGCTACCGCAATTACAGCATCACCTTTGGTAGAAATTAGTTCAAATGGAAGATTAACACATACGATAAATAGCATAGGGCCTAGAAATAGCCCAATTTTTTTACTTAGCTCCATGGGAAACTAAGCTAACTATTTTTTAACAAAGTGAAAAAGCTATTTTTAACGATGCTGGTCTATTAAAATAGGATTACCATCTGGATCCATGAGCACTAAGTTTCCGGGGCCTTTTTCGCCTTTGATTCCGTCTGATAGTATGGTGATGTTTTCAGCCTCTAATTGCTCTTTTAGTTGCCTAATATCTGTAAATTCTTTTAGGTTATTTGCGTTATTGTCCCATCCTGGATTAAAGGTTAACGTGTTTTTATCAAACATGCCTTGAAACAACCCAATAGTACAGGTATCGTTTTGTAGTATTAACCAGTTTTGAGCAATGTCTCCACCAAACTCAGTGAATCCCAGTTTTTCATAAAATGCCTTCGAAGCTTTGATGTCTTTAACCGCTAGACTAATAGAAAAGTTACCCAATTGCATAATTGATTGATTTTTGGTTTCACTTAAAGATACATCATAACCCGTAATTTTTTTATTCAGTGTAAATTCCATGTAAATAGGTAAGTGGTCAGAGGGGCATAAGCCATTATTTCTTTTGTCGTTTATATGACGGTATTTCTGAACACTTTTTAAATTTTTACAGAATATGTAGTCAATTCTGTTTTGTGGAATTAGGTTTTCATCAAAGCCGTTAAATGTGCCTTTTGGTCCGTATAACGATTTTTCTGAGATGGCTACACCGTCATCTAAATAGCTAGTAAATGTTTGAATTGGAGGGCTATTAGGTTCGCTATTAAAATCGCCCATTACAATTACAGGTTCCGTCAGAATTTGTAGTTGTTGTAGTTTTTGTTCAATGAGTAATGCCGAATTTTTTCTTGCCTGCTCACCAATATGGTCAAAATGGGCATTAAATACATATATTTTTTCACCCGTAGTTAAATGTTCAAAAAGTGCGTACGTACAGATGCGTTCCATGGCGGCATCCCAACCAACAGATATTTTTTCTGGGGTTGTTGACAACCAAAAAGTTTCACCTGTTATAAGTTTAAATGCCTTACCATTGTAGAATATTGCCGAGAATTCTCCTTTTTCTTTTCCGTCATCTCTACCCACCCCGGTATATGCATAGTCAGCTAAATTTTTGTTGAGGTAAGCTACTTGAGATAGTAATCCTTCTTGAATTCCTAGAAAATCTGGTTCATAATTTTTAATGAGTGCCACCACGGCTTCTTTTCTATTATCCCACGCATTTTCACCATCATTAGAAGTGCTATATCTAATGTTGTAAGACATGGCTTTGTGTTGTGCCTGTAGCTTAAAATTTACAAGCGAAAAGAATACAAGTCCGAGAATTATGAGATTGATGCGCATAAAAAAGGTATTTTCAAGAGTAATACTGCATAATTATTGCAGCTTCTCTCAAAAATACCTAAATACTTTTACCTTAGGCAGCTATACCTAACCTGTATATTTTACCATAAGGTTATCGTCTGTTTTTTCAACTTTAAGTTGCCCAATTTTTGCGAGATTTTTGGTGCTTTTATCCCATTTTTTACCGCTTAAACCAGCTTTAGATTTTAAATCAGCTAATGGCATTTCACTTATGGGCTTTAAAATGTCGATAATTACCTTTTCTTCTTCAGTTAATTCAACCTTCTTTTTCTCAGGTTTCATTTGCGGAAAGAAAAGTACTTCTTGTATGCTAGCATTATTGGTCATTAACATTACCAATCTATCTATACCAATACCAATACCTGAAGTTGGAGGCATACCGTACTCTAATGCTCGTAAAAAATCTTGGTCAATAAACATGGCCTCATCGTCACCCTTTTCAGAAAGACGTAACTGTTCTTCAAAACGCTCACGCTGGTCAATAGGGTCATTTAGCTCAGAATATGCATTAGCCAACTCTTTACCATTGACCATTAATTCAAAACGCTCTGTAAGACCAGGTTTGCTTCTATGTGCCTTAGTTAACGGACTCATTTCTTTCGGGTAGTCTGTTATAAAAGTGGGTTGTATATAGAAATGCTCACATTTTTCACCAAAAATTTCATCTATTAATTTACCTACACCCATGGTTTCGTCTACCTCTAAACCAAGGTTTTGAGCAGTAGCTCTTAATTCTTCTTCTCCCATACCAGAAACATCAATACCGGTATGTTCTTTAATAGCTTCTAAAATAGGTACTCTAGGGTAAGGAGCTTTGAATTCTATTTTGTTATCACCAACGGTAATGGTGGTACCTCCGGTGGCATCTTTGGCTACTTTTTCTAATAATTGTTCGGTGGTATCCATCATCCAGTTATAGTCTTTGTATGAAACATACAATTCCATTACCGTAAATTCTGGATTATGAGTACGATCCATTCCCTCGTTTCTAAAATCTTTAGAGAACTCATAAACACCATCAAAACCACCAACAATTAATCTTTTTAAATACAGTTCGTTGGCAATTCTTAAGTATAAAGGAATGTTTAACGCATTGTGGTGCGTTAAAAATGGGCGTGCAGCAGCACCACCTGGTATGGGTTGTAAAATAGGCGTTTCTACCTCTAAGTACCCTTTGGCGTTATAAAATTCACGAATACTGTTAGTGATTTTAGTTCGTTTAATAAACGTCTCTTTTACTTTAGGGTTTACAACTAAATCAACATATCGTTGACGGTATCGTAATTCAGGGTCATTAAACTCATCGTATACCTTACCATCTGCATCAACCTTTGGTAACGGTAAGGGTCTTAACGCTTTGCTTAACAATTTAAAGTTCTTAACCAATACTGTTTTCTCACCAACCTGTGTTGTAAACAGTTCGCCTTCAACCCCTACAAAATCACCAATATCAAGTAGTTTTTTATAGACCTCGTTATACAGGGTTTTATCTTCATCAGGGCAAATTTCATCTCTATTAAAATATACTTGGATACGCCCTTGACTATCTTGCAATTCAGCAAAAGAAGCTTTTCCCTGAATTCTACGAGACATTAACCTACCAGCGATAATTACCTTTTTGTCAGCTTCAAAATTTTCTTTTATACTTTTTGATGTGGCATCAACAGGATATAAGGCTGCAGGGTATGGGTCAATACCCATTTCTCGTAATTTGGATAATTTTTCTCTTCGAACTATTTCTTGTTCAGACAGTTGCATAGTAAAACCAATTTGTTTTTTTAAAAAGTAGTTCAGTTTTATTCAATAGGAACTAAAAAAACTTCTCAAAAATTAAAGCGCAAAATTACACTTTTGCGCTTTAATAAAAACCCTTTAGTACTTACTTGGTTTGTTCATAATTAGGATTATATGTTTGATTGCTAACAATGGCAAAAAAATCGGCTTCCCAAGAAGTAACAGGCGTTTCTATAATTCTATTGACTTCCTTACCATTTTTAAGAAAAATTAGCGTGGGAACACGTTTGATATGGAGACCCCATTCTTCGCCGCCAGGGCTTTTTTTGTAATATTCTTTTCGTTGGTCAACAGCAACAATTTTAAGTTGATTCATTGGAAAATTCAAATGCGATAATAGTTTAATAATTTTGGGTACCTCTCGTTTACTATCTCCACACCATGTGCCCATAAATAAGAGTAGGTTATACGTTTTTAGCTTGCTAGCGATAAGGGCAGATTTGGTGTTGTCAATGGTATAGTTCTCAAATTGCGGTTCAAACCAGGATTGATACGAATTTGTTTTTAAATCGGTAACCGAAATTTCTCCAACTAGAAAGGTAGTACCATTGGGTAAAACGATTTCTTTTGACTGTGCATTCAACATAAAAGTGGAAAGCATAACTGCAACGCATGTTAGTTTTTTCATGATTTTTAGAATTTGTCCGAAAATCAATAAAAACACTACTTAGCAAAAGAAGGTAGGGTTTGAAAATGGGACTAGACCCCCGTTGAAATTTAAAATTTAGAATGAATTTCTGCTCTAGAAGTAATATTTAACTTTTTATAGATACTATTAATATGGGTTTTTACTGTGCTTAAACTTATAAATAATTCTGCGGCAATTTCTTTATTCGATTTTCCTTCTAGTATAGCTTTAACCACCCGTTCTTCTTGTTGTGTTAGGTGGTAGTTTTTAGTATTGACTTTTCTAGATTTGTAGATTAATAAACCAACGAGAAAGACTACAATTGGTAAAGTGTAAGCAAACCATTTAAACCAAAAGTTTGGGTCTTTTGTAGCATTTTTCGAAGAAGATTGAATATAAGTGTCTGCAGATATTTCCGCTTCAAATTGCTTGGTAAAAGCAGCTTCTGGGTATTTTCTATGTAAGCGCTCCAATAAATCGGAATAATATTTAGAATCTAAAATATCTTCTAAATAGTAATCGTGAGTTTCTGAACTTCGATTAGATAAAAAATTATAAACTACTAATTCTACAAGAGGTTCGTTTGAATTTAGGCCAAATTCTTGAAAAATTTCAAACCATTTCGCAAATTTTAAATCCTTGGCTAAATCAGAATCGGCGTTTGCAAAGTCTAAAATCATTTCATCCTTTAGAGCATAAAATTCTAAAATCTTATCTGCCGAATTATTGGTTGCATTAACCTCACAAAATGTTTGATTAAATGTAAAGGGTAGATTTATGGTATCGCTGTTATTGGCAATAAATAAGATGCTTTCTATTGAATTGCACGCTTTTAAAAAATGATTGCCGCTAACAATGCTATCATTGCAACCGTCAACATGAACTCTGTAAATTCTATTTTTCTTAGGAAGGTTATCACCAGAGAAAGTAAAATTACCTAAAGAGTCGGCAACAGTTTGTTCTAAAAATTGGCTTTGATAAACCCGTTCTGTTTTACGATAATCTTCAACAAGAGATAAATAAACGCTTTGATTCCTATACGGCTCACCTACTTGGCCACTAAATTGAAATTGCGCTTGCATAGTTCCTAAACAAAAAAGTATAGAGACGTAAAAGAAACGTCTAAAAAACAGGTGTAAAAACTGTAACAACATAAGCAGTTTTGCGACATATAGGTACATCAATCAAATCTATGAGTTTTCTACGAGTTTTATTAGCAATTATTTTTCCACCCTTGTCTGTTATTGGCAAAGGTTGTGGGTCATTTTTTATTGTTCTACTTTTAACATTTTGCGGTTGGGTGCCAGGGGTAATTGCCGCGTTAATTATTTTGAACAATCCAAACTAAGAACTATGCGAGTCTTTAAATTTTTAAGCTTCTTAACGGTTGCTGTACTTGTTGTTGCCTGTAATTTTACTGAAGAAATTTTTCTTGATGATAATGGTTCTGGTAAAATTAATATTCACTTTAATGGTGATGAGTTAATGGCTGCTATGGGGTCTATGGGTACTGATAGTACAAGCCTCGAAGAGAAAATTGATACTACTTTAGTGTTTAGAGATTTATTAGAAGAACGTAAAGATAGTATTGCACAGTTACCAGTAGAAGAACAAGAAAAACTGAAAAAGCTTGAGCCATTTACGATGCACATGGTAATGGATTCAGAGACTCAAAAAATGAGTTTTGATATGTATAGTGAATTTAAAAACGTAAATGAGGTTAATGATGCTTTCAACGCTTTTCAAGATGCATCATCAATAGGGCCTTCTTCAAATAATGATGCTGCTGGGCAAAAACCACCTCAAATGCCTACTGAAGTGGTTTATGATTTTAATGGAAACACATTTTCTAGAACTGTAAAAATTTTAGATGAAACACTCTTTGAAAAAAGCTTAGATAGCTTGCAGAGTGCTGAAATGTTTTTATCCAGTTCTACGTATACTTTTAAATATCATTTTCCTCGAAGAATAAAAGCTACTTCGGCTGAAGGAGCAACATTTTCTATGGATGGTAAAACAATGATTTACGAAGTTAATTTCTTAAACATGATGAAAAACCCAACTGCAATTGACTTTACTGTGGAGTTAGAAAAGAAATAGGGTATTCGTAACTTTGTAAGATGAATAAAAAGGTCTTACTTAAAGATTTAGGTCACAAAGATTATAAGGAAACTTGGGATTATCAGGAAACTCTATTTAAAGGTATAGTTGATACCAAAATTAAAAATAGGAGAGAAGAAGCTGGTCTAGAGACGCCTAACTATTTTTTGTTCGTAGAACATCCGCATGTTTTTACTTTAGGTAAAAGTGGCGATATGGACAATCTTTTAGTGGATGAAAAAAAACTAGAAGAAAAGGGCGCTAAATTTTATAAAATAAACAGAGGCGGAGATATTACATACCACGGACCAGGTCAGATAGTTGGTTACCCAATTTTAGACCTGGATAACTTCTTTACAGATATTCATAAATACTTACGTTTTTTAGAAGAAATGGTGATTTTAACCCTAGCTGAGTATGGACTAAAAGCGGAACGTTCTAAAGGGGAGACTGGGGTGTGGTTAGATGTGGGTACACCTTTTGCTCGAAAAATATGTGCTATGGGCGTGCGCGCAAGTAGATGGGTAACCATGCACGGTTTTGCTTTAAATGTAAATGCTAATCTGGGTTATTTTGATATGATGATACCCTGCGGAATTAAAGACAAAGCCGTAACTTCTTTAAATGTAGAGTTAGGAAAGAAACAAATAGATGTAGAGGAAGTACAGCAAAAGTTATTAAAACACTTTACTAAACTCTTCGAAGTTGAACTTATAAAAGAAAAAACCTCGGTTTAGTACCGAGGTTTATAGTTTTTTACTTATTGTAAGCTGTTAGAAGTGTACTACTCATTAATTTCCTGTTTTTATTGTAGGTTTCTTGCTTAACCATACCAACGCCTTCTGCTAACCATACTCTAGTTGGAAAGCTTTGATTGGCCATCATCATTTTGGTTTGAGTATCACTATAAATCACATAACAATCAAAAGAGCCTGCTGGTGTGGTTACTTTTTCCTTTTTCTCCACTTTTCTATTAACCGTATCCACATTCATATTCATATTCATACCTCCGCCCATGGTAACTTTAATATTAATATTAGCATCTGGTAAACGTTGGCCAACAGAGAGGTTGTTGGGTATTTCTATATCTACACCAGACATTTCCATTTCCATGTCACCAAATTGATTCATCATTTGCTCGTTCATTAGAGATTCAAAATCAATTTTTACAATATCACCTTCACATAGGATATCGTATTCTGAACTAAATTCGTTGCCCTTTTTGTCGGTCATGGTCATCATCATAGTAGCCGAATCTGTAGAGCCAGAAGTTTTAACATTAGTTACCTTATAATGCATAACGCCATCTTCTTTACCTTTTTTATCGTAGTTGGTGTACTCCATAGTAGCACCCTCTACTAAGGGGTAGTATTGGCTACAGGCAGATTGAGCATTAACGTAATTGGTAAGTGCAAAAAACACTAACAGTGGGAGAATACATTTTTTCATTTTGGTTTTCGATTTAATTAATTCTATTTGTTGATTTAGGCCTAAGTTAATACGGTTGTATTAAAATAAAACCATAACAAGTTAACTGTAGTCTAAGAATAAAATTTAAAAATTGTGTAACTGGTAGGTAAGCTTGTATGGTTTAATTAAGTTGGTATAATAGGATAGAATTTTCTTGGTCTTTGGTTACCAGTTCTAGTTTTCTATCACCATCAACATCTATTAAATCAATGGCTGAGCTACCGTTTACAGGAAAACCTGAGATTGGTTGAGCTTGACTGTCGAAAAGATAAATTTGCTGATTCTGAATATCGGTAACTGATACGTAAATTTTATCATAAATGTAAAAGATTTGCGGAGCGCTATACACTCCTAAATCCAGTTCTACTTTCTTACCTTTAATACTAAGTACATTTTCATCCATTAAGGCGAGCGTTTTGCTTGTTGCAAACATGCCGTGATTTTTGCTAAGGTTAAAATTAGTTGCGGCTAATCCACCTTTAGTGTCTACTTGATGTAGTACACCTTTTTTATCGGTTACAGAAAATTTGTTTTTATACAAGAAAATTGGGTTGTTAGAAAAATCTATTTTACGATTGACCTTAATACGTTGGCCACCCGAACGATGTCTTATTTGTAACTGATTATTCTCAAGTGCAAAAACTAAATAATCTTTTTTGCCAATGCTAAAATGTTTTGGAGCTTTAACAATAGGACTGTTAGTGTCTGTATACGTAAAACCTTTTACGATATTTCCTTTACTGTTATACATAAATACTTTTGTGCCTTGAGTAACAACAAAACGATAGTTTCTGTCTTTATCATAATCGAAAACCGCTAATGGATTAAGGTTGCCACCCTCAAATTTTTTGTTAAAAGGTTCTACCAATTCGCCATTTCTATCTAAAATCAAAAATTGATTACTGGTACAAAATGCCAATTGAAGTTTACCGTTTTTAAATACGTCAACTTGATGTATTTTACCGCGAATTTTATTTTCTAGAGGCTTTTTCCATAGAATTTTTCCATCTGTAGAAATTAAATAAAGATTGTTGTCAATATCCTGAACAACCACTTCATAAGAATTATTCCTATGATTTTTTACAAATATTGGGTCAATAGCTAAATCTGTATCTAATTGTATAGATACCAATTGAGAAACGCCAGAGGTGCTTGATTTTTCTTTGGGTTTAGCAATGATAACTTGGGTGTGATAAACACTTTGGTCCGCTGTTAATTGAGCGGCAAACACCATATTTTCTGCACTATTGATGATATCTTGGTTAAGTTCAATAGTTAAGGTGTTGTTTAAAAAAGATTCTAACGAATTCGCCTTAGTAACTAAAAAGATGGATGATTCTGTAGGCAACTTTTCTTTGGCGAAAATATAAGCTCTGGTTTTAGCAAAGGTGTTACCAATTTTATAGTTCGAAATTACCCTTTCTAGCGCACTTGCAGTTTCAGCAAAGAAGATGATATTGTCTGAAATAAAATAGAAATTAGATTCAAATGATGTTACTAATGGTGAAAGCCTATCAGTTACAAAGCTGGTGTCATTTAGTGCGTGTATTTCGTATCCTTCAAAAGTGCTTGTCTTTGTTATATGAGGTTCCATATATGCCAACAATCCAGAAAGCCCGTAAGAGTTGAGAGCTACTACTTTTTCTGAACCTAGTGTAAATACTCCTAATTCTTCAGTAGTGTTTAGTATGGTATCTCTATCTTGAGATTGTTGTAGATAGGTTTCTTTGTTTTTTGAAAATTGTGAATAATCCCCATAACCATAAACTAATAAACCTTCAGCAGTTCCTGGTACAGCATTGGCAATACGTTCGGTCTGCGGAATGGTGCCTTCAAACAGTTTTGAAAACTTAAAAACACTATCATTTGCTGTTGCTACACCATTAAGAAAAAGGTTGTTGTTTTCATTTACAATATCAAGCGAAACCCATTTAGATATAGCAGATACACTATTATTTTTAGCAATTATTGATGAATTATTAAGTGAATCGGAATTTTGAAAATTAAATAAAATAGAGGCGGATTTGCTATTATCTGTTGTCTGATAAAGAGTATTTAGTTCATCTGAGTTTTCATAAATAGCTGTGTCTTCAGCTATACTTTTAATCAGATTAAGTTGGTTAGATGCATAGCGTAAACCGTTTTCTTCAAATACATAATAAGCATCCTCTTCAATGGTAACTTTTTCAAGGGTATAGGTGTTGTAAGAAACAGTTTCTTTTTTAATATTTTCAAAATTCTCAGTTCTGAAGAGATTACTTTGGCCTTGCGTAGTTAGCAAAAAATCAATTTCTGTATCTGGATTCTCATAAAATGCAATGGCAACTTCTCCTATAGAGTCTATTCCTTTTAAGACAGCCAACCGGTCTGTGAAACGCTTTCCTGTAGTAGTAGTAATTAAGTTAGCAGTAAACGTGTTGTTGGTTAGTTCGTTTTGCAAATTCGAAAGGGAATTTACTTTTAAAATAACTATCGGATTTTTAGGTAAATGCCCAATTAAACTCGTAGAAGATTCTTTTTTTTTGGCGCATGCCATAAAAAGTAAGCAAAGCAATAACGCTTTAAATTTCATTTTCTATAGGTTTGGGCAAAGTTAGGACATTGTTTAAAATTTAAAATGTAATTGTTCAGGTAAGAGCTTAAAACTTTTACGATGGTATGGTGAAGGGCCATGAACTCTAATGGCTTCTCTGTGTTCTTTTGTTGGATATCCTTTATTCTTAGCCCAATTATACATGGGATATTTATGATGTAATTGCGTCATGTATTCATCTCTATAAGTTTTGGCAAGTATAGAGGCCGCTGCAATACTCATAAATTTGGCGTCTCCTTTTACGATACACTCATGTTCAATGGTCCCAAATTTTTTAAATCGGTTGCCATCCACAATAATAAAGTTAGGGCTAACCGTTAGTTCATTGATTGCTAGGTGCATAGCTTTGATTGAAGCATTTAAAATATTGATTTCATCAATTTCTTGTTCAAAAACATGTTTTACTGCGTAACAAATACTTTCATTTTCTATAATACTTTTTAAAGATGCTCTTGAAGAAGAAATTAATTTTTTAGAGTCGTTTAACACCTTATTTTTAAATGAACTGGGTAGAATTACAGCGGCCGCAGTAACAGGGCCTGCAAGGCATCCTCGACCAGCTTCATCAGTGCCTGCTTCATTTTCAAGCTTGTAAAATTGCTTTAGCATCAGAAATATTTAAATTTTTATTAAGCTTTTGTTAGTATTTATTTTTGTTAAATAAATATATAATCCTTATTAAAAACGCCAAAATAGTTTGAAAATCACAAAAAGCATTTTTTATTTAACAATACCTTAATTCTTATGTGCATTTATCTTGTACAATTATTTGTTTTTCGACATTTTTGGGATTGACTAATTCAAAATTCAAATAAATGAAATCAAAGTTAACTTGGATGTTAACACCACTATTGGTGTTATGTTTTTCGTTTTCTTTTGCACAAGAGAAAACGGTTTCAGGTAACGTGACAGACGAAACTGGTCTACCGTTACCTGGTGTTTCCATAGTTGTAGTTGGTACAACTAATGGAACACAAACAGATTTTGATGGTAATTATACCATTAATGTATCAGAAGGTCAGGTATTAAGATTTAGCTACCTAGGCCAAAAGTCAGTTGACCAAACAGTTGGTTCTGGTTCAACAATCAATGTTCAAATGGAAACTGATGCGCAAGCGTTAGAAGAAGTAATTGTAACAGGACAGGGTTCTGGTATTGAAAGGAGAAAACTTTCTACAACTGTTGATGTATTAGATGAGGAAGACATTGATAAACTTCCTGCTAACCAAATTGATCAGTTATTACAAGCAACTGCTCCTAGTGCTCAGATTAGATTAAGTTCTGGTCAGCCAGGTACAGCTTCTGTAATTAGAACAAGGGGTCCAATTTCTGCTGCTACTTCTTCTACTCCTGTAGTAATAGTTGATGGTGTAAGAGTTGATAACCTTAACTCTAACCCAGAACTAGGTATTGCTACTGGTGGTCTACAAACTTCTGCTTTAGCAGATATTCCTGTAGAATCAATTGAGAGAATAGAATACATTAAAGGTGGTGCTGCAACAACACTATATGGTGCAGATGCTGCAAATGGTGTTATTCAAATCATCACTAAAAAAGGTAGAGATGGTAGAGCCTCTGCATTTTTTGAAAGTAGATTGGGTGTAATTTCTGCAACTGATGACTTTTTAAAGTATGAAAGAACGAAAGAAGCCTTGTTTGATACTGGTTTTTCGCAAGAATTTAGAGTAGGTATCAATGGTGGTAGCGAAAAATTCTCGTATAACTTTGGTGGAAGCTTATATAAAGATGATTCTTTCAACTTATTAAATGAGCAGGTAAGAAGAACTTTTACATTTGGTTTAACGGCTAAAGTAAGTGACAAGTTAAGATATCAAGGTTCATTCTCATATGTAAACTTTGATTCGAACTTAGATTACAACGCAAATACAAGTTTCTCAAGATTTTCTGCTTTTGAAGGTGGTGGTCGTGGTAATCTTGACGAGTTGACTCCAGAACAATGGCAATCTGAATTAGATAGATCTAATGCAATTGGCCCATTGGTGGATAATACTTCTTCAACAAACCGTTTTACGGCTTCGAACAAATTTATTTACGACTTCTCGCCAAATTTTCAAGCTAACTTCACCATTGGTGTTGATAACAGGAATACGGTTCAAGAAGTTTTACAATCAAATGCTTTTCAAGTAGCAATTGGTGCTGTGGCAGAAGGTACAACGGATCAAGGTTCATTATCTAGGTCTTTACGTTCAGCCTTTACCGTTACTTCTGATTTAAACTTTACCCACAAAGCTAATTTAGATAACTTCTCTTTTGTTACTATTTTAGGTGGGCAGTTCTTTAGAACATCAGACAGACAAAATCAATTAAACGGTTCAGGTGGTGTTGATGGTACTCGATCATTAAACAACTTTTCTGAGCAAACCTTAGCAGATTTCGTATTGGAAAACGCTAACTACGGTTTATATTTCTTAGAAAATATTGGTTTATGGGATGTGGCTTTCGTTGAACTAGGTGGTCGTTTTGATAGAAACACTTCAGCTGGTGACAACACAGATGCACTATTCTTACCTAAAGCTGGTATTACTTATAACCTTTCAAGCCATGATTTTTGGAGAGATTCAAACATCAGCAATATTTTATCAACTGTAAGATTAAGAGCTAACTATGGTGAGGCTACTAACTTTGCTCAGCCTTTCTCTCAAGATAGAACATTTGCTCAAAATCCTTTCTTAGGTGCCCCTTCATTTACGTTTGCTAATCCAGGAAATAATGAGTTAATCTCAGAAACTGTGGCTACAACGGAATTTGGTGCAGAATTAGGATTCTTTAATGATAGATTATTCTTAAGTGGTACACGTTATGTTGCAATTACAGAAGATGCATTATTTACACCGCAATCTGCTCCTTCTTCAGGTCAGCTTAACCAAATTCAAAACATTGGTGAGGTTGAAAACAAAGGTTGGGAATTTGAATTAAGAGCTACGCCAATTCAAACAGAGAAGCACACGTTATCTTTCAACGCCTCATATAACACAAATGAAAACAGAGTTACAGATGCTGGTGGTGCTCCTGCATTCGTAGTAGGTGGTTTCACCGTATTGGGTTCTGTTGTTGATGAAGGCCAAAGTTTAGGTTTCTTAAGAGGAACGGCTGCTGTATTGCAAGATGATGGCACTTATGATTTTGAATTTAACTCATTCTTAGGTGATACTTTTGCTCCAAACTTTGGTTCTCTAGGATTAAATTACAGATGGGGTGATTTTAATTTCTATGCTAACGCTGATTATCAGTGGGGTGGTAAAATCACTGATTTAAGTTTCTTGTTAAGACACTTAAGAGGTGTGGATAACACGGGTATTCCTGAAGAATTAATTGGAACTACTTCACCTTTCAATTACACAAATTTCTTTGTGTTTGATAATGATTTCTTAAAAGTGAGAACAATTGGTGCTTCTTACGATTTTGGACCAATTGCTAAAGGAGTGTTTAGTAACATTCGTCTTGGTGTAACTGTTTCAAATCCATTTAACTTCACTGCTGGTGATTTTGATCCAGAAACTACTGGTTCAGGTATTAGCGGTCAGAACGGATTTGCTAGTGGTGGTTTTGCTTACGGTATTGAATCGCCACCAAGAATTTTCATGAGTTCTTTGAAGTTTGAATTTTAATTGAAAGAAAAATATAATGAAGAAAATAATATTTACAGTTTTAGGTGGGCTACTTTTATTTAGCTGCACAAATGGCTTCGATGATGTCGTAGACTTTACCGAAGTAGAAAACCCTAACCTGTCTGAAGGCTCAGTAGTTGGAGTGCCAAACTCATCAACTATTTGGTTAGCAGGTTTAGAGAGACAAACAGCTATAGCGCTTAATGAAATTTTAGTGCTTGCTGAATTAGGGTCAGACAACTACGTTAACACGCAGACTTTCTTTAGTCAATTTTTGGATGATTTGGTAATTGTACCTACAGATCCAGATATGCGTGATACCCAAAGACAAATTCAAAGACTAAGAGAATTAGCGCTTTTTGGTTTATCAACAGTTGGTCCTGGTGACCCAAATTATACGGCTGATATTGAAGCAGAGTATAATTTTTACGCTGGATTATCATATTTGTATTCAGCAATGTATTTCTCTGCATTACCAGCTGAGCCAACAGGAGTTCCAATCAGCTCTGCTGATCACTATCAAAATGCTATAGCATCCTTTGATGCTGCTTTAGCAATTAGTGCTAAACCAGAATATCACTTAGGTAAAGCTAGAGCTTATTACTATTTAGGTAATCAAGCACAGGCAGTTTCATCTGCACAATCTGCTTTAGCCCTTGGTTCAGATTTTGATAGAGTAATAAACTTTGATGAGTCTAATGGTCCTTCAAACATATTTGAAAATGCTCTTTATGAAAGAGCAACTTTCGATGATTTACAACCATTACCAACATTAGATTTCTTGGATCCTAAATATTCTTTTTTAACTCCAGAGCGTGACGCACCTGTTCACATTTTAAAAGCGGAAGAAGCTTACCTAATTTTGGCTGAAGCTAATTTGGCTGATGGTAACGCTGGTGCTGCTCAAACTAACATGACAGGTTTATTAGACGTTATTGCAACAAGAGAAGTAAGAACTATTGACGACTCTATTGAACAAAGAAGTGAGTTTGAGCCTGCAACAAGACCTGATAGCGATGATATCGTTGTAAATGGTAGAAGTGGTTTAGTTTTAGATAGACAAAATGGAAATGTAGATGTTCCATCTGTTTCTGGTACATCTTTAACTGCTGCTGATGTTCCTTCTATCACTGCTGATGATGCAGGTTTAACCTTACTATACAGAACTAGACAAGAGGTTTTTATTGCCGAAGGTATTCGTTTTGTAGATATGGGCGTTAAGCTTATTATCGACGAAAATGAGGTGTTATTAAATGAAAACATTTCTGAAGGTGATGCAGGTACTGAGCCAGTAATTCCATCTTTTATTCAGGCGGTAATTCCTGATTTAGATGCCATTAACTACGTTCCAGGTAGTGGTGTTGCAACGACTACTATTGATTTAAATGAAATATTGGTTGCCAATAAAACAGCTCCTGAGGTATTACCATTCCATTAATTGGTAATTTGTTTCAAAATAAAAAGGCCCTGCATTTGCAGGGCTTTTATTTTTTAAATTGTATTTAAATATTGAAAGAGGACAATTAAATCTTCTTTCTTTTTAAGATTTAGCTTCTTATTACTGATAAATTCTTGTTCCTTTTTAAATATGTTTAGCAAATCTTTTTTCTTATTAGGGAGTTCTTTAATTGTGTCATCTGGTAATTGATAAAATAATTGTTCTTTTATCACGTATTCATCTTTATCTTCAATGCCAAGAAGTGTAGCATCTGCAACTGCTTTATTCAATTTAACTTCGAAAAAATCGTACAATTTTGCCTTTACGCCAACCAATTTTTCTACGTAAATAAATTTATTAGTAATAGGGTGTTTTACGGCAACAAAGGTTTTATTGTTTAACAATACCTCAGAACCACCTAATGGTTTAATGGCTTCAACTCGATTTTCTCTATCAATTTCAATTTCATTTGATAGCGCGTTATAGCGCATTGGAAAACTAATCTTTTGGCCTGTATTTTTAATAACTATTACTCCGGGTGAGAACGATTCATCTAAATAAGTTGAACCAAGAGCTTCGGTTTCTTGAGAAACTATTCTAAACACAAACAAATCGCTTTGCGCAAGTAATTGATAGTTGGCATCACCAGAATCGGTGTTGTTGGTTTGACCATTAACAGTTAGTGTTGCCGAAAGTAAGGTACCAGCAATGAAAATTTGGGTTTTTGAAAGCATAGCATTTTTTAATTTTAGTTTACAATATTTTGAATTCAAAGACTTCTGAGAATGAGCTGTTACCAATCTCATCAATAGTTACTACCCTCCAGTAATATATATTTCCTGACATTACAGCAACATTAGAAACAGCTGTATTTTCTGTCACAGCAATTGAGGTAGTAGGTTCAACATCTGTACCAAAAAAGACTTCAAAGGAAGAAATATCATTATCAACATCGCTTGCGCTCCATTCTAAAGAAACTTCAGTAGTAGAAGCAGCTAAATTGACTCCTCTTTCTGGATTCACAGCAACTGCGGGGAACGGACTATAATTTTGTATTCCTGGACCTTCATTATAAAAACGCCAAGTTTCACTTGTGGCGGTTTCATTTGTTGAAGAAGATTCTGATACCACAAACCATTCATAAGGTGTGCCTCTGGCAATTAAAACCCTCGACTCAGTATCACTAACTCTAGACCGGGTTGCATTTCCTGTATTGAGGTTAACAATGTTTACTTCATAACTGTCGGTATTATTAGAAGCATTCCACTCAAAGGTTACCCAAGATTGGTTTACATTTTCAATTTCACCGGTATTACACTCCGTATTATTTAGAGGGAAAATTAAGGTTGCCGCTGCGGGCGTAATTATCACTTTATCATCATCAGAGCCAGAATTTGGGTCGTCATCAGTACTAGAGCTGCTACAGGCCGAAACAATGAGTAAAATGAATAGTAGAGATGTGTTTTTCAAATTCTTCATTTCTTCAATATTTTAATATTCTTAAGAGAATCTTTTGTTTTTATGTTTAAAATGTAAACCCCATTTGGTAGTCCGTTTAAACTCATTTCAATAAGATTAGAAGGGTTTTTTAAGGTTTTGTGCATGACTTTTCTTCCTTGAACATTGAATAGGTTTAATTCTGCTTCTGAGTCGCTAGTATTACCTAAATAAATATTTAAATAGTCAACAGATACAGGATTGGGGTAAACAAGAAAATCATTACTTAAAACAATGGATTCTGAATACACGCCTTGGCATGCTATATCAGTAGAGACGGTTAACGAATTTACCAGATTTTCCAAAGGAAGCGTAATTGAGTTTCTACTGGTTTGGTAAAGTTTACCATTTAAAGTTATGGTGTATTGTTTGCCACCACTAAGTTCTAGTTCAACCTCGTTGTTTAAAGTGCTTACTTTTGATGATACAGAAAGTGGAGCGGGTTCTGTAATTATTAAAGTATTACAGAACTCATAATCAGTTTGTCCTAGTACGGTAATACAAATTTCATATTCACCAGCAGACAAATTCGTAAATATAAATTCTTGAGTAAATTGATTGGAAAAGTCCACTCCATCACCAACTAAAGTTACTGTATAGTCTAGTATTTCTTCGGCTGTAATAACTATCTGCCCATTGTTGGTACTTATACATGATTCTCCTATGGTTTGAATAGAAAAATTAGTCGACGGAAGTGTAAAAATTGGACATCCATCAATGTCTACAATAGTATCCGCTGGAGTATTATTACATAAATCGTTTGCATTTGGCACCCCATCATTATCAAAATCGTCATCACAAACATCACCAATACCGTCATTGTCTCCATCTGCTTGGTCTGGGTTAGCGGTAAAAGGGCAATTATCTTCTGTATCTAGAACACCATCATTATCATCATCGACATCACAAACGTCACCCTCACCGTCTCCATCGTTATCTAATTGCTCAGCATTGGCTATTAACGGACAGTTGTCTTCAGTATCTAAAATGCCATCATCATCATCATCATTATCATTTTGAAATCCTTCCACTCCAAAATCATCTACAATCACACCTTCTTGAAATACTGATGGGTCTGATTGAAATACAATTCTAAAAATAATTTCACTCTCGTTGGTTAAATCTGTTTCGCCTAATGTGGCATTAAGTTCAAAATCATAAGCGTATTCTGTCATTTCAGCATTGGTTCCTACCCATTGGGCTCCAGGGCAATTTTGACAATCGTTTGCTGCGCCAGAACTCGCATTAGTACGGTCACTATTATACCAATTAGGTTGACTGTTTGTACTACCAAGATTTAACCATGTTAAACCATTATTAATAGAATACTCAACGTAAACTATATCATAATTCACCTCTAAGTCATAGGCCATTTGAAATTTTAATACTGGTGCTAAAATTGAACTAAAGTCATAGCATCGGCTTAGTAAAATTGCCTTGGTACCATCCGGATGATTACCTGCTAAATTAGTGCCATAAACCTGATTACCAGATACCGCTGTATTTAAAACAGTACCAGTGGGCACCCCTCTTTCCCATAAAACAGAGTCATCAGATTCATTGTAAGCAACTAATTCTGATTCTTCACTTTCAAAATCCAGAATAGTATTACCTGTCTCGATAGGGTTGATTATAAAACTACCTTCGGCAGAATTGTTATCGTCATAGGTGTCGTTAGTGATTGTGGTGTTGACTACAATAATATTGACTCCAACATTTGCTAGATTGGTTATTTCTGGAAGTTCTATTACTGTGGAATTTTCGCTTTCTAAAGTGCCTGTCCATGTGTATTCTTGGTTGTTGCTACCGTTTAAATTATACGTTACTAAGACTTCCGTTATGGGATTTAAGCCTTTATTTTCTACAGTTACTGTGGGTATAACTTCTCCGCAATTAATTTCATTATTTGCAGGAGATATACTAATTAGCCTAATTTCATTTTCAGGAATTTCGATGGGAATAGGGGACTGGAATACCCCTCTACCATAAGTTGATGCCGTAATTATTTCATCATCAAGGGTGATTTCCAAATCGCTTACAGTGGTATTTGGCAAGTTTAAATCAAATTCTTCCCACTCAGTTAAAGAGTCATCTAGTCTATAAACCCCTAGGGTTGTACCAACGTATATGGGATTTAAAGAGTGTCTGCCTTGATGAACGATGGCATAATACGCTTGGTCTGTTGGTAAATCTAATGTAATATTTTCTATAACTCCAGCGCTTCCATCTTCTTCTAGGGGTACTCTAAAAACTCCTCTAGCAGCTGGTTGACCCGCTTCACCAACCCCAACCCTGTTAGATGTGGTAACATAAATAGCAGAATCATCTGTAGTGTTTATGGCCAAGTCAGAAACAACTGCATCAAATTCAGTATAAAGTGAAAAATTTTTACCGCCATCAGAACTACGATAAACTCTATTGCCATCAACCGCATACATCGTTAGCGGATTATTTGGGTCAATTTCAATATCTTCTATATTGTTTGAACCACCATCAGCTCCAGCCACTGCAAAATTATTAGACCACTTTTCCCAAGAATTACCAACAAGTTTAAAAATAGCTCTTGAGTAACCAGCAAAAACTTCTCCATCAGAATTTACTGCCAAAGGAGTGATCCAATTGCCAGATTCACCTTCGGGAGCATTTACAAAGCCTAAGGATTGACCAGCGTTATTAGTCACGAAAAGGGGGTCACCAAATTGTACAAAGCCATAAATGATATCTTCGTTATTTGGGTCTATCTCATAATCCATTCCATCACCACCTGTATAAACGTTCCATGAAGTTCCGTTACCAACGTAGCCAGCGTTATCTTGAGTTCCTCCTGCAATGCGTTGCGAATTATTCTTGGCTACAGACATACGGTAAAACTGGGTTACCGCCATATTATTGGTCATATCGGTAAATGTTGCTCCACCGTCGTCTGAAGTATATAGACCGCCATCAGTACCAGTAAATAATATGTTGTTAAAGAATTTTAGGGTATGAATATCGGCATGAGCATAAGCTTGGTTATTAATTGCCCAGTCATTTAATTTAGAGAAAGATGAACCCCCATCAGTAGTTTTCCAAACATTTAAACAACCGACATAAACTTCATTTTCGTTAGTTGGAGAAACCGCAATCGCCAAGTCAAACCAAGCTTGGTTAGATTCCATAACATCAGAAGTATTTGAGCTTTCTGTGAAAGTTTCACCACTATCGGTAGAAACATAAAAACCTTGGTATTCAAAGTTGTTTGCACCTGTATCAGCTGTTAAAAGATAAACCAATTCCGGATTTGCAGGAGTAACATCTAAGACTCGTCTACCAGAAGCAATTGGTAAGTTGGAAGTTATTTCTGTAAACGAGTCTCCATTTGTAGATTTATAAAAATTTGAGTTGGTAATAGCGTAAATTGTGTTGCTATCTCCGGGTTTAAATCTAAAGTCTGTGATATTTCCTGATTGTTTACGTTCCCATGAATTAGCGGCATCCACCGACTTATATAAACCAAAACTAGTTGCTACCCAAATTATATCAGAATTGTTTGGGTCAATAGCAATTTCACTCATAAATCTATTGTTACTCCAATTTGCATCACTAGAAACTCCTAAAGACGTTTCTGTCCATGAATTACCACCATCAATAGACTTAAATACGCCAATGCTGAAAGAATCGCTAGCATCATCATCACCTGTTGTAATATAAATAATGTTAGAATCATTGGAATCAATAGCTATACCACTAACACCAATTTGTAAAAAATCATCAAACAGGTTAGTCCAAGACTGTCCGGCATCTGTAGATTTCCAAATACCTCCTGCTGGCGCACCAGCATACCAGATGTCAGAATTATTAGGGTCTACGGCCATTATGTTAATTCTGCCAGTACCTGGTAGTGCACCTCCTAAGACCCCAGGATTAAAAGGTCCTATGGCAGTCCAATTGGCAACAGGGTTAGGTGCTAATTTAGAAAGTTGTTTGTTTTTAAAAGATTCAAGAATGCTTTTAGCAGATGGTAAATAACCATCTGCATCTGCTTGATTAGCCCAATAATTTTCCCAGCGTTTAAAGGGCTTAAAACCACTTCCTTTTTTCTTCCAGTCTTTGTTCTTCCAATACGCTTCAAAAGCATTAGAAAGCTCATTAATAGTATAGCTAGAATTGGATGACTTTAAGGTTGTTTGGTTTTCTTTCTTTAAATTCTCAATAAAAGGAGCATTTTGGTTATACTGTCCTATTACCAAGGAACATGTACCCAAAAAAAGTAGAAGTACTAATTTTTTCATCTAATATTAATTATGCTACAAATTAGGGAATTTAACGCAGTTTTAAGTTTTAAAATGGGCATCTAATAAATTGGTTGTTTTAAAAGCTTTTGTAATATCGAAGGTTAACTTTCACATTTGTTTAGTAACAAAAAGATATAACTTTGCCCTCCAAGTATATAGCATGAAGTACTTTCCGTTAGTGGTGTTATTGTTAGCATCGAACTTAATTTGGAGTCAAAAAGATAAAAACCAAAATTCCGTTCCCGCGAATCAGCGAGATGAGGCTTTTAGAGACTCTATTAATAACCTTAAAAAAAGTTTGAAGCAGAAAAAACCAGAGGAAGAGGTGAAGCTTACCATAAAAGATTATAGAATAATTCCGCAAGAAGGTGACTCAACCTTTGTTGATACTACATTAACAATAGCTAAAGAATATAAGTATAATGTTCTACGCAAAGATGATTTTGAGTTAATGCCGTTTGCTAATGTTGGTCAACCATATAATAGATTAGGTAGAAATTTTGAGAGTTCTTCTGTAATGCCAGGTTACGGTGCTCAGGCCAAACAATTCATGTACATTAAAGCAGAAGACTTTAAGTACTATCATGTTCCTACCCCTTTAACTGAACTATTTTTTAAAACAACATTTGAGCAGGGGCAATATTTAGATGCCTTATTAACTTTTAATACCTCTCCTAGATTAAACTTTTCAGTTGCGTATTCTGGTTTTAGATCATTGGGTAAATATGCATACGAACAAGCAGAATCTGGTAGATTTAGAACAGGTTTTAATTATAGAACTAAAAACAATAGGTATTGGGTAAGAGGACATTTAGCAGTTCAAGATTTAGAATCAGAAGAAAACGGTGGGCTCCTTAATAAAGCAGAACAATTTGAATCTGGAGAAGAGGATTTTATAGATCGCTCTAGAATAGATTTGGTTTATACCAATGCCGATTCTAGATTGTTGGGTAGAAGATATGTTTTGAATCATCAGTTTAATTTGGTAAAACCAAAGAGAGATTCTTTAGTAACAAAAAAAACGCTTTTGGCATTGAGTCATAAGTTTCAATATGAATCAAAATTCTTTCAATTTGTTCAAGCAGCAGCTAATGCTTCCCTGGGTGATGCGTTTTTAACAAGTATAGATGATAAATCTAAACTTCAGCTAACTAAGAATAATCTTTCAATTGATTTTAGCAATCCTGGTTGGGGAAATTTAAGTGCAGGCTTTGGTTTTTATAACTATAATTATTTTTTCAATAGCATTTTAGTGCAACCAGAACAAACAATAACCAATAGAATAGAAGGTAATGAAATGCTTCTAGAGGCTAGCTATGACAATTCTTTGGGGCCAATTCATCTAAAAGGCGAACTCAAATATCAGCTTTCAGGGGATATAGCAGGTAATTTACTAAACGCTTCTATTGATTATGACTTGAATGATAACAATAAGATATTCTTCAGAATTCATGGAAGTTCAAGAATGCCGAATTTTAATTTCTTGTTGTATCAAAGCGATTATGAAAATTTTAATTGGCAAAATACTACCATTTTCGATAAGCAAAGAGTACAGTCGGCAACTGCCGGTATAAACTCAAAATGGTTAGGTGATATTTCTGTTAAATATTCGAATATTGATAATTATACCTATTTTGATTCCAATGCTACTACAGAACAAATAGAAGCAGGACAGCAAGATGCTTTTGTGAAACCATTTCAAGAAACAGCTACAATTAATTATTTGAGAGCTAAGTGGCAAAAAGAAATAAAATGGCGAAAGTGGGCACTGAACAATACAGTACTTTATCAAAATGTAAATCAAAATAACCAGGTACTTAATTTGCCCGAGATTCTTACTAGAAATACATTGTATTATTCAAGCGATGTCTTTAAAAAAGCAATGTATATACAAACAGGAGTTACATTTAAATACTTTTCTGCTTATAATATGGATGCTTACAATCCACTTATAGGAGATTTCTACATTCAAGATTCGGAGGAATTAGGAGCATATCCTCTAATAGATTTCTTTATAAATGCTAAAGTTAGGCAAACAAGAATTTATTTAAAGGCCGAACATTTAAATACGCTTTGGCAAAAAGAGTACAATTATTATGCAGCACCAAATTATCCGTACAGAGATTTTGTGATACGTTTTGGTTTGGTTTGGAATTTCTTTTCCTAAAAAAAGTGTTAAAGTATTATTTGTAAAGCACTGATAATCAGAATATGTGTTTTTAATTTGATTTTTTTCTAGAAAATTATTGAAAAGACTTTTGGTGGTTAAAAAAACGGTTTTATATTTGCACCCGCTTTGCTAGAGAGCAGGGTGTTAACTGAGGCGAAAGAGGAGTTACTTTAGGGTAATGAAAATGGAGTTAAAAGTTGTAAAATAAATACAAAGTTCATTAGACATATTGAAACGACAGCGTAGAATAAACAACAAGTAATTCGAAAGATTTCTTTGGGTTTTGGATGGACTAGAGTCGTAGAATATTAAAGATTATACGATGGAGA
>NZ_JACJUK010000001.1 GCF_014235875.1 Croceivirga lutea | reverse complement strand
TTGTTCATAGGCATAGATGGTAATGATGGCACGGGTAATGCCCGAGTAGAAATTGTACAAAACAACACGCCCAATAGTGCCTTAGGTTCATCAAATTTTGGAAGTAGTTGGAGCAGGTATGAGACCACGATAAGCGTACCATCCGGATTAAGCAGTATAGATATTTGGATGTACAGTAACTATTTGTCAAGTGGTTCAGGCGGAACAGCGTACTACGATAATTTGGTTGTTCGCAATTTAAGTGCAGTTCCACCGAGTAGTTGTAAAGACGTTACCTTAAGTTTGGGTGAAGATGGTACTGTAGGGCTATCGCCAACAGCAGTATTGGCAGACGGATTAGATGCCTCAGATTACAGTAGTATAGTTTTAGATGTATCGGAGTTCGATTGTAGTTCACTAGGAGCCAATACGGTAAATGTGACTTTAACAGCCACCGATGGTAGTGTAACAAGTTGTAGTTCTGTAGTTACTGTAGTAGACACTATAGCACCAGTAATCAGCTGTGTTGAAGATATAGTGGTATCAGTATTACCAGGAGAATGTACAGCAGTAGTAGCAGTAGCTGAACCGAGTTTTAGTGATAACTGTGGTTCAGGATTAAGTATAAGCAGTAGTGGTTTACCAACAGATGGTATTTTTCCCGTAGGTAGCACTGTGGTTACTTATACCGCAACAGATGCATCTGGTAATAGCAATAGTTGTAGCGTAACGGTTACGGTAAATGATAGTGATGTACCAACAGCAGTTTGTACTGATATAAGTTTAGAGGTATTCCCAGAGGGTAGTGTAAGTATCACGGCTTCAGATATTGATGGCGGTTCAACAGATGCCTGTGGTTCGGTAAGTTTATCAGCAAGTAAGTTAAGTTTTAGCGCAATAGATGAGGGAGCCAACGCAGTAGAATTAACTGTGACAGATGCCTCAGGTAACACTAGTAGTTGTACAGCTACAGTAACAGTAACGGTAAGTGATGTACCGTTAAGTTGTCCAGATTATTTAGAAAATGATGACCCAATTATAGTATTACCAGAGGGCCAATTAGTAGCAGGCATGGATGAGGTATCAGGTACTAATGAAGAGACCAATGGTAGTTATTGTGGAGTAGTGGTAACCAATACAGACACCGGTCAACCATGGTCACGTTATCGTTTACCTATAGTATTAGCCGACCATGGCATAAGTGCTGGAGATGAGTTGTTCATAGGCATAGATGGTAATGATGGCACGGGTAATGCCCGAGTAGAAATTGTACAAAACAACACGCCCAATAGTGCCTTAGGTTCATCAAATTTTGGAAGTAGTTGGAGCAGGTATGAGACCACGATAAGCGTACCATCCGGATTAAGCAGTATAGATATTTGGATGTATAGTAATTACATTGATTATGGTAATGGGGGCACAAGCTATTATGATAACTTAACTGTTATCAATTTAAGTAATACCATAGTTCCTCAACGTATGGAACAACCAAATACCAATTTGAATTCTAATCTTCAAACAGATTTTATTAATCTAATAACGGTTTCACCAAACCCTGCAAGTGAGTTTATAGAAGTTGCTTTGAATGCTTCGATAAGTAGTGGTAGTTTGACAATTTTTGATTACACCGGACGACGTATTACTGAAATACAATATACTCAGAATCAATCTAATCCGATTAGAATTGATGTAACCGATTATCAAGATGGTATTTATATGATTAATCTAAATTCTGATGGATATCAAGAAACGAAACAATTTATAATTAAAAAAAACTAAATTTTCTTAAAATCTTGAATAGTATTTAATAGGAGAGGTTTTATCTGCTGTATAAGTTTTGATGAAACCTTTCCTTCTTTTAAACTACTTACGTGTCTTAGATTATGCGCATCAGAAGATATGTAATCAAACATATTTTCATTTAGTAATGTTTGCGCACATTTTTGAATTCCTTTACCATAGTATCCTAAAATAGAAAGCATGTTTAGTTGAAATTTGATTCCTCTATTTTTGTATTCTATATATTTTGAAAAATCGTTATGTAAATAACCATAGCGTTCAGGATGAGCTAATACCGGGAAAACTTGTTTGTCTAAAATTTTGCCAATCGAAGAGTCAAAATTAATTGAAGGTTGTAAATAAGACATTTCAACCAAGATATGCTGCTCTCCAAGTTGTAAAGCTTCATTTTTCTCAAACAAATGTTCAAAATTATCATCAATCATATGCTCAGCAGCATAATTGATGGCTATAGATAGCTCAGTATCAGCTAACTCTTCTTCTAATTCTTTGAAAGCCTTAGAAATTGTTTTTTTAGTATTCTCATAATAGTTGTGCATTATATGAGGAGTACAAACAAAATCTGTAACACCAAATTCTCCAAAAGCCTTAATTATTGCAATAGATTCTTTTACGTTTTTGGCACCATCATCTATTCCTGGTAAAATGTGATTATGAATGTCAATAAAACCATCTAAGTGGTCAACCAAAAATTCCTTTTTGGTGAAGAATTGAAGCATAGTTCAAAATTTGGATATGCGAATATATGAATTGGAAACAGTTTATGTTGTTTATTTCCCGATACAGTATTTTCTTTTTCCCGTAAACATTAGAGGGGCCTTCGGGGTGGAAAATAGGTGAAAACCTTTGGTTTCTTTTGATAGGATTTTGTTTTCCAGAAATTATTTATTGGTATTTAGAGAACGCCTTTTTGAATCAATAATATCTTGGACAGTTCTATTACTTTTACCACTGTTCCACCCTTTTTCGATTTCTTCTCTAAGCTTTTGAAGCTTCTCTTCGTTTGAGTTTGAGTCTTTCTTTTCGGCCATAGTTCAAATATTATTGTAAAATTATATCGCTGTCTATGTTCAATTTTTGATGTAAAGCTTTGGCAACATTTAAGGTTATTTCTCTTTTTCCGTTCAAGTAATCGCTGATTCTTGAAGCACTTGTATCCAATAATGCAGCTAAATCTTTACGTTTCAGACCCATCTCGAACATACGTAGCTCAATCATTTCCTGTAAGGTAGGTAAACCGATAGGGAAATGGATTTCTTCATACTGCTCAATAATATCGGTAATCTCAAGAAACTCTTTTGCTAATGGGTCATCAGTTGGGGTATTATCATCCACGACATCTATCAACTCTTCTAAGCGAAGATTCGCTTTTACATATGCTGCGTGTGTTATTAATTTTCCCATAATCTTATAACTTATCTATATTCTTTATTTTGTCGTAATCCCGGTGATTGCCCACCCATCGTATCAATACTTTCTTGAACTTAAATCGTACTATGGCAATAATTCGGTAATGGTTTCCCTTGACGTTAAAAACGAATCTACCATTTCCAACGCTGTCAGCTGAATTGAAAGTGTTCTTTAAATCGGCAAAACTATTCCATTCAGCTTTATTTGCTTTTTTATACCAATCTTGTAAGGCCACTTTAGCATTGGTTTCTTTCGAAAAATACTCTCTTAATTTCTTGAATGAAATTACATGCACTAGATGATTGGTATTTATTTAGAACGTAAAGATATGATAAAAATTACATATAATGTAAAATTATTTCATTATATGTAAATCGAAATGAAGTTGTTTGATAGACTTAGAGACACCTATCAGAATGATTTTAAGTTTTTGGTTTATGGTGAGTTGCCCGATGAAGAAAGCGTTTTAACTTCTATTTTGAAAATATCAACTCAATTGGCTGCATTAAAATGGACAATAGTGTCTTAAAATGGACAATAGTGCCTTAAAGTAACTAGAAGAATAGTACTAAGTATTCAAAATAAAATACAATTATTTTAAAAAATTATATACAATAAAAATTAATTATTATATATTTGCTTTATGAATGTATATAATTAGAATATGACCCAGAATCCACAAAGACCCCGTGTAAAAAGAAAGTTGGCAACCAAAGAAGGTGTTGAGTACGACCTTTCAGAGTATTTATCCAAGCTATTCATGGCCTTTTCAGGAGCTGTTAAAATGTTTGAAGAGGAAATAGTAAAAACGCCTCCACAATCAAGAGCTAGAGCTTTTGAAGCTTCGTTACTTAATTCTAAAATGATTCAATCTATTCAAGAGCATTTTCCTAGTAATTGGAAGTTTGGAAAATATAAAAGATTTCTTTTGAATCTAAAAGGATATACCGTTCTATTCAAAAAACTGAATAATAAAAATATGCCGATGAATATTAAGACTTCACACACGTTGGCAATTTCAAACCAAATGCAAACGTCGCTATTTGACAATGAAAGTATTTCCGTAGACCCAATTTTATTTTTTGGATACAGAAAAGATAAAACTGGTCGTATATTTGACCCAAAATTGGTATACATTGACGAAAACAAAATTCAATGGACACTTACCGATGAAAATGAAGAAGTTACTGTTACACCTAGTCTAATCACTCAAAAAGCAGAAAAAGCTGTTCCAGTACTAAAAGACGGTTTAAAAAAAGACAAAAAAACCTCTTAAAACTTACTCCCAACTATATGACAATTTAATTATTGATGCGCTTTAACCATAAACAAATAACCTTTGCTCGTGAGTACAGAGGTTATTCTCAATCTGACCTAGCTTCTAAAATATCAGGACTTTCGCAACCTAACTTATCAAAGCATGAGAAAGGCTTTGATGTCTTGTCGGAAGATATGGTCGTCAAGGTAATAGAGTATTTAGGCTTTCCAAAAGATTGGCTATTTAAGAATATTTCTAATTTTTCAGAAAACACACATTATAGAAAACGAGCAACTTTAACCAAGCGAGACAAAACATCTATTGAACTTGGAAACCGTTTGATAGGGTATTTGATAGATCAAATGTCAGATTCTTTGGAGTGGCCTGAATTTAAGCACGTCCCTTTAGATATTCAAGAAGGTCATACTCCTAAAAGTATTGCTCAACACGCCAGAAAAGTGCTAGGTCTCAACAATGGTGTTCCTGTTTTAAATATCTTTTCTTTATTAGAATCGAAAGGTATTGTGGTGGTCGAGATAAACGCTCATCCTAAATTTGACGGTGTCTCATTTATCACGGACGGGGGAACTCCCATTATAATAATTAACAAAGGTTTTAGTAATGACCGAAAGCGAAGGACATTGGCTCATGAATATGGGCATATATTAATGCATTGCTATTTTGCAATACCTTCGCATAGAACCGAAAAGATACGAGAACAAGAGGTTGAAGAATTTACCTCAGAATTTCTTATGCCTGAAAAATATATCGGTCCAATGATAAGAAATTTGCGTATTGGTGATTTAGCAGAACTCAAAAGGTATTGGCTTACTTCAATGTCATCAATTGTTAGAAGTGCAAAAGAATTGGGTTTTATTACTAATGACCGATATGTTTATTTCAATATAGAACTAAGTCGAGGAGGTAGAAGTGACGATAAGTTAAGTGTGTTTATAGATGAGCCAAACTTATTTGCAGAGGCATATAATATTCATAAAAAATCTTTGGGCTACTCTAAAGAGGAATTGGCAACTGCTTTTAGTTTGCCAATAGATATTGTTCAAGAATTTTTAGAACCTAATACTTTTAGGATCATAAAATGAATAAGCCACTTTTGATTCATAAAGTTCTTGGTATGTTGTCGGAATTTTGCCCCAAATCTTACCCAAAAACTTTGCGCGTGGATCCTGTCCGGTTTTTGTAGTGTTCCGGCAGATAAGCGTGAAGCAAAAACCGGATAGGGGGCACCCTACTTTTTGGTTTGGGGTTTTCGCCACTTTTCGTAAAGATCACTGGCCTCCGGGCTAGCCTCGAAGAATGCCCTAAAATGGGCAACAGCTTTTTCCTCTCCCTTTCCATAAGCTTCTTGCTTGATATCGGAAATTCGAGAAACTTTGTAAATAGAGAAGCCCAGAATCAAGAAGATACAGACCAGTAGCCCCCAGAACAACTTAATTGCCCATTTCGGAAAAGTCATGGAATTCTTGATATAGTATACCACATTAGCCATTAATTTATGCTGTTCCTCAATAGCCTTTTTCTGATGGTCGTTGTACCGTTTCAGGATAAAATCAATGCCCGAGGTGTCCGGTTCTATTCGAAAGGTTTTTAGTTCACCTTGTAATTTTTCCAACCGACCGACCGAGTTTTCAAAACCTCTGATTTCCTCGGTCAACAATTCCGCTATTTCGTCCAATTTTGCCATTCTTCTAGATTTCTATTCCGATACCCATTCCTTTATCGATGGTTCTTTTAATAACTTGTTTTAAAACTTTGGTTGCAATTTTGGCCGCAAGATTTGGTGTAACATTTACCGTTTTACCTAAAAGCTTCATCACATTTTCTGTCTTGGCCCGTTGAATGGTGTTCTTATCAAATCCCATTTGTTCTGCAATCCTTCCCATTGACATGGAGCGGTGTACTTCGCTTCCCTTTAGGTTCTGTCCTGCAAACTCAAACCGGAATCCCTGTAACCGGTTCTGTTTGTTGATACTGGGAATGACCTTAACAGGATAAGCCTCCATGGTCTTGATATAGTGGTCAAAATTTTTAGGCCGCACCTCATCGATAACTCTATCGTGGATACGTTTGAGTATCATCCTGACCTCCTTGGTCTTGTCCAGCTTTTGTTGTTGTACTTCACGAACCGTTGTTAGGCCCATTTGCTTGGCAACCCTTTCGGCCACCTGTTGGCTTCGTTTTCCGATAAAACTGTCTTTGTAGGCTTGGCCTTGAAAATTGATGCGGTTTACATATAAATGGATATGAGCGTGTTCTCTATTTCGATGCACAAATGCAACGGCCTGGTTTTCCCGGAGCTTCATTTCCTTTAGAAAGCGTTCCGTGATTTCTTTAAGTTTCTTGTTATCAAGTTTCTTTCCATCTTCAATGGTCGGACTCAATACAAAGCTCAAAGTATTTTTCTGGCATTTGTGATTCTGCTGTTGGATGGTCTTGAACTCCTGTGCAATTTGTCTTGGGGTATCCCCGGCCACATATTGGCTATGGATAATCTCCGGTTTCTTTTCTTTCCGAAGACCATAGGCCATTGAAGCCGATGTGTGCGATATGGATTTTCCCATTCCTATCATTTTCTGAAATTCAAAAGATGTTGTCGTATCTCGTTTGCCAACCTGACCACTTCATCCGAAAGCTTGGGGTTTCTTTTTCGGAACATGTTCCCGATAAGCTTAAAATTGTTCTGATACTTGGAAAGCATTTTATATATCTCGATTTGTTCTTCCGAAAGACGTTCCACTATCCGATCGTTAAAGGCAGCTCGCCGACAATATTCGCTTATGGAAAGTCCGCTCTTTTTGGCCTTGACCCTGAGCAGTTTCTTCTCATAAACAGAACATCTGAATTGTACGAACTCCTTTTTCACTTTCAGTATTTCTTTAATCTGAACAAGTCATTTTTTAAATAATCACATCAAAGACCTCATTTTAAATCGCACCTCGAAAACTCGATTAACAGTTCCTACCCTTTTGCGACCGAAGGGAGCAAAAGCAAGATTTGTCATGACAATGACACATCTTGAATTCTTACTCAGACGGATTTTTTCGCTTCACTTCATTTCGCTCTTTTTTCTCCCTATCCATAATTAATTTTTCTTATTTCTAAGGCTATGTTTGAGTGCTTCCGTTTCAATCTCGGCTTTTGATTTTCTCCTGTTCTGCAACAACCAAATATTGATTTTCTTCTTTTCAAAGTATATCATTTTACCATTGGGTTTTGAATGTGGAATTTGTCTTCTGGAGGTAAGCTTGTATAAAAAGCTTCTTGATACTCCCATGTATTCGCAAGCCTCCTCAAAAGTTAACACGTCCTTGCTATTGGTCAATAACCGTTCTATACGGTCAAGCCGTTCTTCAATTTTGAAATAATCCATTATCTGTAATTTTCTAGTTTAACAATGGGCACCTTTTGTACTTTTTGGTAGAATTCTTGAACTAATCTATAAAGGGAAAGAAAAGGAAATGTGTGCATTGCAAGCAATGCATACTTTCTGGCACAAAATGCAAACAAACGAAACTAGAGAGTGGAAAAGATATTCTTCAAGTCATCACTGCGCTTGGAAATTGGGGTTCTCGATTTGGCATCCTTCACGGTGGAATAGGTGTAAGGGCTACCGTCTTCTCTCCTTATGGTATCGGACCGCTCGAAGAAATCAATCAATGTCAGTGAATTGTTAGGGAAATTGATTTTGAACAATTCATAGAATTCCCTACAATTGGGTGCATCAAGCTTGAAATATATCTTGGAATCATGGGAGCCCCAGTCAGCCGTAAAGACCTTTATGAAATCATTTCTTTTTGTTCTTTCGCCGATAATCAGATCATAACGCGACAATCCATTATAAAGGATTTTCAATTGTTCGTCGGTAATCGAGACATTGAAGTTTTTCTTGCGCTTAAGCTTTTCTTGAATTTTGGGAATAAAAACATTTTTAAATTTTTTAGTCCAGGTCAATTGAGTAAGGGCAATGCCGCAAATAAAAACGAACCAATTGAGTGCATAGAAAAGTTAGGGCAAGATCTCTATTTGCTCCAAAAAAGTCGGATAACTTCCATGCATCAATGCCAGACCAAGTCCATAAAATACCAATCGGGGTTTCTCAATGTACTTGTCCCATCCAACACGTTCGTTGAACATGAATCGAGTAAAGAATCCGATATAGGGAATCAACAACCGTACATAGACATATGCGAAACTGGCCGGCAATAGATATTTAACAAGGATTTCCATGTTTCTAAATTACTACTTTACAAGGGTTAAGGCACGAATTGTAGATGTATTGAGAGATTTCCGGGTTATGGGGACAGTCTGATACTTATTCCAATTGTGGGTAGGGAGAAGAAAGGTCAAGCGGCCTTTCGCCGCTTGTGCTTTTGCGTGGTCGCGAGGGGGTCGGGAAAACCGCAACGGAAAGACTTTCCTAGCGGACCGGCGAAGCGTGTCCGAAAGGGGAGGAGTGGAGTGAAAGGTTTGCCCGACTTCCGCAGGGCTTGGGCTAATTTATTGGTCACATATATAAAGAATGCAATGCCCTAATATTCTTTTCATAAAACACCCCATTCTATTTTTCATTTTACTAAATGAATTACTTAAACATTCCTTAAAGCTCATATACGAATCTTTAAATTTTGTAGTTTTACATTTAGATGAAGGAACTTCTTCACCGTATATCATCTTTTTTAATGGCACTTTTAGTGCTGTTCTCCACTATGTCTTTTAGTGTAGATATGCACTATTGTGGTGACCACTTAGTTGATTTCAGTTTTTCCGATAGCGCAGATACCTGTATGATGAAGGCCGAGATGTCCAAATCATCAACAGAATGTGCGGTAATGGAGATGAAGATGGATTGTTGTACCGATGTTCAAATCGTTTTGGAAGGTCAGGACGACTTAAAGGTTTCATTCGACCAACTCACCATTGACCAGCAACTTTTCGTTGCCTCTTTCGTTTACTCCTATATTAACCTTTTTGAAGGATACGATGATATCATAATCCCCTTTAAAGACTATTCTCCTCCTCCCCTGATACGGGATGTGCAGTTACTGCACCAGACCTTTTTAATTTGATTTTTAGATAACTACAAATGTGCCCAGCGGTTGACCGCATTGGGCCGAACGTGCTATGCGCTATTTCTGAGAAGTACTTGTAATTATCTAATACTCGAATTATATGCTGAACAAAGCAATCAAATTCTTAATAGAAAACAAATTGGTGGCAATCTTGCTACTGGCCCTCTTTGTAGGCTGGGGTATTGTACATGCCCCCTTTAAATGGGACACGGGTGTTTTACCGAGCAATCCCATTGCCGTGGATGCGATACCCGATATTGGTGAGAACCAACAAATCGTCTTTACCAAATGGGATGGCCGCTCCCCTCAGGATATTGAAGATCAGATTACCTATCCGCTTACCACATCATTATTGGGAATACCGGGTGTAAAAACCATTAGAAGTTCCTCGATGTTCGGTTTTTCCAGTATCTATATCATCTTTGAGGAAGATGTGGAATTCTACTGGTCACGAAGCAGGATTCTCGAAAAACTGAATTCCCTTCCCGCTGGACTGTTGCCCAATGGGGTGAATCCTTCATTGGGTCCTGATGCCACGGGTCTTGGACAAATATTTTGGTATACCCTTGAAGGTCGCGATGAAGACGGAAACGTCACCGGAGGTTGGGACTTACACGAACTGCGGAGCATTCAAGACTACTATGTGAAGTATGCGCTGTCATCAGCAAGTGGGGTCTCTGAGGTGGCCTCTATCGGCGGATATGTTCAGGAATACCAAATTGATGTCAATCCTGAGCTGATGCGCCAATACAATATTGGCCTTCACCATATCGTAAAAGCAGTAAAGCAATCCAACCAAGATATTGGGGCACAAACCCTGGAAATGAACCAAGCGGAGTATTTGGTCCGTGGCTTGGGCTATGTAAAATCGATTGGGGATATTGAGAATGCGGTTGTCGATGCGGAGAACTATACTTCCATCCGTATAAAGGACGTTGCCAAAGTGAGTTTGGGTCCAGCGACCCGTCGTGGCCTATTGGACAAAGAAGGTGCCGAAGTGGTCGGTGGTGTGGTGGTAGCCCGATACGGTGCAAATCCCATGGAGGTCATCAATAATGTCAAAGACCAGATTGCGGAGCTTTCTTCGGGCCTCCCTTCAAAACAGTTGTCAGATGGAAGAACCTCTCAGGTAACTATTGTTCCTTTTTACGACCGAACCGAACTTATACAAGAGACCTTGGGAACCCTCAATGAGGCACTTACCCTTGAAATTCTGATTACCGTATTGGTCATTATTGTCATGGTATTCAATTTACGAGCTTCCATTTTGATTTCAGGTTTGTTACCCGTTGCCGTGCTAATGGTTTTTATTTCCATGAAATTATTTGGGGTCGATGCCAATATTGTTGCCCTTTCAGGTATTGCCATTGCCATAGGTACCATGGTCGATGTTGGGGTCATACTTTCAGAAAATATCATTCGTCATCTGGAGGAGAACGATACTAAACCAGAAAATGAACGGTTACACACCAATGACGTGGTCTACAATGCCACTGCCGAAGTTTCAGGAGCCATTCTGACAGCCGTACTCACCACTATCATCAGTTTTATCCCCGTGTTTACGATGGTGGGTGCCGAAGGGAAATTATTTCGCCCATTGGCATTTACCAAGACCATGGCGTTGACTGCATCCATAATCGTTGCCCTTTTCTTGATACCACCTTTTGCCGCTATTTTCTTCAAAAAAAGAAGAAGCAAAAGTATCGTGGGGTATGTTTCTAGTGCAGTATTGATTATTACAGGAGTAGCGGCTGTTTTCTATGGTTATTGGCTAGGCTTGGTGTTAATAGCCTTTGGAACCATAACATCCCTAAAGAACAAAGAACTGGCTTCTCGTCTGTTCAATGGATTTTCGCTTTCTGAAAAACAGGCGACACGTCTAAACATTATTATTTCAGCAACAGCTATCATCTTCCTTTTGGCCACTTACTGGCGACCTTTGGGATTTGATAGAAGTGTCTCGATGAACCTGCTTTTTGTGGGAATAATTAGTTTCACTCTTTTGGGCACTTTTTGGGTATTTAGAATGTATTACACCCGAATACTCCGTTGGGCATTGGGGAACAAGCTTTTATTTCTTTCCATCCCCACTGTGATTGTGGTTTGTGGAGTTCTCATAATGAACAATACGGGAAAGGAATTTATGCCTTCCCTAAATGAGGGCTCTTTTTTATTAATGCCCACATCATTGCCACATTCTGGTGTAGCTGAAAACAAACGGGTCTTGCAGCAGTTGGATATGGCCGTAGCCAGTATCCCAGAAATCAAAACTGTGGTGGGTAAGGCTGGACGAACCGAATCTGCCCTTGACCCTGCGCCGCTATCCATGTATGAGAACGTTATCCAATATCGTTCGGAATATGAATTGAACGGGGAGGGCGAACCACAGCGCTTTAAGGTAAACAAAGACGGTCTGTTTGAACTGAAGAACGGGAAGTTGGCAGCCAATCCGAACCTAGCGTTTGCCGAGAACGCTACTTATTCCGAAACCAAAGTAACGGATCCCTATCAGATTGAACGAAGTCAATTGATTGCAGATGAGGATGGGGAATACTTTCGCAATTGGAGGCCTGAAATTGAATCACCCGATGATATTTGGAATGAAATCGTAAGGGTGACCAAGTTGCCCGGGGTTACCTCCGCACCTAAGCTGCAACCGATAGAAACCCGACTTATCATGCTTCAGACTGGAATGCGCGCACCCATGGGCATCAAGGTAAAGGGACAGGACTTAAGAGAAATAGAAGCTTTTGGCCTACAATTGGAAGGGATATTAAAAACAGCTGAAGGTGTTAAGGAACAGGCTGTTTTTGCCGATCGTATTGTAGGAAAACCATATCTGCTTATTGATATAGATAGGGAACAATTGGCACGTTACGGCATTACCATTGAAGACGTGCAAAGTGTTTTGTCGATTGCGGTGGGAGGAATGCCTTTGACCCAAACCGTTGAAGGTAGGGAACGTTACGCGGTCAGGGTTCGTTATCCAAGGGAGTTACGTGCCAATCCAGATGATTTAAAAAATATCTATGTGCCCGTTTCCAAAGGGAGTCCGGTACCGCTGGATGAACTGGTTACCATACGTTACGAGCAGGGTCCACAGGTCATCAAAAGTGAGGATACATTTCTTGTGGGCTATGTCTTGTTCGATAAGCTGGACGGTTACGCGGAAGTAGATGTGGTTGAAAATGCACAAGCTGCGATTCAGGCCAAGATTGATAGTGGCGAGCTCCTAGTCCCCAAAGGGATAAACTATGCTTTCACGGGTACTTATGAAAATCAGCTACGGGCTGAAAAGACCCTGGGTGTAGTGGTGCCCTTGGCACTGGCAATCATCTTTCTGATTCTGTATTTCCAGTTTAGGAGTGTGGCCACTTCGTTGATGGTATTTACCGGGATTGCTGTCGCTTTTGCAGGTGGATTTATTATGATTTGGCTATATGGACAGGATTGGTTCTTCAATTTCAATCTATTTGGCGAGAATTGGCGGGACCTTTTTCAGATGGATGTCATCAATTTAAGTGTTGCCGTCTGGGTAGGCTTTATCGCCCTCTTTGGCATAGCCACTGATGATGGGGTGGTAATGGCCACCTATCTGACACAGACTTTCGATAGAAATAAACCGATGGATCTAAAAGGGGTCCGCGATTCCGTGGTTGAGGCCGGTGAAAAGCGTATTCGACCTTGTTTGATGACCACGGCGACCACTATACTGGCCTTGTTACCAATCCTAACATCCACGGGGAGGGGAAGTGATATTATGATACCGATGGCCATTCCATCTTTTGGGGGAATGCTCATTGCCTTGATTACGCTCTTTGTTGTTCCAGTGCTATTTGGATGGCGGAAGGAAGTTCAACTTAAAAAGGTAAGCAAATGAACAAGCTGAAAATTATTATCGGTCTTTCGTTGGTTTCCGCTATGGGAAATGCACAAGGATTGCAGTCATACATTGAGGAGGCACAGGCCAATAATCCGAAAATTCAAGCCTACGAACTGCGATATACGATTGCTAGGGAAAAGGAAAACGAGGCCAACTGGCTACCCAATACCGAATTCGGGGCGGGGTATTTTGTCAGTGAACCGGAAACCAGGACGGGGGCGCAGGTTGCCCGTTTTTCCGCCAAACAAATGCTGCCTTGGTTCGGGACAGTTGCTACACGTCAAAAGTACGCCTCTGCAATGGCCGAAACAGATTACGTGGACTATGTCGTTGCAAAGCGAAAATTGGCACTTGCCGTGGCCCAATCGTACTACGAACTCTATAGCTTATGGGCCAAACAAGGGGTCTTGGATACTAACATTGAACTGCTCCACACCTATGAGACCTTGGCCTTGACTTCGGTGGAAGTGGGCAAAGCAAGTGCCGTGGATGTGTTGCGACTGCAAATTCGTCAGAATGAATTGGAGCAACAAAAGCAAATGCTCAGGGAGCAATTTAAAGGAGAGCAGGTCAACTTCAATAATCTATTGAATCGAGATACGGATCTCACAGTTGATTTGACCGTAGCTATGGACATCCCTGATAGGGACCCTGTCACTATGGACAGTCTTGAGTTGAATCCTGAACTTCTTCGTTTTGATAAAATGTACGAATCGGTGACCCAGGCGGAATTGCTCAACCAAAAAGAGGGAGCACCAATGTTGGGGTTTGGGTTGGACTACGTTCCCGTCCAAGAGCGACCCGATATGAGCTTTAACGACAATGGCAAAGACATTGTAATGCCAATGGTCTCGCTTTCCATTCCAATTTTCAATAAGCGGTATACTTCAAAAACCAAGCAGAACGAACTTCGTAAGGAGGAAATTACATTTCAAAAACAAGAACGTTTGAATGTATTGGAGTCCGCTTTTGCCAAAGCGATAGCACAGCGAAATGAAGCCCGCATAGCCTACGATACCCAATCAAAAAACCTAAAACAGGCCAAAGATGCAGAAGACATTTTAATCAAAAGCTATGAAACAGGAACGATTGATTTTAATGATGTATTGGATATTCAAGAGTTGCAATTAAAGTATCAGTTGAACCAAATAGAATCTGTAAAGACGTACTATGTACAAAGCACGGTAATTAACTATTTAATTCAGTAAAACAATGAAAACATTTAAAACAATACTTCTCTTGTTCCTAACTTCAATGGCATTTGCCCAAGTAGGTACAAATGGTGAAGACAGAAAAGAAGAAGGACGCCCAATTAGAGAATATAACCTTACCATAGAAAAAAATGAAATGACGCTTGGAGGTGTCACCGCCAAAGCAATGACTGTAAATGGTAGTATTCCTGGGCCAACGTTAGAATTCAACGAAGGAGACCTTGCCATAATTAACGTAACTAATAAAATGGATGTGGAAACATCGGTACATTGGCACGGGTTAATACTTCCAAATTTCTATGATGGTGTTCCTTACTTAAATACACCACCAATAGAACCTGGAGAGACGTTTCAGTACAGAATACCTATTAATCAATCGGGTACATATTGGTACCATTCCCATACAATGTTACAAGAACAAAAGGGAGTTTATGGTTCAATTATCATTCAACCCAAAGAAAAAACATTGGATTATGACAAAGATTTGGTTGTAGTGCTATCTGACTGGACCAACGAAAAACCAATGAATGTGTTGCGAAACCTTAAACGGGGAAACGAATGGTATCAGGTTAAAAAAGGGACAGCAGTACCATTAAGCAGAGTTATAAAAGAAGGAGCATTAGGCGCACAATTTAAGTTTTGGCGTGATAGAATGGAAGGTGCAGACATTGCGGACGTCTATTATCCTGCTTTTTTATCCAATGGTGAAAAAGTTGCAGAATACCCAGAGTTTAAAGCAGGCGAAAAAGTAAGGCTTCGATTTATCAACGCCGCTGCATCTACTTATTATTGGATGGATTTTGGTAGTGGCAATCCAATGATAGTTTCTAGTGATGGTATAGATGTAGAGCCTGTATTTAAAAGTAGATTTCTTTTTGGAATTGCCGAAACCTATGATGTTATAGTAACTATCCCAGAAGGTACATTAGAGATTACAGCCACAACGCAAGATGGTTCTGGTAATACTTCAATCCTTTTGGGAAGCGGACAACTTTTTCCAGCTGCAGTAATAAACAGACCCAATAAAGTGGCTATGATGAAGCAAATGGCAAAAATGGATATGAAGATGGGCGCACCTGCAATGGTGGGAAATCAAAAGAAAAAAACGCCGGAAGTTTTAATGCAAAAATATGGGATGAAGATGGATATGAAGAATGGGCAGATGAAAATGAACAATAATATGTCGATGGATGAGGATTCAATGAAGAAGCAAATGGTTATGAAGGGGAACAAAATGAATATGAGCAGCACGATGGAAATGAAAAAAGATTCGATGCCTATGAACCATAACGAAACATCGGGCATAATGAAAGACCATATGAATCACGATATGTCCAAGATGGAAAAAGATTCAACAGCATTTGATTACAATACACGTAAAACCTATTTCAACTATGATTTTCTAAAGGCAAAAGAAAAAACCACATACAAGGCAGATATACCTGTAAATGACATTCTTCTCAACCTCACCGGAAATATGCAACGCTATGTTTGGAGTATGAATGGCACACCTTTATCCGAAACAGATAAGATTAAAATTAAAGGTGGAGAGGTTACAAGAATTACTTTGAATAACATTACAATGATGCACCACCCAATGCATTTACACGGACATTACTTTAGGGTAATCAACGAAAATGGAGAGCGTTCGCCATTAAAACATACCGTAAATGTACCACCGATGAAAAAAGTAATTATAGAGTTCTATAATGAAGAAGTTGGAGATTGGATTTTTCATTGTCACGTACTATATCATATGATGGGTGGTATGGCAAGAGTATTTAGCTATGATACACCACGAGATGAAAGGATGAAACCTTATCCAGTACAAAACCTAATTGACGAGACAGACCATTACTATTCGTGGGGAATGCTTCGTGGAGGTTCAAACTTTAATGAACTTTTATTGATGTCGAGCAACATTCGTAACGAATTTGGACTACGTGCCGAGTTTGATTATAACCAAAATGCCGAGATAGAAGTAAATTATAATCGATACCTCAATGATTGGGTACGCGTGTATGCAGGCGTAAATACCGAAACTTCAACACCAGATTCTTATGATACATTTAATACTGTTGGATTGGTTGGAGTTAAATATTTCACGCCTTATAGGTTTAATGTGGATGTGAGTATGGATAATCAACTACGCCCAAGAATACGTTTGGACAGAGAACTATTGATTTTTCCTAGAATTTTTCTCGAAGGAGAATACGAGTATAGAGCGGATTTTGGATGGGTCAATGATTTAGAAAATAACAAATCTTATCAAGGAGAAACGCAATGGTTAATTGGAGCATCGTACATCTTATCTAGAAATTTTTCAATACAAGGTAATTATAACAACCGATATGGTTGGGGTGGTGGACTTTTAGCCAGATTTTAAATAATAATTAATACATAATAATCTTTAAAACCAAAATTTATGAAAACAGTACAAAGAACAATAGGTACAATGGCACTTGCTGCCACAATGATGCTAACAATTTCCTGTAAAGATGGAAATAAAAATGAATCTGTTACAAATGATAATAATCAGGTAAATCAAGAATCTGTAGGTGACAAGGAGGATATGGCAATGATAGACAATCAAGACACAAGAGCAGAAGCAATTTTAAAAGATTATTTCAACTTAAAAGATGCCCTCGTAGGCGATGATAATGATAAAGCAAAGGAATTGGGAGGCATATTGGTTAAATCTCTTAAATCTTTTGATGCATCAAAATATTCTGAAAGTGAAAAATCAGAATTGAATGACATTATCGAAGATGCTACGGAACACGCAGAGCATATTTCAGAAAGTGACATCAAGCATCAGCGTGAGCATTTCAAAGTATTAAGTAAAGATGTTACAGATATGGTTGCCATTACGGGAACAGGGATGAAGATATATGAGCAATTCTGCCCAATGTATGATAACAATAAAGGTGGTGCTTGGTTAAGTATGAACGAAGAAATTAGAAACCCTTATTTCGGTGACCAAATGTTGAAATGTGGTAAAGTACAGCGAGAAATTAATTAAATGAAAATTGTAAAAATCATAGCAATAGTATTGTTGGTGGCGTTTGTGGGTATTCAATTTATACCCACAACACGTAATCATAGTGAAGTTGTTCCAAAAACCGACTTTATATTGGTAAATGATGTTCCAAATGACATCAAGAACAAATTGCAAGTCTTTTGCTATGATTGTCACAGTAACAATACAAAATACCCTTGGTATAATAAGGTGCAACCGGTAGCCTGGTTTCTTGAAGACCATATCAAAGAAGGCAAGGCAGAATTAAATTTTAATGAATGGGATGATTATTCAAATAGAAGGAAGAACAGTAAGCTAAAATCCATCATCAATCAAATTGAAAATGGCGAAATGCCTTTGAATTCCTATACAATAATTCACGGAAACGCAAAATTGTCTGAAAGCGAAAAGAAATTACTCATAGAGTTTATGTCAGATTTAAAAGAAATTTTAAATAATTAAAAGTCAAACATCAAAATATTCGATTATGAAACCACCCTTATTTGTCTTACTACTCACGATTTTAATTGTGAGTTGTAAAGAAAGTAAACAACATGATACAACTATCGAAACTCAAAAAAAGGTCGTTGTTGACAACAATAATGAAAAAGAGGAAGTGTTGAAAATTATGAAGTCTTATAAAGATGCCATTCAAAACTTAACAACCGAAGGCACTTTTCAACTCTTTACGCAAGATGCCACAGTTTTTGAGCAAGGTAAAGTAGAAGGAACTTATAAAGATTATATAGATGGTCATTTAGGTCCAGAACTTGGGCATTTTAAAAGTTTTACATTTTCAGATTATGAGATTGATGTAAATGTAAGTTTACCCTATGCATATACAACTGAAAATTATTTGTATACAATAGTTTTAAAGGCAGATGGAGCTAAAGGAACAAAAGAACGAACCATTGAAAGTAAAGGCGTAGCAACTTCAATTTTAAAAAAAATAGATGGAGATTGGAAGATTATTCATTCACATACTTCATTTAAAAAATTGAATTAAAAAGAGATGAATCAGATTCTTCATATAAAAAATATGGTCTGTAATCGCTGTAAAATGACGATTATAAATCTGTTGGATGATGAAGGCTATGAATTGGAATCTATACAATTGGGTAAAATTGTTGTTAAAGAACAGTCTAGTAATGATTATGCTCAGCTAGAAACACAGTTGAATGCTTTAGGATTTGAAGTAATTAAGGATTCTACAAAGGCATTGGTTGAAAAAATAAAAATTAATCTTATTCAACATATTGAAAAAAATGATACAGATGAAATTCTTGGTAAACTTGAGAATGAAATAGGCAAAAGTTATTCTACATTGAGTAAAACGTTTAGTAAATCAGAAGGGATAACACTTGAAAAGTATTTTATCAACTTGAAAATAGAAAAAGCTAAAGAGTATATTCAATTGTGGCAGCTTAATTTTTCAGAAATAGCCTATAGCCTTAACTATAAAAACAGTAGTCATTTATCGAAACAGTTTAAACAAGTTACTGGAATGTCAATGACAGACTATAAAAATTTACAATATGGAGACAGAAAATCCTTGGATGAAATTGTATAAAAATTAGCCAGAATTAGAATAATATCACAAGGTAAGCCCTTGTATTTTAGCCTAATAAATCTAAAACTAAAAAAATGAAACACACATATCACATACACGGAATGACCTGTAATGGTTGTCGTAGTAACGTTGAGGAAACACTCTCTAAAGTAGAAGGTGTTTTAAAAGCAACAGTTGATTTAGATAAGGCAGAAGCAACCATCGAAATGGAATCTCATATTCCTATTAAAACTTTTCAAGAAGCATTAAAAAAGGATGGTGACAGATACAGTATTCATAAACAAGGTGAACAGCATCACCATTCCGAAATTAAAAAGAAAGAACAACCCAAAGGCAAAGGTACAGGCACATTTTATTGTCCTATGCATTGCGAAGGCGATAAAACCTATAACAAACCTGGTGATTGTCCTGTTTGCGGAATGGATTTGGTGGAAGAACAAAATCTATCCACATCAACAGCAGAACAATGGACTTGTCCTATGCACCCAGAAATCATTAAAGACGAAGCAGGTTCGTGTCCAATTTGTGGGATGGATTTAGTACCGATGGAACCCGACCTGTCCGCAGAGGAAAAGACCTATAAAACACTACGCAAAAAATTCTGGATTGCAGTCGTATTTACATTGCCCATTTTCATAATTGCAATGTCTGAAATGCTGACCAACAATCCCTTATACGATATTCTGGAACAGGATTATTGGAACTGGATTCAGTTCGTGCTTTCCATTCCAGTAGTGTTTTATGCTACTTGGGTGTTTTTTGAACGTGCCTACCGCAGTATAAAAACCTGGAACCTCAATATGTTTACGCTCATAGGCATTGGTGCTGGTGTCGCATGGTTATTCAGCGTAATAGGTATGCTCGCACCCGATTTTTTCCCAAACCAGTTTAAGACCGAAGCAGGTGCTGTCCACGTCTATTTTGAAGCAGCAACGGTAATTCTAACCTTAGTGCTTTTAGGTCAATTATTAGAAGCTCGTGCGCATAGTAAAACCAATTCGGCAGTGAAAGAACTGTTGAAATTAGCACCCAATAAAGCCATAAAAATTGTAGATGGTGAAGAAGTTGAAGTCAGTATTGACGAAATAGAACTTAATGATATTCTAAAAGTGAAACCGGGTGATAAGATTCCTGTAGATGGTGTCATCACGGAAGGCAATACCAGTATTGACGAATCGATGATTACAGGGGAACCTATTCCTGTAAATAAAGCTGAAGATGATAACGTAAGTAGCGGAACAATCAATGGGAATCAATCCTTTTTAATGAAAGCTGAAAAGGTGGGTAGTGACACTTTGCTATCTCAAATCATTCATATGGTGAATGATGCCAGTAGAAGTCGTGCACCAATTCAAAATTTAGCAGATAAAGTTTCGGGTTACTTCGTGCCAGTCGTAGTAATCATATCGGTAATCACATTTATTGTATGGGCAATTTGGGGACCAGAACCTGCTTACGTCTATGCGTTGGTCAATGCAATTGCAGTCCTAATTATAGCCTGTCCTTGTGCTTTAGGTTTAGCAACACCAATGTCTGTAATGGTTGGTGTGGGTAAAGGTGCTCAAAATGGTGTATTGATTAAAAATGCAGAAGCACTTGAAAAAATGGATAAAGTAGATACGCTTATCGTTGATAAAACAGGAACAATTACGGAAGGAAAACCAACGGTAGAAACCGTTGGTGCTTTTAATGGTGTTTTAAGCGAAAAAGAAGTGCTACAGTATATTGTTTCATTAAATACGAATAGCGAACATCCTTTGGCAGAAGCAACGGTTAAATACGGAAAGGAGCACAATGCCGAAATTCTAAAGTCTGAAGATTTTAGTGCTGTTACGGGAAAAGGTGTTGAAGCTAAAATAGAAGATAAAAATGTTGCATTGGGGAATTCCAAAATGATGGAATATGCTAATGCAAGCATTACATCTAAAATGAAAGATGAAGCCAAAACTTTCCAAAAACAAGGTAAAACAGTTTCTTATTTAGCGATAGATAAAACCGTTGTAGGCTACGTGGTCATTGGCGATAAGATAAAAGAAACAAGTGCCAAAGCTATTAAAGCACTTCAAGATAAAGGCATTGATGTAATAATGCTTACAGGCGATAATCACGATACCGCACAAGCAGTAGCATCAGAATTGAATCTGGCAGACTTTAAAGCCAGTATGTTACCAGAGGACAAACTCAAAGAAGTTGAAAAATTACAAGAAAACGGAAAAGTAGTTGCTATGGCGGGTGATGGTATTAACGATGCACCAGCATTGGCTAAAAGTGATGTGGGTATTGCTATGGGAACAGGAACAGATGTAGCAATTGAAAGTGCTATGATTACACTGGTAAAAGGTGATTTACACGGCATTGTAAAAGCAAGAAATTTAAGTGATTCAGTAATGAAAAACATCAAGCAAAACTTGTTTTTCGCACTTATCTACAACACATTAGGCGTACCTATTGCAGCAGGTGTTTTGTTTCCATTTTTTGGAATATTACTCTCGCCAATGATAGCAGCTTTAGCAATGAGTTTTAGCTCTGTTTCGGTAATAGCAAACGCATTACGATTAAGAACAATTAAAGTATAACACAAAAAACAAACTAATGAAAAATCTAACCCTATTACTTGTAACAATGCTTACTATAGTCAGTTGCAAAAACGAAAAATCAAGTTCGGAAGAGCAAAATCACAATCATAACAACGCAACTGAAAAAATAGAAGAGCCAAAGAAAAAATCGTTAAGTCCACATACCGAAACAATGGCAATGATTGGTGATGCTCATATTCATATTGATTATTCATCACCAGGGGTAAGGGGTAGAATCATCTTTGGTGGTTTGGTTGGTTATGACCAAGTATGGCAGGCTGGAGCGCATATGGCTACTTGGATGGAAACGAATAAAGATTTAATCATAAATGGAGAAACGCTTCCTAAAGGGAAATATGGTTTTTTTACAATTCCATCAAAAGGGGACTGGACTGTGATGATTAATAAAAACTGGGAGCAACACGGTAAAGATGAGTATGACGAAAAAGACGATGTTATTCGATTCAAAATCACACCAACATTATCAGAGGAAATCGCAGAACATTTAGAATATAAGGTCAACAAAATAGATGATAAAAGAGGAACTATTTCGATGGCTTGGGAAAAAGTTAAACTCGAGTTTCCTTTTGCAATTAAAAATTAGAAAATGGTAAACAGGCATACAGCTTTAAAAATTAGAAAAACCCACAGGTATTTGGGTCTCTTTTTAGGGATTCAATTCCTGTTTTGGACCATTAGTGGTTTATACTTCAGTTGGACAGACATCGATGAAATACACGGAGACCAATTTAAAAACTTGGAGTATCAACCTAAAGCCTTTAGTAATTTAATAAGTCCTTCAGAGATGGATGTTCCAAATGGTATAAAGACTATTGAATTAAGAGATATTGATAATGCACCGTACTATTGGATAAATAAAGAGCAATTGTACAATGCTTTAGATGGAATGCCAAAAAATAGTATTACGCAGGATGAGGCACTCTATATTGCCAAAAACCATATGAAGAGTGGTTTAGAGGTAGAATCTGTTGAGCAAATTACTGAAACTGGAAAACACCACGAGTATCGAGAAAAACTACTACCTGCTTATGTTATCTCATATAAAACAGATGAAGCACTAAAAGCATACGTTTCTGTAAGCGACGGAAAATTTCAAACCGTAAGACATCGTTCTTGGCGTTGGTTTGATTTTTTATGGATGACACATACTATGGACTATGAAGGCAGAGACAATTTTAATACCCTTGTTTTGAGAGCATTTTCACTATTAGGGTTAATAACCGTATTAAGCGGTTTCTTATTGTGGTTTACCTCTTCACCTTCAATTAGAAAAATATTTAAAAACAGAAAAAGTAAAGTTTAACTATAAAACCAAAGATTATGAATTCAAATGAACACACTAATAACGACAAAGGAATGAGCAATTACACAAAGTTCTTTTTAATGCTAGGGTCATCATTTATAGCAATGTACATTACTATGTATCTCAATACCTATGAATTTGACCATGTCTGGTTTAGCTTAACCAGATTTTATATGGTTTGTCTGGGTATTTCGACTATGGCATTAATCATGTTTTTCTTTATGAAAAATATGTATAATGATAAAAAGAAAAATATAGGCATTGTAATAGGTAGCATTGTGCTCTTTCTTGGCGCATTGGGACTGGTACGAGACCAAAAATCAACTGTTGGCGATATCCTTTGGATGAAAGGAATGATACCACATCATTCTATTGCTATTTTAACAAGTGAACGCGCAGATATTAAAGATCCGGAAGTTAAAAAATTGGCAGAGGACATTATAAAAGCTCAAAAGAAGGAAATAGAAGAAATGAAAGCAATGATAAAACGATTAGAGAATGAAAAATAATAAAATAGTCATATACGCAGGTTTACTGGTAGTAGGCGTGGTATTGGGGTGGTTGCTTTTTGGTGGCTCATCAAATAAAGAAACAGACCATAATCACAATGCGGTTGCAGAAACCAATCAAATGTGGACGTGTTCTATGCATCCACAAATTATGAAACCAGAACCGGGTGACTGTCCTATTTGTGGAATGGACTTGATTCCTGCTGAAGTCGATACTGGAGGTCTTTCGCCTGAACAATTCTCAATGACGGATAATGCGCTTGCCTTGGCGAATGTACAGACCATTGTGGTCGGCACTAAATCCGCAGGTGACGACAATTCCATTTCCCTATCGGGTAAAATTGCAGTAAACGAAGAAGCTGTTGCCGTACAGGCCAGTTATTTTGACGGAAGGATTGAGCGATTGAACGTTAATTATGAAGGGCAAGAAGTTCGAAAAGGACAATTACTGGGAACTATCTATTCTCCTGAACTGGTAGCGGCACAGCAAGAACTATTGACCACGGTATCTTTAAAGCAGTCGCAACCGCAATTGTACCAAGCTGTCCGTAATAAATTGAAGCTCTGGAAATTATCGGAAAATCAAATCAACGCCATAGAAAGCTCCACTAAGGTAACGGAATACTTTCCTGTTTATGCAACGGTTTCCGGTACGGTTTCCGAGGTCATGAGCGCGGAAGGTGATTATGTAAAGAAAGGGCAGCCTATTGTAAAGGTGAGTAATCTGAATACGGTTTGGGCTGAGTTTGATGCCTATGAAACTCAGTTGTCGCAATTAAAAAAAGGTCAAAGAATGAGTATAACCACCAATGCTTATCCAAATAAAACGTTTAATGGTACAATTTCGTTTGTGGACCCTGTACTTAACAATACCACTAGAACCATAACAGTACGTGCAACACTTGCAAATCAAAATGAACAGTTCAAGCCGGGGATGTTCGTAACTGGGAAGATTCAGAACGATAAAAATTTTAGTGATGAATCGAAACTGTGGGTCCCTTCCTCAGCTGTGATGTGGACAGGAGAACGTTCTTTGGTCTATATAAAAGTAAAACCAGATGAGCCGGTCTTTAAAATGAGGGAGGTAATGTTAGGGGTAAGAAATGGAGAACAATTGGAAGTTATTTCTGGCCTTAATTCAGGCGAAGAAATTGTCGCAAATGGAACTTTTTCAGTTGATGCTGCTGCCCAATTACAGGGCAAAAAAAGTATGATGAACAAAACGGGCGGAAAGACAATGACAGGTCATGAAGGCCATATCGGAATGCAGGAAAACAACGTTTCAGATAATTCAAGTGCAATATTGAAAATGGAATTTTCAGATTCATTTCAAGAACAATTCGAAATGGGTTTATCTGCTTACCTTAAGTTGAAGGAAGCTCTGGTTGCCAGTGATACCAAACAAACTTCCATGGAAGCAAAAGCGATGACTGAAGTATTGCAGAAAATGGACAATTCTAAACTAGGAAATATGGAAAAGGCCCATTTGAGCAAAATAATTGAAATGCTAGAGGCAATTGCCGAAAATCAGGATATAGAAAATCAACGAACCCATTTCGTAATCCTAAACGAAAATATGGTGGCTATCACAAGCAATTTAAATTCTTTGGACAAGATCCTTTATATACAGCAATGTCCTATGGCTAACAGTAATAAAGGGGCGGTTTGGTTAAGTGCAGAGGAAGAAATTAGGAACCCCTATTATGGGGATGCCATGTTGACCTGTGGAAGTGTGATTGATTCCATTAAATAACTCTTGGTTCAATCCAGCTTCAAAGAGTGGTTTTTAAAAATCAAGTTCAGGTATCATATTGGCAGCCTCTTTCATTTTCTTATCTATAATCTTGGTGTAGATCTCAGTAGTTCGAATTTCTCGATGTCCTAATCTTTTAGATACCGTATAAATATCTGCTCCGTTTTCAAGAAGTAATACGGCATTAGTATGCCTCGCACTGTGGAAAGTTATGTGTTTAGTAATTCCGGCCTTCATACACCACCTAAGGATTTCAGTATTATAAACAGCACCATATTTTAGTCCTTTAAAAACCCTTTCATTTTTAAGGGTTCTTTTTCCTAATAAGTTTCTAGCCTGCTTGGAAATATAAAGGTATTCAAGTCCATCAGTTTTTTTCTGCCTAAAAATAACCCTCGAGGTTCCATCTTCATCCCGGACTTCTGCCCAGGTCAATTTATTTATTTCGCTCCAGCGCAATCCAGTAAGACAGCTAAAAATAAAGGCGTTCTTTAAGATGGGGTATTTACACTCGGTTTGTGTTAGAGCTTGCAATTCAGAATAGGTCAAATATTCCCTTTGTGATTCTGCCTGTTCAAAACCTTTGACCGACTTGATAACATTGATGTCTATGTAATTCTCATTATAGGCTTCCCTAAGTGCAGCTTTCAGTTTATTGAAGTAGGTGTATTTGGAATTTTGTGATAGGGGAGTATTACTCTTGGTTCTGGCCTTAGAATCTAGGTATCGTCTGAATCCCTTAACGAAATCTGTATCAATATCCTTTAATTGAATATGTGCAGGAGCATATTTTTTTAAGTGTTTAAAAGCGGCGTCCCAATTACCATAATTTCCTTTTGATTCATAACGTTCTTCTTGAAGCGTTTTATAAAAATCCAAAAGCGGTATATTCCCTTTTTTGTTGTCCTTTAGTTTATACTTACCCTGATAGAATTCTGATTTGCGTATGGAAAGGATTTTCTCGGCCAGTTCATAAATCTCTTTGTTCTTTCTTTTTTCATCTGGTGTTGATGGATTTTCTAAAGGGTACATCTTTAAATACTCAAAATCCCTATTGTACTTGTTGATTCCATTTTTATCAATAAAGTGGCCTTTATAGTATTCTATAAAGAGACTCAACTTTCCATTTTTAATCTTTTTACTTTTTAGACTTATTTTCATTTCGAGGTGAAATTTTTTTCACCTCGAGGGTAAAAAATAGTGTCGAGGTGAAAATTAGGTGAAATAAATGTATGAAAATAGGTTATCAAAAGAAACCAAGAAAAGAAATAGTTTTCAACAACTTATTGATAATCAATTAAATGAAAATAAATGAATTCAAATGAAATTAAAAAATTAACTTATTTATTTCCCAATACAAAAGTTTGAAAATATATTACCTAAAAGGTCATCAGTTGTGACATTTCCGGTGATTTCACCTAGGTGATAAAGCGCTTGCCTTATATCAATAGCAAGTAAATCACTACTTAAATCTTCATCTAAACCTTCTTTAACCTTTTCAATTTCTTCTAAAGCAGATTGCAAGGCTCCAAAATGCCTACTATTAGTCACAATAGTATTGCCATCATTAATATTGGTAGCAACAGATTTATTTAACAACGCTTTTTTTAATTCTTCTATACCATGACCTGTTTTTGCGGAAATCTGTAAGATATTGTTATGTTCTGCAACAATTTTTGAGGACTCTTTATCTATCTTATTTAAGACAAATAACAACTCCTTTTTAGAGAATTTCTCCTCTAATTCTTTAAAAGGTATATTCTCGATATTTTCTGCATCAAACATATATATAATTAATGATGCTTCTTCAATTTTCTTGAAGGTACGCTCTATGCCTATTTTTTCAATTGTATCTTCAGTTTCTCTAATACCTGCGGTATCGATAAATCTAAAGGCAATACCATTAATTACAATTTGGTCTTCAACGGTATCTCTTGTTGTTCCTGGAATATCACTAACAATAGCTCTTTCTTCATTAAGCAAAATATTTAGTAACGTAGATTTACCAACATTGGGTTCACCAACTATAGCTACAGGTATACCATTTTTAATTACATTACCAAAGGCAAAAGAATCAATTAAATTTTTTAAAACTTCTGTAATTCTGTTGAGTAATTCATAAAATTGTTTTCTATCTGCAAATTCAACATCTTCTTGAGAGAAATCTAATTCTAACTCTATAAGCGATGCAAAATTGAGTAATTCTTCACGCAATGAATTTATCTGATTACTAAATCCACCACGCATTTGTTGAATAGCAATTTTATGAGCGGCCTCGTTTTCACTAGCTATCAAATCAGCAACTGCTTCGGCCTGACTTAAATCCATTTTTCCGTTTAAAAAAGCTCTCAAAGTAAACTCCCCAGATGTTGCCATTCTACACCCGTTTTTTAAAAATAATTGAAGAATACGCTGTTGAATATACTGCGAACCGTGGCAAGAAATTTCCACAACATTTTCACCCGTGTATGAGTTTGGATTTTTGAATATTGACACTAAAACTTTGTCAATTATTGTATTGTCATCTACTATATGACCTAAATGTATGGTGTGCGATTTTTGTTGCTCTAAATTCTTTCCAGAAATGGACTTAAATTGTTTACTTACCAAAGAAATAGCGTTCTCTCCAGATATTCTAATAACTGCAATTGCGCCGGTTCCTGAAGGTGTAGCTAATGCAATAATGGTTTCGTCATTCATCATGCTGCAAAAATACAAATTACCGAAGCTGTAACAATTTGCATAAAGTTGCGACGTATTAGGTACATCATTCAAAAAAATAAAATCATGGAATTAGTAAATCAAAAAGTTTTACGTAAGGATAGTTCTTTACTGGCGATTACCCATTTAACACAATTATTATACTATGTTACCGGCTTTGGAGGATTTTGGGTGCCATTTGTTATTTGGTTAACCTCTAGAAATTCAGTAGAAGGTATGAACGAACATGGTAAAGCAATCGTAAATTTTCAATTGAGCATGTTACTTTATATTATTTTGAGTATTCCGGCAATTCTTTTATTAGGCTTAGGAATACTAACGCTGATAGGTGTTGGTATTTTGGGTTTTATTATGCCAATCGTAAATGCTGTTAAAGCGGCTAACGGTGAGTCACCAAGTTATTTTTTAACTATACGATTTATATAAAAAAAGCCAGTTCAAAAGAACTGGCTTTTTTAATTCAATACTGATATTTTAGTTGTTAAGCATTACAGGCATTACTAACATCGTAACTTTTTCACCTTCATCTAACCCATCTGTTGGTGTTAAAATTCCAGCTCTATTTGGTAAACTCATTTCTAAAGAAACATCATCAGAAGAAAGGTTACCTAACATTTCTAGTAAAAAACGAGAGTTAAAGCCAATTTGCATATCATCACCTTGATAATCACAAGTAAGTCTTTCCTCAGCTTTGTTGCTGTAATCAACGTCTTCGGCAGAAATGTTCAATTCTGCACCAGCTATTTTTAAACGTATTTGATGGGTTGTTTTATTTGAAAAAATTGAAACTCTACGTACAGAGCTTAAAAATTGATTTCTTGCAATTGTTAGCTTATTTGGATTTTCTTTCGGAATTACAGCTTCGTAATTAGGATATTTACCATCAATTAAACGGCAAATTAATTCTGTATTATCAAACGTAAATTTGGCATTACTTTCATTGTATTCTATGGTAACGTCTGATTCTGATCCAGCCAAAATTCCCTTTAACAAGTTTAAAGGTTTCTTAGGCATTATAAATTCTGCTACTTCAGAAGCTTTTAAATCTTCACGCTCGTATTTTACAAGCTTATGTGCGTCTGTTGAAACAAACGTTAGTTTTTCTGGTGAAAATTGAAAGAATACTCCGCTCATTACGGGCCTTAAATCATCATTACCAGCAGCAAAAATTGTTTTAGAAATTGCAGTTGCTAAAACATCACCCAAGATAACCGTAGAACTAGGATTGGCTAATTCAACTGCTTTCGGAAACTCATTACCATCCGCATAGGCTAAGGCATATTTACCATGGTTAGAGCTTATTTCAATAGTGTTATTATCTTCAACCGTAAATGTTAAAGGTTGTTCAGGAAATGTTTTTAAAGTATCTAATAATAATTTTGCAGGAACTGCGATTAGTCCCTCAGCATCTGATTCTACTTCCAATTCAGAACTCATAGTACTTTCTAAGTCTGAAGCAGATACCGTTAATTTGGTCTTTTGTAAATCAAAAAGGAAATTATCTAAGATAGGCAGCGTATTGCTGCTATTTATAACCCCTCCTAATACCTGAAGGTTTTTCAACAAATACGTGCTTGATACGATAAATCTCATTCAACTAAATTTTAGCTTACTATTTTGCTTTATAAAGATAAGTGTAAACTACGCCAAGGCAAAACAGTTAAACACAAAGATATTTTAAATGCGCTTGCTTAGAAAACTTATTTATTAACACTACTTTGCATATTTGCGTTTACGAATGGTATTAAAAGTTAGGCCTAAAACTAAACTTAAAACTATTGGTAATAAGACGGTTATTAGCTGCCATTTGGTTTTTTGTTCACTTATTTTTTGAGGGTCTAGCATTGGTATTTCAACATTCTTCGACCTAATGTTTATAAGTTGATCATCATCTAGCAGATAGTTTAGGCTGTTCATCAAAAATTCTTTGTTACCATAAAAGCTATTGGTCCATTTATCGTAGCCAAGTTCAAGGGGTTGACCATTTCTAATTTGATTTTTTATAACATCACCATCAGCAATCAGAATCATTTTATTTAGCCCGCCTTCTTCTTTTGCTTCACTGTATTGAAAAGGTTTAATTCGATTCTTAAAGGCTGAAGAAAAGGCACCTTCAATTAGAACAGCTAAAGGTAAATTTCCTTTTCCTACATAGGTTTCTTTAGGGTTGGGATTAGAAATGGTTTCTAATGAAATCTCAGTAGGTATACCTTCTGCCATCGAAAGCGGTGAAGATTCTAAAAGCACAGTTTTTTTATTGGTGTTACTTAGCGTGTCTATAATATTGGCAAATTGAAATTGGACAGCTTCAATATTTGTATTTATGGGATGATTGTTTTTTGAAAACACCATAGGATGATAGGGCCAAGGTAACGGATTATACGTAGCGCTTTGGTCCTCACCAGATGCCAAAACTATTGGCGTATTGTATAAATCATTTACTAAAACAGGATTAATTCGAACACCGTACTTAAAGAAAAAGTCGTTTAAATTTAAGTTTATACGCGTAGCAATGTTGGAACCTGTTTCGTTGAACAAACTATCCAACTCCATGGCAACTTGGTCTATTAACCAAATAGATTTACCACCATTTATTATGAATTGGTCTAAAACATATTTTTCTTTATCTGTAAATGCGTTATTGGGTTTAGCAATTAATGCTAAATCATAGTTACCTAATTGTTCAAGGGTTTGTTGCGGATTTGTAGCGACTGAATCAAGTGTAAAAGCTCCAATATTATAGTAGTCTTTAATACTCGTAAGAAAGTCTGCTAAATAAATATCTTCTAATTCATTATTACCTTTTATAACGGCAACTTGTTTTTTGGTAGTGATAGCTAATTTAGAGAAGGCGTCTGCAAAAACATATTCCAATTGCTGTACAGAATTATTTACTCTATCTGCTGTGGTAGCACCAAGTTTATTTTTGAGTAAAGGAACTTTTACGGTTCTACTCCCTGTATTAACCATTGCCCATGGGAATACCAATTCTTGAGAAACTTTACCGTTCTCTTGGGTAGTAATATTTGCTGGTGTTAAACCAATATTTTGTAATTCGGTAACTATCTGTTGCTGGTTTTCACCTTCTAATGGGTTTATTAGATTGAAAGAGATTTTATTATTTTCAGCCTTAAACTGTTCTAATAACTGAAGCGTTTCATCTTGTAAACGAGCAAATTCTGGTGGAAGTTTCCCATCTAATAAAATATCAACAATTACAGGAGTTTCTAAATTTTTAGCTGAATTTTTAGACTGTTCTGACAACGTGAATCTTTTATCTTCTGTAAAATCAATACGATAATCTAAAAATTTAGCGCCTGTTACAGTCAAAAATAAGGTTAGTAAAATGGGTAAAAACGCTTTTTTATGCAGTTTACCATCTATTACTAATTTGGTAAGCAATAAAAATGTTAAGGTCAGTCCAACAAAATAAATACTGTCTTGTATTTTAAAAACACCTTTTGCAATACTTTCAAAATGGTAGAGTGCTCCAAACTCTTTTATTCCCCTTTGTGTTGAACCATTAGAAACTAAAGAACTTACAGCATCAAATCCATAAAAAAAGCAAAAACTTAATAAAACAGCTAAAAGGAAAGCTAAAATTTGATTTCTTGTTATGGAAGAAGAAAAGACTCCGATAGCGGTATATAACGCCATTAAAAATACCAATCCAAAGTAAGAACCAAGAACAACACCAGAATCAAAATTTCCTTTGGTAGTACCAAGATTAGAGATAGCCACCACATAAATTAATGTTGGCAGTATGGCAAAAATGCATAAAACTAAAATTCCCCAAAACTTGCCCATCACCAATTGTAATGTGGAGATGGGTTTTATTTTTAATAACTCAAGTGTACCAAGACTTTTCTCTTCAGAAAAACTCTTCATACTCAATGCCGGAATTAAAAATAAAAACACCCAAGGTGCCAATAAAAAGAATGGTGTTAGGTCAGCAAAACCATAATCAAAAAGATTAAAAGCCCCCTTAAATACCCATAAAAAAAGGCTTGATAGTAATAGAAATAAACCAATTATTACGTATCCTAATGGTGATGAAAAAAAAGACTGAATTTCTTTTCTAAAAATTGCTAACATAAATCAATCTAAAATGAATCTTTTTTGAACACTCCAAGCATTTGGTTTATCTGCAAACAAAGCTTTGGTTTTTGCCCATGTTTTTTGAAAAAAGTCAGAGTTTCTATAACTATTTAGTGCTTCCTCATTATCCCAATAACTGTAGGTAAAAAAAATAGCATTGTTATGAGTGTCTTGAAAAAGCTCTAAACGATTACAACCTTTAAAATTTCGAATTTGCGCTTTACTTTCTTCAAAAATGGTTTCAAAGCTAGAAATATTTTCAGGTTTAAAGGTCAGTTTTACAATTCTAACAAGCATTATAAAAAGTTTATAGTAATAAGATCTTGGTATTTAAGGCCAATTAATGTAGCTGCACTACCGGCTCCTTGTAGATTACTTTTGTAAATAGCCAATTCAATCATTCCAGTAGTATTAAAAAGGGCAATAAAATCACCGTCCCCTTTTCTTTGGTTGGTTGATAAATCAAAATCTATAAATTCATTATAGCTATTATAAATCTTTTTCAATTTTTCTCGCCTAGCAATGATTTCAAATTCGCGACCATTTCTATAGGCCTCAAATAGTGTTTTGCTAATGTTAGTAACTACGTTACCGTACGCATCTATATAAATAATATTTCCACTAATACTATTGCCATTATTGGTGATTCTAGGTTCAAAATCTTTAACATCTTTAAGCTTAGTTATAGGTTTACCCACAACTTCTAATTTTCCGCCCCTGGCCAAATGGCACGCTACCACACAAAAATTGTTTAATACTGGAAATGAATTACGAACTAAGTTAGGAACATTAAATTCTGCTATATTATCTGGTGAATTATTCTCTGCAATTAAGGAGATAATACCATTATCTCCACCAATAAAATAATGCCCATTTAAGGCTACTATTAACGATTTATTTTCAGGAGAAGGTTCTGAATCTACTCCTATGATATGTATAGTTCCCGCAGGAAACTGGTGGTAGGCATTTTTTAGAATATATGCCGCTTCTAAAATATTAAAGGGCGATATGTTATGTGAAATATCAACAATGGTAACCGCTGGCATTTCACTTAAAATACGCCCTTTAACCGCGCCTACTGAATGGTCTTTGGTGCCAAAGTCAGTTGTTAAAGTAATGATTGCCATTAAACAGTGTTGATAGTTTTTTCAGTTCTCGTACCGAAATTTGGTTAAGTTTGTTTGTAAAAGTAGCTAAAAAGCAGCAACTGAAATGTCAAAATGTAAACAACTAAAACACAAGTTTATTTGAACGAATTAATAATAGAACTTACAGAAATAAGTCCACGTGAATTTTTTGGACTTCAGAACGAGAATATTGAGCTTATAAAAAAATATTTTCCAAAACTTAAAATAGTTGCAAGAGGTAATAAAATAAAGGTCTATGGCGATGAAGAACGTTTAGAAGAGTTTGACAAACGTTTTGATATGATTACCGAGCATTTTGCCAAATACAACAAGTTAGATGAAAACGCCATAGAACGTTTACTTACAGTGAATGGTGCTGAAGACGTTAAGGCATCGGCTGTTAGCAGTGAAGTCTTAGTTCATGGAGTAAGTGGCCGTTTAATAAAAGCGCAAACTGTAAACCAAAGAAGGTTAGTTGATGCGGTATTGAAAAATGATATGGTTTTTGCTATTGGGCCAGCAGGTACTGGTAAAACGTATACGGGAGTTGCTTTAGCCGTAAAAGCATTAAAAGAAAAACAAGTCAGAAAAATTATTTTAACAAGACCAGCTGTTGAGGCTGGAGAAAATTTAGGTTTTTTACCGGGCGATTTAAAAGAGAAATTGGACCCTTATATGCAGCCATTATATGATGCTTTAAGAGATATGATACCATCAGAAAAACTAGAGAAATATATAGAGGATGGTACTATACAAATAGCTCCTATGGCATTTATGCGTGGGCGAACTTTAGATAACGCTTTTGTAATTCTAGATGAAGCGCAAAATACCACGCACGCCCAAATGAAGATGTTTTTAACTCGTATGGGTAAAAACGCAAAGTTCTTATTAACAGGTGACCCAGGTCAAATTGATTTACCAAGGAGAGTAATTTCTGGACTAAAAGAGGCGTTACTCGTACTTAAAAATATTAAAGGCATAAGCATTATTCATTTAGATGATAAAGACGTAATTCGTCATAAATTGGTAAAGAAGGTAATTGATGCTTATAAAAATATAGAACACCAAAATCAATTTTAAATGGCGACAAATACGTTAATGGAGACCAATTTTCATTTCCCTGGTCAGAAATCAGTGTATCGCGGAAAAGTAAGAGAAGTATACCAATTAAAGAACGATATTTTGGTGATGGTGGCTACAGACCGGCTCTCAGCCTTTGATGTAGTAATGCCAAAAGGTATACCTTACAAAGGGCAAATTTTGAATCAAATTGCCACGAAAATGATGCAGGTTACCGCTGATATTGTACCTAATTGGTTAACAGCAACACCTGACCCTAACGTTGCGGTTGGTAAAGCCTGTGAACCATTTAAGGTAGAAATGGTTATCAGAGGTTATTTATCAGGGCACGCAGCTAGAGAATATAAAGCTGGTAAACGCTTACTTTGTGGAGTACCCATGCCTGAGGGTATGATTGAGAATGATAAGTTTCCTGAACCTATAATTACACCTGCTACTAAAGCAGAGAAAGGTGACCATGACGAAGATATCTCAAGAGAAGATATACTAAAGAAAGGTATTGTTTCTGAAGAAGACTACTTAATTTTAGAAAAATATACTCGTGCTTTGTTCGAAAGGGGAACAAAAATTGCAGCCGAGCGCAATTTAATTCTTGTGGATACTAAATATGAATTTGGTAAAACAAAAGAGGGTAAAATTGTATTGATAGATGAAATACATACTCCAGATTCTTCACGCTATTTCTATGCTGAAGGTTATGAAGAGCGTCAAAAAAACAAAGAACCTCAAAAGCAACTTTCAAAAGAATTTGTACGTCAATGGCTCATAACTAATGGTTTTCAAGGGTTAGAAGGTCAATCGGTACCAGAAATGTCAGATGACTATATTACTTCTGTTTCTGAACGTTACATAGAGCTTTATGAAAATATTACGGGAGAAAAATTTCAAAAAGCGGATGTTTCTAACATACATGAAAGAATAGGAAACTCCATTTCAGAATTTATAAACAAAAACAGCTAAATTTTATCGATAATCTAAAGTAAAATGCTGTGTAGATATGATATTGTCATATTTATACAGCACTTTTTTTTAAATTAATAATTGATAGATTGTTTGAATAATAATGCTAAATAGATATATTTATGCTAAATAAATATATATTTAATGAAACAGTGTCCTAATTGTAGTTCAGAAAAATATATTAAGGCTGGTATTGTAAGCAACAGACAGCGTTATAAATGCAAAATATGCAACTATTATTTTACGGTTGATAAAGTTGGTAAACAAATAGATGATTATTATGTGAATAAGGCATTACAGCTGTATTTAGAAGGACTTACCTATAGAGAAATTGAACGAATTCTAGGGGTTTCTCACGTGTCTGTTTCTAATTGGGTTAAAAAATACGGAATCAAAAGACCTTACAGCGCAAAGTACCATCCTACTTACAAAATTCTAAATCATAACGAACTGCAAAATTATTTCTTAGATACTAAAAATATTACCGGTGCTGGAGTGTTGGTAACTGAATTGGGTGATAAGTTTATGCTTATTAAATGGGAGCGATTCAGAGATTAAGTATATTAATTTAACAAATAAGTATATTAACTTTTTGTTATGAATACTTTTTTTAGAAGTTCGTAGTGCATGCAACTAACTATAAACTTCTAAAAATGAGAAAACTAAATTTTAGTATAACAGTATGTTTGTTATCCTGCTTTTTCACTTTTTCACAAGGTAACACTGAATACACGGGTGGTTACAAGGTAAAGCTGAATGAAGAAGGTACAAAATACATGCGTTTTATTGCTTGGGGCCAATTTTGGGCTCAATACAATGATAACTTGCCAGATGATGCAAGTGCTCTTAATATGAGTATAAGAAGAGCTAGATTTCTAACTTTTACACAGCTTAATAAGAAATTTTTAATACTCACCCATTTTGGATTAAATAGTTTAAATGGTGGTAATACTAGTCCAATTGGTACTGGAGAACGTTCTCAACTATTCTTTCATGATTTTTGGGGAGAATGGAAAGTTGCAGATGATTTTCATGTAGGTGCTGGGTTACATTATTGGAATGGTATTTCTAGATTGAACAATCAAAGTACACTTAATATGATGACCCTTGATAATAACAGACAATCTTGGGCTACTATTGGTTTGTCAGACCAATTTGCAAGACATATAGGAATTTATGCAAAAGGTAAAATTGGAAAACTACAATATAGATTCGCAATAAATGAGGCTGGCACTAGTACTTTAGATAATAGAGACCCTGTTGCAGATGGTGTAACCGTATACGGAGGCAGAAGAATACTAGGCTCTGCCGATGCAGGAAAAGTATTTCAAGGTTATGTAGATTATAATTTTTTAGACCAAGAGTCCAATTTCTTACCCTATAAGGTGGGAACTTATTTAGGTAGTAAAAAAGTCTTTAACATTGGTGCTGGGTTTTTTACCCATAAAAATGGTGTTGTGGAAGCTGATGGGGAAGGAGCAAATGTTAACATTTTTGCTATTGACGCATTTTATGATGCACCCTTGGGACAAGATGGGTCTGCTATTACTGCATATGCAACGTATCAAAATAATGATTATGGTGAAAATTATAATCTTGGTGCTTATGGTACTGGTAATATGCTCTACGGGCATTTAGGTTATTTGGTACCTGGGCCTTCAGATAAATGTCGTTTTCAACCTTATTTGTCATATCAAAATAGGTCAATAGATGCAATTGACGATAGTGCCAATAGAGTTGGTCTTGGTGCAAACCTATTTATGACGGGTCATCATTCTAAATTGAGTCTAGAATATTCAAATACCAAAGTTGGTGATGCTGACGGTACAGGTATATTAACCCTTCAAGCAATGATTTATTTATAAAACACAGGAATATGAGCGAAAAACAGAAAAAGGCAACAGCCTATTGGAAAGAAAATTTAAGATATCTGGTCATACTATTAACTATTTGGTTTTTAGTATCCTATGGTGCTGGAATTCTTTTTAAAGATGCACTTAACTCCATAAGAGTCGGTGGTTTTAAACTAGGATTTTGGTTTGCACAACAAGGATCAATTTATGTTTTCGTAATACTCATTTTTGTCTACGTAAGGTTGATGAACAAACTGGACAAGAAATATGGATATGATGAAGATTAAACTAACTAACTACAAAAAATAAAATTATGAGTGTACAATTATGGACATGGATAATAGTGGCCTTAACTTTTAGCCTATATATAGGTATTGCTATATGGTCTAGAGCTGGTTCAACTAAAGAATTTTACGTTGCAGGTGGCGGAGTTTCGCCATTGGCTAACGGTCTTGCTACCGCGGCTGATTGGATGTCGGCAGCTTCATTTATGGGTATGGCAGGTATTATTGCTTTTGCAGGTTATGACGGCTCTGTTTATCTAATGGGATGGACAGGAGGTTACGTTCTATTGGCCTTGCTTTTAGCTCCTTATCTAAGAAAGTTTGGAAAGTTTACCGTTCCAGATTTTATTGGTGAAAGATATTATAGTAAAACTGCACGTGTGGTAGCCGTGGTTTGTGCTATAATCGTTTCATTTACCTATGTGGCGGGTCAAATGAGAGGAGTTGGAATTGTTTTTTCTAGATTTTTAGAAGTTGAAATCAATACTGGGGTAATTATTGGTATGATAATCGTTCTTTTCTATGCCGTGCTAGGTGGAATGAAAGGAATTACATACACTCAGGTTGCACAGTATTGCGTATTGATATTCGCTTTTATGGTTCCAGCCATATTTATTTCTATACAAATGACTGGTAACCCGGTACCTCAATTAGGTTTTGGAAGTTCATTGACTGATGGTTCAGGTATGTATTTACTAGATAAATTAGATGGTTTATCAACAGAATTAGGCTTTACAGAGTATACTAATGGTTCTAAGAGCTTGATTGATGTTTTTGCTATAACCTTTGCTTTAATGGTTGGTACAGCAGGTCTACCCCATGTTATTGTAAGATTCTTTACAGTTAAACGTGTAAAAGATGCTAGAAAATCAGCCGGCTTAGCTTTATTATTTATCGCTATTCTTTATACCACTGCACCAGCAGTAGCAGTTTTTGCTAGAACAAATTTAATTGAAACTGTTAGCAATAAAGAATATGCAAATATGCCAGAGTGGTTTAAAAAATGGGAAACTACAGGTCTAATAGCTTTTGACGATAAAAATGAAAATGGTACCATACAATATGTTGGTGATGCCGAAAAAAATGAACTTACTGTCAATAGAGATATTATGGTTTTGGCTAATCCTGAAATTGCAAATCTACCAGCTTGGGTTATTGCATTAGTTGCAGCTGGTGGTTTAGCTGCTGCACTTTCAACTGCAGCTGGTTTATTATTAGTAATTTCTTCAGCTGTTTCTCATGATTTAATCAAGAAAGTTATAAATCCAGAACTATCTGAAAAAGGTGAATTAGTAGCGGCAAGAATTTCAGCAGTTGGAGCTGTAGTAATTGCAGGTTATTTTGGAATTAACCCGCCAGGTTTTGTGGCTGCGGTAGTTGCACTAGCGTTTGGTTTGGCTGCGGCATCATTTTTCCCAGCTATTATTCTTGGCATATTCTATAAGAAAATGAATAGTAAAGGTGCAATCGCTGGAATGATAGTAGGTATTACCTTAATGCTTTTCTATATGTTAAAGTATAAACTACAATTATTTGGTGGAGGCACACAAGAAGATTGGTGGTTTGGTATTTCACCAGAAGGATTTGGTACAATAGCCATGATTGTAAACTTTGTGGTTTCGTTAGTAGTAAATGCTTTTACTGAAGAACCTCCACAAGAAGTTCAAGATATCGTAGAAGATATTAGAATTCCGAGTGGTGCTGGTGATGCTGTTTCACATTAAATATTAGTTGGTTACGCAAAGTGGTGCGTTTTTAAACGCACTGCTTTGTATTTTTAAGAGCATGTAATTATGAATATGAAAAAAAGGCATCAACAAAAGCTATTTTTAATTTCCATATTTCTTTTTGTTTTATGGAATGTGCCTTTGGTTACTATTTATAATTATCCGGATTCTATTCTAGGAATTCCCATATTCTACTTGGTTATTTTTTGTAGCTGGTTAGTGGCGGTAATTATCTCATATATCGTATTAAAAAGATTTTATGAGTAACTATCTGCTTTTTACCATTATTATTTGCTATTTAATAATGCTCTTTATTTTAGCTTATAGAGCAGAGTTAAAAAGACATAGTAAATGGATTAACAACCCCTACGTATACACTCTTTCTTTAGCGGTTTATTGTACCGCATGGACCTACTACGGTAGCGTGGGTATTGCTTCAAAATCAGGTATAGATTTTCTTCCTATTTATCTTGGGCCAGTAATAGCATTGCCACTTTGGATTGTGCTAATGCGAAAGATTATCAGAATTTCAAAACAACATAAAATTTCAAGCATAGCTGATTTTATTTCAATGCGTTATGGCAATAATAGGGCCATTGGGGCTCTTGTTACAATAACATGTTTGATTGCAGTTATTCCTTATATAGCTTTACAACTAAAAGCCGTTTCAGAAACTTTTTCTATAATGTCAAGTGAGGAAAGCTATGTGTCAACTGGTTTTTTAGATGATTCTACATTCTATATAGCTTTAGTTATTGCCATTTTTGTAGCTTTTTTTGGAACCTTATCTACAGATACTTCACAACGTAGAAAAGGCATTATTGCAACAGTTGCTATTGAGTCTATTATTAAGTTAACCTTCTTTTTAATAGTGGGTATTTATATAACCTTTTATCTATTTGATGGTACAGAGGACATTTACCAACAAGCCTCTGCATCAGTAAATTTTAAACAATTAGCAACTTTTGGAAAATTAGAAGATGGTTTTAATTGGTTATTCACCATTTGTTTGTCATTCTTCGTCCTATTTTTATTACCAAGACAGTTCCATGTGGCTGTGGTGGAAAATGATAATCAAAAACACCTAAAAACCGCAATTTGGTTATTTCCACTTTATCTTTTGTTATTTAATGTTTTTGTGATTTTTATTGCTTGGGCTGGTAACATTCGCTTACCTAGTTCTTTAAATCACGATTACTATACGTTGTTATTACCGCTAAGTAACCAGCATTTAATTTTGAGTGCTTTAGTATTCATAGGTGGTTTTTCTGCCGTTATTTCAATGATTGTGGTTTCTACTTTAGCCTTGTCAACTATGGTTAGTAATAACATTATTATTCCTTACGGGTTTATAAAAAAGTTAGTTGAAGGAAACCCTCTTGAAAATGAGAAAAGAATCAAAGCAATTAGACGTCTATCTATATTTATTTTAATAATAGTATCTTATTTTTTCTATGATACGTTCTCTAAAGAACTTTCACTGTATTCTATTGGACTTATTTCTTTTGTTATAATTGCGCAATTGGCTCCTTCGTTTTTTCTCGGTTTGTTTTGGAGAAGAGGTACAGCTAAAGCAGCTATTTTAGGAATACTTATAGGGCTTTTAATTGTTTTTTATAAACTATTGTTGCCCATTATGAGTCAAGTAATAGGTATTGCTAATATAACTTCAGACTCCATTTTTTCAATACAATTTCTCTCTCCAGAAAGTAATGCTTTTATGTGGAGTATTCTTTTTAATGGATTTGCTTTTGTCACATTTAGTTTGTCAGCTAAAGGAAATTATAGAGAAAGAAATTATGCAGAACTTTATGTAAATGACCAGAACTATGCTAATCTTCAAGAGGGAGCATTTGTTTGGAAAGGAGAGGCCTATGTAGACGATATTAAACGATTATTAAATCGTTTTTTAGGGGAGACAAGAACCAATAGAGCGCTCAATATTTTTAATAAAAAATATAATATTTCAGAAACTGAAGAAAAAGCAGATTCCCGTTTAATAAATTTTTCTGAAAAATTACTTACCGGAAGCATTGGAAGTACGTCAGCAAAAATATTGCTCTCCTCAGTTTCGAAAGAAAAGCCCATTGGTTTAATTGAGGTTCTTAATATTTTAGAAGAGAGTAAAGAAACCAAAGCTTCGAATAAACTTTTGGTTGAAAAATCTGAAGAATTGGCTAACTTAACTAGTAAGTTGAGAGAGGCTAATGAAGAGTTACGTAAACAAGATAAACTTAAAGATGAGTTTTTAGACACCGTTGCACACGAATTAAAAACGCCCATTACTGCCATAAAAGCTGCTTCTGAAGTTTTAGAAGATACAGATATGCCAGATGTTTTAAGACAGCAGTTTTTAAAAAATATTGAACAAGATACAGAAAGACTAAGTACCTTAATTAACAATATTCTTGATTTAGAAAAGCTATCAAATGACCGAACAGAATTAGAAATAAAAAGTTATTACATCGATAGTACAATAAAGAAATCTATTAGTGCAATTTCTCATTTAGCCAACAAAAACACCATAAAAGTTATTTATGATAAAAATGAGGATATAATTGCTGAATATGATGAAGACCGCATAATACAAGTACTAATAAACCTATTATCAAATGCATTAAAATTCACCAAACCAAAAAAGGGAATTATAAAAATAAGCACAATAATTTTTAAGGATTTTATAGAAGTTTCTGTGGCAGATAATGGGAAAGGAATACCAAAAGAAGACCAAAATTATGTGTTTGAAAAATTTTATCAATCAAAAGGTCAAAATACCAAAAAACCACAAGGCAGCGGTTTTGGATTAGCCATTTGCAAAAAAATTATTGAAAGTCACAAAGGTGATATTTGGATAGATAAGAAATATAAAAAAGGAGCTCGTATAGCGTTTACAATTCCAAAAAAGGTGAAATGAAAAAGAAAATTTTAATAGTAGATGATGAGCCAAACATAGTAATGTCTTTAGAATATGCATTTAAAAAGAAAGACTTTTTGGTTTATATAGCTAGAGACGGATTTGAAGCATTAGAAATAACAAAAAAGCACATTCCGGATGTAATATTATTAGATGTTATGATGCCACAAGTAGACGGGTATGAAACTTTGAAAATTTTAAAATCTAATAATGATTTTAATAAAACTAAAATCTTTTTTCTTTCGGCTAAATCTAAAGAATCAGATATAGAAAAGGGTCTGCTTTTAGGTGCCGACGGATATTTTACTAAACCTTTTTCAGTTAAAAAGATTATACAAAATATAGAAGAACAAATAGCGTAAAACCCTGTCATGAGTTACCAAGATTTATACAAAGAAAGTATCGACAATCCTCAAAATTTTTGGAAAAAACAAGCGCAGCAGTTGAACTGGTATACATTTCCAAAAAAAATATTGAAGGCTAATGATAAAGGCAGTTTTGATTGGTTTTTAGATGGTGAACTTAACATGAGCTACTTGTGTATAGATAAACATGTTAATGAAGGATATGGTAATCAAGTTGCTATTTATTATGATTCTCCAGTAAGTGGACGTAAGGAGCAAATTACCTACCAAAAACTGTTGGAAGAAGTATCTAAATTAGCTGGAGGTTTAATTAGTCTTGGCTTAAAAAAGGGAGATACGGCAATCATCTACATGCCAATGATACCACAAGCAATATATGCTATGCTTGCTTGTGCAAGAATAGGTGTAACCCATTCTGTAGTATTTGGTGGTTTTGCCCCTCATGAATTGGCTATTAGAATAGATGATTGTGAACCAAAATTGATAATTACTGCTAGTAACGGTATCGAAATTGAAAGAATAATTCCTTACAAGCCTTTTGTAGATCAAGCTATAGAACTCGCAAAATATAAACCAGAAAAAGTTGTGGTTTATGATAGAAAGCTTGGAGTAACTTACACTACAAATAAACGTGATTTTGATTATGAAAATTTGGTTAAAAATGCCCAAGCTACGCCACCAGTAAAATTAAACGCTAATCATCCTTTATATATTCTATATACTTCTGGTACAACAGGTACTCCTAAAGGTATTGTAAGAGATACCGGTGGATATGCAACTGCATTAAAATTTTCTATGAAAAATGTTTATGCTGTTAATGAAGGTGATGTGTATTGGGCTGCCAGTGATGTAGGTTGGGTTGTTGGGCACAGTTACATTGTTTACGGTCCACTTTTGAACAGAAATTCTACTGTTCTCTTTGAAGGCAAACCTATTAAAACACCAGATGCTGGAACTTTTTGGAGAGTTATACAAGACTATGCTGTTAATGTAATGTTCACGGCACCTACTGCTATAAGAGCAATAAAAAAAGAAGACTCAGAAGGAGAACTAATTAAAAAGTATGATTTATCTAGTCTTAAGTATCAATTTTTAGCCGGTGAACGCTGTGATGTTGCTACCCTTAGATGGACAGAACAAAAACTCAAAGTACCTGTAATTGACCATTGGTGGCAAACAGAGTCTGGGTGGCCAATGTTAGCAAATATGGTGGGTGTAGAACCTTTACCAGTTAAACCCGGTTCAGCTAGTTTTCCAGTATGTGGTTATGATATAAAAATTATAAATGAACAAGGAAAAGAGTGCAAGCCTAAACAAGAAGGTTATGTGCTTGTTAAATTACCTCTTCCGCCTGGTTGCTTATTAGATATTTGGAATAACACGGAACGCTTTAAGGCGGGTTACTTAGAAAAATTTCCTGGTTACTATTTCTCAGGTGATGGAGGATATTTTGATGAAGATGGATACCTATACATTACCGGTAGAGTAGATGATGTTATAAATGTGGCTGGCCACCGTTTGTCAACTGCAGAAATGGAAGAAATCGTAGCCTCGCATCCTCATATTGCTGAATGTGCTGTCTTTGGTGTTCACTGTGATATTAAAGGACAAAAGCCTATGGGGCTTGCGGTACTAAAGTCAGGTATTTCTAATGATGTTCAAAAATTATCAGAAGAGGTTGTTCAAATGGTTCGTAATGAAATAGGTGCGGTTGCCTCATTCAAAGATGTATTGGTAGTAAATAGATTACCAAAAACACGTTCAGGTAAAATTTTACGAAAATTATTGAGAAATATCGCTGACAAAACAGAATATGCAATTCCATCGACAATTGACGATGTAGCAATTATAGAAGAGATTAAATCAATTTACATATCAAATAATATAGGAATACATAAAAACCAATTAACATGAGTAATTACCATATTAAACATTTAGAAGAATACTTTCAGGTTTATCGTAAATCAGTTCGTAATCCAGAAAGTTTTTGGGAAGAAGTTGCTGAAGAACACTTTTTATGGCGAAAAAAGTGGGATAAGGTTTTAGATTGGGACTTCTCTAAACCAGAAATTAAATGGTTCCAAGGGGCTAAATTAAATATTACTGAAAACTGTATAGACAGACATTTACACGTTAGAGGTGATAAAACTGCCATTTTGTTTGAGCCTAATGACCCAAAAGAAGAAGCTGAACACATTACTTATAGGCAACTACACGAAAGAGTGAGCAAGTTTGCTAATGTTCTTAAAGAAAAAGGTATTAAAAAGGGAGACAGGGTAATTATATATCTTCCAATGATTCCAGAATTAGCAATTTCAGTTTTGGCTTGTGCACGTATTGGAGCTATCCACTCTGTTGTTTTTGCAGGGTTTTCTTCAACCGCATTGGCAACAAGAGTAAATGACTGTGAGGCAAAAATGGTAATTACATCAGATGGGTCTTATAGAGGCAGTAAATCAATTGATTTAAAAGGTATTGTTGATGATGCTTTAGAACAATGTAAAACGGTAGATAAAGTATTAGTGGCAAAGCGTATCAACTCTGATATTTCTATGAAAGAAGGCAGAGATGAATGGTTACAACCTTTACTTGATGCTGCTTATGGCGATTGTGTGCCTGAGGTTATGGATGCAGAAGACCCCTTGTTTATATTGTATACCTCTGGATCTACAGGTAGACCCAAAGGCATGTTACATACTACAGGTGGGTACATGGTTTATACAGCATACACCTTTAAAAACGTATTTCAATATAAAGAAGAAGATGTGTATTGGTGTACTGCAGACATTGGTTGGATTACTGGTCACTCTTATATAGTGTATGGTCCATTGGCAAACGGTGCCACCACAGTTATGTTTGAAGGTGTGCCTTCTTATCCAGATTATGGTCGTTTTTGGGAAATTGTAGAGAAACATAAAGTAAATCAGTTCTATACCGCACCAACAGCAATTAGAGCTTTAGCTAAAGAGAATATTGATTTTGTAACCAAGTATAATTTAGATAGTTTAAAAGTTCTAGGTACAGTAGGGGAACCCATAAATGAAGAAGCATGGCATTGGTACAACGACCATATTGGAATGAAACAAAGCCCTATTGTTGATACTTGGTGGCAAACAGAAACAGGAGGCATACTAATTTCTCCAATTCCGTTTTCGACGCCTACAAAACCAACCTATGCAACCTTACCTTTACCAGGAATTCAGCCGGTATTAATGGATGAAAATGGAAATGAAATAAAAGGAAACCCTGCTGATGGTAGACTTTGTATAAAATTTCCATGGCCATCTATAGCTAGAACAATTTGGGGTAATCATCAACGCTACAAAGACACTTATTTTTCTGCATTTGAGAATAAATATTTTACAGGTGATGGTGCTTTAAGAGATGAGGTAGGCTATTACAGAATAACTGGTAGAGTAGATGATGTAATCATAGTTTCTGGTCATAATTTAGGTACAGCACCAATTGAAGATGCTGTTAATGAACACCCAGCCGTAGCAGAATCTGCAATTGTTGGTTTCCCTCATGATATAAAAGGTAACGCTCTTTATGGTTATGTAATCTTAAAAGAAACTGGTGAAGTTCGAAACAGAGAGAATTTAAGAAAAGAGATAAATCAACAGATTTCTGATAAAATTGGACCTATAGCTAAATTGGATAAAATTCAGTTTACTCCAGGCTTACCAAAAACAAGAAGTGGAAAAATAATGCGTAGAATTTTACGTAAAATTGCTTCTAATGATACGGGTAATCTTGGTGATACTTCAACGCTACTAAATCCGGAAGTTGTTGAACAGATTATGAAAGAAGTCATAAAATAAAAAAAGGCCGTCTGAAAATGACGGCCTTTTTCTTTTTATAAAGAATAGTATAACGCTAACCTAAAGGTTATAATTTTATACTAGTCCTATTTTTTCTTCCCTTACAAAACTGATTAAAATCATATTGAAAGATTAAATGATAAGGTAATTTGTAACATCATTCTTTTGTTAAATAGATTTGCGCGTGACATGGCTCGTAATAATTCTAATTTTTTATTCCACCCTAGCAATTGCTATTGTCATTAGTCTATTGATTTATGGTGCTAAACCTTCAAAAACACTTTCTTGGCTGTTAGCCATTTTCACTATACCTGTAGGAGGCATTCTTCTGTATTTGGTCTTGGGAAGAAATAGACGGAAGAACAAGCTATTAAGACTTAAAAAAGACTTTTTAAGGCTACCCCAACCAGCTATATTTAATTCAGAATTTACAGACAATACGTATCAAAAATTAATCAACCTTGTTCAAACCAACACAAATTTATCTCTGACTTATAATAATACTTTAGAGGTTTTAAATGATGGCAAATCCACATTCGAATCTATTTTCAAAGCCTTAAATGGAGCCCAAAAATTTATTCACCTGCAATATTACATTTTTGAAGATGGTGAACTTGCGAACAAACTACTTTCTTTATTTAAACAAAAAATTGACCAAGGTGTAGCTATACGGTTGATTTATGACGGTATTGGTAGCTTTTCATTAAGCAAAAAATATTTAAAAAAGCTCAACGATATTGGTGTAGAGGTCTATCCTTTTCTTCCTTTTAAGTTTGGAAGATTTCTTGCCTCGTTAAACTATAGAAATCACAGGAAAATAATAGTTGTAGATAACAAAATTGCATTTACAGGAGGTATTAATATTTCTGATAAATACCTAAAGGGCGACCCCAAACTTGGTAATTGGCATGATATGCACTTAAGAATAGAAGGTAGTGCTGCTGCACAGCTTAACTATGTTTTTGCAATGGATTGGTATCTTGTAAGTCAAAAGGTTATCACATTTTCCTATGTTCCTGATACTAATTTAAACGGTAAGGCAAAGAAACTTGTTCAAATTGTTTCAGGAGGCCCAGATGATGATTTTCCGGTTTTAGAACAGACCTATTTAAATATCATCTATAGTGCAAAGAAGTATCTGTACATTATCAACCCTTATGTAATTCCAGGTCAAGCCTTGTTGCAGGCATTACTTATGGCTGCCTTAAGTGGGGTAGATGTTCGAATGCTGCTCTCTGAGAAATCAGAAAGTAAAATTGTCAACTGGAGCGTACAATCATATTTTGAAATCTTCCTTAAATCGGGTATTAAAATATACATATACCCTGATGGCTTTTTACATAGCAAGATGATAGTGAGTGATGATGCAATCTCGACCATAGGCTCTGCTAATTTAGATGACCGAAGCCTTGAACATAACTATGAAGTAAATGCTTTGGTTTATGATGAAGAATTTGCTAAAGCATTAAGAAAGGACTTTTTGAAGGATGTATCTCTTAGTAAACAGCTTTCTTTAACTGAACATAAATCTAGGTCATCAAAAGAAAAACTAAAGGAGGGTATAGGTAGAGTATTAAGTCCAATATTATGATTCTATAAGCTCGAGACCTAGTTCATTTTGGCAAATACCTACTTCTTCCCAATCATCTATGTTTTCAAAGGTGATTTGAGCAATATTTTCTAAAGCTTCTTCTGTAGCAAAACCAGTATGGGGTGTAAGAAGCACATTTGGTAAAGAAAGTAGTCTTATGAGTTTTTCATCTGTAATTCCTTCAGTTGAGTGGTCTTTAAAGAATATGCCTTTTTCCTTTTCATAAACATCTGTGCAATATCCTGCTATATTTTTGGTTTCTAACGCTTTTAGTAGCGCATTGGTTTCTACGATTGCTCCACGTGCAGTATTAATTAAAATAACGTTTTGCTTCATCATTATAAACTTACTTTTATTAATAAGCTGGTAATTTCTGCTATTTAGAGGTATGTGTAAGCTTATTATATCTGCTTTTCTGCAAATGTCATCTAGAGAAGTATATGTTACACCGCAGTTCTCTACAAGGTCATCATCTGGTTCAAGATCATTGCCTAGTATGTTGCAACCAAAACCATGCATAATTTTTGCCATAATACTACCAATTCTGCCTGTACCAATAATACCCACAGTTTTGCCATGCAGGTTAAAACCAATTAAATTATTCTGTTCAAAATTGTATTGGTGTGTTTGAGTATTGGCCGTTATTAGCTTACGATTAAATGTAAGCAGCAGAGCAACAGCGTGTTCTGCTATGGCATGTGGGGAATAATTTGGGGTATTGGCAACTTTAAAACCAAGACTTTTTGCCCTTTTAAGATTGATGTTGTTATAACCCGAAGAGCGTAACGTAATGTAACGAACTCCTAAATTCCATAAGATTTCTAGTACAGTAACCGAAGCATCATCACCAGAAAAAATAGAAATTGCCTTATGGCCTACTGCATTAATTGCGGTTTCACTATCAAGAGCTTCGTTACAAAAGGCTATTCTATGACCTTTCTCGTTTGCTTTTTTAAGATAGGGTATCTCAAAATCTTTTGCACTATAAACCAGTAATTTCATCTTCAGAATCTTTGTAAAATATTAAGTCTTGCTCTTCTAATGCTAATACGACAAGCTTAATGTAGTCGTTTACAGATTTTTCTATATTACTGGGATCGGTAACATCTAAACTACCCCTCCAAATCATGGCCCGTTCTTTACCTTCACAAATACAATAGAGGGTTGTTTGGGCATGATATACCTTAAAGGTCTCATAATAACTCTCATCGTAATAAATGTCTTGACTTTCATAGTAGTCTTCATTGAACCTACCTTTGTAATTATCCCATTGAGAAAGGTTTTTTATAAAACTCTGACGGTCTTCTGAACCTATTACTTTGGTAAACAAAATAGCGTCAAAATCTTTGTCTAAAAGGCTCTGTTCAACCTCGTTTAGTTCTTCTTCGGTTCTTTTAGTATCTGTAAATTCTACATCAAAAATATCGAGGCTACGCATTGCTTCGACATTTCTTTTGGTAAATTCTTTTTTTAGATTGGTCTCAAAACTTTTCCGTGCCTTTTCATTTTGTGTCATACCCACAATCAATACTTTATTGGCATGAAACTGTACAATCTCAGGGTTTTTCCAATTTTCAACCAAACTGGCCGATGAGCATCCCATGAAGGCAACTGTAGCTAATAGAATTAGTTTTCTCATTTGCATTACATCAATATTTTAAATAGTTATGTTTTAGCGTTACTTTTCTTCTTGAATCTTACTTAATTTATATTCTGGATTACCAATAAAAAATCTTCCTTGCTCTTTCTTTAAAATTGATGATAAATTCATAAAACCCTTTTCTTTAACTGAGCTATAGTTCAAGAGATATTTATTGACATTGCTAAGTAGTTTTTTGTGAAGCTTTGTATAGGTCTTTTCCTTTTCCAATTCATCAACCTTATCTATCATAATTTCAAGTTGGTTCATTTGTTTTTGCACTTGCTTAATAATAGGGTTTAACATTTTCTGGGTTTCAACTAGTGCTTTTTTAAATTCTTTTATTTTTTCAAATTCTTGTTTCCTAAGCGTTTTAATTGCAAAAGATTGTATGAGATTGTTCAAAAACCGATGCTCATCTTTTACAAATGAAAGTTGAGAAAACCACGTTTTTAAGTTTTCGTGCATTTCCTCTTTTGTAAACCATTCTGTGTATGTGTATTTTGGAACCTTGGTATTCATAATTTTTAAATATTCTTTAAGCTATAATAAATTTATACTACACACTTAATAGTAAAAATGATATTAATCACCTGTAATACAATGTGTTATTTTTTTTAATTTAAGGCCTTCGGTTTTTTAAAATACCTTGAGCATAATTAAAAACACTAGACTTTAGTTCTCGAAATTTGTTGATAATTTCATCAACTTCACCTTTTAAGGTAGTATGTTTTTGGTAGGACCATTTATCACAAGAAGAGTTAATAGAATCATACATTCCGGCTAGATTATTCTCGTGTTTAGAGATATTGTTAATTAACTCTAATCTAATTTTATCAATTCTTGTAAGCTCTCTTTTAAAAACTTCAAAACGTTTAAAAAGCTTAAGTGTATTAGGTTCAAAAACATAAGATTCTAACAGTCTTTTCAAAAAAAGAACCTCATTATCTAAAAACTGAATTTTTGACTTTAAATGCTGAATCTCCCAATGCAGGTCTTCAACCTTTTGTACTTGATTAGTATTAGTTACGACTTGCCACATTGTACTTATTATTTAATGTAAACTACATTACAATTAGTGAGGGTACAATGATATAGGTCATACCAGAAAGCTAAACCACTATAGTTTTTATTTCTTTAAGTTTTGGAATATGTACATGCCAGCCAAAAACATCTTTAACTTTAACTCGTAAAGTGTCTAATGCTAAGGGCTCACCGTGAACAAGAAATACCGATTCAGGAATATTTTTAATATTTTCTATCCAAGACAATAACTCGTTCTGGTCTGCATGAGCAGAAAAACTATCGAGGTGCCTAATTTTAGCCTTAACGGGCACATATTTTCCAAATATCTTAAGTTCATGTGCGCCTTCTAATAATTGTCGACCCCTTGTGCCTTCTGCTTGATAGCCAACCAACAAAACGGTGGTAGTAGATTTATGCATGAGTTGTTTTAAATAGGTCAGCACTCTACCACCCGTAACCATACCACTACCAGCAATGACTATTTTGGGTCTAGGGTCGTCTATGGTTTTCCAAGTATCAGCATAAGAGCCTATGATGTTAAAATGTTCACGCATTGAACGATATTCGTTCATAGACAATTGATGCCATTCTGGAAATTGCTCAAAAACCTTTAACACATTATTACCCATTGGGCTATCTATGAATATGGGAATATTTGGTATCTTATTTTGTTTGTATAATTGCCATAAAGTATACATTAAAGTTTGTAAGCGTTCTACTGCAAATGATGGTATTATAAGGGTTCCTTTTTCATTTACCGTATTTGCTACAAGCTGGGCAATGATTTTATTAACGTTTTCTACAGGGTGTAATTTATTACCGTAAGTGCTTTCTAGAAAAAGATAATCAGCCCAATCTGGTTTATCTGGTGGTGCCAACAACACATCAGCTGTTCTGCCGATATCTCCAGAGAAAACAAATATTTTTCCATAGCTATTCAACTCAATAAAAGTAGCTCCTATAATATGGCCATTAAAACGAAATTTAAACTGAATATTTTCGGAAAGCGAAATCCATTCGTCTTTATTTTGGTACTGAAACTTTTCTATAGTTTTTTCAGCTTCTTTAATGGTATAGAAGGGTAGGGCAGGCTGGTGCTTGCTATACCCTTCGGCATTTGCCCGTTCTGCTTCTTCTTCATGTATTTTGGCACTATCTAACAAAATAATACGGGCTATTGCTAGAGTTGGTGCTGTGCCAATAATTTTACCGCCAAAACCTTCTTTGACCAATCTGGGAAGGTAACCGGTATGGTCTAAATGCCCATGAGTAAGCAATACAACATCTAATTTTGAAACATCAATAGGTAAGGGTTTCCAGTTCAATTCTCGAAGCTCTTTTAAACCTTGAAACATACCGCAATCAACCATTATTTTTAACTCGGGCGTGTCTAGATAAAATTTGGAACCCGTAACGGTACCCGAAGCTCCTAGAAAATGAATTTTAACCGTGTTCATATTATTGGTAGCAAAGTTGTTGTATCTCGTTCATAATTTTTTCTTTTCGCGTTTGCGAAATTCCTAAATGGTCTAAGAAAAATTTGTCTTTCCAAAGCTGTCTGCACAACACCACATCACGACTAAGTAAAAATTGTTTTTCTCTATTGTTTAAAAGGGTGGATACTGTAATAGGATATAGCCCCAAACGGTCTATACGGTCTTTTATGCCATCGTTAGTGGGATAATCCCAACTTAATAAATAAAGACCTACACATTTGCCATACGTAATGGCATCTTGTGTAAAACGTGTATTGGTAACCACCCAACCCACATCTAGCTTTTTAGATTGGTTCTTCTTGCTTTCCCAATGGGCCTTTATATCATTGTAACGGGAATGTATATACAGTGGAATTTTTACATTGCAATTACGGCCTTCCTCACTATGAAATTTACATTCCATTAGAATTACGATATCGTTTTTTTCAGCCATCACATCAATTTCGTGGGATACGCAATTACCATTAACCGTTTTATCTACACTTACACTGTAGCCTGAGTATTGAACTAGCGCACTTATAAACCGTTCGAACGGAAATCCTGTTGGGCCTAATTCGTAAATTGCTTTTTTTAGTTTGTATTTAGAGGCAAATACCGATTTCTTTTTCTTTAATAGGGCAAAGGCTCTGTTATAAATTTCTTTTGTAGAGATACCTTCATAAATCTCTTCATTTACCTTATCTACTATTTGTTCCACTAAATCATGGTCGGCACCGCTATGTTTTAAAGAGTTTCTTAGTTTTTCTAAAGAAAACATGGCCTTTTCACCAGATGACTTTATAATCTTTATTAGTTGTTCTTTGCCCATATCATTTTTTTAGTTGTACATCAATTTCTGGTATTTTTAGTAGTTGAAGGGTTTGTGAGGCTAAGGTTACTGTACCCTGGGTCTCTAAAATGGCTTTTTTTATCTGTTCAAATAATTGGTGTTTGGTATTTCTTCTTAATTTATAATCAGTGATATATCTTAGGTTTAATGCTACCCAATTATCAGTGAGGCCTACGGCTAAAGTTGGTTCTAATTGGGCATTTTCTATGTAATACCTTTCTACCATTTCTTTCCATTTAGTTGCAGAATTTATAGTGTATGCTGATAAAAGTTCGTTTGCCTTAGCAACTACTATTTCTTTGGCAATCTCAATGTTAGAGTCATAGGTTATAAGAATGTTTAATTCGTCCCAAACAAAAGGGAAGTCCATAGAATAATTTTTAATTGGACCCTTGAATACAAAAGCATTGCTGATTTTCACTATGCGTCCAGAATAATTATCACTGCTTACCCATTCTCCCATTTCCATAAGGGTTGTATAAATACTGTCTATGTCGATAACATCTCCTTTAATACCATTGATTTCAATTCTATCACCTGGTTTATAGACACGTACAAAAAAAATATAAAAAGATCCGGCAATGCTAAGTATTAACTCTTGTAGTGTAAATGTTATACCTGCAGTAAAAAGGCCTATGATTATGGTATAGTCTTCTAAATTTTTTACGGTGAACGATAGTAAAACCATTAGTACTATAAGTACATAACCGGCAACTTCTACACCTTTTTGAGCTTTGTAGCGTATGGCTGCATCATTTATTCTTTTTTTAAGAAGTTTACGCAGAAAGGCTATAGCCACAACAATAATGATAATCCACCCCAGTAGTATTAGTACTTTGATAATCAATGGGTCTTTTAAAAAGTCTAGGAGTGAGTTCATGTATTAGCGTATTTAGCCAATTAAACTTGCTATTGAAAAAAGTCTCGTACTAGTGCAATAGTTTGCTTTTCTGTCATACTATCTGCTTTGTTGATTGCTATTACTTTCTCGGCAAGTTCTTTATGGTTTTGCAGTAATTCTTTGTGATACTTTTCACAGGTTTCAGCAGGGCCAAAAAGGGCTATAGAATCAGCGTTGCTGATTACTTTAGATAGTTTATCAAAATAGTTTTTTAGCTGATGCTTTTCTCGCTCTAAATATTTACTGTCTTGTACAACGTCTTGCGGACCCCATTTTGCGGAGGGGGTTCTAGATCCACCCTTTGGCTTAAAAAACTCCAATTCAGAGTTTATGGTTTCAAATTCTTCTCCTTCTTCTTTTAGATGAATTATGTGTGCTTTTTGCTTGTCCATCCAAATACCTATTTTTTTCATTTTTTCTGTATTTATTTAGTGTAGGGCCAATATTGGCACTGTTGTATCATAACCAATTTCTTTGACTAATGGTTTTGAGAAAACACTTCCAAAAAAGAAATGTTTTCGGTTTATAAAGGCAATCATATCACTCTTTCTACTTTCAACAAAAGCGGTAAGCCCTTCAGCCACACTGTTGTTGGTGAGGGTATGAAAACTATGGTTTAAATCACCTAAAATTTCTTGTAGTAGTATTTTATTGTCTTTTTGTTTTGTATTGAGTGAAGCATCCTTCTTAGAAACATGCAATACGCTAACGGCAGCATTATGCCATTTAGCAATTTCCATGAGATACTGTAACTCTTTACGTTTAAAAACATCTTTAAAATCTGTAGGAAATACTAATTCTTTCAGCGTGGTAAATTGGTAATCTGCTGGAACGGCAAGTATGGGGCATTCTCTAATTTTTTCTATGGTAAGCACGGTATTGCTTCCGAAAATTATTCCTTTAGAACTTGTTGCGCCTTGGGTTCCCATTACGACCAAATCAATGTCTTTTTTTGCGATTAAATTTTTCATTGATTCAGAGAGATAATTGAATTCTATAATGGTTACAAAGGTTTTGTTAGAGCTACTACCATGTAATTTTAGCATCTCAATAAACTTTTTCATTCCATTTTCTGCTTTGCTTTTGGCCGTTTCGTATTCTTCACTACCTACTTCAGGTATAAATAGCTTACTTGTGGTAAAGTTTCTTGGATAAAAAACATGTAAAAAATAAAATTCACACTGCTGATTCAGATACAAGTCTAGAGCAAATCTGGCGGCATTCAAGGCATTTTTTGAAAAGTCGGTAGGTATCAATATTCGCTTTGTCATGTTTAGGTTATTAAGATTTTTAATAAATGTTTACGCCTTTAAAAAAGTCAAAAAGACTATTGTTAATCCATATTGTTTAGAATAAGAAAAGGAATGTGAGTATATAGGTTCACATTTTTAATTACAGGTTCTTTAACCAATTTTTCGAATAAACTTCTTTTATGATATATCATGGCGAAAAGGTCAATATTCTCTTTCTCTAAAAAGGTGTTGATTACCTCTGCTTTATTTGCATAGTCTTGTACTTTAATAAATTTGAACTTAAAATTAGCAAGGCTTAGGGTCAACAATTTCTTATAAGATTCTTGTAAGCTGCTTAATATTTCTTCTTCGTTAATATGCATTACAACTATAGTTGCATTGGTAAGCGATGCCAAAAAAAGTAATGGTTTAAGAGTTTCTTTACCACACCCATTTTTAAAGTCTGTTACAAAAGCAATGGTCTTTGGAGTCTTATAATCTATTTGCTTAGGAACTGCCAGAATAGGGCATTGTGTTATGTTCTTGGCTACTTTAATAGTGTTACTTCCTAAGAAAATTTCAGCTGCACCTGTAGTACCTTTACTGCCCATTACTACCAAATCAATAGCATAGGCGTCAATAATATTTTTTATAACCTTAGTTAAATTTCCATATTCAGAAATAATTTCTAATTGATGTTTAGAATTACCATTTTCTAATACTATTTTATGTCTTGTTTCTGTCAGCATTTCTTTTGACTGTATTTGCAGAAACGTTAGATTATTTTTACTTCCAAATAGTTTTGATTTTTTATTTTTCAATGTTTTGTTCTCTTCATACACATTTAAAATGTAAAGAGTGCAAGGGTTCGATGCCATTAATCTGGTAATATAGAAAAGTGCGTTGTAGGCATCGTATGAGAAGTCTGTAGCAACTAATATGTTCTTCATTACTTCAATATTACAGATGAGGTATTACCATAAAAGGTACATTAATATGAAACCCTATTTTCTTAATTACAGGCTCAATGAACATTCGCTCAAAAAACGTATGCTTGTTTTGAACCATAACCAAAAGGTTAATTTTTTCCCTTAATTGAAAAGTATTTATCGCTTGTATAATCTCGTTATTGGGCAAATCATGGAATAGTCCTTTATCGCCTAACAATTGCTGGAGACTTTCTCTATTTTTAACTTGTTTTGGAGAAAGTTCGTAGCCAGTGGAAACATGCATTACATTGATTCTTGATTTAAATTGATTTGCAAGTTGGAGTAAAGGGTCAAATTTTCCTTTAGGGTATTTAATTTCATAGTCTGTAGGAAATAATATCTCTTTTGGAGCTTCAAATGAAAAATTAGGTGGTATTGCTATCACAGGCCGTTTAGCCCTTTTAATAACATGAACAGTGTTTGTGCCAAACAATATTTCTTTTGCTCCTGTAGCACCTTTGGTGCCCATAATTACATAATCAATATTCTCATTTTCTATAGTTTCTTCTATTTCATTAACTAGGGTGTTGAAGGCAGAACGAACAATAAATTGGTGTTTAGGGTTTTTAAAATTCTGGTCAAGCTTTTTCTTTAACTTATCTAATTGGGTTAATGAGGCCTCTTTCAATATATCAGCCAATTCTAATTGGTTTGGGCTACCCATTATATATTCCATTTGGTATATAGGTGGCGTATAAATATTTAATAAGAAAAAGGTACATTCTACATCTTTAAAGAGTTCTAAGGCATAGTTAATAGCGTTAAAGGCATTATCTGAAAAATCAGTAGGCAACAGAATGCGTTTCATAGTCATTCATTTTTAAATTTGATTGTTAAATCTACTAGAGGAAGACCATTTAAACCATGATATAGGTCAGTAGGTAACTACACCTATTATAAAAGCCTTGAGAATTGATTTACTTTAAAAGAAGAAAGAGGGTTTTGCAGACATCACTGCTATAAATATCTTTTTTGAGCCTATGAATTTTACACTGGTACGGTCTGCATGCGTAATACTAATCAGGTTTGGTGATTACTATTAATGTTTAAAATGAAAGATATTTCTAAAAGTGTTAGAATAGCAAAGAAACGGATATTAAAAAACCATTAAATCGTTTAAATTTTCATAGTCCTATAAACATCTTTATTCATGTACTACAAAAAAAGGAACATTAGTGTGGTAACTAATTTTTTCCACCGTTGGTTTAAATAAAATCCGTTGTAAAAAGTTGAGATTTTTGGCAACCATAACTATAATATCGATATCTCTACTTTCAGTAAAACATTGTACTGCAGTTTCTAGTTTTTCACTGGTAACTTGGTGAAACGTGCTCTCAAACTCTGAAAAATAATCGTACAAGAACTCTTTGTTCTTTAGTTGTAGTTCAAGAAGTTCTTCTCCCTTTTTAGAAATGTAAAGTACCCTTAAAGAAGCATTGTGTGTAACTAGTAATTCTTTTATGTCATCCAATACTTTTAAATCGTAGTTCAAGTTAAAGTCTGTAGGAAAAGCAATTTCTTTTGGTTTTTTATAGTGGGCATTTTCAGGTATGGCTAAAACAGGACATTTAACTTTGGTAAGTACATTGCCTGTATTACTACCTATGATTGTAGCTTTTAAACCGCTGGCCCCTTTTGTGCCCATAATTATTAAATCTATTTTCTTTGCTAAAACCACTTGCTTTATGGTATCTGAAAAATAGCCATAATGAACTAAGGTCTCAAAAGTATGTTTTGTGTTGAACGGAAGACTTTCAATTTTGTGTAAAACATTTTCTATTTTTTCCCAGCTATCTTTCAATAGGTTATCATCTAAAACCTCTTTAGGTGCATGTTTAGCGGCCTCACCAATATTTGGCGAAATTGGACTAACATGCAATAAATAAAAAGTACACTTCGACTTTTTAAACAGCTCCATTCCATAACGGATTGCGTTCCATGCGTTATCGGAGAAATCTGTGGGGATTAGAACATGTTTCATCTACGTTGGTTTTAAATTTTTTCTAAAAGTAAACTTTGAGTCTATGACTACTTATGATTTAAATCATACAGGCAACAAAGCGGGTACTCAATTTACTCTAATTTCAAAAATTAATGACAAAACACTAGCATCATAAGCATTCTCAGAGAAATCTGTACACACTAAAATATGTTGTGTTTTTATTTTAAATAATGTAATTACTCTTTAATCTTCAGGAAGCATTAAAACGGGCACTGAGGTATGAAATGCTACCTTTTTTATTACGGGTTCGCCAATGAGCTTTTCCCAAAATGAATGATGGTGTCTTATTATGGCCATCAACTGTGTTTCATTATCTACCAAATATTTCTCTAGGCTATGAGCAATATTAGAATTAAACGCTACATTTTCGAAGCTGTTTTGTAAAGAAAACAAACGCTCTTGCAAGATTTTCTTATTCGTTTGTTGTGTGGCATTTAATACATTTTCACTTGTAATGTGAAGAATATGCAGTTTTGACTTCCAAAGGGTTACTAGTTCTATTAGTGGATGCAAAGCAAACTTTTCGTAGCTCTTAATATAATCTGTAGGAAAGATTACCTTTTTGAGCTTTTGAAAATTGTAAGCTTCGGGTACTACTATGATAGGAAGTTTATTTATTTTTTTAAGCACTTTCACGGTATTGCTTCCAAGAAATATTTCTTTTGCGCCTGTTGCACCTTGTGTGCCCATTATTATCATGTCTATATCGCTATTTATTGTACTATTAACCACAGCTTCTTCTAAAGAACTTGCAGTTGAAATAGATTCAAATGTATGTTTTGCATTCTTATGATTTTCATGTAAATAGGCTAAGATTTTTTTTAACTCTTTTTCAGAACTCTGAGAAAGTGAGTCATAGATAAAACCTAATCTTTTTTGGCTTTTTCGCCCCAACAGGTTAATTGACTTTGGTTCATAGGCATGTAAGAGATAAAATTGACACTCCATGTTAGCATATAGCTTTAACGCCGTAAAGATGGCGTTCCAGGCATTGTCTGAGAAATCTGTTGGTAGTAAAATTCGTTTCATAATGGAATGTTTTAATTGCTAGCGGGGTAAATTTTGCATCACTAGAAACGGAGTTTTTATATTCAGGCCCAATTCATCTACTGTAGAGCGGTATAGCATATCTTCTAAAAAAGAATGACGAGAATTAATCATTACCAAAATGTCTATTTCTTTGTTTGTAACATGCTTTAATATTGCTTCAACCCTATGTTTTGATGGAATTCGGTCAAAAAACAGGTTGGCATCATACAACACATCTAGAATATACTTTTGGTTTTTTAATTGTCGCTGACTCAAATTCTCAAAGTCTGAGATATAAAGGCAGTGTACTTCTGATTTAAATGCTACCGCAATATCACGTAACAATTTTAGTTCTCTAAGCTTATAGGGTAACATATAATCTGTTGGGAATAAAACTTTTTTAGGTTGTTCAAAAATGTAATCTTCTGGAACTGCTAATACAGGGCATTGTACGTACTTAAAAACCTGTACGGTGTTACTGCCAAAGGTTATTTTTTTGTTACTCGTTTGGCCTTGAGTACCCATGATTATTAAATCTACATCGATTTGTTTTACAAAATCGTTTACCACATCAACTAATGACTCAAAAGCTAAAACAGCTTCATATGTATGTTTTGGATTATTTGTCTTTGATTTAATTTCGGTTACTAGCTTATTTAACTTAAGCTCTGTATGTTGCTTAATTACTTTTTTCTGTGTTACTATATTACCATTTCCATCACTTTTTAAAGTGCTGTAGACTTTGTCTGCATAAGCATGCAAAAAATAAAAAATAGTTGGTTCATTCTTATGTAAAAGCAGTGCATAATCAATAGCATGTCTAGCGTTGGTGGAAAAATCAGTAGGAATCAAAACTGTTCGCATATGCGTTGATATAGATTTAACCAAATGTATTTTGTACTTAACAGTTATACTATGACGTATATCAGTAGAAGGCTTCTGGGTCAGAGAAATATCTTAAATCATGATTGAAGAGATAGCAAAGGAATTTTAGTTTCAAAACCTACCTCTTCAACCGTAGTGTCTAAAAATTGTTTCTGGAAAAAACCATAATTTTTAGATACCATTACTATGAGATTTGCATGCACACTTTGAGAAAAAATACGGATGGCATCCTCTACATTTTTATGATAAACAGTGCTAAAATTGACCGTTTTATTGAAAAGGTTTGATAACCTATCAATTATTGCTGCTTTGTTAAGATTTTGTTTGTTTGTTAAGGTTTTGTTTGGGTAACTTACATGTAATAAATGAATATCTATTTCTTTGGAATCTAGAAAATTCTTCAGGTTTTCATAAATTTTATCAGGATAATCTAAGGTTAAATCTGTTGCAAAGACCACAGTAGTAAACCTTTTGAAACTTACTTTATTTGGAATTGCCAAAACATTGCATTCTACTTTAGTTATAACATCTCCTGTTGAACTTCCCATAAATAATTCTTTTAGTGTTGAAGCTCCTTTTGTACCCATTAAAATAAGGTCAATTTTATGGGTATTTATAAGATTTCGAATTGAATTAAGAAAGGTATTCTTTATCTGAAAAACAGACAATTGATGATTTTTATGCAATGTAGGTAGCGTTTTTAAATCGGTTTCAAGTTCTAACAACATTTCATCCACAGAAATTGAGCTTTTTTCAACCAATAAATTGGTACCAAGAAGATGAACTGGTTTCTGAAAATATTGCAGACCATTACTATTTATAAATACTATAAAGAAATTACAGGGTTTATTAGGGTATAATTTTGTGGCGTAGATTATCGCATTTTTTGAAGTCTCTGAAAAATCTGTAGGTAAAAGAATGTTAATCATAATTAATAATCTTAAAGAATTCTATTTGTTATTCTCCAAGACCTAAATGAATTTCTCCCGGCAAATAAGCAATGATTACATTTTTATTTTTGGTCTAGGTAATTTTTAAGCTTTTCAATAGAATTTAGTGTAAATCTATATAGCCTAACATTTATAGATTATGATTAGGGTCAGTTAGATTACCCTTTTGATAGTATTTATTCATGCAATACCCATAAAGGAATCTTAATTTGAAAACTTAATTTTTCTATGGTAGAGTCAAAAAATAATTGTTGTAGAAAATTTAGGTTTTTTGCTGCCATAATTAACAGACCAATGTTGTGCTCAGCCATAAACTCTTGAATTCCCTTAATGGTATTTTCGTTGGTGATTTCATGACTTGTTATTTTAGGCACCGTTTCATTTAGAAAATTGAAAAGAAAGTCTTTGTTTTCCTTTTGGTTTTTTAAAATGGTTTGTCCAGATTTTAGAATTTGAAGCACTTGAAGTTGTGCGTTTGTTGTATTCAAAATATCAGTCAAGCATTCAAGAATTGCATTGGTATAAAACAAGTTGTAATCTGTAGCAAAGGTAACTTCTTGTATTAGGTTGAATTCTGCTTTTTCAGGAATTACAAGAACATTACATTGTATCTTGGTGATAACATCCCCTGTGTTACTACCAACAACAGTTTTTTTTATGCCAGAAGCTCCTTTAGTGCCCATTACAATGAGGTCAATTTTCTTATCTGACACTACTTTTCTTAAGGCATTAACAAAATTGCCATATTCCTGTAAAGCTATAAATCGATGATTTTTATTTTTTGGTAGTTTACGTATTCGCTGAAACAAGGCATTCAACTTTTTTCGTAAATCAGGCGATATAGGTTCGTTAGGAAAAGCGAAGGAATTACCTAATGTTGATGATTGAGCTATAGAGCCCACATGAAGTATGTAAACTATACATTCATAATCTCTGAAAAACTTAAGGGCGTATACCAAGGCATTCCATGAGTTTTCAGAAAAGTCTGTAGGGATTAGTATGGTTTTCATGCTTAAAATTGCACTTCGCTACAAATTTATTAGCCTCATTAACGATTATCCATGACATTAATCATAAACGAAAAATAAAATAATTTTCAATTATTTCGTATTGTTACCTTAAATATTTTATAATCTATTTTTTGATTATTAAACTTTTTTAAATCTTCTTTGATTTTCGCTATTAAGCACAAATGATACTTCTGAGAATTAGGATACTTAATTTGGTTGGGTAATACCGTAAAGTGAATGCGGGTTTTTCGTTTATACGGTTAAAGTGCGAAGAAATTGTAATTACGTTTTAGGTTTTTTTTGCGATGCGTTGAGGCTATTGCTGTAGTTGACACTTTATATTAAAAATGCTCTTATAGCGTACATCTTTCACACTTACCTAAAGCCTTTTCTTAAGTTTTATTAAATAGTAGGTTAGTTAAAAGACAATTTCAATTTATTAAATGTGCTAATTTCTTTAGAGAATTACTTTGAAGGGTAGCTGTTTTAATTTTTTTGATAAAAGTTTTGTTTTGGATAAACAGTTTTCAATGGCATTAAGTAAGTCGTTTTCATCAAACGGTTTAGTTAAGTAGTCGTCTGCGCCTAAGTTTATTCCTTTTCTAATCTCTTTTAGCTCTGTTTTTGCAGAAAGAAAAATGAACGGAATATGTCTAGTATTATTATCAAAAGCTAACTCTTGCAATACACTGTAACCATTCATTTTGGGCATTAAAATGTCACATAAAATAATATCTGGAGGTGATTCTTGAGCATACTTTAAACCATCCATCCCATTCGCTGCTGTACGTACCTTGTATCCATAAAGTTCTAAGAGTTCAGCCGTGTTTTCTCGTAGGGCACGGTCATCTTCTATCAACAGAATTTTTTTCATTTTCCCAAAGGTTTAAATTTCTAGTGGAATAGTAATGGTAAATGTAGAGCCTTGGTTTTCTACGCTAGAAAAATCAAGTGTTGCGTCAAGATTTTTCAAATGCTGTTTTGCAATGTTTAAACCAATACCAGTACCTTGTGTTAGAAGAGCGTTTTCTGCTCTAAAATACCGGTCAAAAATGTGTTTCTGGTCTTTTTTGGGGATACCAATACCTTCGTCTTTTACACAGATTTCTAAGTTTGTTGTTTTCCTGTTGACGATTACTTCTATCGTGGTATCTTCAGGAGAATATTTTATGGCGTTGTAAATAAGATTTGACAACCCCAATTCTAAGGTTTTTTCGTCAAATTTGATTATTAAGTCGTCTATGTTTTCAGGATACTTAATTTGCTGCCCCGGTTTAAGTAACATGTTGGCATCATAAATAACTTCGTTGACCAATTTACTCAATGGAAATTCTTCTAACTTGTAGTGCATTTTCCCTGAATCTAATCGTTCTATAGAAAGAAAGTCGTTTAAAATAGTATCTAGATACATGACCTTATTACGAATGGTGTTAACATGTTTATCACGCTTTTTTTGTTCATCGGTTTTGGTGTATTTGCCTAATAAAGTAACAGAGGTTAAAATACTACTTAGCGGTGTTTTAAATTCATGAGAAACCAAAGACAGAAAACGGGTTTTTAGTTCACTGAGCTCTTTTTCTTTGGCTAAGGCTTCAGTTAGTTGTTTAGTGCGTTCTTGAACTATTCTCTCTAGATTTTCTGTGTAATTTTTGCGCTCGGTTATATCTGTTATTAACGCCATAACATAGGTAGAGCCATAGAGTTTAAAAGGGTTTAACCCAGCCTCTACAGGGAATTCTTGTCCATTTTTTTTTACCCCGTAAAGTTCTCGGCCTTGCCCCATTGAACGCTTTTCACTTTTAAGAATAAATTTATCTACGTGTTTGTTATGGTCTGTATGGTATCTTTTGGGAATAACGGTGTCTATAGATTTGTCTAATAGTTCTTCTTTTTCATAGCCAAACATTTCGTTGGCAGATGAGTTAGTGGCCACAATTTGTTGTTTGGTGTTTACCACTATAATGCCTTCAGATACCCCTTCTGATAGCAAATGAAAAATATTGCTGTTTTTCTGAAACACATGCATAGTTTAAAGTTAAGGTTAATTACTGATTTTAATCATATTGAGGCTAATAACATCATCTTATTTTTGAGTAGTTTTTAAACATATCAGTTATGGAGCATTTTCAAAAAGTAGGTATTGAACTTTACCAAAATCTCGGCAAATTGTTCTTTGCAGTTGCTATGGCTGATGGTACAGTTCATAAAAAGGAGCTCGAAAAACTTAGACTGATTGTAAGAGACAATTGGCTTGATGTTGATGATATTGAAGACCGTTATCATTCTGATGCTGCCTATCAAATAGAAACCGTTTTTGATTGGGCTATGGAATATGACATGAGTAGTGCACAAGGTTTTGAATTTTTTAAGGAGTTTTATAAAGACCATCCCAAGCTTTTTCCAGTACATATCAAGAATTTAATTCTATACACGGCAGATGCTATTGCAAATTCTTTTTCTAAAACCAATAAATCTGAATTAGTTCTTTTAGGAAACATTAAAATTTTATTTAGAGATTAATTTAGATTTTAATAGTCAAAACTGGTAAGGTGGCGTGGTTTGCTACATCTTCACCAATACTTCCCACGAAAAAATGTGAAAGGCCTTTACGACCGTGCGTTGGTATAGCAATAGCATCAATACCATTTTTTTGACTGTAATTAAATAGGCCTCTCTCTACATTGTAATCGTTATAAATTGCAACAGTTGTATCTGATTCACCAGCCTTAAATAGGAAATCAGATATGTGCTTTTCACTTTCTAAAGTACTTTTAAAACCTTCGCTTGGTAGATTAATGTAAATGGGTTTAAAAGCTGCAGAGAACAGTTTAGCAAGTTGCTTAGCTTTTTTAAAAGCGAGTATGTTTTCCTCATCAAAATTGCATCCAAACAATATCTTATTTAAGTTAAAGTCTGGCATTTGCTCTTTAATAACCAATACGGGTACATCAGAAGTTCGTACAACTTTCTCTGTATTGGATCCCACAAAAAAGCCACTAAAACCACTTGCACCGTGTGATCCCATTACTATAAGATCTATTTTATGTTCTTTGGCTACATTATTTAGTTCACTAAATATTTTGTAGTTCTGTACTATTTCATAGACTTTAAGACCTTTTAAATAGGGCTTATTTAGAAATTCTTTAAATCTTTTTTTAGCAAGCTCCATATAATATTTGGCCTCATCATATTCTTGTGTTTCGTCTTTAGTAAGTACTGCTTCAGAAAGACCTAGCATGTGTATTACAGAAAGGGTCGCCTTTTGTTTTTTGGCTATTGTAGCCGCTACTTCAAGGGCGTATGCAGAGGTTTGCGAAAAATCTACAGGCACTAGTATATGTTGCATGTTAATTAATTTTTTTCTTTTTGCTGAACGTTTCTTTTCGTTTTCTCAATTGCCTTTCTAATTCTTTTAGCGTTTCGGCGGCAGCTTTTTCAAAATCATCAGTATCTGATTTGGCAAATAGTCTTGGACCGGGTCCGCTTAGCTCAATCTCACATATTTTTCCTTTTCCTTTTGAATTGTTCTCTTGCTTAAACAATACTTGAGCATTAATTATAAAACTATATCTATTAGCCAGCTTCTCTAAGTTTAGCATTATGCGATCTCGTAAAGATTCACTTTCCGGCATTTTTTGGAATTGAATATTAAAGGTCATTCTTCTTAATTTTTAAATTAAAACTCTAAACTATTATGGATTTACTTTTTTTAAAATGATCTAGGTCATTTCAGCTTGCATATTGGTTCACCAATTTTATAGGTACTTTAAAAGCAGTAGTTATGGCACTTGATTTTAATCAATATGCAACGCAGGGAAATACCTTTTTAAAGGATTATGCCAAAGAAATGAACTTTGGTGAAGACACTGAAAAAGCAGGTAGAATATTCATTGCAATTATGCATGCCCTTAGAGAAATTATTCCGCCAGAAGAATCACTACAATTTATTGCACAACTACCAATGTTTATTAAAGCTATTTATGTGAACGGTTGGAATATGACAAAGAAAAAACCCAAGGTTAAAAATATGGCAGACTTCCTCAATTTGGTAAAAGAACGCGATTGGCCAGTTGCCGTCAATGATTTTGGGTATACTAATGAGGCAGCCGAACTTTATGTGAATACCACCTTTATTTATTTGCGAAAGTATGTATCGTTTGGTGAATTAGAAGACATCCGAAGTGGACTTCCAAAAGACTTGAAAAGAATGATTTATCCAGATGTAAAGTTTTAATCAAAGCCAACATTATATAATATCTATAATAACTTTTTTACGAAAAATAAAACATCATGAAAAAAATACTTCTCCTTTCAATTACAATTGTAATCTCTGGTTTTTTACAATCACAAACTTTAGATGGTATTGAACAAATAGCTCCTTTTAGTGAGGGTATGGCCGCCGTTCGTAAGGGAAATCAATGGGCCTTTATTAATAAAGATGGTAATATGGTTATCGATTTTAGAGATGATATTTACTGGACCAAGAATGCGGATTCAACAAAAACAGATGTTTCTGCAATTGCCTACCCAATGTTTAAAGATGGTAGATGTATCATCACCAAAAAAGTTGAAGATGGCGTTTCTGTATTTGGTTTTATAGACACAGAGGGTAATGTTATACTTGAACCTACATTATTGAATGTTTATCACTTTAAAGACGGTTACACTACTGGTGTTTTATTTGATAAAACACTTAGAGGCCAAAATGAGTTTAAATTGAATATTTATGATTTTAAGTTCTTTGATGTGTTACTCAATACCTCAGGAGAAATAGTGGAGTATTACGACAGAAGACAAGGTATTCAAATGACCAAAAAACGTTACAAGCTCCCTTTTATTGGTGCCAAAATGCTGAATGCAGGACTGGTAGCCGTTTATCATGTAGACAGCGGATGGGAAATTAGAAAATTGACATTAAACAACTAGAGTATGAATAGCTTAAAAGGTAAAGTGGCCATTATAACTGGTGGTGCTAATGGTATTGGGTTGGCAACAGCAAAACTATTTTTAGAAGAAGGTGCTAATGTAGCCTTAGTTGACATTGATATCAAAGGCTTAAAAAAAGCAGAAAAATATTTTAATACATCTAAACTTCTAACCTTTAAGGCTGACGTTTCTAAATGTTCAGAGGTAAAAAAATATGTTAGTTATGTACTGGATGCCTTTGGTAAAATTGATATTTTTTTTAATAATGCCGGGATAGAAGGAACATCAAGACCAATTTCTGAATATCCAGAAGAAATATTTGATAGGGTAATGGCAATTAACTTAAAAGGAGTGTGGCTGGGTTGCCAAGAAGTAATTCCTAAAATGAATGATGGGGGTAGTGTAATCATCACTTCATCTGTAGCAGGTTTAAAGGGTTTTGAAGGTTTAGCACCCTATGTAGCAAGTAAACATGCTGTTGTTGGTATAATGCGTTCTGCAGCTCTAGAATTTGCATCCAGAAAAATACGTGTTAATACCATACATCCAGGTCCAGTGAATAATGAGATGATGAGGAGAATTGAAAAAGATATTTCTCCAGAAAATCCTAATCAGGCAAAATCGGGCTTTGAGTCGGCAGTACCTTTTGGGCGTTATGCAGAATCAAAAGAAATAGCCCAAACCGTACTATTCTTAGCTTCTGAGCAAAGTAAATTTATAACAGGATGCACTCACTTGATTGATGGTGGAATGTTGGCCGGATAATGAAATTAGATAATAAGCAACAGTAATTATCTACTATAGATACTTAGAGTAAATTTTATTCGATTTCAAAAATCTATGACCACGGTGAAAACCATTTACAATACAGTTGCACCTAATTTGTTTAACTCATATGGTTTTGGTACTAATAGTATTTTACATAAGCTTTTAAGGCCTAAAAATTAGCACTAAACAATGTTTTCTACTGACCCAAATCATTGTTGTGCCTATTACTCAAACGTACATTAGACATAATAAAAATATGTTTAACCTTTAAATAATACTGTTATGTCACTTGTAAAATTTAAAAGGAGAAGACCTTTTAGCAATCTAATTTCTCAAGATTTTTTTGATGTGGATAACTTCTTTGATAATCGTGGTTGGGGGCAAGATATTTTGCCAGACGGTTTTTGGAACGGAAACGTTTCTGAACCCGCCTTAAATATTAAAGAAAGTAATGACAAATTTGAAATTGAATTAGCGGCCCCCGGATTTGCCAAAAAAGATTTTGAAGTGACCATTGATGATGGTTGCCTTAACATTACGGCAGAAAGATCAACTTCTGAAGAAGAAAAAGATGAAAATTTTACTCGTAGAGAGTTTAGCTACAATTCTTTTGAACGCTCTTTACAACTGCCTAAAAGTGTAAAGCAAGAAGCTATTGAAGCCTCTTATAAAGACGGTATCTTGAGTTTTAATTTAGAAAAGAAAAAAGAGGCTAAAAAGTTACCTCCCAAAAAAGTACCGATTGTATAAAAGCAAAATGGTATAACGCTATAGCAAACCCTCCAACCAATTGCCTCAATTTTCCATATATCAAAGCAATTGGTAGAGGGCTTTGTTTTTAAAATTTTTAGTTCAGGGACGCCTAGTTTACTGTAAAAAATTGTAAACCTCTTTTGTTTTAAAAACGTAATGCTATGCCATAGAATGGGTATTTAAAAAACCAAAGTTTCAGTATTTTTAAATAATCAATTTTTCGAGAGAATTTTCTTAATAAACTCTTCTTGTGGTACTATACTTTTTGAGAAAAATATTGCTGCAAAGCGTTAAATAAAGTTTTTTATTGCTATTGAAGATAGCCTGACAAATGTCATATCAATACTACAATAATTAAATTATCTTTAAAGGAATACCACCGATTATAGACACTCCACGTATTTAAAATTACAAAAAACGGTATTCGTAATATAACTCGTCATTGTAGAAAGAGAATTGAAATACTATTTATTCATGAAGCCTAAGGGTAATATTCGTAGCAATGGAAATAGAAGACCGTACGCTTTTTAGTTATTTAGATACAGCAGCCTGTTTATTTGTGGTAATTAATTCTGATTACGCTGTAGAATTAATTAACCAAAAGGGCTGCGATATTCTTGGATATGCGCGCCATGAAATCTTGGGTAAGAACTGGTTTTATCATTGTATTCCAAAAAATGAGCAAAAGAAACTGACCTTTCTTTTTGATCAAATTATAAAAGGCATAATTAAGCCACCGGCTATTTATGAGAATTGGATAGTAACAAAAGAAAACAATTGTAAACTAATTCAGTGGAGCAACTCTTTACTTAAAGATGTAGACGGCAACGTTAAGGGTATTATATGTTCTGGGACAGATATTACTGAATTAAAGAAAAACCAAAAAAAGCTCGATAGATTACCAAAAACATTAAAAGCAAAGGTTAAATACCACACTCAAGAACTACAAGATACCATTAAAAATTTGGTCGAAACTAATCTAGCTCTTGAGAGCCAAATGGCCATTACTCAGAAAGCGGAAAGTAAGATGCATGAAAGCAGAATGTTTTTGACCGCAATTGTACAGAAATTTCCTCGGAGCGCAATTATGGTATTTAACAACAGTCTAGAACTTATTTACATTGATGGTGAAGAGCTTGATAGAATGGGACTCAAGAAATCTGAATTCATTAACCATAATTTGAGCCAAATCACAATATTTTCAAACATAGAACTTGCAAAAATCAAAAGAGATGTTGAAGCTACCCTTAAAGGAGAATTGGTTGAGGATGAAGTATCGTTTCGAGGGCAGCATTACTCTTTACAAACAACCCCGCTGCAGACTCAAGAAAAAGAAAATCAGCGGGCACTTTTGGTTTTTAATAACATAACTCATCAAAAAAGACTTCAAGAGAAATTAGAAGCGGCCTTGTATGCTGAACAAAATTTAAACGAATTAAAATCACGATTTATCGCAATAGCTTCTCATGAGTTTAGAACGCCTTTAAGTGCTATACTATCGTCAGCTATTCTTATAAGTAAACAAAATGAAACCGGTAAAGAAAAAAGAAGACTTAAGCATGTAGAACGTATTCGATCTAACGTAAACTATCTGGTTGTAATTCTCAACGATTTTTTATCGCTTGATAAATTAGATGAAGGCATTATCCGCGCAAAACCAAAATCTTTTGAGTTATTTAATTTGGTAAAATTGGTCATACAAGAGGTTTTGCCTACAAAAAAGTTAGGACAACAGATTCAATTAAAACACAGCAATACAGAACTTATGTTGTTTCAAGATTCTAAACTTTTAACGCATATTCTTATTAATCTTTTATCTAATGCTATTAAATACTCTGAAGAAGGACAAAAGATTTTTATCAAAATACGGCAACAACTAGATAGGGTTTTAATTACCATTACAGATAAGGGTATGGGTATACCACAAGATGAACAATATCATTTATTCGAGCGGTTTTTTCGTGCATCTAACGTTATTAACTTACAAGGTACCGGCCTTGGTTTGCACATTGTAAAGCAATATACAGAGTTGCTAGGGGGAAAAATTACATTCAAAAGTGAAATAGGTACAGGCAGTTCATTTCAACTGGCTTTGCCGTTATCACTGAACACGCCATAATATTATTATCATGAAAAAAATATTACTAATTGAAGACAATATTGATGTTAGAGAGAATACGGCAGATATTTTAGAACTTGCAGACTACCAGGTATTCACGGCTGAAAATGGTAGTGTAGGTGTTATTCGCGCTAAACAATTCAAGCCTGACTTAATTCTTTGTGATATTATGATGCCAGAAATGGATGGTTATGAGGTTTTGCAAAATTTAAGTCTAGACGATGGTACGTCTAGTATCCCTTTTATTTTTTTAACCGCAAAATCTAACCCTTTTGATATTAGAACAGGAATGAATCTTGGGGCTGATGATTATTTAACCAAACCTTTTCAAGAGAAAGAATTGCTTAATGCTATTTCGAGCAGATTAAAAAAGAATGAGTCTTTAAAAAAGACAATTACAAGAACACTTAAAGGTCTTAATTCATTTCTTGAAACGGTATCTGATTACGTTGAATTAGAAGATCTTTCTAAAGATCACGAAGTAAAATCTTATGAAAAAAAAGAAATAGTATTTTGGGAAGGTGACCGTGCTAATGCTCTATATTTTATTGAAAGTGGCAGTGTTAAGACTTATAAGGGTACAGAAGCTGGAAAGGAATTGGTAACCGGACTCTTTGGACCAGGAGATTTTATTGGCCAATTATCACTTTTAAATACCAATGGCCAATATGTTGAAAATGCTGTTATTTTAGAGCATGCAGAGTTATGTGCCATTCCAAAAGAAGATTTTTTAAAATTACTTTATAGCAGCCCAATGGTTAGTAAGAAATTTATTGAAATGGTCTCTAACAATCTAATAGATGTGCAAAAAAAATTAGTAGCTATGGCCTTTGCACCAGTAAGACAAAGGGCAGCCAGAGCACTATTAGATCTTTATGATAAGGGTATTATATTAGACACACCTGACGGAGGAGCCGGAATACCGCGAGAAGATTTTGCCGGTCTCATAGGTACTGCCACAGAAACAGCAATTAGAACTTTATCTGAATTTAAAGATGAAGGTATCATAACCACAGACAAGGGTAGAAAAATTATTCTATTACGTAAAGATGATTTAGAAGCGATTGCCGAATTTGGATAAGGTTTTCTTAGTTGCAGAATAGTTCACCAATACCTTTCTATTTAAAGGTAAAGTTCAAGTTATGTTGTTTTCTAGGAGAAGTTAAAATATACAACTACATAATTCAATAAAGGGTTTACTAAAAATATAAAAAAAAACAGGAAGTTTCAACTTCCTGTTTTCCATAAAGCGTTAGAAATTGTCAATGCGTTCAATTAAGCCTTTACGACAAATTATTGCTAAAATATTATAAAAGTTCAATAGGTAGATTGCCAAAACTACTCGCTTTACTTAGCCTACATGCCTAATGGTATATAAACTTATATTACTTAGTTTTTTGAAAAGAAACCAGGGCTTAAATGCCCTGGTTCCAAGAAGGTATTGCATTTGTATATTTCACTTAAAGTAGCTCACTCAAATCACCTATTGCTGGGTAAACTGGCTTACCACAAGATTATACACATTTGTGATACCTTCTTTGGTGCTTCAGGGTATTGCTACATTAAAACACCTATTTTTTATTTTCAAAGAACTAATACTTTAATAACTATAGAGCGAATATATGCCATGTATACAACCTAAAAAATGACCTAGGTCATTTTTGGAGTTTTTTTCTTTGAATAGTGTTAAATAAGAGTAATAATTAAAATTGGTTTACATACATGTAGATTCAAGTAGAATGTAGCGTATTTTCTATTTATACATGTATTAGTATACTACTTAACTAATTTGGTTTTGTTGGAAACATTTTTTTATTGAAGCTAGTAAATCTTCTAAATCAGATGGCTTAACTATATAATCATAAGCACCAAAATCCATACCTTTTGAAATATCCATTTTCTCGCTTTTAGCACTAAAAATTATTACTGGTATATGTTTAAGTTCAGTATGAGAGCCCAATTTCGTAAGTAATTCTAATCCTCCCATTTCAGGCATTAGTAAATCACAAACAATTAGATCAGGCTTATATTTACATATTTTGTCAAAACCATCTTTACCATTATTGGCTGTAATAGCGTAAAAGCCTTCCATTTCTAGAAATTCAACTGTATTCTCCTGTATGGTTCTATTGTCGTCAATAACCAATATAGTCGGCATAATTACGATATCAAATTTCGGGTTACTGAAAGTACTAAATTTTTCACATAATCTCTGTAAGAAAAGTATTTCAAAATAGTTGACAACTACCTATTTTTTTTAGCATAGATTAAACTAGATGAATTCAAAAATCAATTTTAAAACTGAGCATATTTAGAGCAAATTATGTATTCATTTTTAACATGAATAATTAACTCTAGAAGAACTAAATAACTCAAATTTAAAGTGATGTAATTAGAATTTTTATACGCTACTAGAGCTGAGGAATTGATTGAAATCAGAAGATTTTTTCAATAACAATTTTCACTATCCACATACTTGAAATATTCCAATGTTAATTTTTTAAAATAAAAGATAAAATTAAACATGAGGTACTGCTAACCAACACTATTTAAGTCAATTACTCTCATAATTTCTTCCTAATGTCTGACTGATTCAAGTCATTGTAGTGCCAGCTCGTTAGCGATAATTTAGCTTAAAAGAACCAGTATGGGTTCTATGTTACGTCTAATTATTAATCTAAATATTGAAATAATGAAAAAAATGGTTTTAGGTCTTATTTTACTTGGGCTGACCACTCAAACTTTTGCACAAATCATAAAAACTGAACAGTTATCGGAGGTTACGGTTTATGCTACGAATTACAAATATTTGAATAATATGAACACGGGTGAGGTAGCTTCACTTCCGGTTGAACTATTGCAGCGTAAAGTTGCTGCTTTTAATGTTAAAGACTCAGAGTTCTATCAAGATGACTACGATTTATACCAGATTAATTTCTTTATTCCTGAAGGTAAAATTCTTGCCGCCTATGATAAAGATGGGAAGTTGCTACGTACAGCCGAAAAATACAAGAATGTCAACCTTCCTGATGTAGTAAAGAAAGCTGTATTAGATCGGTTCCCAGAGTGGACAATAACTAAGGATATTTACTTAGTACAGTATCATGATACAAAAGGCTCTACTAAGAAGTATAAGCTTAAACTAGAGAATGGTGACAAAGTATTAAGGGTCAAAGTGGATGAAACAGGAACATTTTTATAATCAATAAAAAACTAAAAATCATGTCAGTATTAAAAGTAATAGAGGTCATGGGTAATTCAAAAATCAGTTTTGAAGACGCCGTAAGAAACGTTATTAAAGAGGCCTCAAAAACTGTAAAGAACATAAAATCTGTCTATGTACAAGATATGCAGGTAGTGGTAGAAGAAAATGTCATTGTTCAATACCGGGTAACTACTAAGGTTACTTTTGGTATAATGGATCCACATATTTAATTAAGCTTTTAATAAGAATATTCGTGAAATTGTTTTTCACGAATATTCTCTTTGTATACACAATTTTTAAAGGCACCATATAAAGTTTTAATAAGATGGGTAATAAAGCCATTACAAAACCAAGTTTTAAGAAACGTAGGTTGCATCAGCATCGAAAATCTAAATTACCTTTACTACAAATTGAAATTGGAGGTAACACCTTACAGCATCTTTTTAATAGGGCACTGGAAGAAATGGCTCAAATAATTAAACCCGGTGCTTGTAGTGCGGCTTGCCACTCAGATTGTATTGTTAACCTAGAACTAACCGCAAATAATCCGGAAGGCTTATTAATATCCTTATTAAATGAGGTGTTAAAGATAAATACGCTATATAATTCTATTTTTTATTATATAAATATTAAAGAGATAAATAGTAACAGACTTGTAGGGCAACTATTCGGAATTTGGTATGATAACGTTGCTACTAGAATACAACCTGTTACTAGCAAGGATTGCAACTTAATAGCCAAAAATGGTGAATGGAAATGCACGCTTATTTTTCATAGAAAAATTAACTAAGCACAAGCTTGAAAATTTAAGTTTAGCAATTTCACCACAATAATACCTCAGCTTCGAGTACCTAAATGGTAAATTTTGGTAGCATGATTTTGCTCATAGTTTTTAAAAAAGGTTTTGTCGTATTTTGATTTTATATCACACCATTTTATGACTAAAGTCTTTTTTGTCCTCTTTATAGTGTTTTTAGTTTCCTGCGGAAATGCTGAAGAAAGTATTTATCCCACCAGAACCAGATTGGTAGAATCTGTTTACGCTTCGGCTACCATTCAACCAGATAGTTTATATCAGGTACACTCAGCTGTGGCAGGTATTTTAGATAAAATATATGTGGAGGAAGGAGATACCATAAGTAAGGGGGCACCACTTTTTCAAATCATAAATACTACTCCAAAACTCAATACAGAAAATGCGAAACTTGCCTTGCAACTTGCTCAAGAAAACTTTAGTGGTAATGCTGCGGTATTAAGTTCTTTAGAAGATGAAATTAAAACAGCATTATTGTCGCTTACTAACGATTCGTTGAATTTTTACAGACAGAAAAGATTGTGGGATCAGCAAATAGGCTCAAAAACACAATTTGAAAATCAAAAACTCGCTTATGAAATTTCTCAAAACAATTTAAAGTTGCTGAAAAGCAAATATGAGCGAACCAAGAATGAACTTTCTACGCAGATAAAACAGGCGCGCAATAATTATTTAACAAGCCAAGTGAACACCCAAGATTTTACCGTTACCAGTAAAATTAGTGGAAAGGTTTATGCTATAAATAGAAATCCTGGAGAATTGGTAAGCACTTTAGAACCCATAGCTATTATGGGTAGTGCCAATCAGTTTATAATTCAACTATTGGTAGATGAGGTAGACATAGTTCGCATTCGTAAAGGTCAAAAAACACTTTTAGTATTAGATGCATATGTTAATCAGGTATTTAGGGCAACAGTGCATAAAATATATCCTAAAAAAGATGAACGCTCCCAAACCTTTACTGTAGAGGCTGTTTTTGACAACCCACCCAAAATTCTATATCCTGGTTTGGCAGGCGAGGGAAATATTATTGTTGCAGAGAAAGAAAGTGTACTCACCATACCAAAAACTTATATTATCGGGGGTACACAGGTAAAAACAGAAAATGGATTGGTCGAAGTGCAATTAGGACTTCAAGATCTGGAAAGCGTTGAGATAGTTGCAGGTATAGACGAAAACACAAAGATTTTAAAACCCAAAGAATGACGAATTGGAGTGTGATACTAAACATAGCCAAGACCCATCTTATAACCAAGATGAAATCTACTGTAACCGCTTCTTTGGGAGTTACCTTTGGTATTGGGGCCTATATTACTTTGGTAAGTTTTATGACCGGACTCAATGAAATGCTAGACGACCTTGTTTTAAATCAGACTCCTCACATACATCTTTATAGCGAAATAGAACCCACCCTAAACCAACCTGTAAGCCGTTACCAAGCATATGAAGATGCTTTTAACATTGTACATTCTGTTAAACCAAAACTGAGTCAAACAAAAATCCATAATGCATTACCTATACTAAATTATTTAAATACAGATGAAAACGTTTTAGGGGCTACTCCAGAACTAAGGGCACAAATCTTCTATCTCTCAGGTTCTTTAGAACTGGGCGGTAATCTGGTAGGTGTAGATATTATGGAAAGTGTACGGTTGTATAATATGAGAGACTATATTGTAGAAGGTACGCCTGAGGCTTTAAAAAATACTGAGAACGGTATTCTTCTGGGGGCTGGTTTGGCAAATAAAATGTCACTTTCTATTGGAGACCGCGTTCAAATTAGCACCGTAAAAGGAGATATATTTCCTTTAAAAATTGTGGGAATCTACCAGAGTGGTATTGCAGAAATTGATGATATACAAAGTTTTGCCAATTTAAATACCGTGCAGCGCATACTGGGCGAACCTCAAAATTATATTACAGACATTAATATAAAATTATACAACTTACAATCCGCACCCACCATGGCAAGGTCACTTGAAAAGCAATTTGCAGTAAAGGCTACCGATATAAACGAAGCCAATGCACAATTTGAGACCGGATCTAATATTAGAAACCTAATCACGTATGCCGTATCCATAACCTTATTGATTGTTGCCGGTTTTGGTATCTATAACATTTTAAATATGCTTATTTATGAGAAAATGAAAGATATTGCCATTTTAAGAGCCACTGGATTTTCGGGAAAAGATGTGCAGTTGGTTTTTATGAGTCAGGCAATGATTATTGGAGCCGTTGGTGGAATTTTTGGACTTATTATTGGATACGGGCTATCGCGTTTAATAGACAATATAGCCTTTGAAACACAAGCATTACCTACCATAACCACGTACCCCATCAATTATAATCTTGGATATTATCTTATTGGTATCACATTTGCCTTAGTATCAACCTTTATTGCAGGTTACCTGCCTTCTAATAAAGCCAAGCACATTGACCCAGTACGAATTATAAGAGGAACATAATGGAAGGGGACAATTTTGTTTTAGAAACTAAAAATATCAATAAATACTTTAGAAAGCCTGTAGATTTCCATGTGTTAAAAGACATATCAATTAGCATAAAAAAAGGAGAATTTGCCTCCATAATGGGCAAATCAGGTTCAGGAAAATCAACTTTACTTTATATACTATCAACTATGGATAGGGACTATACCGGTGCGTTATATTTAAATAACGAGTTGGTTACCGGTAAGTCTCAAAAAGAATTATCCAGAATACGAAATAAGCATATAGGCTTCGTATTTCAGTTTCATTATTTGCTGTCTGAGTTTAGTGTTTTGGAAAATGTAATGTTACCCGCTAAAAAACTAGCTGAAAAATCATATATCCAAATAAAAAAAGATGCTCTTGAAAAATTAGAAATGTTACATATAGGACATTTGGCAAAGCAGCGGGCCTCCCGCATTTCTGGTGGTGAAAAACAGCGGGTTGCCATTGCTAGAGCGTTAATTAATAACCCAACAATTTTAATGGGAGATGAACCTACCGGAAACTTAGATAGCCATAATTCAGAAAACGTATTTAGTATTTTCAAACAATTAAAAGAAGAAGTTGGTCTTTCGCTATTGGTGGTTACCCATGACGAGGATTTTGCCAAAAGAACAGACCGTATTATACAAATGGAGGACGGCCGAATTGTAAAACAATGATTGATTACCCAAACGAGCCCATTTCTATTTTAAATTGAATGCTAAAAATTGTGGTAAATTTTTAAACAACATACTACGCTCTACTTCTTCTTTTAAGTATTTATAAATTATTTACTTCGGTACACTAATGACGGATGTCATTGTAAAGGTAAATGTTGTTATGTAGTTTCCATATTGTATTCTAGAGCACCATAGATGATATCCTTATTTTAATGAAGAAGTAACCAGATGAATTTCATTTAATTAATCGGTAAAAAAGGGATAAGACCAGTGTACACATTTTTAGCCTTTACAAAATTGTAAAGGTACAAGTGCTCTACTTTATAGATTGATGTATTAAACAATTCTAAAAATTTGCATAATGAAAATAATGGTTCCCACAGATTTCTCAAAGCTTTCTAGAGTAGCCGTAGATTATGCCATAGATATGGCCAAAGCAATAAATGCCAACATAATACTCTTACAGGTGATTGTATCTGATACTCCAGGAATGGTTTCTATGGCTAGACACAGGTTGCATGACGCTGTCAAAAAAAGTAGTAAGGTTAAGATGGAAAGACTCTTGAAAGAACTTAGTGATTATGTTGGTGATGAGGTAAAGATAACGGATGCCACAGTAGCAGGAGATTCTTTCGAAAAGGTAATTGAAAACTTTGGAGTTAAGAACAGTGTTGATTTAATTGTGATGGGTACTAAAGGTGCTACAGGTCTAAAAAAGACATTGTTCGGCAGTAATGCTGCTGCCGTAATGGAGAATAGTACCATTCCTGTAATTGTTATTCCAGAATTAGCTAGGTTTAGAGGTATTACAAATACGGTACTGGCAACTGAAACTATAGACCACTTTGAACAGCTAGAAAAAATTAGGAATTTTTTGGTTGCTTTTAAGACCAAATTGCACCTATTGCATGTGTTTAATTCGAGTACTAAAGGTTTAGATGTTGAGGGCATCAAATCAGAACTAACAAAAACTTTTAAGGATAATAACTTCACTATAACCGTGCTTCAAAATGAAGACGTTGTTGAAGAAATAGAAGATTATTGTGCCGATATTAACGCTGATATTCTTGTGCTGTTCACAAGAAAGCATACAATTTTCGATAAAATATTTAATAAAAGTGTGGGAAGAGAGCTAGTAATGCATGCCAGAATACCTTTGCTAGCCATTGCAAACCAATCCTAAATATTGAGACAGTTTTTTAGAGAAAATGTCAATTACTCAACTTACTAGGGTAGGAGGTAAGAGACATTACTACAAGAAATGTTTAATCAATTAAGTTTTCTAGGCAATACTATTAGGTAAATATCTATGTATTGAAGAAAACCTTGTAGTAAAAGCATTGGTGAGTAAAATAATTATGGTAGTGAGAATTGAATTGAAGTAGAAAAAGTAGCGTGCTAAGCCATAAGAATTGGGTTAGAAAATAAACTCCTTCGGGGTTATTAAAAAAAGAAAGACCTTATTACTTAGTCTGCTCATACCCTTAGTTATTCCCATGCTTTTTAAACGTGGTAAAATGTTTTTTGAAATCTGTAGATAGCAGTTCATTAATTATCTTTCTTTTTATTTAATTTTTCCTGTTTTTTAAAATAGCCACGGGTTAGAAAATTATGTTTTAATGCTTCCATATTTTCATTAAAACGCTCTGTTCCTTGATCAATATGTTTCATAGTGTTTTTTAGTTGTTTGACCAATACGGTATCTTTAGCAACATAGTACAACATTCCTTTTTCATCATTTAAATCACTGATAATACTACCCAATTCTTTAGACATGTTATTAATTTCAATACTAGAAGCTTCTAGATTATAGATGACAGTCTTTATTTTTCTCGCAGATAACGTATCGTTAAGCAATACCCCAGCCGCGCTTTCTTGTAAATTAATCTGACCAAGAATGTTATTTATCTGATACATAGAGGTATTTGCTTTTGAACTAACTTGGTTTAGATTTGCCATAGTTTGTTGCAAGTTTTTTGCCATTGTAGTATTATTTAGTAAGCTACCTAATGTACCATCACTTTTTGTTAACGATTGTGTTACTTGCAATAAATCGGCTGTTAAAAGAGCGGCATTCTCGTTAGTTACATTTAAAGTATTAAGCATGTCTTGTGTTGCAATTTTGCTGAAAGATTGTAATTCATCACCCGCTTTAATAAGTGGTGCCTCCCCTTGTCCTGGTACAATATTTACAAGCATACTACCTACAAGACCATCAGAGCCAATAGTTGCCACGGCATTATTTTTAATATGGCTTTGCATTTTTTCTTGTATAGCCATAAAAACTTGTATAGTAGTATCATTAATCATTTCTATTTTATTAACGGTACCTACATTAATTCCTGAAAATCTTACGTTGTTTCCATTTTGAAGTCCATTGGCGTTTTTAAATATTGCTGTTATTGTGAAGTTTTTAGTAAACATGTTCTGACGATTGCCAATGAGATAGGCCGCAATTAGCAATAACAAGGTTCCAAGAATTACGAAAATGCCTAATTTTAAATTTTGTTGGGCCGTTTTTGCCATGATATTACTTTTTAAAAAATGCTTCTACTTTTAAATCTTTCGATGCTGATAGCTCGGCGTAAGTACCTTCTGCGTAATTAATACCATCGACCAAAAGAATCATGCGTTCAGATATGACCCGTGCGCAATCTACATCATGAGTTATAATCAATGATGATGTACCATATTTTTTCTGTATGGTACGCATTAGTTCAATGATTTCTTTAGAGGTAATAGGGTCTAGGCCACTTGTTGGTTCATCATATAAAATAACTTTAGGCTTCAAAATTAATGTTCGGGCTAAAGCAACCCTTCTTTTCATACCCCCAGAAAGTTCAGCAGGCATTAAATCTAGGGTATGAGCTAAGCCCACATTTTCTAAGGCTTCTAGTACTAAAGGTTCGGTATTGGTTACTTTACCCAATTTTTGTTGATGTCTACGCATTGGAAACTCTAAGTTCTCACGAACAGTCATTGAATCGTAAAGGGCGCTACCTTGAAATAGAAATCCAATATTTGCGCGCAACGCATCTAGAGACTTTTGATTCAAAGTTGAAATATCTTTTCCAAGTACCTCAACATATCCGCTATCTGGAGCAATTAGCCCCACTAAACACTTAATCATAACCGATTTTCCTGAACCTGATTTGCCCATAATAACCAAATTCTCACCCTCATAAAGGGTCATGTCAAACCCCTTAAGAACGTGGTTTTCACCAAAACTTTTTCGAAGCCCTTTAATTTTTATAATTACCTTGTTATTGGTTTGTTTTTTTCCATTTGCATTAGTGTTATTGGGTACTTTCATAGCTCATAAAAAATATCAGAAATAAAAACCGCAATAAAATCTACCATAAATAACAGTAAAGAAGCCATCACAACAGCTGTATTAGCAGCTAATCCCACGCCTGCTGTACCTTTTTTACTGTTGTAACCCTTGTAACAACCTACCAGTCCAATGACAAAACCAAAAAAGAACGATTTCACCGTCGCGGGTATTAAATCACCAAATGATAGTGCGCCGAAAACCGTGTTAAAATAAAGTTGAAAAGACACATTTCCTTTAAGGTTTTCAACTAAGGCCGAACCGTATAGCGCAATTAAATCACCAAAAACAACCAGTAATGGCAACATTAGGGTTGTAGCTAAAATTCTGGTTACCACTAAGTATTTAAAAGGGTTGGTGCCTGAAACTTCCATGGCATCAATTTGTTCTGTAACACGCATTGAACCCAGTTCTGCTCCAATACCAGAAGCTATTCTACCTGCACATATTAGGGCAGTAATTACAGGACCAATTTCTCTTACTATGGATATTCCAACCATATTAGGCATCCAAGAAACAGCACCAAACTCAATTAGGGTTGGTCTAGATTGCAAGGTCAAAACTAGGCCTATGATAAAGCCAGTCAGACCAACCAAAAATAGTGAGCGTACCCCTAATTGATAGCATTGTCTTAGTAGTTCTTTAAATTCAAAGGGCGCTTTAATTACTTCTTTGAAGAAACGACTGGCAAATGTAGAAAGCTCTCCAATCTCTATAAAGAATTGTTTTGTTCTGTGTAACGCCTCTGTTGCAACAGCCATTTACTAAATTCTTGGTTTTTCCCTTAAATATAGTTAAGGTGTACAATGCTGAAAATGATTTTGGTCATACATAGTTTTAGCTGAAGCAAAACATAAAATCAAAAAAACCCAAGGTAAATACCTTGGGTTTTTAAAATATAAAGTAGCGAGAGGGGGACTTGAACCCCCGACCTCAGGGTTATGAATCCTGCGCTCTAACCACCTGAGCTACCTCGCCGTGGTTTTTTTAGCGGCTGCAAATATACGAGTAAATTTTCTGCACTTCAAAATTCATTTTAATTTATGTAATGCGATTAATTTTTTTATATTGACGGCTTATTAATGAAAAACACAATATTTAATTAGATGGGGGATAGGATTAAGTTTGAAATAGAGTTTGTTATTCAATCTTCACCTCAATTGTTGTATCAATATATTTCCAACCCTTCAGGTTTGTCTGAGTGGTTTGCTGATAATGTTAACTCAAGAGGAGAAAAATTTATATTTATTTGGGATGGCACCGAAGAAAACGCCAAACTTTTAAAACGCAAATCAGACGAATTTGTTCGCTTTGCTTGGGAAGGAAGTGAACCAGGTAATTATTTTGAAATGAGAATAATTGTAGATGAAATTACCAAAGATGTTTCTTTGTTTATTACTGATTTTGCAGAAGAAGACGAAATAGATGAAGCTAAAATGCTTTGGGAGAATCAAATAACCGATTTAAAACAAGTTTTAGGTTCAACCTAAGTAAACAACTGCTTTAACGTATCTTTGCCCCGAATTTATATTCGGGGTTTTTTATGGTCAATTTTGACGGCAAATTAATAGACACAACAGGTTCATTTTTATCTACGAATAATCGTATTTTTTCTCATGCTGATGGTGTAAAAGAAGTTGTTCGTTACAGCGGTGGTAAACTCTTTTTTTGGGAAGACCATTATTTTAAATTAATGTCAGCTATGCGTATTATGCGCATGAAAATTCCTATGTCTTTTACCATGGAGTTTTTAGAAGAAGAAATTCAGAAAATTATTCCGAAGGCAGAAAAAAACAACACCTATTTAATAACGTTAACCACTTTTAGAAAAAACATAGCAAATGAAGTTGGTTATGTTATTGAAAATAAGGTGGTAGAAAATCCATTTTATAGTTCACAAGAACAATTCTTTGAAGTTGATTTGTTTAAAGACTTTTACGCAAATGCAGGTCTGTTTTCAACTATAAATGTCTTAGATAGAACATTAGAAACCGTTGCGAGTGTTTACGCCCAAGAAAATGGTTTACATGCTTGCTTATTGGTTAATAACCTTAAACATGTAATAGACGCTACATTAGGAACATTATTTTTAGTAAAAGATAATAGTATAAAGACACCACCTTTGAGTGACGGCTGTAAGAATAGTATACTCAGAACAAAGCTTATTGAAGTTATAAATAAATCGGAAGACTTTTCAATTGAAGAAGCAAGTATTTCTCCTTTTGAGTTACAAAAAGCAGACGAGATGTTTATACTAAACCAAGAAATTGGAATACAAAGCGTATCTAAATACCGTAAAAAACAGTTTACTAGTGAATGCGGAACAAAATGGATAGGTAAGCTAAATACTTTAGCACGTTTGGGTAGCTAGTTTAAAATAGGGTTTTCTGGTGCGTTAGACCATATAAGATAATCGCCTCCAAGTTCCATCATCTTTTCTTTCCAAAATGCAGAAGAAGATTTTTGAATGATATCACTCTGATAAGCGTTTGGTACCACCACCCAAGATTTTGAATCTAATTCTTTATCTAATTGTAACGATGACCATCCAGAATAACCTAGAAAAAAACGTATATCAGTTTCATCTATAACTTTATCATTTAAAAGGTTTACTATTTTTTGGAAATCTCCTCCCCAAAAAATACCATCAGATATTTCAATACTATCGCTTATAAGGTGTGGTACTTTATGAATAAAGTAGAGGTTATCTTGTTCTACAGGGCCGCCATTAAAAACTTTAAATGGAACAGATATATCATTAACCAAATCGTTTATTTTATAATCAAGAGGTTTATTTAAAATAAAACCCACAGAACCTTGATCATTGTGCTCCGCAAGAAGAATTACTGATCTATTAAAAGAAACATCGCCTGTAAGCGTTGGTTCAGCAATTAATAGAATACCTTTCTGTGGGTCTAAACGTGTCAATTAATGATTGTTTTTATCTAATGTAGTATTTAAACTGATAAAAACAAAAGGCTATAAAAAAATAAAGCGCCCTTAAAAAAGGGCGCTTTTAAAATTTTGTTCTGTAAAAGTTTAGTTTACAGCATCAGCCAATTCAGCTCCGGCTTTGAATTTTACTACATTTTTAGCAGCAATTTTGATAGTTTGACCAGTTTGAGGATTTCTTCCTTCTCTTGCATTTCTTCTTGAAACAGACCATGATCCAAAACCTACCAAAGAAACTCTGCCACCTTTTTTTAGGGTGCCTTCAACATTACCCAAAAAAGATTCCAATGCTTTTTTAGCAGCTGCTTTAGTGATACCGGCATCTGCTGCCATAGCATCGATTAATTCTGTTTTGTTCATAATTGAATTTAATTAATTGTTAAAAATCTTTAGTGCTGGACAAATTTATACGTAAAACATAACGATGCAAGTAAAACCTACTGAAATCAGGGTTTTTGTTGATAACTTGGGTGGTTTGTTAATAAAGAAGGCATTTTCTGATACTTCCAAAAGACCAATAAACAATGGGCCTAGCAAAATTTTGCATTTTCAGCCAAAGACAAACCGTTTAAAATTTGACTCACTTTCATTCGTTTTTTACCCGCTAATTGAATTTCTAATAAATTCAGATATCCATCAGCAACAGCAACTTTTAAACTTTTTTTAGAACCAATTAAAACACCATTAGGGTGATTATGGTCTTTAAGTTCTTTCTCTACTGAGAAAATTTTTAATGTGGTAAGTACATCTCCATTTTCAAATGCTGTCCAAGCCGCCGGATACGGGCTCAAGCCTCTTATGTGATTATATATTTTTTCTAAAGGCCAAGACCAATCTATCTTACAGGTGTCTTTATGAATCTTATGTGCAGGTTTAAGTTCACCTTTTTCTGATTGTAAAGTAGTGGATACAGTATTGTTTTCAATTTGCTTAACTGTAGACAAAATAGCATTTGCACCTAATTGCATTAATTGGTCATGTAATTCGCCAGCTGTTGTTGTTGAGCCAATTTTAATTTTTTCTTGTAAAATCATTGCTCCTGTATCTATTTTTTCATCAATAAAAAAAGTAGTTACTCCTGTTTCTTCTTCGCCATTAATTATAGCCCAATTTATAGGTGCCGCTCCACGATACTGCGGCAAGAGAGAGGCATGCAAATTAAAAGTGCCATATTCTGGCATTTGCCAAACCACTTTTGGTAACATTCTAAAAGCTACAACCACTTGTAAATTGGCTTTTAAGCTTTTTAATTCTTCAACAAATTCTTGAGCTTTTAAATTGGTTGGTTGTAATACCTTAATATTGTTTTTTAAAGCAAATTGTTTAATTGCTGATTCTCTTAATTGTTGACCTCTACCTGCTGGTCTATCTGGTGCCGTAATTACACCTACTACATGGTAATTATGTTCTAATAACGATTTTAAGCCAGCAACTGCGAAATCTGGCGTGCCCATATATACTATTCGTAACTCTCTTTTTTTACTTTCTGACATATTGATTTTTTTCATCAATTGTTATTAATTCATCTTCAAGCAATTCTCTTATTATTTGTAAAATTCTATCTCTAGAAAAACCAGTTAATTCAATTATTTCCTTAGAACTAAGTGGCTTTTTAATCAATAAATCAAGAATACTTTTTTTATAGGTTTTGGGTGAAATATTAGTCAATGATTTTGATAGGCAAACATCACAAATACCACAATCTTTTGAGCTAACTTCATCAAAATACAACAACAATTGTTGACTTCTACAAATAGTAGTATTTGAAATATAGTCTAGCACGGCATTGAATTTATCTGATTTTAATTGATTTAATTGTTCAAGTTTTTTGGTGATTGTGTTTATAGTATTATCATCTTCTCTTGGTACTAAATAAGTAATCTCTAAATCTTCGTTTCCGAAAGCAAATTCAGCTAATCCCTGAACTTGAAGATTTTCAAAAGTCTTATGTATCAAGTTGTAAGTGCTTCCAGTTTTTCTTACAATTAAATCTAGGTTAATCTTAGTTTCAAAATCAAAAAGTCCACCGTACGTTCTTAAGGTGGTTTTTATAATATTTTCAGTGTTCGGGTTCTTAGTAAAATAGTTAAAAAGTTGCTCCTTAGTTGCCGTAAACATTAAAGTGGTTTTAACTTTTAAGTTATGTGACAAGCTTATAATACTGTTTTGGTCCAAGATTTTAAAAACTTCAAAAGTGGTACCCTTATTAAAATTGTATTTGGTACAGAACTCTCCAAAGTTTAATTGATATATTTCTCCAAAACCATCACCATAGGCTATTTGTAAATGATTGTTAAGTTTTTTATACACCTCTTTAACTAGTTTTGAAGTAGGAAGGTTGTCTACAAATTGTTTTTTACCAGCAAACTTATCTTCTTCATTGGTTAATAAAATGGCTAATGCCTTACTACCATCTCTACCAGCTCTCCCAGCTTCTTGAAAATAATTTTCAATATTGTTAGGAAGTTGATAATGAATAACCACTTGTACATTTGCCTTATCTATTCCCATACCAAAGGCATTGGTAGCCACCATCACTGGTTTTTTACCAGAAATCCAAGCATCTAATTGTTCTTTTTTTTCTATCTGTTGCATGCCGCCATGATAAAATGCAGCGCTAATTCCAATAGCATTTAAATGGGTACTTAATGTTTTTGAAGCTCTTCTATTTCTAACATACACAATTGCACTTCCTTTTAATTTTTTAAGTTGATGCTGAAGTATACTGTACTTGTTTTCTGTATGAATTACTTGATATGAAATGTTATGACGAGCGAAAGAATCTTTGAAAATTTTGACCGATTGTAACGTTAGATTTTCAATAATTTCTTCACTAACTTTTTTAGATGCTGTAGCTGTTAAAGCTAGAATAGGCACTTTTGGTTTGAGCTCTCTTAAGATATTACATTCTAAATATGACGGTCGAAAATCATGACCCCATTGCGAAATGCAATGTGCTTCATCTATAGCAATGAGGTTTACATTCATTTCTAAAATTCTATTTCTAACAATTTCTTGTTGTAATCTTTCGGGTGATAAGTATAGAAACTTGTAGTTACCAAAAACACAATTGTCTAATAAATCAATTAATTGGTTTTCACGAATGCTGCCAGTTAAGCCAATTGCTTTAATACTTTTTTCTTTTAACGCAGAAACTTGATCTTGAATTAAGGCAACTAAAGGAGAAACTACAATACAAATACCTTCTTTTGCCATAGCCGGAATCTGAAAACAAATAGATTTTCCTCCTCCTGTTGGCATTAAGGCTAAAACATCTTTATTGTCGAGTACACTTGAAATAATAGCTTCTTGAGACCCTCTAAAAGATGTGTGGCCCCAGTATTTAGTTAAGATGTTCAGGGCATTTAAATACACTAATTACCTAAGTTTTCTAATACAAAGTTAACTCTATCTGTAATACTTGCAGGGGGCACAACTAGGGGATTATAATTGAATTCCTCATAAGTATCAAACAAATGTTTGTGTAACTCTTGAGCTTGAGTAAAAGTTTCTAATCGCTCATTATCTCTTACATAAATTTCTTTCCATGGCGGAAGTATAAAAACCTGATCGTACCTATAATTTTTACAGGTATCTATAAACGTTTGCCCATATTCTTGGTTAAAAAAATTCATGTAAGCCAATACATCAGGGGTACCGCGATCAAAAAAACTTACTGGTTCTGTAATGGTTTTTGCTTTTTGATGATGTTTTAAACGTTCTTCTAACAAAAATGTATTAAACGCCATAGGGTCATCAACAAAAACTAAAGGATTTGATTTTATCTCTTTAGTAGTGCCCGTTTCTTTTGCCTCAGCAGTCATAGTTCGAATAACTTCATGAAAACAAACATACCCTTGCTCTTCTAAAGCTTTAACAACAACTGTTTTGCCGGTACCAGGCGCTCCTGTAATAACAATTCTTTTCGTAGTCAATATTTTACTAATTGTTTGCAAAGTAAAGAAATCAAAGTAGTAGAAAAAAAGTAATGCAAAAGCTATCTTTGCATAAAACATTCAAATGGATAATCAAAAGCCAGAAGAGTTTTACACTAGGCTTAAAGAACAATTAGAAACTACAACAACTTGGCCTTCCAATTATTTATATAAATTTATAATACCTACCAACGAGGCTAAAAGTGCTGAAATAAATAAAATTTTCGATAATTCTGGAGCTGTAATTGAGTCTAAACTATCTAAAAACGGAAAGTATACAAGTCTTTCAATAACGGTAAATCTTAAAAACCCAGATGAGGTTATAGCCAAGTATAAAGAAGTTGGTAAAATAGATGGTGTAATTTCACTTTAAACAAGAGTAACATATTTTTAGTATTTTGCGTACAATTACTACACGCTAACATTTAGTAAAACCCCTACATTTTGACAGGATTAGATATTTTAGAGTACAATACAGAAAGATCACATTTACATATTCCAGAATATGGTCGTCATTTTCAAAAAATGGTTGATTATGCCGTAAGTATTGAGGATAGAGACGAACGTAATAAAGTAGCTAATAGTATTATTAGTGTAATGGGTAATCTTCAACCACACTTAAGAGATGTACCTGATTTTCAGCATAAATTATGGGATCAATTGTTTATAATGTCTGATTTTAAATTAGATGTAGATTCTCCTTTTCCTATTACTGCTAAAGAAGTCTTACAACAACGCCCTGAGCCATTAGATTACCCCCAAAATCATCCTAAGTATAGATTTTATGGTAACAATATTAAAAGAATGATAGATGTTGCTGTAAAGTGGGATAAAGGTGATCTTAGAGACGGTTTAGAATATGCCATAGCAAATCATATGAAGAAGTGTTATCTAAACTGGAATAAAGATGTTGTAGATGATGCTGCTATTTTTGAACATTTAAAAGAACTGAGCAACGGTGAAATAGATTTGGCCCCAGACGGTGAAACGCTAACCGAGAGTACTCAATTTTTGAAAAATCGTAATCAGAAGTCAAACAGGGCTGGCAAAAAGAACCACAGAAGCAATAATCGCAAAAAGCGTTATTAACCAATTTACCTTTCAAAAAACTTATGGGAACATTTAGAATTGAAGGAGGTTTACCATTACAAGGTGAGATTACTCCTCAAGGCGCCAAAAATGAAGCGTTACAAATACTTTGTGCCGTATTGTTAACACCTGAAAAAGTTACTATACATAACATTCCAGATATTGTTGACGTAAATAAATTAATAGCTCTTTTAGAGGATTTAGGTGTTAAAATTCAAAAGAAAGGTAAAGGTTCTTACACTTTTAAAGCTGACGATGTAAATCTAGACTATTTACAATCAGACCAATTTAAGCAAGATGGTAGAGGATTAAGAGGATCTATTATGCTAGTAGGCCCGCTCTTAGGTAGATTTGGGAAAGGTTATATTCCAAAACCTGGTGGAGATAAAATTGGTCGCCGCAGACTAGATACACATTTTGAAGGTTTTATAAAACTAGGTGCTAATTTCAGATACAACAAGGAAGAATACTTCTATGGTGTTGAAGCTGAAAAATTAAAAGGCACTTATATGCTACTAGATGAGGCTTCTGTAACGGGTACAGCTAATATTGTAATGGCTGCAGTTTTAGCAGAAGGTACAACTACAATTTATAACGCAGCATGTGAACCATACTTGCAACAACTTTGTAAGATGTTAGTTAGAATGGGAGCAAAAATTTCTGGTATTGGTTCTAATCTTTTAACTATTGAGGGGGTTGATAGTTTAGGAGGAACAGAACATACCATGTTGCCAGATATGATTGAAATTGGTAGTTGGGTTGGTTTAGCGGCAATGACTCAAAGTGAGTTGACTATTAAAAATGTGAGTTGGGAAAATTTAGGTCAGATTCCCGCTGCATTCAGAAAATTGGGTATTACCCTTGAACAGAAGGGCGACGATATTTTTATTCCAGCTCATAAAAATGGGTATGAAATTCAAAATTACATAGATGGTTCAATACTGACCATTGCAGATGCTCCTTGGCCAGGTTTAACACCAGATTTGTTGAGTATATTATTGGTTGTTGCTACACAAGCTAGAGGAGAGGTAATTATTCATCAAAAAATGTTTGAGAGCCGCTTGTTCTTTGTTGATAAATTATTAGATATGGGGGCAAAAATTATTTTATGTGACCCGCACAGAGCAACGGTTATTGGTCATGATTTTAAATCTACCTTAAAGTCAACTACAATGACTTCTCCAGATATTAGAGCAGGAGTTTCGCTATTAATTGCTGCATTGTCAGCAAAAGGAACTTCTACAATTCATAACATAGAACAGATTGATAGAGGTTATGAAAATATTGATGAAAGGTTAAGAGCTATCGGTGCTGATATAGTTCGTGTTTAGTTTTTTGTAAAGAGTATATCGTTTACATTTTTAAAAAAATCTAGAGCCATATCACTTCCTTTATCAAAGGCTGAAGATTGTTCAAATATTTGATCAATCTTTTTTAGCTTTTGATGCTTAGCATTTCCGTTTTGTTGAAAGTCATGAAAAGCCATGCTCCAATCTAAAAAAATAGGTGCATTTATCTGCTTTTCTTTTATAGTGGCTATGTTTCTATGTCTTGAATCTTTAAGGATTTTCTCATAAAGAGAAGTAATCACATTTTTCTCTCCTTCTAAGAGTTGAATAAATTGATTCTGATGATACAATAGACAGCCAGTTACACCATTTTCTTGATTGTTGTCTCTTGATCTACTAAGCATTTGGTAAATGTCTATAGTTGAAAAATCTGGGTCCGCAATGGACCGGTAAATAATCGAATACATATTGATTGGTAGGTAATTACTCAAATATATCGATTTTGTTTAACTTAAAAAATGGTGATTTTATGAGAATTTGATGATATATCCTCAAATACCAGTGATTTAGGTAGTTAATCGATGATTTTAACTATTAATTACTAGTTAAACAAAATACTTTTACCAGTAAATTGAATCTATTTTTAGAAAAAATAAAACTCGCCAAGGTTTAGCACGTCAGAACAGTTTAAATGATTTGTACTTTAAAAAGACAAAATTCAATAAGAATATAATAGTCCACAAAGCTGTTCTTAGCCAATTGAGTTTAACTAAATTTTCCAATGTTGACTGTTCAATTACCCCGGAACTGAGTTGGTTATGTATTGGAACAAATATTAAAAAAGTAAGTAACCAAACCATTAGTACGCAACCCAAACTTAAAAAGCCATATAACTTTTTAACTTTCAAGAATTGCATACCAACAATTGTTAATTGAGCTAGCATTAAAGGTATTACTAGTATTGATATGGCTTTAGTGTATACTGGGTGCCAAATTTCTAAATCAGCAGTAGTATAATATTGGAAACTAGGATAGATAATTAGTTGAACCATCCAAATAAGAACAACTAACCCAAAATCGAACAGAAGGCGTAGCAAGAAAAGTTTTCTCACTTCTCAATTAAATTTCCGTTCGGATATTTTGCAAACCGCCCTTTATCTTTAGCATGCACATTGTCTGTATATGGCCAAGGCCAGCCTCCAAACTGGGTTAAACGGTATTCTTCAAATGCTTTTTGTAACTCCTCATGTGAATTCATCACAAAAGGTCCTTGTTGAACAACAGGTTCATTAATAGGTTTTCCTTGCAACAACAAAAATTTAGCTTCAACATTTTCGGTTTTAATAATGGTAGGTAGTGAAGCATCTAAATCTACTCCAGATTCTAAAGGAATAGTTGTTTCATTAATAGTAACTTTCTCACCTTCAAAAAAGTATAAGTTTCTATTTACATGATGTGTAGTTGTTGGCAGTTCAAAAGTAGAATTTGGTTTCACCGTAATAATCCATATTTGAACTTGATTAACTTCAGTATTGGCCCAAGAATCTGGAGCAGGATTAATGGCCTTATTATCGTTAAATTGCCCTGCAATTAGTTGAATTCTACTATTATCATCTGCTATTACAGGAATGTCTTCGTGCCACAACATTTTAAAATGTGGGTCTACAAATTTATTTGCTTTAGGAAGATTTAACCAAATTTGAAATAACTCAAGGGTGTTTTCATCTTCAGTATTTACTAAAGGAAACATTTCTGAATGTTGCACACCACTACCTGCTGTCATCCATTGCACATCACCTTCACCAAACCTACCCGCTGCCCCCAAGGAGTCACTATGGTCGCAGTATCCTTTATTTACAATAGTAATGGTTTCAAACCCTCGATGCGGATGTGCTGGAAATCCTGGTATGGTTTGACCATGATACATGCGCCAACCATCTTTTTTTACAAAATCATTACCAAGTGCTCGACCTTTTAACAGTGAAGGTGAAGGCCCCATATTCTCTTCACCTTTTGGATAGTGATCTAAATGGTAAACACAAAACAAAAATGGGTCTTGGGTTTGCCAAGGAAAACCAAGTGGAAAAATATGTTTTATTGGGTTCATTATTTGCTGTAATTACAAGGCATCAATTTGCTGTTGTATAGCGTCTGCTTCTGCATATTTGCTATCACTTTTACTTCTGTCAATTTTAGAAAGCTCAAAGGCTTCTTTCATTAACTTTTGATATTTTTCTTGTAATTTTTCTTTTTCAGTTTTCTTTTTAAATAACTTAAACATAGCAATTTTTTTAGTATTTAATTCTTTCCAATTGGTGGCGGACCATCAATCATAGCTTCATATTTCTCGTCTCCTTTTCTTGTAGTAAATTCTTCTTTTACCTTGTCGATAAGTTTTTGATTTTCAAATAAATCTGTCATGGTCATTGCCATTGCTTTTGAGGCATAGACCATACCTTTATGACCAACACTCATACCGCCACATGCTACAACTGCCCAAGAGTGCCATGGTGTATCTTTAGGAGCAACAGTTACACTAAGGTTGATATTAGGAACATTCCAACTAACATCGCCAACATCTGTAGAACCCCCACCCGGAAATTCTTGTGTAGGTAATAACGGATTAATTTCACTGTCAAAACCAACCTCTGGTTTACCAGTTGCTTTTTGTATAGCTTTACCAAAAGCAATTTCTTCATTAGTGTAGGTAATAGGGCCGAGTAATTCTAAGTTACCCTGCATAATTTCACCGCCAGCTCTGTTAACCAATGTTTCATAAATACCAGAAACTAATGATATTTTATAGTCCACATTGGCCATGATTGCAGCACCTTCTGCCATTTTTTTAACTTGTTCATAGGTAGGCAGCATTACTTTTCTTTTTGGGTCTCTAACTCTTACCCAAATTTTAGAATAATCTGGTACTACATTTACTACCTGACCCCCATCTTGAATGTGATAATGAATTCTAGACGTTGGTTTTATGTGTTCACGATAATAATTTATACCTGTGGTATAAAGTTCTAGAGCATCAGAAGCACTTCTACCATTCCAAGGGTCTGCAGATGCGTGTGCAGCCTGGCCATAAAACTCAACTACAAAATCTATAAGTGAAAGCCCACTTTGTACGTCAGCTTCAATATTTGCACCAGGATGCCAACTTATGTTTACATCAACATCATCCCATAAACCAGCTTCTACCATCCATACTTTTGCAAAGTATTTTTCTTCTGCAGGTGTACCTAAGAATTTAACCGTTCCTTTTAAGTTACCTGCTTCTATTTGTTCTTTAATAGCAATTGCAGCTCCTAAACTTGCAGCACCAAACATGTTATGACCACAGCCATGACCCGGTGCTCCTTGTTCTAAAGGATTTTTTGTTGGTTCTGTTTTTTGTGATAAACCAGGGAGTGCATCAAATTCACCAAGTATACTTATAACTGGGGAACCAGAACCATACGTTGCAGTAAAAGCTGTAGGTATATTGGCAACACCTCTTGTAACTTTTAACCCATTTTTTTCTGCATAGCTGGCTAAAACTTCAGCTGACTTTGACTCATCAAATGCGGTTTCTGCATAAGCCCATATAGAGTCACTAATTTTTATCAGGTCTTCTTTATGATTATCAACAGAATTAATTACTGCTTTCTTGTTTTTGCTCATTTTCTGAGCCATACCAGTAAAACAAAGAGAGAAACCTAAAATTGCTAAAAAGAGTTTTTTCATTTTTAAAGTTATTTAGTTGAATACTCTAATGTACAAAAGATTAGTCTAAGGCTTTTTTGTAAGTTTCTAAGCAACGTTCACGTGCTTCTTTATGTGCTACAATTTTATCTGGATATGATGCTGAGTCAACTTCTTTAACCCATTTTTTGATATAGTTTCTATTCTTATCAAATTTATCTATTTGAGTAATGGGGTTGAAAATTCTAAAATAAGGTGCTGCATCGACTCCGCTGCCTGCTGCCCATTGCCAATTACCTACATTACTGGCCATTTCATAATCCAATAATTTTTCAGCAAAATAAGCTTCTCCCCAACGCCAATCTATGAGTAAATGCTTACATAAAAAACTAGCTACAAGCATGCGAACTCTGTTATGCATATAACCCGTGGCATTTAATTGTCTCATGCCGGCATCAACAAATTCATAACCAGTTTTACCATTTTTCCATTGGTCAAATTGCTTTTCGTTATTTATCCATTCTATTCTATCATACTTGGGTTTAAAGGCATTATCAACCGTTTTTGGAAAATGCCAAAGTATTTGCATAAAGAACTCTCTCCAAATAAGTTCACTCCAGAAAACTTCATTTTCTGAATCGATTGCTTTTTTAACCATTTTACGAATACTTACCGTTCCAAAGCGTAAGTGCGGTCCTAACCTAGAGGTTCCTGGATCTTTAGCAGGAAAGTTTCTGGTATCCTCATAGTTTTCAATTAGGTCTTTAGTTACCGTATAGTCTGGAATTTTGATAGATGATTTCTTAAAACCTAAATCTGACAAATTTAAATTTGGTAATCGTGTATGTTCAATAAAATTGCTGCTATTTAATTTAAAATCAATTAGATGTGTGGAGGGGTTAAAGTTTTCTTTCCATTTGCGCATGTAGGGAGTATAAACCACATAGGGGTCACCGTCATCTTTTACAACTTCATTTTTTTCAAAAATTACCTGGTCTTTGAAAGTTTTGAAACCAATGTTATTTTTCTTTAGAACATCAGCAACCGTGGTATCTCTTTCTTTTGCGTATGGCTCATAATCATGGTTGGTAAAGACCGTTTCAACGGCATGTTCCTCAATTAAGGTTTTAAATATTTTAAGTGGTTTACCATTATAAATTGCTATTGAACTATCATATTTATCTTGAAGCGTTTTACGTAGGTGTTGAAGGGTTTCATAAATGAAGGTAACTCTTGCATCATCTTCTGGAAGATGGTCCAAAATTTCAGTATCAAAAATAAAAATTGGTAGTACGCTCAAATCTCCTTTTAGTGCATGATGTAGCCCTACATTATCTTCTAAACGCAAATCTCTTCGAAACCAAAATACATTTATTTTCTCTGCCACTAGTTTACATTTAAAGTAGATATACCGCCGTCAACGCCAATAATCTGACCAGTAATCCAAGAACTTTCATCGCCTAATAAATACACCGTAACATTTGCGATATCTTCCGGTTTTCCAAACCTTTTTAAGGGGTGACGCTCTGCCATTTGTTCACGCTTTTTATCATTGTTTAATAAGCGCCCAGCTAAAGGGGTATCTACTAATGATGGGGCCACACAATTAACTCTAATTTTTGGTGCATATTCAGCGGCAAGAGATTTTGCAAATCCTTCAACGGCCCCTTTTGCCGCGGCAATACTGCTGTGAAAAGGCATACCAGTATTTACGGCAACAGTACTAAAAAAAACCATACTAGAACCTTCTGCCATTCTAGAAATAACTGATTTTAATGCAGTTACCAACCCAAAGAAATTAATCTCCATGTCTTCTTTAAAATGATTTATAGAAAGCATTTTAAAGGGTTTTAGGTTTATACTTCCTGGACAATAGACAAAACCGTGAATTTCATCGGGCATATCGTTCTCGTCAAGTGTGTCTGTAATGGCATCAAAGTTGATGTAATTAACATCTAAATTGCCTAACTTTTCATTGGTTCTAGAGGCTACATAAACTGTATTTTCTTCATGTAATTTTTTGGCTATTTCAAAGCCAATACCATGAGAACCACCTATCAATAATATATTTTTTGTCATTTCTTATTGGAATTTTATTTCTGTTGATACATCGTTAATTTGGCCAAAACGTTCCATTAATTTTGACTCACGATATTTAAATATTGTCTGTAATTGTTTTTTAACCAATAAAGGGTGAGCTAATTGACCCAACCATCCTAACGGCAGTTTGTAATCAATGATATCTTCCATTAAAACTCCACCATCAATTTCAGTAATAAAATGCTTATGGTGCCATAGACTGTAAGGTCCAAAACGTTGTTCATCAACAAAGTATTCACCTTCTTTAACATGTGTAATTTCTGTGACCCATTTTGTGCTAAAACCAGGAAACGGTTTTACAATGTATTGAATTATTTGACCTTGATACATAGGTCTATCTGTTCCTGATAGTATAGTGAAACCCATATGTTCAGGCGTAATTTCTTTTAAGTTCTTTGGGTCAGATAAAAACTTCCATGCCTTCTCTTTGGAAATTGGTAATCCTTGCTTAGCTTGTAGTCGGTATATTTTCATTTATTGATTTTAACAAAGGTAAAAGTAATAGTGTTTAATTAATAATAAAAAAAGTTAAACAAAAATTAATTCATTACAGATAACATTCTAATACTATCTTTCGTTTTATAGGTATTGATATAAAAAATGAAGAATAATTTTATCACCATCTTTTTCGTATTCTTTTTTTCTGGGGCAATTGGTCAATCAGATATTATCTCCTTAGGTAATTTGCCAGCTGAACTACCAGAAAGTTCGGGTTTAATTTTGATAGGCGATAAAGTAATTACGCATAATGATTCTGGTGATGCTCCAGTTTTGTATGAGTTAGATACAACTAGTTTACAGGTTACAAGAACGGTTGAGATACAGAATGAGAGCCAAATAGATTGGGAAGATATTGCACAAGATGATAACTACATTTACATTGGTGATTTTGGAAACAATAATGGCGACCGAAGAGATTTAGCTATTTTAAGAGTTTTAAAAAGCGAATTTTTATCTAGTACAACGGTAAATGCTGATAGAATTGATTTTGCTTATGAGGACCAAGAAATTTTTCTAACCTCAGAACAAACAGATTGGGATGCCGAGGCGTTGACTGTTCAAAATGATAGTCTTTTAATTTTGACTAAACAGTGGGTAAATAATGGTACAGTTGCTTATAAATTGCCCAAGACGCCAGGTCAATACCTTGCTAAGCGTAAAGATTCTTATGATGTTAATGGTTTGGTTACCGGTGCAGACTTTAATGCAGCAACCAACGAGTTGTATTTGTCAGCATACACCACTTTTTTAACTCCTTTTTTCGTTAAAATTGAAGAGGTGCAAACAGATACCATATTCAATGGTGCTAAGGCTAAAACTAGCTTAGATATTGGTTTTGCCCAAGTGGAAAGTATTGTGAATTTTACGAATAACAAGTTCTATGTCTCTTCTGAAACATTTAATCGAACTTCACCAAATATTAATTCACCAGCCCAACTCTACTATTTTACTCTTGATACAGAATTTAATGAGGAGGAAGAAGAAAATGAAGAAACACCAGAGTTGCCAGAGGATCAACAAGAAGCATTATTATTGTTTAAGGAATTTGGTTCCAATCAACTCAACTTTCAATTAAATACTAGTGAGCCTATTTTTGGTCTTGCCATTTACAATATTAGCGGGCAGCGTGTTTGGTATAGACCGCTAGAATTTATGCCTCAAGAATCTGTTGATATATCAACATTATCTCCTTCCATTTATTTTTTAAGTTTTAGTCTTAAAGATGGGTTTTTGTCTAAACCGTTTGTAAAAAATTAGGTTTTGTTTTTAAGGGTTTCTTAACAAATCTGGGATAGCAATATCAGTAGTTTTGTTTTCTAACATTCAAATTAAAAACACTGATAATGAAAAAAGTAATCCTTTTTGTGGCTGTAGCATTTTCTTTTGCTCTAGTTTCAGCTCAGCTGCAAACACCAGCACCTAGCCCGGCAGCAACTTTAACCCAAGTTGTTGGTTTAACAGATGTATCTGTAGAATATTCAAGACCTGCCATGCGTGGCAGAACCATTTACGGGGATTTAGTTCCTTATGGCAAATTATGGAGAACTGGTGCAAACGCTAGAACAGCAGTAACATTTAGTGATGATGTAAAAGTTGCTGGTAAAGACTTAAAAGCTGGTACATACGCTATCTTTTCTATTCCACAACCAAATACTTGGGAAGTTATTTTTTATACTGAATATCAGGGTGGTGGTGCTCCTGCTAAATTAGACGAAACCAAAGTAGCCGCAAGAGTAACGGTTGATGTTCAAGAAATTCCTATGAACATTGAATCTTTCACCATCACAGTTGATGATATTACCTCTAGTGAAGCTGTTCTAGGTATTATGTGGGAAAAAGCCTATGTTGGTGTACCATTTACAGTGCCAACAGAGAAAAAGGTTTCTACAGCTATAGACAAAGCTTTGAGCGGGCCTGGTTTTGGGGAATACTATGCCGCTGCTACTTATTATTTAGCTGAAGGTAAAGATGCCAAACAAGCTAAAGAGTGGATAGACAAAGCAATGAGTATGACAGATAAGCCTCAATTTTGGCAATTACGTCAGCAGTCTTTAATCTATGCCGCTGCTGGTGATAAAAAAGGTGCTATAGCTATTGCTAAAAAATCGTTAGCAGCTGCGGAAACTGCGGGTAATGCTGACTATATTAAAATGAATAAGGATTCTTTAAAAGAATGGGGTGCAATGTAAGTTGTAATTACCCTTACAAAACAGAACCCTAGCTTTACGGCTAGGGTTTTTTATTTTCAATTTTGATTTAATGTCTAGTTTTCTTGAACTCCTTTCATCATTCTATCAAAACCTTCAATTAAGATAGCAATAAGAATTACCAAACTACAACCAAATGCATTAAGCCATAAATAAGACATCCAGTCTTGATACCATCCTATAATCACAATAACCTGGGTGAATATGGCCGCAATAAAAACTGCATTACCTTTTACGAATTTTATAAAAAAGGCTAGTAAAAATATGCCTAATACGTTGCCATAAAATATAGAACCAATAATATTTACCAACTGTATTAAATTATCAAACAAATTTGCTACACAGGCAATTAAAATAGCTATTATACCCCAAAGAAGAGTAAATGCTTTGCTCGCGTTTACATAATGCTTTTGAGTAAGGTCTTTTTTTACGTTTCGTTTATATAAATCTAATGCGGTAATAGTACCTAAAGCATTCAATTCTGAAGCTGTGGAAGACATTGCTGCAGAAAGAATTACCGCTAATAAAAGTCCAATAAGGCCTTTAGGTAAATTGTTTAATATAAAATGAATAAACACATAATCTTTGTCATTAGTTTCAATAACCGGGTCTGCTTTTTCGATAAGTACTCTCGCCGCTTGTCTATTTTGTTCTTCTTTTTCATTAAGCGAAACCATTTCTAATCTGGCTTGTTCAATAGCATCGTAATCTTTAAGATTAAGCGCCGTAGAGAAATCATTTTTAACCATGCGCTTTTCTCTCAAAATAGCATTGTGTTCATTTTCAAGAATTACAAAATCTTCTTTAAATTCAGAATTTTCTATTGCTTCTGTTGCAGCCGGATTAAAATTAATAGGTGATGAATTATACTGATAGAAGACAAATACCATTACACCAACCAACAGTATAAAAAATTGAAGTGGTATCTTAAGTAGGCCATTAAAAATTAGCCCTAACTGACTTTCTCTTATGCTTTTACCCGATAGATAACGTTGTACTTGACTTTGGTCTGTACCAAAATAGGAGAGGGCTAAAAAGAACCCACCAGTAATTCCGCTCCAAAATGTATATCTGTTTTTGGTGTCAAAATCAAAATTGAGAATGTTTAGCTTTTCATTTGCCCCTGCAATTTTTAAAGCTTCTGAAAAAGAAATATCAGAGGGTAAACTACCTAGAATAAAAAAGAACGTAAAAAACATTCCCAAAAGAATTACAAACATTTGTTGTTTTTGGGTCACGCTTACGGCTTTTGTTCCACCAGAAACCGTATAGATAATAACTAGCACCCCAATTATTATGTTTAGTGTTCTTAAATCCCACCCTAAAACGGCTGATAGTATTATTGAAGGTGCAAAAATGGTAATGCCTGCAGCTAATCCACGTTGAATTAAAAACAGAATAGCAGTTAAGGTTCTCGTCTTTAAATCGAATCTTTTTTCTAACAATTCATAGGCTGTAAATACCTTTAAATTTTTATAAATAGGTATAAATACCATACAAATGACTATCATGGCTAAAGGCAATCCAAAGTAGAATTGCACAAACCCCATACCATCATGAAAAGCTTGACCGGGAGTTGATAAAAATGTAATGGCACTGGCTTGAGTTGCCATTACAGAAAGGCCGATAGTCCACCACTTAGCATCATTGCCGCCAAGAACGTAATCATCAACACTTTTGCTACCTCTAGTTTTCCATACCCCATAGACAACAATAGAAACTAATGTAACCTGAAGAATTATCCAATCAAGAGTTTCCATAGTTAGCTATTTCCCTTCATTATAAAATAAAACGCGATTATATAAAGGGCGTTTAACACAAGAACAAGGGTATATTCTTTTTTCCAAATGTATTTTGAACTATGGTCTTCCTTTGCCATTAGTGTTAGTATTGTTTGATGAAAGCCCAATTGACAGCATGTTTGCAAATAATTTATATGCACCTGGTACTCCTGCTGGCAATTCTCTAAAAAAACTAAGTCCTGTATATATATAGTTTCCCTTACCATAAGGGGCCACTAAAAGACTTCCTTTTTTAGGACTTTCACCTTTATCATTCATTGCAAAAATAGGTGTAAACTCTTTACCCCATTCATTTGGAAAATATAGCCCTCTTTCTTGAACCCAATTGTCAAAATCAGATACTTCAATTTTATTAGGATAATTAACTAACGGATGAGTAGGGGCAATAAACTCTACTTCTGCAAATTCATTAGTAACTCTATCTCTAGAAATAGTTAAAGAATATGGTGCAATATTTTCAAATTGGCCTCGCCATCTATTGGCCGTGTTGTACTGTACAATTAAATTGCCTCCATTTTTTACGTATTCTAATAAAATTGCTTGTTTAAACTTTAGGGCTTCCACAACGTTATATGCGCGTATACCCATAACTATACCATCGTATTTAGATAGTTGACTTAATTGTAGGTTATCAACATCAATAGTCTCAACGGTATATCCAATCTGAGCTAAACTTTCTGGTACTTTATCACCAGCTCCCGCGATATACCCTATTAGCTCTCCTTCTTTCTTAATGTTTAATCGAACTATTTTGGCTTCCGCTGGTAATAAAACAGATTGTTTTGGAATATGGTCATACTCAATTTCTACCAAAGATTTTGAGAAGGTTTTTCCATCAATTTCAGCCATAACAGCTATGGTGCCAATACTTTCATTTTCTGGCGGAGTTATTTCAAAATAAAAGCTTCTAAGGTCACCTTTCTTGATATTTGAAAACGGTATTTCTTTTGGGTTAGCTACCCAGCCTTCGGGTAATTGTGGTTTTAGGTAACCTTGTACATTATCTCTACCTGGTTTTAACTGTACCTCAAGCTTTTTTGAAGAATCATCAGAAAAAACAAACACATCTTCATTAAAAGACAAGGTAATTTCTGGAAGCATTACAAAAGGTTCATTAAGCTCTCCTTTGTCGGGTCTTGAAAATGTTCTAACTACTGGTTTTTCAAAATCTATTTTTATTCCGTCGACATTTAATGAAAATGTAGCTGTCATAGCTACTGGTGTTTCTGGTAAACCAATAAGGTTTTCATTGGTTACTTTGTATACTCCTAAATCTCCTTTTTCCTCTAGCCAATAAGGAGATGTATATGCCATTTTTTTTGCGGTTTTTAACTGAATATCAAAATTTATTTTTTGATTCTCTTTTAAGTCTGTATTGTACATTTTAGAGAACAATCCATCACTTAAAGCTATTCTATTCAGTGTTACTGGGGCATTACTTCTGTTTAAAATTTCAATAGCCAATTGTAAAGAGTCCCCTGGAATTACCGCTGCTTGAGCAGGATTAGCATTTAAATAAATGCCCCCACACCAAAGAATTATATCTTTTAAATGTTTTGATTTTAATTTTTTCCAGTGTTCATCTTCAATATTTTGAAGTAATTGATAAGCTTCAGTCAATTTTTTAAGGTGTATAGCAGGATTTGAAAAGTTGAAGTTTTCTTCAATTTCATTTAAAATAGCCCCAATTTCTTCACCACCCTTAACTCTGCTCCAAGTGGTAGTAATGCCTTCAAATAAATTTGACTTGTTTTGTAGTGGTTCTCCTTTTAAAAACTCTAGATATTCTTCTGTTGAGCCTCTAGAGGTTAATTGTCCAAATCCTTGACATTTATGTTGACTACGCGCCATTGCGGCAATTTCATTATTAGACAAACCTAATTCAGGATAAAAAACACCAATATCGACTGCAGAAAGATTTGACTTGTCAGCATTTTCAAATTTTTCTCGGCTACCATAGAACCACCAAGATGTGTTGAAAAATATTCTCTTAGGTTGCCAAGGTGCCAACGTATTTAGCTGGTCAGGATATACATTATTATTATTTGATAAATCAAAAGCTTCATAACTTAACATAGCCGAGGAGGTATGATGGCCGTGCGTTGATCCAGGGCTTCTATGGTCAAATCTATTTATTATAATATCTGGCTTTATTTCTCTTATAACTCTAATAACATCTGACAATACTTTTTCTTTATCCCAAATTTCTAAAGTTTCATCTGGATGTTTTGAATATCCAAAATCAACTGCCCTAGTGAATCGTTGTTCCCCACCATCAATACTTCTGGCTTGTAATAATTCTTGAGTTCGTAATACACCTAATAATTCTTTTAATTCTGGACCAATTAAATTTTGACCGCCATCTCCTCTTGTAATTGAAAGATATACTGTTCTTGCTTTTAGATTATTATCCAAATAAGAAATCATTCGTTGATTTTCATCATCTGGGTGTGCAGCAACGTATAATGCGGTTCCTAAAAAGTTAAGTTTCTGAATCTCATGATGAATCTCTGCAGAAGTTTTAACATGAGTATTTTGGGCACTTAGGCCTAGTACTACTAAAAAAAATAGTGTAAAAAGAGCGTTTGCTTTACGCATAGTTGGTTAATTTGAATCTCAAATATAATAAGTTTAAAACGGGATTATTTTTGTTTAGAACTTCTTTAACACCCTAAAGATGAGGCTCAAAATCTTCATCTGTAGCTACTTGCTTTTGTATAAGTACTACACCTTTTTGCAAAAGAAGGTTGTTGGGGTAGATTAACAATTCGCCATTCTCTTTTAAAAGATTAACGTTAAAGGCTTTAATGTCTACGATTATAGCTTCTTCTGGAAAGTCTTTGTCTTGTATACGTATTCGGTCTCCTATTTTATAGGGAAAATAAAAAAACAATATTATCCCTGAAGTAATATTACTTAATACTGACCAGGTAGCAAAAAGAGCTACACCTAAGACCGCAAATATGGAGGAAACTATTAAACCAATTTCCCTAATATTTACGCCCCAAATGAGAACAATTACAATAACCAAAATGGCAAATAGTGCAAAGCTGATATAAGTGATAACCAAACGGGTACGAACTTGGTTTAAATCACTTATTCGTCCTATTCTCCTAATGGTTTTAACGGTTATAAACCTTAGAATTAAAAAAACTGCTAAACAAATTAATGTGCCTAGCAGTTCAGATTGATATTGAAAAACGTATTTTTCCATGTATTTACAAATCCAAGTCTTTTCTCAACTTAGTGTCAATTATGCTGTTTTGTCTCCAATACGGAGTTTTTAGGCTTTTTAATTTAGTAGCTGTTGACTTCATTAGTTTCGCCTTTGGACCAAATCCGCTTATGTATTCTTCTGTCCACCCTTCAATTTCATATGGAAAGTTAGAAGAAAATGTAATACTAAGCTTTCTTTCTATGTTTTTATAATCTATGGTATATGTGGTTAATCCGTTTACTTCTTCTAAGTTGGCAAGAGCTTCTTGTGCTTGAATTTTTACATGTTTTAACCTAAAAAATTCTAATGAGGGTAAAAGTTTAATATTTCCTTTAGGTAGGTCTTCTGGGTTTATTCTAATCTTATTCCAAATTTCGTTTTCTAATACTACTTTATCTAAATTTAAATTTTGGTCCGCTTCATTCTCAAAATACGAATGCGAAGTTATCTCAAACTGTTCTCTATTGTTGAGTTGCGCATATACATGACCACACCATTCTTGCATAGATAAGCTTGTTTTAATGGCATGTTGATTATCATATACTGGGTAAAACGTACTGCTCATTATTGAGTACGGATAAATACCTGTTAGAAAATTCTTTGTAGCATTTAGTTTGAGTACTGGAATATTAGTTTTTGAAGCCTTGTCTGCTTTAACTTGAATTTCTGGTAAGAAAGGCTCAGTAACATAAATAAGTACAGCATTGCCTTCTCGAAGTTCACCATAGCGGGCTTGCTCCAATTTATAAGATGTTATTTCAGCTTCACCCGCATACCAATATGATTTAAATTCTTTAGAAAGTGGTTTTTTGGGCTCTGTTTTCTCTTCAACTTTGAGAATTTCGGCAGATGCTATTTCTTTATGCTCTTCCTTCTTTTGCTCCATGCAACTACTTAAAAAGGTAACTACAAAGCTTAACACTACTAATTTGATAGTTAATTGTATATGGGTTTTCATAATTCAGTTTTTAACAAAGTTAGAATAGCCTTCCCAGCAATGAATACATCTTAACGTTTTATAACATTTGCATGAACTTTACAAAATTAAAGCTCTAGTAAGGTTTTGTAAACAAGATGGGTAGGTAGACCAACAACTGTATTATAGGCACCATTAATTTCTTCTATACCTATAGCACCTATCCACTCTTGTATGCCATATGCACCTGCCTTATCAAAGGGTTTATACTTTTCAATATAAAAGTTGATTTCTTGGGTAGTTAAGACTTTAAACTTAACTTTTGTTAAAGCATTTACGGTTTGCCGTTTTGTAGTTGTTGTAAAACATACTGACGTAATTACCTGATGCCATTGCCCAGATAGTTTATGGAGCATCTTAATAGCTTCTTGTTCATTCGAAGCTTTTGCCAAAGATTCGCCATTATGCCACACAACAGTATCAGAGGTGATGAGGATTTCATTTTTTTTTAATGTTCCTTCGAAAACAGATGCTTTTAATTCTGCAAGAAAATCAGAAATTTGAGCAGCTTTTAAATTTTCTGGATAAACCTCTTCAACAGATTTTAGTCGAATTTCAAAATCAACGCCAAAATCTTCAAAGAATTTTTTTCTTCGAGGAGAACCAGAAGCAAGTATTACTTTCTTACCTTCTAGGTGTTTTGCTAATGGGTTTTTAGTCATTTTTTGCACTAAAATTTGCATTCCAGTCGCCTCTAACTTTCATTACTTGTTCTATGATATCTCTAACACAACCATCGCCTCCATTTTTATGCGATACATAATCACAGATTACCTTAACTTCAGGTATAGCGTTTTGCGGGCAAGTGGCTAATTTTACCATCTTCATGGGCGGTATATCAGGCATATCATCACCCATGTAAACCACATTTTCTGGGTTAATGTCGTAGATATCTAAATATTCATCTAACTGGTCTTGTTTGTGGTGGGCACCCATGTAAATATCGGTTACGCCAAGACCCTTAAGTCTTGTTTTTACACCTTCATTAGTACCACCAGTAATTATGCAAACATTATATCCTTTTTGAATTGCAGTTTTTAGCGCATACCCGTCTTTTACGCTCATTTTTCGTAACAATTCTCCCGTTTCTGTAATTAATACTGAACCATCTGTAAAAACACCATCTACATCAAATACAAATGTGGTAATGTCTTTTAGATATTCTTTATAGTTTTTCTTCATAGGTTTTTTGAATAGACTGGCTTAAAAGCTGGTATATTTTCTTATTATTTTCTGCTGTTAATTGCTGTAAATGCCGATGCATTGTTTTTTCGTCATTTCGTTTTGCAGGACCGGTTTGGGCTTTTTTAGGAGATAAATCCTGAATTTTTGCCACTGTTTCTTCTATAAGCGGTTTCAGCAAATTAAATTCAATTGCATCTTGTGCACAAATTTCTTCTGCTAAATAAAAAAGATGGTTACTAAAGTTATTCACAAATACCGCTGCAACATGCAAGGTTTGACGCTGCTTGGTAGAAATTTTTCGAACTAAATTAGAAATACTACCACCTATTTTTTCCAATAACTCATAATCTTCTATACGTTGTGCTTCAATACAAAGAGGTATGTTTTTAAAATCTAGCTTTTTACCTTTAGTAAAGGTTTGCAACGGATAAAAAACGCCTTTTCTAGAAGTAACAATAGCGTTTATGCTAACACTACCCGAAGTATGAACAACTAGACCAGATTTTGAGGTTAGGAGTGTAGAAACCTCTTCTATAGCATCGTCATTTACCGCAATAATGTATACATCGGCATCGGCAATTTCATTCTTTTTAGTAGTGGTTTTTACTTGTGAAAAAGACTTTAGATTTTCTGCATTTCTTGCATAAACCTGTATAATATAAGGTTGTAATACTGCAAATAGGTGATGTGCAACATTTCCTGAACCTAATAAAACAATTGAATGCATGCTCAAATGTAAAATTTGTTTTGAGAGTAGGTAACTTTTTTCAACACTAAAACACGTTAGTTAGTAAATTTAATGCGCCAAGAAAGCAAGGATACTATGTTGAAAGACCTAGAAAATAGAGCGGATGTTTATAAATTGGTGAACACTTTTTACGCTGAGGTTAGAAAGAATGATTTGGTGGGGCCAAATTTTAATAAACACATAAATAATTGGCCAGAACATTTGAAGGGTTAGACTGATTTTTGGGAAACCAATTTATTTTTTGTAGCTAAATTTTAGGGTAATCCCTTGCAAGTGCACAAAAAAGTAGATGCTGCAGAAAATTATACGATAAATGAAATGCACTTTGGAGTTTGGTTAAATCTATGGTTTAAAACACTAGACTCCCTTTTTAAGGGTGAAAAACCAATATCGCCAAAAATAGAGCTCGCATTGTGGGCACCTTTTTTTATATCAATCTTTTTCAAGCTAGACCTCACTAATTTAAAGGTCTCAAATAATTTAAATTTCTTTTATATAATTTGGTATTAAGAACTATCATTCTATGCCTTATTTTTGCATGCTGATAGAACAAATGTCATGCTTGATTTTCTGAAGAAGTACCTTTTCTCTACACGTTTAATGGCCCTGCTTTTTATTGTTTTTGCTGCTGCAATGGGTATAGGCACATTTATAGAAAGCAAATATAGTACTGAAACTGCAAGAATTTTTATCTACAACGCAAAGTGGTTCGAAGCTATAATGCTCTTTTTTGTAATCAATTTTCTAGGTAATATTTCTAGATATAAATTGCTGCAATGGAAAAAATGGCCAGTACTAGTACTACACCTCTCATGGATTTTAATAATACTTGGGGCATTTGTAACCAGATACATAAGTTATGAAGGCGTAATGCCAATACGTGAAGGGCAATCAGAAAACATTTTTTACTCTGATAAAACCTACATTTCTGCTTTTATTGATGGTGATATAGATGGGCAATTAATGCGTAAAACACTACCCGAGCAACCCGTTATTATTACACCAGAAGGTAAGCGTGCTAATTTTCCGTATAAAGGTGAGTTTAATGGTATTGACTTTAGTATAGACTATGTAGATTTTATAGAAGGCGTAAAAAAAGGAATGGTGCCCAAAGAAGGCGGCAAAAAGTATCTAAAAATTGTTGAGGCTGGTGATGGTCAACGTCATGAACATTATTTAGAAGATGGTCAGGTAAGTTTAATCCACAATATTTTATTTGCTCTAAATAATGAAACTCAAGATGCCATAAATATTTTTACTTCTGATTCTATTTATCAAATTAGAGCCCCATATCAAGGTGGTTTTATGCGAATGGCAGACCAATTTCAAGGAGAAGTTATTGCAGATAGTTTACAAACGCTACAGCTACGTTCTTTATACAATATGGCCGGTATGCAATTTGTAATTCCTGAACCTGTAGTTGAAGGAGAATACGGTATAGTTGAAGTTCCTAAAAATGAAATTACTGAGGAGACAGCAAATGGTTTAGTGGTAAATGTTACTGTTGGTAATGAATCTAAAGAAGTTACCATTTTAGGCGGCAAAGGTCCGGCAAATTTTACTGATAAAATAAAAGTTGGTGGGCTAGAGGTAGCATTGAAATATGGTTCTAAAGAATACGAATTGCCTTTTAAGGTAAAATTGAACGACTTTATTGCAGAGAAGTATCCAGGTACAGTAAGTAGTTACAAGTCTTTTATGAGTAAGGTTACCGTTGAAGATGAGCGTTCTTTTGATTATGATATTTTTATGAATAATATCTTAGACCATAGAGGGTATCGTTTTTTTCAAGCTAGCTTTATGCCCGATGAAAAGGGAACGGTACTATCTGTAAATCACGACCAGTGGGGTACTTGGATAACCTATGTAGGCTATTTTTTACTTTACATTGGCTTAATGGGTATTATGTTCTTTGGAGATACTCGTTTTAGAAAACTAGCAACATCTTTAGAAAAAGTAAAATCTAAAAAAGCAGTTTTAGGTGTTATGGCCTTTTTGTTTTTTGGAATTACAATTGCACAACAAGGTGATGGCGTAGAGGCACATAATACCATGCCTACAGATGTTCAAATTGATAGCATTTTAAAAGCAACCACGGTTAGTGAAGAACATGCAGATAAGTTTGGTGCTTTAGTTGTTCAAGATGAAGGTGGTAGAATGAAACCGCTGCATACGTTTACTTCGGAATTGTTACGAAAGTTAAGCGGTAAAGACAAATTCAAGAATATGAATTCTGACCAAGTTTTTATCTCTATGATGATGAATCCTGCTGCTTGGTATAACACTAAATTTATTAGTATAGATTTTAGACAGAATGATAGTATTAGAGAAATTATAGGAGTTGATAAAACTGAAAAATTTATAAAGGCTACCCAACTTTTTGATGCCACAGGTATGTACAAATTAAAGCCTTATTTAGAAGAGGCCACTGCAACTACAAACCCAAGTAAATTTCAAAAAGATTTCATTAAAACACATGAGCGTTTTAGCTTATTGAATATGGCGCTTAGCGGAGAAATTTTAAAAATATACCCGCTATTAGATGATGAAAATAACAAATGGATATCCCCGATTGAGTATCGTTCGGGCCAATATACAGTTCAAGATTCATTGTATGCCAACTTTATGCAGAATTCCATTCCTTATTATTTAAACTCTGTACAAGGGGCAATTAATAGTAAAAATTACGCAACACCAGATAAGCTTTTAGAAGCGTTTAAGCAAAATCAAAAAAATCATGGTGCTGAAGTTTTACCTTCAGATAAGAGGATACAAACAGAAATACTATATAATAAGCTAGATATCTTTAATAGACTTTATCGCTATTATGGTTTAATAGGGGCACTTCTATTTTTTGTTCTAGTATTTAGAATTTTTAAGGATAGAGAGTTGTGGAAAGCAGCTACCTATGTTTTAAAAGGAACAATAGTACTCTTCTTTATTTGGCATACCGCCGGATTACTGCTTCGTTGGTATATATCTGGGCACGCCCCTTGGAGTAATGCTTACGAGAGTATTTTATATGTTGCTTGGGCCACAATGGGTATGGGCTTACTTTTTATGAAGAAAAGTGATTTAACCCTTTCTGCTAGTGCCTTTGTTGCTGCAATGTTGTTATGGATTGCTCATCAAAGTTGGGTAGACCCTGCGATTGCAAATCTTGTTCCTGTTTTAGATAGTTATTGGTTAATGATTCATGTAGCTGTAATTGTAGGTAGTTATGGTCCACTTACCGTAGGTATGATATTAGGGGTTACAGCGCTCTTACTTATAATTCTTACCAATAAAAAGAATAAAAAACGAATGGATTTAAACTTACAAGAATTAACCATTATCAATGAGCTTTCTTTGACTATTGGTTTGGTTATGTTAACTATTGGTAACTTTCTTGGTGGACAATGGGCCAACGAAAGTTGGGGCCGTTATTGGGGTTGGGATCCAAAAGAAACCTGGGCATTAGTCTCTATAATGGTTTACGCTTTTGTTATTCACATGCGTTTTGTTCCTGGACTTCGCGGAAAGTGGATTTACAATTTTATGAGTGTAGTTGCCTATGGTAGTATTATGATGACGTATTTTGGAGTAAACTTCTATCTGGTTGGTTTACATAGCTATGCCCAATCTGGTTCTGCTGCTATTACGCCTGACTATGTAAAATACATTGTTTTAGGTGTATTAATTCTAGGAGGAATTAGTTACTGGCGATATAAAGCCAATTACGTTAAGAGCTAGAAGATTATTACTTCCATTTTTAACGTTTTATTACTCCATAAGTAAGCGCATAAGTTCTTCCGCTGCTACTTTTCCCTTTTCTTTCAAAAAGTCTCTTGGCGTATTATCCCCCAGTTCAAAGACTATTGCGGGCATTTCATGTGCAGCATAAAAGTGATTACGAGATACCATAGTTGGGTGTAATTTAGAAGAAGCACTCACATTTGTTTGTTTTTTTGGTAATCTACTGCTAATACTAGTAATCCAATCAAATACTATTTGTCCTTTCTGGCCAGTGATGGTCGAATCTAAGGGATAATAAATGTCATCCCACGTTGAATGAAAGTCAGCTCCAAAAACAAATTCAACTCCTTCATCGGCTTTGGAAGCTAAAAAATCTCTAACCGCCCTTGTCTCAGGTTGATTAAATTTAAACCAATCTCTGTTTAAGTCAATTCCACCCATATTATGGCGCCAATTACCATTGTCAACGCCATCAGGATTCATCAGTGGTACATTATAAACCGTAAACTTTTTTCTAAAAGATATAGCTTGTTCAGAATCACCAGCTAAGGTTTCTACAAATGATTTCATGGCTAAAAACCCTGTAACTTCTGGTGGGTGTTGGCGAGAAATAATAACCAAAGCTTGTTTGGTATCGCTTTCAGAAATCTTCATTAAATTCATAGGTCTACCTTCTCTACTTTTTCCAATTTCATAATTAGAAATAAATTCTTTTTGAGAAAGTGTATCTATCCATTGCTTTACTCGTGATGAGGTGTATAATTCTTGAGCGGAAACCAAAAGAGGTTTTTTATTTACTGCTAAGCTAATTTCAATTTGTTCAGGAGCAGCCTTTATACCAAATTCGCCTTCACCAGGATTGATAATTTTATATTGCGTACTATCCAGTTTTTTAAAATTAATACCATCAGAACTTATTTTAGGATAGTACCTACTTCTACTTTCTTGATAAGTAAAATTTACCGTTATATCCTTAGCTTCTTTGCTCCAAACTTTAAATGCATACCAAGGACTTGGATTAATTGGGGTATTTTCGGCTGTTATCCAAATAGTGTAAGAGTTACCACCATTATGAGCCACCCCGTTTAGTCTAGCTCCATCAAAGGTATTACTAAAGAATACAGTACTATCTTGAAATGCCCAAATACCTTTCCACTGCTTTTGTACCGGTTTAGTTTTTGTCGACACAATAGGGTTTGGCCCTTGGCCTTGATAGCCACTAACGTTTTTACTGTTTTTACATGCTAAAATTGAAATGAATACTAATAAAATGAGGGTAAATCGAAGTTTCATGATAGGAGTACAGCTAAATTGAATTTTGAAATTTATCCATTTTTGTAGCAATGGCATGAATTTTTTTTGCATTTTTATGTCATCATGAAGTAAAAAAATTATGTACAGCAGCGCAAACATAGCACTGGACCTATAAAACCAGAACTTGAGTTTTGGTTTTGAGTTTGCACTTTTCTTTCATTAATTACATAATTTACACATCATGTCATCACAACCTTTTTCAATAAAAAAACTATTCAACTATTTCTGGATTGCCGTTACAGGCAAAGAACAAGAATTCACTAAAGGAAGCATTAGGAAAGCAATTTTTATGCTTTCAATACCAATGATTTTAGAAATGCTGATGGAAAGCATTTTTGCCTTGGTAGATATTGCTTACGTTTCTCAAGTAAGTGTTAACGCAGTAGCAACAATAGGTTTAACAGAGTCGGTAATAACCTTAGTCTACGCTGTTGCAATTGGTTTAAGCATGGCTGCAACAGCTATTGTAGCTCGCCGGGTAGGAGAGAAGGATTTAATGGGTGCCCAAACAGCAGCTGTGCAGGCTATCTTGTTAGGAGTATTAGTTGCAGTTAGTGTTGGTGTTATTGGTTTTATCTACAGTAAAGAAATCTTGGGGTTAATGGGTGCTGAATCTGATTTAATTGCAGAAGGCTATGGGTACACCAAATGGCTTATAGGTGGTAATATTACCATTCTATTACTCTTTTTAATTAATGCAATTTTTAGAGGAGCTGGTGATGCTAGTATTGCTATGTGGGCATTAGTGTTGTCTAATGGATTAAATATTATTCTTGATCCTATTTTTATTTTTGGCTGGGGTCCCATACCAGAATACGGTGTTATGGGTGCAGCAATTGCAACCAATATAGGGCGTGGAACAGCGGTAATATTTCAACTTGGAATTTTGTTTTTTGGATGGAGTAAAATTCGTTTAGCCCTATCAAATTTTGTTCTGAATTTAAAAGTGATGAATAATCTAATAAAAGTTTCAATAGGAGGTATTGTTCAGTTTTTAATTGGTACTTCTAGCTGGGTTTTTTTAATGCGAATAATGTCTGAGTTTGGTAGCGAGGTCTTAGCTGGTTATACAATTGCCATTCGTGTTATGATGTTTACTTTAATGCCCTCTTGGGGAATGAGTAACGCAGCTGCCACGTTAGTTGGGCAAAACCTTGGTGCTAAACAACCTTCTAGAGCAGAAAAGTCTGTCTGGCTTACGGGTAAGTACAATGCTTTTTTTATGGGGTTAGTATCAATCATCTATCTATTACTAGCAAAACAAATAGTAAGTATGTTTAATGATACCCCAGCAGTTGTAAATAATGGCGCGTTGTGTTTACAAATTATTGCTGCGGGCTACATTTTTTACGCTTATGGTATGGTGGTAACCAATGCCTTTAATGGTTCAGGTGATACAAAAACACCCACTAAGATTAATTTAATTTCATTCTGGCTTTACCAATTACCATTGGCGTATATTTTAGCGCTTGTACTTGAACTAGGAGCGGTAGGTGTTTTTATAGCTATTACAACAGCTGAAGTTTTACTCGCAATTTTAGCCATTGTGTGGTTCAAAAGAGGAAAATGGAAAACGGTTGAGGTTTAAGATTGCTTTCATTTTTCTTACTTTTAAAAATCAATAAAATTTCATGAAAAAGACTAAAGGAATTAATACCATATGCACTCATGTTGGTGAGGTAAAAGACGAACAGTTTAAAGGGGCAGTTTCTCCAATTTACATGTCTAGTTCATATGCATTTGAAGATGTAGATGTAAAGCGATATCCTAGATATTACAATACGCCAAACCAAGAGGCATTAGGTAAGAAAATTGCTGCGTTGGAACATGCAGAAGCAGGAATGTTATTTGGTAGTGGTATGGCAGCTATTAGTCACTGTTTAATGGCGTTTTTAAAGGCTGGTGACCACATTGTTTTTCAACAAACGCTATACGGAGGCACTTACAATTTTGCGGTTACACAGCTCGAAAAATATGGGATATCGTATTCGTTTACTAACGGCTGGAAAGTTGAAGATTTCGAAAAAGAAATAAATTCAAATACAAAAGTTATTTACATAGAAACACCGTCTAATCCTTTACTAACGGTAACTAATATTGAAGCTGTGGCTAATTTAGCTAAGGCCAATGGTATTGTTAGTATGATAGATAATACATTTGCCAGCCCTGTTAATCAAAACCCAGTTGATTTTGGAATTGATATTGTTTTACACAGCGCTACCAAGTACATGGGGGGGCATTCAGATATTTGCGCAGGTGCAGTAGCTTGCTCTGAAAAACATATGAAACAAATTTGGGAATCTTCTATTTGTTTTGGAGGTAGTTTAAGTGATCAAACCGTATGGCTTTTAGAACGTAGTTTAAAGACTATGGGGTTACGAGTAAGAGCACAGAATCAAAATGCCTTACAAATGGCTAGCTTTTTAAATAAGCACACAGAAATTGATGCTGTTTATTACCCTGGTCTAGCAGCGCATCCAGAGCACGATTTAGCTAAAAAGCAAATGAATGGTTTTGGAGGAATGTTATCTTTTGAGTTGAAAGAAGGTTTAGATGCCTCTTTGTTTTTAAGTTCCTTGAAATTAATTAAACCGTCAATGAGTTTAGCTGGTGTAGAAAGTACTATGTTACTACCTGTTAAAACTTCACATTCGCTAATGAGTCCAGAGGATAGAGCTAAACAAGGAATCAAAGATGGTTTAATACGCTTTTCTGTTGGTATTGAAGAAACAGAAGACCTTATTTACGATATTGAGCAAGCCTTAGAGGTGGTAACTGCTAAAACAGCTTTAGTTTAATGAAATTAGATATTCTTGTTTTTGGAGCGCATCCAGATGATGCCGAATTAGGTGCTGGTGGTACTATTGCCAAAGAAGTAGCTAATGGTAAAAAAGTTGGGGTTGTTGATTTAACCAGAGGAGAATTAGGAACCAGAGGTTCGGCGGCCTTAAGAGATAAAGAAGCAAAAAAGTCAGCAGAGATTTTAGGTTTGACCATACGTGAGAATTTAGAATTTGCCGATGGTTTTTTTAGTAACGACCGTGAACATCAATTGCAAATCATTAAAATGGTTCGTAAATACAAACCAGAAATTGTTCTCTGTAACGCTGTTGATGATAGGCATATAGATCACGGAAAAGGGTCAAAATTGGTGAGTGATGCTTGTTTTTTAAGTGGCTTAATTAAAATTGATACCAAACTAGATGGTGATGATGAATGGCAAAATCCTTGGAGACCAAAGTTGGTGTATCATTACATACAATGGAAAAATCTAAAACCTGATTTTGTTGTAGACATTAGCGGATATATTGAAAAGAAAAAGGAATCAATTTTAGCCTACAGTTCTCAATTTTTTGATGCAGATAGTGAAGAACCTGAAACACCTATTAGTAGTAAAAACTTTTTAGATAGTGTGTCTTATAGAGCTCAAGATTTAGGAAGATTAGTAGGGGTAGACTTTGCAGAAGGTTTTACAGTAGAAAGGTTTGTTGCCGTGGATTCGATAACAAACTTAATTTAACTAGCTTTTTTAAGTTTTTCTTTTTTAACCTTTTGCAATGTAAAAAAGAATGCTGTTCCGTGGTTAATTTTACTTTCTACCCATATTTTACCATTATTGCGTTCTACCATTTGTTTGCAGAGTGATAAGCCTAAGCCGGTACCTTTTTCATTATTAGTACCAAAAGTGGTGACATTGGTATCGGTATTAAATATTGATTCACGAATATCATCTGTCATACCAACCCCAGAATCTTTTACTTGAATTTCCCAACCAGTATCACTGCAACAAGCACTTACGCTAATATTTCCGTTGTTAGGAGTAAATTTAATAGCGTTACTAATTAAGTTTCTAATAATAATATCTAGTTGGTTGCTATCTACCCAAACGTAGGCGTTCTCTGGAACCAAATTGGTTAGTTTAATCTTTTTTGCTTTTGCATTTTCAGCTAAAAGCTTAATACTGTCTTCTACTTGATTTTTTAACGGGATAATAGCTGGCTGCGTAATATCATTCTTTAATTGTGATTGGCCCCAAGAGAGCAGATTATTCAAAGAAAAAAGAATATGGTCTACATCTGTCTTAAGCTTAGGTACATATTTTACAAATTCATTTGTTGGAATATCATTATTGGCAAATAAACGCAGTAAACCTTGTAACCCACCAATTGGACCTCTTAAGTCATGACCTATGATTGAAAACAGTTGGTTTTTAGTTTTATCAATTCGTCTTAATTCTTCTTCTCGCTCTTCGAGTATTTTAGTATTAACCTTTAATTCTTTATAAAGTCTAACTAATTTCTTTTGATTAAAATATAGAGGTATGCTAGTACCTAGAAGAATAATAAAAACAATGATGGCTGCATAAATGTAATTTCGCTGTTTTGCCAATTCTTCTTCGTTTTTAGCAATAATTTCAGCTTTTTGTTTTTCATATTGCATTTCTGTCTTGAGTAGATTTATACCATTAGTTAAATCATCTTGAGAAAGGCTATCTGATAGTTGTTGATGTATTTCTAGAAAAGTAACGGCTTGTTCAAAGTCTCCTTGATTTTTATATATTTTATATAAAGTTTCTGAAGAATTTTTTTGACCTTCAAGTGCGGCAATTTTCTTTGAAACGTTAAAACATTTACTGGCGTAAATCTCTGCTAGCGAGTCTTCTTCTACAGCTAAATAAGCTTTTGAGAACCCATCAAAAATCTCAATACTATTTCTAGGGTCATCAATAGTTTTATCTAATTGAGAGGCTTGGTCATACCAATACAAAGCCCATTTAAATTTATTTTGTTTAAGGTATATTTTTCCTTTTACGCCGTAAGCAAAGCTCAACCAGTCACTTATATTGTTTTTCTCAAAAATGGCTATACTTTGATTAACATTAAACATGGCGTGTTCAAATTTTCCTAAATCAGCATATAAAGAAGCTATGTTACTCATTGTTTCGGCTGAAATAAGGTCATTGTCTAACCGTTTATTTATTTGTTTTACCTTTTCATAGAAAGTTAGCGCATGTGTAAAATCGTTTTGTTCAATATAAAGGTTAGCAACATTTTCATTTAAGATGGATAACATATTATCATCTTTATACTCTGTACTTATATCAATTGCTTTTAAGTATAGATTTAGTGCTTTAGAAAATCTACTAGCATATTGGTGCTCTAAGGCTAAACTATTCATTATTAGCGTAACCGTTTTTATATCTTTTCTTTTTTGAGCTAATGCTAGCGCATCGTTATAATAGGTAATAGATTGTTTGGTATTACCAGAATTGGAGTAGTAATCACCCATGCTTCCTAAGGCTAACATTTTTCCTTTTTCAAATTGCGTAAGCTCGCTGAGAGTTAATGCTCTGGATGCGAAAAAATGAAGACTATCAGAATTAAAATATCTATACTCCTTGGCTAAATCACAGTGATGTAATATGTAAGTAGTATCTCTTTCGTTAAAAGATTTTTTGGCTTCAAATGTTCTGATTTTTTTTAATAAATCAGATTTAAAGTTATTTTGAGCACTTACTGAAAAAAAGGTAAGAAATAACCATAGGTATGTTACCTTAGTTAGAAATGGGACGGCTTTGAACCAGTAAGATTTTTGTTTAGTAGGCATTATCTATTCAAAAACAATATCAAAGAAAAAATAGAATAGTCTGAATTCTTAATTAATGTTGTGAACAGATGAAAAATGTGTGTTTTACCGATTATACAATGCATTTTGTCGATAAAAGGAAAGAAATTCTAAGAATTATATTGAGTTAGGATTTTACAAACGTTAGGGTAATTTTGGTGCCAACCTTGCTATTATTTTCAATTTGTAATTGACCACCATTAAGTTCAATAAGCTCTTTACAAAGTTGTAACCCCAAACCGGTTCCTTTTTCATTAAGCGTGCCCCTTTTGGTAGGAACTGTCTCTTTTTTATTTAATGAATTAATAACAGCATCAGATATTCCGATGCCATTATCTTCTATTGACAGTGAAAGATTTTCCTGTTCTTCTTTTGATTTCAAATAAATACGCCCATTCTTATTGGTAAATTTAATTGCATTTGACAACAGGTTTCTAAGAATTATTTTTAAATGATTAGAATCTATTAAAACAAAGTGTTTTGAATAAATTTCTTGGGTTAACATAATGTTCTTTTTTTCAATATTTTCTAAAAATATGCTGTGAACATTTTCAAAAGTTTCTAGCAAATTTGTTTTAACTGGTGTAGCCGTAAAACCATTCATTTGTGAATTTGCCCAGATTAACAAATTACTCAGCATGTAAGAATTCTGGTCTACATTATCTTTTAATCGTAATGTGATTTTCGCAATTTCTTGGTCAGAAATCTCCTTCTCTTTGTAAAGTTCTAAAAGCTCTTGTAGGGTACTAATAGGGGAGCGTAAGTCGTGCCCAATAATAGTAAATATTTTGTCTTTAGTTGAGTTTAACTCTTGTAATTTAAGATTCGCCTTTTTTTGATTTTTTACATTATTCTTTATTAACCATAAGATTGCTAATAAGGCTATAATTAGCAGAAGTGTTATAGTTATGATTTGATTTCTGCGAGCTAACTTTTTTTCGTTTTGAATAGTTATCAAAGCTCTTTCAGAATCAAACTGTTGCTTAGCACGTAAAAATTTAAGTTCCCTGGCGGCCTCTGATTCATTAAATATTTCTTTTAAATTATCTGATAAATCAAAATATTCTAACGCCTTATCAAATTGCTGTTGTTCAACTGCTATTGTTTTTAAATTGTCTAGTGCTGCAATTGTTTTAGAAGTATCCTTTAATTCTTCTGATTCTGTATAACTTAAAGTTGAATAGTGTAAAGCTTCATCATAATCTTTTTTAGCTAAAGCAATTTTAGATTTTAAAAGATAGACCTCTAGATTTTCTCTTCTGTTTACTAAACCACCAATTATACTATCAGCTTTTTTCATCCAACTAGTTGCTTTAGAATAAGACTGTTTTGTTAAATAATATTCTGCTCTAGCCCTATATATTCTAAAAGCCCAAAGTGGGTCTATTTTTGGATTTAAAATCTTAATTCCCAAGTCATTATATTTAATAAAATCCTCATATTTTTGAGCTCTTAAAGAATTTAATGACATATTAGAAAGTGCAGAAACACGTCTGGTATTTTCTTGTAGTAAATTCCAAATACTATCTGCAATAATGTACTCGGCTTCAGCTTCATCAAAAAGACGATAATTGGAATATAAAAAGCCTAAGTTTTGTCTTAAAATAGCTTCATCTTTAATTAATTTATTTTGTTGAGATAGCTCAATTGCTTCGTAAGTATTTCGCAACATATTGTTCAATCTACCTTCAAAATAGCTATTGATAGCTTTGGCTTTTAATAAGTCAATTTTAACTTTAAACTGCTCTGGTTGAGTTATTAAACTATCAGCAGTTTTATATAATTTATCTACTTGTGTTTGATTGCCTTTTTCTATATAGTAATCTGCTTGCTTTATTAAAGAGTTTATATATCCATCTAGATAGGTTTTATTACGATTTAGCTTAATAGCTTCATCAGCATAAAACTTAATACTATCAGGATTTCTGAATATGTAAAGGCTGGCAATATTATTTAGAATGTCTATTCTTTGTTTAACTGGGAAACCTTCAAAAGTTTCAGAATCTTGATAAAGGGTTAATAGGCTATCTTTTTTGTTTTGTTGTGAAATAACATCCTCTGGTAACGCCAAAATGAGTAACGTTAAGAAGGTACTTATAACTATGCTAACTCTCATTTAAAATTTGGAAATTTAAGGGTAACGGTAGTTCCATTTTCATCATTACTTTTGATATCTATTGAACCTTTATTAAGTTCCACTAAGGCTTTAGTTAAGTGTAAACCAATACCAGTTCCTTTTTCATCATTGGTTCCTAACTCTGGTTCAACTACTTGGCCATTTTCTATGGCCTCTAACGTTTGTGTGCTTATAACAGGACCAACATTGGAGATGGAAATAAAGGTATAATTTCCTTCTTTAAAAGAACTAAATTTTATTGTTGAATTCGTAGGCGAGAATTTTAAGGCGTTAGAAACAAGGTTTTTTAAAATTATTTTTAAGTGTTCAGCATCACTGTAAACTGTAGCACTTTCTTCAACTTGTTTTCTACATAGTTGTTTTTTCTCTCTATTTAAATTATTAAAAGAGTCGCATACAGTATTTATTGTCGTTAGCAAATACACTTCTTTTGGATTGGTTGGTAAACCATTCATTTGAATTTTTGCCCATAACAAAAGGTTATTCAACATAAACGAATTGAGTTCAACATTTTCTTTTAGCTTTGGCGTCATTGAATGAATATCTTCATCTGATATATTGGTGTTTTTATAATGCTCTAAAATTTCTTGAAGCGTATTTATTGGAGCCTTTAAATCTTTACCAATAATTGAAAAAATTCGGTCTTTAGTAAAATTTGATTCTTTTAGTTTGTTAAAGGCTTTTTTCTGATTTCTTGCATTTCTACTTATTAAATAAAAGAGTAATCCGAGGACAATTAAAATACCTATAGAGAATATTAAGACTATATTTCTTAGGCTAAGTTGTTTTTCATTTTCTAGCTTTAATCTTTCTTTATTTAATAGATGTTGGTTTTGCGTTTCTAAAAGTAGAAATCTGGTTTTGTTTTCAGATTCTAAAATTGAGTCAGAAAGGTGGTTTGCTAACTGTAAATTCTCTAAGGCCTCAACGGTGTTATTTTGTTTTGATGCAATACGATATATAATTTTTGAAGCACTTACAATACCCTGATGATAATCAATTTCAGAAGCTGCTACCTTAGCTTTTTTGGCATGTTTATAACTCTCATCCAAGTTATCTAACTCAAAGTAAACTTTGGCATACCCAATTTCATTTTCAGCAAGTCTTTGATTATCTCTTACATTTTTGAGTAAATTACTTGAAGCATCAAAATTTTCTAGTGCTTTTGAATATTTTTTTTCTTTAATATGAACCTCTCCAAGTGTGGTCCAAGTAAAAGCTTCCCATGAATAGAAATTAGTCTTTTGAAATGTTTTAATTGCTTCTTTACTGTAAGCCTTTGCATTTTTTAAATTTCCGGTTTGTAGATTCAAATAACCAAGATTGCTTAATACCTCTGCTTTAAGTTCTTCGTCTTTATAACTTTCTAAAACGGCAAGTGCTTTTTGGTAATAGGGCTGTGCTTGTTCATGGTCTTTTAAAATAGAGAAACTTGTGGCTAAATTCATTGCAAAAAGAGCTTGCATTTGTTGATTTTTTGAGCTATCTGCCTCCTCTTCTCCTTGTTTGCATAGGAGATAAGCTTTAGGAAAATCACCCATCATAAAACGCCCCATGGCATTTGAATTTAGACTTTTTAATTTAATAGTATCAGCACCTACACCTCGTGCTAAATTTTCAGCCTTACTTACCAGTTCAAACCCTTTTTCAAACTCTGCATTTAATATATGATACTCACCAACTGATAAGTTACCACCCGCTAAACCTTTTTGGTAGTTGATTTCTTTACTTAACTCAATAACGCGGTTTCCATAGAACCTTAAGCTATCATGGTTGTGATAAATGTAGCTTCTAGAAATTTTAAAGAGTAAATCAATGTAGTTTGTATTTTGAGGGTTAAAATTGTCTTGTAACTCAATGGTTACAATCTTCTGATGTAAACTGTCTATCAGATTTTTTTGTCCGAATGCAGAAATTGAAATACAAAAAAATACAAGAAAAAATATCAGGTATAAACATGAGAATTTTCGCTGCAAAATGGGGATGAATCTGCTTGTCAAATTAGTGGTGTTGATTGAATATTCTTAATTAAGTTACTTAAAATTCTTTATAGTTGATTTAAAAAAGAAATTAGTGAATTTAACTTTGACAGGTTTAATAAAAAGAATTACCTTTGCATCCGCTGAAAAACGGTGGTTGTAGCTCAGCTGGTTAGAGCGCCGGATTGTGGTTCCGGAGGTCGCCGGTTCGAACCCGGTCTTCCACCCAAATAAAAAGCCGTTCATTTGAACGGCTTTTTTTGTTTTATCTTCAGTTTATAACGGGTTTATCTACAACAATTTTGTTAGCTCTATTGGCTACTTCCCAGGCTGTATGAAAAACTAACCTTGTTCTATTCTGTAGTAAATCGTAATTTATTTTATCAGGGGTATCTCCTGGTCTATGATAATCTTCGTGAGTGCCATTAAAATAAAAGATTATAGGAATATTGTTTTTAGCAAAATTATAATGATCACTACGGTAATAAAACCTATTGGGGTCGTTCTCATCATTATACGTATAATCCAATTCCAATTGGGCATATTTACTATTAACTTCCTCCGATAATTCATGTAGTTCAGTACTTAATTTATCTGAGCCAATTAAATAAATGTAATTTCTATCTCCTTCTCGGTTTGGGTCAATTCTACCTATCATATCTATATTCAAATTGGCTACCGTTTTTTCTAAAGGAAAAATGGGTTCAAAGTCAGTATAATACTTAGACCCTAAAAGACCTTTTTCTTCACCTGTAACATGCAAAAATACTATGGAACGTTTTGGCCCATTTCCTTCATCTGCCGCTTTTTTAAAGGCTTCGGCAATCTCTAAAAGAGCAACGGTTCCAGAACCATCATCATCTGCACCATTATTTATTTGGCCATCGTTAGATATACCTATATGATCTAGGTGAGAAGAAATTACCACATACTCTTCTGGCAACTCATTCCCTTTTAAAAATGCCACTACATTTTCAGAATTTATTTTCTTGTTACCGCTTTTAATATTTAAGTCAAGGTCTACCTCAATTTCTTTAGAAGAAGTAGCAGAACCTACTATCTTTTTAAATTGATTTCCAAGATTTTGGTTAACCATAATCATTGGTAAATCTGCACTACTATTAGTAGCTAATTTTAAAATTTCTCTTGAACTATTGGCAATGTATTCAAATCTTGATAATAATCTGGAATAATTATTATTTTTAATAAGTAGTATGCCTTTCGCCCCTTTGTCGTAGGCTATTTTTAAACGGTCAGATAAAGATTCATTAAAATTGCCCCATTTAGACGGTAGCGCAGTGCCACTAATTACGTACGTTCCATCTGTATTTTTAGGCTCACCAAAGTTGATAAGAACTACTTTGTTAGTAACATCAATAGTTGAATAATCAGAATAGCCATCAGTTTCAATTCCAAAATTGGCGTAAACAATTTTGTCTAAACTGGTTTCCATACTAGAAAATGTAATAAAATCAGTTCCTATCTTATATTCTTTACCATTCAAAACTATAGTGCCTGTAGGGACTTTACTTATTTCTAAAGGAACATCTTGAAAATAATCTCCATCTTCTTGAGCCGGTTGTATATTCAAACTTTCATATTCATTTTTCAAATATTCCACAGCCAATTTTTGCCCTTTGGAACCGGTATTTCTACCTTCAAATTCATCAGAAGCATAGGTGTACAAATGTTCTTTAAGTTCAGTTTCAGTTATAGTGTTTGCATAAACTATAGGTGAAACCGTTTCTTTTTCTGTTTTTGAATTTTCTGTAACGGATTTTTGAGAAGAGTTACATGCCAGAAACCCTAGGGTTACTGCTAGAAGAATTTTCTTCATTTACTTATTTTTTATGTTATAAAAATAGGTATAAGATGTTAATAATCAATTCAAATAATTAGAGGCCGATTTTCTGTAGTAGATTGGATTCTTACCGGTAATTTCTTTGAACTGTTTATTAAAATTAGATATAGAGTTAAATCCACAATCTAATGCAATTTGGTTGACACTTTTATCTAGTTGTGTAATAAGTTTTTGTTTGGCATGGTGTATTCTAACTTCACTTAAAAACTCGAAAAACGTTTTGTTGGTACGCTGTTTAAAAAAACGACAAAATGCATTTTTACTCATATGCACTTTATTAGATACCTCTTCTAATTTTATGGGATTTGCATAATATTCTAGTACATAATTCATAACAGTTTGTAGGCGTTCACCTTGATTTTTTGGTATTTTGGATAAACCTCCAAATAACTGTATTGATTCGCTTTGAAATTCGGCAATACTATTTAGTAATTGTAAAAGACCTAAAACGTTTAGAAATTTTGAATTCGTTGTAAATGAAGTAAAGATTGCCTTTATTTCTTTGGAGGGATTAGCGCATTTAAATCCGTTTTCAATATAGTTAAAGCTATTTTCTACTACTTCCATTTCTTCAAGATTGAAAAAAGATGTTCCGAATCCGTTTTTTAAAAAGAATATGGTAATCATATGACTTTGCTTATCCTTACCATCACTTTTGAATAAATGTGGAAGATTAGAACCAATACCAATTAAATCCCCTTTAGAAAAGGTACTTACGTTGTTCCCAATCAACAGTTGACCAGAACCTGAAACAATTAGACTTAATTGAATTTCTTCATGCTGATGATACCTATCATAAAATTCTGGAACCTTGTCTATTTGAATTGTAATGTTCTGATGCGGTGGTTTAGGAATGGTAAACGGATATATCTTCATTGACTATAAAATTACCTCAATATTTAAAATTATGATTAAATAATGGGTAATATAAAGGCAAAAATGGCGAATATCTATTTATCTTTTTATTTAGAAGCAGTATAATTTTATACCAATTCAAATTAGAACTTATGAAATGGAAAGGTGTAATGCCCGCAATCACTACAAAGTTTACAGAACAAGATGAGTTAGATTTAGAAATGTTTACTGTAAATCTCAACGCTCAGGTTGAAGCAGGAGCAAGTGCAATTATTTTAGGAGGAAGTTTGGGAGAGGCAAGTACCTTAACTAGGTATGAGAAACAACAATTGGTTGAACATACCAAAGCGCAATTAAATGGCGCTGTACCTGTAATTATGAACATTGCTGAACGCTCAACTAAAGCGGCAATTCAACTTGCTCAAAATGCTAAAGATTGGGGTGCTGAGGGTTTAATGTTATTGCCTCCAATGCAATATAAAGCCACAGATTTTGAGGTGGTAGCATATTTTAAAGCTATTGCTAGCAGTACAGACTTACCTATCATGATTTATAATAATCCTGTTGATTATAAAATCATGGTAACACTAAAAATGTTCGAAGAATTATTGAAATGCAAAAATATTACTGCGGTTAAAGAGTCTACCAGAGATATTTCTAATATTAACCGCTTACGAAACGCTTTTGGAAACAATTTAAGTATTCTTTGTGGGGTAGATACCTTAGCTTTAGAAAGTTTATTAATTGGTGCAGACGGTTGGGTTGCAGGTTTGGTTTGCGCTTATCCTAAAGAAACGGTTGCCATTTATAAATTAGCAAAAGCAGGTAAGGTTAAAGAAGCTATAGCAATTTACAGATGGTTTTTACCTTTATTAGAATTAGATATAAATCCTCAACTTGTACAAAATATTAAGTTAGCCGAAGTAGCTACGGGAATTGGTACTGAAAATGTGCGCTCACCAAGATTACCATTACAAGGAGAAGAAAGAAAACGAGTTCAAAAAATTATTAATGATGCTATGGCCTCTAGGCCTGTATTACCAGATTACAAATCTTTATGATAACAGGAAAAAATTATATAGGGAATGCTTTAAAAGGAAGTGGTTCTAAAACTTTTAAAACGTTTAATCCACAGCTAAACAAAGAAACCAGTTGGCAGTTTATTGAAGCTACTGAAGAAGAGCTTAAAGAGGCCGTTACCTTAGCTTGGGATGCTTTTAAAGAATTTCAGAAAACAACTGGAACTCAAAAAGCAACATTTTTACGTGCAATTGCTGATGAAATAGAAGCTCTGGATAACGAGTTAATAGAAACCTATTGTGCCGAATCTGGATTGCCAGAAGGTAGGGCAAAAGGGGAAAGAGGTAGAACCTGTTTTCAACTTCGAATGTTTGCAGATTTGGTGGAAGACGGTTCTTGGGTTGATGCTTCAATTGATATAGCTAATAAGGACAGGCAGCCAAATCCTAAACCTGATTTGCGTAAAATGCTAATCCCAATAGGACCCATAGCTGTTTTTGGAGCAAGTAACTTTCCTTTAGCCTATAGTACTGCTGGTGGAGACACCGCCAGTGCTCTGGCGGCTGGTTGTCCTGTGGTTGTTAAAAGTCATCCCATGCATGCTGGTACAGGTGAACTTGTGGCCTCTGCAATACTAAAAGCTGCTAAAAACACAAAAATGCCGAATGGCGTGTTTTCTAATTTAAACAGTAGTGGCATTGAAGTGGGTAAATTATTGGTAAACCACCCTTTAATTAAAGGAGTTGGATTTACAGGTAGTATAGGTGGTGGTAGGGCCCTTTTTAATATGGCTGCAGAGCGAGAAGAACCTATTCCTGTTTTTGCTGAAATGGGAAGTATCAATCCGGTTATAGTGTTACCTAAAGCTTTAAAACAAAAGGGAAAAGAGTGGGCTAAAAAGTATGCTTCTTCAATAACCCTAGGTACGGGTCAATTTTGTACCAATCCAGGATTAATCCTTGGAATTGCGGGTGAAGAGTTAGAAGATTTTATTTCAACTTTAGGTGAAGAAATTGAAAAGGTGGAGCCCATGTGCATGTTAAATCCGGGTATTCTATCTCGTTATGAAGAGAACAAGAAAAAAATGTTAGCAGAGAATGATGTGAGCATTGTTACAGATTATTCTAGTAATGTTCCTCAAAATTATGCTAAGCAGGCTGTTATAACGGCAGATGGAGAAAGTTTTTTAAAGAACCCTCAACTACATCAAGAAGTTTTTGGACCATTTTCTCTAGTGGTTAAGTTCCAAAATAAAGAGCAATTAACAGAAGCAATAGCAAATTTAGAAGGACAATTAACAGGAACTTTTATTTCAGAAGATAATGAAGTTGAAGACTACGGTGATGTTGTGCACGCTTTACAAAATAGGGTAGGACGTGTAATTTTTAATGGAGTTCCTACTGGGGTTGAAGTTTGTACCGCAATGCAACATGGCGGCCCATATCCTGCTTCTACAGATAGCAGGTTCGGAGCTGTTGGTGTTCAAGGTATTCAACGTTGGGTAAGACCGTTAAGTTTTCAAGATTGGCCAAACCACCTGTTACCCGATGCTTTAAAAAACGATAATCCCTTGCAGATTTTAAGAACTGTAAATGGCGATAAAACAAAAGATGCAATCTAGGTTTTGAATTATATGTGGTTAACTAGCTAAATTCCGATAAATGAAAAAGATTGTTCTTACGTTAGTGGTCTTGTTACTTTTTCAAGGTGCCTTTTCTCAAAGTAAGGTGCTTAAAGAACTGGTATCAGAATATGAATCTTTTAGCGCGTACGATACTAACGTATTTCCATTAGGATTACATACAGATAGTATTGAGCTCATAAAGGCAAATTTTGCTCAAAATTTGCTATCAAAACTTAAGACTGTAACCGTATCATCTTTATCCGAAACTGAGCTGATTACAAAGGAATTATTGCAATTTAGATTACAGAATCAAGTTGATTCGTACAAGTATGGTATGCATTTGAATCCACTATTAGCAGATGCTGGTTTTCACTTAAATTTAAATTATCGAATAAGGCCATTGTTAAATAAGAAAAATGCAGAACAGTATTTAAAAATGCTGAAATCCATACCAGATTTTACAGAGCAACATTTTAAACTTATAAGACAGGGGGTAGCTCAAGGTATTTCGCAACCAAGTGTAATATTCACTGGTTATGAAAGCACCTATAATGACCATATTGTTTCTGAACCGTCTGATAGTCCATTCTTTCAGCCTTTTAAAGATTTACCAAATACTTTTTCAGAAATAGAGAAAAAACAAATGCAAACAGAGGCAAAAGCCATAATTGCACAATACGTGATACCCTCTTTTAAAAAAATTCAGCAATTTTTTGAAAAGGAATACCTACCACAAACGCGTAAAAACATTGGTGTATTTAACACACCAAACGGTGAAGCCTTTTATCAAAATAGAATTAACTATTACACTACTAGCAAAGCTTACACCGCTGATGATATTCATAAAATAGGACTTAAAGAAGTAGCAAGAATTAGAGCTGAGATGGAAAAGATTATTTCAGATTTGAATTTTGAAGGTTCTTTTGATGACTTTCTTGTTTTTCTACGTACAAATGAACAATTCTATGCCAAAACAGGTGAAGAATTGTTAATACGAGCTCGTGATATTGCCAAACGAATAGATGCCGAATTACCCAAATTTTTTAAAACCTTACCTAGAACTCCGTATGGAGTTAAAAAGGTTCCAGATGCGATAGCTCCAAAGTATACAGGTGGGCGCTATTCAGGACCAAGAAGTAAAACAGAACCGGGCTATTACCTAGTTAATACGTACAAATTGAGCAGTAGACCGCTTTATGTATTACCATCCTTAACAGCTCATGAGGCTGTACCTGGGCATCATTTACAAGGTTCTTTAAATAGAGAGTTAGGAGACAGTATACCAAATTTTAGACGCAGAACTTATCTTTCAGCTTATGGCGAAGGCTGGGCTTTGTACACTGAATTTTTGGCAAATGAATTCGGTATCTATACTACACCTTATGAGGAGTTTGGAAAACTAACCTACGAAATGTGGAGAGCATGCAGATTGGTTGTAGATACGGGTATACATGCTAAAGGTTGGTCTAGACAACAAGTAGTTGATTACATGTTAAAAAATACCGCTTTATCTGAGCACGAAGTTAATACGGAAACGGATAGATACATTTCTTGGCCTGGTCAGGCATTATCCTATAAAATGGGCGAACTTAAAATTAGAGAGCTTCGAAAGAAAGCCGAAAAAGAATTGGGTGATAATTTTAATATTCGTGCCTTTCATGAGGTTATTTTAGAACAAGGAACAGTTACCTTACCTACTCTTGAAAGGCGAATTAACGCATATATCAACAATAACAAATCTAAAAATTGAAATATACATTTGATTGCATAGATGCCCATACTTGCGGTAACCCTGTTAGACTTGTAAAAACCAATAAACCTGAACTTATTGGGGTAACTATGAATGAAAAAAGGCTCCATTTTATAAAGGAATTTGATTGGATTAGAACAGGATTAATGTTCGAACCCCGTGGGCATGATATGATGAGTGGTAGCTTACTTTATCCTCCCCATAATCCGGAAAATGATGTTGCTGTTTTATTCATAGAAACTAGCGGATGTTTACCTATGTGCGGCCATGGAACTATAGGCACCATTACTATTGCTTTAGAAGAAGGTCTAGTAAAGCCTAAAGTTGAAGGTAAGTTAAAAATGGAAGCTCCTGCTGGTTTAGTAGAAATAACGTACCAAATGAAACATGGGAAAGTGGAATGGGTAAAGCTAACTAATGTAAAGAGTTATTTAGCGGCAGAAAGTCTTATCGTAGAAAATTCTAAGCTTGGACCATTAACATTTGATGTGGCCTATGGGGGTAATTTTTATGCAATTATTGATCCTCAAGAAAACTTTTCTGGGTTAGAAAATTATACGGCAGACATTTTGGTAAGTATGGCAAGAGAAATTAGGACTAAAATAAACGCTAAATACCCAAATAAATTTATACATCCGGAAGAAAGTTCTATAAATGGAATTTCTCACATAATGTGGACGGGTAAAACAATTGATAGTAATTCTTCTGGCAGAAATGCTGTTTTTTATGGTGATAAAGCAATTGACCGTTCCCCGTGTGGTACAGGAACTTCGGCAAGAATGGCTCAATTATTTGCTAAAAACGAACTTAGAGTTCAAGAAGAGTTTATTCATGAAAGTTATATAGGTTCCAAATTTGTTGGAAAAATAGAATCAATTACAAAATTGGGTAACAAAGAAGCAATTGTACCAAGTATTCAGGGTTGGGCTAAAATATATGGTCATAATACCATAACCATAGATACAGAAGATGACCCGTATGCTCACGGTTTTCAAGTAATTTAATTATGGCAAAGAAGGTTGTAGTTATCGGTGGTGGCATAATTGGTCTTTGTTCTGCGTATTATTTACAAAAAGAAGGTCACCAAGTAACGGTTATTGATAAATCTAGTATGGATGCTGGTGCTAGTTATGTAAATGCCGGTTATCTTACTCCAAGCCATATTATTCCATTAGCCTCACCTGGAATGATTTCGAAAGGATTGAAATATATGTTCAATTCGGCAAGTCCGTTTTACATGAAACCTAGATTAGATTATGACTTTTTAAAATGGGCTTGGGCATTTAAAAAATCATCAACGCCTAAAAAAGTAGATAAAGCTATGCCGTTAATTCGAGATATTAATCTACTGAGCAGAGATTTATATGATGAATTAAAAACGGATATAGCCTTCAAAGATTTTCATTATGAGCGTAAAGGTTTACTCATGTATTTTCAGACCCAAAAAGAAGGCGACCACGAAATTAAAGTAGCAGAAAGTGCAAAAAGGTTAGGTTTAGCTTCTTCGATTTTAGATATGGAAGGTATTTCAAAGGTTGAAACTGGTATTTCAGTTAATGCTTTAGGTGCAGTTCACTACCATTGTGATGGTCATACCACTCCGCTTAATTTTATGAAATTATTGAAAGCTAACTTAACTAAAAACGGAGTAAAAATTCTGAAAAACGAAGCTGTCATTGATTTTAAAATTACCAAAGATAAAATCAAATCGATTCAAACTACAACTACAAATTATCATTTTGATGAGGTGGTTCTAGCCACAGGTTCATGGTCTGGAAATTTAGCTAAAAAGCTCAAACTAGATTTACGTATTCAGGCAGGCAAAGGGTATTGTATAGATGAATTAAATCCAACAAATATTACCATGCCTGCCATTTTGTTAGAAGCTAAAATGGCAGTTACTCCAATGATTGGTTTTACCCGTTTTGCTGGTACTATGGAGTTTTCTGGTATAAATCATCAAATCAATAAAAAACGCGTTAACGCTATAGCTGATGGTGCTAAACGTTTTTATAACGGTTTACAAATTAACAGGGCTAGTAGTGCTAATGCTTCTTGTGGATTGAGACCGGTTAGTCCAGATGGTTTACCTTACATTGGTCGGGTTAAACACTTAAATAATTTATCAATAGCTACAGGGCATGCTATGATGGGTTGGAGCTTGGGTCCGGCAACAGGCAAACTAATTGCTGAACTAATTTCTGATAAAGTTACCTCTTTAAACATCTCTTCTTACAGTCCATTACGTACATTTTAAAGGTTACTGCAATTATTTTCTACATTTTCGATAACTAGACATGCGTAATGTTTAAAATAGTAGATAAACCAACTAACTTTGTACTATGATGAAATTTTACGGCTGTATACTATCATTTTTGCTAATAAGTTTGAGTTTTCAGGCTCAAGAAATAAGTACGTTATCTACGAAAGATTTCGACTTAAATGGGCAAGTAAAAACCTGTACTGTAGTTACAGATTATGGTCGTGAATTGTTTGAGTTTACTAAGGATGGTAAACTAACTAAAATAGTTACGCAGTACAATGAAGAAGATCAAGATATTACACACTTTGTATTTACGAATAATCTGTTAATAGAAAAGCGCGTAGAAAGCTATAAAAACGGTAAAATAGACATGAAAACCTCTATGGGTAATTTTTATGAGTATGATACTACTGGAACACAGCCTAAAATAGTTGAAAAAATAATTTCTTACGATAAAGCATTCTTTGAGAAACAGGAGCATTTGTTAAATGAAAATGGTGATATTTTTAAAATCATAGTTTCTCATGAAGATGGAGTGGATGAAAAACGTATTGAAAAATCAGAGTACAAGGGAGAATCAACCACAACATATTTTACAAATGAGGTAATCGAAAAATCAGTTCGGGTGTCATCTCAAAAATTAAAATCTGGTAAAACCTTAAAAATAGAATTAACCAAAGATTTTGTTGACGGTCAGCCAAGTGAAGCAAAAGAACTGCGTTATGCGGAAAACGGAAATTTACTATCCGAGGAACAATTTATATTTGATACCAAAACAGAACAGTTTGCATCTGAGATTAAAAGAACGTTTGTTTACAATAAAGAAGGTGTTTTGGAAAAAGAAATTATTCAACGCCAAAATTCAAAGTCAGAAAAAGGATATATTTTTCAGTATGATGCTAATCTTCAACCAAATTGGGTTAAGAAGATAATTACTCCTGATAATTCTTTTGTAACTAGAATTATCGAATATTACGAAGACCAGTCCGCTGACATTAAAGTTGAGTAGCTTGCCATTCTCGTTTTAGTAAACCATAACAACAGGTATTTCGTTTAAAACCATCGAGTAGGTAGACATCTTCTCGTAAAATACCTTCTAATTGAGCGCCCAGTTTTTCAACGGCTTTTCTAGATTTTACATTACGTTCATCCACCCTAAATTCTACCTTTTCAAATTCCATAGCTTCAAAAGCATGGTCTAGCATTAGCTTTTTCATTTGAGTATTTAAACCTGTGCCTTGAAAACCGCTTCCTATCCATGTAGAACCTATATGTAGTACCCTGTTTTTCCAGTTAATATTCATATACCGTGTACTGCCAGCATATAAGTTTAGTTGCTTGTCATATATTAAAAAAGGGATTGCAGCTTTCTTCTTTTTTAATTTTAAGGCAACCTCTACATAGTTTTGTAGCGCATCAACAGTTTCAATAGCTGAGGGTGAGAATTGGACCAATTTATGCTCAGAAGCCACAGGTATCAATTCTTTAAAGTTTACCAATGAGAGAGGAGTTAATTTAACTCGTTCGTTTTCTAACGTAAAATCTAGTATCATTTAAGTAAGGCATTAATAATTTCTGGCTTCATCTCATGACCTCCATCAAATTTTATGATTTCAGTTTCATTGGGAAAAAAGTTCTTTATTTTTTTTGTCTCGCCTACTAATCGTTCTTCATTTAAAAATACATCTTCGTTTCCATAAATAACTTTAACAGTGGTCTTGTTTTTAAGATGTAAAAAATCATCTGCCTTAAGTTCGTTTGGAATACCTCCGGCATATAAAAACAAATAGTCTATAACTAGCTTTCTTCTTGCGACCCAACGTGTAGCAATAGAAACGCCCTGAGAAAAACCAAAAAGAACTAATTTCTTATCCTTAGGTAAATTTTCTTTAATAAGAACAGCTTCTAAATACGCCAGCACATTTAAAATTTCTTTTTCGGTATTTTCTTTGGTCAACCAAGAAGCGCCAACATATTTATATTCATCTTTTAAGTAGTATTTAGAAGGTGCTTGCGGGGCAATTATATAGTGTTTATCTGACGGTAACGATTTAAAATGTCTAAGAAAATATTTTGATAAATAGCCAATACCGTGTAAAACTATCCAAATATGTGTGGTGTTTTTGGTTAATTCATTTAAAGTCTCATAAGTATTGGTAGTGGTATAACTCACTTGTTTGATTACCTGCTGCATTAAATGTGGTTTGGTTTCTGCTAAATTTTTCTATGCGTAACTTTGGTAAAAATATAAGAATGGAAGAACACAAGGCAAAGATTTTAGAAGTTTGTAATAGCATTTGTAAAGGCACCTTAATGGAAACCTTAGAAATAGAGTACGTTGATGTCGGCGAGAACTTTTTAATTGCTAAAATGCCTGTAAATTCTAGAGTATATCAACCAGATGGTGTGCTACATGGTGGTGCTACTGTTGCACTTGCCGAAAGTGTAGGTAGTGCAGCATCTTATATTTTTTTAGATAGAAACAAGTATGAGGTTCGGGGTATTGAGATTGCAGCTAATCATGTTAAGGGTATACGAGAAGGTTTTGTGTATGCAAGGGCTTCATTACTACATAAAGGAAGAACTACACAACTCTGGGAAATAAAGGTTACCAATGAAGAAGGTGCGTTAATTTCTAACTGTAAACTTACTACAATTGCACTTGCAAAAAACGAGTAATATTTTAGAACAGGCAGTTAAACATTCTGAAAGAAAACTGCCATTTGTTTTGTTCAGAAAACCTGGAGAAGAATTGATTCTTGGTGTGTTTCAAGATTCTAAAGAATTGTTTTTTTTTAATGATTACAATGCATCAGGATTCATTTTTGCACCCTTTGATATTGATGAAGCCGCTATTAAAGTTTTACCCGATAGGGTTTTACAAGAAAAGTATAAAGAAGTTGCGCCTTTAACGTTGAATGCTATAAAAGTTAACCAAGATGGTAAAGCCTCTTATTTGCAAAAAGTTGACAAGGCAATACATCAAATTGCTAATGGAGCCTTTAAAAAAGTTGTCTTTTCTAGAAGAATCGATGTTAGTACAAAAAGAAAATCTTCTGAACTCTTCCAAAACCTTTTGGCAAACTACGGCAATGCTTTTTGTTATTGGTTTTATCATCCTAAAGTAGGAGAGTGGTTTGGTGCAACTCCAGAACGTTTTTTACAGATAAAAGAACAAAAGCTACAGACCACTTCTTTGGCAGGAACTTTGCCCTTTAAAGAAAATGAGCTGCCAGATTGGTCTTCAAAGGAATTGGATGAACAACAAATTGTCACTGATGATATTGTTGGTAAACTTGCTAAACTAAATCTTAAGGCAACTATTAAAGGTCCCGTAAATACTAAAGCTGGAAAATTATGGCATTTAAAATCTACAATAGACGTTGATTTAAATTCAGAAGAAGATATTGCTGAAATAATTAAAAGCTTACATCCAACTCCAGCGGTTTGTGGTATGCCCACCCAACCTACAAAAGCATATATTTTAGAGAATGAAGGCTACAATAGAGGTTATTATACTGGTTTTCTAGGAGACTTGAATGTATTCAATAATACTGTTGATTTGTATGTTAATTTAAGGTGTATGTCTAAACACGATTCAAAAGTGAATATTTATGTAGGAGGCGGTCTCACCAAAGATTCTATTCCAGAGAAGGAGTGGCAAGAGACAGTTAATAAAAGTAAAACTATGTTGACACTTCTTTAATATAGTTTTTAAGACCCACAGGTTGTATTTTTGCAATAATGAAGTATTCTACTATTCCCACAGCTAAAAACTTAGTACAGCTTTTTAAATTAAAGGGAATTAAAGACATTATTATTTCTCCAGGTTCTAGAAATGCGCCTTTAATTTTAAGTTTTACAGCAGACCCTTTTTTCAATTGTTTTAGTATTGTAGACGAACGCTCGGCGGCTTTTTTTGCAACAGGTATTGCACAAAATCAACGTAGACCTGCTGCTGTTTTGTGTAGCTCGGGTAGTGCACTGTTAAATTACTATCCGGCAGTTGCCGAGGCATTTTACAGTGAGTTACCATTAATAGTAATTTCAGCAGATAGACCGCCTTACAAAATTGATATTGGTGATGGTCAAACTATACGGCAAGACAACGTTTTTTACAGGCATATTGGGTATTCTGCCAATTTAAAGTTAGATGTATCTCACGCTTATAATACCATAGCTCAATTTTCTCCTGAATTATTGGCAGAAAGTCAAGATGAGATAGACAGGTTTAACAAAAATCAAATTCTTGAAGCTTTGGGTACAGCATGCAGCAAATCGTTACCTGTACACATAAACATTCCGTTTGAAGAGCCTTTATATAACACTATTGATGATGATTCACCAATACTAGACACCGCTATTGTTACTGATAGCATTCATTTAGATGTTTCTGAGATTGAAGACTATAAAGCAATCTGGAATACAGCCTCAAAAAAATTGGTTTTGGTAGGGGTGAGTCACCCCAATGAAATTAATGTTGAGGTTTTAAATTCATTAATTGCAGACCCTTCTGTTTTAGTTTTTACAGAAACTACTTCTAATCTAAATCACCACGAAGTAATTTCAAGTATTGATAGTGTTATTTTTCCTATAGAGAAATCTACAAATAGTGAACATAGATTTAAAGAATTACAACCTGAGATTTTATTGACTTTTGGCGGATTGGTGGTCTCAAAAAAAGTAAAAGCATTTTTAAGAAAATATAAGCCTAAGCATCATTGGCATGTAGACATCACAAGAGCTTTTGACACCTATTTTTCGTTAACAAAACATTTTAAATGCCCGCCTCAAGAATTTTTGGATGCCATGCTAACCAATTATTCTTACGTTTCCAGTGATTATAACCCCAAATGGAAAAAAGTCAAAGAAAACTATTTAAAAAAACAACAAGAGTATCTTCAACAAATACCTTTTTCAGATTTCCTTGCATTTGATTTAATATTTAAAGCAATACCGAATAATTACCAAATGCATCTTTCTAACAGTTCTACCGTTAGGTATGCGCAATTATTTCCTATTAAGTCGAATCTAAAAGTTTATTGCAATAGAGGTACAAGCGGAATAGATGGTAGCACCTCTACGGCGGTTGGAGCTGCTTTTTATGAAAAAAAGCCAACCTTGTTAATATCTGGTGATTTAAGTTTTTTCTATGATAGCAATGCTTTATGGAATTCTTACGTTAAAAAAAATTTTAGAATAATTCTTATAAATAATTCAGGAGGTGGAATTTTTAGAATTTTACCAGGTAATGATGGTTCTGAAACTTTTGAAAAATATTTTGAAACAAAGCAAAACACCAATGTAGAGCATTTATGTCTACAGTTCGGAGTTGAATATTACGCTGCAAAAACTAAAGTTGAATTAGAAAATAATTTATCCGGATTTTTCAAAAATTCGGATGCTACTAGACTTTTAGAAGTATTTACACCTAGAGAAGTAAATAACAAAATTTTGCTTGGTTATTTTGATTTCATATCTTAGACCAAACACTAAACTCTAACATTATTTTATTATGAGCAAGAGAGACGAATTAATTGAAAAATACGCTGCCGATATCAAAGAAAAATTTGGCGAAACTCCAGACATGGATTTATTAACAAAAGTAGCAATAGGCTTGGGGCCAGCTATTTATAACGTTGACGCTTCTAAAGTTTCTGGAAGTGATGAAAAAGAATTAGAAACTGTTAAAAAGAATTACCTAATGAAAAAGTTAGGTATGGATGATAGCCCAAAATTAATGGAAGCTATCAATACAGTGATTGAAAAGTATGGTAAATCTGAAAGAAATAAGCATAGAGCTGTTGTGTATTACCAACTTTGTAAACACTTTGGTAAGCAGTCTATTTACAATTAATAAGTAAAATATTATTTTAAAACCGCTTGGTTCTTAAACTAAGCGGTTTTTTTGTTTTTGAATGATAGCATTAGGAAAATACAATAAACTTAAACCTGTGCGCAATACAAGCGTAGGTGTTTTTTTATCAGATAAAGAAGGCGTAGAAATTCTATTGCCTAATAAATACGTACCCAAAGAACTGGATTTTGATGCGGATTTAGAGGTGTTTTGTTATTTAGATCATGAAGAAAGACCAGTAGCTACAACTTTAACACCAAAAATATGCAGAGATGAGTACGGGTTTCTAGAAGTTGTTGATGTAAATGATTACGGGGCCTTTCTAGATTGGGGGTTAGAAAAACATCTTTTTGTGCCGTACCGAGAACAGGTTGAAAAAATGCAAGTTGGCAACTCTTATTTGGTTCATTGCTATTTAGATGAAAAAACGTTTAGGTTGGCTGCTTCATCTAGGTTAGAAAAGTTTCTTCAAAAACATGAAAATCAATTAGAGGAATTAGAAGAAGTTAATCTGAACATATGGCGTAAAACGCCATTAGGCTGGGAGGCCATAATAAATGACACCTATAAGGGATTACTTTATTCAGACACTATTTTTAAAGCAATTAAGGAAGGTGATACTCTTACTGGTTATATTCAAAAAATAAGAGAAGATGGTAAAATAGACCTTTCACTGCAACCACTTGGGGCAAAAATGTTGGAGCCTACAGCAGCGTTAATTCTTAATGCTTTAAAAGAAAACAATGGTTTTTTAGCGCTACACGATAAATCTTCACCAGACGAAATAAAACAGCGTTTAGGCTTAAGTAAAAAGGCATTTAAAAAAGGGGTAGGTGTATTGTATAAAAGTAAAAAGATTACGCTAGAAAATAATGGTATAAAACTTACCTAAGTAGCTTATTTAAAATACTTTATGCATACTTGTTTTGTCAAATTACTTTTATCGATTAGATTTGTTGAAATACATTTAAAATTTAAAAAATCAACATATGCCGTTTATTGATGAGAATGATTTATTGGATTTGCATAAAGACGTTGAAAAAGCACAAATAATAAACGAAAGATTACTAGACCAAATAAACTTTAAAAATAAAGACTTAAAACGTTACAAAATTCAGCGTAACGTTCTTCTAGGTGTTTTGGGTTTAATTATAATTGGTGTTTTAGGTATTGGTTCGTATTCTGCTGGTGTAAATACTAGTGTAAGTTCACAAGACAATTATTTGGTTTCTATTGACAGTTTAGAGGCCATTAAAGCACGAATAAATAACCTTAAACAACAGAATCAGGAGTTGAGTTTGGTTAAAGAGTTTTATTTAGCTAAACAATTTTTAGAAAAAGATAAAGTATATTCTGTGCAGATAAAGTCTTTTGTTGATAATAATGTTTCTTTGGCTTCTAATGCATTAACAAATACCTTGTTTTCCAAAGCTAATCCTTACTATTCATATTCTATAGGTACGTATTCTACTTTAGAAGAAGCACAAGAATTGCGAAAGGTATTAATCGATGCCGGAATTAAAGATGCATTTGTAGCTAGTTATAAAGACGGTAAAAGACTTAAAATAGAACCTGCTAATTAGTGAGTAAATTCAAGGTTTGGTTAAATGCGGCAAGACTACGGACGCTTCCGTTATCTTTGGCAGGTATTATTATGGGTACTGCTATAGCCAATTATAAGGGTTTTTCAAACACTTTCGTTTTTGGTTTAGCACTCTTAACAACCGTATTATTTCAAATTACTTCCAACTTTGCCAACGACTATGGTGATGGTACCAAAGGTACAGATAGCACAGACAGAGTTGGGCCAAATAGAGCATTACAATCCGGACTTTTATCGCAAAAGGAACTTAAAAAGGGAATTATCCTGTTTAGTATACTCAGTTTACTAGCTTCAATTTTATTATTAATAGTTGCTTTTGGTAAGGCATATACCCTTTACTTTATATTCTTTTTAATTTTAGCTGTATTGGCTGTTATAGCTGCTATAAAATACACCATGGGTGATACGCCCTACGGATATAAAGGGTTGGGAGATGTATTTGTTTTTATATTTTTTGGATTAGTGGCTGTTTTAGGAACTGAATTTTTATATACCAAAACTTTTGATGTAATATCTATATTACCAGCTATTGTAATAGGATTGTTAAGTGTTGCAGTGTTGAATTTAAATAATTTACGTGACCACGTATCAGATTTTAATCATGGTAAGATTACGCTTGTAGTTAAGATGGGTTTCCAAAAGGGAAAGGTATATCATTTTTTAATTGTTGGTTTAGCAATTGTTTTACTATTATGGTACAGTTTTTTATTAAAGCAGCCAATTACTAACCTGTTCTTTCTACTTTCATTACTCCCTTTAATCTTTAATTTGATAAAAGTTCAACGTACTAAAGAACCAAAAAATCTTGATTCTGAACTTAAAAAGGTTGCGTTAAGTACTTTTTTGCTCGCAGTAACGTTCTATATAGCAATAAATTATTTTTTTTAATTTTGAAGTTATAACTCAAACCCAAAACCATTTTGGAACACCCCATAAAAATTTTAATCGTTGAGGACAACGTCATTATCGCTGATGATATGCAGTCTATGTTGGAGGAAATTGGCTATGAAGTAGTCGATAACGTAATTGTTTATGAACAAGCAATTGAAGTTTTAAAAAACAATCACGTTGATTTAGTGTTGATTGATATTATTCTTGCTTCGGATAAAACAGGTATTGATTTAGGTAGACATATTAGAGAAACCTATAATATACCTTTCATATTTGTTACTTCAAACTCTGATAAAGCAACTGTAGAAAATGCGAAACTAGTTAAGCCAGATGGTTATTTAGTTAAACCTTTTGAGCAGCAAGACTTATATACGTCTATAGAAATAGCATTATCAAACTTTAATTATTCTCAAAAGAGTGGTAAAACTCCAGAATATGAAAATAATGAGGTTGATGAGATTACATCTAACTCCGTTTTAAAAGATTCAATTTTTGTTAAGAAACAACATTTATATTATCGCATTCAATTTACAGATATACAATTTATTAAAGCGGATAATGTATACTTAGAAGTTAATACAGTTGACAAAAAGTTTCTTGTTCGTTCGCCATTAAAAGATTATTTAGAAAAATTACCTAAGAATAAATTTTACAGAGCCCACAAGTCGTACATTGTAAATGTTGACCATATAGAAGCAATTAATTCTAAAGACATTTTAATAAATGATACGTTGATTCCGATTTCTAAAGATTTTAAAGAATTTATTATTTCATCTATGAATTCTTAAAAGTAATCTCCTTAAATAATGAAATAAAAGTGCCCCTTTCGGGCACTTTTTTGTTTTTAAAGCTCTCTAGTTTCAAGCTTTAATACCTACACCACACTTTTTATCACTTTCACAACATTAATTACTCATAGGCCTAATGTAGATGTACATTTATATTGTATTTGATTTAGCTATTAATACAAAACAAAGAGTAATTTTTTCATTTTCATATAGTGTTCTCGTAGAAGGGCCTTGTTTTCAGAACAAGGCCTTTTGATTTTAAACCAAACATTTTAAAACGAGTACAAGTTTTAACTAATTACTGTATAGTTGAATTCAAATCAAATAAAAATGAGATAATTTAGTGCTGATTTTTATGGGTAACGGTAAATTAAAATCTAGGATTTAACGTTACATATTCAGTGCGAAAAAAGAAGACACTATTTAGACCAATGACTAAAGTAAGTTTTGTAATACTTTTCTTTTTTTTGACCCATTCTTTTGGTCAAGATATCGATTCAATTGTGGTAAAAGATGATCCACTAATTGAGTTTCAGGAAAAACAAACTTCTAAAGCAAAATTCGATTATTTTAATAATACCCCAAATCCGTTTTCTGAAAGCTCCGCTTACGACTGGCTAGAAACTGTTACAGTTTACAAAAATTCTGCTGAGAAAATGAGAGATTCATTAACACTACGCAGATATCAATTAATCGAATCTAAAATTTATCAGCATCTCGGAGATTATCCAATGAGCCTTTCTTTAGCAAAAGAGGTATATGTAGATAAAAGTAAATTAGATAGTGCAGAACTTGCCGAAACCCTAAATATTTTAGATGATAATTATCATGCGCTCCGTATGTTTGATAATCAAATTACCATTAGAACAGAAAAGAAAGAGAATGGTTTTTCTGATAAAGTAGAGTTCTATGATGTTTATGAAGATATGGGTATGTACCGCCGTGCTATGGAAGAGTACATTATTTCAGAAAAGAGCAAAATAGATGAGAACAACTTTTTTGAAAAAGCCCAATACCACAATAAAATTGGTAATTACTTAAGATTAGACAATTCTGCATCAACAGCTATTGCTGAACTTAACAAAGCGAACGGATTTCTAGAAATTTACAATAATGATATTGAAATTGAACGTACTGAGCAGATAGAATTTGATACTAAATTATTAGCTGCAAAAATTAAAGGAAATATTGGTAAAGCAATGGTTTCTTTAAAGAGTTACAAAGAATCTATAACGTATTTAAACCACGCTATCTCAGCATTTAAAGAATTATCTCCTTTAGCTTACAATGCTATGATTACAGATAATGAGTTAGCATTGGCTGAAGCACATTTAGAATTAAATAATTTAAATACGGCACGCCGTCTACTTAACAGTGTTGATAAAAATCTAACCATCTCTCAAGAAACATTACACAATAGATTGTTGGGCAATTATCATGATAAAACCGGAAATTTTCAAAATGCTTTACAGTATTATAAGCGTAACGACCAAATTGCAGATTCTTTAAAGAAAAATGAACAGTCTATTATTAAGCAGCAACTTGCGGTTACCATTGGTAGTTCAAATCTTGAAAATCAACTACGTTTATTTGATGAACAAAAAGCCGAAAATGATGAGATAAGAAGCCAACTACAGACAAAAAGTGAGAGCTTCAATTTAGTTATTATTTCTTTGGTCTTTACCTTATTAGGTTTTGCTGGTTTAATTTATGCTTACCTCAATAGTATAAAAAACCAACGTTTAATCGAACGTCAGAAATACATAATTGAAGATTCTTTAAAAGAAAAAGAATCGTTATTAAAAGAAATTCATCATCGTGTAAAAAATAACCTTCAAATGGTATCTAGTTTGTTAAGCTTACAAACAAAGAACACCAAGAGTAAAGCTGCAATTCTTGCTTTAGAAGAAGGCAAAAGTAGGGTTAAAGCTATGGCTTTGATTCATCAAAAATTGTATCAAAATGATGATTTGTCGGTTATAGAAATGCAAGGCTATATAGAAAGTTTAATTAATAGTGTACAGTCTGTCTACAAAAAGGGCGGTCATAATATTTCTATTACTATTGATGCAGAAGGAACAGAACTAGATATTGATAGAGCCATACCTTTTGGACTTATTTTAAATGAGCTTGTTTCGAACACCTTCAAATATGCTTATCCAGATTCTGATGAAAACGGTAAAATCTATATTCATTTAAGAAAAAATGGAGACCAAGGTTATTTTGAATACACAGATAACGGTATTGGTCTACCAGAAGAAATAGATGAACGCACAAACGCCTCTATGGGTATACGCTTAATTAATAGATTGGTAAATCAATTACAATCAAAATTGAATATTGATAAGAGTGTTCAAGGAGTGCGTTTTTGGTTTACGTTTTCTTAATTAACGTACAGCACTTTTCATGACTACATTATGCAGTAATTTGGGAAAAAATCGTTTTAGATAAATTCCAAAGCGTTCAGATTTACCTATGTAAGCTTCAAATTTTCGTTGTTCCATAGCTTTTATCATTTGCTTTGAAAACTCTACAGTAGTTAGTCCATTTTGCGTTTTTTCATCATCTATATTTTGAGCATTACCGTCAGCAGTTAAGGCATTTTTGGCTACGTTAGTTTGAACAAAACCTGGACAGATTAGCGTAACCTCTATGTTATCTTTTTGGTGCTCCATACGCAATACATCAAAAAAACCGTGTAGCGCATGTTTTGCTCCACAATATCCAGAACGATAAGGTGAACCAAACTTACCCATTAAGCTAGTAATGGTAACAAAATATCCTTTCTTATTCGCAATAAAATAGGGTAGTAGCGCCTTTGTTAAGGCCAAAGTTCCTATATAATTAATATCCATTAACTTTTTATAGACTTCAAGAGTTGTGTTTGCGATTAATGAACGTTGACTTATTCCAGCATTATTTATCAAAATATCAATACCATCAAAGCTTTCCCAAGCTTTTTGTGCTAACAAAGACATTTCTTTATGGTTTGCTAAATCCAAGGGCATAATAACAACGTTTTTAGGGTTTTTACAGTTGTTTTTAACTACTAATAGTTCATTTTCTCTTCTTGCAGATAAAATTAATTTGCAATCTAAATTAGCAAGTTGTAAGGCCAATTCTTTACCTATACCAGAAGAAGCTCCAGTAATCCAAATGGTTTTTTCGTTTAGTTTTCCCATAGTTTGAAATATAGCTAATTTTGATGTCTTCATGGAAGCACGATATAAAAAGTATATGCTAAACTTTAAACGTCCAAGTGGAACATCACGGGGCGTAATGACAACCAAGGAAACCTGGTTTATAACAGTTAATGATGGTAGCAAAATAGGTATAGGAGAATGTGGAATTTTACGTGGTTTAAGCGTTGATGACGTTGATGATTATGAACAAAAAATACATTGGGCTTGTAAGAACATTGCTAAGGGGCTAAGTTTTTTGTACGAGAATTTAATAGCTTATCCTTCTATACAATTTGGTTTAGAACAGGCTTTTCTTTCATTAAACTCAGACAATTCTTTTCAGTTATTTTCTTCTGACTTTGTAGAGAAGGAAAAACCAATTCCTATCAATGGCCTTGTTTGGATGGGAGACGAAATTTTTATGCAAGAACAAATTCAGCAGAAATTAGAAGCCGGATTCAACTGTATTAAAATGAAAGTAGGTGCTATAGATTTTGAAAAAGAATACAATCTTTTAAAAGTCATTCGGAAAACATTTTCCAAAGATAATATTGAATTGCGTGTTGATGCTAATGGAGGTTTTACGGCTAAGGATGCCTTATACAAGCTCAAAAAACTTGCTGAACTGGACTTACATTCAATTGAACAACCCATTAAGCCAAAACAATGGAAAAGTATGGCAAACTTGTGTTTGGAGTCTCCACTACCTATTGCTTTAGATGAAGAACTAATTGGGGTGTTTGCCATTGCCGATAAAAAGGAAGTTCTAGAACAAATTCAACCACAATATATAATTCTAAAACCGAGTCTCGTGGGCGGTTTTAAAGGTTCAGAAGAATGGATTTCTATTGCCAATGAACTTGGTATAGGTTGGTGGATTACTAGTGCATTAGAAAGTAATATTGGGCTCAATGCAATAGCACAGTGGACAGCTACATTAGATAGTACAATGCCGCAAGGTCTAGGCACAGGGAGTTTATTTACTAATAATTTTGAATCTCCTTTGCAAGTTGCTGACGGTCAATTGTTTTATAGAAAAAACCTATCTTGGCAACCAAATTTAATTGAAGACTTATGTTCATAGAACAAGCGTATAAAGGTTTACATGAAGGGTGGCGCTATATAGTTGGGTTTATAACAGTTTTTTTTGCTTGGCAATTTTTAGGAGGTATTCCCTTGATTGTAGCAGTTATTTTTAAAACCAAAAACTTTGATTCTTTTTCTGCTGACTTAGGTGTAATTGCACAAACTTTAGGTCTAAATTATTTTTTCTTCTTAATTATGTTGACCTTTTTAGCTGCAATGGTTGCATTGTATGTTGTGGTCAAATACCTGCATAAACTATCGTTTAAAAACTTTACTACTTCTAGAAAGAAGGTTGATTTTGGAAGAATATGGTTTGCCTTTATTTTATGGGGTGTAATTTCTTCTTCTATTGCCATTGCAGATGTGTTTCTTACACCAGAAAATTATGAATATCAATTTAAACTCATGCCTTTTTTGGTATTATTAGGCCTGTCAATTTTATTGTTGCCAATTCAGACCAGTTTTGAAGAATATTTTACACGAGGCTATCTTATGCAGGGCATTGGTGTAGCTGTTAAAAATAGGTGGGTACCTTTAGTGATTTCATCAAGTTTGTTTGGTTTATTACATTTATTTAATCCAGAAGTAGAAAAACTGGGTTATGGTATCTTGGTCTATTATATTGGTACTGGTTTTTTTCTAGGTATTCTTACTTTGATGGACGAAGGTTTAGAGTTACCCATAGGTTTTCATGCTGCAAATAACTTTTTTACTGCCATTTTAGTAACTGCAGACTGGACAGCTTTTCAAACACATTCTATCTACAAAGATATTTCTGAACCCGTTTTAGGTTGGGACGTTTTAGTTCCGGTATTAGTAATTTATCCTATTTTACTTTTTATAATGGCCAAAAAATACAAATGGTCTAATTGGAAAGAAAAACTTTTTGGTAGCGTTAAAACCGAAGCAGAGTTTTTAGCTTTGCAAGATGCTGATTCATCCGAAATTTAAACTAAACGGTCAATCCTATTCTAAAAAGGAATTAATAGCTCATGCGACTGATTTAAGTTTAAAAGACCAAGCTTTTGAAAAAAGTATAGGTAAGTTTATTTTAGATTTTTTATCAGAGAGTTCTACCCTAAGCGTTTTTACATCGGGCTCTACAGGCACCCCAAAAAAAATTATATTAAAAAAGGCCCAAATGGTGAATTCTGCCATGGCAACAGCTTCTTTTTTTGATTTAAAAGAAGGCCATACGGCGCTCCTTTGTTTACCTGCTGAATTTATTGCCGGTAAAATGATGATAGTGCGGGCTTTAGTAATAGGTTTAGCGTTAGATTATGTGGCACCTAATGTTTATCCCCTGAAAAATGTGGAGCGTACCTATGATTTTTGCGCTATGGTGCCTATGCAAATTCAAAATTCACTAGCAGAATTAAAAAAGCTAAAAATACTAATCATAGGAGGTGCACCACTCCCCAATAATTTAAAGGAGCAGTTACTAGATGCTCCCACCCGTTGTTTTGAAACCTATGGTATGACAGAAACCATAACCCACATTGCCATTAAACCAATACAAGTTGATTATTTTGAAGCCTTACCACATGTTGACATTTTTCTAGATGAACGTGACTGTTTAGTTATTGATGCACCACAAATAGCGGACGATAAAATAGTTACCAATGATATGGTAGAGCTTATCGACAGAAAAAGATTTAAGTGGTTAGGTAGGTATGACAATATTATAAATTCTGGAGGTATAAAATTGATTCCAGAAATTATCGAGGCTAAGCTAGCAAAGAGCTTTAAGGAACGTTATTTTGTATACGGTACACCAGATGAACAGTTAGGTGAGAAATTGGTTTTGGTAATTGAAAGCAAGTTAAGTGTACAAGAAATTCAAAAGAAACTGGCAATAAACGCTAAGCTAAAACGGTTCGAAAAACCCAAAACTATTCTAACTACTCCTAAATTTATACTAACCGATTCTGGTAAGGTAGATAGGCATAAAACAATGGCTAGCTTAATTAAAAACTAATTCATATTGGCATTTCCCTAATTACATTTATTAGATAACTCATTAACATTTTTAGTACGCAGTATTGATAATTAGGTTTGAAAATAACCTAAAAATCAACTGTTATGAAAAGTCTATTTTCTTTTTTCTTTTTACTATTATTTATTCATTTACAAGCACAAACGGTTACAATTTCTGGAACGGTAACTGATTCTAGTGGGCCTTTACCTGGGGTAAGTGTTGTAGTTGAGGGCACCACAAATGGTACGCAAACAAACTTTGATGGCCAATATAATATTCAGTCCAAAAAAGGACAGACTCTAGTATTTACATATTTGGGATATGAGTCCGAAAAAATTAGAATTAATGATTCAAAAGTAATAGACGTTGTTCTTACAGTAAGCTCTGAAGCCTTAGATGAAGTTGTTGTAACTGGTTATGCAACTAAAACGGTTAAAGCGTTAACAGCTTCAGTAACAACTGTAGGCACTCCTACCAAAGCGCAATTGGCAAGAAATAAACGTAAACAGTACCATAATTCAATTACCCATGCTTTACAAGGTAAAGCTGCTGGTATACAAATTACAGGCGCTAATGGTCAGGTTGGAGCTTCCACAAATATTACAATTAGAGGCGTTAACTCTATAAACGGCTCATCACAACCGTTGTATATAGTAGATGGTACGCCTATCCATACCATTAATAATACAGTAGTGGCTAATTTGAAACCAGAAACTATCGAAAAAATTAACATATACAAACCGGCTAAGGCTAGAAAGCTATTTGGTGTTTCAGCTAAAAATGGTTGTGTAGTAATCTCAACTAAATCTGGTAATTATCAAATACAAAAAGACGAGCAGTATGCGCAAATAACCGAGAATAAATTTGAAAGAGTTCAACTTAGTCCATTATCTACTTTTTCTATTGATGTGGATAAGGCAGCTTATAGCAACATAAGACGAATGATTAATAATGGACAGCAAGTTCCTGTAGATGCTGTGAAAATTGAAGAAATGATTAATTATTTTGATTACCAATATCCTCAACCAGCGAAACATCCTTTTTCTATAAACACTGAAGTCGTTCAAACCCCTTGGAATTCAGCTACTCAACTAGTTCGAATTGGTTTGCAAGGTAAAACCTATGAAAATACAGACTTGCCAGCCTCCAATCTAACATTTTTGATAGATGTTTCTGGTTCTATGAGTAGTGCAAATAAACTTCCATTATTAAAATCTGCATTTAAATTATTGGTAAATCAACTTCGAGAAAAAGATAAGGTTTCAATAGTGGTTTATGCAGGTGCGGCAGGTGAAGTTCTATCACCAACTAACGGAACTAATAAAGAGCAGATTCTTGCAGCCTTAGACAATTTGAAAGCTGGCGGTTCAACAGCTGGTGGCGCCGGTATTAAGTTGGCATATCAATTAGCACAAAAAAATTACATTAAAAATGGTAATAACAGAGTAATACTTGCTACTGATGGAGATTTTAACGTTGGTGCGTCTAGCGATAAGGCAATGGTTGAACTCATAGAGGAAAAAAGAAAAAGTGGAGTTTTCTTGTCAGTTTTAGGATTTGGTATGGGAAATTATAAAGATTCTAAACTTGAAAAACTTGCAGACAAGGGAAATGGAAACCACTCTTACATAGACACCATGCAAGAGGCGCAAAAAGTATTTGGAAAAGAGTTTGGTGGAACACTTTACACTATTGCAAAAGATGTAAAAATCCAAGTAGAATTTAATCCTTCAGTGGTTCAAGCTTATCGTCTAATTGGTTATGAAAATAGAATATTGAATGATGAAGATTTCATTGATGACACGGTTGATGCTGGTGAATTAGGTAGCGGTCACACGGTTACTGCCCTTTATGAAGTAATTCCCGTTGGCGTATCAAGCCCTTATTTAAAAGATATTAATAGCCTTAAATACACTGTTAAAAATGAAGGAATTGCTACAAATGAATTACTTACGGTAAAATTTAGATATAAAAAACCAAATGGAAATAAGAGTATCGAAATTGAAAGTGTTGTTGCCAACCAAAATACAACCATATCAGCCGATGGTTCTTTTGCAGCTTCTGTTGCTTTGTTCGGATTACATTTAAGAAAATCTCAATATTTAAATAATTCAAATATTGAAGACATTTTAAAATTAGCAGAAAATGGCTTACAGCAGGATATAAATGGGTATAAAGCTGAATTTATTCGGCTAGTAAAATCTTATACAAATGTTTTATAGAAAAGTGCCTTAGGGCACTTTTTTTTATGCAACGCTTAACGTAATTTAAGCCAAACAAATTAGTTAAATGAAAAATTTACTTTCTATTCTATTTCTTACCATTTTTATTCAAGTTAATGCACAACAAATTTTACCTGAAATTGAACGAGCTAGAGTCATAGATGAAATTCTAGCGGAGCGATTTAACGACTTATTACCCAAATTAATGGATCAAACTAATATTGATATGTGGGTAGTTATTTCTAGGGAGTATAATGAAGACCCAGTTCTAAAAACAATGCTGCCTGCTACTTGGTTAAATGCGCGTAGAAGAACAATTCTTGTTTTTTATCGAGATAAAAAGAAGAATACCATTGAAAAATTAGCAGTGGCAAGGTATAATGTGGGAAAAAACATTGTATTGGCATGGAATAAAGAAAAAGAACCTGACCAGTGGAAACGATTAATTCAACTCATAGAGGAACGTAAACCAGAAAAAATTGGTTTGAATTTTTCTAAGGATTTCAACATAGCAGACGGATTGGTAAAAACAGATTATGAAGAATTTTTATCCTATTTACCTAAAAAATTTCATAAGAAAGTAGTTTCTGCAGAACAACTCGCGGTTAGATGGATAGAAACTCGCACTACTAGAGAAATGATTATTTACAATCAGTTAGTAGATATTACGCATGACATTATCGCCGAAGCATTTTCTGAAAAAGTAATTACTCCCGGTGTAACCACAACTTCTGAGGTAGAGTGGTTTATGCGCCAAAAGGTAACAGATTTAGGTTTAGAAACTTGGTTTCACCCCACAGTTGATGTGCAACGAACAAGTGAAGAGTTGGTTTCTTATTTATATTCTTTTTCTGGAAGACCAGATGATATGGTAATTATGCCAGGTGATTTAGTTCACTGTGATTTTGGAATTACATATTTACGTTTAAATACAGATTGCCAAGAATTAGCCTATGTACGAAAACCAGGAGAATTAGCTCCTCCTAAATTTTTGGTAGATGCTTTAAAAGATGGTAATCGTGTTCAAGATTTACTCACTACAAATATGATTGCAGGTAGAACTGGTAACCAAATTTTGGCGAAAGCTTTAGCAGATGGTAAAGCTGAAGGATTAAGACCTGCAATTTATACACATCCTTTAGGTTTATATGGTCATTCTGCAGGTACTACCATTGGCATGTGGGATGCTCAAGGAGGTGTCATGAAAGATGATGGAGAAAACTACCCTTTAAACCCTAATACGGTTTATGCAATTGAATTAAATACTACGGTAACAATTCCAGAATGGAAAAGAGATATTAGAATTATGTTAGAAGAAGCAGGATTCTTTGGTGAAAATGGGTTTAGATACGTTAATGGTCGTCAGACAGAGTTATTAGTCATACCTAGGGTTAAAACGCATCAAGGCAACTAGTTAGCTTTTAAATATTTGTGAATATTGTATTTAGTAATTCATTTTTTTAGTAACTTAAGAGAAAATAAAATTATGCTGCTATGAAAAATGTGTTACTCCTCTTTACCCTTTGTTTTTCCTCCTTTTTAATAGGACAACAAACAGAATCTAAAATTATTTCAGGAACTATTACTGATGGTAGGGCTCCAGTAGATAATGTTACCATACGTATTTCAGACAAAGCAGCTAATGCGGTTTCTGATAGTAATGGTAAATACCGTATTGAAGCACAAACAGGTGATGTAATAACCTATTCATATCAAGGTCTTAAAACGGTTCGTATTCGTGTTGAAGATGTAACTCGAATTTTAAACATCACTATGGTTCCAGATATTCAAGAGTTAGAAGAGGTTACTGTAGAAGCAAGCAAAAGACGTTCTCAAAAAGACCTTAAGGCAGACTACGTAATTAACAAAAATATAATACGCACCGCTTGGGGCTTTTTAGATGCAGAAAGGGCTTCTGGTAATATTCGTATTCTTAATGAAGAAGAAATAAATCCTATATCCTTGTGTATTTTAGATTTATTAAGAAATAGATTTCCTGGTGTACAAGTGACAGGTTCTTGTCTAACAGGTGCTACAACACCCGGTATAGGAGCTGTTGGTAACTTGCCGCTTCAAATAGGCGGCCAAGTTAGAATTAGACCTGGGAATAGCTTAACAAGTGCATTACCTGCAGTTTTTGATATAGATGGGCAAATTTTTACTGATACACCAATTTGGCTTGATGTAAATAGAATTAAAAGAATTGCAATTCTAAATAATTTAGCTACTACTGCATCTTATGGTAATCTTGGGGCAGGAGGAGTGGTTGTTATAAATACAATAAATGGTAGTCCTAATAACAATGATTTTGTTGATCGCGCTCGATTAAAGAACAATTACGCTGATGGTAAAGAACTCAGTAGGGCGGAGGTCGCTACAAATGCACCCACCTATTTGAAGGAATTTATGGCAAGTTCTTCATTTGAAGACTCTAAGGCCATTTTTGAAAAGTACCACAAGATATATTCGAATTCCCCCTACTTTTTATTGGATGCCTACACCCATTTTGCAGAAGCCCACAACGAATTAGATTATGCAGATACCATAATCGAAGATAATTTTCAGCCTTATACTAACAATCCTGTATTGATGAAGGCCTTGGCCTACACCTATGAATCACAGCAGCGATTTGAAATGGCCAACGAGGCGTACAAAGAAGTATTTATTCTAAGGCCAAACTATGTACAAAGCTATATGGATATGGCCAATAGCTATCGTAACATCAGGGAACCAAAACAAGCGGCTTCAATGTATGCACGTTATGAATACTTGATTGATGAAGGATTTTTAGAGCTGGACACCATCGACTTTGGACCGATTATTTCGAGGGAATTTAATAATTTACTAATGTTAGAGAGGGATGCTGTAGTTGATAAAAGAAAGGCCAAAAAATTGTTCATCGCTCAAGAAGAGTTTAATGGTAACCGTTTGGTTTTTGAGTGGAACGATGGAGAGGCCGAATTTGACTTGCAGTTTGTAAATCCAGAAAACCAATACTATAAATGGAAGCACAATATGTTCGATAGTCCAGATGCCATAGAGCGTGAGAAGGACTTTGGATATAATGTAAAAGAGTATCTTGTTGACGGCTCTTTGCCCGGCACATGGCAGGTAAACATTAACTACCAAGGCAATAAAAGCCTAACACCAACGTATTTAAAGGCCACCATTTATTACGATTATGGCTCTAGAACACAGCGAAAAGAAGTTAAGGTCTTTAAGCTCACGCTCAAAAATGTCAACCAAGTGCTGTTTAAGTTAAAGTCTTCTTCAAGGGTGGCGATGCAATAAGCCATTGAAAAGCATTTCCATAATATTGTTACTTTTTGCTGCTCATGTTTTTGGGCAGCAAGACTTTATGGGTAAAATTATTGATTCAAAAACTGAACGACCAATACCCTTAGTCAATATAGGATTTGTTGACAAAGGTATCGGGACAACGACTAATGATGAAGGTGAATTTATTCAGAATTTTAGGTTGTGAGAGTTAGGCGATGAGGCAATTTTACAAATTGAATCTTTAGGGTATCTTACCAAAACATTTCTCTTCAAAGAAATCAAAATTTTTGCTTGTAATACAATGAACATTTATTTAAAGCCATTAGAAATTCAAATTATGGTGGTGCAGCTAAAAAAAGGAAGTAAAACTTTTTAATCTTCGTCTTACTAATGTCAATCAAAAACTATTCACCGTTTGGAATTCGGGCCGTATCATATCTAATTAGCCTAAATTGAAAACATTTTTGTTTATCAAGTTTTTTGATTAAAAACGTGATTTTAAAAAAATTGAATTCATGAAGAATAGTATTATACCGTATGTGTTACTACCTATATTTCTTTTTACAATTGCGGTTAGCGCACAAAAAGACTATAAAGGTCGAGTAATCGACGGTAAATCTAAAGAGCCAATACCTTATGTCAATATTGGGATAAAGGAAGCTGGTGTGGGTACAGTCAGTGACGAAGATGGACTTTTTCACCTATACTTAGACCTCAACAAATACGAACCTACTGCCAAAATTCTTTTTTCAGCTTTGGGGTATGAAACCTTGTTTATTCCTATTGCTGATATTAAACTGGTTTATAATGAATATCCAGATATTGTCTTGAAGCCCAAAACTGTAGAATTAAGTGAAGTGGTGGTTTCCAATAAAGGTGAGCGCTTTATACCGGACAATATTGGCTATCGAAATTATGGTGATAAAATATATGGGTATTGGAAAGATAATATAGCCTTGGGAGGTGAGTTGGCTACACGAATTATTGCTAAAAGTGGATTAAGAAAACTGAACGAGTTTGAATTTGAAGTATGGTATAACCCATCTGATAGTCTTTTGGTAAGAATCAATATTTATGAAGATGATGGTAAAATTGGTAAACCGGGAACCAATTTGAATACATCAGGGAAAAATATTATCACGACCATTCGTAAAGATGATAGAATGGTAAGGGTTGATTTACGACCTTATGAAATTTATACGAAAGACGATTTTATAGCTAGTGTCGAACTTATACAGGTATATGGAGAAGAGGATTTAGGTCTCATTCTGTCTGCTACAATTGCCAGAAATGGTTCATATCGCAAGTATGCAAGTCAAGATGCCTGGGAATACTTATCACCTACTAATATGGCATATAATGTGAAGTCAGATTTAATGGTCTCTGAGAAACAAGCCCAGCGTTTTGAACGTAGAACGGAGAAAAAGAAGATGAAACAACCTACACTTTCTGGCTTTGTAATAATGCGTGGTAGAATGATTTCTGAGGTCAATGTTTTGAATAATACCACCAAAGAATCCGTAGTATCTGATGCAAATGGCCGTTATGTAATTCGTGCTAAAAAAGGAGATATACTTACCTTTTCAAAAGATGGGTTGAAAGATTTTAGTTTTAGGGTAACTGATAAAATCACCCAGAATGCAGTCATGAAAAGCAAGTAGCAACTACACTTGCAATACCCCTAAATTAAATTGCTTCTCAATTGGTGCATGATTGGCTGCATCAATGCCCATTGAAATCCATTTTCTCGTATCTAACGGATTAATAATAGCATCGGTCCATAAACGAGCGGCAGCATAATACGGAGATACTTGATTATCATAACGGGACTTTATCTTATTAAAGAGCGCTTTCTCTTTCTCTTCATCAAAGGCTTCGCCTTTTTTCTCTAAAGAAGCTTTCTCTATTTGCATTAAAACTTTTGCTGCCGAATTACCACTCATTACCGCCAATTCAGCGCTTGGCCAAGCAAAAATTAATCTTGGGTCGTAGGCTTTTCCGCACATAGCATAATTGCCGGCTCCATAACTGTTACCAATAACCACAGTAAACTTTGGCACTACTGAATTACTTACCGCATTTACCATTTTTGCACCGTCTTTTATGATACCTCCATGTTCACTCTTACTACCTACCATAAATCCGGTAACATCTTGTAAAAACACTAGGGGTATTTTCTTTTGATTACAATTAGCTATAAAACGGGTGGCTTTGTCTGCAGAATCTGAATAAATTACCCCACCAAATTGCATTTCGCCTTTACCACTCTTAACCACTTTTCGTTGGTTAGCTACAATACCAACAGCCCATCCATCAATACGTGCGTAACCAGTTAGCAGCGACTTACCGTAATCTTCTTTGTATTGGTCAAATTCTGAATTATCCACTAATCGATGAATAATCTCTAACATATCATATTGGTCACTTCTTGATGCTGGAAGAATTCCAAATATCTCCTCCTGTTTTTTAGAAGGCATAGCTGGTGTTTTTCTATTGTAACCCGCTTTGTCAAAATCACCTATTTTATCCATTATTTTTTTAATGGTGTCTAAGGCATCTTTATCATCTTTTGCTTTATAATCTGTCACTCCACTTATTTCGCAATGGGTTGTGGCACCACCTAGAGTTTCATTATCAATACTTTCACCAATTGCCGCTTTAACCAAATAACTACCTGCTAAAAAAATGCTTCCGGTTTTATTTACTATTAGGGCCTCATCACTCATAATAGGCAAGTACGCTCCGCCAGCAACACAACTGCCCATTACAGCTGAAATTTGTGTGATACCCATACTACTCATCACAGCGTTGTTTCTAAAAATACGACCAAAGTGTTCTTTGTCTGGAAATATCTCATCTTGCATGGGTAAGTATACCCCTGCGCTATCAACTAAATAAATAATAGGGAGCTTGTTTTCAATAGCTATTTCTTGGGCACGTAAGTTTTTCTTTCCAGTTATGGGGAACCACGCTCCAGCTTTTACAGTAGCATCATTAGCTACAATTATGGCCAATTTACCTTGAACTTCTCCAATTTTTATGACCACACCACCAGAAGGACAACCGCCATGTTCTTCATACATACCTTCACCTGCAAAAGCTCCAATTTCAATAGCATTTTCTTCATCATCTAAAAGATAATTAATGCGTTCTCTAGCCGTCAATTTTCCTTTAGAATGATGTTTTTCAATACGTTTTTTACCGCCACCCAATTTTACTTGGGCAAGTCTGCGCTTAAGTTCTGAAAGTTCTAGTTTGTTATGGTCTTCGTTCTTGTTAAATTTTAAATCCATTCAATTAGTTGCTTTGCGAGCCTAAAGATACCATTAGAAAACCGAATGTATGCGGTAGTAAAGTTCATTTTTACGATATTTGACTCCCACAAAATTTTGGATTATGTCGATGACTAAAAATACGGTTCTGGCTTACGCTACAATTATTATGATACTTGTTGGTATTGGAATGATTGCTTTAGGAGCTTTTAAATATGATGAAGTAGCAGGATATGGATTTGCAGCAGTTGGTGTTGGTTTTTTTGCTATTGCTTGGGTTTTTAATGCTTTAAAAGGTAGAGTGTAAACTTATCGTAAAACTATTTTATAACTCTTAACTCACTAACAAAATATGTCTGATGATAAGAAAGTAATCTTTTCAATGTCTGGGGTTACTAAAACGTATAAAAACGCAAACACCCCTGTTCTTAAGAATATATATTTAAGTTTTTTCTACGGTGCTAAAATTGGTATTCTTGGTTTAAATGGTTCAGGTAAATCTACCTTATTAAAAATTATAGCTGGTGTTGATAAAAATTACCAAGGCGATGTGGTTTTTTCTCCAGGATATACCGTTGGTTATTTAGAACAAGAACCAAAACTAGATGAAGAAAAAACAGTTTTAGAAGTAGTAAAAGAGGGAGTTGCTGAAACTGTCGCCGTTTTGGATGAATACAACAAAATCAACGATATGTTTGGTTTGCCAGAGGTTTATGAAAACCCTGACAAAATGCAAGAGTTGATGGACAAGCAAGCCAAGCTTCAAGACCAAATTGATGCTAGTAATGCGTGGGAATTAGATACCAAGTTAGACATTGCTATGGATGCCTTGCGCACACCAGATGGCGATAAGAAAATAGCTGTATTATCTGGTGGTGAGCGTAGAAGAGTTGCACTTTGTAGACTCTTATTAAAAGAACCAGATGTATTATTGCTAGATGAGCCAACTAACCATTTAGATGCTGAATCTGTTCATTGGTTAGAACATCATTTAGCCCAATATAAAGGTACAGTTATTGCTGTAACACACGACCGCTATTTCTTAGACAATGTTGCTGGTTGGATATTAGAATTAGATAGAGGAGAAGGTATTCCCTGGAAAGGAAATTATTCAGGTTGGTTAGACCAAAAGGCAAAACGTTTAGCTCAAGAATCTAAACAAGCTTCAAAAAGACAAAAAACACTCGAGAGAGAGTTAGATTGGGTAAGACAAGGCGCAAAGGGTAGACAGGCCAAACAAAAAGCGCGTTTAAAAAATTATGATAAGTTAGCGAGTCAAGACCAAAAGCAATTAGAAGAAAAATTAGAAATCTACATTCCAAATGGTCCCCGTTTAGGTACCAACGTTATTGAGGCTAAAGGAGTAAGTAAAGCTTTTGGTGATAAATTATTGTATGAAGATTTAAATTTTAATTTACCACAGGCAGGTATAGTGGGTATAATAGGTCCAAATGGTGCTGGTAAAACCACCATATTTAGAATGATAATGGGCGAAGAAACTCCAGATAAAGGAGAATTTACAGTAGGTGAAACTGCTAAAATTGCTTATGTAGACCAAACCCATTCCAATATTGACCCTGAAAAAACTATTTGGGAAAATTTTAGCGATGGTCAAGAATTGGTGATGATGGGGGGTAAGCAAGTAAATTCAAGAGCCTACTTAAGTAGGTTTAATTTTTCCGGTAGTGAACAAAATAAAAAAGTAAATATGCTGTCTGGTGGTGAACGTAACCGTTTACATTTGGCAATGACATTGAAAGAAGAGGGTAATGTTTTGTTACTAGATGAGCCTACCAACGACTTAGATGTAAATACGTTAAGAGCGCTCGAAGAAGGATTAGAAAATTTTGCTGGCTGTGCGGTTATTATTTCTCACGATAGATGGTTCTTAGATAGAATTTGTACGCATATACTAGCTTTTGAAGGTGATTCACAAGTGTATTTCTTTGAAGGTTCTTTCTCAGATTATGAAGAGAATAAAAAGAAACGCTTAGGTTCAGATATTATGCCTAAACGTATTAAATACAAAAAATTAATACGTTAGACTATTTTTCAAGCTTTAGTAACGCGGCTTGCAAAAGTGCTTTGGTTTTTTCTTGATAGATATCTTGTTGCGCTTCTGTTAGATTAAGATTAGAAGGTTCTTGAAGTAACTCAATGATTTGGTCAACAGAGGTGTTTAAGGCTGCTAAGTTTTTATTCATTTCTGTTGATTCTTTAGTGTTTATAGATTGCACTGTTGGTTCTACATAATTTTCGCTTGAACAATTATCTAGTGCTAATAGAAGTTCATCAATTTCTGAAAGAGCTTTTTGGGTATAAAATCGGCCTGCTTTCCAATCCTGGGGGTCAACAGCCTTTTTTAAATTTTCTTTGGCTTGATAACTTTTTTCTTCTGCAACTAAACAGCCGCAATCTGCTATTTCGTTCTCAACATTTTCAAACATAGCTAATGAACGTTCTGAATAGTATACCTGATGGTCAAACCCAGTTACTTTAAGGGCTTTTTTAGCATGCGCTAGTGCATAGGTTGTGTTGTTATACAATTTTTCGCAAGCGTCAAGGTTTATTTGCGCCTTTACAACTGTAGTTATTGAGAATAGAAATATAAATAGATATGTAGGTTTCATAATAAGGTAAATACTAGGGATTTGGGAATCTAAATATTCATAATGCAAACGTCTAAAAATGTGTATTAGTGCTATTTATGAAAAAAAAATTAACAAGAAAAACAATCTGAAAAATCCAAATGTCTAGATAAGACGTATATCTGGTATATGCAATCCAACTAAAGGCATTATTAAATTAAAAATTATGACAGAAACAAAAAGTAACAACGGGTTAAAAGTAATAGCTGGCCTTTTAGGGGTTATCTTACTTGGTACAATAATCTACACTGTTAGTTTATATCAAGACAAAAAGAAAACCACTAATGCACTAAAACAAGAAAAAGATTTAGTGGTTGAAGATTTAAATAGTCTTAAATCTGAATACGATAAAGCTATTTTAGAAAGTAACGCAACTAATGAAGAATTAGTAGCAGCAAGAGACAATATTGCAAAGTATATAGACTCTGTAAATACTATGAAAGCAGATATTTCTTCTTTATCTAGATATAGAAGACAAGTTTCTGTTTTAAAAGCAGAAAGAGAAGCATTATTAAAGAAAGTAGATTCACTTTCGCAGTCTAATACTTTGTTAGCCATGGAGCGTGATAGTACGTACGCCGAATTAGAAAAACAGACTGTTTTCAATGATTCTTTGGTAGTACAAAACACACAATTAGCAGACGCAGTAGAAAGAGGTTCAACTTTAGGCTTAACTAAGCAAAGCGTTGATGCTGTTAAGGAAAGAAACAGTGGTAAACTGGTTTCTACTTCTCGCGCAAGAGCTACAGATAAAATTAAAGTATGTTTTACTGTTGGTCCAAATAGTATTGCAAACGCTGGGGATAGACAATTCTTTATAGAAGTTTTAGACCCACAGGGTAACGTTTTAGGTGATAGCATGACAAAGTCTAACGATGATGGTGCTTCAATTACGTATACTAAAGAGACAAACTTTTACTATGAAAACACTTCTTTAGATGTTTGTGATTATGTAAACAAACCAACTTCTGATTTTAAGGAAGGTAACTACATGGTTAATGTTTATGATGATAGTTTAAAATTATTGGGAACTTCTAAGTTCGCATTAAAATAAAAAGGGAATTCCCCCCGAACAAAAAAAGGGCGAACCATTTGGTTCGCCCTTTTAATATTGTAGCTTTTTAATTTATTTAAGACTACCCACCATATCTTTTGGTTGTACCCAAGCATCATATTCTTCTGCGGTAACATAACCTAAATTAATAGCTTCTTCTTTTAAGGTAGTTCCATTTTTGTGAGCTGTATTAGCTATTTCAGCAGCCTTATAATATCCTATTTTAGTATTTAATGCCGTTACCAACATTAAAGAGTTATTTAATAACTTATTTATAGTTTCATGATTTGGCTCAATACCTGAAGCACAATTATCATCAAAACTAATGCAGGCATCACCAATTAATTGAGCAGACTGTAGAATGTTTGCCGCCATCACTGGTTTAAAAACATTTAGCTCATAATGTCCTTGAGTTCCTCCTACTGTAATAGCCACATCATTACCCATTACTTGGGCACAAACCATAGTAAGAGCCTCACATTGAGTTGGATTTACTTTGCCAGGCATAATTGAACTACCTGGTTCGTTTGCTGGTATTATGATTTCTCCAATACCAGAGCGTGGCCCAGAAGCCATTAATCTAATATCGTTAGCAATTTTGTTTAATGAAACTGCTAGTTGTTTTAATGCTCCATGACTCTCAACTATAGCATCATGTGCAGCTAAAGCTTCAAATTTATTTTCAGCAGTTATAAAAGGTAATTCTGTAAATTCTGCAATATACTTAGCAACTAACACATCATACCCTTTTGGTGTATTTAAACCTGTACCAACAGCAGTTCCGCCCAATGCCAGTTCTGATAAATGTGGTAAGGTGTTTTTTAGTGCCTTTAAACCATGATTAAGTTGCGATACATAACCTGAAAATTCTTGGCCAAGTGTAAGTGGTGTGGCATCCATTAAATGCGTACGACCAATTTTTACGACATCTTTAAATTCTTTAGATTTTTTTTGTAAGGTATCTCGTAATTGTTCTACACCAGGTATTGTTACTTCAACTATTTTCTTGTAGGCGGCAATGTGCATACCCGTTGGAAAAGTATCGTTTGATGATTGTGATTTATTTACATCATCATTAGGTTGAATGGTTTTTTCACCTTCACCAATAGTTTTACCAGCTATTTCGTGAGCTCTATTAGCAATAACTTCGTTTACGTTCATATTGCTTTGTGTTCCAGAACCTGTTTGCCAAATAACTAATGGAAATTGGTCATCATGCTTGCCTTCAAGAATCTCATCACAAACCTGTGCAATTAAATCTCTTTTATCTTCACTTAAAACACCTAATTCAGCATTGGTATATGCAGCTGCTTTTTTAAGGTATGCAAAGCCATAAACCACTTCTAAAGGCATAGATGCCGGTGCTCCAATTTTAAAATTGTTTCTAGAACGTTCTGTTTGCGCTCCCCAATATTTGTCGGCGGGTACTTTTACCTCACCCATGGTATCTTTTTCTATTCTAAAAGCCATTTGTAACGTACATTTTTAGGTGGTTAAAGATACGAGAACACAAAAACATAACCGTTTTTAAGGAGCAATAAATCTCAATTTATTAAGAATTATACTTATTCGATAAACGGTTAAATAAAATCTGAAAGTAGCACGTTTACTTAAACAAACCTTTACTTATGAAAAACCTAACTATTTTATTTCTCTTTTTAACCTACACATTTGGTTTTAGCCAACAAGATAGCCTAGCTATTGAAGAATTTTCAGAAGCCGACATTCAAATTCTAACAGACAGCATTAATAACTCGTACCAATTTGAACGTGGAACTATTGCTATCGCCGACGGATTAGCCACCATTAACGTTCCTGAAGGATTTAAATATTTAAACCAAGAGCAAAGTAAAGAAGTACTTACAGACCTTTGGGGTAATCCACCAGCAGAAACATTAGGAATGTTGTTTCCTGAAGATTCACCTGTCATAGGTGAAGATTTTACCTATGCTATAGAAATTACGTACTCGGAAGAAGGGTATGTAGATGATGAAGATGCTAAGGATATTGATTATGACGACTTATTAGATGAAATGAAGTCTGATATGGTAGAAGCAAATAAAACACGAACCGCCATGGGTTATGAAACCGTAGAAATGGTAGGTTGGGCCTCAAAACCTTATTACGATGAAAGTTCAAAAAAATTACACTGGGCTAAAGAATTACATTTTGAAGGGGAAGATGAAAATACGTTAAACTATGATATCAGAATTTTAGGAAGAAAAGGTTATTTAAGCATGAATGCAATTAGTGAAATGAATCAACTTCCATTAGTAAAAGAAAACATTGATTATGTTTTAAACAGTGTAGAATTTAATCCTGGTAATAGGTATACAGACTTTAATCCAGATTTTGATGAAGTTGCTGCTTATGGCGTTGGAGGACTCGTTGCAGGTAAAGTTTTAGCTAAAACCGGATTCTTTGCGGTAATCTTAAAATTTTGGAAGTTTATTGCCCTTGGTGCAGTAGGCTTCTTTGGCGCATTTAAAAAACGATTATTTGGAAGTAAGGAATCTTAAAATTGGTTTTAATTTTTAAAAGAGTTACTATATCTTTGCATGTAAATAACATTTCTGATGCACGAAAATTTAGTAGAATTCGACCAATATTTAGGATTTTTAGCGTTTTTAACCATTTTAACGATAGGGTTTTGGTTAATGATTTTCTTAATCACTTTTGTTGTACCTTATTGGTTAGGAGGCAACTTGTTAGAAATGTGGAAAGAACGTAAAGAAGCAAAACGCGCAGCGCGTAACGAAGCATAAAACAAAAAAGGAGCTATTTAGCTCCTTTTTTTTTGATATCTATTTTAATCAGGTTTTATCCCTGAAATTCCTCATCTCCGCCTTCGTAATCTCCTCTTCCGCCTCGTTCTCTTTGTTTTTTCTGATTAAATCTATAAGTAAAAGCTAAATTAAAGCTTCTAACTCTCCATTGAAATTCGCTATAACTATCAAAGAATGGAGTAGAGGTATCACTTCTTCTTTTTCTACTATTGAATACATCACTTACGTTAAACGCTAGCGAAGCCTTTTCATCAAGAAAATCTTTACTAAATGCTAGGTCGAGTGAAAATATACCTTGAGACCTGGTTTGCGCATTTTCTGTTGGACCGCGATAGAAAACTCTTGTTTGCCAATCTATACTAGCTGGTAACGTTACTTTATTGTTTAATCTAATAAACCAACTTAAATTTTCTGCATCAAAATTTTGACCGTTAAAGTCACCTCTAGTAACTAAGTTAAAGAAGTTGGCACTTAGGTTGGTATTCCACTTCCTAGTAGGCCGGTAATTCACATTGGCGTCTAAACCAAATCTATCGTTTCTGGCAAGATTCACAGGTGTTCTTCTTAGAATACTTACAATTTCGCCATCAAATAAGGTATCATCTCCTGTGTCTTCTTGAATAAATGTGATGACATCTGTAGCACGCTGAAAGTAAACAGATGCATTTACGGTTATCTTATCAAATCGTTTTAAATATCCTAAATCAACTTGGTTTGAAAATGAAGGGGTTAAGTTAGGATTACCCTGAAATAAGTTTGTAGGACTTGTTCTAGACGGAAACGGATTTAAAAAGAAAGACCTAGGTCTTCTAATTCTTCTGTTGTAACCAAATTGAAAGCTTTCTGTTTCGGTTACTTCATAATTTAAGTTCAGCGTGGGAAACAAGCCATCAAAATTATTTCGGTTGAAATCATTAGTTTCAATCTGATTGATAATTAATCGTGTTGCTTCATATCTTAATCCAGCTAAAAAGTTAAACTTACCTAATTGCTGGCCATATTGGGTATAAACCGCATTTATGGTTGCTTTATAATCTAAAACATTACTTGGGTTTGAGATGCCTAATTCTTCCTCTGTAGGCGAAATAAAGGCCACATCATAGTCTGTATTCAACGTATTAAAATCACCACGATAACCAATTTCAAATTGCCCTGATTCACCAATTGGTTTTACATAATCAGTTTGCATAAAAACCCTTCTTTGGTCTTCTGCGGTGCGCACACTTTCACTATCGAAACCATTTTGAACAATTAAAGATTCTTCAACTTCATCACTTTCTTCATATTGAAAATCAAAAGTTAGTTTGTGACTAGAGTCACCATCAAATTGTTTATTAAAATTAAATGCGTATTGAAAAGTGTTATCTAATTCATCTTCGGGGTCAAAGCGTATGCCTGTACTAACATTACCTTCAGCATCGGTTTGTCTAAAATTATTTGTTGTTTCATTTGACTCATCAGATTCTCTAAAGAACAAAGTTTGGGTGATTGAGGCTGTTTCATTCACATACCATTCAACACCTACATTGGCATTGTAGCGATCACTAAAGCGTTCTCTAGATTCATCTTCAAATATGGAATTGGTGAAATTTCTATTTTCATCAAAAAAGCGAGTATCTACCAAACTATTTCCGGGTCTTTCTCTATAATTATAGCCAGCATTTGTAAATATGTTTACGTTACCAGTTCTGTAATTTAAATTACCATTTAAGCCATATTGATATGGATAACCGCCGTTTGCTGTAATTGCTCCGTTTAAACCTTGTAATTTACTTCTTCTAAGTATGATGTTGATAATACCTCCTGAGCCTTCGGCATCATAACGTGCAGAAGGTGAGGTTATTACCTCTACTTTTTCTATAGATTCTGCTGGTAATTGTCTTAACGCATCTGTACTATTTAAACCAGTAAGTGCTGATGGTTTACCATTTATAAGTATTCTAACATCATCATTACCTCGCAATTGTACGTTGCCTTCAACGTCAACTGCTACAGAAGGTACATTGTCTAAAACATCACTTACGGTACCGCCTCTAACGGTTAAATCTTTACCAACATTATATATTTTTTTATCTAGTCTAAGTTCAACAGTAGTTCTTTCTGCCACTACTTCAACTTCATCAAGTTTAGCCACATCTAAAGCTAATTCAATAGTACCAAGGTTAGTGTTTTCTCGATATAGTTGGTTTTCTAATCTGTATGTTTTAAAAGAAATAAACTCTACACTAATGTTATATCTACCCGCTGGGGCTTCTACTTCAAAATTACCTTCTATATCTGTGATACCACCTGTTACTTGGTCTGGATTGTTGGCATTTTGTAAAACAAAAGTGGCGTATTCTAAAGGAGCACCATTGTCTTTGTCTATAACCTTACCAGTAATCTTTATTGTCGGCCGTTGATTAGATGGTCGTTGTGCATTTACGTTTAAACATAATCCTGTTAATAGTACAATAAGTAATAACCTCATGTATGTTGTTTTGATAATTTGAGTTTATACAAAGTTCGATCACATTACAGTTAAATAAATTTTAAAAGATGTGAACGACACAAACTACCATATGTTCAACAGAATTAAAGGGCTCAAAAAAATCCTATAAGATTTGCTTAACAATTAAAACAAAAAAGGTGATTCTATTCTGAACCACCATCTTTACTTTTTCGTTTTCGCTTTTTTTTCTTTTTAGCTTCTCGCTCTGTTTTATTTGGGTTTTCTAAAAGCGATTTATACAAATTGAATTTTTCTTCTGGTAAGCCAGCTTTCATTTCTTCATCTTGTAATTTACCTAGCTTATCAAATTCTTCTTTCATTTTTTCTGGTGGAAGTTTAAGAATTTGAAGTTCCATTCGCTTTTGAACATACTTAACTAATGTAGAGCGAACAACAGCTTCTTCAAAAGGGTCTAATTCTAAGGTCTCAATAATTCTAGGCATTTGTTTTTCTACTAATTCTTCTGCAGTGAGTGGCTCAGGTTCTTTAGCTGGAGTTTCTGCTTGTGGTATACCGCTTCTTTGTCTTCCATATCTATTATAGCCATTGCCATAACCATATTGCGCATATATTTCAGAGGTTAACCCTAAAAAAGTAAAGAGTAAAACTAGTTGAAGTTTTTTATTCATCTCAAGTATAGTTATTTAGTGTTTCAATATAGTCAACATAAACCATTCCAAAGTTATTCTTCTTTTTGACCCATCATCATTAAAAAAGATTTTAAGAATTGGTTAATGTCACCATCCATTACAGCATCTACATTACCGGTTTCTTGTGCTGTTCTTACATCTTTTACCAATTTATATGGATGCATAACATAGTTTCTTATCTGAGAACCCCATTCAATTTTCATTTTTGAAGCCTCGATTTCTGCTCTTGCTTCTTGTTTTTTTCGAAGTTCAATCTCATAAAGCTGAGACTTAAGCATTTTCATTGCTGTAGCTCTATTGTCATGTTGCGATCTAGAATCAGAACAAGAAATTTGAATTCCGGTTGGTTTATGAACCAATTGAACTTTAGTTTCTACTTTATTTACATTTTGTCCGCCAGCACCACTAGACCTTGCTGTGGTAATTTCAATTTCTGAAGAATTAACTTCAATTTCTATGGAATCATCTACTAGCGGGTAAACATATACTGAAGCAAATGAAGTATGCCTTTTTGCATTGCTGTCGAAGGGTGAAATACGTACTAACCTATGCACCCCATTTTCTCCTTTAAGCCAACCAAAGGCATAGTCACCCTCAATTTCTAACGTTACTGTTTTGATGCCTGCAACATCACCTTCTTGATAGTTGAGTTCTTTTACTTTAAACCCGTTTTTCTCAGCCCACATTAAGTACATACGCATTAACATTGAAGCCCAGTCACAACTCTCTGTACCACCAGCACCTGCAGTTATTTGCAACACAGCGTTTAATTCATCTCCCTCATCAGAAAGCATGTTTTTAAACTCTAAATTTTCAATAAGGTCTGTGGCTTTCACTAATTTTTGGTTCACCTCATCTTCTGCGACTTCACCCAGCTCTAAAAATTCTATTAAAACCTCTAAGTCATTTACCAAGGTCTTAGCTTCATTAAAATCTTCAATCCACTTTTTTTTAGATTTTAAAGATTTCATAAGCAGTTGAGCTTTGATAGGGTCATCCCAAAACCCGGGAACTAAAGTTTTTTCTTCTTCGTTCTCAATTTCAATAAGTTTGGCATCAATGTCAAAGATACCTCCTTAACGCACCAAGGCGATCTATAAGATCTTTATGCTGATCTGTAGTTACCATAAAATAAGTTTCGCGCAAAAATACTATTAAAGCATGGTAGCGCAACGTATTTTCTCTATTTTTAGAAATCAAATTTTTCTCATTATGAAAAGAATACTACTCTCCCTAGTTGCACTATTTTTAGTTTTATGGGCACCTGCTCAGAATTTTGAATCCACCAAAGACTTTCAAAAGTTTACGGGTTATTTTGATTTTTATTATGATGATGCCAAAGACAAATTGTTTTTGCAAGTAGATGATTTAGACAAAGAGTTTTTATACGTATACTCTCTAAGTAGCGGAATAGGTAGCAATGATATTGGTTTAGATAGGGGACAGCTTGGAAATGAGCAGGTTGTTTTATTTAAAAAAGCCGGTAATAAATTATTACTTGTACAGCCAAATTTAAAATTTAGAGCATTAACTTCTAATGAGTTGGAACGAAAATCAGTTGAACAGGCTTTTGCAAAATCTGTTTTACAAGGTTTTACGATAACCGAAGAATCTAGAGGGAGCTATTTAATTGATATTACTGATTTTTTAATGCGAGATGCTCACGGAGTTTCTCAACGTCTAAAACGTACAGATCAGGGTAATTACGCATTAGATAAAACTAAAAGTGCATTTGCTTTTGAACGAACAAAAGCTTTTCCAAAAAATATTGAGTTTGACGTTACCTTAACGTTTAAGGGTGAGCCAAAAGGTAGTTTTATACGTTCTGTTGTACCTGACCCTAGTTTAGTAACTGTTGCTCAGCATCATTCTTTTATTGCCTTGCCTGAAGCTGGTTTTGAAAAACGAAAGTTTGACCCACGTTCGGGGAGTTATCCTTTTTCTTATTATGATTATGCAACCCCTGTTGAAGACCATATTCTAAAAAAATATATTCCAAGACATCGCTTAGAAAAGAAAAATCCTAACGCAGAAGTTAGTGAAGCCGTTGAACCAATTATTTATTATTTAGATAATGGTACTCCAGAACCTGTACGTTCAGCGTTACTAGAAGGTGGAAGCTGGTGGAATCAAGCTTTTGAGGCCATTGGTTACAAAGATGCTTTTCAGGTTAAAATATTGCCAGATGACGCTGACCCTATGGATGTAAGATTTAATGTAATACAATGGGTGCATAGATCTACAAGAGGATGGAGCTACGGTGCTAGTGTAAGAGACCCAAGAACAGGAGAAATAATTAAAGGGCATGTGAGTTTAGGTAGCTTACGTATACGTCAAGATTTTTTAATTGCACAAGCATTAATGAACGAACCTTTTAAAGATGACGATAAAAACAATAAGCCAATGCTAGATCTTGCTATAGCAAGAATTCGTCAACTTTCAGCTCATGAAATAGGGCACACCTTAGGTTTTGCTCACAATTTTGCTGCAAGTACCAATAATAGGGCATCTGTAATGGATTATCCTCATCCGCAATTTGAAGTAAAAGGGAATAAAATTGATTTTTCTAATGCTTATGATTCTGGTATTGGTGAGTGGGATAAGGTAACAGTTGCTTACGCTTATTCAGATTTTCCAAAAGGTACCAATGAAAATGAAGCACTAAATACAATACTTAAAAATGCGCAAGATAAAGGCTTACGATATCTTTCTGACCAAGATGCAAGACCAAAAGGCAGTGCTCATGCACTAGCTCATTTGTGGGATAATGGAAATAGTGCAGCTCAAGAGTTAGAAGATATTTTAAAAGTTAGAGCAACGGCAATTGCTAATTTCTCAGAAGATAATATCAGAAATGGTGAGGCATATTCTACATTAGAAGATGTCTTTGTGCCGCTTTATTTTCTTCACCGTTATCAAGTTGAAGCTGCGACTAAAGTTGTGGGTGGACAAGATTACAATTATAAAGTAAAAGGTGATGGGCAGTTCGCTGTTAAGAGTGTAACCAGGCTCTCTCAAGAAAATGCATTAAAGCAAGTGCTCAAAACGCTAGACCCTAAAGTTCTAGCTATTCCAGAAGATAAACTAGAATTGTTTCCACCACGGGCCATTGGTTTTTCTAGGTCTAGGGAGTCTTTTAAAAGCAAAATGGGTGTTTCTTTTGACCCGTTTGGGGCCGCTGAGACAGCAGCTGCAACAACTTTAGGCTTATTACTTCACCCAGAACGGGCAAATAGGCTTATACAACAAAAGTCTATAGATAAGGGGCAATTAGGTTTAGAAGATGTTATAAAGCAACTACTAGAAGTAACTCTTGAAGAAAATGTAAATTCAACGTACCATAAAGGTTTAAAAGATGTAATTGATTGGCAAGTGCTTCAGCACTTAATGAATTTAGTGGCATCAGATGAAGTTTATCCACAGGTTAAAGCTATTGTATTAGAAAGTCTACAACAAATACAATCTAGTAATACCAATAAACTTTATAATGTTGCACTTACCAAGTTTTTCGAAGACCCTTCAAAATATAAAGTAGAAAATAGTGCACCAAAAATTCCAGATGGCTCACCAATTGGAATGGACTGTATGAATTAATGCTATGGAAATAAATCTTATTAGTGATACGGTTACAAAACCGTCATCAGAAATGTTAAGCGCAATGTTTTCTGCAGAGGTGGGTGATGACGTTTTTAAAAAAGACCCCACTGTAAACGCATTAGAAGAAAAGGTGGCATCACTTTTTGGTATGGAGGCGGCTTTGTTTTTTCCTAGCGGTAGTATGGTGAATCAGACGGCTATAAAACTTCATACCAATCCAGGAGAACAACTTATATGTGATAAATACGCCCATGTTTTTAATTACGAGGGTGGGGGAGTTAGTTTTAATAGCGGTGTTTCTTGTAGATTGGTAGATGGTCATAGGGGAATGATGACTGCCGAACAAGTTGAAGCCGCTATTAATCCGCCAGATTTTTATCATAGCCCATTGACAAGTTTAGTTTGTATCGAAAATACCACTAATAAAGGCGGTGGTGCTTGTTGGGATTTTGAAGAATTAAAAAAAATAAAAGCAGTTTGTAGCAAACATAATCTAGCTTACCATTTAGATGGTGCTAGACTTTGGAATGCACTTGTAAGAAAGGGAGAGAATCCCAAGCAGTATGGTGAGTTATTTGATACTATTAGTGTTTGTTTAAGTAAAGGCTTGGGTTGTCCTGTAGGTTCTGTTTTAGTGGGTACCCAAACTCATATTAAAGAGGCGATTAGAGTACGAAAAATTTTAGGTGGAGGAATGCGACAGGCAGGATACTTAGCTGCAGCAGGTTTATTTGCATTAGAAAATAACATTGAACGCTTAGCGGAAGACCACGCTAAGGCAGAAGAGATTGGTAAAACCCTTACCAAACTCAATTTTATAAAAAAGGTGGAGCCCATTGAAACAAATATTATCATTTTTGAGCTCGATGAAAGTAAAATCACCCAAGAGAAATTTATGAATATTCTTGAAAAGCATGCAATTTCTCTGATAGGAATGGGACAGGGTAAATTGCGCTTAGTTACACATTTAGACTATACTCAAGAAATGCATAAAGTATTTTTACAGGTTCTAAACTCCATCTAATAGAGGTTCAACCAATTGTAAAACAGTAACATAACAATATTTTTAACTTTTTTTTTAGTTTTTTTTAATAAAATAGGATACATTGCACGCCCTTTTAACAAAACTTAGGTTTAAGTGAAAAAATTAAAATGCTTTAACACAGCAGTTTAAATTAGAGATTTAAGAGAAATTTGTCACCCTTAAAATTTTATTGTGACTTTTTTAAAAATGACGTTTCTAAGTTTTTGTAAGAAGTGATAACACTCTTGTAAATAATTAACTAAGACTATAAAAATGAAAAAAAGTTTATTTTTTGCCGCTTTTTTAGCGACTGCAACTATTTGGGCACAAGATTTGCCATCGAATCCAGAACCTGGAAAATGTTATGTACGTTGTACTACTCCAGATGTTTATGAAAATCAAAGTGTTTCTGTAACAGTAAAACCAGCTTACGATGTTTTAAAGGTAGTACCTGCAACATACAAAACAGTTACAGAAAGAGTACTAGTAAAAGAAGAAAGTAAGGTATTAAAAGTTATACCTGCAAAATGGGGTACAGAAACTGTATCTTATGTTTCTAGAGCAGCTGCTGAATCTTTAAGAGTTGTTCCAGCTACTTTTAAAAGAAGTTCAGAAACTATTGAAATTAAGCCAGCATATGCTCAATGGGAACTTGGTTCACCAGCTCCTGATTGTGCTTCTGGTAATCCAGATGATTGTAGATACTGGTGTTATAAAGGGTATCCTGCAGAATTCACAACGGTAAGTACTGAAGTTTTAGCTTCTGCTGCTTCTGTAGAAACTATTGCTGGTACAGCTAAAAATTCAACATACACCAAGAGAGTTATGTTAGAGCCTGCTAAGGTTGTTGAAGAAGTTATACCTGCAGAATACCAAACAATTACAAAAACCGTAATTGATCAGCCTGCAAAATCAATTAAAGAAACTATACCTGCTGTTACTAAAACGGTAACTAAAGAAGTTCTTAAATCTAAGGGTGGTTTAACTTCTTGGAAAGAAGTAGAGTGTGCTTTAGTTGAGTACCAAGCTTTACCAATTAACTGGAATTTAGGTAGCGCTTCATTAACTTCTGAGGCTAAGAGTATAATCGATAGCAGATTAATGCCAGTTTTAGAAAAAAATCCTGGTGTAAAATTAGAAATTGCTTCTCATACAGATTCTAGAGGTACTTCAACTTCTAACCAAAGTTTATCTGAAAGAAGAGCTAAAGCTGTTGCTGATTACTTAATCACTAAAGGTGTAAACTCAAGCTTATTAGTAGCTAATGGTTATGGTGAGCGTAGATTAAAGAACAGATGTGCTGATGGTGTTTCTTGTACAGAAAGAGAGCACGCTTCTAATAGAAGAACTGAGTTCCGTTTAATTAATAACTAAAAGAACGCTTTCAAATAAAAAAAAGCCCTGAGTTGTCTCAAGGCTTTTTTTTATTGATTTCTTTTAAGAAAGTCTAGATGATAACCAATTTCACCATTCATACTATAACCAGAATATTCATCTAAAACATTCCCTTTTCTGTCTAAGGCAACAAACAGTGGAAAAACACCTTTTTTATTTAGTTTAGAAAAAACAGCTTTGTTATGTTCCATTTGGTTTTTAGAAACTAAATCTTTGTTACGAGGAATATCAATATAGACTAAAACATATTCACTAGATAGCTCCTGAAATTCGGAAGTTTCAAATAAATCTTTCTTTAATTGAATACAAGGTCCACACCAATCGCTACCCGTAAAATATACCAAAATATTCTTTTTTTCAGAACCGGCTATCTTTTTGGCTTTTTCCAAATCTGTATGCCAATCTAAAGATTTTTCAGTATCCGTTACTGGTACTAAAACAAATAGACTTATGATTAAAACAACTAGTTTCATAAATAAAGTTTTTATGTTCTACTATTTCATAAACGCATCCATTCCCGGAATATTGGGCATACCATCTTTGGCAACTGCAGCTAATTCTGCTTCTTGTATTTTAGTGGCTTTGTCGATAGCTTTATTCAGTGTTAAAATTAAATAGTCTTCTAGTTGTTCTTTATCACTTAAAAGCTCATCAGAAATATGTATCGATTTTATTTCTCTATTTGCAGTTAAGGTTACTTTGATTTTATCATCATTGGATTTTTCTTCAACAGTAACCGTTTTTAAACGTTCTTTGGTGGCTTCTACTTTTTTTTGAGTTTCTTTAAGTTTACCCATCATTCCCATTAGGTCTCCAAACATATGCTTCAATTTTAAAATTCAAAAATACTACATTGCATTCATAATCAATTATTATGAACACTACTTCACTTTTAAAATGTATTCTCGTAAACTGTCTTATTTTTGCATCCTCTTGCAAAAAAACGCCTATGAAAGTTCAACCACCTATTGCTAAAAAAAATCCTAAAGAACTGGTTAAGCATGGTGATACGCGTATAGATAATTACTATTGGTTAAACCAAAGAGAAGACCAAGAAGTTATCGACTATTTAAACGCAGAAAACGAATATTACGAAACACTTACGGCACATACTAAAGATTTTCAAGAAGCATTATATTCAGAAATGCGGTCTAGAATAAAGGAAGATGATACCTCAGTACCCTATAAATTAAACGGATATTACTATTTAACGCGTTATGAAAAGGGAATGGAATATCCAATTTATGAACGTAAAAAAGAAAAATTAGAGAATTCCGCCGAGTTACTTTTTAATTGTAATGAATTAGCTAAAGGGCATGATTTTTTTAACCTTAGAGGTATTTCTATAAGTCCAGACAATACATGGGCAGCTTTTGGTTTAGATACTGTTTCTAGAAGACAATATTACATTCAATTCAAAAATTTAGAAACCAACGAAATTCTTGAGGACAAAATAGAAAACACAACAGGTAGTTCAGTTTGGGCTGAAGACAACAAAACCTTGTTTTATACCAAAAAAGACCCTGTTACTTTACGATCAGATAAAATCTTTAAACATGTTATTGGTACCCCTGTTGAAGAAGACGTTTTAGTTTTTGAAGAAAAAGATGAAACTTTTACCACATTTATTTATAAAACAAAATCAAAAAAGTATTTAGTTATTGGTTCGGCTAGTACTATGACAACTGAATACAGAATTTTACCTGCCAATACGCCTAATCAAGAATTTAAGGTCTTCTCTCCAAGAACTAGAGGTTTAGAATATTCCATATCTCATTTTAATGATAGTTTTTACATCCTAACAAATAAAGATGGCGCTACCAATTTTAAATTGATGAAAACAGGAGAGAATCTAACCGCTATGGATAATTGGGAAGAATTTATTCCACATAGAGATGATGTACTCTTAGAAGACATTGAGATTTTTAAAGACTGGTATGTACTCTCAGAAAGAGAGAATGGTTTAAATAAAATGAAAGTTATTCGTTGGGATGGCTCTAATTCTTATTATTTACCAATTGATAGTGAAACCTACGTCATGGGGCCAACAACCAATCTTGATTTTGAAACCAATAAACTCAGATACTTTTACAACGCCATGACTTCTCCTTACTCCATAATAGAATTTAATATGGATACCAAGGAGAAAACCATATTAAAAGAGCAAGAGGTTTTAGGTGAGTTTACTAAAGAGAATTACAAATCTGAGCGTATTTGGGGCACTGCTAGAGATGGAAAAAAAGTGCCCGTTTCAATTGTTTATCATAAAGATACTCCAAGAGATGGTACAAGTCCATTATTGCAGTATGCTTATGGTTCCTATGGTTCTACAATGGACCCGTATTTTTCAACGGTGCGCTTAAGTCTATTGAATAGGGGATTCATTTACGCTATTGCACATGTAAGAGGAGGTGAGTATTTGGGTAGACCTTGGTATGAAGATGGTAAACTACTAAATAAGAAAAATACATTTACAGACTTTATTGATGTTTCTAAACATTTAATATCAAAAAAATACACAAGCCCAGAACACTTATATGCCATGGGAGGTTCTGCGGGCGGTTTATTAATGGGAGCTATTGTGAACATGAATCCAGAATTATATAACGGTGTAATCGCAGCTGTACCCTTTGTAGATGTGGTAACTACCATGTTAGATGATACTATACCATTAACCACTGGAGAATATGATGAATGGGGAAATCCCAATGAGAAAGAATTTTATGATTACATAAAAAGTTATTCTCCATATGATAATGTTGAGGCTAAAGAATATCCAAACATCTATGTTTCCACAGGATTGCATGATAGTCAAGTACAATATTGGGAACCTGCTAAATGGGTAGCTAAATTGAGAGCTCACAAAACAGATAAAAATTTATTGTTTTTAGATACCAATATGGATGCTGGCCATGGTGGTGCCTCGGGTCGCTTTGAAGCACTTAAAGAAACCGCAAAAGAATTTAGTTTTATATTAGATTTAGAAGGAAAGATTCATACTCAATAATTTATACTATTTTTGCCTTGCGTTATGGCGTTTTTTCAACGCTCTAAACAAAACTTAACTATGGAAAATAAGATAAAGGCTTACAACAATATCTTAGAATTAGTTGGTGAAACTCCCCTAATTAAATTAAACCGAATTGCAGATAACCTTAGCGGTAACTTTTATGCAAAAGTTGAAGCCTTTAATCCAGGACATTCAGCAAAGGATAGAATAGCAAAATTCATAATTGAACAAGCCGAAGCAAAAGGCATTCTAAAACCAGGAAGTACTGTTGTTGAAACAACCTCTGGTAACACCGGCTTTAGTATTGCAATGGCTTGTATGGTTAAAGGTTACAGTTGTATTTTAGCGGTAAGCTCAAAATCATCTCCTGATAAAATAGACATGCTTCGTTCTATGGGAGCAGAGGTTTACGTTTGTCCAGCTCACGTTAGTGCAGATGACCCGCGTTCATATTATGAAGTAGCCAAAAGAATTCACCAAGAAACACCAAATTCCATTTACATAAACCAGTATTTTAATGCCTTAAATATTGAGGCACATTATAAAACTACTGGTCCAGAAATTTGGAATCAAACTTCCGGAAAAATAACCCATTTAGTGGCATGTAGTGGCACAGGTGGAACTATCTCTGGTACAGCTCGTTTCTTAAAAGAACAAAATCCAGAAATTAAAATATTGGCAGTAGACGCTTATGGTTCAATATTGAAAAAGTACCATGAAACTGGTGAGGTTGATGAGGAAGAAATTTACCCTTATAGAATTGAAGGTTTGGGTAAAAATCTAATTCCAGCTGCCACAGATTTTAACGTTATTGACCGTTATATTAAAGTTACAGATGCAGAAAGTGCCCATATGGCTCGTAAAATTGCTCATTCTGAAGGCTTGTTTGTGGGTTATACTAGTGGGGCGGCAATGCAGGCAACACTTCAATACAATTTAGAAGGCGAATTTGCAGCAGATAGTAACGTTGTTATAATTTTTCCTGACCACGGCTCTCGCTACATGAGTAAAATTTATAGCGATGATTGGATGGAATCTCAGGGCTTTTTACAGGAAGAATCTAAGACAGAAGCTAAAAAGATAGAATACATAAAGTAATTAACTTTGTGGTGAAATTTTGAAACACCTCCAATGAGGTGTTTTTTTGTATAAAAATTTAATTGCAACTGCATGTTCTAATATATACTTTTGCAGTTCATACAATTAATAGTGCAGATGAGGGATTTATTTGATAGAATCATTGAAAACAAAGGACCATTAGGTAAATGGGCCTCCCAGGCAGAAGGCTACTTTGTTTTTCCAAAATTAGAAGGACCTATTTCTAATAGAATGAAGTTCCATGGTAAGGATGTTATTACTTGGAGTATTAATGATTATTTAGGTATTGCCAATTTACCAGAAGTTAAAAAAGTTGACTCTGAAGCTGCGCTTGAACACGGTTCGGCTTATCCAATGGGCGCACGTATGATGAGTGGTCATACAGATTATCATGAGCAGCTAGAGAAAGAATTAGCAGCTTTTGTTAATAAGGAATCTTCGTACCTGCTAAATTTTGGGTATCAAGGATTCATGTCTGTAGTTGATGCTTTAGTTACCAAAGACGATATTATTGTTTACGATGTTGATTGTCATGCTTGTATTATAGATGGAGTGCGTTTACATATGGGTAAACGTTTCACTTTTATGCATAACGATCCAGAAAGTTTAGAAAAGAACTTAGAAAGAGCTACCAAAATGGCTCAAGAAACTGGTGGCGGTATTCTTGTTATTTCTGAAGGAGTGTTTGGTATGCGCGGAGAACAAGGTATACTTAAAGAAATTGTTGCGCTTAAGAAAAAATTTAAGTTTAGACTATTAGTTGATGATGCACATGGTTTTGGTACTTTAGGTAAAACTGGTGCGGGAGCAGGTGAGGAGCAAGGCGTACAAGATGATATTGACGTATACCTAGCTACTTTTGCAAAGTCCATGGCCAGTATTGGCGCTTTTGTTGCTGCTGATAGAGAAATTATCGATTATCTAAAATATAATATGCGTTCTCAAATGTTCGCAAAATCGCTTCCTATGGTTTACGTAAAAGGAGCATTAAAGCGATTAGACATGTTGAGAACTATGCCTGAGTTAAAAGCAAAACTTTGGGAAAATGTAAATGCACTTCAGAATGGTTTACGTGAAAAAGGTTTTGATTTAGGTACAACTCAAAGTTGTGTTACTCCTGTGTATTTGAATGGTAGTATCCCTGAGGCAATGGCACTAGTTAAAGATTTAAGAGAGAATCACGGTATTTTCTGTTCAATTGTAGTATATCCGGTTATTCCTAAAGGTTTAATCTTACTTCGATTAATACCTACTGCTACCCATACCATGGAGGACATTGCTGAAACCCTTGAGGCTTTTTCTTCTATTAGAGAGCGTTTGCAAAACGGTACTTACAAAAGATTATCTGCTGCAGTAGCTGCGGCAATGGGTGAGTAAGTATTAACTTTTTATAATTTATAAGTAAGAACCTATAGATTTTTTCTGTAGGTTCTTCTTCTTTTATGGGTAATAGGATTAAAATGTTTCCACATTTGTCTAATAGCGGTATTCTCTTCTAATTCTGGTGTTCGTATACAATTCTCAACACCACGTTTTTTAAATGTGTGATAAAACTCGTTAAATATAATAGCAGTAACCCCCTTACTTTGGTATTCTGGTTTAATTCCTATGAGATAAAAAATAGCATCCTTGCTGTTTTTTCGTGCATGTAATAAGTGAAAAATTCCAAGAGGAAATAGCTTTCCGTTAGCTTTTTGTAAAGCCTTTGAAAATGAAGGCATAACAATGGCGAATGCAACTAAACCATCATTCTCATCAACAACAAATTTGATGTATTCTGGGTTTATAAAGCTGATGTATTTCTTTTTAAAATACTCTTTTTGAATATCGGTTATCTTTACAAAGGAGGAAAGTTTAGCATAAGACTCATTGAATAAATCAAACATTTTGTCTACCCATGGCATAATATCCTTACTGTTCGTAAAATTTAGTTCTCTTAACTTAAATCTCCTTTTAATAAGTAGGTTGGCTTTTTCAAAAAGCTTTGGGTCAGCTGCAGCTGCTTTAAACTTATTTTCTAAATATTCTTTTTCCTTAACAAATTCATGGGTTTCGTAATGATTTTTATAATAGGGATGGTTATACCATGTAATCATGGTACCAATCTCGTCAAAACCTTCTGTGAGTACACCAACTTTATCAAGATTTGAAAACCCCACAGGACCTTCCATAAATTCGAGCTTATGTGTATGGCCTATTTCTGCAACTTTTGCAAGTAAAGCTTTAGAAACATCTAGGTCATCAATAAAATCAAACCATCCAAAACGCATTTTTTTAAGTCCTTGTTCTTTAACTTCTAACCAGTTAATTATGGCCGCAACTCTACCAACAATGGTATTTTCTTTGTAAGCTAGAAAAAAAGTAGCTTCTGCATTTTTAAATACGGGATTTACATCTTTGTTAAAAGACTCCATTTCATCTTTAATTATTGGAGGTACCCAAAACTTATTGTTTTTGTACAATGAAAATGGAAACTTTACAAAGTCTTTCAGACCTTGTTTTGTAGTTACTTCAACAACTTTAATCATGCCCAATATTTATGACACAATATTAGGGATAATACTTATAAAGCAGGTGGATTTTGTACAAGAAAAACTAGAAGTCTTTTTTCTTTTTCTTGCGTTTCATACTTCCTTTTTTGATTCGGTTTTCAGGGTCTTTTTTACGTTCAGGTATTAATCTATCTTTATGCATATCAAACCTGTAAGACAATCCTGCTGAAGCAAAATAGCGTGTTGGTGTAGTCTTTATACTGCCGCCAAAATTAATATCTACTTGAAAATCTGGACTAAATAAATGTGCAATACCTGTTCTAAATAACAAATCAGAATAACGGTCGCTATTAAATCCCTGATGTTCTATAAACATACTCCACTTAGGATTTCTAAAAGCGTGGGAAAATGAAATGGAATAATTGAGTTCAGGAAAATCAGTAGTAATTCTGTTGTACGCAAAATTGGTGATTAATACAGATTTTGGAGTTAATTTACTTTGTGTGGCAATCATGGCTCTATAAGAAAGTAATTCGTCTTCAGGGTAAAACGGATTATCGCCTAAATTAAAGTTTACACCTCCGTAAATTGACACGGCTGGTAATAAGTTTTTAAATTGGAACTTGTTGTTTGCGCGCCAGCTGTAAAGATTTGGCTTATTTGCCTTTTCATTTTTAAAAGGGTCAAATACTAAAAATTTAAGTCCTAAGCGATTCTGTCTAAAATCTGTTCTAGTTTCATTTATATCGAAATTGTTGAAGGTAATATCTTGATTGATATAAGTGCCTTCATAAACAACTTCAAGCGTTTCAAAATACAATCCGTACCTAATTGCTAAGTCTGCACCAATTACATTAGAATCTGTATTGTTTTCGGAGTGATTTTGATTTTCATAGAGTCCACCAAACTCAAATTGTAATACATTGCTGCCCAATGCATATGCGCTAACTGCTTTGCCAGGTCTGTTAGAATTAATAACATCTGTATACTGAGCAGTAACTGCAGTTGAGAAAAAAAGTAGAATTAAGAGTGATTTTAGGTTCACCATAGCTTTTTAATACTATTTTATGAAACGAATTTTAGTTTTTAGATACTTACAAAGTAATTTTGAATCAATAGCGAAAGCAAAATGGTTTTATTACAAACGATATTAATAGTACTAATCGTATACTACGGTTTCAAAATACTTTGGAAATGGTTGGGACCCCAGTTATTAAATTTTGCTGTTAAAAAAACTGAAGAGCGTTTTCAACAGCAATTTAATGGCTACCATAATAATAGTCAAAATGCAGATAATGAAGGTGATACAACAATTGTAGACAACCCCTCAAAAAGAACAAAATCTTCAAAAAAAGTGGGTGAATACATAGATTTTGAAGAAATTGACTGATATTTAAGGCTTCCAATAAAATTCTATGAAGCTTACATTTCAAACAGTTGTTAAAAACGCTGTAGTCTTACTCGTATTTATAGTAGCATCATTAGTCTATTTCAATCCTGTTTTACAAGGCAAAGCAATCTTTCAATCAGATATTGCCCAATACAAGGGCATGGCAAAAGAACGCGATGATTATAAGCGAACTACAGGGGTAGAATCCTATTGGACAAACAGTGCTTTTGGGGGTATGCCCACCTATCAGTTGGGTGCTAATTACCCCAATGACTATGTAAAAAAACTAGACCGTTTAATTCGCTTTTTACCTAGACCCGCAGATTATCTTTTTCTTTATCTATTGGGTTTTTACATTTTAATGCTGGCCTTAAAAGTAGATTATAGAATAGCAGTTTTAGGAAGTTTAGCTTTTGGTTTTTCAACGTATTTAATAATTATTCTTGGGGTAGGGCATAATGCAAAAGCACATGCTTTGGGGTATATTCCTATGGTATTGGCAGGTATAGTGCTAACCTTTAGAAAAAAATATATTCTTGGATTTTTACTCACCGCTATTGCTATGGCTTTAGAAATTAGCGCTAATCATTATCAAATGACCTATTACTTTATGTTATTGGTTTTGATTTTAGGTGCTGTTTATTTGGTGTATGCAATTAAAGAAAAAAAAATACTTCATTATTTTTCTTCAGTAGGTCTTCTGATTTTAGCAGTGGGTTTAGCAATTGCCACAAACGCAACAGGACTTTTAGCTACAAAACAATATGCTGATTGGAGTACAAGGGGTAAATCTGAACTCACTATTAATGCCGATGGTTCCGAGAAAGTGGTTCAAGAAGGATTAGATAAAGAGTACATTACTACATATAGTTACGGTATTACAGAGTCTTTAAATTTATTTGTGCCAAGGTTATTTGGTGGTTCTAATAGTGAAAATTTGGGTAAGGACTCAGAAACCTATGAGTTCTTAACCGGTCAAGGTCTACCACCAACAAGAGCCGCGTCTTTTACAGAAAGCATGCCATTATATTGGGGTAATCAACCCATTGTTGCGGGTCCAGCTTATTTAGGAGCTACGGTATTGTTTTTATTTGTTTTGGGCCTATTTCTAGTTAAGAATAAACATAAATGGTGGCTATTGTTTGGAGCTATAATAGCACTATTACTCTCTTGGGGTAAAAATTTTCCGGCCCTTACTAATTTTATGATTGATTACTTTCCACTTTACAATAAGTTTAGGGCAGTATCTTCCATACAAGTTGTATTAGAACTTTGTGTGCCTGCACTAGGTATTTTAGGACTTAAACAATTTCTTAAAAAATCAACTTCAAATACAGAACGATTGGGTGCACTTAAATGGACGTCAATTATAATGATTGGTTTGGGGGTAATTTTGTTTTTGGTTAACGGAATGTTTGCATTTGAAAGCCAAAATGATGTACAGTATCTTCAATACTTTGGAGAAGAGTTAATGGAGATGATTCGGTTAGACAGAGAAGCTGTATATACGAGTGATACTATAAGAAGTTTAGTCTTTGTGCTTTTAACAGCCGCTATTTTATGGGTGTATACCCAAAATAAATTGAAAAAAAATTACTTATTTCTAGTTCTCGCTGTTTTAATTTTAGTTGATTTAGTTGGTGTTGCCACCCGTTACGTAAATACAGAAGATTTTGTGCGAGCTAGAGAAGTAGAACGACCTTTTAAAGCCTCAGGATTAGATGAGCAGATACAACAAGATAATTCTGTTTTTAGAGTATTTGACCCAAATGAAGGTGTAAACGGTGCTCGAACATCCTATTTTCATAAATCCATTGGTGGATATCATGCAGCTAAACCAAAAAGACTGCAAGATTTATTCGAGTTTCATTTATACAATAATAATTTGCAAGTGCTTAATATGCTTAATGTTAAGTATATAGTTCAAGAAGACGAACAAGGCAAACGTTTTCCGGCATACAATGATGCTACAAATGGAGCTGCTTGGTTTGTAAATACCATAAAGATGGTAGAATCTGCTGATGAAGAAATACAGGCGTTATCAGATTTTGATAGTAAAACGGAAGCAATTGTTAATCAGCAAAAGTTTCCGAAACTAACTAAAAGTAGTTTCGAACAAGATTCTTTGGCTTCTGTTTCTGTTATTGATCACCGCCCAGATGTGGTTAAATACCAATATTCATCTAAAAATGATGCATTTATTGTGTTTTCTGAAATGTACTATGCTCATGGATGGCATTCTTTTATTGATGGTCAACCTGTACCACATTTTAGAGTGAATTATGCTTTAAGAGGAATGCGCGTTCCAGAAGGAGAACATGAAATTGAATTTCGATTTGAACCAGAAGTAGTTGAGCAGGGGAGTCAGATAGCTCTAGCTAGTAACATTCTTCTTGGGGTATTAATTTTAGCGGGTGTGGTTTTTGGTTTTGTTAGGTCTGAAAAGCAAAAGAACAAACTAAATACTGAAGCTTAATGCAAAAGGTGTTAATTATCACCTATTATTGGCCACCTGCAGGTGGGCCTGGAGTACAACGATGGTTGAATTTTGTAAAATATTTACCCAATTATGGTATACAACCCATTGTATTTATTCCAGAAAACCCAACATATCCTTTGGTAGATGAAAGCTTAGTAAATCAATTACCTACAAACATCAAGATTATAAAAGAACCAATAATTGAACCTTACTCTTGGGCATCAATTTTTTCAAGAAAAAAAACCAAACGTATTAGTTCAGGCATTATTCCAAAAAAGGATAAACAGTCAGGTTTAGAGCGATTGTTATTATGGGTTAGAGGTAATTTTTTTATTCCAGATGCTAGAAAGTATTGGGTAAGACCTTCAGTAAAAAGTATTGAAAATATTCTCGAAAAAGAGGCCATTTCTACATTGATTACTACTGGTCCACCGCACAGTCTTCATCTCATTGGTTTACAGTTAAAAAAGAAATATGCTATTAAATGGGTAGCAGATTTTAGAGACCCTTGGACAACTATAGGCTACCATAATCAATTAAAGCTTACCAAATGGGCTCAAAAAAAACACAAAACTTTAGAGAAATCCGTTTTAGATAATGCGGATACTGTTGTAGTTACTAGTAAAAATACTAGAGATGAATTTAAAGTTTTAACCCGTACCGGTATTAACGTAATTACCAATGGTTTCGTTGGTGAAAAACCAGAAATGGAGTTAACCAAAAAATTTACGCTTTCTCATATAGGTTCTTTGCTAACAGATAGAAATCCAGAGGTTTTATGGGAGGTTCTTAGCGAAATGCTTGTTGAAGTTGACGGATTCAAAAACGATTTAGAAATTCAATTAATTGGAATCGTTGGTGACGGTGTAAAGGAGTCTCTCAATTCTAACGGATTACAGCTATATCTTACTGAAGTAGGGTATGTAGGGCATGATAAGGTAATCTCGTATCAAGCTTCATCTCAAGTACTGTTATTGCTAGAGATAGATGCTAAAAAAACCAGAGGCATAATTCCTGGTAAATTGTTTGAATATTTAAAAGTTAAAAGACCCATTTTAGCAATAGGCCCTGAGCTTTGGGAAGCAGGTAAAATGGTGGAAGACCATAATGCAGGATATTATTTTAAACGAAATGATAAAAAGGCTCTACGGAACATTTTGGAAAAGTGGTATTCCGATTTTAAAAAAGGAGAATTAATTTGCAATTCTATAGCTATAGAACAATACCATAGAAAAGCGTTAACAAAGAAATTGGCAGAAGTCTTGCAATGGGAATCGTAGTAAAACAGTCAATTGTTAATACCCTTACAACGTATGTGGGTTTTGGATTAGGTGCAATAAACACCCTATTTCTCTACACTCAAATTTTAGAACCAACATATTATGGATTAGTAACCTTTATTTTGGCTACCGCTGCTATTATTATGCCTTTACTGGCACTAGGGGTTCATAATACCTTGGTAAAATTTTATAGCGAACAAAAGGAAGAGAGAAACGGATTTTTAACGCTACTGTTACTTAGCCCATTACTGGTAATAGTTCCGTTGGCGTTGCTGATTTACTTTAAGTATGAAAATATTTCAAATTTTTTAGCCCAAGAAAATGCCATTGCCAAAGATTACGTTTGGTACATATTTATTATTGGGCTTTGTATGGCCTATTTTGAGATTTTTTATGCTTGGAGTAAAGTGCAATTAAAGTCAGTTTTTGGCAACTTTATGAAAGAAGTTTTTGCCAGACTCTGTGTTCTTATTCTGCTAATTTGTTTGTCTTACGAGTGGTTAACCCTTGCACTTTTTTTAAAGGCACTAGTTGTGGTGTACGTAATGCGAACAGTACTTATGAAACTGTATGCGTATAAACTTAGAAAACCGGTTTTAAATTTTAATTTTCCAACCAATACCAAACAAATTTTGAACTATAGTTTTTTAATGATTTTAGGGGGCTCCGCGGCTTTAATCTTATTAGAAATAGATAAGTTTATGATTAACCAGTATGTAGCTATTGAAAATGTTGCTTTTTACGGAGTAGCCGTTTACATTGCTACTGTTATTATAGTGCCTTCTAGGGCTATGCATCAAATTACTTACCCGCTTACAGCGAAGCTTCTGAATGAAAAAAATTTAAGAGGCCTCAAAGAATTGTATCAAAAATCTTCACTTACTTTATTTATTGCTTCAGGTATTGTGTTCCTTTTGATTGTTTTGAATCTTAAAGATTTATATACTTTACTACCCAAAGAATATAGTAAGGGATTTTATATTGTTTTTTTTATTGGTCTCGCTAAGGTTTTTGATTCGGTTTTGGGAAACATAAATTCCATTTTATACAACTCAAAATATTACAAAATCACTTTAATGTTAGGTGTTTTGTTGGCAATAACAACCATTGTATTAAACATATGGTTAATTCCGAAAATGGGTATAGAAGGAGCTGCAATTGCTAGTTTTATTTCTATCTGCATTTTTAATTTGGTAAAACTATTTTTTGTAAAATTCAAGTTTGGTTTTCATCCATTCACAAAAGCAAGTTTTAAGATACTGTCAACCTTGGTGTTTTTGGGTTTACTTTTTTCTTATTTACAATTTCCTTTTCATGCCATTGTAAATATTCTAATAAAATCTATTTTGGTTACAGCCATGTATTTGGGTTTACTGTTCAGGTTTAATATCTCAGAAGAGGTTAATCAACTACTGCATAGATTTATAAAAAAGTAAAACCCCGCGATAAGTAAGACTTACCACGGGGTCAAACAACTAACCAACCTAAAAACAATCTTTATTGAACTCTGCTATTTCTTGTTCTTGTTTGAGCAGAACTTCTATTATTAGAACGAGAAGTTGTACTTCTGGTTACCGTTCTTCTTTGTGTTGTTGTACTTCTTTTTACACTAGAAGTGTTATTTCTTGAACGGTTGCTTACTGTACTTCTACTTGCTGGCTTATTATAAGTTTTAGTACTTCTACTAACTGTTCTACGCTCAGGAGTTCTTGTAATTTCTCTCTTAGTAACTGTAGTTCTATTTGGAGTGCGAGTTACCGTTCTTTGTGTTACCGCTGTTCCTCTATTATTAGTTGAACTTCTCGTAACATTGTTACGCTGACTTGCTGAACTTCTACGTTCTACAGTTCTATTATTTGCATTAGAATTACTTCTATTAACTTTTGTATTGTCACTTCTATACGCCCTAGTATTACTACTTCTATCAATACTTCTATTTTGTGCGTAGTCTCTACTAGTTCTACCAGAATTTCGTTCTACGGTTCTTCTTTGGTCTCTTACAGCAACACGCTTATCGTTTCTATAAATTTTTGCTCTTCGGTTACGATTATAAGTATATCTTTTACCAACATGAGCATAACTTCTTCTAAGGTTATTATTATAAGGTCTATGCCATGTGTATCTCACCGGGTTATAGTATCTTCTATATGGTGAGGTCCAAACGTTACAAAACCCTACTGCTGGTCTGGCAAACCATCTATGAAATGGTCTGTATATATATCTTCTATTGTACACATTTATAAAACCGGTATAATGACTTATAACACCACCGTTATAAAATACATTTAATCCTCCTAGTCTACGAACTCTACCGTTTCTATACCAAACATCTACATCTCCAATTTGAGAAACTCTTCCATAGAAATCATAGAAAATAGGAACGTTTTCTACTTGTATAACAGCACCATAATCATCATACTGAACAAAAGGGTTGTAATCCCAACCGGAATTAAACGTTATACCCACATCACCGATTCGTGCGCCAACCCCTACATTTACGCGATTGTCTATGTAAAAATCAAATTCACCATCAGGATAAACGGCAAACGTTATACCACGTTCCGTAAAAATAAATGAGTTGCCATTGTAGTACCTATTTGCAGTGGTACTATTTTCAATCGTTGCAGCGTTCGCACTCGAAGCTCCGAATACCAGTGCTGCCATTAAGAGTACTAACTTTTTCATCTTATTAAGGTTTAATTCTAGGTGCAACTATTTACATCCCACCCAGTTTAAAACAAACAGCGTGCCAAAAATTCAAAAATGAAATTAAATGTCTGATAATCAATAAACTAAATATACTGGTAGAAGTACAAGTAATTTTAACCTTGAGTGGTTATACTAACTAAACATGTATACAGATTTAGAAAATCAATGATTATTTATAACTTTTCTTTTAAATACTTAGCGGTAAATGAAGCTTTACTTTGAACAATTTCTTCAGGAGTGCCTTCAGCTAATAGCTGACCACCTTTTTCTCCACCTTCAGGGCCGAGGTCTATGATGTAATCAGCAGATTTTATCAATTCAATATTATGTTCAATCACTACAATAGAATGGCCTTTTTCTAATAATTCATAAAATGATTTAAGAAGTTTTTTTATGTCATGAAAATGGAGACCAGTTGTAGGCTCATCAAAAATAAATAGGGTTTTATCTTTAGTGGTTCCCTTAACTAAGAAAGATGCGAGCTTAATACGTTGGGCTTCGCCGCCAGATAGGGTAGAGGAACTCTGACCAAGGGTTACATAACCTAAACCTACATCTTGCAAGGGTTTTAATTTTTGAACAACTTTCTTTTGATTGAATTTTTCAAAATGCGCAACAGCATCATCAATAGTAAGGTTTAGAATATCATTGATGTTTTTTCCTTCAAATTGAACTTCTAAAACTTCTCTTTTAAATCGTTTTCCTTCACAAACATCACATTCTAAATGAACATCTGCCATAAACTGCATTTCTACAGTAATTTCTCCTTCACCTTTGCATTTTTCACACCTACCACCATCTACATTAAAAGAAAAGTGTTTGGCTTGGTAACCCCTTAATTTGCTCAATTTTTGAGAAGCAAAAAGGGCCCTAATGTCATCATAGGCTTTAATATAAGTTACTGGATTAGAACGAGAAGAACGACCTATAGGATTCTGGTCTATAAATTCAACATTTTTAATTTGCGTGTATTTTCCGTCTATTTTGGTAAACTGACCTGCTTTTTCACCATAACCACCTACTGCTTTTAACATAGCAGGATAAAGAATTTTTTTTACCAGGGTACTTTTTCCACTACCCGAAACACCGGTTACCACGGTCAACATGTTTAGCGGAAAAGTTACATTTATGTTTTTGAGGTTGTTCTCTCGGGCCCCTATAATTTGTATGTAGTTTTTAGAATTTCTTCGGTTTAAAGGTATTTCAATTTCTAAATTGCCATTAAGATACTGCGCAGTTAATGAATTAGAATTTAAAATTTCTGAGAAGGAACCTGTTGCTACCACTTGCCCTCCGTGTGTACCAGCTTCTGGACCTATATCAACTATTTCATCAGCAGCTTTCATAATATCTTCATCATGTTCTACAACAATAACCGTATTACCTAAATCTCGTAAAGATTTTAAAACTTCAATTAAATTCTCTGTATCCTTAGGGTGGAGGCCAATACTTGGTTCGTCTAAAATATACATGGAGCCAACAAGGCTACTTCCAAGACTTGTAGCCAAATTTATACGCTGGCTTTCACCACCAGATAGGGTATTAGATTTTCGATTTAGCGTTAAGTAGTTTAAACCAACCTTATTCAAAAATTCAAGACGTGTAGTTATTTCTTTTAATAATCTGTTTGCTATAGTTTGGTCGTGTTCAGTTAACGTGAGTTTTTCAAAGAACACAATTAAATTTTCAATTGGTAGTTCTATTAAGTCTGAAATGGAATTACCATCTATTTTTACATAATTAGCTTCTTTACGCAATCTTTTACCATTACAAACTGAGCATTTAGTTTTGCCACGGTATCTGGAAAGCATTACTCTATTCTGAATTTTATAGCTTTTTTCTTCTAATTGCTCAAAAAATTTGTGAATACCTATAAAATGGTTATTACCATTCCAAACTAGTTGTTTCTGCTCTTCTGATAATTCAAACCAAGGCTTGTGTATTGGAAAATCAAATTGATATGCAGAATTTACCAATTGATCTCGGTACCAACTCATACTTTCTCCACGCCAAGGAAAAACGGCCTCTTCATAAATAGAAAGCGCGGTATTTGGAATTACTAAATCTGGGTCTATACCAATAACATCTCCGTATCCTTCACATTTAGGGCAGGCACCATAAGGATTATTGAAACTAAATAGATGTACATTTGGTTCTAAGAATTTCATACCATCTATTTCAAAAAGGTTACTAAATTCTTTTGTATTACCTGAGTTTAAATCTTCTATAATACAGGTGCCCTTACCTTCAAAAAAGGCATTGTCAACTGCATTACCTAATCTATTTAAAAAGTCTTCATCATTCTTTTTGACCACTACACGGTCGACAACAAGACTAAACTCTTTGCCAATGTCTTCTGGAGTTTCATCTATACGTATAACCTTATTATTATACTTTATACGAGCGTAACCTTGCTTTGAAAATAATTGCAAAGACTTTATAGTGTCTCTTTCTTCTTTAATAGTAACCGGTGCAAGAAGTAATAGCTTACTTCCTTCATCAAATGTTTTTATATAGTCAACTACATCTGCAACGGTATGCTTTTTAACTTCTTTACCAGATAGGGGTGAAATAGTTTTTCCAACTCTAGCAAATAATAATTTTAGATAGTCGTAAATTTCTGTTGTAGTACCTACAGTAGAACGTGGATTGGTTGAGTTTACCTTTTGTTCAATTGCAATTGCCGGCGCTATACCTTTAATATAGTCGACTTTTGGTTTATCTAATTTGCCTAAAAATTGTCTTGCATAAGATGAAAGGCTCTCTACATAGCGTCTTTGACCTTCAGCATACAGTGTATCAAAAGCTAATGATGATTTACCAGAACCCGATAATCCTGTAATTACTACAAGCTTATTTCTAGGTATTACTACATCTATGTTTTTGAGGTTATGTAGTTTGGCACCTTTTATGATAATATTTTTTTTAGGATTTATGTCCGTTTTTAGCGTCATTTGTCGAAAATATGTTTACAAAGATACTGTGCAATGTGCTTTATATATATATTGCAGCACTTTACATCTAAAAACCAGTAGATCACAACAATGTTTTCACCTCGGTAGTACATTTACATATATTTGGGGTGTAATTAAATAACTGATAGGCCTATACAGCGATAATTACTTTTTTAAAACTTAATAACTAAATATCATCTTTTGCAGACTATTATGCTATGGTCTGTGGTGGAGATAACCAAAAAAGTAATTTGTATGGAACTACAAATCGATGACTCGATACTGGTAAAAAACTATATCAACGGAGACGAGAAAGCTCTAGAAGTCTTAATTAATCGTCACAATCAACGTATTTCAAGCTTTATCTATTCTAAAGTATTAGATAAAGAAGTTACCGAAGATATTTTCCAAGATACCTTTATTAAAGTGATTAAAACTCTTAAAAAAGGTAGATACAGTGAAGAAGGTAAATTTCTACCATGGGTAATGCGTATAGCGCATAACTTAATTATAGATCACTTTAGAAAGAACAAAAGAATGCCAAAGTTCGAAGGTAGTGATGACTTTAATATCTTTTCAGTAATTAAAGATGACAAGTTAAACGCTGAAAAACAGTTGATTAAAGAACAAATTGATACGGATTTAACGTATTTAATTGACGAATTACCTGAAGACCAAAAGCAAGTTTTGATGATGCGTATTTATAAAGACATGAGCTTTAAAGAAATTGCAGAAAACACTGGAGTTAGTATAAACACAGCTTTAGGTAGAATGCGTTACGCTTTAATAAACCTTCGAAAAATCGTAGAAAAGAATAATATCGTTTTAACGAATTAATCTGCATTAGGTCGACTCTTGCAATATTTCCAATTTAGTGGCGTTAATGATAAAGAATTAACAATGCTAGAATATGGAAAAAATTTACTCAGAAGAACAAACATTAGGTTTAACAAAGGTTGGTAAAGGAACAATCCAATTTTTGTTGAATTATTCAAAAGCCTTGAATATTTCTGATTTTCAAGGAGGACAATTCGAGACTATCTTGAATTAAAAAAGCATTAATTATCATTAAAGGCCGCTATTTAGCGGCCTTTTTTGTTTTGTAGTATTGATTAAGTACCGTTTTTCTACCTATAGTCATGGTAATGATATCGTTCTCTAAATTCCAACCCCTTGCAGGTGAATAGTCTCTACCATACCAAATTATTTGTAGATGTAAATCATTCCATAATTCCTTTGGAAACAATCGTTTGGCATCTTTTTCAGTTTGTACAACATTTTTTCCGTTAGAAAATCCCCAACGATACATTAATCTATGAATATGTGTATCTACAGGAAAAGCTGGAATACCAAAAGCTTGAGAAACTACTACGCTCGCCGTTTTATGACCTACTGCCGGTAATTCTTCTAAAAGTTCTAATTCTTTTGGAACTTCACCATTATATTTATCTATTAAAATTTTAGAAAGTCCATAAATACCTTTCGATTTCATGGGAGATAAACCAACTGGCTTAATTATTTCTCTAATTTCTTCTACGCTCAATTTTACCATATCAAACGGATTGTCTGCACGTTCAAAGAGTAATGGCGTAATCTTATTTACTCTTACATCTGTACTTTGAGCCGATAATAATACCGCTACTAATAGGGTGTATGGGTCTTTGTGGTCTAAAGGAACTGGTATTTCAGGATACAGCTCTTGTAGTTTGTCAATAGTGAAATTTACTTTCTCTTGTTTAGTCAAAATTGTCTAATTTTGATTTAAAATAGTTAAACAAAATATAATGAATACTTTAAAAATAGGTGATAAAGTACCAGATTTTTCTTCAATTGACCAAGACGGTAACACAATTAGTCTTTCTAATTACTCTGGTAAAAAGCTAGTAGTTTTCTTTTATCCAAGAGCAAACACTCCTGGTTGTACTGCTGAAGCTTGTAATCTTAGAGATAATTATAAAGCATTACAGGATAAAGGATTTAATTTGTTGGGAGTTAGTGCAGATTCTCAAAAAAAACAAGCAAACTTTAAAGCCAAATACGAATTTCCTTTTCCACTTTTAGCAGATGAAGACCGTACTGTTATTGAAACTTTTGGAGTATGGGGACCCAAAAAGTTTATGGGTAAAGAGTTTGACGGTATACATCGTAAAACATTCATAATCAATGAAGAAGGAGTAGTGGAGCGTGTAATCGACAAGGTAAAAACCAAAGATCACGCCGCTCAACTTTTAGAAGAATAAGTATTTCTTATTCATCGTCTACTTCTTGTGTTATTTGAACCTCTTCATTCTCTTTTCGACTGAAGAGGTTTTTATCTTTTATCATTTTTGCAATACCTTTTGGAAGCATTTCTTCCCAACCTTTTTCTCCATTACGTAACCTTTTAAGTACGTCTCTAGAAAAAATATGCATAATGTCTGGGTCATAATCAATAATGTCCATAACCTTACCATTATACTTAAAGAATTTATAAAGTTCTTTCATTCTAGGGTGTACCCTCAAATTGTTACTCGTCATAATTTGACCTGTTTCAGGGTCTTTCATGGGATACAAATACACCTTTAAATCTTTAAAGAAAAGTTTACCAAATGCTTCGAGAATACCTCCACTTAAATGTCTGTAATATTTCTCATCAAAAATGGCTACGAGGTTATTTACCCCCATGGTTAATCCAATTCTATTTTTGGTGTATTTATTAAAGTATTCAACTAACTTATAATATTCCTGGAATTTAGAAATCATTACAAAATGGCCCATTGAACTTAACAATTCTGCCCTATCTAAAAAGTCTTGCTCGTCAATTTCTCCAGATGCTGATAAATTCGATAACGTAATTTCAAAAATCACAATAGTATTCTCTTGATCTACAGTTTGCTCTCTTACAAAAATGTCGTAAGATTTTTGAAACATATCTAAATTTACCTTAGTAACTGGTCTAAAACTTCCTCTAAGAGCTAAGATGTTTTTCTTATAAAGTACGGCGGCAGGTAAAAGGTTGTTTCCATCAGGACCAAACATAACTGCATCTGTCATGTTATTCTTAATTAACTGCAAGCTAATTAGTCTATTATCAACATTTCTAAAGTTAGGTCCTATAAAATTTATCATATCAATTTCAACAGTGTCTTTATCAATATGATCGTACAAGTATTTTAATAATTTTTTGGGTTTGTCATGCTTAAAATATGCCCCATAAATTAAATTTACACCAAGAATACCTAAGGTTTCTTGTTGTAAGCGTGCTTCATTTTGTTTAAATCTTACATGAAGAATTATTTCATCGTATTCTTTCTGGTCAGGATCTAATTGAAACTTAATTCCAACCCAACCATGTCCCTTGTATCGTTTAGAAAAGTCAATGGTGGCAACAGTATTTGCATAAGTAAAGAATAGATAGTCTGGGTTACTTTTTCTATCAATACGCTCTTCCACCAGGTCCATTTCGTATTTAAGCATTTGCTTAAGCCTTGGTTGCGTAACGTATCTATTATCTTTTTCTACTCCATATATAGCATCACTAAACGCTTTATCATACGCACTCATTGCCTTTGCAATTGTACCAGAAGCACCACCAGCTCTAAAAAAATGCCTGGCAGTTTCTTGACCTGCACCAATCTCGGCGAAAGTACCGTAAATATTAGGGTTCAGGTTAATACGTAAAGTTTTTGCTTTAATTGATGGAATATTCTCAAATTCGCGGTCCTTATTCAAAGGGTTACCCATAAGACTTAATTTATGTTAACAAAGTTAACAAGTTCACCAATTTCATTACACAAATAAGTCATAATTTTGAATAAATGATGAATAAACTTTCAATTACATTTTTAGGAACGGGCACATCTCAAGGTATTCCTGTAATTGGTAGTAAACATCCTGTTTGTCTTAGTGATAACCCAAAAGACAAGCGATTACGGGTTTCTGTTCTGGTTTCTTGGGAAGATAAAAATATTGTAATTGACTGTGGGCCAGATTTTAGACAGCAAATGTTGTCGAATCCAATATCTGATTTAGAGGGTATTTTATTTACACATGAACATGCTGACCACACTGCTGGTATAGATGATATTCGGCCTTTTTTCTTTAGACAAGGAGATATTTCTATATATGCAGAAGATAGAGTGGTTAAAGCTCTTCAACGTAGATTCGATTATATTTTTGCTGATGAAAATAGATATCCGGGAGCGCCAGCTGTAAAAGTTCATACCTTAAAAGAGGACCAACAATTTAAAATAGGAAAACAATTAATTACCCCTATTAGGGTATATCACAATAGATTACCGGTAATGGGATATCGAATTGGTGATTTTGCGTATTTAACTGATGTTAAACAAGTTGAGGAGGATGAAATTCAAAAATTGCAAGGCCTAGAATGTTTAGTGGTAAACGCTTTACGGATAGAGCCCCATCATTCTCATTTTAATTTGGAAGAAGCTTTAGCGTTTGCTAAAAGAATAGGGGCTAAGGCAACGTATTTTACGCATATTAGTCACTTACTTGGTTTTCATGATGAAGTACAGGCTAAATTGCCAGATGGGATATTTTTGGCTTATGATAATCTTAAAATAGTAGTTTAAAAATGAAGAAGAATATTTTTTTATATCTATTTGTGTTTTCTGCACTAATTGCGCTATATCTGGCTATGAGAGGTAATAAAACAGCGACTTCAAGTGCTGAAACCATAAAAGAGCTAACAGAATCAAATGAACTATTAAGAGATTCTATTAGAAATGTTCAGTTACGCTATTTAGATATGCAATATTTTTCGCTGGAAAATAATGATGATGCCCTTGCATATTATGACCATTTAAATCTTGAAAATCCTAGCAGATATATTGAAGACCAGTTATTAGAAACCAATTTTGAAAAGGGTGATAATAAATTAATTCCTTATGAAGGAATGGAAAGTGATTTTAAGATTAACAAAATAAAAGTCTTAAATCACAAATGGATACTTGCTGATTTTTCTGATGGAAAATACTGGGGAGATTTGGTAATTCAATACCAATTAAATGATGATTTAAGTATCGATTTTACCTTATTAGACCATCTTTTATATGCTCGAAGCAATTAAATTTTGCTTTGCAACCAATTTTTAAACGAATAGAAATTTTGGGGAGCCACACCGTGCCCAACTGGGAATTCTTCAAACACATAGTTTACTCCTAGTTTTTTTAATATTTCTGGTGCCTTTTGTGCCCATTCTATAGGAATTACAGCATCTACTTGACCATGTGATGCATATAAATTTAAACGTTCATGTTTTTTTTCTTGATAATCCTCCGCTAAAATTGCAGTATTTATATATCCGCTTAAAGCGATAACGTTTTTAATTTTTTCTGGATAAGATAGTGCTACTGCGTAGCTGAGAATGGTTCCTTGGCTAAATCCTAAAAGCGAAACAGCATTGGTGTCTAACTTTAAAGCTTCACAGGCTTCATCAATAAAATTTACAATTTTTTCTCTAGATTCAATTGCTTGTTTATCATCACTCCATTTACCATGTTCTGCATCAAAATTAATGGCATACCATGCGTAACCAAAGGGTTCTAATTTATAAGGTGCTCGTACAGAAATTACAGCTAATTCTTCTGGCAATTCTGATGCAAAAGAAAACAAGTCTTCTTCATTACTACCATAACCATGAAACATGAATAATGGTTTCGGATTTAAAATTCCTTCTTTGGCAGGTCTTATTAAATATTCTAGGGAGAGAGAAGGTTGGGACATCGTAAGTATTTATTGAATAAATGTAAACCACTTTTGAAAATAAGTGCCTAATACTGGAATTAAGTTTTTATTACCATTTATAGCAGCCCAAAAACCGTAACCCCATAGAATTAGGTAAAAAACATAAAGTCCGGCCCAGGCAAACGGAATGTTTGAATAATTAAAAAAAATAGCTAAGGCATGAAAAGTGAGGTGTGTACCAAAGGCCTGCCTAATATGGAATCTGGCAAAACTATTTTTTGGTTCTAAATTCATGAAAATGGCTATGATACAACCAATCATAGTTAAGTAACTCACTATTGCTGCTGTTTTACCAGTCTCAACTTCTGATTTTTTCAATGTAGTTCTATTTTGTTGTTATTGATACTGCCATATACAATACCCTTCATCTTTTTACCTATAAATGCTGAGTTCTTGGATGTAGAGAAGATATGTGAAGTAGAAAATTCAAATTCTTCATCCGGATTAAATAAACTTAAACAAGCTGGTTCACCTTCAGCAAATGTTGGAATAGCTATACCAAAACGGTTTCGGCCCTTGGTTAAAAATTCTATAGTTTCTTCTGTTGAAAAAAGCTTGTTAAGAACTCCAAAAGCACTTTCTAAACCAATAGTACCATATGCAGCATGGTCAAATTCTACTTTCTTTTCCTCAATATCAATTGGTAAATGATCACTAGTAACAAAATCGATGGTACCGTTTAGCAATCCTTTTTGCAATGCTTTAGTGTCTTTTTTAGTTCGTAAGGCTGGTTTAACCTTGAAATTACTTTCAAAACCAATTAATTCTTCATCACTAAAAAATAAATTGTGAATTGCTACACTGCAACTTACATCTAACCCTTTTTTCTTAGCCTCGGCAATAAGCTTTACAGAATTTGCGGTAGATATTGTAGGTACATGCAACTTGCCACCTGTATATTCCAACAAGTATAAATCTCGAACTAATTGTAGCTCTTCAGCTAAATTTGGAGTACCTTTTAAACCGAGCTTAGTTGAAACCTCGCCTTCATTAATCACACCTTTAGGAGCTATACTTTTATCATCAGCAAATGAAAGTACAAGCCCATCAAAATTCTGAGTGTATTGCAATGCAATTTTTAAAAGATTGGTGTTTTTTATGCTGTGCTTAAAGTCGGAAAATGCAATGGCACCAGCATTTTTCATATCAAAAAGTTCGGCTAAAGTTTCACCCTCACTATTTACGGTTAAACATCCTAATGGATGTAGATTGGTACAGTGATTCTTTGATTTTTCTTTAAAAAAAATGATATCTGAACTGCTATCAGGTTTTGGATTAGTGTTGGTATTTAAAACTACATCTGTAAAACCACTCTTTGCAGCTGTAACTAGTCCGTTGGTTATAGTCTCTCGTTCTTCAAAACCTGGTTCTCCAAAGCTTACACTACTATCAAACCAACCCAGGCTTACATGTAAATTTTTAAGTTTTAGTTCTTGCGTTTTTTCTTTGGCATCAATTTTTGTAGCAATTGACTTTATTATGCCATTTTCTATTAAAATATCTCGTTTTTTAAGATGAATTTTTGGGTTGCTTTTATCAACTATGGTAGCAGATTTAAGAAGTATTTTCATGCAAGAAATTTTTGAATCAGCAACTCTGCAAGTGCAAAGACCATGGCAAAAATAACAAACCATTTCCAATAGGCATCTATAGAATTTTCAGAAGCTATTTTTGAAAATAATTCACTTACAGAATTGTTGATAGTAGCACTTGTTAAAGAAAGGGTTTGATAGGTTAGCTCGCTTTCATTTCTAGGATAATTAAAACTTACATGTTGTAAGGTATCTTCGCTTTTTACAATCGAAAATATTCCTGCTTTTGTGGGATTATCTATAAAAGATAATTCGGTTTTATTTGTGTACGATTGTTGAAAAGGAATAAATTCTTCTTGTTTATTTTTAGCTGTTATTATCTGGTCTTTTTCAAGGGTAGTAACTGTTGCCATACTATTTTCTTTACCCATGGTATAATACATTGTTGGCATTTTTAAACTATTGACACCAAATTTGTAAAAAGTTGGAACAATTAAAGGCGATTCTTTAAAATCTGTATTCTCTTCAGAGAACCAAGCGGTAAAAAGGTAATTATTGTTTTTACCAATTAAGAACGCATTTTCATTAGATAAGCTTAATATTTTTGAACTGCTGTTAGCTAATACGTAGTGTTTTTTCACATAAGGAAATTCAAAGTTTTCCACTTTTCTTTCAAAAACATTGGTATACAAAGGATGTTCAAAACTAATCTTGTTAACGGATACTTCGTTAGCGTAGGTGTCCAAAATATTAACTCCGAATAGTTGTGTTAATAAGGTGTTGTAAGAACTGCTATTAATAGATTTCGAAGGTATAATTACAATGGAGCCTCCATCTTTTTCAAAGGCGTTTAGCGATGCTTGTAAATTTAAGGGTATGGTAGTAAGTTCATTTAAAATTACCAAGTTTTGGTTTGCAATATTGCTATAGTCTAGTTGTTCAATTTTACTTTCTATAAAATCAAATTCATCTTCAGTAAATATTCTATTTAAAAAGTTAGCATCATTAGCAGTAATACTTAACACCTTAATTTTAGGTTGATCATCCAGATTAAAATAAAAGGAATTGTCGTAAGACAATGAACCATCTTTAATTTCTAACTTTCCTTGAATAGCCGTTTGAAGCGGTAAACTTAAAATGGCCTTAGAAATAGCTTCTTTTTTAGACTTAATGGCGTTTTTAGCAATTAGTTTTTCCTTATTGTAAAGTGATATGGGTACGGTTTGGTCTTCTTGCAACCCCTTAACAATAACAGCTAACTCTAACTGATTACCTTTCTGGCTTTCTACGTAAACAGAATCAATGGCCAAGTTTTGGTTGGAATCTGGTTTTAATTGAATTAGATTTAAGTTAAAATTGTCGATATTCTTAGGTAGTGAACCTAACGAATTTTGAAAATCTGAGATAAGAATTAAATTTTTAATGCTCCCTTCATTTTTGGTGAATAGGGTGTTAGCCTTTAAAAGTATATTTTCAATAGACAATTGTTTGGGCACAAATTCTGTTTGCAATAATTGATTTTGAATTTGAGCTACATCAATATTTTTAAAAGATTCGGAGTTGGTAAATAAACTAAATGTTGAAGTTTCAGGTACAGATTTTAGAAAATCTTGAATTGCACGCTCTAGTAAAGAAATTCCGTTTTGTTTTGCCTGCATGCTAAAAGAATTATCTAAATACACCACGGTTTCTCTGGGAGAAAAAGCGGTCTCTTTTGCACTAAATGGTTGTGCAAATGCAAATACTAAAGCAGCTAATAGTAATAGTCTGGTGCTTAATAACAACCATTTTTTCAATGAATTACTTTTACGAGATTCTGCAATTACCTTTTGTAGCATAGCTACGTTGGTAAATGGTGTTTTTTTAAATTTTCGTAATTGTAAAAGATGTACCAATATTGGTATAAGCAGTAAAAGAAGAAACCAAAGAATTTCAGGGTGTTTGAACTGCATTAGCGATTTTCTTTTCCAAATATAAAATAATAGTGCTTGGTGGGTTTCGGTTTTTATTTCCCTTAACAAAAGAAATAATAATCTGTCATTTCTTTTTGTTGTAGTCCAGTTAAATAGGCTCTAATTTTTTGTTGCGCTTCTTCATTAGCCACGGTCACTATACTTTGAGGATTGTTAAGCGACTCTAACATTGAAAAATGATTCATTTTTTTATCATAAATAGCCTTATTAATTTTTTTAGGATTATCACATAACCAAATAAAATCAATATCAATTGCTATTAATTTTTTTGCAATGGTTTTTCCTTTAAAACCTGCGCCCCATATTACAAGAGGTCTATTTGAATTATAGGATAGTTTTAAGAAGTAATCTATTTTAATATCTAGAAAATAATTTTGGGCATAGTGTTCATGTGTGCGAGAAGTTCGGGTATCATAATCTCTCCAATAGTGAAGCAACTTATCACAGGGAATTATTTTTAATTGGTTTTCAAAAAACCTAAATGTTAAATCATAATCTTCAGGATATCGTTGCGGTTCAAAACCCCCACAGGCGTCAAAATCTGTTCTATAAACCATCCAACAGGGAGAGGGTATTACGCACTCTTTGTAGATTTCAGAAAAGTTAGTTCCTAATTGGGTTAAATTGTTCAACCATTTTTCATACCTGTCATAACCATCACTAATACCACGGTTTGAAAAATACTTTACCAAACCAACAGCAATATGACCGGTACCATGTTCTTCTAATTTTGTCACCATATATTCCAAACGGGTCGGAAGCATAATGTCATCAGAATCCATTCGGGTAACAAACTTTCCAGAAGCATTTTTATATGCTGTTTGTAACGCAGGAATAATACCGTTACCTTCATTTTTAAAGATTTTAATTCTAGGGTCTTTAAGTGAATAGTTTCTTACTAATTGCGAACTAGAATCTGTTGAACCATCATCAACAGCAAGAACCTCCCAATTATTGTACGTTTGAATGCAAATAGAGTCTAAGCAATCTGCAAGAAAAGCTTCTGTGTTTTTAAATGGGATAACAATACTTACCAAGCTAGTGCTTTAAATTTTTGATAATTACTTTTGAAGTTGGGCTAATAATGGCTGTACTTGTTTTTCTAATTCATTGTATCCAGCTTTGGTTAGGTGCACTTCATCTGTAGTTAAGGCTTTGGGCAACCCATTTCTTTCATCTGTCATGGCTGCAAAATAATCTAAGTATGGTATATTTTGAGCTCTTGCCATTGCCTTTAAAAGTTCATTTAATGCCGGTATTTTAACATTTGGTGCTAACCCTGGTCTCCAAGGGTAATCATATGCAGGAAGTACTGAGCAAACCACTGGTACTATGTCATTAGCTTCAGCCAATTGCACCATACCTAGTATATTATCTCTAATTTGTTCTAAAGTCATTGGTCCTGTATTACCAGCAATATCATTTGTGCCTGCTAAAATCACTACAATTTTTGGCTTTAAATCAATAACGTCTTGTTTAAAACGAAGTAACATTTGTGGGGTTGTTTGGCCGCCAATACCTCTATTTATATACGGATTTTCTTTAAAAAAATCTGGATTTGCATTGCTCCAACCTTCAGTGATGCTATTGCCCATAAAAACAACACGATTACCCATATTTTCGGTTTCTGCTAATTGCATATTGGCTTCTTGATATTTTGCCAAGTTAGGCCAATCTTGCGCATTTGTTTTTTTTGATGAAAAAAGACCGAAAGCTATCATTGTCAATACTATTGATTTTTTTAAAAAGTTCATTTATGTTTAGTTTATTAGAGTTAAAAGGAATTTATATATTCCTCAAAGTCAGTAAAAAATTTACCCATATGATTACCATCAACAAGGGCGTGATGTGCTTGCACTGCCAATGGCATTAATTTTTGACCATCACTTTCAAAAATCTTACCCCAACTAATTCTTGGAACACTATCATGAGGATGATAACTCATTGCATGTTGAATACTTGTGAAACTAATCCATGGTATGGCAGACATAAATAGATAATCAGCTCTATATTCTTCATCTTCGATTGAAGGATTTGTCTTCATTTTTTCTCTTACGTTTGTAGCATCTTCTATAAAAGTTTTTAATTCTTTAGAAAAGTCTACAGTACAAAAACTAAATACGTCTGTTTCTTTTGTTGGAACAGTAAAAGAAGGATGAATTGTATCATATTCAAAAACTTCATTTTCATGTATTCGCCATCGAAATTCCTTGATATTGTTAGCTGTTAAGGCCAGTGCGTGTACAATTGTAAAATTCAAGGGTAAACTTTCACTATCAACTTTATTTAATAAAGGAGTTACATTGACATTGGCAGTTATATTAAAATGTGGATGATTCATCCCATTAAAAAAATCAAAATGCTTTTGTCTGTGAGCATTAGAAAATTCTACCTTTTTCATTATTGTTGTGGGGGAGTAATCATTATATGTGCCCTATGAGTCCCTGGGTTCATTAACCATGCATGACCAGGCGGTGTTGGGGTAGTGGGTAGACCTGTACTTTCTCCTGTAGCAAATGGAATATAAAACACATAACGCACATACGGATTATCAATTTCTTTCGTAGTTTCATTAATGGTACCTGTAAACACACATAGTGTAGCTTTATCAGGCATAGTTAATCGACCTTCTCGTACTTCTTGTTCTCTTATATCGAAAATTTGATTTCCATCTTTACCTTCTTTTCGTAATTGTCTACCACGTGCCATAAATTCATCCAAAGATTTATGATAGGCAGCTGTTGAAAACTTATCGTCACCAGGAGTATCTGCCAAAGCAATATAATCGTTAGTTCCTTCCTTTAAGGTTACAAAGTTGCCTTTTTGGTCATAGCCATAGACTTTAGCACCATCTCTAAAATCAGTTGGCACGGCCATTAAGGCAGTATTTATTTGCCATTCTTTCGAAGGTATATCTTGTGCATTGATAATGCCAATAAAAAGGATAAGGAATAACGTTGTTAATTTTGGTGTATTCATAATTAATATTTTGCTGATTCACCATTGGTTAGGGTTCTTTGAATAAAAGCTCTAATGTCATCATTAGCTTGTTTTAAATCTTCACGGCGCAAGTACATCATATGACCAGACCTGTAACCTTTAAATTCCATTCTATCTTTCATTCTACCACTTGGGTCTATTTGCCACATGGTATATTTTGCGTTAAAATACGTGGTGGCACCATCATAATATCCAGACTGTACTAATACATTTAAGTACGGGTTTTGTGCCATAGCTTGTCTTAAATCGTCTCGCACATTATCGTTTTCATTATTCCAAGGTCTCACAGGGCCAAACATATTGTACTTAATATCTGTTTTGTAGTTTAACTCTTCTTGTAAATAGTAATTGATAGCTGGCGTAAAACTATGCAGCCAAGAAGTGATTTCAGCATTATAATCTGGTCTTGAACCAAATAATTGTTTATCCATACCTAAATACCTACTGTCTAATCTACCAACTGTATAACCCCCATTTTCTTTCAATAAATGCTTCCAGAAAAATGAAGTTGGAACCACTAAATTTTGGTCGATGATGTCTTTTTGATTCAATCCAGAATAACGGGCCATTGCTTGCGCAATTTCGTTTCTTTCATTATCAGAAATAAAACCTCCCTTCGCAATTGCTGGTATAAGTTTATTAATTGTGAATTCTTCTGCCTCTGGTAAGACATCGGTTAGGTCTTTGCTTTGTAAGTCTGATGGTAATCTTTTGTGATGCCATGCTGCCGCGGTATAATAGGGTAAATTTAGTGCACTCGAAACTGGTCCTCCAACTCTAATTACTTTGTAATCTGCAGGCGAAACCATGATTACACCGTTTAAATACATCCATTGTTGGTTTTGTAAGGCTAGTGATAATCCCATTACACGTGTACCCCCATAACTTTCTCCAATAATATATTTTGGAGAACGCCAGCGGTTGTTTCTAGTTACAAAGGTGTTCATCCATTCCGCTAGATATTTAACGTCAGCATTAATACCAAAGAACTTTTCTCTATCTACTTCTTTTCCACTTTCAGGAATGGTTCTAGAGTATCCTGTATTTGCCGGATTTATATATACAATGTCTGTAACATCTAATACCGAGAACGGATTTTCTTTAACCCCATAAGGTTGTACAGGATATCCTTCATCATCAATTTTTAATACCCGCGGGCCAGTATAGGCTAAGTGCATCCAAACAGAACCTGAACCAGGACCTCCATTAAAAGAAAATAGTAACGGTCTTGAAGCACGGTCTTTAATATTGTTTCGAGTGTAATACGTGTAATGTAAAGCTGCTGTTGGTTTACCATGTTCATCCCATACAGGTTGCGTACCTGTAGTTGCGGTATAAGAAATAGATTGTCCATTAATAGTAACGCTATGTTGTGTGGTTACGGTAGTGTCTATTGGCAATTTACGCTCTTGACCAAAGCCTGTAATGGTGAAAAGAAATACAATGATTAAAGTGATAAATTTTTTCATTTGTTGGTTTTTGATAGTTCTAAAAATAATGAATTTTAAAGCATTACACTTTTGTTCTATAACTAATTGTATTGGCTATCTTTAAAGAAACTATTGGGGATGAAAAAAATTAACAGAAGAAGTTTTAATGCCAAACTAACTCAAGGTTTAGCAGGAACAGCTTTAATTTCAAATATGGTAATGGCAAATACTAAAAATAACAAACAAGATAGAAAATTGGGAATTGCCTTAGTGGGTTTAGGTAGTTATAGTACCTACCAATTAGCTCCTGCACTACAAGATACTAAACACTGTTATCTTGCGGGCATTGTTACTGGAACACCAGAAAAAGAAGCTATTTGGGCAAAAAAATATGGCATACCCAAAACCAACATATACAACTATTCAAACTTTGATGCTATAAAGGACAATAATGATATAGATATTGTTTACGTAGTATTACCAAATTCAATGCATGCTGAATTTTCAATACGAGCAGCGAGAGCTGGCAAACATGTTATTTGTGAGAAGCCAATGGCAATGAATGTTACTGAATGTGATGAGATAATTGATGCTTGTAAAAAGGCGGGTGTTAAATTGGGTATGGGTTACCGGTTACATTCAGAGCCCTACACACAAGAAGTAAAGCGTTACGTAAAAGAAAAAACATTTGGAGATATTTTATATGTTTCCGCCGATGCCTCGTATCGTTCAACAGGAAATCCTGAGCAATGGCGTTTAAATAAAGAGTTGTCTGGTGGAGGTGCATTGGTAAACATGGGTGTTTATGCTTTTCAAAGTGCCATTTACGCTACAGGAGAAAATCCTATTGCGGTTTCTGCCCAAGAATTTAGTACGAGACCAGATTATTTTAAAGCTACTGATGAAACTATTACAGCGCAGTTTAAATTTAAGAGTGGAGCTGTAGCAAATATGACTACTTCTCATAATTTTGGCGGTAATAGATTACATGCTGTAGGTACAGAGGGTTGGTTTGAATTAGAACCAGCTAATAATTATGGACCTTTACATGGTAATTCTTCAAAAGGTGAGTTTAATTTTCCGCATGAAAGCCAGCAAAAACTACAAATGGATGATTTTGCAAGTCATATTCTATTTAACACACCCAATTTAGCTCCAGGAGAAATGGGGAAAAGAGATATGATTATCATTGAAGCTATTTACAATTCTATTGCAAATAAGGGCAGTGAAGTTATTTTAGATTTGCCGGCCAATTATGGTTTTGGAGATTAATTAATAGCTATGGTGTTGATGTTAAATAGGTTAAAAGTATGTTTAGTTCATTATTCATTATACCCTTATTAAGAATCAATTTAATTAATAACATTTCGTTAACTTTTTAACGTTTTTTTGATCTTTAGTTCAATTTATGACCATGTTTAATTTACACGAGTAAAGAGTCTTGAAAGGTATTTTTGTTAAGAATCCTTTAATATTTTTTCAAACGTAAAATTAACATGAGAACACTAAAAAATTTATTGCTTTGTGCAAGTGCAGCTGTTTTAGCAACTTCTTGCCAAGAATTAGACGATTTCATCGGCGGCGGCGATGATGTAGATCCAGGAACTGAAGAAAAACAGGCGTTAACTAGCTCTGTTATTCCAAATTCAGTATTCGAATTAAAAGGAGATTTTGCTAGCTCAGCAAAATTAGAAATGATAATGTCTTCTGCTGATATATTGCCTGCAGATTCTTCATTTGTATATGGCTCATATATGGATGGTGCTGCATTATATCCTAACGGTGACGGTACTTATGCCTTCATCAACAACTTAGAAGCAGACTACTCAATTGCCAGAATTCAAATGAATTCTGATTTACAGCCTATTGAAGGGGATTACATTGTTAACGCTACTGCAACAGCATTTACTGCGCAATGTTCTGGATCTTCAGTAACTTTAGAAGAACATGGTTTTGGCCCACTTTATCTTTCTGGTGGTGAATGGGGTGGTAATGCTAAAGGTGTATACAAGGTTAACCCTTTTCGTCCTACAGAAGATAGAGTTGAAGCTGAAAGACTACCTTCTTTAGGTGAATGGTCTACAGAAAATGCGGTAGTAATTGGTAAAGATGCTTATGCTTCACAAACTGTGGTTTTCATGGGTGATGATGATAGCAGCAACACTTACCCAGAAGCTCACTTTGGAATGTATGTTGGTTCTAGAGGTGACCTTTACGGTGGTAAATTGTACGTATTAAGAGGTAAGAATCCTGTTGAAACTGCTCCAAATGAAGGTGGTCAGTTATTTGAAATGGGTATGGCCGAAGACGTAACTTACGATGTTGAGTGGGTTGAGGTAACAGAAAGAACAATTGCTGAACTTAACCAAGAGGCAATTGATTCTTCTGCAATTGGTTTCCAAAGAATTGAAGATATTGATTGGCAAAGAGGTTCTGCTGAGAACCAAAGAAACGTGTTTTTCAACGCTACTGGTAGAATTAGAGGAGATAACCCTGATTTAGCTAATAGAGGTACTTCTTTTGGTCGTGTTTACAAATTAGAATTAAACCCAGAAGACCCAACAGGTGATGCTAAAATAACTGTAATTATGGATGGTGATAAAATTGGTGGTAAAGCTGACGGTATGCATTCTCCTGATAACATTGTAGTTACAGAAAACTATGCATACGTACAAGAAGATCCAAATGGTTATGCTGATTTAAACCCAGCTATTTCTGGTTACGCTAAACTATGGCAGTATGATCTTGCTAACGGAACAGTTAAAGAAGTTATGGAATGTAACCAAATTGTTGCTTCTGGTTTAGGTTATGGTACAACAGAAAATATGTGGGAAATTACTGGTTTAATAGACGTTACTGATATCATTGGTGCTTCTGAACCTACATTTATTGGTGGTGCTCAGGTTCACGGATGGAATTTTTCTACAACTCCAGATTCAGCAGTTAGAGCTGATGGTCTAAAGTTTGTTGATCCAACAGCTATTTCTGAAGATGCGGCAAGATTAGAAGGTTCATTCTTGTTTAAGATTACAGGTCTTCCAAGATAGTTTTTAAATAAAAGTTTAAACAAAAGGGTTCCCTGAAAATGGGAACCTTTTTGCATCTAAAAAAACCTATGATTTCTATGTGTAAAAAAGGTCTATTTGTATTGTCTTTAGTAGTAAGCTGTACATTGCTATCATGCAAAAAGGAAGTTGCTAAACCTGCAAGGGTAGTTTCTGAAAAATCTACTTCTTTATTCAATGAGGATATTAGAAACTATTATTTTGAGACCCTAGATAGCGCATCTTATTTTATTCAAAAATTAGATACTACGCTTAGTATCGAAGAAAACCAGAAGTATTTTCTTAAAAGTAGAGAGTGGTATAAACGAGTTGAACCAATGCTCATTGCTTATGATTATGAAAATTATTTGTCAATGAATGCTCCTAATTTGTTAAAAGTAGAAATCGATGATTATCAAGATATAAAGGTTTTAAAACCAAAAAGTTACCAAGTATTAGAAGAAACGCTTTTTGCTGATGAAGCAGTAGATAATAAAACACTCCAGAACACTTTAGCATATCTTAAAGTTAGAATACCATACATTAGAAAAAATCATATTTTAATTCGGCAAAGTGACAGGCACCATCTTAAAATGATAAGAGATGCTATTGTTAACGTTGCCACTAAAGGCATTACAGGTTTTGACTCGCCGATGTTAGCCAACTCTTTGCAGGAAGCTATATACAATTATCAAACACTACAAAAAGTTTTATTCATCTATGAAGAAACATTCGTAGATACCAGTATTTATAAGGATTTTCAAAAAGAAATTGAATTAACCATAGCTACTTTGAAAGCAGGTAATTTTGATAGTTTTGATAGGTATTCGTTTATTAAAAATCATACCAACAAACAGCTATCATTAATTAATAAAGTGGCCAATCATTGGAAAATTGCTTTAAATACTTCACGAGAATTAAATCCGACTGCGGAGAATCTTTTTGATAAAGATTTTTTTAATATTAAAAAGTTTGCATTACCACGTTCACCAGAAATAACAGCTGAACGTATTGCTTTAGGCAAGCAGTTGTTTAATGATACTAATTTATCAGTTTCAAAATCAATAAGCTGTGCTACTTGTCATGTGCAGTCTCTAGCATTTACAGATGGTAACAAAATTGCCAAAGGTGCAAATGGTAAAGCTTTACAAAGAAATTCACCTACTTTAACCTATGCAGTTTTTCAGAAAACCATGTTTTATGATGGAAGAGCTACAGGATTAGAAGACCAAATTGTTAATGTGGTTAATGACGTGGACGAATTTCATATGGATTTGAGCTCCATTGAGCAAATAATCAACAATAGTACAGAATATACATCTGCATTCAACGAGTTGTACGATGGTAAGGCAACCAATTGGAACGCTAGACACGCCATTGCAACCTATATAAGGAGCTTGGCACCTTTTGATTCTAAGTTTGATAGAAATATGCAGGAGAAGGAAGAGTCTTTAACTAAAGAAGAAATACTTGGTTTTAATTTATTTATGGGTAAGGCTGCCTGCGCAACCTGCCATTTTCCACCCGCATTCAACGGTACAGTTCCACCAAAATATATGGAAACTGAATTCGAGAATTTAGGAGTTCCTATGAACGCTAGTTTTGAACATCCGGTATTAGATGATGACCCCGGCCAATATTTACCATACAAGGTTGAAGAACGTAAAAACTTTTTTAAAACTGCTACAGTTAGAAATATTGAATTGACGGCTCCATACATGCATAACGGGGTATACAGTTCTTTAGAAGAGGTAGTAAATTTCTACAATGTTGGTGGTGGTGCTGGTATGGGCTTAGATGTTCCGCTACAAACGTTACCGCCAGATTCTTTACACTTATCAACTACAGAGTCTAAGGCCCTAATTGCTTTTATGAAAACATTGACAGACAAACAATTTGAAAGTAGTAATTAAAATCTTTCAAATACCCCTAATCCAAATAATGCAAAATCATATTTAACAGGGTCAACGGGGTCAAATTTGCGTAAGCTTTTATCTAGCTCTAACAGCGCTTTGGCATCATTCTGCTTTCGTTTCAAAAGCTTGAGTTTTCTAGCTACATTGCCAGAATGTACATCTAAGGGACAAGAAAGTTGGGAGGGTTTAATTTGTGTCCAAATACCAAAATCTACTCCGTTTTTTGAGGGTCTAACCATCCAACGTAAAAACATATTAATACGCTTGGCAGCAGAGCCTGTAGCAGGATTAGAAACATGCTTTGCTGTACGAGCTGGGTGTTCTAATTCAAAAAAAGTAGACTTAAATTTTGTTATGCTTTCTTGTAAGTTTTCAGCTTTAGAATGTGGCGTTAATACATTTTCTAAACCATTATGATTTTGATAAATGTTTTTTAATGCTTTTATAAAATATGTAAGGTCATCGTCATTAAATGTTCGGTGCACAAATGATTCTAAGGCCTTTAAATCTGCTTTCGAGTGGTTTAGTATAAAGTCATAAGGTGCATTGTCAAATAACGCCATTAATTTTGTGGCATTAGTAATAATACTTTTTCTATTTCCCCAAGCAATTGTAGCGGTTAAAAATCCGGAAATTTCAATGTCTTCTTTTTTAGAAAAATGATGCGGTATCTGAATGGGGTCAGTATCTAAAAAAGTGCGGTTTTCGTAATACGCAGCCTTTTCATCTAAAAATTCTTTTAACTCTTGTAATCTCATTCAATAGGTATTCCTAATAATTGTAAAATTACTACGGGCAAAAACAATATACCATTATAACAGGCATGTAATAGTATTGACCAATGAAGACCTAATCGTACTCTAATATAGCCTAATAAAAATCCTAAAATTAATTGTGGTAAAACTAGTAAAGGAGTTAGTAGGTAAACCGTGGTAGAGGATTCAAAGTTTGTAATATGAACTAAGGCAAATAACACTGCACTAGCATAAAATATCCACTTAAAATTAGGATTATTTTTAAACAGAGATAAACCTCCTCTAAAGAATAATTCTTCAAATAAAGGAGCAACAATTACAGCTAAAAAAAACACTAGTAGTAAAGAACTATTAGCTAATAACTCTTCCATCTCATGTCCACCAAGGTCTATTTTAAGAATTACCTCTAGTAGAATACTGGTAAACATAGAGGTTAAAATCCCTAGCACTAGGCAAAGCACCAGAATGTGTGAAAACAACTTCCATTTATAGCCGCCAGGAGCATCAGAATAAGAAACGTATTTTGGATTCTTTATAAAATCTAGGATTCTTTCAAATGTTCTTTTCATACAATTAAACCATCTACCATAGTTAGTTTTCTATCTGCCAAATCAGCTAATTCTTTGTTATGTGTTACTATGATAAAAGTTTGGTCAAAATCATCTCTTAACTTTAAAAATAGTTGGTGTAAATTTTCTGCGCTTTCTGAATCTAAATTTCCAGAAGGCTCGTCAGCCAAAATTATAGAAGGATTGTTAATTAAAGACCTAGCCACGGCTACCCGTTGTTGTTCACCACCAGATAGTTCGTTGGGCTTATGATGAAGTCTATGCGATAATCCTAAAAATTCTAATAATTCTGATGCTTTTTCTTCCACCTCTTTTTTAGGTCTTTGTTGAATAAAACCAGGAATACAAACATTTTCTAAAGCATTAAATTCTGGTAACAGCTGATGAAACTGAAAAATAAATCCAATATGTTCATTTCTAAATTTTGCTTGTGCTTTATCATTAAGTTTTGTGACATCAATACCATTAATTTCTAACACACATTCATTGCTATTACTTGGCTTGTCTAGGGTACCTAAAATTTGAAGTAAAGTAGTTTTACCCGCACCAGAAGCTCCAACAATAGAAACAATCTCTTTTTTTGCAATAGTTACATCAACGCCTTTTAACACCTCAAGCTCGCCATAAGACTTTCTAATATTTTTGGCTATTACCATATAAGAAATTTAAATAACGAAAGTAGCCATAACTTACTTAGGTTAAAAGTAATTTGTGGTAATCAAATACGACTAAAAGTTATAAATCAAAAGTTAAATACTAGCTTTATAATTTTAAAAGCTATTGAAGAAAGAAAATCTAATGAATAAAAACAATACTACAGCACTCGAGACCGCTATTTTTGCAAATGGTTGTTTTTGGTGTACAGAAGCTGTTTTTCAACGCTTAAATGGTGTACAAGAGGTAATTTCTGGATATACCGGAGGACATATAAAAAATCCTCCGTATAGAGAGGTGTGCACTGGTAGAACTGGCCACGCAGAGGGTATTCTAATTACTTTTGACCCTAATCTCATTTCTTATACTGAATTGTTAGAGGTGTTTTTTGCGACACATGACCCAACTACTCTTAATAGGCAAGGTAATGATGTTGGCACGCAATACAGAAGTGAGATTTTTTACACTACAGATGAACAACGTAAACAAGCTGAAGCTTTTATAGCGCTTTTAACAGAACAAAAAGTGTTTCAAAATCCAATAGTTACAGCGGTTAGTGAAGAAAAAACGTTCTATAAAGCAGAAGAAGACCATCAAAATTATTATAATGAGAATGCATCACAACCGTATTGCCAAGTAATTATAAATCCAAAATTGAAAAAATTAAATACCTATTTTTCAGACAAATTAAAATCCGTTACAAAATAACATGGCAGCATATCAGAATTTAGAAGAATATAATATCAACTTAACCAATGAGGTAAAGGAGCGTTATAAAACAATTATAGATGAAATAGGGGAGGACGTTGAACGCGAAGGTTTATTAAAAACACCTGAGCGTGCTGCTAAAGCCATGCTTTTTTTAACTCAAGGCTATAAACAGAGTGCTGAAGAAATTTTAAAAAGCGCCATGTTTAAAGAGGATTATGATGATATGGTTATCATCAAAGATATTGAGTTATACTCGCTTTGTGAACACCATATGTTACCATTTTTTGGCAAGGCACATGTGGCGTATATTCCTAATGGCCAGATAGTAGGGTTGAGTAAAATACCACGTGTAGTAGATGTATTTGCAAGAAGATTACAAGTGCAAGAACGGTTAACGCATGATATTTTAGAATGTATAAATAATACCCTAAAACCAAAAGGTGTAGCAGTGGTCATTGAGGCGTCTCATATGTGTATGATGATGCGCGGAGTTCAAAAACAAAACTCAGTAACCACCACATCAGGATTTAGAGGACAGTTTGAAAAAATTGAAACAAGAAACGAGTTTTTGAAATTGATTAGTGCTGATTTACACTAAATAATTGGCATGGCTATTGTTGAATACAAAATGAATTTTTAAATTTCATCATGGCAAAACGTAAAGACGAAAAATATAAAAACCTGTTATTATCCTTGGTATTTGATGGTATTGGTATGCTATCTTTTACTGTACCCTTTATAGGGGAGTTTTCTGATGTAATTTGGGCACCACTCGCAGGTTGGTTAATGACTAGGTTATATAAGGGTAAAGTGGGTAAAGCAGCCGGTGTATTTACTTTTTTAGAAGAGTTGATACCTGGTATGGACGTAGTTCCTTCTTTTACCATTATGTGGATTTACACCTATTTTCTTTCAGATAAAAAAACAAAAAAGACCATAATAGATGTTTAAAAAAAGGGCGTTGTTTTTACAACGCCCTTTTTTGTTATTGTGTAATATTAAAATTAAAAGTAACTGCGATATCTGTTTCACCGCCAGCACCAGATAACGTGCCGTCATTTGGCTTAGTTGGCTCGTGGCGTAGGGTAACTGTTAAACTACCAGAACCCGCAGTGTTAGTTTCTAAGTTGAATTCTATTCCAACAGGATTTCCATTTCCATCTTGATCAGTAGCAACAGCACTTGCAACTGAACCTCCTATTTCAAAAATAAATTGGTGTTCATCTGCTTCCTCTTCCACTTCTTCTGTAATGTTTTCTGCTGGGTTTTCAGTTTCATTTAATAAAACAATAGTTGCATTGTATGTAGTATTACCCGCAAGGTCACTAACTGTTACTACAGGAGCATTAGGTCCATCACCATCTAAATCTTGTGATTGGAATGTTACCGTGTCTCCACCACCTTCAGGAACCAAAGTTATGGTCATAGTGGTTATGGTTTCTTCTTCATTCACCGGTTCTGGATTGTTATCTCCACTGTCGTCGTCTGAGCAAGAGACAAAAACGGTTGCCGCTAGAAAAAAGATAGCTAAGAATTTGAACGTTTTCATAAATTAAGTGTTTGTGTTAATAATTAAATTTTAATTGAATAATAATGTTTCGACCTAAGTCATCAGCGAAATATCGTTGTCTATTTAAATAGTCTCTGTATACTGTATTCGTAAGATTATTTATTAGTAATGATGTTGTTAGATTATTGTTTTTACCCAGATTAAATTGCAGTTGTGTTTGTATATTAATTAGATGATAGGCATCTGGTGCAGAATTAATATCTAATTCTACTTCTTGATTTTGTTCAGGAGAAAAAATGATAATATTTGGTGGTGTTTCATTTTGTTCAAATACATAGTTGCTAGTCAAAGAGAATTCAAAATTGTTCCATTCTGGTTTTAAAAAAGTAATACTGTTTAACGTATTTGCTGCAGGAATATTAATGATTGGAATATCATTTTCAGTATCTGTTCCTTTTACTATCGAAAATTGATGAGCGGTATTTAAATTTGCTATCCAATTAGCATTGGCATTAAAATCTAAACCAAAAAGTCTGGCATTAGTTTGGCGATAACTCCAAACCGGGAATGCACCCCTAAGTGTGAACTCAACGTTGGTTGGTTCTAAAAGAATAAAATCATCAATATAATTAGCGTATGGTGCTAAGGTAAAACTCCAATGTTCAAATTTTTCTTCCCATGAAAAGGAGACTTTATGAGAGGTTTCACTTTTAATTCGTAAATCACCTAACTCTATCCGGGAGGCTGAATGATGTAAACCATCACTAAATAATTCAGAAGGATTAGGAGCACGCTTGGCTAACGCAAAATTTAAACGAAGTTTTCTATTTGAGTCTTTAGCATATGCTGCTCCAAAGGTGGTTGAAATATTATTGAAATCAAGAATAGGATTTACAAGTAATTGTGTTCCAAGGTCTTCAATAATTAAATCATTGAATTCTTGGTCATAGCCACGTTCTTCCCAACGAGAGGTTATGTAGAATTTCTTCGCATCAATTCTTGAAAAATCATATCTAAAGCCAGCATCAAAAGTTAAATCAGCTGTCGCTTTATATTCGCCAATTAAAAATGACCCAAAATCGTATTTTTCATAATCTGGAATAAGCCTTCTAACACCTGTGTCAGGATTTGGGAAGTTTTCTTGATATCTGGCTAAAAGTCCAACAGTTACATCTAACTTTGCATTGGCATCCCATTTAAAATCGGTAGAAAGCGTATGCGTAGTAAGCCTTAAATCTATTGATGCTCTATCGTCATCTTCACCTCTTCGTATATCATACTCAAAGCGTTGATTTTGCTGAAAATCGTATTGTAGGCTTAGTTTACCCAATCCTTCAAAACGTTTATAAAAAAGACCTTTAGCTAAATGATGACCAACTTGTTGTCTAGGGTTAAGTAAATCGTAAGTAAAGTCTCTAATTACCAGAGGCTGTCTACTATTTATACTTCTTATTAAATCATCTGTGTTACCAATATGAGATGCCCTCAAAATTGCAATTTCTGTATTGATATAAGAGTAATAAGCTTCCCAACCCATTTCAAAAGTTCTTTTACCCGCATTAAAATTCACACCAAAGTTTTGGATTCCAGTGTTAGATAACACATAATCTGGAGCTTCTTGGTCTCCTAAACGTTTATACGAAACTTGTCCTCTAACATACCAACCAGATTTATAGCTTTTTGTTAACTCTGTATTGATGTTTCCTCCCCGGCCATTAGTGGCTCCGCTGATAACGGTTTTACCAAATAGTGAATCTTTATTAATTACGGTTAACGGTTCAACTAAAATAACCCCACCTATAGCGTCACCACCGTATTTTAATGCTGATGCTCCTTTAACTACAGTTATTTTACCTGCAGCGTTAATATCTATGTTGGGTGCATGCTCGTCTCCCCATTCCATGTCTTGCATGCGCACACCATTGTTTAACAATAATACTCTGGAGCCATTTAAACCATGAATTGCTGGTTTTGAAATAAATGCACCTGTATTTAAGGTAGATACGCCAGAAAGTTCTTTTAAGGCATCACCTAAAGACCCAATTGTATATTGCTCTATTTCTGCCAATTTTAAAGTTGATTCTTGTGCTGAATTTGTTTGTTTTCTAGTGGAGTTGCCAACTACTTCTACTTCTTTTAGTTCTTCTAAATGATGTTCTAATTTTATTTCTATAGTTCTATCTTCAGTTATTTCTATAGGTATAAATACAGTTGAACATTCTGGATGAGAAACTTCAATTTCATAATTACCAGCACATAAATTTTTGATTAAAAAAGTTCCATCCAAATTTGATAATGTTGCTTTATCAGAATTTAGAATAGTTATCGTAGCACCCGGTAACATCGATTGATCATGATAATCGATTACGGTACCAGTAAGTTTAAGGTCACAATCTTGCCCAAAAATTAAAAAGGGCAAGAACATTGCTAACCATATGGTTTTCAATGAGTTCATAAGAATATTTTAGATAAAAAAAGTAGGTGTAAATGGGTTAACTACACCATTGGCGGGGGGCGACTTTCGAGCCGTAATAAGTGCGGAATGTTAATCTCAAAAATAGAAGTAAACGATACTACTTTATTTTGATATGGAATTGCTTCAGAAGTGATAACAACTTGTGCCGGACTAGTAATTGAGAATTCTGCTTGCTGGTTTTCAATAGTGAATAAACAACTTGTACAATTTTCTATGCTATCTTCTGTACCATCATGGTGGGTGTAAACATGTAGAGAGGAAATCTTAAAGCATAAAATTGCTAAAAGAAATACTGTAGTAAGTAATGTTCTCAAATTACCCATAGCAACAAAGCTAAAATTATTAATGCTCTAATGTATGTTAAGAATATTATAAAATTAGTTGAATAGAAATCCTAAACCCATTCTTTTCAACATTTTTTTCTCAAAATTCCAGAAAAAAGAAAATTGACCAAATAGCCAACCAATTGCCACTAATAAGATTTGGTAAATAGGAAATATAAGTAGCACTCGTAATGGCCAATAAATCCAACCGCTTGTTGTTTCATAGTCAAAACCTAGTAAATGGGTTAGGGGAGCAGCTAATCTACCCGCCAAACTACCTGTAATTGCAAATACTATGAAAATCGCAATCATTTCCCATCTGTACTCTGTTATCCATTTATTTTTCAATTTTTGAAAACACCATAAAAAGAACTTAAGTAAAATTATGTAGAACAGTGTGGTTAATACTAGTGTTATTGGCCACTCTAAAAATGTATTATTACTATTGAATAGATGAACTAATTTTCTTGCGATATAATAACCCGTTGCTAAAGTCAATAAAAAGCCAAGTACTGGAAAAAGTAATTGCCAATTTTGAACAATATCCCAGCGTTTTTTTAATCTTTCCATAATTCTAATAACCGCACAAATGTACGTATTAGATCCTAGGTAAAAAGGGTCCTAAACGTTGATTATATTTTCTTTGAAAATAAATAAAGTAATTGTAGAGTTTGTAATTTACTTCGTACCCATAGTCAATGTTGGGGTCGTAATTTATCTGTAATTCATACAAGTTTGGATTGTATTGTTGAGGCTGTAGAACTCTATTATTCCAATTAACTACAAGAATTTGATTTCGAGTTTCTAACCATCCTTGGGTATAATAGCCTACTGGCCTGGCTACACTATTTAACCAGGTGTAAAAGCCAGGTTCTATAATAATTATCTCATATTCCGTTTCTTCATCAATTAAAGCTACCTCAGTGTCGTCTTCAGATTTGAATATTTCTTTTTCAGTATCAGTAACATCTGCAAGTTCTTTTTGAGAACTACAATTGCTTAAACTGATAGCAAAAAATATTAGGAATAAAGAATTAATTAGCAATTTCATACAGGTAATTTAAAAAGAAAAGCCATTCCTTTTATTGGAATGGCTTTATTTTAAAGCTATTTTAAGAATATCTTATTTTCCAAAGAGACCTCCAAGTAAGCCTCCTAGGCCTCCTTTTTTCTTATTGCTTCCTAAAACCATACCAGCTACGTCATCTAGTACACTACCATCACCGTCAGCATCAATCAAACTCTCAATAAGGCTTTGATTTTGTTTTGGCTGACCACCAAGCATACTGCCCAATAATGCATTCATAGCATTACCGTCATTAATATTGTTTTGTCTAGTTTGTTTACCTAAAAAGCCCATTAAGATTGGGGCTGCAATTTTTAATATTTGACCAACAGAACCAGCATCTAAACCAGATTTTTGGCTTAGTGCATTTTCTACAGCTGGTTGTTTAGCACCTAATACATGACCTAAAATGCCAGCACCATCATTCATAACAGATTCATCAACTCCGCCACCAAAGAGACCACCAAGGTTGTCTAAAATACTACCATCATGTTTTCCTGATAAAGCTCCCATAAGTCCGGCTGCACCTTCTGGTGAAGATACATTCTTCTTCATTGCACCCATAATAAGAGGCATTGCCATGCTAAGTACGTCTGCTGTTTTACTTTCAGACTGTCCTGTTTGCCCAGCAACTCCGCTAATCATTTGCTGACCCATTGGGCTATTTAATAAATCTAATAATCCTGCCATTTGTTTTAGTGTTTATAATAATTTGTAATGTACGAAATTCAAAAGTTAATTTTAAATTTTCTTAACAATTAACCTTTTTCCACAATTTGATTAGCAAGTTCTATGCCAATTCTTTCTTGAGATTCTTGTGTGCTTCCCCCAATATGTGGAGTTAAAGAAATACTTGGGTTCATTAAGACTTTAATTTGAGGATTGGGTTCATTTACAAAAACATCTAAACCCGCAAAACTAACTTTACCACTTTCAATTGCTTCTAATAAATCGTCCTCGTTAATATTTTCTCCTCTAGAGGTGTTAATTATACCAACACCATCTTTCATTAATTCAAATTCTTTTGAGGTAAATATTGGATTTTTTTGTTTTGGAATGTGAATACTGATAAAATCTGATTTTTCAAGAACCTCCTCAAAAGCCATTGCTATAATAGTAAAGGTAATGGTTTGACCATCATAAAAATCTAATTCTAATGAATAGGTATTGTTGGTTTTGTTGTGGACCAAAACCTTCATTCCTAGTCCTATCGCAATTTTAGCCACAGTTCTACCAATTTGGCCAAAACCTATTATACCTAAAGTTTTATCTTTTAATTCAGTAGCTGAAGCATATGATTTCTTTAGTTTTTTAAAATTACTATCACCTTCTAATGGCATATTTCTATTGGCATCTTGTAAATGTCTTGCGCCAGTTAACATATGTGCAAAAACCAATTCAGCAACAGCATTAGAAGAAGCTTTAGGAGTGTTAATTACTCGTATTCCTTTAGATTTTGCATACGCAACATCAATATTGTCTAAACCTACACCACCGCGTCCAATTAGTTGAAGCGTTGGACATTTATCAATAATTTTTTTATCGACTTTCGTTGCGCTTCTCACTAGTAAAGCTTGAATTTGATTTTTTGCGATGTAATTAGCTAATTGTTCTTGGGCAACCTTAGTTTCTATTACCGTGTTACCTGCTGCCTCGAGTATATCTTTGCCCGCCTTAGCAATGCCATCATTGACCAATATCTTCATGGGTTATCCTTTGCGTTCCAACTCACTCATTATATCTACCAAAACACCTACACTTTCTAAAGAAAGCGCATTATACATAGAAGCTCGATAACCACCTACAGAACGGTGACCATTAATACCACTAACACCTGCTTCTAAACACATTTGGTCGAAAGTTTCTTTAAGGGTTTCATCGGTAATATTAAAAGTTGCATTCATGTAAGATCGGTCTTCTTTTGCTGCAATACCGGAAAAAACTGGATTCAAATCAATTTCAGAATAGATAAGATTGGCTTTCTTTTCATTAATTTCTTCTATAGCCGAAATACCTCCTAAATCTTTTAACCATTGTAGTGTAAGCATAGAAACGTAGACTGCAAAAACAGGTGGGGTATTAAACATACTTTCTTTAGCAATATGAGTTTCATAATTCAACATTGAAGGTATTTGGCGCGAAACTTTTCCAAGTATATCCTTTTTTACGACAACTAAAGTTGTTCCTGCTGGTCCCATGTTTTTCTGAGCGCCTGCATAGATTAAATCAAATTTTGAAAAATCTAATTGTCTTGAGAATATATCGGAACTCATATCACATACCAGAGGAACATCTGTTTCTGGAAACGCTTTAAACTGAGTACCAAAAATGGTGTTATTCGATGTTAAATGCAGGTAATCTAAATCCTTTGGAATGTTATATCCCTTAGGTATATATGTAAAGTTGGCCTCTTGCGAAGATGCAATTTCAAAGACCTCTCCAAAAAGGCGGGCTTCTTTAATTGCCTTTAAGCTCCATGTACCCGTATTAATATAACCGGCTTTTTTTTCAAGAAGATTATACGCCGTGGCTAAAAACTGCGTACTGGCGCCGCCTTGTAAAAACAATGCTTCATATCCTTTGTTTTCCAGGTTTAAAAGCTCTAAAGCTAATGCTCTTGCTTTTTCTATGATTGCGACAAATTCTTTACTTCTATGAGATATTTCGATAAGTGATAAACCTATATCATCCAATTCAATAACTGCTTCCGCAGCCTTTTGCATTACGGTTGAGGGCAAAATGCAGGGACCTGCACTAAAATTGTGTTTTTTCATTAAGTTTTTTGATTTAGCTCAGCAATTTTACAATTGCCTTGCTAAGGTCTTAAATTTTTATGGAAGGAAAAATTATAGATTGGTAAGAAACTGCATGGTATCTATACCATCAGCATAGTCACTTAAATTAGGTTGTTGGGTTTCTCCAAAATTGATGAATTCATCAGTTTTACTGTTAGAAACTATGCATTGAATATCTTCTTTTTTTAGTTCTAATTTTTGCAGTAATTCTTCTTTATCTGAGAAGTATTCATAATAAAGCGTTGCAATGGGTGAAGCTAATGACTCTTCTTGTTTCAACAGTAAAAAGCCATTGTCAAAAAACTTAAAATCAGACATTAAATAAACAGCCTTGTTGTAAGTGTAGTTATTGTTGTATTTATGATTATCTAGAACATGTTTGTACTCTTCAAAAGCTTTGTATAGTGTATCAATATCATAATTATCGGGAATGTAAATTTTAGAAACACTTCTACAACCTAAACCAAAGTATTGAAATACATCTATAGCTAAGTTTTTTAACTGTTCTGTGGTTTCTTCACCAGTAAGAACTGCCACAGAATTTCGGTTCTTTCGAATTATGTTGGGGTACTTACCAAAATAATATTCAAAGTAACGACTAGTATTGTTGCTTCCAGTAGCAATTACCGCGTCAAAATTGGTCAATTGGGTAGCGGTAAACGTTATTCTATTTTTAAAATCGATATTTTCTTCAATTAAAAATTCGGCAATAAATGGTACTAACACGTTATCATTAGAAGATAGTTTTATAAGTGCGTTATTTCCTGAAAGTAGAACGCACAAAAAATCATGCAAACCTACTAATGGAATGTTACCTGCCATTACTATACCAACAGTTTTTGCTTCCTTCTTTTGTTTTAAATTATACGCTGATAACCACGCTGTTAAATTTGATTCTGTAAGTTGTTCACCCCATTGTGCTACTGCATATTCTAAGTTGCTTAGAGTAAACCAGCCATTTTGTTGATTAGCAGTTACTAGTGCATTTTCAAAAGCTAACTGTTTTTTGTCTTTCAAAACAATTTTGTTGGTAATGTATGCTCTAAAAAATGTTCCCAGTTTAACAAAAGGGTAATAAATAGATTCTTCTAGTGTCATTAAATTTGTATACTGATTGAGTAGGATTTAATTTTGTGTAAAATTAAGCATTGAAAAAGGAATTGATATGGCAATTATAATAACAGATGAGTGTATTAACTGTGGAGCATGTGAACCAGAATGCCCAAACACTGCAATTTATGAAGGCGCAGATGAATGGCGGTACAGTGATGGTACTTCTCTAGAAGGTAATGTTGTGCTACCTAATGGAAAAGAGGTTAATGCTGAAGAAGTTCAAGAGCCTGTTAGTGATGAATTATACTACATAGTTCCAGATAAATGCACCGAGTGTAAAGGGTTCCATGAAGAGCCACAATGTGCCGCTGTATGTCCTGTAGATTGTTGTGTGCCAGATGAGGATGTAGTGGAGACCGAAGAAGAATTACTGGGGAAGCAACAATTTATGCATCCTGAAGGGTAAATTTTAAAAATGATAACTTGTACCCGAATCTTATACTGATTCGGGTTTTTTTATGAAAAAACAAGAAGAATATAACGGTATTTGGATGAAAATAGGCTGTTTTTTATCCGCACTAGCCATTTTGGGTATTTTATTTCTTATCGGCTACTTTGCATACTCTTTGTTTAATAGGTTGTAGTATTAATTGTTTTCTTCAACTTATCTTTGCAGCTTCATTTTAATCGATAGCATGTTGTAAGTTGTAAGTGGAATGGCAATACTTCCTCTCACAACTAATTTAGCATCAATTTTTTATCGTTTAACTACTAACATTTTTTAAATGAAAGCTGGAATTGTAGGATTACCAAACGTAGGTAAATCAACTTTATTTAATTGTTTATCAAACGCAAAAGCACAAAGTGCAAACTTTCCTTTTTGTACAATTGAGCCTAATATAGGCGTAGTTAATGTGCCAGACCCTAGATTAGAAAAGTTAGATGAACTTGTAAATCCACAACAAGTAATCCCGGCTACTGTTGAAATTGTTGACATTGCTGGTTTGGTTAAAGGCGCAAGTAAAGGTGAAGGATTAGGTAACCAATTTTTAGGCAACATTAGAGAGACAGATGCAATTCTTCATGTTTTACGTTGTTTTGATAATGATAATGTAGTTCATGTTGATGGCTCTGTAGACCCTATTAGAGATAAAGAGACTATCGATATGGAGTTGCAGTTAAAAGACTTAGAAAGTGTTGAAAAAAAGCTTGATAAAGTTAAAAGAGCTGCAAAAACAGGGAACAAAGAAGCTCAAAAAGAAGCCACTATACTTACGACCTTAAAAGAAGGTTTAGAGGCAGGACAATCTGTACGTGCAATTGAGCTTTCAAAAGAAGACCACGCAGAGTTTGTAAAACCACTACAACTAATTACAGATAAACCAGTAATGTACGTTTGTAATGTTGATGAAGCTGCTGCCGTAGAAGGTAATACTTACGTTAACAAGGTGAAAGAGGCTGTAAAAGATGAAAATGCAGAAGTTATTTTTTTAGCAGTAGGTACAGAGGCTGATATTAACGAGCTAGAAAGCTATGAAGAGCGCCAAATGTTCTTAGAAGACCTAGGGCTTTCTGAACCAGGGGCTGCAAAACTCATTCGTGGTGCTTATAATCTACTGAACTTAGAAACCTATTTTACCGCTGGCGAAAAAGAGGTTAGAGCATGGACAATCAAAAAAGGTGCAACCGCACCACAAGCCGCGGGGGTTATTCATACAGATTTTGAAAAAGGATTCATTCGTGCAGAAGTAATTGCCTACAATGATTATGTAAATTTTGGTAGCGAAGCTAAGGTTAAAGAAGCTGGTAAAATGCGTGTTGAAGGTAAAGAATACACCGTAAAAGATGGTGATGTAATGCACTTTAGGTTTAATGTCTAAGTCTTGAACGTTGTAGTTCTCTCGTAAACTTGTATTTAAAATTTTAAGAACGCTTTACTTTGGCTTTATGGCAAAGCTTAAAGAAGGTAAAGGTCTTGGTATATGTTACGGAATTTTAGGCGTTGTTCTTTTTTCATCAAAGGCGGTAATGGTTAAAATGGCCTACGAGTATCAGGTGCCAACCCTAGACCTGCTTCTTTTTAGAATGTTTTTTTCAGTACCATTTTATATCTTAATTGTTTTATGGGTTTCTAAAAATAATACTGAAACTACCGCAACTAGAACAGATTTTTTATGGATAGTTCTTTTTGGATTCTTAGGCTATTATTTAGCAAGCTATTTTGACTTTTTAGGGCTTAATTACATTAAAGCAAGTTTAGAACGTATTATCTTATTTACCTACCCAACTATAGTAGTACTATTGTCTTGGTTGTTTTTTAAAAAGAAAATTTCTATGGTACAGGTAGTTGCCATATTAATAACCTATGCGGGTATTTTGCTTACTTTTTTTAATGAATTAGATTTTAGTGGTAATGAAATCTTACTAGGTGTTTTTTTAATTCTATTAAGTGCTTTGACTTATGCTTCTTACCTCGTTGGTAGCGGTTGGTTAATTCCCAAATTTGGAGTTCTTTTATTTACTAGCTATGCCATGATTATTAGTACATTATGTGTGCTAATTCATTATGCTTTAATGGGCGATTGGAATTTATACTCCTATCCATGGCAAGTTTATGCATTGGGTTTAGCAATGGCTGTTTTCGCAACATTAATTCCATCTTTTTTGGTATCCAAATCAATACAAATTCTAGGAGCATCTAATTTTTCTATTTTGGGAAGTTTAGGTCCAATTTCGACTATTATTCTTGCTTATGTCTTTTTAAATGAACGCTTAACCTTTTGGCAATTTGTAGGAATGGCGATTGTAATTTATGGAATCACCTACTTATCTCTGCGGACAAAAAAGCAGGCAAACTAAGCTATCAACAACTTATAAGATGTATTTGTTGATTACTTTCTCTTAAAGTCATTTTGATATTTCCGCCATAATTCTATATTAGTCGGGATAATCCCACGAGTTTATGGCTTCTACAACCCAGTATACTGAAGATAATATACGTTCGCTCGATTGGAAAGAGCACATTAGAATGCGCCCAGGTATGTACATTGGTAAACTGGGTGATGGTTCTTCCGCAGATGACGGTATTTATATTTTATTGAAAGAAGTAATCGATAACTGTATCGATGAATTTGTTATGGGAGCTGGTAAAACCATTGAAATTGCAATCAACGAAAATTCTGTTAGCGTTCGTGATTATGGTAGAGGTATTCCTTTGGGTAAAGTGGTAGATGTGGTATCCAAAATGAATACTGGAGGTAAATACGATACTCGCGCTTTTAAAAAATCAGTAGGTTTAAATGGTGTAGGTACCAAAGCGGTTAATGCACTTTCAACATTCTTTAAAGTAGAATCCACTCGTGATGGTCAAACTAAATCGGCAGAATTTGAGGCCGGTAATTTAGTTGCAGAAGATTTAGCAGAATCTACCAAGCGTAAAGGAACTAAAGTAATTTTTGTGCCTGATGCTGGTATTTTTAAAAAATACAAGTACCGTAATGAGTATGTAGAGCGCATGCTCAAAAATTACGTGTACTTAAATCCGGGATTAACAATTGTATTTAACGGTGAAAAGTTTCATTCAAAAAACGGATTAAAAGACCTTTTAGAAGATAACAATAATCAAGAAGATTTTCTCTATCCAATTATTCACTTAAAAGGGGATGATATTGAAATTGCGTTGACGCATAGTAGAACGCAATACAGTGAAGAATACCATTCTTTTGTTAATGGTCAAAACACCACTCAAGGAGGTACACACCAAGCTGCTTTTAGAGAGGCAATTGTGAAGACTATACGTGAACATTTTGGAAAGAATTTTGACCCCTCAGATATCAGAAAATCAATAATTTCAGCCATTTCAATTAAAGTAATGGAGCCGGTATTTGAAAGTCAAACAAAAACCAAGTTGGGTAGTACAGATATGGGTGGAAATTTACCTACTGTTCGTACGTATATCAATGATTTTGTTGGCAAGTATTTAGATAATTATCTTCACAAGAATCAGGTAACTAAAGATGCACTTTTAAAGAAAATATTACAAGCCGAAAAAGAGCGTAAAGAATTATCTGGAATTCGAAAATTAGCTAGAGAACGTGCAAAGAAAGCTAGCCTACATAATAAAAAGCTTAGAGACTGTCGAATTCATTTAGGTGATTTAAAAAAAGATAGAAGACTAGAAACCACTTTGTTTATTACAGAAGGTGATTCAGCGTCAGGTTCTATAACTAAATCTAGAGATGTAAATACTCAAGCTGTTTTTAGTTTGCGAGGTAAGCCGTTGAATTCCTACGGTATGAGTAAAAAAATTGTTTATGAAAATGAGGAGTTTAACCTACTGCAAGCGGCTTTAAACATCGAAGATTCTTTGGAGGATTTACGCTACAATAACATTGTAATTGCAACAGATGCTGATGTGGATGGAATGCACATCAGATTATTATTAATTACTTTTTTCTTGCAGTTTTTTCCTGAACTTATAAAAGAAAATCACTTATATATATTGCAAACCCCATTGTTTAGAGTTCGTAACAAAAAACAAACTTTTTATTGTTATTCAGACGAAGAAAAAAGGACTGCAATTGAGAAATTAACGGGTAAGCCAGAAATAACAAGATTTAAAGGGTTAGGTGAAATTTCTCCAGATGAATTTCAACATTTTATTGGAGATGACATTAGACTTGAACCGGTGATGTTAGATAAAGCAATGTCAATAGACCAATTGCTTCAATTTTATATGGGAAAGAACACGCCAGACCGACAAAAATTCATTATAAATAATCTTAAAGTAGAACTAGACTTAATAGAAGAAAAGTAGTTCTTAAACAGACTATTACGTTTTAATTAATGGAAGATAACCAAGAATTAAATTCTGATTTTTCAAATGAAGGGCCAAATAGCGAAGAGGCGTTAACCCGGGTAACGGGTATGTATAAAGATTGGTTCTTAGATTATGCTTCTTATGTAATTTTAGAAAGAGCTGTTCCTGCAATAGAAGATGGGTTCAAACCTGTGCAGCGCAGAATAATGCACGCTTTAAAAGAATTGGACGACGGCAGGTATAATAAGGTTGCCAATGTAGTAGGGCATACTATGCAATACCACCCTCATGGTGATGCTAGTATTGGCGACGCTATGGTTCAGATTGGGCAAAAAGACTTATTAATTGATACTCAGGGTAACTGGGGTAACATTCTTACGGGTGATGGCGCAGCAGCTTCGCGTTATATAGAGGCTAGGTTGTCAAAATTTGCTTTAGATGTGGTTTTTAGTCCAAAAATCACGGAATGGCAACTTTCCTATGATGGCAGAAAAAAAGAACCTATTAATTTACCGGTAAAATTTCCTTTATTATTAGCTCAAGGTGCTGAAGGTATAGCCGTTGGTCTTTCTACTAAAATTCTACCTCATAATTTTCTTGAACTTATAGATGCTTCGATAAAACAATTAAAAGGTCAACGATTCACAATTGTTCCAGACTTTCCTACGGCTGGTATTATAGATGTTACTAACTATAATGACGGCTTAAGAGGTGGAAAAATAAGAGTTAGAGCAAAAATTGAAATAGAAGACAAGAATACACTGGTTATTAGAGAAATACCTTTTGGAACAAACACCTCAAGTTTAATAGATTCCATACTAAAAGCTAACGATAAAGGTAAAATTAAGATTAAAAAAATCGAAGATAATACTGCTGCAGAAGTTGAAATCTTAGTGCACATACCAAGTGGTATTTCTCCAGACAAAACTATTGATGCTTTGTATGCTTTTACGGCATGTGAATCTAGTATTTCGCCATTATGTTGCATTATTGAAGATAATAAACCTGTTTTTCTTGGGGTAAGTGAGGTTCTACGGCGTTCTACAGACCATACCGTCCAATTATTGAAGGCTGAGTTAGAAATTCAACTAAATGAATTGGAAGAGCAATGGCATTTTGCTTCTTTAGAACGCATATTCATAGAAAATAGAATCTATCGTGAGATTGAAGAAGAGGAAACCTGGGAGGGAGTTATTAAAGCTATTGCTGAAGGTTTAAAACCTCATGTCAAAAATTTAAAGCGAAAAGTAACCGAAGAAGACATTGTTAAGCTTACAGAAATTAGAATAAAGCGTATTTCAAAGTTTGATATAGATAAGGCTAAGCAACTAATTGATAGTCTGGAAGATAGAATAGAAGAAACCAAACATCATTTAGATAATATTATCACTTTTGCCATTGATTATTTTAAGACGTTAAAAGCGAAATATGGTAAAGGAAGAGAGCGTAAATCAGAAATTAGAATATTTGACGACATTGAAGCCACTAAAGTGGTTATTCGAAATACAAAACTATACGTTAATAGAGAAGAAGGCTTTATTGGCACATCCTTACGAAAAGAGGAATATGTTACAGATTGTGCAGATATAGATGATATCATTGTTTTTACTCAAAGTGGTAAAATGATGATAACAAAAGTGGATAGTAAAACATTTGTAGAAAAAAATATAATACATGTAGCGGTATTCAAGAAAAAAGACAAACGAACTACCTATAATATGGTCTATAAAGACGGTAAAGGAGGCCCTAGTTATATTAAACGGTTTAACGTAACTAGTATTACTAGAGACAAGTTGTATGATTTAACCAATGGTAAGGCCAATTCTAATGTTCTTTACTTTTCTGCTAATCCAAATGGTGAAGCAGAAATTATTACTGTGCTCTTGCGACAATCTGGTAGTATTAAAAAACTGAAATGGGATATTGATTTTTCAGATGTGCTTATAAAAGGTAGAGGATCAAAAGGTAACATTGTAACTAAATATCCAGTAAAGCGCATAGAGCTTAAAGAGAAAGGGCTTTCTACGCTGAAACCACGAAAAATTTGGTTTGATGACGTAGTACAGCGTTTAAACGTTGATGGTAGAGGAGAACTACTTGGAGAATTTAGAGCAGAAGATTTATTATTGGTTATAAATCAACGCGGTTTTGTTAAAACAATAGCACCCGATTTAAATACACATTTTGATAATGATGTAATTGTCTTAGAAAAATGGAAACCAAACAAACCTATTTCTGCAATCTATTTCGAAGGTGATAAAGAACGCTATTATATTAAGCGTTTTTTAATTGAAAATACTAATAAAGAAGAATTGGTTATAACCGAACATAATAAATCTAAATTGGAATTATTATTGACAGATTGGCGACCACAGATAGAAGTTTCATTTGTAAAACCTAGAGGAAAAGAAGTTAAACCAAACTTGCTTGTTGATGTAGAGTCTTTTATTTCTATTAAAGGAATTAAAGCTCTGGGCAATCAGCTTACTTCTGACAAAGTTAAGAGCGTAGAACGCTTAGAACCTTTACCTTACGAAGAACCCGAAAAAAAGAAAACAGATGAAATAGAGGTAGTTGATGAAGAATCTATCAATGGAGATAATAGTGATATCAAAACTAATGATGATGAATCAGACCAACCCACCTTGTTTTGATAGATTTTAACCTTAATTTCACACTTTAATTTAACACAAACCATTGCAAAACCCACTTAAATGGATTTTACAAACCCACTAGTTTACGGAGTACCCGTTTTTATCGCTTTTATTCTTGTCGAATTAACCTACAGTAAAACTCATGGAGATGATGAGTTGTACCATTGGAAAGATTTATTTGCCAGTGGTTTCATGGGAGTGGGTTCTGCTATTCTCGGCCCATTGTTTAAAGTTATTTTTATGATTGCTTTATTCGAGGGGGTTTATGAATTATGTAATCCACTTGTTGAGGGTGTACGCACAAATTTTTTAGGTTACGAGTCTTTTGGCTACGCTTGGTACGTTTGGTTGTTGTGTATGTTGGCAGACGATTTTACCTATTATTGGTTTCATAGAGCTAATCATGAAATTAGAATTTTATGGGCTGCTCATATTGTTCACCACTCATCTGATAATTTTAATCTAGGAACAGCCATTAGAAATGGTTGGTTTACAATTCTGTACAAACCCTTATTTTACATGTGGATGCCAGCTATTGGCTTTCCAGTAGAAATGGTTGTAGTTTGTCTAGGTATTGAAGCATTATGGCAATTTCAATTGCATTCGCAATACGTACCTAAATTGGGTTTTTTAGAAAAGTTTTTGAATACGCACACTATGCATCAAGTACATCATGCGCAGAATGTAGAATATCTAGATAAAAATCATGGTGGATTCTTAAATATTTTTGACCGTATTTTTGGTACCTGGAAAGAGTTTGATGAAAGTATAGAAGTTAAGTACGGAGTAATTCATTCCCCTGAATCTTATAATCCAATTGTAATTTTAACTCATGAGTTCAAAGATATTTGGAAGGATGTTAAAAAATCCAATAAACTTTCACATAAATTAATGTACATATTTGGCCCTCCAGGATGGAGCCATGATGGTAGCACATTAACCGTTAAACAACAGCAAGCACTATTTAGGTCACACAAAAACCTTAATCCAGAAATAGTTTATCAAAGGCCAAATTAAATTAGTCTTCGATAACTTCTGTTTGTGCTTTCTTTTTACGGTTTTTTGCCATTCTCATATCAAAGAATTCAACCATTAATGAGAATGCAATGGCAAAATACAAATAGCCTTTAGGAATACTACCTACTTCATTATCAAATACAACTAGGTGAGATAAATGAGCAGCTTCTGCTATAAGCATAAATCCAATTAAGATTAAAAACGAAAGCCCAAGTACTTGGATTGAAGGGTGTCTATTTACAAATTCACCAACCGGATTGGCAAATAGCATCATTATTATAACAGAAAGTACAACAGCAATTATCATTAGTATTAAGGCATCGTTTGGGTTTGGAGAAATACCATTTGTCATACCAATTGCCGTTAAAATAGAATCAAAAGAAAAAACAATATTAATTACTGTAATCTGCACTATAGCGTTGGTTAAACTTGTTGAACGTTGTTTTTTAACTTCACGCTCATCATGACCTTTATCTTCAATTTTCTCATGAATTTCTTTTGTGCTTTTATATAACAAAAACAGACCTCCTAAAAATAAAATAAGGGCTTGCCAACTAATACCTCCATGTATCCAATCGTGGTCAAGAATTAAAAATGGCTTTTTCAAAGAAATTAACCATGAAATTGCAAATAACAAGACTATACGCATCAGCATTGCTAGAACCAAACCAAGGTTTGTTGCCTTTTTACGGTCTTTTTGCTCTAATTTACCTGCGGCAATCGAAATAAAAATAATGTTATCTATTCCTAGAATTATTTCTAAGAAGGTAAGGGTTAATAATGCCATCCAGGCATCAGGATTACTTAAAATATCGAACATGGTTAGTTAGTTTTTATAGCGGTTCCTCTTAGTTTTTTGGGTTCACCAACAATATTGTATTCAAATGTATACGAACTATCTGTAGTTGTCAAAATTTTTATTTGAATAGGTCTTTCTTCAGCCTTGCTGTTGGGGTTCTTTTTCTTTAAAATGTATTCACAATCATTAATCCATCTAACAGCACTGGTGTCGCGATTTCCGTTAAAAAAATCGATTTCTATTCCATCTTTGCGAATAAATTTTGTTGTTAAGGTGTCACCATCAATAATTTCAGAAAAACTAAATGTTCCTTCTTTAAAATTAGTACAGTTGCGTTCTGGCGGAGACTGACAGCTTGTCCCTATAAGAAGAATAACTAGTGGAAATATGAAAATATGTTTCAAGTAGTAGAATTTTTGGCCTAAGTTAATCAATTAGGTATATACAACTCAAAACTACCATCCTCGTAGAAGAAAACAATTTTTTTCACTTTTTTATTTTTCACAGTTTCTGTAGACTTTGATTTACTTGTTGTGTCTTTTTCTTCCTTTTTGATTAATGGGGGTTGTATAGGTGGAGTAGAAGATTCTTTAAGCGATTTCTTTTCTAATTTTTTTTCTTTTGGAAATGTTCCTTTCCCATTTAAAAACCAATACAGGTCAATCTCTGGATATTTTCGAATTAAACGTATAACAAAATCCAAACTAGGTTTGTTTCTACCTGTTAACAAATGTGAAATACTGGATCGTGGAATATCTAATGAATCCGCAAGTGCTGAAGGAGTAAGTTGATAATAAGACATAAACTCTTGTAAGCGTTCTATCATAATAACACTATTTATGTTTACAAATGTATACAATATAAATTCACAAACGTAACCTATGTTAATTTATGCATTTTACATTTGTATACTACTATATGTTGAACTAGACCCTTGTAAACCATTTCTTTTGCCACTTCTATAAATGAATTTTTATTCCTAATTACATTTGTGAATATGTCGTTTCAACACGTTATTTTGCTGTTTTGTCAATATTTCTATATTTTTTCTGTACTATTTTATGTTAATGTTTAAATTTGTTGCAAAATTTTAAGTATGAGTAAGGTAAAGCTTGATGAAATAGACCACCAAATCCTTGATATGTTGATTGATAACACAAGGACGCCTTTTACTGACATTGCCAAGAAATTGCTTATTTCTGCTGGTACTGTACACGTAAGAGTTAAAAAAATGGAAGAAGCGGGTATAATTAAAGGTTCTTCTTTGACTTTAGATTACGTAAAACTGGGCTATTCTTTTATAGCTTACGTAGGCATATTTCTCGAAAAAACACACCAAACTAAATTTGTTTTAGAGCGGTTGAATCAAATTCCGTATGTTACTGTAGCGCATATAACAACAGGTAAATTCAATATTTTCTGTAAAATTCGCGCTAGAGATACTACACACGCTAAGAATATCATATTTAAGGTTGATGATATTGATGGTATTAGCAGAACAGAAACCATGATTTCTTTAGAAGAAAGTATCAACGATAAAAAGCGTCTGATGCATACTATATTCAATGAGCTATAATACATTAACAATAGCCGACATAACTGATTCTGAGTTTAATTCGTTTTATCAGGTTTATATTAATAAATGTAAAGGTAAAACGTTAAGTGAGTCATTTCAACACTCTTTAAATCAATGGATTACGATAGGTGAAAAAATTTCGTCTTCCAAGTTGAACTATGCCTATGCTGTTAATAAGTGGACGTTGGCAGAAGTTCTTTTACATTTAAATGACGCAGAGAGAATTTTTCAATATAGAGCCTTACGCTTTGCAAGAAATGATAACACTTCGCTTCCAGGTTTTGATGAAAATAATTATGTAGTAGCATCAAATGCAAACCTAAGAACAAAAATAAGTTTAATTGAAGAGGGTAGGTTGTTACGACAATCTACTCTTTCTTTGTTTCAACACTTTTCTACTAGTGATTTAGCGCGAATTGGTACAGCAAGTAATTCTCAAATGAGTGTTAGGGCTATTGGTTTTGTTATCTGTGGACATCAACTACATCATATAGATATCATTAAAGAACGATATCTGAATCTTATTTAGTCACTATCATCAGAATTAAGGTCGCTAGTTTCTAAATCCTCAGCTTTTGATTCTTCGCGTAGTTCTTTCCCTATAGCAGAATCAAAATTGGCAATAAAGTTTGATAAGCTTTTACTAATCTTTACCAAAAAAATAGTGTCTGGAGTTTTTAATTCCACAGCTTCTATAATATCACCGTTAGGTTTTTTTAGAATAATGATGTCATCATCTCCATAACCATGTGGATAGGCATCAATCAATAAGCCTGCTGTATAATTGTCTAGTCTTTTGTAATCAATAATTGCACGTTTCATAGTAGGTTAATTTTGATTCGCTTAACCTAAACTATAAATTTTTTGCAAGTGCTTTTTTAAAGAGTTGTGTAATTCAGATTTTAGTAGGCGAAGTTATGCTTGGTTGTAGTAAGAAAATGCCTCTTTAAATAATCTCTCATCTACTTTCTTGTCAAAAACAGCATGACCAATTGCCGTAAGTAGTGTAAAATTAACGTTGCCGTGAGAGTTCTTTTTGTCATGCTTCATATAAGACAATATTTCTTCATGTTCCATGCTGTCTATATTTACTTTTGAATAAAATGAAGTAATTACTGTCTTGATTTCATCCATCTCAATTTTTGATAATCCACATAGTTTGTGAGAAAGGTAAGCCTCTAAAATCATGCCTACAGCAATAGCCTCACCATGTAGTAAATCGTTTTTAAAATTTTTCTCTAAAAAATACGATTCTATGGCATGACCTAAGGTATGTCCAAAATTGAGTTTTTTACGCTCTCCTTGTTCATAAGGGTCGTTAGCTACTATCGCCGCTTTAATGGCGACAGAATTTTTTATTAACTCTTCATTTATAGCTAATTTTTTTTGCTCTAGGGTAGTCCAGTGTTCTTCATTTGCTATTAAACCATGCTTTAGCATTTCTGCATAACCACTTATGAACTGTCTTTTCTCTAGGGTGCTTAAAAATTCAGAGTGAACAATAACTGCTTGTGGCGAATTTATTACGCCTATCTGATTTTTTAACATTCCAAAATCTACACCTGTTTTACCTCCTACAGAGGCATCAACCATTGCTAATAGGGTTGTGGGAATATTAATAAAATCAATTCCTCTTTTATAGGTAGATGCTACAAAACCTCCTAGGTCAGTTACTACACCCCCTCCAATATTCAATAAAAGAGATTTACGGTCTGCTCCAAAATCAGCAAGTTTCTGCCAAACCATACAGCAGGTTTCAATGGTTTTATTAATCTCACCTGCAGGCATTTCAATTACGTTCTCATCTACGAGCGTTATCCACTGTAAAACTTTTGGTAAGCAGTGAATCTTCGTATTCTCATCAACTAATATGATTATTTTGGAATAGTTCTTTTGACTTAAAGCCAATTTTAAAGCAGCTATTCCTAAATCTTCAAAATGAACGTTTGAATCCATGTAGTTTTTAAACTGAAAAAAATTTGGGGTGAAAAATAGTTACATTTTTAGCAAATCAATACCAAATCCCGATTTATCTTTGAATCTTTAAATATTTGATAAAAATGAAAAGGATTTTTGAGGATACTGCAACGGCATTTCGTTTAAAAAGCGATTCTGAATTGGAACGTGCATATTTCCTTTTTAAGCTAATTGCTAATCAACCCTTAGTTCGAATTGGAACCGCGGTTACCAACTTTGCAATTAATGCCAATTTACCCGTAGATGGGTTAATTAGGGCAACTGTTTTTGACCATTTCTGTGGTGGAGTTAATGAAGAAGATTGTTTACCCGTAATTGATAAAATGTATACGCAAAAAGTACATTCAATTTTAGACTATTCTGTAGAAGGTAAAGTTATTGAGAATCAATTAGATCATGCGTTTGAAAAAATCCTGAGAGTTCTTGATTTTGTAAAAGAAAAAGAGGCTATACCATTTGCTGTTTTTAAGCCAACGGCATTTGGTCGTTTTGAATTATTAGAGAAAAAAAGCAATGGTGAAAAACTCACTACAGATGAAGAAGCGGAATGGGGTAGAGTAGTGAATAGGTATGATAAGGTATGTAAAAAAGCATATGACCTTGAAGTTTCATTACTAATTGATGCCGAGGAAAGCTGGATACAACTTGCCGCGGATGAATTGGCTTTGGATATGATGCGCAAGTATAACAAAGTAAGACCTGTGGTTTACAACACAGCACAGTTATATAGATGGGATAGATTATCATTTTTAGTAACCTTGCATGAGATTGCTGTAAAAGAGGGTTTTAAAGTAGGAATAAAGGTAGTGCGTGGGGCTTATCTTGAAAAGGAGAATAATAGAGCAGAAGAAAACGGATATACCTCACCTATATGCAAGTCTAAAAAGGCCACAGATGATAATTTTGATGATGCTTTGCGCTTTATGATTGAGCATACCAATGTTTTTACCATTTTTGCGGGCACTCATAATGAAAATAGTAGCTATCTATTAATAGATTTAATGAAACAACGTAATATGCCAAATAACCATCCTAATATTTGGTTTGGACAATTATACGGTATGAGTGATAATATCAGTTATAATTTAGCTGACCAAGGTTATAATGTTTCAAAATACTTACCCTACGGTCCGGTAAGAGACGTAATGCCTTATTTAATAAGAAGGGCAGAGGAAAACACTTCGGTTGCTGGACAAACCACTAGAGAGTTAGATTTGTTGAAAAAAGAGCGAAAACGAAGAAAAATATAGCTTTCTCATTCTGTTATCACTGTTGCTTTTTCAGGGCAATTTTCTACAGTAATAACAAAATTTTCATTGTCATCATCCACTATTAGATATGTTTTGCAAGGTGATGTTTTGGTATTACTTTCTCTAAAATCAATGTTACCATCTTTAAGAATAGCCTGTATGTTTTCAGGTAAGTTGCTATACTTTAAATTTTCTTTGCCATTAAACTCAAAACTCTTTGACCTAATGTCTTTTAAAACGCGGCAATTAGGTAAATAACAAAAATCAATTCCGTTTTCACCGCCTTTTTTCTTTAAAATAAATGCTAAAAATATAAGGCCTATGGATACTCCAACCATATACCAGCCTAAACGCTTTAAAAACGCCATTTAAAAAATTAAAAAGTTAATATCATTCGAAGATAGGTCAAACCAATTACCTACAGACTTATTGGTTAAAATTCCATGATACATGTATAAACCGCTACGCAAGCCTTTGTCAAATCGCAATGAATTCTCAAGCCCTCCATCTTCACCAATTTTTAGTAAATATGGGGTAAATATATTACTAATTGAAATGGAAGAAGTTCTTGGATATCTAGCCGGTATGTTGGGAACTCCATAGTGGATAACCCCATATTTGTCAAAGGTAGGTTTGTCGTGAGAGGTAATTTCTGAAGTTTCAAAACAACCACCCATGTCTATGCTGACATCAATAATAACAGCTCCTTTTTTCATATGTTCAACCATAGTACTTGAAACTAAAACAGGTGAACGGTCTTGTCCGCGAACCGCACCAATAGCTACATCGCAGCGTTTTAACGCTTTTAATAAGTTTTTTGGTTGAATGGTAGAAGTGTAAATTGTTCTGTTTAGATTGGTTTGTATGTTTCTTAATTTAGTTAACGAGTTGTCAAATACTTTAATGTTTGCTCCTAAACCTAAAGCTGAACGCGCAGCAAATTCGCCAACCGTACCTGCTCCAAGAATAACTACTTCAACAGGCGGCACTCCACTAATATTACCAAACATTAATCCGTTACCTTTATTGGTAATGGCAGTAAGTTCAGCAGCAATTAATATGGAAGAAATACCAGCAATTTCACTTAAAGAACGTACCGCAGGATATTTACCTTCATCATCTTGTATAAATTCAAATGCTATGGCGGTAACTCGTTTTTTTGCTAACTCTTCAAAGTACCTTTTTTCTTGAGTTTTAATTTGAAGCGCAGAGATTAGAATTGTTTGCGGATTCAACAACGAAATCTCAAATAGGGTAGCGGGCTCTACTTTTAAAATTATGGGGCAACCAAAAACCTTTTTCTTATCGTTGGTTACCTCAGCACCTGCATCTACAAATTCTTTGTCAGTATAATTAGCGCCTTCACCAGCCCCAGCTTCTATTAAAACTCTGTGACCATTTGAGGTTAAAGCGTTTACTGCATCTGGTGTTAGGCAAATACGTTTTTCTTGGTATTGATTTTCTTTGGGTATACCTATGAAAAGCTCCCCTTTTTGCTTTAAGATTTCAAGGGTTTCTTCTTGCGGAAGCAATTGTTGTTTGCTAAAAGGTGAAGAAGGTTGGTTCATTAACGTTGACGCTATTGAGTTTTGCCAAAGTTACATTTTTTTGGCAAGGGCTTCTTTTTTACGTTCCAATTCCTCTAATTGTTTTTCAAGGTCTTGTTTCTGTTTTAATAAACCAAGTTCTGTTTCCATGGCTTTTAAGTCAATACCATGCACATATTTGTCAACCAGTTTTAATCGAACAAAATATACTACGGGTGTAATTACCATAGCGACCACAACTATATATAGAATTTCATTTTCATCTGTTACATTTGATTCCAATGTCAAAACTGAAAGTAATTGAAAACCATACATTGTTATAGGAATAATTATGGCATGATACCACCATTCTTTGCAGGTAATAAACCAAATGAACAATAACATTAAAGGGATGAATTTAAGTAGGTAGTAATAAACAGCATTGCCTACATCGTCAAATCCATTTGCATCCAATACTATCCATAGAAATTTTATTTCTTGTTCTCCATATGGGATATATTTCCAGGCATAGTGTAAAATAGGTGAAATCACTATTAATATGGAAATTAACCCCTCAATTAAAAACTTTTGTTTAAGAGTAGTTTTTTTCGACATATTAATACAACACCAACCTTTCAAAATTATTGCATAAAAAAAGACTCCTAATTTAGGAGCCTTTTTAATTGTTGAACAGATTAAATTACTAGAATCTTTTCTGCCCCTTTTTCTTGATACTTGTTTCTTGTTTAACAGTGTCTTCGTTAAGAACTGTAGTTGAAACAGTTGCCATTGCTAAAAATGCTACGGCCATCAAGCCAAAAAATACTTTTTTAGTGTTCATCGTAATTAAAGTATTTGGTTAATAAATGAATTCATTCTGAACAAACATAACCAAAAAAAGTGTAGTACACCGATAAAAATTGCATTTTAACGGTTAAAGGGAACTTTTAATCGATTTTCATGCGTGCTCTGTTATGAATGTAAGAAAATATGACTTAACGAATTTTTAAGAATTTACAGTTTCGATAAAACGTATGTTTTTATCGACGAAATGCACATTAAAATGTAATGTATCGGTTGGTAAAATCGATGAAATGTGTTTTGGCCATTCTATAAATACCCATTTGTTGTCGTATAAATATTCCTCTATACCTAGGTCTAATGCTTCGGTTTCGTTGTTTAGCCGATAGCAATCAAAATGAAAGGCAAATATGTCGCCATCTTTATTTAAATATTCATTTACCAAACCAAAAGTTGGGCTACTACCAGAATCTATAGCTCCTAATTCTTTTATTATTGCCTTAATTAAGGTGGTTTTACCGGCACCCATATCACCATAGAACGCAATTACTTTAGAATTTTTAGCTTGTCTGAGAACAAGTTTTGCGGCTTCTGAAATCTCTTTCTCCGTATACTGAAATTTCATGTTTCTATTTTGGTTCCAAAACTACAAAAGGAATAATCATTTCCTCTAAACTAACACCGCCATGCTGATAGGTGTTTCTGTAATAACTTACATAATGATTGTAGTTGTTTGGATAAGCAAAAAACATATCATTCTTTGCAAAGATAAAAGAGCTGCTAACGTTTAAAGTTGGTAATTGTATCTTTTTAGGTTCTGTAGCAGCCAATACTTCTTTATCTTCATACGTAAGGCTACGGCCAGTTTTGTACCTGAGGTTTAAACTAGTTTCTCGATCACCAATAACTTTAGAAGGTTGCTTTACGTTTATGGTGCCGTGGTCGGTGGTTAGCACTAGTTTAAGCCCTAAATTTTGCGCTTGTTGTATAATTTCAAGTAATGGTGAGTTTTTAAACCAACTTAATGTTAAAGATCTATAAGCTTTATCGCTACCTGCCAATTCTCTAATTACCTCCATTTCGGTTTTAGCATGAGATAGCATATCAACAAAATTGTAAACCACAACGGTTAAATCATTGTCTTTATGTGATCCAAAATTTTGAGCCAACTGTTTACCTTTTTTCAAACTGCTTATTTTATGGTAATCCCACTTTAAAGTAAGCCCAAGACGTTTTAATTGCGCTCCCAAGAACTCGGCTTCAAAAAGATTTTTACCACCTTCATCGGTGTCGTTTTTCCACCAATTGGGGTGTTGGCGTTCCATTTCTAATGGTGTTAAACCAGAGAAAATAGCATTTCTAGCATACTGTGTTGCCGTTGGTAAAATGCTGTAATAGGGTTCTTCTTTTGTTTTTTTGTAATGAATTCCAATAACTTCTTCAATAGCTTGCCATTGATCATACCGTAAATTATCTATAACCACAAGCAGCGTTTTGGAATCTTTTAGCTCGGGTTTAATTAGATTTTTAAATAGCGTATGAGACATTATAGGGCCTTCTGCATTTTGAAACCAATCACGATAGTTTTTGTCTACAAACTTGCTAAACTGTGTGTTGGCTTCCGTTTTTTGAGACTCCAGAATTTCAAACATACCAGAATCTTCAATTTGTTCTAACTCAAGTTCCCAGTAAATTAATTTTTGATACAACTCAGCCCATTCTTCAAAGGTATTTACCATAGCCATGTCCATAGCTATCTTACGAAATTCTTGTTGGTAACTAGCTGATGTTCTTTCAGATACCAAGCGTGAATTTTCTAGCGACTTTTTAAGTGATAGTAGAATCTGATTAGGATTAACAGGTTTTATTAAATAATCGGCTATTTTGCTACCAATAGCCTCATCCATTAAATATTCCTCTTCGCTCTTAGTAATCATAACAACTGGTAAAGAAGCATTTATTTGCTTTATTTCTTGCAAGGTTTCCAATCCGCTGATACCTGGCATGTTTTCATCTAAAAAAACAATATCAAATCTTGTATTTCTAATTTCCTCTAGCGCATCTTGCCCACTTTGTGCAGTGGTAACTTTGTAATTTTTCTTTTCTAGAAATAAAATATGAGGCTTTAATAGGTCGATTTCATCATCGACCCACAATATTGAAGGTGTTTTCATTTTCATACAGGTGTTATCTTTGCCGTTCTTAAGAAATAAGCTTTGACAAATAAGTTCAAAATATTTAACGACCCAATCTATGGTTTTATTGGCATTCCAAACGAATTGATTTACAATTTACTGGAACATCGCTATTTTCAGCGTTTGAGAAGAATTTCTCAAATGGGGTTATCTTACTTGGTTTATCCTGGAGCCCATCACACACGTTTTCATCATGCCTTAGGCAGTATGCATTTAATGAAAGATGCCATTGCTCAACTAAAATTTAAAGGAGTTGAAATTACTACGGAAGAAGAAAAAGCCCTTTTAGCAACTATTCTATTGCATGATATTGGTCACGGACCCATTTCTCATGCGCTTGAAGGACACCTGGTAGAAGGGGTTGGTCATGAAGAAATTTCTTTGCTATTTATGAAAAAATTGAACACCGAGTTTAATGGTGAATTAGCCATGGTGATTTCAATTTTTCAAGGGACTCATCCTAAAAAGTTTTTAAATCAATTGGTTTCAAGTCAGTTAGATATGGACCGATTAGATTATCTTAAACGAGATAGTTTTTTTAGTGGTGTTACTGAGGGTAATATAAGTTCACAGCGCTTGTTGTCTATGCTTAACGTTAGAAATGATGAGCTCGTAGTAGAGGAAAAAGGAATTTATTCTGTGGAAAAATTTCTGATGGCTCGTAGATTTATGTATTGGCAGGTGTATTTGCATAAAACAAGCTTGGTTGCTGAATTGTTACTTGGTAAGATTATTAAACGCGCTAAGTTTTTAATTTCAGAAGGAACGGAATTAAAGTGTAGTAGTTCGCTTATGTATTTTCTTAGAAAAGATACGTTTGCTACTATTGATTTTGATTTGGATGCTTTTGCAAAACTAGATGATATAGATATTATGATGGCTATAAAAGAGTGGCAATATCATGATGATAAAATTCTTTCTAGCCTTTGCAAAATGTTGATAAATAGAAAACTGCCAAAAGTGAAAATAAAGAAAAAACCCTTTGAAGAAGGTGCTTATGAAGCTAAGTTATTAGAGGTGATGAAACTATTTAATTTTAATGAAGACGAAGCAAAATACTTTGTAATAGAAGGAACAATTGGCAACAGGGCTTATAATGAACGTGAGCAAAACATTAATATACTTAAGAAAAATGGAAAAGTTATTGACGTAGCAAAAGCTTCTGATCATTTAAATATTAAAGCCCTCTCAAAAGAGGTAACTAAATATTATATGTGTTATCCTAAAGCATTAGTTTGACCAAAAAAACGTTACTTTTGCCGAAATTATGAAGTTTACAGCTACTCAAATTGCCGGAATTTTAGAAGGGGAAGTACAGGGAAATCCTGAAGTAGCCGTTCATAAACTTTCTAAAATTGAAGAAGGGGAGAATGGTTCATTGACTTTTTTAGCCAATCCCAAATACACGCAATACATATACTCTACAAAAGCTTCAATTACTATAGTAAATAAAGATTTTGTTCCTGATCAAGATTTAAGCACTACCTTAATTCGTGTAGAGGATGCATATAAATCGTTTTCTAAATTATTAGAATATTACAATCAAGTTAAAAACAATAAAGAAGGTATTGAATCACCTTCATTTATTTCTGAGAATACAAAATATGGCGCTGGGTTTTACCTAGGTGCTTTTTCTTACTTGGGTAATAATGTAACTATTGGTACTAATGTTAAGATTTATCCGAATGTATATATAGGGGATAATGTTACCATTGGTGATAACGTAGTAATTTTTGCTGGTGCAAAGATTTATTCTGAAACCTTGGTAGGTAATAATTGTGTCTTGCATAGCGGGGTAATAATTGGTGCTGATGGTTTTGGTTTTGCTCCAAATGAAAAAGGTGAGTTTTCTAAAGTACCTCAAACCGGTAATGTTATTATAGAAGATAATGTAGATGTAGGAGCCGGTACAACAATAGACCGTGCTACTTTGGGTTCCACAGTATTAAGGAGAGGTGTAAAACTGGATAATCAAATACAGATAGCGCATAACGTTGAAATTGGTGAGAATACGGTAATTGCAGCCCAAACCGGAATTGCAGGTTCAACTAAAATTGGAAAAAATTGCATGATTGGCGGCCAAGTAGGTATCGTTGGTCATATCACAATAGGGAATAGAGTTAGAATACAAGCACAATCTGGTATTGGCAGAAATGTAAAGGATGATGAAGTGCTTCAAGGTTCTCCCGCTCTTAATTATGGAGATTATAATAAGTCATACGTTCATTTTAAGAACTTGGCAAAAATAGATTCACGAATTTCTGAATTAGAAAAACAGAATAATGGTGACAACAACTGACATCAAACAAAAAACATTACAAAATAAAGTAACCCTAGAAGGGGTAGGTTTGCATACTGGCGAAAATGTTACCATGACATTTTTACCTGCGCCTGAAAATCATGGTTTTGCTTTTAAACGTGTTGATTTAGAAGGAGAACCCATTATTGAAGCAGATGCAAATTATGTGGTAAATACGCAAAGAGGAACAAACCTGGAAAAGAACGGGGTTAAAATTCATACCTCTGAGCATGTTCTAGCTGCTTTAATAGGTTTGGATATTGATAATGTTCTAATAGAGCTGAATGCTCCTGAACCACCAATAATGGACGGTTCTTCAAAATTCTTTGTGGAAGCATTAGAAAAAGCAGGTATTGCGGAGCAAGAGGCATTTCGGGAAGAATTTGTGATAAAAGATGTGATATCTTATAAAGATGAGAATACAGGTAGTGAAATAACTATCATCCCGTCAGATGAATATCAAGTAACCACAATGGTTGATTTTGGAACCAAAGTTTTAGGCACACAAAATGCTACTTTGGAACACATGTCTGATTTTAAAGATGAAATAGCTTATGCCCGTACATTTAGTTTTTTACATGAGTTAGAAATGCTTTTAGAGCATGGGTTAATTAAAGGTGGTGACCTTAATAACGCTATTGTTTATGTAGATAAAGAGATTTCTCAAGAAACTCAAAAAAAGCTAGAAAAGGCATTTAATAAAGAGAAACTTTCAGTTAAGCCTAATGGTATTTTAGATAACCTTACGCTGCATCAACCAAACGAAGCAGCAAGACATAAACTCTTAGATGTAATTGGTGATTTAGCGTTAATCGGAACCCGAATAAGAGGAAAAGTAATTGCTAATAAACCAGGGCATTTTGTTAATACTCAATTTGCTAAAAAGGTTTCTAAGATTATAAAAATTGAAAAACGGAATAAGGTTCCAAATTTTGATTTGAATCAACAGCCATTAATGGATGTGGTAAAAATTATGGATATGCTTCCACATAGACCCCCATTTTTATTGGTAGATAAGATTTTGGAACTTTCTGATTCTCATGTTGTTGGGGTAAAGAACGTAACCATGAATGAACCTTTTTTTGTAGGTCATTTTCCTGGTGCTCCAGTAATGCCAGGTGTTTTGCAAGTTGAAGCAATGGCACAAACAGGTGGTATATTGGTGTTGAGTACCGTTCCAGACCCTGAAAATTACCTTACGTATTTCATGAAAATAGACAAGGTAAAATTCAAGCATCAAGTAGGCCCGGGAGATACACTAATTTTTAAGTGCGACTTAATTGCTCCTATCAGAAGAGGTATTTGCCATATGCAGGCCTATGCTTATGCTAATGGTAAGTTAGTTTCTGAAGCTGAACTAATGGCTCAAATTGTAAAAGTTAAGGGTAACGAATAATAAATTATGAATCAACCATTGGCATATGTGCACCCAGGTGCTAAAATTGCAAAAAACGTTGTAATTGAACCGTTTACTACAATTCATAATAACGTTACCATAGGTGAAGGAACATGGATAGGTTCTAACGTTACCATTATGGAAGGCGCTAGAATAGGAAAGAATTGCAGTATTTTTCCTGGCTCAGTAATTTCTGCTATGCCTCAAGACCTAAAATATCAAGGGGAGGAAACTACGGTAATTATTGGCGATAATACTACTATTAGAGAATGTGTTACCATTAATAAAGGAACTTCTGACCGTATGAAGACAGTTATCGGAGATAACTGTTTAATTATGGCATATTCACATGTTGCACATGATTGTATAGTTGGTAATGGATGTATTTTTAGCAACAATTCTACTCTGGCAGGTCATGTAACTATTGGAGAAAATGTGGTTTTAGCAGGTATGGTTGCGGTTCATCAATTTGTCTCTGTTGGGCATCATGCTTTTGTAACGGGAGGTTCATTGGTAAGAAAAGATGTACCACCTTTTGTTAAAGCCGCTAGAGAGCCTTTGTCTTATGTAGGTATTAACTCTGTTGGTTTACGTAGAAGAGGATTTGAATCCAGTAAAATTCGTGAAATTCAGAATATTTATAGAATCTTATATCAAAATAATTATAATAACTCACAAGCCGCAGAAATCATAGAAGCTGAAATGGAGGCAACTCCAGAAAGAGATGAAATACTTCAGTTTATACGAGATTCTCAACGTGGTATTATGAAAGGTTATTTTAGCTCAAACTAATATATGGCAAGTACTTCAGACATCAGAAAAGGGTTGTGCATTCGTTACAACCATGACATTTACAAAATCATAGAATTCTTACACGTTAAACCTGGTAAAGGTCCTGCATTTGTTAGAACAAAGTTGAAGAGCGTAACTTCTGGTAAAGTTATTGATAATACTTTCTCAGCGGGTCACAAAATAGATGACGTGCGTGTAGAGACACGTTCCTATCAGTTTTTATACCCAGAAGGGGACACTTTTCACTTTATGAATACTGATGATTACAACCAGATTACCCTAGAAAAAGATAGTTTAGATACACCTGAGCTTTTAAAAGAAGGTGAAGTTGTTTCCATTATATTTAATACTGAAGACCAAATGCCACTTTCAGTTGAAATGCCAGCAAGTGTTGTGTTAGAAGTAACGCATACAGAACCTGGTGTAAAAGGTAACACCGCCACCAATGCTACTAAACCAGCTACCGTGGAAACTGGTGCAAGAATTAATGTTCCTTTGTTTATTAATGAAGGTGATAAAATTAAAATTGATACTGCCACAAGTTCTTATCAAGAACGTTCTAAAGAATAAGATTCATGAAATTTCCTAGGGAATACACCCTTGAAGAAATAGCTTCGCTTTTAAACGTTGAATTTGTGGGCGACCCAAATTTTCCTGTGCTGGGTATGAATGAGATTCATGTGGTAGAAAAAGGCGATATTGTTTTTGTGGATCACCCCAAATATTACAACAAAGCACTTGAATCTGCTGCAACAACAGTGCTAATCAATAAAAAAGTAGATTGTCCTGAAGGTAAATCGCTTCTAATTTCAGATGACCCTTTTACACACTTTAATTCGTTAACAAAATTTTTTAAACCATTTGTAGCTGCTGATGCAGTAATTGCTACATCTGCTAAAATAGGGGAAGGAACTGTAATTCAACCTAACGCTTTTATTGGTAATAATGTAGTTATTGGTAGCAATACAGTAATTCATCCTAATGTTACCATTTATGATGATTGCGTTATAGGTGATAATGTTACTATTCATGCAGGCACAATCTTAGGTGCAGATGCCTTTTATTATAAAAAGAGAACTACCCACTTTGATAAATTATTATCTGGTGGGCGAGTAGTTATCGAAGATGGTGTAGATATAGGTGCTGGTTGTACAATTGATAGAGGTGTTACTGGTGATACTACTATTAAAAAAGGAAGTAAACTTGATAATCAGATTCAAGTAGGGCATGACACCGTTATTGGTGAACGCTGTTTAATTGCTTCCCAATGCGGCATTGCAGGTTGTGTTGTTATTGAAGATGAAGTAACCCTATGGGGCCAAGTAGGAATTATCAGTGGAATAACTATAGGAAAAAAAGCAGTAATATTAGCGCAATCAGGAATTTCAAAGTCTTTGGAAGGAGAAACTACCTATTTTGGTAGTCCTGCTGAAGAAGCAAAAAGTAAATTAAAACAATTGGCTCAAGTGAGGCAAATTCCAAAAATTATTGAAAAATTAAACAAGTTTTGATTTTGGAGGTTTTTATCTTCTTAATTGAAGCAGTATTTTTACGACCAAATTGAAAATTATATGAGTGTTTTAGTCAACAAAGATTCTAAAATTATAGTTCAAGGCTTTACAGGTAGCGAAGGAACCTTCCATGCCGAACAAATGATTGAATATGGTACCAACATCGTTGGTGGTGTTACACCTGGTAAAGGTGGTCAAGAACATCTTGGAAAACCAGTTTTTAATACCGTACAAGAAGCAGTAGAAAAAGTTGGAGCTGACACTTCTATAATTTTTGTGCCTCCAGCATTTGCTGCTGATGCCATTATGGAATCTGCAAATGCAGGTATTAAAGTTATTATTACCATTACTGAAGGTATTCCTGTGGCTGATATGGTTAAGGCATATGATTACATACAAGATAGAGATTGTACACTAATTGGTCCTAACTGCCCTGGTGTAATTACTCCAGGTGAGGCTAAGGTTGGTATTATGCCAGGTTTTGTTTTTAAACAAGGTAAAATAGGCATCGTTTCCAAATCAGGTACATTAACTTACGAAGCTTCTGACCAGGTAGTTCGTCAAGGTTTAGGTATTTCTACCGCTATTGGTATTGGAGGTGATCCTATTATTGGAACTACAACAAAAAAAGCGGTTGAGCTATTAATTAATGACCCAGATACAGATGCTGTTGTTATGATAGGTGAAATTGGTGGTCAGTTAGAGGCTGAAGCTGCTAAGTGGTACAAAGAAAGTGGAAGTACTAAACCAATAGTAGGTTTTATTGCTGGTGAAACTGCACCTGCAGGTAGAACAATGGGCCATGCTGGTGCTATTGTAGGTGGTAGTGATGATACCGCGCAAGCTAAAAAAGCCATTATGCGAGATTGTGGAATTCACGTAGTGGATTCTCCTGCAGAAATTGGATTAAAAGTAAAAGAAGTAATGGGATAATCGTCCTGTTAAACCTATTATAAATCCCGAAGTATTCGGGATTTTTTTATTCAATACAATTTCCATTACGTTATATTTGATAGTTAACAACCAATATAAATATGAAGTTACTTCAAGATAAAAATGTCATTATTACTGGTGCCAGTAGAGGCATTGGTAGAGGTATAGCAGCAATATTTGCTGACCATGGCGCAAATGTTGCGTTTACTTATAGTTCCAGTGAAACACCTGCAATAGAATTAGAGAAAGAACTAACTGCTAAAGGCGTTAAGGCAAAGGCATACAAAAGTAACGCTGGTAGTTTTGAAGAAGCTGAGAAACTTGTTGCTGATGTATTAGAAGATTTTGGTGGTATTGATGTGTTAATTAATAATGCGGGTATTACCAAAGACAATTTGCTAATGCGTATGGGTGAAGCTGACTTTGATACGGTTATTGAAATAAACCTTAAATCGGTTTTTAATATGACCAAAGCAGTGCAACGTACTATGCTTAAACAACGTAAAGGCTCCATTATTAATATGAGTAGTGTTGTTGGTGTAAAAGGTAATGCTGGTCAGGCAAACTATGCCGCCTCCAAAGCTGGTATGATTGGTTTTACTAAATCAGTAGCCTTAGAACTAGGTTCAAGAAATATTCGTTGCAATGCTATAGCACCTGGGTTTATTGAAACTGAGATGACAGACAAACTCGATGAAAAAACGGTACAAGGTTGGAGAGATGGTATTCCTTTAAAAAGAGGGGGAACACCAGAAGACGTGGCAAATGCCTGTTTATTCTTAGCCTCTGATATGTCAGCTTACATTACAGGTCAAGTTCTTAATGTAGACGGTGGAATGTTAACCTAATCGATTTTTAAATGGCGATAGAAACCCTTTTATTAATCGTTCTGGCTGCTATTACAGCTTTAGGGTTAGCCATTTTTCAATACTTTTTTAGAGCTAAAAGAGCTAAAATCAATTGGGTTTTGGCTCTTTTGCGCTTTTTAACATGGTTCTTTGCCTTCTTACTATTAATCAATCCTAAGTTTACAAGTTCTGAACCTTATGTTGAAAAATCAAACCTGGTTGTACTATTCGATAATTCTTCTTCTATTTTAAATAATGGTCTAAATGAATTAAACGTAATTAAAGAACAATTTAGTAAAACTGATTTTTCAGAACGATTTGCTTTATTCTCACATCATTTTGATGATGGCCTAAATCAATTAGATAGTTTAGCAAACAATGGAAGTATCACCAATATTTCAAAAGCTTTAGCTGATATAGGGGAGATATATGCTACGAATCCAACAAAAGTAATACTAGTCACAGATGGTAACCAAAACGTTGGTGCTGATTATGAATTTTATAGGGCCAAGTCTGATGTATCTATTTATCCTATAATTATCGGAGATACAACAAAATATGATGATTTGTATGTTTCCAGGGCTAGTGTAAATAGATATACTTTTTTAAATAATTTCTATCCTTTTGAAGTTACCATAAATTATTCTGGACGTAGTTCTGAAAATACCAACTTAAATGTTTATGTCAATGGCAAAAGAGTCTTTAGAGAACACCTAAGCTTTAGTAAAAAAAATAATTCTAGAAGTATAGCTGGACAAATTGAGGCCACTTCAGTCGGATTTAAAACTGTTCGTTTTGAGGTAGAACCCTTGTCTTCAGAAAAGAATAAGGTGAACAATTCAAAAGAAGTTGCTATTGAAGTTATTGATGAACAAACTAAAATTGGTTTAGTTTCTTCTTTATTGCATCCTGATTTAGGAGCACTCAAAAAAGCAATAGAAACCAATGAGCAACGGTCAGTAACCCTAGTGCAGCCTTCAATTTCTAGTAAAGATTTAGATGACTTTGATTTTTTAATACTCTATCAACCCAATTCAACGTTTATGAATGTTTTCAATCAGGCTAAACAGCGAAAAATTGGACATTTTATTGTTACGGGTTCACAAACAGATTGGAATTTTTTAAACTCAGTTCAAAATAATTTTCAAAAAGAAAGTTATCGTCAAACGGAAGATGTGGAGGCTTCAAAAAATGAAGCTTTTGACGCTTTCGATATTAGTGAACTTAATGTGGAAAGTTTCCCTCCGTTACGCTTTCAGTTAGGTGACTTTGCTGTGAATACACCATTTAGAGTCTTATTAAATCAAAAAATAAAGGGTAGCCAGTTAAATACTCCTTTATTATTTACAGCCAGTTCTGATGATGCTAAGTATGCTGTATTACAAGGTGAGAATATCTGGAGATGGAGAGCAAAAGCCTATCAAGACACCAAAAGTTTTAGTCAGTTTGATGATTTTATTGGTCAGCTAATCCGCTACTTATCAGACACTAAGCCTAAAAACAGATTACGATTAGATTATAATCCTATATTCGATTCCCCTGCTTTAGCTACTATTTCTGCCTCTTATTTTGATGAAGCATACAATTTTGACGCTAAAGCTTCTTTAATGTTAACAATAACCGATGATTCAGGGCAGGTATCTAAAGTGCCTATGCTATTAAACAATTCAAATTACCAAGCAGATTTGAGTAATTTAAAAGCAGGTGAATATACTTTTATGGTTAGTGTTGAAGGAGAAAATTTTAATAGGTCTGGTAAATTCAAAATTGTTGCTTTTAATTTAGAAAATCAATTAGCATCATCTAACGCAGAAAAACTTCTGGCGCTAGCCAACAATAATAGTGGAGAAGCTTATTTTTCTAATCAAGTAGATGAGTTAATTAATAATTTACAAGTTAATCAAGAGTTTACACCCATTCAAAAAAGCATCAAAAATGTGGTATCTTTAATCGATTTTCGATGGTTGCTTCTCGCAATAGCCTTTTGCTTAGCCACGGAGTGGTTTATTAGAAAATATAACGGATTACTTTAAAAAACATTAAAATGGATAGATTACCCAAGATTGCGCTTCCGGCAGTTTTTATTGCAATTGTAGCAATAATCTTAATTACAAAAACAATAGTTCGCATTGGCCCTGGTGAAGGAGGGGTATTATTTAAACCTGCAGGTGGCGGTGTTGTAACAGACAAAACTTATGGTGAAGGTTGGCATGTAGTAGCCCCATGGAATGATATGTTGATTCATAAAGTACGTCAACAATCTATTTCTGATCAAATGAATGTATTGTCAGTAAATGGCTTAGAAGTAAGTGTAAATGGTACAATCTGGTTTGAACCAGTATATAGTAGTCTTGGCTTACTTATAAAAACAAAAGGTGAAGATTACGTACAAGAATTATTAGACCCTGCTGTAAACGCGGCTGCACGTAGTGTAGTTGGTAGATATACACCAGAGCAATTGTATTCTAGTAAACGAGATGTCATAGAACAAGAAATATTAGACGAAGTTCGAAATGAACTAGAAGGCCAATTTCTTAATGTTAAAAGAGTTTTAGTTGAAGATGTAAAACTGCCTCCAACGATAAAACAAGCTATTGAAAGCAAGTTACAACAAGAACAACAGTCTTTGGAATATGAATTTAAATTAGTGACTGCTCAAAAAGAAGCCGAAAAGGTTCGTATTGAAGCGCAAGGTAAAGCCGATGCAAACCGGATTTTGAGTGCATCGTTAACTGATAAAATCCTTCAAGACAAGGGTATAGAAGCTACCTTAGAATTGTCTAAGAGTCCTAATTCCAAAATAGTTGTAGTTGGCTCTGGTGATGACGGATTACCATTAATTTTAGGAAATAACTAAAATTTTCTTTTTTGTAAAATTATTTCGTTTTACTTTTACACTGTTATGACAAAATATCATGTACATCATCATACTTTTACAATCGCTCAAGCGAGGTAACTGTATTTTGTGTATGTCAAAATAAGATTAGACCCGTTTGAGCAATCAAACGGGTTTTTTTATGTCTTAAACTGAAAAAGAAAAGTAAAACCGGTGTAACGCAAAACACGTAAACTTAAAAAATGAAACTAAGAATTGCTATTCAAAAAAGTGGTCGTTTAAATGAAGATTCTCTTAACATCTTAAAAAATTGCGGCATATCTATAGACAATGGTAAAGACCAGTTAAAAGCAGATGCTCGAAATTTTCCAATGGAAGTTTTTTACCTGCGTAACGGAGATATTCCGCAGTACCTTAAAGATGGTGTAGTTGATATAGCTATTATAGGGGAGAATGTGCTTTTTGAAAAAGGAGAGGGCATTACCGTAGCCGAGAAGCTCGGCTTCTCTAAATGTAAAGTAAGCATGGCTATTCCAAAAGAGAAACAATACAATTCCTTTAAAGATTTTGAAGGAAAACGTATTGCGACTTCCTATCCAAATACGGTAAATAAATTTTTAGAGCAAAACGGTATCAATGCAGATATTCATTTGATTAATGGCTCCGTAGAAATTGCACCAAATATAGGACTTGCAGATGCTATTTGCGATATTGTTTCTAGTGGTAGTACCTTGTTTAAAAACAATCTTAAAGAGGTAGAGGTGCTTTTAAAAAGTGAAGCAGTTCTAGCAGTTTCTCCAAAAATTGATGTAGAGCGTAATGCAATACTAGACAAATTGTTATTCCGTATACAATCTGTACTTAAAGCAAGAAAGAACAAGTATGTTCTAATGAATGTACCTAATGCTAATCTAGATACTATTCTCACTATTTTACCTGGTATGCGCAGCCCTACGGTTTTACCTTTGGCAGAAGAGGGTTGGAGCTCCGTGCACACCGTGATTAACAAAGATACTTTTTGGGAAGTGATAGACGAATTAAAACAGGCGGGTGCAGAAGGTATTTTGGTTTGCCCAATAGAAAAAATGGTGCTTTAAAATGAAAAGATATACGAATCCGGCTAAAAGTGAGTGGTCTACCATTTTAGCAAGACCCACACAATCTTATGAAGCTTTAGAGCCTATTGTGAAGGAGATTTTTGATGCCGTACAAGCGCAAGGAGATAAAGCGTTAAAAGCTTACACCGAAAAGTTTGATGGTGCCAAACTTGACAATTTATTAGTTTCTGAGGAAGAAATTAAAGAAGGAATGGCACTAATTTCTAAAGAATTAAAAGAAGCGATTAAAGTTGCTAAAAGTAATATTGAAGCTTTTCACCAAGCACAAAAAACAGAACGTGTAGCGGTTACTACCATGCCAGGCGTAGACTGTTGGCAAGAAAAACGAGCTATTCAAAAAGTTGGTCTTTACATTCCTGGTGGTACAGCACCTTTGTTTTCTACTATTTTAATGCTTGCCTTGCCTGCAAAAATTGTAGGTTGCCAAGAAATTGTACTATGTAGCCCGCCTGATAAGGAAGGGAAGTTACATCCGGCTATTTTATTCGCTGCTCAATTATGCGGGGTTACCAAAATTGTAAAGGTTGGTGGTATACAAGCTATTGGCGCAATGACATTTGGTACAGAGAGTGTGCCCCAAGTGTATAAAATATTTGGCCCGGGTAACCAATACGTAACTACTGCCAAACAAATGGCAACCAAATTTGGAGTAAGTATAGATATGCCGGCGGGTCCTAGCGAGTTGTTGGTCGTAGCAGATGACACCGCAAATGCTGATTTTGTAGCTTCAGATTTATTGAGTCAAGCCGAACATGGTGTGGATAGTCAGGTAGTTTTAGTTACTACTTCAGAGGCCTTTGCTTCTAAAGTAACTGTAGCTTTAGAAAACCAATTGGCCATTTTACCAAGAAAAGATATTGCAACCCAAGCGATTGAAAATAGTAAACTAATTATTGTAGATAACGACGAAACCGCATTAGCTATAATTAACCAATATGCACCAGAACACTATATTGTTTGTGTGGAAAATGAAGATTTCTATGTAAACAATACGTATAATGCTGGTTCGGTTTTTATAGGTAATTACACACCAGAGAGCGCAGGAGATTATGCCTCTGGAACCAACCACACTTTGCCCACAAACGGTTATGCAAAACAGTATAGCGGTGTTAATCTAGACAGTTTTACTAAAAGTATGACTTTTCAACGTTTGAGTAAAGAAGGTATTAAAAATCTAGGAAAAAGTATAGAACTAATGGCAGAGGCAGAAGGCTTACAAGCGCATAAAAATGCGGTTACCTTACGCCTTAAATCCTTGGAAGAATAGGAATGAATACACTATTTAATTTGGACCTTTTGGTTCGTGAAAACGTAAAGGCATTAAAACCGTATTCGTCTGCTAGAGATGAGTATGTTTCTTCTGGTGAACAGATGGTATTTTTAGATGCCAATGAAAACCCATTTGAAAATGGTTTAAATCGATACCCAGACCCGCATCAACGTAATTTGAAACAACTGATTTCTGAGGTGAAACAAGTGGAAGCTAGTCAGATTTTAGTAGGTAACGGTAGTGATGAAGTACTCGATTTAATTTTCAGAGCTTTTTGTGAACCAGGTAAAGACAATATAATAACCTTGCCTCCTACGTACGGAATGTATAAGGTACTATCTGGCATTAATAATATTGAGAATAGGGAAGTGCTGCTAACGGATAAATTTCAGCCTAATGTTGATGAGATTCTAGCAGCCACGGATGAAAACACCAAGCTACTTTTTTTGTGCACGCCAAACAATCCTACAGGGAATAGTTTTGATTTTGAAGCGATAGAGCGCTTATTGTTCGAGTTTACGGGATTGGTAGTAGTAGACGAGGCCTATATCGATTTTGCAACAAACGGTAGTTGGAGTTTTCGTTTAAACGATTTTCCTAATCTTATTGTAACACAGACACTTTCTAAAGCTTTTGCTATGGCGGGTATTCGTCTGGGCTTGTGTTTTGCTTCAGAAGAAATCATAGCGGTTTTAAAGAAAATTAAACCACCCTACAACGTAAATGAACTTACACAACAAAAGGCATTTGAAGCCCTAGAAAATTACGCAACGGTAAAAGAGCAAGTGCAAACATTACTTCAAGAACGTAAGCGATTATCCGAAGCCATTGCTACCATTCCGTATATCGAAACAATTTACGATAGCGACGCTAATTTTATTTTAATTAAAGTTGATGATGCCAATAAGCGGTATAACCAATTATTGGAAAAAGGAATCGTAATACGAAACCGAAGTACCCAACCACTGTGCGAAAATACGCTTCGATTAACTGTTGGTACGGTTAACGAAAATGACAAACTAATTTCAACCTTAAAAGCCCTATAAATGGCTAAAAAAGTATTATTTATAGACCGTGATGGCACCATCATCAAAGAAACTGTTGATGAGCAAATAGATGCCTTTGAAAAAATGATTTTCTATCCAAAAGCATTCACCTATTTAGGTAAAATTGCCAAGGAACTAGATTATAGCTTGGTAATGATTACCAACCAAGATGGTTTAGGTACCGAAACATTTCCTGAAGACACCTTTTGGCCAGTGCACAACTTTATTATTACCGCTTTTGAGAATGAGGGTGTTCATTTTGATGCGGTTTATATAGATAGAACTTTCCCAAACGAAAATGCCGATACGCGTAAGCCGGGTACGGGGATGTTAACGGAATATTTTTCGGATGCGTACGACTTAGAAAATTCGTTTGTAATTGGCGATAGGCTAACCGATGTAGAGCTGGCTAAAAATTTAGGTGCAAAAGGGATTTTCATTAACGATAACACCAATTTGGGTACTGGAGAAATTACAGTTGAACGTAAAGATTTGGACGATTTTATTGCTCTAGAAAGTAATGATTGGCAAGCCATTTACGAATTTTTAAAGGTGCAGGATAGAGTTGCGGAAATTAAAAGAGAAACCAAGGAAACCAAAATTCATATCAAAGTAAATCTAGATGGTACTGGTAAAGCCAATATTGATACGGGCTTAAAGTTTTTTGACCATATGTTAGACCAAATTGCACGCCATGGTCAAATGGATTTAGATATTAAGGTGGATGGCGATTTGGAAGTAGATGAACACCACACCATAGAAGATACGGGAATTGCCTTAGGCGAAGTCTTCCATAAAGCCCTAGGAAATAAGTTGGGTATAGAACGCTACGGATTTTGTTTGCCTATGGATGACTGTCTGGCTTCTGCTGCTATAGATTTTGGTGGAAGAAATTGGTTGGTTTGGGAAGCCGATTTTAAACGTGAAAAGGTAGGAGATATGCCTACAGAAATGTTTCATCATTTCTTTAAATCGTTTACGGACGGGGCTAAGGCCAATTTAAATATTAAGGCAGAGGGCACTAACGAGCACCACAAAATAGAGGCAATTTTTAAAGCGTTGGCAAAAGCGATAAAAATGGCGGTAAAGCAAGACAAAGAAAAAATGATTTTACCATCTACAAAAGGAATGTTATGAGTTTGGTAATTATAGACTATGGCGCTGGAAATATACAGAGCATCAAGTTTGCCTTTCAACGTTTGGGAGTAGAAGCTGTTCTAAGTAATGACACAGAAGTTATTCGTAATGCGGATAAAGTAATTTTCCCAGGGGTAGGGGAAGCAAGCTCTGCTATGCATAAGCTAAAAGAAAGTGGTTTAGACTCCATCATTCCTACGCTAAAACAGCCAGTTTTGGGTATTTGCTTGGGTATGCAGCTCATGTGTAATGCTTCTGAAGAAGGCAATACTAAAGGATTAGGCATATTTGATGTGGATGTTGTTAAGTTTGAGACTAGTGTAAAAGTGCCTCAGATTGGTTGGAATAAGATTGAAAACTTGCAGTCGCCCTTGTTTAAAAACTTGGAGAACGATTTTATATATCTGGTCCATAGTTTTTATGCTCCAAAATGCGAGGCTACTATTGCAACAAGTACCTACGGACTTGAATACAGTGCCGCTTTGGCAAAAGATAATTTTTACGGTGTACAGTTTCACCCAGAAAAGTCGGGCGAATATGGCGCTCAGATACTTAAAAACTTCTTGAGTTTGTAGTAATGATTGGTTACACCATTTCCAAGGACAAAAATTTGTTGCAATTTGATAAAATTCATAAAGCGATTAAAACATCGTATTGGGGTGGTTATAGAACGGAACAGCAAACTAAAACTACCATTAAAAACACCATTTGTTTCGGTGTTTACAAGGAAGCTATGGAACAGGTAGGATTTGCAAGAGTATTAACGGACCATGTTGCTTTTGCTTATATCATGGACGTTATCATATTTGACGATTACCAAGGTAAGGGATTGGGCAAATGGCTTGTAGCTCATATTTTGGAAGATGCTTGTATCAAAAATGTGTTGACCATTAGTCTAAAAACAAAAGATGCGCACAAACTTTATGAAAAATATGGTTTTAAAGCTGTGGGTAATTCAGAATTATGGATGGCTATAGATAAAGCAAAATTAGATTAGCTGTTTTAAGTACTAAGTAAAAAGTACAAAGAAGTAAGAAAAAATGAACAAGTTCAAAGATTTAATAATTTGGCAAAAGTCAATGGATTTAGTAGAAAAAATTTATAAAGCCACTGATAATCTACCTATTGATGAAAAATTTGGAATCACCGCTCAAATAAAAAGAGCAGCTATTTCAATACCTTCCAATATTGCGGAAGGAGCAGGACGAAAAGGTAATAATGAATTTCGTCATTTTTTAAGTGTTGCAAATGGTTCTTGTTGTGAAGTTGAAACACAATTACTATTGATTAAACGTCTAAATTTTGGAAACTCTATTGCCATCGAAGAGTTATTAAACCTTATTGAGGACATCAAAAACATGAATTATGCCTTACAGAAAAAACTAACTTAAATTTTCGTAGTAATACTTAATACTAATTACTCAGTATTTTATACTATATAAAATGAGAATAATCCCAGCAATAGATATTATAGACGGTAAATGTGTTCGTTTGTCTAAGGGCGATTACGATACCAAAAAAATATACAATGAGAATCCGTTAGAAGTAGCTAAAGAGTTTCAGGACCGTGGTATTCAGTACCTGCATTTGGTAGATCTAGACGGTGCAAAGTCCAAACACATTGTAAATCATAAGGTTTTGGAGCAAATTGCTACAAAAACCAATTTGAAAATTGATTTTGGAGGCGGATTAAAAACCGATGAAGATTTACACATTGCCTTTGAAAGTGGGGCCAATCAAATTACAGGCGGTAGTATTGCGGTGAAAGACCCCGACACTTTTTTAGGATGGATTCAGCAACACGGTAGCGACAAAATTATTCTTGGCGCAGATGCCAATAATGAAAAAATAGCAGTCTCGGGATGGCAAGAAGAATCGGACCAAGAATTAATTCCCTTTATAAATGAATATCAAGCCAAAGGCATTTCTTATGTTATTTGCACAGATATTTCTAAAGATGGTATGTTACAAGGGCCGGCATTCGATTTGTATCAGAAAATATTACTACAAACTAAAACGGCTACTGCAGATAACACGAATAGTGTCGCACAAAATATTGAGCATCAAATAAAATTGATTGCTAGTGGTGGTATATCTACTTTTGATGAACTCCCAAAATTAAAAGAAATAGGCTGTGAAGGAGTTATAATTGGCAAAGCCATTTATGAAAATAGAATTCGTCTAAAACAACTAGAGCACTATATTTTAACTAATGAATACTAATAAATTTAAAGAAGAATTTATTTCTAATGCTAATTACCGTTTAGATGAAAGTCTTCGGATGATTGAGATTTCTTTAGCTAAAATTACAGAAGAACAACTATGGCAAAAGCCAAATACGAACACGAATAGCATAGCTAATTTAATTCTACATCTTTGTGGTAATTTAAGACAGTATGGTATTTCGTCTTTAAAAGAGATTGAAGACATAAGAAATCGAGATTTGGAATTTTCCATGGAAAAAGGATTCACTAAAAAAGACATATTTTCTAAATTAACTAGTACCGTTTTAGAGGTGAAGAATGTGCTTAAATCAATATCAGATGAAAGGCTAGTTACTGTAAAACCTGTTCAAGGATTTGAATTTTCTGGAATCGGAAATATTATCCATTTGGTTGAACATTTTTCGTACCACACTGGGCAAATTGCCTTTTGGGTAAAATTTCTCAAAGATGAACAATTAGGCTTTTACGATGGGCAAGACCTAAATATTTTAAACAACGATAAAGCCAATTAATACTTTAATAATTACTAAAAATTTTGCTTACAAAAAGAATCATACCCTGTTTAGATATAAAAGACGGTAGAACCGTTAAAGGCGTAAATTTTGTGGATTTGCGTGATGCTGGTGACCCGGTAGAATTAGCCCAACGTTATGCGAAAGAAGGAGCAGATGAACTGGTGTTCTTAGATATTTCTGCAACCGAGCAAAAACGTAAAACGCTTGCGAAATTGGTGTATCACGTTGCAGAAAAATTAAATATTCCATTCACTGTAGGTGGCGGAATTTCTTCTGTAGAAGATGTAGATATTCTACTCAAAAACGGTGCAGACAAGGTTTCTATTAACTCATCTGCGGTTAAGAATCCTGACTTAATTAACCAATTGGTTGCTAAGTTTGGTTCGCAATGTATTGTCGTGGCTATTGATGCACGTAAAACTACTTATGGCTGGAAAGTACATTTGGTTGGTGGTAAAGTACCTACAGAGTTAGATTTGTTTGATTGGGCAAAAGAAGTAGAACAGCGTGGCGCAGGTGAAATTTTATTTACCTCTATGGACCATGACGGCACCAAAAATGGCTTTGCTGATGCAGAATTGGCTAAACTATCTAGTTTGGTAAACATTCCAATAATTGCTTCCGGTGGTGCAGGAGCGGTGTCTCATTTTACAGATACTTTTAGAAACGGTAAGGCAGATGCTGCTTTAGCGGCAAGTGTATTCCACTTTAAAGAAATAGCAATTCCAGATTTAAAACAACAGTTGAAAGAAGAAGGAATTCCGGTACGAATTTGATAGTTAGTTTTCTATTTAAATTCAAAAAGTTTAAAAACAATAAGAGATTACAACAAAATGAAAATCGATTTTTCAAAAGATAAAGATGGTTTGGTACCAGCAATAATTCAAGATGCACGAACAAAAAATGTGTTGATGTTAGGGTACATGAATCAAGAAGCTATAAATAAAACCAAAGAAACAGGTAAAGTCACTTTTTTTAGTCGTTCTAAAAACAGGTTATGGACCAAAGGTGAAGAAAGCGGCAATTTTTTGGAATTGATTTCTATGAAGGTGGATTGTGATAATGACACACTATTGATAAAAGTGAAACCAGCCGGTCCTACTTGCCATATGGGAACAGATACTTGCTGGGGTGAGGAAAATACGCCAAACTTCAGTTTTTTGTCTGATTTAGAAAAGGTAATTGCTTCGCGTAAAGCAAATAAAGAAGATGAAAAAAGCTATGTAGCTTCGCTTTTTCGTAAGGGGATTAATAAAATAGCTCAAAAAGTAGGGGAAGAGGCTGTAGAAACCGTTATTGAAGCGAAAGATGATAACGAAGAGCTGTTTTTAAATGAAAGTGCTGATTTACTTTTTCATTATTTAATCTTATTGCAAGCTAAAGGCTACACCTTAAAAGATATTGAAAAGGTTTTGATAGATAGACATTAAGCCTACCACCATACCACGAACCATTTTTTAAGGGTATGGCCATCTTTTTTTACCCAAATCATTGGTGATTGTTCTTTTAGCATTCTCATATTAATATCAAGTAAGGTTTCATAATGGGAAGACCAAGGAACCTTGTTATGTGGGTTTATCACCCATTCTATTTTTTTAGGAATGTAGTATTGAAAACTTTTATACTCAGGTCTAGTAAACGCATCAAAGTTTAACCATTTACCAACGATGCAATCTGTATTTAAAGGTCGAATAGATGTAACGGAATCTATAGCTTCAAACAATTGTGCTTTAAAGCAACATTGCTGTTCTATTTCAAAGGGATTGATACCTGATGCTTCCCAATATTTTTCAAGGCTGGGATGGTGTAGTAGTGGAATTTGCTTTTCTTTAAGCTTATCCAGTTTCGTAAAAAACATGTCGTGCTTGTTTGGGCCAACCAAACGGTAAATAGGTTCAGATTTACTTTCATCTATTACATAAAACTTATAGGCCAATTCAACATGAAGGTGTTTTTGCGTAGGACTATCTCTTAAAATAAAGTCCAATTCCCCTATTCTCAGTTTACCCTCATCAATCAATAAATTACTAAAGACCATTTTAAAGTTTTCAGAGCTAGAAATTAGGTGCTTAAATAATAATTCCATTTGGTGGCCAAGCCGAAGGTTATCGGGTAGATTTAGAGGAGTGGAATCTAAAACTGAAAGATTAGGAAATTCAAATTGCTGTAGCCCAAATTGTTGTTTTTTCCAAAGCGGTGGAGTATTTAAAAAACCATACAAAAGTGAATTCATTACATAAATATAAAGCGAGGGCTGCTAAAAATAAAAGAATACTAAATCGATTTCTCTATAAAGGAATTTTTAGATATGGCAGTTATTATCTCAAGAATAAAATTTGGTAAGCGTTAACTTTTCTTAAAAGATTTTGTTGCTCCCCAGAATGCCGTAATTTTAACATATGGCTATGAATTTGAAAAAAGGATTTCGTTTTACTACCTATGAAGCTCCTAATCAATCTCCTTTTGAAAAATTATTTGAAATTTTTCAAGAATTAATTACGCATACTTCGGGCGATTTTGATGAAGCTATTGATTGGCTTAGACAATTAGATGAAGAATACCAATTAACAGATGAAGATTACACTATTGAAGACTTTATCGAAGACCTAAAAAACAAAGGTTATATACGAGAAGAGTTTGAAGATGGTGGTGGAAAAATGGGAGAAGAAGGTGAAGAAGGCGATGAGGGAAATGGAACTGGCGGAAAAGTAAACATTACCGCTAAGTTGGAACAAATGCTAAGAAAAAGAGCATTAGACCAAATATTTGGAAAAATTAAACGAAGTGGTTCGGGTAACCATAAAACCGGAAAACTTGGGCAGGGTGACGAAAGTTCGGGTGAGTTTAGAGAATACCGTTACGGTGATAGTTTAGAGCGAATTTCAATGACCGAAAGTTTGAAAAATGCACAAATTAATCACGGTATTGGTAGTTTTTCATTGGACGAGGGTGATTTGGTTGTAGAGGACACAGAGCATAAGGCGCAAATGAGCACCGTATTAATGATTGATATTAGTCATTCAATGATTCTCTACGGCGAAGACCGAATTACTCCTGCAAAGAAAGTAGCCATGGCATTGGCTGAACTAATTACTACACGTTATCCAAAAGATACCTTAGATATTTTAGTTTTTGGTAATGATGCTTGGCCTATATCAATAAAAGAATTGCCCTATTTAAAAGTAGGTCCGTACCATACCAATACAGTGGCTGGTCTGCAATTGGCAATGGATATGCTACGGAGAAAACGTAATACCAACAAACAGATTTTTATGATTACAGATGGTAAACCAAGTTGTTTGCGTTTGCCTAACGGCGATTATTATAAGAATAGTGTAGGTTTAGATGAGTACATAGTAGAAAAATGTTATAACATGGCTGCTCAAGCGCGAAAACTACATATACCTATCACCACTTTTATGATTGCACAAGACCCGTATTTAATGAAGTTTATTAGAGAATTTACACAAGCAAATAGGGGTAAAGCATTCTATACTGGACTTAAAGGTTTAGGTGAAATGATATTTGAAGATTACGAAAACAATAGAAAAAAAAGAATTCAATAAAACCTTCTTCCCATTGGTAGAAGTACTACTAAATTGAATTGATTTGGTAGTTTAGAAAAAGATGAAAATGAAAATAGAAAATAGTAAAACACTAGGTCAGCTTAAAGCAGCTGGCTACCAACCAAAAAGTATAAAAGACGAATTACGAGATAACTTAATTGCTAAAATTAAAAATGGAGAGCAGGTATTTGAAGGTATCTGGGGTTACGAAAATTCTGTAATTCCTGAACTAGAACGTGCCATTTTATCTCGCCATAATATAAATTTATTAGGGCTTCGTGGTCAGGCAAAGACTCGTCTTGCACGTTTGATGATAAATTTGCTGGATGAATATATTCCCTATGTAGAAGGTTCAGAAATACATGATGACCCTTTACAACCCATTTCTAGATTTGCTAGAGAAATCGTTGCTGAAAAAGGTGAAGACACACCAATATCCTGGTTGCATAGAGAAGATCGTTTCTTTGAAAAGTTGGCAACACCAGATGTAACTGTTGCTGATTTAATTGGTGATGTTGATCCTATAAAAGCTGCAAATTTAAAATTGAGTTATGCTGATGACAGGGTAATTCATTTTGGTATGATACCCCGTGCTAACCGCTGTATTTTTGTTATCAACGAGCTTCCAGATTTGCAAGCAAGAATACAGGTAGCTTTATTTAATATTTTACAAGAAGGTGATATTCAAATTAGAGGATTTAAACTTCGATTACCCTTAGACTTACAATTTGTATTTACCGCTAATCCTGAAGATTATACCAATAGAGGTAGTATTGTTACACCTTTAAAAGATAGAATAGGTTCACAGATTTTAACGCATTATCCTGAGAATGTAGCTATAGCCAAAAAAATCACACACCAAGAATCACAATTAGATACTAGACAAAGTAATGCTATTTATGTTCCAGAAATAGCAAAAGATGTATTGGAACAAATAGGTTTTGAGGCTCGTAACAGTGAATATGTAGATGCCAAAAGCGGGGTTAGTGCTCGTATGAGTATTACAGCATATGAAAACCTCTTAAGTGCTGCTGAACTTAGAATGCTCACTGCAAAAGCAGCTAAAACAACCGTACGGTTAAGTGATTTTATGGGAGTAATTCCGGCAATAACCGGTAAAGTGGAACTAGTATATGAGGGTGAACAAGAAGGCGCCTCTTTCGTAGCTGAAACCTTAATTGAAGAGGCCGTAAAATCAATTTTTCCTGAGTATTTTCCTGGTATATCTAAATTAGAACGTAAAGATGCAGAATCGCCCTATGATGATTTAATTGCTTGGTTCTTTGAACAAAACGGATTTGAGCTATTGGATGAGGATACTGATGCGGAATATCGTAAAAAATTAGATGCAGTTGAGCCATTAAAAAACTTAATTGCTGATTACGGTGAAGATGTTGCCAAGGAAGATACTTACTTCTTAAAAGAATTGTTGCTATGGGGCTTAGTGGCGCATAAAAAATTAAGCAAACATCGTTACCAACAAGGTATTCAGTTTAAAGACCTTTATGGGAGCTATATTAGCGGTTTATAGGGTAGTCAGAATATTTTTGCTACTTTGATATATCTATGCCAAAGAAACCAACCAAAATTAAGTTACCTAAATCCTTTAGGTCTAAATCTAAATTGGGTAAAGCACCTGGCGCCATCAACTATGTTGGCGCCAGAAAAGAGCAGCTTACTCAAATTGCGGCTATTGAATACAATGATTCAATTTTAGAAGGTTTTGAATCTCATTATAGTGACCTTAAAGAAAGAATATCGCCAGAGCTTACTTCTTTTGTAAATATTGTAGGTCTTGCAGAAGAATCTACCATAGATGCTATTGGTAAATCTTTTGGACTAAACAATCTTTTGTTAGAAGATTTGGTAGATACACTTCAAAGACCTAAAGTAGATGAGTTTGATAAACATATTTTTGGTGTTTTTAAAATGCTCTATCTCAACCCAAAAGATGAGCTAATTATTGAACACGTTGCTTTAGTTTTAATGGAAGGTGTGGTTCTGGTATTCCAAGAAACTAAAGATGATGTTTTTGATGGTGTTAAAAACAGAATAGCGCAAAAATTTGGTAGAATTCGAAGTAGGGGAGCAGACTATCTATATTTTGCATTAATTGATGCCATAGTTGATAATTATTATGTGGTATTAGATGAAATGCGAGACCGAATTGAATTGCTTGAAGAAGAAGTTTATGAACGACCTACCGAAGAAACTGCAAAAAAAATTCAATTACTCAAAAAGGAAATCATTCGAATTCGAAAATGGATTTTTCCTGTAAAAGATTTAATCAGTCGACTTATAGAGACTGAACATTCACTTTTTACAAAAGACACCAAACTCTTTTTAAAAGATACCCTTGACCACTGTATTGAAATTAATGAAGATCTTACCTTGAATAGAGAAATGTCTACCAGTTTAATGGAAATGTATATGACCAGTGTCAGCAATAAAATGAACGAAGTCATGAAAGTACTTACTGTGATAGCGGCAATATTTATTCCGTTGACATTTCTAGCAGGTATTTATGGTATGAATTTTGAATACATGCCTGAACTTCAATACAGAAACGGATACTTTATTTTATGGGGTGTATTTCTTTTAGTTGGTATTGGGTTGTTAATTTTCTTTAAGAGAAAAGGCTGGCTTTAACATATCGTTTTGTTAAGATATTCCACATTCCGTTAAGAGCCGTTAAAGCCCTTGACAAAATTCATATTCCGCATACCTTTGTTGTGTAATTAATTGATAATCAATTATATAAAATTATTTTTTATACCTAATTGACGCAATTAATATAAAGTTTAACACAAAAAATACGATATGAATTATTTAAATCTAAATGAAGATAAGTTATCTAATGTAGTAATTGAATTAAACCAATTATTAGCTGACTATCATCTATACTACCAAAATTTAAGAAATTTTCACTGGAACATCAGAGGCGAAAACTTTTTTGACTTGCATAACAAATTTGAAGAATTATACATTGATGCAAGAGGAAAAATAGATGAAATCGCAGAGCGAATTTTGACCTTGAGATTTCATCCAATGAGCAACTACAGTGACTATTTAAAACTATCAAAAATTAAAGAAACTGAGTCGTCATTAAGTGACCATGAGATGGTAGCCAAAATTCTAGAAAATCACTCCATTTTAATTAAACAAATGAATGAAGTTGTAGAAGTGGCAGAAGCAGCAACAGATGAAGGTACTATTGATTTAATTGGAGCTTATATTAGAGAATTAGAAAAAAGTAGCTGGATGTTAGATGCATGGAACAGAAAACAAACTGAGCAATTAAAAGCAGTATCTAACAAGTAATAACAAAAAAAGAAGTTTAACCTTAAAAATTTTATACAATGAAAAATATATATAAAGTAACACTACTAACTGCATTTTTTGCCGTAATCGGATTGAATGCACAAGATATACCAACTGAAAGTAATAGCGAAGTCACTGAAAAAACATACACCTTATATAAAAATGGTGAAAAAATTACAAATTCAGTTCGAATTACAACTGAAGTAAGAAGAGCAGTGGCCACAGACCCAAAGGATGAGGGTATGGTAAATGGTGATAGAATTTACCCACCAAAAATAGTAGTAAAGACCGTTGAAATTGATAACGATAGTGACATGAATTATGATGAAAAAATTAAGTTTAGTTACATGGCACAAGAAAGAACAGACTTTACTTTAGTAAGTAGAGAAAAAGATTTAGTGTTAGCGGTAGAAGACGGAAAAAACATCACAGTGCTAGAAGACCAGAAAAAGTTTAAAAGAAATGAAGCTGATAAAACTTCATACGTTTATACTGATGATGATGGTAACAAAATCAACTTTAAAGTTGAAGAAGAAAATAAAATGAATACTAGTAAATAATATAAATCTTGCTTTGGAAAAGAAAAAGGTCTGCAATTTGCAGACCTTTTTTTATTTAAAAATATCTGATGATAAATACCGGTCACCACGGTCACAAACTATAGAAACTACAGTGCCACTTTCTAGTTGTTTGGCAATGCGCAACGCTACAACCGCAGCACCACCACTACTCATTCCAGAAAATATACCTTCTTCTTTGGCAAGTCGCTTTGCCATAGCAATTGCTTCTTCTTCAGAGACATAACGTATATCATCCACCTTTTTTGAATTGTAAATACTTGGTATATATTCTGGTGACCATTTTCGAATACCCGGTATTCGCGCACCTTCTTCGGGTTGAACGCCAATTATTTTAACCTGACTATTTTGTTCTTTTAAATAGGTTGAAGTACCTGTAATGGTACCAGTAGTGCCCATACTACTCACAAAATGAGTAACTTCTCCATTGGTGTCTCTCCAAATTTCAGGGCCGGTAGTTTTATAATGCGCTTTCCAATTGTCTTCATTACCAAATTGGTCAAACATAAAATAGCCTTCTTTTTTCACCTTATTTTCAACATAATCACGCGCACCTTCAATACCAATATCTGCAGGTGTAAGGGTTACTTTAGCTCCAAAAGCTTCCATGGTTTGCACACGTTCTTTTGTAGAATTTTCGGGCATAACGAGCTCAATTGATAAGCCAAATATGCCAGCAACCATAGCTAAACCAATACCAGTATTGCCACTAGTGGCTTCTATTAGTTGGGTGCTTTTATCAAAATCACCACGTTCTAATCCACATTTAATCATATTATATGCAGGGCGGTCTTTTACACTACCTCCAGGATTTTGACCCTCTAGTTTAAAAAGCACATTTACATTCGGATTGGTATTTAAAACCTTAGAAGCAACTAATGGAGTATTGCCAATGAGGTCAAGTATATGTTTAGGCATCCGTAGTAGTTTTTATTTTTATTTCTGGGGTATGAAATACAGTAGAGTTTGCAGGTATTGAAGCCGTAACCCATGCATTACCCCCAATTATGGTGTTTTCTCCAATAATGGTATCTCCGCCTAAAATTGTAGCATTTGCATAGATAGTTACGTTGTTTTCAATGGTGGGGTGGCGCTTAATTTTTTGAAGATTTTTTGCAACATACAATCCGCCTAAGGTAACCCCTTGATATATTTTTACATTATTTCTAATAACTGCGGTTTCGCCAATTACTACCCCAGTGCCATGGTCTATATGAAAAGATTCACCTATTTGTGCACCTGGGTTAATATCAACACCTGTTTGTCTATGCGCATATTCTGTCATTAATCGCGGAACTAGTGGAAATCCTTCAGCATATAACTCATGTGACAAGCGATAAATTGCAATAGCGTAAAAACCAGGATACGCCATATAAACCTCTTCAATGCTTAAAGATGCCGGGTCACAGTTAAGTGTAGCTTCTGCATCTTTATTCAACAATTCTAGAATATTTGGCAGTTTAGCAACATATCTATCCCAAATTTTACTACAAGGTTTTTCAGCTTCCCAGCAAGCCAAGTCAACTAATTGTTTAAAATCTTTTTTTAATTGATTTAGATTTTCTTCTAAAGGTGTATTTATATCAAATAAAGTGTTGAACAACCTATTTGTGAATTCTTCAGTCTTGGACTTTAACCTAAAATCTAAGAAAGGTTGTTTTTTGTGTTTTTTGAGTTGGTTTATTATCTCTGTCTTGTTCATTATATTGATGATTGAAACACGAAAAGTTAAAAATAGTCAATTGACAAACTGCCATTGGTTAACTTTAGCATAAAATCAATGAATTAATCGTATTCGAATGCATATCATTACAAAAGAAATCTTTGAATTCTTAAAAGAATTAAACCAAAACAACAATCGAGAGTGGTTTAATGAAAACAAATCTAGATTTAAAACAATTCAAGCAGACGTAAAAGAATTTTATAACGCAGTTCGATTAGATTTAGATAAGCATGATGCTATAGAAAAAACAAAGTTGTTTCGAATTTATAGAGATGTAAGATTCTCAAAAGATAAAACGCCTTATAAACCGCATTTTGCAGGCTCTTTTTCTAGACTTGGAGCTGCGTTGCGCGGTGGATATTACGTAAGAATAAAACCAGGTGAAACTTTTATTGCAACTGGGTTTTGGGGACCAGAAAAAGAAGATTTGCTTAGAATTAGGAAAGAATGGGAGCTAGACACCTCAGAATTAGAAGCTATTATCACTAATAAAGCCTTTAAAGATATTTGGGGTGAAATGCAGGGAGACGAATTAAAAACTGCTCCGAAAGGTTTTGACAAAACCCATGAAAACATTGCTCTTATTCGTAAAAAGCAGTTCATTTTCACTCGAAATTTTACAGATGCTCAAGTGTTGTCACCGGACTTTAGCAAAGAAATTGACGAATCTTTTAGAGCCATAAGACCTTATTTTGACCTTATGAGTTCAATTTTAACCACCAATTTAAATGGGGAGTCATTGCTTTAAACAAGTACTTCTCGCTCTAATAACTGAACTTGGTCTTTAAGTCTTTCAATTACCATATTCATCATACGCTTATTTAGGGCAGATGAATTTTCAATATAGACTTGGTATTCCTCAACAGTGAACTGGCCGATTATCATTCCTTTTAAAGCGTTTCTAAACTTGATATCTTTTTGAATAGATTTCTCAATATACTTTAATCGCCCCTCTGTATTTAGTTCATAAAACTTGTCTTTATGCTTTCTAATATAATTTTTAAAAGCTTCTAAAAGCAAAAAGTTTTGAAATTTAATTACAGGTCTTAAAGTTACATTTTGAAAGTACTCTTCGTCCGAGGTATAGCTGTCTACTTTTGCAGACCTCAATGTTGGACGAATTTTTAGCAGGTGGGATGACCTCGTGTCCATCTTTGTAGTTTTAATAAAGGTAACGATAGATTAGAATAGGTAGCGTAGTGTTTAACATAGTTTTCAACTATGATATGAACAATTTAATCTTATTTAACCCTGCCTTAATCAACTACAAGCTTTTCAATTTCCTAATATCATATTCCATTTTTTATGGATTTGTCATTTTAAAGTTATCAAGAATTTTTTATTGAAAATTGTTAATCTAAACTTGTCATAAAACAAATTGCTAACGTTTATAATTGAATAATTTTGCTGCAAACACTAAGACATGAAGTTTCATTCGAGAAGATGGGTAAAACCCGAAGATTTAAATGCTAATGGCACCTTATTCGGAGGTAGAGTGCTGTCTTGGCTAGATGAAGAAGCCGTTATGTATGCCATGATTCAATTAGAGAATAAAAAAGTGGTTACCAAATACATATCAGAGATAAACTTTATGAGTACTGCGGTTGCTGGTGATGTTATTGAAATTGGTATTGAAGCTGTAAAATTTGGTAAGTCATCTTTAAACCTCAATTGCGAGGTTCGAAATAAGATGACTCACGAAACTATACTTACCGTAGACAACGTTATAATTGTTAACCTTAATGAAGATGGTCAACCATTACCTCATGGCAAAACAAAAGTTGAATATGTTGAAGAAAGGTTAGCTAAGGCAGCAAAAGAACAAAATGCAATTAGTTCATCTCAGAAGCAATAGCTTGAACTTCATCTAATACGCGTAAGAGATTTTCACCCCAGAGCTTGCGTATTTGTTCTTCAGTATACCCTCTTTTGACCAGTTCAAGCGTTACATTGAAGGTTTCAGAAGCGTCTGACCAACCTTCAATTCCGCCACCACCATCAAAATCTGAGCTTATGCCCACGTGGTCTATGCCCATTTTTTCGACCATATAATCTATGTGGTCAACAAAATCGCTCACATTTACTGCTGGTGGGGCCTCTGAACTGTTTTTAACCAAATCTTTTCCAATGGCCATTACCTTTCTATAGTTGCCAAAAAATGATTTACGTTCTTCAGGCGTTAAGTCTTTTAATTGAGAGCGTTCGTACCAGTTAATACCTAAACTGTCTGCTACTTTTGCGTAGATATCTTTCATGTAAGCGGCTCTTGCTTCGTGTTTTTCGGTATTTAAATACGCACTAAATGCAACTGTTTGTACTACACCACCGTTTTCTTTCATCAAATCTAATTGCTCATCTGTTAAATTTCTACTGTGGTCACATAATGCTCTTGCTGAAGAATGTGAAGCTATAATTGGGGCCTTAGATAAAGCTATCATTTGTTTCATAGATTCTTCAGATGGGTGTGAAACATCTATCATAATACCTAATCTATTCATCTCATTTACAGCTTCTTTTCCTAGTTCACTTAAACCGTTGTATAACCAAACATCATCTTCTTCACCTGTGTTAGAATCACAAAATTGACTATGACCATTGTGTGATAATGAAATATATCTTGCCCCTAAATCATAGTATTCTTCAAATTTTGAGAGGTCTTCACCTATGGGATACGCGTTTTCCACTCCAATCATAGCTACTTTTTTGCCGCTTGCATGTATTTTGCGAGCTTCCTCAGCGGTAACTGCTAAATTGATTTTATCAGGAGCAAAGGTTTCACACAAATCATGTATAGCTTTAAACTTAGACATAGCATTTTCTGACGCTTTTTTGTACCCTTCGGCAGAAAGGGTATCCTGACCGGTATAAACAATAAACCAAGCAACATCAAGCCCTCCTTCAATCATTTTAGGCAAATCTACCTGTGTTTCAAGGTTTTGGGCATAATTGATACTATCTGTAAAGTTGCTTACATTAATATCACAATGCGTGTCTAAAGTAATTACTGCTTTGTGAATTCGTTCTGCTTTTGCGACAATGTCTTCTTTCTTTTCTTCTTTCTTTTCAGCACAGCTTATAGCAAAGGCTAGACTAGCAAGGAGTAGTATTTTTTTCATGTTCTAAGAATTACACCTACAATTTAAGGCATTATACAACATATTAAAGCCATACCGAAACATTTTATTGGAAATGCTTCATCAAATAGGCAGTTTTAAATGGTAGAAAACCAGATTGTTAACAGTCTGTAGTTGATTACTTGTTAAAATTTTATTTTTGGAGAGTAGAGATTTATTAGCGCATTTAGAAAAACTAGAGAAGGGATTAGAGCATTTTTCATTCTCAGAATTGAATGGTTCTGAGGCTACTAATTTGAAAAATTCATTCTTAGATTTTAAGAATCATTTAGAGGCCAAAATGTTTGGTGATGTTATAGTTTCTTCTTCATCGTCATCAACAGCAAAATCTAACAAAAAATCTATTGATGCCTATGCTAAAGAAACTTCTCTAATTGCCAATGTAAGTCATGAAATAAGAACCCCATTAAATGGTATTGTAGGTTTTATTGATTTACTTAAAGATACGCAACTAGATGCTATTCAAGAAGACCTTGTAAGCGCTCTATCTTCAACGTCTAACAATCTAATGGTGATTATTAATGAATTGCTCGAATTTTCTAAAATTGCAGCAGGCCAAGAACGTTTTGAGGCTATCCCATTTCGTTTAAAAAACATGGTTGAAGAAATTAAGTTTTTAAGTGAAACTTTGATTGTTGACAAAGCGGTTACGGTGCATACTTTGGTTGATTCCAAAATCCCAGAAATTCTTATTGGTGACCCATCTAAGCTAAGTCAAGTATTACTAAATCTTATGGGTAATGCTGTAAAGTTTGTTGAAAAAGGTAACATTACCTTGAATATCAAATTTAAGCATGCCAAAAAAGGTAAGGTTAGATTACAGTTTGATGTTATTGATACGGGTATTGGAATTTCTGAAGAAAACATTAAACGTATTTTCGAAACCTATCAACAAGCTGAAGACACTACGGCAGCAAACTACGGTGGTACAGGCCTCGGACTTAGTATCGTAAAACAAATCATAGAAAAACAGGGCGGCTTAATTAAAGTAGCCAGCATTCTTGGAAGAGGCACCACTTTTACTTTTGAACTGGACTTTGAACATAATGATACGATTTCTGATGCCGAAGTGCGCAATCATTTTGAACCTAAAACTGCCGTTGAACTTTCACAAAAAAATATTTTAGTTATCGAGGATAACTTGCTGAATCAGAAGTTATTCAAACAACAATTAGAAATTAATTCGTGTAATGTTGCCGTGGCAAGCAATGGGGTAGAAGGACTTAAATTTTTGGAGGAAAATCCAGTTGATTTGGTACTTCTAGATTTACGTTTACCCATTTTAAATGGCTTTGAAATAGCAGAGAAGATTCGTAGTCACAAGAATACCGTAATTAAAAACCTACCCTTGTTAGCTGTTTCTGCAGATATATCGGTTACCGATAAAGAAAAATGTGTAAACGCTGGTATTAACGATTATTTGCTAAAACCCTATTTAATCAATGAGCTTAAACAAAAGATTGTTGATTTAACCACCGATAATATACCGAATACTTCAAACACCAAAATTATTGAAAGCCAATTGGTAAGTGGTGCTACGGTAAATATTTTGCCCTTGTATAAAGAATGTCTAGAAAATGCAGACTTACTGGGAGAATTCCTTGGTATTTTTGAACAGAATATAATTGAATTCATTGGTGCCATTAGGGTGCATACCCACGAAAAAAACTATAAAGGAATTGAGTTCGCCACCCATAAAATAAAATCTAGTTTACAACTAGTTCATGCAGACGGATTATTTGATCTTGCTGTGGAAATGGAAAACTTGGCAAAATCAAAAGACAAATTTGAAACTATAAAAAAAGTATATCATGCTTTTTTAGATGAATATCCCCAAATTCAACATCAAATTAATACAAATCTTAACCTACTAAAGCCCCCAAAAAGTGGAAAATAAGAAAATTTTATTCGCAGAGGATGACCAAATGTTAGCCTCATTATTGGTTTATCGCCTTAGAAAAGAAGGCTACCAGGTAAACCAAATTCACGATGGCAAAGCTGTTAAAGAAGCCCTTGAACAAGGTATTCCAGACGCAATTGTCTGCGATGTTATGATGCCCTATTTCTCGGGTATTGAACTTATCGACTATGTTAGAAACGAGCTAAAATCAGATGTGCCTATTATTCTAATTTCAGCAGCTTCTAATGATGAGAATATTCTTAGCGCCTTTAAAATGGGTGCTAACGATTTTATACCTAAACCAATAAGCCCTAACGAACTTTCTATACGGCTTGCTAAAGAATTAAGTAGGGTAAGCGTATGAAATAAGTTAATTGTCCCAAAACCTTTTTAATATACCTACAACATAGAATTACCAAATCCACATATAGACCTACTTTGGACCCTGACCTATTTATTTTTAGTGTTGGGTGGTCTTTATTTTATCTCGGTTTTTCTGTATCGAAAGTTCTATTTGAACCTTAAAAAGAAAAGAGAAGCCTTAAGAGAAGAGCTAGCTCCCGTTATTAGTAATTTTCTTTTTCATACCAATGAAGACCCGGTAAACGAACAAAAGGAGTATATTAAATTGAAGATTGCTATCAGAGAAAAACTACGTTACCCGGAGTTTAGAAAAACCTTGGGTGAAATTCTGTATGACCTTCAAAAAGATGTTTCTGGTGAAGTTCGTGAACGCTTATTAATATTGTATCGCGAGTTAGAATTACATCACCATTCGTTAGAGCGATTAAACAGTTGGCGATGGGAAGTTGTTAGCAAAGGTATTCGTGAACTTACTGAAATGGAGGTGGAAGAAACCTTCTTACTAATTGCCAAAAAAATAAATCACCGTCTTGCTGTTGTTCGCCGCCAGGCAGAATTAGCCACAGTTAAGCTTAGTCCAAAGGGAATTAATAAGATTTTAGACACTGCCAAATATCCTATAAGTGAATGGCAACAATTAAAAATTATTGAAGCTTTAGGAACCATCGAAAATTTTGAGCCACCAAGATTTAAATCGTGGTTGCTATCTCCAAACAATGATGTAGTGCTCTTTGCGTTACGGCTAATGCGCCATTACAATCAAAATGATGCTGAAACAGCTATTATTGAATTGGTAAAACATAAAGAGGATATCATTAAAAAAGAAGCTCTTGAATGTATAAAATACTTTGGGTTCACAAGAAGTTTAAGTTCGTTAAAACAAATTTTTTCTGGCTTAAGCAATGGTGTTAAAATAGAAGTGCTCAACGTTTTTGGCGAATTAGGTACAGATGCTGATTTACCTTTTTTATATCACATCAAAGGCATTGAACAAGAGTATTTTGTTCATAGCAAGGTATTGGCGACTATTAATTTAATTCTACCAGATTCAGAGTTGCCAACAAGCGATATTGAAAAATTTAAATCAGAACTACCAAAAAATTTAGAAGAGGTAACTGTAAAGGGTGACGATGAAGAAATATACAACTTTGTAGAATGGTCAAAATCTATAACACCCACAAAAGAGACCCCAATTGAAACTGAAGATGTTACTGATGATATAGCTTCTAGTGTAAGCGAATTGGATAAAGAAACATCAGATACGCTTGATGAACATTTAAGTTTGGTTTCCACTTCAGAAAATGATAATACAGCTGTTCAGCCTAAAAGTTTTGAAGACAATTATTCCAATCTCGATTTAGATTCTCGTGAAAAACTGTTGGATTCGATTGAAGATTTTGGCGATTCAAGAGAGCAAGAACATTTAGAGGTTATTGTTGAAAAAGAAGAAAACAGCGAGCTTAGGTTTAGAGCGTTCCATATTCTTAAGAGGCTTCAAGATTTTAAAAATCGTGTCAATTCAAATGATGTAGAAGAGAAAGCTTCAGAGGAGGAAGAATCATTCAATGCTAATGAAGAAGGCTTTTTGCATGAAAGTATGCACAGCATATTCTATCGTTTGTTCCAAAAAGCAGCAGATGATAATGCCAAAAAAATATTACTGGTAGAAATGCAACCAGTTGGTGATGAAAAGGAAATTCCTTTTTTAAAGCGATTATTACGTACTGAAGCAAAAACACTGCATTCTACTGTAAAAGAAACCCTAAGTATAATTGAGAAAAGACTTGATTATGAAAAGGATGAACCCAAAATAGAAGAAGAACATTCTCCAGCAAAAGAACCGTCTGCAAATGAAAACCGCATTTCATTAGAAATGTTCTCTTTGTATGAAGAAATCGGGATTTCTCCCGCTCAAGATACCCTTGACTTTGAACCCGATTTTGAACTGTCTGGTACAATAGCTGAAAGAATAGAACCTAAAAACCCAAAAGATGTTTAATGCAATTTCTTTTGATGGTATTCTAGATTATATAAACATCATTTTTTTGGTGTTTACCACGGTATTATTCTCCATGTTTACCCTAATGGGGTATTTATCCACCAGAAATTCAATTCACTATAAAAATAAAAACAGCTTTGTTGACCTTTCAAAAGTAATGGCATCACCTTTAGCGCCTTCTATTACCATTATTGCTCCTGCCTACAATGAGGGTATGACCATAGTTGAAAATATACGCTCGTTACTTTCGCTTAGGTATGTAAATTATGAGGTGATGGTGGTTAATGATGGTAGTAAAGACGATACGCTAGAAAAAATGATTAAGGCGTACGATTTAGAAAAAATCAATTTTAAAGTTGCTCCTAATCATAAAAGTAAGCCGATAAGAGGTGTGTATAAATCTAAAATCGCCGCCTTCAATAAACTTACTGTAATTGATAAAGAAAACGGGGGTAAATCAGATGCTTTAAATACTGGCGTGCAATTATCTACTGCGCGTTATGTTGGTTGTATAGATGTGGATTGTCTGTTGTTGCCAGACGCTTTGTTACACGTAGTTAAATCGTTTTTACAACGCTCCGAAAAACGGGTAATTGCTGTTGGTGGGGTAATCAGGGTGGCAAATTCTTGTCGTATTTCTGGCGGACAGTTAGAAGAGATTAATCTGCCCAAAAACTGGTTAGCCAAATTTCAATTGTTAGAATATACACGTTCTTTTCTGTTGGGCAGAATGGCTTGGGGGCGCATAGATAGTTTGTTAATCATTTCTGGAGCATTTGGCTTTTTTGATAGAGAAATTGCCAATGCAATTGGGGGTTATGATACCGGCACAGTAGGGGAAGACATGGAAATCGTCTTTAGAATGCGCCGTTATATGCATGAACGCAACTTACCCTATACGGTTGAGTATATACCAGACCCGCTTTGCTGGACAGAAGTTCCAGAAGATTTAAATGTATTTGTTAAACAGCGCGACCGTTGGTCTAGAGGTAACATAGAGACTTTAAAAAAACACAAAGACATGTTTTTAAATCCTAAACTAGGTAGGTTAGGGTTATTGAGTTACCCGTACTGGTTTTTTTATGAATGGATGGCGCCGCTACTGGAGTTTTTTGGTTTCTTTTCTATTCTATTATTCTGGTACTTAGAAATATTAAACTGGCAGTTTTTTTTAGCCATAACTATGTGCGTGTATACGTATAGCGTTATGTTTTCATTGTATGCTATTTTATGGGATACCCTGTCTTACAAGCAATACACCAAACCTAAAGATATTTTAACCCTAGTTTTTTGTGCCTTAATAGAACCCGTGGTTTTTCACCCTATTGTGGTTTGGTCTTCGGTTAAGGGTAATTATAAAAAGTTATTTAAAGTACAATCTGGTTGGGGCTCCATGACCAGAAAAGGATTTAGTAAAGCAGCATGATAACATCAGCAAAACAAATACAACGGTATGGACTTCCGCAATATGCAGGCTTACTTATTGCTTTTGCATGTAGCTTACTTGTTTTAGGGCTGTACCAGCACTTTCGTTTGTACTTAAACGGTATTCTAGATAGCGTGTTTGAATGGAGTATGCTAATGCTTTTCATTAATCAGATTGGGTATGCTGCTATTGTAGGTTTACTTTTGGTTTATCCATACCGTTGGTTAGAAGCTAACAAACCTAGCCACGGCAAAAAAATAGTCTCTTTTTTACTAACCCTGTTGTTAGCACTTGAATTTGTACTTATTGAGTATTTCTTGCAACACCTAGACTTAATTGGCTCTGATATTGCAACCACTTTAAATCATGTAAACTTTAGGGTTACCGAGCTTTTTTATGCGGGAATTTGTTTTCTTATCTGTTTAGGAATTTTTCGTTTTGTATCTAAAAAAGGAACAAAACTGTACAATTTTATTCAAAAATTATATCCCTTTACCATTATTCTCGCGCTCTTGTTCGCTGGAATGTTGTTTACAGATAAACGCGCTATAAACGTTAATAAAACGCAGTATTTGGTAGCGGAATTATTCTCTGGTAAAATTGAAAAAACAACATATGACGGTGAGGCGGAATATCCTTTAGTGAAACCTACTACTGTAGAGACAGACTGGGCAACTTATTTCAATTTTACAAACCAAAAACCCAATATTGTAGTTGTGATGATAGATGGCTTAAGTAATGAGTTCATTGGGTCTTCAGCTAAATTTAAGGAGTTTACACCGTTTTTAAGTGAATTATCAGAGCAGTCCTTAGTTTTTACAAATCACCTTAGTACATCTTTAGAAACACCAACCGCCTTAACGGCTTTACTATCTAGCACTCCTTTTCCTTCGGAAGGAAACGAGCATTTTTCTAGTAAACTGAATAAAAACAGTCTCTTTGCTTATCTCAAAAGTCAAGGTTACAAAACTGGCTTTTACCATGGCGGTAATTTGGCTTTAACAAAGCTAGACAGCTATTTGTTTAATGAACGGGTAGACATGGTAGTGGATAGGTCTAACTTTGGAGACCATTTTAAAACTTATGAAACCGATGCATCTGGTGCCATTTTAGGTTTTCCTGACGAAGAGCTATTTAAAAAATGGGAAGAAATTTACCTGCCATCTGGTAAACCTAAATTCGAGGTTTTTCTGAATCTTAGTACAGAAACTAATAGTTTGCATTACCCTGCCGAACAGTTTGTTACTGCTGCAGAAAAGCAAATTAAAATGGTGGGTTATGAGCCTAGTTTAAAACGAAGATTGGATAAAAACATTCCGTTTTTTGCCAATTTAATGTATACAGACAACGCCATAAAAGGATTTTTAGAAAAACACAAAAAAACCAACGAATTCAACAATACCATTTTTGTCTTTGTGGGCTCTAAAAATGCACCAGCTATTGAAAAAACAAATAGTCTTAGTTTTTATAGAACGGGAATGTTTATCTACAGTCCGTTAGTAAAAGAGCCTAAAGAATTTAAGCACTTAACGTCTCATTTTGATGTTGTACCTTCTATTTTAAGTTTGGTTAATACCGTAAAACCGAAAACTACAATTACACACAACAGTTGGTTAGGGCAGGGTCTGCTTACTGCTACCCCTAAAACCATTCCGCTTTTAAAACGAGAGGGCCGCTTTACCGAGTTAATTACGGGTGAATCTTTTTTTAATGGGGGTAAGGTGTATACGCTTAACATTGAAAACGAAATGGCGCTGGTTAAGAATGAAGCAAATACAAAAAAGGTTTACAAACAATTTCAAGAGTTTAAGGCTATAGCGAATTATACCTTAACTAAAAATAAATTAATGCCTGATAGCCTTGCTATTTTTCCGGTAGACCGCTACAATTTTAAGAAAGAAGAGTTAGTGTGGCTCTCTAGTGTTTTTGATGGAGAAGATTATGATAAAGCGTTTAGAGAGGCTACTAAACTAGCCCACAAAGGTAATACCAGCCGTGCCCTGCTGCTTTCTGAATATATAATACATAATGTGCCAGGCCATGTAGATGCTATGATATTAAAAGGTCGTATTTACGGCTGGAATAAACAATATGCGAAATCAAAAGATGTTTTAGAGGTGGCCCTTGGGCTAAATCCAAAATATCAAGACTGTTACGCTGCGTTATTAGACGTATGTTATTGGTCTAATGATGTTGGCCTAGCTTCTGAGCTGTATCAAAAACTAAAATCGAACGGAGTGGGTTCTGTGGAACTCGATGAAAAAGTAAATCGTTGCCTGGGGCAGCAAACGGTTTCTGAAGTAATACTTATTGATTAATGCTAATGAAAAGACTTTTTTTCATCTTAATAACATTGTTTTTTCTTTCCAATGCGTTTGGACAAGAAACGGTTGCTTTTAATGCCGATTCCTTGTTTTTAAAGGCTAGAAGTTTAGCATTTAACAATCAGCGCGTAGAAGCTAGAGATTCACTTCAAAAGTTGTTAGAAGTATATCCAGAATACGTAGATGCCGAACTTTTACTAGCTAAAACCTTAAGTTGGGATGGCGACTATGCTCAAGCACGTAAACACTTTAACAGGCTTACGTCTAAAGAAAAAAAGTCACAAGAATTATGGGTGGCAGCCGTTAAGAATGAAATCTATGCTGAAAATCACGCAATTGCATTGGGGCTGGCCAATAAAGCCCTTACACATATTAAAAATGACCCAGAATTAACTTCGTTAAAGCATAATTCCGTTAGTCAAATTTATAAGGATTATGAGATTTACGAGGTCTTAAAAACTGAGAATGCCGAAACTGACGAGAAAAACAGCTTTTCAGTAACGTCAACAGCAACGGTATTTGACAAGACTTTTGACCCTTTTTATGAAATGAAAGTGGCCTATGCTCGTAAAGCAAAATGGGGAGTGCTAATACCAAGAATCACCTATGCGGAGCGTTTTGATATTCAAGGCTATCAATTTGAAGTGGATGCGTATCCTACCTTCTCTAAAAAGCTACATGGTTACCTAAACTATGGTTTTTCTGACCAAATTATTTTTCCAAAACATCGGATAGGAGCAGAGCTGTATTCAGAGTTACCTAAAGCAAGAGAAGCATCGTTAGGTCTTCGCCATTTGCGGTTTAATGAAGTAAATACCACCATCATAACGGGTTCATATGGCTTGTATACTGGTAACTGGTATTTTTCGGGGCGGCCTTTTGTCTCTTTTGGTAATGATGATGTGGGTTTTGCAGGCAGTCTACTAGCACGTAAATACTTTAAAGATGCTAACAATTACTTAGATGTAAATTTTACATATGGTATAGATGTTGATAACAATCAGTTTTTTGCTAGAGGACAATTATTGGCAGAGTCGGTTACTTATTTAAGTACTCAAAGACTTCGTTTTGCCTACCAGTTTACGTTGGTCGATAAGGTCAACAGTATCAATACTTCACTCAACCTTTCGCGGCAAGAATTGCCATTTTCGCCTAACGATTTTGTCTTTTCGGCTACCGTTGGTCTACAATATAAGTTCCAATTTTAACTTTGTATTAGCAATTCGCTTTTTGACAACAAAAATTACTGAGTTGACATCATTTTATTGAAATAATACAACTAAAAAAATATGTTTACGTTGTATTATTAAGATACCCGAATTTATAAATCTTAATCTACCTAATTAATTATGTTATACGATACTTACGGCGAAGAATATTTAGCCTTTTTGCAAGACCTAAACGAGATTTTAAGCTTAAATCAACTAGCAGAATTAGATTACCTATAACCTAAAACCTATGCTTATGGAGTTCCCAAAAAACGAAAATACAGCCTACTTAAATTTTGTTCAGAATCTGAACCAAATTTTAGTAAATTACAATATTACCCAGTTGAATTGTTCTTAAGTTTAAGTGTTATTAAGTAAAAGGGGGAACTTGAACAAAGCTCCCCCTTTTATTTTTTAACCTAAGTACATTTTTAAGATTTTGCTTTTAGAGCTGTGGCGTAGCTTTCGAATAGCCTTTTCTCTAATCTGTCGTACCCGTTCTCGGGTTAAATCAAAAGTGCTTCCTATTTCTTCTAAGGTCATAGAAGGGTATTCGCCAATACCATAATACAAACGTACTACATCTGCTTCTCTAGGTGATAGCGTATCTAAAGCCCTATTTATTTCTGTTGTTAACGATTGATGCATTAATTCGTTGTCTGGTTTAGGTGATTCTCCAGAACGTAATACATCATATAAATTAGAATCTTCACCCTCTTTTAACGGCGCATCCATAGATACATGTCTACCAGAGTTTTTAAGTGATAATTTTACTTCGCTAACCGTCATATCCAATTCTTTAGCAATTTCTTCTGCTGAAGGTGGTCTCTCATGCGCTTGCTCTAAATACGAAAATGTCTTTTTAATCTTATTAATAGAACCAATCTTATTTAAAGGTAGTCGTACAACTCTAGAATGTTCTGCTAAAGCTTGTAAGATAGATTGTCTAATCCACCATACGGCATAAGAAATAAATTTAAATCCTCGCGTTTCATCAAAACGTTTGGCGGCTTTTACCAGCCCCACATTACCTTCATTAATTAAATCAGAAAGTTTTAAACCTTGATTTTGATATTGCTTAGCTACAGAAACCACAAACCTTAAGTTTGCGTTCGTCAATCGCTCTAAGGCCACTTGATCACCTTCTCTAATACGCTGCGCTAATTCCACCTCTTCTTGTGCGGTAATTAACTCAATTTTACTAATGTCTTGTAGGTATTTGTCTAAAGATTTGGACTCTCGGTTGGTAACCTGTTTTACGATTTTAAGCTGCCTCATTCAGGGTGAAATTTAATTATTGTACTAGCATACATTATACATTTAATTATGCCAAAATCCAAATGGTTTGTACTTAACTTATCAAAACTTTATGAATAATTCCTACAAAAAGGTAAGAGGGATTAACAACTGTTATTCACAATAAATTTTTAGTAATTAAAATTCTTATAACGTTATGGAGCGAATAAATCCACTAAATTTGTAGGGTTTTTTCAGAAAAACTTAACCCATAAAAAAATTGTTTTTGCAAGTTCAAAAAGAAACCAAAAAAAAGAACTTATACGATTATCAACTTGAAGATTTAAACCGAATTTTCAAAGAAATCGACAAACTCCCAGAAGGGGGTAACTTATTGTACCAACTACCTACGGGTGGTGGTAAAACGGTTATCTTCTCAGAGATTACTAGGCGCTATATTGAACAAACTGGTAAAAAGGTGGTGGTACTAACGCACCGTATTGAGCTTAGTGGTCAAACTTCTAAAATGCTTCATGGTTTTGGGGTACCTAATAAGGTCATTAATAGTGATGTTAAAGAACATATAGACCAAGATGAGTTTCAGTGCTTTGTTGCCATGGTAGAAACACTGAATAATCGATTGCAAGAAGAGAAGGTAGTGTTGAATAATGTAGGCTTGGTAATTATAGATGAAGCGCACTACAACTCGTTTCGTAAACTGTTTAAGTTTTTTGAAAAGGCCAATATTTTAGGCGTTACAGCAACCCCCTTAAGTTCCAACATTAAGCTTCCCATGAAAGACAACTATAAAAAGTTGATTATTGGAGAGTCTATAAAATCACTTATCAAACGTGGCTTTTTAGCCAAAGCAAACCTGTATAATTTTGATGTGAGTTTACGGGGTTTAAAATTGGGTATGCATGGCGATTATACCGTAAAATCTTCAGATGAACTGTATAGCAATCAATCCATGCTAGGTAAGTTGGTAACGGCTTATGAAGAAGTGGCAAAAGGCACCAAAACCCTTATTTTTAATAACGGTATTAGCACATCTTACTATGTGTATGAAACCTTTAAGAAAGCGGGCTACAACGTTAGACATCTAGATAATAAGAACACAGCAGCCGAACGTAAAGAAATTCTAGAATGGTTTGCCAATACGCCCGATGCTATTTTATCATCGGTAAGTATTTTAACTACTGGTTTTGATGAACCCTCAGTAAAATCAATAATTCTGAATAGAGCTACGCGCTCTCTAACCCTATATTTTCAAATGATTGGTAGGGGTTCTCGGGTAATGGAGAATAAAAAGGATTTTAATGTTATTGACATGGGTAATAACATTGCTCGTTTTGGCCCCTGGGATGAGGCTGTAGACTGGCAAGAAATTTTTCACTTTCCTGACTTTTACTTAGAGAATATTAAAAATGACGAGGATATTGAGCGCGACTTTGTTTATGAAATGCCTGAGGACTTAAAAGCGAAGTTTTCCAAATCTGAAAACATTCATTTTGATATTAAGGCGGAATACAAAAAAGTTTTTGCCGAAGGCGGAAAATCAAAAATAGTGCTAGAACGAAGCATTGCACAACACGCTCAAATCTGCGTAGAAAATAGTGAAGATGTTTTTGATGCCCGTATTTTGGCCAAAGAACTAAAAGATGAAATACAGTTTAGGGTTCGCCAATACTCGTACTGTATTATGAACAATACCAAAAACTACAAAGAGTGGTTAGAGGAAGACTACGAGCGTAAATTGCGCTCTCATATTTCAAAGATGTTTGCAGCCCGTATGTAGTATGAACAAACTATTGGTCATCGGTTTTGTGTGGCCTGAGCCCAGCACCACAGCGGCAGGCAACCGTATGCTGCAATTGTTAGAACTATTTCTGGCACACGGGTATCACATTACCTTTGCATCTACCGCAGCTAAAACAGCGTATTCTGAAGACTTAACCAAGCTGGGTATTTCAGAACAGCCTATTCTGCTAAACGATGCTAGTTTTAACGCTTTTGTAGCCGATTTACAACCCCATGTGGTGGTATACGACCGTTTTATGGTCGAAGAGCAATTTGGTTGGCGGGTTACCGAAGTCTGTCCGCAAGCACTAACACTTTTAAATACGGAGGACTTACATTCGCTGCGCGATTACCGGGCACATTGTTTTAAAAAGCAAATTGATTTTACGCAAAGCGATTGGCTACAACAAGATAAAACCAAACGTGAACTGACCAGTATTTTTAGATGCGACCTTACCCTATTAGTCTCCACTTTTGAAATTGAATTGCTTACTCGTGTGGGTATACCCAAAAACCTACTGTACCATTTACCTTTTTTATTACCAGAAATTACCGAAACAACCCAACACCAATGGCCCAGTTTTGAACAGCGGCAACATTTTATTTGCTATGGCAATGGTAAACATCAGCCTAATGTAGATGCGTACAACTATTTAAAAACCCATATCTGGCCGTTAATCCGTCAACACTTACCCACGGCGGAGCTACATATTTACGGGGCTTACCTACCACAACAAGTTGTAGAAATGCATAAGCCTACTAACGGTTTTCTCGTAAAAGGTTGGGTAAAAGACCTTAAAAGTAACGTACAACAGGCTAGGGTAGTGCTTGCCCCATTGCGCTTTGGAGCGGGTATTAAAGGTAAACTCACCTTGGCTATGCAAGCGGGCACGCCATCAGTAACTACACCATTAGGTGCTGAGGGTATGTTTGCGGTTTTACCGTGGGCGGGTAATTTGGCGAATAGCCCAGAAGATTTAGCTAAAAGTGCTGTGCATTTGTATACCCACCAAAATAGCTGGCTAGTAGCCCAACAACGGGGAATTGAGCTGATTCATCAACACTATAACAAAGGTATTTTGCAGGCACTTTTCTTAGAAAAATTGACAACACTTCAACATGAGTTACCAACGCATCGTACGCAGAATTTGGTGGGACAGTTGTTACAACACCAGAGTTTGGCCGCCACCAAGTTTATGGGCAAATGGATTGAAGCTAAGAATACCTTACCTTAAAACGATTTACCTCTACTAAAAATTAGAAGCAAAGGCTCGGTAGCGCAGTCCCGCTACAAAAACCACCCCGCCGATAGCATTACCTAAAAGGGCAATGGCCTGAAAATTAAGGTAATCGCCCATCGAAATTTTATCAGTAAACACCAAGCCGGCAAATACCTCAATATTACCTACAATACTGTGGTGAAATCCGGCAAAGCCCACCGTAAAGGTTATAATGTAGACAATTAAAATGCGACTTATAGTATCTCTAGAGGAGCTTAACAACCATGACAATACGGCCATAAGCCAACCGGCCAACACCGCGCTTCCTAAAATTAACCAACTATTTGCTTTGGTAACATGATGCGCAATTTCTGCCATGGTATCCCTGGTAAATAAGTCTAGTGCTAAGGCCATATTACCAGCAAATAGGGTGAATACATAGCCTCCAATGATATTTCCTAAAATAACAATGCCCCACAATTGCGCCAACTCTAGTACAGAACGTCTTTTATGTAGTACCGGCAAGGTAAGTAAAGAGGTTTGTTCTGTAAATAAAATGGAACGCCCTAGCACCACAATTATAAAACCAATGGGATAGGCAAAAGCCAATAACGGATACAACACATCTTTACCCACACGGTCTTTTAGAATGTGATGCAGCATACCCAATAGTAAAAAACTAAAGCCAATTTCTAAACCAGCAATTAGGGCGCTTAAAAACACGTTGGTTTTTTTGTGTTGGTAGGTTTCTAAACCCTCACACAGTTGGTCTACTAAGATGTCTTCATCTGATTTTACGGCGCCATTATCAGATTGGTTATGGACTTCCGCAATCTTTTTATCAATTTCTTCTTGGTTTTCTTTCATAGCAGTAACAAATTTAGCAAAACTGCTGGGGTAAGGTAACTGCATTGCTTTAAATACTAACTGTTTAGGGTAGTAAGTAAACGTAGTTTTAAATGGGGTATTTGTATTGATTTTTTATATGAAGATTATTCCCTGTATTATAACTCTTACCCATCTGTATTTGCTGTTAATGAAAATCCTTTTTGCCTAAACCAATTTTCACTTATTCTATTGTTGTCACTTTTCGGTAATGGCTTTGCTTCGTGAACCTTAAAAGTTGTCGGAAGATTTACTGAATGACCAAAAATCAAAGCGTGTTGAGTTGGAATAGAAGGCATTCTTCTCAAAATTGTTTCGGAAATGTGTGGCGTAATTTGTCGAATGTGTGAAAGGTCTTCGGGATTTTGTATTCTGTGGACGATGAAATTACTGCATTGGGATAATACTGTTTTAGATAATTCACTTGGTCTTTGTGATGAAACTAAAAGTAATAATCCAAATTTTCTACCTTCTTTTGCTATTGAATCAAAAATTTTATTCGCTTTAAGGAATGTGCCCATGGGGTTTCTTGAAATATATCTATGTGCTTCTTCCAAAATTAGATTTACTGGATATGAATTTCTTGGGTTTATATCCTTAACACTTTCATAAATAATACGAGAAATAACACAAGATATTACTTCCACAATTTCATCTTCTACTGCACTTATATCAATAATGATTATTTGACTAGTTTTTGATTTTTGAGCTTCTACTTCATTTAGTCCAATCAAGGTGTTTTTATACTCACTTATATTACCATCATCTTTTTTCAAAAAATTAAAATCCTTTCTGTCTTTAATACTTTTTACTCTAGTGATTAAAGAAGAACAGTAGTCTCTAATATGTTTATTTCCGTGTGCTTCTTCATATAAAAGAGCTAAATCGAGAGCATTTTCTATGATGTCAAAATTGAATTTTTGATATTTTTGATAAGAGGGCATTTGAAATTTTTCTTGAATAAAAACTGATAATCCGTCCTCATTAGTTTGCTCTAGAAAGTGATGCAGTTGCTCTGTACCAACTATATTTCCATAATGCACAAATAAGCAATTTCTTATATTTAATGTATTGGACTGATTCCCGATATATAAAGTGTTGTGTTTTCTACCTTTTTGGTCAGTAAAAGTGAATTCTGTTGTTAATGATATTTCGGCTGTATTAAATTTTTGAAGTAATGATAATATTCTGTCAGACTTTGACGGACTGCTAGTTTCATCCCTTAAAATCTCGCTAATACAGGTTGCTAGAATATGATTTTTGATTTCATTTACATTTTCTCCAATTGAAAATATTGACGCTAAACCTAGTGCATTTCTTAATATTGGTATTTGAGTTTTTTCTGTTGCCTGAAGAAGTAGAGCCCATTCATCAATAGACAAAAACCAATGAGGTAGTGTGAATTTCTTTATGTCTTTGTTAGAACTCTCAATACAGAAATTTTGTACTTCAATATCAGTGTTTTGAGATACTTCACTAAATGCTTGGTTGTATTCTCCATTTACATCAAAAATAACAAACGTACTTCCAACAGCACTATGATTTGATAACTTATAAATAGATTGAAGAATTGAAGAAATTGTACAAGATTTACCACTTCCTGTATTTCCTAATACAGCAGAATGACCAGCAAAGAATTTATCTATATCAATTTTAACTTCATAATCTGGAAATATTGTAGATGTACCAATTGAAAGCGTTTTATATCGTCTTTTTTCACAATCACATTTTTCTTTGTGTTCGCTAGGTTTTTCACATACTATTTCAATTTGTTCTTTAACATTAAAAATCGCATCAAGTTCTTTTTCTTTTATGTAAAGAACGTCTGTATATAACGCAGGATAGACGCTAACTCCGAATTCAAATTTATAATAATCAGGATTTTCATCAACTGGTTTGAGAGTACCGATAGGAAGTATTTCTAAATACTTACCAGTTGTACTTTTACTTAAAATTTGTTCTTTAGGATTACTGAAAGGTACATTTAGCTCTTTTTCTCTGACTCCAGATACTTCCGATACAATAAAGTAATTTTGATAGGGTAGAACAACGTAGCTATTTAGTTGAGCAAAATAATGTATGTCATCAAATCCACTTATATTAAAATTGTCAATTCCACTTAATAATTCGACAGTAAATCTATCTGAATTAATTGCTACTACTTTACCAATGACTCTTTGTTTATCTTCTCTATTCATTATCTTGGAAATAGAGTTTTTATGGCGTTGTCGATTTTGTCATCAATTTCGTCATTGCTTAAGTCTGGTAAAATTTGCTCAATGAAACCTTTAAAATAATGTAGGCTTTCTCCATTTTCTAATTTACCACCTACAATCCAAATTCTTGGGTCATTTAGGGATTTTAGCTTTTTAATTTCATCACTTTTCGCAAAATCTCCAAATACGATTAATCGGAAAGACGGTATTGTAAATGCTTGATAAATAAGATTGTTTATATGCTCGTCACTAAAACTGTAACCAAGAGAAATAAGTATGTTATTATTTCTCATTAGTCTTTTTTGAAACTCTCTAAACAAATCTGAATATGGACTTCCCATACTTGCGTTTTGTTTTAGAGGTGTAGGATGAATCATTATAACATCCTTTTTTTTGAGGTTTTCTAAACTTGTTTCTTGAATTTCTCTTACTCTAAAAAGTTTTGTCTGTTCTTCGTCCTGAATCCAGTTTATAGAACCGTGTATTTTGTATAAGTAAATGAAATTATCGATTACACTCCATTTACCTTGTGATAAGTCCATTTTTTCAGCTAGTGCATAATTAAAAATGGTTGGATTAAAATATTTTTTTATACCACCTGAAAATCCATTTACGTAATGTATTCCCAAACTGTCAAGTGCGATTTCAGAATACAAATCGTAATTCGTTGTGAAAATGCTAGGTTTTGGAAGATTTGCATTTCTGTATAAAAGTTTGCGATAAAACATTTTATAAAGATTTACCAAATCTATGTCATCTTCGTTACTACGTTTAGTCTCATTCAGACATTGTTCTAAAAGGAAGTTTCTTGCTTTATCTATGATGCCTTTGACCTTTTTAAATTCTTCTGTTCCGTTTTGATTGGTAGTTTCATAGAAATATATAAGACTGTGAAGTGTGCCTAAAAAAGTTTCTAAATTGTTTTGGAATGTTGTTGACGTAATATCAAGTTTTACATCGTCTTTTAGCCAATTTCGGTCATCTTCTGTTAGTATGTTGGCATAAAAATCTTTAGCAAGAGGTGCCATTGTTGGTATGCCTATTTCTTCCCATTCTTTTTGTTCATTTTCAATGTAATAGGAGGAACATCCAGAACCTAGAAGAAATGACAAATTCTTTCCGTCAAGAACTTTGTTAAATGAATCTTGAATTTTATTCAAAAGAGCTGTTTCAGTCTTTTCGTTAGATTTGTCTTTAATCTTTTGTAGAACTTCTTCATCTCCTTTGTAAAAATATAATTCAGATTTTGTCATTTACTTTTCTTTTATGGCGCTTATTTAGAATTAGCAATAAACAGCTCTTAGGGTTTTTAAACGTTGGCTTTTGCATCATCAAAACCAAATAAGCTGTTTATCCAGTTGGCTTTTCATAGCTTGTGCACAACGATTAATTTTCAATCCGTTTTACTAATTTTTAGGGGGAGTAGCTCAAAAATAATAGAAGTTAACACCCCCAAAAAACCAAATATATAAGAGGTTTCAACGGAGTTATCAACAATACCCTAAAAAACCAGAAAAACCCCAATTTTACTGGGGTTTTGGTGCAAAAATGTAGGTAGTTGGCTACAAAATATTTTGCGCGTCTAATTAGTTACAAGAGTTGTAACCACAATAGCAGTAGAAATTTTACTAAGGTGAGCATAACGTTTACATTTAAAGGGTTGCTGTTGTAGTAGTATTTTGGGTAAGTACCTGAGCTTCAAAAGATTGGGTCTTTTGGTGCAATTCATTCGCCAATTTTGTATCAGAAAGCTGTCCATTGTTATAATGGTCATAGAAATTGGGTAGGGCAAAGGTGCCAGTAATCTGTGCTCCCATAAACGGAAAATAATTATTGGCATTTTCTAAAACTGTAGCTCCACCACGTCCACCTGGTGAGGTGGCTAGTAATAGCATGGGTTTGTTTCGCCAAACTTCAAACTGTACGCGAGATAGCCAGTCCAGCACATTTTTAAATACCGCCGTATATGACCCATTGTGTTCGGCAAGGGAGATAATAAACCCATCGGCTGTTGCCATAAGCGCATCGAGTTTTTTTACGGCTGTGGGAATACCGTTTTCGGCTTCAAAATCTACCCCGTAAATGGGTAATACATAATCGTTCAAATCCACCGCAAGAGTTTCGGTTTGGGTAAGCCATCTGCTGGTGTAAGAAATAAGCTGTTGATTTATAGATTGTTGACTGTTGCTAGCGGCTAGCGTGATAATTTTTTTCATGATGATGTAATTATGGTTTATAAATTTTTTCGGTAATACAGGCCAATGGTGGCCTTGGTTATCGGTTTGGGTCCAAATTGGTCTAAGTCAATTCCCAAGCCTAATTGGTGACCGTTAAGGGCTATACCGCCACGTACTTGCTGAAAACTTCTGGAGTGGGTAGTGAACTTATCCCATACTGATAGTAATTGGGCGTTTAGCTGAAGCGACACTTTAGCACTAATTGGAATAGTGTAATGGAACTGCGTAAAAAGTTCGGTATAGCTGGCTTTCTTTTGTTCGGAATAGGCTATAGAGGGAATAAGCACTAGGGTTAGCCTAGAATTTTGCTGCACATATTTTACAGATAACCGCTCCGAAAAGCCACCAAAACTGTTGTAATACAGCGAAGAGCCTACCGCAACATGCGTATTCAAATTGTAATACAGTGTAGGTTGTACGCCAATCTCGTTAAACTGTTGGTTTTCTTCATTGAACTTTTGAAAGAAAGCCATGGTGGTTAGGCTTAAGGTTTGGGTGGTATTGAGTGGTTGATTAGAGAGTAGGGTAATGTCTGTTTTAGCATAGCCCGCAAACAGTTCTACTTGGGTAAACTGCGCTTGTACAGTACAGAATACTAAAGTAGTTGCACTTATGAGGATGAAAACTATTTTTTTCATGCTTCAAAATTCCGCTAGTGAAACCTGAAAAAAAATGAACTAGTTTAAGACTTTTCGCTTTTATTGACTTTGGTGATGATTTTACTCATAAACTCGGGAGTAATACCAATATAACCGGCCAAGTCTTTTTGGGTTATGCGGTTGACTACTTTTGGGTACTTCTTTTTAAAGGCTAAATAGCGTTCTTCGGCAGTTAAGGATATGCTGTTATTGGAGCGCCGTATGTAATTTACCAGCGACTTTTGGTAGAGTAGGCGGTAGAAGCGTTCAAATTTGGGGATTTCTTTAAAGAGTAACTCGTAATTAGTTCTAGAAATGCCTAACAAGGTAGCATCTTCTGTAGCCTGAATAAAATAGGAGGTAGGCTCTTTGCTTAAAAAACTAGCCATATCACCTGTCCAATAGTCTTCAACAGCAAACATAGAAATATGTGCTGCGCCATTTTCATCTAAGGTGTATACTTTTAAGCAGCCTTTAGTAACAAAATATTCATAGCTGGTTTGGTCTCCAGCTTTTAATAAAAACCTACGATTTTTAACGGTAATGGAGGTGAGTAACGATAGGTATTTCTGTTCTTCTAAAGGGGTTAAATCAATATAGCGGCTAATATTTTTAAGAATTAAAGTATGTGCTGGATTTTCCTTCAATTTTGCGCGCTTTAGATTAGTTGTTGTTGTACTTTCGTCATTCTTTAATCTCTGAGTTTACGATTTCCAAAATATAATCTATTCTGTTCTTTAAAGTTTCTGATTCTTGATTGTTAAACAAGTTTAGCGTTAATGACCAAGCAATGTTACCTTCTAATTTTGAATCGCTTAAAATTTCAGTTGTAGTTCTTGTAATGAGTTTTGATTTTCCAGGTATAAGGTTTTCAACTTGTTTAGATTCTAATAAGTTTTTAGGGGCGTCTTTCCAATAGGTATAAACCATATCACGTTGTATATCTATTTTATTTAAATGAGGATAAAATTCTTGGTCACAAAACCTCATAAATATTTGCTCTACTTCTTGTAGTTGAATCACATCGGTACTCCAATTAACGAGTAGTTGCTTTAATTCTTCATTCTTTAAAATTTCAATAGTTCCAGAACTCACTAAGTCGTTTTGAATTGGGTCGAACGTTGGTGGTTGAACAGTACTTAAATACACCAGAATACTATCTCGTGAAGCACTTTCTGGATTATCAAAGTATACTAACAATTGCCTGCAATTTTCTATTAAATTATTTCGTAGTTGAATCTTAGTTAGTAGTTGTTCTCTATTGGAAACAAATTCTTTTTCTAGCCTTTTTAGAAGGGCTTGTTCCTTTATATTTTCTTTACGTTGCTCATTCCAGTTATTTATTTGAAGTGCTATGAGAATACCTATTACCACAAGAATAATTTCGCCGATTGCGTAAAGTAAGTACTTAGAAAACCTATTTTCTGATAGTAAGCTTTGGCGTATTTTTCTAAAAAATTTTATCATGGCTTGGTCGTTTTAAAAGTACTGCCCAAGGTGCTGGGTTTTGGTAATTGCGCGGGGGAAGGGGATTAGTAGCAACTACCTATAGCCAATATAACACTTTAGTTATTACAATTTTTGTTTTGTAGCAGTTGTAACGGTTCTTGTAGTTGCGTTTTTAGATTTGCTAAATGGTGTTTTTGTCTTATATACATGGCAACTAGAAACACCATATTATCCTGAAATTTTAAAAATGTTTCGTCATTTTTAGTATTGGTCCAATCGCTACTTGGTAATAATTGAACAATTTCTTTACCAAGCTCTTTTTTTAAATAGTCAAATTCTTGCATCCCAACTGCTGTTGTTGACTCATAATTCACCATTCGTTTATTGATTTCGTCTCTATTTTCTTGTAATAACCCCAATGTATTCTTTAAAGCAGTGTTGTATTGTATAAGTTCATTTTTCAATTGCATGTCGGTAAGTAATTTTAAATTACCCGATGCTATGAGGTCTTCAAAAGCAATGGTGCTGGGTACAAAAACATCTTGCCGTAAGGTGTTTAAAAAATTGTTTAGAATTTCACCTTTTTTGTTAGGGGTGGTATTTAAATCAATTATAATTTTTTTACTGATTTCAATCCGTGTTGTTATTTCTTCTAGTGATTTGTCTATCAACCTTTCGGTTAGTACCAAGTCTTCTAAAATTCTACAGTAATATTCTGCTTCAGCAGCCCTGTTTTTTCGGTTTTCATTCCAATTGTTAATCTGCAGTGCAATCAGGATTCCTATGACAACTAGGATGATTTCGCCAAAGGCATAGAGTACATATTTACTAAAACGGTTTTCAGCCAATAGACGTTGACGAATTTTACGAAAGAATTTAATCATTGGTAATGTTGGCTTCTATTAAACTTAATGTTTCTTTTAAAAAATCCATAATAACATTTTCATTTATGGTAACATAAGATTGATTCATATAGTAATCAAACATCATATTATTTACTTCTAAATCTGACAGTAAAGCCACGTAATTCTCTTTAGGAACTTCCATAGGTTGAATACTAATATTACGTTTATAATCAGATCTGTTCATTGATGCATCTACATTTCGTAATGGGATATACTTGTACAATATTCTGGGTAAATTGTTTACCCAATATTCTCTTCTAACTATAATGTCTTCTTTGTAATCATCGAGTTCACCTGTCCACTGGTTTAAGGCATATTTTAATTTTGCATCTCTTATAAGTTCTAGATTACCAGAAGATATAATGTCGTTCATAACGCCTAAACGAGGATCAAATGTGGCATAATTATACATTTGGCCTATTAAACTATCAATTGTTTTGGTATTAAATGCGTTTGTGTGGTCAAAGTTCATTAGCGTTACAATGGCATTTACACTCCCTTCATTTAAAGCATGGTCAAATTCGAGTTCTTGTATATTTTGCTTGAATTCTTCCCTTAAACTCAAAAGAATTTGTTGTTCCTTTTCTATATCCTTTTGCTTTTCATTCCAGTTATTAATCTGAAGGGCAATCAGTATTCCAATAACCACAAGGATAATTTCGCCTATGGCATACAATACATATTTACTAAAACGGTTTTCAGCCAAAAGACGTTGACGAATTTTACGAAAGAATTTTATCATTGGTTTCAAGGTTGGTCAAACTGAAAGCTATCGATTAGTTATACAGCTGATTTAAGGCTAACTATTAGTTCTTTATGAATTTCGCTGAAATTGATTTAAAATGCCATATAGGCAACCATTTAACTTTAAATGAATTGTCAACAGCATTTTGAAAAAACAACCCAACACCAACTTTTTAAACTTTGAAATTGGGTCTTGTGGGGGAAGTGTATTGTTTAGAACACAATATACGGGTTAAAACTGAACCAAAATTGGAGATTACAGTAGCGCTAAATGTATAACGGTTCTATTTGGTACTATTTTGTATTGCTTTTTTAGCTGTAGAAACTTTATTTCTAATAATAATTACCGTTCCTAAAACATAAGGAAAAACCCAAAACAACGTTATTCTTAGCCAACTTGACCATTCTGGAAAAACAGCAAATAAATGGGAACCTGCCGCCATTACTAATCCTACATAACTATACCCCATCCATAATAAATGATATTCGGCCCATTTTTTTATATTTTTTCCTGCAATTGGAAAGTACAAGGCCATTGCCAAGGTCAAGAAACTCACAATCGATAGGGCATGGTATACGCCAAATTTATTCCATAGATTAAAAAGTCCAAAAGAAGTAATTAAGCATACTACCATACTAAAAACATATACATAACCAAGTTGTTTATGTCTTTTTGTCCCTTTAGGAATCAGAAAAATAATTCCGGCTAAAAGGGCAAAAATTGAAAAGATGGTATGTATAATTAGTATCATGGATTCATTTTCTTTTTTGGTTAATACTATCTGCTTTCTTCGATTGCTTGTTACTAACCATTACTTATAAATTCATTGTTATGCAAACTATGGGTGTTTCACGAATTTCGCTGATTTACATGTAGCATTCAATAACGGCTCCTACATTCATTAGTTAATATATTAAGCGTATTCACAAGAAGTAATTTTATAATTCATCAAATAAAATAACTTTAATATCGGGAAAATGAGTGCTTAATTCTTTTTTTAAACCTATAATATGAGCAGCCCCAACAAATAGAATACTCTTTTTAAAATCATTTTCATTGATTTGTTTACCAAGGTTATAAGCAAAACGTTCATTTCTTTGATTAAAATAATCAACTGCCTTAGCACAATCGAGGTTTTGTTTATTTGTGAATTTAAGTCCACTTAAGCTATCTAATAGTTGAAGGTGTTTTATTTTATTATTTACAATTCCATATCTCCCAACAATAGAAGGAAAAATTTCTCGAAGTATCATTTTTCGAATTAATTTTTTTTCTATTCTTTTAACTGATGTAGTGTCCATAGCGTTGTCACAAGCCGTCCAATGTTTGTGAAATTCTCCGTTGGTTTGTTGGTCATCAGCTGCAAATATTTTTTTATGACGTAGCCTAAGTGCTAACTTTCTAGACAACTCAAAGTTTTCGTGCCTTTTAGATTTTTTATGTCCATCAGGAAAATAATCTTGAATGTATTGGTAATAATAATAATTTGGAACGTCAAGTTGATAGGCAAATGAAAGCTTGATTTTTTTAAAATCTTCTTTGGTCAAATCATTAAAATCTTTGCTTAATAGATAATCTAATGAATCTTTATTGAATGTAAATTCTTCTTTAATTTTTAAAGAATAGTTGTAGAACTCTTGAAGGTTTTTATTGTAACCATTTTTCAAATACTTCCAACTTAAAGAGTCGTTAGGCATAGCGGTTTCAACAAAAATAGCATCTGGTTGGTAAACTAATGCTTTCTTATATATCGGCTTGTAGCTGTTTTTTAAAATTTTTGGAACTACATGCATTGTCCCAACTAAAACAATTTCCTTTTGTTGTCCTAATACAATTGAATAAAAAATAATATTAATAAAAAAAAGAAAGTTCTTCATATACGTTTACTCAAATTACCAAACTTAAATAGCACTGAATATATCTTAATAGTTTTAACGATTTGAATCGAATTTTGTTGATTTTGATATAAAATACTATAGCTGTGTCTACTTAACTTTAAATGAATTATCAACAACCAATTGTAAACACAAAATATCTGCATAATCTAGGGTTTTAATCCATGTGTTGGATTTTAGAGGATAAGAATATCATTTAAAGCACGATGTACCAGTTCATACTTAGCCAAAAACGATGGGAAGGACTGTTGCTAACAAAGGAATTTACACTATAGTAAAGTTTAATTTTTCAAGTTTGGAAATTCTTAAAAATTCTTATGATTTCCAACATAGATTATTATACTATGTTAATCAAAAAAGTTTTGTCGAGGATACAATTAATATTACATCTCTAATATCTTTTAAATAAAAAGGTCTTCAATGGTATTGAAGACCTTTTATCGACAGAACTATTATTTTTTATAAATACCTAATCTCCGCTTTCAGTGGTAGTAGCCTCTAAAACAAAATCTTGTATCGAATTATTTGCCGCACTAATAGTTACCTCTAAGGTATCGCTAGAAGCATAACCTTCACGTTCTGCAAAAACTTTATAGGTGCCTGAATCAAGTCCCATAATAGCATAGTTACCATCACCATCAGAAAAGGCTGTGGTATTTAAGGTGTCTGCAGCAAAAATAGAAATTTGAGCTCCTTCTAGTACAACTGCCATATCGTCTTCCATACTACTTACATTTCCCATTAATGTTCCCGTAGTAGACATATTACTCACTTTGATTACTGGCTTGAAATTAAAACCGTTGATGTTTTCGACACGGTTAATATTTCCCTTGGCCACAAAAGATCGGCTTACATCGAAATCCAACAATAAATCTGAGGATAAACCACCAACGACCGTTATAGCAGGCTTAATGAATAATTTGATTCCAGTTTGTTGTCCGCTTGGAACTTTTAAATCAAAAACACGTTCATCAGTAAGTACCACATTGACTCCTTTAACATATACTCTAAATAAATCATAAGTACCCGCTGGCACCTCTGCATCAGCAAGCATTTCGGTTGTACCGTTAGTCAATTCCAAAAGGTTGACATCAATATCGGTTTCCATAAGCGTAATAAACGGAGACCCTTCGTCCATTTCGTTAGTTTCCATATCATCTTCTGCTCTTCTTGCTTCAACTTTAAAAATTGTCACATTAGCCTCTCTTACTAAATCATAAGGAAAAGGAGCATCGGTGAGTCTTAAGGTCAATTTGCCGTTTTCATCTGTGGAGGTGTTGCCATCTTCAGAACATCCAATTAATAATAAGGTAATGATAATAAAGAATGTTACTACGTATGAATTTTTCATCATGTGTTATTTAAAATTTTTGACTATTCTATTAATTATAATATCAAGTCTAAAAACAATTATTAATTTGAAAACCCTACTTTAAAATTCATTTTTTCGATTAAATACACCCTTTTTTTAAAATGCAATGAAAAAGCTGTGCCAATAGCTATGACACAGCTTATAAAGCTAAAGCTTAAAATTTTAAAGAATATTGAACTTTGGGGGAAACCTTTTCAAGATCTTTAGCTTTTTCTCGTAGTTTTTCCTTTCCTTTTTTAATAGAAACCTCTAAATCATTTAAGCGCTCTTCAACTTCTTTGATTTTTTCTTCCTTTTGGGCTACCACTTTGGGGTTCTCGCCGTTTTTCTTGGCATCTTCTACACGTTTCTTGGCCTCTAAAACTGCGCGTCTACCTCGTTCCAAGGTTTTTTCATCATTTTCTAGCGTTTCGTTGGAAGATTCTAGTTTTTCTTTTGCTTGGGCTGCACGATATTGGCCAAATTCTTTTCCCTTTAAGTCACCTTTGTATTTACCATAAGCATTACCCTTATCTTCCATTTCGTTTATTAATCCACCACTTTCCATTTGGTTATCATCATCTTCATATTCAGCTTCTTCATCACCTGCTATCTTGTTTTTGGCTTCTTTGGATTTTTCTTTTCCTTTTTGCTTCATTTCTTCAGCCTTAGCTTTACCATTGCCCTTTACTTTCTCCAATTCTTTCTGGGCTTCTTCAAGCTCAACCTCTGCATCATCCTGAGTCTTTTTTACCTTAGATTGGCCTTTCTGCTTCATTTCATTGGCCTTTCCTTTAGCTTTGACCTTTGTTTTTTCTTGAGCGTTGCCAACTACTGTAAAAGCAAATGACACTAACATTACTACTACTAGTTTTTTCATTTTTTAAAATTTAAATACTATCCAACTCTTTGATTAAATCTTCAACCGATTCTGCCTTTTGATGAACATCATTTACAGTTGAATCAATGGTCTGTTCAACGGTCTCAATCTCTTTAAGTTTTTGATTGAGCTCCTCTTCTTCTTTTGTGGTGTCCTTACAAGCAACCATAAAAATGGTGCCTAAGAGAACAAATGCTAAAATTGTTTTGGTTTTCATATAAATATGTATTGATGATCTATAGTTTGGAAACAAAAAATTAAATATGGTCACAATGATAAAGCACTTCCAATTTTTAAAAACTATCAACCAACTTATATTGGCTAAATAATTTGGATACATTTCATCGATTAGATGACTAAAACATATAATCTAATTCAATGTGGTACTACTCATAGTTAATTAGCGGTAAATTTTTTATCTAAATTATTCTAAACCGGCATTTTTCAGCTTTCTTGAAATTATCTGTACCCCTAAATGAAACTATTTTAAATTACAATATACCAGTTGATACTTAACCAAAAACTATGAGATGGACTGCCGCTAACAAAAGAATTTAATCGATAGTTGAGTCCCATTTCAACGCGTTGACTTTCACTGGCGGTAAATCCTAATAAGGGTACTAAACGTACCTCTAAATCGTATACGGCATCTTGTAGACTATTTAAATACTCATTACTGAGTTTTAGGTACAATTCGTTTACATCTGCAGATTGTCCATTAAGAGGTATTTCTGTAGCCAAGCGATAGCGTAAACGGAATTCGGTTTTCTCCTTCGGAGACAGGGTTTGGTCGGTTACCACCCTATGCGCTAGCCTTAAGCTGGGTAAGCGTTGCGTGATGGTGTATTGTTGAATTAATCGGTGTACCATTTGGTTATCTCGAAAGCGTAATAAATACCCGCCCGATAATTTACTGTTGAGTCCGGTTTTTTTAGCAACTATAGCAGAATAATCGGTTAATACATAGCTATAGCCCGATGCTTTTTCAGCACCAAAATTACCTTCTTGAAATTGCTGACGCGATTCTATTTTAAAGTTGGTAGACCAGTCGTTTTTGAGTTTTACATTTAGGTTTACCGAGGGTAATGCGCCGAATCGATAGCTACTTTGTGCAAGAAGCACTAACGGAAACAGTAGTACTACACCAAAAACAACCCAAAAACTATGCTTAGTACTCAAGATGACTCGAATTTTTAAACACAATTTTAGAAGCGGATAGCTTTTGACCTTGATCGTTAAATAAGTATTCAAACAAGGCAACGTTTTCTGATGTACGGCATTTAACTACCAGCTCAAAGCGTGTGGTATACTTGAATGTGGTGGTACCCATAACTATTTTCTGGAGTAGGGTAGAAGGCTCCCCCGTGTATTGCACTTGTATTCTACGCACCTTGTGTTTTTTGCATTCGTTAGCTAAATACTGGGTAATGCCCTCACGAGTGGTTGGTGCAATTTCTGACCATTTTAATTGGACTTCCACATCTTCTAAAGTGCCAATAGAATCAAATTCTATACTGTAGTTATGGTCTTTATACTCAAATTTAGCTTCTATACTACTACGGTCTAAACCTTCTTCTAAATACCATTTTACCTTTTTGCTGGTAGTGATAGCCTTTATAAAATTCCGTGCTTGTTCTGGCACCTCTTCAACCGCTAGGCGACTTTCTTTTTCATATTTTAATTGTGCTGAAGCAGGTAACGCAAAAGTGCACAAAAGCACCCATACTAGTTTACTGAACTTATTTTTAAACATTAGAAACGTTTTAATAGCATATACGTAAGCGCCGTAAAAAATGTTTTTGATTTAACGACTACCACCTAATTTATAGCGATTTTTCAGCTAGATTGATATATTCGAGTAATTGTGCTTCTCTAGTAACTACCTCCCGCATTTGATTTTTAAAAGCTACCAAATTGGTTTTGGCTTTATCAGGTGCATTAAAATCAGACGCTAATAGCAAATCTATAATTTTATTAACCGGTTGGTAGGTTAGTTCTTGTTGGTTGTAAATCTTGGAAAGAAGCAATACATCTTCATAATCAAAATGTACAATAAGCGGATGATTTTTAGCTATCTCCCAAGCATTACTTGTAGGGGAGTCAGACATTAAATTACCTTGTGTAATTACGGCTTTAAACAATACCGATTGGTCAGCTTTAAATTCTTCCACAAAACTATCATCCGACAGTGAACTATCTAAATTTTTTACCACCTTAGCATGATAAGGCACATAATGGTCTAACAATTTTTTGTTACTAGTTAGTTCCGATTTAAGCTTCGAAAGTAAAAGGTCAGCCTCTTTTTGGTTCTTGCGTTCTTGTATTTTTTCGCTGAGTAAAATACCTAAAACCACACTAAAGACAATGAGAACTAGCTGCTTAAGGTATTCTAAAATTGACTTTTTCATTCGCTTTTAATTGGTGTACAAATTTCAATAAGAAAACCATTGTTGTCTCTAACATAACCTGCTTGTTGGCCCCAAGGTTTCTTAGTAAGCGGTTCAAAGAGGGTAGCGCCATTTTCTAAAGCCCTTTTAAAATCACTTTCAATAGTCTCCGTTACAAAGGCAAGCTCTATACCAAAAGGCTTTTCTGTTGTTGATGCCGGCAAAATGCCGTTTACAAAATTAGAAGACCCTATGTTTGTTATATATAATTATTGTTAAACACATAATACTTAATAATTATTTTATTTAAATGAAATTAATAAAATAAATTTTATAATCATCCCTTAATTGGACAGCTTCCTTAATAAGGCATCTTTTACCTCGGATTCTATTACGCGTCTATACAGCGCACTTTCTTTTATTAGTCTTTCATGATTCTGGTCTACAAAACTAGCTACTTCATCAATATCTAAATCAAAGTTTGATGAAGTCATAGAGCCTTTTCCTGTAATTAACCAATGGGTATTAAAGCCTCCTACCTTAGTCACTAGGTTTTGTATAAAATCAAAGCCCGGCATAACTCTGCCAGACAAATAGTTCCCAATACTAGCAGGAGTGAAATCTACATCTTTAGCTAGTGTCCTGTTGTTGTAGTTGTGTAGATTCATAACCGCCTTAATTCTTTCTTCTAGTTTTTCCATAAAAAAAATAAATAATAATACAAATATGGTAATAATATTTTATATTAAAAGATATTTGGTAAAAAATGTTTTGTTTTATTAATTCAAACTAATTATACTAACATTTATGTTTTGTCAATTCTAAAAATAGAATTCTTAGGGTTGTGTTTTTACTTCGTTTTAGCTAAAAAGCGACGAATTTTTCCGCCTTTGATATGATTTACATCAAATTCAGTAATAAAAGCATCTTTATCTATGGTTTCAATTAGACGGTGAATTCTACGAGTATCTATACGAGTGACCACAATATGAATGATTTCGGTAACCTCCGAAGCACCCGATTTTCCGTGACCTTTCACACCTTGATAAATGGTAATGCCCTGGCCAATTTTGTCTAGAAATGCTGCTTGTATGGCTTCACTCTTTTTAGAAACAATCATTAATCCCACATAATTCTCAAAACCTTGAATAGTAAAATCTATGGCTTTACTGGTTACCAAATAGGTAAGAATAGAATACATGGCAATTTCGGGCGTAAGAATAAGGGCTGTGATTCCGAAGAGAATTATATTGAAAAACAGAATTATGGAACCTATAGAAAACCCGTAACGTTCATTTAGGTATAAACCCAAAATTTCTGAACCATCTAATACCGACCCACCGCGAATGGCCATGCCAATTCCACAACCAAGAAAGAGTCCGCCAAACGTTGCTATTATTAGTTTGTCATCTGTTATGGAACTAAAATTTTCAAAATGAATGACCAGTGCTAACAAAATAATAGAAATCACTGATTTGAAAAGAATACGCTTGGTAATGGTAAAATACCCAATGATAAAAAACGGAATGGAAGCAAGTGGTAAGACCAGTGAAATATCAATATGAAATAATTCACTAAGCAGAATAGCAATACCAGTGACCCCGCCATCTAAAAAACCGTTTGGAAGTAGAAAAGCTTTTAATCCTATGCTCGCTAGAATTACTGCAAAACCAATTTGCAGCCCTTCTGAAAGCGTTTCTTTAACTATGTTTCTACTCATATTTAGTTTTGCTTACTTCTTACGTACCCAATATTGTGTTCTACCAATGAGTGCAAAACCTAAATACCCACGAACCTTAAGTTTATCGTCACTTGCTAATTCTACGTAGCACTTATAGGTTTTACCATTTTCGGGGTCTAGAATAGTACCGCCGTTATATTCGTCACCATCTTCTTCTAGCCCTTCGATAATTACCAAACCAGGAATCGGTGCATTTTTTTTATCGCCTTTACATTCTAAACATACAGCATCTTTATCGCTGATATAGCTTTTTACAATTTTTGCGTAGTATTTATCATTGGTCTCATAAATTTCAATGAGTGCCTTTTTTTCATTGGTAGTATCGTCTATGGTTTCCCATTGGCCTTCAATAGTTTGTGCAAAAGTTACACTGCATACTAGCGCTAAGAATAAGGGGAATAGGTGTTTCATTAGTTTCATTTTTTTGTTTTCAAGATAAACTTTTCTAGTCTAGTTACTCAAAACTTATTTGTTAATTTCAGCTTCTAAATCGCTTAGTAAGCCTGCATATTCTTTTTGTAATTCACTTCCTTTTAGGATTATTACATTCATTTTATTTAGTAGTAAAATGTACATATTCTTGGCCTTTTGGCGGCTGAAATTTTCAATAAAAAAAGCTTTGTCTTTCACCTTTTCTTCTGGTGTACGTTCACTAAGCCCCGCAAGAACCATAGGATTGATGGTAAATTTTTCGATAAATGAGGTTTCTAAATGTTGTTTGGTATAATCAGTTACCTCGTCTTCACTTTCTTGATAATCAGATACTCTATCTAGTAATCTAGATATTCTGTTTTTTAAATTATCATTAGAAATTAATTCAATTTTACCTGAATTGATAATGGAATTATAGATTCCTGTAGATGGGTCAAAAGTATGGTTATCCACGTTTTTTGTAATTAACGAATCTAATTGCGGAAGCTCAAGACTAGATACATCTCTAAACAACACGTACTGCAAGCTTTGATTGCGTTGCAATTGCGCTTTAAAAATAGAATCAAATTCTGTACTATTAATACTGATAGCTTCTTGCAAGCTTTTTAAGGTTTGTAGTTCCTCTTTTTTAAGCTGTTGCTGCTGATTCCAATTGTTAATCTGTAAAGCAATTAAAATACCTATTACCACCAAAACAATTTCGCCTATAGCATATTTTAAATATTGCCCAATTTTACCTTTTGCCATTTGTTCTTGCCTAATTTTTCTAAAAAATCTAAACATTTGAAGCTAGTTTAAATTGTAGTCACCATTTTATCACCTACTAAGTTCTAAGAATTGAATTTTAAATACTATCGCAATTGCAACTGTTAGTACAGGAGTTATTAACAGAAAAAACGGCTTGGAATAGCGTACCCAAACCGTTTGAAATTTTTTTTAAGCGACCCTAATTTTTACATTTAGCTGCCTTTTAATTGTTTTATGATGCGATTTTCTCTTTGAATGTCTTTAACAATAATAAAAGCCAATACTACCAAAGAAAAGATGCCTGATAGTAAAAGATAGGTGTAAAAACCAGATGAAAATTCAGCCTTAAAATAGGGTAGTAGTAAAGTGAAACCATAACAATATAACCCAAAACATAGCGGGGTAATGGTATAGTTTATAATTCGTCTTCTGTTATGGTGTTTTTTAAGGTAGGTTGCAAACGCCTTATTAGCTAAGGTGACCAACTGTTGTTCTTTTTTGTAGAGCGAAATAAACTCTAACAGAATTCTAAAGGTTAAACTGCCTATCATTAGCAATAAACCTAAGTTAAAAGTATTCCATTCTGTACTCCAAAAATACGAGGCGTAAAACACAAGAACGGCTGCTGTTACGGCCATTACCACAATACCAATAAACTGTTTACGACGTTGATTTTTGGCTTTACTTATGATTTCTTCCGGATTAGAAAGCGATGGTTTTTGCTGTTGTAGCTTCCAGGTTTCTGTTAATTTATCATTTTCCATTTTGGATACATTTTAAAAGTGATTGACGAATACGGGTTAGGCGGGTTCGTAAAGAACCGTGAGCCATCCCAAGGGTTTCTGCAATAGTAGCTTGGGGTATATCTTCCAATTCCATCAAAATAATGGTCTTGTTGTTTGCGGTTAATTGTTCAATACAGCTATACATTTTCTGAATTTGCGCGTTTGTGTTTTGAGATTCTGAAGATTCAGTTGCTGCTAAATAAGTTTCATTTAAAGGCACTTGTTTCTTAGCCTTTCGTAAATCGCCTAGACAAGTGTTTACGGCTATTCTGTAAATCCATGTGCTGATAGCAGACTTTTCTTGAAAAGACTTTCGGTGTTTCCAAACTTTTATAAAAGTCTGCTGCTGCCATTCTTTAGCAAGGTCTTCATCACCAGCAGCATACCCCAAGCAAAGACGATATACTTTTGGTGCATGAGTATTGTACAGCTGTGTAAACTCCTTTTCTATATTCATTTAGTTAGTTGCTAAGAGTTCTAGGAGTTGTGTTGAAAACCATTCTGGCTGGTCGAACATTACAAAGTGAGCCGAATTTTCAGCAATACGTAGCTCGTAATTTTCTAAATTTTGGTACTGTTTGCTATACGTTTGCTGCACCATTTCTTTTCCAAAAGGTTTATCGGCCGCCAGAATGGTTACCGGTATCGAAATTTTATTGAGGTCTGCTCTCATATCTAGCTTTAAATAGTCTGTATACCCATACACATAGGTTTCACGGTCTGCGGCAAGCATCCACTCCTTAATTTTTTGTTGTGCTTCTTTATGGCTACTCATACCTAACGCCATGCCACCAGCCATTTGTTCAAATTGGGTGGAACTCATTGCCAATTGTTGTTGGTTAAACGGACTATCATACGCCAAATCTTCTGGATTAAAATTAGGGAACATTAAGTCGCCCGCAGCCGGTAAGGCATCTATTAAAATAAGCTTTGAAATGGTATTGTTTTCTCTACTAGCCAGCCAAGTAGCTATGGTGCCACCCAAACTATGGCCAATAACGGTTAAGTTCGTTAGTTGGTTCTCGTGAATGTAGGTATTAAGAGCATCATTCACTTTAGGTAACCAAGGAAAACCAATAGGCGCCTCACCACCGAATCCTGCTAAGGTAACTACATGACATTCGTAGGATTTTTCTAATTGTTTTACTGTGGCTTCCCAACTTTCTCCGGGAACGGTGAAACCGGGAATAAATAAAATGGAGTTTGCATTACCTTCTCCGGATACGCTAACGTGAATAGGTTGAGGCGTTTTTTGTGATTGCAAAGCAATAGTCACTAAAAGTGTTACAAATACAAAGTACGTTTTCATGATTTCTGTGTTAATTTTTGCTTTAGATGCAGAAATCTAAAAATGTTACATGACGAGGTTACAATAGTTAGAATTTCACCTGTTATGCATATTTAGGTTGTAAAAAAAATGCGAATTAACTATGTATTACGCCATTGAAATTTACAAGAGTTATCCTTTTAAAAAGACAAGGCTATTTAGAGTTAGTGAAAGTATCTTCAAAATAGGTAATCCATTCACCATCAACTAGTTGTTCTCCGTGTTCTCGAAATCCGCCATCAGTGGTTTGGCTAAAAGTGAAACGTCTAGCATCATTAGGTTGTACAACCAGTTTGCCATCTATAAAACTTGCAGGATAACGCGAAACACCATTCTTAGAGAAAGGATAGTAATAGTAGGTTTCGTCTTTGGCATCGTAGTATATAATGGTGTGGAGTAGTAAAAATTCGGTATTCAATTCAATAACTAAAATCGATTTTTCCAAATCGTACTGTATACGTTGAAAAGCAGCTCCTTCTTTGGTGACTTTGCCATTTTCGTAGCTTTTAGTGGTGCCAATCCATTCCCCAACCATAAAATTGAGCTGTTCCATTTTTTCGTTTTGACAGAAAACAATACCGCTCATTAAGAAGAATGCTATTATGATAAGGCTTTTTGTAGCTGTAGAGAATTTCATTTTAATTATTTTTTTGACTAGTTAGGTTGAAGGTAAAGCTTCTAAAATACGTTCTAGATTAGAAACTACGGTATCAACGTTTTCTTTACTAAAACACAGTGGTGGTTTGCTTTTAATCACATTATCAAAAGGCCCATCTGTACTGAGTAAAATATGGCTTTTGCGCATTTGGTTTTTAAGGTGTTTGGCTAAAGCGGTATCCGGATTTTTAGTACCTATTTGAACAATTTCAATACCAATAAACAAGCCGTAACCTCTAACATCACCAAGGCATTTGTGTTTTTTTGCCAATTGTTTTAATTGATTTTGGTAGTATTCACCTACTTTTTTGGCATTTTGTTGCAGGTTTTCTTCTTCGATAACTTCTAATACTGCGGTAGCTATTGCACAAGACACTGGGTTACCACCAAACGAACTAAAAAACTCAACGCCTTTTTCAAAAGAATTGGCTATTTCTTGGGTACATACCACAGCGCCCATTGGATGACCATTGGCTATAGGTTTGCCAAGAATAACCATATCTGGTATAACACCTTGCGCTTCATAACCCCAGAAATAATCACCCAAACGACCAAAACCTGTTTGCACTTCATCACTAATACAAACTCCACCTTGCGAACGTATGGCAGGATAGACTTCCTTTAAATATCCTTCAGCTAAGGGTATTTGGCCAGCACAACCCACAACAGGCTCACAGATAAATGCAGCAATAGGTTCTGAGGCTTTGCTAATTTGCTGTACAGCATCTTTACCATACAATTCTCCTGCATTTTTTACTTCTGCATATTTACCTTGATAGGTATTGGGTAAAGGCGTTTTTAAGATGTGATTTTTCTGACCTTCGCCTTTGGGATTATTAAACTTATAATCGCTTATTTCAATCGCGGTTTGTGTATTACCATGGTAACCAGATTCCATAACCATTAGTTGTTTGGCTTTGGTATGGTATAAGGCCATACGTATGGCTAAATCGCTTGCTGCACTACCAGAGTTCACAAAAAATACCTTGTTTAATGAATCTGGAAAATAGGAACGTAGCTTTTCGGCATAGTCCGCTAATTGGTCATACAAATAACGCGTATTGGTGTTTAGTTTAGCCAATTGCTGTTGACCCGCTTTAACTACTTTAGGATGCGAATGTCCTACGTGGGGAATGTTATTGTAGGCATCTAAAAAAGTGTTACCAGCAGTATCATACATATATTGAAAAGCAGAACGAGACATGTGAATGGGATGCTCGTAACTCAGCGATAGACTATTACTTACATATTGATGTCTTCTTTGGATAATAGTTTCAATAGCTGGAGTGGTAATTGCTGTAAAACCAGCAGCTTTTCTAAATGTATTTTCCGCTTTTATAGGATTAATAGCTAGCCATTTATGAAGCATTTGTCGGGCATTTACCTCACTAATTGAAGCATAACTGTTCGCAGGGTCTATTTTTTTGGCGTAGGCAGAATTACATAAGCTTGTACACAATCTTGCTGCTATTAAATAGTACAATACCTGCAATTCTATTTCTTCTAAAGGAAGTATTTTGTGATACGATTCTATAAGTATAGTTGCCCAAGGTAGGGGGTCTTCTTTATCGTAACAGGCGTAAGTAATGGCAATAGCTAATTCATTAATCAGAAAAGAATGGGCTAAGTCGCCAAAATCGATAATACCTATTACTTCTTCATTCTTAACTAGAATATTCCATTCGTTTGCATCGTTATGAATAACTTGTTTTCGTAAGTAAGGCATAACATGACGTACATTTTCTTCGAACTGAAGAAAAAAGTATTCAATAACCTTTTTGTCTAAAGTATTGGTAACGGCATTTAGGTACTTTTTGTTTAAATCGAAATACTGTAAATCCCATTCCCATTGTCGGGCTTTTAGGGTGTCATTTGAAAACGTGCTTAATTCTTGGTCTAAACGAGCCATAAAAGCACCTAAAGATTGCATGAGTTTTTTAGAAGGTGCAACATCTCCTAGAAAATCACCCTCTAAATAAGACAGCATTCGGTAAATCTTTTGCGTACCATTTTCAGATACAAGTTTGCTATTTTGTTGGTCTGCAAAAGGAATGATTCTAGGTATTTTACCTGCTAACTTATCAGCCAAATATAGCAAAGTGGAATTCTCTGCATTTATGATGGCATGAAGTTCAGAATTGTAGCGATACGATTTAAAAATATATTCTGAATCGGCAGTAGACACCTTGTAATTTTGATTGTCATAACCATTTAAGAGTTCCACCGATGTAATAGGAAAACCGAATTCATTTTCTAGTACCGTTTTCATTGTTTTTGTTTACAGGTATTGCACTAGAATGCGCATTTGCACATTTAAAAAGTGGCACTACTTTAAGCTAAAATAAGATAATAATTCATCATTTTTTTGAAAGTTGCCAGTGTATTGTAAACCGAGCTTTTTTAACAATTGAATTGACTTTGCGTTTGTTGGTTTCGTAAATGCAATTATGTTCTCATGTTTCTCTTTGTTACAATGCGCTTTAAGAAATGCTTGGCTTGCTTCAAAGGTATAACCCTTGCCAGAAAATTGTGGAAGTATAGAAAAACCTATGTCAGGATGCGACTCTTCTTTTCTTTGAATTAAAGAAACAATTCCTATGGGTTTTTTTGTTGTTTTTAATATAAAGACCGTGTAATTAATAGCCGGATTTTCTAAAAGCGAATTGATATACTTTTGGGCGGTAACTTTATGGGTAATTTTTCTATCACCAATGTATTTTAACCATCCGGGTGAATTGAATAATTCAACAATAAAAATTGCGTCCTCTAGTTGCAAAGGTCTTAATAGGAGTCGCTCTGTTTCAAGAATTGCGTGCATTTAAAACAAATCATAACTAGGCCAATTGTTGCGGGCTAGTATTTCTTCTCTGAGAATGTTATTGAAATTATCGAGAATGGATTTTATGGGTATTGTTCTGGTATTGGCTAAAATTACGTAACTGTATTCATCATCAACTCTAGAGATTGCGGTTGACGTACCGGGTAATGACCCGTAGAACACCCAGTTTTGGAAACCAAAATACAACTCTTGTAATCCCCCAGCACTAACAATGTCAGGCCTACTTGAGTTCCGGTCTACAACAGTAATAAATCGGGCTAAATCGGTTGCCGAAGCAAGCCATCCGCCGTGGGAATCCATACGGGTGATGTTCATGGTTCCGTACGGACTAAATCCTTCTTGGTCTAAATACACTACTTCATTTGCATATTGCTCCTCTAAAGTGTTGCCACCCAATTCCATTTTAGAAATTCCGGCAGGACTCAATACAGCAGATTTGATAAAAGCTTCATACGATTGACCCGTTACTTTTTCTATAATTCGCCCTAAAACGGAATACCCAAAATTAGAATAGTAATAGGTGGAGCCTGGGGTAGTTTCTAAGGGTCTATTGTCTAACATATCATCAATAACTTCGCTTTGCGAAAAATCAATATTTGCAAACATGGGGTCAAACGGATTATTGGTCCAACCCGAAGTATGTTCAAGCAAATGCCTAACGGTAATCTGTTCAATGCCGGCAGCATAAGGCGGTGTACCGTAATCAGTTCCTAAAACACCACCTGTACCAAAAACCCGCTGGTTTAAACTTAAACTGGTGTCATCTACCAGTTTTAAAATACCAATGGCCGTAATTGGTTTTGAAATGCTTGCAATTCTAAATAAGGATTCGTTTGTTACCGCAGTGTTATTAGCAGGGTCTGCTAAACCAAAACTATGTTGATAAACTAATTTTTCATTCTTAACTATGGCCAATTGTATACCCGGAATGTCATAGGTATCCATAAGCACATTCATCTTTTCTGTCAAAGAAGTAATAGCAGTAGTAACAGTTACCTCATAATTTTTAGAGGAACCATCTTCGGCAACAACTTTTAAGGTTGCTGGTGCTGTTAAATCGATACTGGTTTCACCACTTACAAGTTCTTGAGACCCTAAATAAAGGCTTGCCTTACTAGAAATGGAGAAATTTGGAATAAGGCTGGAAAGTTCTGTATTTACAGGTAAAAATAGGCTCGCGCTATTAGATGATAGTGTTGCTTCTGAATTTACAGGAATGGAATTGGTATTGGAACTAAAAGAAAACGAAATGAGTTCTTTAGCACTGGATTCGCTATTGGGTTGTTCGGTACTAATTTCATCATCAGTTATTTCTGAATCACTACTACAACCCCAAAAGAGTAGTATTACAATAAGTAAATAGCTTAACTTTTTCATGCGCAGTTTTTTAGCACTTAAAGCTATCGTAAAAAATGCTGTAAAACAATACCTGCTAGCGGGTATGCAACAGCAATCGTTTTTCTTGAGATATTAACACAAAAAAAACGGCCTGAAAAATTTTCAAACCGTTTCTAAAGTTTACCAAAATAGGGGGGAGGTAAACTTTTAATTTAACTGATGCCATAAAAGTTCTGCAACTTTTTCTGATGATGCTGGGTTTTGACCCGTAATCAATAAACCATCTGCTATAGCGTGGGCACTCCAATCTTCTTTTTTGAAATAAATACCTCCATTTTCTTTAAGCATATCTTCAACTAAGAACGGAACCACATTTGTTAATTGTACGGCTTCTTCTTCGGTATTGGTAAAACCGGTTACCTTTTTACCTTTCACTAAAAAGCTACCGTCAGTGTTCTTAGTGTTTTTGAACACTGCTGGAGCATGGCATACAGCAGCTACAGGCTTACTGTTTCTGTAAAAATCTTCTATAAGTTTAATCGAATTTTTATCCGTTGCTAAATCCCATAACGGACCGTGGCCACCAGGATAAAAAACAGCATCAAAATCTTCTTGATTCACGTTTTCTAGCTTTATAGTATTCGCTAATTTCTCTTGCGTTTCTTTGTCTTGATTAAAACGTTCTGTGGCTGGTGTTTGAAAGTCTTCCATTTCACTTTTGGGGTCGATTGGTGGTTGTCCGCCTTTAGGTGAAGCCAGTGTGATGTTTACTCCCTTATCTTTTAAAAGGTAATATGGTGCTGCAAATTCTTCTACCCAAAAACCTGTTTTTTCGCCCGTATTTCCTAACTCTTCGTGACTTGTAAGTACAAATACTATAGTTTTCATCGCTGTGTTTTTTTGTTTTGAGCTACAAAATTATGAGACACAGCTTAGGTAAAAATTGATGTATGATAAGAAAGCTATGTATTAGCCAATTCTTTTCGAATTCTACTTAAACTTTCTGTAGTGATACCCAAATATGAGGCAATGTGGTAATTTTTTACATGCTGCTCTATATTGGGATAGGTATGCATAAACTGAAGATATCTTTCTTTGGCAGGTAAAGCTAAATTGGCTAAAATTCGCTTTTGAAAACTAGCGAAAGCCTTTTCTAATTTCTTTCTGAAAAAGGCCTCTAATACAGGAAATTCTTCATAAAGCCTATCCAGATTTGCTTTCGTAATTTTAAGTAAGGTACAAGCTTCAATTACCTCAATAGTCATTATTGCTCTAGAACCTTCAAAATAAGCCGTATAATCGCTTATCCACCAATCGTTAATGGCAAACTGTAAGGTGTGTTCTTTTCCGTTAGGTGCCAAATAAAACGTTCGTAAACAACCTGTTAGTACATAGTATTGTGTGGTAACTATATCATTCGCCGTTATCAGAACATCATCTTTTACCAATTCAATTTTAGCAAACTTACTGCCAATGTGTTCAACCGCAGTTGCAGGTAGACTTACGGTATTAAAAACTTGTTTTATTTCGGCTGGCGAAGGCTGCATTGAATGAGTACCTATAAGATATTTGGTAAGATAGCAAATTGACCCTAAGTTTTTTGAATTTTACTTTCTAAGTATCTTTGAAACTAAAATTTTTAGCATGCAAGAACCAAATTGGCAAACAGCCATTGAATTTGAAGATATTACCTATAAGAAATGTAACGGCGTTGCACGAATAGCATTTAATAGACCTGATGTACGTAATGCTTTTCGACCTAAAACTACAAGCGAATTGTACAAAGCATTTTATGATGCTCAAGAAGATACTAGCATTGGTGTTGTTCTACTTTCTGGAGAAGGTCCCTCTAGTAAAGATGGTAAATGGGCATTTTGTAGTGGGGGCGACCAAAAAGCGCGTGGTCATAAAGGCTATGTAGGCGAAGATGGATATCACCGTTTAAATATTTTAGAAGTTCAACGCTTAATTCGTTTTATGCCTAAGGTAGTTATTGCTGTGGTGCCTGGTTGGGCTGTGGGTGGTGGCCATAGTTTACATGTTGTTTGTGATATGACATTGGCGAGTAAAGAACACGCAATTTTTAAGCAAACAGATGCTGATGTAACCAGTTTTGACGGTGGATATGGTTCTGCGTATTTGGCAAAAATGGTAGGGCAGAAAAAAGCTCGTGAGATTTTCTTTTTGGGTAGAAATTATTCTGCTCAAGAGGCTTATGAAATGGGAATGGTGAATGCTGTAATTCCACATAATGAGTTGGAACAAACCGCTTATGAGTGGGCCCAAGAGGTATTAGAAAAATCACCTACTTCAATTAAAATGCTAAAATTTGCTATGAATCTTACTGATGATGGTATGGTGGGTCAACAAGTATTTGCAGGTGAAGCCACACGTTTAGCTTATATGACAGAGGAAGCTATTGAAGGTAGAAATGCGTTCTTAGAAAAGCGAAAGCCAGATTTTGGAAAAAATAAATGGATTCCTTAACAAAAAGGAATCCATTTTATCAATCAATCAACCAAAAAATATACTAATCTATAGTTTCTTACGAAGCTTCTTAAGCTTTGCTTTGTTCTTTGCTGTCTTCATCTCAAGCTTGGCAATTTTAAGTTCAAGCTTTTCTCGTTGTACATCTGACAGTTTGTTATTTGTGCTAGAATGACGCTCCCTTAATTTTTCTAGTTTAATACCATCTGTTTTAATAGTATTTTCTAAACCTAGAATTGAACGTTCTAGTTTGTTTTGTTTTTTGAGCGTTTTTATTGTTTTCTTAGCCTCTTTTTCTTCAATTTTAAGTTGCTTATCCGACTTTTTTCTATCAACTTCGGTAGTTTCAACACTAATTTCTTCAACATCTTCAGTGTTTTCAACTTCCTGAGCTTGAGCAACTACAAGTGGTGCAACAATAAAGGCAAGCAGTAAAACAATTTTCTTCATGGTTCTTATTTTATCTATAAGACACCAAACTATGAAAAAGTCACATCTTTTGTAAATAACAAGAAGAATTTCATGTAGCAAAAAATATTGACATAGCACGGTAGTACCAACAAAATTGAAATTCAGTAGTAAAAAAAATAACGTGTAATTAAGGAAGGTAAAAGAAGTAAACAATTTAAAAAAGAAAAGCATACCACAACAAAATGATTTTATAGCGCTTGAAAATCCTTACTAAGTATTATAAGATTTTCTCATTTAAGTCATTAACCATAGTACTGTTCTAAATAGAAAAGAGCCTTGTCTTACGATCAAGGCCCTTTTACGAGAACACTATATGAAAATGAAAAAATTTACTTTCTGAATTATTACATGGTAAATGTACGTTGGGTGTTATGGCAAGAGAAATTATTGTTGTGTAGCTAGTAGACCTTGTGGTTTGGCGCTGTTAAATTGTAATTATGATTTTTTCTTATGCCTTAATCTTTATGACTATTTGGCAATATGTAGTGAAGTATACGTAAGGAATAGAAACAAAAAAGAGCTTTGTCTTGCGATCAAAGCCCTTTTACGAGAACACTATATGAAAATGAAAAATTTACTTTCGTTATTATTACATGGTAAATGTAGGTTGGGTGTTATTGCAATAGAAATTATTGTTGTGTAGCTAGCGTAGCTTGTGGTTTTGCACTGTTAAACTGTAATTACGATTTAGGTTATTACCAGAATCTTTATAACTATTTGCAAATGCATAGTGAAGTACACGTAATGGGTAGAAACAAAAAAGAGCCTTGTCTTGCGATCAAAGCCCTTTTACGAGAACACTATATGAAAATGAAAAAATTTACTTTCGTTATTATTACAGTGTAAATCTATATTAGGTGTTCTCGCAAAGAAAAATATTGTTGCGTAGTAAGAAGAGATTGTGGTTTGGCCCTATCAAATTGTTATTTCCTAATTGATTGCTGCTACTAAAGCGCTTAAAAAGGCATTAACATCAAAAATTGGATTCTCAGCAAGACCAGTTCTAACAACCACCAAGTCTTTAGACGGTATTATAAACACAAACTGTCCTTGAAACCCATTCATGCTATATAAGTCTTTTGGAACATCTGGATATACCCCTTCGGCATTTAACCAAAATTGACCGCCGTAAGTTCCATTACTATTTGCTGTAGGTGTGGTAATATAATCTACCCAATTGGTGTCAAATAGCTGTTCTCCATTCCAATTACCTTTATTTAAATACAATTGTCCTAGTCTTGCCCAATCTCTAGTAGAGGCCCAACCATAAGAGGAGCCCACATAATTACCTGCATAATCAGCTTCAATTAAAAAACTGTGTGCACCTATTTTGTCGAGTAGATTAGCGTATGGATAATCTAAATATTCTTGATGTGTTCTAAATTGTTGGCGTAAAATTCCTGACAATAAATTGGTTGTCCCCGAAGAATAATTCCAAATTTCTGTTGGATTAGCAATTGCTTCTTTTTGTTTTTGAGCTAACGTCATATCATCATCTAAAAACAGCATTTTAGTAACGTCAGAAATAGCGCTGTAATCTTCTTCCCAAGCTAAACCACTCTGCATACGTAGTAAATGGTTAATAGTTATGTTTTTGCGGTCATCATTTTCCCATTCCGTTATTGGAGCCGGCCAGTTCACGTCTATTTTTCCTTGATGTTGCAGAATTCCAAAACAAGTAGCAAGAACACTTTTGGTCATAGACCAACCTAAAACCGGTGTGTCTTTGGTAAAATCATCTACATAATTCTCATGAACTAGGTGGCCTTTATATAGTATTAAAAGTGTTCTTGTTTTTTGAATTTCATTATTAGCAAAGGGCAAAGCAACAGCTCTGTTAAATGCTGCTTGGTCTATTTCGGGAAAAATGGAATCTTTAGCCGGTAAATGCCCAAAAGGGTAGGGAAGAGAATCAAATTTTTGGTTGCGTTGTGGTTGTAAAAAATTCTTTTCTTCTTTATAATCATCACTCACCAAAACTGCACCTAAGCCCTGTCTGTCTATTGCTTTTCGTTCGAGCAAGCCGTATACATCAGCAGACGCTTGTTGCACGGTTTTATCATAGCTAGTTGTGGCCAATTCTATAAGCGGCATTTGCAAATCGGTTTGATTTACATAACCGGGTTGATGACCAGCAATTAAAACACTAGAGGCCATATATTTTGAGGCATAACCAGATATAATATTGAGTTTAGGGTAGTTGAAGTATAATAGGACTCCCACAATTACTACTAAAAGCAGTAGAATTCTCTTAATCCATTTCATTAACGTTGGTTTTATAGTAACTTAAACGCTCTAAGTTATACCAATTATTACGAATGAAAAAGTTACTTTTTTTACTTATGACCATACTGTTTTGGTCTTGTTCTATAGAAAAAAGAATAGTAGATGACCCTATTGTTTTTAATAAGCAACGTACAACCTTGACTCAAGAATACCTAGAAACCCGCTATGATTTAAAACGTGATAGTATTACCATTACACCAAAAATGATTGTATTACACCATACTGTTTTACCAACCTATAATGAAACATTTGCTGCTTTTAACCCAGCTACGCTACCAGGCTGGCGCCCAGATTTACAAAATGTTAGTGGATTAAATGTTTCCTCACAATTTGTGGTTGATAGAGATGGTACTGTATACCGTTTAATGCCAGAAAACTTTATGGCAAGACATGTTATTGGGTTAAACCACTGTGCCATAGGTATTGAAAATGTGGGTGGAACGCCAGACTTACCATTAACCAAGGCTCAAGAAAAAGCTAATATTAAATTGGTAAAATATCTTGCTAAAAAATATCCTATTCGTTATTTGATTGGACATAGCGAATATACCCAGTTTGAAGGTCATAAACTGTGGTTAGAAGTGGATGAAGGATACCGTACCGAAAAAGATGACCCGAGTGAGGAATTTTTAAATGTAGTTCGTAATGCCACTAAAAATTTTAATTTTGAGGCCGTTCCTAAAAACTAGACCAATGAAATACTGTCTGTTATCTTTTTTTCTGTTGCTTTTTATAAGTAATACTGCGCAAGAAGATTTAACCTCTCAACTTTATGAAACTTATGATAAGTATAAAGAAGATGCGTTAGATAAGCGTAGAATAAAACCGTATCAAGTTCAATTATTAGTTAATGAACTTAAAAAGAACAAAAAGTTTACGGTAACTAAAGTTGGTGAGTCTATACAGGGTAGAGACTTAAATCTAATAAGTATTGGTAAAGGTTCTATTGATGTGTTTTTATGGTCTCAGATGCATGGTGACGAACCCACAGCAACACAGGCAATTTTTGATATTTTCAATTTTTTAAATTCAGACGATTTTGTTAAAGAAAAAAGAGAAATTTTAGCTCGTGTTAAGCTTCATTTTCTACCAATGCTGAATCCAGATGGGGCGCAACTATTTACTCGTAGAAATGCTTTAGGTATTGATATTAATAGAGATGCGCTTCGCTTACAATCTCCTGAAGGTAGAACACTTAAAAAGGTTAGAGATAGTTTAAATCCAAAATTTGGGTTTAATCTTCACGATCAAAGTCGCTACTACAATGCAGAACGTACAGCTAAACCAGCAACGATTTCATATCTAGCTCCTCCTTTTAATTATGAAAAAGACATCAATACAATTAGAGGAGATGCCATGAAGGTCATTGTATTTATGAATAACATCATTCAAAAATATGCGCCAGGCCAGGTTGGCCGCTATTCTGACGATTTTGAACCTAGAGCCTTTGGTGATAACCTCACTAAATGGGGAACAGGGGTAATTTTAATTGAGTCTGGAGGATACCAGAATGATAGAGAAAAGCAAGAAATTCGAAAACTAAACTATGTTTCTATTTTGTCTGCTTTATACACTATTGGAAAAAACACTTATAAAGATATCCCTATAGAAGATTACGAGAAAATTCCCCATAACGACCGTAAAATGTTTGATTTAAAATTGACTAATGTAACCTACCATATAGATAGTATACCGTATCAATTGGATTTGGGAATTTATAGAAATGAAGTTGATGATAGAAATCATGATAAATTCCACTATGAAAGTATCATTGCTGACCAAGGCGATTTATCTACCTACTACGGTTATGAAACATTTGATGCTACTGGATATACCTTAGTAGCCCCAAAAGTAACTGAACAAATTATTGAACTTCCAGTGAATTTTGAAATGGTGACAGACTATGAAGACTTTGTTACTTCTGGTTTTGCCTATTTACGAGCCAAAGGTATGGAAGAGGTAAAACCCTTTCAAAAGGCACGAATTAATCTGGTGCCAGAGGAGTTTGAATTACCTGAGTTTAATCTACGACCAGGAATTACACCAAATTTCTTCTTAAAAAAGGATGGAAAATATACCCATGCAGTACTAAACGGTTTTCTTTTAGACTTGAGTAAACCTTTAGACGCGCAAGAGTTTGGTAACGCTTTGATTTACAAATAGAAACCAACCAATTTAAAAAAAAAGGGACGCCTTATTGTGCGTCCCTTTTCTATTTAATATGGTTACTTTTTAAGGCTGTGTTTCTGCTTCTGAATCTAAAAGCGCAAAGAACTTGTCTAAATCTGGAATTATAACAATTCTAGTTCTTCTGTTTTTTGCCATACTGTCTTTGTCAGTATTCTCAACCAAAGGCTGATACTCACTTCTACCGGCAGCAATTAATTGGGTAGGGTCCACGTTAAAATCTTTCTGTAATTTTCTCACTACTGAGGTAGCACGCTTTACACTTAAATCCCAGTTGTCTTCTAACATAGGAGTGCTGATTGAGCGGTCATCTGTATGCCCTTCAACCATTACCTCCATACTTGGTTCAGAGTTGATTACTTCTGCCAACTTACCCAAAATACCGTCAGCTTTTTTATTAATGCTGTAGCTTCCTGTTCTGAATAAAAGATTATCAGAAATATTAATCATTACTACAGTTTTATCAACAAATACATCTATATCATCAGCATCTTCACCAGAAATAGATTTCTTAAGGTTATGAGATATGGCTAAATTCACTTTATCTTCCATTGTTTTGGCTTCAGCAACTTTTGCTGGGTCAATTTCTTTTAAAGTGTTTTCTAGCTTCGCTTTGGTATCGTTGCTCATTACCTGACCATTTTCTATGGTATATTGGCTATCACTAATTTCTTTTAACGAATTAATTTTAGCATTGTATTCAGCAACACGAGCTTCTATTTTAGAAAGTTTAGTTTCTAGTTCTTCTTTTTCAACTTGCGTCTTAGATAATTGTGATTGTGTTTGCGCTAAGTTCTCCTCTAAGGCTACATACTTCTTCTTTGATACACAAGCGGACAACAATAGCGTTGCGGCAACACCTGTTAAAATAACTTTTTTCATTCTTCTAATTTTGTGTTCTAAATAGTATTCGGTTTTATGTACGTTTGGTTTTGGTGTATTAGATGTTTTATAATTTTTAGGCATAAAAAAAGGACTCCGTTAGGAATCCTTTTAAAATCTTATTTCTCTGATATGTATTATTCACAACCACCGGTAAAACCGTTAGCACTAAATTTTGTTTGAACCGCACCTTGTTGCGCACCATCAGTTAATTGAATAACTAAATTATTTTCACCACTACCATCTCTTTTTGGCGTACAGTATTCAAAAAGATAAAAGCTATTTGCTTGTTCTGTTACCCGTGCTGAGATTTGATTGAAAGTGGTTTCTAATTCTTCTTTATTTGCGGCAACAACACTAGCTGTTTTACCTATTTCTCTTAATACTTCTTGGTCAATTTCTGCACCTAAACCAATAGTGAATAAAGATACGTTAGGGTCGGCATTATCCACTGCGTTTAAAGCGCTACTTTCAGTATAACGAGAGGCTTGGTCTGTACCATCTGTAAAAATGGTAACAGATGTTGCTCCAATAATAGTGTTGTCTGTTTCTTTAATTAAGTTGTTAGCAATCTCTGTTGATTTAATAACCGCACCATACAAATCTGTAGAAGGGTCATTACTGATATCTGCAGTAATACCCTCTATAGCTCCAGATAATTCAGCAATTGAAGAAGTTAACGGATTTAATAAGTGGAGTTCGTCTTCACCATCAAACCAATATATAGCCATTTGAAACGAATCGGTTTCATTAGCTGGCATAACATTATTTACAAAACTTACCGCCGCTGTTTTAAGTTCTTCTAAACTACTTTCTAGTACAGAATTACTTAAATCTAACACCAATAGTGCATTGTTATTAAATACTTGAGCATTTGGTGATATACGTGCTTGTGATTCTGATGAAGATATTACATTGAAACAATCATCATTTCGTCCTTGTTCGTAAATCGTAAACTGGTCTGCAGTTAGACCCGCTACCGGATTACCTAAATCATCTGTTACTTTAAAAAGAATAGAGATTTTTGCCGGTGCTTCGGCTTTTTGTGATTGTATAGAAAGAATTAAATCGTTTTCATCAAAACCAAGGCAGTCATCTGGTTCTGACCCACTACCTAATCCGCCGCCATCAGTATTACCACCATTTCCAAGATTAAAATTTACGTCATCATCTGAATTACCACAAGAAGTTGGTAGTAATACTAATGCAATGATAATAGGAACTATCCTTAAAACGTTTTTCATTTTCAATTTTTATAGGTTCTGCATTAGCAACGCAAATTTGCAAAATGTAGTATAAACGTAATCTTAAAAATTTCCCATAAAATTTGGTTAAAGCCCTTCTAAGAATGGTTAAATTCTAGAAAACTCCATTCTATTTAAGTAATTTCATTGCTCAAAAAATTAGAATTTTTCTCATGACTATATTACTTTTTGGTGTTACCAAGGATATTATAGGTACCCCACAACTATCTATACCTACAAGTACCTTTACGGGCAAAGAGTCTCCAAAAACTGTAGGTGATTTGCGTTCTTTTTTGCAGAACGCCTATCCAGAATTAAAAAAATTATCATCTTTAGCTATTGCTGTTAATAACAACTACGCTGAGGATACCAAACCTATAAATTCGTTTGACGAAATTGCGTTAATTCCACCGGTAAGTGGAGGATAATTATGAAAGAATATTTAGAACCTACACCCTTTATTGACTACAATTCAATTGAAATTCAAGATTTAATTACACCTTTTAATACCAAGAAACTAACTGCTATTGAAAAAGCGCAAGGTTTATATATAAAAGTTAGAGATGGCTGGCGTTACAACCCTTACCACATAAGTGTTGACCCTAAAAATTTTGTTGCTAGTACCTTATTCCTAAAAATAGATGGGCATTGCATAGAAAAAGCAATACTTTTAATTGCAGGTCTACGGGCGTTAGGTATACCTGCGCGTTTGCGTTTAGCAAAAGTTACCAATCATATTGCCGTGGAACGTTTAACGGAGCGTTTTGGAACTAACGTTTTAACACCACACGGTATGGTTGATGTTCATCTCAAAGGCAAATGGGTTAAAGCCACACCTGCTTTTAACAAGGAGCTTTGTGAACTAACTAATGTTGAGCCCTTAACATTTGATGGTGAAAACGATTCTGTTTTTCAGGAATTTAATTCAGATGGCCATCGATTTATGGAATATTTAGAGGACTATGGTCATTTTGCTGATGTACCTTTAGACTTTATGAAAATGAATATTCAAGAGCACTATCCCACAATTTTTAAAGAAGATGATGGTATTCTCGATTATCGTTTTTAACTTAGAGCTATGTTGATAGATAATCACGGTAGAAAAATAGATTACTTACGACTCGCAGTTACAGACCGATGTAATTTACGTTGTAATTATTGTATGCCAGCAGAAGGCATAAATTTTGCGAAGCCTACGCAATTGTTATCAACAGAAGAGTTAAAGCGTGTTGCCACAAGTATGGTTGAATTGGGTGTAAATAAAATTCGCTTGACGGGTGGTGAACCTTTTGTTCGAAAAGATGTGATGCTTTTACTCAGGCATTTGTCAGATTTAAAGGGTTTGCAAGACATTTCAATTACTACCAATGCCACGCTTATTGGTAAACATATCAATGAACTCAAAGAGCTTGGCATTCAAAACATTAATGTTAGTCTAGATGCTATTAAAAAAGAAACATTTGAGAAAATTACCCGCAGAAAGACGTATGATATTGTTCGTGAAAATCTAAATAGATTACTTGAAGAAGATTTTAATGTTCGTATTAATTTTATTGTGTTAGAGGGTCAAAATGAAACAGATATTATTCCGCTTTTAGAGGAAATGAAAAATTATAAGGTTGGGGTTCGATTCTTAGAGGAAATGCCTTTTAATGGTGGTTCCAAAAGTTTTGGCAGTATTAAATGGCATCATAAGGCCATTTTGGAATACATTTCTAAAACGTATCCAAAATATCAAAAACTAGATTCACCTGCCACATCAACTTCAATGAATTATAAAATTGAAGGGCATCTAAGTACATTTGGTATTATACCTTCTTTTAGTAGAACATTTTGTGGTTCTTGTAATCGTTTACGTATCACAGCAAAAGGTGATGTTATAACATGTTTATACGGTAAACCTAAAACAAATATAAGAACGCTATTACGCACAGCAACAACTGATATTGCCTTTAAAGAGGCTATTATGGAAGCTATTTCAACACGCGCTAAAACCGGATTTGAGGCGCAAAGCGAACACCAAGAAACTATTTTTGATAACAGCATGACGTCTATTGGCGGTTAATGTTTTGAAATACGAATAGAACTTATGTTACATCCTAAGCTTTATGGTTTAATACTTTCTGGCGGTAAAAGTACCCGTATGGGTTCAGATAAAGGCATGTTAGAATACCATGGTAAACCTCAACGTGATTATTTGTTTGAACTTTGTGAGCAATTGTGTGATGGTGTTTATTATAGTATTCAAGAATCGCAAGAAAAGGCTTTTGCAAATAAGCCTACAATTGTAGACCAAAATGAGTTTCGAGGCCCGTTTAACGGTATGTTGAGTGCACATAAAAAACATAAAGATGCTGCTTGGTTAGTATTGGCTTGTGATTTACCGCTTATAGATAAGCTAACTATTTCGCAATTGATAAAAGAGCGAGACACCACAAAAAATGCCACATCATTTGCTACCAATAAAACAAAACTACCTGAGCCTTTAATTACAATATGGGAACCAAACGGATTAGCAAAAGCCTACGAATACATGCAAACAGCCGAAAGTTCTTGTCCCAGAAAATTCTTATTGAATTCAGAAATTAAATTAGTCTTTCCTAAAGAGGATACGGTACTTTACAATGCAAATTCGCTCGAAGAATATAATTACGCCAAAAAGCTATTGAACAATGGCTGAAAATAGGTACATACGGCAGACTACTTTACCTCAATTTGGCAAAGAAGGGCAACAAAAACTAAAATCAGCAAAAGTGCTGGTGGTGGGTTTAGGTGGTCTTGGTATTCCGGTGGCAACCTATTTAAACGCTATGGGGGTAGGCACCTTGGGTTTAGTTGAAAATGATGTTATAGCGCTACATAATTTACAACGACAAGTTTTGTATGCAGAAACCGATGTAGGAAAACAAAAATTAACAGTTGCCATAGAAAAGCTAAAGGCTCAAAATAGTGAAAGTAAACTAGTTCCTTTTGCAACCTTTATTTCGGTGACTAATGCCATAGAAATCATTTCTCAATTTGACCTTATTGTGGATGCTACAGACAATTTTGCTACTCGTTATTTACTTAATGATGCCTGTGTTATTGCAAAAAAACCACTTGTTTATGGCGCCTTACACGGTTTTGAAGGGCAATTAACGGTTTTCAATTATAAGAACGGACCAACATTACGTTGTTTGTTTCCAAGTCAACCCAAGCAAGAAGAAATTCCTAGCTGTAACGAAAATGGCGTTTTGGGTATTTTACCCAGTATTGTGGGCTCTTTGCAGGCACTAGAAGTAGTAAAATTAGTAACCGGAGTAGGTGAGGTACTCTCTGGTAAACTATTACTATATGATGGATTAAGTCAGTCCACACAAAAGATTGGTTTTCAAGTAAAACCTGAAAACCTTGAAATTCAAAAATTGCTAATTAGCTATCAAGATGGAGGATGTAATACGTTGAATAGTATTGCATCAGAAGAATTTTTAGCACTTTTACGTGAAAAACAACCTCAAATAATTGATGTTCGTACAACCTCAGAATTTAAAGAAGATCATTTAGACCGTTCTATAAATATTCCATTGGCTGAAATCTCAAATAATTTGAATAAAATAGATTTCTTAGCACCAGTATATTTACTTTGTCAATCAGGTAAACGTAGTATTTCGGCCTATAATCAATTAAGCGAGCTATATCCAGAAGCTGAGCTTTGGAATATAAATGGTGGACTCAATCAACTAAATCTACACATTTTTGCAAGTTGAACTATTTGGCTTAGCCTTAGCATTTTTCTTAATTGCCTTGCTGTATTCTAGTGTAGGTTTTGGTGGGGGTTCAAGCTATTTAGCTTTATTAACATTAGTCTTTACTTCGTTTTTTGTGATTAGAAGCTCCGCCTTGTTATGCAATTTAGTAGTGGTTTCTGGCAGTAGTTTTTTGTATTACAGAAAAGGACATCTAAAGCTCAAGAAATTCTTACCTTTTTTGATTACTAGTATTCCACTAGCATTTGTTGGAGCCACTTTTCGATTAAATGAAAAAGTATTTTTTATACTGCTAGGCACATCCCTTATTTGTTCAGCAATTGCACTAATTATACAAACGTTGCAGCTGAAATCTGAAATTCAGATTAAAAAGTATCCTAACTATCTACCTTATGTTTTAGGGGGAGCAATTGGCTTACTTTCTGGTTTAGTAGGTATCGGTGGTGGTATATTTCTTGCACCAATTTTAAATCATTTAAAATGGGAAAAACCAATTGTAATTGCCGCTTTAGCTAGCTTTTTTATCTTAGTAAACTCTGTTTCGGGTACTGTTGGCTTGTTAACCGCTGGAACTTTTGAAGTACCCTTGCCAGAACTGTTTATCTTAATTGCTGCAGTTTTGTTGGGTGGACAGATTGGAGTAAGGTTAAGTCTTGGAAAATTAACAGGTAAAACCATAAGATATGTTACCGCAGTATTGGTTTTTGTTGTAGGCTTTAAAGTACTACTAACTAACGGATTACAAATTTCATTTTTTGTATGATTGATTTTGAAGAAGCTTTACAATTAGTTCTTAATAACACTACGGAATTTGGCGTAGAAAAAGTTGCTATTCAGCAAGCTACGGGGAGGTGTTTGGCTGAGGACATTTTTGCTGATACTGATTTTCCACCTTTCAATAGGGTAGTAAAAGATGGTATCGCCATAAATTATGAAGGCTACCAAAAACAACAACAGCCATTAAAAATTGAAGGTGTAGCAGCCGCTGGCGACCCTCAGAAAACGTTAGAAAACTCTTCTCATTGTTTTGAGGTAATGACGGGGGTCATTTTACCCAAAGGAACAGATACCGTGGTAATGTATGAACAGTTAACCATTTTAGAAGGGTATGCTAAAATTGAAATTCCACCAAAACCTAATCAAGAAATTCATACTAAAGGTTCAGATGAAAAACAAGGAGCTTTATTAGTTTCTGCCGGTAGAATTATTACCGCTGCTGAAATTGGAGTATTAGCTTCGGTAGGGAAAGAAGAAATCGTAGTTAAAAAACATCCTAAAATTGCCATTATCTCAACAGGAGATGAATTGGTTGATATTCACCAAAAACCGGAGCCTCATCAAATTCGAAAATCCAATTCGTTTTCCTTACAATCGGCATTACAAACTTTAGGGATATCATCTAATTTATTACATTTTCAAGATGTGTTTTCTGAGGTCAAACAAGGTTTAGAAGATGCGTTAATTACCTATGATGTTGTTTTGCTAAGTGGTGGCGTGTCTAAAGGAAAATTCGATTACTTACCAAAAGCGTTGGAGGAATTGGGTGTGGAAAAGCTTTTTCATAAAGTAAAACAACGACCAGGAAAACCTTTTTGGTTTGGTAGGCATTACAACTTAAAATGTACGGTGTTTGCGTTACCAGGAAATCCAGTATCTACTTTTGTGAATTTCCATATTTACGTTTTAAGTTGGTTTTATAAATCTATAGGGTTACCATTTCCTGAGAATTTGGTAACTTTAAAAGAAGACTTTGAAAATAAAACCGATTTGACTCTTTTTGTACAAGTTGCTATTGTTGTTGAAGGGGCAAACTTAACAGCAACATTTGTTAAGGGTAACGGTTCTGGAGATTTAACCAGTTTAGTTAGGTGTAATGGATTTGTGAAAATTCTACCAAAAGTTATAGTATATGCAGGAGAGATGGTTTCATTTTATCCAGTTAAAAACATTGTATAAATGACACATGAACTAAAGAAAATTATAACTGGTTATGAACAGGCAGCGCAAAGCGGAATTAAAACTGTTCTAGCTACTGTGGTTGCCTTAGACGGGTCATCTTATCGAAGACCAGGAGTTCAAATGTTAGTATTAGAAAATGGCACCATGGTTGGCGCCGTTAGTGGCGGCTGTGTTGAAAAAGAGGTGTTTCGCCAAGCGGAAACCGTATTTAAAACTACTAATCCTAAAATGATAACCTATGACGGTCGATATCGCTTAGGATGCGAAGGTATTTTGTACATTCTTTTAGAACCCCTTCAATTAGAGTCTAAAGTTATTAAAGCGCTTAAAACGGCTTTTCAAAAAAGACAATCATTTCAAATGGCGAGTTATTATGAACAAGCTGAAGGAGAAAGTGTTCATTTTGGAAGTATACTAACTATTGACGGTCAAACATATCCTGTTAATACTTTTTTTCAATTAGATACCAAAAAGCCTGTTTTTGAGCAAGAATTTAGCCCTTGCTATAGTTTAATCATTATTGGTGCCGAGCATGATGCTGTTCAGTTAGCAGCTATGGCTTCACAAACAGGCTGGGATGTTACTGTGGTTGTTAATCCAAGGGAAGAAAAAACACTTTCCTATTTTATTGGTGCTTCAAAACTGGTAGCAAGTGATGGTGATGGGCTTGACTTACCAATAGATGCTCAAACTGCCGTTGTAGTAATGACGCATAGCTATGCTAAAGACTTAAAATATCTATTGGGATTAAAAAAATACCAACCCGGTTACTTAGGTTTATTAGGACCCGCAAGACGCAGAGAACAGCTATTTAACGAATTGTTAGCGTTAGATAGTGATATAGCATACGAGTTTATTGAAAATATTAATGGTCCGGCGGGTTTAGATATTGGTGCTGAAACTTCCCAAGAAATTGCCATTGCTATTTTAGCTGAAATTATTGCACTGCGGAATCAAAAAACTGTCAATTCACTTAAAAACAAAGAAGGAAAAATTCATGCCTAAAACTGCAATCTTAATTCTTGCAGCAGGGGCTTCCACACGTATGGGGAGGCCCAAACAGTTACTACCCTGGAAAAACACAACTTTAATTGGTAATTGTATTAAAACCGCAAAAGCAATTACAGCAGATGTGTTGGTAGTTTTAGGGGCTAATGCAACTATAATTTCAGATGTTTTGCCAAGTTCTGTAGAAACCGCAATTAATATTGGCTGGAAAAATGGTATGGGAACCTCAATAGCTTTTGGAGTACAACAAATCGAAGAAAAATTTCAACCTGAGCAACTTTTGGTTTTATTGATAGACCAACCATTGATAGATGAAGCATATTTAAAAAAGCTTTTACGGCAAAATTCAAACAAAATAGTAGCTACTAAATATGGGAATAGAGTAGGGGTTCCTGTTTTATTCCCTAGAACAGTTTTTAAAGAATTAAAAAACTTATCTGCGGACCATGGGGCTAGACACCTCTTAGAAAAGTTTAAAGACCAGCTATTAATTCTAGAAGCTAATGGAAAAGCAGTAGACTTAGATACCCCAGAAAACTACGCTAATTATTTTGATACTTATGGCAAATAAGTTTCTTTAGAGACTTGGGTTTTGTTGGGTTCTAAATCTTGAAAGATACCGCAAGCAATCTGCTTTTTAACCAACGTCTTTTTCTTTTGCTTAGCCAAACGCGCAATTTGAGGATTCAAATGTTTCATGTCATTACAAACGTATTTTGGTCTATACTATTGTATGTTCTGGTGTAGCTGTAACTTCCTCAGCATCAATAACAGGGTTGTTTTTAGCCATTTCTATACTCAAATGGTCTAAAATCTGCATCCAATTCATTTTTAGAATTAATTCAGCTGTAGGTAAGTTATCTTCTTCTATGGCTTGAATGATAGCTTCGTTCTGATTATCTACATTTTCATAAAAAGCACTTTTGCGGATGTAATGCTGCTCATAAAACAACATACGTGTTCGTAGATTATTTAAAATATCTAACAAAATCGGATTCGCTTTATGAGTTAGTAACCGATGAAATTCAAAATGTTCTTTGATTCTAAAATTTATGGTATGTGTATTCACTAAAGCAGTCAATTGTGTGCGCAATAAATTATAATCATCGGTATTAAATTCAGATTTACTTAATGCTAATGCCTCTAATTCTGCTATAGTTTGATAAAGATGTCGGGCTTCGGCTAATGTTAATTTGGCAATTACAAAACCTCGATTAATTTCAGCTTTAATTATACCAACATGTTCCAACTGAGTTAGCGCTTCTCTAATGGGTGTTACGCTAATACCTAATTCTCTAGACAAACGTGCTAGATTTATAGTCTTATCTAATTTTAAATGTCCGTTCTGTAATTGCTGCATTAAATGCATTCGAACCTTATCTCTTAAAGCAATTTTTTTCGCCATAAAACAAACCTACAAATCGTATACGATAAATATAACACTTTATTGTGCTATTCGGTGAATACCTAGAAATCCTCTTTAAAACAAATGATTCCAAGCCCTTTATCGATAAATACGATAGTTTTCTAGAAAAAACCTATTTCTATAACCCCATTAAAGCTTGGGTTACCTTTATTTATTTTTACTGTTATTTATAGTAGTGGTTCATAATTAAATTCAGAAGTTTGTTTGGAAATAAAATCCAACCAAAAAAACCAAACATGAGTAAAAAAGATTCCGCTTGGTTAATACTTCTTGCTTTCTTTTCCATTTACGTGATTTGGGGCTCTACTTATTTGCTGAATAAAATTGCGGTTGGTGAGATATCTCCCTTCTTTTTAGCAGGTATTCGTTTTATAACGGCTAGTATATTAATCTTCGTAATTGCAGTTGCTACAGGTAAAAACATTAAGATAACCTTCAAACAACTAAAAAATACAACGCTAGCGGGTTTTCTTTTTTTAACTGTTGGCAATGGTTTAGCGGTTTGGGCCTTAAAATATGTAGATAGCAATTTTGCTGCTTTAGAAATATCTGCACAACCTTTGGTTATACTGCTATTAATGTGGATTCTACAAGGCAAGAAAATTCAACCTATGTCTATGCTGGGTATTGCGCTTGGAATGTTAGGTATTTACTTATTGGTGAGTCAAAAAAACATTTTGGATCAAGAAAATGCATTTGTGGGTATTCTTATGATTTTTGGTGCCATGTTAGCTTGGGCTTACGGTAGCCTTTTTATTGGAAGTGCCGATTTGCCCAAAAATTATTTTGTAAATACAGGTTATCAAATGCTCACAGGCGGCGTGTTATTGATGCTAATGAGTTTACTTTTTGGTGAACAATGGTCTTGGATTACTTCATGGTCTTCAGAAGTACAAATATCAATGGTGCTGCTAATAATCTTTGGAAGCATTGTGGCATTTACATCGTTCAATTTTTTGCTAAAAAAGGTGTCTCCAGAAAAGGTTGCTACCAACACCTACGTTAATCCTATAGTTGCCATGTTTCTGGGTTGGTACTTTTTAGATGAAAATATAAAACCCCAAGCTATTATTGCTGCTGTTATTTTACTTACCGGTGTATATTTTATCAATTCTAAAAAGAGAATAGTGCTACTCGCTCGATTTAGAAAACGAGTTTAAATAGAAAACGATTAATTTTAAGCATGCCAACCTTATCACCTAGTGCAAAAAGACTTTTAGCTAGAACCTTACCGCATGCCTTTATATGGCTGATAACAGGTTTGGTTTTTATGATTTCTGATAGTTTAGCCATTGGCAATAGCAAAGTTTCTGAAGGTACTATAGTTCTAAATCCACAAGTTATGCTCTTTGCAAGCCTGTTGATATTTTTGGTCGGATTTATTGTAGGTCTATTAGAAATAACCTTGGTAAGCAAATTATTCTCTAAACTAGTTTTATGGAAATCTGTAGTTTATAAAATCATTTTTTACGCTTGTTTTTTTGTGGTTATCATGTTTATATCTTACCCAATAGCTGCTAGTCTAGAACTACAAAAACCAATTACAGACCAAGCGGTATGGACAAAGTTTTGGAAATTTTGGGGTGATACTGCGTTTTTAGGAACCGCTATTCAGCTCTCATTTTCCTTGATGCTGTCTTTATTTTATTCTGCTGTTAGTGAAAATTTAGGTCATAAAGTGCTTAAAAACTTTTTTACTGGCGCTTATCATCGACCTATGCAAGAAGAGCGAGTATTTATGTTCGTAGATATGAAAGCTTCTACAACTATAGCTGAACAACTAGGTCATGTTGATTATTTTAAGTTATTACAAGACTATTACAATACTTTTTCAAAATCCATTGTCAATCATAAAGGAGAGGTCTATCAATATATTGGTGATGAAATTGTAATTACCTGGAAAACAAAAAACCTTAATCTTTCAAACTGTGTTCAATGTTTTTTTGAAATGAAAAAAGCGCTTCAGATTAAAAAAAACTATTTTAATAAAACGTTTGGTATCGTACCCGATTTTAAAGCAGGTTTGCATTTAGGGCAAGTTACAACAGGAGAATTAGGGGCTTTAAAAAAAGAAATTGTTTACACCGGCGATGTGTTAAATGTAACTGCCCGTATTCAAGGATTATGTAATGAAAATCAAACTGATTTTTTGCTTTCTGAAGACGTGGTAAATCGTATACGAAATTTAAAAAACTTCTATTTTAAAGAGGTTAGCGGGGTATTTCTAAAAGGAAAGCAGACACAAACTAAAATTTTTAAGGTTTCGCTAAAACCTTAGGAATATGGTATACTTTTTGGTACTTTAAGGAAAAGTTACCGCTATGAAAAAGTTATTTCCGTTACTATTTTTTTCTATACTAATTGGTTTAGGATGCAAAACTAATTCCAGAACGGTAGACCCAGAGCAAGTACAGGCACTTGCAAATTCTTTAGAATCCAACCCATTAAAAATTGAATTTGATTTTGCCTTACCCTTAGTTACTACTAGCATGGCTCAGCTGGGCAACGCACAACTTTTTCCGTATGGTAGTAATGCCAGTAGAATTTCTTTAAATGGTTCAAATGCAACAATGGTAATCTCAAAAGATTCCGTTGAGGCACATTTACCGTATTATGGAGAACGCCAAATTGTTACCACGACTAATCCATCCAACGCCGGAATCCAATTTAATGGAGTGCCAAATAATTTTAAAGTGAATCAAAATTTAGATAAAGGAATGGTACTTGTCACTTTTGATATAAATAACGCTACTGAGAATTTCCAAATTGACCTTGAACTATTTCCGAATAAGAGAGCTATGTTACATGTTTTTAGCACGCATCGTAGACGTATTAGCTATCAGGGGAACATAGAATAGACTATTTGTTAATTTCTATGCAGTTCAACGAATTTAAGTACTACGCCTCTACAATACACGTTATGCAAGCATAAACTAATAAATACTATTACATGAAAACTTTTAAACATTTTGCTTTCAGATATGTTTTGATAGCAATAGTTGGTTTCACTGTATTTTCTTGCTCAGATGAGTCAGATGACCCCCAAATACCAGAAGATGCCCAATTATCTCAAACAGAAGTACAAACCGTACTAGAAGTTGAAGACCTTAATTCGACAGTCGATGTTGCGTTAGCAGAGTTATTTAATAGCGAAACAAATTCGTTAAAAGCTACTAACAGTAAAAACGATTGTTATACTGCAGAATACACTGATACTGGTTTTACAGCAACGTTTAATAATTGCCAACTTAATGGCACTGATAATATTAACGGTACTGTTGTTGTAACTTATAACGAGTCTGCAACCGGTGCATCATACAGCGCAAGTTATACCGATTTTTATATAGGTACCATTAAAGTTAATGGTACTCGAACTTTTGTTTTAGATATTGAGGAATCTGAAATGGGAATTTCATACACAGTAACTAGTGATATAAGTGTGGAGTTTGAAGATGGTGAGGTAATTTCAGAAACGGGTACCAAAACCTTAGCCTTGGTATTTGAAGATGGTGAAGATACCCTTTTCCACTTATCTGGAACATGGACAATTGTTGAAGGCGGTGATACTTACGTATTATCGGGTAACATTTACAAACAATTAAACTGTGAGTATTGGAGCTCAGGTGTTCTAAACCTTTCTAAAAATGGTTTAGCAGTAGACTTAGACTTTGGAGATGGTTCTTGTGACAATAAGGCTACCATAATTTATCCTAATGGGGCTACACAAGAAATAGACATATAAAAATCTTATGATATTTTAAAAAGCCCAAACAATTGTTTGGGCTTTTTTTATGCTTTAGAACTCTTTACTAATATCGTATTTTTACGTTCATCATAAATCTATGGGCAAAATGTACAAAAAGTCACTTTTTTTAATCGCACTAACCTTAACATTAGCTTTTACTAGCTGTAAAAATGCTACAGATTCTAATACAGAGACTGCTCAGGCAGCCTCTACTATTGAAAAAGATTCGCTTTTACCACTAGAGAAACTAAAATTACCAGAAGGATTCAAAATTTCACTTTTTGCTAAAGGCATTGATGGCGCACGTTCTATGGCCATGGGTGATAATGGAACTTTATTCGTAGGTACTCGTACCGAAAACACCTTGTACGCTGTTGAAGATAAAAATGGCGACTTTAAAGCAGACCGTATTGTTGTATTAGATACCAGTTTAAATGTACCTAATGGAGTAGCTTTTAAAAATGGTTCGTTGTACGTGGCAGAGGTAAACAGATTATTACGTTATGATGATGTTGAAAATGCCATTGACAATTTACCAGAACCTAAAGTTATCTATGACGATTACCCAGAAGAATTTCACCACGGGTGGAAATACATTGCTTTTGGACCTGATGAAAAACTTTACGTTCCTGTTGGAGCTCCTTGTAATATTTGCGATAGTGCTGTAGTTGATAAACGTTATGCTTCAATAACCCGAATGAATGCTGACGGAAGCGATAGAGAAATTTATGCTCACGGTGTTCGCAATACAGTAGGTTTTGATTGGCACCCTGATAGTAAGGAACTCTGGTTTACAGACAATGGGCGTGATATGCTTGGCGATAACATTCCACCTTGTGAGCTTAATCGTGTTGAAGAAATGGATCAACATTTTGGGTATCCCTTTTGTCATGCAGGTTTAATTGCTGACCCAGAATTTGGCGACCAACGTTCTTGTGATGAATTTATAGCACCTGTACAACAATTAGCACCACATTCTGCTCCCTTGGCAGTAAAATTTTATACGGGCGATATGTTTCCGGATGCCTATAAAAACTACGCTTTTATTGCTGAACACGGGTCATGGAATCGCACACAAAAAATAGGCTACCGTATTATGTTGGTAGAATTAAAAGATAATAAAGCAGTAGCGTATAAAACGTTTTTAGATGGTTGGTTAGACGATAGAACTCAAGAGCGTTGGGGTAGACCTGTAGATATTTTGTTTTTAAAAGATGGTTCTATGTTAATTTCTGATGATTTTGGTGATGCCATTTATAGAGTTACCTATGAGAATCCTGCATAAATTTTCATAATATTTTATAAAATTCTTAGTAGTTAACATACAAACACTTATATCTTCAATTGGTATAAATTAGTTTGTGTGTTCGGCTAAATATCTGTTAAGTTTGCAGCCTTGCAGAACTATAAAAAGGCGTTATGCCACAACCAAAAAGAACACTAAAAATTACCCTTTCTGCTTTGCTATTGTGGAGTGTAGTAGGTTTACTTACGCTATCAGCACAAGAAAAGCAGCATTTTTCTGGGCCTTACCAAATTGGAAAATACAAGGGAGAAGCCGATTTTACATTTACCATTCAAGAAAACGATTCCATTTTAGAAGGGTCGTTTTTAATGCAAAAGTCCAGTGCTAAAGCCTTGTTGGCTGATGGTGATGATTCCTTTTCTTTTGTTGGTAATTTTACTAAAGGTAAACCTACTGGATTCTGGAAATTGCAGTCTGGCAGTTACCAATCGGGTAATGGAGGTCAGGTGGTAGATTACCAATACCAACTAAATTTAAACGGAGTTCAAAATTTAGCCTCCGGTACTATGATTGCTGGTAAACCTGATGGCGAGTGGATTATAACTGTTGATTCCATTGAAAATTCTAAGGTTAAGACCAATCTTTTTAAAAGTCAAATAGAGTTTAGCGAAGGAAAACCGGTAAGTAATTTCAAATTAGAAAATGAAAACTACACGCTTATTGGCCGAGTGCTTCGTAACGGCCTAGCCCATGATGAGTGGACCCTTTTTGCCAACGATGCTATTGATCCACAAGAAACTTGGACCTTTGAAAATGGAACTTTAGTTAAGGTATCTGTTTTAAATAATTCCGAAACTGTGTCCACTCCACTGTTTTCAACCAGTGAAAATGAATTGGTAGAATCCAAACTCAATAAACCCTTCTTAGCGTTTGTTTCTGGATTAATTGCTAAAAAACAAGGAAGTAGTAGTGCAATTACTTCGGTTTTAATTAAAAATAGCACGTATTATAAGGAAGTAGAAAACATCTTTACCGCTCTGGGTACTGCTGAATTTCAACCCAATTTCAAAATAAAAGTTCCTTACTACCCTATAGATACTGTAGAAACAAGGTTAGCAGCATCAATTACGAAAACATATCAAAAGGCAGATTCATTAACATCCAGCATTGTAACCAATTCGCATTTAAACATTGTAAAGCGTTCCAATTCAAGAGTACAGTTTTTGTATGCAGTAGTAGAACAATTAAAGAGTACGTTCCTACAACCGTTAGCACAAGTAGTACAGTTAGAACAGAACGAACTCTTACCTTATGTAAATCGAAAGAATTTAGTTGCTACCTATTGGGTGAACCCGCCAACAAAAACCATAACTACAACTATTTCTGGTAGTACCGAAACGTTTTCTGCACCAAATACGGATATGCTAGATTTTACGGGTGGTGATTTACAAACGGTTGCTAACTATTCAGAATATACATTAAAAGCGCTACAAGCTATCTACGATGAATTAGCGCAAGATATTAAGCAAGGTGAGCAATTAGCAAGTTTAGCAGCGCTAGAAGAAAAATTACTTTCTAGAACCAATGTAATTGAACAGGTATTAAAAGCAACAGAAGGAGAATTACCTGAAACGCACACTAAGGCCATACAAGCCTTAAAAGATTTTGCAGAAAAAGAACTTAGTATTTATGCTGCAATGCCCGAGGGTGGTAATAAACTTAGGTTTGGTCAACAATTAGAACAGTGTTTAGCACAACTTGACCAGCTTGCAGAATACATTGCTGATGAACCTGCTAGCTATGCCGAAGTGCAACAACTGTATACAGACCAGGTGTGGAATCCGTTTATGTATATCATCATGGATGAAACGGTGAAAAAAAGATTAACCGGGGCTTATGAGAGTGTACTTAGGCCGTATTTTTTTGAAACTATAACTACGAATTTAGATTGTTCTAAAACTGAAAATTTGCTCTCGCAATTCAAAGGTTCAATAGTAGCGTTAAAACGTCTGAGAAAAGAAGATACGCGTAAACTGGAACGTAAATTAAAAAGAGAAAAAGACCCAAAGGTGGTACTGCAATTGTTTAACCTTGAAAACAACGCAGAGTAAGCCATGAATAGTATTTTTAAAACCTTTGGATGTCTATTGTTGTTGGTTTTTACTAACATTTTAACCACATACGCACAAGATAAAACTGAGCTTCCAGAAGAAGCAGTATATAAAGACCCAAAAACGAAAGTTTGGTTAAATACCTACGGTAATATTCGTATCTCTAAACGCCTTTTTTGGGATGCACAAACCCATTTTCGCTTTGAAGAAACTAAAAACACCCCGTTTTTAGGTCAAGTAGGACAAATATATAATCGCCATGCAATTGGCTATATCTACTCTAAAAAAGTTAGTTTCAGAGCTGGTGGGGTAGTTCGTATTAACTTCAATACAGACGAAAGTTCAACTGATAGAAACGTGGTGCCCGAATGGCGTATTTGGCATCAATACCAGTTTGCACAGCCTGTTTATACGGCTATGATTTACCATCGTATTCGTATTGAACACCGATGGACACAAGGTTTTGCAGAAAATAGCGAATACATCTTCAGAAATCGTTGGCGGTATATGTTTAGAGCTAAAATTCCGTTAACGGGTCACAAATTAGAACCTAAAACCTTCTACGTTTCCCCAGAAGCAGAATTGATTATGCAAAGCGGTAAGGCTGTAGTTGCTAGTCCAATGGAAGATTTACGTTTAACCACTACCATAGGATACATTCTAACACCACGCTTAACCTTTGCTGCGGGTGCTATGTATTCGCAAGGACAAGATTTAGCTAACGGTGGGTTTTATAAACAAAACTGGACCCTGCGTTTTCATATGTATTACTCCCCAGACTTTAGAAAAGTTAAAAATAAGTTACCTGCCATCCATTTCGACGATTAACGCGTATATGTAAATGAGAACACCAGAAAAACCACCAATGAGCAGAAAAGCATTTTCTATTGTTACTACCATTTTACTCGTAGGGGCCATTGCCTATGGCACTTACAACCATTTACAGGTAAAAAAATTAGAAACTACGCTAGCAGAAAAAGAAATGGCTAATAAAGTTGCTTTAACAGCAATGACTGAGGCCGGTGAGCTTAATACTATTGATCAAATGTTGGTAGATGGTGAGGAATACAGTAAAGCCTTAGAAGCTTATCAAAATAAATACCAATCAGAAGAAGCTATTCAAAAAGAACAATTAAAATGGCGTATGGCTCTAGCAGAAAAAATGCTCGCGCTAAAACGTATTGCTAAAAACGAAGCACTAGCTGCCAAAGATACTAATGTTGATGATGCCGAAGCGAATGCCCTAGCCAATGAATTGCAATTGAACCAAAAAGACTCCCTTAAATTTGCGCTAGAAAAGACTAAAATGCAGCTAAAACGTCTTCGAAAACAATTGAACAACAAGTCAGAAGGCGAGTACCTTACGTTTAAAACACATAAGGGTAGTAAATTACATTATGTAGGGCACGTTAACAACGGTAAAGCTAATGGCTATGGTGTGGCTATTTTAAGCACTGGTAGTCGTTACCAAGGCTACTGGAAAGATAATTTGCGACACGGCGAAGGTACTTTTTACTGGTCTGATGGTGAATATTATGTTGGCGAGTATAAAAACGATAAACGCCACGGCTTAGGCACATATTACTGGCCAAATGGCGAAAAGTATGTAGGCTCTTGGCAACAGGATAAACGTTTTGGTCTTGGTACATTCTATGCAAAAGATGGTAGTGTTGTGGCCAAAGGCACTTGGGAAAATGATAAACTAATTAGTGAAGTTAAAAAAACTCGTGCTGATAAAGAAAACGCCGTAGCTACCCGATAGTTTCCTATTATATTTTACAGCTTCCTTTTACCTAGAAATTAATACCTTAGGAAAAATCAATTTTCCATGAGAGTATTGTTTTCTTTTTTCGCACTTATTTTCATTTTTGGCTGCCAACCAAAAACCACCTACGATATTGTTTTACAAAACGGACAGTTATATGATGGGGAAGGGGGTGAACCCTATATTGGCGACATTGGTATTAATGCCGATACTATTGCATTTATTGGTGAAGCTAAATCTTTACAAGGCAAAGAAATTGTGCCTTTAAACGGCTTGGCAGTTGCACCAGGTTTTATAAATATGTTAAGCTGGGCTAATGTTACTTTATTAGAAGATGGTCGTTCGCAAAGTGATATCCGCCAGGGGGTTACTTTAGAGGTTATGGGTGAAGGGCGTTCTATGGGGCCTTTGAACCCAGCAATGAAAGAAAATATGCAAAACGACCAAGGCGATATCAAATTTGATGTGTCATGGACAACCTTAGGTGAATATTTACAGCATTTAGAGGACAAAGGGGTAGCTACAAATGTGGCTTCTTTCGTAGGTAATGGTACGCTGCGTACGCATGTGATTGGATTTGATAACCGTGAAGCCACCGAGGCTGAAATGGAAGAAATGAAACGCTTAACCCAACAAGCTATGGAAGAAGGTGCCGTTGGTATTTCTAGTAGTTTACTGTATGCTCCTAGCATGTATGCAAGCACTGAGGAGTTAATTGAATTGTCAAAGGTGGCTGCGCACTATAACGGAATGTATATTTCGCATATCAGAAATGAGGGTGACCAATTATTAGAAAGTCTAGAGGAACTTATTCAAATTGCTAAGGAAGCCGATGTTAGGGCAGAAGTGTATCATTTAAAAGCATCTTCTAAACAAAATTGGGCTAAACTAGATACCGCCATTGCAAAAATTGATTCCGCGAGAACAGCAGGTTTACAGGTTACTGCAGACATTTATACCTATAACGCCAGTTCAACCGGACTACATGTACAATTACCTGATTGGGCTCGTGAAAACGGGGTAGCGGCTATGTTAGAACGCTTAGAAGACCCTAAAAATAGAGAACGTGCTATTGCCGAACTAGAATTTAGAAACGGACCCGAAACCATTCTTTTAGTAGGTTTTAAAACGGAAGAAATGCGTAAGTATTCAGGTATGTATTTGCATGAAGTCGCCCAAGAATGGGAAAAATCGCCTCAAGAAACACTAGTAGATTTATTACTACAAGACCAGAGTAGGGTGCAGGTAGTGTATTTTTCTATGGATGAAGAAAATATTAAAAAGAAAGTGGCGCTACCCTGGGTAAGTTTCTGTTCTGATGCTGGCTCCTACACCAACGAAGGTGTTTTTATAAAGCAAATGACACACCCTAGGTCTTACGGGTCATTTATAAGGGTTTTGGGTAAGTTTGCTCGTGACGAAGGTGTGATTACATTAGCAGAGGGTATTCGTAAACTAACTTCACTTCCTGCAGATAATTTAAAACTTAAAAATCGTGGCCGATTACAACAAGGTAATTTTGCTGATATTGTTGTTTTTGACCCTGATAAAGTTACTGACAAAGCAACGTTTACAGCGCCACACCAATATGCGGAAGGGATTGTGCATGTATTTGTTAATGGTGGTCAGGTATTAAAAAATGGAGAACATACGGGAGCTACTCCAGGTAGATTTGTAAAAGGACCTGGTTATGTTGCTAATTAAATACGTATGACGATTTACGATGTTATCATAATTGGTGGTGGCGTAGCTGGTTTATCTGCCGCATTAACGTTAAAAACCCCTAATAACAACATACTGCTACTAGAAAAACAGCACTACCCAAGACATAAGGTCTGTGGGGAATATATATCTAATGAGGTATTGCCTTTATTAGACTATTTTGAAATTGATGTTTTTGAAAAAGGTGCTGTGGCTATCTCTAGAATGGGGATAAGCTTAAAGTCTGGTAAAGCTATTCAAAACGTTGATTTACCCTTAGGTGGATTTGGTATTAGCAGATATTCTTTAGACTTGGCTATGTATGAAAAGGCTGTCGCCAAAGGTGTGCATTTTGAATTTGATACGGTAACTGCTGTAAGTTTTGAGAACAACTTGTTTAGTGTTAATTCTGGCACTAAAACGTTTACGTCTAAATTAGTAATTGGCGCTCAGGGCAAAAGGTCTAACCTTGATAAGCATTTTAATAGAGATTTTATTACTCAAAAAACAGAATGGATTGGTATAAAAGCGCATTACACTGCCAAGAATTACGACCCTAGTTTGGTGAGTTTACATCATTTTGAGGGCGGTTATGCCGGTTTGTCAATGGTGGAGGGTAACAAAGTTAATTGTTGTTACCTCTGTTCTACGAATAACTTTACCGCATCGGGTTCTATTGCTAATTTTCAAGAAAAAGTAGCAGCACAGAACCCCTATTTAGATTCATTTTTTAAGTCGGCCGAAATGGTGTTTGACAAACCAATTAGTATTGCCCAAATTTCCTTTGCACCAAAAGACTTAGTTTATAATAAAATTTTGTTTTGTGGTGATGCGGCCGGTTTAATTCATCCGCTTTGCGGTAATGGTATTGCCATGGGGCTTCATGGTGGGTATTTGTTAGGTAACCTTTGTCTCTACTATTTAAATGGTAGTATAGATAGCCAGGAAGCTTTAGCCAATACCTATACCCAGCTATGGAAAAAAACCTTTTCAAAACGGCTACAAGAAGGGAGGCGACTCCAAAACCTATTACTTAATAAGAACATAAATTCAGTGCTCTTAGAAAGCTTTAAAACCTTTCCAACTTTACTTCAAAAAGTGATTAAAAGAACCCACGGAAAGCCTATATTTATAACATGAGTTTTTCGCAACGAAGCGAAGAGTTAGAAATTTTGGACCGCACCAGTCCTCCTGTTTTCGAACTCGGAATTATTTATAAAGATATTTCTACTTGCAATCGTCTGTTAGGGGCCCATAACGCCTTACTAAAAGAGATTAAACGATTAAACATACCAAAAAACGAAGCCTTTATTATTCAAGATATTGGTTGTGGTAATGGAGAATTACTTCGGTATTTAGCGCATCATTTAGCCACTGAATTTCCTTTAATCAAATACCATGGAATTGATTTGAGTGCTACGATTATCGAAGAGGCTAAAACATTAGCTTCAGAATTTAAAAATATTTCTTTTAGTCAGTTAGATGTTTTGAAGGTTGAGCCCCCTGTAGCAGATTTAGTATTGATTTCGCTTACCTTACATCATTTTTCATCAGATGTTATACCTCAATTAATTCAAAATATAGCTGGTACTGTAAAAAGGTATATTCTCATTGCAGATTTACAACGCAGTCGCTTAAGTTATTTTTTGTTTGGACTTTTTGCTGCTGTTTTCTTAAAACACCCTATTGCCGTGGCAGACGGAAAAACATCCATAAAAAAAGGCTTTATCAAAAAAGAATTAGTAGCTTTTAGCTTGAAACTTCCCAATTATAAACACGACATAGCTTGGAGATGGGCATTCCGTTATCACTGGCTCATAACCCTTAACACGACAAATAAATGAGTGATGCAAAACTAATAGCGGTAACCCGTACATTACCTAAATATCAGCGAAAAACTGCTGAAATCATTCCTTTTGTTTCTGATTGGCTAGCTTCAGAAGGGGAGCGGTATACCCGTAAGGCCATCAAAATATTTGAAGGGTCTGGTGTTGAAACGCGCTACGGAATTATGGATGTGCAAGATGTGTTTACACCAACAGATATTGAAGAGAAAAACGCACGTTATATGCAGGCATCTAAAGAAATGGGTGCTAAGGTTTTAAAAGATGCACTTGAACAAGAATCATGGGACCCGCAAAGTTTAGATTTTATAATCACGGTTAGCTGTACGGGTTTTATGATTCCGAGTTTAGATGCGTATCTAATTAATGAACTCCATTTAAATACAGCTGCAATTCGTTTACCTGTAACTGAAATGGGCTGCGCTGCTGGTGTTTCAGGACTTATTTACGCTTTACAATTTTTACAGTCTAATCCAGAAAAAAGGGGTGCAATTGTGGCTGTAGAATGTGCATCTGCCACGTTTCAACATAACGATAAGAGTATGGCCAATGTGGTAAGTACTGCCTTGTTTGGTGATGGGGCTTCTTGTGTACTTGTTTCGAGTAAAGAAGAGGATAAGGGTCCTAAAATTAAGGCTGGTGGTATGTATCACTTCCCGGATAGTACACATCTTATGGGTTTTAAATGGTCTAATACCGGATTACAAATGATATTAGACCCAGATGTTCCAGAAATGATTGCGAGTCATTTTCCTAAGATTATTCCGCCATTCTTAGAAGCCCATGGTTGGGATATTGCTGAACTAAATCATTTAATTTTTCATCCTGGAGGACGTAAAATTGTAAGTACTGCGGAAGCTATTTTTAAAGCTTACGGTAAAAATTTAGACCAGACCAAAGCGGTTTTAAAAGACTTTGGAAACCTTAGTAGCGTTACAGTACTTTTTGTACTTTATGAGTTTATGCAACTAAAAAACCCTGCTGGCACTAAGGGACTAATGCTCAGTTTTGGACCCGGTTTTTCTGCACAACGAATTTTATTAGAATGGTAAAGCTTAAGAATAAATGGATTCTAATTTTAGGCGCAAGTAGTGGACTTGGCCTAGCTTCTGCTCAAAAATTAGCTGCAGAAGGCTATCATTTGCTTCTTGTTCACCGAGACCCCAGAATACAATTAACTGAAATTCAAAAGACTTTTGATGCGCTGAAAATCAATGGTATTAAAGTGATTTCTTTTAATAGCAATGCTATGGATAAGAAAAAATCGGAAGCCGTTATTGCAGAGATTTCAGCAGCATTAGGAGCACAACAAATTTATGGGGTATTGCATAGTTTGTCTAGAGGTAATGTAAAACCTTTAACAATGCCCAACGCAAAAGGTTTATCTGTAGAAGATATGGAACTCACGCTAAACGCCATGGCGCTCAGTTTATACCAATGGACTCAAGCACTTTTGGCGAAAAACTTATTTAAAAAAGAAGCCCGTATAATTGCTTTTACAAGTGAAGGCGCTCGTAGACTAACTAAAGGGTATACTGCGGTGGGCATGGCAAAATCGGCTTTAGAAACCCTAATAAAAAACATGGCGGTACACTATGCGCCATTGGGTATACATTGCAACTGTATTCAAGCTGGGGTGTGTGACACCCCTTCTTTACAGCGACTGCCAGATTATGCGAAAATCGTTTCCCATACCAAAGAACGCAATCCGCATAAGCGATTAACAAAATCAACCGAAGTTGCCAATGTGGTTTATTTGTTATTGCAACCTGAAGCCTCATGGATTAATGGCACCATACTAACTGTAGATGGTGGAGAACACTTATGTTAATGGATACTAATTATATACGCGACTTATTACCTTTTGACCATCCGTACTTGTTCGTGGATACCATAACTAGTGTTACTCAAGAAAATATTGTTGGTTCGTATACCTTTAAAAAAGATGAGTTTTTTTATAAAGGACATTTTAAAGATAATCCGGTTACTCCGGGTACGATACTAACAGAATGCTGTGCGCAGCTTGCTTTGGTTTGTCACGGTTTGTTTTTAAGTAACGCGAATTCTGATATGGTAAAATCAAGACTGTTTTTTCTAGCTTCTTCTGAAATGGATTTTTATTCGGTAGTGCTTCCTAATGAAAAAGTAATTGTAACCGCAGAAAAAATCTATTTCCGATTTGGAAAACTAAAATCTAAGGTTAAAATGACCAAAGAGGACGGTACCTTAGTCTGTAAAGGTGTACTTTCTGGAATGCAAAAAAATACTGAAGATGGGTAGGAGAGTAGTAATAACAGGTATGGGCGTCTGTAGTCCTTTAGGCAATACATTATCGCAATTTACCACTAATCTTTACGAAGGTAAAAATGGTATTCGCTTTTGGGAGGAGTTGGCAGCACTCAATTTTTCTTGTCAGTTAGGAGGGAAGCCAGACCTATCAGAAATTGAGCTTACCAACTATTTTGCGAAGAACCAATTAAACGGTCTCCAATCTACAGGTATTATTTATGGGATGATTGCCGCCACAGATGCAGCAACTCAGGCACAAATTCAACCAAGTGATTCAACCAACTGGAATTTAGGCGTACAATTTGGAACGGGAATTTCTGGTGTTGCTAAATTCAGAGAGGCCATCTATAAAATTGATGAAAGTAATGTACGTCGATTAGGCAGTACCTCTGTCTATCAAACCATGAGCAGCGGAGTGAGTGCCCTTATTGCCGGTAAATATGGGGCTGGTAATGTCGTAGCTACCAATTCTTCTGCCTGTTCTAGTGGCGTAGAAGCGCTGTTATTGGGTTTTGAACGTATACAACACGGAAAAGCCACCCAAATGTTGGTTGGTAGCACAAGTGATAGCGGCCCTTATATTTGGGGCGGATTTGATGCTTTACGGGTCTTACCCAGAAAATACAATGCGGAACCTGAACAGGCGAGTAGACCCATGAGTGCTTCGGCAAGTGGTTTTGTGCCGGCTAGTGGAGCTGCGGCCTTTGTTCTTGAAGATTTGGAAACTGCACAAAAAAGAGGGGCTACCATACTGGCAGAAATCGTAGGCGGAAATGTAAATTCTGGCGGAATGCGCAGTGGTGGTAGCATGACTGCTGCCAATCCGGAAGGTATTCAGCGTTGTATACAGGCGGCTCTTAACAATGCACAAGTAGAAGCTCACCAAATTTCTAGTATTAATGGGCACCTTACAGCAACCACAAAAGACAGTTTTGAAATCGCGCAATGGAAAGAAGCACTTGGATTAGCAGCAGCTGATTTTCCGCCTATAAATTCATTTAAAGGGCATTTTGGGCATGCATTAGCGGCCAGCGGAGCTATAGAATGTGTAGGGGTAGTGCAACAATTGGTGACTCAGCAACGCTTTGGGAATCGGAATATTGAAGAAGTACATCCCCAAATTGTACACTTGGTACCTGAAGAAAAAATTACCTTTTCGTCTTCAACCTATCCTCAAAATTATATAATTAAAGCAAGTTTTGGTTTTGGCGATGTCAATGCATGTATTATTTTTAAACACTATCAGAATACCTAAATGGAACACCTTACAAAGCTCAAAGCTATCATAGAAAAATACCTACCTGAAGATGTTGATGTTGCATCAATACAATTGGAGAGTAAATTTATTGAAGAACTCAATATTAATTCAGCGCATTTAGTGGACATTGTTTTAGATGTTGAAGATGAATTTGATATTATGCTTGAGAATGAAGATATGGACAAGATGAAATCTGTACAGGATGCCTTATCCATAATTGAAGCCAAAATCAAAGCGGCTTAATTTTTAGTATAACTTAGAATCTTTTCTTCGCTAGCGTAAAATATCAAACCGATGCGTATATTTTATGGTAAGCGTTTGATTGTTTAAAAAGTCTAACGGATTATCGTCTTTAACAATATTTAAAACCACAAACAGTCCCGTATTCGCATTTTGTAACCAACCAAAACGTGCGTTTACCGAGGTTATTTCAGAAACATTATTACGCTGAATTAAACTCTGCAGAAATATTCGTGGAGTAAAGCTATACGCCAAACGCAGTCCGCCAACAAGCGCTGTGGTATTGCCGGTTTCCAACTGAATATCATTATGACTCATAGTAAGTGAAGACACAAACTTATTACCAATTCTAAAGTTAGCTGTACCACTGTTAGAATACCGTTTACCGTTAAAATAGCCACCAATAAATGTTCGTGTACTTAGTGAAAATGCATTGTTTGGATTCGTTATAAGAATAAACTGCAATTCTTCATTTTTGTACTCACCAATAGGTACCGATACATCAGAAATATTGAAAGGTGAAAACACCCGCTCTTGTGTAAAATTGATTCCGGTATGGATTTCGAATCCGCTTCGCCACACCCAGTGATTATCTACATGTAAAAATCCAGTAACCTGTTCATCATTAAAGTTCCAATAACCCCGATAGGAGACGTGCGGACGCATTTCTAAGAAATCGCCGTCACCTTTAACCCGATGTGCTTTAAAGATTAAAAACTCTGGTTTTTTAAAGGCGGAACGCTGTAAAAAGCCGACTTCCGGATTAAATCCTGGAGCAACTTCGGTATAACCCGCTCTAAGATTCCAGCCGTTCCAGTCGTAGTTTGCTAACAATTTAAAAGCATGGTCTTTTTCACCAATAGATGGGGTAGTGCTCTTGGCGAAAAATCCGTTTACTTCTGCTTTATTGCCAATGCCCCATTTACCATCAACCGCAAAAACACGATTATAATCATCGTCTAAACCTGCTAGTCCTTGCCGATTTACAAAAATACCACCCAAAGAGCTTCGGGAATTGCCAAAATTATGATTAACCCTAGCTACTGAGAAGTTGTTTTCTGTAATGCCAACAGACTCAATATCTTCTGTAAACATGCTCAGTAACCCTACGTTGGTTTGACCAACTTTACCTGAAACCCGAGCACCACCAATGATAGGAACAACACTACCGTCTGGACCTAAACCGATTCGGCGACTAAAAAACAAATCCACTTCGCCAGGACTTCCTACGGAAAACTGCCCTGCATTTTCTAAGAAAAAGGCACGTTTTTCAGGAAAAAAGAGGTTAAAACGGTCTAAATTTACTTGTTGGTCGTCTACTTCAACCTGAGCAAAATCAGTATTATAGGTTAAATCTAAAGTGATACTAGGGGTAATACTGTACTTAACATCTAAACCTGCTTCAGCATTGGTTTCTGTCTCACTAGGCGAAACCGATTGGTCATTGATTCCTTGAACTAGGGCATAGGGTATCAATTTTAAATTTCCTGGATTACGCAAATTGAGTCCCGTAAGTTTCCCCGCTAAGGCCAAGCGTTTTAAGTCAAATCCTAATGGGAGAGAAGTCCAATAGGCCGTTTCAGTATTTTTACTAATGTTGCGTTGAAAATTGAGTCCCCAAGTTTTATTGTCACCAGCGGCAAAACGCAAGGAGCGAAACGGTATAGCAAACTCCGCACTCCAGCCATAATCGCCTAATTGGGTTTTTACTGACCAGGTAGCATCCCAGTTAATATTGGTACCCCCAATAACGCCGCCTTGCTGACGATTGGCATTAAAATTTCCTTTGCCTTCGTTGTCTATTTGCGCATCGTATTCCATGCCTTGGGCGTTGGTGCCAAAGAGGAAGCCATTCTGCTGGTCGTTATAGGTGTCAATGATAAAAAGAAAGCTATCCTCATCATTTAAATCGGCATCTCGGCGAGAGTCAGACACTACAATTTTCTGAGGTTCTGAATCGTAACACACTACAGCCACATAAAAGGTAGTTTTGCTGTAGGCTACACGTATTTCTGTCTTTTCAGACACCGGTTTACCAAAAGACGGCTTTAGTTGAACGAGCTCTTGAGCTAACGGAACAGTGGCCCATAAGGCCTCTGAACGAATTTCACCATCGATAACTGGTTCTTGTTCTAAAAAGGTAGCTTGGTAATACGGGCGATTAAAATTTTGGTTACTAGGAGTAGACTGTGAAGTACTCTGTACACTGTATAGTCCTGCAATTACCAAAAGTAATTGCTGAAATTGGTAAAATTTCATGTGGTTTGGTATTGGTTGACTAAATATACATTTCTTTTTGGTGTACTTGGCTTAATTAATTTAGAATGAGAATGCGTTACCTTATAAAGTAGTTTAATGTTAAACTAAACATAAAGTGGATAAAGAAGAAGAAGTAATTGAATAAAAAGTAGTGAAAGGTAAAGGGGTTTGACTATAAAGAAATATTAATATTTGACATAATATAAATTATGATACAAAGTTAAGCGTAAGTATTTAAGGGTCAACATCTTGGTTGTAATTCATAATTCTATATTATGTAAAATATCCCTTAACTCTCTGAGAATCAATTAAAATTTAGAACAGGGTCATTAAACTTTTTTAAGCGGTGTCTGCGACGCATATTTTCATTTGTACCATAATTAGCCGTTATGTAAAATAGCCGCTACCAAGCGCTCGATTGCTTTTTAAAATCAAATTGCTCAGGCAATTTATTTTAAACACAATTTGCCATCGCTTGCCAACGCCATTAAAAGCTCAACTTTACGTATTTATTGAAGCCTTTGATTTACTTGAATATTTGGAGAAGAAAAATTTCAGGGGCGTCATGTCAGCTTTCCGCAACAGCTAACGGCAGTATTTTTAAAGGTCTGGTAGACCTTTTAAAATATGAGCGCGTTGGAGCGCTGGCAAAACGAGATAATTTCTTGGCACTTGCTCACATCCTCCTCCGAATCAGCATTTTTTTGTTGGCGTCCATAACATTATGTCAAATAGAATTTCAGCATTGTAACCTGTAAGCGTTTAGTTTTATCTTTTTTTTCTTGATACGGCAAAGTATACTTTGAGCGAGATGATGCGGCTGCGAAACAAAAAAATGCCAACGCTCCAACCCGCCACCAAAAGCAATCAGCCACTGGCTAATTTCTTTTGTCACGTAGATAATTTTGGAAACAATGTACGGCTCAGTCGCTATATTTTAGGATCCATTGTAACTCTTAAGACCTAGAATATTAAGAAATTTACTTATTACAAAAAGTGCCTTCCTCTCTCTCGTGCCTCGTTCGTCGGAGGCAATAAAAATATGGCCGCTCCCCTCACCTATTGTTTTGCCAAAATTCTCTTAGGCCAAGGTTATTCATTAAATTGACAAAAATGCCATAAAACACCAGAAGGGTCATGCATAAACAGTTCCCTTCCCCAATCAAAAGTTTTTATTTCAGTAAAACGAACATATTTATATTTGTTGTGAAGACCTTTTGCAAGTAATTCTTGCTCACAAGATTCTATATCGTCAACTTCCAAAAATATCATTGAATTGTGCAACCATTTTTTGACGTAATACTTTTGCAAATAAAACGCCAAACTTTCATTGACTTTAAATAAGGACATTTTATCATTTAAAATGATTTCTTCAAAACCAAGCTCTCGATAGAACGTTCTAGATTCATCATATCTCTTTGCACCAATAAACGTTCTTATATTTTTAGCCTTATAGCCCATTAATTACAACAACTTTTGTTTTCTTGAATTGGAGGACAAGCTACGGTTCCATAGGAGCAAAATACACAACAATCACCTTCTTTAGGTCTTAATACTTCTTTGCAATTTTCACAATCATAAAAGAATTGACAAGCCGTTATAGGCATCTCTTCCTCTTTTTCATGACCGCATTTTGGGCAGGTAATTGTGGATTTCAGGAGCACTTCCATTATTCTATAATTTTATATCCAGTTTTGCCAACGGCAACTTCAATTTGATTATTGGTAACTTTTCCTCTATCAAATTTTACTATTGTATTACCATTTTCGTAGTTAGCTTTAACTTCAATTATTCCATCGAGCTTATTTACTTCACTTTCTATATGTACTTCACACCCAGCACAAGTCATTCCGCTTATCTTATATTCGACCACGTTGACATCTGATTCGCTTACGTAAACAACTTCCTTTTTATCGCTTGGAAAGAATATTTCTGAATAATTAGGAAATGCTAACATTAACCCTGTAAAAAGAGTAATTAAAAACAGAAACTTTTTAGAGCTAATAAATTTTGGATTATCATCTTCACATTCACAATCAATCTCTTCTTTTTTAGGCTTTAATTTTTGATACCAAACTATTGCTAAGAGCAAAATTGTAATCGCTATTAAATACGGTCTAAATGGTTCAATCCACGAAAATGTTGATGCAATTCCGCTGGTTCCCGCAATTAATGCCAATACAGGTGTAATGCAACATAATGAAGCTGCAATTGCAGTAATAATGGTTGTTCCGATTAACTTCTTTTCTGAACTCATAATTCACTATCTTCTAAAACTTTACTCTTATCCAATATTTCAAAAAATGGAGTTAACAATGTTAGTTTGTCTTCCGAAACTGAATAAAAGATTGTTTGCGCTTCCTTTTTAGAATAAATAAGGTTTCTATCCTTAAGCTTTCTCAAATGCTGTGATATAGCCGAAACATTCATTTCTAAAACGTCACTTAAATCACAAACACATAAACGACCTTCTTTATTCAGCAAATACAATAGTTTCAATCTAACCGAATTTCCAGTTAAACTTAAAATACTTGAAAGGTCTTGAAAAGAAGTATCTAATTTTTGAACAACTTCTCTACAATTCATTATTTGTTTGGCATCGGCTTCTAGCCTTATGCAAATGTCATTCTTCATAAATCAAAAATATAATTATTTTCTTATTTAAGCAAATACTAAAATATTGTAGATATTTTGGACTAGTATTCCATTTTATACAGATTGCCACTTCGCTCCCCTCGCCTATTGTTTTGCCAAAATTCTCTTAGGCCAAGGACAAAATAGTAACCGATATAAGTGCTAACTCCAACTCATTCGTTGTAATCGAACTGCATTTAAAATTGCTAATAATGCTACTCCTACATCTGCAAAAACAGCTTCCCACATTGTGGCTAAACCACCTGCTCCTAAAATCAAGACAATAACTTTAACACCAAATGCTAAAATGATATTCTGCCAAACAATTTTACGTGTAGAACGACTAATCCTAATAGCCCTCACTACTTTTGATGGTTGGTCTGTTTGAATAATGACATCTGCTGTTTCAATAGCTACATCACTACCTAAACCACCCATTGCAATACCAACGTTACTTGCTGCTAAAACAGGTGCGTCGTTTATACCATCACCTATAAAAGCTATTTTGTTTTCAGGATTTTTCTTTAAAATTTCAACTTCGTTTAACTTATCTTCTGGTAATAAACCACCTTTAGCATTTTCAATATTTAGTTCTTTAGCGACTTGTTGAGTAATGGAATCTTTATCACCAGAAAGCATCATAATATTTTTAATGCCTACTTTGTGTAATGCTGTAATAGTTTCTTTTGCATCTTCCTTTAATTCATCTGCTATGACTACATAACCTGCAAATTGATTATCGATTGCAACTAATACTATCGATTCTACAATAGATTCCGTTTCAGATGGAACATTTATATTATTCGCAGTCATTAAGGCTTTATTTCCTACTAAAACTGTTTTATCATTAACAACGCCTTTTAAACCTTTACCTGCAATTTCAGACACTTCGGAAGCTTCATAATCTTCACCTTCTGCTTTATACTCTAAAATGGCTTTTGCAATTGGATGCGTGGATTGCTCTTCCATCGCCATTAAGTATCGCATAAATTCGGTTTCATTCCAACCGATTGCTTTTACTTCTTTAATTTTAAATACACCTTTGGTAACGGTTCCAGTTTTGTCCATTACCAAAGTATTTATCTTGGTCATTGCATCTAAAAATGAAGCACCTTTAAATAATATTCCATTTTTGGAAGCTGCTCCCAATCCACCGAAATATCCTAATGGAATTGAAATCACTAACGCACAAGGACAAGATATTACCAGGAAAATTAATGCTCTGTATAACCAATCTCGAAATACATAATCATCTACAAAAAAGTAAGGTATAAAAGTTACGCCAATAGCTAAAAACACAACAATTGGTGTGTAGATACGAGCAAACTGCCTAATAAATAATTCTGTTTTAGATTTACGTGCTGTAGCATTTTGAACCAAGTCTAATATTCTCGCAATAGAACTATCTTCAAAGGTGTTGGTTACCTCAACTTCAATAACACTTTCCAAATTGATACTACCTGCGTAAACCTTTGCATCTTTCTGAATAGAATCTGGTTTGCTTTCTCCTGTTAAAGCTGCTGTATTTAACGATGCTTTTTCGGATAATAAAATACCATCCAATGGAATTTTTTCACCTACTCGAATTTGTATTTTCTCGCCAATATTTACAGCTTCTGGCGACGCACTTATATAATCACCATCACGAAATACATTAGCTTCTTTTGGTCTAACATCCAATAAGGCTTTAATGTTTCCTTTTGCTCTATTAACTGCTGCGTTTTGAAATAATTCTCCTACTGCATAAAATAGCATTACTGCAACACCTTCAGGATATTCACCAATAATAAACGCACCAATTGTGGCAATAGACATCAAAAAGAACTCGGTAAAAACATCGCCTTTTATAAGGCTTTTCCATCCTTCTTTAATTACAGGAAACCCAACTGGAATATATGCTAAAGTGTACCAAACTACTCGAATCCATCCTTGAAATTGAGGAATCGCATCAAAATAATCTACAGCGATACCTACCATTAACATAACAAAACTTATAATAGCAGGAATGTATGTTTTGAATGCACTTCCATTTCCGTGGTCGTGACCATCATCGTGAGAATGTTGTTCTTCTGAATTTGGTTTTAAATCTCTTAAATTGACTTTCTTTTTTTTCATTTAATATCTAATAATTTTTCAATGTCATTGGGAATAGGCATCCGTTTTAATGGTGGCACGTTTGCTCCACCTGTATTACCAAGTGGAACGTGATTTATAAATGATTTCCAGCCACCCACAAACAACCTAACTATTTGACCTATTACTTCTTTAGTATCTTTTTGTCTAAATCCAAATTTTAGCATTAACCAATGTGAATAGGTATGTTCTATTGGATAAGATTGCCCTATGATATGACTGCGTTCTAAATGATACCAAGCATTGCCAAAATGCTTATTTTCTTAACAGAAACTGTATAGTTTTAATTCTTCGTTATACGCCTGTTTAAGATGTTTAGGTATTTTAGTATTAAACTTCATATCCACTAATTTTGGATAAATGTACTTTAATAGTAAGTGCAATGGAAGTGCAATTATTAGCCACTACACTTATCGCAAATACCTTTTACCACCAAATTTACATTCTCTGACACAAAACCATCAGGTACTTTAATTTGCGGTATTTTATGTTCTGTTAGGCAAATGGTTTCATTGCAATTGTTACAATGGAAATGTAAGTGTAAATCGGTTTTTATATCACAATTACATCCCTTTTCGCATAACGCATATTTTGTTATCCCTGTGCCATCGTCTATTTGATGCACAATATCCTTTTCTTCAAAAGTTTTAATAGTTCTGTACAAGGTAGTTCTATCTGCTTTTTCAAAAGCATTTTCAATATCACTCAATGTTACCGCTATCTCTTTTTCTGCAAGAAACTTATAAATTAACATACGCATTGCTGTAACACGAATATTTTTTGACTCTAATACTTGTTCTATTGTTTCCATATTTAATCGTGGTCTTCGTTTCCAAATGGTTTAATAATAAGACCTACACTAAATATAAAACCATCTGTTGGCGCATATATTTCTGGGAAAACAGGATTTTCGTGAGGTGGTAAAACCAAAGGTGAAAACCTGCTTTGTCTTCTATCTGTAAAATTCTCAAAATTCACAAATACACTTCCTAATTTAAAGTTACGCATCACCAATAAACCCATAGTTACAAAGTCTGTAGTCTCTGTTCCGTTAGATAAAAACTGTTTGCCTGTATAAAAGGTTTCATAACCAATACGCCATTTTTCAGATTCGTACATTAAAACACTACCTGCGTTATGTTTTGCGGTTAATGGCTTCTGTGGATTGCCAGGTAAATAATTTAATTTGGTATCAATTAGTGCATAGTTTAAAAACCATCTAAAGTCTTTGTATGTAAATTTTATATTGGTTTCTGCTCCTTTACTGAATATTTCATCTGGTGCATTTTCAAACTGAAATAAACCGTTATCTGTTGAATTTAAAAGCAATCCATCATTTATTGCAGTCACATAGAATAATTGGTTTATGGAAAAACCAATTTCATCCGATAATCGTGTTTGATAGTTTACATCGAAATTAACACCATAAGAACGTTCTGCATCTACTGTAGATTTATCTATAGCAAGCACATTTTCAAAATTGATATATTCTGCTTCTTCTGTAAAAATATCTGGAATCTTATATCCTAAACCTCCACCAATTCTACTTGAAAATCCACTATTGTTTTTATAAAGTAATGAAATTCTTGGAAGTGGGAAGAAACCGAAATCCGTATTATAATCTGCTCTTAATCCTGTTTCTAATATCCAATTATCTGATAAGTCATAAATATTATTTGCAAATGCGCCAAAGGTTACATCTTTTTGGTCTCTCTGTAATGGTGCGTTATCATTTTCATCAAAATTTGAGGTATAAAGATTAGCTCCAACTATCCAATCCGTTTTTTCTGATGCTGTATTATATGTGATTTCAGTAAACGTATTTGTTTGTTTGCCATCAAAATTAAAATCTGGAACGGTTAAATTCCTATCGAAAAAAGAGACACTATTTTTAAACTCTAATGAACTGACAGCATCTAATTGTGTTTGATATACCAATTGACTGCTTAATCGTTTTGAATTGTTTTCTTCTGTATATTGATGAATACCATCCTCACCACTTTCAATTTTGGTCATATCTCCACCAATTCTATCATCGTACGTTCCGTTTAATCCAAACCAAAGTGTTGTTTTATCTGATGGATAATAAAATAATTTTGGATTGAATGAAATTGATGTTGTTTTTGGTAGGTTACTAAAGCCATCATCTTCTGGGTCGTATGCTTTTTGATAATGACCAGAACCATAAAGTGATATACCGAATTTTTCATTTCGTTTGCTATAAAATACATTGGCTGTACTTCCTAACGCTTGGGTTTGAGTTAGCATAATATCTAATGCAGGTTCTTCATATGGTGTTTTAGATACCATATTTACTAATCCTGCAATAGCACCGCCACCATAAAGTGTTGACGAACTTCCTTTAATAATTTCAAATTGTTGTAAGTCTAAAGGTGGGATTTGTAAAATACTTAACCCACTTGAGAAACCACCATATAATGGAAATCCATCTCTTAAAAGCTGTGTATACCTACCATCTAAACCTTGAATACGAATATTGGTACTCCCACTACTTAATGATGTTTGTTGCATTTGTATTCCTGTGCTTTCTCGAAGCACCATAGAAATATTAGTAGGATTCATTATTGCTTTCTCCCCTAGTTCCTCGACGCCAATAAACTCAATACGTGTTGGTATCTTTTTTACAGTCCTTGTACTACGTGTAGATTGAAGTACCACTTCATCTAATACGTTAGCATCTACTTTAAGTTTAAAAATATAATCCGCATCACTAGGTACTTGAATTGTTGTTTCTAATGTTTGAAAGCCTAAAAATGAAATTACTGTTGAATGTTGACCGTTAGGTATTTCGGTAAATTCTGCTATACCATCAAAATTGGTAATAGCTCCTTTTTCTAATGTTTCAAAGTAAACTGTAGCACCTATTAAGGGTTCGTTTTCATCCTCTGAATAGACGGTTATTTGAATATCTGATTTTTGTGCCTGTAGCGATAGGCATAGCAAAAACATGAGCTTTACGCTCAAAATGTGTTTGTTCATTGAATATGATTGTAATTAACTAAAAAAGTGATTTAAAAATCTAGAAGTCTTAGCTAATTACTTGGGGCGGTTGCCAAATGTTGGAATGAAAATCAAATCTATAAATTGACTGATAGATAGCTATTGATTGTGTAGAAATGCTGGTGTAAAAATTGAGTTCAAATGTGGGTAAAGGTTCATAGGCTATCGACATACCACAACAATTACAAATACAAGTTATAGGACAAGAATCATCATTATCTTCTTGATGATTATGGTCTATGCTCAGCTCTTGCTGTTGTTGGTCATCAAAATTTTGACCATCAGAACATGGCTTCGCGGTCAAAGTGAGCATTGTAAAAGCTAGGATGATGCTTAAAAATTTCATTGGTACAAAGATATTAAATTCTAGATGCAATGGCTGTGCAAAGGCATATTGACCATTCCATACACATTACCACTTCGCTCCTGTCGTCGCTTCGGGCAAAGAGTACTCCATTACCTTTTAAGAAGAAAATTTTAAGGAAGAAAAAAATCAATAAAAATGGTAACAACTTTCGCTTTTAACCAAAGCTCAAGTTACATAACGCGGAACATTATAGTACATTTTGTAATTAATTCCTGAATAGCGCATTTCCGCGCTATTTGCACAAAATTCAGTTATAGTAAAGCTTGCCTGTAGTATAACGTCCAGAATTATGTCAAGGAAATTACGGTATTAATAGCATGAATTATCTGAAAACAAGAATTTAGTTTGCCACCGCTTCATCTCGCCACCAAATAAAATCAGCCGCTGGCTAATCATTGTTCTTGCGTATGTCAAAAGGAATTTATGATTCTAATATTTTAAAATATTTCTATAATTTCCCGTGCTACCAAAATTCTCGTATTCGAGGAAATGTATGCAAGATTTTTTTCTACAACATTCTTGTCAGCTTGCCGCAACAGCTAACGGCAGTATTTTGGAAGGTCTAGTAGACCTTTCAAAATATGAGCGAGATGAAGCGCTGGCAAAGCGAGCAAAATTCTTAGCCCTTGCTAACCTCTAGTCATGTTTGAAGTTTTTCTTTAGGTGTTTCTAACATTATGTAAAATAGGATTTCAACATGGTAACCAATAAGCGTTTCTTTTATCTTTTTTTCTTGATACGGCAAAGTATACTTTGAGCGAGATGATGCGGCTGCGAAACAAAAAAATGCCAACGCTCCAACCCGCCACCAAAAGCAATCAGCCACTGGCTAATTTCTTTTGTCACGTAGATAATTTTGGAAACAATCACGGTTTAGTCGCTATATTTTAGGATCCATTGTAACTCTTAAGACCTAGAATATTAAGAAATTTACTTATTACAAAAAGTGCCTTCCTCTCTCTCGTGCCTCGTTCGTCGGAGGCAATAAAAATATGGCCGCTCCTCTCCCCTATTGTTTTACCAAAATTCTCTTAGGCCGTCTTTCGCGGATTCAAATTGTCACTTCCTTTTCTTTCCTTTTTGTTTTTGTTTAAATTCCTTTACATAGTTTTCAATCTCGTCTTTTTTTAACTGAGGTAATTTCTGGAATATTTCATTTTCATCATACTTTAAAGAGCTGTCTTCAAACTTTAGGAATTTATGTTTGAGATAATAAAAACTAAATTTGGTTGATTGTTTTAAACCTATTTCTAAATATTTAGTGAAATCCTTTGTTTTACCCGCCATTTTCAAAAAACTACAATACTGAAATATGGCTTCTACATAGTAATATCTAATATGTTGTAAATGGTTTAAAGCATTTAAAAAGTGCTTATTTTTTAAATCAATATCCGTTTCTTTTATAGCTTTAATTAAATATACCATACCTTGAGTATAAGGATTTGTAACTACGAACGACGATGTATCAATTTCGATTTTCGGATTTAGTTTTAATCTGGTATAAGTAGTTTGAATTAATTCCAATGTTTCCTTTTTATATAACCTCTTTAGATAATTAACTAAATCATCTTCAGAAAGACAATCGTTTGCAAGCATTATTTCATAATTTCCAAAATCTGGGTCGGATTCATATTCAATTAATTCTAACGCGATTTTTTTGAAACCAACGCGATATATTTCATTAATTATATTAGGCTGTAAATATTTCCTTTTTATATAATCCTCGACCAAAAATAAAGAATCTCCTTCACAGGTGTTTATAGACATTGCCTTCCCATAAATCATTTTTTCAACTTTATCTTCTAGGTCTAAAAGTTGAATTTCTTGTTTTGTAATTAAACCTTTTACCTCGTTTGAAACACCGCTAAATCTTTTGCACCAAAAAAGAAGATGAAGCTTTATTAGTTTTATCAGCTTTACTCCATTTTCATTTTCACTAAAAAGGTGCTCAATTTTATTAAGTTTAATTGTGAACTCTGTATGTTGATTTATATTTCTAAAAAAATTCGCAAGACAATCGATATAATCTAGCTTTTCCTCATCTTTCTTATTGATAAACTCCATATAATCAATACATCTTAGATAGTTATTTATATTATCATCTTGCGCTTGTAAAGAATCTGAAATTTTCAAATAATTTTGTAGAAAATCTATGAAGAAGTAGTTATACTCAAAACATAAAGTGTAAAAACTTCGTTTAACCACTTTGTCTTTTAGATTAAATTGATGATTGGAAAATCTATTTACTATTGATTGAAGTTTAAGAAAACCACTGCTATTTTCTAGTAAGGATTTGTCATTTAATGATTTTATTTCCTTGTCCGTAATTTTTATTGGAGAAGTCTTATTTTGTTTGGCAAACTTTTTAAGGTTCTCTACATGAATTCCATCAGGAAATAATGAAAGTAATTCAAAAGATAATTTTTCTTGGGGGTTTAACTTGTCGTACGAGTACTTTATAGAATAGTATAAGGACTTTGATTTTTCAATGTTAATATCTTCTGGTTTTTCAAAAATTCTATCTAAGTTCTCATTGCTAAATATATTCTCTTTCAACTCATCACATAATATTCGCATACTTTTAGAATGAGGAACTCCTTTTGATACTATCTTAATTGCAAGTGGGTTATTATTCAATAATTCTTCTACAATGTCATACCTTAGAATTCTTTGTTCTTCTTCATCTAATTTACCTTTATAATATGTCGTGAAAAGTTCTAAACCTTCTTCGGTAGTAAGTCTTCTAAGTTCATAGAGTTCTTCAAATTCCAAGTCTAACAATTGTCTACTTGTGGTTACCACCAGGCAATAATCACATACAACTGATACAATTTCAAGCATCTCTAAGCTCTCCGGCAGGCTAAGTAAAGTTTCAAAATTGTCAAGTATTATAATCGTATTTTTCTCTTTCCCTAATGCGTGCAATTGGGAGATTAAATCAGAACTGGAATCTAAACCTAGACAATTTGAAATTTGATACTTTAGGTTTTCCAAAGATGATATCGACTGACAGGATATGTATTCAATTGAGTTGAATAACTCCCTTTTCGCTAACTCTATAGCTGCTTTTATTATTATTGTGGTTTTACCTATTCCACCAGAGCCTTTAATTGTGAGTATTTTATCCTCAAATTCTAAATCAATAACTTTTCTTATAATATTTTCTACATCAGTTTTTCTGCCAATAAAATGTGATAGTAATTTTTTGTCTATATATCGAGAAAGACTATGCTCCGCGCTTACATTGGTTACTTTACCTTTGACAAGGGATAGTACTTCAAATTGTGCATCATTGAAAATTTGATTTGAGTCTTTATAAAAATCCTCTCTCCCTCGGCTTATCTTATAAAGCAAAGAATCTATACGTTTTTTTTGTTTTGAGGAATTCTCTTCGATTAGATAAGAACAGGGTATTCTACCCGTCGAACTTTCTTTAAAATTTGGCAACTTATTTGTAAAAACGAAGACCCCAGATATATTTTCCGATATATTATCCATTAAATCCTCATGAGATATCTGTCTGGAGCACAAATACTCATCCTCGATAACTAAACTCCCTTTGATAGTTTGGGTAAATAGAAAAAGGTATCCATTTTCGACATTGCGCAGTTTGTCCATGTTTAAAATGGATTGTTGAAACAGAGCCTGATAATTACCGATAGATTTAAAACTTATCTCTGGCTTAAAATCAAAATTTTTATCTATTGGATCTGCAAATAGGAGAGTTGTTTTGGTTTCTGATGCCTTATTTGTAGAATCTACATCATTCAACTCCACTTGTGTTTTAGAAATATCTCCTGATTCAACTTTGCTATCAGTAATAACTTTTAAGGCCTTAATAGTCTCCAAAACATGGGCGTAACTTTCTAATACAATGGGCTCTATAAAAGGAAGACTAAAATCCTCTTGAGTGGTAATCAAATAATGCTTATCCATCATACCACCAGTTAATTCATTCATTTTACTAAAAACTTCCTTAACGTAGGGGTCGGATAGACTGAAGCCAATAAAAAGTATTGTTCTATCAAGAATCAAACTTCTCAATCTAGTTAAAAATAAATTTTCCTGATTTTCTTTATAAAGTTTATTATAGTCCGATTGAAACAAAATACACTTATCAGGATTATCAATATCACCATGAATTTTAAATATGTAATTGCTCTTTTTTGATAAATTGGTCATTCCATGGATGCTCTCATATCCTATTTTGTGAACCTTATCTCCTAGTGCATGTTCAAAAGCGTGATCATAATTGGTTGTTATTATTTTAGGGCATAGTTCAAAAAGCTCATTTTGTAATGACAAATCTTCATTGGAAGCAATTCTTAGATTTTTTTCTAAATAATCAAAAGAATTCTTTCTATATCCTTGTTTTTCAATTTGAGTCAAAACGTCAATTGCTTCCATTGCACCTGTTTCCAGAACCCCTTTAAATGCATTTAACTTTTTATCTCCAGTACTTGTAACTATTGAGTCGATAATCTGAATTACAAGTTCATTCCAAGAAGGGAATTTTAAATTATGTGATGTTCCACTACCGGCAAAAACAATTAATTTATTGCCCGCAATAGCTTCCAAGAGGTGTTGTGGAAATTTTTGGCTACTCATTCTATTTGTAAGAATTTTAGTGATAATAGTATAACAACCAAATATAGTTAAGAATTATCTTATTAAAACCCATTCCGCACACATTGCCCTCCCTCCTACCGTCGGTCAGTTAATAAGTACTCCATTACCTTTTGAAAAGAGAATTTTTAGAAAGAAAAAAATCAATGAAGATGGTAACAACTTTCGCTTTTAATCAAAGCTCAAGTTACATAACGCAGAACATTATAGTACATTTGTAGTGATTTCAGTAATAGCGTGTCTAACGCTATTTGCACATAATTCAGTTATAGTAAAGCTTGCCTGTGTTATAACGTCCAGAATTATGTCAAGGAAATTACGGTATTAATGGCATGAATAATCTGAAAACAAGAATTTAGTTTGCCACCGCTTCATCTCGACACCAAATAAAATCAGCCACTAGCTAAACTTACTTTTCACGGGTTATGTATAATAGTAGCTGGAATTTTAGTAATGAAGTTTTTATAAATTTTTCAGAGAATTCTAATCAGCTTGACGCAACAGAAAATTTCACTTAAAAACTATGAGCAACACTCCGCTATGGCCTGATTCAAAATAGCAATTCCGCTATCCATTTCGGCATAACTTATGGTTAGTGGCGGCGCAATACGAAAAACGCTGCCATAGCCTTTCATACGCACAATATTCATATTTAAACCGAGCTCAAAACAACGACTGCAAATTTGTTGGCCTAAAGCATCATCGGGTGCTTTGGTTTCGCGGTCTTTTACAATTTCTACCCCTAACAACAAGCCTTTGCCACGTACGTCTCCAATACATTGGTGTTCGTTTTGCAATTGCAACAATTGTGACTTTAAATAGGCTCCTTTTTCTTTGGCGGCTTCGGCCAACTGCTCTTGGTATAAAATTTCAAAGGCTGCTACACCAAACGAGGCGGTAAAGGGGTCTGATACATGAGAGGTTACATAGACAAACCCGCTACGATAACAGGCTTCTTCAATGGCTTCTGAGGTAACGGTAGCTGCTAACGGTAGACCGCCACCAAGGGTTTTACTGAGCGTTAAAAAATCGGGCACCACATCATAAGCTTCAAAGGCAAAAGAGGTTCCTAGTCGCCCCAAAGCGGTTTGGGCTTCGTCAAAAATGAGGAGTAAACCACGTTCTTCACACAGCTCTTTAAGGCGTTTTACATAATGGGGTGGTAACACTAACATTCCCGCTGCACTTAACAAGGGTTCTGCAATTAGTGCCGCATACTCCCCTACTGATTGTTGGTCGGCCATTTGCATGCCTACCTCTAAACAACTGTTATCACAACTGCCCTTACAATGTTGTATAGGGCACCGGTATTCGTAGGGTGCAGGTATCATAATATTACCCGGCATGGCCGGACCGTAGCCTTTTCGGGTTTTGGAATAGGTGTACGACTGTGCTCCTGCGGTCATCCCATGCCAAGAGCCCGAAAAACCAATAACTTCATGGCCACCCGTAACCAGTTTAGCCATACGTATAGCGGCTTCGTTAGACTCTGAACCGGTATTTAAAAAGAGACATTTTGACAAACTTTTGGGTAATTCCTGGGTAAGCCGCTCGGCTAATGCTAGTACTGGTGGGGATAAAATAGCGCTTAATAAGTGTATGGCTTTACTACCCGCATTTTCTAAGATTTCAACAAACTTGGGGTGATTGTGCCCAAAAACCGAACACATTTGCCCTGAGGTAAAGTCTAAAATTGCCTTGCCGTCTTTATCGTAGATATAACTGCCCTTGGCTTTCTCTGCAATAAAGGGTACAAATTCTCCACAGTAACGAATTAAGTTTTTTTGTACGTCTACTAGTTCTTCGGCTTTAGAGGTGTCCATAGTTGTTTCTTTCTCCGAAGAACCGATTTTAAACCGTCTAAAAATTGTAAAATCCTATCATTTTTTAACAATAGCGGCGTAACGTTTGGGTAGCATACCCACATTTATTTTAAAGTATTTGGTAAAATGACTTTGGTCAAAAAAACCGGTATCGTAAGCAATATTGGTAAGGGAGTCGCTTTCTTTAATTAATTCTTTTGCCTTTTCTATTCTTAGGTTGAGTAAATACCGTGTAGGCGAAATACCCATGGTATTTTTAAATATACGCTGAAAACTACTTTCGCTTAAATGGGTTAAATCTGATAACGCTTCTACCGCTATTTTACGTTGAAAATTTTGATGTAAATGCGTTAATGCCACTTTTACTTTGTTGAAAGTAGGATGGTTGGATTCTTGCTGACCTCTTAAAAACGACTGAAAAGCTAAAGGAATGGGTACAGACTGGTGATTGTGAGATTGTATAGCTTCAAACCATTGCTGAAATTGCAGTACTATTGTTGGCTGGTTTTTTAGGATATGAATGCCTTGTTTTTCCTTCGCATCGCAAAAAACAAACAGATTAGGAACCCGAATTACTTGGTAATGAAAATAGTCTTCAATTAAGGTTTGATGAGCGATGTATGGCGGTATTACGACAATATCACCTTTAGTTAAGGTATACAGGCGTTGTTGGTGTATAAATTGTGCCCCGCCCGATAAAATATAAGAAAAGGTATACCTATCCGGATGCAAATGCATCGGAAAAAAGTGGGGTTGCTTGTAATGTATAGTAGCACATTCCATATGTATACTATCGTCTTTTAAAAATACAGCTATCTAAATGTAAATGTGGTATTGTATTCGATTTTATCATACCAAACGAAAGCTACTTACCATTACTGCTTATAGATGCGTACACCTAAACAAAATTTATATAATCTTTTACTACTGATATTCAGTTTGTTACGGTAATATCCTTAGGTGAAATCATTATTTTGTTTAATTATTAACAAATATTATTAAACAAAACCTGTATCTTTCGAATATAAAATTAATTGAACTGGGAATTCGGAAGGGAGTTCCACTGGAATTAAAAAACTATGAAAGAAAAAGAATTAGTACTTGAAAGCTTAGTTAACGGTAACGGAATATTGAATGGTCACAATCATGATGAAATTGGTGATGACCACATGTACACAGGTGTTGAAACACCTATGAAAGAAGGTGCCTTTAACATAAGTGATTTAGAGAAGAAAGAACGTATAGCCGATTTATTTGCCCAAATTATGGATGTCATGGGTTTAGACCTTGCTGATGATTCTCTACAGGGTACCCCAATGCGTGTGGCTAAAATGTATATTGATGAGATTTTCTCTGGCTTAGACCCGCTTAACAAACCTAAAGTGGCGTTATTTGAAAACAAATACCAGTACAATCAAATGTTAGTGGAAAAGGATATTACCTTTTATTCTAACTGCGAACATCATTTTGTGCCTATTATTGGAAAAGCCCATGTGGCTTACATTTCTTCTGGTAAGGTAATTGGGTTATCAAAATTGAACCGTATAGTGCAATATTTTGCCAAACGCCCGCAGGTGCAAGAACGATTAACCAATCAAATTGCCTTAGAATTACAATCTATTTTAGAAACAGAAGATGTTGCCGTAATTATTGATGCTAAACACCTTTGTGTTTCCTCTAGAGGAATAAAAGATGATACGTCAGCTACGGTAACTTCGTTTTACGGGGGTAAATTTAATTCGCCTGAAAAAATACAAGAGCTTTACAATTATATAAATAACTAAACTGTTGGCGGTACGCCGCAGTTGATGCAATTCAGACATGCATAAAAAAGCACCTACTATTTTTAGTAGGTGCTTTTACGTTATACAGGTTTATAAAACCAATTATTATTTATCAAGGTTTACACGAACGGCGTTCATACCGCGCTGCCCTTTTTCCAATTCAAAAGAAACCTTATCGTTCTCGCTTACTTCGTCATTAAGACCAGAAACATGTACAAAATGTTTCTCGTTGGTTTCAGTATCGATGATAAACCCAAAACCTTTGGAGTGGTCAAAATAGGATACTTTTCCTTTTCTGATTGGGTCAAATTTATCTTCGTCTGTTTCTTCTTTTTGTGGAATACCCAACACAATATCTTCCGCATCAACTTTTACCTTATCTGCCGGGTCTGGTGGAGTATCTGTAAGATTACCAAATTGGTCTACGTACGCAAAAGGAATTCCGCCATCGCTTTCTTTAGCCTCAGCTCTGCGTGCCTCTTTTTTCTTTTGCTTTTCTTCGCGCTTCTTTAATTTCTTCTTTTCTTTTTCTCTTTTACTAAATGTTTGTTGTGATTTTGCCATATATGGATTTAGGCCGATAAGGTACGGCTTTACTAGATTTAAAACAAAAAAGCCTATCCGTTTTCGGATAGGCTTTTAAAAAAATTGATACTATATACTTAGATAACTCTTACGTTCACTGCATTCAATCCTTTTTTTCCTTGCTCAAGTTCGAACTCAACTTCATCACCTTCGCGAATCTCGTCGATTAAACCTGTAACATGTACAAAGTGCTCTTTACTTGCACCTTCTTCTGTAATAAAACCAAAACCTTTGGTGTCGTTGAAGAACTTAACTGTTCCTTTACTCATTATAAAATATTAAAAAATTTAAAGTGCAAATATGGGGCTAATTATTGAGTAATTGGCTAAATATTTGATTTTATTTTAGTTAAGATAGGTAATTGACCAAAAAAAAAGCCCAGAATCGCTATTCTGGGCTTTTATATTTAAAAAAGTGTTATTATTTCTTCTTGCTAGTCACAAAACCGATTGGACCAAGAATCTCTTCCATTTTAGCAATATGAATACCTTGCATATCTTCTGGACCTTCTGTACTTAAGGTTTCAGCATCAACACCCGGAGTTCCTTTAGGTAAATCATAAGACTCACCTACACTTGCTGCGCCGTAGCCTAAATCTTTCATAGAACCTGCAGTAATTCTACTTAACGGGTTTTCACCAAGGTTAAGGAAACCTGTCATTAATTCGTTATTTAAAGTAGCTTCATCCCAGTGACCAAACGCGGTTCCAGGACCAAAATCTGCTTCGATAGGTAATTCACCTGTACCACCTTCTGCATTCCAGAATACATTAGCCTTACGTCCTGTAAAATAAGGAGTGTCTGGTAAACCAGCCATTAAGGTTCTTGGGAAACCAAAGTCAGCTACATTCCAAAGCGTACCTATACCTAAAACGTGTCCCATTTCATGTACAATTACTTCTTCAAACAAATCTAACTCTTCTAAAAAGTCTAAATCGTCTACATCAAAAAACATAACCCCAGATAAGGTTAAGAAATCATCTGTGCGCACAAATCTTGGACCTGCTTGACCTAAAATACTACCTGGCCCATCTATAGGTGCTAAGGCAACTTCGATTACAATATCATCTAAGGTGCCATCTACAGCATCTGGAAAGCCTTCGAAGGCAGATGGAATACTCCCAGTAAAAGATGGTACATCTTTAATAATTATACGTTCCCAACGAGCAGCAGCAGCTTCAAAAACAGCTTGTTGTCTTTCTGTTGGCGGTAAAACGTATTTAAGTGTAATATTGAACCGTCCGCGGTCTACGCCAGGTGCCTCAGTGGTTTTTAATTCAGCCGTAGTTAAATCTTCAATAATAATTGGCTCAGTAGGATTAGCTTTTAGTTGTACCATCATACCTTGAGAAGCTGAAGGAGTCTCTAGGGTTTCTGATTGAATGGTGTCTTCAGAACAAGAAGATAAACCAAATACTAAAGCTAAACACCCAAGTGAAATTAACTTGGTGTAATTCGTGATAGTGTTCTTCATTAATTTGAGTTTTTAGTTAAAATTTTGTTTAAAATAACACAATACTAACAATATGTCAATAATTATTTAACAAAATCGATGAATAACCATTAAAAAATTCAGTTGCTAAACTGTTCGTATGTAGCTCCTTGTATAGAGCATTTTATTCACGGTAGTTTTTGGCTAAAACAATACTCTTATCTTCGCGCGCATTATGTGGATGTACTTGGGCTTATTAGCAGCACTTTTTTTAGGATTACACAACCTATGTAAAAAGCATGCCGTTCGTAATAATGAAGTGTACGGCGTGTTATTGGGCACTATTACTGCTGGGTTTTTGGTATTACTTCCGCTCTATTTGGGTTCGCGTTGGTTTCCCTCCTATTTTAAGGAAGCTAATTTATTTGTGTATCAAATTTCATTACAGACCCATTTGTTAATCGTGATAAAGGCGCTCATCATGGCTACATCTTGGGTATTGGCTTATCAGGCGCTAAAACATTTGCCCATTACTATTGTTACCCCCATACGCTCAGCCGGACCGTTTTTTACTTTTTTAGGTGCCATGCTTATCTATCAAGAACGCCCAAATCCTTACCAATGGATAGGATTTTTTATTATTATTCTTTCGGTTTTTTTGTATTCCCAAATTGGTAAGAAAGAAGGCATTATTTTTAAAAGCAACAAATGGATTTACGCTATCATCGCTGCAACTTTCTTAGGGGCAAGCAGTGGTTTATATGATAAGTATTTGGTACAAACAGTAAATCTGAACCCACCTACCCTACAGTTTTGGTTTTGCACCTATACCATGCTAATTGTAGGCCTAATAGTTCTAATTAAATACCGAAGCACTTTGGGTGAAAAGCTACAATTTGATTGGCGTTGGAGCATACCTTTGGTAGGTGTGTTGTTGCAATTTGCCGATTACTTTTATTTTAAAGCTTTACAAGACCCAGAAGCGTTAATAATGTTGCTTTCTGCCATAAAAAGAAGTCAGTTACTCATAGCCGTGCTTCTTGGTGGTGTCTTATTTAAAGAGCAGAACAAACGAAAAAAGTTGGTTCCACTCTTTGGAATTCTATTGGGTGTTTTCTTGATTTTGTATAGCGGATAGTAGCCTATTTTCCACCTAATAATTCTGCCTTTTGGCGTGCTTGCTGAGCTGCTTCTGTTTGGCCAACTACTTCTAACATATGCGCAAACTTAGACCAGACTTCTGCATGTTCTGGATAGCTTTCGGTAAGCAATTGGTAAATGAGTAAAGCCCCTTCATGCTGGCCTTGAAACTCTAAATTTTCAGCGGCTTTCATAAATTGCACATCAAAAGGTATAGCAGCATATAAAGGGTCGCTTAGAATGCGAGCAGCATCTGTACGCAGTTGGTCTACTTTACCCTGCATAAACAATTGGGTAAAATGTTCCATTGGGTCAGTTACTATATCACTCATATCTTGAGTTAAAATAAATTCTAGCACCGGGTCTTGATTATTTTGGTATTCCTCAAAAGTGGGTTCAATTCCGATTATAGGAAAAGTAGCATCTGCATTCTCCCACTGCGGTAGGTCTTGCCACCAAGCAAAAGATAAATACATATTTATTTTAGAGTTGGGCAAGGTTACCTTCTTATTGTCTCCGTAAAAATTCTTGTTTTCTGCCGTAGGTTCCCCTACCATTATCGCATTGGTATAATTTTCAATTTCATTGGTAAGATTCTGGCAGGCAGAAAAGGTTTGTCGACCAATAATAAAAAAGAATTTACCTTCTATATTTAATTCGGGACGGGCTAAAATTCCTTGTATTAACCCTTTATTATTATAGTTGTTTCCACCTCCATTTAAACGTACATCATAAATGAATTTTGAGATTTCATTAGTATCAGCAAAGGCAAATAAACGTTGGTAGAATTCTGCAATAGTTTCGGTTTCATGGTCAAATACCGAACTCTGACGCACATACAAAGTTTTAGAATCTGGTAAATACTCAAAATTAAAATAGGTGTCATTTAATTTTTGAAGGTATAATGGGGTGTCAGCTGTACTTCTTGCGCTTATCCAAGTTTCATTTGGTTTAGTTAGGTTGTAATCTCTTGATAAATCTTCATACGCTATTTGCGGTAAGGCATAGGTGAAGGTGTTACCCTCTTTTTCAACGGTTATTTCTACAGTGGTCCCCAGTTCTGGAATAACACCTTGTGCATGTAATACGGCAGGTACACCTAAAAAACGTATGCCATAAGCTTTAAAATAACTGTCATTTTCAACTGGTACTACGGGGCGAATCATAGCGAGGGCTTCTTCAACCGAAAATGCACCTACGCTCAACACTTTTGCTCCATTTATTTTTTCATGTGCCTTGGTGGTTCCTTCAACATAAACTCCATCTTTAAAGTGATATAAATTCACAGGAAGCACACCGTATTTGGCTAAAGTGCTAAACGGTACTTGAGTATGACCGTATTTAAACATTGCTACCATTTTTGAAAAACCCACTTTAATCTCATGGGATTCTAAGTTGGGTATAGCATTTCGAAATTCAGCAGCAGCGGCATCCCACTCTTCAGCAGTTACTTTTTTAAATAGAAAGGGAAAATTAGAATGAACTTCTTCTTTTAAAAAATCTACATCTGCTTGCCATTGCGTTGTGGTTAACCCTTCTTGGGCTACCCCAAATACGGTAAACGCTAAGAGCATTACTGCGCATAGCATTGTTTTAATTGTATTCATTTTTTGTGTTTTTTTGATTGATTACGCTATTAGTTAGGTATACCTACAATTTGTTACATAGCAACTTAACAATTTTTTAGTTACCCTACACCTCGTAATACTTCTAAAGGGGCGCTTTTAAGTACAGGTCTAATATTACTTAATCCAATAGCTACGATTAATAAAACCAATGCAGGAAGAAACACTAAAAACGGAATTATAGAAGGAACGAAGGCTTCTTCAAACAGATAATACGCTAAAAACACGCTGCCTACAAGAGCTAAAACTAAACCTACTAGAGAACCCAAAACTCCTAAAAACAAGTATTCTAACACAGCTATTTTAATAATATGATGGTTTTTAGCACCAATAGTTCGTAACAAAACCGATTCTCGAATACGTTGATATTTTGAAGTTCGTACAGAACCAATAAGCACTATTATTCCCGTCAAAATACTAAAGAACGCCATAAAATTAATTACCCAAGAAACCTTATCTAAGATGTCTTCGATAATGGTGTACACTTGCCGTAAATCAATAATTGAAACATTTGGGAATTGCTCTACCAAGTCGCGCTGCAAATATGCAGAACGTTTTTCATCGGGCACGTAAGAGGTTAGCACATTAAATTGTGGCGCATCTTCTAAAACACCTTTGGGGAAAACAATAGAGAAGTTAAGCTGTAAACGTGTCCAATCTACTTGCCGAATACTCGCTACCACAGTTTTCATAAGTACGCCTTGTACATTAAATACAAGGTTATCGCCAATAGCTACCTGCGCATCGTAAGCAATATTATCTGAGATGGAAATTGGAATAGGTTCTCCGCTTCTATGTTGGGCTACCCACTCCCCTTGTTGCAATTGTTCTGAAGCAATTAAACTATCTCTGTAGGTTGTTCTAAACTCGTGATTTAGAATCCAGCCGCGAACACTACTTGTAGTATCTTTTTTAATATCATTAATTGTTACGCCTTTAATACTGTGCATTCGCATAGTGACTAAAGGAATGTTATTAATTACCTCTAAATCATTTTTCTCAAATGTTTGTACTACGGAATCTAACTGTGCTGTTTGAATATCTAATGCAACTATATTAGGATTTTGAGCTGTGTCTTCAATACTGGTTTTAGCCAATAGAATATCCTTTGTAAAATAGAGTGTTGCAATTAAGAAAGTTCCCAATCCAATAGCCACCAACAGCACTAGTGTTTGATTGTTAGGTCGAAATAAATTTAATAAGGGTTGGCGTATAGTGTACGACGCTTTTTTAGGGTAAAATCGTTTTACTAATCGCATGGTTAACAACGCAATTACAGCTAATATGGCGAAAGTGATTATTACACCTCCAACAAAAGCCAAAGCATACCAACCATCTTTAAGCAACCAGAAAGAAAAGGCATACAAAAAACCTAGAATAAATACCGCTAAAATCCATCTTGCCTTACGCGATTTAAACGTAGTTTCGGTTGTAATTCGAAGTACCTCTAAAGGAGAAACATACCATGTTCGTAACAAGGGTAGTAAAGCGAATAATACACTCATTAAAACCCCGAGGAGTACACCTAAAATTAAGGGCTGGGGTATCACTTCTACTTCCACCTCAAATGGTAAAAGCGATTTTAAGATGTATGGAAAAAGCTCTTGAATAAGCACACCTAAAGTGGTGCCAAGAATTCCGCCCAATAAACCAATTCCGGCAATTTGTATTAAAAAAATAAGAAAACTCTGTTTTCTAGTGGCACCCATACATTTTAGAACCGCTACCGATGGTAGTTTTTCTTTAATGTAAATATTTACAGAGCTCGCAATGCCAACACAACCTAATAACAGGGCTATGAACGCAACTAGATTTAGAAATTTACCTACATTATCATAGCGTCTACCTAAACGACTACTGGTACTGGTGTGCGTATCTATATCTGCATTCTCTAAATCGAGTTTGGGGTCTATAACGGAATTTAAAGCTTCTAAATCTACTACCGCATCTTTATAGAAATATTGATATTCTTTACGACTACCAAATTGTAACAGCTCAGTTGCGGTTATATACTGATACGGCAGTATCACCGGAGGTGCTACAGAGGTGGAGATAGCAGTGGTTCCTGGTATTGCTTTTAGCGCTCCTTGAATAGGTAGTGTTATTTCACCCACCTTAATAGAATCACCGGGCACTACATTATATTGAAGCATTAAAGTAGCGTCGACTAACGCACCACCTTCGGCTTGATACCTAGTTCCTGCGTTTTTAGGTTCTGATTCTATTTCACCATAGAATGGAAAATCACCCTGAATTCCACGAATACGTACTAATCGGGTTCCACCATTTTTAGGAAAAGCAATCATAGAGACAAAATTGACCTCCATAGCATCTGGACCTAAGGAATCTATAATTTGCTGTGCACGTTCTGTAGGCTCTTGGTCCGTATCAATCAAATAATCTGCGCCCATTAGGGCTTTTGATTGCACTTGTATATTATTTTTTAAATTCTCACTAAACAATTGAATTGAGACTACAGCTGCAATACCCAGTACAATAGATGCCATAAATAGTAGTAAGCGTATCTTACTAGCTTTGGCATCTCGCCAAGCCATTTTAAAAAGCCAAGCGGTATTTGTTTTGTTTTTAGATTGTATAGTTGTTGTACTCAAATTGAAGTTGCTGGTTCGTTAGTTACTATTTGCCCGCCTTTTAGACGAAGAATTTGCTGGGTTCTGCGAGCCAAATCTAGGTCATGTGTAATTATCACTAATGTGGTTCCAGCCTCTTTATTTAGCTCGAAAAGCAATTGTATTACTTTTTCTCCTGTTTCTTCATCAAGATTCCCTGTAGGCTCATCTGCAAATAAAATGGAAGGCGTATTCGAAAATGCTCTAGCTAAGGCTACCCGCTGTTGTTCACCACCCGATAATTGCGACGGATAGTGGTCTAAACGATTACCCAACCCTACTTTTTCTAATAATTCTTTGGCCTTATTGGCCGCATTTTTATCGTCCTGTAAGTCGAGAGGAACACTAACATTTTCAAGAGCTGTAAGTGTGGGAAGTAATTGAAAATTTTGAAAAATAAATCCCACCTCTTTGTTTCGGAGTTGAGCACGCTCATCTTCATTTAAAGCAAATAATTGATGCCCGCACAATTCTACCGTTCCTGCATTGGCGGTATCTAAACCAGCACATAAGCCTAGTAAAGTGGTTTTACCACTGCCCGAAGGGCCAACAATAGCAAAAGTTTGCCCTTTATCGACATCAAAAGAAACATCATTTAAAACAGTTAATTCTTTAGCTCCGCTAGTATAGGTTTTTCGTAGCCCGCTTATCTTTAATATCTTTGAGTTGCTCATCTAAAATTCACTTTCGCTCTAATGGCTAAAACTAAACAATCGTTTATAGATTCACTACTCCGAAGGAATCAAAACTTCTTAAAGTTCTGTTATTTAATGTTTTTTTTAATGCTTGTTTCTTGTAAAAATGAAACAACGCAAAAAAAGAAAACAGAAGCCAACGTTGAATCTATTGCGGAAACCAACACAATTACTGAAGATAAAAAAGTGATTTTATTTTTTGGAGATAGTTTAACCGCTGGCTATGGGTTGGAAGATGAAAACGATGCGTTCCCGGGAGTGATTCAATCTAAAATTGATTCTCTTGGTTGGAATTACCAGGTAGTGAATTCTGGTGTAAGCGGAGAAACCACCTCTGGAGGCCGAAGCCGAATTAATTGGATTTTAAAACAAGAGATTGCTGCTTTTGTTTTGGAATTGGGTGCAAACGACGGATTACGAGGCATACCTTTAACCGAAACCAAAGAAAATTTACAGGCCATTATTGATGCAGTTCGAGTCAAAAACCCTAATATTCCTATTGTGCTCACCGGTATGCAATTGCCTCCGAATATGGGAAAAGCATATACAACACAGTTTCGTCAGCTATTTATAGATTTGGCCGAGCAAAATAAAATAATTCTAGTTCCATTTCTATTAAAAGATGTAGGTGGTATAGCAGAATTGAATCAAGAAGATGGTATACACCCAACAGTTGAAGGGCATCAAATTCTAGCTAAGAATGTGTGGCCTTATGTAAAGCAGGTGATAGCACCTTAATTTTTATTGCTTCTAGAAATTTTACTGGGTAAGTAACCATAATACTTTTTAAAAGCGACTGTAAAATGTTGGGGGTTTTTGTAACCTACTTGATGTGATATTTGAGCAATTGATTTCTCTGACTCTCGCAATAAAACTAATGCTTTTTGCATGCGTAAACTTGTAAGATGTTTAAAAACCGTAGTTTGAAAAGTACTTTTAAAGTCGGTTTTCAATTTTGTTGTGTTGATTCCTGCGAACATAGCTAACTCTGAAATAGTTACACTTCTGTGAAGATTATAGGTTAAATAATCATGCACTTTATACATAAGGTTAGTAGTCTTTGGTATAGTGTTTACCTGATTAATCTTATTTGAAATAGTTTTCAATTGTGATGTAAAGATTTCATTTAAAAACTCAATTAGAATAGTTTCATAAAATGATTTTTTAAAGCCTTCAGGATAGGTATTCATTTTTAACTTAGAAAGTTGAGTCGTATGTACTGTAGTAAGTTTCACATTAGGTGACCATAAAGCGGATAAATGTCGTGTTGTTTCCATAAATTCAATTTGTTTCAATACTACAGGATTTCTTTCTGCTAAAACTTTTAACAACTTGGAGTCTATAGTAAAGCCTACTTAGAATAGAAAACTTAGCTGAAATTTTTAACATGTCGACCACTTATGTAAGCGAATTCTTCCGTAAGCAAATGAAAATGTCTTTACGCGAGTATATGATAAAAGCAAAGCTTAAACTTGTAGAAATACGTTTACTTAATAGCGATTATACGTTTACTCAAATAGCAGATGAGTTAGGTTTTACAGATGTAAGTCACCTCTCTAAAACCTTTAAACGTTATTCGGGAACCTCATTGAAAGAATTTAAAACCAACGGTGAATACCAATTGTTGAAACGAAGTGCTTGCTCTGCTTAAACTTTAATTTTTTAAAGCATAAAATAAATGATTCATGGTCCAAGCCGGACCAATTTTCAAAACTGTAAATTCATTAAAAAAAGATGGTTTCTAACCTTCATTATTGTGCCCTAAAATTAAAGGATACCTAACCATTTAATTGTACCAGACCAAAATGACTAAAAACGGTAAACTAGAACAACTCTATGACTATCTAAATACTATTGAAGATGCCAGAGCATGTAAAGGAATTAGTGAAGAAGAATGCAAAGAAGCGCCTGGCAATTATTTTATAATCCTTTTAAGTAATACGCTTACAAAGCTTGGAGATACCCTCAGCAATCCTAAAACTGTGCTAACGTGGGTTATGAGCTATATTAACGCTCCTGTTTATCTTATCAGCTTTATAGTACCCATAAGAGAATCTGGGTCTATGCTACCTCAAATAATTATTGCTAGTTATGTGCGAACACTGGAGAGACGAAAATGGGTATTTGTAATTGGCTGTATTTTACAAGGTTTAAGTATTGCTGGTATAGGTGCAGTAACCTTGTTTTTAAAAGGAACTATTGCAGGTTGGGCAATAATTGCATTACTTATCTTATTTAGTCTTTCTAGGGGGTTGTGTTCTGTGGCCTCAAAAGATGTTTTAGGCAAAACCATACCCAAAAAGAAAAGAGGAAAGCTAAAAGGCTATACCGTTTCTGCATCAGGGGTTTTGGTGCTTATTGCTGGGTTATATATTATGTGTCAATCTAAAAATGGGGCTGATGTAACCTTCTACGCTACCACCCTATTTTTTGCTGCTTCACTTTGGGTAATTGCTGCATTGCTGTACAGTAGAGTTATAGAATACAAAGGCGCTACAGAAGGTGGTAAAAACGCATGGAAAGAGGCTATTGACCGCATGAGTTTGGTAAAATCAGATAAAAACTTCAGAAACTTTATAATTGCTAGGTCACTTTTGTTATGTTCAGCATTAACCGCACCTTTTTATGTTTTATTGGCACAGAATCAATTAGGTAAAGAAAGTTATTTATTAGGGTTATTCATCTTAGCAAATGGTCTGGCTTCAATTATAAGCGCACCAATTTGGGGACGTATGGCCGATAAAAACAGTAAAAATGTTATGAGTATTTCAGCCCTTTTAGCCGCCGGCTTGGGTGTTCTAATGTTTGTTTTTATCACCTATATTCCATTCTTGAGAAATTCTTTTTGGCTTTATCCGGTTGCTTTCTTTTTGTTAGGTATTGCGCATAGTGGAGTTCGATTAGGAAGAAAAACGTATATCGTTGATATGGCTGAAGGAAATCAAAGAACCGACTATGTATCTGTAAGCAATACCATTATTGGTGCAATACTTCTAATTACAGGTGGCATTAGTGCATTAGTGGCTCTAATTTCAACAGAAGGAGTGATTCTTGTACTTTCCCTTTTTGGTATTTACGGCGCCTACCGTAGTTTTCAATTACCAAATGTGGAAGCGTAATTGTAAAATTAAAAATGCTTGTTAAATAGTACTTTTCTTCATATTTATTTTTAGAAGGATTTATGATAAAAGTCAAACTCTAGGAGCAAAACAAGTAATATCTTTAATTTACTAATAGCAAATGTATTTACAACTATGGAAATAAACTTTGAATATCACGATGTACACTCTAGCCAACGTCTAGAATCTTACGCAACAGAAAAATTAAAAGGATTAAGCAACCGCTATCAATTTATGGTAGACTCGGATGTTTACTTCAAAAAAGAAAATTCGTCTGACCCTGAAAAAGGAAAAGTTGCAGGTATACGTATTAATGTACCAAATGATAGGTTGTTCGCTGAAGCCAATGCCAAGGAATTTCAACATTCCATTAATGAAGCGCTAAAAGCATTAGAGCATCAATTGGCAAAATATAAATCTAAGTTGAAGAATTACTAAGGGTTAAGCCAATTTAACCAAGTATTCAGCGAGTCGTTGCTCAACTTGCTTGAAACGCAGCAATAAGCCTTCTATTTCAGTTTTAAATGATTCGCTGATTACTTGTTTCTTTTTCAAATTATTAATTGATTTAACTTGGTCTTCACTCAATAACGTTAAATCTGTTTTAATTCGCTGAAATAATTGGAAACATTCGTAATCTTTAGGCTCAAAACGGTAAGACCTTAGTTTAAGCAACATTCGAGAAACTGATTTATGGTCGCGTTCTACACGTACCTTTAGCGTTTCAATGGCTGTAAAATTTTCAGTAGTTGTTGTCACGATTATGGGATTTTTTTAGCTATCCCACAAAATTAAAAATATAACGTCAGAAAAAACTGATAAATATCAGGTTCTCATAACCTTAACAGAGAGATAACTTTAGTTTTGTTTGTTGTTAACGATTGCCGCAATATCGATGAGCAATCATTAGTAAACTATAACACAAATTTTATAAGGATATTGTATAAAAAAACCGAAAAACTCAGCAAAAACTGAATCTTTCGGTTGTCTACTTTCCGCTAAACTAACATATTACCCTTTGGTTTGTTGTATAGCTTCTTCTTTTAATTCATCATTGGCTATTATGGCTAACTCTACTCGTCTATTTTGCGCTTTACCTTCAGCGGTTTCGTTAGATTCCTTGGGTTGAGATTCTCCATACCATTTTGTTGTAAATCTACCTCCGCTTATACCTTGTGTTACCAAATAATTGGTTACCGATTCCGCACGTTTTTGAGAAAGCCCCATATTATATTCCTCACTACCGGCGCTATCTGTATGACCTTCTACCAGAATATTTGATTGCGGATATTCTTTGAATATTCCAGCAAGTTTATCTAAAGTTGTAGCCGAAGTACCTTTAACGTCTGATTTGTTAGTATCAAAATACACTCCTGCGTCTTCAGTAAATGTTACATTTATACCTTCTCCTACCCGTTGCACTTCCGCTCCAGGAATTTCTTGTTCAATACGTTCTGCTTGTCTATCCATTCGGTTACCAATGTATCCACCAGCCGCTCCACCAACAGCTGCGCCAATAATTGCGCCTAAAGCAGTATTACCTTTGCCTACATTATTACCAATTACTCCGCCGATTACAGCCCCACCCGCTGCGCCAATAGTAGCGCCTTTTTGTGTGTTATTTGCATTTTTAACCGCATTACAGCCTACCAAAAAAGTAAAGGCTATCAATAATGCTGTTGATTTTTTAATTGTTGTTATCATTATTTTATTGTTTTGAAAATTCATAAACTACAGTTACGGTTTCTCCGTCAACCGACACATTTGAGGTTAGCGTCATTTGAGTTTCCGTTAGATTGGTAATATTTAAGCGATAACCATATCCGCCTGAAAGATCGTTTCTTTTTTCATCAATAAATTTGAATTGTAATTGACTAACACTATTTGCAGGCTCTACAACTGACCAACGTATAAAACGGTCTCCACCTTGGCATAAAGAGCCTTGTTCTATGGTATAGTTACCTGTGCTATTGTTATCTCTAAAATACCATTGACTGCCCTCAAAACAGATGTCTTTGGCATCACCGAACAATACCGAAGAAAATGCTCCAGAATTGTTTTGATAATCGATGTTGTTTAAAATCCAAGTGCCACTAATAATATTACGTTGTGTTCTTGCAGATTTAGAAACCGAACAAGATGCTAAAAAGCCGAATGCCATTAGCAGAAGCATATATTTAGTTGTTTTCATATAAAAGTATTTTGCTGTTTATAGTTACGTTTACCGTAATTTATTAAGACACCAAGGAGTCATTAATAATTTGTTAAAACCGACAAACTGCACGCAAGATACCTTTACTGTAAAGTATAGATGGATGGAAAAGAATTAATTATTAACTCGAAAACTAGTATCGAAGTAATTCTATTAATTCTTCTTCAAATCGTTGTTTAGGTAAGTAGTTTTCTTCTAAACTTCGGGCAAACGGAATAGGCGTTTCTAAACTCCCCACTCTTTTTATTGGGCCGTCTAAGTATTCAAAACAATTCTCGGTTACCATTGCTGAAATGTCACTGGAAATTCCGCCAAACAAACTATCTTCTTGTAGAATAATTAATTTACCCGTTTTCTTTACACTAGTATAAATTGCGGCGGTATCAAGTGGCTGGAGCGTTCTTAAATCAATTAATTCTGCATCTATTTCTGGATGTTTCTCTAAAGTTTCTAAAGCCCAATGTACGCCCGCACCATAGCTTACTATGGTTATTTGTGTACCAGAGGTAATAATACTTGCTTGCCCAAAAGGTAAGGTGTAATAGCCTTGAGGGACATCTCCATATACGCTTCGGTACAAACCTTTATGTTCAAAAAAGAGTACGGGATTGGGGTCATTAATAGCTGTTGCTATTAAACCTTTTGCATCTGCAGGAAATGCCGGATATACCACTTTTAAGCCTGGTGTTTTTGTAAACCAAGCCTCGTTAGTTTGCGAATGAAATGGGCCGGCACCAACACCGCCCCCACAAGGCATTCTTATAACGGTGTTTGCAGGCTGTCCCCATCTGTAATGCACTTTTGCTAAATAATTAACAATAGGATTGAAACCAGTACTTACAAAGTCGGCAAACTGCATTTCTACTACTGATTTTATAGTATTAATTGCTAATCCCATAGCTGTAGACACTATAATGGATTCACAAATAGGGGTGTTACGTACTCTCTCTTTACCAAATTCTTCAACAAAACCTTCTGTGATTTTAAAAACACCGCCATATTCCGCCACATCTTGCCCCATAATAATAAGGTCTTTATGTTGGTGCATAGCTTGTTTTAACCCTTCTGAAATGGCATCAACAAATCGTATATTATTTGTTTGTGATGATAGCTCTACCATCTTATTATCAAAATTATAATATACATCACTTAATTCTTTACTTGAAGAACTAATAACTTCACTTTCGTTGTTAGCTAATGCCAGATTTTCATCAATTTCTTTAGAAATTTCTAGCTTTTTATCTTGAATCCATTCTTCTGAAATAATTTCATTTTTTAATAAAAAAGATTCATAATTGGTAATTGGGTCTTTAGCTTCCCATGTTTTCATTAGTTTTTCTGGAACATATTTTGTTCCACTTGCTTCCTCATGACCTCGCATTCTAAAAGTCTTAAACTCTATGAGCATAGGTCTTGGTCGTTTTCGTATGGCTTTAGCAAGCTCTTTTACTTTTGTGTATACTTCTAAAATGTTATTTCCTTCAATAGTACGGCCTTCAATACCGTAACCTTTGGCCCTATCCACTAAATGTTTACAGCGGTATTGTTCATTCGTTGGCGTTGACAAACCATACCCATTATTCTCTATACAAAAAAGTACCGGCAAATTCCATACAGAAGCTACATTCAATGCTTCATGAAAATCACCTTCACTTGTTCCTCCTTCACCTGTAAAAACAGCAGTAACTTTTCTCTGTTGTTGTAAAACATCGGCCAAAGCTATACCGTTAGCTACTCCTAGTTGTGGACCCAAATGTGAAATCATACCTACTATGTGATGTTCTTTTGACCCAAAGTGAAAACTACGGTCTCTACCTTTGGTAAACCCACTTTGTTTGCCCTGCCATTGGGCAAACAGCCTATTTAAAGGAATACCTCTGCCTGTAAATACTCCTAAATTTCTATGCATTGGTAAAATATACTCATTGGTTTTGAGAGCATTTACTACACCCGCTGCAATAGCTTCTTGGCCAATTCCACTAAACCATTTAGATATTTTACCTTGCCTAAGCAACACCAACATCTTTTCCTCAATCATTCGAGGCTTCAACATACTTAGGTATAGTTTTTTTAATTTTTTATCTTCTAAATCACCAATGTGATATCTCATAAAAGTGTTGTTTAAAATTGGCAGTGTGTTTCTCAAATTTAAAACAAACCTAATTTGTTCTAACTATAATTCTTGAAAGGATTTATTATTGATTATTTTTGTTCATCTTAATACCTAAAGCATTATGAAAGCAATACCCAGTGTAAATCTTCAAGAGTTTTTATCTGACGACCCAACGGTTAAACAAAAATTTATTGATGAAATTGGAAATGCTTTTTCGGAAATAGGTTTTGTGGCTTTAGGGGGTCATTTTTTGTCTGATGAATTGGTGGATAACTTATACACTCAAGTAAAAAAGTTTTTTGAACTACCACAAGACATTAAAGACACGTACGAAATTGAAGGTATTGGTGGTCAACGTGGCTATACTTCTTTCGGAAAAGAACACGCTAAAGGTCGTAAAGAGGGCGATTTAAAAGAGTTTTGGCATTTTGGACAATATGTGGAAGACAATTCTAAATTAAAAGCTGAATACCCTGACAATGTTATCGTTAATGAGTTGCCAGAGTTTAATCAAGTTGGCAAAGAGACTTTTCAGCAGTTAGAGAAAACTGCCAAATATGTTTTACGTGCCTTAGCGCTTTATCTAGGTTTAGAAGAGACTTATTTTGACCATTATATTCATAATGGGAATTCTATTTTAAGACCTATTCATTATCCGCCAATAACAGAAGAACCTAAAAATGCAGTTAGAGCAGCAGCTCATGGTGATATTAATCTAATTACGCTTTTAATGGGTGCTCAAGGTAGAGGTTTACAGGTTCAAAATCATGAAGGTGAATGGATTGATGCCATTGCACAACCTGGGCAATTAATGATTAACGTTGGTGATATGCTTTCTAGACATTCTAATAACATATTGAAATCAACCATACATCAAGTTGTAAATCCTCCAAAAGAAATGTGGGGCACTTCTAGATATTCTATTCCGTTTTTTATGCATCCTATTAGTGAAATGCCACTAAATTGTCTTGAGAACTGTATTACCGCAGATAATCCTAAACAATTTGAAGACATTACTGCTGGTGAGTTTTTACATGAGCGTTTAATTGAACTCGGTTTAGTTAAAAAATAAAAGGGAATGGATTTAAAAGACCAGTTACAGAATTTATTTCCTGACCACAAACCAGAAGAAACTCCAAATAATAACACTACTGAACCACAATTTTGGTTGCAAGATGACCCCATTATATGCAAATATGAAAAGCGTAAAGGAAAGCCTGTTACAATTTTAGAGGGTTATAATGGTGCAAAAACAGATTTTAAAAAGCTTACCAGTGCTTTACAATCTTTATTAAGTGTTGGAGGCAGTTTTAAAGATGAAACCATAATTATTCAAGGGGATTACCGCGAAAAAATTATGGAATTCCTTAAAAATAATGGGTTTAAAGTGAAACGTGTTGGAGGCTAGAGTTTTAGACCGATTAGTCTTTTCAAATTTTATTCGACAAGCTGTTAAAATTATCGATGTTTAACACAGTTTATTTCTTTTAAATTTTTGTTTTCCCATTATAACTTATACATTTACCTCCTAACCAACTAACACCTAATCTCAAAGATGAAGGCATCACTTTTGCATATAAGCAATGGGGACAGTTTCACTAGTAGGTTGAAAAAACTCCCCCTACATGGTGACATTATCACTTGGCGTGAAATGTTGTGTGAAGGAAAAACATTAAGCACGGTAGGAAGCGAGTCGTTTTGGAAGACACGTTTTGAATTTCTTAATAAAAACTACAAAGTTTCTAAGTCTTGGTTTATTGAGAAAACACTAAAGGAATACCGTTCACTTTGTAACCACAAGCAACAAGACCAAATAGTTCTTTGGTTTGAATACGATTTGTTTTGTCAAATAAATATGTTAGCTGTTATCAGCTGGCTAAAAACGCATAGAAGACATGCAGAAATTTATTTGGTTTGCAGTGGAAATGAAGACAATTCAGATAAGCTATACGCTTTAAATGAGCTTTCTGATGACCAAGTAATGGGTCTCTACAAAAACAAGAAACTTTTAACTCAAGATGATATTGAGTATGCTGACTATGTTTGGCAATTGTATTGTAGTGATAATCCTATACGATTAGAAAATCTGACCGATTTTAGTACCTATCAATTTGACTACCTTTCTGATGCTATACAAGCACATTTAAAACGCTTTCCAACTATCACCAATGGTTTAAATGCGGTCGAGAATAGAGCTTTAGAAATTGCAGACACAGAGAAATTAGATTCTAAAAAAGCCTTTTTAGGTAGACTTTTAACTAATCAAGGGTATTATGGATTTGGTGATTCGCAATACGAGCGTATGCTAGCTCACCTTAGACCACTTTTCAATTCTTTTAATCCTGTTAAGTTGACTAAAAGAGGAAAAGAAGTATTAGCTGGGCAAGAAAATTTTTATGCTAAAATACGTGATAATCAATCGTATCTAGGTGGTTCCTTAAAGTATAACTTCTTGTATAACGAAGCGGCTGGTAGAATTCATAAACTATAATGGAATCTATTCCTGATTCCGAATTAATATTAAATGCTGACGGTAGTATATATCATTTAAATCTACTGCCAGGAGATTGTTCAGAAACCATCATCACCGTTGGTGACCAAGAACGTGTTGGTCAAATTTCTAAACATTTTGATTCGATTGAACTGAAAAAAGGAAAGCGAGAATTTAGTACACATACTGGCTGGTACAAAGGGCATCGTATTTCTGTAATTTCTACGGGTATTGGCACAGATAATATCGATATTGTTTTTAATGAGCTAGACGCATTATTTAATATCGATTTTACAACAAGAAAACCAAAATCAACCAAAACAAAACTTAAGTTTATTAGAATTGGTACTTCTGGGGCTTTTCAGAAAGATATTGCTATTGATAGTTATTTGCTTACCAAAAAAGCTATAGGTATAGATGCTTTACTACATTTTTATGAAACTAAAGATTTAGAAAATAAACGATTTAAAAATGCTTTACATCAACATTTAAACTGGGCTAAGCATACTATTAATCCATATGTCTTTGATGGTAGTAATACCTTATCTAGTTTATTTAAAAACACTTTATTTAAAGAAGGATGCACAGTGACTAGTCCAGGATTTTATGGACCTCAAGGTAGAATTTTACAACTACAACCTAAATTAAAAGACTTTTTTGAAACGTTAAGTACATTTGAATTTGAAGGGGAGAGACTAACCAATTTGGAGATGGAAACTGCTGGTATTTATGGCTTAGCTAAACTTCTTGGGCATGAAGCAATTTCACTTAACGCTATACTTGCCAACAGAGCAAATGGAACCTTTTCAAAAACACCTCAAGAAACAGTTGAAAAGCTAATTGTTTTAACATTAGACGTTTTAACCAAGTAATCCTCTTAACATTTACTTTAAAACAATTGTAAATGTATTCTCTACATTTGAATTCATGGAAAATAGACCCTACAAAAATAGAGACATCAATTGGCTTTTTTTTAATGAACGTGTATTACAAGAAGCTGCCGACACCACTACTCCACTTTTAGAACGTTTGAAGTTTTTGGCTATTTTTTCTTCCAATCTAGACGAGTATTTTAAAGTTAGAATTTCACAACTGCGCCAGTTAAAAAATGTTGACAAGTCGCTTCGTAAGCGACTTATGACAAAAACCAATAAAACCTTAAAGATTATACTAGATATTGTAGCCAAACAGCAAAAACAGTTTGGTGAAACCATAAAGACTACTTTATCAGAACTTGAAAAAGAAGGGATTTATATAAGAACACGAGAAGACCTTACTCAAGAGCAAAAATTGTTCTTACAAGAACTATTTACTAATGCTATTAAAGAACATTGTAATATCATAAATATTGTGGAACAGGACCATGTTCAAGACAGCACAATTTATTTAATTGCTCAATTTTCTGCTCAAAAATTTGAAACAGTTAAAATACCTGTTGAGGAATATGGAAGATTTATTCCATTGGGGGGCGAAAAGCATCAATTTATATTTTTAGATGATGTGTTAAAGCTTTTTGCGCAAGAACTATTCCCCGACACTAAAATTCTGGCTAGTTATACAATCAAAATGTCCAGAGATGCAGAATTATACTTAGACGACGACTATACAGATAACGATTTGGTGGATAAAATTTATCAATCTTTAGGCCAACGTGATTCTGGTCAACCTACTCGTTTACTATATGAAAAAGAAATGCCCATATCTTTGGTAAAAGCCATACAGTCTGCTTTAGACTTGGCTGATGTTGATATGGTATTGGGTGGTAACCATCACAATTTATCTGACTTCTTTACTTTTCCTGAAATCGCAGAGAAAGAACATTTATACTACAAAAGAAAACCTGCGTTACGTCATCCTACACTTTCAACTTCAACAGATTTATTCAAAACCATTGCTTTTAAAGACCAATTGGTTCATTTTCCATATCAAAAATTTGATGTTGTGGAAAAATTTATCATGCAAGCAGCTCTAGATAAAAACGTAACAGCCATCAAAATGTCTTTGTATAGAATTGCTAAAACATCGGTGCTTACAGATGCTATTCTCAAAGCATTAGAAAATGGTAAAAAAGTAGTGCTCTTTGTTGAAGCTAAAGCTCGTTTTGATGAAGAAAACAATATTCATTGGGGTAAAATTTTTCAAGAAAAAGGCGCAGAAGTAATTTTTAGCGTGCCTAATATAAAAGTGCATTCAAAAATCGCACTTGTAGAACGTTTAGTAGATGACGTTATGCAACGCTTTGCATATATAGGCACTGGTAATTTTAATGCCAAAACTGCAAAAATTTATTGTGACCATGGTTTGTTTACTGCTCACAAAAAAATAACATTAGATTTAGCACAAGTGTTTGAAGTTTTGGAACGAAAACTCATTATACCAAAGCTTAAAAGGTTGTTGGTTTCCCCTTTTACCACACGTAGCACTTTTATGCAGTTAATTCAAAATGAAATGATGTTTGCCAAAGCTGGAAAAGAAGCTCGTATAGTTGCTAAAATGAATAGCTTAGAAGACTCGCATATGATATCAGCTTTATACCGTGCTAGCGAAGTTGGTGTAGAAGTGCGCCTAATTGTTAGAGGTTTCTGTTGTTTGGTTCCTAGAAATACTAATTTACTACCTAATGAAAAGCCTATAAAAATCACCAGTGTTGTTGACCGTTATCTTGAACATGGCCGTGTATACCTTTTTGAAAACGGGGGTAATCAAAAAATGTTTATGGGTTCTGCCGATTGGATGACCCGAAATCTTGATAGAAGAATTGAAGTGTTAACACCTATTTTAGATAAAGATGTATTTGCAGAATTAAAAGCTATTTTAGCTATTCAACTTACAGATAACGTTAAGGCACGTATTTTAGATGAAGCGGATAGTAATTTAAAAGTTCAAACTTTTGAACAAGCAGCAGACAATCGTTCGCAATATGCTATCTATGAATATTTAAAAAATAAACTAGATGAAAAAGATTAGAGTAATAGGGGTTCCTGAGCATTTTAACTTTCCATGGCATTTGGCTAATGATGAAGGAGCATTTGAAGAACGAGGTATTGAATTAGAATGGACAGATATTCCTGAAGGTACTGGTAGAATGGCCAAAATGCTAGCAGAACAGGAAACCGATTTAGCTATTATTCTAACCGAAGGTATTGTAAAAAGTATTGCAGGGGGCAATCCTTCAAAAATTATTCAAACCTATGTAGAATCGCCTTTGCTATGGGGAATACATGTGGCCGCCAATAGTAATTATAAAAATCTAACTGACTTAAAAAACGCAACAGCTGCTATAAGTAGATTTGGCAGTGGAAGTCATTTAATGGCTTTTGTTAATGCCCAAAACCAAGGATGGTCAACAGAGAATTTACAGTTTAAAGTGGTTAATAATTTAGATAATGCTGTTCAAAGCTTAACTAAAGGAGAAGCCGATTATTTTATGTGGGAACACTTTACCACCAAACCATTGGTAGATAATGGCACTTTTAGGAGAATTGATGATTGCCCTACTCCATGGCCATGCTTTGTTATCGCAGCTACGGATTCAATTTTAAAAAATGAGCCGGGTGTTATTAAACATGTTTTAGATGTTATAAACACCTATTCAGAGGAATTTGCTGATATTCCGAGTATTAACAGAAGTATCGCTAATGTATACGGACAAAAAGAAGAAGATGTTACCAATTGGTTGTTTCATACATATTGGGGACAAGAGCAATTATCAGAAGAGTTAATTAATCATGTTCAAAAGACATTGGTTGACTTAAAATTAGTAGATAAAATACGTCCTGCCTCTTTCTTTTTAGCTTCCGTTTAAAAGAAATGTTTATTTATTAAAGCCCTAAATTTAATATCTGACAACGGTTTTTGAGCAGTATCTTTTACATTTGGGTCCTGCAAAGCTTTACCTCTAGATTCAGGCGAATCATATGGTGTAATCATTACTATCTTTGTTTGCGACTTAACTACTTCATCAAATTTATTAAAGAATTCTAGAAATTGCCAACCATTACATTCTGGCATGTTGGTATCTAATATTACCATCATGGGAAATATTTGATTATCCTTGTTGGCCTCTATAAAATCAATAGCCTCCTTACCATTATTTGCTGTTTCAACTTTAAGATTCGAATCTAGTTGAGCAACAAAAAACTTATTCAAAAAGTTGGTGGTTAAATCATCATCAATCAATAATACTGTAGTTAACTCTTTCAATAGTAGGATTTTTCTTATACTGAAAGAAATAACGCATTACAATATTAAATATTTTAATGTAATGTAATTTTCACCACTTTATGGGTTTTTCACCGCTGTTTACTAGAATTTGATTTGTTATGCTAAAATGTTTGTTTCCGAACCAATATCCCCTATTAGCGCTTAAAGGTGAAGGATGACCAGAGGTTAAAATATGATGTTTAGAGGTGTCTACAAGTTTTGCTTTTTTCTTGGCAAATCCACCCCACAACAAGAATATCACTCCGTTTAAATTGTCTGAGATTGTTGAAATAACCGCATCTGTAAACTTTTCCCATCCTTTATTTTGATGACTACCCGCTTCATGAGCTCTTACAGTTAAGGTTGCGTTTAATAGTAATACTCCTTGTTTTGCCCATCGTTCTAAATCTCCATTTTCTGGATAGTCGGTATCTATATCAGCAACAATTTCTTTAAAAATATTAATCAACGATGGTGGATGGGTAATACCAGGTTTAACTGAAAAACACAAACCGTTTGCCTGGTTAGGTCCATGATAAGGGTCTTGCCCAATTATAACCACTTTGGTGTTTTCTAAACTACAATAATCAAACGCTGCAAAAATGTCTGAGCCTTTTGGATAGCAGGTATGATTTTGATATTCTTCTTTAACAAAACTAATTAATGATTTAAAGTATGCTTTGTCAAATTCTGTTTGTAATTTTTCTTTCCAAGAAGTCGCTATTTGAATGTTCAATTAAAATAGGTTTTAGTTGTATTGCGAAGTAAATAAAAAATACTTGGTATCAACAAAATCAATTAATTACTTTTTGAGGTATAGTTACTACTTTTCTTGCTTTTAATGGTAAATATTCATAAAAATTGTAATCAATTTTAGCAATACCCTTTATATTTAATTGAAATTATATACCATAACCTATGGAGGTTTCCTACCGAATAGAATATTTAAAGAAAAAATTTCCTTTACGTATAAGTAGAGGTGTAAGAGATGGTCAACACAATCTTTTTGTTGCTGTAACAGATGAAGAATATACCGGTTGGGGAGAAACTTCTCCCGGTAAATCTGAAGGTGTTGCCACTGCAGAAGAAGCCCAAGAACAACTGGAAAGGTTTTTGAAAAATCAAACCGATTTATCGGCAATAAATATCGTATACGATAATGCAATATCTTCTGGATTAGCACCTTGCGCATTAGCCGCTCTAGATATTGCTTTATGGGATTTAAAAGCAAAAAAAGCACAAATGCCACTTTACCAGTTACTTGGTTTTCCAAAACCAATACATCCTACTTCAATCACCTTAGGAATTATGACTCCTGATGAAGCTACCGAAAGATTACCACTGATTTTAGAAGATGAAGGCATTAGAACTCTTAAAGTAAAATTAGGAAATCCTGAAGGTATTGAGGCTGATAAGGCAATGTACGAATCTGTTTTAGCCTATAACAAATCGTATACGATAGCCATAAGAGTAGACGCTAATGGTGGATGGAGTGTTACAGATGCCAAACATATGATGCAATGGCTGGCCGAACGTAATTGTGAATATGTTGAGCAACCTTTGAAAGAAGGTGATGAAGCTTATCTTCCTGAATTGTATAAAAATAGACCTTTACCCATATTTTTAGATGAAAGCTGTCGGTTTGCTACTGATATCCCAAAATGGGCGCATACAGTTGATGGAGTTAATATGAAGCTTATGAAATGTGGTGGTATTACAGGGGCACTCCGTATAATTGCCACAGCTAAGGCATTTGGGTTAAAAACAATGATTGGTTGCATGGGCGAAACTTCAATTTCGATTGCCGCTGGCGCTGCTGTTTCGGGTATGTTAGATCATATTGATTTAGATTCTCACCTTAATTTGAATCCGGACCCCTGCGAAGGTGCTCCACTTATTAATGAAATAACCATGCCTTTAGATGTGCCAGGACATGGTGGAAAATTTAAATAACCATAGCAATGTTTTCAACTAACCAAAAAATATGCATCTTCATGGAAGATGCTTTAGACAATGATTCTGGCAAAATGGGATTTGGTCTTATGCGATTTTCTAAACATCCCATAGTTTGTGTAATTGATTCTAAATATGCAGGTAAAACTGTAGCAGAAGCCGTAGGGCTCCCCTATGCCATTCCTGTTGTAGCTACCGTTGATGATGCCGTAAACTTAAATGCAGAAATCATTGTCTTAGGTATTGCTCCAAGTGGAGGCCGTTTTCCAGCAGCTTGGGATGAGCCCATAATCTATGCCCTAAAAAATGGATTATCATTAATAAATGGTTTGCATGACGACCTAAATGCAAGATTTGGTCAATATCTGACAACAAACAGTATTTGGGATGTTCGTAAACCACAACATTCATATCCGATAGCTACAGCTAAAGCTGCAGAACTTAAAAACATTAGAATTTTGATGGTTGGTACAGATATGGCAGCAGGAAAAATGACCGCTGGTTTAGAGTTGTATGCAGCACTTTTAAATGCGGGAATTGATGTAGGATTTGTACCTACCGGTCAAATAGGTATTACATTAATGGGCAATGGTATTCCATTAGATGCTATTAAAGTAGACCAAGCTGCTGGTGCCGTTGAGCAAGCGGTGCTAGAGTTTTCAGATAAGCAAGTGGTAATTATTGAAGGCCAAGGTTCATTAGCCCATCCAGGTAGTACGGCTACGCTACCTTTACTTAGAGGCGCACAACCAACGCACTTAATACTCTGCCATAAGGCTGCACACTCCCATTTACGATACCCTGTTTCTCATGTGGCTATTCCGCCCCTAGATGAATTTATAAAATTGAATGAAGCAATGGCTAGCGTTTGTGGTTCCTTACAATCGGCGAAGACAATTGGTATAGCTTTAAATACCATTGGTTTAAGTGCTATTGAAGCTGAGATTAAAATTGAAGAAGTAGCATCCTTAACTAATTTACCAACTACTGATGTGGTAAGAGTTAGCACCGAAAAATTGGTCAAAGCTGTACTTGATGTTTTAAATGAAAAACAATAAAAGACTTATTGGTATTTTAATTTTTATTCTTTTGGCTTCGGTCATTAGATATCTTTCTTTTAGATATACTAGTGAAGGACCAATTGCCAACAAAGCCTTTTTTGTAGGTGTTGTTATAGCTATTATTTTCGGAGTACTTATCGATTTTATATTTCGGAAAACAGCAACAAACAAACGAAAAAGATGGCTTCTATTGCTAGTGTTGGCTATTTTAGTATTGCTATGGATAGAACTTGCAGTTGGAATTTTTAATACTCCATTTGCAGGAAGCTAAATCCCCAAAATAGCTTTAAAAAAATATAGCCTTTACCATTACTATTTTCATAATCGCTGCTCAGCTTCTACGTTAACTGATTGTAAAATTTTGTCTCAACCCTAATAATTACTTTTATTAATTGTAATATTGCGATTAATTTTATAGGCTTTACGCCTTTTTTATGTATTTAAAATATCGTTTTATTGCGATTAAGCATTTAATTGTTTTTTAAGATAATCACTTACAATGAAGAAAAAGTTAGGTTTTTTAGATAGTTATTTGACCTTATGGATATTTTCTGCGATGATATTAGGCGTTGGTATCGGTTATACATTCCCTTCGTTTCCAGCATATATAAACAGCTTAGGTAGTGGCAGCACTAATATTCCGCTTGCTATTGGCTTAATTTTAATGATGTACCCACCTTTAGCTAAAGTTAATTTCTCTTTGTTACCAAAGGTTTTTAAAGATGTTAAAATCTTATCGATTTCGTTACTTCTAAATTGGATTATTGGTCCAGTGTTAATGTTTGTTCTTGCCATTATATTTTTACGTGATTATCCAGAATACATGGTTGGGGTTATTTTAATTGGTTTAGCCCGTTGTATTGCTATGGTGCTCGTATGGAATGATTTAGCTGATGGAAGTAGCGAGTATGGTGCCGGTTTAGTAGCTCTAAATAGTATTTTTCAAGTTTTTGGATATAGTTTTTATGCTTGGCTGTTTATAACTATACTACCCCCCTATTTTGGTTTTGAAGGCGCTATTGTAGATATAGCTATTGGAACTATTGCAGAAAGCGTAGCTATTTATTTAGGTATTCCTTTTGCGATGGGAATTTTAAGCCGTGTAATACTAGTTAAACTAAAAGGTGAAAAGTGGTATACCGAGAAGTTTATTCCGGCTATTTCTCCTCTAACATTAATTGCTCTACTTTTTACAATTGTAATTATGTTTTCTTTAAAGGGTGAGTTAATTGTGCAAATTCCAATGGATGTACTTTTGATTGCTGTACCGCTATTAATATATTTTGGTTTAATGTTCATTATTGGGTTTTTCTTTACCAAAGCCGTTGGTGGAACTTACGATCAAACAACTTCTGTGGCCTTTACTGCTGCTGGTAACAATTTTGAGCTAGCCATTGCCGTTGCCATCGCTGTTTTTGGTCTAAATTCTGGACAAGCCTTTGCCGGCGTAATTGGTCCATTAGTTGAAGTGCCAGCATTAATTCTATTAGTAAGAGTGTCCTTTTGGCTTAAAAGAAAATACTATGACAAAAAATCAACAGAAAACTCCGTAGCATAATTTCATGTATAGGTAAGAAGTTTCTACGGTAGTTAAAGGCACTTTTTAAGTAAAGTGCCTTTTTATTTCCATTGTATTTAAAGCAAAATATGCCTTTGTAGTATATTTGAACTTGCTAGAAAAGAAAATGTCTTCTATACACACTAAAACGCTTCAAGATTTAGAATTTCCAACGGTATTAACACAACTTTCTGCACGCTGTAATACAGAATTGGGAAAGGTGGCTGCTTTAGAGTTAAGGCCGTTAGAGAATCATGAAGCCCTTTTAAATCAATTAGGGCAAACCTCAGAATATTTGTCTTCTTTTGAAAATGATAATCGAATACCTAATCACGGTTTTGACGCCATAGATAAAGAATTAAAATTGCTTCAAATTGAAAACACTGTTTTAGAGGTTTCTGGATTTAGAAGAATTTCGCATTTATGCGAAACCATAAGCCTGCACAAGAAGTTTTTTAAGAAATTTAAAGAGTACTATCCCCTATTATTTGAAGCTACTGAAAAACTTCAAGAGAACCCTTTTATACCCAAATCAATTTTAGAGGTTATCGATAAATTTGGTGAAGTTAGAGACAATGCATCGGTTGATTTAAAACGTATACGATTTGACATAAATAGCGTGCGAGGCAAGATAAATCAAAGCTTTGGAACCGCACTACAAAGATATCAGGCCGCTGAATTTCTTGATGACATTAAAGAATCTATAGTTGAAAATAGAAGGGTGTTAGCTGTTAAAGCAATGTACCGAAGAAAGGTAAAAGGTACTGTTTTAGGTAATTCTAAAACGGGTAGCATAGTTTACATTGTTCCAGAAACTACTTTACAATATACCACCGAATTAAGCAATCTAGAATACGAAGAACGTGAAGAGATTCGAAGGATTCTTTTACAGCTTACCAATACTATCCGACCAGAATCTGGGTTGCTAGAAACCTATCAGTATTTTTTAACACATATTGATGTTACCGCTGCTAAAGCCAAGTATGCCAACGAAATGCAGGCCATATTGCCTAATCTAAATACGGAACGAAAACTGTTGCTAAGAGATGCTTTTCACCCACTTTTATTTCTAAATAACAAATCAAAGGGTGAAAAAACGTGGCCACAAACTATTGAGCTATCCCAAAACAACAGAATTATCGTTATTTCTGGACCAAATGCTGGTGGAAAAAGTATTACATTAAAGACCATAGGCCTATTACAGGTAATGCTGCAATCTGGTTTATTAATTCCGGTTCATGAACGCAGTACTGTTTGTTTTTTCGATAAGATTTTGACAGATATTGGTGATAATCAATCTATTGAAAATCATTTAAGTACGTATAGTTACCGTCTCAAAAACATGAACTCCTTTTTAAAACGCTGTAACAAGAATACACTGTTTTTAATTGATGAGTTTGGAACGGGTTCTGACCCTGAATTGGGTGGTGCCCTAGCAGAAGCTTTTTTAGAAATTTTTTACGAAAGAGAAGCTTTTGGAGTTATTACCACACATTATGCAAATTTGAAGTTATTGGCCAATGAGTTACCAAATATGACCAATGCTAATATGCAATTTGACAATAAAACTTTAGAACCCACATACCAGTTGGTTTTAGGTGAAGCTGGTAGCTCTTTTACTTTTGAAGTTGCGCAAAAAAATGGAATTCCCTACAGCTTAATTAACAAAGCAAAAAAGAAAATTGACCGTGGTAAGGTTCGTTTTGATGCTACCATATCTAAATTACAAAAAGAACGCTCCAAAATGTCTAAAACAGAGTCTCGTTTACAAGACAAGGAGTCAAAGGCGAAGCAGGAAGCAGAACGTTTAGAAAAGTTAAACCAAAAGATTAAAAACAAACTCGAGAATTACCAAGAATTGTACGACCATAATCAGCGTATGATTCATTTAGGTAATAAGTTGAATGATGCCGCAGAGCGCTATTTTCACGATAAAAAGAAACGTGTTCTAATTTCTGACGTGCTACGTATTGTAGAGACTGAGAATAGTAAACGTAGAAAATCTTCGGTAAAAGAGGCCAAGGCAAAAAAGGCTGTTAAAAAACAAACTGCGAATGAACTTCAACAAAAAATAGTAAAGGTTCGAGAGCAGAAAAAAGTTGAAAAGAAAAAAGCCGTACAGCAAGAACAAAAAAAGCCACGACCGGTATTTAAATTAGGTGACCGTGTACGTATGCATGATGGTAAAGCTGTGGGTACCATTGACACTCTAGAAAAAGGAAAAGCCGTAGTTAACTACGGCCTTTTTACCACAAATGTTAGTGTAGACTTATTAGATTTGGTTGAGAAGAAAAAGTAAATTACTGTTTAGTACCTTCCCAAGTGCCCTCAAAATCTCGTCCAGAATCTATCCAAGTACCAATAGCTTCGTTATTTTCTTTTAATTGCCCCACAAATTCACGGTCTGTAGTATTACCAAGAGTAGCAGATAATGCCCCATTATCAGAGACCGTACCACTTATAGGTGACGAATCGTTAGTAAAGGAAGATGTTGCCGTACCGTTTACATTGCCATTGTTATCAACAGTTACCACCCAAACTCCCCTATCATCACCCGAGTAACTACCGTTCCAAGTACCAGATAAATTAGAGCTTATTTCAACTTCTTCGCTCTCACATGAGAGGTTTAACAACATGCCCATTACGATGGGTAAATACATTAATTTTTTCATTATTCTAGTTTTTAATTTAATCGCTGTGTTATTAATTCTATATTTTTTTGCGCCTTTGAATACGCTTGTCGCGCTCTTTCAATATTTTCTTGGGAAGGATTGGTCATTACCTCATTTAAATAGGGTAAATCAGAAAACTTGAACCATTTACTGTTAGCGTCATGAGACTCCATCAAATCATTGATTTTTAACAAAGCCTCTTTTGAATTGGTAGCTTCATTAATACCATATTGTTCCATAATTACTTCGCTAAGTGGTTGTGAAGTCGTCATTTGATTTCCATGGGATATTGAAACATTGGGTGCATCAAAATATGAAGGTTCATAATTAGGACTAAGCTGCGATAGAACTGTTTGCATTTGGTTCATAACAGCTTGCATAGCTGTTACTTGTTGGGTTAAATCATTACTATTTATCCCAACGGCAGTATTGATATAGCTGAAGAGTTCATTTCCATGGTATTCACTCCAAGAAACACCAATAATCCGGTTGTAATCGTTTACTTTCATTTTTCCCGGTGCGACTGCTATTGCCATTCCATCACCATTACCTGATGGTAGTATGTAATCCCCTTTATTCACCTCTCCTATAACCTTGACTGGCACTTGGCCTAAAAAAGCTATTTGTTTAAAGTTGTCCATTTCATCTTCTTTGGGCATAGCCCCGGAAACAATAGGGTTTTTAGAGACTACCATGTAATGGTCAGCTGTGATAAACCGTTTAGAAATTACTCCTGCTCGAACTCCAACAATATCTCCAAAATGCAAAATTTCGTTAGCATCATATTTCATCAACCATTCCGCATAATCTGCGCCGCCAGACTCAAATGCAACACCTTTATTATATTCGTTGTATCCTAAATACAGGGCTAATTGTGTTCCTTGAATAAAAACATCAAATATTGCTGTTACACAATCATCAATATCAGCATCTACACCAGGCACCCAAGTGATATAGCAAGCAGCATCCCAGAAAAAATCAAAAGTAGCCAGGACTATGTCCATGGAATACATTAAATAATCTAATGTATAGTCATTATTAAAATAAGTGTCAAGAGCATCAGGAAAATCGGTTGGATAATCATTCCTGTCTATTTCTTCTTCTTCTGGTTCTTCTCCATCTTCGGGTTCTTGAGGTTCATCATCTTCTGTAGGTTCAAAATCAAATAGAATGGAACTAATCGATGCGAAATCTAAAAGTGCTTGATTGGGTTGGAACCCTTCTATCCGACCAATTGGTTCATCTTGATTGTTCCAAAATGACATGAAATTATCTTTTCTGCCCGGAATATTCTCATTTAATTTAATTGCCATTCCGTGAGAACTACCCGAAACTAAAAAAGGATAGGCATTAATATCTGATTGGTCTGTGCTAGCCATTGTAGCATCAATAGTTACTCGGTCTTTAAAATTTGCAAAGGATTCAACATCTAAGGTTTGATTAATATCAACATCACCTGTAAATGTGGCTAAGCTTTCATTATTCACTGAAAAATCTCCGTTTAAATCTGTAAAACCATCAGCTATTAAATTTCGATGTCTTACATAGGGTACATAGGTTAATGATTGACTACTAAATGGCTCATAATTAGAACCTGCGCTTAAGTCAATTGCTACATTAAGTACCTTTGGACCATCCCAATTTATTTCATTAAAACCGCCTAGGCTTTCACCTGTGGTTTGACCATTACCAATGGTTAGATTTATAGTTCCATAATCATCAGTTGTAGTGTCTTGCGTTTCTTGATACTCAATAGTTCCAAATTCGTCTAAAATGGTAAACTGAACGCTTAACTCTTTATTAGGTAAATTATTAGAAGGTACATCTATACCGGGTATCTCATCAGGGTTATTATCTACCAATACCGCCTGATATGTAATTCCTTCGGTTTGTGCAGATACTATACTAATATTGAGCAGTAAGCATCCAATAATACAGTAAATCTTTTTCATTTTAGTAATTCTTAAAGGCACAGTTACAGCCAGGTAATTGTATAATTACCCCTACTCCAATATTGTGCATGTTAATATTTAGTTTTTCGTTGTCTTCAGGACTCGCATCAACTAAAGAGAAGCTCGTTCCGTAGGCATAGCTTACGTACAATGCTGCCTTGTTAGAAATGGGATATTGAACCCCTAATCCTAATCGAGGAACAGCAATAAAATTGTCAAATTCATCCTCTCCTGATAAATTAAAAACCTGATTATTCAAGGTTTGGGTGCCTCTTAGAAGGTATTCTACCGAAACTGTAGGTCTTATAAAAAATTGAAATTCTCTTGCTCTAGCGAAGTAATATTTTAATCCAACTTTTAAACCTAAGTAGCTTACATTCCATTCAAAATAATTGTCTAGCAAGGCATCACTACCAAGCGCTCCATAATTATTTAGTGACAATCCTACTATCACATTTGCTTTATCACTTGGTAACTGAAAATGATAATTTGCATTTATATAAGTAGCATTTGACGGTTGTAGGTTACTTAAACTTCCGCCTTGCGAATTGGTATAGCTAAAACCGGAGTAGGTTTGGCCCCATTCAGCGTTTAACAATTGCGAATGCATATCAGTAAAAACCAAGGTAAAAACGAACACACACATCAGCCTTTTCATAACTTTAATAACTGATGCGTTGCATACTGTCTACCCATTTTAAGCGTCATTAAATATGACCCTTCTGCCAGATTATATAAGGGAATTTGCAATTGGGTATTGGCAGCATACGAGTTTTGTAAAATTAATCGGCCGCTAATATCAAACAACTGCATTTCTACACGTTCCTCATCACTAGGTTCTAAATTGACAACAACACCATTAACAAATGGATTAGGGTAAACAACCACTTCTAATTCGTTTGGGTCTCCCCCAAGAACTATAGCAGGTAATGGCTGAACAAATCCTTGACGTAGTGAATGATTACTTTCTACGTAGGTGTTAATAACTGAGTTTTGACCAACACTTTGCTGAAGGAAAAAAGAACCTTGACCAACTACAACTAAATTGGAATTACCTGCTACTGAAAGGGTTTGGCGCTTTAAGGTCTGTGCATATCCTTGATGATATAAAATACTTAGTAGTATTACGATAACCGTTTTCATCTAACTTAATTTTTGGTAAATCAAGTAAGCGACCGATGCTAAGTTGTTGAATCTACAACTTTAAGCACCAGCCGCTAAAAATGATTTAGAGCCTTGTTACCGTAAAGGTTACTACCACAGTTTGCCCTGTAGGTTCCGAAAACGTAAGTTCAATATCTTGTGTGCTCGTAATAGATGCCAACGAAAACGTGCTAGACTCTTGCCCTTGACTTTGAGTGTTTCCGCTACCATCATACTCTTCTAAATCGCCTGAGCAAGCAATACTGCTTTCAGCCAATTCTTCTGTTTCAATAGTAAAGGTGGTATCACCTGTTAATTGCGTATCATTTTGTTCTACACGTATAGCATCAGCAACATCAGCAGTCCACAGTTGGCGGGTATCAACTACGGTTCCTATGGTTAAAGAAGTTGATAATTCTCCATAAATTTCTAGGTCAACATTATCGGCAGTGCCTTCGCCAGAAGTATCTGTTGCTTTAATTTTAGTTAGTTTAACTTCATAACTAATGGTAGAAGGTTCTACTGGCATTTCTGGTTCATCCTCTTCGGCGCTACAAGAAATTGCTGTAGCTAAGATTACTCCTAATACAAGAATTGATAACAATCTAAAATTTTGAATAATTGATTTCATGATTAATTGATTTTTAAGATTCAACACTTTCGAAATTAGACGCTTGTCAAAAGCTCACCTAAAAATGTCCATAGACAAACCATGGACGAATTTTAGAAATTCCTCCTAAAAACCTCTAGACAGCCATATCTCAACTAATTTGAAATTATATTTTAATTAGCTGTTTATCAATTACTTGAATAGTATTTTTTGTTTTTGCACTTGGTAAAATATATGGACAAACTATGGACAAGGCTATTTTACGGTAATTATGCTTTAAATTGTAGTAAACTAGTAACCTGTGTGTTATGTTATCGAAAAAACTTATCATAATACTGACTGTTTTTACCTGTTTTTTAGTTTTCCCTCAATCAAAAACACAAAAAGCGTCGGATAGTATTTTACTGTTGCTGAACAAAGCAATAACCGTAGAAGAAAAAGTGCCACTTTTAGACGATTTAAGTGAGGTTTTTATCTACACAGAGCCCGATAAAGCCAAATTTTATCTCGATAGCATGCAAAAGCTTAGTGAGAAAGAAAAGTATAACCATGGCATTTTAAGAGCAGTGTTTGGTTACGGTCATTACCATTCTACTTTAGGCCAAATGGATAAAGGCGCAGCTTACTATCGTAAGGCGCTTAACTTATCACTACAGTATAATGATGATATCTATCTAGCTACAATTCTTAAAAATTTAGCCATCTACGAAGAACATAAGGGTAATTACAAAAAAGCTATTGAACTTATGGATTCTTCTGCCACCTATCAATTAAGCTATGGCGATTTTTTACGGTATGGTTCCGCAATGAATGTTATTGGTTTTAATTATAAAGAATTAGGTAATTACCCTAAAGCCATGGAATATTTTAATAAAGCTTTACAAACCATGGATACCCTAGAGGTAAAAACATATCATAAGGCAGATACCTACCGAAATATTGGTTATTTACATGTAGAACGTAGAGATTACGAAAAGGCTATTACCGCATTTAAACAAGCAAATGAAGTATATGAGAATATTGAAGACCATTTGTACTTAGCTACTACCCTACAAGATATTGGGGACGTTTATCATGCACAAAAAAAGTATGACTTAGCTGCAGAAAATTTTATTGAGGGACTTCAATTAGCCCAAGCGCACGATTTTCCAACCGTAATAAACGCTTCATATTCGCATTTAGGTAATTTATACAAAGAACAAGGTGCTATTTCTAAAGCGATACCCTTTTTACAAAAATGTCTTTTTGAAAACACTACAGACATATCCAGTATTAACAAAGCTATCTATGCTTACAATTTAGGTCATGCTTATGTATTAGACAATCAATTAACTAAAGCCGAAAGTCTGTTAAACGAATCTGTAAAAATTACAGATTCGTTAGGTATTACAAAAGAATTAAAGCAAGCATTAGCTTATAGAAGTGAATTAAACACCAAAAAAGGCAATTTAACCGCTGCGTTGAATGATTTGAAGTATTCTCAACAACTTAATGATAGCATTTTTTCCATAGAAAAAGCAAAACAAATAGATGAATTACAAACCCTTTATGATACTGAGAAAAAAGAAGCAGAAATAGCACTGCAACAAGAGGAAATAAAAACACTTAATCAAAAAGCCAAGGTTGATAAACTTACTAAAGGATTATACGCAGGCGGAATGTTCACTTTTTTAGCAGTTTCTGGATTACTTTTCTTTGGATTTCGACAACGAATGAAAAAGAATAGAATTGCCCGAGAAAAACAAGAAGAAATCTATAAACAAGAAATTGCCCACAAACAGAAGGAATTGGCAAGTCAAACCTTGCATTTGGTTCAAAAGAACACCTTTATTCAAGAATTAATGCAAAACCTAGAAAGCATTAAAAATTCGCCCGAAAAATTTAAAATGGAGTTCCGAAGAATTGTAATGCTCCTCAAAAAAGAAAATGCTTCTGATAAAGATTGGGAAGTGTTTAAAACCTATTTCTCAGAAGTTCATAACGATTTTGACCAAAAGCTAAGAACACTATATCCTGATATTTCTGAAAAAGAAATGCGGCTTGCTACATTTCTAAGAATGAATTTGACAACCAAAGAGATTGCAGCTACATTAAACGTTTTACCTGATAGTATTTTAAAATCTAAATACAGGTTTAAAAAGAAACTTGGGTTATCTAAGGATGTTGATTTGGTTGATTTTTTAAAAACTGTTTAATAAACCTAAACCTTGTAATACCACATGTTCTGTAAAAAAGCAATTCTAGTACTTTTTATCATATTCAATTACGCATTTGTTTATAGTCAAAAATCTGTCAGTGATTCTAAAATTGATAGTTTAAAAAACATCTTAAATTCAACAGATAATCTTGACTCAAAAGTTGAAATCTACAATCAATTATTTACCACAACTATTAGTACAGACCAAAACAAAGCCAAGGTATTTTTAGATAGTATACAGCAATTACAACAAGTAACTAAAACATCTTTTTCTAAAGCTATCTATAACAAATGTGAAGGCTTGTATGCGTATTATCAGTCAGACTTCAAAACATCTATTTCTAACTGCGAAAAGGCAATTGAATTGTTTACAGCTATTGACAAACCACAGCAAGTGCCTGACCTTTTAAATCAAATTGGGGTTGGTCTAAAATACCTAGGTAGGTTTGAAGAAGCAATTACTTATCATCAAAAAGCAGTTGAAATGGTTTTAGAGATTAAGGGTAATCCAAAAGACCTAGCACGTAGCTATCTAAATATGGGTAATGTAATGGCTGAAGTTAAAAACTTTGACTCCTCTACCCAATATTATCGAATGGCAGAGGATGTTTGTCTAGAAAATAATATGAACCAATACATTTTAAAAGTATGGGGAAACTTAGCTGCAAATTTCAATGACATAAAAGACTACAGCACCGCTTTAACCTATTACAACAAATCAATTGAGTTATCTAAAAAAAAACCAAGCATAGACTTAACTAGACTCTACAACAATGTAGGTGTAGTTTATGACAATTTAGAGAACTACAAAGAAGCCAAAAAGTATTATCTAGCAGCATTAAAAAGTTCAGAAAAACATGGTGAGCCACAATTAGTAGGATTAATAACACGTAATATTGGAGAAACCTACCTTGCCGAAAGAAACTATACAAAAGCATTAGCATTTATAAATAAGTCTGTTACTATTGCTGAGGAAACTAACAATACAGTTCGTTTAATACGAGGAAATAAGATGCTAGCTGAGGTTTATTCCGCCATGAGTGATTATAAAAAAGCATTTGAATACAACAAACTGTATAACAAGTTAGAAGATAGTATTAGAGGAATTCAAATTAAAGAACGAATAAATGATATTGAGGTAAAATATCAAACCGAGAAGAAAGAAACAGAAATTGCGCTACAGCAAGAAGAAATAAATACCCTCAATGAAAAATCGCGGGCAGATAACCTTAAAAAAGGCCTTTTTGCAGGTGGGATGTTTACCTTTTTAGCGGTTTCTGGATTACTTTTTTTTGGATTTCGACAGCGAATGAAAAAGAACAGAATAGCTCGTGAAAAACAAGAAGAAATCTATAAAAAAGAAATTGCCCACAAACAGAAGGAATTGGCAAGTCAAACCTTGCATTTGGTTCAAAAGAACACCTTTATTCAAGAATTAATGCAAAACCTAGAAAGCATTAAAAATTCGCCCGAAAAATTTAAAATGGAGTTCCGAAGAATTGTAATGCTCCTCAAAAAAGAAAATGCTTCTGATAAAGATTGGGAAGTGTTTAAAACCTATTTCTCAGAAGTTCATAACGATTTTGACCAGAAGCTAAGAACACTATATCCTGATATTTCTGAAAAAGAATTACGGCTTGCTACATTTTTAAGAATGAATTTGACAACCAAAGAGATTGCAGCTACACTAAACGTTTTACCAGATAGTATTTTGAAGTCTAAATATCGATTAAAAAAGAAAATAGGACTAGATAAAGAAATTGATTTAACCTCATTTTTAAACGACTTATGAGATTCATTTTACTGTTATTTTTATTAGCTACCACAAGTTATACTTTTACTATAAACGCACAGGCATATAAAAATCTTGATAGCTTAAAAATGGTGTATCAAAATCATCCACCAGATACCACAAAAGCAAATTTAGCTGGAACTATAAGTCATAATCTCTCCTTTACAAATCCAAAGGAATCACTCAAGTATATTAAAGAAATGATAGCATTATCAAAGAAATTTGATTACTTGACTGGTTTATCCAAGGGTTACAATAACTTGAGCTTTTACTATGTTAATATTGATGAATTAGACTCAGCCTTATATTACAAAAAGGAAGCCTTAAAAATTGCAAAAAAACAGCCTAATTACGGTGGAATACTTACCATAAACATGGGCTTAGCTGTGCTTTTCAATAAAAAAAATCAATTTGAAGAAGCGGAAAAGTATCTGAATGAAAATATTTTAATTTTTCAAAATAAAGATTCTATAGAGGAAGCTAGAGAAAAAGATTTTGAGTTTATAGGGTCAACCTATCATGCGCTTGGTGATATTAATGTTAGAAAAGGCCAACTTAACTTAGCCTTAAAAAATCAATTAAAAGCTTTAGAATTATATCAAAATAGGACTAAAGATGAACTTTATATTGCAGATGCTTACAATGCTCTTGGGCAAACTGAAATGAAACTAGAAAACTTAGACCAAAGTTTAATCTATTTAAAAAGTGCCTTAGAAGTTTATCAAAATTTTAAAGATGTTTTATGGGAAAGTGATGTGCTTAAGCTAATTGGTGAAAATCTTGTTTTACAAGAAAAACCATTGGAGGCTATGCCCTTTCTTACCAAATGCATTCAATTGTCTAAAGACAATGATTTTAAACTTACTGGTGCTTCTGCTCATATTATTTTAGGTGATGCTCACACTAAACTTAAAAATTCTGATGAGGCCTTTGTTCAGTACAATAATGCACTCGAAATATATCGAGAGATGGATAATGCTACTGAAATTAACGCTGCATTTTTAAGTTTGGGTGTTTTATATAATAACACCAACAAACCTTTATTGGCTATTACAAATCTTACCAAATCAATATCCATTTCTAATGCTATTGGTGCAACATTAGATGCATATAACGCCTATTTAGAACGAGCTAAATCTTTTAAAAATATTGGGCAGTTAGATAAAGCGGTTAAAGACCTAGAAAAATCTAATCAATTACAAGACACACTTTATAGTTTAAAAAAATCGCAGCAAATAGAAGAATACAGAATTCTTTTTGAAACCGAAAAAAAAGAAGCTGAAATTGCTATTCAAGACGAAGAGATTAAAACTTTAAGTGAAAAATCACGAGCAGATAACCTTAAAAAAGGCCTTTATGCAGGTGGGATGTTTACCTTTTTAGCGGTTTCTGGATTACTTTTCTTTGGATTTCGACAGCGAATAAAGAAGAACCAAATAGCCCGAGAAAAACAAGAAGAAATCTATAAACAAGAAATTGCCCACAAACAGAAGGAGTTGGCAAGTCAAACCTTGCATTTGGTTCAAAAAAACACCTTTATTCAGGAATTGATGCAAAACCTAGAAAGCATTAAAAATTCGCCCGAAAAATTTAAAATGGAATTCCGAAGAATTGTAATGCTCCTCAAAAAAGAAAATGCTTCTGATAAAGATTGGGAAGTGTTTAAAACCTATTTCTCAGAAGTTCATAACGATTTTGACCAGAAGCTAAGAACGCTATATCCTGATATTTCTGAAAAAGAAATGCGGCTTGCTACGTTTTTAAAAATGAATCTAACAACCAAAGAGATTGCAGCTACATTAAATGTTTTACCAGATAGTATTTTGAAGTCCAAATATCGTTTTAAAAAGAAAATAGGATTGGACAAAGAGACCGATTTGGTATCATTTTTAAATAGTTTATAACAGGTAGATGTATTTGAGTTAATAATTAAATCATCTCCCATAAGCTTCTATTATAGGTTCTCTTACATTGCAGAAAACAAAATTCTAAAATGGAAAATATATTAGTTGCTGGTGCAAATGGTACTACGGGCAAACAAATTGTAAATCTTTTAAACAAATCGCAATACTTTAATCCGGTTGCCATGGTTCGTAAAGAATCTCAAATGCAACAATTTAAAAATGATGATGTAGATGTAGTCTTAGGCGATTTAGAAGAAAATCTTGACCACATAGTAAAAGGAGTTGATAAAGTAATATTTGCCGCAGGTTCTGGAGGTAAAAAAGTTGTAGCGGTTGATCAAGAAGGGGCAAAAAATCTAATCGATGTTTCTAAACAAGCTAACATCAAAAAATTTGTCATGTTGAGTTCAATGGGAGCTGATAAGCCTGAACAAGCAGAACAATTACAAGAGTATTTAAAAGCAAAACACAATGCTGATGAATATTTGAAAGAAAGTAATTTACCCTATGCTATCGTAAGACCAGGTTCTTTAACAAATAATGAGCCTAAAGGAAAAATAGAAATAGCAGAACACTTAAATAAAAGAGGGGAAATTAGTCGAGCAGACGTTGCGCAGACATTGGTCAGAGCATTACATGATGATAGCCCACACAACCAAACATTTGAAATTTTAGAAGGCGAAACCTTAATTGGTAAGGCTTTAGAGAAAGTATAAAAAACAACATACCAAAACATTGTTAAGAAGGCAGGTGAAAAAATCACCTGCCTTATCTTTGTATTGTGGAAACGGATAAGAAAATAATATTGTTTGATGGGGTTTGTAATCTCTGTAACGGGGCTATCCAATTTGTGATTAAACACGATAAAAATGATGTTTTTAGATATGCGGCATTACAAAGCGAAATTGGTCAAAAACTAATACATGACAGAGGTATTGATACTTCTAAATTAGATTCCATAATACTCATAGAACCGGGAGTGGCTTACTATGCTAAGTCTGAAGCTGCTTTAGAAATTACAAAAGCATTTGGCGGACTTTGGGCTGCACTTCAAATATTTCAATGGGTGCCAACTTCATTAAGAGATGTTATCTATGATTTCGTCGCTAAAAATAGATATCGTTGGTTTGGCAAAAAAGACCAGTGCATGATTCCCACACCAGAGCTACAGGCTAAATTTCTTTAACTATTTAACTTCATCATAATGGTCATCCCAATTTTTAACTTGGGGGTCTCCTAATTTACCTACAGACTTTGCTACAATGGTAGAAACCGTTGCATCACCTGTTATGTTAATTACTGTTCGCAACATATCTAAAGGTCTATCAACAGCAAAAATTAGGGCAAGACCAACAGCATATTTATCTGCCGGAAAGCCAACCGATTCTAAAACAATTACTAACATTACCATACCGGCCCCAGGTACGGCAGCAGTACCTATAGAGGCTAAGAGCGCCGTTAAAACTATGGTAAGCTGTGCGGCTAAGGGTAAATCAAAACTTAAAGCTTGCGCTATAAATACAGCTGCAATGCCTTGGTATAAACTGGTACCATCCATATTAATGGTTGCCCCTACAGGTAACACAAAACTGGACACTTCTTGGTCAACTCCAATATGTTCTTCAACCCTTTCCATGGTTACTGGTAAGGTTGCGGCACTAGAACTGGTTGAAAAAGCTAGTAATTGCGCTGGACTCAATTGTTTTAAAAACCAAAATGGATTTTTCTTTGCAAAGACTGAAATTAAGATGCAGTAAAAAACAATCATTAAGGCTAGTCCTAAGACTACTACCCCGGCATATTTTAATAGCGCTAAGAGTATTTCTGGATCGCTAGAAGATACTACAACATTTGCTAACAAGGCAAAAACTGCGTATGGAGCTACCAGCATTATTAAATCAACCATTTTTAGTACAACATCATTCAAAGAATCAAAAAAACCTTTTAATGGCCTTGCTTTTTCTTCACCAATTAAGAGCATAGAAATACCCATAAAAATGGTAAAAAATATAACTTGTAGCATTAATTGATTATTACCAAATGCACTAACTGCATTATCAGGCACCATATCTTCTAAAAACTGTAAAGGACCACGCTCTTTTTGTCTAGTGGCTTCCTCTAATTTTGCGGTTACGCTACTATCATTAGCATAGGTATCTGTTAGCTTGGTAATTGTTTCTTCAGAAATTCCATTGCCTGGTTGAATTACATTCACCAAAACCAACCCTAAAATAATAGCCACTGTTGTAGTACCTACATAAATGCCTATTGTTTTAAGACCAATGTTTTTAAACTTAGATATATCTTTTAAATCAGAAATTCCTTTGATAAGAGAAGCTAAGATTAACGGAACTGCAATTAGTTTAAGGAGTTTAATGAATATTGTACCGAAAGGACTCACCCAATTGGTAACAAAATCTTTTCCCCAAGAAAAGTAGGTCATTACAAATCCAAAAACGATACCTAGCACCATACCAATTAGTATTTGCCAGTGCAGTTCTAGTTTACGCATAGTTGATTGTTTAGTTTAGTAAGATACTATTTTGAATAGAAAAACCGAATTTCTTTAGATTTTATTGGTTTTGGAAAGCAAGAGATAATCTGCCAAAACCAATGCTAGCATGGCTTCTACAATTGGTACAGCTCTAGGCACTACACAAGGGTCATGTCTACCCTTACCTTTAGTTTGCACAACATTACCATCTTTATCAATAGTTTCATAGCCTTGAATTACCGTTGCTACTGGTTTAAATGCAACGTTAAAGTAAATATCCATTCCGTTGCTTATGCCTCCTTGTACACCACCGCTTTTATTTGTTTTTGTAGTACCATCAGCATTAAAAGAATCGTTATGTTGACTACCTAACATTGTTACTCCTTCAAAACCACTACCGTACTCAAACCCTTTAACCGCATTGATTGATAACATTGCTTTACCAATTTCTGCATGTAACTTATCAAAAACGGGTTCTCCTAAACCAATAGGTACATTTTGAGCAACTCCTGTGATGACACCACCAATGGTATCTCCTTGTTTTTTAATGGATTTTATATAGTCTTCCATTTTAAGCGCCATTTCAGCATCAGGACAACGCACCGCATTTGCTTCAATCTGTGAAAAATCTAGTTCTTTATACGACTTGTCTAATTTTAGGTTTCCGACCTGACTTACGAATGCGTTAATCTTTATATCACTCAAAAACTGTTTTGCAATTGCCCCAGCAACTACTCGGCTTGCTGTTTCTCTGGCAGAACTACGGCCTCCTCCCCTATAATCTCTAAAACCGTATTTTTTATCGTACACATAATCGGCATGAGAAGGTCTGTAAGAATCTTTAATATGAGAATAATCTTTTGATTTTTGATTGGTATTATGAATTGCAAAACCAATTGGTGTACCCGTTGTTTTTCCTTCGAAAAGGCCAGAGTAAAACTCAACACTATCCGGCTCTTTACGCTGGGTAACAATAGCCGACTGACCTGGTTTTCTCCGGTTTAAATCGGTTTGAATTGCTTCCAAATCCAATGTTATTCCTGCTGGGCAGCCATCTAGTACTCCACCAATTGCTTTACCATGAGATTCTCCAAATGTTGTTAACCTAAATAAATTTCCTAAACTATTGCCTGCCATATACTAAGTCTAAGCTTCAAAATTAACTTTTAATTGGCTATCTAAAAATGAGATTGCAATTAAAGATTTGTAAACATTGTAAAAATTTGTTTGCAATTGCTTAACCATAATGTTATAAACACTTTACAGCAATTTGATTTTCAGTTCATTGCAGTGCATTTACTTTGCATGTAAACTATTTTGTATTGAAGAAAAGAAAGATTGAGCTTGCTGTAATTTCTGACGTTCATTTAGGAACTTACGGCTGCCACGCAGACGAATTGATTGCTTACTTAAATAGTATACAACCAAAAAAGCTAGTGCTAAATGGCGATATTATTGATATTTGGCAATTTAGTAAGCGCTTTTTTCCACCCTCACATTTAAAGGTTCTAAAAAAGGTAATTGGTATGGCTTCTAAAGGAACTGAAGTCTATTATATTACTGGAAACCATGACGAAATGCTACGAAAGTTTGCTCCAACAGCAATGGGCAACTTTAAAATTGATAATAAATTGGTGCTTAATCTGGACGGAAAGAAAGCATGGATTTTTCACGGTGATGTTTTTGATGTTTCTATACAAAATGCAAAATGGTTAGCTAAACTTGGAGGATATGGCTACGACCTTCTAATTTTAATCAACAGCTTTGTTAATTGGTGCTTGGTTAAAATGGGAAGAGAAAAATACTCGTTATCTAAGCGAATTAAAAATAGTGTAAAGGGTGCAGTGAAGTATATTAATGATTTTGAAAAAACCGCTGCAGAATTGGCCATTGAAAATGATTATGACTACGTTATTTGCGGTCATATTCACCAACCCAAAAAAGAAGTTATTGAAACCAAGCAAGGTAAGACTACATATCTTAATTCTGGGGACTGGGTTGAAAACCTTACTGCCTTAGAATACTCTTTTAAACGTTGGAGGGTTTACCATTATAATCATGATAAACTATCTCCGTTTTTTGTGGATGAAGATTTAAAAGAAATGAATATTAATGATTTAATTGCTTCTATAACAGCAGTAGGTATTTCATCTAATCTTGAAATTTCTGAAGCGCCAGAGATTGAAAAAAAATCATCAGAAAAGGAGGGCCTTTCTCATGATACTGACGGGGTGTAAGGCAGTTTTACCAGTACCATCAAAAATTTGATGCCTACAACTAGTTCCATTAGCAGCAATTATGGTATCTAATGCTGCTTTTCTAACTGCCGGAAATAGTTTTAACTCTCCTACCTGCATACTTAAATTGTAATGTTCTTCTTCGTACCCAAAAGAACCAGCCATTCCGCAGCAACCAGAGGGTATTATGGTTACTTCATAATTTTCTGGAAGGTTTAAAACATCAAAAGTAAATTTTTGATTCGACAAGGCTTTTTGGTGACAATGCGCATGAATTTTAACCTGCTTTTGGTCTTTAGTAAATTGCGCCGCAGTAATAGTACCTTCTTTGATTTCAGCAGCTAAGAATTCTTCTATGATAAAGGCATTATCATTAAGTTTTTTGGCTTTTTCAGCATCATTCACTAATCTTTTATATTCATCTCTAAAAGATAAAATTGCTGAGGGTTCTAAGCCTACTATAGGAATGTCTTTACTAGTATACTTCCAAAGAGCGGTAACATTTTTATTCGCTAATTCTTTAGCTTCTTTTAAGAACCCTTTTGATAGATAGGTTCTTCCACTTTCGGCATAAAACAATTCTACTTTATAACCCAATCCAACCAACAAATCAATGGCATCTTTACCAACTTCAATATCAAGATATTTGGTAAACTCATCTAAGTAAAGAACAACAGTCTTTTTATTTTGCTGTGTTATGCTTTTTGAATTTAGATATTTTTTAAAGTTAAATTTATAAACTAGAGGCAAGTTGCGTTGGGTGGCAACTCCACTCGTCTTCTTAAGAATTCCACTTAATAGTTTTGACTTAAAAACAGTATTTGTAAGCGGCGCAAAATAACTGCCTAACGCATTATATTTAGTGTTTTTAGCAAATAATTTACTTCGTTGAGAATAACCGTTAGCTTCTTGATACTGGTACAAAAACTCAGTTTTCAACGTAGCAATATCTACATTACTAGGGCATTCTTTTGCGCATGCTTTACAGCTCAAACACAAATCAAATGCTTCTTTTATTTCTGAATGATTGAATTTATTAGGCTGGTCAGAATTAGTGATAAACTCACGTAAAACATTTGCTCTACCTCTGGTGGTATCTTTTTCATTTTTGGTAACATGATAACTAGGACACATACCCCCTTTCATGTTATGAGACTTGCGGCAATCACCACTACCGTTACACTTTTCTGCAGATTTTAAAATTCCCTCATTATCAGAAAAATCTAATAAGGTATTTAGTTGTGGTTCTACCCTATCTACCTCATACCGTAGTGATTTATCCATTGGATAAGAATCTACAATCTTACCAGGATTTAAAATTGAATTGGGGTCAAAAGCTGATTTTATTCGTTTTAATAATTGATAATTCCTTTCCCCAATCATTAAAGGAATAAACTCTGCCCGTACTATTCCATCACCATGCTCACCACTAAAACTTCCATTGTATTTTTTGGTTAATACAGCTACCTCTGTGGTTATTTTTCGAAATAGTGCAACATCTGTTGACTTTTTTAAATTCAAAATGGGTCTAAGATGTAGTTCTCCTGCTCCGGCATGCGCATAATACACCGCGTCTTGCCCATACGATTTCATGATTTCTGAAAATTCAAGAATAAAATCTTTTAAATCTACCACATCAACTGCAGTATCTTCAATACACGCAACAGCCTTACGATCACCCACCATATTGCCTAAAAGCCCTAAACCAGCCTTACGCAATTCTATGGCCTTATTAATATCAGAACCATACAAAACTGGACTAGCATAGCTTAAACCAGATTTTTCAATGGTTTTAAGCAATGCTTGAACTTGTTGTTCTAAAGCGTCTGCTGTATCTGCTTTTACTTCTAACATTAAAATAGCTGCTGGGTCTGCCTCCACAAAAAAACGATTCGCCAACTGTTGCCTATTATTTTTGGTGCAATCTAAAATGACTTTATCCATCATTTCACATAAATGCAACTGGTGTTGCATTACTGGTGTAACATCAGATAGACAATCTTCTAATCTTTTGTAATGGGTACAAACCATTGCAGATTTTCCCGGTGGTATTTCATCTAATTGCAATGTTACGGCAGTGGTAAAGGCCAGAGTACCTTCACTACCACATAGAAGTTTACTAAAATTAAATGGTGCTTGGGTACCTAAAAAGTGCTCATTATACAATAAATCATCAACTGCATAACCTGTACATCTGCGGTGAATACTAGGTTTAGGGAATTCTTTAAGAATTTCTTCTTGAACATTTTTATCTGATAATTCTTCGGAAATTGTTCTGTAAATTTTTCCTTCCAATCCTTCTAATTGTAGCTTCTCTTTAAACTGGGTTTTAGTTAAATCTGAAAATGAAACTTCACTACCATCAGATAATACCACTTGCATTTCTAAAACTTTATCTCTGGTAACGCCGTATTGTATTGATGTAGTTCCAGAAGAATTGTTGCCAACCATACCGCCAATCATACAACGGTTAGAAGTTGATGTATTTGGACCAAAAAAAAGTCCGTAAGGTTTTAAAAACTCATTTAGCTCATCTCTTACCACGCCTGGTTCCACCCTAACCTGTTTCTTTGCTTCATCTACAGAAATAATTTTATTAAAATGACGTGAAGTATCAACTATAATACCGTCTCCCACACATTGGCCGGCAAGAGAAGTTCCCGCAGTTCTAGGTACAAGTCCTATTTGGTGTTTAGTTGCAAAGGATAATAAAACCTTTAAATCATTATTGTTTTTTGGAAATGCTACGGCAATAGGTAATTTACGGTATACCGAAGCATCTGTAGCATATAGCGTTCGGTATAAATTATCATATTCTAATTCTCCTGCTAATTGGTCAGAAAGTTGTTTGAGCAAAGATTTATTCAAAATGGAACAATTTTTGTCAACGAAAATAAGTTTTATTGCAGTAATGTTTTTAAGGCATTAGAAATTTCACAATTTAATTGAATCACTTATGAAAAAATTAACTTTAGTAGTATTGTTCGCCATTGGTTTTGCATCTTTTGGTTTTAGCCAAAATTTAGCAGATAATACGCTCGGACTTCGATTAGGAGACAGTGATGGTTTTGGAGCAGAAATATCGTATCAAAAATCTATTGGTAGATATAACAGAGCCGAGTTTAATTTAGGCTGGAGAGATAGTAGAGAATTTGATGCTTTTAAGTTAGCGGGCGTTTACCAATGGGTACATAATTTAGACGGAAATTTTAATTGGTATTATGGTGTTGGCGGTGGTGTTGGTAGTGCTGATTTTGAACCCGTACCAAACGGTAATGGTGGTCTTAGAGATGAAAATGACGGCGCATTTGTTTTTGCAGCCGGTAATTTAGGTGTTGAATATGACTTTGACATTCCTCTCTTATTATCTATTGATATTCGACCAGAAATTGGACTTGTTGGATTTGATGGGTTTGATAATGACTTTTTATTTGATTTTGCTTTGGGTATACGCTACCAATTTTAAATAATACCACAAAATATTAGAAGGGCCATAGCGCCCTTTTTTTTATGCCTTTAATATGGCTACCTTTGAACAAAGGATAAAATAGAATGAAAAAAGTTTTACTATTATTTTTTGCGGTTATAACTATTGTAGCTTGTAGCAGTGAAAAAAGTGGATTCGAAATTAATGGAGAACTTATTGGTGATATTCCAGATAGTACGTTGGTTTTTCTTAAAACGGTAGATTCTACACGTAATATGATTGAAGTAGACACCACATTAATCTCACAAAATACTTTTCAATTTACAGGTAACCAAGATGCACCAAAGTTATATTACTTGTTTTTTCAAGGAATACGCGGAAATTCTCCTATTATTTTAGAAAATGGCAGTGTAAGTTTTAAAGCTCAAAAAGATAGTTTAGCATTCTCTAAACTAGGAGGTACACCACAAAACGATATGTTCATGACCTATCTAGAAGAACAAAGAAAGTTTGCAGATATTGGTAAAAGCTTTAATAAAGATTTGCAACAAGCGCAAATGGAAGGTGACCAAGCCATGATACAATCTTTACGGGAAGAATATGTGGAACTACAAGAAAAATCTAAGAATTTTGAGAAAGACTTTATAACTCAAAATCCTAATTCTCTGGTGTCTGCCTTAATCTTAGAACGTATTGCCGCTCAAAAAGCGTTACCGGTAAAAGAAATAGAAGAAATGACTAATGGATTGTCAGAAGAACTGCAAACAACTGCACCGGTTAAACGCTTAAAAAAAATGCTTGATAACCTAAAAAAGACTGCCATTGGCGAAAAAGCACCAGAATTTTCTGGGCCCCAACCAAATGGCGAATTGTTAGCTTTAAATGATGTTAAAGGCAAAGTAACTTTAGTTGATTTTTGGGCAGGCTGGTGTAGACCATGTAGAGCTGAAAACCCAAACATTGTAGCGGTTTATGAAAAATATAAAGACAAGGGCCTTAATGTACTTGGGGTTTCTTTAGACCGTAATAGAGATTTATGGTTACAAGCTATTGAAGAAGACAATTTACAATGGAACCACGTTTCTAACGTGCAATATTTTCAAGACCCAATTACAAGACTTTACAATATAAATGCTATTCCTGCTGCTTTTTTATTGGATGAAAACGGAATAATAATTGCTAAAGATTTAAGAGGAAAAGCCCTTGAAGATAAAGTTGCGGAGTTACTGAATTAAAAAGTACCTTTTAGAATAAAAAAACCTGGCTAAATGCCAGGTTTTTTTATGTATATGATTGCTTAGAGCAATTAGAATTTATTCATTCTGTCATTAAAATTACCTTCAACAGATGCACTATTTGCAATGACAACATCGCCTAAAACATAAACATTATTTTCATCACCTAAAAATTCAAGTGAAGCGTTTTCTTCAAGTATTAAATCACCATAAATTACCATAACACCTTCAACTCTTAATGTTGCTCCTGCTGCTACTTGAATGTTTCTTCTTCTGTTATTTCTACCCATATAAATAGAACCTTTAATTTCTAAAGTTCCATCTTCTTCAACTAAAAACTCATCTCTTACACTCCAAGAACCACATAATAACAGTTCACCAGCAACATTTAATTCTCTAAAGTTTTTGCTACCACTGTATCCTAGAGTTTGGTAAGATTCTACAGCTAAATAACTAGAACCACTATAACGTTGTGCAGAACTACAAGCTTCCTCAAGACTTTGAGAGGGTCTATTCATTTTTATAATCTGAATACCAGATTTGCCAGATGCAGCAATAATGTAATCGTCTTTAGATATAACATAGTTGATAGAACCTCGTAATTCTATTACGCCTACTAAATTTAAATCGCCTTCATTTTCTGATAATGCCAGACCAGCACCACCATTTGCCATTAAAAACACATCATCGTTAAAAGATACAGCATTGGTTACCACTTCATCTTGTGTGGCATCATCTGGATTTAAAACAATAGGTAAATGTCTTTCAAAAGCACCGGTTTCTGCATTGTAAATACCTGCACCATTGCTACCTTCAGCTACCGATATTTTGTCACCATAATAAGAAATGGTGCGCTTGTCTGCTTCTCTAAAATCTCCGTTAGCTACAGTAAAACTTCCAGTTTCACTTAAGGTTTCATCTAAAAAACGTACACCATAAGAAGCATCTAAAACCGCAAAATTGTTATCAATTTGTATAATTGAACGTAAGTCATCGTAGGCTACTTCTTTTACTACTTCTAGCGTATTTTTATCGTATTGTGTAACATAACCATTAACACCACTAGATACAAATAATCCGTTAGCATTAACAACTAAATCGTTTGCTACCAAACCATCTTGAAAACCATAAGAAATACCTCCAGAAATGCTTAAACTACCATTAGAAACGGGTATTTTTCCAATAAAAGAGTTTGCAGTAGCAGTAACTGATTGTTCTGAATCAACACCACCAACTACATACACATGTCCGTTTTCGTAAGCAATTGAATTAATATCTGCGTTAGTGTAATATAAACGAGAGGTTAATCTTGGTTGTACAATGTCTGAAATGTCTATTACATCTACACCGCCTGCGTAAGTTTCGCCTGCTGTATTGTAAGACACATACAAATAATTGCCATCCATAGCAACATGAGTAGCTGCGAGTTCTTCTGCCGAACTGTATGAAGGTGCTTCAATATTGGCAACTAAAGCCAAAGGATAACTATCGGCATCTACACTAGAATTTTTTGAAGCTAATTTTGCAGCTTCATCTTGGTAAATGTCTAGTACACCACTATTATCGAAGTTAACACTGTTTGTAAGTACGGTTTGATTTTCTTCTAGAATTAAAGACTCACTTGGGTCTTCGTAAATTGTAGTCTCATCTGAACATGAAGCTACTACTAAAGAAAAAATTGCGAGATAACGTAAAGATTTCTGCATAGGTTAAGATAATTGGTCAATTTGGGTACCCCAAAGAACGCGCATATTATCTAAATCATATAAAACTTATAAACTTTTCGATAAAGTGTATTATATCTTACAAATACTCCCACAAAAAGAGGTATTTATCCTACAAATTATATTTTTCCTACACGTTCTAAAATAAACAGAAGAACAATAGGAATTGCTAATAAAAAGACCATTAGCGTTTCTGTAACTAATAGTGAAGGCTTAAAGGCTAATGTGAGTAGATAACCACCAATAGCCCCACCAAAATGAGCAGTGTGCCCTATATTACCTACTCTACTTTTCATACCATAAATTGAATACAACAAATAACCTATACCTAAAACATAAGCCGGTAAGGGTATGGGTATAAAAAAGAAACCTAACCGCATATCTGGTTGTAATAAAATTGCAGAATACAAGATGCCTGTTACTGCACCGCTTGCACCAACAGCACTATAAAATGGTTCATTTCTATGAAAAAACATGGCTAACAAACTACCTGCAGCTAAACTTGCCATGTAGATTATTAAAAACTTGGTAGGTGAAAACCAATTGATAACCACATTTGCAAAAAAATACAGGGTTATCATGTTAAAAAGTAAATGTTGAAAATCTACGTGTAAAAAACCAGAAGTTACTATTCGCTCTTTCTGACCTGCATTTATTCCTCCTATACTAAACTTGTAACGTTCAAAAAACGTGCTATCATTAAATCCTCTCAAGGTCACTATTACGTTTGCTGCAATTATTGCTATTGTTGCCAACTGTAGTTGATACATAAGTCTATGTTTGGATTCAAATATAGCTATATTTGCAGCGTTATTTTCTAGCATGGCATTCCTAATATATTGTTTAGCCTATCCATTTCTTTGGCTAATTTCAAGACTACCATTTTGGCTACTTTACACTCTTTCTGATGGTGTATATATATTGCTATATCGAATAATTGGCTATCGAAAAAAGGTGGTACGCTCAAATTTAAGGCTTGTTTTTCCAGAAAAAACTGAAAACGAATTACTTCTGATAGAAAAAAAGTTTTACCGTCATTTATGTGATATGTTTTTGGAAATGGCGAAAACTATGGGTATTAGTGTAAAAGAAATTGAAAAAAGATTTTCTTTTACCAATCTTGAAGTAATACATGAACTGGAGAAACAAAAGAAAAACATTTTGCTTTTAACACCTCATTATGCAAGTTGGGAATGGATTATGTCTCTGAATACTCAGGTTACTTCTAATGGGTATGCTGTTTATCTTAAAATTGAAAACCCTTATTTTGATAAGCTTGTCAAAAGTATACGTAGCCGATTTGGCACCACTTTATGGCGTACGGTTGAAACTAGAAAAAATCTAGCAACGGCTATTGCTAATAAAGAACAACTAATTTTAGGAATTGCTGGTGACCAAAGTCCTCAACTTAGCAGAGCTAGACATTGGGCTAAATATATGGGTGTTACTGTACCAGTTCATGTTGGTGGTGAAGAACTTACTAAAACGTATGATTTAATACCAATTTTTCTTCAAGTACGTAAACTAAAAAGAGGGTATTACCAAACTACCTTCAAAGTGATTACCCAAGAACCAAAATCGATGCCCGATTATGAGATTACAGAAAGCTATCTAAAAGAATCTGAAAATCTAATTAAAGAAGCTCCAGAATATTATTTCTGGACACATAAGAGATGGAAACACAGAAATAAAGTTCCAGATAAATACAAAACGTAAATAAAAAACCCGGTAGTTTAAGACTATCGGGTTTTTTATTTTATTGACTTACTAGGTTTTTACAAACCTGCGATTTCTTTTATTTCAGCAATTATCTGGTCAGCAAGTTGGTCTGCCTCTTTTTGACTTTTTGCTTCGGTATAGATTCTTATAATCGGTTCTGTATTCGACTTTCTCAGATGAACCCAGTTTTCAGGGAAATCTATTTTAACCCCATCAATTGTAGAAACGTCTTCGTTCTTATATTTATCGTGCATCGCCACTAATAACGCATCTACATCTAGCTCTGGTGTTAGTTGTATTTTCTTTTTACTCATAAAGTAACTTGGGTAACTTTCTCTTAATTCTGCTACCGTTACTCCTCTTTCAGCTAATAGCATTAAAAACAACGCCGTACCAACGAGTGAGTCTCTACCATAATGACTTTCAGGATAGATAATACCTCCGTTACCTTCACCACCAATAATAGCATTAATAGCTTTCATTTTAGTAACCACGTTTACCTCACCAACAGCCGCAGCTTCATAAGTGCCCCCATGTTTTTCAGTAATATCTCTTAGTGCTCTTGATGACGACAAATTAGAAACTGTATTCCCTTTTGTTTTGCTCAAAACATAATCTGCACAGGCAACCAAGGTGTATTCTTCACCAAACATTTCACCATCATTACTAATAAAAGCTAAGCGGTCTACATCAGGGTCTACCACAATACCAAAATCTGCTTTTTCTTCAACCACTTTTTTACAGATGTCTCCTAAGTGCTCTTTTAACGGTTCTGGATTATGCGGAAAATGACCCGTAGGCTCACAATATAGTTTTACGACCTCTACACCTAGCTCCTCTAAAAGTTTTGGTATTGCAATGCCACCAGTTGAATTAACCCCATCAACAACCACTTTAAACTTTTTAGGTTTAATCTTTTCTGCATTAACTAATGCTAAATTTAACACTTCATCTATATGAATATCTATATAAGAGTCATTTTTAACTACTTGTCCTAAATCATCAACTTCGGCAAAGTCAAAATCCTCTTTTTCTGCAAGGGCAAGTATTTTAGCCCCTTCTTCAGCATTTAGAAACTCCCCTTTTTCATTTAGTAATTTAAGTGCGTTCCATTGTTTAGGATTATGACTCGCGGTTAAGATTATTCCACCATCAGCTTTTTCTAAAGGAACCGCAATTTCTACCGTAGGGGTTGTTGATAAGTCTAAATCAATTACATCAATCCCTAATCCTACTAAAGTAGAAACCACCAAGTTTTGAATCATTTCACCAGAAAGTCTGGCATCTCTGCCAATAACAACGGTTAATTTTTCTTTGTTGGAATAGTTTTTTAACCACGTACCATAAGAGGCCGCAAACTTAACTGCATCTATAGGAGTTAAGTTTTCACCAGTATTACCGCCGATAGTTCCTCGTATTCCTGAAATTGATTTAATTAATGTCATCTGTTGAAAAAGTTTTTGCAAATATAATTTGATGTGTTAAACACCGTGTTTCGAATTTGTAAATTTCGCTGTGAATTTTCTTGCACACATTTATTTATCGTTTAACGACCCAGAAATTACGTTGGGCAACTTTTTTGCTGACCATATTCGAGGCAATAAATTCAAGCACCTACCTATTAAGGTTCAAAAAGGGATTTTATTGCATAGAAATATAGACACTTTTACAGATGCGCATCCAATAACTAAACAAAGTAGTAAGCGCCTTCATAAAAATTATAGCCATTACAGCAGAGTAATTGTAGATATTTATTATGACCATTTTTTAGCTAAAAATTGGAATACCTACAGTATTGTTCCGTTAACTGAATTTGTGGAGAATTTCTACACCTTACTAGAAGAAAACTACGATTTGTTACCTCTTAGCACCAAACGTATGATGCCATACATGATTACTGATAACTGGTTGTATAATTATTCAAATTTAGAAGGTATTTCTAAAGTGCTCAATGGCATGAACAGAAGAACAAATAACCGCTCTAAAATGAATTTTGCCATCATTGACCTAGAAGAATATTACGAAGATTTTGAAAAAGAGTTCACAGCCTTTTTTAAAGAATTAATTACCTTTTCAAGATTAAAATTCAACGAACTATGCGAAAATTAATACTGCTACTACTACTATTTGTTTCCTTTTACAATTGCAGAACAGAGCCCATAAAAACAACAGGGCTTGTAACAGAAAAAGCTATGGTTGTAGCTGCTCGTAAAGAAGCTGCTGCAATTGGTGTTGCCATTATGGAAAAGGGCGGTAATGCCTTTGATGCCATGGTAGGTACAGAACTAGCATTAACAGTGGCGTATCCTTTTGCTGGAAATTTAGGTGGAGGAGGTTTTATGGTGTATCGTAAATCTAATGGTGAGGTAGGTGCACTAGATTATAGAGAAAAAGCTCCTTTAGCTGCGCATGAAGATATTTACTTAGACTCTTTGGGTAACGTAATTCCTAAAATGAGTACGGTGGGTGCTACGGCCATTGGTGTACCAGGTACCGTAGCTGGTGTGTTTGCCGTTCATGAAAAATTTGGTAGCCTTCCTATGAATGAAATACTAACTATGGTAATTAAACTGGCTGAGAAAGGAGTGGTTGTCACTGAAAAACAAGCTAAGCGTATTACAAGTTATAAAGAACAGTTTGTTGCAGTTAATGGTGATAGCACCAAGTTTGCACAAAATTTTACTGCTGGAGATACCATAAAATATCCTGCGTTGGCTAAAACCTTACAAATTATTGCAAGAGATGGAAAAGATGGATTTTACAAAGGTGAAGTTGCTCGCAAACTGGCATCTTTTATTCAAGAAAAAGGAGGTTTTATTACAGAAGAAGATCTAGCAAAATATGAAGCTAAGTGGAGAGAACCTGTTCAGTTTACCTATAAAGACCTAAAAATCATTAGTATGAGTCCTCCTAGTAGTGGAGGGGTTACTATGAATCAAATTTTTAAAATGATGGAACCCTATGAGGTTCGTGATTTTGGCCACAATTCTTTGAAAACTATTCAATTGTTTACTGAAGCTGCTCGCAGAGCATATGCTGACCGTAATTATTTTTTAGGGGACCCTGATTTTGTTGATATTCCTTTAGATGAGTTATTGAGTGATAGCTATATTCAAAACAGGATGAGTGATTTTTCTTTCGACAAGGCAACATCTTCAGAGGCGGTTAGTCATGGTGAAGTTACCATTGTGGAAAGTATGGAAACTACCCACTACTCTATTGTTGACGATAAGGGTAATGCAATCTCTGCAACAACAACCTTAAATGGCGGCTATGGTTCCAAACTCTACCATCCTGAATTGGGTTTCTTTTTAAATAACGAAATGGATGACTTTAGTTCTAAACCTGGTGAACCTAATATGTTTGGTTTAATTGGTGCAGAGGCCAATAGCATACAACCAGAGAAAAGAATGTTAAGTAGTATGACCCCAACCATTGTTGAAAAAGATGGTAAACTATATATGGTTGTTGGTACACCTGGTGGCTCAACTATTATTACCGCAGTAGCACAAACCATTTTAAATGTTTACGAGTTTAATTTAAGTATGCAAGAGGCTGTAAATGCACCTAGATTTCACCATCAATGGTTACCAGATGTTATTATGTTTGAAGAAGAAGGATTTTCAGACGAACTAAAAACACAATTAAAAAACAAGGAGTATAACATTTTAGAAGGTAGAACTCCTATTATTGGTAAAGTAGATGCCATTAAAATTTTACCTAATGGTAAATTAGAAGGCGGTGCTGACAAACGGGGTGATGATACCGCTGTTGGCTATTAATTTGTTTTATAAATTAAAAATACTTTGCTAACTTCATATATTATAGGTACACCTTGAATTTGCAAAAAAAATCAATTCGGTTCTCAAGAAACCTAACAACCAAAAAGGCCATAAAATCATGAAAAAAGTATTAAAAAGTTTAGGTATACTTTTCGTTTTAGTTTTAGTTGGCTTATTCATTTTTGCCTGGGTAACTAACGAACCTTTACCAACTGGTAAAATGGGTAAAGAGGCTGATACACTTGCCCAAAAGATGTTATCCGCGTTAAACGAAGACGCCTATAAAAACACTCGATATTTAGAATGGTCTTTTGCTAATGGTGCTCACTCGTATAAATGGGATAAAGCAATGGGTAAATGTGTGGTAATGTGGGATGATATTGTGGTGCACTTAAATCTAAATGACCCTACAAAAAGTAAAGTTTTTGAAAAGGAAAAATTAATATCCGCAGGTACTGAGAAAACTATCCAAAAAGCAGTAGATTATTTTAATAATGATTCTTTTTGGCTGGTAGCTCCTTATAAAGTTTTTGATAAAGATGTTGAAAGACGATTGGTTACCAAACCCAATGGTGATAAAGCATTGTTAATTACCTATAAGAGTGGCGGTTCCACTCCTGGTGATAGTTATCTTTGGGAATTAAATGACGATGGCTTTCCAAATAATTTTAAAATGTGGGTTAAAATTATCCCAATTGGAGGGGTTGAAGCTACTTGGGAAGATTGGCTGGTAACCGAAAGCGGCGCTTATTTACCAAAATCACATAAATTAGGACCTATAACACTAAGTATGGGTAATGTAAGAGGTTCAAACTAAAATTATTCGATAATGAAAAATTTGATTTCAATTTGTTTGCTTCTTTTATTCAGCAGTTCTTGTCATCGATTACAAGAGACAGAGTTGCCGAGCAAACCTGATTTTTCTACAAAAGAGACTACCCTGAATCCTAAAGACACCACGTTAACTTTAGGTACTTCTTATCTTTCTGTTTATTCTGATATTTATAGTTATTCTGAACATACCAGACATAATTTAACTGCTACTATTAGTTTGCGAAATTTATCTGAACGTAATCAGCTCATAATTTCTAGAGCGGATTATTATGACACTTCTGGTAATGCAATAAAGAATTACCTGAATAAGCCTATCAAATTAAATCCTCTGGAAACCGTAAACATTATTATTGATGAAGAGGATGAATCTGGTGGAACTGGGGCAAATTTCATATTTGATTGGGCAATTAAGAAAACCGCTCCTGAACCTTTGTTTGAAGCCGTAATGATATCAACAAAAGGGCAGCAAGGTCTTTCATTTACTACAACAGGACACCGAATTCGATAATAGTTTAGATTAACTATTGCTATGACTCAAAATACGTAGCTTCTTTTCTGAACATATGTAAAGGCAATAAGGATTTCTTCAATATAGAGTTATAACTCGCTTAAACCATATTCGCTAAGTACGACCTCCCACTCTGTAGTTTCAATAATTTCTAAAATCTGTTGTGATATTGCTTGTTGCAATTCTAAATTACCTGGTTTAACTCCAAAACCATAAAACTGCACATCAAATTTCATGGGTAAAATTTCCAGATTTTGCGGATTAGAATCTTTCTGAAGACGGTATTTTAAAATTGGTTCATCGTAAATAAATGCATCGATTTCTTGTTTTTCTAAAGCTTTTAGTCCACTTACAACGTTTGTATATTGAGAAATATCTTTAAAAAAATGAACCCTTAAAAAATCAAAAGAACTAGAACCTTGTATTGTCCCTACTTTACGTTCTTTAAATTCGTTAAAATTTTTAATGTTATCAGACAACCGATTTACCGTCAAGCTTGAAGCAATACTCGCCGTTAAACCAGAAATAAATAACAATCCAATCAGCATTAAACCTAACGCAACTAATTTGCCAAACTTGGTCTTTGGGGCTTTGTCTCCGTAACCAACGGTAGTCAAGGTAACTGCTGACCACCATAAACCGTCCCAAATTCCTTTATTATTTTCTCTAAACTCGTCTGGATTCTTTTTTCGTTCAAATAACCATATGAGCAAACCAAAAAAAAGTATAATTAAAAAAAGTATTAGAAAACCACTTAAAAAGCTTTTGGTAAAGATTGCATTTAATAAACCTAATACCTTATCCCATGACGTTTTCTTAGGTACCGCTACAGTGGAATGAGAAGCAAAAAAAGAACGAGAGAATCCCATTTCTTTTACCCTATCACTTGTTATGGTTAGCGGATTTATGCACACATCAACTTTTCCGGTTTTTACCGCAGCTAATAGTTCAGCAAAAGGCATTTCTTTGAGTTGATATTCCCACTCTAAATCTTTGGCTACCTGCTGCCACAACCAAACATTTATACCCTCTAAAAATTCATCTTCTTTAATAACAAAAGGTGCCGCTGGAGAATAGGCTACTACTAATGTATCTGGCTGCTGTTGTGCAACTATAACTGAGAACGAAAACAAAAATAGAAGTGTATACAACTTTTTCATACTACAAAATGAATTCTACCGAAAGATAAACCAAAGTGATGTACTATAACGGATAAAATATATTGACCTAATTTTTGTTTTAAATACAACAATAACATTATACTTTTGTTTTAAATAAAACAATTATGCATTTCAATACCAACATTCCCATAGAAAACATTTTAAAAGCGTTGTTTGAGCCATACAGGAAAAACGTTGAAGATGTAGATTTTATAAATGCTGAGATGGTTAAAGCTGGTATGATTGCTAAACCTGAAGATATTGAAAATGACCATATAGCTTTTAGAACACTTGGTGTTCCTAATCTTGGACTCAAATCAATTGAAAAGATTTTTTTACACCACGGCTACCAAAAACGAGACCATTTTTATTTTGAAGCAAAAAAACTAGATGCCTATTGGTATGCGCCACCTAAGGAGTTGTACCCGAGAATTTTTATAAGTGAATTGCGCGTTAATGATTTATCGCAACAAGCTCAAAATATCATAACAAAATATACCAAAACAATTACTAAAGACCCTGCTGATTCCCTTGATTTAAATAATACAGAGCAAGTTGGTAATTTCTTTTATCAACCGCTTTGGGAGATTCCGACCATAGAGGATTATGATTTGTTGGCTGCTGAAAGTGAATATGCTTCATGGGTAATTTACAACCGGTATTATCTTAATCATTATACCATTAGCGTACATAATTTGCCAAGCCCGTACAATAAGTTAGAAGAATTTAATAGGTTTTTAGAAAACATTGGTATCGTTCTAAATACATCTGGTGGTAAGATAAAAACCAGTAAAGACGGTTTACTAAAACAAAGTAGTTCTGTTGCAAAAATGATTACCGCGAATTTTGCAAATGGTAAGACCAAAAAAATATCAGGTAGTTATGTTGAATTTGCTGAACGTTTACCGCTAAAAGCCTATGAAAAAGAAAATACTCAAGGTTTAGACCGAGAAAAAAGACGTGATGGTTTTGAAGCAGGCAATGCTGACCGTATTTTTGAAAGTACATATGACGAACAAACCAAAAGGAGCTCGTAATTTATGGTTTTTGTAATTGCTTTTTAAGCTCTTCCATAGACTCTTGTAACTGCTTTAATAATCCATGGTTACTTGTTGGGTTTAAATCAAAAGTTAGCTTACTACTAACCTCCCAAATTTCTTGAATTTGAAATGGTTTAATGTCGTAAGCAGGATAACTTTCGTTTGTAGATATTAAAGTGATATTGTTTGAATTAGGTCTTTTTTCAATTTTTTTTACCATCACTGAATCTTGTAGCACCACTACATACATTTTGTTTGGACTCACATAATCTATATGTTCAATTGCCCTTGCCATTACCCAGTCTCCAGGATATAGATTAGGAAGCATACTATCGCCTTCTACCTGAAAACCTCTGTAAGTTGCATTTCTAAATTCAGGAATTGGTAAATCAAAAGCTGGTAACTGTTGGTACCAACTTGTATCTGCTATATTTTGTGGATAACCTGCCGCCGCCTTTGCATTAACTAAAACCATATTGTCATTATCTTGACTATCAACTGTTACTACCTTTGGTATTACACTTGTTTTATTGGTATCTAAATATTTTTCTTCGCTTTCTCCAAACAACCACAACGGATTTATTTTAAACTGTCTTAGAAGCTCTGCAACCACCTTACCAGAGAGTTTAGTCCGTCCTCTTTCTATATCTGCTGTGGTAGAAGATACTCCTATTTTTTCAGCAAAATCAGCCTGCGTTAATTCCAAATCTCTACGAATTTCAACAAATCTTTTAAGCGTTAATTCATTTTCCATAGGTCTCTTTTCTTATTGTCATTCTTCTTAACCCGCTTATCTTAAACAAGTTATTTGCGAGCTAACGTAATTTGAACCACCATAACCTTTTAAGAATCTTACAAGTCTATTAGTTCCAATACTACTCAAATATACCTTATTTGGAATATATCCAAAAATATATTTGGAATATTTCCAATATTAGGAATTAATCCATATTTTTGGATTAAAACCAAGTAACGTGAATTTTGAACGAATTAAAGAGAAATTAAACATCTTAGCAGATGCCGCTAAATACGATGTTTCTTGTGCCAGTAGTGGAAGTTCTAGAACCAATACGAATAAAGGTTTAGGCAACAGCACTGGCATGGGTATATGTCATAGCTATACAGAAGATGGTAGATGTGTTTCTCTCCTTAAAATTCTTTTAACTAATCACTGTATTTTTGATTGTGCCTATTGTGTTTCTCGCAGAACTAATGATATTAAAAGAGCAGCCTTTAAAGTGCAAGAAGTGGTTGACTTAACCATCAATTTTTACCGAAGAAATTATATCGAAGGCCTCTTTCTTAGCTCTGGTATTTTTAAAGACCCCGACCATACCATGGAACGCTTAATACGGGTGGCCAAAAAATTGCGCGAAGAGGAAAATTTTAACGGATATATTCATTTAAAATCTATACCCGGTTGTAGTGATGAGCTAATGTATGAGGCCGGATTGTATGCTGACCGTTTATCGATTAACATAGAAATTCCCACCGTATCTGGCCTCAAACTTTTAGCTCCTGAAAAAGACCATAAAGATTTTATTCAACCTATGAATAAGGTCAAAAATGAAATAATTAGATACAACAATGAACGTAAAATCATTAAAAACACGCCAAAATATGCCCCAGCTGGGCAAAGTACTCAAATGATTGTTGGCGCCACAGGTGAATCAGATAAAGACGTAATGTATTCTGCCACCTATTACTATAAAAAATATAGTATGAAAAGGGTGTATTATTCAGGTTATGTACCTGTTTTAGAAGACAATCGTTTACCGGCTATTGGCTCTCAAGTACCTATGTTAAGAGAAAATAGACTTTATCAAACAGATTGGTTGTTGCGTTTTTATGGTTTTGCCGTAAATGAAATTTTAAACGATGATTACCCTAATCTAGATATGGATATTGACCCAAAGTTGTCTTGGGCATTACGAAATATGCATTTGTTTCCTGTTGATATTAATAATGCTGATAAGAGGTTACTTGCTAGAATACCTGGTTTAGGTATGAAATCTGTTCACAAAATAATTCATGCTAGAAAATTTAGAAAATTAAACTGGGAACATCTTAAAAAAATTGGAGTAGCCTTAAATAGAGCTAAATATTTCATGGTTTGTGATTCTAGAGAATGGGAAAGAAAAGACCGTGAACCTAGTAAAATCAAAGGCTTAATCTTACAAAATTCGGCCAGTAAGTTTAGAAATCAAATTAGTAATCAATTATCATTATTCAATTAGCCCAATGAAAACGATGAACAAAACCAATTTTATTGAAGAAAAACGAAAGACTTTTTTAGCCCTTGGCTATACCCTTATAGCTTTTAAAAGTAACCTCAAAAAAAGTTTGCAATCTAGACCTAAATCTGTAGGTAACTTAGAATCATTTAATCAAAAAATTCAATTATGATGAACCAAACAACACTAATTTATGATGGAAGTTTTAACGGCTTTCTTACTTGTGTATTTCAAGCTTTTGATGAAAAATTGAAACTTGTAGCTATTCAAAAGAATAAACAAGTACAAAATGAATTATTTTCTGAATCCACTACAGTCTTTACCAATATTGAACAAGCCAAACGGGTTTGGACTGGTATTCGGAATAAAAGTTTTAATGCTATATCAACTATTTATTTTGCTTATTTAAGTGAAAATGAGGGTGTTGAAATGATGCTTTACACCTACATTAAAAAACTAATGGCCAAAAGGGGTACGCAGGTAGATTTTTCTGACGAAACAATTCTCTATATCCATCAATTAGCAAAAAAAGTAGGTAGAGAAAAACATAGAGTGGAAGCTTTTGTTCGTTTTCAATTAACTAAAGACCAGATATATTTTGCAAATATTGAACCTGATTTTGATGTTTTACCCTTGATATCTAAACATTTTAAAAATAGATATGCTGACCAACAATGGTTGATATATGATGCTAAACGCAATTATGGTATATTTTATAATCTTGATGGTGTCGAAATTGTCTCTTTAGACATAAAAGAACTTCATTATAACAGAACACAACAGTCTAATGTATTTACTAGTGGTGAGTATGCATATCAAGAATTATGGAACAACTATTTTAAAAGCACCAATATTAAATCTAGAATAAACCGAAAATTACATACGCAACACGTACCAAAACGCTATTGGAAGTATTTGTCTGAAAAGAAAGAAGCTGTGTAAATGTGTAAATTGGTTACTTTATTCTAGTGCTTATTTACTGCGCTCACCAACAAATTGGTCACTCTTGTTTTTGAACAATACATTAAAACTGGTTAAGGAACCATAAATACGAGTGATGTATTGTTGTAAATCAACTTTCTCTTGGTCATCAAGATTTTTGCTGCTATTAATTTTTTGTTCCATTACTCGTATACGGTCTCTAACCATTACAATTTTATGAAAAAAGGTAGCAATAGGTATTTCTTTACTGGCCAGATTATCACCAGGTTCTAAAATCATTTTTCCTCCTTTCCATTTATCTGCAATAGCCACTTTTTCATGGGTATCTCCCCATTTTTTAAGAATGTCTACTAAGGAAGATTCTACATCAAACAAACTAACGGTATCTAAATCATCTTCAGAAGTTTCTATTACTTCAAATTCTGCATCTAACGCAATGGTTTCCAAACCATTATCAATAAAGGTTACCCAATAATGTTGAGAAGATACGTTGGTAACCACACCTTTGCCATATTCTGAATGATTAATACGGGAGCCTATACCTAATAATTTCATGTTTTATTTGTTTGATTTTACGTTAACAGCTAACGCTAAAACTAAGCAATTGTTATGAGCTTTTTTTCCTCAAAATTGAAGTTTTAGTTTGGAGTTTTTCTTAAAAAGCTGTTTTAGAACCTATTAGAATATTCGATTTTTTATTTTTTTTCGAATGCCAGAATAGTTTTATAAAAATCTTTATAAATAGCTTTTGCATCAATTTTATGATAAAATTCAATTGGCCTATTACCACTATCCCTTGAAGTGGTGAAAGTGGTTGTTTCTGAAAAATCAGGATTTATATATGCCGCTATTAATGCAAGGTCCCATAAAACACGACTTCTTCTGCCACTATCTATATGGTCAACCCATCTTTTTTGTAAGTGCTTACCCAAAAAATGGTTCCCAATTTTTTCCTCTACCTCTTCAAAGCTTATTTGCATTGCTGAAGCTACACTTACAGGCATAATGTGTATGTCAACCTTAGATTCCAAAATATAATCTAAAGCATACGAGTCCATTAACGGATTAAAATCATTTCTTTTTACAATCTTTTTATCAAAATCTACTGTTGTACCCAACCAGTACACATTAAGTTTAGATGCAATTTCAGGAGCTATAAAAACGGCTGAGGCTACATTGGTTAAGGCTCCCAACACTAAAATATCTAGTCTTTCTTTAGATTTTGCTTGGCGTATTATCTCATACGCAGCAGCCGTATGCTGAGCACGGTCTCCCCAATCATACATTCTAGCAGGTGCTCCTCTATATGTTTTAATAGCTAAACCCAATTCACCCAACAATTGTTGATTTAACCGGTGACTATTTTCCATTGAGTTTTCTATCGTCCAATGACTTGTTTGCCAATGAGCAGCGTTTAACGCGGTAACTTCCACAGAAGGTTCAATAAGAATTCGTGCTAAAGCATACAAATCATCAACTTCGTTACCTGTATCAGCATCTACTATAACTTGTCTTTTTTGACTAAATCCTAAAAGCGAAATACCTAAAAATAGAAATACTACTAGCTGTTTCATAAATAAACCTTTGATTTAAAAATACTAGAAATCCTTTATAAAAAGACAACCTTTAGCTGCTTCATTTTTAACATTCAAAAACGTATTTTTGAAGTTTTGCTATGAATTCATGATTAACTACGAGGAAAACATCGAAGTACGGGGTGCCCGGGTGCATAATCTCAAGAATATCGATGTCACCATACCACGTGAAAAATTGGTTGTTATTACAGGCCTTTCTGGCAGCGGAAAGTCCTCTTTGGCTTTTGATACTATCTATGCTGAAGGGCAAAGACGCTATATTGAAACGTTTTCAGCTTATGCCAGACAGTTTCTTGGTGGCTTAGAACGCCCAGATGTTGATAAAATTGACGGCCTTTCACCGGTTATTGCTATTGAACAAAAAACAACTTCTAAATCTCCTAGATCTACCGTTGGAACAATCACTGAGATTTATGATTTTTTACGGTTATTATTCGCAAGAGCAGGTGACGCATATAGTTATGTTACTAGAGAAAAAATGGTTAGCTATAGCGATGAACAGATTAAAAATCTGATAATTGAAAGTTATAAAGACAAAAAAATCAATGTTTTAGCTCCTGTAATAAAATCTAGAAAAGGCCATTACAGAGAACTATTTGAGCAAATTGGCAAACAAGGCTTTGTTAAGGTAAGAGTTGACGGGGTAATTGTAGACCTTGTAAAAGGCATGAAGGTTGACCGTTATAAAACACATGATATTGAAATTGTAATTGACCGTTTAAAAGTAGGTCAGGGTGATGATTTTGATAAACGTTTAATGGAATCTATTAATACAGCCATGTATAGTGGCAATAATGTGTTAATGATTCTAGAAGAAGGAGTAAATGAACCTCGGTATTTTAGTAGAGATTTAATGTGCCCAACTTCGGGTATCTCTTATCCTACACCAGAACCCAATACGTTTTCCTTTAATTCACCAAAAGGCATGTGCACAGAATGTAACGGTTTAGGTCATGTATTTGAGGTTAACGAGAAAAAAATCTTCCCTAATAAAAAACTTTCCATCAAAAATGGTGGTGTTGCCCCTTTAGGAGATTTTAAGCGTTCTTGGGCCTTTAAACAGTTAGAAACTATTGGGCAACGTTACAATTTCACCTTAGAAACACCAATTGAAGAGCTATCTAGTGAAGCTATGAATATCATTTTAAACGGTGGTAAAGAAAGTTTTTCTGTCAATTCTAAGACACTTGGTGTAAAAAGGGATTATAAAATTGATTATGAGGGTATTTCAAACTTTATAAAAACACAATTTGATGAAGCCAATTCTACATCAATAAAACGATGGGCTAAAGAGTATATGGATAAAAATACTTGCCCTGTATGTAAAGGCTCGCGTCTGCGAAAAGAATCTCTCTATTTCAAAATCAATGAAAAAAATATAGCCGAGTTAGCACAGATGGATATTGTAGAGCTTTCTACGTTTTTTAATCAGTTAGATGCAGAGTTATCTGGTAATCAAAAGATAATTGCCGAAGAGATAATTAAAGAAATTAAGGCAAGAGTTGGATTCTTATTGGATGTTGGTTTAGATTATTTATCATTAAACCGTGGATCCAAAACATTATCTGGCGGTGAGGCACAACGCATACGTTTAGCTACTCAAATTGGCTCGCAATTGGTAGGTGTACTTTATATTTTAGATGAACCTAGTATTGGTTTACATCAACGAGATAACGAACGATTAATAAAAAGTTTAGAGTCGTTAAGAGATATTGGTAATTCTGTAATTGTAGTTGAACATGACCGTGATATGATTGAAGCTGCAGACCATGTTATTGATATTGGTCCTAAAGCAGGTAAACACGGTGGGCAAATAATTTCTGAAGGTCCACCTTCAGAGCTCAGTTCTCATAACACGCTAACCGCTGACTACATTTCTGGGGCAAAACAAATTGAAATTCCAGGGAAAAGACGAAAAGGAAGCGGTAAAAAAATTACACTTTCTGGTTGTACTGGGCATAATCTTAAAAATGTTACCGTTGATTTTCCATTAGGTAAAATGATTGGTGTTACTGGGGTTTCGGGCAGTGGAAAATCTACTTTAATAAATGAAACCCTCTACCCTATTATGAACGCTCATTATTTTAATGGGGTTAAAAAACCTATGCCTTACAAAAAAATTAAAGGCTTAGAGCATATTGATAAGGTAATAGACATTAATCAATCACCTATTGGCAGAACACCGCGTTCTAATCCTGCTACTTATACAGGGGTTTTTAGTGAAATTAGGTCGCTATTTGCTAAAACTACTGAAGCTACTATACGTGGATATAAACCAGGTAGATTTAGTTTCAATGTTGCTGGTGGTAGATGTGAAACTTGCCAAGGTGGCGGTCTCAAGGTTATTGAAATGAATTTTTTACCTGACGTTTATGTAGAATGTGAAACTTGTAATGGTAAACGTTTTAACAGAGAAACCTTAGAAATTAGATATCGCGGTAAATCTATTGCTGATGTTTTAGAAATGACGATTAATGAAGCGGTTGATTTCTTTGAAAACATACCTAAGATTTATCGTAAACTAAAGACTATTAAAGACGTTGGGCTGGGTTATATATCTTTAGGCCAGCAATCTACTACGCTTTCTGGTGGTGAAGCGCAACGGGTAAAACTAGCTACAGAACTTTCTAAAAGAGATACAGGAAATACCTTTTATATCTTAGATGAACCTACAACTGGGTTACATTTTGAGGATATTAGAGTACTTATGGAAGTACTTAATAAATTAGTAGACAAAGGAAATACCGTTTTAATTATAGAACATAATTTAGATGTTGTTAAAATGGTTGACTACATTATTGATATTGGTTACGAAGGTGGTCGAGGCGGCGGTATGGTTGTTGCCAAGGGTACACCTGAACAAATCATCAAAAACAAAAAGAGTTATACGGCAACATTTCTAGAAAAAGAATTGGAACTTGCTAAAAAATCAATAAAAAAAGTAATTTAAAATAATGGGATATAATCAACACCATAAAGGTTGGAACGAGATAAAAACTAACGATTCATGGGCCATTTTTAAAATAATGGGTGAATTTGTTAGTGGTTTTGAACGTATGAGTTTAATAGGTCCTTGCGTTTCTATATTTGGTAGTGCAAGAACAAAACCAGGAGAAAAATACTACGATTTAGCAGTAAATGTAGCCAAACGCATTGCTGAAGCGGGTTACGGTGTTATTACCGGTGGTGGACCGGGAATTATGGAAGCTGGTAACAAAGGTGCTCATGAAGCGGGTGGTACTTCTGTTGGTTTAAATATTGACTTACCGTTTGAACAACATGATAATCCGTTTATTGATTCTGATAAAAGCCTTGATTTTGACTACTTTTTTGTTAGAAAAGTAATGTTTGTAAAGTATTCTCAAGGTTTTGTAGTAATGCCGGGTGGTTTTGGAACATTAGATGAGTTGTTTGAAGCTATGACTTTAATTCAAACCAATAAAATACACACCTTCCCTATTATTTTAGTTGGTAAAGAATTTTGGGGTGGATTATTAGATTGGATTAAAAACACCATGCTAGAAGCTGGTAATATTAGCCCTCAAGATTTAGATTTGATTCATTTGGTAGAAACGGAAGATGAAGTGGTTGAAATTATTGATGCTTTCTATAATGGCCGCACATTAAGCCCAAACTTCTAATGCACAACGTTAAAATATTATCCAAATCTTGGTTGCTGGTTGTTGTTGTTCTAGCTGTTAACTTTTCTTCAAAAGCTCAGCATATTAATGAACTTACCGCAACTTTAGACCATTCCAATAAATCAATTTTAGTTCAGCAGAATTTTACGTATGTAAATACTTCAGGTGAAAGCTTACAAGAATTGTATTTTAATGATTGGAACAATGCCTATTCCAGCAATACCACTCCCCTAGCTAAAAGATTTGGCGAAGATTTTAATAGAAGTTTGCACCTAGCCAAACCAGACGAGCGTGGATATACCAAAATAACAAGTATAGTACGAGCAAATTATAGTGGTCTAGATTGGCAAAGGACTAAAAATCAAGATATTGTAAAAGTTACTTTAAATGAAAGCTTGGATCCCAAGGATTCTATTCAGCTGTTCATGACCTATACCTTACGAATACCTGACGATAAGTTTACCAAATATGGTTATGATGATAATGGCAACTATTTTTTAAAAGACTGGTATCTATCTCCTGCTGTTTATAACAAAGGTTGGAAATTGTATTCCAATAAGGGTTTAGAAGATTTATATACTGAACCAACCAATACCATAATAAGTTTCATTTTTCCGAGTCAATACCATGTTGCCTCTAACTTTAAAACATCATCGGTAAGTGAGTTTCCAAGAGGTAAACAGGTGATTTTACAAGCCGAGAATCGAAAGAATTGTGACGTTGTATTAACCAAAGCCAAACAATTTGTTACCCATTCTACCAACTATCTAACGGTAACCACCAATCTAAATATTTCGAGATTTGATAGAATTTCACAAGGAATTTCTATTGAAAAGGTTTCAAAATTTTTAAGCGAAAATTTGGGCAATTTTCCGCACGACAATTTGTTGGTAAGTGATTTAGCATATAGTAAAAATCCATTATACGGTTTAAATCAACTTCCGTCATTTGTACGACCATATGATGAGCAATTTCAGTTTGAATTAGCATTTCTAAAGACTACCCTAAATACGTTATTGCCAGAAAGTGTGTATTTAGACCCAAGAAAAGAACGTTGGGTTAATGATGCTATAGCTTACCATTTAATGATAAAGTATGTTGAAGATTTTTATCCTGATGAAAAACTTATGGGTAAACTCTCAAAAATTTGGGGTATTCGTGGTTTTCAATTAGCAAAAAAAGACTTTAACGAACAATATTATTGGCTTCAAATGTTCTCCGCCCGAAGTAATATTGACCAAGCGTTGAATACTTCTAATGATTCCTTGATTGTTTTTAATCAAAAAATAGCTAACAGATATAAAGCCGGTTTAGGTTTAGAATATTTGGGTGATTATATAGGATTTGAAAAAGTAGAGAATATTATTTATGACTTTTATGAGCGCTATAAACTAAAACCACATGTAGGTGTTCAAGACTTTAAAATGGTTTTAGACAGCTATGCTTCTAAAAATATTGATTGGTTTTTTGATGAGTATGTAAATACAAGAGACAAAATTGATTATAAGATTAAAAAGGTTGAAAAAACCGAAGATTCTATCACCTTTGTACTTAAAAACAAAAGAAAAACCAACTTTCCTATTTCTTTATTTGGATTGCAAAAAGACTCTGTGGTTTCTAAATACTGGTTTTCAGATGTAGATTCTACTAAAACGTTCACTATTCCTAGAAATGGAGAAGATAGATTAGTATTGAATTATGATAAAATTATTCCAGAATACAATCAAAGAGACAATTGGAAAACGTTAAATGGCTTCTTTTCTAGTAATAAGAAACTTCAATTCCGCTTTTTTAAAGATGCCGAGGACCCGTACTACAATCAGATTTTCTATGTTCCAATAGCCAACTTTAATATCTACGATGGCATTACCCCTGGAATGCGTTTATACAACAAAACATTTGTTGAAAGAGCATTTACCTATGACATTTCTCCAACCTATTCATTTAATGAAAAAACTATCGTAGGGGGCGCTAGTCTACGTTATCGTAAATATCACGGTAAAAGCGGCCATTATGTTACTAATGTTTTTTTAAGTGGTGGCACCTCTCACTTTGAAGAAAATTCTAGATTTACTACGATAACACCTGGTTTTAGTTTGGGATGGCGACCAGACGATTTACGTTCAAACAAAAGACAATTTTTACAATTTAGATATAGAAATGTTTTAAGAAGCATTGGTGAAAATGTTCTTAATAATCAAGAAATTGATTTAGACTTAGAAAACAATCCAGACTATAGTGTTTTAAATCTGCGCTATATTAATAGAGATAACAATATTATTGATTACAAAGCCTCAGTTTTAGACCTTCAACATTCTAGTGAATTTACCAAGCTATCAATGGAGTTAGAATATCGTAAACTCTTCATAAGCAATCGGCAACTTAATCTACGGTTTTATGCGGGCAAATTCTTGAGAAATAAAACCAATTCTGATTTCTTCAGCTTTGCCTTAGATAGACCCACAGATTATATGTTTGACCTTGGATATTTAGGACGTTCAGAAACTTCGGGTCTTACGAGTCAACAAATAATCATTGCTGAGGGCGGATTTAAATCACTTTTTGATGACCAATTTGGTAGTGATTGGATTGCTACTACCAATGCTAGTATAAACGTATGGCGTTGGATAGAATTATATGGCGATGTTGGCTTTATTGGGGACAGAGGCGAATCAGCGCGTTTTGTGTATGATTCTGGTATACGATTGAATCTAGTTACAGACTATTTTGAATTGTATCTACCCGTATACTCTAACAAAGGTTGGGAAATTGCACAGCCAGATTACGAAAAAACAATTCGTTTTATTGTGACAGTATCACCAAGAACTTTAGTAGGTCTATTCACTCGTAAATGGTTTTAGTTAAAATATTCGTAATATTTAACTACTGAAAATAGTCAAAATTACACATTTGTCATTTATTTCATTATTTTTTGAGGTATTCGTAAAAAATATTAGTAATACGGAATATAAATTTGTCAAGTTTTCTATATTTTTGCAGCAAAATAAAAACTGCTATGCAAACAGATTCTCAGACTAGCAAAAATCTATCTTTTGATGAGTTTAAAACGCAAATCTTAAATGATTATAAGGTTGCAGTTGTTAGTAGAGAATGTAGTTTATTAGGTCGTAGAGAAGTACTCACAGGTAAAGCTAAGTTTGGAATATTTGGAGACGGAAAAGAATTACCACAAATTGCGATGGCTAAGGCTATTCAAAATGGTGACTTTAGAAGTGGATATTATAGAGACCAAACATTTATGATGGCCCTTGGAGAACTAACACCAGAAAACTTTTTCCATGGGTTATATGCCACTACAGATATTAATTTAGAACCAATGAGTGCAGGTAGACAAATGGGTGGCCATTTTCTAACTCACAGTTTAAATGAAGATGGTACTTGGGTTGATTTAACCGCACAGAAAAACAGTAGCGCGGATATTTCTTGCACCGCGGGTCAAATGCCAAGATTATTAGGCTTAGCACAGGCTTCTAAAATTTATAGAAATGTAGAAGGTATAGACCAAACCAACTTCTCTAATAACGGTAATGAAGTTGCTTGGGGTACCATAGGTAACGCAAGTACGAGTGAAGGCCACTTTTTTGAAACTTTTAATGCTGCCGGAGTATTACAAGTTCCAATGGTTTTAAGTATTTGGGATGATGAGTACGGTATATCTGTCCCTGCAAAATATCATACTACTAAATCTAATATTTCAGAGGTTTTAAAAGGATTCAAAAGAACTGAAACTGAAGATGGTTATGAAATAATAGTTGTTAAAGGCTGGGATTATACAGCGTTAATTCATGCCTATGAAAATGCATCCGATATTGCTAGAGAACAGCACGTACCAGTATTAATACATGTTACAGAATTAACACAACCTCAGGGCCATTCCACCTCAGGGTCCCAAGAGCGTTACAAATCTGCTGAACGTTTACAATGGGAGAAGGATGTTGATTGCAATAAAAAATTCAAAGAATGGATTATTGAAAATCAAATTGCAACCTCTGAAGAACTCAAAGACTTAGAAAAAGATGCAAAAACCATAGTTAGACAGGCTAAAAGAAAAGCCTGGGCAGAGTTTTTAGGCCCCATTATAAAACAAAAAGAAGAATTACTTGGCTTGCTAAAGGCAGCAGCTTCAAAATCAGCAAACAAAGTTTTTGTTGAAAAACTAATAACTGAATTAGAAGCCAAGACTGAGCCAATTAAAAAAGATGTGATTTCTATTGCTAGAAAATCTCTTAGGTATTTTGCCAAAGAAAACACTAATGAAAAAAACAATTTAGAGCAATGGGTAAATACCTTTCTTAAAAAAGAACAGCCTAATTATAGCTCTAATTTATATTCAGATTTACCAACATCAGCAATAAATGTTCCTGCAATTGCCCCAAAATATAATGATAGTCCAGAAATAGTTGATGCTAGAATTATCGTAAGAGATAATTTTGATAAAATCTTTAAAAAATATCCAAATACATTAGTTTTTGGTGAGGATACCGGTAGAATTGGTGATGTGAACCAAGGCTTAGAAGGCTTACAAAAAAAATACGGAGAATTACGTATTGCTGATACAGGTATACGGGAAACCTCTATCATAGGCCAAGGTATTGGAATGGCTATGAGAGGTCTTCGCCCTATAGCAGAAATTCAATATTTAGACTATATCTTATATGCGCTGCAAACGTTAAGTGATGACTTAGCAACATTACGTTACAGAACGGTAGGTAAACAAAAAGCACCTTTAATTATTAGAACAAGAGGTCACAGACTAGAAGGTATTTGGCATTCGGGTTCACCAATGGGTGGTTTAGTTAATTTACTACGTGGTATTTATGTATTAACACCACGTAATATGACTCAAGCTGCTGGCTTCTACAATACATTGCTTAAAAGTGATGAACCTGCTTTAGTAATTGAAAGTTTAAATGGCTACCGTTTAAAAGAGCCAAAGCCAACAAATCTTGGTGAATTTTGCGTTCCAATAGGTAAAGTTGAGACCTTAAAGGAAGGTAAAGACATCACTTTAGTTTCTTATGGTTCTACGTTAAGAATTGTGGAGCAAGTAGCTAAGGAATTATTAGAGGTTGCTATTGATGCAGAAGTTATTGATGCTCAATCTTTACTTCCTTTCGATATTAACCATGATGTACTTAAAAGTGTAAAGAAAACCAACAGGCTACTTATTATTGATGAAGATGTGCCTGGTGGTGGTTCTGCATATTTAATGCAAGAAATTGTTGAAAAACAAGGAGCTTATAAGTATTTAGACAGTGCTCCTCAAACTTTAACTGCTAAAGCACATAGACCAGCTTATGCCACAGACGGTGATTATTTTTCTAAACCTAATGCCGAAGATATGTTTGAAAAGGTATGTGAAATAATGCATGAGGCTAATCCAAATAAATATCCGCTAATACGATAAATTAAAAAAGCCCCAATTTCTTGGGGCTTTTTTAATTCTTAATTTTTAATTTCTGGTTTATCATTCATCATTGTTTGTACTTTAGGATTTCCGTCAGCATCTATTTCAATAATATTATCGAATCCTAATTCATCTAGTTTTGATATTATTTTAGCTCTATCACCTACCATAAACCAATTTACTTCTTCAGGTTTAACTACTTCTGAGCTTACCTTTTTAATGTCTTGCAAAGAAAGATTTCTAACATTCTTATCAAACGTTTGGTAATAATCATCTGGTAAACCATAGCGAACCATGTTTCGTATAGAACTGTTCACACTGCTATTGGTTTCCCATTGTCCTGGTAATTTTAACACTTGATTGGTCTTTACCTTGTCTAATTCTTCTTGTGTTGCTGGTTTTGCTCCAACAAACTGATTTATCTCTTTACGTAATTCAGTTACAGATTCCGCTGTTTTGTCAGTCTGTACTGGTGCATATAAAATAAAGGGTCTCGCCTCTTTTGAACCCAAGACAAAACCGCCTGCACCATAAGACCAATGCTTATCTTCTCGTAAATTCATGTTAATTCTAGAGGTGAAGTCACCACCTAAAATGCTTACCATTTGTTCTAACGCAACTTCTGAAACATCTCCATACTTTTCTGTAAGGTTTCCTGCAAGAATTACAGATTGTTGAGATTCTGGCCTATTCATGAGGTATAACGTGTTTTTACTTGTGGCCTTAGGTTCAGAAAATGGTATTGTTGGCACATTACCTTTTTTCCACTTACCCAAACTTTTCTCGAGTTGAGATTTGAGGTCTTTCATTTCCACATCTCCAGTTACAATAATTGTGGAGTTGTTAGGTTTGATCCAAGTATCATAAAAGGCAACCATATCATCTCTTTGAAGCTTTTCAACAGTTTCTGTATACCCTGAACCTGTATACGGATTACTGTAAGGGTGATTTTCTCCATACAAGTATTTATTCATAACTCGTAAAGCCATTGAGATGGGTTGTGACTTTTCTTGATTAATCGTATTAAGCTGTTCACTTTTAAGTCGTTCAAATTCTTGCTCAGGAAAAACGGGTTGTAGTACAACTTCTGAGAATAAATTTAAACTGGCATCTAAGCTCTGTTTTAAAGTAGTCATATACACATTAGACTGGTCTTCATTCGAAAAAGTGTTTAACGTGGCTCCTAATAATTGTAGCTCTTCGCTAATTTGTAACGCAGACTTGTCTTTTGTGCCTTCATCCATTAAATTCATGGCTAACTCTGCCGTACCTGCACTAGATAGGTAATCTGTTTTGTAACCTGCATCAGTAACTAAATTAATTACAACTGTAGGAACTCCTTCACGTTTGGCTAATACCACATTTAAACCGTTAGATAATTTTTCACGCTGTAAATCTGGAAAACTGGATTGTTTTTGAGGTCCTAAAGCTGGTAATTTGCTTCGGTCTACTGTAGTTTCATCTACCCCATATTCCGGAAAGGGTTCACAAACTAAAATATGCTTGCCTTTAGTCAACCATTTTTCTGCGGTTTTTCGTAAGTCTTCTATTGTGGCATCTTGAACGTACTGTAGCTTAGTTTTATAATAATTTGCATCTTCATGATAGGTTTCGTTTGAAGCTAGTATATCTGAAACACCACCAAAGCCTCCAATACGCTCTAATCCTTTAATAAAGCTCGCAAAATAGTCAGCTTTTACTCTTTTTAATTCGGCCTCTGTTGGACCTTCTTTCACAAATAGAGCAATTTCTTTTTCTAATTCTTTTTGGAGTTGTTCAGCATCTTTACCTGGTTTAACATTTAACCAAGTCACAAAATTACTAGCAATTTCACTCGAGGCTTGAAAAGCAACTACAGAACTGGCAGATTGGTCATCATAGATAAACTTTTTATAAAGCCTAGAGTTTTTTCCATTAGTTAGAATAGAAGCAATTAAATCAAAATGTAAATCTTCTTTAAAACCAAAAGGAGGAGAATTCCATGCAAATAAAACCCTTGTTTCTGGGACTCTATCTTGATATACCTGATAAGAATCATATTCCTTAATTGGGATATTCACCTCTTGTCGTTCTACAGTTGGCCCAGACGGTATGTCACCAAAATAATTAACTACTTTTTGATACACTTCCTCAGGATTAACATCTCCAGCTACAGCAACAACAGCATTGGCAGCCCCATAATAGCCTTTAAACCATTCTTGTACATCTTCTAATGAAGCGGCATTTAAATCTTCCATTTCTCCAATTACTGTCCATGAATACGGATGCCCTTTTGGATACATGGCTTTGGTCATATAATCCCATTGCATACCATAAGGCTGATTTTCGCCCTGTCTTTTTTCATTTTGAACAACACCACGCTGTTCATCTAATTTAGCTTGGTCAATAGCCCCCAACAGGTGACCCATACGGTCAGATTCTAAAAACAACACTTGGTCCAAAGCAGCTATTGGAACATTTTGAAAGTAATTGGTTCTATCTGTATTTGTTGTACCATTTAAATCTGTACCACCAATACGCTCCAGTGCTTCAAAATAGTCTTTGTTGTAATTTTCGCTGCCGTTAAACATTAGATGTTCAAATAAATGGGCAAACCCACTTTTACCTGGTTTCTCATTCTTAGAGCCAACATGGTACCAAACATTAACGGCGGCAATGGGAGCTTTGTGGTCTTCATGTACCAAAAGTGTTAAACCGTTTTTTAGCACATATTTTTTGAAAGGAATTTCAATGTCATCTGCTTTAAATTCAAAATCTTGAGCATAAATAGATGCCATTACAAAGAACGCCATGAGCGTTTTAAAAACATAATGTGGTTTCATAATTAAATTTTTGATTGATTTATTACAGTTCAATATAGTGAATTGTTGTGTATTGATTTTCAACGTTTAAAGGATTTTATCACCTATTGTTGGATTTGAAATTGTTCCTTTTGCAATTCTTTTTGACATGACTCAAATTAATGCCTATTTTTAATGCAACTAACTAACAATTTTCCCCTAAAATGAAAAATAATTCATTAACTCATGTAGGACTAGCTGTTCTCAGAATTGTTCCTTCGCTTTTAATGTTAACCCACGGTTATCCTAAATTTCAGAAGCTAATATCTGGAAATTTTGAATTCGGCAATCCTATTGGCATAGGAGCTGCTCCATCTTTATTTTTAGCCGTTATTGGTGAAGTTATTTGTCCTATTCTAATAATCATTGGTTTAAAAACCAGATTTGCAACTATTCCCGTAATAATTACTATGCTAGTAGCTGCAGTAATTGTTCATGGTGCAGACCCAATAGGTGTTAAAGAAAAAGCGTTATTGTACTTAGCTTTCTTTGTATGTATCTTATTGCTAGGTCCAGGTAAATACAGCTTAGATAAACGCTAAACCGTTTTAAATAACAACTCTTTAAGTAACTCTTTTTGATGCATGTTTTGGGCACCAACGCCCTTGCTTTTTAAATCGAGTTCACGTAATTGCGCAATTATCTTACTAACTACTTTCATTGGATAATTACGTGCGGCTATTTCGTATTCTTTTACAAAGTAAGGATTAACCCTGAGCACAGAGGCCACATTACGTTGCGATTTATCTTTTAGTCCATGGTATTGCAATAGTTGTGTAAAGAACGATTGTAAAGTACCTATGGTTACTACAAAAGGATTATCCTTTGGGTTTTGAGAAAAATAAGCAATAATTCTGCCTACCTTGGTAATATCTCTTTCTCCGATAGCCTTTTTTAATTCAAAATTGTTGTAGTCCTTACTAATACCAATATTTTCCTCAACTGACTCAGGAGTAATATATTTAGTCTCTTTTTGTGAAAGAAAAAGTTTGTCAATTTCATTACTGATTTTCCCAAGATCTGTTCCTAAAAATTCAACCAACATTACAGATGCTTTTGGATCAATAGTAAACCCCTTACCTTTTGCAAACTTGGTTACCCAATCTATAACTTGATTTTCGTATAACTTTTTACTTTCAAATACTACTCCATCTGATTTTAAAATTGCTTTGTACAAGCTTTTGCGCTTGTCTATTTTCTTAAACTTATAACATACAACTAATATAGTTGTAGGTTGCGGGTTTTCTGCATAAGACGCTAATTGTTCAATTGTTCTAGATAAATGTTGAGCTTCTTTAATGATAACAACTTGGTGTTCTGCCATCATTGGATAACGTTTAGCATTAGCAACAATATCGTCTATTGAAGTGTCTTTACCATAAATAACCATTTGATTAAAACCTCTCTCAGCTTCAGTAAGTACATTATTAGCTATATAGTCAGTGATAGCATCAATAAAATAAGCTTCTTCTCCCATTAAAAAATACATAGGTTTTAATGCTTTCTTTTTAATATCTCTAAGAATATTTTTAGCCTCTTCCATTTAGTAAAGTTTCCTCAAATTTGCATATGGTTAAATTGAATTTTCCAGAATACAATCTAAGAATCAAAAATAGCGAAAAGGGACTCCAAATTTTTGATATCGTAAGAAGAAAATTCGTAGTTCTACAGCCAGAAGAATGGGTGAGGCAACATGTAGTTCATTTTCTTAAAGATGTGAAGAAATTTCCTTTATCCTTAATTAATGTAGAAAAACAATTTAAGCTTAAAAATTTAAATAAAAGAATGGATGTTGTCGTCTATAATTCAGATGGTTCCATACATGTTTTAGTAGAATGTAAGGCTTTTGATCAACCCATTACACAACACGTTTTTGATCAAATTGCACGGTATAATTTAGAAATAAAAGCTGACTATTTAATGGTCACCAATGGTATAAATCATTATTATGCAATTATGGATTACAACAAGGAAAAATATACTTTCTTAGCTGATATTCCTGATTTTAGCCGTTAATTTGCCCTCGTTTTGAAATTAGCAGTTGTAATACTAAATTGGAACGGAGCTTCTTTGCTTCAACAATTTTTACCCTCAGTACTTAAGTATTCTGAAGGTGCAACCATTTGGGTTATTGACAATGCTTCAACTGATAATTCTTTGGAAATTTTACAAACTAATTTTCCTTCTGTTCAAATAGTAAAATTAGATAAGAATTACGGTTTTACAGGAGGTTATAATTTAGGTTTAAAGCAAATAGATGCTGACATTTATTGTTTATTAAATTCAGATGTTGAAGTAACCAAGAACTGGACAAGCCCAATTCTTGAATTATTTACCTTACGTTCAGACGTTGCTATTATTCAACCCAAAATCTTAGACCATAAGCGAAAAGACTATTTTGAATATGCAGGTGCGGCTGGTGGTTTCATTGATAAATTAGGTTTTCCTTTTTGTAGAGGTAGAATATTTCAAAAATTAGAAAAAGACCATGGACAATACAATGATGTTCAAGAAATATTTTGGGCTACAGGGGCTTGTATGTTTATAAGAGCTGAGGTTTTTCATAAACTTCAAGGTTTTGATGAAGATTATTTTGCGCATCAAGAAGAAATAGATTTATGTTGGCGTGCGCAAAACAAAGGGTATCATGTAATGTATAACGGTCATGCAAGTGTTTATCACCTTGGCGGTTCTACCCTATCCAATATGAATCCCAAGAAAACATTTCTGAATTTTCGAAATTCATTGTTTTCCATCACTAAAAATTTACCCGCTAGTAAGGCTTTCCCAATAATATTTTCAAGACTAATCTTAGATGGTATTGCTGCTTTACGGTTTCTTCTACAATGGAAACCAAAACATATGTTTGCCATTTTAAAAGCACATTTTAGCTTTTATAAGAACTTCAGAAAAATGTACAAAAGAAGAGAAAAGGCTAATTTTCTATTAAAATATTATCTTGTAACATCCATTGTGTGGTTACACTTCGTAAGTAAAGTGCAATATTTTAACAATTTAGTAAAAGATTAACGATAGGTAACTACCAACAGTTTTGAATTTACATAATTTTGAATGGATATTTTAAAATAATCTACAAACAATTAATACTTTAATTTACAACGAGTTATGAAGAAAATTTTTATAGGTATACTTGGTATGGCTGTTTTGGCGACTTCTTGTGTATCGCAAAAAAAATACGCTGAACTAGAAGCAAAAAATAAAGAAACAGAAGACCTTTTAAACTCTGCAACAGTTAAACTTAACGACTGTTTGGAGGAAAAGGCAACCGCTACCTCAAAATTAGCTTCTTTAGAATCTGAAAATCAATTTTTAAAATCAACAAATCAAGGTTTAATTAAGCAGATTGGTGATATGACCACCTTGACTGCTCAAGGTGCAGAAAATCTTGAAAAATCTTTAGAAAGTCTTCAAGAAAAAGATTTAACAATTAGAAAACTACAAGATGCAGTAACTAGAAGAGATTCTGTAAACTTATCTTTAGTACAAAGCTTAAAAGGAGTACTTGGAAATCTAGAAGATGAGGATATTGAAGTTAGTGTTGAAAAAGGTGTTGTGTTTGTTTCTATTTCAGACAAATTATTGTTTAGAAGTGGAAGCTACCAAGTTACTTCTGAGGCAAAAGCAGTATTAGGTAAAGTTGCAAAAGTAGTTAACAACAAACCTGATTTTGAATTTATGGTTGAAGGTCATACAGACAATGTGCCTATTAAAACCGGTGCTTTGCAAGACAACTGGGACTTAAGTGTAAAACGTGCCACTTCTATTGTGCGTATTTTACAAAACGATTTTGGTGTAGACCCAGTTAGAATGACTGCTGCTGGACGTAGCTATTATGTACCTTTGGTAAGTAATGATACTGCTGCTAATAGAGCACGTAACAGAAGAACAAGAATTGTTGTATTACCTAAGTTAGACCAATTCTATAGCATGATTGAAGATGGTATGAAAGACCCTGCTATTGGTGGTTCTGGAAAATAATCTACTTTAACAAGATATATATGAAAAGGGAAAGCACTAGCTTTCCCTTTTTTATTAGATACTTTTATAAATAATCAATTGAACCTTTACCTTCTCTGATAATAGTTACCTCCCCTTCTGACAAGTCTACCACTGTGGAAGCCACATTATCACCATAACCTCCGTCAATAACACAATCTACTTTATCTGCCCATTTTTCATAAATTAATTCTGGGTCAGTAGTATATTCAATAACTTCATCTTCATCATAAATAGAAGTGGAGACTATTGGGTTACCTAAAGCTTCAACAATTGTTGTAATAATATTGTTATCTGGAACCCTTATTCCCACTGTCTTTTTCTTTTTAAAAGATTTAGGAAGATTATTATTACCTGGGAGAATAAAGGTATACGGTCCGGGTAAATTCTTTCTAAGAATTTTAAATGTTGCCGTGTCTATTTGTCTTACATAATCTGAAAGATTAGATAAATCTGCACAAATAAAAGACCATTTCACTTTTTCTAGTTTAACGTTTTTTAACTGTGCCAATCTATTCATAGCTTTTTGGTTAGTTATATCACAACCTAAACCATAAACTGTATCTGTCGGATAGATGATAATTCCATCATTTCTTAAGATGCTAACCACTGCTGCAATCTGTTTTGCATTGGGGTTTTCTTCATATAACTTTATAAATTTTGCTTTTGACATCTTTATACCGAATAATTCATTTCCTATATAATTTGTAAGAATTTTAATCGTTTTAACCACTAAACACCCCCAAATACACCTAACCATGTTTACCATTAGAGGTAGAATACTAATAGCATTTTTACTATTATCAATCTTAGCTGGACCTTTAATTTATTTTTCTATTCATTCTTTAGAAAAAGTAAATCATGCAAAAGACCTTAGAGAAAAGGTAGTTATTTTTAATGTAAATCGTTTAAAAGCGTATACTTCATTTTCTAATGTATTGGACCAAGATTTTAGGAATGTAAAGTTTTATAAAGATAGTACCACTTTTGGTATAAATGAATTTTATACCAATACTACATCGGGCAAAGAAATTCTTTTTCAATTAAATGGGCACGTTTTTGAAAGTAACAATGTGATAGAAAAACGAGTTAATAAACTAAAAACTCATCTTTTAAATTTTGAGTTAAAATTCAAAGAAACCGTACAAAATCAATTAACTAGGGGCTATAGGGATTATGGTACAGAAGGTGAAATGCGATCTATTATACATGAAATTGAAGAGAATTCGGGAAACATCTCTATTGCGGAAATTCTTTCAATTAGAAGGCGTGAAAAAGATTATTTCTTGCGCAATGATACTATTTATGTAAACCTATTAAAAGTAGAAATTGATACTCTTAAAAAAAGACTACAAGAAGATTTAGAAAATAATTCTCCAGTTTTAGCGAAACTTGATGCCTATCATACATTATTCAAAAATATTGTTTCTCTCGAAACCAAAATTGGGAATCAAGAAAGTGGATTAATTTCTGAAATCAATACTATAAACCAAAACTTAGATACAGAAGCTACTAAGCTATATGATATAATTAGTGAAGATTACAATATGCTGATAAGTAACATTACTACTTATTTAACGTTACTATCCATTTTAACACTTGTTTTTGGGATACTTTTTGCAATACTATTCTCCTCATTTATTGCTAAGCCAATCAATGATATGATTGAAGATATGACCGAATTTTCAAGACGAGGATTTAGGGGTAAAAAACAGTTAAGCTCCAAAACCAATATTAAAGAAATTAAGCAATTAACTAGATCTTATAATCAGGTAATTAATAAAATTCGTTCTCAGATAAATGTGTTGAATAAAAAAAATTACGAGCTCAACTCATTAAATTACAGGCTTTTAGAATCGGAAAAAGAATTAAAGGATGCTTCAAAATTGAAAGACAAATTTTTTTCAATTATCTCACATGATTTAAGAGGACATACAGGAAATGTACTTTCGTTAGCACAAATTCTAAATCAAGACGAAAGCATAAGTGAACAAGAAAAATCTGTATTTACTAAATATCTAATAGACTCTTCTCAAAACCTTCAATTATTATTAGATAACCTTTTAAATTGGGCAAAATCTCAAATGAATGACCATGAGATTTCAAAAAGGTCTTTCTATATTTCGAATTTAATAACTCATAATATTGAATTGTTTCAAGAGAATGCGTTGAGAAAAGGCGTTTCAATTACTTATGATCAATCACTAAACCCAAAGGTCTATGCTGATAAGAACATGATTGATTTTGTAATTAGAAACTTACTATCAAATGCTTTAAAGTTTACCTCAAAAGGAGACCATATCTTGTTTTCTATAGCAGAAAAACAGCATAACCTTGAAATTGTAGTTAAAGATACTGGGGTTGGAATGACCCCTGACCAAATAGAAAAACTGCTGAATACAGAAGAGGATTCATTTACTACAAATGGAACGAACAATGAAAAAGGTACCGGTTTAGGATTTTCTATTTGTTTAGATTTTATCACTCGTAATAATGGGAATATTAAAATAAACTCAGAAAAAGGAAAGGGAAGTGAATTTATTTTTACCATACCAAAAACTCTTTCAAAAGACACTGTCTTATTTTCTTTGAGTAGTTAAAACTATCTTTTTATGTTCTTAATTCTTCCGTTCTTATACATATCTGCAATTTCTGCGGTGGTTAATACATAAATTAAATCTGAATAATTTTCTTTTTTATCAATCTTATATATACCTGATTGTCGCTCTACTTCATAATCATTGTAATTTACATACATACTATCTTTAAAAACATTGGCAACTTTAAATGTAGAATAATAATTAGTCGCTGTTTTAAATGTATAGATATCGTACATAGCTGGTTTTGTAACCATTTCTGCAACCTTAGCGTTATTTTGCGAACTACTGTAAATACCAAAAGCTATTAAAAGGGCTATAATTGCTAAACCAGAATACTTCCAAATAGGTGTTCTTACATTTCCATTAAAATTCTTGTATTCTCTTTTGCCATCTTCTCCTAGTTCTTTTTTCTTAAATCCCTTATGGCAATGTTGACATTCAAAAACTCCGGTTCTACCTGCAGGAAACAGTGGAATCCAAAAAACATGAACATGTCTACTAAATACACTAGCTGTTAGTTGACCTTTAGTAGTGCAATGCGGACAAACAGCTGTTGGTAAAGGTTTTGAATCTAGGTGAGTTGAACGCGTACCGTAAATAATCATTAGTTTGGTTTTTCTTTCAAACGAATAAGTAATTGGTTTTATTTCAACCGTTTAATCCAGTATTTCCAATTTAGCAAAACGAAGAAGTAGTTTTTTTACATCACCAGAATCAAATTGTATTTCAACTTTTTTATCACTACCTATACCTTCTAACTTTAAAACTTTTCCTTGGCCAAATCGTGAATGATTGACCCTAACCCCTACTACTAAATTTGGGTCGACAGTAACCGTGTTGTTTGTTGGTTCAGATAAATTAGGTTTTATTTTTCTGAGCTTTCGTAATTGATTTTGGTTAGGTTGATTGCCTTTCGGGGGTGTACCATTTGTGGGTTTTACTTGTCGTAATTTACTTTTGTCAACTTCTCCCCAAATATTATCATTAAGCATAGATTTATAGCGATAACCATCATTTATAGGCGTTTGATTATCAACAAATTTATCATCTATTTCCTCTAAAAATCTGCTAGGTTCTGCATCAATTAATTTACCCCAACGGTATCTATTTTGAGTGTAGGTTAAATAGGCCTGTTTTTCTGCTCTGGTAAGCGCAACGTAAAACAATCTGCGTTCTTCTTCTAGCTCTTTTCTTGTGTTCATACTCATTGCAGATGGAAATAAGTCTTCTTCCATACCAACAATATAAACGTAAGGGAATTCTAATCCTTTTGCTAAATGTATCGTCATTAAAGCTACCCTATCATCATCTTCAACATCTTTATCCATGTCTGTAGCTAAAGCAACATCTTCAAGAAATTCAGTTAAATCTCCTTTAGCATCTGCAACCTCTCGTTGCCCTTCTACAAAGTCTTTGATACCATTTAAGAGCTCTTCAATATTTTCCATTCTGGCAATGCCCTCTGGAGTTCCATCTTTTTTAAATTCTAACAGCAATCCGGTCTTCTTTGAGACATGTTCGGCCAAAGTAAATGCGTCTGAGTTTTCATTCATTATCTGAAAACTCTTAATCATATTTACAAAGTTGGTTAACTTATTTTTTGTTCCCGTATTTATGGCCAGACTAATCTTATCTAGATTCTCCATTACCTCAAAAATTGAACGCTTGTAATGGTTTGCCGCAACGGTTAATTTATCTAAGGTTGTTCCACCAATTCCTCTGGCGGGAAAATTTATTACCCGTTTAAGCGCTTCTTCGTCCTTAGGGTTTATAATTAGACGTAAATACGCTAATACATCTTTAATTTCTTTACGCTGATAAAAAGATAAGCCACCATAAATACGGTAGGGAATATCTTTTTTTCGAAGAGCATCTTCTATAGCCCTAGATTGGGAATTTGTTCTGTATAACACAGCAAATTCTCCATTCTGCAGTTGTTGTTGCATTTTGTTTTCAAAAATAGAACTGGCTACATACCTTCCTTCCTCTGCATCTGTTACACTGCGATTTATAATAATTTTTCCGCCATAGTCATTAGAAGTCCATACTTCTTTTTCTAATTGGTCTTTATTATTTGCAATGATTGAATTTGCCGCTTCTACAATGTTTTTGGTAGACCTATAATTCTGTTCTAAACGATAAACTGCAACATCTTCATAATCTCGTTGAAAATTTAAAATATTACTAATATTTGCACCTCTAAATGAGTATATACTTTGCGCATCATCACCAACCACACAGATATTTTGAAAGCGGTCTGCTAAGGCACGTACAATTAGGTATTGACTATGATTGGTGTCTTGGTACTCATCAACCAAAATGTATTTAAAACGTTCTTGATACTTTTTTAATACTTCTGGAAACCTATTTAAAAGCTCGTTGGTTCGCAGTAATAAATCGTCAAAATCCATTGCTCCAGCTTTAAAACATCTATCTACATAATTCTGATAGATTTCACCCATTCTTGGGCGTTTAGCCATGGCATCGGCTTCCATCAATTCTGGATTTTGAAAATAAGCTTTGACTGTTATCAAACTATTTTTGTAAGAAGAAATTCGGTTTTGAATTTGTTTGTATTTATAAACATCTTTGTCTAACCCCATTTCTTTTATAATGCTCGCTATAAGTCGCTGAGAATCTTGGGTATCATAAATAGTGAAATTGCTTGGGAAACCTAATTTATCACCATCATAACGTAATAATCGAGCAAATATGGAATGGAAGGTTCCCATCCATAAATTTTTAGCTTCTGAACTACCAACTATGGTAGCAATACGTTTTTTCATTTCACGTGCTGCTTTGTTGGTAAAGGTTAATGCAAGAATATTAAAAGAGTCAACACCCTGCTCCATTAAATGTGCAATTCTATACGTTAAAACTCTTGTTTTACCAGAACCTGCACCTGCAATAACCATTAACGCTCCATCTTTATGGAGCACGGGTTTTAGTTGTGCTTCATTTAACTCCTCTAAATACGACATAATTTTTTCCTCATCTCAAACTGTGAAATTAGCTAAAACTCCCTTTTTACTAAAATGAACCTAACAATAGTTTTAAACAGTTAAATAAGAATACTTCCTTTTTAATATATTTACCGGCATGAAAAGTAACGTATCACTGCTCGTTGCGCTAATTTCTTGTCTATTTATTTATGCTCAAGAAAAAAGTGCGGGGCCAATTTTAGAAAATTATGGTAAAGTTTGGACCATTGAAAATCCAGATTTTAAAACTCCTTTAGACACTGAGTATAAAGTGGTTTTTGACATTATGAATTCACCAGAAGACCTTACTCAGCGTAATGCATCTATCGAAACTGCTGCAAGGTTTTTAAATATGCACGCCCAAAGTGGAGTCCCCATTGAAAATATGAAAGTTACCTTAGTAGTGCATAACAAAGCTTCTAAAGATTTATGTACTAATGATGCCTACAAAGCCAGATATGGTGTCGATAATCCAAATATTGAAATGATTCAAGACCTGTTGAATGTAGGTGTTGAATTTATTTTTTGTGGACAATCATCACTATCTAGAAACTTTCCTATGGAAGATATTCAGCCTGGTGTACAACTTGGTCTTTCAGCTATGACAGCCTTAATTCAGTTACAAAACCAGGGCTACAGCCTAATTAAATTTTAATTTATGATTATGAAAAAATATTTGACACTTTTGTTTTGTGTTCTTAGCGTTATCGTTTTTGCTCAGGGACCTAATTTGGAAAAAGACTATAAAGCTATTGAGCAAAAAGTAATCGACTGGCGACATGATATTCATCAAAATCCAGAATTAAGCAATCGAGAATTTAAAACAGCTGAGAAGATTGCCAAGCACCTAAAAAGTTTAGGAATTGATGTTCAAACAGAAGTTGCACATACGGGTGTTGTTGGTGTCTTAAAAGGTAATAACCCTGGTAAGGTTGTAGCCCTAAGAGCAGATATTGATGCTTTACCCGTAACAGAACGTAACAATTTACCTTTTAAATCAGAGGTTACCTCAGAATTTTTGGGTGAAAAAATTGGTGTAATGCACGCTTGTGGTCACGATACCCACACAGCTATTTTAATGGGAGTTGCAGAGGTGCTAGCCAAGAACAAAGATAAAATTAACGGTACCGTAAAGTTTATTTTTCAACCTGCAGAAGAAGGTCCACCGCCAGGTGAAGAAGGTGGTGCTCTATTAATGGTTAAAGAAGGGGTTTTAAAGAATCCGGATGTGGATGCCATTTTTGGACTACATATTAATTCTCAAACTCCTGTTGGTATGATTCGTTATAAAAGCGGAGGTACAATGGCAGCAGCACAAAGCTTCACTATTAAAGTGAAGGGAAAACAGAGTCATGGTTCTCAACCATGGTCGGGTGTTGACCCTATTTTGATTAGCGCAAAAATTATTGATGGGCTACAAACAATTATTAGTAGAGAATCTAATTTAACTAATGAAGCTGCCGTAATTACAGTTGGTAAAATAAAAAGTGGAGTACGATTTAACATTATTCCAGAATCAGCAGAAATGATTGGTACCATTAGAACTTTAGATTATGATATGAAAGACCATATTAATAAACGAATGAAAGAAATGGTTGCAGATATTGCTAAAGCTTATGGTGGTGAGGCAACTTGTACTATTAAAGATGCTACAGACATAACCTTTAATAACCCCGAATTAGTTTCGCAAATGTTACCAACCTTAAATCGTGTTGCAGGTACTGAAAATGTGGTTATACAAAAAGCAGTAACTGGTGCAGAAGATTTCTCTTATTTTCAGAGAGAAGTTCCAGGATTCTTCTTTTTCTTGGGTGGAATGACCCCTGGTACAACGGAGTCTTATCCTCATCATACACCTGACTTTTTAATTGATGATGCTGGTATGCAATTGGGTGTAAAAGCGATGACTGAATTAACACTTGATTATTTAAATGCGGGAAAATAATTTCAATGAACATTTCTGAAATTGTAAGCCTACTGCCCTGGTGGGCTTACTTGCTTATTGGATTATTAGTAGTGGCTATTTGGGATATTTTTATTCAAAAAAAGCATACTATTAAACATAATTATCCTATAGTTGGTCATTTACGGTATTGGTTAGAAAGTATTGGTCCTGAAATGCGCCAATATTTTGTGGCTAATAATAGAGAAGAATTACCTTTTAACCGTATTGAACGGGGCTGGATTTATGCCTCGGCCAAGAATGAAAATAATTACGAAGGTTTTGGTACAGACCGCGATATTTATGCGCACCAACATTTATTTGTAAAAAATGCAATGTTGGCATACCAAATTCCAACAAATCACCCAAACACTGAAGACCCTTATTTTTTGCCATGTGCAAAAGTTATTGGGGCTTATCATAAGCGTAAGAGACCTTTTAGACCTGCCTCCATTATCAATATTTCTGCGATGAGTTTTGGTTCGCTTTCAGCGGCTGCGGTTGAAGCTATGAACAATGGTGTATTAAAAAGTGGAGCCTATCACAACACCGGTGAAGGCGGACTATCTCCTTACCATAAAAAAGGAGGTGATGTAATTTTTCATTTTGGAACGGGTTATTTTGGGGTGCGTTCTAAGGATGGCAATTTTTCCATAGAAAAAATGAAAAAATTGGTTGAAGAAAATCCCCAAGTTAGAGCCATAGAAATTAAACTTAGCCAAGGCGCAAAACCTGGAAAAGGTGGGGTTTTACCTGGCGCAAAAATTACTCCTGAAATTGCAAAAATACGCGGTGTAGAAGTAGGTAAAGACGTGTTGTCACCTTCCACACATAAAGCATTTTCTACCATAGAAGAACTCTTAAATTTAATTGAGAATATTGCCGAGGAAACAGGCTTACCTGTAGGTATAAAAGGTGCTATTGGTAAACTTAATCAATGGGAAGAACTTGCTGATTTAATGAAAAAAACAGGAAAAGGGCCAGATTTTATTACAGTTGATGGCGGTGAAGGTGGTACTGGGGCTGCTCCACCTAGCTTTGCAGACCATGTTTCATTACCTTTTTCTTATGGTTTTACTGCTATTTATAGACTTTTTCAAGAAAGAGGTTTAACAGAACGTATTGTTTTTATTGGTAGTGGAAAATTAGGTTTTCCTGCCAAAGCAGCAATGGCATTTGCGATGGGTGTTGACTGCATAAACGTGGCTAGAGAAGCCATGATGAGTATTGGTTGTATTCAAGCACAGGTATGCCATACTAATCGCTGTCCGGCTGGTGTGGCAACCCAAAGTAAATGGCTTCAAGCAGGTATTGATGTTCCCTTAAAGTCAGACCGGCTTGCTCAGTATTTTAAGACTTTCAGAAAAGAATTTTTAGAAATTACTCATGCAGCAGGTTATGAACATCCCTGTCAATTTAATATGGAAGATGTACAAGTAAATGTTGATGATGACTATCTTAGCAGTGATTTACGCAGAGTATACCGCTATCAAAAAGATAGCGTACCATTTAACGGTATGCAATCGCTTAAAAATTGTGAACATTTAGGAACATTACCTAACAAAAACTAAATATGAAAAGAATACTACCCCTATTTTTTCTAGTACTTGTAACTACAGTATCTGCTCAAAAAAAGTCAGAGCTAATCGCTCAAGTAGCTGAACTAAAAAAAGAGCTAGATTCAACCAAAGCATTGGTAAAAGTTGCTGAACGTAATGAAGCTTCTAGTAAAACCAAAGCAGAATCTTTAGAACGACAATTAAAAGATTTACAGGGTGCTAATGCAGCTTTATTAGAGAATCTAAACAACTTTGCTGAAGTTTCTAAAAGAAACACAAATAATGCTCAAAAGGCCTTAGAGAATCTAGATAAACGTGAAGCTCAGGTTAGTGAAATTACAGACACTTTTACCAAAAATGATTCGCTCGCCGTACAAGTAGTTGGTAAAGCTAAAGGTGTTTTAGGTGATGTACCACAACTTACAATTGGTGAACGTTCCATTGCTATCGCTTACCCCGTTGATGCGTTTTTTGCAGATTATACAGCTAAACAATTAAATAGCTCGGGGCAAAGTACAATATCTCAACTTGCCGCTTTTTTCGCTGCTTATCCTAATTATGATATTGTGGTTGAAGGTTTAAGTAATACCGGCGAATTTGATTTAACTGGTGCTCAAGCTGCTATTTTAGGATTTGAATTGAATAAGGCAGGCGTAGCCATTACACGAATTAAAACGGCACCAAGAGATGGTGGTTTTAAAGACGGTTTTCGATTTAAATTGGAGCCACAATTCGATTCTTTTTATAGCGAAGTAAAAGATAAGTTCAAGAACAATTAATGCTTCATACTTTTTGCAATCCATATGCGTTGTAGAATGGTAATTCAAAACTAAACAACCATGAGCGGAGACCAAATTTTTCAGATGTTTGCCTATTTATTACCTGCCTTGATTACTGGTGCAGTGGCTTTTTACTTTTTTAGATTGCATACTAATAATGAAGAAGGTCGTAGACGATATTTATTGCATAAAGATGCTCAAAAAGATACACTCCCTGTACGTTTGCAAGCTTATGAAAGAATGACACTATTCTTAGAGCGTATTACAGTTAATAATTTAGTAGTAAGAGTTGCACCAAAAACAAATCATAAGTCTGATTATGAAAATCTATTAATTAATCAGATTGAAACAGAATTTGAACACAATTTATCTCAACAGATTTACATTAGTGAAGAATGCTGGAATATTATAAAAACGGCAAAAAATGCTACCATACGTATTATACGTTCTGCCGGAATGAGCGAATCTGATAATGCCGATAAACTGCGAGAGGATATATTAAACCAAGCAATGGAAAAGTCTTCGCCTTCTTCTGCTGCACTAGCTTTTATTAAAAAAGAAGTGAAAACGCTTTGGGACTAATAAGTGTGAGTATTTGTTACGGTGCTATTCTTGAATTTCTGGTTGTATAGGCATACTTTCTGCGTTTTTATTTTTAGCATACAAGTAGCCACGTTTCCACCAACGGGTCATTTTTTCTTTGTCGAAAATAAGTGAGTTCGTTGTTAAAATAGCTGGTGTGTAGTATAGATTAATTATGGCATCTTTTTGATTAGCAACCAATTTACCTATACGAATGTTCTGATTCTCAATACGGTCTAAAACAAATGTGAACATGCTGGTCAATAACTCAAACGGATTACGAGAAGGCATTTTATTGTAATAACTAACTTCGGTATGTAATACCACAACATCAACTTCTGTGGCTCCTCTATGAATTGCTTCTTCAATAGGAACTAAACTTCCTAATCCTCCATCAGCATATTCACAACCATTTTTTCTGACCAGACTCATAAATGGGGTGTAGTTGGCCGAAATCCAAATCCAATCTAAGAATTCATCATAAGTAAAATCATTTATCGATTTATATTCTACTTGATTTAACGATAGGTTACTCACCGTTACTACAATATCTTTGATTCCTTCTTTTAGTTCGTTAAATTCTTCTATGGTAATACTGTTGCGAATGAGTTTTCTGAGATTTTCACTTTCGCCAAAGGTTTTACTTCCTTTGATGAAGTTTTTTATGATGTTTCTATGATTCATGGTAATAATATCTGCCCCATGACGCCGCTTAATTTTAAACGGACAATTACTAAAAATGCTCTTTTGATTTACATTAGAATAGATAGTTCTAATTTTATCTATTTTACCTAATGCTAGGTGTGATATTAGCAGACTACCTGTAGATGTACCTACGAAAATGTCATATTCGCGATCAAGTCCTTCAATTAAATATTGGGCTACACCACCTGCAAATGCTCCTTTACTACCGCCGCCTGATATTACTAAAGCCTTCATTTAGACAAAATTGATTCTAATTGTAATTGTTCCTCTTTTTTTAAACGAGATTTTAGCTGTGCTATTCTATCACGCCCTTCTTCAGTGGTAACAATTTGTCGGATTAAATTTCTTGATGATTTTTTGAACTGCCAAACATGATGACTACTCGCTTGAAACAAATGTTCTAAACTTTTATCTGACAAAGCATTTATTTGAAACAAATATTGAAAAGCTAATTGTCGAATTTCAAAGTTATAATAAGTGGATGTTAGAGAGTTCAATTCTTCATAAAAAGAACGCTTAAGTTCTGGTTTATATTCTGGTGTGATTAAAGCTAAAGTTAACCACAATTGCTTTAAATTCTTGTTTGGTAAGCCTTCAATATTTTTAGTTTGTTCTAGATATTTATTTCTTTCTGTGGGAAAAGCTTCCCAAAGCTTAAATAATACGGCTTCTTGGGTAACATAACTATCATCTGATAACATACTTTCTAGTATTGGCTTAGTATCATCTCCAACCTTACTAACATAAATAGCAAAGGCTTGTCTTACTTTAACAGACTCTTCAGCTAATTGCTCAAAAAAGTAAGGGTTTTCAAAAGAATTGGTATAACGTTCTAAAAGTGCAATTTTTAGTTCATCAGAATGAATTGTTTTCCACTTATTTTTAAATTCTTCAAAATGATTTTTCCCTCTATTTAAGCTTGCTTCGGTTACAAAGTAGTTTTTTAAAGAACTACATTTTTCTTGTAAATAATGCGTTGCATCCTCCCACAAAAACACATCATTAGCTAACCAATTTCTTTTAAAATCACTTAAATCTGTTGAAGATGCTTTTTCAATTTCGGTAATAAAATCATTAATAGTAACATTTTTAAATGCATGGTTCTTAAGATAGTTTTCTACACCTACTTTAAAAGCGGTATCGCCCACTTTTTCTCGCAATATCACCAAAGCCCATGCACCTTTTTCATAAAAGGTTATACTCCCAGCCTTTGGGTCTGTTAATGCCTCTCCTTCTCCATTTTCTGATAGCGTATGTAGTGTTTTAGCAGTATCGTAAAGTTTCCAGTAAAAATGGTCATCACCAAAAAGTTGCTTTTCAGCTAAATAGGCATAGTAGGTAGCAAAACCTTCGTGTAACCAATGATGTTCTCCATTTACTTCGGTTACTAAATTACCAAACCATTGATGCGCTAATTCGTGAGCATTTACATTTACATAGTTTTTATCAATAAAAGCGGTAGAATCTACCATAAATTGATTTGAAAATATGGTACAGCTCGTGTTTTCCATACCTGCGTATAAAAAGTCTTGAACTGGTACCTGCTTATAATTCTGCCATGGATAGTCAACTCCTATCTCATCCTCCAAAAAATCAAAGATTTGTTTGGTATACCTGTAGGTAGGTTCCACTTTTAAGCTGTCTTTGGGCTCATAATACAATGCTATTGAAACACCTGAATTTGACGTTAAAGTATGTTTCTTAAAATTACCAATTACGAAAGCTGCCAAATAGCTACTCATAGGTTCTGTCATATCAAATTTCCAATCGGTTAGGCTATCTTTTGAGAATTTATGCGTTAGTTGGCCGTTAGAAATAACTTCATATTTTTCATCTGTCAAAAAATGTAAATCAAATTCAATTTTATCATTCATGTCATTAAGAGAAGGTAGCCAATGACTGGTATATTTTCCTTGACCTTGTGTCCACACCTGATAATCTAACCTATCTTCTTTTTTGTACGCTGTAAAATAAACCGTCTGTTTTGGTCGAGTTATATAGCGTATAAATAGTTGGTGTTTACCTAAAGCTGTTGGTGCTGTAAACCAAATTTTTTCACCCGAATTAGAAATAGCTATTTCTTTTTGGTTCAATGAGGTGAAAAGTACATTCAAATTCACCGCATCTAAGAAAATAGAATCCACTTTTGCAGTTAATTCAAACTCATATGTTGCTTGCACACTTAACTCACCTGACTCTGGTGAAACCAAAATTTCGGCATCAATTGTTTTAAAATCAACGTCAGCTTGAGATTGTGCCGAAACCATTGAAATCCAGATAAAAAAAAGAAGCACTAAAAAACGCATAGTTGTATAGTCGCAAAAGTCAAGCCAATTTAGTTATTTTCGTTAGATGCAAAGTGCGGTCATGCAAACTCCCCTAGCCTACCTAAAAGGTGTGGGTCCTAACAGAGCTGAAATTCTGAAATCTGAATTAGGACTAGAAACCTTTGCGGACCTTTTACAACTGTACCCCAATAGGTATTTAGACAAGACCCAATACTACAAGATTAATCAATTACACAATAGCGGTGCTGATGTTCAGGTGGTTGGCAAAATTGTAAATCTAAAAACAGTTGAACAAAAAAGAGGAAAACGTTTAGTGGCTACCTATGTGGATGAAACCGGACAAATGGAATTGGTTTGGTTCAGGGGCCACAAATGGATTAGAGAAAACCTAAAAATAAATGAACCTTATGTGGTTTATGGAAGGGTTAACCGCTATGGAAGTACCTTTTCTATGCCACATCCAGAAATGGAGCTATTAAAAGCTCATAAAGCTGGGCTAAAAGTTAGTATGCAACCCATTTATCCTTCTACAGAAAAGTTGAGTAATAAGGGTATTACTAATAAGGTTTTAAGCAAAATGATTCAACAGTTGTTTTTAGAAACTAAAGCCAATTTTGCAGAAACTTTATCTAAAAGTATATTAAACGAACTCAAACTAATTTCCAAAGCTGATGCGCTTTTAAACATTCATTTTCCTAAAAGTCAAGAGTTATTAGCAAAAGCACAATTTCGCTTAAAGTTTGAAGAACTTTTTTTCATTCAAATGCAATTACTTTCTAAAAAAGTTGCTAGAAAGAAAAAAATTAAAGGACACCGGTTTACTGAGGTTGGAACCCATTTTAATGATTTTTTTAATAATCATTTACCGTTTAATTTAACTAACGCTCAAAAACGAGTAATTAAAGAAATTAGAAATGACATGGGCAGTAGCGCCCAAATGAATCGGCTTTTACAGGGTGATGTAGGTTCAGGTAAAACCATAGTAGCCTTAATGTGTATGCTTCTTGCTATTGATAATGGTTTTCAAGCCTGTTTAATGGCACCAACCGAGATTCTTGCGCAACAACATTATAATGGTTTAAAAGACTTGTTGTTGCAAATGGATATCAAAATTGCGCTACTTACAGGCTCAACTAAACGCGCTGAACGAACCTTTCTACACAACCAATTAGAAAATGGTAATCTAAATATTCTTGTGGGCACCCACGCCGTTTTAGAAGATAAAGTTCAATTTAAAAATTTGGGTTTAGCCATCGTAGATGAACAACATAGATTTGGCGTGGCCCAACGTTCAAAACTATGGCACAAAGGTGCTCAATCTTCCGCTGAAATTGGAGGGGTTTCCCTACCACCTCATATTTTAGTTATGACCGCCACACCAATACCAAGAACACTAGCCATGAGTTTATATGGAGATTTAGACATTTCTGTGATTGATGAGCTGCCACCAGGAAGAAAACCTATAAAAACAGTTCACAGGTATGATGCCAACCGACTAAAAGTATTTGGATTTATAAAAGATGAAATTAAGAAAGGAAGACAGGTATATGTTGTTTACCCTTTAATCAAAGAAAGTGAAGCTTTAGACTATAAAGATTTAATGGATGGTTATGAAAGTATAGCGCGTGAATTTCCGCAACCCAATTATCAAATATCTATTGTTCACGGTCAAATGAAAGCTCAAGACAAAGATTATGAAATGGAGCGTTTTGTTAAAGGTGAAACGCAAATTATGGTAGCCACAACCGTAATCGAGGTTGGGGTAAATGTTCCTAACGCATCAGTAATGATTATAGAAAGTGCCGAACGTTTTGGGTTATCTCAATTGCACCAATTACGGGGTCGTGTAGGTCGTGGAGCTGAACAGAGTTTTTGTATTCTAATGACAAGTCATAAATTATCTGATGATGCTAAAACCCGCTTGGAAACCATGTGCAGGACAAACGATGGTTTTGAAATTGCTGAAGTTGATTTAAAACTTAGAGGGCCAGGAGATTTAATGGGAACACAACAAAGTGGTTTACTCAATCTTAAAATTGCTGATATTGTAAAAGACAATCCAATTTTGAAGCTGGCGAGATACCATGCCATTCAATTGTTTAAAAACGACCCCCGATTAGAAAAAGAAGAAAACAAGTCTATCCGAAACATCTTTAGTAATCTTATTAAGGATAAAGCAATATGGGGATATATTAGCTAAAGCTATTTTCTAACTTACTAGAGAAGTAAACAAAAGAGAATAAGCTTTTTAATTAAATCTAGTATTATTCACGAATAACAATGTATTTAGGTGCTCGTTCTAGTTGAATTTGATTAAGAATATTACCTTCAAAATCTACTAATAAAACTCCTCCTTTGGGGTAATTTTCTGATGAGATTTGAACTTGTAATGAATAACCTAGGACTACAACCTTCTTTTCCATATCGACGTCATATCCTTCAAAATTGCTAATATCAGGAATTAGCTCTGAATAAGCATTTCGAAAATCTTGAGAGCTAAAAACACGATTGTCTCCAGCTACATAACGATCTTCATCTATGTCAAAAATTGCAGGAAAACGACCTCCTGCAAATATTGAATAATCAATATTGGTTAAGATTTGATTGTTAAAAGTTTTAGTTTTTATAACATCCCTTCCAAATTCAAAATCAAAGAACCATTGTCTAGAAAATTCTCCAGATTCAAGTTCTTGAAAATCTTCAATTGAAAATACCTTATGAGTATAATCATCAGTATTGAAGACATAAAGTTTATCTTGAAAAATGGTCACCTTTATATAATCATCTGATTGGTAGCTAAAAACTATTGCATCTCTTTCAGTATCGTAAATAATACACTCGTAGATTGAGATTGGGTTATTACCGCAAATGGCAACTAGGTAATTACCAAAAAATTCAGCGGAACTACAACTATTAGTGGAAAGCTCAAATATAAAAGTCTCTTCTCCCCCTAAATTGTAAGCCAATCGCCGAATAGGGTCTGGTTCATTATGGTTTACAATTGCAGCAAACTTAGAGTTTTCGCTTGTTTTAACCTCCACTGGGCCTGCAAGACCAGTTCCCTCAATTGTAAATTTCTTTATTTCATTTGTCTTAAGAGATTTTTGGTAAAATGCCTGAGTGACATTAGAAAATAAAGTAATTTGACTTGAATCGATACTATTCAAGTTGGGTAGAACATCCATAGCTCCAAGCTGTTCGCTAAGGAACTGAGTTTCTCCAACCTCTCCTTTATCGCTAACATCTATTTGAAAAAACTCACCTTGAAAGGATGAAAAAGTAGAAATTTTATAACCAAAATTTGATGGGTCAAATCCTCTTTCATTCCCATCAACTCCACCATCTTCTTCATTATCACTTAATCCTGACGAATCCGAACAGGATGATAAAATTAAACAAGAAATTAATAACCCTAAAAACTTTTTCATCATTTAAAATATTTGTAAAATAAAATCACAACGATATATTTTACAATTAATTTCATCTAAAATTCAATCTTTAAGTCGAAAAAGAGCATTTCTTAAAAAACAAGTAAATTCTTGTAATCGAAATATAATTATAAAGTAACTATACTTACTTTACTTAAATAGAATTAAATAATTATATAGTTTCTATTTCATTATTCATAATGGTTACAATCAGAACTACCTTTAGCAGTCTTGTTAAGGATAAAGCAATATGGGGATATATTAGTTGATAACTGCCTGATTTTAAATGTAACACAAAACAAAAACTTTGTTGAACATCGTAATTTGAACCCAATTCACTTGGACTAAACTACCTAACAATCCGTATTTTTGGTTACTTAAATTTTCAAGAAAATAATATGGGCAAAACGTTATTTGATAAGGTTTGGGATTCTCACGTAGTAAAAAGTATACAAAATGGACCAGATGTGCTTTTCATTGACCGCCACTTGGTGCATGAAGTTACCAGTCCGGTTGCGTTTTTAGGAATTAAAAATAGAGGTATTGAGGTGCTTAATCCTAATAGAACTTTTGCTACCGCAGACCATAATACGCCTACAATTAATCAACATTTACCCGTTAAAGACCCATTATCTGCAAATCAGTTAGCGGCTTTAGAAAAAAATGCCAATGAACATGGTATTCGCTATTGGGGATTAGGACATGAAAAAAATGGTATTGTGCACGTAGTTGGTCCAGAAAATGGTATAACCTTACCTGGAGCCACTATTGTTTGTGGTGATTCGCACACCTCTACTCACGGTGCTTTTGGAGCAATTGCCTTTGGTATTGGAACTTCTGAGGTAGAAATGGTGTTAGCTAGCCAATGTATAATGCAACCAAAACCGCGCAGTATGCGTATTAACGTAAATGGCGAATTGCAATTTGGTGTAACTCCTAAAGACGTTGCTCTATATATTATTTCGCAATTAACCACATCTGGCGCAACTGGATACTTTGTTGAATATGCAGGAGATGTATTCAAAAATATGTCAATGGAAGGCCGTATGACGGTATGTAACTTAAGTATTGAAATGGGAGCTCGTGGAGGAATGATTGCCCCAGATGAGAAAACGTTTGACTATGTAAAAGGCAGAGAATTTGCACCTAAAGGTGCCGATTGGGATAAAGCAATGAATTATTGGGAAACCTTATATTCAGAAGATGACGCTGATTTTGATAAAGAGTTAACCTTTGATGCCGCTAATATTGAACCAATGATTACTTATGGTACTAACCCTGGTATGGGCTTTGGTATTTCAAATTCAATTCCAACCGCTGGTGAAGGTTCTGGTGCTCAAACCTATAAAAAGTCCTTAGCGTATATGGATTTTAGTGAGGGAGACCAAATGATAGGAAAACCTATTGATTTTGTCTTCTTAGGTAGTTGTACTAATGGTAGAATAGAAGATTTTAGAGCATTTGCTTCTATAATAAAAGGTAGAAAAAAAGCAGCTAATGTAACTGCTTGGTTGGTTCCTGGTTCACACCAAGTTGAAACAGCAATTAAAGAAGAAGGTATATTAGAAATATTAAACGAAGCAGGTTTTGAATTAAGAGAACCGGGTTGTTCTGCATGCCTAGCTATGAACGATGATAAAGTACCCGCAGGAAAATATGCGGTAAGTACTAGTAACCGAAATTTTGAAGGTAGACAAGGCCCAGGAGCGAGAACCTTATTAGCTAGTCCGTTAGTTGCTGCTGCTGCTGCTGTAACTGGCAAGGTAACTGACCCTAGAGAATTAATGCAGTTAGAAACCGCTTAAAATTGATTTTAATTTCCTTCATTTTAGGAAACACAAAAAAAGTAAAAATGGCATACGATAAATTCGACATATTAACTTCAACGGCTGTACCGTTACCTATAGAAAACGTAGATACTGACCAAATAATTCCAGCTCGTTTTTTAAAAGCAACTGAGCGTAAAGGGTTTGGTGATAATCTTTTTAGAGATTGGCGGTATAATTCTGACAATTCACCTAAAGAACAATTTGTTTTAAACAACCCTATTTACAGTGGTAAAATTTTAGTAGGTGGCAAAAACTTTGGTTCTGGTTCTTCTCGTGAACATGCTGCATGGGCTGTTTATGATTATGGGTTTCGTTGTGTAGTATCTAGCTTTTTTGCAGATATCTTTAGAAACAATTGTTTAAATGTAGGTGTACTCCCGGTTCAAATAAGTCCTGAGTTTTTAGAGAAAATTTTTAAGGCTATTGAAGCTGACCCAAATACCGAATTTAAAGTTGATTTACAAGAGCAAACCTTTACCATTCTAAGTACCGGAGAGTTTGAGACTTTTGGTATTAATGCGTATAAAAAAGGTAATATGTTAAACGGGTTTGATGATATTGATTACCTATTAAATTTAAAAGAAGACATCATAGATTTCGTAGAAACGCGTCCTTTCTAATTACATAAAAAAATGTCGAGAACCATTGAAATAATGGATACCACCCTTAGAGATGGTGAACAAACCTCTGGGGTTTCTTTTACAGCTTCAGAAAAGTTAACCCTAGCTAAACTTTTATTAGAAGAATTAAAGGTTGACCGCATCGAAGTTGCTTCTGCACGAGTTTCTGAGGGAGAGTTTAAGGCTGTAAAAAATATTACAAAATGGGCTCAAGAAGTAGATTGTTTACACCAAGTAGAAGTACTCACCTTTGTTGATGGTGGCGCTTCAATTCAATGGATGAAAGAAGCTGGTGCTAAAGTTCAAAATCTACTAACCAAAGGCTCGCTCAATCATTTAACACATCAACTACGTAAAACTCCAGAAGAACATTTTGCAGAAATAGCTAAAAGTATTTCCCTAGCAAAGTCCGAAGGATTTATTACAAATGTATATTTAGAAGACTGGAGTAATGGCATGCGTAATTCTCAAGAATATGTATTTCAATTTTTAGATTTTCTTACGCAACAACCCATAAAAAGGGTTTTGTTACCAGATACTTTAGGAATATTAACACCAGCTGAAACTTTTGAGTATATTGATAAAATCGTTAAACGATATCCTAATACTCATTTTGATTTTCATGGTCATAATGACTATGATTTGAGTGTGAGCAATGTAATGGAATCACTAAAGGCAGGTGCGCACGGCCTTCACCTTACGGTGAACGGTATGGGTGAACGTGCCGGTAATGCTCCTCTAGCAAGTACTATTGCAGTAATTAATGATTTTCTACCTGAAATAGAAACCAAGGTAGTAGAATCTTCTCTCTATAAAGTAAGTAAGTTGGTTTCAACTTTTACTGGTTTTGGAATTCCGGCGAACAAACCTGTAGTTGGTGAAAATGTGTTTACCCAAACTGCTGGTATTCATGCAGATGGTGATAATAAAAACAACCTTTATTTTAGTAATCTTATGCCTGAGCGTTTTGGTAGAAAACGTAAATATGCTTTGGGCAAAACATCTGGTAAAGCCAATATTCTAAAAAACCTTCAAGAACTTGGACTTACTTTAAACGATGAAGAAGTTAAAAAGGTTACTGAACGTATTATTGAACTTGGTGATAAAAAAGAAAAAGTTACCAAAGATGATTTACCATATATAATTTCTGATGTTTTAGACAGTAGTTCATTTAAACAGAACGTTTTTATAAAATCTTACGTATTAACGCATGCCAAAGGTCTTATGCCCTCCACTACCCTATCTATAGAAATTAATGGAGAAGTTTATGAAAGTAATGCCCAAGGAGATGGACAGTTTGATGCATTCATGAATGCCTTGCATAAAATCTATGACGAACGTGGTTCTAATTTACCCAAACTTATAGACTATGTGGTTAGAATTCCTCCTGGTAGCTCTTCTGATGCCCTATGTGAAACCATGATTACTTGGAAAACCGCAAAAAACGATTTTGTAACTACAGGGTTGGACTCTGACCAAACGGTGTCAGCAATAAAGGCTACTGAAAAAATGTTAAATCTAATATAACTAAAAACCCTCCATAACGGATTTTGGGGTAAAAGCCCTAATTAAATTAATAATAATGAACCTAAACATAGCACTACTTGCCGGTGATGGAATCGGCCCAGAAGTAATTGACCAAGCAGTAAAAGTATCAAATGCCGTAGCTGATAAATTTGGCCATACCATTAATTGGAAACCTGCATTAACAGGAGCAGCGGCCATTGATGCGGTTGGGGAACCTTATCCAGATGAAACCCACGAAATTTGTTCAAGTTCTGATGCCGTTTTGTTTGGTGCCATTGGTGACCCAAGATTCGATAACGACCCAAGTGCAAAAGTGCGTCCTGAACAAGGTTTACTTAAAATGAGAAAGGCATTAGGCCTATTCGCTAACGTGCGTCCAACATTTACCTTTCCTTCCTTAATTGATAAATCACCTTTGAAACGTGACCGTATTGAAGGAACCGATTTAATTATTTTACGAGAGCTAACTGGTGGTGTATATTTTGGCGAACGAGGAAGATTAAATGATGACGAAACTGCTTTTGATACCATGACTTACCATCGATATGAAATAGAGCGATTGGCTAAAAAAGGTTTTGAAATGGCATTGAAACGAGGTAAAAAATTATGTTGTGTTGATAAAGCCAACGTGTTAGAAGCTTCACGTTTATGGAGAGAAACGGTACAACGTATGGAGAAAGAATATCCTGAAGTTGAAGTTACTTATGAGTTTGTAGATGCTGTTGCTATGCGCTTAATTCAATGGCCAAAAGGTTATGATGTAATTATTACCGCTAATCTATTTGGTGACATTTTAACTGATGAAGCCTCGGTAATTTCTGGTTCTATGGGATTAATGCCTTCATCTTCACTTGGAGAGAAAATTGGATTATATGAACCTATTCATGGTTCTTACCCACAAGCTGCTGGTAAAGACATAGCAAATCCTTTAGCTACCGTACTTTCAGCCGCAATGCTATTCGAAGATTTCAATCTTATAGATGAAGCACAAGCTATCAGAGATGCTGTAAATAAATCTTTGTCAGAAGGTATAGTGACCGAAGATTTAGCTGATGGTGGTAAGGCTTATAAAACCTCAGAAGTTGGCGATTGGTTAGCAAACAATCTATAAAAATAGCTATGCTATAAAATACAAAAGCCCTTAAAATAAAGGGCTTTTGTATTTTAGTTATTAGTTATTTTTTAGCGGTATACTGCAAAAACTAGATTGATAGTTATAAACTTAATTGAATACTACTTGCCATCTATGGCTAGCTCAGTTTTCTTGAGCTGCATCTTTAATTTTTGCTTTCTATATAGTAAAATGCCAGCTGCTATAAGTACTCCAAATGTTGCCAATGCGGCACCAACAACGCTCGCAGAAGTTACACTATAACCAAATACTAAGGGTAACCCAGCAGCATATGCGCCTGAGGCATTACCTATATTAAAAGCACTTTGATTCATTGATGCTCCAATTTTTTCTGCTCCTTGAGCGCTATTAATGATAGCCATTTGTAAAGGCGCTGCAACTGTGAAAGTTATAAGGCCAATAGCAAAAGATAGCATTAGTACTGCTACTGGATTAAACGCTAGAAAAGAATTAACCACCAGTATGCCACTCATTGCAGAAAGACTGATTATAACAGATTTTAACGGTTTAAAAACTTCTGCCATTCTAGCGCCAATAAAGTTGCCTAGAACCATACCTACCCCAGCAATAATCATGGCATAGCTAACAACATAATCTGGTAATTTAGCTACATCTGTTATTAAAGGAGCAATGTAACTATACCATGCAAAAAAACCTCCAGTACCTATTGCGGTAAGTGCAATTAACGCCCATAATTCACCATTTTTAAAGACGGGAACAGCCACTGGTTTCTTTTTACTTTCTTTAATAACTTGATTATTCGAAATTTTGGGCATCCAAAAAAAGATACTTAATAAAGTAAAGATGCCGACTACACCAACAAGGAAAAAAGAAATACTCCAATCATAGGTTTGACCTAAATAAGTACCTAAAGGAACACCAATTACATTTGCTACTGTTAAGCCTGAAAACATAGTTGCTATAGCTTGGGCTGCTTTACCTTCTTTTGCTAATTGTGTTGCAACTATTGAACCTATACCAAAAAAAGCACCATGTGGTAATCCTGAAAGAAAACGCATGGTTAGCATGCCTATATAATTAGATGAAAAAGCAGATAATGTATTAAAGACGGTAAACCAAATCATTAACAACAGTAACATTTTTTTTGAAGGTAATTTGTTTCCGATAGTGGCTAATAATGGCGCACCTACAACAACCCCTAAAGCATAAGCCGCAATAAAATGTCCTGCTTTGGGTATTGTTATTTGAAGTCCGTTAGCTACTTCTGGTAAAATACCCATAATAACGAACTCGGTTAATCCAATTCCAAAACCTCCTAATGCTAGCGCTAATAAAGCTTTTCTACTTTTCATAATACAAAGGTGAAAAATAGAAAGTAGAAACGTTTATCTAAAATTGCTTAAAATATGTGTTAAATTGACCCTTAACAAAAGTTTAATAAAAGTTATATGGTAAAATGACACAACTTTAGAGTCTGTCTAATGCTAGTGGTGATTTTGAAACAAAACCTATTTTCTAAGCAAATTGGTAGTATTTAAATATCATATATAGAGAAGCCAACATTGTATATACTTATTCTTTCAGTCTTTACAATTTTTAAATTCTCTTCAATGACTTTACGGTGAATAGAATTCGCATAAATAATCTTAACATCTCGCTTATTACGGTTTAAAGAACTTTTTATATTAAGAACTATTTGTTTTAAAATATGCTCATCAAAAGGATTATAAAGAAAAAAAATAGCTTCGTTATCTGTATAATTATAATCTAATGCATCAATATTTAGAATATCAATCTCAGCTGCTATACTTCTTTTTTGTAAAAAAGTGTTTACGTTATTCTTTGAAATTTGATATAAATTAGGGGATAATTCAATGCCAATAATCTTTTGAAACCCATATTCCGCAGCTATTAGCAGTACGCGGCCCTTACCTGAGCCGATATCAACGAAGGTTTTGTCTTTTGGTATTTTAAGATGCTTAAATAGTTTCTTGAGCGGACGAACCTTTGTGCCTTCATACCAATAATAATGTTCTTTTTGCTCTTTACTTATATCTAAATTTTCTAATTGTACATGAGCATCTGTATCAATTCTGTATTTGTAATCATAGTAATAATCCCAAAGTTTTGCATAAAATGAACGGTATAAACTTGGAATACTTCTACCGCGAATTTTTTCAATAAATCTTTTCATAAATTAAATTACAGTTGCATTTTTTCGCCTTCACAAAAAAAATCAAGCACTTCTGGTTTTAAAGAAGTACTTGACTATCTAAAACGAATATTTTGGGTAAAATATTTGCAAACCCTTATAGCACCTAATTCTATTTAACTCTGACAGCATAAATTGCACCATAATTGTAGCACTTAACCCCAACCAGACTATTGCTACAAAATGTAATCTGTACTTAAAAAATTACTTGCTTTAGCGTCTAAAAGATTTTCAATAGTCTCATTATTAATATCATTGTCTTTAAATGCTACAAAAGTTCTAATTGAAAAAGAACGTAAAGCATCATGCACGCTTAATGTAGCTTGCGCCGAATCTTTTCTACCGGTAAATGGATACACATCTGGTCCGCGTTGACAAGAACTATTTAAATTTACCCTACAAACTAAATTTGCAAGTGTATCTATTAGCGGAGATAAAGTATATACATCTTTACCAAATAAACTTACCTGCTGCCCGTAATTTGATTCTGCCATATCGTCTAAAGGCTCTGAAATATCACTAAAAGATAAAACTGGTACAACAGGACCAAATTGCTCTTCAGTATAAACCCTCATTTCTTTAGAAACGGGGTATAATACTGCTGGCCAGATATAATTATCGCTTCGCCAACCTCCTTTTTCATTCTTGATTTGTGCGCCTTTTTGTAACGCATCATCTATTAACTCTTGAATATAATCTGGCTTATCTGGTTCTGGCAAAGGGGTTAGTTGCGCACCTTCATCCCAAGGATTACCAAATTTTAATGCATCAATGGCTTTGGAATACTTTTCTAAAAATTCGTCTTTTACATCATCATGTACGTAAACAACTTTTAAAGCTGTACAACGCTGCCCATTAAATGAAGTTGTTCCCGCTATTACTTCTTTAATGGTTAAATCCATATCTGCATCTGGTAAGATAATAGCTGGATTCTTTGCTTCTAATCCTAGTACCAAACGTAAACGGTTACTTTTTGGGTGTTGTTCTTGTAGCGCGTTTGCTGATTTGCTGTTGCCTATTAATGCCAAGACATCAACTTTACCAGTTTGCATAATAGGTGCTGCTACAGCCCTACCTCTACCAAAAATGATGTTTACTACTCCTTTAGGAAAACTAGACTGAAATGCTTCTAGTAATGGGGTTATGAGTAATACGCCATGTTTAGCTGGTTTAAAAATAGTGGTGTTCCCCATTATTATAGCTGGGATTAACAAGGCAAAAGTCTCATTTAATGGATAGTTGTAAGGCCCTAAACACAACACAACACCTAATGGGCCTCTGCGTATGTGTGCGTAAACGCCCGCATGTTTTTGAAATTTTGCAGAGCTTCTGTCAAGCTCTTTGTATTCTTCAATGGTATCGTAGATGTATTCCACTGTTCTATCAAACTCTTTGTAAGAATCAGGCTTGTTTTTGCCAATTTCCCACATTAATAACTTTACCACCTCTTCACGCTTAGACTCCATTTTCTTAACAAAGTTCTCCATACACTCAATACGGTCTTTTACCTTCATTGTAGGCCAAAGACCTTGACCTTGGTCATAAGCTGAAAGTGCAGCATCTAAGGCCTTCATAGCTTCTTTTTCTCCCATGGTAGGAATGCTACCTAATACTGTATGTTTGTACTCTTCTGTAGATGATATGGTAGAAATAACTTCTGATGTTTCACCATTCCATTCTTCTAATTTTCCATTTACGAGATAATGTTTCTGATGTTTTAATGCCGTTATTTGAAACTCTTCTGGAATTTGATTTGTTGTTGTCATATTTTGAGTTCTAGTGTGTTCTTTGTAATTAAATTAGATATTGAAACAAATCTGGTTTGTTATTTAACTAGTCTCCAAAAAAGTTATTTTCTTTTATTCTTTTAAGGAGTGGTTCTAAATCTTCAGGTCTTTTGAATTAATACCAACCACAGCACGTGCATCTTCTCGATTAGACTTTTTTGAATATTTAAAATGCGTAGTATCATCATTTAGTCCTAAGAATAAAAAAAGGCAGGTGATTAACCTGCCTTTTTACTATTATGCTATTGGCTTCATAGCTGTCATTGAAGCTCGCAATCTCTCTCCTACAATTTCAACCGGATGTTCTCTAAGCGCTTTGTTCACCGCTATTAATCTTCTGTTATCTACACCATTATCGTTCTCTTCATTATAGGTTTTGCCTATAACGTCTATATCAACGGTTTTCATAAAATCGGTTAATAAGGGTTTACATGCATGGTCAAATAAATAGCAACCATATTCCGCAGTATCTGAAATAACTCTATTCATTTCAAAAAGCTTCTTGCGTGCTATTGTATTCGCAATTAATGGAGTTTCATGTAAAGATTCATAATACGCAGATTCTGCTATTATACCTGACTCTGTCATTGTTTCAAAGGCAAGTTCTACGCCAGACTTTACAAAAGCAACCATTAATACCCCGTTATCATAATATTCTTGTTCAGAAATATCATCATTACCAGCTGGAGTTTTCTCGAAATTAGTCTCTCCTGTTTCTGCTCTCCACGTTAATAGATTTTTATCATCATTTGCCCAATCTTCCATCATCGTTTTAGAAAAATGACCACTCATGATATCATCCATATGCTTTTGAAATAATGGTCTCATAATAACCTTTAATTCCTCAGCTAAATCAAAAGCTTTGATTTTTGCTGGATTGGAAAGACGGTCCATCATATTGGTAATACCACCTTGTTTAAGACCTTCTGTAATGGTTTCCCAACCGTATTGAATTAATTTTGAGGCATAGCCTGGTTCAATACCCTTTTCTACCATTAAATCAAAGCTTAAAATAGAACCCGTTTGTAACAAACCACAAAGAATAGTTTGTTCACCCATTAAATCTGATTTTACTTCAGCCACAAACGAAGATTCTAATACTCCCGCTCTATCACCACCTGTGCCGGCAGCGTATGCTTTAGCTTGCGCTAACCCTTTACCTTCTGGGTCATTTTCTGGGTGTACTGCAATTAAGGTTGGCACGCCAAAACCTCTTTTGTATTCTTCTCTCACCTCAGAACCTGGGCTTTTAGGCGCAACCATAATTACAGTAAGGTCTTCACGTATTTGCATACCTTCTTCCACAATATTAAAACCATGAGAATACGTTAGCGTTGCTCCTTTTTTCATTAAAGGCATAACTGCTTTTACCACATTTGTATGCTGCTTATCTGGGGTTAGATTGATAACTACATCTGCAGTTGGTATTAACTCTTCATAAGTGCCTACATTAAAATTGTTTTCCTTTGCATTTTTATAGGATTGTCTTTGTTCTTTAATAGCTGCTTCACGAAGAGTATAAGAGATATCTAAACCAGAATCTCTCATATTTAAACCTTGGTTTAAACCTTGGGCTCCACAACCTACAATTACAATTTTTTTACCCTTCAAAGCTTGAACACCATCTGTAAACTCACTTGGATCCATAAATCTACATTTTCCCAATTGCTGTAATTGGTCTCTAAGTGATAGTGTATTGAAGTAATTTGTCATTTTAAAAGTGTTTATACTCGATTAGTAGTTATTTATTATTGTTATGAAATTCTTCTAACATTTCAGAAATTAGCATGGCCTCTTTTGATACCGCAATTCTACCAGAACGTACAAATTGCATAATTCCATAAGGCGCAAGCAAATCATGCATTGCCTCAATTTCTTTTCTTTGCGCAGTTTTTGCCAAAACAAAAAAATCTCTGTGTACGGTAACTATTTTTGAATTACTTTCTCTGATTGCATTCTGAATTAAAGGTTCATCAAAAAGTAAATCAGAACTTATTTTAAACAATGCGGTTTCTTGAAAAATAGTTTCTTCATCTGTGTGATAATACGCTTTTATAACCTCTATCTGCTTTTCAATTTGCTGTACAATACGTTTTACCCAATCCTCTGTTGTATTGACTACAATGGTAAATTTTGAAACTTGGTCAATTTCTGACTTAGAAACATTTAGACTTTCTATATTGATGTGTCTCTTTAGGAATATTCCTGAAATACGGTTAAGTAAACCCACATTATTTTCTGAATAAACCGAGATGGTAAATATTTTCTTATCCATGTAGTTCTTATTTCAATCTAATATCTGAAACTGATGCTCCAGAAGGAATCATTGGAAATACGTTATCTTCTTTTTCAACCTTTACTTCTAAAAAGTATGGACCCTCAAAGTCTATCATTTCTTTTACAGCGGCTGCTAGGTCTTTTCTTTCTGAAACGCTATTGGCTTTAATATGATAGCCCTCAGCAATTTTTACAAAGTCTGGATTCGTCATCACAGTAGAAGCGTATCTTTTTTCAAAAAATAGTTGCTGCCATTGTCTAACCATTCCTAAAAAATCATTGTTTAAGACTAAAATTTTAACTGGAATTTGATGTTGAAATATAACACCTAACTCTTGAATAGTCATTTGATAACCCCCATCACCAATTACGGCTACAACTTCGCGGTCAGGAGCTCCTTGTTTTGCGCCAATGGCAGCAGGTAAGGCAAAGCCCATAGTTCCTAAACCACCAGAAGTAATGTTACTCTTACTTTCTTTAAACTTAGCATATCTACAGGCAACCATTTGGTGCTGTCCTACATCTGTAACAATTACCGCTTTTTGGCCCGAAGCTTTATTAACTTCTTCAATAACCTCACCCATGGTTAAGCCAGGTTTTGTAGGGGTAATATCATTTTTAATTACAACATCATACTCCTCTTGATGTTTTTTTGCAAATTCTTGAAGCCAGGCTTCGTGTGAATTCTTGTCTACTAATGGTAGTATTTCAGCTAATGTTTCTTTTGCGTTACCTAAAACGGCAACATCAACTTTTACATTTTTATTGATTTCAGCTGGGTCTATTTCAAAATGTACAATTTTAGCCTGTTTAGCATACGTATTTAAGTCACCCGTAACTCGGTCATCAAATCGCATACCAATTGCTAGTAACAAATCACATTCGTTTGTTAGAACATTTGGTCCGTAATTGCCATGCATACCAACCATACCCACATTTAAGGGATGTTCGGTAGGAATCGCAGATTCACCCATGATAGTCCATGCAGCAGGTATACCCGTTTTTTCAATTAACGCTTTAAGTTCCTCTTCGGCTTCTCCAAGAATAACACCTTGACCCCAAATTACATAAGGTTTCTTAGCCTTGTTTATAAGTTCTGCCGCTTTAGCAATAGCGTTATTATCTGGTTTTGGAACTGGCTTATAACTACGTACTCCAGTGCACTTTTTGTAGTCAAAATCTAACTCATCAAACTGTGCATTTTTTGTTATATCAATTAATACTGGTCCAGGCCTACCAGATTTAGCTATATAAAACGCTTTAGCTAAAATTTCTGGTATTTCTTCTGCTCTAGTTATTTGATAATTCCATTTGGTAACTGGTGTTGAAATACCAACAATATCAGTTTCTTGAAATGCATCTGAACCTAATAGATGTCTTGCTACCTGCCCTGTAATGCACACCATTGGCGTTGAGTCTATTTGAGCATCTGCTAAACCTGTTACCAGGTTTGTTGCTCCTGGACCAGAAGTGGCCATAGCTACACCCACTCTACCACTAACTCGCGCATAACCCTGAGCGGCATGCGTAGCACCTTGCTCATGACGGGTTAATATATGAGTTAATTCATCTTGAAATTTATAAAGCTCATCATAAACTGGCATAATAGCTCCACCAGGGTAACCATAAATAAGGTCTACACCCTCTGCTAATAAGCATCTAATTACGGCTTCAGCACCTGTTATACGCATACTTTTTTTAGCTGTTTCTTTTTTAGCTGTTGCTTTTACTGTTTCCATAGGCTAATTACTTAAAGGGCATCAGTAACACAACCTTTAGAGGCCGATGAAACTGTTTTAGCATATTTATACAAACTACCTTTTTTAACTTTTAAATTAGGGGCTACCCAACTTGATTTACGCTTAGCTAACTCTTCATCTGAAATTGCGACCGAAATTGTATTAGCTTCTGCATCAATTGTTATGATATCACCATCTTCAACAAATGCGATATTACCGCCCTCTTGTGCTTCTGGAGCAATGTGGCCAACCACAAAACCGTGGGTGCCGCCCGAGAATCTACCATCTGTAATAAGCGCAACATCCTTACCAAGACCTGCACCCATTATTGCAGCTGTTGGCTTCAACATTTCTGGCATACCCGGTCCTCCTTGTGGACCTTCATATCTTATAACAACCACATTTCCTTTTTTTACCAATCCATCACGGATACCTGCATTTGCCTCAAATTCTCCATTGAAAACCTTAGCAGGACCAGAAAAATGTAATCCTTCTTTTCCTGTGATTTTAGCTACTGAACCTAATTCTGCAAGATTACCATAAAGTATTCTTAAGTGACCGGTCTCTTTTATTGGATTGTCTAAACCGTGAACTACATCTTGACCTTCATGTAAGCCTGGAACATCTTTCATGTTTTCAGCAAGTGTTTTACCTGTAACGGTAAGACAATCTCCATGCAACATATCATTAGCTAACATAAATTTTATAACACCTGGAACACCACCTACATTGTGTAAGTCTTCCATGGAGTATTTTCCACTTGGTTTTAAATCTGCTAAGAATGGTGTAGTATCACTTATGCGTTGAAAATCAGCCAAAGTAAAATCAATCTCTGCTGCTCTAGCTATTGCTAAAAAGTGTAATACTGCGTTTGTTGAACCGCCTAAAACAGTGATTAAGCGCACTGCATTTTCTAATGATTTTTTGGTAATAATATCTAACGGTTTAATATCATTTTCTATTAAATAGCGTATTGCTTCGCCGGCCGCTTTACCATCATTGTTTTTTTCTGAACCTACAGCTGGGTTCGATGAACTATAAGGTAAAGACATACCTAACACTTCAATAGCTGAAGCCATAGTATTTGCCGTATACATACCACCACATGCGCCTGCACCAGGACATGCTTTTTGAATCACAGATTTGTATTCCTTTTCATCTATTGAACCTGCCACCTTCTCACCCCAAGCTTCAAAAGCAGATACCACATCTAATTTTTTATTGTTATGGCACCCAGAGGCAATAGTACCTCCATAAAGTAAGATTGAAGGTCTATTTAAACGAATCATTCCCATTAAGGCCCCAGGCATATTTTTATCACAGCCCACTACAGTTACCAAACCATCATAATTCATGGCTTGTACAACAGTTTCCATAGAATCTGCAATAACATCTCTAGACGGTAAAGAATAACGCATACCATATGTACCCATAGAAATACCATCACTCACGCCAATGGTATTAAATATTAGACCTACTAAATCTTTAGATTGTACACCTTCTTTTACATGCTTAGCCAAATCATTTAAGTGCATGTTGCAAGGATTACCCTCGTAACCGGTACTTCCAATTCCGATAAAGGGCTTTTTTAAGTCTTCTTCAGTCAAACCTAAAGCATAAAGCATTGCTTGTGCAGCAGGTTGTGTTGGGTCTTGAGTAACGTTTTTACTGTATTTATTTAATTCCATTGTATTATTTACTTCAAATAAGAGAAAAAGCCATAGTTTTTCTAGAATTCAAAGATATAGGTTTGAATTACCTTAAAGTTTTAACACAAAAAAGGGTTTTAAATTCACTACGACACAAAAACATCTAACAAATTGAATTACAGAATAATAAGCCTGTCATTTCTGTAATATTCATTTAATTTAACTATCTAGAAGTTGTTAGTTTAACCTACATTTTCATGTATTTTTGTTGGCTATGGAAAAAACAGTTACTGAAGCTATTCACTACAGACGTTCTGTAAGAATATTTGATGCGGAAATTAGCTTAGACAAAAACATTATCAAACACTGTATTGAAAATGCTACCCTTGCTCCAACTAGCAGTAATCTGCAGCTTTGGGAATTTTATCACGTTACATCAAGTGATAAGCTGACCAAACTTACAGAAGCTTGTTTGGGGCAAAATGCTGCCAAATATGCTAAAAACATGGTAGTAGTGGTGGTAAGAAAAGATTTGTGGCGAAAAAGAGCTGAGGCCAATGTAAGCTTCTTAAAGAATGCCTACGGCGAAAAACCTGTTAGTGAATATAGCAAACGAGAAAAGTTTGCATTGAACTACTATAAAAAACTTATACCAACAATTTATACGGATTTTCTTGGAATTTTAGGATGCTTTAAATTTCTGATGTTTCAAGTTATTGGATTATTCAAACCTATTTATAGACAAGTTCGAAAATCGGATATTCGCATTGTTGGTCATAAAAGTGCGGCCCTTGCAGCTGAAAATTTCATGATTAGTATGGCTAGCAACGGCTACGATACTTGCCCTATGGAAGGTTTTGATTCTTTAAAAGTTAAGAAAATATTGAATTTACCTTCGTCTGCAGAAATTAACATGGTAATTGGTTGTGGTGTTCGTAGTGAAAATGGTATTTATGGCAAACGCTTTAGGGTACCTTTTAAAGAGGTCTATTATGAAGTTTAAACCAGTTTCAACTTTACTTTATTACCTGCTCTTTTCTGAGCTAGAACACTAATTGCTTTTTCAGATAATTGTAAAATACGAGGATAACCACCCGTGGTTTGCCCATCTCTCATAAGAACTATTAATTTGCCATTTGGTGTCAGCTGAATTGTGCCTGGCAAGGTTGCAGAGGTAAGTATTGAATGTGTATGCTCCTCAATAGTTTCTTCTAATTGATAGGCCATTCTATTGTTCTCTTTGGCAACAGTAAAATCGCTATCTAAAAGTTGTTCTTTTTGTTTTTTTGACAACAACGAAAATTCTGGCCCTTTAAATACTTCTAACGTTACTTCATTAAGGTAATCTTCAATTCTTAATTCAGATACTTTAGGTGAAAAATCAGAGTTACCGTTGTATGGAACCTCATCATTTGCTTTGATACTGGCTTCTGCTGTAATTAAGTGATGTTGAGAAACACTTTCTAATGTTTTTGTTGTAGTAAAACCACCTTTGACTGCTAAATAATTTCTAAAACCCAACTTCAACTTTCCGAAGCTTATTTTATCTCCTTTATTAACTTGATATATTTTATACAATTCTAAGCTTTCTTCATTTAAAAAAGCTTCAACCTTAGCACCACCTAAGCTAATAAAAGTAGGTTCTTCAAATTCTGCAGTAGGGCCCGTCATGGTAATTTCTAACACTGCAGCGCTGGCAGAATTTTCTAGTAAAAGATTACATTTTTCTGGAGCTACAGCATCCATACAACCAGATACTGGAACACCCATATTACGGTAACCAAATCTACCTTTATCTTGAAGCGTGGTATAAAAACCAGGTTTTAAAATCTTAAGCATCTAAACTAACTTTTTCTGGTTTTAAAATTCCGACCTCAGCTTGGATAATGTGCACATCATACTCTGCTTTACTAATTGAAAAAAAAGCAACCTTATCACCCACATTAACCACACATGGTTCCTCTAATTTTAAATTAAACATGGGTACAGGACAACGCCCTATAATGTTCCAACCACCAGGTGATTCTGCAGGGTAAATTCCTGTTTGCTTACCAGCTAAACCAACAGAACCTGAGGCTACCTTTAGTCTTGGATTCTCTAATCTTGCGGTTTCAAGAATTTTTGGTACACCACCTAAATACATAAATCCTGGTAAAAATCCAATACCGTAAACCGTATACTCGTGAGATGTATGGGCATGAATAATGTCTTCTTTATTCAATCCAATTTGTTCTTCTAACCTATCAAAATCTAGCCCAAATTCTTCATCATAACAAACCGGAAACTTCCATAAGTAATTGGTTGCTTTTTGAGTTTGAGTTCCGCCTTGGTGCCAATTTAAAAGTTTCGCTTTTAGTTTATCAAACTCAAAATTCTCAAACTGATTTATTAGGGTTAACGAATTATAAACAGGAACAAACTCCCATGAACTTGAAAGTTTAGTCTTTAAATGATTTTGAAAAGAAATAATATCGTGTAAAATAGATTCGCTTACTTCGTTCGGCCATGTTAGTATTAGTGCAGATTCACCGAAGGGTTCAATTGTAATATTGTATTGACTCACTTTAAGATTTTCAGCTGTTGATTGGGCAATTGATTATGAAGATACGTTAATATTTTAAAAGCAGAAGGCGTATCTCCATGAATACAAAACGTTTCTGCTTTTATAGGTAACAGTTGACCATCGATAGTTTTTACTTTTCTTTCTAAACACATGCGTTTTATATGTTCTAAAACGGCTTTAGGTTCTTCGATTAGACTGTTGTTTTGGTTTCTAGAAACAAGTTTGAGATTACCGTCATAATTTCGGTCGGCAAAAGCTTCATAAATTATAGGATAATTAATTTCTAAGGCTAGCTTTTCAATTGCTGAATTAAACGGTACATAAATAGGGTAATTACCAAAATCTTGTACAACTTCTAAAAATAAATTCGCCAAATCTTTATCAATTGCTGATTGATTATATAAAGCACCATGCGCCTTAATGTGGTGTAAGTTGGCATTATTTGCTTTAATAATCTTTTGAAATAATTCTAACTGTTGCTTTAGACTCTTCTTTAATTTACTCTCAGAAATAGTTAGCACTTTTCTTCCAAAATTCTCTTTATCTGGATAACTGGGATGAGCACCAATTTTTACGCAGTGTTTTTTGGCAAGTATAATAGTATTGGCCATTGTTTCCTCATCTCCGGCATGCCCTCCACAAGCAATATTGCAAGAACTAATTAGTGGTAGTAGTTTACTTTCATTACCTACACCTTCGCCTACATCGCAGTTAATATCTATTGTTAGCATAACTTTCTAGAATAGTCCAAACACCTTACCAATGGTTTTTATACCTAAGGCTAACGTTATGAGTATTATTAAAAATCCAAGTATGTTTTGAATTCTAGTATTAGCATGTTTACCTAGCCTATCTGACTTATTTAATGACCAAACTAAAATAATCGCAATTAAGGGTAATAGAATGCCATTAGCAATTTGTGCAAATTTGATAATTTCAATAGGTTTAATTTTTAAGTATAATAACAGCATGCCACTACTTAGAACTAAAATCCATACCAGTCTAAATCTTATATCTTTTAAATTGGCGTTCCATCCAAAGCAACTATTGGCTACATAAGCTGCTGCTAATGGTGCAGTTATTGAAGAAGTAATACCGGCGGTAAACAAGCCAATACCCATAAAAACCGTTGCATAGCTGCCAAATAGGGGGTCTAATCCTCTGGCTAAGTCTTGTGCACCTGTTACTTCCTTAATATCTATTGCTGTTGCTGCAATTACAATGGCCATAGAAATAAAACCACCAATGGCAATAGAAATAATGGTATCATTTCTTGCAGTTTTTAAATCTTTTTCTCCTTGCCACTTTTCATTAACTAAAGAAGCATGTAAAAACAAATTATAGGGAACTATTGTAGTTCCTATTAACGCAACTACCGTAAAAATACTGGAATCAGAATATGTTGGAACAAACCCTTTAAGTACCTCGAGTAGATTTGGTTTGGTTAACAATGCTGTTATTATGAATGATAGACTCATTAAAAAAATTAGTCCAATAAAAACACGCTCAATAGTTTTATAATTACCATACCACAGTAATATAAAGGCAATGCCTCCTATTAAAAGTGGATACAAATTAGAAAGTTTATACCCTAATAAAGCTTGTAAACCTAAAACTGCCCCACCAATATTGCCACCTTCATAAGCTGCATTACCAATGAGTATTGCGGAAAGCATTATGCCTATTATCAAATTACGTATAAGCTTTGAAGGTAAATTTGTTAGTACTGCCTCGGCTAAGCCTTGTCTAGAAATTAAACCTAAACGAGAAGACATTTCTTGCAATATAATAGTGGCTAGAATTGAAAATAATAATGCCCACAATAAAGAATATCCAAATTCTACACCAGCAATTGTACAGGCAGTTATAGTTCCTGGACCTATAAATGCCGCTGCTATTAATAACCCTGGGCCTAGTTTTTTCACGCTTAAAATATAAACCACTCAATTTAGCATTTTCTCAACAACCAAAATACCATTCGTCTAAAATTTTGCAGTTCATCTATTAAACGGGCGACTTTCATCGAATACGCATACTATTTCAAAAATGGTTCTGTTATTATAGTCCCAAATCTTATTAATAAAATTAAACTGACCTACTGAAATGACATGTAAGGAGTGTTTTAGTCCATTGGGCTACGAAGACCATAAAAAAGCAATGGACCTTGTTGGAGTTGAACTGTGTGAACGACACAGAAAGCTGATTGAAAATATCATTAAAGAAAAAGACACTCCCAAAGAGGCAATACAATTATACTACGCCCTAAAAAATGCCGGAGTTAACCCCATGTTAGAATGGTGGGACGGTAATAAATCTGTTGATATTGCTATCTCTAGAGTTAAGCTAAATATTGATATAGGAACTGATTATGAATTGATGACACATAAACAAGCCCTAGGTGAATTAGAAGAAGCTATGCATTCTTTTAAAAACGGCTTCACCAATATTAGAATACCACATATTTTGGTAAAGTATTACCTCAAAGACACTGTTAAATATGTAATTGGTATCATAGAAGGTCTGAAAGTAAATTTAAAAGCAGTATAAAAAAAGGGCATTCAGCCCTTTTTTTATTTTCCATAATCTTCTTCTAAGTAGACCTTAAAAGATTGCATTCTGTTTTTCATAAAAGAAGCATAATCTTCCCCTTTATACTTTTCAAAGGTCTTTTTAGATATTCCTGTAAACCAAGCAGTTTCTGTAATGGTTACATTATCAGTATTTTCTATACTTCGTTTAATAAAGAAATTACCTGAAGATAATTTATACCTGATGATATAAAACTCATTTTCTACACGGTCTACCAATTCTACCTCAATAAGTTCACCTGTATTAGAAATCATTTGACAAACTTGATTGTTTTTTAACTCTTCTGGACATTTTACAGCCACCACATTACTATCCCAAGAATTAAAATTTGAAAAGTCTGTAATGGCACTCCAAGCATTTTCTGGACTTGTTTCTAAAACAACGGATTCTACAAACGTTTTATCTGGATTGTTTTGAGCTATAATTACTAAAGGAAGCATAAATAGCGAAAGCTTAGCTAACATTTTCATATTGTATTTTTATCAATTTTCTTCTTGATAAAATTCCAATTTTGTAGCGATTAATTTTGTGTCAATTGACACAATTACCAATTCCAAAAGCTAGGCTGCCGCTAGCTTCTTGCGAATTCTGTGAAGAGTTTCTCTTGATGTGCCAATATGCGAAGCAATAATACCCACGGGAACTTCTTGAATCATTTGCGGATTGTTTTCTAACAAATCTATATAGCGTTCTTCAACAGTCATTTTAGACTTATTATTAGCTTCTATCACCTTTAATGATAAAATTTGTTCGGTGACTGAATGAATAAAACTAGCTATGGTTTTATTGCTTTCTTTTAAGGCGTTATAATCTTGTCTTTTTATTTCGCAAAAAGAGACCTCTGTTAAGGCTACACATGTATCTATGGTTTGTTTTTGATTGAAGAATTCATCTAACATGGTCCAGAAGTAATTAGGGCTAACTACCTTTAAGGTACAACGGTCACCATTTTCCGTATCTGTGTAGTAATGTAAAAATCCTTCTTCAACAAAATAGATACTGTCTACCCAGTCATTCGCTTGAACAAGTTCTTCTCCTTTAGCCAAACTTCCGCGTTTACAACTACTCAAAAGAATTTGCATGTTTTCTTCGGAAAGCTCACCAAACTGACTAAAATAATCTCGTAGCATTTGCATGCCCTAAAAATAATGATTTTCGCTTTTTTATAAGTAAAAAAGATACGTTGAAAATGCCTCTTACCCCAGCCAACCTTCTCTATCTAGACTACGATATTGAATTGCCTCTGTTATATGCTCTCCTTGTATGTGTTCAGCATTGGAAAGGTCTGCAATAGTTCGTGCTACTTTTAAAATACGGTCATAGGCTCGTGCTGATAAATTCAATCTTTCCATAGCATTTTTTAATAACAGCTTTGATGATTCTTCTAGTTTACAATACTCCCGAATTTGTTTTGTAGACATTTGGGCATTGTAATGAACGTTTGGTAAGTCGTTAAAACGAGAAGTTTGAATTTCTCTTGCCACAGTTACACGTTTACGTATTTCTACACTGCTCTCCCCTTTTTGTTCATCTGATAGTTTTTCAAAAGGTACGGGAGTTACCTCTATATGAATATCTATACGGTCTAAAAGAGGACCAGATATTTTACCTAGATATCTTTGCATCTCGGCAGGCGAAGAAGTTACTGGGGCATCTGGGTCGTTAAAATAGCCACCTGGACTTGGGTTCATACTTGCTACCAACATAAAACTACTTGGATAAGTAACCGTAAAACGTGCCCTACTTATAGTTACCTCTCTATCTTCTAAGGGTTGACGCATTACCTCTAAAACACTTCGTTGAAATTCTGGCAATTCATCTAAAAACAACACTCCATTATGTGCCAATGAAATTTCTCCAGGTTGTGGATACGCCCCTCCACCTACTAAGGCTACATCAGAAATGGTATGGTGAGGAGACCTAAAAGGGCGCTGGCCCATTAAACCCATATTTTTGACCTTGCCTACAACACTGTGAATTTTTGTGGTTTCTAGGGCTTCATGTAAGGTCATGGGAGGTAAAATAGAGGGTAATCGTTTTGCTAACATTGTTTTTCCTGCTCCTGGTGGACCTATTAAAATAATATTATGACCACCAGCCGCAGCAATTTCCATACATCGCTTTATACTTTCTTGTCCTTTTACATCTGAAAAATCAAATTCTGGAAATTCTAGGTTTTTATAAAACTCTGCTCTTGTATCTAATACCGTTTGCTCTAATGGAGTTCCCTTATCAAAGAAATTAATTACCTCTTCTATAGAGGTAACACCGTAAACTGCTAATTTACTAACTACCGCTGCTTCTTTAGCATTATCTTTCGGAAGAATAAATCCTTTAAAACCTTCTTTTTGGGCTTGTATAGCTATTGGTAATGCCCCTTTTATTGGCTGCACGGTTCCATCGAGTGACAGTTCACCCATAATTAGATATTTGTCTAAATTCTCTGATGCTATTTGGCCAGATGCAGTTAAAATACCAACTGCCAATGTAAGGTCGTATGCCGAACCTTCTTTACGCATATCGGCAGGTGCCATGTTAATGGTGATTTTTTTTCCAGGAATTTTATAACCGTTATTCTTTAAAGCTGCAGCAATTCTATAATTGCTCTCTTTAATGGCATTATCTGGTAAACCCACTAAGTGGTAACCAATACCTTTATCAATATTTACTTCAACGGTAATCGTAGTTGCCTCAACGCCAAAGACAGCGCTGCCGAAAACTTTAGTAAGCATGGTTTGTGTTTTAAACGAAAATAGTTCATTTCTTACTTAATGGCCTATTTACTCCACAATTATAGTTTGTGAATTGTATATGGGTTTACCATATGTTGTAAATCCGTCTAGAATTATTTCATATTCACCTTTACTATCAGATGTAAAAAATTCAAATTGAAGTTGATTGCTTTCTACCGCTATATGGGGTTGCCAAAATAAGATTCTTCGATAATCTGGAATATTTTCAAAATTGTTGTTTTCCGCAGCATATTCTTGTCTGTAGTAATTTTTTTTAGGGATGGGTTTCCAAATTTCAGCGGTTATTCCATACTTGGATTTGTAATTATTAAAATAATCACCTTCAAAGGTTTTTATAGCCATAATACCTTGATAATCTTTATCTGCTAATCTAAATTGGTCTCTTATCAAACTTATAGATTCTATTTTTTGGGCTTCAAAATCTTTAATTTCTTCGTGATTAGGAATAAATACGCCGTCTATTAATACAATTGCAGGATAACTATTGTAATCTTCATCAAAGGTTTCAAAATCTTGTGCTATTCGTATATAATCAGCGTCTTTACCATTATTTCGATAACCCGCTTTATTTAATAGTTCAACTAAGGTTTCTTGTAAGGTTTTAAAACGAGTATAATCATCTAAATACACCGTCTCTGGTACACCGCCATCGAATGGGTCTATAATATCACCTAATAAAACCGAATCTGGTTTTTGGGAAAAAAACTGATTCTCTAATTGATTGTCGATACTTCTTCTAAGTATTGCATTTTTATAATTCTTATCTAAAACTAAAGGCCTAAAAGATAAATCTGAAACATCTAATTTCGTTGGTGTCTTTTGTTGAATATTATAGTTAGTTTCTAAATCATTCACCTGAAAAACCGCATTGGAAGTTTTGTAATCTTTTTTTACATAGGTATAAAAATTACCATCATTATCAGTTTTAGCAAACTTTAAAAGAAACTCTTCTCCAGGTATGGAAATAACTACAGTTTTATCAACAGCTGGTGTTTTGGTGTTTGCATTTAAAACAGTTCCATAAAGCAATTCTCCACGTTGTTCTGGCAAGTAAATACTATCACCAATTCTATTAGTAATTGTTTTATCAACCTTCAAATAGTTATGGGTAAAACGTATTGCTGTATTGGTAGTTGTAAAAGGTAGCTCTTCCTTTTTTTGAACCCTAATAGTGTAATCACCATACCCTAATTGTCCTTTATAGTTTTTGAGGGTCAATTTTACCCTTTCTCTACTCTTAAAAATACTTTTTTCTACCTCAAGGGCAATTGTAGCAGAATCTTGTGAAATTTCTAGATTTTCTACTATTATATTAGCATCATTAGTATGGATATCATCTCGGCTGTTTTTATATGGATTAATAATTACCAAATCATCTTTAAAAACTTGCGAAATTCCGTTATTTTTCATCCATTGGGTATACCCTAATATTTTATAGATGCCCGACGGTAAATCTGTATTCACAAAAAAATCACCTTGAGCCAAGCCTTTTTCTAATTTTATTTTTTGCTCAAGAACGTATTCATTTTTATCGTTTATTACTGCTATGTAACCAACGGTACTTATTGCAGACTTTCTACTTTTTTGAGCATCTAAACAGTAAAAGGCATAATAAAAATATTCTCCACTAAAAATTACTGGTCCAGAATGATGCAGATAGACTTTCTCTTGGGGTAAACTTTTTAAATTCTCTAATTCGCTCGCATTTCTTACCACGTATTGGGCTTTCGATGAAAACGAAATCAATATAATGAGTACTAAAGAATAAAGTATCTGCTTCATAATTAAATTATTCTATCCAAAAATCGGGTACAACATTTTCACCTAATAGGGTACAATCACCACAAATACGTGGTGTAAAAACATATGGTCCTGGGCAAGATGCTGTAACTGCCACCCCTTCTTCATTAGGTCCATAGTAAGTAATTATTTCTTGGTCTACACTTTCTATAACCGATGGTGGGCAAGTATTCATTGTTTCACCTGTAAAACAATACGATACATGTGATTCTGGCGCAGAAAACAACCCGCAGTTAAAAGGATAGTCTGGTAATTCTTCACCAGGAAAAAAATCATCATAGTTAAAAAACAAGCGCTCTTGCGAAACACTAACCGCATCTATATAACCATAAACAGGCTCTTGACTGCCATTAACTCTAGAAACATTGGCATACAGTGCTCCAGGTTGCACTTGAGAAAAAAGGCTTTCTGATTCTGCAAAACTTTTCAATGCTTCAAAATATGAGAAGGCATCCGCAGACTGTATGTACTGTTTAACAAGAATGCTGTAGCGATGGCTTATTATAAAATTTTCTTTTCCTATAAACCGTACCAACTGTTTTTCAACCGAAGCATTTGCATTAGTTTTAGCATTGAATAGTTCTATGGTATTAGATGCTACCGTATTGTAACAAACTCTATTTTCAACAGTTCTTGGAACTATTTCTAAATCATAAGTTGGTACTGGCAATGCGCATGGGTCGTAGTTAGATAGCACAAACTCGTCTTCATCCCATAAAGGAGCAATAATTTTATAGGTTTCTTCATACCCAAATCGATAATACTTAGCGTTGCCGGAAACGGGAGCACTATCTACATAAATGGCTATACCTTCTACTCCTAATTCACTTGTGGTGCGTTCTGCATAAACATTTGCTATTTGTGATTCACCTTGTAATTGTAAGATATCAGAAACATACTCTGCTCCATTACGGGTTCTTATGTTCATTGTGTAAGTTGAATTTGTACTTAATCCAAACTCTTGATTAGATACATAGGTTCCGTTTTGCACCTCTGAAAATGTAAACTGATTATTATTAGAATCTGTGATAACAATCTCAGCTCCGGTTTCTACATTAATAGTATCCTTAGGCCGAATACCAGGAGTTATGTAGGGCGTATATGTAGTATCAGTTACTAAATCTAGTCTAGTATCAATTCTACTTAGTAAAACCTCTTGTCTTTTAACTTCATCAGTTAAAATTGCTTCAATAACTAAAGCACGTTCATCTTCTTCAATTTCAAAGGTTTCTATAGGCAATTCTTCTACACATGCCCAAAAACATCCCATAGAAATTACTACTAAAAGATATGTAAACTTTTTAATCAATTTCATTCTACCCAATATTCTGGTTTTATGTTACTTCCTAATTGTGTGCAATCGCCACAAGCTCTAGGTAAAGTATAATATGGAATTCTAAAATCATTCTCTCTTTCTCCTGCAAATACTAATAACCCAGCTAATATTTGTTCTATTAATGGAGACTCACAATTTCCATCACAAACACCGGGAGCGGCACAATGATAACCTTCTGGCCATAACAATGGTGTTCCTAAATTTTCGCAATTAATTGGGTATGGTGGTAAATCTTCTCCTGGGAAAAGGTCTTCATAATTAAAAAATATTCTTTTAGAACTGTAAGAACTTATCTCAAAAAAACCTATAGCCTCATCTGAAGAATTCATAGTAGAAGAAATATTACCAGCTATAAAACCAGGTTGAACTTGAGAAAACAGAAGTTCAGAAGAGGAAAAATCTTCTAGTTGTGCATAAAAAGTATACGCTTCTAAACTTTGTGCATATTGGTGCACCAAAATACTATACCTGTGTGAGATTATATAGTTATCACGTTTTATAAAGCGAATATTTTTATTGATTTCATTTTCGGTTTGGTCTGCTGTGGATGCTAAGATTAAATCTGTAGATAAATTACTTGAATAACATATACGTTGTTCTATTTCTCTTGTTTTTAAACCTACAACAAATGGATTTGGAAAGCAGGGCTCATATCTGATTACTTCAAATTCAAATGGATCCCATTTTGGGGCGATAATTTTATAACTTTCTTCATACTCGTACCTAAAAAAAGACGGACTGCCCGGTTGTGAAATACTGGATACATAAATACTAACGCCTTCTTCATCAAAGTTGTTTAATTCTCTGACAGGATTTATATTTTCAATTTCTACTTTTTGGGGTAAAAATTCTGGATTTGAAACAAATGATTCCCCGTTACTTAGAACTATATGTAATTGATAACTCTCTGTTTCAATTAAATTGAGTTCCGTTTCACTATAGTAGGACCCTTGTTCTTGTTCTATGAAGTTAAACCTAGCACCATTACTACCCGTGATATAAACTTGGGCTTTGGTTTCAAAAACAGGCTCTTCATTAAATTGAAAGGTTCTAGATAATAGTACTTTTTGTTGCACAGGTCTGTCAGAAATTCTAGCATCGACTACTAAATATGGTTCTTCGGCCGTAAATTTTACGGGTTGAATTTCTTCAACGCAAGATTGACACATTGTCATAATAATCATTGTATGTACAATACCTCTAACCTTCATAAATCAAAACTTAAAATTATAAGTTATTGAAGGTACAGGTACCGCAAATATGGAACTTTGCAATGCTTTTACTTCACCATCTTCTGTTACAAAAAATACTGAATATGGATTATTTCTACCCAATACATTGTATACCTGAAATGTAATAAAACTATGTGCTAATTTTTTCTTTTTGTGGTTTCCTTCAACATTAAAACCTAAGTCTAAACGATAATAATCTGGAATTCTAAACTCATTACGGTCACTAAAGACCACAAAATCTGCATTATTTAATCTAAAAGTTCCAACAGGATACGTTACGGGTCTACCTGTTTGATAAGCAAAATTCATAGAAAAACTAAATCGTCTAGTTAGTTTATAATTAGCTATAAGGCTTATATCATGCGGCTTATCAAAATTTGAAGGAAAATATGAACCGTCATTAATACGCTCTTCACTAAACTCACTATCAAATCTGTAAAAAGACCTTGAATAGGTATAACTCAACCAACCATTTAGGTCTCCCCTATTTTTCTTGAGCAAAAATTCAACGCCATAGGCCTTACCATCACCTTGCAACACTTCTGTTTCAACATTTTCATTTAAAAATAGATTAGCTCCCGTTTTAAAATCGAGTACATTTTGCATTCGCTTGTAATAGCCCTCTAAACTCAATTCAAACATGTTTTCATTTAAATTTTTAAAAAGCCCTAAAGACGCTTGGTAGCCTGTCTGTGGTTTTAAATTCAAATCGCTCAACTTCCAAGTATCTATTGGGGAAATTGTTGTGTTATTAGATAAGGTATGTAAAAACTGATAGGAGTTTTGCAGACTTGCTTTTACAGATAAATTTGGTTTTAACAAATATCTAGCTGAGATTCTACCTTCTGGCCCACCATAGGTTTCAATTAGTTCTCCACTATTATAACTAATGGTGTCATTAACCGTGGTTTCATTTCTAGGTAAACCTTCTTCATACGTTCGTTGTGTACCACTTCCAAGGGCGGCATAAAATGCATATCTAACCCCTAAATCTATCGTTAGTTTATCAGACAACGCTATTTCATCTCCTAAGAAAACGGCTCCTTCAACCGCCTGTTCATCTGGTATTGCAAAATTTTCAATATCAGATTCGGCCCCTTTAGGAGCAATACTACCTGGATTTACACTATAAAACTTTGATGAGATACCGTAGGTAAGTCTATGTTTTTCGTTTAGATTGGTTTTTAAAAGGTATTGCAATGCCGTTTCATTTATAGCATAATCTAATTCAAAATCACGATTACCCTCACCATCAAAATCGATTCCGAATTGATAATCACTATTGGCTAAATCTAAGACGCCACGTGTTTTTTCAGAGTGCTGATGATTCCATTTTAAAGAAAACAATCGGTTAGTGTAATTGTATAAAGAATCTGATGTTATACTAAAACCGTCTCTACTGTAGTATCCTGTGAATTTTATATCGCTGTTTTCATTAAATCGATGATTGTACTTTACAATGCCATCAAAAAATGATGCGCTACTATTCTTTAAATCTTCATCATCTAATGAATTTAAAATCCAATCTGCATAAGCTCCACGAGCTCCTACAATTAAAGCAGAAGTATCTTTTTTAACCGGAATCTCCAAAGCCAAATTACCCGTTACAGGGCCAATAGAGCCTTCTGCAGCAAACTTTTTGTTGTTGCCGTTTTTAGTTTCTATATCTAATACTGAAGAAAGTCGACCTCCAAATTCAACAGGTATTGAACCTTTATAAATATTAACGCGTTCTGTTGTAAACGGATTTAAAGCCTGAAAAATTCCAAAAAAGTGTGTTGGGTTGTAAATAACAGCATCATCTAGTAAAACCAAATTTTGGTCTGTTTTACCACCCCTCACATTCAATCCGGTTGCGCCTTCTCCTGCCGATGAAATACCAGGTAAGGCTTTAGCTACTTCTAAAATATTACGTTCACCTAATACTAATGGAATATCTTTTGCTTCTTCTGATGTTATTTGCTCGGCGCCTGTTTGGGTATCTTCTACGTTACTAATAGCATCAGCAGCAACTATAACTTCATCTAGTTCTTGTAAACCTTCATTCAGCTCAAAATTTGCAACACCATCATTAAACATTATTACTGGTCTCACTGCACTTTCTATACCCATGGCGGTCAACTCTAAGCTGTTGTAACCTGCAGGTATTTCCATAGCATATATACCATTTACATTAGTTACTGTTACGTTATTAGACCCTTGTATTCTTATGGCTAAATCTTGTATAGGTTCTTTTGTTCTTGCATTTACAACGCTCCCACTAAGTTGGTAAAATGATTTGAGGTTGTTTTTATCAGACTTACCAACTTTAACCGGTAAATACTTTTTTTGTTGCTGTTGATTAGGTACATCATAAAAAGATGGCGGCGGTATATTGGTATTAGTAACTACCCTATTTACAGTTTGCACAGTGTCTGTGATTCCAAAAAATTGTGCTGGCAACTCATCATAAACAATACTGTTCTGAAGTAAGAATATTCTACCCTCTTCTTCACGTATAAAGTAATTCAAGGTAGTTTCATCTAAAATCTGCGAAAGAAACTCGTCTAAACTTGTCAACGTGTAGGTTCCACTAACTAGATTTTCTGGTAACCAATCTTTGGAATAGAAAAATTTATAGCTAGTTTTTGATTCTACAGTGGTTAAAACATCATAAAAGGGGGTGTTTTCAAAAGTGACAGTTTCTGTAGACTTTTGCGCATTTGCTAAATTACAAACAAGTATACAGCACCAAATAAGTGCTGTAGCCAGAAAAGTTGTTATTCGCATTCTCGTTTTTTGGTTGGCTTTAAGTAAGTAAAGTAGTGATTAAACTTATAACATCTGCAGTCTTACCCAGAAAAAAACCAAAAGAAAAACGAACAACTAGTTTTTTTGTATAAATGTTAATTTAAGCTCGGAGGTTTTTTTAATCTCATTTTCATTCATCATCATTTTTCTAAATTCCCCATTGACATACATTTCTGCTTGGTCTTTGTAAAATTGGCTTAACGGATTACCTGACTGACCCGTTGGTAAAATACTAATGCTATTTTCAATATCTGAAAAATCAACAATTCTTCTTGTTGAGGGAATACTTGTAACCTTAAAACTTCCATCTGGCATATCTTTAAATCCTTGATTATTTAAAGTACCGCCTGTGCCAGGTGAAGGAAACGGACCAACATTAAAATACGCTCGTAAAGAGGCTACTCTCCCTATAGGATGGTCATGTTCTAAAAAGTGAACTTTATTCCATTTCCATTCCTTTGGGTTATCACCAAACCTTTCAGAAACTTCTTGCCATGTAGTATTAAAAGTCTGGGCAAGAATATCAGATTTGGTTTCTTTAATATTTTCTGTTTTCTGGTTGTCCCACCAAAGAGAGGTATCATTTTTAAATACTTTATCTAGTTTTAATTGAACACCATAAGAACTATATACTTCAATAGATTCAAATTCATCTGCAAATAATGCTGCATGTAAATTTTCTCTTAAATATTCGTAAAACAATCCAAGGCTGTCTTCTTTGCTAAAAGTACCGTTCCAAGCTTTAAAAGCTTCAATAAAGTTTAGCTGCTCATCTGAAAAATCAGTTGTTTCAAATTCCGCAAAATAACTGTCAACAAAGCTTTCTGCTGGTCTTAGCTTAACATCGTTAGCTAAATTGGCCATATCCTCTTTTGACCAACCGCTTGGTTTAGCGTTCATGGCATCTAAAATTCTACCTGCCCTTTTTTCTGAACTCGCAAAATATCCGGGGACAAACATACCCGAAGTAGAATCTGGTTGATTATTTGCAGAATATACATAATTGGATTTAGGATTAATGGCATGTGGATTGGCTGAAAATGGTAAAAATTCTACGGGGTCATCTTCTCCTGAAGCACCATCTAGAATAAATTTTGTACTCACACCCTCTGCTAATCTATATAATTTGGCTGTGCCCCACCATGCTACGTTTCCTTCTTTATCACCATACATAACATTTAAACCTGGAGCATGAATTTTTGGTAACGATTCTTGAAACTCTTTAATATTTGCGGCATGATTGATACCATAAAGACCATGAAGTAATTGGTTGTCAAACTGGGTAAATAACCAATACATACTCACTGGTTTTTCTCCTTTAACTCTGGTTCTATTAGCATAATTTTCATTAACAATTGGACCTCTATGAGTTCTTTTAACCGTGAAGTTTACATCTTCTGCATCTTTAACTTTTATAACATGCTCTACATATTTATAACTCAGCCACTCATCTTTATACCTATATAAAGTTGTATCTGAAGGATGATTTTCTTCATAATAAAAATTGGTATCGTCATTGGCTAACATGGTAAAACCGTGTGCCATATTTCTATCGTGTGATAATAATGGAAAGGGAACTCCAGCTAAATAATAACCATATTTCTCATAATTTGGAGTTACCAAATGAGCTTCATACCAAACTGATGGTTGCGCTTGGGCAATATGCGGGTCGTTTTCAAAAAGTACCTTACCTGTTGCGGTTTTCTCTGGAGAAAGCACCCAGCTATTACTTCCATAAATTTCTGGAATTGGTAAATTTTCTAAAGCTTTTTGGATTTGATTGTGATACACCATGGCCGTTGTGGTGATAGAATCACTGTTAGTTACCGGTATTTTAATTGCGTCATTGGGATTTTCATTAAATAATTCTTTGGTATAGACAGAATCTAAACTATGAACCAAATTGGTGTTTACAATATCTCTAGCGCCTTTATTAAAAGTAAAACCCATGTAAGAAACCGCATTCATTACATCTTTAAGGGTAAACTCACTTTTATCTAATCCTGTTAAATAGAATTCTACTGGGGTTGGGCCTTCTGCGATAAACTGATTAATACCATCTAAATAGGCTTCTGTTAGCTTCAAAACAGGGTCATTAGTATCTGTGTTTGCTAAATTTCTGGCGTTGTGTTCGTCTATACCTAAAGACCTAAAAAACTTATCAGTTTCTACGGTTAGTTCCCCAAAAACCTCTGAAAGCCTACCTGAACCAGCTCTTCGCAGCAATTCCATTTGCCACAATCTATCTTGAGCATGAACATAACCTAAAGTTCTAAGGGCATCCTCTTCATTTGTAGCATAAATATGTGGAATTCCGTAGGTATCAAAATATACGTCTACTTTGTCTGACAAGTCTTGCAATTCTTTTTCTCCCTCGTAGGTCGGTGTTAGCGAGTTTACAAAGAGAAATCCGATTAAAAGCACGAGTCCTACTATAATTAACAGCCCTAAAAGTAGCTTCTTTACGATTTTCATTTTAATATGTTTAGTTTAGAATAGTATTAGTTTGTTTACTCAATTCAATTGCCTTTTAAGGTTATTTTTAAGACTTTTTTTGTGTCTTTATCTACTTTAAATCTATTATCTGAACGCTTACCTACTACCCAAATAATTTCATCTTTGTTACACAAAACCCAAATGTTCTCTTTGGCAAAAACATCAAGTTTTTCATCTTTTAAAAGCTTTGCTACTTTTTTCCTTCCTGACATTCCAAAAGGTACAAACCAATCTCCTTCTTTCCATTTTCGTAATACCAAAGGAAAATTAATCTTGTTATAATCTACATAAATAATATCTGCTCCTAGTTCTTTAATACCCGTTGTGCTTTTAAATTCAAGACTAAGGGGTTCTTCTATAGATGCATCTTCTTCACCTATAAAAAAGATAGCATCTTGTATTGATTTTAGTTCTCTAAGTAACAAATGGTTTCTATCTTTTAAAAGTCTATGCGTTTGTGAACGTATTTCTTTACCACTTTCAGCATTTAACAATGCTAAAGCATCTGCCCACTGCGTAAAACCGTAATCTGAAAATAAAAAATACATCCAGTTTTGGTCTGGTTTATGCTTTTTTAATTTTTCAATTTCAATTGAAATAATATCATCCTCAATTTTGAACAATTCTTCTTGCAATTGTATTTTGTAATGATGGAGCAAGCGCTCAGAAACCGTTAATCTATTTAAGGTGTTTTCGAAATTTTGTAAAAATGTTGGGTGGAGTTCATTAAGTTTTGGTACTAGCTCATGCCTTATTTTATTGCGCAAATACTTAGTGTCTGTATTGCTACTATCTTCTCTCCATTCTAACCCTTCGGACTTGGCGTAGTTCCAAATTTCACCTCTACTAAAAGGTAATAGCGGTCTTCTTATTGCTCCATTATGTTCAGGAATACCTGTTAAACCGGCAAGACCCGTTCCCCTACTTAGGTTTATTAAGAAAGTTTCTAAGCTATCATTTGACTGATGCGCGGTTAGTAACGCCTTGTATCCATATTTTTCCATGAGTTCATCAAACCAGTCATATCTAAGTTCACGGGCAACCATTTGAATTGAACCTCCTATTTGTTCAGTAATTTTTTTAGTGTCAAATGATTTTATAAATGTTCTTTTGTGAAGCTTTTCACCTAATAATCGAACTAAAACTTCATCTGCATCACTCTCTAATCCTCGCAGATTAAAGTTACAATGGGCAATGGCAAATTCTAGATTTAATTGTTGGCATAAATGAACCAAGGTTACGCTATCTAAGCCGCCACTACACGCAATAAGTAGTGGTGTTTTATTTTCTTGCCATCGCCATTTTTCTATATGTTTTTCAAATTTTTTAAGCAATACATTGGGGGAATTATAAACTATTGATAAATGTTTCTAGCGCTTTTTTATGAGACGCTGCTAAATCTGCATCTGAAATACCGTTTTCGGAAGTAAAATTAGTGTGGAAAGAAGGTAAAGAAAAGGTGCTTACTGTTTCACCTCCAAATCTTGGTATACTAGATTCAATAACCGTCAAAGCTCCTGCAGCACCACGCTTACCTCCGGAAGTTGACATTAGAAAAACTTTTTTGCCTTCTAAAAATTTTCGTTCTAATCTAGAGAGCCAATCCAAAACGTTTTTAAAGTATGCAGAAGGATTACCGTTATGCTCGTTAACTGAAATAATTAGTCCATCGGCATTTTGTATATCATCTTTTAACTCTACCAAAGAATTTGAGAAACCATCTTCTTTTTCTACATCCTCACTATACATAGGAAATGGAAAATTAGCCATGTTCAAGGTCTGTACGTTGTGACCCTTTAACTGAGAAACCGTGTATTGTACAAGTTTGTAATTGATAGATTTAGAAGAATTACTTCCTGCGAATGCTAATAGTTGAGCCATAAGAACAAATTGTTTTGAATTTCACTAAAATAACTCAATTACAAGATTTCACACAGATTTTTAGCTAATTTCGCGTTGTTAAAAATCCAAACTACCTGAATACGAGTATATAGGGTGTAAAATGGGAGTTAAATTGCAATCGAACCGACTTTACTTTATAGACGCTATGCGTGCTTGGGCTATCTTAATGATGCTTCAAGGCCATTTTATTGATAGTTTGTTAGACCCAATCTTTAGAGACGAATCTAATATCATATTTTCTGTTTGGAAATATTTTAGAGGTATAACTGCTCCAGTATTTTTTACAGTATCTGGTTTTATTTTCACGTATTTATTAATAAAAGTTCCAACAGTTGGATTTGAAAATCCTAGGGTAAAAAAAGGTATTAAAAGAGGTTTACAGCTACTAGCTATAGGTTATCTATTACGACTAAATATTTTAGGCCTCTTTCAAGGGCATATTTACAGTAGTTTCTATTTGGTTGATGTATTACACTGCATAGGTTTATCAATTTTAGCTATTATTGGTTTGTACCTTGTTTCAGCCAATAAAAAAACATTTGTTTTTCCATTACTATTGGTAACTATAACCATGGTGTTATTTCTATTTGAACCCCTATATAAATCTTATTCTTTTAGTTTTTTACCTAACGGAATTGCTAATTACTTTACAAAAGCCAATGGTTCTGTATTCACAATAATACCGTGGCTGGGGTATGCAACTGCTGGTAGTACATTGGCACTGTTATTTAAGAAGTTTAAAAATGCTAGAAACCTTTATCCTACAGCAATTACATTGGCTATAGTTTTAGGTCTTACCTTAATTTTTTATTCTTCTCCGTTTTTTGAATGGTTGTACATAGCTACTGATATTTCACTTTTTAAGTTGATTTTAGACAATAACTATTTATTTATTAGACTAGGAGATGTTTTTACGGTATTTGCCGTTTTTATGTTAATTAGAAGTGTTTTAACCAATAAAACAGTTTTAAAAATTGGCGGTAGTACACTTACCATATATGTAATACACTTTATTGTGCTATATGGCAGTTTTACTGGCTTAGGACTTTACAAATTTTTCCACCACCAGTTAAGTGCTGCTGCAGCAATTCCTGCAGCCATATTATTTATGATTGTATGCGTTATTGCTTCCTTACAATACGTAAAATATGAAGCAGAAATAAAAGCACAATTAAATACTGGTCTGGTATTTATAAGAGAACAATTACTATTTGGGTATGAAACTGCTGTACCCGTCTTTAAAGAAATTACAGTAAGAATTCGATTGGTGATACAACGTATATTTAAATTGGCGAGAAACTAATCTCGCCAATTTAAAATTGTCTACTTTTTTAAACGTGTAGCGCTCTATCATCTGTAGCTGCAAGCGCAGCTTCTTTAACAGCCTCAGCATATGTTGGATGCGCGTGACTCATTCTAGAAATATCTTCAGCAGATGCTCTAAATTCCATAGCAGTAACAGCCTCGGTAATTAAATCTGCACAACGTGCACCAATCATATGTACTCCTAAAACTTCATCTGTCTTTTTATCCGCAAGAATTTTTACAAAACCATCAATATCCATACTTGCTCGAGCTCTACCTAAAGCACGCATTGGAAACTGTCCTACTTTGTATTCAATACCTGCTTCTTTTAATTCTTCTTCGGTTTTTCCTACAGCAGCAACTTCTGGCCATGTATAAACTACACCAGGTATTAGGTTATAATCTATATGTGGCTTTTGACCCGCTATTATTTCAGCAACCATTGCGCCTTCTTCTTCAGCTTTGTGGGCCAACATAGCACCTTTAACAACATCACCTATTGCGTAAATATTAGAAACATTGGTTTTCAAATGACCGTTAACCTCTACTCTACCTCTATCATCTAATTTTACACCAGCTGCTTCGGCATTTAATCCATCAGTATATGGTCTTCTTCCTACAGAAACAAGGCAATAATCACCCTTAATCTCAACTTCTTGACCTTTTTTATCATCTGCCTTAACCACAATTTCATCTCCATTACGTTCAACCGATTTTACTTTATGAGATAAATTGAATTTTACTTTCTGCTTTTTCATCACTTTCATTAATTCTTTTGAAAGTGCAGCATCCATACCTGGTATAATACGGTCCATGTACTCCACAACAGTTACCTCTGCACCAAGTCTTTTATACACTTGACCAAGCTCTAAACCAATTACTCCCCCTCCAATTACGATAAGGTGTTTTGGTATTTCTTTAAGTTTTAAAGCTTCTGTAGAAGTTATAATACGTTCTTTATCAATTGAAATAAATGGTAAAGTAGAAGGTTTAGAACCTGTAGCAATAATAATGTTCTTAGCTTCTATTGTTTCTGTTTTACCGTCTGCTTTTTTAATGTTAATATGGGTGGCGTCTTTAAAGCTACCAACACCTTCAAAAACCTCAATTTTATTTTTATCCATTAAAAATTGAATTCCCTTAGTCGTCTGGTCTACAACTCCATCTTTACGAGCAATCATTTGCTCAAGGTTCACTTTTATTTCACCCGGAATTTCAATACCATGTTCTTCAAAATGCTTTACAGCATCTTCGTAGTGGTGAGAGGAATCTAATAACGCCTTTGATGGTATACACCCTACGTTAAGACATGTTCCACCCAAGGTTGAATACTTTTCTATAATTGCAGTTTTCATTCCTAATTGGGCACATCTAATTGCGGCCACGTAGCCACCTGGTCCTGAGCCTATCACGGCTACATCATATTGACTCATATATATTTTGAATTTATAATCGAAATGATTCTTAAAAGAACTTCAAAAATACGAATGTTTACGCAAAACATTTATATGTAACAAGCATCATTATATTACTACTCTAAAACAAATTGGGTTGTTGATTTTATAACATCAATAGAAAAAGAACTTTGTGTACTTCCAATCTGGTCTATTGCTGTAAGCTTATTTACCATAAACTCCCTATAAGCCTTCATGTCTTTTACATTAATGGTTAAAATATAATCGTAATCACCACTTACATGATGGCAATTAGAAACCTCTTGTAATTGTTGAATTTGTTTTTCAAAACGAAGAATATTTTGCTTGGTATGTTGTACTAATCTTACTTGACAAAAAACAGTAAAGTCTTTTTGTACCATGCTATTGTCTAGTAAGGCTACATATTTTTTTATGAATCCCCCATTTTCAAGCTTTCGAATTCGCTCAAAAACCGCCGTAGTAGATAATTCTAATGCTAGCGCATATGCTTTAGTGGTTCGTTTGCAATCTTCCTGTAATAGGTTGAGTAGCCTTTTGTCAATCTTATCTAAACGCATACAATTTTTTTTCGTGTCTGAGCACCAATTTGATACTTATTTAGAATTATATTCTATTTATATAACTATACAAAGAAAATATATCTATATTATTTTATATGTGTTGATAAATATAAATGTATTTCGGAATTTAGATGTAAAATCAACTACAATAAAATGAAAAGCAAAGCAGCACAATCGGTACAAGATTTACATTATTTTGGTGAATTTGGTGGGGTTAATCCCTCTATTTCTGATTCATCTACATATACCTTTTTATCAGCAAAAACTATGTTTGATACTTTTGAAGGTAATACTGAAGGCTGCTATCTCTACAGCAGACATTCCTCACCCTCTAATTTATATTTGGGTGAAGCAATGGCAGCTTTAGAAAACACTGAAAGCGCAAATGTTTATGCCAGCGGAATGGGTGCAATCAGCGCTGTAGTTATGCAGTTGTGTAATGCTAATGAACATATAGTTTCTAGCAGAACTATTTACGGAGGAACTTATGCCTTATTTAAAAACTTTCTGCCTAAACTTAATATAGAAACTAGTTTTGTTGATATTACCAAACTATCTGTAGTTGAAGCGGCCATCACTGAAAACACTAAACTTATTTATTGCGAGGCAGTTAGTAACCCGTTGTTAGAAGTAGCAGATATTGAAGCATTAGCTATTCTTGCTAAAAAACATAACATTCCTTTGGTGGTAGATAATACCTTTTCGCCTTCAAACATATCTCCCGCAGAATTGGGAGCAGATATTGTAATTCACAGCCTAACTAAGTTTATTAATGGCACTAGTGATTGTGTGGCTGGCGCTGTTTGTGCTTCAACTGATTTTTGTTTGAGTCTTAAGGATGTTAATGATGGTGCCGGTATGTTGTTTGGAAGTACGCTTGATAGTCTGCGTGCTGCATCTATACTCAAAAATATGCGTACCTTACATATACGCATGAAAAAGCACAGTGATAATGCCTATTATCTTGCACAACATTTTGAAAAAGATGGCCTAAAAGTTGTTTATCCTGGTTTGCCTTCTCATCCTGGTCATGAGACTTTAAAAAAGCAAATGAATGAAGAATTTGGCTTTGGTGGGCTATTAACCATAGATGTGGGTTCTCTAGAAAAAGCCAACAGTTTAATGGAGTTATTACAAAAAGAAAATTTAGGCTATTTAGCAGTAAGTCTTGGTTTCTATAAAACGCTATTTAGCGCTCCTGGTACTTCAACTTCATCTGAAATACCTTTAGAGGAACAAGAAACGATGGGACTTTCTACAGGTTTAATTCGTTTTTCAATTGGTTTAGACCATGATATTACTGATACTTATAAAAGAATGAAATCTTGCATGCAAAAATTAAACATTCTTGACAAGCAAAAAGAGTTGGCGTAAACAAAAGTTGTTTGCTTAAAATGGGTATTAATTGTAATATTAACCTCCAACTAACTCTCAAACTATGTCAAAAACCAACGATACCAACTCTAGAGCAAATGAAAATGTTGTAGAAAACAAGGAGTTAAACATTTGGGAAGCTTTGATTCCAGTGTTTGCTTTAGTTGCCATGCTTTTTTTTAATGTTTATTATGCGTTTGGTGATGATGCGTTGAGCGGAAGTAATCAGTTTATTCTTTTGCTTGGGGCAGCTGTAGCTGCAATAGTTGGTTTTTTTAATAAAGTTGATTATCAAACCATGATTGATGAGGTTGCCGAAAACATAAAATCGGTAACAGGAGCTCTATTAATATTGTTATTTGTTGGTTCACTAGCGGGTACCTGGTTATTGAGTGGCATAATTCCTTCTATGATTTATTACGGACTTAAAATTTTAAATCCGACTATATTTCTACCTGCTTGTATTATAATTTGTGCAATTATTTCAATTGCTACAGGTAGTAGCTGGACAACTTCTGCAACCGTGGGTATTGCCCTAATCGGAATTGGAAATGCTTTAGGTATTGATGCTGGCATGACGGCTGGTGCTGTAATTTCTGGTGCTTACTTCGGAGATAAAATGTCTCCCCTAAGCGATACCACCAACCTGGCACCCGCCATGGCTGGTGGAGAATTATTTAGTCATATTAAATATATGACCTACACCACTGTACCAACAATTGTGGTAACCTTAATCATCTTTGCAATTATAAGTGTTTCTATAGATGTATCTGGTAGTACTGATACTAGTGCAATGCTTTCATCTATAGAGGAGGCTTTTTATATAAGTCCGTGGCTATTTTTAGTACCCGTTATTGTTGTGGTCATGATTGTAAAAAAAACACCACCATTAATTGCACTATTAGCAGGTACTCTTTTAGGCGGACTTTTTGCGTTAATTTTTCAACCAGATATTGTTGCAAAAGTTGGAGGTTCAGAAGAACTAAATTTAATTTCTGGTTACAAGGGTGTCTTTAATGCAATGACTGTTGATACTGCTGTTGAAACCTCAAATTCAGTTTTAAATGATTTATTTTCTTCTGGAGGAATGTCTGGTATGTTGGGTACAATTTGGCTAATAGTTTGCGCAATGGTTTTTGGTGGTATTATGGATGCTATAGGAGCATTATCAAGAATAAGTAAGGCAGTTTTAAATCTATTTGACTCTATTTTTGGGCTTTTCTTAAGCACAGTAATAAGCTGTGTTGGTTTAAATGCCATTGCATCTGACCAATATTTAGCTATTGTAATACCAGGTAGAATGTATGCTAAAGCTTTTAAAGACAAAGGTCTTGCTCCAGAAAATTTAAGTAGAACATTAGAAGACTCTGGTACGGTTACTTCGGTATTAATACCTTACAACACCTGTGGAGCTTATCAAAGTGGCGTTTTAGGTGTAGATACGCTTTCTTATGCAGGTTATGCGTTTTTTAATTGGTTAAGTCCGTTTACCACGTTACTTTTCGCTGCCTTTAGAATAAAAATTAAAAAAATAGTAACCGAATAATTTTTTATTTAAGGATTCTCACTTTTGAGTACATAAATCTTTTTTGTCAAAAATATATCCATTTAAATAGTGCTATAATCGTAGAAAAATAGGCGGATTATTATGCCATTATTTTCACCTATTTTAAAATAGGATTTACTTATTTTATCTTTCTTTCTCAGCTTTTAACCTAATGTAATTTTGTGTTATAATTTATAAATAACACTTTTCATTATGGCAATTGTAGGAAGAAAATTTCCAAATATCGAGGTTAACGCAATAGACGAACTAGGCGATGTTTTTAAGTTAAACGTGCTTAAAAAAGCTCAAGAAGAAAACAAAAAGGTTGTACTATTCTGGTATCCTAAAGATTTTACATTTGTTTGCCCAACAGAACTACACGCTTTTCAAAAAGCGCAAGCAGAATTTGATAAAAGAAATACAATAGTAATTGGTGCTTCTTGTGACACCGCTGAAGTACATTTTGCTTGGTTAAATACCGAGAAAGACAACGGTGGTATAGAGGGTGTTACTTACCCAATTATTGCAGATAGCAACAGAAATTTAGCAACAGCTTTAAATATTCTCGACAATACAACTGAGGAATATAATGAAGAAACTAACTCTATTCTTTTAGATGGTGATAATGTAACTTTTAGAGCTACTTATTTAATCGATGAAGAAGGTACCGTGTTCCATGAAAGTATTAACCACATGCCTTTAGGTAGAAACGTAAATGAGTTTTTACGTTTAGTTGATGCCTATACACATGTACAAGAAAAAGGTGAGGTTTGCCCTGCAGATTGGGAAGAAGGTAAAGAAGCTATGAGTGCAGACCGTAATGGCGTTGCAGACTATTTAGCTAATCATGTAAATTAATTTAGAACTATGCTTTTAGAATTAGAACAAGATAATTTACAAGACATTATCTCAGAGAATGATAATGTTATAGTGCAATATTCGGCATCTTGGTGTGGAAACTGCAGAATAATGAAACCTAAGTTCAAAAAAGAATCTAGGGAGAATGAAAACGTAACGTTTGTTATGGTAGACGCTGAAAAATTTCCTGAATCTAGAAAATTGGCAACGGTTGATAATTTACCAACTTTTGCCGCCTTTAAAAGCGGAAGTTTAAAAAACCAAGTGCAAACCAATAAGTATGATGTGCTAAAAACCCTAATTAATGAAGTTACCCATAATTAAACACTTGGTTGGCTTTGCGGAAAACAATGATGAAGACTTCTTAATTGAAACCGCAGAAACGTTAGAATATTTAACTGAGAGTCCTTCTTTAAAAGATGAAGAATTAGACACCATTGGTGAACTAATCTCAAACCTGTATGGTGCTATTGAAGTTTACAAAGAAGTAAAACATGGTACACCAAAAAAAGAAGCTCTTAATGGTTTTATGAACAGAGTTACTGGAGCTATAGACAAGTAATTCAGTAAATATTTAAATAATCAGAAACCTTCCGTAATTCGTTATGGGAGGTTTTCTTTTTATAGTATTTTTGAAAAAAATCGAAAAAACACTATCATGGCAACAGTAACCTTAAAAGGAAACCAAATACATACCGCCGGAAATTTACCCCAAACCGGAAGTCAAGCACCAGATTTCACCCTTATTAAAAACGATTTAAGTGAAACATCACTAGCAAACTACAAAGGAAAAAAAGTTGTGCTTAATATTTTTCCGAGTATAGATACAGGTACATGTGCACAATCTGTAAGACAATTTAACCAAGAAGCTGCTGAATTAGAAAATACAGCGGTATTATGCATCTCAAAAGATTTACCTTTTGCACAAGCTCGTTTTTGTGGAGCGGAAGGTATTGACAAAGTAGAAACATTGTCTGATTTTAGAGATGGTAACTTTGGTAAAAACTACAATTTAGAGTTTGTTGATGGACCGTTAAAGAGTTTACATTCACGTGCGGTTGTTGTGCTTAATGAAGAAGGCAAAGTTTTGCATACAGAACAAGTTTCAGAAATTGTAGACGAGCCTAACTATAAAGCAGCACTTGAAGCTTTAATGAATGCCTAAAGAATCGCTACTAGAAAATAGAATTAAAGGAGTAAAAGTTGCACTGAAAGGTGCACTTTTACTTTTAAAAACAGAAAATAGCATCAAAGTGCAATTTGGTATTGCTATTCTGGTAACTATTGCCGGTTTCGTATTCAAAATTTCTAATACCGAATGGGCAATACAATTATTAGCCATTGGGCTAGTTATGAGTATTGAAGGTTTGAACACTGCAATTGAAAAGATTGCCGACTATGTACAACCTAATTTTGATGAAAAAATTGGATTTTTAAAAGATATAGCTGCAGGTGCTGTAATGATTGCAAGTATTATTGCAATTATTGTGGGCTGTATTATTTATGTGCCAAAAATTATTGCGCTAACATCCGTTTCTGGCACACATCCGTAAATTTGTTAATTAAAGCTTTTTATGGCTAAAAAAAGAAGGACAACTAAAACAAAAGCAACTCCAAAAAAATCTAAATCGGTTTTTAAGGTTACCAAACAGAATAAAATCATTTTTGGTAGCCTACTCATTTTATTGAGTATTGCATTGTTTTTTTCTTTTCTGTCCTATTTTTTTACTTGGCAAGAAGACCAAAGTTTGCTAACCGAGTTTTCTGACCGCAATGCCAACGCTAAGAACTTACTAAACAAATTTGGTGCTGCAGTAAGTCATTTTTTTATGTATAAAGGCTTTGGACTAGCAGCTTTTGTATTCCCATTATTATTAGCAATTACCGGTCTTTACCTGTTTTTAGGTTTAAAGACTAGTAAATTATGGAGTAAATGGATATGGGGATTACTTGCTGTTGTTCTAATTTCGATTTCGTTAGGCTTCTTCTTTTTTGAGAAGCCACTTTTAGGGGGTACTGTTGGGTATGAAATGAATGATTTTCTTCAAGATTACATTGGTAAGATTGGAATTTTCTTAGTACTGATTTTTATGCTCATTGTAGTCATGGTGCAATTATTCAATTTTTCTCCAGAAGCAATTGGCAACTATTTTAGAGAAAGAAACTTTAGCATACCTAATTTTAAATCAACCAAAAACTCAACAGAAAATTCTGCATACGATAGCAATGCAACCAATGTTGAAATGGATTTAAGCACCACAACTACTAAAGAAACCATTAGTGTTAACGATGCTTATACCCATAAACAAGACATTCCAAAAATTAAACCTGAAAATGAGCTAGATGTCACCATTGCTACCCCTGAAGAGGAAGAAGAGCTCGATTTAAAGGTGGAAGAGATTACTCAAGAACTAGAAGAAACAGATAGCAAAGCAAATGAACTTGTAAAAAAACATGGATTATTTGACCCCAAATTAGAATTGGGTAATTATAAATTTCCGCCACTAGATTTACTAGACCCGCATGGTGTTTCTGGCGGAATTACAATTAATCAAGAAGAACTCGAAGAAAACAAAAATAAGATTGTTTCTACCCTTAAAAATTATAAGATTGGCATAGCTCAAATTAAAGCTACCATTGGGCCAACAGTAACGCTTTATGAAATTGTGCCAGAGGCAGGAGTTCGTATTTCCAAGATTAAAAATTTAGAGGATGATATTGCCCTATCACTTGCGGCCTTAGGCATTCGAATTATTGCACCTATTCCTGGTAAAGGAACCATAGGTATTGAAGTGCCAAACAAAAGTGCTACCATTGTATCAATGCGTTCTGTTATTGCATCGAGCAAATTTCAAAAAGCGGAAATGCAACTGCCAATTGCTTTTGGTAAAACTATTAGTAATGAAACCTTTGTAGTTGATTTGGCTAAAATGCCGCATTTGCTAATGGCTGGTGCTACTGGTCAAGGTAAATCTGTGGGTTTAAATGCGGTAATTACCTCTTTACTTTACAAAAAACATCCTGCAGAAATAAAATTTGTTCTTGTTGATCCTAAGAAAGTAGAACTAACTTTATACAATAAAATAGAGCGTCATTTCTTAGCCAAACTTCCAGATTCTGAAGAAGCAATCATTACAGATAACACCAAGGTTATCAACACTCTAAATTCACTTTGTATTGAAATGGACCAGCGTTACGAGCTACTCAAACTTGCCATGGTACGTAATATCAAAGAATACAATGCCAAATTCAAGGCAAGAAAATTAAATCCCAACGACGGGCATAAATTTTTACCATACATAGTTCTTATTGTTGATGAGTTTGCTGATTTAATTATGACCGCTGGTAAAGAGGTAGAAGCACCAATTGCAAGGCTCGCACAATTGGCTAGGGCTATTGGTATACACTTAATTATAGCAACCCAAAGACCTTCTGTTAACGTTATAACGGGTATTATTAAAGCAAACTTCCCTGCTAGAGTTGCCTTTAGAGTTACCTCTAAAATTGACTCTAGAACTATCTTAGATTCTCAAGGCGCTGACCAACTTATAGGTCGTGGAGACATGCTATTTACCCAAGGTAATGATGTTATTAGATTGCAATGTGCATTTGTAGACACTCCAGAAGTTGCTAAAATAACAGAGTATATTGGGTCACAACGCGCATATCCAGATGCACATTTATTACCAGAATATGTTGGAAATGACGATTCTGGCACAGCTATTGATTATGCTATTTCAGATAGAGATTCTAAATTTAGAGAAGCCGCTGAAGTAATTGTTATTGCTCAGCAAGGTTCAGCTTCTTTAATTCAAAGAAAATTAAAATTAGGATATAACAGAGCGGGTAGAATTATTGACCAATTAGAGGCCGCCGGAATTGTAGGACCGTTTGAAGGTAGTAAAGCAAGACAAGTTCTTGTTCCAGATATGCTCAGTTTAGAACAATTATTACAAAATGAAACAAGTAATTAATTTGAAAATGAAAAAGATATTTACCGTTATAGTAATAGTAATTTTTGGGTTTTCAGTGCAGGCTCAAGATGCCCAAAAAGCAAAAGATTTACTGGAAGATGTGTATAGCACAGTAACTTCTTATGACAATATTAAAATTGATTTTACCTACGTTTTAGAAAATCCAGATGCTGGTGTAAAACAAGAAACCCAAGGTAATGTGACCCTAAAAGGAAATAAATATATTGCCAACTTATTTGGTTCTACTCAAATGTTTGATGGCACCAAAGTTTACACCATTGTACCAGACAATGAAGAGGTAACCATTGAAGACAAAACAGATGATGACGATACCGTGACTCCCTCTAAAATGCTAACTTTTTATAAAGAAGGTCATAACTACGCTTGGGATATCTTACAAAATGTTTCGGGGAGAAAAATTCAATTTGTAAAGCTTACACCTATTGATAGTAATTCTGAAATTAAAACTATTTTACTAGGCGTAGACGCGCAAACTAAACACATTTATAAACTAATTGAAACCGGCAAAAACGGTACCAAAACCACTATTACCGTTAATTCTTTCAAAAGCAATCAGACCTTATCAAAAAGCTTGTTTACCTTTGACGAAGCCAAATTCGAAGATGAAGGCTACTATATAATAAAAAACTAGCGTGCTGCCCATAATTGACCGATACGTTTTATCGCGTTTTCTATATAATTTCTTTAGCTCGTTTGCCATATTAATGGTCATATTTATATTTCAGACCATTTGGCTTTTTATAGACGACTTGGCTGGTAAAGATTTAGACTTGCTAATTATTGGCAAGTTTTTGCTTTACTATACCCCTACACTTATAGATAAAGTACTGCCCTTAACGGTTTTACTTTCTTCAATTTTAACCTTTGGAACATTTGCTGAGAATTATGAATTCGCAGCCATGAAAGCTTCCGGAATTTCTTTACAGAAAGCCATGAGAAGTATAGTTGTTTTTGTAACCTTACTGGGTATTGGCACCTTCTTTCTTGCAAATAACGTAATACCTATTTCTGAGCAAAAGATTTATAATATGCGTAAGAATATCGCTAAAGTAAAACCAGCGGCGGTTATTGTCGAAGGCGTTTTTAGTGATATTGAAGGTACGGATATGAATATGAAGGTTAGTAAAAAATCTGGGGATAAAGACCAATTTCTAGAAGATGTTATTATTCACCAAAAAGAAAAATCAATTAATAAAACCGTTATTAAAGCTAAAGATGGTGAATTGGTAAGTAGTGAAGATTCTGATTTAATTTCTTTGGTTTTAAATAATGGGTATTACTATGAAGAAATACGTTCTTCTTCCTCTAAAAATCAACGAAAGCATCCTTTTGCCAAGTCTGAATTTGAAACCTACATCAAAAACATTGATATTTCTGATTTAAACAACCAAGACCTAGAAGCGGAGTCTGATGTTACTACAGATAAAATGAAAAATGTTTCTCGATTACGAAAAGATATTGATTCACTTTACGATAATAATGTGAATCAGGTAAATGCCTTTTCTAAAAATATAACTGCCAGAATGGGGGCATTCCCCGTAGCTAAAGAAAAAGATAGTATTCAACTAAAACCCTCTCAAAAAGTCGCAAAAGCGTTAAATAAAATTGAAGACACTACCGCTACTCAGACAAAAGATTTGTTGTCAATTTTACCAGAATGGCAGCGGTCTCAAAGCTTAACAAACGCAAAAAATTCAGTAACTAATATTTTGAATACCATTAGAAGTAAGAAAACTGAACTTAATAAGCGATACGAAATTTATAACCGTCACATTTTATCATTACATAAAAAATTCGCCTTAGCATTTTCATGCATTATACTATTCTTTGTAGGTGCACCCTTAGGCGCAATTATTAGAAAAGGAGGAATTGGCTTACCAATGGTAGTGGCTATATTGTTATTTCTAGGCTATTATTTTTTGGGAGTTTTTGCTGAGAATTATGCAAAAAAAGGAAACATGGAGCCTGCTCTAGGTGCATGGTTTGCAACGTTAATTATGTTTCCGTTTAGTATTATTCTAACCCGTAGGGCAACCAACGACAAAGGCCTTATGAGTATAGGTAATGTATTTGATAGAATTACCAGTATTTTTAAAAGAAAAAAGAAAACGTCAGATGAGTAAAATAGCTGAACATAAAATACAGCTCAATACTATTGAAGAAGCCATAGAAGATATTCGTCAAGGAAAAGTGATAATTGTAGTTGATGATGAAAACAGAGAAAATGAAGGTGATTTTTTGGCCGCAGCCGAGTTGGTTACTCCTGAAATGATAAATTTTATGGCTACCCATGGTCGTGGTTTAATCTGTGCACCATTAACTGAAGGTAGATGTAATTCGTTAGGATTACATAAAATGGTAACCCACAATTCTGACCCTCTAGAAACCGCATTTACCGTATCTGTTGATTTAAGAGGTAAAGGAGTAACCACAGGTATTTCAGCTGCAGATAGAGCCAAAACCGTTTTAGCACTAACTGATGATGGTTGTAAACCTCACGAGTTAGCAAGACCTGGCCATATTTTTCCTCTAATTGCCAAAGAGGGCGGTGTGTTAAGACGAACTGGCCATACAGAAGCAGCCATTGATTTTGCTCGATTAGCTGGCTTAAAACCTGCTGGAGTTATTGTTGAAATCATGAATGAAGATGGCACAATGGCTCGCTTACCAGAGTTAGTCACTGTAGCCAAAAAATTCAATTTAAAATTAGTGTCAATAGAAGATTTAGTGGCTTACCGAATGGAGCACGATAGCTTAATTGACAAAAAAGAAGACTTTACCATCAGTACTCGCTTTGGTGATTTTAGGTTACGTGCATACAAGCAAACTACAAATGATGAAGTGCACATTGCACTTACTAAAGGTAGCTGGAATAGTGATGAGCCCGTACTTACAAGAATTAACTCAACGCTTGTTAATAATGATATTCTTGGAACGTTAACCAAAAACCCTGACAAGCAACTAAAGGCTATGTTTGAAGCCATCAATAGTGAACCTAAAAGTGCTATGGTATTTATTAACCAAAGTCAAAAAGGGTCTAACTTATTAAGTCGCTTAGCAGAGTTTAAAGACATTCAAAAACAAGGAGTACATGAAGCGCCAAAAATTGAAATGGACGCAAAAGATTTTGGTATTGGCGCACAAATACTGCACGACCTAAACATTTCAAAAATAAAATTACTCTCCAATTCTCAACAAACAAGACGCGTTGGTATGGTGGGTTATGGTTTAGAAATTGTAGCGTATGTAGGTTATTAAGTGCTTCTTTACAAGTTACTTAATACCGTTTTCATTTTTTGAGCTCTTTGCTGTACTTCTTCTTCGGTCCAACCAATTTTTATTAGACAAGAGATGTTTCTACCCATCCAATGGTCAGAAACAGAAAAATCTGAAGTGTTGTAATCAGGTAGTTGCTCAAGAACCTCTTTAGGCAATTTTCCTAACGAAATTTTGCTAGTTAAATGTTCCCATTTTCTATAATAGTGCCAGTTATTATCAAACCAATAAAAGCAGGCATCAATTCCAGCATTAGAAAGTGCTTGGTGTCCAATGCGCGCTGTTTCTTCATCTTTTAGAAAGAAATTTAAAAAAGAATAGTTTTCAACACCACCTTCAGGCACTGTTCTAAATTGTAAATTAGTAACCGCTTCTAAGGCATTTCTCAGAATAGTATAATTACGTTCTTGTATAGCTAAAAACTCGTCTAAACGCTCAATTTGAGCGCAACCTACAGCAGCATTCAACTCTGATATTCTAAAATTATAACCTAAAAACGGATGCGCCTCTGCTCCCCTATTATTTCCAATATGGTCATGCCCATGGTCAGCATACATATGAGCGTTTTCATAATAGGTTTTTTCATTTGTAATTAACGCTCCACCCTCTCCACAAGTAATTGTTTTAACATAATCAAAAGAGAAACAACCTAAGTCTCCTATACTACCCAAAGGTTTACCTTGGTAACTTCCTCCGATTGCTTGGCACGCATCTTCTAAAAGCAGCAAGTTATGTTTCTTACAAATGGTTTTTAAAGCAGATAAATTGGCCATAGAACCACACATATGAACCGGCATAACCACTTTTGTCTTTTCGGTTATTGCTTTTTCTACCGCTTCGGGCTTAAGGGTTAATGTATCATCAATATCTACTAAAATAGGTATAGCTCCAATAGCTAGAATAGATTCAAAACTTGCAACAAAAGTAAATGTGGGCATAATTACTTCATCACCAGCACCAATACCCGCACTTGCTAAGGCTACCGTTAATGCAGCCGTTCCACTACTAACCGTATGAACATAAGTACTTTGCATTCGTTCTCCTATGGCCTTTTCTAGTTCTAGAGCTTTCCAATGGTTATTACGCATTGCATCAAAACCGTAACGCATTAAAACCCCGTTATCAAGAACATCTTGCACTTGTTTTTTCTCTAAATCACCGAAAAGCTCGAATCCTGGCATGTAGTATTTTTTTGTAAAATAAATGCATAAAATAAGGCTTCACAAATATTTGTAAAGCCTTTTATGCGGAGAAATAGGGTCTCAACAAAAAGTAAACAGGGTAAGCAACCAAGTTTTTCATCTCAAAGAGTACTAAATCGAACTCATTTATTGATTAGATTTTATATTCTAATTATGCCCCTATTCATAGCTTTTAAACGAATTTTAAACATATCTATTTAATTATTTAGAAACATTAATTACTTTCTAAATATAGTGTCATCTTATTGCATTGACTCAATTTTATTTAAATAGCATAGCATTTTAATGTCTATTCGTTATATTTTTACTCGCCTTCTAATACGTTAAACACTAAATCATGGACAAAGTTTCAATCTTAGTAGTTGAAGATGAAATTCTTATAGCTGAATCTATTTGCAAAAACCTAACGGCATTAGGTTATGAAGTTTTTGAACCGGTATTAAATTATACCGATGCTTTAGCAGCTATTAAATTGAAAAAACCAGATATTGCGATTTTAGACATTCAATTATCAGGTCAAAAAAGTGGAATTGACCTTGGTAAAAAAATTCAGGATGATTATGATTTTCCTTTTCTATTTCTAAGTTCCAACGTAGATTCTTTAACGGTAGATGAGGCTAAAAAAGTTAATCCGCAAGCGTATTTAGTAAAGCCTTTTACCAAAAACGAGCTTTATACGGCGGTAGAACTTGCACTTTACAATTACGCAAAAATAACTGGTAGTGTTGAAGATGAAAACTTGCTTATTAATGATGCACTTTTTTTAAAATCTGATGGTGTTTTTTCTAAAATAGGTTTTGATGATATTATTTATGTTAAAAGTGCGCATGTTTACATAGAAATATTCTTGAAAGATGGCTCCAAAAAATTGGTTAGATGTAGCTTAAATGATATCATCGAAAAACTTGGCAACTATTTTGTAAGAGTACATAGAGGATTTATCGTTAATTCTAGAAGCATAACTGGTATAAAAAATGATTCTTTAATGCTTGATGAAATAGAAATTCCAATTGGTAAAAGCTTTAAAGAAAAGTTATTTGAAAAGGTTCTCCTAATCTAAATTTTCATGAACATTACCCAATCTTTCAAATTTTACTACACCGTTGAGAACAACAAACTATAAGGTTAGAACTGCATATTTATGGTTTAGAACATTGATGTAAGTTAAGATAATGTTTTAAGAGGTTAAAAGTTTTAATAGCTAGTGAAAAGCATAGTGTTTTTCTAAAACTTCAAACGCTAACAAAACTTTAAATCAACAAACATGAACCAAAACTACGGTCATCTCTTTAAAGACCATTTATTATCCTTCTTTCTTATTTTACTATTTGGAGGTATGTATACCAGTAATGCGCAGTCTATACCTGCCTCTGATGGAAGTGCTAATTGTGCAATATGTGCACCTCCGGGCTGGAACGTAATTTTAGGTACGCCAGACGTTTCTGATAGAAATACAGCAGCAGCTTCAGGTACTAGTGGTGGTGGAACTCCTTGGTTGGGCGCACCACTACCCTTACCACCAAATGGTCATACCAATTGGATTTCACTACGTGATTTAGGACCATCTGGTACTGAAGAAATTGTAGGAACCACAATGACTGGACTTGTTCCGGGTGTGCTGTATGAATTACAACTATACACCTTAACTTCCCAATCTACGCAATACTCTCCTATATTTAACGACTTATTTAGATATAGAGTTGGCACAGGAACCATACAAACCGTAAATGGTATTAATCAGAATACTTGGGGTACCCAAACAATTCAATTTACGGCAACAAATACTTTTGAAACGCTTGAATTGTACCCTGGTAACAATTCAGGTGGTTCAGGAAACTTTGAGTCTATTCAAATTTCGGTCACCTTAAATGCAATTTCAGTTGTAGATTCTGATAACGATGGTATAGATGATAATAACGATATATGTCCTGGTGGCGATGATAATGTTGATACTGATAACGATGGTGTTCCAGATTTTTGTGATGGTGATACCGATGGAGATGGTAATCCTAATGGTAACGACCCAAATCCAAATCAACCAACTGCTAACAATGATTTTGGAAATGGATTTTCTGGCGTTTCCGGTAGTTATGATATTCTTGGCAACGATGACTATCTATTAAATTCTGATACAAACAACCTTGGAAATACCACGGTAACATTCATTGGTGGAACGGCTAGTGGTAGCTTTAATTACGATGCATCTACAGGCCAAGTTAATTATACACCAACTTCTGGTGAGGCAGGAAATACTGTAACTGGTATTTATCAAGTTTGTAATGATGCTAGTGGTAGCAATATTTGTGATAATGCAACTATTTCAGTCTCTGTAACCGACCCAGATGATGATGGCGATGGTATTCCCAATAGCGTAGATATTGACCCTAACGACCCTTGTCTACCAGCACAAGCTGTGGGTTATACGGGGTATGATAGTGGTAATACGGTTTGGGCCGCGGCCGATTGTGATGGCGATGGCTTAAACAATGGTGACGAAGATAGTGCTGGTACCGACCCTTATGATAACGATACCGATGGAGATGGTAATCCTGATGATAGTGATGCTAATCCTACTACACCTACGGCAACGGCAGATAGTGCTTCTGCAGCTGCTGGCAATGCGCAAGTTGTTGTTATTCTTGCCAACGATGATTTCTTAACGAATTCTGATACCAACAATCTAGGTACTACTTCTTTAAGCGATACTGGTAACGGCTCTGCCGCTGGTACGGTAAATTTTGATGCCAATACAGGAGAGTTAACTTATACGCCTACCTCTGGCGAAGCTGGGGCTACTGTGACTGTTGAATACCAAGTTTGTAATGATGAAAGTGGCGCTGCTATTTGTGCTACCGCTGTTGTTTCTTTCTCAGTTACCGACCCAGATGATGATGGGGATGGAACTCCCAATAGTGATGACCCTGAACCAACTAATCCATGTGTTGATAACGGAATAACTGGTGACGAGGTAATTTCAAACCCAATATGGTTAGATTCTGATTGTGATGGTGATGGTTTAACCTATGGTGAAGAAACTACCGGAATTGATAATCCTTCTACGCCAAATAATCCTAACGGAACTATTACCAACCCAACAGATATTGATTCTGATGATGATGGTATCTCAGACGGTCAAGAAGCTGAAGACGAAACTGACCCGAATAACGACTGTGAATCTGTTGATGGTACACCGTTAGGAAACTCTGATTGTGATGCTGACGGATTAACAAATGACGAGGAAATTGCCCTTGGTACAAATCCTAACGCGCCAGATTCTGATGGAGATGGTATTGAAGACGGACAAGAAGTTATTGATAATACTAATCCTGTAAATGATTGTGATTCTGTAGGGGGAACACCTGTTGGAGCATCTGACTGCGATAATGATGGATTATCTAATGATGAAGAGATTGCTCTAGGTACAGACCCAAACAATCCTGATTCTGACGGTGACGGTATTGAAGACGGACAAGAAGTTATCGATAATACAAATCCTACGAACGTATGTGAATCCAATGGTGGAACACCGCTAGGAAACTCTGATTGTGATGCTGACGGATTAACAAATGATGAGGAAATTGACCTTGGTACAGACCCAAATAATCCTGATTCTGACGGAGATGGAGTTCAAGATGGTCAAGAAGTTATCGATAACACTGACCCTGTAAATGATTGTGATTCGGTTAATGGCACACCTTTAGGAAGTTCTGATTGTGATGGAGATGGACTTACCAACCAAGAAGAATTAGATATGGGAACTAACCCAAACAATACTGATTCTGACGGAGATGGCATTAGTGACAACCAGGAGGCTATTGACGGTACCGACCCAAACAATGATTGTGAATCAATTGGAGGTCAGCCTTTACCTACATCAGATTGTAGTATTGGTAAGTTAACACCTGCTGAAGCTTTTACTCCAAACGGTGATGGTATTAATGATACTTGGGTGATTAGAGCTGTTGATGAATTTCCAGATGCAATTGTTAAAGTATTTAATAGATACGGACATGAAGTTTTTAGTGCAACTGGATATCAAAATGATTGGGAAGGGTATTACAAAGATTTCTCAACAAAATTACCTGCCGGTTCGTATTACTATGTCATTGACCTTGCCAATGGTACAGCACCAATAGACGGATGGATATTTATCAATTATTAATTCCCAATCAAAAAAACAAAACAATGAAATTTCGTAATATATATACAATACTTATAATTTTATTAACCGCTTTTGTGGCGAGTGCACAACAAGACACACACTACACGCTTTACCGCTACAATATGAACTTGGTTAATCCTGCTTATGCGGGTTCAAACGGAGAAACCGTATTAGGCATAAATTTTAGAAGTCAATGGTCTAGTATAGAAGGAGCTCCTGAAACCCAAAGTTTCTTCTTTAGCACCAATACAGGTAATAATGTTGGCCTTGGCGTTTCTGTAATTAATGATAGAACGTTTATAGAACAACAAACATTAGTTATGGCAGATTTTTCTTATAAATTAAAGCTTTCTGCAACTAATACATTGTATTTAGGTATGAAGGCCGGAGGAAATTCTTATAATGCTAACACCGCTGGTTTACTCACCTTTGGAGACTCCCAAGACCCCTCATTAACAAATTTAAGAGGAGGATTTAAATTCAATCTTGGTTTAGGAGCCTTGCTTCAAGGTGAGCAATATTTTGTTGCTATTTCTGCTCCTAAAATTTTAGCCTCTGAACGGTTAAATGATGATGAAGGAGAATTAAGCCTAGATGAAAATAGATTACATACCTATTTGACAGCTGGTTATGATGTAGCTATTTCAACTGATTGGATGTTTAAGCCTTCGGTAATGGTTAGATACATTAATGCTACACCTTTATCATTAGACGTAACCGCCACTATGGAATATAAAGAAGTTGATTTTGGACTTTCATACCGATTAAATGAAGGCATTGGCGGAATGTTTATATGGAATGCCTCGGAATGGATTAATATAGGCTATGCCTATATCACAGAGTTTGAAAACGCTATAGCGAGAAATGGAAATGGTTCTCATGAAGTGTTTATGAATTTTAGTCTTTAAACATCACATTGAAATAATGTTAGGTTAAAGATTTGGGAAGAAGAGGAGCGTTTGCTCCTCTTTTTATTTTTTATTTCATTTAGAACAGATTTTTGAATATTTGGAACATTATTTCAGAAACTGGTAACATTTTAGTTTTTCATAAGTACATTTCGGATTTAGAATAATAAAACCTCCAACTATTCGGAGTTATCAAATTCGTAAATAAATGTTCCTATTTAGCTCAAAAATAATTCGAAGAATATTCAGCTTACTATTATTTTTTGCCTTAAATTTTACGTTTGGTCAGGATAATTTACAAAACAAGATATACCAAAATAATCTCCAAAAAATTGAAGAATTAATACTTAAAAAAGAGTATTTAAACGCTGTTAAATTGTTCAAAATAATGGAATTTGATAGCTTAAATCAATACCATAAGATTCTTAATAAAATTGCGCTACAACAACCCACTTCTTACAAAGAATACTATACGTTCTTAATAAGTGCTTCTGCTATCCCGGGTAGTAATAATCAATTATCAGATTTTATAAATAACACTATTCAAATACCTGAAACTTCTGATGATTTCAATTATGAGTATGTAAAAATTAAATGGTTGCAAATGATGGCTTTAGCAGATGAAACTGCCACCTTAGACGAAGCCAGAATAATTAAGGTTGAATTGCTTAAATACATAGATAGTTATTCTATTGAAACAGACAATGTAAATAAAGCAAGAGCTTTGGTAGAAACCTTTGAAATGGTAATCTATGTTATTCAAAATAAAATTGAATTAGGTAAGGAGCTTTGTCAGAATACTTTTGAAATTGGTAAAGAATTAAACGATAAATTAATTCAAATAACCAGTTTATACCATTTATGTGATTTTCTTGTTGCAGATAGAAATTTAGAAGAATTTATAACGCAAAGTGAAGTAGTACTTGAGCTTGAATCTGGATTAGCTACTCCAAGTCCGTACAAGGCAAAAAATATGGTGCACTTAATTGATGCCTATATTTTTAAAGGTGGTAACCATAAGAGAGTGTCTCAACTATTAAACCAACTATACAATGATGTTAAAACAAGACCACACTCCTACTCTTTATATGCTCAATTTCTTACATATTTACCAAAAGACCATAAATTACAAAAAGAAATATTTAAAATATTTAACGTAAAAACTTACCCAGAATTTGGTAATAAAATCGATTCTATTTCTCAAAATGTATTAGTGCCGAATGATTATTACCATGTTTTAAATTTTACTTCAAAATTGTTATATAGTAAAAAACTATATGCCGAAGCGTTTAGATTTAAGGATAAAGCTATTGATGTTACCAGAAAAACATATTCTGAAGATTTATCGCAATCCTTAGCTGATTTCCAAACAGAAAAAGCAGTTCAACAAAAAGAGCGAGAATTATTATTATCTAAACAAAAAAGTAAATACTACGGTATTATAGCCAGTTTAGTTGCCGCGCTTTTTGGGGTTTCCTTACTCTTGCTTTATTTCAACACCAAAAAGAATAAAATTTTAAAGCAAAAAAATAATCTAATTAGTAATACCCTTTTAGAAAAAGAACGCTTATTAAATGAAAAGCAATTACTTTTTAAAGAAATGCATCATAGAGTAAAAAACAATTTTCAATTACTCTCAAGTTTATTAGAATTACAGGTTACAGGTATTGAAGATAAAAATGCATTAAAAATGGTTGAAGAAGGTCAAAATAGAATTAAATCTATGGCGCTTATTCATCAAAATCTTTATAAAGATGATAGTTTAAAAATCTCCTTAAGTGAGTATGTAAATAAACTCATAGCTGAAATATCAGCTATTGGAACCATAAACCCAAGAATTTTACTGAATATTCCGAATTATAAATTTGATATTGATACAGCCATACCCTTAGGTTTAATTTTAAATGAGCTTATCACCAATTGCTTTAAGTACGGGTTTACTAATAAATATCCGTCACTAACAATAAGTATTGAAAAAGAAAAAGAAAGCTCATTTTATAAGCTTATCTTAAAAGATAATGGTAATGGTTTAAATAGTAAAGAACAATTTTTAAATCCTAACAATATGGGATTATGGCTTGTACAACGTCTAGTAAAACAGTTGTCTGGTAAATGCCGTTACAGTTATGATAACGGAGCAGTTTATACCATCACATTTAAAGATACTGGAGAAAGATTAAAAGTTGCCTAAATCTTTACGAGTTGTATTAAATGAAAATCGAAATAATTAAAAACTTTAGTTTCAGTGTCTTAGGTTAGGTATTATTTACCCTAATACCTAATTGAAAATGAGTGCAATAGTTTTAAACCATTAGAACCAAAAAATTATTAGTCAAATTAGAATTATTGAAGGAATATTGAAGAGTTAATTGCCTAAAACTTTGATTTAAAAACCACTAAATAAACCTATACTTTTATAGTGAAAGGTTGCATTACCCGAATTTATGGTTGAAATCGAACTTGAAGTATATAAATCGGAATAAATAGTACGAAAGCGCAACAAAGTATAACTGCAGTTTATTCATTTCCTTTTTATTGTTTTCCATAAGAATTCATTGGTAGCTTCGCTAATGTCGGCCGATTTGACTACGCAAAGAGCTGGCTGAATCCACACGGAATTACTATCTTAAATGCTAAACCGAAAAATAGTAGCTTAAAACCGGTATCTGAGACCTAGTAAAACCTTTAGCGGCAATCGAAGAGCAAAATATAAAATAAATATGGGAAGAGTAAAACTAATTCTATTGACCATTGTTATTGGGATTTCAATTCAAGTTCTAAACGCTCAAGCTTTTCAAAAAAATAGGGTGATAATTTTAACCGATATTGAAGCCGACCCAGATGATACCCAATCTTTAATTAGACTTTTATTATACTCCAATCAAATAGATATCAAAGGGTTAGTTGCTACTACATCTTGCTGGCATACTGATAAAGTGAATCCAGAGTTTATAATTAAAGTAATTAATGCCTATGGTAAAGTTCAACCTAATTTACTTAAACATGAAGAAGGTTTTCCTACAGAAAATGAGTTACTAAACATCGTAAAGAGTGGATTGCCTAATTATGGTATGACCGCCGTTGGAGATGGTTTTGATTCGGAAGGGTCTGATTGGATAATTCAAGAATTGGAAAAAGAAGATGCCAGACCACTTTGGATTTCGGTTTGGGGTGGCGTTAATACTTTGGCGCAGTCGCTTCATAAAATAAGGAAAACTAAGAGTAAAAATGAGGCACGTAGATTGATTTCTAAATTGCGAGTTTACACAATTTCTGACCAAGATGATAGTGGTATTTGGATTAGAAATAACTTTCCTGACCTGTTTTATATTGTATCTCCAGGAGATAATTATAATAGTGCTACATGGACAGGCATTAATGTAGTATTTGATAAAATAGATAACTCTTCAATTAGCAATTCTTGGCTTGCTGAACACATCCAACAAGGTCATGGCCCTCTTGGAGCGGCATACCCTGATGTTTCGTGGGGAGTAGAAGGTGACACACCAGCATTTTTATCATTAATTCCAAATGGATTGCATAATGCTGAACACCCAAATTGGGGTGGCTGGGGAGGTAGATATGAATTATATAAACCAGATTTTTCAAAAACAATAGAAGGTGGGTCAATTGTTCAAATTGCACCTGAAACAAGACCTATCTGGACAAATGCCATTGACAACTACATACGCTATATTCCAAGTAAATATGGACGAAATATTAAAAAAGATACCACTGTTTTTAAAGGATATAAAGAAACCTTATGGAGATGGAGGGATGACTTTCAAAACGACTTTGCTGCACGAATGGATTGGAGTATTATGTCATATAAAGAAGCTAATCATCCGCCGATACCAAAATTATCACATGCTGATAAAATTACTATTAAATCAAGGGAATCATTCGGGTTAGATGCTTCTAACTCAATTGACCCTGATGGTGATAATTTGAGTTTTTTGTGGTTTCCTTATCTCGAAGCAGGTACATACGATGGAGAGTTTGAACTGGGTCAACCAGAAAATGCACATACTACATATGGAGTAACTCCTGAGGTTGATGAAATTGAAACAATTCACATTATTTTAAAAGTGACAGACAAAGGAAAGCCTCCTTTGTCTAGATATAAGAGAATCATAATTGAAGTTGAACCTAAATAGAACAAATACAGCTGTTAACAGTGTATATAACGGTCATGCCCACCAAAAGCTGGTGACGCCGCATATACATACTTTACCTATAAGCTGAACTCAACGAATGAAAAAATTATCTGCAATAATTGTAACCTTATCTTTTATAAAATTTATCATTCAATTGCTTGGGAATAGAAACTATGGCTTTCATAGAGATGAACTCCTACATTTATCAGTAAGTGAACATTTAATTTGGGGTTTTATGGAGTTTCCGCCATTTATAGGTGCAATTGGAAAGCTATCGTATTGGTTTTTTGATTATTCTCTTTTTGGAGTAAGACTTTTTCCAACTCTTGCAGGTGTTGCAATTCTGGTACTATGCTGTTTAATTGCAAAAGAACTTGGTGGTAAATCAAAAGCTATTTTGCTTAGCGGTATTTGTATACTAGCGTTTCTTCCGTTTTACAGAAACCATACCCTATTTCAACCTGTAGCGTTTAACCAGCTATTTTGGACACTCGGGTTTTACTTCACAATCAAATTTATCAACTCGCAAAACAAGAAATTTCTCATCCTCTTGGGAATTACGTTTGGTTTAGGGTTAATGAACAAATACACCATATTAGTTTGGGCTTTTGGGCTTTTTATTGGATTGTTTTTTTACAAGAAAGGGAATTTATTTAAAAACAAATGGCTGTATATATCTGCATTTATTTCATTGTTGATTTTCTTGCCTAATTTGATATGGCAAATTCAAAATGATTTCCCGCTTTTAAAACATTTGCAAGTACTAAATGAAAATCAGCTAAATAAAATTAACCCATTAGAATTTGGGCTTGAACAATTGAATTTTCCATTTACACTGATTATAAGTCTTTTTGGTATTGTTGCACTGCTAACAGACAAAAATTTAAAAAAATATAGAACCATCGGGGTTGCATCGCTAGTAATATTTTCCACAATGTGGCTTCTCAATTCTAAAGCGTATTATGTATTTGCAATTTATCCTGTACTCTTTGCAAGCGGAGCGGTTAAAATAGAGGGTTTATTGGCTAAAAAACCTGTTTGGGTTTATGTAATTGCTTTTGTTACGCTGGCACCTACTGTCTATTTTATTCCAGAAGCGACACCTATATTACCAATTGAAAAATTTGTCACCTATAAAAATCTTGAAGAAAAGAATGGACGAATTGAATTGACAGGAGATTATGCCGATATGTTTGGCTGGGAAGAGCAGATAAAATTGGTAGATAGCGTGTACCAATCATTAAACCCTAACGAGAAAAGAAATTGTGTTTTGTGGGCAGAAAATTACGGGGAAGCGGGAGCCCTTAAAATATTGGGGAAGCAATATAACTTACCAAATCCAATAAGTAGACACGGTAGTTTTTGGACTTGGGGATATGGGAATAAAGATGCAGATGTTTGGATTAGTTTGGGTAATGAAAAGCCATCTGTTTCATATATTTTTGAAGAAGTCGAGTTAATTCAAATAATTACTCACAAATATGCAATAGAAGAAGAGAACGGAATTCCCCTTTATGTTTGTAGAAAACCAAAAGTGGACATTGAAAAATGGTGGAAAGATTATGAAGAGCACATATTCGACTGAAAATAGCCAGTAGGTAAAAATGTGATTATGTACTGCAGGTATTCAATACAAACCTTTAATTTAATTCTGTTTCAGTAAAGGAATATGAAAAGGAACGAAAAGCAGAACTTGGAGATTTCATGGGGACTGTTATTACTGGAATTTACAATGGAATTAAGAACGGTGTAAATAATGTGCCTTCTGACTTTGAAAAAGCTGCAGGTAGACCCCACAAATCGCCTATTGAAATGATTAAGGCTTTTAAGAAACTAAAATAACCTTGCTTAACTTAATCTACGCAAAAAGTTCATAGGAAAACTGCTGATATTTAGACCTTGATAGTAAGCTGAAAAAATACGCTTCATTTTTTAGATTGTGAAGAGAACTGTATAAGTGTTGTTTTGCTATTTAAGTGTAGATAGGTGTCAATTGAGTTCTCATTAGTACCGATACCTAATTAAAGCCTTTTTAACTTAATTTTATTTGTTATAAATGAAAGTGTTAAAAATTAAAAACCCTGTAAATCATAAGATTACAGGGTTTTTTTATTTGAGAAGGTATCTCTGAGCGGAGAAAGAGGGATTCGAACCCCCGGAGGTGTGACCCTCAACAGTTTTCAAGACTGCCGCATTCGACCACTCTGCCATTTCTCCTTTTGCGGGTGCAAATATACTAACCTTTTTTATATGATAAATAACATATTCCAAATTTTTTAAAATTAACCTAAAATCAATTTAACTATTTAAATTAATCGTAATATTGCTATGAATAGAAGGTATGGGTTTAGCTAAAACAGAAATTTTTACAGATAAGCAGAATGAGTTATCACTTATTGGTAAAGTATTTGCACATCCTGCTCGTATAGCCATATTACAACACCTATTTAAGGTAGACGCCTGCGTATGTGGTGATTTGGTTGATGTAATTGGTCTTGCCCAACCTACCGTTTCTCAGCATTTAAAAGAGTTAAGAAATATGGGGCTTATAAAAGGTGATGTTGAGGGTACTAGTGTGTGCTATTGTATTAATAGAAATAATTGGAATTCAATGAAAATTAAATTCTCAGAATTTCTTAATCAAGAATTAAAAAACACAGACGACTGTTGCTAGTGCTATTTTAATTATTCCATGGTTTTAATGGGTTAGAATACGATAAAACATTAAAACAACTATTTCTCTTTTGACCCATAATATTCATCTAAAGAAATCATTCAAATAGAAATGCTATTGGCACACGCAGTGACTAATGCTTTACTTAAGAAAACCATGAAGGTTGACTGCTTATAAATTGAAAAAGAAAAAGCCCCTTAATTAATAATTAAGGGGCTTTTAACTATATAAATAATCGAAATTTACTTAACCTCTTCGAAGTCAACGTCTTCAACATTGTCACCTTCTGTTGCCCCGCCAGCTTCTGCTGAACCTGCATCAGCGGTATCTGCACCACCGGCTTGTGCCGCTTCTGCTTGAGCTTTATACATTTCTTCAGAAGCAACTTTCCAAGCTTCATTTATTTTATCTAAAGCCGGTGTTATTACAGCCAAATCTTTAGTTTCATAAGCTTTCTTTAATTCTTCTAAAGCGTCCTCGATAGGTTTTTTCTTATCATCTGACAATTTATCTCCAAACTCGCTTAATTGCTTTTCTGTTTGAAAAATCATACCATCAGCTTCATTTAACTTATCGGCTTTCTCTTTAGCAGCTTTATCTGCCTCTGCATTAGCTTCAGCTTCTGCCTTCATTTTTTGAATTTCCTCATCTGTTAAGCCTGAAGAAGCTTCAATTCTAATGTCTTGAGACTTACCAGTTGCCTTGTCTGTTGCTGAAACTTTTATAATACCGTTTGCATCAATATCAAAAGTTACTTCAATTTGAGGTGTGCCTCTAGGCGCTGGTGGAATACCATCTAAATGAAATCTACCAATGGTTTTGTTATCTGCTGCCATAGGGCGCTCACCTTGTAATACATGAATTTCAACGGATGGTTGATTGTCAGCAGCGGTTGAAAATACTTGCGACTTTTTGGTAGGTATTGTAGTGTTTGCTTCAATTAACTTTGTGTTTACACTACCCATAGTTTCTATACCTAATGATAGTGGGGTTACGTCTAAAAGCAATACATCTTTTACATCACCTGTTAATACCCCACCTTGAATTGCAGCTCCTACAGCTACAACCTCATCTGGGTTTACACCTTTACTTGGTTTCTTATCAAAAAATTTCTCTACAGCTTCTTGTACCGCTGGTATTCTTGTAGAACCACCTACCAAGATAATTTCATCTATATCACTTTTAGAAAGTCCTGCAGATTTTAAAGCACTTTCACAAGGTTCAATTGTTCTCTTAACCAAGTCAGCAATTAACTGTTCAAATTTTGCTTTACTTAATGTTCTTACCAAGTGTTTTGGTCCTGAAGCGGTCGCTGTAACATATGGTAAGTTAATTTCTGTTTGTGCAGATGAAGACAATTCAATTTTAGCTTTCTCAGCGGCTTCTCGAAGTCTTTGTAATGCCATTGGGTCTTCACGCAAGTCAATAGCTTCATCACTTTTAAACTCTTCAGCTAACCAATCAATAATTTTTTGGTCAACATCATCACCACCTAAGTGGGTATCACCATCTGTAGCTAATACTTCAAATACTCCGTCTCCTAATTCAAGGATAGAAACATCATGTGTACCACCACCAAAATCAAAGACTACAATTTTTTGGTCAGTATCTTTTTTATCTAAACCATACGCTAAAGATGCAGCAGTTGGCTCATTGATTATACGTTCTACCGTTAAACCAGCAATTTCACCTGCTTCTTTTGTAGCTTGTCTCTGAGAATCGTTAAAGTACGCAGGCACCGTAATTACTGCTCTAGTAACATCTTGCCCTAAATAATCTTCAGCTGTTTTCTTCATTTTTTGAAGAATCATTGCTGATAACTCTTGTGGTGTATATAAACGCCCATCTATATCTACTCTTGGCGTATCATTATCACCTTTTACCACTTTATAAGGAACTCTTCCTGCCTCTCTTGAAGACTCAGAAAATTTGTTCCCCATAAATCTTTTTATAGAGTATATTGTTTTATGTGGATTGGTTACTGCCTGGCGTTTTGCAGGGTCACCAACCTTTATCTCACCACCTTCTACGAATGCAATCATAGAAGGGGTAGTTCTTTTTCCTTCAGCATTGGGAATCACAACTGGCTCGTTACCTTCCATCACCGAAACGCAGGAGTTGGTTGTACCCAAGTCAATACCAATTATTTTACTCATTTTCGCTATTTAAAGTTGTTGAATTCTTTTTAACTCGCTTTTGAAATGTCAATGACCATGCCATGTCAAATATTATGACAAGGTGACAGTTTTACAAATAAGAGTAGTCTGATTACATTGCATAATTCAATAATTCTCCACCTTCTAAAAATTTAAAATTAGGATTACCATTATCTTTGATTAACTAAACTAAATTACATGGAGTGTATAAGCGTATTTGATATGCTCAAAATTGGGGTGGGTCCTTCTAGTTCTCATACCCTAGGCCCTTGGAGAGCAGCCGAACGCTGGATTGAAGAACTCAAATCTGAACATCCTCTTGATACCGTAAAACAGTTAAAAATTCACCTGTATGGCTCCTTATCACTTACAGGAAAAGGACATGCTACTGATGTGGCAATTATTTTGGGTTTACTGGGTGAAGACCCTGTTACCATTGACTGTGACACTATTTCAGATAAAATAGAAACAGTTAAACTCAAGAACGAACTTTGGTTAAATAAAAATCATAAAATAGCTTTCAATTTTTCTAAAGACATCCATTTTCATAAAGATTTTTTGCCGTTTCATTCTAACGGAATGCGATTAGAAGCATTTCTTCTTAACAACACTGTTTTTACAGAAACATATTATTCTATTGGTGGTGGTTTTGTAGTTAAAGAAGAGCGTGAAAATGCCAAGGAAAACAACTTGATCTTTAAGCAATTCCCTTGTCCGATTAGAACGGGAGAAGAGTTGTTGAAATTTTGCTCAGAAAAGCATATGAGTGTTTCTGAAGTGGTTTTAGAAAACGAACTTTCGTTACGTAATAGTGAAGAAATTAACCAAGGTATTCAGCACATATGGGAAACCATGCTTGAATGCATGTATATTGGCTGCCATACTGAAGGTAAATTACCTGGAGGACTTAACGTAAAAAGAAGGGCTTTTGAGCTCAATCAAAAACTTTTAGGAGCACAGTCTTACAACACCCCTAAAGAATGGTTAGAAGCCATTAGAAATACTGAAGTTAAATTCAGACAAATAATTAAATGGGTGAGTTGTTTTGCACTAGCGGTTAATGAAGTTAACGCCTCTCTTGGCAGAGTTGTTACTGCCCCAACAAATGGTAGTGCGGGAGTAATACCTGCTGTGTTAATGTACTATATGGTTATTGAGAACCATGATGCCAACTTTGATGATGTTAAAACCTTTTTATTAACGGCAAGTGAAATAGGTAGTATTTTTAAAAAGGGTGCTACCATAAGCGCTGCTATGGGTGGTTGCCAAGCAGAAATTGGTGTATCTTCAGCAATGGCGGCAGCCGGCTTGACAGAACTTATGGGCGGAACTCCTGAACAAGTTCTTATGGCAGCGGAGATTGCCATGGAACATCATTTAGGTTTAACCTGTGACCCTATTGGTGGCTTAGTTCAGGTTCCCTGTATTGAACGTAATGCAATGGGAGCTATAAAGGCAATAAATGCATCAGAGTTAGCTTTAGATACAGACCCTAGTGATGCTAAAGTTCCTTTAGATAAAGTTGTTAATACCATGTGGGAAACCGCAAAAGACATGAGCAGTAAATACAAAGAAACTTCAGAAGGTGGTTTGGCCGTGGGAGTTTTCTTGTCTGATTGTTAACTGAATGCCATTTTAACTATACTGATTGCCAGCAAACCTATAGATACCAAAGTTGAACAAGCTAAAAAAAATTTCTTTAGAACCTTTAATGCTTAAATTATAACAATTCAACATATACAAAAACAAGCTTAAAGAAATTAAGCCTGTTAGATGTTCTACAGAATACTAGTAAAGTACATGTAATAAGCTTTTAGTGCTCTAATATATTTACAATTGAGAAATTGCGAGTGGTTTTAGAAAGACTCTGGTTATTTCATTCATTGATTGCGCATATTCCTCTTCAGCTACCAATGTTTTCCAATCTGGATGTTGTAAAAAATTACTCCATCCTATTGCATGTGCTTCCATACTTTCAACAGCTAGCAGGTACGTTAAACATGGCATTTGAGAACCTGCAATATTGTATCCAAAAAATACCATTTCTAATCCTGCATCGTTAAATATGTTAAATTCACTTTGAAACATTTTCACCTTTCTACGTAAGGCATCTTCATTGTGACTATTGTAAATCCGTAGTTCCAACACATCTAATCCTTCTTTGGGTTTTCTTAGTTCAGGAAAACCAAGTGTGGAACGTATTAAATTGGTGTCATAACGGTCGAAGGGAATTTCACTTTCACCCGCATTCAAATATTTTTCTCCATTTTGTTGATATTCTTCATCTTTAGTTAGGTTTTCAAATGAGACTACATAATCTTCAATGGAATTATACGGTATCAATACATAGATTTTTCTAGGTAAGGCTTGGGCAGTTTCTTCAAAAACACCAACATGTTTTACCCCTTGTTTATTTAAAGCAGGAATTAAAGCATCTTCAAAATAATTCAATAAAAGCTCATCTGACTTAAAAAACTCAAGTTCATACGTGCGTAATTCATACACTTCTTTTTGAGCTAAGACAGCGGTTTGTATAAGTAAAACTACCGCTGTAAGTATTCTTTTTAATTGTATTTTACCTACCACCATGCATAAATTAATTTTAACTTTTATTCAAGACACCCTTCTCTACCGCGTGTATCAATAAGGTAAATTATTTTCCAATCGCCATTAAAATTCACCATTTGAAAAGAGTTTATGCCACAATGACTAAATTGTTTGTTTAACCAAAATTCATAACCAACCCATGCATTAGCCATAGTTCTATCTACTTGTATATTCCAAGAAGTTAGTTTTTCTTGAAACTCAACGCTATCTGGTATACTTACAATGGATTCATATAACTTTTCAATTTTTTGAGTTTGCAATATGGTCTCCCCTTCTTTGTTTTTTCCTGTGGTTTGTAATACTACTTCATCGGCCATAAACTTTTTCATGCTTACCGAATCTTGTTTATGAAAAGCTTCAAAAAAACCTTCAACCACTTTTCTAACTTCTTGTTTTTCGGCATCTTGAGCACTAACAGATACAAATAACAGCAGAAAAACAACGCCTAAAAGATTTTTAAATATCAAAACTAGAATTTTTTAGTTGCTAACAATTTAAGTAAATCTGCTTACATTAGACACAAAGATTTTTAAATGTCTACAGCTAAGAAAGAATACAAAAGGGTTACGGTTAAATCATTAGTAGAAATGAAACAACATGGACAAAAAATTTCCATGTTAACGGCGTACGATTATAGTATGGCAAAAATTGTTGATGCGGCTAATGTTGATGTAATTCTTGTTGGAGATTCTGCAAGTAATGTAATGGCGGGGCACGAAACTACTTTACCAATTACGCTAGATCAAATGATTTATCATGCCACTTCTGTTGTAAGGGCTGCTGCTAGGGCATTGGTTGTAGTTGATATTCCTTTCGGCAGTTACCAAGGTGATTCTAAAGAAGCTTTACGCTCTGCAATACGAATAATGAAAGAAAGTGGTGGCCATGCGGTAAAAGTAGAAGGTGGTTCTGAAATTCAAGTATCAATTGGTAGAATACTAGAAGCTGGTATACCTGTAATGGGGCATTTGGGATTAACACCACAGAGCATTTATAAATTTGGCACTTATACGGTTAGAGCTAAAGAAGAAGAAGAAGCAGACAAACTAAAAGCGGATGCAAAACTTTTAGAACAAATAGGATGTTTTGCCATTGTTCTTGAAAAAATACCCGCAAAACTTGCAAAAGAGGTTGCAGAAAGTGTTAACATACCCGTTATTGGTATTGGAGCTGGAGCTGGTGTTGATGGCCAGGTTCTTGTTGTTCATGATTTACTAGGAATGACACACGAGTTTAATCCAAGATTTTTACGCAGATATATGAATCTATATGATGATATGAGTGCTGCAATTGGACAATATGTTAACGATGTAAAAAGTAGTGATTTTCCGAATGAAAGTGAAAGCTATTAGAATTTAGAAATCAACTTTTCCTTTGTCTAATAAAACCGTCCATTCTAATCCTCAAAACCTTCAAGTTTTATTTGAAGACAATCATTTAATTGTTATCAACAAAAGACCTGGAGATATTGTACAAGGTGACAAAACAGGAGATACGCCTCTTTCTGATGTAGTTAAAACATATCTTAAAATAAAATATAACAAGCCTGGTAATGTTTACTTAGGGGTTGTTCATAGATTAGACAGGCCTACTTCTGGTATTGTTGTTTTTGCTAAAACCTCTAAGGCCTTACCTAGATTAAACAAGTTATTTGCTGAAGGTAAAACTCAAAAAACATATTGGGCCATTGTCAACGCGGCACCTCCCCAACAAAAAGATAAACTCACGCATTGGCTGGTTAGAAATCCAAAACAGAATAAATCATATGCCCATAACAGTGAAGTACCAAAAAGCAAAAAAGCTATTCTTGAATATCAACTGGTGAAAACTTTAAACAATTACTTTTTACTTGAAATTGATTTAAAAACTGGGCGACATCATCAAATACGTTCGCAACTTTCCTTTATAGGTAGTAGTATTAAAGGAGATTTAAAATATGGTGCCAATAGAAGTAATAAAGACGGAAGTATTCACTTACATTCTCGAAGTCTAACTTTTGAGCACCCCGTTAAAAAAGAAAAAATTACCTTGGTAGCACCTCCACCCCATGACCCTCTTTGGAGTGCGTGTCTCTAATTTTTTTCTATTTTTAGCAAAACACTTTACCATGAGATATTTAATAATCTGTATACTACTACTAACCTTTACCGCATGTGGTAGCTACAATTCTATTGATAGTTTTTACGAAGCACACAAAAACGACAACCAAGTAACTGCATTTAGAGTTCCACAATTTATGTTTTCGTTAATAAGCGGTATTTCTCCAGAAATGAAAGCTATGGTAGGTAACACTAGAGATTTAAGATACATGCAGTTTCCCAGTAAGTCTGATTCTAGGACCCGGTTTTTAAACGGACAGATGGATGGTTTTACTTCAAATTCTTTCATTGAGATTTTTAGAAATAATGATAATCTAAAACGAAATATAGTTTCGATACGAGAGAAAAGAGATGTTGTAAAAGAAATTTTGGTGTACAACAACAATGGCAACTTTGGAAGTTTTCTCTATTTCAATGGAAATTTTGACCCTTTAAAAGTAAGAGAATTTGCTAAAAATCAAGAGTTTGATAAGTTTACTGAAGGGCTTTTACCTCAAATGAATTTAGACACTCCAGGCATCACAAATTAAGCGGTTTTTTGTGTTCTTAAACTTTCAATTACTACAGCGGCTAGTATTAATATGCCACCTATAATTGTTTGAAAAGTAGGAATTTCTTTCAAAAATATAGCTCCAATTATAATGCCATAAATTGGCTGAATACTACTTAAAATACTTATTGAAGTAATTGAAAAGTACTTAAAACACATTAAGAATAAAGTGTGACCAAGCACTGTGGTTACAATTGCTAAAGTAAATATCCAAGGTAATTGAGATACTATCTCACTACTATCTTCAATCCAAAAAAAAGGCGATAAAACAATTGCAATAACTGCCATTTGCCAAGCCATTAAACTTGAGCCATTATAAGCAGAAACTTGTTTTTTAAGAATAACGTTTCGTAATGCATAAAGTAACGCAGAAAACAATCCTATAAGAACGGCCAACGTATTACTATTCTCTAAACTAAAATCTGGAACTAAGTAATAAATACCAATTAAGACCAAAACACCTAATAGTAAGTGCATTCGTTGTAGTTGTGTTTTTAGAAAAATGGGCTCTAAAAAGGCTGTTAGAATTGGATAAGTAAAAAGAGATAACATACCTATTGCCACATTCGACCATTGAAGTGAATAGAAATAGGTAACCCAATGCCCGCCCAAAAATAAACCACTAAGTACTATTGGAATTATATGAGATTTAGACACTTCTAAAGAAACACCCTTAATTTTACAATACCCAAAAAGAATTACAAAAGCTATCGCAGCTCTTGCTGCAATGGTTAGGGCTGGAGCTAGCTGTATATATCGTCCTAAGGCCCCAGATGTACTTACCAAGAGCATAGCCAAATTAAGCTCCAAAAAGCGCGAAAGATTGCCTTCTTTTAGATTCAAACTCAACTATTACCGGGTTACTGCTAACGCTTTTTCTCTAATAATTTGACCCACTGGTTTGTTTTGAAGATGACTTTCTAACCAAGACAAAATATCTAAATATAAAAATGCCCTTTTCTCATATGGGTGATTTTCGTATTGCTTAAGGTTGTCATATAATTTTTGGAACTCATTTTTTAAATCAGTTGGATATATCTCTCCTAACCCGCGTAAAAACTTAATCATTTCTTTTTGAACGGCGTGTAAATCGTTCATTTTTAATAAGAACTTGTAGGTACTTTTTAGTTGCACTTCTAAATGATAATCCATACCCGCTTCATAATGTGCAACCAAGCTCAATACTCGAGCAAAACACATTAAATCTTCTCTCATTTTTAAATTCTTGTTATGGATTATTCGCTTTAAATATTCAATACAAGTTTTGTTATCCCCTACCCCAAAATATAAACATGCAATTTTATAATACAACAACATAATATGATGCTCATCTATTCTTGCGCGGTGTTTTTTAATACCGTATTCAATTATAGCTACTAAATACAGCCCTTTTTCAAAGGTTCCTTCAAGAAAATGTAGATTGAGTTTATTAGAATTAAGGTACAGAAATACCAAAGAGGTAATATTATCATTTTGAGGAAAATCTTTTCTAGATACAACCTCTTCTAACATGGTTAAGGTGTTTCTGAACTGAGACGCATATTTTACAAAAAACTGCGATTCTAATAAATAATTATTTCCTTTTAAGAAAAAAACAGGATTTAGTGCAATCATCTCTTCGTTCTCATAAAACAAGTCTACCCATTTACTGGCGTACTTATAGGAGGAAAGAAAATCTTGTGTTAATAAACTATGCCAAAGATGAGCCTTATAATACCATAACTTTTCTCTAAAACCCAGCTTTTTTAAATCACATTCTGGCATGTTTTCAGTAAAATAGCTAGTTACCTTAGAAAGGTCCTCATCATTTCTAACATAACCCAATTTTAACATCATACCATACAATTGCAATGATAAATTGGATAGTTTACTAGTAATGACATTTTGCTGTGATAATTCTTTAGCCTGGTTGACTAATTCTTCGGCACGTTGAGGTATACTTCTGGTTATATATTGAGTTTCAATAATTTTTTCTAATTCAACAATCTCATAGGCAACATTTTTTTCTTCGTTGTCTACGGCCATGTTTTTTGCCTTGTCTAAAAGTTTTAAACTTTGTTTATATAAACCCTTTTGGTAAAGAATGGTAGCAAAATCTAGTTGCTCACGAATTTGAACTCTTATATTTTGATTTACAGGATTAAGCCTTAAACTAATTAATATCTGTTTGTATAAATGCGCTTTAAGATTTGATAATTGTGCCTTTTTTACAATACCATTCTGTAATATTTGCGATTCATCGTACTTTTTAAGCTTATCCAATAAATTGAATAATGCCAAAAATTTGGCGTCAGCATTTACACCTAGCCTACCAACATATAATTTAAATTGTCTTTTTTCTGACTTAGAAAGCGATTTTACTAATACAAATAGAGGGTCGGTTTGGGTATTTGTCATCGTAATAAATATTACCTAACTTATTTTAAATCAAATATTTAAAAATATCATTTTAAAACTCAACATTGTATCATCTTTTAGAAATGACACTACGCATTTTATTTGAGTCTTATTTTCGTTTATTCAGTTAAAACCAAGAACTACAATGGGTAAAGATAGGGTACATATTTTTGATACAACATTACGAGATGGCGAACAAGTGCCTGGTTGTAAATTAGACACCAAACAAAAGTTAGTTATTGCGGAACGTTTAGATGTTTTAGGTGTTGATGTTATTGAAGCTGGTTTTCCTATTTCAAGTCCTGGTGATTTTAATTCAGTTAGTGAAATTGCCAAATTGGTTAAAAACGCTACTGTTTGTGGTTTAACGCGATCAGTAAAAAAAGATATTGAGGTTGCTGCTGAGGCCATTAAATATGCTAAAAGACCTAGAATTCATACTGGTATTGGTACCTCTGAATCTCATATTAAATATAAGTTCAAATCTAATCAAGAAGACATCATAGAACGTGCTGTAGCGGCCGTAGCCTATGCCAAAAAGTTTGTTGAGGATGTTGAATTCTATGCAGAAGATGCTGGTAGAACAGACAATGAATATTTAGCACGAGTCTGCGAAGCGGTCATTAAGGCAGGAGCTACGGTGCTTAACATTCCAGATACTACTGGTTATTGTTTGCCTGAAGAATATGGGGCAAAAATGAAATACCTTAAAGAAAATGTAAAAGGTATAGATAAAGCCATTTTATCTTGCCACTGCCATAACGATTTAGGTTTAGCTACTGCAAATTCTATTGCCGGAGTTATTAATGGTGCAAGACAAATTGAATGTACTATCAATGGTATTGGTGAACGTGCAGGTAACACTTCTTTAGAAGAAGTGGTTATGATTATGCGTCAACATCCAGATTTAAACTTAGATACCAATATCAACAGCAAATTGCTGAATGATACTAGCCAAATGGTCTCTGACAAAATGGGAATGTTAGTTCAACCTAATAAGGCTATTGTTGGTTCCAATGCTTTTGCGCATAGTTCTGGAATTCATCAAGACGGGGTTATTAAAAACAGGGAGACTTATGAAATTATAGACCCTGCAGACGTTGGCGTAAGTGAATCTTCTATTGTACTTACTGCCAGAAGTGGTAGAGCTGCCTTAGCATACAGAGCTAAAAATGTTGGCTATGAGCTAACTAAAGTGCAATTAGATGCTGTTTATGATAACTTTTTAAAGTTTGCAGACCGCAAGAAAGAAATTGTAGATGAAGATATTCACCAAATTATTGAAACCTCTAACATTGAATTAAAGAATCTTGCCTAGATTGTTTACTATTCCGTCAATAATTTATTTAATGTCTCTTTAAATTCATTCTGAAACTCTACATATTTTTCTCCAGTTGCTGGACCGTTAAACCCGGTATGAATTTTTCTCACATTACCAGATTTATCAATGTAAATCGTAGTAGGGTAAGACAATACATGATTTAGCATAGGTAACTTTTTATTTGCCTTGTCTTTATCCGCACCACCATATTGCGCCAGTAATACAGAATACGGCACACTTTCTTTGTTTTTGAATCTTTTAAGTTTTTCTAGAGCCTTTTCTTCGGTTTTTGCATACTCAAAGGCTAGAGCCACTATTGCTAAGTCATCATTAGGATTATTCTTAAGATAATCTACGTAAAACCTAGACTCGTCTAAACAATTGGGGCACCAAGTACCCATAATTTGTACAAGCACCACCTTATCTTTAAATCTTTCATCAGATAGACTTACTTTGTTTTTTGCGGTATCTATAAATGAAAAATCAAATTTGGAATACCCTTCTTTTAAATAAGTAAGTTCATCAGCATTTGGTAATTCAAATGCTTCGTTACGTTTAGCCTTAAATTTTTCAATGGAATGTGTTCCTGAATAGAATGTACCAGTTAACGTGCTATCAGAGGCATTTGCTAAAAACAAAAATGCATGTGTACCATCAAATGTGGATAGTTTTAATTCTTCACCATCTACAACACCTTCTAAATACCTGTAATCACCGGTTGGAGTTCTAAATGTACCCGTTACAACACCATCGTTTTGGGTGAAAATTCCTTTAGCTGGATAAAAATCTTCTTCATTTTCATAATTAAAACTCACTTCCCAAATTCCAGAAACATCAATCTTAGCTTTGTCGACATCTTCAAACCTTGGCGAATCTGTAAATGTGGCTTTAAATGGCACTACTCTATCTCTAGGTTCCTCAATGAAACTGCCATTAATGCTATTGTCAGTAAAAGTTCCTTTAATGATACCATCAAAAACAGACATTTTAATAAAAATACTATCACCTTTATATGCTATTTCATCTAGCACAACCTCTTCATCAGCATTTGAAACTCTTAACTCTAATTGATTATTTAATGCATTTACAACTTGAAAATTAAATGGAAGCTCATGATTTTCAGAAACCGTCATAATCCCCTTCCAGGCACCCACTTTTAATTTTGGATTTTCGGTCTCTTTTTTACATCCAACAAATAGCATTATTACTATAAAACCAAGGAGCGATTTCTTCATTTTAAAAAATTTTTTCAAGTATAAATAAAATATAATGGTTCACTTTTAAATATATGATAAAACTTGATTGGGTTTGCTTTTGAAAGCTTTCTATCAAAGATTATCTTTGCTGACGTTAATTTTGATCAATGAAAATCTCTTATAACTGGCTCAAGCAATTTTTACAATTAGATTGGGATGTTGAAAAAACCTCAGAACTCTTAACTGACCTTGGTTTAGAAGTAGAAGGTGTAACTGAATTTGAGTCTGTGAAAGGAGGATTAAAAGGTATTGTAGTAGGTAATGTCTTAGCCTGCGTTCAACACCCTAATGCAGATAGACTTAAACTAACCACCGTTGATATTGGTACAGCAAGTCCAGTGCAAATTGTTTGTGGTGCACCCAATGTAGCTGAAGGTCAAAAAGTACCAGTAGCTACCATTGGAACAATTTTATATACTGCCGAAGGCGAAGCTTGGAAAATTAAAAAAGGTAAAATTAGAGGTGAAGAAAGCCACGGAATGATTTGTGCTGAAGATGAGCTTGGTTTAGGTACCAATCACGACGGAATTATGGTTTTAAATAATGACCTAAAACCTGGTACGCCTTGTATTGACATTTTTGATGTAGAAAATGATTATACCATTGAAATTGGTCTTACGCCTAACCGCTCAGATGCTATGAGTCATATGGGTGTTGCCAGAGATTTAAGAGCAGGATTAATACAACAAGAGATAAATCTTGAATTAATTTCCCCATCAGTCAGTGCTTTTGCTGTGGACAACAGAACCCTAAAAATAGATGTTGAAGTTGAAGATGAAAAACTTGCTCCAAGATATTGTGGGGTAACTATTGATAATATTTCTGTACAAGAATCACCATCTTGGTTACAAAATAGATTAAAAGCTATTGGCTTAAGTCCAATTAACAACGTAGTTGATGCTACAAATTACGTGTTGCATGAATTAGGACAACCACTACACGCTTTTGATGCAGAGCGCATTAAAGGAAAACAAATTAAAGTTAAGACCTTAGCAAAAGATACCGAATTTGTTACCCTTGACGGAGAAAAGAGAACCTTGCACCAAGATGATTTAATGATTTGCGACGGTGAAAAACCCATGTGTATTGCTGGTGTTTTTGGTGGAGAATTTTCTGGTGTTACTAAGAATACTACTTCTATTTTTTTAGAAAGCGCTTATTTTGACCCTATTTCAATAAGAAAAACAGCAAAAAGACATGGTTTAAATACCGATGCCTCTTTTCGATTTGAAAGAGGAATAGATATAAATCTTTGTAAATATGCACTTAAAAGAGCTGCTATTTTAATTCTAGAAATAGCCGGTGGAGAAATAAGCTCAGAAATTGTTGATTTATTTCCTATTAAAAAAGAAGAATGTCAAGTCTTTCTAACCTTTGAACGTATCAATAAATTAATTGGTCAAGAGATTCCACGAGAAACCATTAAATCAATCTTAACAGCGCTTGAAATTAAAATTAATAATGTAACTGAATCTGGATTAGGCCTTACAGTACCTTCTTACAGAACAGATGTTACCAGAGAAGTTGATGTTATTGAAGAGATTTTGCGTGTTTATGGCTATAATAATATTGATTTCAAACAAAAATTTACTACATCTGTAGCTCCTACGGCTAAAGTAGAAAACCATAGTTTACAGAATGTAGTTGCCAATTTGCTAGTTGGTCGAGGTTATTTTGAAATTTTGACCAATAGCTTAACAAGTAGTCAGATTGATGGCTCTATCACTTCCAATTCTGAAGAAATTGCAGTTTCAATGTTAAATCCGTTAAGCGCGGATTTAGCTATTTTACGAACAAACACCTTACAGTCTGGCTTGGAAGTCTTAAGGCATAATTCTAATAGAAAAAATAGCGATTTAAAGTTATTCTCTTTTGAAAAAACCTATCAAAAAGTAAATGATAAGTATGTCGAAGAAGAACATCTTTCGCTTTTTGTTACAGGCAACTTAACTCCTGAAAATTGGGCCATTAGTCAGCAACCTACAGATTTTTTCTACTTTAAAGGTCTTTTAGAAACCGTTTTTGAAAGATTAGGTATTACCAACATAAAACAAAAGGCTTTAGAAGCAACAAATATTTTTTCAGAAGGACTAGAATTTGTCTACAAGAAAAAAAAGATTGCTCAACTAGGTATAGTTCAGAAAAAACACACCAATTCATTCGAATTAAAGTCTAGCGTATTTTATGCTGATATTTCTTGGAAAACGGTTTTAGATTTGGTTAAAAATAATGCTATACAATTTAAGGATATTCCAAAGTTCCCAGCTGTAAAGAGAGATTTGGCATTACTTGTTGATGAAAATATTTCTTATAAAGAAATTAATGAATTGGCCTTAAATACTGAAAAGGGCTTATTAAAATCAATGAATTTGTTCGATGTTTACGTAGGTGATAAATTGCCACGAGGCAAAAAGTCGTATGCGGTTAGCTTTATGTTACAAGATGAAAATAAAACGCTAACAGACAAACAAATTGATAAAACAATGCAGAAACTTCAGAAGTCTTTTGAAACTAAACTTGGAGCCGAACTTAGATAGAAATAAAAAAATTAAATTCTTGATGCAACCATTACGCTGTCTATCTCATGAATAACAGTGTTATCTTGTTTTAAATCTGCAGTTGTAATCCTCGTTTTATTACCAGTACTATCAGTTAAAACAATATCAACACCAGACATGGTAGCTGTTAACTTATTTCCTTGTATGGTAGTAAAAACCGCTTTACCCCCACCATTACACATTGCCTTTAAAATCTTTGAGGCAGTTAACTTGCCTGGAACAATATGAGAAGAAAGCAGATAATTCAATGCTTTTTTATCATCTGATAGAAATAACTCCCTAAGCTTTGTTGCTGAAAATTGAGAAAAAGCATTTTCTGTAGGTGCAAAAATGGTAAACGAACCACTATTTTTTAATAAGTCGTCTAGCTGCGTAATTTTCAAAGCAGCATTAAATGTGCGATGTTTTAAAGAATCTGAACCAGAAGAATTGTGTAATGAACCACCGGTTAAATATATAGCCGCAGGAATAGTATTTAAACTATTGTTTTGACTATATACTGATAAAGAGATGGTTAGCAAAAAGCAAACCAAAAAAATAGTACGGGGGAAGTTCATTTTTCAGTAGTTAGATTGTTTGTCAAGTGTTCAAATTAGTATAATGTATCGTTGAAATGCACATTAATGTCGACAAAATAACAACTTTTAAGAATTATTGGGACATTTAGCCTATGCAGTTTATCGGTTTTAACAATTTATTAACATATTGATTCTTACTCCTACAATTTGAATCAAAAGAGATATTTTTCTAACTTTGAGTTAATTGCTAAAAAAAGAAAATGAACAAGACTAATATTGAAGAAAAACTTCGTGTTTTTCAGTCCAAATCAATTCCGGATGTTGATGTTTTGGAACAAGTAGCTCAAATTTTAAAAGAAGATGAGTTATGTAGACAGGGAATTGAAGATAAGTTATCTTCTAATAGCGTTATAAAGGAGAATAACTTCGATTTTGATAACCTAGAGTCAAATCGAATTTATCATATCAATACTATAAGAAATATATGTATTGATTATCGTTTACGCTTTTTAGATTCAAAATATTTTAAAGGGGAAATTCCAACAGAAGCAATTTCTCAGATTAAACAACTAGAAAAAGAGCACAGCACATCACTTCAGGGTTTTAAAATTATGGCGCCTTCTAAGCTTTTTAAATTAGCTGATAAAGACGACCCGTTATTATTTGCTCCTATTGGTAACGGTTATTATTACCTAATTCATAAATGGGGTAATGACTTACATCCTTTAAGAAAAATGCTGGTTTGGCCATTTAAAAACATTATTAACCTTGCGCTAGTAACAATGTTGGTTAGTTTTTTAATCACCTTTTTAGTGCCATCTGGCCTATTTTCTAAAACAGATACCACAGCCGAGTTTGTAATGATTTTTCTTTTTAATTTTAAAATGATTGGAGCCATTGTTATTTACTATGGCTTTGCAAGAGGAAAAAACTTTAACCCGGCTATTTGGAACAGTAAATATTTTAACGCTTAGCCTACAGAAACGGTAGTGTACATTTTTGTACGCTGCTCTCTGATAGTTTTATCTGTCATGTAATCATCAAACGATAAATACCTATCAATTACACCCTTAGGCGTTAACTCTATTACTCTATTTGCTACAGATTGTACAAAGGCATGGTCATGTGTTGTCATTAGCACCGTGCCTTTAAAGTTTTTAAGTGAATTATTAAAGGCTGTAATACTTTCTAAATCTAAGTGGTTTGTTGGTTCATCTAACAATAAAACATTTGCTCTAAGCATCATCATTCGGCTGAGCATGCATCTTACTTTTTCACCTCCAGACAATACTGTACATTTCTTTAAAGCTTCCTCTCCGCTAAATAACATTTTACCCAAAAACCCTCGTAAGAAAACTTCTTCTTTTTCTTCTTCAGTCTTTGCCCATTGTCTTAACCAGTCTACAAGGTTGATATTTTCCTGAAAATACTCAGCATTATCTGCGGGTAAATAAGATTGACCAGTAGTAACACCCCACTGAAATTTACCGCCTTGTAACTCTTTATTACCTGTGATAATTTCATAAAACGCTGTGGTGGCCCTAGAATCTTTAGAGATAATAGCTACTTTATCTCCTTTAGCAAGGTTTATATCAACATTTTCAAATAATATTTCTCCTTCATCTGTTTTTGCTGAAAGCCCCTCAACATTCAAAATTTGGTCGCCAGCCTCTCGCTCTCTTTCAAAAATAATTGCAGGATATCTTCTACTTGATGGTTTAATTTCATCAACTTTTAGCTTATCTAGCATTTTTTTACGTGATGTAGCTTGTTTACTCTTAGCAACGTTAGCACTAAAACGTTGAATAAACTCTTGCAATTCTTTGGCTTTTTCTTCCGCCTTTTTGTTTTGCTGTGCTCTTTGTCTAGCGGCTAATTGGCTACTCTCATACCAAAATGTGTAGTTACCAGAAAATAAATTGATTTTACCAAAATCTATGTCAGCAATGCTGGTACATACCGCATCTAAAAAATGTCTATCGTGAGAAACTACAATTACAGTATTATCATACATGGCTAAAAAATCTTCTAGCCATGAGATGGTTTCATAATCTAAATCGTTTGTAGGCTCATCCATGATTAGTACATCAGGATTTCCAAATAAAGCTTGCGCCAATAAGACCCTAACTTTTAATTTGCTATCTAAATCAGCCATAGGAGTAAAATGGTATTCTTCAGCAATTCCTAAGTTGCTCAATAAGGCAGCAGCATCACTTTCTGCATTCCAACCATTCATTTCTTCGAACTGTACTTGTAACTCCCCTATTTTTTCAGCATTTTCATCCGTATAGTCAGCATATAACTCATCAATTTGAGTTTTAATCTTAAATAAAGGCTTGTTACCCATCATCACCGTTTCTAAAACCGGATTTTCATCGTACGCATTATGGTTCTGTTCTAGAACAGACATGCGTTTTCCTGGTTCTAAATGTACATGACCAGAAGTTGGGTCAATTTGCTTTGCTAAAATTTTTAAGAAGGTAGATTTACCTGCCCCGTTTGCACCAATAATGCCGTAGCAATTACCATCTGTAAAGGCAACATTAACCTCATCAAATAAAACGCGTTTACCAAACTGTACAGATAGATTTGAAACTGATAACATAAATGTATTCTAATTTTTTTGCAAAAATAACCAAATTAAACTGGTATTCTTAAATTAATTCCTAGGCTTTAAACCACTATAAATCTGATATTTACAACATTTAACTAGCTGTTAACAAGTCTACTTAATACCGATTGTTAGATTTGTTATCCTCTAAAGATTTGAATGAAGAATTTTTATTTGTTACTTGCTTGTTCCCTATTGTTCTCCTGCAATACAGAAAAAAATAACAATTCGGAATCGGCCTATTTTGCGGGCGAAATTGTTAATCCAACTAGTGATTATGTTGTGCTTTATAAGGACGATATTGTTGTTGATTCTGCCAAAATAGACACTAACAATCAATTTAAGTTTGTTGTTAATGAAGTAAATGAAGGCCTTCATCATTTCAATCACGCTCCAGAATTACAATATGTTTACTTAGAAAAAGGAGATAGTATTATTATACGTTTAAATACCAATGCTTTTGATGAATCTCTGGTATTCTCAGGAACAAATCAGGGTATTAACAATTTTCTAATTGAAATGTTCTTAAACTTCGAAGATGAAGAAAGATACGTTAACTCACTTTACAAATTAAAACCAACAGATTTTAGCGCAAAAATTGATTCGCTTAGAACTTTAAAAAATGATGAGCTAAAAGATTTAATTGCTTCTGACGAGTTGTCAAAGGAAGCAGCTTCGATGGCTATGGCTGCCATTGATTATAATAGTTACATCTACAAAGAAAAATATCCTTTCTATCATAAAAAACACACTGGTGAAGAGACAATTCATGCTTTAGATGATAATTATTATCAGTATCGAAAAAAGATAGATTTAAACCACAATGAACTGGTTTACTTTAGACCCTATTATGATTATATGAAGTATCATTTTAGTAATTTAAGTTACATGTCTTGCCTTAGAGATTGCGGTTCTAAAAATCATACTCCAGAAAATTATATTCACCTTAACAATCATAAGTTAAAACTAATTGATAGCACTGTTGAGAATGAAGATTTACGAAATAACCTATTTAGAAGTGTTGCTGTTGATGCACTTTTAAAAGAACATAAAATTACACAAGGAACCCAAGATTTTGTTTCAAAATATGAAGGACTCTCTACAAATGAAGACCACAAACAAGAAATTCAGGGTTTAGTTAAAGGTATTCGTAATCTACAATCAAACAATACGTTGCCTAACATTATTCTTTCAACCTATAATGGTGAAGTTAAAGGTTTACCTCAGGTTGTAAGTCCTAATAAAAATGTAATCTATTTTTGGTCTGGAGTGCAAAAAAAGCACTTTAGAAATGTACATAAACAAATTGCCACCTTAAAAACTCAAAATCCTGATTTAAATTTTATAGGTATTTGTTTGCGCACCTCTGAAAGTCAGTGGAAAAGTATTATCAATGAGTCAGGTCTTTCTACCAACAATCAATTTTTAAGTTCAGATATTGATGAAGTTAGAAGTAATCTAATAATAGATGGTTTTAATAAATGTGTTATAACTAAAGACACTATTATTAAAGAGGGGTTTGGAAACCTTTACTCTTCCTTTTAAAAAAAAACCACCCAAAATTGAGTGGTCTTTATTAATGCTACAGTAAGCAATCTTAAGAATTACCTTTTTTGTAATCCGCTAAAAACTTTTCTAAACCAATATCAGTTAAAGGATGCTTTAAAAGGCCTTTTATTGCTGACAATGGTCCTGTCATAACATCTGCACCAATTTTAGCACAATCAATCACATGCATAGTGTGTCTTACAGATGCAGCTAATATTTCAGTTGTAAAACCATAGTTATCGTAAATCTGTCTAATCTCTGCGATAAGGTTTAAGCCGTCTGTTGAAATATCATCTAGTCGGCCAATAAATGGCGAAACATAAGTAGCACCTGCTTTTGCAGCTAACAGCGCCTGACCCGGTGAGAAAACTAATGTTACATTTGTTCTAATGCCTTTGTCTGTAAAATACTTACATGCTTTTACTCCATCAGCAATCATGGGTAATTTAACTACTATTTGAGAGTGCAATGCTGCTAAAGCCTCACCCTCTTTAACCATACCCTCAAAATCAGTTGCTATAACTTCAGCCGATACATCACCTTCTACTATGTTACAAATGTCTACATAGTGTTTTAGAATGTTTTCTTGGCCTGTAATACCTTCTTTGGCCATTAAAGACGGGTTTGTAGTAACACCATCTAAAACCCCTAAAGCCTGAGCTTCTTTAATTTGGTCAAGATTGGCAGTATCGATAAAAAATTTCATAATGTGTTGTATTTAATTGCTCTACAATTTATAATGACGTAAAAGTAACCTTTCAAACGTGTTATTTGGTAATATTTTCTTTAAGAAAATTGAAAACTTTTGCATGAACGAACCTACGGTGTAATGAACTTTTGGATTTTTAGTTTTTATTATCTTAAAAATCTTTTTGGCAACTTCATTAGGATTTCTTCCCGAATCTACATGCGCGTTCATTAAATCTAAAGACATTTGGTAAGACTCTTTATAAACAGAATCTTTTGATGCACTTACTGTATATCTACTATCAGCAATATTAGTTGCGTAGTCTCCAGGTGCAAGATTTACAACCTTAACTCCAAATTGCTTTGTTTCCATACGTAAACCCTCTACAACAACTTCTAAAGCACCTTTAGATGCTGAATAAAATGCCCTAAATGGCAATCCCATATAACCTGCAATAGAAGTTATATTAATAATCAAACCTGAATTTTGACTTCGCATCACTGGAAGCACCTCTTGTATCATTCGTAAGGGTCCTTTAAAATTCGTGTTAAAAACTTTATCTATGGCTTCTTCCGGTGTTTCTTCTACGGGCCCTGTTATACCTATCCCCGCATTATTAATTAAAATGTCTATTCTTCCCTCTTTTTTGACAATTGACAGTACTGCCGATTTTATACTTTCCACATTATGTACGTCTAAAGAAATAAGATTGAAATCTGAAAAATCTTTATACTTTTCAACTTTTCTGGTGGTACCGTAAACAATAAAACCTTTTTGCTGAAGATACATGCAAATGGCCTTGCCAATTCCGCCAGAACCACCTGTTACTAAAACTACTTGTTTGCTCATCTGAAGAGGTAAAATAGAAAATTAAGTAGGTAAAAATAAGGCATAAAAAAAGGCAAGCTACCTACATCGCACCGCTACGACCGTATACCCTTGCTGCGTTCCCGCCCTGGGGGATTCTACAGGAGCTGGTCGTGTAGGACTTGCCGGCTGCAAATATACAACCCTTTTAAATTTGCTGCAATCAACTTGCATGTGTAATTTGGTATTTCAATTAATTTATAAAATGAAAAGAATCTCATTTCTAATTGTAATAACTGTAACTTGTTTAATAACAGCCTGTGGAAGCACTTCAGATGCCACCAAATTTTTTAGTATTGATTTGGAAGGAAAAAATAACAAATTTCAAAATGGAGATTTGGTTGGCGTTGCCATACAAAACAAGAAGAATAAATCTATTACAAATGTGGAATATTCAATAGATGGTGAAGAAATTACAGAAAACAATGGCAAACTCGCTTTATCTGTGCAAAAATTAGGTCAAAAGCTTTTGGTTGCAAAAGTTTTTTATGATGATACTTCTGTAGAAATTACAAAAAAAGTCAGCATACTCGCTGCAAATCCTCCCGCAGTTTATACCTATGAAATTGTAAACGAATTTCCTCATGATAAAAATGCATTTACCCAAGGCTTAGAATTTAAAAATGATACCCTGTTCGAAAGTACTGGCCGTTTAGGACAGTCAACACTTAGAAAAGTTGATTATAAGACAGGTGAAGTTTTGCAAGAAATTGCGTTGAAAAATTCAGAATTTGGTGAAGGACTTACCTTATTAGGCAACAAAGTAATACAGCTTACATGGCAAAATAAGATTGGATACGTTTACAGTAGTAAAGACCTTTCTAAAATTGAAAGTTTTAGCTATGGTGAAAGTAAAGAAGGATGGGGTCTTTGTAATGATGGTAATAGAATTTACAAAAGTGATGGAACTGAAAAAATATGGATTTTAAATCCGGAAACCTATATCGAAGAAGACCATATAGAAACCGTAACCAATAAATCTATATTTAATAAAGCAAACGAGTTAGAGTTTGTAGATGGAAAAATCTATGCCAATGTATGGCAAAAAGAAAGTATGATGATTATAGATGCTACGTCAGGTGCAATAGAAGGGGTGGTTAACTTTAGTGGATTAAAAAGCAAAGTTGAACAACACGATGCCTTAGACGTGCTAAATGGTATAGCCTACCATCCTGAAAAAGGTACTTTTTTCGTAACTGGAAAAAATTGGAGCAAATTGTTTGAAGTCATTATAACAAAAAAGTAGCGTGAGGTTATTTACTCAAACTGTTTTGGTAACCATAGAGCATTTAGATGAAAACAAGCACGTTAATAACGTGCAATTTTTAACCTGGATACAAGAAATCTCCAGAGCTCATTGGTCGACCATTGCTCCAAAAGAAGTGGTAGATAATTATGTCTGGGTGGTAAGAAATCACAACATAACATATCACAAAAGTGCGTTTTTAGATGATAAACTAAAATTAGTTACTCAAATCTCTAAATGGAAAGGACCACTCTGTTGGCGTAAAGTTGAAATTATAGATTCAAAAAGCAATAACATTTTAGTTTCTGCGCTTACAGAATGGTGCATGTTAGAACGAAAAAGCATGAAACCAAAAAGAATTCATGAGCATCTTATTGAATTGTTTTCATAAACTGATTAATATCAAATGGATTGCAACAATTAGTCTTATTGTACTAATGGTTGGCCTTGCCTCTTGCCGCGAAGATTTTAATGAGAAAATAGTTGCTAACACATTAGAATTTTCTAAGGATACCGTTTTTTTAGACACTATTTTTTCAAATATTTCGAGCAGAACCTATTCATTTAAGGTATATAACAAAGAAAATACAGCGGTAACCATTCCAAATATTTCACTTAGAAACGAAAATTCAAATTACCGTTTGAATGTTGATGGCGAGGCAGGTGTTAATTTTAATGATGTTTCAATTCTCGCAAAAGATAGTTTGTTCGTTTTTATTGAAACAACTGCTACACAAACAGAGTTTGTTGCTAATGAATTCTTAAATACCGATGCCATTCAGTTTACATTAGCTACGGAAACAATGGAAGTGGAACTTGTAAGTTTAGTTAAAGACGCCATTTTTCTATTTCCCTCTATAGACAATCAAGGCATCAAAGAATCTATTTTATTGGGCGATGATGAATCAGAAATTAGTATAAATGGATTTTATTTGGAGGATAACGAGCTTATTTTCACTAAAGAAAAACCATATGTAATCTATGGTTATGCTACAGTTCCGCCAAACAAAAGTCTAATAATAGAAGCAGGTTCAAGGGTATTCTTTCATAAAGATTCTGGAATTCTAGTTTCAGAAAATGCTTCTATACAGGTAAATGGCACCTTGAGTGAGTCGTTCGAAGCCTTAGAAAATGAAGTTATTTTTGAAGCAGACCGTCTAGAAACAGCTTACGAAAATGTGGCAGGGCAATGGGGCGCTATTTGGTTAGCAAAGGGAAGCGTCGACAATACAATTTCAAATTTAACCTTAAAAAATGCCACAATCGGAGTACTCTGTGAAGGTACTACTACCAATTCTGAAGTAAATTTGAACATTGTAAACTCTCAAATCTACAATAGTTCATTTTCTAATTTATGGGGTATTAACGCCACAATCGAAGCTAAAAACTGTGTCTTTGGCAGTTCTGGAGAATCCTCTGTATATTTAAATTTAGGAGGCAACTACGAATTTCTTCATAGTACATTTGCTAATTATTGGACAAGTAGTTTTAGAAACTCACCTACCCTCTTAATAGACAATTTTATTGAGCTTTCTGATGGTTCTCTGTTATCAGCTGATTTACAACAAGCTTATTTTGGTAACTGCATTGTAGATGGTAATCAAAACATTGAATTTTTGCTTTTTCAGGAAGGTGAAAATGCATTTAACATTAGTTTCGAAAGTTCATTGTTAAAATTTAATGATATTAATGATAGGTTTAAAGAATTACCAATTTACGACTTCACTAATGCTAGCATTTACGTTAATACTTCTATTAATAAAAATACTGGCTTTTTAAATCCAACTCAAAACCTCTTTTTTTTGACTGAAGAGTCTGAAGCCATTGGGGCAGGAAACACGGATATTGGCATTCAGGTACCGTTTGATTTATTCGGCAATTCTAGAGCTAATTCTACCGATATCGGAGCTATAAATTTTTTCTTAACAACTGATTAACATAATACAACTAGCAAATATCCACTAAACCCTATTTTTTTTAAGGTTTTTGTGCAATCATAAGTGGAAGGCTGAAATTACTTTAGAGAAAGCTTTTTATTATGGTTTATTCTTATGTAATTATTGACAGTAATGCCTCTTCAATTTTAGATTTAAGAACTGCATTATCAGAATACAAAAATTTTACTTGTAGTGCTTTGCTAAATGACTACGGCGAACTACAGAATTCAATTTTAAAGTATTTGCCAGATTTGGTTGTTGTTAACATAGACGACAAAGACAATAATGTATTCTCATTAATAAATGATTTATACCAGTTCTTGGATACTTTACCAAAAATTATAGCGGTATCAAAAGATGAATCTAAAGCATACAACGCCATTAAGGCCGGTTTTTTCGATTATTGGTTGGTCTCAAGTTCAGATGTAGAAATAAGAAAAACACTATTAAGATTTAAAAGGCTTGTTATTAAAGAGCAAATACCGGCTACCCTATGCTTAAAATCTTATAAAGATTATCACTATCTAGATACTAATGAGATTTTGTATTTAAAAGCGGACAACAACAGTACTGATTTTCATATGAGAGACGGTCGTAAAATAAGCGCATTTAAAACATTAAAATCCTTTGAAGAAAAGTTGCCACAGAATTTTGTGCGGGTTCACCAGAGTTACATTATCAATAGTAATCACATAGCCCGTATTAATTATGGTAAATCTATATGTACCTTAAAAAATAATCAAAGGGGTTTACCTTTTTCTAGAACTTATAGAGAAAAAATAGACGAGCTTAAAGAGCTGCTCTCCAAAAACGCCATTTCTACACTTTCTTAGTCTATTTCTTACAAATTTTGTTTAAATACTCACAAACATAGGCGGGTTACTAACAAAGCCTTTACCCAAGTGTACTTGGGTAAAGGAGAAGCTAGTTTTGGGTCATAATTAGAAGTAATCATTAACCTTAAAACTAGAGAAGATGAAAAAAGTAATGAGCATTTTAGCCGTGGCCATATTTACAATGGGATTAGTATCATGTGAAAGTGAAGCAACCGCAGAAACAGACCAACTATATATAGATTCACCAGATGGAGATGAATTACCAGATCCAGATTGCCCAACTGGCAATTGTGTTTCTTGATAATTTAAATTTATTTTATAACAGTAGCCCTTAACCTTAAGTTTAGGGCTTTTTTTGTATCTTGTTTTAACAAGTGCCCTCAAATTGTAATTATGCTTAAGACCTATGCAATACTGCTAACCTATGCTGCATGTCTTTTTACTACATCTTATAAACCAATAGTTCAAGATAATGATAAGGAAGAATTCCTTAACAGGATTACATCTACTTTAGAATCAGATGTTACCAACGAAGAAAAATTGGCGTTTTTAAATTCTTCACTTAATAAAATTGAAACATTTCAAGGGAATGAAAAATTAGAAGTATTAAGTACCTTGTCTAGTGCGTTCCTGAAAATTGGTGATACTACTAAATTCAAATCATTAAACAAGCAAACCCAGTATTTATCACAAAAAAGCAATAATTATTACTACAATGCACTTTCAAAACAAAAAGTAGGAGATTATTTTAAAAATCAAAAACATTTAGATAGCGCATTTTACTATTATATTTCTGCGAGAAGAATAATTGAAGGGCATGATTTTGATTTGAATTCTAAAAATTTAAACGCCTCTATTCTATATGATATTGCCCTTATACAACATGACACCAAGGATTATGTAAGAGCCGAAGAAACAGCGACAAAATATGTTAATTATGTCAAAGTAAATGAAATAACTCAACATTATTTTACTTCGTATAATCTTACTGCTATAATTCAAAACGGATTAAAAAATTTTGATAAAGCCTTTAAGTACCATCAAATTGCCAAAGAACAAATAAAATTTTTAGATGAGGATGTAAATGAAATTTACAGTATTTATAACACCAATAATTTTGCTAGTACCTACGCCAGGGCAGAAAATTATAAAAAAGCAGATTCTGTATATCAAACTTTACTTCAAAATAAAGACTTAATCAATCTAATACCGAAAACCTATGTCAAAGCAAAATCTGGTTACCTGTATGCAAATTTCAAATTAGGAAAATTTACATCAGCGTATTTTGAAAAAGAGTTTACTGCCACTCTACAACTTATAGACAGCCTAGGTCTTGAGTATGAAAAACCACGAGTTTACCAATATTACGCCGAAGTACTACTAGCTGCTAATAAAAAAGAACAAGCTATTGCTAAGGTTGAAACCGCTGTAGATATAGCTAAAGCTACAGAAAACAATGACCGGTTATTAGAATTGTATGAGTTTTTAATTGCTGTTGAAGAGATAGACAAAAGAGGTTATGGCATGCAATATGTAAAGTTACAAAACCAGTTAATTAATGAGGAAAGAAGTTTTAGAGAAAAGTTTGCACTAATTGAACTAGAAACCGAAGAAACCGAGCAAGAAAACATTAAACTCCAAAAAAGAAGTCAGCTGTTAATTGGGGTGTCAATTGGGCTTTTAGTATTAGGTGTCGGCGTAATTACTATTGTATTGCAGCGCATTGTAAATCAACGCTTACGATTTGAAAAAACCCAACAAGAAAGCAATCAAGAAATCTACAAATTAATGCTTGCGCAACGTGGCAAACTAGAACAAGGAAAAAAAGCAGAGCAACGCAGAATTTCAGAAGAATTACATGATGGTGTTCTTGGAGAAATGCTGGGCATAAGGCTTATTATGAGTGGACTAAATGAAAGGTCTGACCAAGAAGCCATAAACCAGCGAGATGAACTAATTCAAAAATTACAGGGCGTAGAAGAAGAAATTAGAATGATTTCACATGAGCTGAATAAAGGATCTTATGAAAAAGTTGATAATTTTAATTTAGCATTAATTGAGTTGTTAAGTACCTCTGCTAAAAGTAGTGGTATTAAAATTGAAACTAAATATAGTAATGAGGTGGATTGGGAACTTTTTGATAGTAATACAAAAATCAATATTTACCGAATAGTTCAAGAAATAATTCAAAACTCCATTAAGCATTCAAAAGCTAAAAATATAGATTTACAAATCTCTAAAACAGCACATAACCTTAGACTAAATATAATAGATAATGGTAAGGGCTTCGATTTAAAAAAGAAAAAAACGGGAATTGGAATTAAAAATATCCGTTCTCGTATTGAAAAATTAAATGGAAAGGTTAATTTTAGAAGTACACTTGGGAAAGGAACCAAAGTAGAAGTAATAGTTCCAATTAAAAACAACGTAGAAAACAGCAAAGCTGATAAAGAATCCACCAGTTTTAATATATTGCAAGCAGAATGAAAACTTTAAGAATACTAGCCGTAGACGACCACGAAATGATTATGTTAGGATATAAATTTATCCTTGAAAGATTAATCTTTGAAGATTATAACATAATTGTAGACACCGCTTCAGATTATGAAACTGGTCGAAAAAAAATTGAGGATTCTGCTACTACCTTTCAGTACGATATATTGCTGCTAGACGTGCAATTGTTCCCTCCCAATGAAGATCAACCCTATAATGGTGAAGATCTTGGTGTTCTGGCTAGAAAACTTGTGCCTTCTACCAGAATAATATTTATGTCTTCTTTTAGCGATAATTACAGAATTAATAGCATTTTAAAGTCTGTTGATCCAGATGGTTACATGGTTAAAACAGACATTGACCAAAAAACGCTAGAAGACGCTATTAAAACGGTAATTAATAATCCTCCGTACTATTCTTCTAAAGCTTTAGGTGCAATACGTAAAAAAATGGCCAATGATATTTCTCTTGATGAAAATGACAGAAAAATTTTATATCATTTAGCCAAAGGAACCAAAACCAAAGATTTAGAACAGTATATAGAATTGTCATCTTCTTCAATTGAAAATAGAAAGCGTCATTTGAAATCAATTTTTGGAACAGAAAAGGAAAATGATTTGGCGTTAATTTTAGCTGCTAAAAACAGAGGCTTTATCTAAAATAACTTACTCCCAATAGATTACTTATAATTAATATGTTTTAGGGTTACCGTAAAAAGGTTTTACCTAAGTATACTAAACGCGTATTTGTGCAAAAAATACAGTTCATTTCAATGCTTTTTTTGCACATTTTAAGGGTGTAAAATTACCGTTCAAATTTATTTTTGTAAAATTTAACATTTTTTTAAGAATTTTCATTGGATTTTGAACACAAACCCTAATTTTTTTATGGTTTTGCTTTAATCAGTCTTTAAATATTTGATTTAAATTCGATATATATCCAAATCAATCAGATATGTCAATCAAGAATAAGGTAACTTTTGTCAACGAAAACTTAAGCGAAAATCATTTAGCTAAAGCTCAAAAAATTGAAAATTTACGAAAGCTAATCGAGCGTGATTTTTATGCTGATGTTAACATTCATTGTAACTATTCTCCTGTTACCAATACTTGGAAACTTGTTATTAACATGCAATGTAATTTCACCTTAATTGATAGTTTTACATATCTTAATAATGGTGGTTGGGGAGGCTTTCAATACTCCTATGCAAATGGCAACTTAGTTAGCACTAGTTCTTTCCAAGAATATTTTAAAGAATTAAATAGCAAAAGTGATGCTATTTATGATATAGAAGAACTAAGTATTACTATGTTAGATACCTCTATAATTATTGGTAAAGTTTACAATCTTAGTATTCTAGATAATATTGGTAAAATATTTGACGCACTTAACGGCAATTTTGTTCATTTTACAAAAGGAATTTCAGAAATGCCTTATGAAATATTTCTTCCTGTTTATGAGGAGAGTCAAGAAACCAATCTAAATCATAATAACAACCCACAAAACGCGGACGTATATTATAATTACTGGGGTCTTTATTTTGATTCTGACACACAAATGTTTGTGTATGATTGTAAAAGCAAAACCCTAATTGAAGGAGATTTCTTCCTACTCTAAAAAAAATTTTAACCCACAAATAAAGGCCTGTCAATCATCAACTGATTGACTTTTTCTTTTATTGAAGAGACTTTTTCAGTATTCTCATGATTGGTTAACACTTCATTTATATAACCAACTATTGCACTCATATCTTCTTCTTTTAAACCTCTAGTGGTTATTGCTGAGGTTCCAAACCTAACTCCTGAGGTAATAAATGGAGATTGCGAATCAAAAGGAACCATATTTTTGTTTGCAGTAATATCTGCATGCTCTAATGCCTTTTCAGCATCTTTTCCTGTAATATTTTTATTCCTAAGATCAATTAACATCATGTGATTATCTGTACCGCCAGAAATAACCTTGTAGTCTAAATCTATAAAAGCTTTGGCCATTGCGGCTGCATTCTTTTTAACTTGAACTATGTAATTAAGAAATTCATCGGTTAAAGCTTCACCAAATGCTACAGCTTTTGCAGCAATAATATGTTCTAATGGTCCTCCTTGATTACCAGGAAAAACTGCCAAATCAAATAAACCAGACATTTTTCTGAGGTTACCATTTTTTAATTTAATTCCAAATGGATTCTCAAAATTTTCACCCATTAATATTAAACCTCCTCTTGGTCCTCTCAAAGTTTTGTGCGTAGTTGTAGTAACCACATGGCAATGAGGAATTGGATCATTCAACACTCCTTTTGCTATTAAACCAGATGGATGAGAAATATCAGCCAACAACAATGCTCCTACACTATCTGCAATTTCTCTGAATTTTTTAAAATCTATATCTCGAGAATACGCAGAAGCCCCTGCAATAATCATTTTAGGCTTTTCTTTATCTGCAATTTTTTGAATTTCTTCATAATCTAACATTCCTGTTTCTTCATTAACACCATAAAAAACAGGATTGTATAACTTACCTGAAAAGTTAACCGGCGATCCATGTGTTAAATGACCACCATGAGACAAGTCAAAACCTAAAATAGTATCTCCTGGTTGTAAGCAGGCATGGTATACGGAGGCATTTGCTTGCGAACCTGAGTGTGGCTGCACATTTGCATAACTGGCACCAAAAAGTTCTTTTGCTCTATCTATTGCTAATTGTTCAACTTGATCAACTATATCACAACCACCATAATATCGTTTTCCTGGATAACCTTCTGCATATTTATTGGTTAATACAGAACCTGCAGCTTCCATTACTTGTTCACTAACAAAGTTTTCAGAGGCAATTAATTCTATACCTCTTAGCTGTCTTTCTTTTTCTTTTCCAATTAAATCGAACAAGTGTTGATCGCGAGTCATAATGCAAATTTTTAGGTTGCAAAAATACAAATTGAAACGTCTTTTATACTACTCAAAATTTTGTAAAAAAATTATTTTTCAAACAGATTTCAACAATTGAATAAAAAAAATTAATTCGTGTTAGGCCTTGATATACGGTTTCTAACAGTTTTTCGTTATTGAATTAGCCGTTTTTGGCACGTAGTTTGAAAATCAACTAAGTAAATCATAAAACCAAAACATTATGAAAAAATCTATACTCCTTTTATTTTCTGTGATTTTAGCATCATGCGGAGGTGTTAAAAAAACACAACAGGCTATTAATGAGGGTAACTATCTTACGGCCATTAATAAGTCTATTCAGAACCTTTCTAAGAACAAAACAAAGAGAGGCAACCAAGAATATATACGCATACTTGAAGATGCTTTTGCAAAGCATAGTAAACGTGAGTTAGAAAATATTGCCTTTTTAAAACAAGATGGAAACCAGGCAAACTACGAGAAAATATATACTAGTTATGTCAATCTTAAAACGTTGCAGAACAGAATTGAACCGTTATTGCCATTGCCTGTTTATGATGAAAATAGAGAAGCAAAATTTGAATTTTCAAATTACGACTCCAAACTCTTGGTAGCTAAAAATAACTTATCAGAATATTTGTATGCCAACGCTAATGAATTAATGAAAAATGCAACAAGTAAATTAGACTTTAGAAAAGCATATGATGATTTAAGTTACTTAGAAGAAATAAATCCTGGAGCGTATCCCACCGCAAATATTATGCAAGAAGCGCATCTAAAAGGAATAGATTATGTAGCTGTTGAATTAAGCAACCAAACTGAACAGGTAATACCAGAAAGGTTACAAAATGAATTGTTAGATTTTAATACCTTTCGTATAAATGATTTTTGGACAGCTTATCATACCACACCACTAAAAAATCAAGAATATGACTATTTATTAAACTTAGACTTTAATCAAATTTTTATTTCTCCAGAACAGGTTCAGGAGAAACAAATAAGCAAAGAAAAATTGGTTAAAGATGGTTTTGAATATGTGCTAGATGATAATGGTAATGTTGCAAAAGATAGCCTGGGTAACGATATTAAAGTAGATAAATTTAAAAAAGTAAGATGCGATTTTTATCAGTTTACACAATTTAAAACTGCACAATTAGGAGCTAAAATCACCTTAACAGATTTAAAAACGCAACAAGAGGTTAATACTTTTCCAATTTCTAGTGAGTTTGTTTTTGAGCACATTTATGCAAAACATTCTGGTGACAAAAGAGCCTTAGAAAATGACTTAATTGAACTTTTAAATTTAGCTGCCATTCAATTTCCATCTAACGAACAAATGGTATATGACGCAGGTGAAGATTTAAAAACAAGATTAGCAACGCTCTTACAACAAAATCAAATTAATAGATAAAAGAAAGCCCCTTTATTTGGGGCTTTCTTTTATAGGAATTTCTTGATATCAAAATCCATTATTGCTCCGTGAGAAGTATGAAAAACTACTTCTCCATTTCTTAATAGTATTACTTGGGGTGATTGATGCACTACATTCAGCTTTGAAGCAATTGCATTAGAAATATTTCGGTAAGCCAGTAAGTCTAAAAAATTAAAATCTACTTGAGAAGTATCTATTGTACTCCAACTAGTTGTTATTCGTCTTAAAACCATTCCACTGATTCCACAACTTGTAGAATGTTTAAAAACAACCTGCGTTTTACCTTGAGAATCTTGAATTACCTGATTTACCTGCTCCAATGTAGTTAAAGCATTCCAAGGAATGTTTTGTTCTTCCTTTTCTGATGAATTCTCGTTTTTAAATAAGTTATTAAATAATCCCATAACGCAAAAATATAGCTATTTAGTCATTTAGAAATAGAATTCATTACATGACGAAATGTCTTTATATTTTGAATTTTACGCGTCACTTTGTCACTTAATCTATTATGGTAGGATATTTGACTTCTTTCTGAAAAAAAGAAAATGAACGCAAATAATTTCACTATAAAAACACAAGAAGCCTTACAGCAAGCACAAGAGATTGCTATGGGTTTTGAACATCAACAAATTGAAAATGAACATATCTACAAAGCAATTTCTGAGGTTGATGAAAATGTATTGCCATTCTTGTTAAAAAAACTCAATGTTAACACAGCATTGGTAAATCAAATTTTAGATAAAGAATTAGAAAGCTACCCAAAGGTTTCTGGCGGAGACATTATGCTTTCTAGAGAAGCTGGTAAAACGCTTAATCAAGCAAGCGTAGATGCCCGTAAAATGGGAGATGAGTATGTGTCCATAGAACATTTATTACTCGCTATTTTTAAATCTAAAAGCAAGATAAGTCAGATTTTAAAAGACCAAGGCGTTGCAGAAAAACAACTTTTAGCAGCCATAGAAGAATTAAGAAAAGGTGGTAAAGTAACTTCTCAAAGTGCTGAAGATACTTACAATTCCCTAGAAAAATATGCTAAAAACCTAAATCAACTAGCTGATTCTGGTAAGTTAGACCCTGTAATTGGTAGAGATGAAGAAATACGAAGAGTTTTACAAATATTATCTCGTAGAACTAAAAACAACCCAATACTTGTTGGTGAACCAGGTGTTGGTAAAACTGCAATTGCTGAAGGATTAGCACATAGAATTGTACAAGGTGATGTACCTGAAAATTTAAAAGAAAAAACCATTTATTCCCTTGATATGGGTGCACTAATAGCTGGTGCAAAGTATAAAGGTGAATTTGAAGAGAGATTAAAGTCAGTAGTTAAAGAAGTTACTACCTCTGATGGAGATATTGTATTGTTTATTGATGAAATTCACACTCTTGTTGGCGCCGGTGGTGGTCAAGGCGCCATGGATGCAGCAAATATTTTAAAACCTGCACTTGCTAGAGGTGAGTTACGTGCTATAGGCGCAACAACTTTAGACGAATACCAAAAATACTTTGAAAAAGATAAAGCACTAGAGAGAAGATTTCAAAAAGTAGTTGTAGATGAACCAGATACAGAAAGCGCAATTTCTATATTAAGAGGTATTAAAGACAAATATGAAGCCCATCATAAAGTTCGAATTAAAGACGAGGCTGTTATAGCAGCTGTTGAATTATCTCAACGCTACATTACAGACCGTTTTTTGCCAGACAAAGCCATAGACCTTATAGATGAAGCAGCTTCAAAACTTAGAATGGAAATCAATTCTAAACCAGAAGAGCTAGATGTGCTTGATCGCAAAATAATGCAGTTAGAAATTGAAATTGAGGCTATTAAAAGAGAAAAAGATGAAGATAAACTCAAATCTTTAAATCTAGAATTGGCCAATTTAAAGGAAGAGAGAAATGAAATTTTTGCACAATGGGAAGGTGAAAAATCTGTAGTTGACAATATTCAAAAAACCAAACAAGATATTGAAAACTATAAGCTTGAAGCTGAAAGAGCAGAAAGAAATGGAGATTATGGCAAAGTTGCCGAATTACGATATGGCAAAATAAAGGAAGCGCAAGACGAGTTAGACCATCTAAACCTGCAGTTGCAAGAGCAGCAAGCTGGTGAAACATTAATTAAAGAAGAGGTGTCTAATGAAGATATTGCAGAAGTGGTGGCTAAATGGACAGGAATACCCGTAACCAAAATGCTTCAAAGTGAGCGTGAGAAACTTTTACACTTAGAAGAAGTATTGCACAAAAGAGTAGTTGGCCAAGAAGAGGCAATCACAGCAGTTTCTGATGCCATTAGAAGAAGCCGAACTGGTTTACAAGATGCCAAAAAACCTATAGGCTCTTTCTTATTTTTAGGAACCACAGGCGTTGGTAAAACAGAACTTGCCAAAACTTTAGCTACTTATATGTTTGATGATGAAAATGCAATGACTCGTATTGATATGAGTGAATATCAAGAGAAACATGCAGTAAGCAGATTGGTAGGTGCACCCCCTGGATACGTTGGTTATGATGAAGGTGGTCAATTAACAGAAGCGGTAAGACGAAGACCTTATTCGGTTGTATTGTTAGATGAAATTGAAAAGGCACATCCAGATACATTTAATGTTTTACTTCAAGTTTTAGATGAAGGTAGATTAACAGATAATAAGGGTAGAGTTGCCGATTTTAAAAATGCAATAATTATCATGACAAGTAATATGGGTAGCCATATTATACAAGAAAAGTTTGAAAATAACGCTGATATTCAAAGCGCTACAGAAGCAGCAAGAGTTGAAGTCTTAGGATTGCTTAAGAAAAGTATTAGGCCAGAATTTTTAAACCGTATTGATGATATTGTAATGTTTACACCATTGAGTCGAGAGAATATTAGAGAAATTGTTGAATTACAATTAGAAAATCTCAAAAAAATGCTTTTGAATCAGCATATAACTCTTGATGCAACAACTGAAGCTATTAATTATCTGTCCAAAAAAGGATTTGACCCACAATATGGTGCAAGACCAATTAAAAGGTTAATACAAAAAGAAGTGTTAAATCAACTCTCTAAAGAGATTTTAAAAGGTAAGGTAAAAAGCGAAAGCATTATACTTTTAGACTCATTTGATGATGAACTGGTATTTAGAAATCAGTCAGAACTTGTTAATTAATAAAAGCCCCGAAAGGGGCTTTTCTATTTAATACCCTAAAGTATATTTAAGTATATTAGCTTTTTAATAAGGAAACAAACCAATCTACCAAAACCTTATGAGTTCTAAAGCTGAACGTACTACCCGTTTTATAATAGAAACTGTTGCTCCAATTTTTAACAAACATGGTTATGTAGGCACTAGCATGAGTGATATCACAGATGCTACGGGCCTAACCAAAGGTGCTATTTACGGTAATTTTGAAAATAAAGAATCGTTAGCGTTAGCTGCTTTTGAATACCACAGAAACATACTTCTTACTAAAATAGATGAGGTACTTGATGTTGAGGGTAACGCTGCGGATAAGATTTTGAACTTTGTTAAATTTTATCGACAGTATGATACGTTTACAGTAAAACTTGGTGGCTGCCCTTTAGTAAATGTAGGTGTAGATGCTCAGGACAACAATGCAAAACTCGCCTCGGCATCGAGAGAAACCATAAAAGAGGTTGAGGGCAAATTGGCTTTTATATTAGAAAACGGAGTTAATTTCGGAGAAATTAAATTGCCTGTTTCGCCTTTGCAGTTTGCGAAACAACTTTTTACCATTTTACAAGGTGCTGTTGTAATGGGAACGATTACTCGAGATAGAAAGTATCTTTCTAATACTGTTGCATTTCTCGAACAATCGCTCCAAGTACAATTTAAAAATTAGGGTTTAGCTTTTATTGCCTTACCCTAAATATCCACAAGGCTTCATTATATCTACCATCGTAGTTGCTGTTTCTAGCAGCTCTTGCTTCCTCTATAGTATTGTATTTCTTCAAATACACATAGTTATACCCATTCATTTTTCTGAAGAAAGATTTTGGATTTAACCCTCTACTTTCAAGAGTTTGCATAAAGTTTTCAAAATATCGTTGTGTTCCAAAAACATTTGCAATTAAATAGAATCCTGGTTCTAAACCTTCTGCATAAGCCACTTCTTCATACTTTTCACCTGGCTCAATTACGACCTCTCTTTCTCGTTGTGCTTTGGCTATACTATCTTGTTTTGCACGCTCTAATTCTTCTCTTAATTGAGCTTCTCTAGCTCTTTGGATAGAATCTTGTCTAGCTTCTCGCTGTCTTCTTGCTTCAGCTTCACGATCTAACCTTGCCTGCTCCTCTTCTTGCATTCTTTTTTGTTCTTCTGCAAGTCTAGCCTGTTCTTCTTCTAACTGTTGTTGTTTTTGAGTCTTTGAATCATTTTGCTTATCTATATTAAAAGACAAGAATAATTCAAAAGTTTCTCCATCTGGACTAATTAAATTGTTGGTGGCAGTTTCAACTAAACCTCCAACTGTAAGTTTTTGAGCAAACGTTACTCCAAAACCACCAGAAAAACTGTAATAATTATTATAGCCACCCTGTAAATAAAACTTTGGATGTGAATACAGTGCTGCCAAACCATATTGTAAATCTTCATTAGGAATAGATTTTACATAGGCTTGTGGTCTTATAAAAGACCTTCCTTCACCAAATGGCAAACCAAAATCATAAGACATTAAACCATTAAATATTCTATCTGTATTCTCCCTTTCACTATCGGTAAAATTAAAATTCAAAGCGTTCTCAAGAGTAACACCTAAATTAAAGTCACCAGCTTGAATTCTAACTGCGGGAACTAACTGACCTCCAAAAGCATTGTCAATTGCAGGGTCAAAAAATTCTTGAGAGTATAATAAAACATTGGTACCAAAGAATAAATTAGAGTTTTCCCCAACCGGTATAGCAAAAGCTACGTTTAAAATACCACCTGTATTTTGATAAGTGGCTGTGTTATTTTGAAAAAATCCTAAACCTCCAGAGGCTTTTTCCCCAAAACGTTGAGAGTAATTTAAAAACAAAGTTGTTGGGTCTCCATCAATACTTTGCCATTGATATCTAGTCCATAAGCTTACAGACCTAGGGTCATTTCTGTCGTAGGAAAAAGTTGGATTTAATAAACTCGAATTTAGATGTAATAAATTGTGTTGTCTAAAATCTTCTAACAAATTCTCTGTTTGCCCAATTGAAAACATTGGAAGCAGTGTTAGCAGGAGTAGAAATTTACAATATTTCATAGTTCATCTGGTTTTAGGCAGTTATTTGGGTAACTTAACGCTCTATTTTAACAATTATGATATGAAAGCTTTTAAATTGACCCGGATTAGTGTTTTTGCGCTATTGTTTGGGGGTATTTTCTTCAAAATTTGTGCGCAAGATATACAATTAAATGAAGATCGCCTTACAACAACTTTATATTTTGTAAGACACGCTGAGAAAATTAAGACAGATTCTTCAGATAAAAATCCAAGTTTAACTGCAGAAGGATTTGAGCGAGCAACTAACTGGTCTAGAGTATTTAAGGATGTTGATTTTGATATTATCTATTCAACAAACTTTAAAAGAACTCAACTAACTGCTAAACCAACTGCTGACAGTAAAAACTTACCCATCACCAATTTAGACTATAAAAATTTGAATTTTGAGGAGTTTATTAATCAACATAAAGGACAGACTGTTTTGGTAGTTGGTCACAGTAATACCACTCCCTACATGGTTAATAAAATTACTGGGAATACCAATTATGAGGATATGAATGAAAATGACAATGGTAGTTTATTTGTTGTTCAATTAACCAAAGAAGGTAAGTCCTCTGTCATTCGATTGCACATAAATTAATAAGAAGGCGTTACTTTAATATTTTCCAATTCTATTTTAGAAAGCAATTCTAAGTAATTGTTGGTATACAAGCTGTCTATTATTAGAATGCTTGTATTTGAAATTTTTGGTTTATAATTTTCATAATCTACGAATCGTATTCCATTTACATATCGTTCATTGAATGCTACTCTAAAACGTTGGCCACCACCGTCAACGTGGTATTCATAAGCTAAGAAGTCTGGCTTTAACGTCTCTTTATTTATCCAATAAACATATACATCATCATAGTCTTCTCCACCATTTTCCTGCGAAAACGTAATTTTAATTTTGTGATAGGGAACTGCATTTATAGTTGCATCTGAAAGCAATTCTTTTTTAACGGCGACATCATTCAAAGCTAAAGGTAGTCTTGCAAAATAATGTACAGAATTTACGGAGTTGGCATATTTTTGAGCAGTTGTATCTGGTAAATTAAGTAAGCTATCACCAATATATCGTTTTAAATTTCCATTTGTAAAAACATCTGTAATAGTAGCAGTATCCGATAAAATTTTGCGTTTATACAGGGTTCTTCCTTTTCTGTTTTCCGATTGATAAACTATGCCCCTAAACTCAAAATGACTATCGTAATTTTTGTGATCATCCACACCGGTAACAGCTATTGACTTGTTTACAATTTCATCAGCCGTGAGTTTTTTAGCTTCCTTTTTACAAGAAACTAATACTAGTAAAATTGAAAATAACAGCGGATATTTCATAAATCTAATTTTCTATTCTATCGTAAAAGAAACAATTTCCTTACTAACATAATCTGTAAAGCTTAATTTTGTAATGATGCAAAAAAATATAAACATTAAAAACAGACGTGCAAGATTTGATTATGAAATCTTAGATAAATACACCGCAGGTATTGTATTATCTGGAACTGAAATTAAATCTATTCGTTTAGGAAAAGCTTCAATTTCTGAAAGTTTTTGTGAGTTCAACGCTAAAGGTGAACTTTTTGTAATTAACATGCAGGTAGATGAATATAGCTATGGTGGCCATTATAACCACAGGCCTAAGGCAGAAAGAAAATTGTTGCTGAATAAAGGGGAGTTAAAAAAGCTTCACAAAGAAATAACAGCTTCTGGCTTAACCATAATTCCACTTAACTTATTTATTAACGAGAAAGGATTAGCCAAAATGAATATTGCTTTAGCTCGTGGTAAAAAATTATACGACAAAAGAGAAACTATTAAAGACCGTGATAACAAACGAAATCTTTCACGAATCAAAAAAGCCTTCAATAATTAATTTTTATCTTCTAACAAGGGTACAAATCTAAAACTACCCAATTCTTGTTTCTTAAACTCTTTTTCAGATGTTCGAAGAAAAAGAGTCATTATTTGAGTGTCTATTCCAACCGGTATTACAAGTCTACCTCCTATCTTTAATTGCGAAAGAAGTGCTGGTGGCACCTCTGGCGCCCCTGCGGTTACTATAATACCATCAAATGGTGCTTCTTTAGGCATGCCTTTGTAACCATCTCCAAAACTAAATTTCTTTGGGCGGTAATTCATCTTTTCAAAGAAAAGTTTTGTTTTCTTAAAAAGCTCTCCTTGACGTTCAACAGTATACACTTTTGCCTTTAAATGTAATAATACTGCTGTTTGGTAACCACTACCCGTACCTATTTCTAGAATTTTATCATTAGGTTTTATTTTCAACAGTTCAGTTTGAAAAGCAACAGTATACGGCTGAGAAATAGTTTGTTCAGCTCCTATAGGAAAAGCCTTGTCTTGATAGGCGTGGTCTTCAAAACTACTATCTAAAAATAAATGTCTGGGTATGGTTTTAATAGCATCTAAAACCTTTTCATCTTTAATCCCCTTAGCTGCAACAACTTCTGCAAGTTGATTGCGCTTTCCTTTATGTTTTGGTAAATCTCGCATGGTTTATTGGTTCACAAATTTAATAACTAACTGCTCAGCTTTCTCCAAATTTATTGCCTTATCCGTATTTTTGATAAAATTTAATGCTATGCTGAAAGCTGGTGTACTGGGAGCCGGACACTTAGGAAAAATTCATCTTAGATTACTAAATCAATCTGACAAATATGAGTTAGTGGGTTTTTATGACCCAGATGAAATCAATGCTAAAAATGTTGTAAAAGAATTTGGTTACACTTATTATGAAAATATCAATGAACTTATAGAGGCGGTTGACGTAATTGATATTGTAACACCCACATTATCTCATTACAACGTAGCTAAAAAGGCCATTGAAAAGGGCAAACATGTTTTTATTGAAAAACCTATTACCAACACGGTTTCAGAAGCAGAAGAACTCATTGAACTGGTACATAAATACAACGTTAAGGGTCAAGTTGGTCACGTAGAACGGTTTAATCCAGCATTTTTAGCCGTTAAAGACAATATTAAAAACCCAATGTTTATTGAAACGCATAGACTGGCTGAATTTAACCCTAGAGGAACTGATGTACCTGTTGTTTTAGATTTAATGATTCATGATATTGATGTCATTCTCAGTGTTGTAAATTCAAAAGTAGAAAGCATAAATGCCAGCGGTGTTTCGGTAATAAGTAATTCACCAGATATTGCCAATGCCCGAATTAAATTTGAAAATGGTTGTGTAGCTAATTTAACCTCTAGCAGAATTTCTTTAAAGAATATGAGAAAATCTAGATTTTTTCAAAAAGATGCCTATATCTCTGTAGACTTTCTAGAAAAAAATGTTGAGGTAGTAAAAATGAAGGACGCTCCAGAGAAACCAGGAGATTTTGACATGGTTTTACAAAATGCTGAAGGAGATAAAAAACAAATTTATTTTGAAAATCCGGAAATCAACCCAAACAACGCTATTCTAGACGAATTAGAGACTTTTGCAGATGCCATTATAAACAATACAACTCCTGTTGTGAACTTAGAACAGGGCACTGAAGCTTTACGCGTTGCTTTACAAATAATTAAAAATTTCGATTAAAACTATATGAAAACTATTGCAGTCATTGGTGCAGGAACAATGGGTAACGGTATTGCTCACGTTTTTGCTCAAAACGGATTTACTGTAAATCTTATTGACATTTCTCAACAGTCTATAGATAAGGGTTTAGCCACTATTGCTAAAAACCTCGACAGAATGTTGGCCAAAGAACGCATCACACAAAAAGATAAAGAGGCTACATTAAACAATATAACAAGCTTTACAAAGCTAGAGGAAGGAGCTAAAAATGTTGATTTAGTGGTTGAAGCGGCTACAGAAAATACACAACTTAAACTTTCAATTTTTGAAGAGTTAGATAAGGTCTGTAAGCCAGAAACTATTTTAGCTTCTAATACGTCATCTATTTCTATCACCCAGATTGCAGCTGCTACTAAAAGACCAGAAAAAGTAATAGGTATGCATTTTATGAACCCAGTACCAATTATGAAATTGGTTGAGATAATTCGTGGCTATAGCACTAGTGATACCGTTACTAAGGCAATAATGGAGCTATCTAAGCAACTAGGTAAAGTTCCAACGGAGGTTAATGATTATCCTGGTTTTGTAGCAAATAGAATCTTAATGCCAATGATTAATGAGGCAATTGAATCTTTACACCATGGTGTTGCTGGTGTAGGAGAAATAGACACCGTTATGAAACTTGGTATGGCGCATCCAATGGGACCTTTACAATTGGCTGATTTTATAGGATTAGATGTGTGCCTATCTATATTAAATGTACTTTTTAATGGGTTTGGTAATCCAAAATACGCTCCTTCTCCCCTTCTAGTTAATATGGTAACCGCAGGTAAACTTGGAGTTAAATCTGGTGAGGGTTTCTACGACTATTCTACATCTAAAAAAGCAGAAAAAGTATCAGCTCAATTCTCGTAAATGCCAACAGTTAAGCCATTTAAAGCTATAAGACCTGCTCCAGATAAGGCAGCATTTGTTGCCTCTAAATCATATGAAGATTATGATGAACGGGAATTAAATGCAGTATTGGAATACAATCCCTTTTCATTTTTACACATTATTAATCCGGGATTTAAGTTTCACAAAGACACTACAGGGCAAGAACGATTTAAATTGGTAAGAAACAGATATCTAGAGTTTTTAGAAGAATCTGTTTTTATAAAAGATGAAGAACCTTGTTTTTATTTATATCAACTGCAGCAAGGTGATTTTAGTAGTCTTGGTTTATTCTGTACTACGAGCATTCAAGATTATCAGAAAGATAAAATAAAAAAGCATGAAGCCGTATTACAAAAGCGTGTGGAGTTGTTTACCGAATATTTATCTACAGTAGGTTTTAATGCAGAACCTGTGCTAATGACATATAAAGATGACGGTACAATTTCTAGTCTTTTACAAGAACAAATGCAACGTGCTTTTGATTACGATTTTACCACTACTGATAAAATTAGACATACACTTTGGAGAATAGATGACCCAGAAACCATTCAATCTCTAGAAAAAAAATTTTTAGAACAAGATGTGTTTTATATTGCAGATGGCCATCACAGAAGTGCGTCTAGCAATTTATTAACCAATACTAAAAAAGGAAATAATCAAAACTATTTTCTTTCCTATCTCATACCTGAAAACGAAATTAAGGTATCAGGATTCGACCGTCTAATAACTGATTTAAATGGTTTAACTGTAGAAGAATTTCTGGTACGGTTAGATGAATATTTTAGAATTGAAGAAAAAAAATTCGTTGCATTTAGGCCAAAAATAAAGCATCAATTTACCATGTATCTTAATGGAATTTTTTATCTACTTCATTTAAGAAAAACTGCATATGCATTCACAGATGAGCTAAGTAAGTTAGATACACAAATTCTTTTTAAAACTATTTTGGAACCTATCCTAGAAATAAAAGACTTAACCAACGACAGAAGAATTGGTTATAGCCAAGGCAAACCAAGTTTACTGGAGTTAAAAGACAATGTAGATAACGGCAAATATAAAGTAGGTTTTAGTACCACCCCTATCACCATTGAGGAAATAAAAGCCATTGCCGATGCTGGTTTGGTAATGCCTCCAAAAAGTACTTACATAGAACCCAAATTACGAAGTGGTTTAACCATTTATGAAATTTAAAAAGTATGTCCATTAGTCAAAACCTTGAACAATTCAAATTAGAAATTCATGAAAATGTTACCCTTGTAGCTGTTTCTAAAACAAAACCTAACAAAGCAATTTTAGAAGCTTACCAGTGTGGTCAACGTATTTTTGGAGAAAATAAAGTTCAAGAAATGGTGGAGAAATGGCAGTCTTTACCAAATGATATTGAGTGGCATATGATTGGCCATTTACAACGTAATAAAGTTAAATACATGGCCGAATTTGTGAGCCTTATACATGGTGTAGATAGCCTTAGATTATTAAAAGAAATAAATAAACAAGGTAAGAAAGTCGACCGCGCTATACCTTGCCTTTTACAAATGCATATTGCAGAAGAAGACACTAAATTTGGACTAAGTAAAGATGAGCTGTTTCAATTAATAGCTTCTGATGATTTTCAGCAAATGCAAAATGTAGAAATAAAAGGTTTAATGGGGATGGCTACATTTACTAAAAACGAAAACCAGGTTCGCAAAGAGTTTAAGTTTTTAAAAGAATGTTTTACTGATTTACAAAGTAGCTTGCCAAAAATAAATACCCTTTCTATGGGTATGAGTGGTGATTACAAAATTGCCATAGAAGAAGGTAGTACAATGGTGCGTATAGGAAGTAGTATATTTGGAGCCAGAAACTACCATTGATACCAAAGTAAATCTATTTGTGTACGCAGTTTTAGATATAGAAAGTACCGGAGGCAAATATAACGAAGAGGGCATTATGGAAATTGCCATTTATCGTTTTGATGGACATGCTGTAACAGACCAATTTATAAGTTTAATAAATCCAGAAAAAGAAATTCAACCCTTTGTAGTTAAACTTACTGGCATCAACGCTAAAATGCTTAGAACGGCCCCTAAATTTCATGAAGTTGCCAAACGTATTGTTGAAATTACAGACGGTGCCACTCTTGTTGCCCATAATGCTCAGTTTGATTATAGAATTCTCAGAACAGAATTTAGAAGGCTTGGGTACAACTTTCAACGAAAAACATTGTGTACGGTTGATTTATCTAAACAATTAATGCCAGAAGCTGAATCTCATAGTTTAGGTAAATTAGTTCGCTCTTTAGGTATTCCTGTAAGTGATAGACATAGAGCAAATGGTGATGCCCAAGCTACGCTTAAGCTTTTCAAACTACTTCTGCAGAAAGATACCAACAAAGACATTTTAAAATCTGTTGTAAGGTCAGAAACCTTAGGAGAGTTGTCCCCTACCCAACTAGATATTGTAGAGAATCTTCCTTCAGAAACTGGGGTATATTACATGCATGACAAAAAAGGAAATATCATATTCATAGGTAAAACTAAAAATATCAAAAAAAGGGTAAATCAGCATTTTACCAATGTGAGTGAACTTGCGAAAAAATTACAGAAAGAAACCAAAAATGTAACTTTCGAAAAAACTGGCAGTGAATTGGTTGCGCTTTTAAAGGAATATAATGAGCTAAAAAAAAACAGACCTGTTTACAATAAAAAAACAAGTACTGGTTATTCTCATGGTATATTTATGTATACAGATGAGAGTGGCTTAAATGTCTTAAAACCAGAACGAGCAAACGGTCAGCCCAATAGACTAAGCAGTTTTAGCAGTTTAAAAGCTAGTAAAAACTTTGTAGAAAAAGTGTCTTCAGAGGTTGCTTTAGACCCCACAGAAGACCCAACGGTTCACAATAACAAAATACTTGAGTTGTTTAAAAAATACAGCATTGATAAACGAAACCTTATACTTTTAGACCGTGGAAGAGAATTAGGTGAGCAAAGTGCTGTTCTTATAAAAAACGGAAATGTCTCTGGTATTGCTTTTACAGAACTTAATCATCAAATCAACAATTTAAACGTACTAGAAAATATTGCGGTACCGGTAAAAAGCGACAAAGAGACCGTTTTAATCACAGAATCTTATCTTAGAAAAAAGAATAGATTGAAAATTATAGAACTAGATTAGAATTTAACTTGACAACAAAAACAAAACAAAATTGGAAAGCCAGACTTCATGAAATTATTTATGAAGCAGACACTCCTTTAGGAAAAGCTTTTGATATTGGTTTGTTTATTATAATTATTCTAAGTGTAATACTAGTAATGCTCGAAAGTGTAAAATCTTTGGATGCAAAGTATCATGATCTTCTATTGATATTTGAGTGGATAATTACAATTATGTTCACCATAGAATATATTGCTCGTATCATCACAATTAAAAAACCATTAAATTATATTTTTAGTTTCTACGGAGTCATTGATTTTCTTTCGACAATACCCCTTTATTTAAGTTATATTTTTGCTGGTTCACAAGTATTATTGGCAGTCAGAGCATTTAGGTTGTTGCGAATTTTTAGAATTCTCAAGCTTGTAAAATTTATAGGTGAGGCTTCTCAATTAAGCTCAGCTTTGAAAGCCAGTAGAACCAAAATTGCTGTTTTTATTTACGTTGTGTTAATCCTTTCTGTTATTATGGGTACTATAATGTATTTAATTGAAAGCGATGAAGCAGGCTTCACCAGTATTCCGCGTAGTATTTATTGGACCATTGTTACGTTAACTACCGTTGGGTATGGTGATATTGCTCCACAGACCAATTTAGGCCAATTTATAGCTACCGTTATTATGATTTTAGGTTATGGAATTATAGCGGTACCTACCGGTATTGTTACTGTAGAGTTTTCTAAAGCCAATAAAAAAAATAAGTCTTCTGATAATATACCAACAAATTATGTACACGTAAATACGCAATGCTGCCCTAATTGCTCTAGAGAAGGGCATAGAGATGATGCTACGCATTGTTATAATTGCGGTCACCAATTATGAAAAAAAACCTAGTAATTGCTGTGGTAGGTGCAACTGCAATTGGCAAAACCAAGTTGGCAATTGAGTTAGCTAAACATTTCAAAACAGAAATTATTTCTGCGGATTCAAGGCAGTTTTTTAAGGAAATGACGATTGGCACTGCAGTACCTTCAAATGAAGAACTTATAGAAGCGAAACATCATTTTATTCAACATATTAGTATAAAAGACGCCTATTCCGTCGGTGATTTTGAAAAAGAGGCAACTGCTAAATTAAACCAACTTTTTAAATCACATAACACGGTAATACTCGTTGGTGGAAGTGGTATGTATGTTGATGCTGTTGTTAAAGGATTAGACGATTTTCCTGAAGCACCTAATTCTATCAGAGAAGAATTAAACCAACAAATGAAAACTAACGGTCTTAAATCTTTACAGGAGCTTCTCAAAAAAAAGGACCCGGTTTACTATGAAAAAGTTGATTTGGATAATCCGCACCGTGTTATTAGAGCCTTAGAAGTTTGTATAGCTTCAGGCAAACCATTTTCTTCGTTTTTAAATCAATTAAAACCTCAAAGAAATTTTAAAACACTTTATGTTGGTATTAATGCAGAAAGAGAAATTATCTACCGAAGAATTAATTTAAGAGTTGATAAAATGATGCAAGAAGGATTGCTTTCAGAAGCCAAACATTTACATCAATTTAAAAATTTAAATGCTTTAAATACAATTGGTTATAAGGAATTGTTCTCTTATTTAGAAGGTAAAATTAGTCTTGATGAAGCTGTTGCTGAAATAAAAAAGAACACCAGAAGATTTGCAAAAAGACAATTGACTTGGTACCGAAAAAATGAAAATATAATTTGGGTAGATTTTGATGATAGTCTAGAATCTAAAATTGCTAAGATTAAAAATGCACTAGAAAATGAGTAAAAAAGTGTTTTTTGTTATGGGAGTTTCTGGTTCCGGAAAATCTACAATTGGTAAAAAACTAGCAAACGAGTTAGATTTTCAGTTTTTTGATGGTGATGACTATCATCCAGAAAGTAATGTTCAAAAAATGAAGTCTGGTACACCTCTTAATGATGATGACAGAAAGGGTTGGTTAGAAAAACTTAACCAACTAGGTTTAGAGCATCAAACAAAAGGCGCTGTGATTGCTTGTTCTGCTTTAAAAGAAAAATACCGTGCTATCCTTTTGTCAGGACTAAAAGAAAAAGGAGAAATTATTTATTTGAAAGGCTCTTTTAAGGAAATTAAACTTAGGTTGGAAGAGCGTAAAGGGCATTTTATGCCTATCAATTTACTTAAATCTCAATTTGAAACACTTGAGGAGCCAAAAAATGTAATAACTGTTTCTATTGTGAATCCACCAGAAAAAATTATATCTCAAATACTAGAATATGTTTAGAACCTAACTAAAAAAGCTCCGTAAATACGGAGCTTTTTTAGTTATATATGTTCTTTTCTTAATTGGTCTCCTCGTCTGTTTTTACTACTAAACGAAAACCTTCACCGTGAATATTTAAGATTTCAACAACATCATCTTTCTTTAAATATTTACGCAATTTTGCAATGTAAACATCCATACTTCTAGATGTAAAGTAGTTGTCATCTCTCCAAATTTTGGTCAAGGCCAATTCTCTTGGCATTAAATCATTTTCATGCAATGCCAATAAGCGTAATAACTCATTTTCTTTAGGAGACAATTTAATTGACTCCTCATCTTTATATTTTAGAAAACGTAGTTTAGAATTTAAATGAAAGTTTCCTATTTCAAATTCAAATTGTTTACTATCAGCCAGTGTATTAGAAGCTTTACGTTGTAAAATGGCTTTTAATTTCATTAGTAACACCTCGGAATCAAAAGGCTTATTTAAATAATCATCTGCACCAGCCTTATAACCTTTTAAAACATCTTCTTTCATTGTTTTAGCAGTTAAGAATACAATAGGCACATTCTCATTCTTTTCTCGAATTTCTTTTGCTAAAGTAAATCCATCTTTATAAGGCATCATTACATCTAAAATACAAACGTCGTAGTTGTCTTTTTTAAACTTTTCAAAGCCCTCCATACCATTTTTGGCAAGCACAACGTCAAAGTTGTTCATTTGAAGGTAATCTTTCAACACAATACCAAAATTTGGGTCATCCTCTACTAAAAGTATTTTCTTGTTTTCTGTCTCCATATCTTTTTTAAATTAAAGGTAATTTAATGAAGAAAGCCGTTCCTTTACCTTTCTCACTTTCCACATAAACCTCACCTTGGTGGTCATCAACTATTTTTTTTACGTAGGCCAACCCTAATCCGTGGCCCTTTACATTATGTATGTCACCGGTATGTTCCCGGTAAAATTTTTCAAACACTCTCTTTTGCACTGTTTTATTCATACCCGCTCCTTGGTCTTGAATCTTTATTACTATTTGGTTTTTTACCACTTCTGTAAATACATCAATCTTAGGAGATTCAGGTGAATATTTAACCGCATTATCTAAAATATTTACTAAAACATTAGTAAAGTGCATCTCATTAGCCAAAATGTCTGTTCTAGCTGCTTCTAAATTTGTTTTAACGTAACCTCCTCTATCTTCAACTATTAACTCTATATGCGAAATTGCGTCCATTATAATGTCGTGGGCATCTACCCTATCCTTACTAATATCTAATTGATTCTTCTCTAATTTTGATATTCGTAAAACATTCTCAACCTGAGCGTGCATTCTTTTATTTTCATCACGAATCATTCCCAAATATCGAAGTACTTTGTCTTTATCTTCAATAGAAGCTGGGTTTCTAATAGCTTCAACAGCCAAATTTATCGTAGCAATAGGCGTCTTAAATTCGTGCGTCATATTATTTATGAAATCAGATTTAATTTCTGAAATCTGCTTCTGTTTTATCAATTGATAAATTGCACTAGAATACGCAACTACTATAACCAATGTAAATAATAATGACATAACCGCCATTCCTAAAATACTACTGATTAGAAAACTCTTTTTTTCTGGAAAAGAGAGTAACAGGGAAAAATTAGTTTCGCCATCACTATCTCTAAATATTGGAGTTTTATACATGGCCGTTTTAGAAAACTTAAATTTCTTAGACCTTACTTTCGTAGGAAAACCACGGCTATATATACCATACTCGTAATTAATATCAATACTTCTATCTGCCAATTCTTGGCCAATTAATAACTCAAGTTCTGCTTTTGAGACTCGCTTGTGAATAGGTTGGCTTTTAGCAGCTTCTAAAAAAACGTCTTCTATGGCTAGTTTATCAATTTTTGATAAACCACCAATTTTTTCGAGTTTTTGTATTGGTGTTAGTGCATAGCGTTGACCATCTAACCCAAAGTCTTCTTTAAAAACGGTTCGCGTTCGCTTACTGGTAAAATTCGTTATGGTGGTGGAATCTGAATTGCCACCACTATTGTCAAAGAACAACGATGAAACATCATAATCTTCTTCTAAAATTCCATGAGAATAAAACGTCATCTCATCAGAACTTATATCTCTATCTACGTAGAAGAAGTTTCGTATTTGAGTGGTTTTTGGTACACCTGCACTATCTATGGCTTCTGCTATTTTAGTGGAATACTCTTGTAATTCCCTACGCTCTACCCTCTCAGCCACCTTGGCCAATACATCTTCTACAGTATTTCTAAATTGTTCTTCTTTGTCCTCAACAGATTTTTTAATCCACAAACCTTGAACAAAGATTATCCCTATTAAAGATAAACTCATTAGAATTACTAGAAGAACAAAAAGTTTTCTGTTCATCAGTGTAAAATTAAAAATTTAACATTTAGGCCTTTTTCCGTTTAACCTAACCTTAACAAAAATGTTAAAATTTAATGCTTAGTAGCAGCATTTAACAGGATTTCATGAATTTTTCTGGCATTTTGCCTGGTTTTGTCTAACGCTATATTTTTAATGACAAAATGTGCTCTTGGTATTTTTTCTTCGTCTGATAACTGGTTTTCTATTCTAGCCTTAATATCAGAAGTTGAATTACCGTCTCTATTCATTACTCTTGAAATACGCGTTTCTTTAGGTGCTATAACAAGTATTATTTTGTCATATCTATTTTCAGAATTGTTTTCAAAAATAATAGCTGCCTCTTGTATTACATAAGGGTAATCTTGTTTGTCTGCCCAATTTAAAAAGTGAGCTTTAACAGCAGGATGAACAATAGCATTTAGCGCTTTTAATTTCTCTTCATTAGAAAAAACTTCTGATGCAATAAACTTTCTATTCAATTCATTATTTACATATGCCTTTTCTCCAAATAAGCTAATTATTTTAGATTTTACCTCTGAATTCTCATGCATTAAAATTTTAGCCTCTTTATCAGAATTATAAACGGGCACTCCTAACTCTCTAAAGAATTTTGCCACGGTACTTTTACCACTACCTATTCCTCCAGTTAAGCCTACTATCATTTTTGCTCTAGTACAAATTTTACGGTCTGTTCTTGCAACTTACTGTAAAATACACTTTCTGGTTTAGTTACAATGCTCAAGTACAAGGTATTTGATTTTACTAAAGTAGAATCATATTTAGCTACCACTTTAAAATCTGTTCCTACTATGCTATTTAGTGCAGTTTCAGGAGCCTTGCATAGTAGTGTAATGGTACTAGGAAATGTCTTTATTGCGTATCCTTTAGGAACATTTTCAACGGTCACAGGAACTGAAATCAATTTTTCTGAAAAGCGAACAACTTTGGCTAAAACCTTTACTCGATTGCCAGAAAATTCAGAATCTTTTAAACTCGACGGAATTTCTAAGGATACAAACTCCTCAATATCTTTGTCTATGTTTTCAAAGTTTCTTGGTTTTGTATAGATCACTTTTAGAGTGTCAATTTCTTTTGATGGGCCCTTTACTAAAATAGAGTCTGGTTCATATTTAATTCTACCTTGTAGAATATAATTTTGAGCTGGTTTTAGACCTAGATTACCTTTTATCTTAACTTTTTTAGCCACTACATGATATAAATCAAAAAACAACGTGTCTGGCGAAACTCTTTTTATTATTGCTGTAGAGAACTTTTCGTTTAATTGGTCTTGAATAGTGTTAGCCTTTAGGTAATATTCATGGTTTTTAGATTGGATTTTACTAACATTTACTTTAAAGGTTTTTTGACTTAAACCCATACCTAATAAGCGAAAACCACTAGCGCTAATACGCAGTCTAGCTTGAGTATTTGTATTTTCTTTTAATAATAAACTATCAGGAAGTTTAGTAGCTTCTAGCTCTACCGTTACCCAAGAATCATAGTTTTGAGATAACTTACTTATACTCCATGCTACAAATGACAAGGCTAAAAAAAGTAAAAATACTTTTACTTTTTTCTTATCCAAGCCATTAATGAATTTTCGTAGCACTGGGTTTAATTTTTAAAGAATAAATGAGGAAATATTTCCTGTGGTTCTTTAGAACTAAATGTAAGAAACAAAGTAGATTTTAGAAAACCTTTTCCATAGCCCCAAAATTGAATAACTACTGCCAATAAAGCGTACATAGAAATCTTAAAACTCTTGGTGGTAAAAAGGCACTCCATAAACAATACACCAAAATACAATGCATACAACCAGAGTAAAATGGTTGTTTTAAAAAACGATACTATAACCGCTAGAATAAACCCAATCACAAAAAAGGTGGGGAACCAGTAGGTTATTTTTTTAGTTGATGGGTGCCATTTGTTTAAAATTGGCCTTACCATACCGAATTTATTAACCTGTTTATGGTACTTTTTCCAGTCTATTCTTCTTTTATGAAAAACAAAGGCTTTTGGGAATAATCTAGTTTCATAACCAGCTTTCCAAATTCTAAAGGTCAAATCTGGGTCTTCCCCAGGGTGTATGTTTCCAAAACCTTTTGTTTTATCAAAAGCTTCTTTTGAAATTCCTAAATTAAAACTACGGGGTTGAAATTTACCTACTGCATTTTTTCTGCCTCGGATGCCACCTGTAGTTAAAAAAGATGTCATTGCATAGTTTATTGCTTTTTGAATGTCAGAAAAAGATTCATGAGCAGCATCTGGCCCCCCAAAACAGTGAACAAAATTGGAGCCGAGCTCCTTCTGAACTTCAGTTAAATATTGAGGTGGCAGAATACAATCAGAATCTAAAATTAAAAAGTAATTTCCTTTGGCATTACGCATACCATAATTTCTTGAGTCACCAGGGCCTGAGTTTTCTTTAAAATAATATGAAATGTTAAGTCGTGATTTAAACGCTTCAACCACAGTTTTGGAATCTAGTGTTGAACCATCTTCCACCAAAACAATTTCATACGGTTTTTGATAATCTTGTTCAACAAGACTCTGCAGCAATTCTTCTACTTCATCTGGCCTATTATAGACTGGTATTACAAAAGAAAAATATAAATCCTCCATTAATTAAATACGAAAGCCACCTGCATAGCAGATGGCTTTTGTTAATTTTTGTTTAATACTTATTTAGAAAACTCATCTATAACTTCTTGGCTTACTCCTGTATTTGAGAAACCTCCGTCATGAAATAAGTTTTGCATAGTTACCTTTTTAGTTAAATCTGAGAAAAGGGTAACCGTGTAATTTGCGCAATCATCTGCTGTTGCATTACCTAATGGAGACATTTTTTCCGCATAAGAAATAAACCCATCAAACCCTTTTACTCCTTGCCCTGCTGTGGTAGGAGTAGGTGATTGAGAAATTGTGTTAACACGCACTTTTTTGTCTTTTCCAAAGAAATAACCAAAACTACGCGCAACAGATTCTAAATATGCTTTATTATCCGCCATATCGTTATAATCAGGAAAAGTACGTTGTGCCGCCATATATGTTAAGGCCACAATACTACCCCACTCATTCATTGCATCATTTTTATACAACGTCTGCATAACTTTATGGAAAGAAAGAGCCGAAACATCCCAACCCTTCGCAGTAAAATCATATTTTTCATCTGTATAATGGCGCCCTTTACGAACGTTTACAGACATGCCAATAGAATGCAAAACAAAATCTAGCTTACCTCCTAATATTTCAACAGCCTTATTAACCAAATTTTGAAGGTCTTCTTCATTGGTAGCATCTGCTGGTATAATTTCTGAACCTGTTTTTTCTGCTAGCTCTTTTATTTGCCCCATTCGCATTGCTATTGGTGCATTGGTTAACACAAATTTTCCGCCTTCTTCATGTACTTTTTCCGCAGTTTTCCAAGCTATTGAATTTTCATCTAAAGCACCAAAGATAATTCCGCGTTTTCCGTTTAATAAATTGTGGCCCATTACTATATTTTTTGGTTTTTGGTTAGCAAAGATAAGCAATTGAATATCTCACAAGATTATACACCCAGTAATTCTTTAGCATGAGCAACTGCTGAACTTGCAGGGTTTTTACCACCGAGCATTTCTGACAATTCTGCTATTCGCTCGTCTAATTCTAACTGTTTCATATGTGTAAATGTAGCTTCTTCATTTTCTTGCTTGAACACTTTATATTGGGAACTTCCTTGGGCAGCTACCTGCGGCAAATGCGTTATAGAATAAACTTGCATGTTTTTACCCATTTGTTTCATAATACTACCCATTTTGCTAGAAATCTCACCTGAAACACCAGTATCAATCTCATCAAACATCAAGGTAGGTAACTTTTCAAACTTGGCTAGAATAGATTTAATAACTAACATAATTCTTGAAAGCTCTCCACCTGAAGCTACTTTCTTTAATTCTCCATAACTGGAGCCCTTATTTGCTGAAAACAAGAAACTTAAATCATCTTTACCCGTACTTTTAAATTCTTTAGTAAGGGTTAATTCTATTTTAAAAGAGGAAGATGGCATACCTAACAATGCTAATTTGTCTTCTAATTCTTGTTTCAGAGTTGGAATTATCTTCTCACGATTCTGATGTAATTCTTTTGCCTTGTTGTTTAAAGACTTTTCTATTAGCTGAAGTTCTTTTTCTTTTGCTTCAATTTTGGCGTCAACATTTAAAGAAACATCTACTTTTTCCTCTAAATCATTCCTGATTTCTTGCAATTGTTCAACAGAATCAGTTTGATGTTTTTTAAATAAGTTATGTAATAATTGAAGTTGGGTATTTACTTGCTCAAAACGTTTAGGGTTTGCTTCTACCCTTTCTGAAACTTGTTCTAATTCTGAAAAAATATCATCAAGTTCAATAGTAACCGATTCTATTCGCTGAAAAAGGCCTTGATATTCTTTGCTAAATCCGCTTAGTTTGCCAAGTGCTTGCTTTATAATTTGTAATTGTGATAGAATACCTATCTCTTCGTTATTAAGTGTTTGAGATGCTGTTTGAAGATTTTCAAGAATAGTTTCTACGTTATTAAGCTGTTCATATTCTTGTTCTAATTCTTCTAACATTCCCACTTTTAGTTTGGCATCTTGAAGCTCTTTTAGTAGAAAAGAATTGTATTCCAACTCCTTGTTAGCTTGTGACTTATAGTTAATTAATTCTTCAAGATCTTTAACTATGGTTTTGTGTTCAATTAATTCTTTAGAGTACGAGGCTAATAGCTCCTGATTCATTGCAATTGCATCAATCACTTTAAGCTGAAATTCATTTTCTGCTAACTGCAACGTTTGATGTTGTGAATGAATATCTACCAACCTATCACCCAGATTTGCTAATACATTCAGAGTCACTGGGGTATCATTGATAAAGGCCCTAGATTTTCCGCTTGGTAGAATTTCTCTTCTTAATATAGTAAGCGGCTCAAAATCGAGATCGTTTTCTTCAAAAAATGAATGTAGTCTATAGTTCTTAACTTGAAAATCTGCCTCAATTATGCATTTAGTGTCCTTATTTCTTAGCACAGATAAATCTGCTCGTTTACCTAAAACCAAAGAAAGAGCACCCAACAAAATAGATTTACCTGCGCCAGTTTCTCCAGTGATAGTAATAAAACCACTATCAAAACTTACATCAAGTGTTTCAATTAAAGCGTAATTTTTTATTGAAAGATTTGTTAGCATTCCCAGAATTAAACTGGGCAAAGATACTATGTAAATTAATACCTATTAATACTGAATTTGGTTCCAAGTGCTACTATAAAATGGAGCCACTCTATTCAAGGTTTCTTTAAGTTTTACAATGTCAACCTTTGGACCATCTGAAAAGATATTTTGAATTTCTTCGCTCTTGGCATCAAAAAATGTCTGAATTAGAAAGGCATTTGGCCTTCTTTTTATTAGACTTTCAAATAATCTAATGCTTCCAGCAATTATTTGTTTACCTGTACTATTATTATCTGCCATTACATCTAACCCCTTTCTATGATAGTTGTACATGGCTATTCTGTACTCTCTAAATGTATTAGAAAGTAAATTATCCACTAATTCAAATCTAGTGCGTTCCCCTGTTTCTTGTGCCCAACCTGCATAACCACTACCCTGAGCTTGGGTTACTATATTTCTGGCATTTTCATAAAACTCGTCTCCTCCCTGTAAAGAAAACGTATCGGCATCTAGACCCAAAATAATATATATGTAGTAAGAAACCATTGCTACCAAATTGGAGTCTAGTGAGTTAGGGTTGTACACCAAAGGTTCAAATTCTTGATATATAAAATTAAAAGTGTTGTCTCGGTAATTAAAAATTGGACTACTATATGCGGTATTAAATACTGGTCTAGATGATTGTAACTGAATGTTACCTTCAAAGCGATCAGACTCGTACTTGGTAATTGTAATGAACATTTGCGCTTCTATGCGTTCATTTTCTTTATATACTCTATTGGTCCATTTATTTTTATTTACAAAGTCATTTAAAGACTTTTCAAGCGTACCAAATATTTGCTGATTTGTTTGTCCTACCTGGTCAGAATTGACTGTTATGGTGCAATTAAATTCTTGAGCAATAGTTGTTGCTATGAATCCAAAGCAGAAAAAAATAAAAAAGTACTTACGCATCTAATTTTGTAATGATTGCTGACCAGATATCAGAAGCTACTTCTGACTTTGGTTTTAAATCAAACGTTTTTTCGTTTAAATTCTTGTCAAGCAGGGTAATTTTATTAGTTGAAGTTCCAAAACCTGCTCCTTTATCTTCTAAAGTGTTGGCTACAATTAGGTCTAGATTCTTTTTTACGAGCTTTTTCTTGGCGTTGTCAAAAACGTTTTGCGTTTCTAAAGCAAATCCAACCAAAAATTGATTTGTTTTTGCGTTACCCATAGATAGTAAGATATCTTGAGTACGCTCCAACTCTAATTGCATTGGTTCCGCTTCTTGCTTTTTAATTTTTTGTTCAGAAACATTCTTAGGGGTATAGTCAGCAACGGCAGCAGCGCTTATGGCAATATCAACATCAGAAAAATACTCATGAACCGCTTTATACATTTGTTTTGCGGAAACCACAGGAACTATGGTTATTTGATTGTTATTTAATTCTAAATTGGTTGGCCCCGAAATTAGAAAAACTTTTGCTCCTAATTCAGCAGCCTTCTTTGCCAATTCAAAACCCATTGTTCCCGTAGATTTGTTGCCAATATATCTTACGGGGTCTATGGCTTCATGCGTTGGACCAGCAGTGATTAACACGGTTTTATTGCAAAGTGGTGACCCCTTTATTAAATGCTGTTCAATAAAAGAGATAATGTTTTCTGGTTCTGCCATTCTACCTTCTCCAACAAGCCCGCTTGCCAATTCACCAGACTCTGCAGGTATCATTACATTACCAAAAGACGTGAGCTTGTCAAAAGTTGCTTTGGTTGATGAATGCTTATACATATCTAAATCCATAGCTGGGGCAAAATAAACTGGACATTTTGCAGAAAGATAAGTTGCTAACAACAAATTATCACATACTCCATTAGCCATTTTAGAAAGTGTATTTGCCGTAGCGGGAGCAATAATAAACAGGTCTGCCCATAAGCCTAACTTAACATGATTATTCCATGAAATTTCATTATCCTCATTCTTTACAAAATCCATTACCACAGCATTCTTAGATAGTGTAGTTAAGGTAAGTGGAGAAACAAAAGAGCTGGCACTTTCGGTTAATACTACTTTAACCGAGGCACCAGCTTTTATCAATAACCTAACAAGAAAGGTAGTTTTATAAGCGGCAATCCCCCCGGTTATGCCCAAAAGGATATTTTTTCCGCTTAACATCTATTCGTCTCTATCTGTGTTACGGTAATAAATTTTGTCATCCATCCACTCTTGAGCAGATAATGCATGTGGCTTAGGTAGTTTTTCGTAAAACTTAGAAACTTCTATTTGTTCCTTGTTTTCAAAAACTTCTTCTAAGCTATCACTATACGTAGCAAATTCTTCTAACTTTTCTAACAACTCTTTTTTAATCTCAGAGTTAATTTGAGTAGCTCTTTTGGCCGCTATAGAAATTGCTTCATAAATGTTGTCTGTTTTTTCATCGAACTCATTACGATTGTACGTAATTGTTGAAACAGGTGCATTACTATTTTTTAAATCTTGCATGGTAACTACAAATTATTTTGTTGTTTCTACTTCTATTATTTCTTCCCTTTCTAACTTCTTTAAATAATTGTTTGCATCTTTAAGATAGCTAGTTTCTGGGTAAGCTTTTAATAACTGTTGGTATGCTTCTTTTGCATTCTTAATACGCTCAGGCTTCTTAGAATACGTACTATTTAACGCTAAATTTGCTAACGCTTTTAATCGTTGAAATAGTGCATCTTCCCTGTAAGAAGTTCCAGGATTCTCAGATACAAAGTTATCTAATGCCGTATTCGCAGCAATATTAAAATCTAGAAGATATAATTCTCCCAACTTAGCATATTGCTTACCAATCTCATATTGTTTCTTTTGTTTTTTCTTAGTTAATTCTTGCGCTAAAGCATTTGCTTCTTCAAAATACTCAGAATTTGGATAGTTGTTTATAAACAACTGGAGCTTGCTTAATGCCCTATCAGTATCAGACTGGTCTAAAGAATATCTCGGAGACATGTAATAATAGCTTTTTGCCTCTAAAAAATATGCTTGTTGGAGCTTTTCACTATTTGGGTACGATTTAATAAATCTTTCAAATTGATATCCTGATAAGTAATAATCGCCAGATTGGTAGTAAGAATCGGCGAAAAAGAACATTACCCTTTCACCTTGAGGTTTACCTGCATATTTTGGGGCTATTTGTTCAAATAACCTTTTAGCTCTGGTATAATCCCCTTCATTATAAAACTTCTCTGCTAAATCATATTTTGGTTTAACATCTGTATTCTTAAGTACTTTTTGATACTCGTTACAAGAAGAAAACAAAATTATAACAGAAAAACAAAGGATAGAAAGCTGCCTCATATTCAAAAACATCGTGCAAAAGTACAATTATTCATTTAAATACTAAATAGTATACCTGCAATTATAAACAGCTTTTAGCCTACAAAAAAAGAATTAGTCAAAAATTAACGTCTAAACTGCAATTGTTTCCAGTTGATTTAGGAATAATGCAATTTTATCTTCTAATTGTCTACTAGCTTTAACCAATGGCAATCTTACCTCTAATCTACATAAATTGTAGTGATTGTAGACGGATTTAATTCCGGTAGGATTACCTTCTTCAAATATTAAATGCATACCATTTAATAAACTTTGATGAATTTCATAGGCTGGTTCCGAATCTCCTTTTAAACCGAGTGAAATCATTGTTGAGAATTGCTGTGGAAGGCCTTGCCCCAAAACAGAAATAACCCCAGAACCCCCGGCTAGCACTGTTGATAATGCAGTAAAATCGTCACCAGAAATAATATGAAACTCCTCTGGTTTGCCTTGCAGTAACTGGTCTATTTGTATTTGATCTGCACAAGCCTCTTTAATAGCTACAATATTCTTAAAATCTTTGGCCAAACGCAAAGTAGTTTCAGGTAACATATTACTGCCTGTTCTTGAGGGAACGTTGTAAACTACGATTGGTAAGGGTGATGCAGCTGATATGGCCTTAAAATGCTGATATATTCCTTCTTGTGTAGGTTTATTATAAGCTGGAGAAACTGATAAAATTGCTTGGTAATCTAAAAAATCTGTTTGTTTTAATTCGTTAACAACCGCCATAGTGTTGTTTCCTCCAACACCTACAACTAAAGGTAAACGGCCTGCATTAACTAAAGAAACGGTTTTCATTACCAACCGCTTTTCTTGCGCTGTTAATGTCACTGACTCGGCGGTTGTTCCTAAAACCACTAAATAATCAACATTACCGGCGATATTATATTCTACGATATCTTTTAGTGCATCAACATCTACTTCTAAATCTTTTGTAAACGGTGTTACTAAAGCTACTCCTGTTCCAACTAAAATTTCCATTATGCTACTTCTTTCAAAATCTTTAAATACTTTTTCAATTCTGCTTGAAAGGTTGTAAAATCATTGAGATTACAACTAAAGATTAAATCATTTAAGTTACTATCTGCTGCCTCTAATCCTACTCGTAATCTAGCATCAATTTTTGTAGACATTAGTTTTAGCATCAACCGATTGTCAGTATAATAGTTTATCAACAAATCGTACGGTCTTCCTGCAAATTCGCTAAAATCCCCGTTTTCTATTGAGCCATTCCAACCAAGTTCTTTATCAGTAACAAAGGGTATAGAAAACATCCCATTTTTATCGGCAGTCTTTTTAAAACCAATGACATGAACTGCATTTGGTTTTAAATCAAGACTTTTTCTTAATTCTTGAAAGACCTCAGCATTTGAAAAGGCATCCATGTCTACAACACATGCTATACTTGAAATTCCTTTCTTATCTGTTGGCCTTTTTGCCTTCTTAAGCTCATCTTCTAAAAACTTGTGAGCCGATTTTACTTTGAACTTGTCTTGTATGGTTCGAAATATCATTCGGGTAGTATTTCTACAAATTTATACATTCCCCATCAAGCGAGTGCTAAATTAATTGAATACCCTTATTGAAAAAATTCACAAATTGTTACAAATACAACATTTGAAAGGTGCTGAATTCCATCGGTACAAAATTGTCATCAATAAATACAATAACATCAGTTGTCAAAAACAATCCTCTTACCTTTAAAACAAAAATCATGGCCCTATTAAATACTGCTTTTTGGAACCTTCAAAATCTTTTTGACACTTCTCTTTCAGAAATAGCTGCGGATTTTGAATTTACGCCTGCTAATGGGTGGACCAATGAAACTAAAGACAAAAAAATTGAAAATCTTGCTAACATTATCAATCAAATGTTTGAAGGTAATGGCCCTGATTTACTTGGGTTGTGTGAAATTGAAAACCTTTCAATTGCCAATGAACTTTTAGCCCAATTAGATAGGCAAGATTTAGCTGTTGCTCATGTAGACTCTCCAGATATTAGAGGTATAGACTGTTCATTAATTTACGATACAACCATGTTTGAAATAATAGGTAAACCTAAAGAACATTTGGTGCACCTAAGGTACCCTACGAGAGATATTTTTGAAGTTGCTTTAAAGGTTAAAGAAAATGATGCTGAACTAATTGTTTTAGTTAATCACTGGCCATCTCGTTCTCGTGGAAGGTATGAATCTGAACCCTTCAGAATTACCGTAGCCAGCCAGTGCGGAAAAATCGTAGACGAACACTTAAAATTAGATAGACAAGCGTTTTTGGCTCTAGATGACACCGAAGAAGCAATGACTTTTTTAAATGACAAATGGAATGTGAACATTTTAATAATGGGAGACTTAAATGATGAACCCTATGATAGAAGTGTTTTGGAAGAACTACAAGCCTCAAATGGATACGATAAAATTGAAGAAATTATAAAGAGAGGTCAAAGTGAAGCCACACACTTACCTTCAATTTCTAGTTACTTAAAAAAAGAAGCATTTTTATTCAATTGTTCTTGGGGTAAAGCCAGTAAGCCAGATGTAGGAACTCATTTTTATTCTCAATCAATCAATACCATGAATATGTTAGACCAATTTATAATTTCTAGAGGTTTACTCTTTGGCACTAACGGTTTACAATTAGTCAGAGATGATGATGATTTGCCAATGTTAGAAATCTTTACACCAGAAATAATGAGAACTTCTACCACTACTGTTCGACCAAAGAAATTTACCTTTAACATAAAAGCCGATGGTACCGTAACTAACAATAATGGTTATAGTGACCATTTTCCTATTTTAACTCAAATTAGAACACTTTAATTACTAAGTACATCTTCTACAAGTAATTGAAACTCTTCATCTAAAGTTAGCTTGCAAAAAGGTTTCCCTGCTTGCCTGTACCAATATCCCGCGTTCCAATCATCACCTTCTTTTCTATGCAAGTATGCATGAATTTGTTTAGATATTGTATCAGTAAGCTGGTCTACTAAATCGTGCGAGGCATGCCAGTTGTTTTTAGCATCGAACCATAATGAACGTAAATGCACAGACCATGAAGATGGTGGTTGTTGTAGCTGTAAAGAATCTTTAAATTCTTGGTATGTTGATATCATTTTTTTGCTTTTGCTCGTTGTATTTCTGCTTCGGTTGGTTCGTCTGCTACATATTGCGGCCATATGCGCTGGCCCACAATAGCCCCTGTAATCATAACTAACAGTTGATGCCAAGTTTCTAGTTGAAACGACTCTAATTGACCTAAAAAACCTAACAAAACTAAAATTGAGAGAAATGCAAAAAAGCCTGAGATTTCTGGCTTTTTGGTATACACTACACGGTTATAAAATACTTTACCCACTAAACCTCCAAGTAAAAAATTCAACCATATTAACTCACTTCTTTGGTCTTTTACAATTTCACTAAACGTGGGGTATTCATCACCTAAAGCCACTAAAACTATATCAATGATAATCATTGTCCCTAACACTATAGCAAGAATAGTTCTGATTGTTTTTAGGGTCTTTAAATTCCGAAGGAAAAAGTTTCTAAAAATCATTTCAACTAAAATTCATTGACCAAAAAAAATGACCGTAGGCAACACCTAACAACAATAATAATGTAAAAAAGGCCCTTGATTTTTCAAACTTAACTTTAAAACCAATTATCGTCATAATAGCGCAAAAAGCAAAAAGTAAAATTACGGGCCAACCATCTCCTATATAAAACACTTTATTGTTAGTGCCTAAAAAAAGATGCCCCATTATAGTACCTAATGCGAACGGGATAAAAAAAAGTTTGTCTTTGGCAGCTTCAAATAAAATAATATTTGAAGTGTCGTTTTCTAATTCATTTAAATTTAAGGCAACCTCAAATAACACATAAAAGGCAGCAAAGCCTATCATTATATTTCTAACAATTCTATAAGCTTCAGGATTAAAAAATTCTTCCATTAGTTACTTTCTAAAGGTCTTAACCACGTATCAGGATTAAGATAAAACATTTTTTTCCAGCCTTGTACAGCTTCTTTGTCTCGTAAACTAATATACGGAAATGGTGTGGTAATTGCGTAATGTAAATGAGGTGGCTTGCCCTTTGCGTTGCCAGTATCACCAACAGTACCTATAATCTCACCTTGTTGAATTGGTTTTAATGGAAAAGTTTGAATAGCATTTAAATGTGCATAATAATGAAATCGCCATTTTGGCCCCAGAATCATTACCGACTTACCACCCTTTCCAGAATTTGCTGTATATACCACTATGCCATATGTTGCGGCAACTACTGGCGTTCCTTTTTTGGCAAAAATATCAATACCCTTATGGGTAATAGAACTACCCCAAGGATATGCCCAAAACGAGTTTTTATTCCAACTTGATTGGTTTGCATCTTTTACCGGTATTATCATGGAATGCGGTAGCAAAAAACCTACGGCAAGAATCAGCAGAGGCAACCAAAACCACTTTTTAAAATAACGGTAACGAACCATAAAAGCAATTGAACTCAATAGTGCATACCAAAATCGTCTTGTTGTGTTGGTAATCATTTATGCTAGCATTGCCAAAAACTCTTTTTCAGAAATTATAGCTACACCTAAGTTCTCTGCCTTAGAACGTTTACTTGGACCCATTTTATCACCCGCAACTAAATAAGTGGTTTTAGAGGAGACTGAAGAAGCTACTTTGCCCCCATTATCTTCGATAAGTTTTTTAAGTTCAGTTCTTCCGATAGTTTCAAAAACGCCAGAAACTACAAATGTTTGCCCTTTTAAAGCATCTGATTGATTTTGTAATTGCTCTTCAGACAGGGAAAACCGCAGACCATAACTTTTCAATCGCTCAATAATAGTTCTATTTTTTTCTTCCCTAAAAAATTGAACCACGCTTTCCGCAATACGTTCGCCAATTTCATCTACGGCAACTAAACTTTCTTGGGATGCCGCCATTAACGCATCTATATTTTTGTAAGCCTTAGCCAGCTTTTTAGCAACCGTTTCGCCAACATATCTAATTCCCAATCCAAAAAGAACACGTTCAAAAGGTATGTTTTTAGAGGCTGCTACACCATTTACTAAATTTTCTGCCGACTTTTCTGCCATGCGTTCTAAAGGTGTAATCTGTGCCACAGTTAGGGTGTATAAATCTGCATAGTTTGCAATTAGACCTTCTTTAAATAGCAATTCAACTGTTTCACCACCAAGACCTTCTATATCCATAGCTTTTCTTGAAATAAAGTGTTGAATTCTACCTGTTATTTGGGGTGGACAACCCATATCGTTAGGGCAAAAATGTTGAGCTTCGCCTTCTTTTCTAAGAAGTTCTGTGCCACATTCTGGACAATGAGAAATATAAATCGTGGGTTCCGAATTACGACTTCTTTTGGTAAAATCAACCGCAATTATTTTTGGTATAATTTCTCCTCCTTTTTCAACAAAAACGGTATCACCTTCTCGCACATCTAATTTTGCAATTTGGTCTGCATTATGGAGAGAAGCTCTTTTTACAGTGGTTCCTGCTAAAAGCACAGGTTCTAAATTAGCTACCGGAGTAATTGCTCCTGTTCTTCCTACCTGATATGTAATCTCATTTAAAACGGTGGATACCTGTTCTGCCTTAAACTTATAGGCCATGGCCCAACGTGGCGCTTTTGCCGTATAACCAAGCTCTTCTTGCTGCTGTAAATTATTTACCTTAATTACTACACCATCGGTCTCATAAGGTAGGTCGTGTCTATGTACATCCCAATATGCTATAAATTGAACAACTTCATTAATAGATTTCACAAGTTTTGAAACTGGCGGAACTTTAAAACCCCATTGTCTTGTTTTTTCTAAAACTTCAAACTGTGTTTCTAAACCCGATGCGCCTACTACGCTATACAACAAACACTCTAAAGGTCTTTTGGCCACCAATGCACTATCTTGTAATTTTAAACTCCCAGATGCCGTGTTTCGCGGATTCATATAAGGTTCCTCTCCATTATCTAGACGTTCCTGATTCATTTTAGCAAAACCATCTAAGGTTAATATTATCTCTCCACGGATATCAAATTTTGGAGGATAATCTCCTTTAAGTTTTAATGGAATAGAATTGATAGTTTTAATATTGGTGGTTACCAAATCTCCTTGAAAACCATCACCACGCGTAACCGCTCGTTGCAACTCGCCATTTTCATAGGTGAGACTTATAGAAGCACCATCATATTTGAGCTCACATACAAATTCAACCTGAACATCGCCCAAAATACGTTGAATACGTTTTTCCCAGTCTTCTAAATCTTCTTTAGAATATGAATTGTCTAAAGAATACATGCGATGCTCATGTACAACGGTTTCAAAGTTTTTAGTTACCGCTCCCCCAACACGTAATGTTGGTGAACTTGGGTCATAAAACTCTGGGTATTTTTGTTCTAGTTCTTGTAACGCCTTCAATTTCATATCAAAATCGAAATCAGAAATTATAGGATTGTCTAGAACGTAATAATTATAGTTATGTTCACGTAGCTCTTTTCGTAACGCTTCAATTTGTTCTTTTGTTTTCATCTAACGCATTGCTTTCAACATTCGGAAATTACCTAAAATATCTTTCCTTAATTCAACCTGTGTAAATCCTTTTGTTAACAATAATTGTTTAGTAACTTCTGGGAGATATTGATTTATTTCAAAATACAAACTACCACCTTCAGCCAAATTTTTAGTCGCAAATTCTACTATAGCTTCGTAAAATAGTAATGGATTCTTATCTGAAACAAAAAGTGCTGATTCTGGTTCGTACTGCAAAACATTCTTATGCATTTCTGCCTTTTCTAACTCTCTAACATAAGGTGGGTTTGAGACAATAATATCATAAGAGTAATCTGCTTGTTTTGCTGTTAAAATATCTTGCTGAAAAAAATTTATTTCAACACCATTATGCGTTGCATTTTCTTGTGCTATGTGCAAAGCCTTCTTTGAAATGTCTACGGCAGATACGTTTGCCTGTGGTAAATAATGAGCCAAACTTATGGCAATACAACCACTACCCGTTCCTATATCTAATAGACGTGTTTTTTTAGGTGTATCGGATAAATCATTCAAAATCCAGTTTACCAATTCCTCGGTCTCTGGTCTTGGAATTAACGTATGTTGATTTACCTTAAACCGTAATTCTTTGAAAAAAGTTTCACCAATTATGTATTGAACTGGTTCTTGATTTTTTAATCTTGATAAGGCTTCAAAAAGTGGTTGTTCTTCTTCTTTGGTTATGACCAGTTCTGGCTGTACAACTAATATAAAACGTTGTAAACCAAGATAATGTTCGATTAAAAGAAAAAAGAAACTATCTATTTCTTCCTTTGGATAAAGAGATTGCAATTCTTTCTTAAAAATAGATTTAATTTCTTTTAAATACATACGTATTACAAATCTTTATACATATAAACCGGGCAGGCAGAATGCCCTGTACAACCCATTGGTGCATCAATGTACTTAAACCCATTTTTTTTGTAGAGTATTTGAGCTGCATCCATATAAGGCATGGTTTCTAAATAGCATCCCTCAAAACCAAATTGTTTTGCCGTTTCTAAGCATAGCATTATAAGCTGTTTACCTAAACCCTTACCTCTTATACTATTTGAAAAATACATTTTTTGCAGCTCACAAACATCGCCTTCAAAATTATCTAACTGTGCTATTCCCGCGCCACCATAAACCGTTTTGTCATCTGCAATTACAAAATAAGCACTCCTATCTTTTTGATAAGTTCCGAATAAATCTTCCATTGCAGGGTCCGCATAAGCCGTTCCTGTTTTGGGAACGTCTAACTCATCAAAAACCCCTCTAATAACGGCTGCCATTGCCTGATTGTCTTCAATTTGAATTGGTCTTATTGTTAATTGATTTTTCATCTATTGAGATACGTTATTTTTGCAGGGTGAATATCGACCACAAATATATGCAACGCGCCCTAGAGTTAGGAAAAAATGCTTTAGGTTCAGCCGCTCCAAATCCTATGGTGGGCTGTGTAATAGTTCATAATCAACATATTATTGGAGAAGGATTCACTAGTGCTTTTGGAGGGCCTCATGCAGAAGTTAATGCCATTAATGCTGTTTCTGACAAATCTTTATTATCTAAAGCAACTTTGTATGTTACGCTAGAACCATGTTCGCATTTTGGAAAAACACCTCCATGCGCAGATTTAATTGCCACATTCAAAATACCTAGAGTGGTAATTGGTTTAATAGACCCCAATAAAAAAGTAGCAGGTAAAGGAATTGAAAAATTAAAATCTTATGGTTGCGAACTAACTGTAGGTGTCCTAGAAGCTGAATGTAGATTTCATCATAGGCGTTTTTTAACAATGCAAGAAAAAAAACGGCCTTTTGTTATTTTAAAATGGGCAGAGACTACTGATGGTTTTATAGCGCCTTTAAAAGAGATGAGACGTTTTAAGCCCGAACCTTTTTGGATTACCACTAAAAAATCAAGACAATTAGTTCATAAATGGCGAAGTAAAGAAATGTCAATTTTAGCAGGAACTACTACTGTTTTAGAAGACAATCCCAAACTTAATGTAAGAGATTATGCAGGAAAAGCACCTTTAAAACTTATTATAGACAAGTCTTTAAAAATTCCCTCTTCCGCGGCAATTTATAATGATAATACTAAGGTTATTGTGTTTAATAACACAAAGAGCTCTAATTTTGAAAATTCAATAGTTTTTAAACAATTAGAATTTACTAAAAACATACCTTCTCAAATACTCCAATTTTTGTATGAATTTGAAATTAGTAGTGTTTTTATAGAAGGTGGCGCCAAAACCATTCAATCTTTTATAGATGCCAATCTCTGGGACGAGGCTAGGGTTTTTAAAGGCAAATCTAACTTTGGTGAAGGCACAAAAGCTCCAGTTTTAGTTTCAAAATCGAATTTTAGAACTTCAGTTTTACAAGACCAACTTTATACCTATTATAATGATTAAAAACATTATTCTCGATTTTGGTGACATCTTTATCAATTTAGATAAACCTGCTACCGCTTTAGCAATGTCAAATTTTGGATTCAAAATGATTACTCCTGAGCTTGATGTTATTTTTAAAGCCTATGAAAAGGGGTTGATTTCTTCTCAAGAGTTTCTAGAAAGTACCCAACGTTTATTTCCTTCAGCAACAATAGAAGATTTACGTAATGCTTGGAATGCAATTCTGTTAGATTTTCCTGAGCACCGGCTACAATTTATTGAAGACCTAAGCAAAGAAAATTCGCATCGTCTTTTTCTATTGAGTAATACTAATGACATACATATTGAATATATAAAGAAACAAATGGGTTCTCGATTTACGAGATTTCAAAATGCTTTTGATGTATTTTATTTATCGTATGAAATGAAAATGCGAAAACCGGATACTGAGATTTTTGAATTTGTTTTAAATGAAAATCAATTACAACCCCAAGAATCTTTATTTGTTGATGACACCAAAGAAAATACTGACGCCGCAGCTAAATTGGGTATTAAAACTTGGAATCTGCAAGTAGGTAAAGAAGATATAACACAACTTAAAAATCACCTTTAATGCTGTATTTAGCATTGAGCGTTCTTTGCTCTAGTCTCATATTCATAGTTTTTAAATTATACGACACTTATAAAGTTCAAACCCTTTACGCCATTGTTACTAATTATGTTGTAGCCTGTATGGTAGGTTTATTTTTTAATCCAACAACGGTAACTATTACATCTTTAACTCAAAAACCCTGGTTTATAGGTACTGCATTGCTTGGTGTTTTATTTATCTTAATCTTCAATATTATGGGTAAATCTGCCCAAGTTAATGGTGTTGGAGTAACCTCTATAGCCACAAAAATGTCACTTGTGATTCCTGTACTATTTGCCGTATTGGTTTATAAAGATTCGTTATCTGTATTTCAAATTATAGGAATTTTTTTGGCTTTAGGGGCTGTTTATTTTGCCTCTGTAAAAAAGAAAGGAATTCATTTAAACAAAAATCATATTTGGCTACCAATCCTTGTTTTTATTGGTTCAGGCATAATTGATACGAGTATTAAATTTATACAAGAAGCGTATTTAAATGATGGTGAATACCCTATATTTTCTTCTACAGTTTTTGGAGCCGCAGCTGTTTCGGGTTTTTTGTTTGTAGGTTACAGAGGAATTAAAACACCTTTAAAAATTAACCTGAAAAATGTAATTGGAGGCATCTGTCTAGGAGTTCCTAATTACTTCTCCATATATTTTTTACTTAAAGCCTTAAATAATAATCAGCTAAATAGCTCATCAGTGTTCACCATTAATAATGTGGCAATTGTTTTATTTACTACACTATTAGGTATACTACTTTTTAAAGAAAAACTATCCTCAAAAAATATTCTTGGTGTAATTCTAGCCATTTTAAGCATTATTCTAGTAGCATTATTTTAAATGGAACAAAAAGAATCATTTAATACTATTAAAGAGGCCTCAGCAGAAATTTTATTTAAAGAACGAAAGAGTAAATTCTTTGGTTATGCTTTCCCAGTTTCAACCCAAGAAGAAATTAAAAACGCATTGGATTTGTTGCGTAAAAAATACCCTAATGCAAATCATGTTTGCTATGCTTGGCAATTGGGTGTTGACAACCAAATCTTTAGAGCCAATGACGATGGTGAACCCAACAATTCTGCTGGTATGCCAATATATGGTCAAATACAATCTTTTAATGTTACTAATATACTGATAGCAGTGGTTAGAATATTTGGTGGTACAAAATTAGGTGTTGGTGGATTAATTCAGGCTTATAAAGAAACTGCAAAACTTACTTTAGAGAATTGTGCAATAATAGAAAAAGTAGTGGAAAAACAGGTTTCTTTAAAGTTTGGATATAATGATTTAAATAGCGTTATGGGTATTTTAAAAAGATTTGATGCTACCATGGTTTCTCAACATATGGAAATGGAATGCCATATTGTGGCAAACATTGCCAAAAAATATAAAACAGATTTTACCAAAGCATTTGAAAATTTACATAAAGTTGAGCTTCAAATTATGACTTAAGCGTAATTTGTTCCAATATATTTTCAGGACATCTTGTTGGTTTTTTTGTTTTCATATCTACAAATGCCAAAACCGTATTAGCTTCGACCAAAAGCTGACTTTTATCGTTGTAGATTTTATAGTCAAATTCAATCTTAACTGTTGGCATTTTTTTTAATCTAGTTTCTACAATTAGTAGGTCGTCATAAAAAGCTGAATTCTTAAAATTCAATTGTAAGGATATTACCGGAAGCATAACACCATTTTCTTCCATTTTTTTGTAAGAAAACCCCAAACCTCGCAGCCACTCTACTCTTCCCATCTCTAGGTATTGCGCATAATTGCCGTGATATACTACACCCATCTGGTCAGTTTCGGCATACCTAACACGAAAAGAAATTTTGTTAAAATATTTAAAATTTGTCAAATTATTCTATCTTTAAAGGATTTCAATTTTCGAAAGGGAACATGCAAAAAAAAAATATAAAATTCAACTAGAGGGTAATTTTTTTTTTACCTTTTTTGTTCACATATTTGCTCCGTTCTGAAAAGGATAATATTCCCGAAAATTTTAATACAAGAACACTATTTATCTATATATACTAACCAGCAAACAAAGAAGGAATTTTTATGAGTGTTACTGCCCATTCCGTATGGAAGAATTGCTTGTCTTTTATTGAAGACAACATACAGCCGCAGGCATTTAAAACATGGTTCCTTCCCATTAAGCCTGTTCGTTTGGCTGAAAACTCTCTGAGTATTCAGGTGCCTAGTAAATTCTTCTACGAGTGGTTAGAAGAACATTATGTGAAATTACTTAAGGTAGCCTTAACAAAAGAGTTAGGAAAAAACGCCAAATTGATTTATATTATCAAAATGGAACAGCGGGACGGAAGTGACGAAGGAATGACAGAAAAAATTCCTAGTGCAAATAGATCTGCTTTGGTACCTCAAGAATTAGATGTACCCATAACAGCTAAAGACCCTGAATTAAAAAATCCATTTGTAATTCCAGGTATTCGTAACATTAAGATTGATTCTCAACTTAATACCAATTATAGTTTTGAAAACTTCTTAGAAGGCGACTCCAATAGACTAGCAAGATCTGCCGGAATTGCAGTAGCCAATAAACCTGGAGGCACATCTTTTAATCCGCTATTAGTTTATGGTGGTGTTGGTTTAGGTAAAACGCATTTAGCTCACGCTATTGGTGTAGAAATAAAAGAGAAATATCCAGACAAAACTGTACTTTATATCTCTGCCGAAAAGTTTACTCAGCAATATATTGAGTCTGTTAAAAAGAATACCAGAAACGATTTTATACATTTTTACCAATTAATAGACGTATTAATTATAGATGACGTTCAATTTTTATCTGGTAAATCTGGAACACAAGATGTATTCTTCCATATTTTTAATCATTTACATCAAAATGGTAAACAGGTGATTTTAACTTCTGATAAGGCACCTGTTGACATGCAAGACTTTGAACAACGCCTTTTATCTCGTTTTAAATGGGGGTTATCTGCTGAACTGCAAACACCTGATTATGAAACTAGAGTATCTATATTAAAGAATAAGTTATATAGAGATGGTGTTGAAATGCCAGATGATATTATTGACTATGTGGCAAGACAGATTAAAACTAATATAAGAGAATTAGAAGGGGCGATTATTTCATTAATTGCGCAGTCTTCTTTTAATAAAAGAGAAATTACCCTTGAACTAGCGCAAGGAATTGTTGAAAAGTTTGTAAAGAATACAAAACGTGAGGTTTCTATTGACTACATTCAAAAAATAGTTTCTGACTATTTTGATATGGATGTAGCTACTTTACAATCTAAAACTAGAAAACGCCATATTGTTCAAGCAAGACAATTGGCTATGTTCTTTGCTAAAAAATACACCAAAGCTTCTCTAGCAAGTATTGGCTCACAAATTGGTAAACGAGACCACGCTACTGTACTACATGCTTGTAAAACAGTTGATAACTTGGCTGAAACAGATAAGCAATTTAGAAAGTACATAGAGGATTTAAACAAAAAATTTACTTGATTCTGTAAGGCATGACCAGTATTTTAATGGTTTGTCTTGGCAACATATGTAGGTCACCATTGGCAGAAGGTATTCTTACGTCAATGGTTGACCCAACTCAAGTTTATGTTGATTCTGCAGGAACCGGAGGTTATCACGTAGGAGATGCACCAGACCCAAGGTCCATTGCTATTGCCAAAAAAAATGGCATAGATATTAGCAATCAAGTTTGTAGAAAATTCACAGCCGAAGATTTTAATCGTTTTGACACCATTTATGTAATGGATAGTAGTAATTATACTAATGTGGTCAAACTAGCTAATTCTGAAGCTGATAGAGCCAAAGTAAAATTATTACTTTCGGAAATTGAAGGAAAGAATTTAGAAGTTCCTGATCCATACTATGGAGGTGATGATGGGTTTAAAAACGTATATAATTTAATACACCAGGCTTGTAGTAAGCTAATTCTGAAATTTTAATTCATGGATAATCAATCATCTAATACAGCTTTTGGAAAGTTATATCTTATTCCTACCACATTAGGTGATGGTGCTCCCCTAGAAGTGTTGCCTTACTCGGTAAAAAAAATCATTGAAAATACCGATTTTTATATCGCAGAAAACGAAAAAACCGCACGTAGATTTATAAAGAAGATAAATCCCGCAAAGTCTCAACCACAGTTACATTTTCAACATCTAAATAAATTTACAGATCCTGAAGAAATTCCTACGTTTTTAAATCCGTGTTTACAGGGTATTAATGTAGGCTTACTTTCAGAGGCCGGCTGCCCAGCGATAGCTGATCCGGGTGCAACTGTTGTAAAATTGGCACACAATAAAAAAATACCTGTAGTTCCTCTAGTAGGTCCTTCCTCTATTTTAATGGCAATGATGGCTAGTGGTTTAAATGGCCAAAATTTTGCATTCAATGGTTATTTGCCGATAAAAGACACTCGGTCTCAAACCATAAAAAAGTTAGAACGTATTTCTAGAGAACACGGTCAGTCACAAATTTTTATTGAAACACCATATAGAAACAACAAATTATTGGAGGAGTTGAAAAAAACACTGCAACCACAGACGCAATTGTGTATTGCGGTTGATATTACTCTAGATACTGAATTTATTGCGACAAAATCTATTTACGAATGGAGCACCTTTACTATTGACCTCAATAAAAGACCTGCTATCTTTATAATTCAGGCATAAAAAAAACCGAGTAAAACTCGGTTCTTAATATTAATATTGTGGATTATTCTCTTGCGGAATATTTGAAATATCATATCCCTCAAATTGCCTTAAATACACCGCTACGGTACTACCAAACTTATCTGAAAAGTCTGTTCTACCATAAGAACGTAAGTATTTTTTAACGTTACCTGCACCTGCTAGATGTGCTGCTGCAACCATACCAGATTCGGTAACTAAGGTGCCATTAATATTCTTACCTACAAATCTTTTAATATCTCTTCTTAAAATCCACTTGTTGCGTGCAACATTAAGTTTAAAAGCTTTTTCTTGCATTTCAGCATTTAAAAGAAAAGCTTCAGTGTCGTTGATTCCAAGAAGTTGCAGTGTGTTTTTTCCAAATTGATATTTACCTAAATAGCCATAACGATTTATGGTATCATATCTACCCTGAGATTCTTTAAAGCCCAAGGCTTCTTTAAAACCAATAAAGTTTTTATCAAGCTTTATATAGTTTGTTTTGTTAGCACCATTTTGTTTGCTTTTAACCAAGCTTTCAATAGCACTTGTTACTAATGAATCTGGTACTTCAACATTTTTGTTTAAAAAATTAAAGGTACCAAAACTGGTTAACACCAAAATGATAATAAGAGAGGCTGTAACACCCATCCATCTTTTCATATAGTTGATTTAAAGAAAGTTATATTACAACTTTCAAAATTTCAGTCGACAAATATACGTGGGGGGAATGTTTAAAGGTTCTCCGAAAATCACAAGAAAATCCTAAACCTGGCCTAAAATCCGTTAAAAGGAATGATTTATCCGACAAAACCTACTATCTATTAATTTTATTCTGATTTAACCATCGGACGTACTGCTGTTTATTTCGGTTGTGTTGCGAAAGACTCTGAGCAAAAGTATGATACCCAAAATTCTCAACATTAGCTACAAAATAGAAATAGTTGTGCTTTTCTGGATTTAAAACTGCATCAATAGAAGATATATCTGGCATACAAATAGGACCTGGAGGTATGCCCGCTACCTTATACGTATTGTAAGGCGATACAATTTCTAAATCTCTATATAATACCCTTTTTATAATGGTATCATAATTACCTGTCTCTTTTTTAATAGCATAAATTACTGTGGGGTCGGCTTGCAGTAGCATGCCTTTAGAAAGTCTATTTAAATAAACCCCGGCAACTCTTGGTCTCTCATCTACTTTAACTGTTTCTTTTTGAACAATTGAAGCAAGGCTAATTACCTGATTTTTAGATAAATTAAGTTCTTCTGCTTTGTTTGTTCGGTTGGTATTCCAAAATCGTTGATATTCTTTAAGCATTCGTTCTCTAAAAGAATTTGCATCTGTGTTCCAAAAAAACTCATACGTATTTGGCAAATACATGCCCAATGCAGTTTCTGAACTAAAGCCATTTTCTGATAGAAACTTCTCGTCGGTAAAAGTCTTTACTAATGAGACGCTGTCTGCTTCAATTTGTTGAGATATTCTTCTGGCTAAATCATTAAAACTTTCTTGGTTGTTAAAGGTAACTTTCACAGGTATGTTGCCACTTCTAAGAGAGTTAATAAGGTCATTGTTATTCATCCCCTTCTTTAAGGCATATTTACCTGGCTTAATATTTGTGGTATATCCTTTGCGTTGCGCTACAGCATCAAAAGTATTTATGTTCTTTACTAACGGTTCAATTTGAGATTTAACTTCTGTAAATTTTGCATTAGTAGGAATGTAAACATATGCTGTTTCATTATTAAAAGCAGTATTAGGTGTAAATATGGCGTTATAGATATTGTACGCTAGTATACCACATATAATTAAGCCTAATAAGGCTATAGCCCAGATTACTTTCTTAAGATTGCTCACTATTTATTTTTTGATATAAAATTTCATTTTTGAATACGCCTTCAGATAGAATCCATTCGTTCTTAACACCCACCATTTTAAAACCAGCTTTCTTAAATAAGCTAATACTCCTAGTATTTTCTTCTAAGATATTTGCATAAAGCTGATGTAAATCTAAATGTTTAAAACAATATTCACTTAACAGTGCTAAGGCTTCTAAACCATAACCTTTACCGCGGTTTTCTTCATCTGCAATTACTAAGCCTACCCCTGCCCTACGGTGCTTTGGGTCAAAATCAAACAAATCTATCAAACCTATCATTTGGTTTGAATTAGTACAAATGCTTAACCGTAATTGTTTTATTTCATAAATATCTAAATGGGTATTAGCCAAATATTTTTTTAAAATAGCCTTAGAATACGGTTTTTGGGTGCCACTTATTTCCCAAATAGAGCTGTCATTTTCTAAGTAATAAAGGAACTCTAAATCTTCTGGCTCTAAAGCTCTTAAAAAAACAAGGTTCCCTTTTAAAGCTTGCATACTATACTACCGTTAAATACATATGTAGCCGGTCCAATTAGTTGCACATTGGAATAGCTGTTATTTTCAAAATCAAATGCCACGCTCAAATTGCCACCTTCTACTTCAATGGCGATAGCATTAGTATTTGCTTTTTTAGAATAATGCATAGCTATTGCAACAGCAGTAACTCCAGTGCCACAAGACAAGGTTTCATCTTCAACTCCTCTTTCATACGTTCGTACTCTAAAAGTGTTTTCTCCAAGTTGATTTACAAAATTGATGTTACTCCCCTTTTCTCCATACACTCCATATCGTAATTTAGCACCTTCTTTTTTTACATCAATATTGGATAAATTTTGAACCAATTGCACATGATGTGGTGAACCTGTGTCTAAGAAAAAACTTTCATCTCTCTGTTCAATATTATCCACACTATTCATCCAAAGGGTTACCACATTGTTTTCAATTCTGGCTTTATGAATTCCATCAACCGCAATAAATGAAGTTTCTACATCAAACAGGCCCAATTTATGTGCAAAGGCTACCAAACATCTTCCTCCGTTACCACACATGGTACTTTGGTTTCCATCAGAATTGTAATACACCATTTTAAAATCTGACGAATTGTCATTTTCTAGCAGTATTAAACCATCTGCTCCTATGCCGAATTTTCGGTCACACAAATGTGCAACTAGTTTGGTATTGTTTTTGGGAAATAATAGCTGTCTATTATCAATAAGCACAAAATCGTTACCTGTGCCTTGATATTTATAAAAATCTAGATGTAGTTCAGCGCTCATCGAGCAAATATAAGTCTTTCATTAAGGATTATTTTGCAGTTAAAAGAGCGTTAAACTGTTAAAATTTAAGATTTCAAAACTTAATTTAGAATTGCTAAATGCTTAAAACAAAAGGAAAATGAAAAGAACAGCAGGTTTATTTTTTGTCGCCATCTTAGCAGGTTCTGTAACCTTAGGCGCATACAAACTTTTATTTGAAAAAAACAATAATAGCATTTTTGTTGATGAAGGTGCAACCCCATTTGTAACTACAAGCACCGCGGCATCAGCAAAAGGAGCCGGAATCAATGAGGTTGATTTTACTATTGCAGCCGAAAAAACAGTAAATGCAGTTGTACATGTAAAAAATATGACGGTTAGTAGCGGCAGACCAAGTAGTATCATGGATTTTATTTATGGTTTTCAAGGTCAACAACAACCTCAAGTGGGTACCGGTTCTGGTGTAATAATTTCTCCAGACGGATATATTGTTACCAATAACCACGTTATTGCTAGTTCACAAAAATTAGAAGTTACTCTAAATAATAATAGAACTTATGAAGCTGATGTGGTAGGTGCCGACGAAGCTTCAGATATTGCGCTTTTGAAGGTTGATACTGATGAAGATTTACCTTTTTTAGCGTTTGGAGACTCTGATAATACCAAAATTGGTGAATGGGTACTTGCCGTAGGTAATCCGTTTAATTTAACGTCAACAGTAACCGCTGGTATTGTTAGTGCAAAAGCGCGCTCTCTAGGCAGAAACCAATCATTTATACAAACAGATGCTGCGGTAAACCCTGGAAATTCTGGTGGTGCTCTTGTGAATACTAATGGTGATTTAATAGGTATTAATACTGCTATAACCTCACAAACAGGCTCTTATGTTGGCTATTCTTTTGCAGTGCCAAGTAATATTGCTAAAAAAGTTGTGGATGATTTACTAGAGTATGGTAATGTTCAAAAAGGAATACTAGGCGTTTCAACCATTCCAAAAAATACTAGATATGCAGAGGAAATGGGCATTAATGAAATTGAAGGGGTATATGTAAATACTATTGAAGAAGATTCTGGAGCAGAACAAGCTGGTATTAAAGAAGGAGATATTATTAAAAAAGTTGATAACGTTAAGGTGACCAAATTTTCTGAATTAACAGGGTATCTAAATTCAAAAAGACCTAATGATGTTGTTGAAGTTACTGTGGATAGAGATGGTGATGTAATTAACGTTCCGGTTACCTTGATGAAAAATCAAACAACACAAGTTCCAAACATGGGTTTTGTAGTAAAAAATCTAAGTGACAACGATAAAAAGAACTATAAACTTAAAAACGGAGTAAAAATTACTGCAGTACCTGAACAATATTCTAGATACGGATTAGTAGGTAAAGTTATCGTTCAAGTTGACGAAGATGATATTGATGATATTACAGACGCCGACGAAGCATTTTCAAAAGTTTCTAAATATAGAAGAACAAGTATAACTTTAATAGATGAAGACGGTGAAAAGGAACGTCTTATATTTCAATAGTAAAAAGCCTCTTAAGAAAAACGCCCCTCTATGGGGCGTTTTTTATTGCCCAATACTTTTACGAAAACGATTGAAATAATTACTTTTGCGCGAAATTTTACTAACTAAACTATAAATGAGCACAAGTAAATCTTACGAAAAGGAGCTAGCATTCCAAGCCGATAGAAGAAAAGCTACCACAGAATTCATTAAAATCATAAGTGATTTATGGTATGATAAGTCTATTGAGGTGGTGCTTTTTAAGAATCAGGTTATCGATAAAAATGTAAGTGATATTATAAACTTGCACGAGTATGCTGGTCAATTTGTACAAAAACCTATTTCAATTTTTGATAGTGTTGAATTATTGCGTGCTATTAACGATATAAGTTTACCACCCGCCAAATTAGATATAGGTAAACTTACTTACGAATACCATTCTCAAGAAGAACATGCCGCCAATCCTAAAGCATTTATAATTGATAAATTAAAAGATGCCCAAAACACAAAAGAAATAAAACCAAAAGATGTTGTTCTATACGGGTTTGGTAGAATTGGAAGATTACTGGCTAGAGAATTAATGGCAAAAACAGGTAAAGGCAATCAATTACGTCTACGTGCCATTGTAACCAGAGGTGAACTTACCCCAGAAGTCTTAGAAAAACGTGCAGCACTATTACGAACAGATTCTGTACATGGAGAGTTTAGCGGAACTGTAGAAACAGATTTAGAACGACAGGCTCTTGTAATAAATGGCACTACCGTATATATAATTTCGGCTAATCAACCTGAAGATATAGATTATACCAAGTATGGTATTAGTAACGCCCTTGTAATAGATAACACAGGTGCATTTAGAGATAAAAAGGCATTAGCAAGACATTTAGAAGCCAAAGGAGCTAATAGAGTTTTACTTACTGCACCAGGTAAGGAAGTACCAAACATTGTACATGGAGTAAACCACGCTGAATATGACCCAGACAAAGTAAAAATTTTCTCAGCAGCTTCTTGTACAACAAATGCTATTACTCCAATTCTAAAGGTTATCGAAGATTCTTTAGGCATTGAAAGTGGTCACCTAGAAACCATTCATGCATATACAAATGACCAAAATTTGGTTGATAATATGCATAATAAATACCGTAGAGGTCGTGCAGCAGCTCTTAACATGGTAATTACAGAAACTGGTGCTGGTAAAGCGGTTTCAAAAGCACTGCCTGCACTAGAAGGTAAACTAACTTCTAATGCAATTAGAGTTCCTGTACCAAATGGTTCATTGGCTATTTTAAATTTAAGAATCAATAACAAGATTTCTAAAGAAGCGTTAAACACCATTCTTAAGAAATATGCTTTAGAAGGTAATTTAGTGGAACAAATAAAATATTCGTTAAGCAATGAACTTGTATCTTCTGACATTGTGGGCACCTCTGCACCGTCTATTTATGACAGTACGGCTACTATAGTTAGCCCAGATGGTATGAATGTTATATTATATGTATGGTATGATAATGAATACGGGTATTCTCATCAAGTTATTAGATTGGCAAAATATATTGCTAAGGTAAGACGCTATACCTATTATTAATAGGTTTAGTTTAAGGAATAGTAGTTTAATCATTTTTGGAAATATTAACTAAAGCACTACCTTGGTCGATTCTTAAGAATTATTGATTTATTGGTTTGATTATTATGCGAAGAATAGTAGTATGTCTAGCTCTTTTTAGTTACATAGGAATTGTTTCTGCACAAGAAGAAACAGAAATGCCAGATTTAACTAATGGTAATATTGATGAACAATTTCAATATTTACTTAAAGAAAGTGGTAATTATAATGCCAGAGGAATTCGGTACGAAGTTGTCAAAATAAACGACTTAACTAAGTTCAATACTAACTTAAAAGACACTATTAATTCAAGTAAGAAAACAATTGTAGAATTACGTAACACAATTGCTGAAAATACTGATGAGATTGCGGCTTTAAAATCACAATTAGGAGAAACTACAGAAAATTTAACAAAGGTTACAGAAGATAAAGATTCAGTTTCATTTTTCGGAAGTTCTGTTTCTAAAAAAGCCTATAAAGGTATAGTTTGGGGTATAATTGTTGTTTTGTTATTTCTGTTAGCTGTCTTTATATACAAGTTTAGAAATAGTAATCAATTAACGCAACACGCTAAATCTGCTTTGGCTAGTTTAGAAGAAGAGTTTGAGCAACACAGACGCAGAGCCTTAGAAAGAGAGCAAAAAATAAGCCGAAAATTACAAGACGAAATCAATAAAAGTCGAGGGAAATAAATTTTGATAAAAGTTTATAAAGCATCAATTGAATCAATTGATAAAATTGTACCTCTATTTGACGCCTACAGAGTTTTTTACGAACAGGATTCTAATTTAGAGTCCTGTCGTAATTTTATAACCAACCGTTTGCGCCAAAATGAAAGCGTTATTTTTTTGGCAGAAATCAATAAGGAAGTTGTTGGTTTTTGTCAATTGTATACCACATTTTCTTCAGTAAGTCTTGAACCCTTCTATATTTTAAACGATTTATATGTAGCTAAAGCTCATCGCAATAAAGGGGTTGCTCATAGTTTACTGCAAGCTGCAAAAGAATTATGTATAGCAAAAAATTATAAAGGTCTAGCATTAGAGACAGCATTAAATAATCCTGCGCAAAAGCTTTATGAAAAGTTAGAGTGGAAAAAAGACCTAGAATACCTGCATTATTTTTGGTCTAATTCAGATAACTAACTTTACAGTTCAATTATTATAGTAGATGCGGATTGATATTATCACAGTTTTACCAGAATTACTCAAAAGTCCTTTTGAAGCTTCAATACTTAAAAGAGCAATAGAAAAAGAACTTGTAGAAGTACATTTTCATAATATAAGAGATTACACAACAACTAAGTACAAACAAGTTGATGATTATCAATTTGGTGGTGGTGCAGGCATGGTTTTAATGATAGAGCCCATAGATAAATGTATTTCTAAATTAAAAGAGGAAAGAGACTACGATGAAGTAATTTACTTAACACCAGATGGTCAAACGCTTAATCAGTCTATTTCAAACGAAATTTCTTTGAAAGAAAACATTATTCTCCTATGCGGTCATTATAAAGGCGTTGACCAAAGAGTACGAGATTTGTTAATAACAAAAGAAATATCTATTGGAGATTATGTCTTATCAGGTGGTGAATTAGCCGCAGCTGTTCTAGCCGATTCCGTAATTAGGTTGTTACCCGGTGTTTTAAATGATGAAACCTCTGCCCTTACAGATACCTTTCAAGACAACTTATTAGCTCCTCCTGTATATACCAGACCAGCAGAATATAAAGGGCATAAAGTTCCCGAAATCTTGTTAAGTGGTAATTTTGGAAAAATTGAAGAATGGCGTGAAGCTGAGGCACTTAAGCGAACTGAAATTCGTAGACCAGACCTTTTAAAATAATTCTTTAAAAATAACGGCTAAACTATTGTTAGTTCTAAAATAAGAAGTACTTTTGCAGACCATTAGACCCAACCTCTGGCGAAAATCGTAAATGTTGCGTTTAAAAAATTCATAAAAACATTAAAATGGATTCTTTAATAAACTTTGTTGAAAACGAATTTGTAGCTAAAAAAGATTTTCCAAAATTCTCAGCTGGTGATACTATTACTGTGTATTACGAAATTAAAGAAGGTGAAAAAACACGTACGCAGTTCTTTAAAGGAGTAGTAATTCAAAGAAGAGGTAGCGGTGCTACTGAGACTTTTACCATTAGAAAAATGTCTGGTACTGTTGGGGTAGAACGTATATTCCCTTGTAATATGCCAGCTTTACAAAAGGTTGAAGTAAATAAGAGAGGTAAAGTTAGAAGATCAAGAATCTTTTACTTTAGAGGTCTTACTGGCAAAAAAGCTAGAATTAAAGAGATTCGTAAATAATTATTTACTTAAGAAAATAGATAAAAAGGCACTCTTAAAAGGGTGCCTTTTTTAATTAACAATTGTTGATAAGTTTGGTTTATAACATGTTGATTTTTAAAATCTTAAAAAATTGCTCGATTAATCAAATTATTATATTTTTAAGTATCAATTAGTGAAAACTAAGCGATAATAAAGTTCTTGAAAACGTTATGTGTTGATTTGTGAACCTAGTTCAAAATCAAATTTTGTGTCGATAAAACGAACAAAAACCTTTTGTGTGCGAATTACTGTCGTGTAGTAATTTTGACAACTGGCAAATAATAAATTTTGTTACAATTGTTACAGCGTGATTGTTTCAAGATAATTCAAGAGCTAGAACCAATTCTTGTTAAGTTTTAATAAATTGTTTTTATAATTGATTAAAATTCAATAAGATAAAGTTCTTCAAGCCATATTCTAACAGTAATGTAAGAATATGGCTTTTCTTTTTACTATTCTACATTTATGGTTAAAATCAATTTAGAACCGTTAGCTAAGTTGTATATTTGCTCCGCAAAAAAATAACCGTTCTTAATGGCAAAAATATCCTACACCAAAACCGATGAAGCTCCCGCTTTAGCAACCTATTCTTTTTTACCAATAGTCAAAGCATTTGCAAAAACCGCAGCAATAGAAATTGAAACCAAAGATATTTCTCTCGCGGGTAGAATAATTGCAACTTTTCCTGATTTCTTAACTGAAGACCAAAGAATTTCTGATGACTTAAAGGTTCTTGGTGAAATGGCAAAAACTCCAGAAGCCAATATTATTAAATTACCTAACATTAGCGCCTCTGTACCGCAACTTACAGAAGCTATTGAAGAATTACAACAAAAGGGATACGCATTACCAGATTACCCTGCAGAACCAAAAACAGATGCAGAAAAAGAAATTAAAGCCCGGTATGACAAAATTAAAGGTAGTGCTGTTAACCCCGTTCTAAGAGAAGGCAACTCTGACCGTAGAGCACCAAAACCCATAAAAAATTATGCTAAAAAGAATCCGCATAAAATGGGAGCTTGGTCCTCAGATTCACAAACACATGTAGCCACGATGAGTTCTGGTGATTTTCGTTCCAACGAAAAATCAGTTACGTTGTCGTCGCCAACTACAGTAGATATCGTTCAAATTAGCAACGGTCAAAAACATATTTTAAAAGCTGGATTATCACTTTTAGAAGGCGAAATTATTGATGCTACTGTAATGAAAAAAGAGGCCTTAGTAAGCTTCCTTGCTAAGGAAATTGCAGATGCTAAAGAAAAAGGATTATTACTTTCAGTGCATTTAAAAGCAACAATGATGAAAGTTTCTGATCCAATCATTTTTGGCCACGTGGTAGAAACCTATTTTAGAGAAGTATTTAATACTTATGGTGACTTTTTTAATGAAAATGGTATAAATCCAAGGAACGGTCTTGAAAGTTTGTTTGATAAACTTGAAGACCTACCAACAGAAAAAGCTAGCGCTGTAAAAAGTGCTATTGATAACGCCATAGCAAATGGACCTGCCTTAGCCATGGTGAACTCTGATAAAGGTATAACCAATTTACATGTGCCAAGTGATATTATCATTGATGCATCTATGCCCGCTATGATAAGAACTTCTGGCCAAATGTGGAATGCTGAAGGGCAAACTCAAGATACAAAAGCAATTATTCCAGATAGTAGTTATGCCGGCATATATCAAGCTACTATTGATTTCTGTAAAGAACACGGTGCTTTTGACCCAACTACAATGGGAACTGTTCCGAACGTAGGGTTAATGGCTCAAAAAGCTGAAGAATATGGTTCTCACGATAAGACTTTTGAAATTGCTGTTGAGGGTACTGTTCAGGTAATTAATTCAGAAAACGGAGAAGTTTTATTAGCTCACGATGTCGCTAAAGGTGATATTTGGAGAATGTGCCAAACTAAAGATGCTCCAATTAAAGATTGGATTAAACTTGCCGTTACCAGAGCCCGCGCTACAAATACTCCAGCAGTTTTTTGGTTAGATGAAAATCGAGCTCATGATGCTGAAATTATCAAAAAAGTTAATCAATATTTACCTTCTCACGATACTACAGGGTTAGATATTAGAATTTTAGCTCCAATTGAAGCCACTAAATTCACTTTAGAAAGAATCAAAGATGGTAAAGACACCATTTCTGTATCTGGTAATGTTTTAAGAGATTACCTCACCGATTTATTTCCAATTTTAGAAGTTGGTACCAGTGCAAAAATGCTTTCAATCGTGCCATTAATGAACGGTGGCGGTCTGTTTGAAACTGGTGCTGGTGGTTCTGCACCAAAGCACGTAGAACAATTCATGGAAGAAAATCACCTGCGATGGGATTCTCTTGGAGAATTTATGGCCCTTGAAGTTTCTTTGGAGCACTATGCCAATAACAACAACAATAAAAAGGCGCTTATACTTGCAGAAGCCCTAGGCGAGGCAACAGAGAAATTTTTAGATGAAAATCGTTCTCCATCTAGAAAAGTAAATGAAATTGATACTCGTGGTAGTCATTTCTATTTAGCTAATTATTGGGCCGAAGCCCTAGCTAACCAAACTAAAGATGCCGACTTAAAAGCAACTTTTACTGAGATTAGTGAACAAATAAAGCAAAAAGAAAGTGCCATTATAGAAGAACTAATTGCAGTGCAAGGAAAAACACAAGATATTGGAGGTTATTATTTACCAGATTTTGACAAAGCTACAGCTGCAATGAGACCTAGTGAGACTTTCAATACAATTCTTAATCAGTTAAACAGATAGTTTAAAAAACTGTTAACAGGTATGATTGCTTAACTACTTTGTATATCTTCAAAGCGGTTAAGTTGCTATGAAAAAAATTTGCTTTTTTTTCCTCTTTATACTTTTTTTTTCGTGTGAAGAGGTAATAGATGTAGAATTACCTACTTCTGAAACAAGGTTGGTGATTGATGCTATTATTGGTTATAATGATAATAATGGGGAACCTATTACCATTGGGCAAATCACCTTAACTCTCACAGCTCCCTTTTTAAATGCAGAAGTGCAACCTGCTAGAGATGCGCAGGTATTTATTACAAATGAAGATACTGGCAGCCGTATAGAATTGTTAGAAAGCGAACCTGGCATATTTAGAGACGGTTTCCCCAACTTAGAGTTTGGTGTAGATTACACCATAGAAGTAATTTATCAAAATAACGTTTACACGGCAACAGAACAATTGCAAAGAACAGGTGAAATCACCAGTTTGAGGCAAGATGACGGCTTTCTTTTAGACGAAGAGAAAGAAACTGAAATTGTTGTTTCGTTTAATGATGTACCCGATGAACGCAACTATTACTTATTTGCATTTGGTTTAGACAATTATCTAGTTTCAGATGATGAATTCTACCAAAATAGTAGCCTTACCTTTTCTTATTTTTATGAAGATTTAGAACCTAATGATGTAATCACAATTACCTTGTTAGGTATAGACCAACAATTTGCGAACTACGTTAATCTAGCTTTAGTACAAGCTGGTGAAGACGGCGGTGGGCCTTTTCAAGTACCTACTGCAACTGTAAAAGGAAATATAGTGAACACAACTGAACCAGATAATTTTCCGTTTGGCTATTTTGCCCTTGGAGAGTTTGACGTACAACTTTTTACAGTAGAATAACTTAAAACCAAACTAACATGCCTTATTCAAAGAAAATAAGTCTTTTATTGCTTCTAATTATATCTTCTCTGACTTATTCTCAAAGCAGATATACGTTAAGCGGTACAATAAGAGAAGCTTCTAGTAATGAAACCTTAATCGGCGTAACGGTTGCATTTCCAGAATTAAGAACTGGTACTACCACTAATGAATATGGTTTTTACTCTATTTCATTGCCTGAAGGCGAATATGAGGTAATTATTAGTTATTTAGGTTTTAAAGAAATTAAAAGGACCATAAATCTTAATCAAAATCAATCACTGAATATTGATTTAGCTGAACAAACGCAACAGCTAAATGAAGTTGTGGTTACTGAGAATGTAGAACGACTAGATATTAGAAAGCCTCAAATGAGTGTTGCCGGTTTACAAGTGAAAACCATAAAACAAATACCCGTTGTACTTGGTGAAGCCGATGTAATTAAATCTCTTTTACTTTTGCCTGGGGTAACCAATGCCGGTGAAGCTTCTTCTGGGTTTAACGTTAGAGGTGGTGCGGCAGACCAAAATTTAATTTTATTAGATGAAGCAATCATATTTAATTCATCGCACCTTTTTGGGTTCTTTTCGGTTTTTAATCCTGATGCCATAAAAGATGTAAAACTATTTAAAGGTGGTATTCCAGCTCGTTATGGCGGTAGAGTTTCTTCAGTTTTAGAAATATTTCAAAAAGAAGGTAACAGTAAAGAACTTAAAGTTAATGGTGGTGTTGGCGCAGTGGCAAGTAGACTATTGCTAGAAGGACCAATAATTAAAGACCGTACTGCTTTTTTAGTAGGTGGTAGAGCTTCATACGCGCATTTATTTTTACCATTGTTTGATATTGACAACAAAGCATATTTCTATGATTTAAACACTAAATTAAGTCATAAAATCAATGATAATAACAGTATTTTTCTTTCAGGATATTTTGGACGAGATTTATTTAGTATAAACGATAGTTTTGAAAATGTATATGGTAACGCCGTTGGTAACTTTAGATGGAATCATTTATTCTCTGAAAAGTTATTCTCAAATCTTTCATTAATATATTCTGATTATTTCTACGGGTTGGAACTCGACTTCGTAGGTTTCGAATGGGATTCTGGGATACAAAACTTTAATGTTAAATATGACCTTAAACATTATTTAAACAACAAGCTTCAAATTAACTATGGGCTCAATAACATTTATTATGTATTTAATCCCGGATTTATTCGCCCAAATAATCCAGAATCAGGAATTATTGCTGAACAACTCACTAAAAAATATGCCAATGAAAATGCGATATATATAGATGTTGAACAGCAAGTTAGTGAGCGTTTTAGTATTGAATATGGTCTTAGGGCCAGCCAATTTAATCGATTAGGGCAAGACGAATTTTTTCAATATGAGAATGATAACCCTGTAGAATTTGACCCTTTTACCTTAGTATACAAAGAAGCCACTCCTATAGATACTTTAACTCCAGGTCGTGGCGGAACTTTAAAGAAGTTTTTCAACCTTGAACCTAGGGTTTCTGCTTCCTATAATTTTAATAACCAAAGCTCGGTTAAAGCCAGCTTTACCAGACTAGCTCAATATTTACACTTACTATCCAACACCAGCTCTCCTACCCCTTTAGATGTTTGGACACCAAGCGGACCGTTTGTAGAGCCTCAGCTACTTAATCAATATGCGCTAGGTTATTTTAAGGATTTAAAAAATGGGGCATATTCCTTTGAAACCGAAATATTCTACAAAGACATTGACAATCGTATTGATTATATAGATGGTGCCAACCTTATTGCAAACAACGCTATTGAACAAGTTATTTTAAATGGCGAAGCAAGAGCATACGGATTAGAAATTTTATTACGCAAAAATGAAGGTAGATTTAATGGCTGGCTTTCTTACACCTTGTCTAAATCTGAACAACGGACACCAGGGAGAACAGCCACGGTCGATAATGGTAGGTCTAATTTAGAAACAGGCATCAATTTTGGCAATTGGTACAATACACCCTATGATAAAACACATGACCTCTCTTTATATGGTAATTACGACCTAAATGACAAATGGCGTTTTAATGCCAATTTTATATATCAAACCGGTCAACCAACCAACTATCCTGTTGGGCAATTTGAGTTCCAAGGACTTGTTGTTCCTTTTTATGGCCAAAGAAATCAAGAAAGATTACCTGCTTACCATCGTTTAGATATCTCAGCAACGTTAACCCCAAGAAAAAATAAAGAACGTAAACTGCAAGGTGAATGGGTTTTTAGTATTTATAACGCTTATAATAGAATGAACGCTGCATCTATTAATTTTAGAGAGAATAACGACACAGGCACTAACGAAGCCGTTAGAACATCAATTTTTGGAATTATTCCATCAGTAACCTATAACTTTAGTTTTTAGATGAAAAAGTTAGTTGTTTATTGCTGTTTTTGTTTACTATTCTTCTCTTGTGAAGATGTTATTGAAGTTGAAATTCCTGAAAAAGAAATAAGATTGATTGTTGACGGTATTATTAAAGTCGATTCTAGCAGTGAATTTGTCCCTGTTGAAATTAAAGTCTCAGAATCTAGTGAGTTTTTTGGTGAGAATACTCCAACACAGGTTGAAAATGCTGTTATATTCTACGGAAATCAAGACCCTAGAACTCCAGAATTAAGTCAACTATCTGCTTCTAATTTAGCAGAAAAAGAACCAGGTAGCGGTATTTACGTACCAGACCCCAACTTTTCATCAGACCAACGAATTCGAACTTCTTTTCTTCAGCCAGGTATGTTATTTGTATTATCTCTAGAATATAAAGGCCGCGCCTACGCTGCACAGTTCAATTACAGAACATCAGTACCAATAGATGAGTTTTCTCAAGGCTCCGAAACGCTATTTGATGAAGATGAAGTTGAATTGGAAATTACAATTACTGATGGTCCTCAATTTGATGAGTATTATGTTTTAGATTTTGGGGAGGGCGAATTTTTAACCTTATCTGACGAATTTTTTAATGGTCAAGAATTTAGCTTTTCTTACTTTTTAGACCAAGATAAAGAAGCTGGTGACCAAGTAGCTATAAATATTACCGGGGCTGATTTGGAGTACTACAATTTCACTAATTTAATAATTGAACAAACAGATAGTAATGGTGGTGTTTTTCAAACTCCGGCAACCACGGTTAGGGGTAATGTTTTTGATGTAACCGGCTTAGATAATATTATCATCACAGATAATGTAGAAAGACCTAATGAGTTTGCTTTGGGTTATTTTGCAGTGGTACAACAATTTAAAGATTCTCTTATTGTAGAATAATAGGTTATACCACTAAGTGCAGCAATAGAATAATAATTATTCCTGTTATACCTTGAATCAAGGTAGCCAAAGTGTGCCCTTTTAATGCGTTTTTAAGATGTAATCCAGAAAACTGAGAAACCACCCAAAAATAACTGTCATTTACATGAGAGACTGTCATTGCGCCAGCACCAATTGCCAATACAGCTAAAGCCTTTTGATTAATTTCTTCTAATCCAAAAACACCAAGTAACGGAGCTATAATTGCAGATGTAGTTATTATAGCAACAGTTGATGAACCTTGAGCAGTTTTTAGTATTGCCGCAATTACAAAACAAACTAATAATCCACCAAAACCAGTTGCTGAAGAAAGGTTTAAGGCTGAGGCAAAATCAAAACTTCGAATAACTTGTCCAAAAGCTCCGCCCGCTCCTGTAATTAATATGATTAAACCCGCTTGTTTGAGTGCATCCACCATCCACGGTTCTTTGTTCTCTTTACTAGTTCTAGCAGCAAAAAAGGCAAAAAATACTCCAATTAATAAAGCAATAACCGGACTACCTATAAACGCAATAATTTTAAATAAAACTGCTTCCCCTAAAGGCTTTGAAGGATAATCAGCAAATGACTTTAACGCAATTAAGACCACTGGAATTACTATTGGAAGAAACGCTTGTAGAACGGAAACTTTTGGAGCAATAACTTCTATAGTTGCTTTATTTTCTTCTTCTTTTAAATCAGATGTGATTTTTTTGCTTACCAATTTTGCCCAAAAATAGCCTGCTACAGACACAGGTAAAGCTACAACTAAGCCTAAAATTAGAACCATACCTAAATCCGCTCCCAAGATAGAAGCCGCTGCCAAAGGCCCAGGTGTTGGTGGTACAAAAACATGTGCGGAATATAATCCGGTTGCTAGCGCTATCGCAAAAAGTAAATATGGAGCTCCTGTCTTTTTTGAAAGTGCTTTGTTTAGAGATGAAAGTATTACAAAGCCAGAATCACAATAGACAGGTATTGAAATTACAAAACCCGCTAAATTCAAGGCTAAAGCAGAACGATTTAAACCAATTAGCTTCAAAATACTATCTGCCATTACCTTGGTACCTCCAGTTTTTTCCAAATAAATTCCAATGATTGTTCCAAAAGCAATCACTAATCCTATTCCAGAAAGTGTACTACCAAATCCACTTGTAATTGCTTCGGTAATCTCAAGAGGTTGTAACCCTAAACCAAATCCTGAAAAAATTGCAGCTAAAATCAATGAAATTACAGGATGCACTTTAAATTTGATGGTGGCTAATACTATAAAAATTACCACCAGAATAAGGACTATAAACTCCATCAAAATAAAATTAAATCGAATAAACCTAAATATAGGCCTTTCTGCTTATTTTACAGCTTATGAAGAGAACAGATAAAGAGTTATTGGCAAAAGGAATTAAATCGTTTCTAATAACAGCCTTGGTTATGTTTACAGCCCCAACTGTATTATATCAGGCATTTAAAAATCAGGATAATATACTTTTTTGGCCAGTGCTAGTTCTAGGAATTCTATTAGCAATATATGCGATATATCTTGGATTTAAATCTGTAAATCTGGTAATGGAAGCCGTGTTCGGAAAAAAGAATAAGTGAGTTTAATTTTTTGGTGGACGTTTCCATTTATTGCTTAAGGAAGCATAATCGTAATCTAAAACCGATTTTTGACGGTCTAGTTTTTCAGCAGCAAAAGCACGCTGTAAGATATCTTCTATCAAATAATCTTCATGCTCTTGTAGAGGGTTAAATTCTGTATCTAGTTTTATTTTAAATGCACGTGCAGTAGCACTATACCAAAATGCGCGCCAGCCACTCCGTAATTCTTTAATTAAATCGTAGGCTGTAGTACCAGTTTGTCTATGAATTAATTTAACTAGAATTTGACCTTCTGTTCTGGTAAGTTTTTTTAATTCCTCGGCGAACTCACCTTCTATATATTTCTCAACTTTTTTGGTATATCTTTTCTGATGTCTTCGCTTTTTAATCTTGGTTAAACTATCATTTAATTCCACTAATCTTTCAGCAGCAAGTTTTGCGTATGGATATACTTTAAGCGTTTTTCTTCGGAGAATATAATAACGTAAGCGTTCCTTTTTATCGGTAAATTCTAGCTTACCAAAAATGTATACTTCATCTAAATCAATAGCATTTCTTAAAATGGAATCTCCTTCTAGTCGAACATAATACTGGTAGATAGAATCGTATTCGCGCTGGTAAATAGTATCGTTATCCTCTACTTGCGCGGCTAATCCTAGACAGGTAAAGGATAAAAGCAACAAGAAAATCTTTCGCATACAGTTTTTCATAGCTAATGAGTAACAAAAGTAACGATAACCTTAAGCGAATGTTATTAAATAAGTGTGAATATTACTAAGTTTGGTAGCTAAAATTAAATTATGGCTACAGATAAAATTATTACAAAAAAGTCACTAGAGTTTTTTGAAAAATACTTAAATAATGCTTCACCTACTGGATACGAATGGGAAGGCCAAAAAATTTGGATGGAGTATTTAAAACCTTACGTAGACGAATTTATTACAGATACTTACGGTACTGCCGTAGCGGTTATTAATCCAGAGGCTGAATATAAAGTTGTTATAGAAGGCCACTCTGATGAAATTTCTTGGTATGTTAATTATATTACGGATAACGGGCTAATTTATGTGATTAGAAATGGTGGTAGTGACCATCAAATTGCTCCTTCTAAATGGGTTAATATTCACACTAAAAACGGTATTGTAAAAGGTGTTTTTGGTTGGCCAGCAATACATACTAGAAAAGACGGCAAAGAACAAGCTCCGAAACTAGATAATATATTTATTGATATAGGTGCTAAAGACAAAGAAGAGGTAGAAAAAATGGGGGTTCATGTAGGTTGTGTTATTACATACCCTGATGAATTCCACGTTCTTAACAAAGATAAATTTGTTTGTAGAGCTCTAGATAATAGAGCTGGCGGCTTTATGATTGCTGAAGTAGCAAGATTGTTACATGAAAATGGAAAAAAATTACCGTTTGGCTTGTACATCACCAATTCTGTTCAGGAAGAAATTGGACTACGTGGGGCAGAAATGATTACGCAACGAATTCAACCTAATGTAGCCATAGTAACTGATGTTACCCATGATACAACAACTCCTATGATTGAGAAAAAAACACAAGGAGAATGTGAGATTGGTAAAGGTCCTGTTATTGCGTATGCACCTGCTGTGCAACAAAAGTTACGAGACCTAATTTTAGACACCGCGACAGAGAAAAAGATACCTTTTCAACGTGCAGCAAATTCTAGGTATACTGGTACAGATACAGACGCCTTTGCTTATAGTAACGGTGGAGTAGCCTCCGCATTAATATCTTTACCGTTACGATATATGCACACTACAGTTGAAACCGTTCATAAAAAAGACGTTGAAAATGTAATTAGACTTATCTACGAAACATTATTAAATATTAAAGCTGGAGATACGTTCAGTTATTTTGATTAATAATTTGGAGGAATACGTAGATATTTTAGACAGTTATGGGGCGTATACAGGAAAAAAAGCCCTAAAAAAAGAAGCACATAAACATGGATGGTATCACCCTACTGTCCATGTTTGGTTTTTTACTGCAGACCGATTCTTATTAATACAAAAAAGGGCTGCTAGCAAAAAAACATTTCCTTCGTTGTGGGATGTTTCTGTAGCTGGCCATGTTTCCGCAGGTGAAAGTATTGCGAAGGCAGCACTCAGAGAAGTAGAAGAAGAAATTGGTTTAAAAATTACTGTAAATGATTTACAGTTTGTAGCAGTTTTTCAATCTATAAATCATCATCCTAACCACATTATTGATGCTGAATTTAATCATTGTTTTGTAGTCGAATTAAAAACATCTTTACAAAATCTTTCAAAACAAGATGAAGAAGTCGATGAACTTAAACTAATAAATATCAATAATTTAGAGTATAAAATAAGAACTAAAACTTTGATCGATTTTGTGAAAATCGAAGATGCGTATTGGTTTGCCTTATTTGATAAAATCGACGCTTTATTAAAATAATTCTAAAATAGCTTCAGGCTGTTCTAGTGAAAATTCTTTCTGTTCTCCAGACGTCATATTTTTAACAACAAAACTTCTATTTTCTAATTCCGAAGCACCTAATAAGATTGTAAAGGGCACATTACGTTTATCTGCGTATTTAAACTGCTTTGGTATTTTAGTGTTTGTAGGGTACAAATCTGCTCTAATGCCTAGCTTACGCAACTCCATAATCAAGGCTATAGCGGCTCTCCCCTCTTCTTTTCCAAAATTCAAACATAAAACATCAAGACTTTGCGCTATATTCTTTGGAAATAAATCGAGTTCTTCTAAAACCAAATAAATACGATCTAGACCAAAAGAAATTCCAACACCACTAACATCTTTTAACCCAAAAATACCCGTAAGATCATCATATCTACCTCCGCCACCTATAGAACCCATTTTTACACCTTCTGGAGCTGCTACCTCAAATATTGCCCCCGTATAATAATTTAATCCTCTAGCCAGGGTAACATCTATCTCTAATTGAGTAGTTTGTAAACCTAAGGTATTGGTTACAGACACTATCTCATGCAACTCTGCAACGCCTTGCATTCCTATCTCAGAATGAACTAACAAGTCTTTTAATTGTTCTAATTGCTCAAATGAATTGCCCTTCATAGTAAATAAAGGAGATGCTTTTTCTATTGCATTTGCTGAAATGCCTTTACTTACCATCTCTTCTTTTACTTTTACCTCTCCTATTTTGTCTAATTTATCTAGCGCAACGGTAAAATCTATCAATAAATCAGAGGCGCCAATAACTTCTGCAATACCTGATAACACTTTACGGTTATTTAGTTTAATGGTGCAGTTCTTTAATCCTAACTCAGTAAAAACAGCATCATATAACTGCACAAATTCTACTTCTTGTAAAAGCGAATTAGCTCCAACCACATCAGCATCACATTGATAAAATTCTCTAAATCTACCTTTTTGAGGTCTATCTGCCCTCCATACGGGTTGAATTTGATAGCGTTTAAAAGGAAAATCTATCTCATTTTGATGCATTACAACGTAACGAGCAAAAGGAACTGTTAAATCGTATTTTAAAGCCTTTTCAGAAATTTTAGGAGCTAATGAATTGGAATTTTTTGAACTATAAGTAACATCATCTACTTTAGAAATAAAGTCTCCAGAGTTTAATATTTTAAAAATTAGGCGGTCTCCTTCTTCACCGTACTTACCTAGTAAGGTATCAGAATTTTCAAAACTAGGCGTTTCAATAGGTTGAAAACCAAAAGATTTAAAATGCTTTTTTATGCTATTGATGATATAATTTCGTTTTTCAACTTCTGCCGGTGAAAAATCTCTTGTGCCTTTAGGTATTGAAGGTTTTTGAGCCATAATTTTTATTAAGGTGCAAATATACTGGGTTTAACTACCATGGTCAATAGCGCTATCTAGCTTATAATTTGGTCGAACCATTGGTACAACTCTCCTTTGGTAATTACTGCACCTTGTTCAATAAGCTTGAACTTATCTAAATTTTTATCTTCTGTATAGGCTTTAGATGCTGTTAGATATTCCACAAAATCTGATTGCCAATTTTTTTTGAACCATCCAAATCCCTCTTTTGTTCTAAGATCTATTTCTGGGTTCATTACTTTAACTGATAATAATTTCATTTCCTTATCTGTAAGCTCAAACAAGTGCATGTGATGTTCAGAAATATTCTCTAGATAAGAAACTTTTGAAAGCACACCCTCCCAAATTAAATCACTAAACACATCCATTTCTTGCTCTGCAACTTCTGGCTTTTCTTTTTTAAGCTTTTGCCACTCCTCCCCTGTAATAGATTGGGTTGCTAAAAAATTAATAAACTCTTTATGTAATGCTTCAAATTGCTCCTTAGATAATCTTCTATATTTCATTTTTATATATCTCTTGATAAAATGAACTACTATTTTTTTACAAAAATAAAGCCCCAACGGTTAAGTTAGGGCTAAATAAAAACACTTAAAATGAATTAGTCTAAGATATAGCGTACACCAATTTGTGCTCTCCAACGAGATAACGCACTGGTACTAGCTGTAAAGGTTGATGTATTTGAACTATCAAAGCTATAAATTGGTGCTTGAGAATAGTCTGGCACGTAATTATTAGGGTCAGGGTCAGCATCTTGAAAAGAAATACCAAGTACCTGATTGAAAGTTGGCACCTCTACAATACCCCAATCGGAACTAATTAGGTTACCTACATTAAGTACATCTAAACTTAATTGTAGTTTATTTTTATCGTTGATTTTAATGTCTTGTAGCACTTTTAAATCCCAACGGCCTCTCCAAGGTGCTAAAGCAGCATAGCGTTCTGCATAGCTACCACGATTATCACTTAAATAATCATCTTGTTGAATAAATTGTTCAAAAGCTTCAGCTTGGCCTGCTCCGCTAAATGTCATTTGACTTACTTCACTTGAGGTTGGTATGTATAGTAAATCATTAATACTAGAACCATCATTATTAGCGTCACCACCATAAACATAATTATATCGACCTCCTTGAGCGTATTCAAAGAATGTAGAAACGGTAGTACCAGTATTAAACTGCTTTGAGATTACACCAATAAAACGATGTGTATCTCCATATCTTGAATACGATAAAACATCTTGGTTGGCGTTACCTACTACTGCGTTGGCCACAAATGCATCACCCGTAATTTCTGCTTCAATTGAGTTTACTTCTTTTGAATTTAAATAGTTATACGCTAATTGAGCATATAATCCACTCTCCCAGTTTTTCTGTGCTTTGAATGATGCATTAAATATTCTTCCTTCGTCAGAATTTGTAAATACATATGCATTAGTAGGACCTCCAAATAATTGTGACTTATCACTATTTTGGTATACAGCTCTGGTGTCTCCAGGCGCAGCTAAGTTGCTAGTTGGTGTGTTTAGACCCCAGTTTTGAACGTGAGCAGCATTTAGGTCTTTGGTATACGATAAGTCTGTAGTTAAAACCAAACCATTGTCAAATGCTTTATCTAGGCCAATATTAGTTCTCCAAACTTGAGGAAACTTAAAGTCTGGGTCAACTGCTTGGTAAAAGAAAAAGTCTGTTCCTTGAACTTGGTTACCTAACCATACAAATGGAAAGCGGCCAGTAAATAATCCTGATCCTCCGCGAACTTGTAAACTTTGGTCTCCATTAACATCCCAGTTAAAACCTACTCTTGGTGATACTAAGAAGTCGTTATTAGGTAATTGTTCTGAATCTAATAAAGTTTCATTTCCTGTTTCTGGATCAAAGTAAATTATATCAGGGGCATATGTACCACCTTCTGCTAGGCTACCCCCTTTTCTTTCGATGTTTTCGCGTACTTTATCCCCTGTATCAAAATATAAAGGTTTATCAAAACGAACACCATAGGTTAGTTTAAAATTATCTGTTACATTCCATTCATCTTGTGCATAAAATGCTAACTGACCTACATTAGTTTCAGCTAACGCCCATCCGCCAGGAGTACCATCTTCAAACTGATTGTTATTATTTGCAATTGCGATAGCGTTATTAAATTGATTTTGATAAAAAGCTACTAGTGCAGCTTCGCCTGCAGCATCTAAATTTCTAAAATCGTTGATTGTACCTGATGGAAAAAATGTTCCCTGTGCGCCATAAGCCCCTAAATTAAAGGAGTTATCAAACTGAAACTTTTCATAAGAGAAACCAACTGTATAAGTATGATTACCCACAAAAAAGTTTAAGTTGTTTGTAATTTGAAATACTTTTTGGTCTAATCTATTGTTTACTGAAAAAGGTTCGTGACCTGCAATAATGTAGTTTGATGAACCCGTTTCATCTAAAATAGTAATTGATGGTGCTGGGGTTGATAATGCATCTCTAAAATCATCAAAATGCGTATACCCTACTTGAAGCTTATTTGTAGCATTATCAGCTAAAGTTGAGTTTAATTCTAACTGAATAGAATTTATGTTATTGTTAATTTCATAACCAGCATTTTGAAATTGTAAAGTTGCTGCATTCGGACCTCTGAAACCTAATGCTGATGGGTGAGCAGGCTTTTCTTTAGCCGCTCTTAAAAAGTTATAGATAACAGCCAAACGGTTTTTATCATTTATATTCCAATCTAACTTTAAAATACCTTTTGTTGATTCTTGGTCATAGTTGAAGTTTTCAAAGCTTCCAGGATTGTAAAATTCACCTCCGCCAATAGAAACTTGTCTAAGAATATTATCAACTAACTGTAAATCAGATGCAAGAACTCTAGACTCATTAATAGCCCCAGTTCCTCTGTTAGGCACAAAACCAGCAGTACCTAATTCTGTTAAATCATCTTTTTCAAAGTTGGCAAAAAAGAATAATTTGTTTTTAACAATTGGTCCGCCAACGCTAATACCATATTGCTTTTGCTCTAAACCAGTTTTAAAAACGTCTTCACCATTAATTTTACCACCTGTTAAATCATCATTTCTAAAGAAACCATATACCGTAGCGTAAAACTCATTAGTACCACTTTTGGTTACGGCATTTACAGTTGCACCTGTAAAACCAGATTGTGTAACATCGTAAGGTGCTAAAGAAACCTGAATTTGGTCTATTGCATCTAATGAAATAGGCTGAGAACTAGTTTGCCCACCTGGTGTTGGTGCGTCTAAGCCAAAAGGATTTGCAAAAAATGAACCATCTAAAGAAAAGTTATTGTACTGGTCATTTCTACCTCCAAAAGATAAACCACCATCGCCACTAGGTGAAGAAGCACTTGGCTCTAATCTAGTAAAATCACTTGCTGAACGAGAGATGGTTGGTAATCTGGTTAATTCTCTTCTACCAACATTGGTTTCTGAACCTGTTCTATCTTTACCAAAAGTACCAGACTGGTCAGAAACTAATACTACCTCCTCTAATTGTTGACTATCCAAAGTCATATTTACATTGAGGTTGTATGTTTTACCTAATGATAAATAAACACCATTTCTTGTCTCAGTTCTAAAACCAACATAAGAAATAGTTACTTCATATGGTCCTCCAACTCTTAAGTTTAATAAGTTATATCGTCCTTCTTCATTAGAAATAGCTCCGTAATTTGTGCCCGTTGGGGTATGTACTGCTACTACGTTAGCTCCTAATAAGGGTTCGCCTTGGTCATCTAAAACTGTACCGCGAATGTTAGATGTTGTTACCTGTGCTTTGGCTGAAAATGCGCCAAACATAACCAACAACACTAGTAGGTGAAATTTTTTCATAATGTGTTCGATGTTAAGAAATGTTCAATTTTCGGCAAACATAAAACAAAAAAAGAGCTATGCATGCATAGCTCTTCATAAGTTATTAACGAAAATTAACTTATTATTTTACCTCGGCAACTACTTCAAAAGGGAAATCAACAATAACCTCTCTATGAAGTCTAATTTGAGCGTTGTAAGGTCCTGTTCTTTTAACAGCTCCACCTTGAATAGAAACAAATTTTCTATCAATAGTTTCACCTGCTTTAGAAAGTGCTTCAACCAAATCTATGTTGGTAACTGAACCAAATAATTTATCACCAGCACCTGTTTTTGCAGGAATTTTAATCTCTAATTGCTTTAAGTTCTCAGCAACTTTCTGAGCTTCTTCTATTACTTGCTTCTCTTTGTGTGCGCGTTGCTTTAGATTTTCAGCTAAAACTTTTCTCGCTGAAGGAGTGGCCAATGCAGCCAAACCTTGAGGAATCAAATAATTTCTTCCATATCCAGGTTTTACAGTAACGATATCGTCTTTAAAACCTAAGTTTTGTACGTCTTTTCTTAATATAAGTTCCATCTCTTACTGTAAATTTTATTTTAACATATCTCCAACGTATGGCATAAGAGCTAAATGTCTTGCTCTCTTAATTGCCTGCGCCACCTTTCTTTGGTACTTTAAAGAGGTACCTGTTAATCTTCTTGGTAAAATTTTACCTTGTTCGTTTACCAACTTCATTAAGAAATCAGGGTCTTTATAATCTATATATTTGATACCTGATTTTTTAAAACGACAGTATTTTTCGTTTTTAGAGGTTTCAATATTTAATGGTGTTAAATATCTAATTTCTCCGTCTTTCTTAGCTTTTGCTTGTTGTTCAATAGATGCCATCTTAAAGTGCCTTTACATTTAACTTAGTTCTTCTTTTTTCTGCCCAAGCAACTGCGTGCTTATCTAGTTTAACGGTTAAGAATCTCATAACTCTCTCGTCTCTTCTAAAATCAACCTCAAAAGGCTCTATTACTTCACCTGGAGCAGTGAACTCAAATAAGTGGTAAAAACCACTTTTCTTGTGTTGAATTGGGTAAGCTAATTTTTTTAGCCCCCAGTCTTCTTTGGCTACCATCTTGGCACCATTGTTTTTTAAGAAATCTTCAAATTTCTTAACTGTCTCCTCTATCTGAGTATCAGACAGAACGGGATTCAAAATGAAAACAGTTTCGTAATGGTTCATAATATCATTAATTTTTAGGAGCGCAAAAGTAAACATTCTAAGTTACCTCCACAAGAAAAATCAATAATCTTCGTTTTTGATTTTAGAAGTTATTAACAATTAAAAATATAATCAATCCCTTATCGTGCATATCCCCACTTACACAACAGAAATTACAGTGTTTACATCTTTTGTTGCACTTAAACGTACTTTTTGTGTAATTTGCCGATGATTTAACCCCACAAATCACCATTATGAAACTTAAAAGTATTATTGTTGACGACTCATCGATGCAGCGTATGGCTGTAGCGAAGTTGGTGAACAATCATCCGAACTTAGCACTCATAGCCGAGTTTAGCAACGCAATTGAGGCCAAAAACGGCTTAAAAAACAACGACGTTGATTTAATCTTCCTAGATGTGGAGATGCCTATAATTAACGGCTTTGACTTATTAGAAGCCTTAGAAAATCCTCCTCAAGTTATTTTGATAACCGGTAAACCAGATTATGCTTTAAAAGCATTTGACTATGATGTAACCGATTATTTACATAAACCTATCACCCTTGCCCGCTTTGAAGCATCTGTAAAAAGAGCTGTAGCCAAATATGAGCAACTAAATAGAGTTGATGAAGATGAAGAACACATTTTTGTGAAAAGTAATCTTAAAAAACGTAAGGTTATTCTAAATGATATTAAATGGATTGAGGCGCTTGGGGACTACATTAAATTAGTTACGGATGAAGCTAATATTGTAATTCTTTCTACAATGAAGTCTTTTGAACAGCAGTTACCTGCTGACAAATTTTTGAGAATTCATAAGTCTTACATTGTAAACTTAGAAAAGATAGAGAAATTCAACAGTAAGAATGTTGAAGTGGGGGGAAGACAAATACCTTTAAGTAGAAATAAAAAGACAGAGCTTGCAGAAGCTTTAGCTAACGTTTAAATATGATCAACGTTATATACTAAACGTATATTTTTAAAAACACCAATGGCATCAAAAGAGTTTTGAACTTTCTTGATGCTTTTTTTTGCTTTTGAAACAGAATTTCCTGCTGGAATTTTAATAATTATATTATTTAAATAGTCTCTTTTTATTCTAGAAACAACAGGTGGCTCTGGGCCCAACACCCAACTACCAAACACAGTTCGTAAACTTTTAGCCAACCAAATTGCTCCTTCGTTTAAGCGATTGTAATCTTTAGATTTTAAGGTTATTTTTAAAATTCGAACTTTTGGCGGATACAAAAACTGTTCTCTTTCATAAAGTTGTTCATTAAACATTTCTTCAAAAGAATTTGTAGATACCTGTTGCAAAATTTTATGAAACGGATTATACGTTTGAATAAATACTTTACCTTGTTTTTCTGTTCTCCCTGCCCTACCCGCTACTTGTGTTAGTAATTGATAACTTTTCTCGTGGGCACGGTAATCTGGAAAGTTCAATAATGTATCTGCATTCATAATGCCTACCATACCCACATTTCTAAAATCTAGACCTTTGGTAATCATTTGTGTGCCTACCAAAATATCTATCTCATGGTTCTCAAAGGCTTTGATTATTTTCTGGTATCCATATTTACTCCTTGTGGTATCTAAATCCATTCGGCCTGTTTTGGCTTCTGGAAACAAATTTTGCAATTCTTGTTCAATTTGTTCAGTACCGAAACCTTGCGTTTCTAAAGTGTTGTTACCACAAGCTTTACAACTTACTCCTAATAGTTCATGATAGCCACAATAGTGGCATCTTAATTGTTTTTTATATTGATGATAGGTTAGACTTACATCGCAATTTGGACAGCGTTCTGAGTGACCGCAGGTTGTGCATTCAACAACTGGTGCAAAACCCCTTCTATTTTGAAAAAGAATTAGCTGTTCTTTTTCATTTAAAGCATTCCACATGTGTTCTAAAAGTAATTCTGAAAAATGACCTTTCATTTTCTTTTTACGGGTTGCTTCCTTAATATCAATCAACTCTATTTTTGGCATGAGCACGTTTCCGAAGCGCTCTGTCATTTTTGCAAGATGATATTTGCCGTCTTTGGCATTTTTATAACTTTCAATGCTTGGTGTTGCAGAACCTAACAAACATTGCGCTTTATGTAATTTGGCTAATACCAGTGCGGCATCTCTTGCATGATATCTAGGGGCTGGGTCAAATTGCTTAAAGGAGGACTCATGTTCTTCATCTACAATTAGTAATCCCAGATTAGAAAATGGCAAAAACAGTGAAGACCTGGCTCCTATTGTAATTTGAGCTTTTTGTTTTTGATGCAGTACGTTATTCCATACTTCAACTCTTTCATTAACCGAATATTTGGAGTGATAAACAGCAACTTTTTCTCCAAAATGTTCTTGCAACCTATTAATTAGCTGCGAGGTTAAGGCTATCTCTGGTAATAAATACAGTACCTGCTCTCCTCTATTGATAGCTTCTGCAATCAGCTCAAAATAGACCTCAGTCTTACCAGAAGAGGTTACTCCGTAAAGTAAAACGGGCTTATTAGCCTTAAAGCCTTCTTTTATTGTATTGAATGCTTGTAATTGATGCGCACTTAACTCAAATTCACGACTTTTAAAATTAATCTGATTAAAAACTACCCGGTCTGTTCTTATTTGAAGTTCTTCAAAAACATTTTTATCGATTAAAGATTTAATGATTGCGGAAGAACAGCCACTTTTTTGAACTAACTCTGAAACTTTTATAGCGTTACCTTTTCCTGCTTGTAATTGAAATAAATGTAAAACCGCTTCTCGTTGCTTAGGCGCTCTCGAAAGTTCGTCTAAAAAGTCTTGTAAGGCTTCATCAGAAGCGTATAAACTACTAAATTTAACATGGCGTATCATTTTAGGTTTGTATTCCTCATAAATACGCTCATGCACCTGAATTACGTTTTTAGCCAATAATGAATTAACGATAGGAAGCACTTGCTTTCTATCTGTAATTTGAATGATATCTTGTATACTTAGGCTATTTTGATTTTCTAGCGCTTCGTAAATTAAAAACTCGTTATCTGTAAGTTCAGATTCGTTAACAGCAATTTCACTATTCGGCATTATTATGGTTTCACTTTCTAGCAAAAACGCTTTGGGTAGGGCGGCTTTAACCACTTCACCAAAAGTGCACATATAATAATTTGCTAACCATTGCCAATGTTCAAGCTGAATAGTATTTATTAAAGGAGTTTCATCTAGAATTAATTCTATAGATTTTGCTTCGTAGGCAGTCGGCGGATTTGTATGAACTTGAATAGCTATAGCCGTATAAATCTTCTTTTTACCAAATGGAACGGCTATGCGCATTCCTGGTTTAATAAAATCTGCTTCTTCTTTTGAAATACTATATGTAAATAGTTTTTCTAACGGAATAGCTAGCGCTACATCAACAAAATATTCCATTTACTATGATGTAATTCTAATCCAAGTTTGAGTGCGATATAAAAGTGCTAGGTACCCTCTTACTTTTAAATGGTTTAAATTTTCTTTGGCTAACCAAATCTTACCTTTAAATTCTAATCCGTTTTCAGGGTCAAAGAGTTTACCCCCAGTATATTGCCCCTTATTATCTTCAACCATGTTTTTGATAACTATTAGGCCTAAAAAAGGTTTGTCTTTGTCTTCTCCTTTACATTTTACACAAACCTCATCTATTTTTTCTGGCTGAAGTACTTCAATTATTTTACCAAAGTACTTGTTGTCTTTTTCATAAATTTCAACAACCGCTTTTGGTTTTCCGGTTTTATCGTCTATTGTCTTCCATTTTCCTAAAACCGTTTGTCCAAAAGAATTGGTAATGGTGAAAATTGATACTATTAGAACTAATTTAAACATCTTCATTTTGTACTTTTTTTTTTACTCCTTTTCGCATTTGATGTAAGGTTGCATTTAATTCAAACCCTAATAATAAAATATTGGAGTTAAGCCAGATAAAAACCATGAGAATTAAAAGACCTCCTAAAGCTCCATAAAGTTCATTATAGCGCGCAAATTTATCAACATAGATACCAAACAAATAAGAGGTCAACATAAATAATAATGTTGTCATTAAAGCTCCTATAGAAAAGAATCGCACTTTTTTACCTTCTGCTGTTCCAAAATAATACAATATGGCCGTAGTAAAATAAGAAAGTACTACGTAAGATATTATGCGTGTTATTAATCCGCCTGTTTGGTCAAATTTTTCTGATTCATAACCAAAAGTCTTACCAAAATATTCACTGGTGATTTCTAAATAAAATTCAAAATATACAAAGGCAATAGCCGCTACGATTAGCAAAATAGACAAAATTAAACCCACCATTAAAGCATACGCGTATTGCTTAAAAAAATTACGTGTTAACTCAACATGATAAGAGTGTTCAAAACTGCTAAAAATAGAGTTTACTCCGTTTGCCACTAGAAATATGGATACAAGAAAAGAAGACGATAGCAATCCGCCTCTTTTTTGGTCTTTTATTTGTTGATAAACATCGCCAAAATAATCACTTGTTGCTGTAGGTAGAAACGACTCTAAAAAGGTTAGAAACTCGGTATCAAAATCTTGTATTTCTAACCTAATGTAGGGGACTAAAAACGGAATTAAGGTCAAAAGAAAAATTAGTAACGGAAATAAAGCCATAAACAAGCTAAATGCAATAGAACCAGCTCTACTAGATAACGCTCCTCTAACAATTCCCAGTATATAAATTTCTAACAAATCATATAATGAAAGACCTTCTAACCCCGGTAGTTTCACCTTGTCTAAAAAAGCAACAACTTGTTTTAAAATAGGAATCTTATCTAGTTTATGCCGAATATTTACTTCCATTAAACTGCTTTCAAGCTCAAATCCATGTTATATACAGAGTGTGTTAAAGCACCAGAGGAAATATAGTCTACACCGCATTCTGCATATTTTCTTATGGTTTCTTCGTTAATTCCACCAGATGATTCTGTTAAACATTGGTCTCCAATAAGGGCTACGGCTTTTTTGGTGTCTTCGTAGTTAAAATTGTCTAACAATATGCGATAAACCCCCTTAGCATCTAAAATTTCTTTTACCTCAATAAGGTTTCTCGCCTCTACAATAATCTTAAGGTCTTTTTGCTTTTCCTTTAAATATGTTTTGGTCTTGTTTATAGCTCTTGTTATACCCCCTGCAAAATCTATATGATTGTCTTTAAGCATTATCATATCATAAAGCGCAAATCTATGATTTTCACCACCACCTATTTTAACGGCCCATTTTTCTAATGCTCTTATGCCAGGTGTAGTTTTACGGGTATCTAGAACTTTGGTGTTTGTACCTTCTAACAATCCCATAAAATAATTTGTTTTGGTTGCAATAGCACTCATGCGTTGCATTGCATTTAAAACCAAACGTTCAGCTGTTAAAATACTTAAAGAAGAACCTTCAACATAAAATGCAATATCGCCATACTTAACATTTGAACCTTCTTCTATAAGCGTTTCTACTTTTAATTCTGGGTCTACATAGTTAAAGACCATTTTTGCAAAAGTAATACCCGCTATAATACCCTCATCTTTTACCAAAAGTTTGGCTTTACCTTGAGCGCTTTTTGGAATACAGGCTAAAGAAGAATGGTCACCGTCACCAACATCTTCTCTAATGGCGTTTGCAATAGTGAGTTGCAATTCTTTATCAAATTGTTCTTTAGAAATCATTAGAATTACTAGTTTCGACGAAATTACTAAAAATCAAATCCATCAATTCATTTCAAATACGCTAAAATGACTATTACTTTATTAGTTGTTGGTAAAACCGATGAAAACAATTTAGCCACATTAATTCAAAAATACGCTTCAAGATTACAACACTATGTAAAGTTTGTGTATACTGAATTACCAGATTTAAAAAACGCTAAAAACCTATCTGAAAACCAACAAAAAGATAAAGAAGGTATATTGATTTTAAAACATGTTGAAACAAGTGACTTTTTAGTACTTTTTGATGAGAATGGCAAACAATTTACTTCTAGAGGATTTGCTGAATTTCTTCAAAAAAAAATGAATTCTGGTCTTAAAAACTTAGTATTTGTAATTGGAGGGCCTTATGGCTTTGGAGAAAGGGTATTACAACGCGCAAACCAAAAAATAAGCTTATCTAAAATGACATTTTCTCACCAAATGGTACGCTTATTTACTGTGGAGCAGTTGTATCGGGGGTTTTCGATTTTACGGAATGAGCCTTACCATCACGATTAGTTTTTGGAGTTTTAATATGTAACTTCTCTAAAGAACGCTCTAACTTACCTATTAACACATCATGAGGCATGGGATAGTCTTCACTTTTCTCCAGCGAACCTTTCATCCTACTTTTAGCATCTGATAAGGAATCTAGTTCCTCACCAATAAATTTTACTATCTCTAATTGACGTTCAGGATTCTTTTCAATTTTTAAAACGTAGTTTAGGTCTTTAAGATTTTTTAGATGGGAATCTAAAACTTGATTCTGATGCCAAGCAATTTCTTTTAATTTTTTCTTTTGAGTTTGAATTCTTTTGATAATTGGATTAACTATAAAAAAGATTTCAAAAAGTACAATTAGTACAGAGAAAATGGCAAGTTCAACTTCTATAAGCATCATCCCTTTGATATCTGCTTCAGATTTTCGTTGAAACTGTATTACAATTTCATCCATGATATTAAAAAAACCATCTACTTGAAGGCGCAATTCATCAAAGTCTACCTCACTAACTTCATTAAAATCTCCTAAATAATCTTGAAACCAAACTACATAAGGCTTTAATCGTCTAAAATTGGCTTTTATCTCTTCTTCATCTAAGGGTTCTATTTGATAGTTTTCATTACCTTCTTGTAAGAAGGTATTCATCTGAACCAACTGACTTAAAGTAAGCTTTACTTCTGCATAATCACAGTTATGAAATCTGCAGGAGTATACTTCATTTAATAAACGTTGACTTAGGGCACGTTGCTTACCTGCCAAATTCACCACCAAGGCCGTTGAACGCTGTTGATTTAATGAATATTGAATAATGGATTGTATGGCTATCGTAAGTAGTATAATAGATACTACAAGCAGGTAATAAGCTCTAAAGCCTTTTTCAAAAAATTTTGGTTTTTTGATATTCATTAAAAAAGTAGATTTTCTGAATAAACAAAGAACGCTAGCAACTTAAAATTGTTGCTAGCGTTCTTAAATATTTTCTTACAAATATGTATACCGTTAACCTAGTTAGCCACTAATAAAGCACTCTAAACTTTATGGTATTTTCAATATTCTTTAAGGCTTGGGTTACTTCTTTATTGTAATCTTTATCAACATCAGTTATAACATACCCTACTTCAGGACTTGTAGATAAGTATTGCCCTGAAATATTTAAATCGTATTTGGCCAAACAATCGTTGATTTTAGCCATGATGCCAGGTACATTTTTATGAATATGTAAAAATCTGTGTTTGTTTTCTTGCTTTGGCAATCTGATATTTGGAAAATTTACAGCGTCAACCGTATTGCCAGAGTTAATGTAGTCCATAATTTTATTAGGTACAAAATCTGCTATATCTCTTTGCGCTTCTTGTGTACTGCCCCCAACATGTGGTGTTAGGATCACATTCTCTAATCCTTTTAGCTCAGTATAAAATTCGCCATTACTTCTAGGTTCCTCTGGATATACATCAACCGCAGCACCACCAAGTTTTTTTGATTTTAAGGCAGTAACTAATGCAGGAATGTCAACTACAAAACCTCTGGAAAGATTTATTAGCATTGCTCCATCTTTCATTTGGTTAAGCTCTCTTTCGCCAATAAAGTTTTTGTTGGCAGGGTTATCATCAATATGTAAAGTAACCACGTCAGAAATAGACAATAAGTCTTCTAGTCTACTACATTTTGTTGCATTGCCTAATGCCAGTTGGTCTGAAACATCATAATAGTAAACACGCATACCAATAGCTTCTGCCAAAACTGATAGCTGTTTACCAATATTACCATAACCAACAATACCTAAATTTTTACCTCTAACTTCACTTGAGTTTAAGGCTGTTTTAAACCATTTTCCTTCATGTATTTCTGAACTACGGGTAAAAACATTACGCATTAACATAATTATTTCTCCTATAGCCAATTCTACAACAGATCGTGTGTTACTGTATGGCGCATTAAAGACTACTACTCCTTTTTTCTGAGCTGCCTCTAATGCTATTTGGGTTGTGCCAATACAGAATGCTCCAACAGCCAATAATTTATCAGCTGCGTCTAAAACTTTTTCTGTTACTTGAGTTTTTGAACGAATTCCTAAAACGTGAATTCCTTTTATTTTTTCAATTAATTCTTCTTCTGGCAAACTGTGTTTAATAAGTTCTACAGAAAATCCTTCATTCGAAAGATTCTCTAATGCATCAGCGTGCACATTCTCAAGTAAAAGAATTTTAATTCTATTTTTTGGATAAGATATTTTTCTAGGCAAATCGTTCACAAATAAAAATTCATTAAGGTTAGGTGTAACATAGTCAGCATTAGTAGCTGCCTTTTCTCTATGTACATTTTCAGTATAGGCAAAAAATTTATCGGCTATTCCGGCTTCTCGCATTACATAATCGCTATAACCGTCTCCAATTACTTGCACTTCTCCATCTAAATCTAGATTTCGCAAACATTCAATTTTACCATTATGAGATGATAATACATTAGTTTCATCGAAACCTACAATATTACCCGCTTCATCAAATTTAAAATTATTGGCATAGACACGTTCTGCAGGAATATTGTATTCGGCAACAATAGGGTCAATAAACTCTTTAAAACCACAAGAAATCACATATATATCCTCTGCATATTCACTAAAGAAATCTTTATTTTCTTCTATGGATTTAGATATTTTTTTTCGCAACTCTGCTATTAACAAATCTAAGTCTTCCTTTTTTGCGTTGAGAAGTTTTATTCTTCGTTCTAAAGACTCTGTAAATGAAATATCGCCATCTATACCTAAATTGGTAATGTTTTGAATTTCATTTAATATCTCATGCCTTTTTGGATTGTTCTTTAGTGTCATTTCAGCCAAGACATCTAAAGCTTCTACCCTTGTTAGCGTGCTGTCAAAATCAAATACGTATTTACGACTGGTCACAACCATTTTTTCTAATTAAGTGGCTAAAGTAAAAATTAGTAGTCGCTGTTTATAGAAAAGCTTTCAATAGTAATTAACAGCTCACAATTTTGATGATTTCCGTTAAAAATATGTAGTAAAAGCCTAGATTTTTTACTAAAATGATAATCTCATTTTTAAAAACTAATCTTAAAACCATCTTCTCACAGCTTTTTTATATAATCTAAATTCTTTTCCAAACTTTTTTTCTAATAGTACTTCTTCAGGTAGAATTTGAAAGTGATTCATAAAATAAACAAATGCAGCAGCTAATATGGTATTAAAAGCGTTTTGTAATTGTAAACCTATTGCGATAAGAACTAGAAGCAATGCTAAGTACATTGGATTTCGAGAAAATTTGTACAAACCTGTAATTACCATTTTGTTAGCTTTATCAATATTTATAGGATCTACAGTGGTTTTGTTTTTTAAGAATTGAAGCACAGCTATACTTCCTAAAAGTACTCCAGCTCCACCTAAAATATAGGATAGAACTACCCTTCCAAAAAAATCAAACTGACCTACAGGTAAATATTTGGCTAACAAAAACATTAAAACCGAAAAAATTAGGAACACAACTACTGGTGGAATTTTAATTTTCATATAAACAAGTGCTATTTTCGTTTCAAACAAAGCTATGAAACTCGTTTTTGCTACGCATAATAAGAATAAGTTTAAAGAAGTAAGTGCCTTACTTTCGTCAAAATTTGAACTTCTTTCATTAACCGATATTAAATGCTTTGATGAAATTCCGGAAACAGGAACCACTTTACAAGAAAACGCCAAGCTAAAAACTGATTTTGTTAAAAAGAATTTCAACTTAGATTGCTTTTCAGATGATACCGGTCTTTTGGTTGATGCCTTAAATGGTGAGCCAGGTGTTTATTCTGCAAGATATGCTGGTGAAGATAAAAGTGATGAAGCCAACATAACTAAATTGCTTGCTAGTCTTGAACTGAATCCAAATCGAAATGCTCATTTTAAAACAGTAGTTTCTTTAAATATAAACAACCAGCAATACTACTTTAAAGGTATTGTTGAAGGTGTTATAACTACTAAGAAATCTGGTTCAAAAGGGTTTGGATACGACCCTATTTTTATACCAAATGGGTACAATAAAACTTTTGCTGAGTTGGCTTTATCGGTGAAAAATTCGATAAGTCATAGAGGGCAAGCAATTGCCAAACTTGTTGAATTTTTAAATACTAGCTCTTATACTAATAATTAAGTGTACCTTTGCGCCTTATTAATGCCGCCAGGATGGGCAAGGTGTTGTTGAGGGCTTTGGTTAAATAAAATTCGCTCGGTACAACACAACCTATTAGCGATTTTATTTTAACTTATGACATTTAATGAATTAGGATTGCAGCAGTCCTTACTTGATGCTGTGAATGATTTAGGCTTTGAAACACCTTCAGAAGTACAAGAAAAAGCCATTCCAATTTTACTTTCAAAAGAATCTGACTTTGTTGCCTTAGCGCAAACAGGTACTGGTAAAACCGCAGCTTTTGGTTTCCCCTTAATTCAAAAGATTGATACCCAAAGTAGAACTACTCAAGCTTTAATTCTTTCTCCTACCAGAGAGCTTTGTTTGCAGATTGCGAATGAAATGCAATTGTATTCTAAATATGAAAAAGGATTAAATATTGTAGCCATCTACGGTGGTGCAAGTATTACTGATCAGGCTAAACAAATTAAAAGAGGTGCCCAAATTGTAGTAGCTACTCCTGGTCGTATGAAAGATATGATTAGACGTAGAATGGTTGATATTACCAAAATTGATTATTGTGTTTTAGATGAAGCTGATGAAATGCTAAACATGGGCTTTTTTGAAGATATCAAAGATATTTTATCAAATACGCCCAAAGAAAAATCCACTTGGTTATTCTCGGCAACCATGCCTAAAGAGGTTTCCACCATTGCTAAAAAATTCATGCACAAACCCATTGAAATTACGGTAGGTGCTAAAAATGCTGGGGCTTCTACGGTTCAGCATGAATATTATGTGGTTGGCGGTAGAGATAGATATGCAGCCTTAAAACGCTTAGCAGATGCTAACCCTGGTATTTTCTCTGTAGTATTCTGTAGAACCAAAAGAGATACCCAAAAAATTGCTGAGAAGCTTATCGAAGATGGTTATAACGCTGGAGCATTACATGGCGATTTAAGCCAGAATCAACGTGACTTGGCAATGAATGCGTTTAGAAAAAAACAAATTCAAATGTTAGTAGCTACAGACGTAGCAGCACGTGGTATCGATGTTGATGATATAACACATGTTATTAATTATCAATTGCCAGATGAAATTGAAACGTACACTCACCGTAGTGGAAGAACGGGTAGAGCAGGAAAATCTGGCGTTTCTATGGTAATAGTAACACGTAGTGAGCTTCGAAAAATCAAAACCATTGAACGTATAATTAAGCAAGATTTCATAGAAAAACAGATTCCTTCTGGAATAGAAATCTGTGAAATTCAGTTATATCATCTTGCTAATAACATTAAAGAAACTACAATCAACGATGAGATTGAAGGTTATTTACCTGCCATTGGTGATGTATTGGAAGGTATAGACCGAGAAGAACTCATTAAAAAAGTATTCTCAGTAGAGTTTACAAGATTCTTTAACTACTACAATAAAGCCAAAGACCTGAACTCTGTTTCATCTAGAGAAGGCAATTCTAAAGGTGAAGTACCTTCAGAAGGTTCGGTTAGATACTTTATAAATGTAGGAGAAAGAGATGGTTATGATTGGATGACACTTAAAGACTTTTTAAGGGATACTTTAAAACTAGAAAAAGACGATATTTTTAGGGTAGATACTAAAGATTCTTTTTCATTCTTTAATACAGATGCCTCTTTTACACCATTGGTATTAGAAACTTTTACAGAGTTCAAGGTTAACGGTAGGTTTGTTAATGTTGAAGTTTCTAATAGTCCTGAAAAAAGAAATCGTAAAAAACGAAAAGGTGGTAGATCAAACTATGGATCAAGAGGTAGGTCTAATGATGGTTCTAGAGGCGGTAAAAAAGACTTTTCTAAAAAAGGAAGAAGCAATAGACGTAAAGGTTTTCATTAGTTAATGCCTTGCTAAAAAATTTGCATAGCTACTTAATATTTGTTGTTTTGTAACTTTAGTGCTACAACTAGATTCATGAAAAAATTCTTTTTGCTGTATCTCCTATTGCTAAGTGTTGTTATTTCTGCACAAGAAGAGGAGAATCCAATTTTACAAGAACTTACTGCAACGGTGATTAATGCACAAACAGATTTTCCCCTGCAGAGTGTTCATGTTATCAATTTAAATCAAGTAATTGGAACCATTACAGACCAAAAAGGTAACTTTTCTATACAAGCTGCTGTAAATGACACCTTATACCTTACTTACTTAGGTTTTAAGGCTCAGAAAGTAAGGGTTACTAATGATATGTTTTCAATTGCAGACACTAAAATTGCACTTACAGAATTAGCTTTTGCTCTAGAAGAAGTTGTGGTTACCCCTTATCAGCTAACAGGTTATTTAGAAATAGATGTTAAAAATTTACCGGTAAATAACGCTTATCAATACAGTATTTCTGGCCTAAATAAGAGTTATGAAGCAGGTAGTAAGAATCCTAGTGCTGTAACAAAAGTGCTTGGAGCTATTTTAAATCCTGCTGATTTGTTACGCAATTTGTTTGGTAAAAAACCCAAACAAATGCGTAAACTTCAAAAGATAAAGCAAGACGATAATATTAGAGACTTACTGGCCTCTAAATTTGATAGAGCTACTTTAACAGAATTACTTCAATTAGAAAAAGTTGATATTGAGGATATTTTAAATAACTGTAATTATTCTAAGTCTTTTATTCAAACCGCGAATGACCTTCAAATATTAGACGCTATAAGTAGTTGCTATGAAGACTACAAAGCTGTAAATAAAGGTAACGGCTCTTAAATAAATTTTTTCATTACACTTTCATTTTTTAGTTTTAGGCAAAATACCTGTTTATGCGCAAAATACTAATTGCCATGATGCTTTTTTCCCTTTTCTTTTCCTGTAAAAATGAAAAAAAGGAGATTAAAAATTCTGAAAAGCCTATTGCAAAAGTGACCTCAGAAGATTCTGCCAAGAACCCATTCTATTGGGAAGGTGCAAATATTTATTTTCTTTTAACAGATAGATTTAACAACGGTAACCCAAACAAAGATGTTAACTATTCTAGAACAGACTCTACTGCGGTACTGAGAGGTTTTGAAGGAGGTGATATTGCTGGTATAACTCAAAAAGTTAATCAAGGCTATTTTAACGACTTAGGTGTTAATGCCATTTGGTTGACACCCATTGTTGAACAAATACATGGCGCAACTAATGAAGGCACTGGTAACACTTATGGTTATCACGGCTATTGGGCAAAAGATTGGACAGCTATTGACCCTAATTTTGGAACCAAGGAAGATTTTAAAGAGTTAGTAAAAAGTGCACATGATAAGGGTATACGTATTGTATTAGATGTAGTATTAAACCATACAGGTCCAGTAACAGCTATTGACCCTGTTTGGCCAGCTGAGTGGGTTAGAACAGAGCCCGCTTGTGAATTTACTACCTATGAAAACACTACTGCTTGTACGTTAGTTAAAAACTTACCAGACATTTTAACAGAATCTAACCAAGCAGTAGAACTACCAGATGCCTTACTCGCTAAATGGAAAAAAGAAGGGCGTTTAAGCCAAGAGTTAGACGAATTACAACGCTTTTTTGACCGTACAGGTTACCCAAGAGCTCCGAGATTCTACATTATTAAGTGGCTAACAGATTATATTCACGAATTTGGTGTAGATGGTTTTAGAGTAGATACAGTAAAACACGTGAATGAAAATGCTTGGTCAGATTTACGAACCGAAGCTGATTACGCATTTGAGATTTGGAAGAAAAAAAATCCTTCAGAAATATTAGATGACAAACCATTTTATATGGTTGGCGAAGTTTATAATTACGGAATTTCTAATGGTAGATTTTTTGATTTTGGTGATAAAAAAGTCGATTACTACAATTATGGTTTTGACGGACTTATAAATTTTGAATTAAAGACTGATGCCAATAAAACCTACGAAGAGGTTTTTAGAAAATATAGTTTTCTGTTAGGTTCCAAATTATACGGTAAAAATGTATTGAATTATATGTCTTCGCATGACGATGGTCAACCTTTTGACCCTCAGCGTACAAAATTTAAAAAAACAGCTAACTTTCTACTACTTACACCCGGAGCATCTCAAATCTATTACGGAGATGAAACGTTACGACCGCTAGTGGTTGAAGGTGCCGAAGGAGATGCTAACCTAAGGTCGACTATGAACTGGGAGGCTTTAGATTCTGTATCTACCATTAAAACTGCTCACAAGCACTGGCAAAAATTAGGTCAATTCAGGGCAAAACACCCTGCTGTTGGTGCCGGTATACACAAAAAATTAGCTAATACCCCTTATGTTTTCTCTAGAACTTTTACAGATGGTGAGTTTAGAGATAAGATTGTAATTGGTTTAGATTTACCTAAAGGAAAAAAATCGCTTTGGGTTAAAGGATTTTTTGGTGACGGCACTACGTTGTATGATACCTATTCTAATACCGAGGTAGTTGTTAAAAACGGAAGAGTTGCACTAGATAATGAATTTGATACAGCACTTTTAGAACTTAAAGAATAATTAATGAAAAATTTAAAACTAATTTTTGGGGTCATATTTTGTATTGCTTTGCTTAATACATCTTGCAACTCTACTGCAAAAAAGGAAGAACAAAATAACGAGTCCAATTCAACGAATGTAACAGCTACTACCAGTACAGTAGATTCAGAAGTAACCAATGAGAAGGAACTCGCCTACAGCTGTCCTATGGATTGTGAAGATGGCAAAACCTATGCAAAAGAAGGTAAATGTCCTGTTTGCAAAATGGATTTAGCCTTGCATGACTCTAAAACTGATGATGAGCATAAAGAAAAATTATGCCAGTGTAAAGAAGGAGAATGTAAATGCGTAGAGGGGGAATGTAAATGTGGAACCCCAGGATACGACCACTTCGGAAATAAAATTTAATAAAAAAGCCTGCTCAAATGAGCAGGCTTTTTTATGCTTCAAGTTGTGCTTTTAAATCGCTGAGTCCTTCTTCAAAATCTTTTCCTATCATTTTATCCATACTCATAAAAAGCATCATAATACTCATAGGAAATTTATTGTTTCCTTTAAATCCCCAAACAACTTCAGTACCCCCATTTACTTCATCCACGTAAAAAAATGCGTCAGAAGTAGACTTAAATGGTTTTAAAAAACGTAATTCAGTTTCAATACGTTCGCCTTCAACAATCTTTGTTATTTCTTGCTCGCCCTCTCCTACTTCTTTATTACCATTCCAATAACTTGTAGCGCCTACTTCACCATCAATACCGGTGAACTTCTTTTTCATATTAGGGTCTCTTTTACCCCATGGTGACCAGGTATCTTGATTTTTGAGTGATTTTAAATAGGAGAAAACTTCGTCTTTTGGCTTGTTTATAACAATAGAACGAGAAACTTCATAAGTCTTAGGTGCAATAATTCCTAGAATAATTATTAACCCTAAAATTGCGAGAATAATGTATAGAAAAATCATTTTAATTGGTTGGTTTTGAGTTCATTTAAATGTACAAAAAAGATTAATCGGCTAAATATCTTTTGATAATACCATCTACATCTTTAATCGATTTTTTTGTCCAATCCATCCTAATATGTAATTCTTCTTCTTTGGTTAGCTGCCATGGTAACTTACTGTTTCGTAGCTTGTTGGCTAAATGCCGTAGCGTTAAAGCTACAGAAACAGAGATGTTTAAACTTTCTGAAAAACCAACCATAGGTATGTATAAGCTACTATCTGAAGCTTCCAAAACTTCTTTACTAAGGCCTTTCCACTCTGTTCCAAAAAATAAAGCAGTTTTTCCGCTGAATTCAAAATTATCAATAGTTACAGATTGGTCATGCGGGGTTGTGGCTACTATTTGATAGCCCTGCCGCTTTAATTCATGCAAGCAATCAAGATTAGAATTGTATCTATTTACATCTACCCATTGTTGGGCACCCATGGCTATATTTTTATCTAAACGCTGACCAAATCGTTCTTCAACTACATGTAAAGATTGTATGCCAAAAGCATCACAACTACGAACCACTGCACTGGTATTATGTAGTTGAAATACATCTTCTAAAGCAACAGTAAGGTAATTTGTTCGGTTAGCCAAAACTTCTAAAAAACGTGCTTTGCGCTCAGGAGTAAGAAATTCTTCTAAATATGTAAAAAGCTCATTGTTAAACATGGCTAGTAAGATAAGTAAAATGCTATTTTTGATACAAATGCTATTAGAATTCTTCTAATTATGAAAAAAATTAGCGTGCTAACGGGTGCTGGAATGAGTGCCGAAAGCGGATTAAAAACCTTTAGAGATGAAAATGGTCTTTGGGAGGGCCATGATGTAATGCAAGTTGCTTCTCCTCAAGGTTTTGCTCGTGACCCTGAACTTGTTTTGGAATTTTACAACCAACGTAGAAGACAATTACTAGAGGTTAAACCCAATGATGGCCATAAAGCATTACTACAATTAGAAGAAAAATTTCATGTGGATATTATTACCCAAAACGTAGACAATTTACATGAACAAGCGGGTAGTTCTAATGTACTTCATTTGCATGGTGAATTGTTTAAAGTTCGTAGTACCAAAAATGAAAACCTGATTTTAGATTGGAAAAAAGATTTGAATCTAGGAGATACTGATGAAGAGGGAAACCAGTTACGCCCGCATATTGTATGGTTTGGAGAAATGGTTCCTATGCTAGAACCAGCTATTGAAATAACGTTACAAGCAGATATTTTAATTATTATTGGTACGTCTATGCAAGTGTACCCAGCTTCTAGTCTAGTGAACTATGTACAACCGGGAACGCCAATTTATTTTATTGACCCAAAACCAACAGTCAATAAAAATGATTTTACTAGCCTAGAAATTATCGCAGAAACTGCTGCTGTAGGAAGCCCAAAACTGGTAGAAAAATTACTTAATAATTAGCTCTAGCGGCTTTTGCCCAAATAACTAAAGTTTCTACTTGTTCTTTTGAAAGTTGAGCATCTTTATGGGTATATGTATACTCTTTTAAAGGCATTTTACCTTCTTCCACCTCTTCTATTATCTCTTCTAATTTATGGTCCTTTTTCTTTATTGAATAATTCGTCCATTCTGAAAAATTCAACTCTTCTTTACCATGCTCAATATGGTCTTGAATCCAAAATGATAAAGGTGCAATTGACCCGTACCACGGATAGTCTGTATGGGCAGAATGACAATCGTAGCAAGTGCTTTTTAAAATTACTTCAACTTCTTTTGTCACCATTGTTTCTGACTCAAAAGCTGATACATAATTAACATCTTCAGAAATATTCTTTTCAGGATTAAAAAATTGAATGATAATAATACCAATCAAAAGCAGTAATCCTACAATTTTAAGTATTTTCATTTTTAGAACAGATTAGAAACTAAAAATAGTCTTTTATGACTAAACAAGAGTTCTCAAAACACCTAAGTCAAGGTAGAATTTTTATGAATGAACGAGACCGGCTGGTAACCGTTGTTCTTAATAATCCTAACTTAACTTGCCATCTTTTAGATTTGGTTTTAGCTGAAGATAAAACTGAATATTGGCATTGTAGCTGGGTCTTTGATAATGTTATGAGAAAAAACCTTATTCTACTGCTACCCTGTTTAGATACCTTTAGTAACAACTTAAAAAGCCTAACCTCAGAATCGGTTTTGCGGCCAATGGCTCATATTTGCGAACTGTTGACGCTTGGGTATTTTAAACATAAAAACCCTGAACTTAGAGCTCATCTTACCAATAATCATTTAGAAAAAATTACCGAAAGTTGTTTTGATTGGCTAATTGGCAATCATAAGGTAGCAACAAAAGTTTTTGCCATGACAAGTTTATTTTATTTGGGGGAAAAATATGACTGGATTAGACCTGAATTAAAATCGGTTTTAGAACAGCAAATTCATGATGGCTCAGCTGGTTTTAAAAGTAGAGGTTCAAAAACCTTAGAAAAGCTAAAAAAGTTAGGGTATTGACTATCTTTGCAACTTTCCGAAAATAAAGACCAATGTTACTAACTACACTTAACGCAATTTCACCTATTGATGGCCGCTACCGCTCAAAAACTGAAAGCCTAGGAAAATACTTTTCTGAAGAAGCTTTAATAAAATATAGAGTTCAGGTAGAGATTGAATATTTTATCTCATTATGTGAGTTACCCCTGCCGCAACTAGAAAGTTTTGAAGCTAAATATTTTGATAGCTTACGAGACATTTATCTAAATTTTTCTAGTGATGACGCTCAAGAAATAAAAGAGATAGAAAAAACTACCAACCATGATGTTAAGGCTGTTGAATATTTTATCAAAAGTAAATTTGACGAGTTAAAGCTCGAAGAATATAAGGAGTTTATTCATTTTGGATTAACATCACAAGACATTAACAACACCGCGATTCCTTTAAGTTTAAAGGAAGCCATGAATGATGTTTATGTACCGGTATATTTTAAACTTTTTGAACGTTTAAAAGGTTTGGCTTTAGAATGGAAAAAAGTACCCATGTTGGCTAGAACACATGGGCAACCTGCATCACCTACTCGATTAGGAAAAGAAATTGAAGTCTTTGTAGAGCGTCTTAAGCAACAATTTGATTTATTGAATGATATACCTTCTGCTGCAAAATTTGGTGGTGCTACAGGCAATTATAATGCGCATTTTGTGGCATACCCAGATGTAGATTGGAGAACTTTTGGTAAACAATTTGTTCAAGAAAAACTAGGTTTACACCACTCCTTTCCTACAACTCAAATTGAGCACTACGACCACATGGCTGCGCTATTTGATGGATTAAAAAGAATTAACACCATTTTCATAGACTTAAATAGAGATTTTTGGACATACATCTCTATGGATTACTTTAAACAGAAAATTAAAGAAGGAGAAGTAGGCTCTTCAGCTATGCCGCATAAAGTAAATCCTATTGATTTTGAAAATTCTGAAGGAAATTTAGGTATTGCCAATGCCATTTTTGAACACTTATCTTCTAAGTTACCTGTTTCGCGTTTGCAAAGAGATTTAACAGATAGTACTGTTTTACGAAATGTTGGTGTACCATTTGCACACACCCTAATTGCTTTTAAATCTACCTTAAAAGGATTAGACAAGTTAGTTTTGAATCAGGTTAAATTTGATGCCGACCTTGAGGCTAATTGGGCTGTAGTGGCTGAAGCCATTCAAACTATTTTACGTAGAGAAGCGTATCCAAATCCGTATGAAGCCTTAAAAGGTCTTACACGTACAAACACAAAAATAACTAAACAAACTATAGCTGATTTTATTGAAACTCTTGATGTATCCAATGCTATAAAAGAAGAATTAAAACAAATTACACCAGCTAATTACACTGGAATTTAGATTTGTTTTGAGGTTTTTGCAGACTTTTCTAAGCATTCTTATTGTACTTTGTTTTGTTTAGGGTTGCTTTTCAAAACATTGCACTGGCAATTTGGAGAGTATATAAATGGTCGAATCTTATTAATAATAGGAAGCGTTTTATTTTTGTTAATACTGCTTACTAATACTAAAAAAAGCCCTAAGTTTTACCTTAGGGCTAGTTGTACTAAATCAAAACTAAATAATCTTATTTTTCTACCTGAACTTCGTGTGGGTAAGGTATTTCTATACCAGCTTCGTCTAGAGCCAGTTTACAACCTTCGTAAGTAGCAAAGTACACGTCCCAGTAATCTTCTGGCTTACAAAATGGTCTTACCGCAAAGTTCACAGAACTATCTGCTAATTCTAAAACGTTCACAGAAGGTGCTGGGTCTTTTAAAACTTTCTCTTGAGAGGTTAAAACGTTCATTAAAACTTCCTTAGTTTTCTTAATATCTTCTTCATAAGCAACACCTATAACAGTATCTACACGTATCTTACCTTCAGCAGTATAGTTAACTATATTACCGTTTGCCATAGCACCATTAGGTACAATTGCTAATTTATTTTCTGGAGTTATAAGTTTTGTAGTAAAAATTTCAATTTCTTTTACAGCTCCTAAAACACCTTGTGCTTCAATTAAATCACCAATTTTGTACGGTTTAAAAATCATGATTAACACGCCTCCTGCAAAATTAGACAAAGACCCTTGTAGCGCTAACCCAACTGCTAAACCAGCCGCTGCTAAAATTGCAGCAAAACTTGTAGTCTCTACACCTAATTTGCCAATTACAGCTAAAATCAATAGTATTTTAAGTGCCCAAGAAATTAAGTTTAAAAGAAAGCGTTGTAACGACTCGTCGTAGTTACTCTTGCTCATTACTTTTTTCGCCAACTTCACAATTCTTTTGATAATCCAAGAACCAATGATGTAGATGAGAATTGCACCAAGCACTTTAGGGCCATATTCTGTTATGAATTCAATGCCTTTGTCAATCCATTTTTCTGCGTTTTCCATAAGTATTCTGTTTTTAGGTTTTTATTTTAGTTGTTTACGTTATTTATGAAACACAAAATAGGAATAAGTCACTTTTTAGCATAAAAAATCCCGTTACGATTAGGTAACGGGATAATTATTTAAAGTTTGAACTATGTTAGCCTTTTAAAAGCTGACCTATTTCTTCTAAGCCTTCGCCCTTATAATCAGACTGTTCTAAAGCCTGCATTAAATGCATAATATGTGCGGGATTCATATTCTTACCCAACACGCGAATTAGGGCAAAACCTTGGTCTTTATTATCTCCAAAAATGATAACCTCATCAATGGCATCGTCTTCTCCTAAATATTTTACAACACCTTTACCATAAGTAGAATTGATTTTCATTAATTCTACAAAGTCTTCATTTTTAAGAATTTCTCTAACCTTATTTCTTTCAACTTTATACTCATCTGCATTTTCTCCTGTTTTTCTAAACGCAAGTAAATTCAATTTTCGTAAAGATTCTACAGCGGTTTTTTGGTCGTTAGTAAGTTCTGCCTCTTCTAATTTTAAGATACTTGCAGGTACATCAACTATTAGAAAATTTGGATTTTCTTGATTGTCAACATAATACTCTTGCAAACTCTGTTGAGATGCACAAGAACTAAGTAAAACCAAAATACCTAATGCAAAAATTTTGGCTATATTTTTCATGTTATTCTAATTTATCTATAATTATTTCTTTGACTTTTCAGCCTGTTCTAATTCTTTAGGCAGGTTCATTTTGTTTACTAATGCACCTATCTTATCTAATTCTATTTTACCAGACATGGTAACTAAAACTGAGTTGAAATCATGACCATTGCTTTCATCACTCTTAACAAACATTAATAGTTCGTTTACAATTTCGTCATTCTTTGTGCTTTTTACATAAAAGTCTACTTTATTATCTTTTTCTTTCACCTGCATTAAAAGCTCCATATTAGACTTACGCAAATACTTTTTAACTGTACTAGCCATATCTTCTGAGGCGGAAGAATTAGCGGTCATAAAAACTTTGATTTCATCTATATTTTGGGCCATTTCTATAAATTCTTGAGCTTCCTTATCGTTGCTATCATTAGAGAACTTAGCCACCATACCTAATAAACTTTTATTTATGACAATAGAACCTACATGGTCTGAGTCTATGTATTTATCAAAGTCTGATTGTGCTGTTAGCGCAAATGGAAATACCACTGCTACTATTAAAATGATTATTTTTTTCATGATTGATGATTTAATTGTTTTTGATTGATTTTTAAATAGAACGGTTAAGTAAATACCTAACCGTTCTTCGTACTATATTATCCTTTTTTACCTGCTTCATTTAATTCTTCTGGCAGATTCATTTTTTTAGTAAGGGAACTAATTTTGTTTAAGTCAATGTTACCTGTTAAGGTTAGTAAGACGGTTTCTACGTTTCTGTCGTCTATTTTTACCTTGTTAATATCTGTCATAAACATTAACAACTCGCTTACATGGTCACTATCTCTACCCTCTTTAATGTAGAACTTTACATTAGCGTCTTTATCTTTTATACGCATTAACTCTGTAAGTTTAGTGGAACCCAAGTATTTGTCTACAGTAGCTTTCATTTCTGCGCCAATCTTAGGGTCTTCTGTGGTAAATACTTTTAAACTACTTAGACTGGTGGCAATATCCATAAAGTCTTTAGCGTCTTTATCGTCAATGTCAACATCCATTTTAGCTAATAGCTCAAAAGCCTTTTGTGACACTACTACAGATGTAACCTCATCATATTCTTCGAACTTATCAAAGATTGATTGTGAAAAGCCAAAAAGTGGGGTTAAGGCTAAAACAAAGTATACTATTCTCTTTTTCATTGTTGTAAATTAATTTTCGTTATAAAGTTTTTGTTTTGCGATTTCCAATTCATTTAAGTAACCCATCTTTTGAGTACCCTTATTGAAATTTTCCGCTAAGAGGTTTAAAGCCTCTTTGGTTTCTTGGTAGGCAATCTCTGCCTGCCTTTGCTCCCAGTATTGATTACCGAAATAAATACCAAAGAATAAAATAGTTGCCGCTGCAATTGATAACCATCTAAAATTTAATTTTCTACTAGGTTTTAATGGTTCTTTTGTGGGGTAACTTTCTTCTTTAGCAATAGAAAAGTAGGTAAACATTGAACGGTATTGCTCTAAATGTGCTGCCACATCTTCTTGGGCAAAATACGCTCGTAGTTCTGATTCTTCGGCAACAGTTGTAGTTGCTTCAAAATACTTTTCTAATACGTTTTCTATGTACTTATGCGATGCCATAGTTATGTTTTTCTATTAATTTTTCTCTCACAGTTTTTCTAGCTCTTGATAATGTTACGCGAATGGCTGTTGGTTTCATACCTAACATTTCTGCAATTTCATCGTAATCATAATCTTCAATATCTCTAAGCTGTAACACCATTTTTTGTTGCTCTGGTAACTCATCCATTATTTTTTCAACCCAACTAACACTATCTCTGGTTTCTATGCTTCGTTGTATTGCCGAATTTTCATCTTTATAATTACTGTGAACTAATTTTAAATTACCTGCCTGTTTTGATTTTAATCGGTCTAGGCAAAAATTCTTTGTCATAGTCATTGCAAAGGCTTCAACACTTCTATATTTAGAAATAGAATCGCTTTTAGACCAAAGCTTCATAATTATCTCTTGCACTGCGTCTTCAGCTTCTTCTCTAGAAACCAAAAGCCGTTTGGCCATTCTATACAGTTTATCTCTAAACGGCATTACAAGATCTATAAACTCTTTTTGTTGCATTTTTTGATTGATTGATAAACGCTATATGTTGGTTTATATAAGGAAGACGATAAACTTCATATTTTGTTACAAGACTTTTTAATTTTATTTAGAATGTAAGTATTTTAGGGTTTTTTAAACTAAAGTTGTTAATTAGAAGATTCTAATTAAGACTTGGAACAGTTCTTGAATTCACTTTTTAAAATTACGCTATGAAAAAAAGTTTCTCCCTATTTTTATTAGGGTTATTGTTATTTGCATGTACTAATGATGATAATTCCGATGATATCACTACTGATGACAATCCTATTGCCACAACTGATGACGTAGAGGTACAAAGTTTTATGTGGCAAGCTATGAACCTATGGTACTTTTGGCAGCAAGATGTGCCAGATTTAGCCGACAACAGATTTTCTTCTGACCCAGAATTTACTGCCTTTTTAGCTGAAACTCCAGACCCTAATGATTTGATGGAGCGCTTATTGTTTAATGAAGATAGATTTACCTTTTGGAATGAAGATTATACTACGCTCGTTAATAACTTAAGTGGAATTTCTAAAAGTAATGGTCTAGAATTTGGCTTAGCACGTTATGGTGACGGTAATGCAATTTTTGGCTATGTTACGTATACTGTTCTAGGTTCTGATGCGGAAGCAAAACCAATTAGAAGAGGTAACTTATTTACTCGTGTAGATGGTATTTTACTGAATGATGTCAACTATATAGACCTACTATTTGGTGATAATGATACGTATACCTTAGGTTTAGCCCGTATTGAAAATAATACCATTGTAGAAACGGGTTCTGAAGTAACGCTTACCAAGCAAGAAAATTTAGTTGAAAACCCTATTCTACTTTCTAAAACCTTAGATGTAAATGGAATTAAAGTGGGTTATTTAGTATACAATGGCTTTACCAATGAATTTGATAGTCAATTAAATGATGTTTTTGGTGAGTTTGTTGCCGATGGAGTTACAGAGTTAGTATTAGACTTTAGATATAACCCTGGAGGTTCTGTAAACTCTTCTCGCTTATTGTCTAGTATGGTTTATGGTACTAACACTAACGACCTTTATATTAGGCAACGATGGAATGATAAGTTAATGCAGATTTTTGACCCAGAAAATTTAGAAGATTATTTTGCAAACACTGTTGGTGGTGCGCCATTAAATACATTAAATCTTTCTAAAGTTTACGTATTAACAACAGGTAGAACGGCTTCTGCCAGTGAGTTGGTAATAAATGGACTTACCCCATATGTTGATGTAGTTCAAATTGGTGGAGTAACAAGTGGAAAAAATGAATTTTCTATTACCATGGTTGATGATCCAGACCGTGAGGGTGCACCTTTTATTTATTCTGCTTCGAGAGAAAATCAAATAAATCCAAATAATAGTTGGGCTTTACAACCCTTGGTTGGTAGAAACGAAAATGCCGCAGGTTTTTCAGATTATACAAGTGGTTTAGTACCAGACATACCGTTAGAAGAAGATTTAGCAGACTTAGGCACATTAGGTGAGCCAGATGAGCCATTATTAGCTAGAGCATTGCAAGAAATTTCTGGTAGCGTATCTAAACAAAGTTTTGATGTATTAATGCCAGCAAAACCGTTTACCAGTTCAAAAATGTTTACGCCTTTAAAGGATAATATGTATCTAGATAAGGAGATTAAGTTAAACTTTAATAAATAAAACAAAAAGCCCGGTTAACTTAACCGGGCTTTTTTTATGCAGCCTTTAATTCTTTTTCAATAGCTAAATAACCTGAAAGTAAATCTTCACTATTGTAAAGCGGAACTATATGTATTTTACACAAGTATTGGTCTCCGTTTTTTTTGTAATTGAGAATGGTTTCCTCAATATAGTCGTTACCTCCTAATTGTTGTTTAATTGCTTTTCTTGTTTTTTTGGAAGTTTTCTCCCCTTGAAGAAAAGTTGGCTTTTTACCTAGCGCATAGGATTTTGGATAACCAGTCATCTCTGTAAACCCTTTACTCACCCATTCTATTTGCTGGGTTGGATTTGTGTACACCAAGGCATCGTATTGTTGCTCCTCTAAAAGGTTTAGAACATTTTGATTGAGATTGTATTCTAATAATGTATTTAGTTGCCTAATGTCGTAAGCTATTTTACTTTGTTGAATTAGTTTATCAAAATGAACTGCATATATATCCCAGCAATTTAATGGCATAACTATTCCTTTACTTTCTCTCATAATAGTAATTTAAAAATCAAACGCATCATTAAAGTAAACAGCTGCAGGTACAATATTCACCTCTAATGACGCTTCTAGTGTGTACGTAGATAAATCATAAACCTCTAATGAACCATTACTAGCAAAATCTTTTGCATCAACACCATATAATTTGCCATTATGTACCGTCATATCATAAAACGAAACACCCGTAAACTCTGGTGTTGTAGGCAATTGGGTTGCTGAAGTGGTCAATGTATAAACTGCCCCATCTAAAAGATAATATAGTTTATCACCATCAACGGATAGATAATTTGGATGCATGGTAGTTTCAAACGTAAGTGTTGACGTAACCGTATTATCTAGAGTATTTATAATATCTAATTGCCCCGATGTTTCATTCCCTGTCCATGCAGGATTTCCTCCAGACAACACAAATAGGTTCTCTTCAACTAAATGCATGGAGTTTGGCCTGTCCGCGACTGTTATAGTTGTTTCAACGGTGTTTGATGTAGCATCTATTACTGATATGATGTTGTTTTGATTAAAACCCCCTTGGTGGGCAACATAAATAGTATTGTCTGTAGAAACAATCCATTCAGGACCTTCGCTTACAGGTATTGTTGATTCCACAGTATAACTTTCTAGATTTAGAACCGCGATAAAATCATCATCAGAATTTGTACCATCTGCCCAATTAGTTACATAACCCTTACCATTGGCTATAGCCATGTATCTTGGATTCAGAAAGTCATCTTTAGATGGGCCGCCGATAGTAGCTATAGATTCAAATGTGTATCTGTTTACCACTTCTATTTTTTGTGAATTGTTAATTACAATAAAAGCTTTATCATCTAAGAAAGTGATACTCTGTGCGGTATCGCCAAGGGGTGCATCATTTACTTCCGAAAATATTGAATTGCTCACACTTGATAAATCATCGGTTACAAAAGAAACCGAAGCGTTTCCACCAAAGAAACTACCTTCATGAACTACAAAAATTCCGTTTTCATATGCAAAAGAATCGTTATCTGTAATAGTTATAGCAACACTTGTTGTGCCGGTTAAAAACTCTTGAGTACCCTGAGCTGAAAGCAAAGTTATTACAATATCTTCAGAAGTTTCAACCTCATCATCTTCTACTATAGTTAGGCTTTCTGTAATAGTTTTGGTACCTGCTGGGATTGTTATACTACCACTCAAAGATTCAAAATCTTCACCTGCTGTTGCCGAGCCAGATACTTCGTAAATTATTTCTAGAGCCTCTGTAAAAGTTTCAGAAGTAGTAAAAGTTACCGTAATGCTACCTGCGTCTTCAAGATAAGTGTTGGCGTCTACCGATATTTGAATAGTTGGGTTAAAATTGTTAACATCATCATCACTACTGCAAGAGCTTAAACTTAATCCTATAACTAAAGCTAATAACGCTACTATTTGGTTTAATTTCATTCTAAAAATTTAATTGTATTTGTGTTTGAATATTTCTGTTAGGCATAGGCCTAAAGGCAATATTTTCATAATAGGTGTTAAAAACATTGTTTAGGGTTAATCCAAGTTTTAGCTGTTGACGCGGTCTAATTTTAAATTGATAATGTACCCCAAGGTTTGCTACTTGGTAACTACCTAGGTCACCACCAATAATTTGTACCGAACCATTATATAGATGCTGGTAAAAAAAACCAAGTGTATTATAATTGTACGCAATGCTACCATTGATTCTATGAAACGGAACATAGATTAATTGTTCATTTGTAGCCTTATCTTCAGAAACTGTGTAGGCATAATTTGACTGAAAGGCTAAATAGTGTTTAGTTAAAAAATTGTATTGGTAACTTAGCTCAGCTTCTACTCCGTAAACACGCACATTATCAATGTTTGATGGCGACCAAATTCCTTCATTATTAGGAACCCATCGTATCATATCTTTAGAATCAATATAATACCCATTTAAATTGAGACTAATTTTTTTAAAAGAAAACTGATTGCCTAAATCTATTTGATACGAATTTTCTGTTCGTAAATCTAGATTTCCACCCGGTTGCCAGTACAAATCATTAAAAGTTGGCATTCTAAAATTACGAGAGGCATTAAGTTGTAGTTTGTACCAGCTGCTGGCATCATAACTACCATGCCAAGCAAATAAAACCGGACTCATAAAATCTGAAGATATATCTTGGCGAACACTTAAATTATGACGAAACTTTTTAGAAAACTTATGTTTTAAAATCCCTGCTATGGCAACGTCATTACGTCTTGGTGTACCAATATTATCGCCCGCTCCACTATAATTTGCATATTCAACAAAGGTGTTGATGTCAAAAGACTTGGAAAGTGATAAATCTACCGAGTACCTTGCCAACATCGTAGTTACCCTACTAGAAGTAAAGTTGTCTGCATTTTTATTTTCAAAATATTTAAAACGCTCATGTAAGTGTGCAACTTTTAATTTAGTAATTAATTTTTCTCCAAAATGCCCCCACTCCACCTGTGTTCTAAAATTCTCATCTTCAAATTTACTTCTACCCGGTGCTAGCAGCGTTCCCGACAAATTTCTATCTCCAATAAATGTCTGATGAAATAATTTGATTACATGATTGTTGGCTAAAGAAATACCAGAATTAAAGTTGAGATTTAAGTGATTAAATTCTCCATTGGTATTTTGCTCATTAGTTTCTAAATACTTAAAATCATTATCAGAACTGTTGTAATTAATACCAAAATTTGAAGACCATTTACCCGTAGCAAAACTGTTATGGTAATTAATGCTTTGCGTATTAAAACTACCATAACCTAAAACCACTCTATTTTCAAAATGATTTGTAAATGCTAAATCATTGTTCAAATGAATAGAGCCCCCAATAGCCCCAGTGCCATATTGAACGCTACCACCACCACTGCGTATACTAACAGAACTGTAATTAAAAGGGTTTATGGTATTAAAATCTAATTGTCCGGTTAATTGTGAGTTAATAGTGATGCCATTCCAAACCACTGCGGTATGCGAAGCGCTTGTACCTCTAAAAGCGGGAGAGGAAACCATTCCATAACCATTTTCTTTAAAATAAATATGGCTATTAAAGTGTAATAAAGAAGTTAAAAGCGTACCGTTATTTAAAATGGTAGAATCGTTAAGTACATTTACTTTATGGCCGTCTGCATATTTTTTTAACTTTAAATCAGCCACAACCACTTCATCTAAAACTTGGGTAGGTAAATCTTGAGCAAAAGAAAAGACACTAAAAAGTAATAGGCATAATAGATGCCAAGAAAATCTCATAATCTAAACTTTTATCCCGAAAGCTTACTAATTTATTTTGCTGAACTAACAGCCAAAATTAAGGCAGGTCTCCTGGCTCGTTCTCCTTAATTTGCCTTCCCATCGTAAATAACAGTGGCTTTGTAGTAATTAAGGTCTTTAAAAAAAGGTGCCAATTTAAGTTGGCAAGAACTTACAGTTGCGGGAACAGCTTTGGTTTTGCACCAAATTCCCTTTTAATTCTTCGGATACGCTCCTCAGAAACCATAATTTTTTACGAAAGTAATCAAATTAAGTGGAAGTAGTACTTTTGAGAAATGAAAGGAAGAATACTCTTTTACCTGTTTTTGCTAACGTTGGGCCTTGCTTGTAAGCAAAAACGCACCCAAAACATACCTTTAGAAAAAACACCCTCTCAGATAGAAAATATTACCTATGCTAAAGGTTTTACTATTGAAAATCATGATGATATAAAAATTATAAAAGTTAGAGCTCCATGGCCAGAAGCTAAAAAAACCTTTACCTACGCCGTTATACCAAGAGAAAAAATTAGTACCCTTACCTACCCTAAAGATTATTTTGATGCAGTAGTACTAACGCCAATAAATTCTCTAATAGTTACATCTACTACCCATATACCGGCTTTGGAAGAATTAAACAGTCTAGATAAACTAATTGGGTTTCCACAAACAAATTATATTTCTTCAAAAAAGGCAAGAACGTTTATCAATAATGGTCAAATACAGGAACTGGGGCAAAATGAACGGTTGAATACCGAAATTACCTTAAGTCTTAAACCAGAAATTATAGTTGGGTTTGCCATTGATAACTCAAATAGCCCTTATGAAACTTTTCAAAATGCCGGAATACCTGTTGTTTTTAATGGTGATTGGGTGGAACAGACTCCTTTAGGAAAGGCAGAATGGATAAAGTTTTTTGGTGCCCTCTTAGACAAAGAAAAAGAAGCTGACAGTATTTTTAAAAACATTGAAACCAATTATAAAGCGGTAAAAGATTTAGCTAAAAAAGGTAAAAAAACACCTTCTGTTATTAGTGGTGCACTATATAAAGACGTTTGGTATGCTCCTGCTGGAGATAGTTGGGCCGCTCAATTTTTTAATGATGCAAATGCAAATTATATGTATGCTGATACTAAAGGCACTGGTAGTCTTTCGTTAAGTATAGAAAATGTCTTAGCTAAAGGTGCAACTGCCAATTATTGGATAGGAACAGCTCAATTTGAAAGCTATGACCAAATGAATAATTCGAATACCCATTATTCAAAATTCGAAGCATTTAAAAACAAAAAATTGTACAGTTTTGCGAACACCACAGGAGAAACCGGAGGTATACTCTATTATGAACTAGGCCCACAAAGACCTGATTTGGTTCTTAAAGACTTGGTAAAAATTCTACACCCACAGGTATTACCAAACTATTCACCATACTTTTTTACACCTTTGCAGTAAATGCGAAAAGAACGTTCATATAAATTCTCATTCCTACTACTCTTAGTTTTAGTAATCGCTGCCTTTGTATTAAATCTATCATTAGGTTCTGTGGCTATACCTTTTTCTGAAACAATTGCCATTCTATTAGGAGATACAACTGTAGATGAATCAAAATCATACATTATTTTAAACTACCGTCTTGCCAAAGCTGTAACCGCAATTTTAGTTGGTGGTGGTTTAGCTGTTAGTGGTTTATTAATGCAAACCCTATTTCGTAATCCGTTAGCGGGTCCGTTTGTATTAGGTATTAGTTCAGGTGCAAGTTTAGGAGCCGCACTGTTACTTTTAGGTGCTTCGGTTTTAGGCGGAATACTATATTTTGACACTTCACTAGTAATTGCAGCCAGCCTTGGTAGCTTTTTAGTGTTATTAGTAGTAATGGTAGTAGCAAATAAGGTAAGAGACACCATGACATTATTAATTATTGGTTTAATGTTTGGTAGCATAACCGCTGCAATTGTTAGTGTTTTGGCCTATTTTTCTGATGCTGAGAGCTTACAACGATTTATATTTTGGTCTTATGGTAGTGTAAGTAGTCTTTCATGGAAACAAATTTTGCTTCTTTTAGCTATTGTGATATTAGGTTTGGTACTAAGTCTATTTAGCGTTAAAAGCTTAAATGCATTTTTACTTGGAGAAAATTATGCCGAAAGCTTAGGCGTGTCTATCAAAAAATCAAAATACCTTATAATTTTAGCTACTGGATTATTAGCAGGAAGTATCACGGCATTTGCTGGACCAATTGCCTTTGTTGGATTAGCCGTACCACACCTAACCAGGCAACTTATTTCCAGCACCAATCATAGTATTGTACTACCAGCAGTATTTATCTATGGCGCTATTCTAATGCTTCTCTGTGATACCATAGCGCAATTACCTAACTCTGCCACTGTTTTACCTATTAATGCTATTACATCTCTATTTGGAGCACCTATAGTAATTTGGCTCTTAGTTCGTAAAAGAAAAATTCTATTTTAAACTATGCTTAAGGTTTCTAATTTAGCGGTTGGTTATCAAAAAAATGCAATTGTAAGAGATATTTCATTCGAGCTACAGCCTAATGAACTTTGTGCTGTTGTAGGTGTTAATGGTATTGGTAAATCTACACTATTGCGAACTCTAGGAAGACTTCAACCAAAGATTAATGGTACTATTTACTTGGATAAAACTAATTTATCCACAATAAAAAATTTAGACCTTGCTAAACTGCAATCAATGGTTTTAACGGAGCCTATTGCTACTAAAAATCTCACTGTTTTTGAGATAATTGCTTTAGGAAGACAACCGTATACCAACTGGTTGGGTGCTCTTAATACTACTGACAAAAAAATAATTGAAACCTGCCTGCAGTCTTTTTCTTTACACAGTTTAAAACAAAAAAAGTGCTTTGAGTTAAGTGATGGTCAATTACAACGCGTTTTAATTGCCAGAGCAGTAGTACAAGATACCCCGTTAATTTTGTTAGATGAACCCACAACTCATTTAGATATTTCGCATAAGGTGGAGATTCTAATGCTACTAAAAACACTTGCTAAATCAAATAACAAAACTCTACTTTTTACTACACACGAAGTTGACTTAGCTATTCAGCTATGCGATAAAATTTTGATATTAGACGGAAAAACCAATCCGTTTGGGGAGCCTTGTAAATTAATTGAAAACGGTTGTTTTGACAAGCTTTTTCCTACCGATTTGATTCGTTTTGATGCCAATTCTGGTACATTTAAAATTAAACAATAATCAACTTTTCTTGTTAAAAAAGCATTTATAAACCCTTCTTATGAAGTCTAATTTACTGCAAGTAAAGAAGTATCTTTACCCATAGAATAAACTATATGAGTACCGAAGTATTAACACTAATAATTGCTGCTGTTGCTTTAATAGCCGGACTTTTTCTTGGAATGTATATTCAAAAATTAAAGACAAAGTCTAATGAAAGTGTTTGGCAAGAACGCGAAAATCAATTGAAAAACACTATAGCTGAGCTTAATGCAAAACTAGTTCATGAGAATACAGAGAAGCGCCAATTGCAAAGCGAAAAAGAACAACAGGGCAATCAGTTAGTTAGATATGAAGCTGAAATCGAAAATTTACACCGAATAAATGTTGAACAAAAAGCTGAGGTTGAGCAACTTCAAGAAAAGTTCACTAAAGACTTTGAAAACTTAGCCAACAAAATTTTAGACGAAAAGAGTACCAAGTTTACAGAGCAAAATCAAAAAAATATCAAGCTAATTTTAAATCCGTTACAAGAAAAAATTCAACTTTTTGAAAAAAAGGTAGAAGAAACGCAAAAAGAGAATATTAGTATTCATTCTGCCTTAAAAGAACAGTTGCTAAACCTTCAAAACCAAAACCTTAAAATAACACAAGAGGCAGAAAACCTAACCAAAGCATTAAAGGGTGACAGCAAAATGCAAGGTAACTGGGGAGAACTAGTTTTAGAACGCGTACTAGAAAAATCTGGCTTAGAAAAAGACAGAGAATACTCAGTACAACAAAGCTTTAAAAGAGAAGACGGCACTAGAGTATTACCAGATGTTATCATCAATTTACCTGATGGTAAGAAAATGATAGTAGATTCAAAAGTTTCGCTAACAGATTATGAGCGCTTTACTAATGCTGATGAGGCAGAAAAGCCTCGTTATTTAAAGGATCACATTAATTCTATTCGTAAACATGTAGACCAACTATCCGCAAAAAAATATGAAGATTTGTATGAGATGGAAAGCCCAGATTTTGTGCTTATGTTCGTTCCTATTGAGCCTGCATTTGCCATAGCTATTAATGAGGATAATTCTATTTACAATAAAGCTTTTGAACAAAACATTGTTATTGTAACACCTTCGACCTTATTGGCCACATTACGAACCATTGATACCATGTGGAACAATGAGAAACAGCAACGAAACGCCATTGAGATTGCCAGACAAGCTGGCGCACTTTACGATAAATTTGAAGGTTTTGTGGGTGATTTAACTAAAGTTGGCAAAAAAATGGATGAAGCCAAAAACGAGTATCGTGGTGCCATGAATAAGCTTGTAGAAGGTAGAGGAAATATTATCACCAGTATTCAAAAGCTAAAGAAAATGGGTGCTAAGGCTAAAAAATCGTTACCTGAACCTATTCTTAAGCGGGCATTAGAAGATGACGACAATGAATTTTCAGATGAACAACCTAAACTCAACTTAAAATGAGAAAAATATTAGTAATTTTTATTTCTGTTCTTGTGGTAGGCTTATTGGGCTACTTTGCATTTATTTATTATGTGCCATTTAGTGAAGGATATCGTTCAGGAGAATTGATAAAATTTAGTAGAAAAGGTGTTATGGTCAAAACTTGGGAAGGAGAAATTAGCCAAGGTATATCTGGGGCTCAAATATTTCAATTCTCAGTACAAGATTCAGAAAAAGAAGTAATTCAACAACTAATCGATTTGCAAGGCAAATATGTAAAAGTTGCTTATAAAGAGCGATATGCCACCTTTTTCTGGTTAGGGGACACCAAATATTTTATTGAAGAAGTCACGGAAGAAGATTCTCCACATTTTGGAAATTAATATGAAACAATTCAAAAAATCAAAAGAGTCTCGTGTTGCTATAACAGAACTAATGCTTCCGCAACATTCAAACTTTGGTGGTAAAGTTCATGGTGGACATATTTTAAATTTAATGGACCAGATTGCTTTTGCCTGTGCAAGTAAACACTCACAAAGCTATTGTGTAACAGCCTCTGTAAATAGAGTTGATTTTCTTAATCCTATTGAAGTAGGCGAACTGGTTACCTTAAAAGCATCTGTTAACTATACAGGACGAACATCAATGGTTATAGGGGTTCGTGTAGAGTCAGAAAATATAAAAACTGGCCAGATTAAACACTGCAATTCTTCTTATTTTACCATGGTTGCCAAAGATGAAAACGGTAAAAACAAACCTGTTCCAGGACTTCTCATTAAAAATAATGAAGGATTAAGACGGTTTGCTAGAAGCGTTGAACGTAAAATGGCAGTATACAAAAGAGACTCTAAATATGATGGTACGAGCAGACAAAACGAGGCGTACTTATCTTTTTTAGAGGGCGAAAATGTAAAGTTAGATTTGGACTAGATTTTTTATAAGAAAGAAGCTGCTTCATCATCTAAAAACCAAATCAAGTCTTTCGATTTGGGGCTTACCAAAGCTGCCGGATAGTTCTTAAAGCCATCAACCTGATTATGAATTTCTTTGACCTTTTCGGCCTTTGCTTTTCCGGTTACTAGAAAAATAACCTGTTTTGCGGCATTAATTACCTTCCCATTTATAGTTATTCTTTTTTGACCCGTTTCTGGGTGTTCTGCTACCACGCAATGGTCATTAGCGTCCCACAATTCAATTTGATGAGGAAAAATTGAAGCCGTATGACCATCATCTCCCATACCTAAAATAATAAGGTCAAATTGAGGAACTTCTTCTACCCTATCTAAATTTATTTCGAGGAGATTGGCATAACGCATTACTTCCCTTTCTGGTGAAGCTTCGCCTAAAACACGATGTATATTTTCTTCGGGCACATCAATTTTAGAAAACAAATGTTCTACCGTCATTTTGTAATTACTCTGGTCATCTGTCGAAGGTACACATCGCTCATCTCCCCAATAAAAGTGAACCTTTTGCCAGTCTACAGTATCACCATACTCCTCTGCTAAAACATCAAAAACTATTTTTGGTGTACTACCACCAGACAAAGCAACATGATAAACATCTGAGTTATTTATTTGCTCGGTAAAAAACTTTGAGAACTGTTTTGCTACTTCGATTTTATTTTCAAAAACCTCTACTCTCATTATTGTTTTAGTTCTTTATTTTTCAAAATGGCTTATTAGTAAGTATAAAATCTTACTACTTTTAAGGTAGTAGGTTATACTTTGCAATTTCATCTTTATACTTTATTCTTTAAAACTAACAAAGCACACAATACCCTGGTTCATCTGTTAATTCTGGCCCTGGGTTTCTCCAAAAACCAACGCCCTCAATTAAATCATCTGCATTTTCTGGTCCCCAAACTCCCGCAGCATAACCATACATTCTAACATCTTTACCATTAGCCCAATAATCTAGAATTGGGTCTACAAATGCCCAAGCCGCTTCAACTTCATCTGCTCTAGCATATAAAGTAGCGTCGCCTTGCATGGCATCTAATAGCAAGCGTTCGTAAGCTTCCATGACATTGGTTTCAGCCAAATCTGCATAATAAAAATCAAGATTTGCGCGCTCAACTTTAAAACCTTGACCAGGAACCTTAACGCCGAATTTTATTAATATTCCCTCATCTGGTTGAATTCTAATGATTAACTTATTGTCTTTACTACTCATGCCAGAATCTTGAAATATTTGATGGTGAGGCGTTTTAAAATGTATTACTACTTCGGTAACTTTTGTTGGCATTCGTTTAGCCGTTCGAACATAAAATGGAACTCCTTGCCATCGCCAATTATCTACAAAAAACTTAACAGCTGCATAGGTTTCTGTGGTAGAATCTTCAGCAACACCTTCCTCTTCTCTGTACCCTTTTACCTTTTCACCATCAATGGTTGAAGGCATATATTGTGCCCTTATGGTGTTGTTAAACAAAGTTTTTTCGTCTTTCATTATTTGTAAAGAACGTAAGGCTTTTACCTTTTCATCTCTGATATCTTCTGGAGCGTCACTAATAGGTGGTTCCATAATAATTAGTGAAACAATCTGTAATAAATGGTTTTGAAACATATCTCTCAAGGCACCAGATTTGTCATAATAGCCACCTCTTTTTTCTACTCCTCCGTCTTCGGCATTAGTAATTTCTACATGATGAATATAATTTCTATTCCATAGTGGTTCAAAAATGCTATTGGCAAAACGGGTAACCAGTAAATTCTGAACGGTTTCTTTACCTAAGTAATGGTCAATCCTATAAATCTGATGTTCTTCAAAATGTTTTTGAAGTCCATTGTTCAGTTCTTTAGCCGTTTCCAAACTATAACCAAACGGCTTTTCTACTATCATACGTTTCCAACCATTTTTCTGGGTACTCATTCCAGCATCAGCTAAATTTTGCGCAATGGTTTCATATAAAGAAGGTGGCGTGGATAAATAGTAAATAATATTGCCTGAGGTATTGTGTTTAGATTTTAAATCCTCTATTCTTTTCTTAAGATTACTGTAATCCGTGTCATACGAACCTCCTAAATCATGATAATAAAAACAATTGGCAAATTTTTCTAAATCATTAGTATTCAGTTCCTCACGCTTATCTTTTAAATACTTACTTTCTGTAACAACCCGTTTTCTAAAATCCTCATCAGACATATCACTACGGCTTGCGCCTAACACCACAAAATTCTTAGGTAAATTTTCTGAAACGAATAAATTGAATAATGCTGGCACCAGTTTTCTTGCAGTTAAATCGCCAGAAGCGCCAAATATTACTAAAATTTGATTCTCAGTTTTCTTAGCCATAGTATTTTTACATTGGTAAAAACGAATATAACCTTTATTTTAAGCAGCATAGCTGGTTATTGACTTTCTTAGTGCTATCTTAACATTTAAAATTACAAAGCATGGCAGATATAAAATACGATTTCGGACTTGTAGGTTTGGGCGTAATGGGTAGAAACTTTATTCTAAATGTAGCAGACAAAGGTTTTACAGCTTTTGGTAATGATTTAGATGATGAAAAAGTAAATGCCCTAATTGAGGAAGGTGGTGATACTCAAAAAGTAAGTGCAAGTACAGATGCTGCTGAGTTTGTAAATGCGTTAAGTACGCCCAGAAAAATAATGCTTTTGGTACCCGCAGGTAAAGTTGTTGATGCGGTTATTGAAAATCTTTTGCCTCTTTTAGACAAAGGCGATATCATAATTGATGGTGGAAATTCTTTTTTTACTGATACAGACAGGCGTGAAGCCTTTTTAAAGGAAAAGGGAATTAACTTTTTTGGAGCAGGAGTCTCTGGTGGTGCCAAAGGTGCCCGTAGAGGTCCTAGTATAATGCCAGGTGGCTCCAAAGATGCTTACCAACATGTTAGACCTATTTTTGAGGCTGTTGCGGCCAAATATGATGGGGAACCGTGTGTGGCCTATTTAGGACCAAAATCTGCAGGAAATTATGTGAAAATGGTACATAATGGCATTGAATATGGTTTAATGCAATTAACATCTGAAATTTACGATGTTCTTAAAAAAGCGGGTAAATTATCTAATGAAGAATTACATGCTACCTATGCCGAATGGAATAAGGGTAGATTGCAATCTTTTTTAGTAGAAATAACTTCTGAAATCTTTGAACAAAAAGATAACTTAACTAACGGTGACTTAGTTGATGTTATTTTAGACAAAGCAAAGCAAAAAGGAACTGGTAAGTGGACCTCTCAAAATGCAATGGACTTAGGTATACCAGTACCCACCATTGACATTGCTGTTAGCATGCGTGAAATTTCTGCTTTGAAAGACGAACGTAAAAAAGCTGACGAACTTTACAATAGACCAACTCCAAACGCTATCAATAAAACTGAATTGATTAAAGACTGTGAGCAAGCACTTTACTTTGCTTTTATTATGGCGTATGCTCAGGGTATGCATCAATTAGCAGATGCCTCTAAAGAATATGGTTATGAATTAGATTTAGGAGAGATTGCCAAAATATGGCGTGCCGGATGTATTATTAGGGCAGCTCTTTTAGCCGATATTACTAATGCTTACAAAGCTAATTCAGGATTGCAAAATTTACTTTTAGCAGATTCTTTTGTTGAAAAAGTTCAAAGTACAGTGGTCGCTGCTAGAAAACTTGTTTCTTATGGTGCTTTAAACGGAATTCCCTTACCTGGTCTTTCCAATGCACTAACCTATTTTGATGCGTATACCTCTGAACGTTTACCATTGAATTTAATACAAGCACAGCGAGATTATTTTGGTTCTCACACCTACGAAAGGTTGGATAGAGAAGGAATTTTTCACACAGAGTGGGAAGCATAACAGGTCTTTGTGATGCAAAAGTATTGTGTGTATGTTATTGAATTACACAAGAAAGTGTACACAGAGAATAAACGCTTTAGAGAAGCAAATCCTCAGTATAATGGAGTGCTAGAATGCCTCTATGTGGGTATGACTAGTAAAACACCAAAAGAACGTTTTGAACAACACAAAAAGGGATTAACCTCCAAAAAAGGTTATTCTATTTCATCCAGTATTGTACGTAAATACGGTAGCTATTTAAGACCCAGTTTATACAACCACATTAAACCCGTTAATACAAAAGCTGAAGCTTTACAACTAGAAGAGCAACTGGCAAAAGAATTACGCCGCAAAAGATATGCGGTTTGGTATAATTAAAAAAAGGGATATTTCTGAATTGAAAATATCCCTTTTTAAACTAGTATACACTATTCTTTATTTTGATAGGTACATTTTTCTTCTAGAATATAAATTGTAGAATTCGTCGTCTTTTAAACTATCAATAAACAAAATACTCTCTCCTGTACTTTTCATTTCAGGACCTAAATTCTTATTCACATTCGGAAATTTATTAAAAGAGAAAACTGGTTGTTTAATTGCATAACCTTCTAACTGCGGGTTAAAATTAAAGTCTTTAATCTTTTTTTCACCCAACATAACTTTGGTTGCATAGTTTACGTAAGGCTCTTTATAAGCTTTTGCAATAAACGGTACTGTTCTAGATGCTCTCGGATTAGCTTCTATTATATATACCGTATCGTCTTTAACCGCAAATTGAATATTGATTAAACCAACAGTGTTCAATGCTAACGCAATCTTTTTAGTATGGTCTTTTATTTGCTGAATTACAAACTCGCCTAAATTAAATGGTGGTAAGGTGGCATTAGAGTCTCCAGAATGAATTCCGCAAGGTTCTATATGCTCCATAATACCTATGATGTATACATCTTCACCATCACAAATTGCATCTGCCTCAGCCTCTATTGCTCCATCTAAATAGTGGTCTAATAACAACTTATTATTTGGAATCTTACGAAGTAAATCTACCACATGAGCTTCTAAATCTTCCTTGTTGATAACAATCTTCATACCCTGACCTCCTAACACGTAAGATGGTCTAACTAGAAGTGGAAAACCTAACTGTTCAGCCAATTCTAAAGCTTCGTCTGCACTTTCTGCAGTGCCAAATTTTGGGTAAGGAATGTTGTTGTCTTTAAGCAAAGTAGAAAAACTACCTCTATCTTCGGCTAAATCTAAAGACTCAAAGCTAGTGCCAATAATTTTAACACCGTAACGCTCAAGTTTTTCTGCTAATTTCAATGCAGTTTGCCCTCCGAGCTGAACAATTACACCTTCTGGTTTTTCATGTAAAATAATATCGTAAATATGTTCCCAGAAAACAGGTTCAAAATATAGCTTATCAGCAGTATCAAAATCTGTTGAAACCGTCTCTGGATTACAGTTAATCATTATAGTTTCATAACCACATTCTGCTGATGCCAATACCCCATGTACACAGCAATAATCAAACTCAATTCCCTGACCAATACGGTTAGGCCCTGAACCTAATACTACAATCTTCTTTCTATCTGTAACCTCACTGTCATTGGCTACATATTTTTTACCGTCTGCAGATTGTATTTGTTCCTCAAAAGTAGAGTAATAATAAGGTGTTACCGCTTTAAATTCGGCCGCACAGGTATCTACTAATTTGTATACTCGAGTAATATCATACTCTTCTCTTTTCTTATGCACCTCACTCTCCCAACAATCTAGCATATGCGCTATCTGTCTATCTGCAAAACCTTTTTGTTTGGCTTCGAGCAGTAAAGACTTTGGTAAGCTTGCAATAGTGTATTTAGATATTTCTTTTTCTAATAGATGCAATTCTTCATACTGTTTTAAGAACCACATATCTATTTTAGTAATATCATGAATGGTCTTTAGTGAAATACCTAACTGAATGGCATCATAAAGTACAAATACCCTATCCCAACTTGGTACTGTTAATTTCTGAATGATGGTATCATAATCTTTTAAGCCTTTACCATCTGCGCCTAAACCATTTCTTTTTATTTCTAAGGATTGTGTTGCTTTATGCAGCGCTTCTTGAAAAGAACGTCCAATACCCATTACCTCACCAACGGCTTTCATTTGAAGACCAAGTGTACGGTCAGAACCTTCGAATTTATCAAAATTCCAACGCGGTATTTTTACAATTACATAATCTAAGGTTGGCTCAAATAACGCAGAAGTTGATTTGGTAATTTGATTCTGTAACTCGTCTAAAGTATAACCCATAGCCAATTTTGCGGCTACTTTTGCAATAGGATAACCTGTAGCTTTAGAAGCTAAAGCTGAAGAACGAGAAACACGTGGGTTAATTTCAATTGCAATTATTTCTTCCTCTTCATCAGGACTAACTGCGAATTGAACATTACAACCCCCTGCAAAATCACCAATGCTTCGCATCATATGTATGGCCATATCTCTCATCCTCTGAAAAGTTCTATCAGATAAGGTCATTGCTGGTGCAACGGTTATAGAGTCTCCTGTATGAATACCCATTGGGTCCATATTTTCTATGGTACAAATAATAACTACGTTATCATTTTTGTCTCTTAATAATTCGAGCTCATATTCTTTCCAACCCATCATGGCCTTATCAATCATCACCTCATGTATAGGTGATACTTCTAAACCATGGCTCAATAGTTTATCAAAATCTTTTGGGTCATAAACAATAGATGCCCCAGCTCCACCAAGCGTAAACGATGCTCTAATTACTAATGGAAATCCAAATTCTTGAGCAATTTCTTTTCCTTTTAAGAATGATGTAGCTGTTGCTTGTGGTGCCATTGGCACCCCAATCTCTGTCATCAACTCTCTGAATTTTTCTCTGTCTTCAGTAATGTTAATAGCATCAATATCAACCCCGATAATTTCTATGCCAAAATCTTCCCAAATGCCTTTTTCGTCGGCCTCAATACATAAATTTAATGCCGTTTGACCACCCATTGTTGGTAAAACAGCATCAATATTTGGATGTTTTTTTAAAATTTCAATTATCGATTTAGTATTTAAAGGCTTTAAATAAACATGGTCAGCCATTGAAGGATCCGTCATTATCGTAGCCGGATTACTATTAATCAAAATAGTTTCAATACCATCTTCACGTAACGAACGTAATGCCTGTGAACCAGAATAATCAAATTCACATGCTTGGCCAATAATAATTGGTCCTGATCCAATAATTAAAATCGATTTTAAATCTTCTCTTTTTGGCATATTCTCGTGGGTTTACTTCAATCGTTAAAAATAGGTCAAAAAAAAGGTGCTAATTTAAATATCAGCACCTTTATATTCATAAGTTATCTACAATCATCTATTTTTTGTGTCTTGGCTCAGATGATACAGTTAATTTTTTTCTTCCTTTAGCTCTTCTTCTAGCAAGAACCTTACGGCCATTGGCTGTTGCCATGCGCTCTCTAAATCCATGCTTGTTTCTTCTCTTTCGTTTCGATGGCTGAAATGTTCTTTTCATTTGTTTTCGTGCTTAAAGGTTATTATGAAGCCTTTCAAAATTTCTGGGCGCAAATATACAAAGACTTTTTGCTCTGACAAGAACATTTAAAAAAATGTTTGTGTTAGTTTTGCTTTTTTATAAAAATACCACATTTATAATTTATGACCCTTTTTAAATACGAGGCTTTTAAATTCTTAAGTGCGGTAAATTATTTTTAAAAACAGAACACAACTAACTAAATTAAAATACGCTTAATGTTTCATAAAAACATAAAACTTGTACTAGCAGCAGCAATAATTGGTTTTGCAGTTTATCAATTTATTGAGGGTGAAATCGGAAATGGTATTTTCCTAATCTTACTTTCTTTGATATTTATTTTTTTGTATTTCAGAAATGAAATCATTCTTTTAGCTTTTCTTCAAATGCGTAAACAAGATTTGAATGGTACAGAAAAATGGTTATCAAAAATTAAAAATCCAGAAGCTGCCCTAGTTCAGAAACAACAAGGTTACTACAATTACCTACATGGTATAATACAAAGCCAAAAGAATTTAAGCAAAGCTGAAAAGTTTTTTAGAAAAGCGCTTAAGCTGGGTTTAAACATGGATTATGATGCTGCCATGGCGAAACTTAGTTTAGCAGGAATTGTAGCGCAAAAGGGTAGAAAAAGAGAAGCTACAACGCTTCTACAAGAAGCTAAAAAATTAGATAAAAACGGTATGCTGACGGATCAAATTAAAATGATGCAACAGCAAATGAAAAAAGCTCAGGCAGCTGGTGGCCGCCCAAGATATCGCTAGTTTATTTGGCTGTTCTATAATATCCTTTATTTGGAATTTTAATGCCGTATTTTTTGCGTGATGCATTATTTAAATGTGCTTCGCGCAACCATGGGTTATGACGTTTTAAAATCTTGTAATTGATTTCGTAGGTTGAAGCAAAATCGGCCCAATCTGCAATGGGTTCATCTACTTCTACCGTAAATGTTGGTACATCTTTATACAAATCATCTTTTTCCAGCTCAAAACCATATTTTTCAGGATTGGAAAGAATCTCTTTAATGGCCATAATTCTAAATACATAACGGCCGGTTTCTTGCCCTAAAAGTAAATCGTAATAATCATCAACTTTTTGAATATTCATGTACTTTTGAATACCGCCTGGTCCAGCATTATAAGCCGCCGCAGTGAGTGTCCAAGTACCAAAACGGTTTTTCCATTTATTTAAATAATCGCACGCTACTTGTGTTGATTTCTCTAAATGATATCGCTCATCAACATTATCATTAACTTCTAAGCCATATTCTCTACCAGTGGCCTTCATAATTTGCCAAAACCCTGTAGCACCAGCTGGTGAAACAACATTTTGCAAACCGCTTTCAGCAACAGCTAAATACTTAAAATCATCTGGTATACCGTTCTTAGCTAAAATAGGTTCAATTATTGGAAAGTATTTATTTGCACGCTTCATTAACAATAAAGCATTAGACTGCCAATAGGTGTTTACTAAAAACTCCCTATCTACACGCTCCATTATTTCAGGGTCTGATAATGGTACCATTTCACCGGAAAAATTTAAATCTTCTGGTATATCAATAGCACTAATTTGATAGGTATCACTAACATTTTTATCAGTCTCTGTTTCTGTTACTTTTTGGTTTTCAATGGCATTATCAGAATTATCTTGTTGAATGGCATAAATTAAAGTGCCAACCACAAAACCAAAACCTATGATTGCTAGGATATTTTTCAAATACTTCATTAAATCAATTTTTATGCAATATATAAACTTAATTAAGACAAAATTAGTGCAGGTAAGTGTTCATTAAACCATTTTGAACGATGTATAATCATGGTATGTGTCCCATTCTTTACAGTAATACACTCTTTTATATTGACTATTGGAAAGACCGCGTCTTTTTCTCCATGTATATGAATAGTATTTTCTAAAGGCTCAGTTTGTTTCCAATTTACAATGGTATTTATGGCCCAATCCAAATAAACTTTATCTCTTACACTTAAATACATTTCGTACAGGTGTAATCTTTTATTTACGGTTTCTCCAAATGCATATTTAGCAAGTAATTCTATATTAGTTACCAAACCTGTTGGCAACAATTTATGTACTTTGGTATACTTAGCAAACCACATACGCTTTGGCATTTCTGAATTGGATTTTACTGAAGATATAATAATCAATTTACGAACTGGTATATGCTTTGCCATTTCTTGAATTAACATACCCCCAAACGAAACCCCTAAAAGTACTGGATGATCATGTGTTACCATGTTACACATATGCTTAGCGTATGCTGAAAAAGACATTCCCTTTTCGGGCATAAACCATTCTAAGTACACAATTTCAAAATGTTCTTCAGATAGCCTTAAGTTTTCGAATATTTTAATACTAGCTGCCATACCTGGCATTAGGTAAAGTGGAACTTTAACAGCATTCATAAGTCGAAAGTAGCGGATTTACTAGGAAAAATGCTATATTTTACATAATTTTGTAATCCTTTTGTGAATTACCCCAATTAATGCTTTTTTAAAAATAGGGCAATAATGGAAGTGAATTCAAACCAACAAAACCTAATCCACACAAGAATTAACACTATATTTTTTATATATGGAAATTACTGACAATAGCTTTTTACGCCAATTTGAAATCAATGTTGACGGTCATTTGGCAAAAATTGAGTACTCTTCACAAGAAAGAAAAGTATTCTTGACCAAATTAGTCATCCCTGAAGCGATTGAGCAAGAAGGTTTTAAAGAATCTTTTATTAAAGCTGTACTAAACCACATTCAAGACCAAAATCTTAGAGTGGTTCCAACAAGTCCGCACATTGCTGGCTTTTTACGTAAAAATAGACATCAATATAAAGAGATGTTACCTGTTGGAATAAGAATATAAGTACAGAACAGTACCAAAGAAAAATCCCGATTCTCATCGGGATTTTTTTATGCAAAAACTTTTTCTTTTATAAAGTCGAACCTAACCAAACCGTCTTCTGCAATCTGAGTTAGCTCTACTTTATGTAAGGTGTTTACCAAATCAGGATTCCAAGGTGCTTTAACCTTTACATAATTCTCTGTAAAGCCATGAATGTAACCTTCCTTATTTTCGCCTTCAAATAAAACTGTTCTTATGGTTCCTAGCTGACTTTCGTAAAAGGCTCGTCTCTTTTTTGTTGAAAGCCCTCTAAGCATTTTGCTTCGTTTAGAGCGTATATTTTTAGGTACCACAGCTTCCATTTCAGCAGCTATTGTATTTGCCCTTTCTGAATAGGTAAATACATGCAAGTAAGAAATATCTAATTCATTTAAAAAGTGATAGGTCTCAAGAAAATCTTCATCAGTTTCACCAGGAAAACCAACTATCACGTCCACTCCAATACAGGCATACGGCAACACCTCTTTTATTTGCCTAACTCTATCTACATACAAATTTGTTAGGTACCTGCGGCGCATCAACTTTAAAATTTTGTCGCTTCCGCTTTGTAAAGGAATATGAAAATGGGGGACAAAACTTGAGCTTTGCGCCACAAAGTTTATAGTTTCATTTTTTAAAAGATTGGGTTCAATTGAAGAAATGCGTAGCCTATGAATACCTTCAACATTATCTAGCGCTTTGACCAAATCTAAAAAAGTATGCTCATGCTTTTTATTACCAAATTCTCCTTTGCCGTAATCTCCAATATTAACTCCGGTTAAAACAATCTCTTTGATGTCTTGCGCTGCAATTTCACTAGCATTTTTTAGCACATTTTGTAAAGAATCACTTCTAGATATTCCTCTAGCCAACGGAATTGTACAATAGGTGCATTTATAATCACAACCATCTTGAACTTTTAAGAATGCTCTAGTTCTGTCGCCAATTGCGTAACTACCCACATAAAAATCTGCGTCTTCAATCTCACAAGAATGTATTTCAGCTAACCCCTTAGATTTTTCGGTTTGACTTAATAGGTCATTTAAATAATCGGTTATTTTAAATTTTTCTGTTGCTCCAAGAACCAAATCAACACCATCAACTGCAGCTAACTCTTCTGGTTTTAATTGTGCATAACAACCAATAGCAATGACAAAGGCTTCCGGATTCACTTTTTGGGCCTGCTTAACAATGGTTTTAAAACGCTTATCAGCATTCTCTGTAACTGAACACGTATTAATCACATAAATATCAGCATATTCAGAAAAATCTACCCGATTAAATCCGTCATTTTCAAAACTTCTAGCAATGGTAGAAGTCTCTGAAAAATTTAGCTTACAACCCAGTGTATAAAAAGCAACGTTCCTCTGCATAACCTCTTGTAAATGGGGCGCAAAGATACAATATTCGATACAAAATTTTTGGAGCTTAAAATAAGAATGTCAATCAGGATAAGATTAACTTTTTCTCCATTTTTGAGTGAGCTCAAATACGGTTTCCAAAATATCTTGTTCAATTTGGTCGAATTCAACACCTCGCCTACCCATCATAGCCTTGGCGGTTTCAAATGCTTTGTTAGTTCTATATGTAGTAAAACCAGATGCACCTCCCCAACTGTAACTTGGTACAAAATTTCTTGGGAAACCAGTTCCAAATACATTAGCACTCACCCCTACAACGGTACCTGTATTAAACATGGTATTAATTCCTGCCTTGCTGTGGTCACCCATCATTAAACCACAAAACTGTAATCCGGTTTGGACAAACCCTTCTTTTTTATAATCCCAAAGTTTAACAGGAGCATAATTATTTTTTAGGTTTGAAGTATTTGTATCAGCACCCAAATTACACCATTCTCCTAGAACTGAATTTCCTAAAAAACCTTCATGACCTTTATTAGAGTACGCAAATAAGACCGCATTATTTACTTCTCCGCCTACCTTGCAAAACGGGCCAAAAGTTGCAGCACCATAAATTTTAGCACCCATTTTTAAAACTGCGTTATCACATAGAGCTAAGCCACCACGAATAATACAACCTTCCATAATTTCTGCATTCTTACCCACATAAATAGGCCCCGTACTTGCATTTAATATAGAGCATGACACCTGGGCTCCTTCTTCAAGAAAAACGTTTTCAGGATTTATTACTGTATTATTTGACGGTATTGGTTGACTTTTTCTGTCTTTGGTAAGTAAATCAAAATCTTGTTGTAAAGCTTCAGCATTTTTAGAAAAAATATCCCAAGTAGTTGTTATAGAAATAAATTCAGCATTGGATTCAATAACATTTAAATCAGCAACAGAAAAGTCTTTTAAAGGGTCGTTAGTAACATAACCAATAACAAGTGAATTTTTTACCAAAACCTCATTTGATTGCAAAGCAAGTAGTTGATTCACTAAAACTGCTGTAGGCAAAATACCTCCATTAACCACCAAATTATTTTCACCAACTTTTAAAGAAAATTTAGCCGCTAGGTAGTCTTTTGTTTGATAACTCACCGTTGCCTTTAGGTATCTTTCCCATTTTTCAGCAATTGTAAGTATACCAACTCTAATGCCTGCTACAGGCCTTGTAAACGTAAAAGGAAGTAAATTATCGCTATTGAAATCTTTTAGAATAATATTCATTGCACTTTAGGTTTGTGTAAAAATAAAAACGCCTTCGTTAAGAACGAAGGCGTTTCATATATATTCTCGTAAAAGGGACCTACTTATCTTCCTTTTTAAATTTTTTGTATTTGTTCTTGAACTTATCAATACGTCCAGCAGTATCAATAAGCTTGGTTTTACCAGTATAAAACGGATGTGATGTTCTAGAAATCTCCAATTTAATTAATGGATATTCTTCACCATCTACTGTAATGGTTTCTTTAGAATCTGCCGTTGACTTAGTAATAAACACATCGTCATTAGACATATCTTTAAAAGCTACTAATCTATAGTTTTCTGGGTGAACTCCTGCTTTCATTTTCTTGACTTCAATTTTTCGGACTGCAAATTTAGATAAAATTTTATCACTTACAACACTTAATACAAAAAAAGTTAAATTGTATTTTTCTTGTAACAAAATTAACTGCTTTACTACTAATAACCGTAATCAACTAAATTCTTAATAATGGAAGAAACCGATTTAAAAACAAGAAAACAAACCATAAACTTTGGAATATTTGCTGGTGTAGTCAGTGTAGTTTTTGGACTTATGCTCTTTTTTCAAGAATTACATTACGAAAGAAGCTTTGGTATACAAGCTGTACAATTTGGAATTGTAGCACTATTTGTTGTATTAGGTGTAATCCAATACAAAAAATCTAACGGTGGGTACATAACCATTATGCAGGCCTTGAAAATTGGCGCTGGTGTTGGTGCCTTAAGTGCTGTAATTGGAATTATCTACTATTTATTTATGTCTAATGTATTAGACCCTAATTTCTTAGACAATTCTATTGATTTAGCAAAAGAACAAGCTTTTACTCAAAACCCATCTATGACTGAAGAACAATGGCAACAAGGAGTTGAAATGCAGAAAAAGTTCATGCCAATATTTTTAGGTATAGGTGTGCTTTTAAGTACCATTTTTGGATTAGTTGTGGGTTTAATTACTGGTGCAATTGTTCAAAACAAGAGAGCACAATACTAGAAAAGTTTTACTTTTGACGGAATTTCGACTGAATCAAACATGCAGTTATCGCTGGTAATTCCGTTACTTAACGAAGAAGAATCTTTAAAAGAATTACACGGTTGGATTGTAGATGTAATGCAAGCCAACCGTTTTTCTTATGAAATGATTTTTATTGATGATGGTAGCACAGATAAATCTTGGCAAACCATTCAAGAACTTTCCCAATCTAATGAGTTCGTAAAAGGAATTCGTTTTCAGAAAAACTTTGGTAAATCTCAAGCATTACATGCTGGCTTTAATACCGCTCAAGGTGATGTCGTAATTACCATGGATGCTGATCTACAAGACAATCCGGAAGAAATACCTGAATTATACCAACTTATTACTCAAGAAAACTTTGACATTGTTTCTGGTTGGAAAAAAAAGAGATATGACTCTATTCTGGCTAAAAATCTACCTTCAAAATTATTTAATTGGGCTGCCAGAAAAACTTCAGGGTTAAAACTGCACGATTTTAATTGCGGTCTCAAGGCTTATAAAAATGAGGTGGTGAAAGCCGTAGACGTTACTGGTGATATGCACAGATACATTCCGGTTCTTGCCAAAAATGCGGGCTTTGATAATATTGGAGAAAAAATAGTAAAACACCAAGCCAGAAAATATGGTAGAACCAAATTTGGTATGAGTCGTTTTATAATTGGTTTTCTAGATTTAGCTACTATTTGGTTCATCTCAAAATTTGGTAGAGCACCCATGCATCTTTTCGGAGCTCTTGGGGTTTTTATGTTTTTTATTGGTTTTGTATTTGCAGTATATTTAGGTGTAGATAAATTATTCATCAATAAAACAGGACGTTTAATTACCAATCGCCCTCAATTTTACATAAGCTTAACAGCCATGATTATTGGAACACAGTTATTTTTGGCAGGATTTCTAGGAGAAATTCTAATCCGAAATCGCAAAAAGGAAGCTAGGTATACAATAATTGACGAATTTTAACATTACTGTAAGCAAATACTTACGGTAAAATATAAAACCACCTCTTAACATGAGTACTATTAAAGATACGGCCGCTAAATGGCTAACCGATTTTTTCGACCCAGAAATTAAAAATCAAATTCAAAACCTAATTGATACCAATGAAGAAGAACTAAACGATTCATTTTACAAAAACTTAGAGTTTGGTACTGGTGGTATGCGAGGTATCATGGGTGTTGGTACTAATAGAATTAATAAATACACCCTAGGTAAAAATACTCAAGGTCTTAGTAATTATCTAAAAAAGGTATATCCTAATGAAGATTTAAAAGTTGTAATTGCTTATGACTGTCGTCATAATAGTGACACCTTATCGCAAGTTGTTGCAGAAGTGCTATCAGCAAACGGAATTAAAGTTTACCGCTTTTCTGATTTAAGAACTACTCCAGAATTGTCTTTTGCAGTGCGCCATTTAAATTGTCATGCAGGAATTGTATTAACTGCATCTCACAATCCGCCAGAATATAACGGTTATAAAGTTTACTGGACAGATGGTGGTCAAATAGTACCACCACAAGATGGAGAAATAATTGCTGAAATTAATAAATTAGATTTTACAGATATAAAATTTGAACCTAATACAAATTTAATTGAAGCTATAGACAAAGAAGTCGACGAAGCTTTTTTTGAAGAATCTGTAAAAGTGGGCAACTTTAACGCCGATGGTAAAGACGATTTTAGCATTGTATTTACTTCTATTCATGGCACTTCAATTACAGCAATACCTGAGGTTTTAAAGCGTGCAGGTTATAAAAACGTAACTGTTATTGAAGAACAGGCTACACCTGATGGCAACTTTCCAACGGTGAAATCTCCAAACCCTGAAGAACCAGAAGCTTTAGCAATGGCTTTAGCTAAAGCAGAAGAAATTGGAGCTGACATGGTTGTTGGTACAGACCCAGATAGTGACCGCTTAGGCATTGCTGTTCGCAATCTTGACGGCGAAATGGAATTGCTTAATGGCAACCAAACTATGGTTTTAATGACTAAATTTCTTTTAGACCAGTACAAAGCAAAAGGTTTTGCGGGTAATGAATTTATTGCGACCACCATTGTATCTACTCCAATGATGGAAAAAATGGCAGCTTCTTATGGTGTTGAATTTAAAACTTCATTAACTGGTTTTAAATGGATTGGTAAAATGATTAAAGATTTTCCCGAGTCCCATTTTATTGGTGGCGGTGAAGAAAGCTTTGGCTATATGGTAGGTGATTTTGTTCGAGATAAAGATGCTGTGACCTCTACCCTATTAGCCTGCGAAATTGCAACTCAAGCAAAAGCTAATGGTAGTTCTTTCTACAAAGATTTAATTGATTGTTATCAGCAATTTGGTTTCTACAAAGAAAAACTTGTTTCTTTAACTAAAAAAGGGCAGTCTGGAGCGGAAGAAATTAAGCAAATGCTTAAAGATTTTAAAGAGAATCCGGTTGAATCTGTTCAAGGTGCAAAACTACTTTACATTGAAGATTACAACACTTCAATTAAAAAAAACGTTCAAACCGGCGAAGAAACTACTATAGACATTCCGAAGTCTAATGTTTTAATTTATGAAACTGAAGACGGAACAAGAATAGCTGCTAGACCTTCTGGTACAGAACCTAAAGTAAAGTTTTATATTACTACGAACACAACTTTAGTAAATACTTCAGATTTTAAAACCGTAAATTCGCAGTTAGATTCCAAAATTGATGGAATTTTAGCTGATTTGAATTTAGGTTAATGAATAACATACTTGGCAAAATCTTACGGTTTGCCAAACCGTATAAATTTTATGGCATACTCAACATTATTTCCAATGTTTTGTATGCCTTTTTTAATGTACTCTCCATTATCATTTTTATTCCAACACTTGGTATTTTATTTGATAATCAAGAAAAGGTCTATCAAAAGCCCGTTTATGAGGGGTTTTCTAATTTAAAAACATATGCAGAAAACTCGCTAAATTACTTTTTAACAGATAAAGTTTCTGCTGATGGTCCAATGGCTGCACTCGCTTTTATTTGCATTGCTAGTGTATTTATCTTTTTTCTAAAAAACTTTTTCCGATATGCGGCTTTGTATTTTTTGGCATTTCTAAGAACCGGTATGGTTAAAGACATACAAGACCAACTTTATCACAAAACAGTTGATTTGCCAATCTCATTTTTTTCAGAAAAAAGAAAAGGAGATTTACTTGCTAGAATGACCTCTGATGTTAAAGAAGTTGAAGGATCAATAATAAACTCACTAGAAGCTCTTGTAAGAGAACCCATTACCATTGTTATTGTATTAGCAACTATGCTTGGTATTAGTGCAAAACTTACACTATTTGTATTTCTATTTTTACCAATAGCTGGTTTTTTAATATCTGTAGTTGGTAAAAAATTAAAGGCACAATCTGCTGAAGCACAAAAAGAAACGGGCAAATTTTTATCCTTTTTAGAAGAAACATTAACCGGACTTAAAGTGATTAAAGGTTTTAATGCTGAACAAAGCCTAGCCAAAAAATTTACCGATTCTACTGATAAATTCAAAAATATTATGACCTCGGTTTTACACCGAAAAGGTCTAGCTTCACCATTTAGTGAGTTTTTGGGTGTAGCTGTAGTTATAACCGTTCTTTGGTATGGCGGTAGTTTAGTTTTTGATGAGGGTAGCAACTTAAAACCACAAGATTTTATGGGCTATATTGGTTTATTCTACACTATAATTAATCCTGTAAAGGCAATCACAACGGTAAACTATAGTATTAAAAAAGGAAATGCCGCAGCAGAACGAATTTTTGAAATTCTAGAAACCAAAAACCCTATCGCAGATAAAATTGATGCCAAAGTAGTTACAGACCTTAAAAATGGTATTGAATTTAAAAACGTAGCCTTTAAATATATAGATGAACTTGTTGTAAAAGACTTTAATCTAGCAATTAAAAAGGGTCAGACTGTTGCTTTGGTAGGCCAATCAGGCAGCGGAAAAAGTACAATTGCCAATCTCATAACTCGTTTTTATGATGTAAATTCTGGTAGCATTGCAATAGATGGTGAAAACATAAAAAACATCACAAAAAAATCTTTACGTGGGTTAATGGGCTTAGTAACTCAAGATTCAATTTTGTTCAATGACTCGGTTAAGAATAATATCTGCCTTGGCAAACCACTAGCTACTGATGAAGAAATTATTGAAGCGGCTAAAATTGCAAACGCCCATGAGTTTATAGTTAACTTACCAAATGGGTATGACACCAATATAGGTGACAGTGGTAATAAACTCAGTGGTGGTCAAAAACAGCGACTTTCTATTGCACGTGCAGTTTTGAAAAATCCGCCCATTATGATTTTAGATGAAGCAACCTCTGCTTTAGATACAGAAAGTGAACGCCTAGTACAAGATGCACTAGAAAAAATGATGCAAAACAGAACCTCTTTGGTTATTGCTCATAGATTATCTACAATACAAAATGCCGATTCAATAATAGTAATGAATAAAGGAGAAATTGTTGAACAAGGAACTCATGAAGAACTTATGAAATCTCAAAAAGGCTATAAAAAGTTAGTAGAGTTACAGACTTTAGCTTAATTAAAAGTTCAAAACTAAATATTGTTTTCTATCTCATCTTAATAAGTAACCGCATTATTAAAATACTTAACCTTTAAACCTTTTATTACTTTTATAGTCATAAGGTAAAAGCACACTTTTGATTTCAGAAGAAACCCTTGTTTTGGAACTTAAAACCAAAGAAAGTCAAGCTAAGGCTTTTGAGGTTTTGGTAAATACCTACAAAGAAAGATTGTATTGGCATATTCGTAGAATTGTAATGAACCATGATGATGCGGATGATGTTTTGCAAAATACTTTTATCAAGGTTTATCGCAATATAAATAGCTTTAAAGGAGACAGTAAGTTGTATTCATGGCTATATAGAATTGCAACAAATGAGAGTCTCACTTTTTTGAAGCAAAAATCAAAAAAGTCAGGAATATCGAGTGAGGAATTACAGCAATCGCTTATTGATAATTTAGAATCAGATGTATATTTTGAAGGAAGTGAAATTCAGTTAAAGCTTCAAAAAGCAATTGCAACCTTACCCGAAAAACAAAAACTAGTGTTTAATATGAAGTATTTTCAAGAAATGAAATACGATGAAATCTCAGAAGTTTTAAAGACTTCGGTAGGTGGGTTAAAAGCTTCATATCATTTAGCAGTAAAAAAAATTGAAGCATTCTTAAAAGAAGGTTAAACCAATTAGCTTTATCAAAGTCTTACGATTGAAATGAAGGATAAAAACGAAAATAAATTTACTACCCCTGAGGGTTATTTTGATAACTTTAATGAAAGGCTATTTGCAAGAATTGAAGCGGAATCAGATAATGAACCAAATACTGATTTTTTACCAAAGACAGACGGTTTATCGGTGCCACAAAATTATTTTGAGCAAGTACAACCCAAAATACTTCATAAAACTTTAAATAATAAAGAATCAAAGGTTATACAACTTAATCCCTTTAAAAAATATTATGCAGTTGCCGCAGCAATAGTTATACTCTTATCGTTAGCTACTGTTTTCTTTTTATCTAAACAAGAAAAAAGCATAACATTTGAAGATTTGGCCGCAGACGATATTGATACTTATTTTGATACCGCAATTTTAGACATGTCTTCTAATGAAATTACCGAGGTATTAGAATTTGAAACCCTTTCTCTAGATGATATTTCAACCTATGCTATTGAAGATGAAGCTATCTTAGAATACTTAGATGAAGCATATGATGATATAGATGATATAAATTTTACCCAAGATGAAATTAATTAAACTTAGTAGCACACTTTTTACACTACTTTTTACAGTGCTTACCTTTGCACAAAGACCTCCAAGAGATAAGGTAAAAACACTTAAAGTTGCCTTTATTACAGAAGAATTGGAATTGACTTCAAAAGAAGCTCAAGATTTTTGGCCTATTTATAACGCTCATGAAGAGCAGATGGAAAAGCTCAGAAGAAATGAACGCGAACAATTTGGCGGTAAACATACAAACGTGACTGAACTTTCAGAGAAGGAAGCTGAACAAATTTTAGAATCAATTCAAAATTTACAATCTAAAAAAGTAGAAATTGATAACGCATTTATAGCTAAACTCAAAAATGTGCTTCCTAGTAAAAAAATTGTGCAGCTCATAAGGGCAGAAGAACAATTTAAGCGTAGGTTACTACAAGAGTTTCGACGAAAAAGACAATAATTATTTATAAAAGAGCTTCAGTTGAAGCTCTTTTTTTTGAATAGCATTAAACCTTTTCAATTAATAACAGTCAAATACATATAATCCCAAATTGTAATTAATATGAAAAAGCTTGTTGTTTTAATGGTCATATTCTTTTCAACTGCAGTGTTAACTTCCGTTGAAGCACAGAAAAAAATTAGGGTCTATCCTGTTATTGGAACGGTAGTTACCAAAATTTCTAAACCTAAAATTATCATTAGAAATACAGCAAAAATCTATTTTGCTGATGGTATTTGGTATAAGCAACAAAAAGGCAGATATATTGTAATTAGCGCTCCTACAGGCGTCACAGTTTCAAAACTTCCAGTTAGGCGAAAAGCTGTGGTAATTAATGGTAGAAAATTATTTAAATATAGAGGTGTTTATTACAAAAAGTCAGGTAGAAACTTTGTGGTAGTAAACGTATAATAATAGGTTAGTTTAGTTTGATTGATTGTTAGTTAAAAAGCATCTATAACATGTATTTGAAATAGGTGCTTTTTTAATGAAAGGTAAGTTTAGCTATTCGATTTTTTCCAGCAGCATAGGCAATAGAATCATTTAAAAAACGTATGGTGTAAAATCCTTCATCACTAATAGTAGACCAACCCAATCCCCCATTATTAGATACAGAAATGCCCGTAAAACCAACAGTTACTAGTTTATCTGCATCAGAATTGGGCACATACTGCACACAGCTTTTATAACCTGGTTCAGCATTATCTGCAACCAATTGCCATGTTTGCCCACCATCTTTAGTCTGTATTTTGTTAGATTTATTTAGCGTTGGCTTTGAAAAATCACCACCAATACCATATCCATTGTTTTCATCATAAAAATCAATTGAATAAATTCCCTGGTATTGTTCTTTTATTTCAATAGGGGTACGTATTTTTTCCCATGTTTTACCTTTGTCATTGGTAACTACTATTTCTTCTTTGGATGTCATAATCCAAGCCTTGTCTCCTTTAACTTCTATATTCGTATTACTGGCTGCGTAAGCACCAACATCACCCTGTAGCTTTGGTAATTCTGAACAATCAATTTTAGACCAAGTATTTCCACCATTTCTTGTGATAACAATGGCTAAACAACCATTGCTACCATCGCCAATAGCAAGCCCTTCATCATCATTCCAAAAAAGCATAGCATCATAGAATACATCTTCTCCTTCTTCTTTATAAACCAATTCCATTTTACCATTACCCCCAGTTTTATATATTAATGCAGGAGAAGCTACAGATAGCATAAAAAAATCTGTTGATGTATTGGCTACAGCCCTAAATTCAGGGTAAATACTGTCAAACTTTTGAACATTAGATCTAATTTTTTTTGAAGGTAAATCTACAGTCCCAAAAGTTCCATGAGTTCCTGCAAAGGCGAGCGTATTAGTATCTAAAAAAGTAATAGCTCTAATATTTATAGAATCTGTATAAACCTCTTCAATAGTCACCGTACTTATGGGTTTAACTTCTTTTTTGGTCTTACAACCAACTAGCAGTAAACCTATTAGCATGAGAGATGTGAGCAATTTCATTTCACTAATTTTTTCAAAGATACTATTACCAAAGGGTTTGGTTGTGACACAAGAGTCTACTTAATTAAAAATCATAAGTTACCTTTGCTCCCTTAATTTTTTATATGCGACTCCATAGAAATTTAGTCTTTGCTGTAATTGATGCCTTAAACATGATTTTCAATGAAAATGAATATGCAGATAAGGTTATTGAAAAGGTATTAAAATACGATAAAAGATGGGGTGCCCGTGACCGTGGGTTTATTGCTGAAACCACTTACGAAATTGTACGCTACAAACGCTTGTATACTGAAATTGCTGAAGTTAATGCTCCATATTCAAGAGCTAATTTATTCCGTCTTTTTGCCGTTTGGGCAGTGTTAAGAGGTATTCAATTACCAGATTGGAAACAATTAGAAAGCACCCCTGTGAGACGCATAAAAGGTAAATTTGATGTACTGTCTAAGATTAGAAAGTATAGAGAAAGTTACCCAGATTGGATAGATACCTTAGCAGAAAAGGCTTTAGGAAAGGATTTATGGACTAAAGAAGCTGCTGCCTTAAATAAACAAGCAGAAGTTATACTAAGGGTTAACACGCTAAAAACAGATAAAAATACATTACAGGCTGTTTTAGCTGAGGAGGAAATAAATACCGTTCCCATTGCTAAAAATCCTGATGCCTTAAAATTAGTTGAACGCAAAAACGTTTTTGTAACACAGGCATTTAAAGATGGTTTATTTGAAGTTCAAGATGCATCTTCCCAATTGGTTGCTCCTTACCTACAAGTGGAACCTGGCCAACGTGTTATTGATGCCTGTGCTGGTGCCGGAGGTAAAACTTTGCATTTGGCATCTCAAATGCAAAATAAAGGTCAATTAATTGCTATGGATATTTACGAGAGTAAATTAAAAAAGCTAAAAGTTAGAGCTCGTAGAAATGGTGTGCATAACATGGAAACTCGGGTAATTGATTCTACAAAAGCCATTAAAAAATTACATGCAAAAGCTGATAGAGTTCTATTAGATGCCCCCTGTTCAGGTTTAGGGGTTATTAGAAGAAATCCTGATAGCAAATGGAAATTAGAACCTGAATTTTTAGAGCGTATTAAAACAGTACAGGCAGAGATTTTAAGAGACTACTCAAAAATGGTAAAACCTGGTGGAAAATTGGTCTATGCAACCTGTTCTATTTTACCAGAAGAAAACTCTGAACAAGTAAAAAAATTCCTTTCTTCAGAAGCTGGCAAAGATTTTAAGCTTGAAAAAGACCAAAATATTTTTGCTTCTGAAAGTGGATTTGATGGTTTTTATATGGCCTTACTAAATAAAATTGATGAAGTAGGCTAAAATACCTGACAATTCTTCACCTCATAACCAATCAATTTACCATTTACTAAAAGCAATGTTAAGTCTTCGCTAAATATCCTCAACATATCATAAATATAGGATGCTGGCATGACTATTGTGCACTTGTAATGAATCTATAAAAGTAATTATTATCTCTTATTTTAAATTTTGCCTTCCGACTTCAAAAAAGCAAATTTTATTATTTAAACCTCCAATGGTTTAAAGGCACCATTTAGACTTCAGCATTTTGCTGTAATGGTGCCACCCTCTTTCAAATACCTTAATACTAAAGACCGTATTGGAAAACTATTTTTCTAATAATGTAGTCATTTAGACTGTTAGAATTCTTCAACAGTTATTTCATTTTATTTAATAACTATTAATTGCAATTATGTTAAAAATAGAGGTTAAGTCTGGCGAAAAAATCGAAAACGCCTTAAAACGTTACAAAAGAAAAGTTCGCAACACTAAATTGCACAATCAATTAAAAACCAGAAGGTACTATGCAAAACCTTCCGCAGAAAAAAGAGAACAATTACAGAAAGCAACATACAAGCAACAGTATATTTTAGAAAGCAATAATCAATAAAAAAGTGTCTTAAAGACCACAAATTATGAGAGTATTATTAATAGGTGCCGGAAATATGGGACTTACCTATGCTGAAGGTATGTCTAAATCTAAATTGCTCAAAAAACGCAATATTATGGTATTAGACAAATCTGCAGAAACCCTTGAAAAGGTTGAAAAAATAACCCATTTCGACACGTTTGACAGGTTAGAAGATTGTGTGCCTATGGCAGAAGTAATAATGATTGCCGTTAAGCCCTATCACGCAGAAGAACTGTTTAACAGAATTAAACCCTTGGTTAACAATGAACAAATGGTTATCTCAATAATGGCTGGGGTTACCATAAACTATATTCAAGAAGCCTTAGGTATAGAAAAAATAATTCGTGCAATGCCAAATTTGCCAGCTCAGGTTGGTTTAGGTCTAACCTCTTATGTGGCATCAGAAAAAGTGTCGCGTTTAGAAATGTTTTTAGTAGAAGACCTATTAGGAACCACGGGGAAAGCGTTACGCGTTCAAAACGAAAAATTTATAGATGCTTCAACGGGTATATCTGGTAGTGGACCGGCCTATGTATTTTACTTTATGCAAAGTATGATGGAAGCTGCATTACAAATGGGCTTCTCAGAAAATGTATCAAAAGTTCTGGTAAGCCAAACTTTTACGGGGGCGGTTGAACTATTCAATCAATCCAATTTAATGCCAGATACCTGGATGGCCAAGGTTGCTTCTAAAGGGGGAACTACACAAGCTGCCTTAGATTCTATGGACGATAATAATGTAGGAGAATTAATTAAAGAAGCCGCTTTCGCAGCGTTTAACAGAGCTGTAGAATTGGGTGAAGAATATTAAATTATGTATAAACAATTAGTGGTTATTAAGGTTGGAACAAACGTAATGACCAATAAAGACAATAGAATTGTAAGACCTGTTCTTAAAAATTTAGTACGACAAATTGCAGAGCTTTATGAAAGAGACATCATGACAATTTTAGTTTCTTCTGGTTCTGTTATTGCCGGAAAAGAAGTTTTAGGTAAGGCAAAAATTAAAGATAAAACACAACGTAGGCAAGTATACTCCGCAATTGGGCAGCCAAGAATGATGCGCCTCTATTATAACATTTTTAGAGATTATGGTATGAAATGCGCACAAGTACTTCCTACTAAAAGAGATTTTAATCCCGGTGTACACCGCGATAATATGATTAATTGTATTGAAGGATTACTTTCAGAAGGGGTTATTCCTATTGCTAACGAAGATGATGCCGTTTCAGTTACCATGAGTATGTTTTCAGATAATGATGAATTAGCTACTTTAATTGCCGAATTAATGAATGCTGATAAATTTCTGTTAATGACCGATATTGACGGACTTTATAATGGGCACCCGCAAGAAGAAGATTCTAAAATCATACATAATGTTGAACCCCAAGAAGACCTAAATAAATACATTGAAGAAGCCGGAAAAGGTGAAGGTGAAGGCCGAGGTGGTATGGGTTCTAAATTAAATTATGCCCAACAAGCTGCTTCAAATAACATACCTTCTTACATTGTTAATGGTAAAACAGAAAACGTAATTATTGATGTCATTGAAGGAAAAGAAGTAGGCACCAAAGTAGCCCTTTAATCTTTTAAAATAGAATTCATGAAATTATTAAATACCGAAATAAAAAATAAAGTTCTCGCTACAATGGAACGTCTTCTTAATGAAAAAAGAAACCTACTCCTTGAAGCAAATGTAAAAGACTTAGAAGCTTTTAACCGTAACGACCAAGCGTTGTATGACCGTTTGGTTGTAAACTCTAAAAAGGTGGACCAAATGATACAAGCGGTTAAAGAGGTTCGCATGCAAGATGATCCAGTCAACCAAGAAATATCTAGTGTGGAATTAGAAAATGGTTTAAATATTATCAATAAAACAGCACCTTTCGGGGCTATTCTTATCATCTATGAATCTAGACCAGATGTTACTGTAGAAGCAGCCGTTCTAGCTTTTAAAGCCAACAACAAAATATTCCTTAAAGGGGGTAAAGAAGCCATTCATAGTAATACCGTTTTGGTCGATTTTTGGCACCAGGCTTTAGAAGAAAACAATCTAGATAAGGGGTATATAGAATTATTGAATTTAGACAGAACTGCAACTCAAGCATTCTTAAAAAACCCGCCAGAACAGTTAGATTTAATAGTACCTAGAGGTGGTGAGCGTTTAATAGCTTTTGTAAAAGAGCATGCTACTTGTGCTGTCTTAGTTAGTGGTAGAGGAAATAATTTTTTATATGTACACGAAAAAGCCGATTGGCAAAAAAGTATTGAAGTTATTTTAAACGCAAAAACACATAAAATATCTGCTTGTAATGCCTTAGATAAAATTTTAATTGATGTTAATCTTAATGGCTATGAACAAAAAATCAAAGAACTCGAAGCAATTTTAAAATCACACAATGTAGAAATATTGGTTGATGCAAACAGTAAACAAGTGCTTTCAGAAGCTCAACTAATAGAAGATGAAGCTATTTGGAAAGAAGAGTTTCTAGCCATGAAATGTGTCATTGGAACCGTACAAAACGTAGACGAGGCTATTGCTAAAATCAATTTGAATTCTGGCGGACATTCTGCAGCAATAATGACAGAAGAAAATAGTACTGCTGATAATTTTATGCAGCAAGTAGATTGTGCAGCTGTTTATAAAAATGCAAGTACGCGTTTTACTGATGGGGGTCAAATGGGCGTTGGAGCAGAACTTGCCATTAGTACAGACAAACTTCATCATAGAGGTCCGTTAGGTTTAAAACAATTGGTCACCAATAAATATTATGTTTTTGGAGACGGACAAATAAGAGACTAAAAAAAGAGGCTGTACAGCCTCTTTTTTTATTGTTTTTTTAAAGTAGGATAATCAACTCCAAGTTGTTCTAAGTAAGAATCGTACTTGGTTTCATCATAATAAAACACCTCTAATTCTTTTTTAAATGCATCTTGCTTTTCTTTATTAAGATAGATAGGTGCTACATCTGTTTCTGAAATCATGGGCTTATATTGTTGTTCTTTACTTTGAACATTATTAAAATAGTCCCACGCTTCATCAACCAAAGTTGGATTTAATAAAAAATCTAAAATTGTCATAGCTTCGGCTTTTGCTCCTGCGGTTACCCCTTTATGAGCAATAGGGGTTGCCATTGCTATAGCATTACTCCAATGATGACCTTGTAACCCAGGAATATTACTTGGGTAGCGCATGGTAACGGTCGGAATTTTCCAAGAAACGTCTCCAATGTCATCTGAACCACCGCTTTTTGGTTCCACAACGGGCAAACCAATTTTTGAAATTTCTGTTGCTAATCCGGTAGTATCTTTAGAACTAACTTCCTTTTGTACCGCCTTAGCTAAAACTTGGTCTTCTTCTGACCAAGTGGGTAGACCAACTTCTTTGATATTTTTATACATGGTTTCTGCTATGGTCTTATTAAAATGTCTTGGCCAAGCTGCCCCAAGAACTTTAGATTCCATAGTAGTTCCTGTCATTAAGGCAGCTCCTTTTGCCATATCATTAGCAGTTGCATACATCTCCATAATTCCATCATAAGTCACATCCCGCAGATAAAACCAAATACTTGCTTTACTCGGCACCACATTAGGTTGGTCTCCCGCATCTGTAAAAATGGAATGACTTCTTTTTAAAGGATGTAGGTGTTCTCTTTTGTAGTTCCAAGCTATATTCATCAACTCAGCTGCATCTAAAGCACTTTTTCCTCTCCAAGGAGCACCTGCCGAATGTGCCGCCTCTCCCGAGAAAGCGTACGCTACAGAAATTAAACCCGTACCCCAGGCCTGCCCCCATGACACACTAAAATTACTACTCACATGCGTAAAAATGCACAAGTCTATTTCATCAAATAAGCCATCTCTTACAAACCAAGCCTTTGAGCCTAACAACTCTTCTGCAATACCCGGCCATATTACCAAAGTGCCTCCAATGTTTTCTCGTTCCATCAATTGCTTAACTGCCAATGCTGCTGTAACATTTAAAGGAACTCCAGAGTTATGCCCTTCTCCATGTCCTGGGGCTCCTTCAACCATAGGTTTATGATAGGCAACCCCTGGATATTGAGATGCCTTTGGTATGCAATCTACATCACTACCAAGAGCAATAACTGGCCCTTCTCCATTACTCCAGGTTGCCAACCATGATGTTGGTATTCCGCTTAAAGAGTCAGTGACTTTAAAACCATTATTTTTTAGGATACCCGTAATATATTTTTGGGTTTCAACTTCTTGAAATCCCAATTCAGCAAAACTAAATAGCTTATCAACCATAATTTGGCTTTGCTTGTGATTATCTTCAACAATCTGAGCAACTTCAGTTTTTAGTTTTTTAATTTTTGATTTTGAGATTTTTTGTGCTTGTAGGAATAATGGTAGAAATAAAAGAAAGCATAAAATTCTAATAGAAGTAAATTTCATTTTAATGTATTTTGAAGTAGTTGATATTCCTAAAATAGGAAACTTAAAGCTATATAAATGAGATGATTGATAATTTTATTTAATTATCAGAAATCATCAATCTAATCATCACTTTACACTAAAACTAAATAGAATTTATTTGAAATTATAAGGTAATTAACTCCAAATTCTTTTTAGAAAAGACAGAAAGTTATCATGCAAAACTTTTAAAATGTCAGTTTTAGAATATCCACGGGATTGTAATATTGCTGGAATTTTTTGTAGGTCTGCAATGGTATCCATATCGTAAGGTGCTTGCTCTTTACCAAAGCCCCCATCTAAATCAGAACCAATACCTACATGGTTGCAATTGCCAGCGAGTTGACAAATATGGTCAATATTATCTGCTACTTGCTGTAGTGAAACTCCCATAGCTTCTGGTTTTGATACACCCCGTTGCCAGTTTTCTTTCATCATCCAAGCATCTAAAACAACCCCTATTACCCCTCCTCTACTAATAATTTCTAGAATTTGTTTATCACTAAATTGCCTATTGTGGTTAACAAGAGTTCTACAATTATTATGACTTGCCCATAATGGACCATTATAGTAATCCATTGTTTCCCAAAAACTGGTATCACTTAAATGGGTAACATCTAAAATCAATTGTAATTCTTCAATTTTCTTGAGTAATTCTCTTCCTTTTAAACCAATGCCGCCGTCAGAATCTGTCCCATAAGCATACGTGCCTGGTCCGTAATGGGCGGGTCCTATAGCCCTCAATCCTTGTTCATATGACTTTTCTAGATAATCTAGATTACAAATACTATCTGCTCCTTCTAAACTTAGAATATACCCTATAGGTGTAGCGGTATTGTTGGTTTTCCAGTTACTTAAATGATTTTCTACCTGCTCTTTATTCGTAATTTGTATTAATTCACCCGCAGCCTCCATGGCTTTATACCAAGCAAGTTGTCCTTGAGTTTGCGCCCATGCTTGTTCTGGAGAGTTCCAACCTGGCAACAAATTACTTTTTTTAACGTAACGTGCTATTTGTGTAGCCACACATAAACCTACATTACCTTTACGCATAGCTTTAAGTGATACCATATTATTACCTCTGTCTGGTAAGTCTGAAAGGCCTTTTTCTCGCTCACGAATTTCTGTAACAGACAATCGTAAATCTCGATTCCATTCCATGGCATTCATAGACAAATCTAAATGTGCATCAAAAATGAAGGGGTACTGCATTAATAGGTGATTTTATGGTCTCTAGCTGCTACTTTCCATGAATCAATAATTTCCCCATTTTCAACTACGGTAACTTTAGGGTATTTGGCAACGGTAGGACAAACATGTATAGGAACAGCATAAAAAACATCACCGATTTGATACTTTTCAGGATTGGATACCTTTACTACAAAATGTTCTTCACTTTGACTTATTTGCTCAAAATCATCTGTATTTAAAAACTTAACTCTTGGAAACGGCATTTCTGATGCCAAAGCTTTGTGTCCTAAATCTAGACAAAACTGATTTGGTTTTGGTTTGCTTAATAATCTGGTAACTAATACAGCCGCGTGTTTAAATTCCATATCAGGGAATTTGCTTCCGTAACCTTGGTCCCATAGTAAGGTAGTTCCTGGTGAAGCAATAACCTTTGGCCGTTTTGCATGCACATAAAAGGTTGGAGAACCACCGGCAACTATTTCACCCGCCTGTATTTTTTCCAAATCTAAACGTTTAAGCAATTCGTCTACCGCTACAAAAGCTTCATTACACTTTGTAAAGCGTTCATCAATATTCGAAATCCGAATATGTCCATCGTATACATGCAAACCCTTTAATTGAACAAACTCATCTTTGGTAATCTCTTTTATCAACTCAAAAGAATCTTCTGGTGAAATTCCTGTTCTAGACATACCGACATCCAAATCAATAAAAATAGCTAAGGTGGTATTTCTACTTTTAGCTTCTTTGGATAGCTCATTTAATGAAAACTCATTATCAACAAGGCAAGCAAAGTATTTATGAGGAAATGCTTGTTTTAAATTGAAAAACCTGGAAATATTTGGACCAATGGGTTGCATTGCCAAAAGAATATCCTGAGCGTCAGAAGTTGCTAACAATTCAGCTTCAGCAATTGTTGCACATTTGAATTTGGTTATTCCAGCTGCTACCTGCATAGCAATAACCTCTTCCATTTTATGGGTTTTAATATGAGGCCGAAGTTTTTTGGCGTCACCTGTTGCCGCAACCATCAAATTTATATTATGAGCAATGCGGTCTTTGAAAACAAGTAGCCCAGGTGAAGCAATTTCTCTAGGGTTATTTAATTGAAACCAGTTTATATTACTCATCTGTGCAGCTCAAACATTGCTTCTATTTCTACTAAAACGTTACTGGGTAGCATCATGCCTACAGCGCTTCTTACGCCAATACCATTTTCTTTTCCAAAAACATCAGCCATTAATTCACTAAACCCATTTATCACATAAGGATGTTGCTGAAAATCTGGAGTACAATTTACCATACCCAATACTTTGACTACTCTTTTAATTTGGTCTATATCTCCAAAATGTGTTTGAATCGTAGAGAGCATAGTTAGGCCAACTTGCCTAGCGGCTAATTTAGCACCATCTTTATCTGTAGTATCTCCTGCTCTGCCAATCATAAGATTTTCATCTGGAAGAACGGGTCCCTGACCAGAGACATATAAAAAATTATCTACCACCAAAACAGGCCGATAAACCCCTGCTGGAGGTGGCGCAGGTGGTAAAATCAATCCTAATTCTTTAATTTTTTCAGAAGCTTTTTTCATTTGACTTAAATTTAGATAATAGTACTTAATAGTAAGGTTCCTAATAGCCCCATAATACCCACAATAGTTTCCATAACAGTCCAAGTACGCAATGTCTGATTTACAGATAAATTAAAGTATTCTTTAAATAGCCAAAATCCGGAATCGTTCACATGAGATAACATTAAACTACCAGAGCCAATAGCTAGAACAAGCAATTCTGCATGTACGCCTGGTGCTGAGGCTAGTGGTAATACAATACCCGCAGCAGTTAATCCTGCAACGGTAGCAGAGCCAACGCAAACCCTGATGGCAGTGGCTATCAACCAAGCCAAAAGAATTGGAGAAAAATTTGAACCTTCTAATAGACTTGCTATATAATCACTAACTCCGCTGTCTATTAATATTTGTTTTAATGCCCCTGCTCCGGCAATAACTAATAAAATCATGGTAATGCCCTTTACACCGTCTACCATAACTTCCATTACAGCTTTCATTTTTTTACCTTGTTTAATTCCTAGGGTATAAATTGCAAGTAAGACAGAAAGTAACATTGCCATGACTGGACTACCTACAAAAACTAAAATGGTTTTTAATAATCCGTCATTTAAAAACTGCTCTGCACCAATGGCAATAAAAATTAAAATTATAGGAAATAAGGCCGTAAATAAACTAGTGGCCGAAGATGGCATTTCGTCATCTGTAAGTACGGTTGGGTTATAAAAACCAGCTAAAGGCTTTGCTTCAATATTTTTTATTGTTCTTGCAAAAAATGGTCCTGCAACTATTATAGCTGGCACTGCAATTAGTAAACCATACATTAATGTTTTTCCAAAATCAGCATTAAACATAGTGGCAATGGCTGTTGGTGCAGGATGTGGCGGTAGATAACCATGCGTTACAGATAAAGAGGTTAACATAGGTAATCCAACATATAACAATGGTAACCTTGTGGTTGCTGCAATGGTAAAGGCCAAAGGAACTAAAATCACAAAACCAACAGAGTAAAACATAGGTATACCCACAATAAACCCCGTAAGTACTACAGCCCACTGCACATGTTTAATCCCAAAAGTGTCTACAAGTTTTGTGGTTATTCTTTGTGCGGCTCCGCTATCAGCTACTAATTTACCAAGCATAGCTCCTAAGCCCAGAATAAGTACCAAGAAACCTAGTGTGCTACCAATACCTTTCTGTATAGAATCTATTATGGCTAAAGGCTCCATACCTTGTAATAGTCCTACAAATAAACAAACGATAATAAAGGATAGAAAAGAGTTGAGTTTTAATCCAGCAATTAAAGCAAAGAGCAATAATATGCCCGCAATTACAATTAATAAAGACATTGATCTAGTTTGGTTCAGTTAGTTGTACAAGCTTTAAAAGTAGAAAAAAGGATGGAACTAATCTATTTCATTATCTTTCGAAGGCATTTTTATTTCAACTTTAATTCATGAAAAAGTTTTACGATTTTAAAAATTTCAAAGGTGATTTAACTGGTGGTTTAGTTGCCGGTATTATTGCATTACCATTGGCCCTTGCTTTTGGTGTACAATCTGGAATGGGTGCAGCTGCTGGGCTTTATGGTGCAATCGCCGTGGGTATTTTCGCAGCACTCTTTGGTGGTACTGAAACGCAAGCAAGTGGACCTACCGGACCCATGACTGTAGTCTCTGCAGCACTTGTTGCTGGTGCAATACAACTCAACGGTAGTCTAGAAAATGCCATGGGTATTATTCTACTTACTTTTTTATTAGGCGGACTTATACAGGTAATATTTGGTTTATTAAATATTGCCGGTTATGTAAAGTACTTTCCGTATCCCGTGGTTTCTGGTTTTATGAGTGGGGTTGGACTTATTATTATCATTTTGCAGTTATTCCCCTTAGTTGGGCTTTCTTCTCCAAAGTCCACAATTAAGGTAATTCAAGATTTACCCAGAATGTTCGCTGAGGCTAATATTTATGCGTTAATTCTTGGCGTATTGACAATTGTTATATACTACGTTTTTCCAAAAATCACTAAGGCCATTCCAAGCGCCCTTGTAGCACTTGTACTAGCGTCTTTAGCGGGTTATTTTTTAAAGTGGGATGTTCCAGTAATTGGTGAAATTCCATCTGGTTTGCCTTCTTTACAAATTGGAAATTTATGGCCTGTAGATGCTGGAGCCTATAGCATTATCATCGAGTACGCTGTTGTATTAGCAGTGCTGGGAAGTATAGACTCATTATTAACATCAGTAATTGCTGACAATATGACCAAAACCAAACACAACAGTAATCGAGAACTTATAGGACAAGGTATTGGAAACATGATTGCTGCCCTATTTGGCGGTATTCCTGGAGCTGGAGCAACAAAAGGTACTGTTGTTAATATTAATGCTGGTGGTAAAACGCGTTTATCTGGTGTTTTACACGGTATTTTTCTTTTAACCGTTTTACTTGGTCTGGGAACCTTAGCAGCTCATATTCCCCTAGCGGTTCTTGCCGGATTACTAATTCCTGTAGGTTTCAAGATTATTGATTTTAAAGGACTTAAGCATTTAAAGGTAGTTCCACGAGCAGATTCTGTGGTCTTAATTATTGTGCTTCTTATTACCACCTTCGGAAGTTTAATTAATGCCGTTGGTATTGGTGTAGCGTTGGCTTCGCTACTTTTTATGAAACAATCTAGTGACTTGGCCAAAAATGGATTAGACGTTGGGCCTGTAGCCGATTTTGACGGTTCAAAACCATGGCAAGACGAAAAAGAGTTCTATGAAAAATATAAAGACAAAGTTATTATCAAACACCTATACGGACCTTTTTTCTTTGGATTTACATCTCATTTTAAAGATGAAATAAAAAGTTTAGGTAATGATATTAAAGCATTGATAATTAGAATGGACCGTGTACCTTATATTGACCAATCAGGTTTATATGCTCTAGAGGAAGCTGTGTTTGATTTGCGTAAACAAAATATTGAAGTAATTCTAACCGGAATTAAAGAGCAACCAAGAGACCAATTAGAAGCTATTGATTTAATAGATGATTTAATTCCTCATGAAGATGTATTTAATACTATTGATGAAGCATTTGCCTACCTAAAAACCAAACTCGAGTAGTAGGTTTTTTAACAATTATGGTTAACAACTCAATCCATTGATTGCTAATAATACTCAACTATTTGGTAAATTTGCTTTTTGCAATTTTTTGGATATGATTCACTTTTTCGGAAACCCACAAACAAAGGTTTTCGCTCTGCAGACTCAAGAAGAACTTAGCGTTCAAAATAAGGAAAAATTAAGCTGGTTATTTGGTAACCAGCCAAAAATAGAAGCGGCGTCAATAGACGCCTTTTTTGTTGGTCCAAGAGCAGCAATGATTACACCCTGGAGCACTAATGCTACCGAGATAACCCAAAATATGGGCATTCAAGGTATTATACGAATTGAAGAATTTGTTTCGGTCTCCGCTGATTATTCTGATTATGACCCCATGCTTTTTCAAAAGTTTACTAGTCTTAATCAAGATATTTTTACAATTGCGGTTTCTCCTGAACCTATTCTTGAAATTGAAGACATTGCGGCTTACAACACTAAAGAAGGGCTGGCTTTAAATGATGAAGAAGTAACCTATCTAGAAAACCTTGCAAACCGATTGGGTAGAAACCTCACAGATTCTGAAGTATTTGGTTTTAGTCAGGTAAATTCAGAACACTGTAGGCATAAAATATTTAATGGAACCTTTGTGGTGAATGGTAATGAAATGCCTACTTCACTCTTTAAATTGATTAAAAAAACGTCAGAAGAAAATCCGAACGGAATTGTTTCTGCATATAAGGATAATGTTGCCTTTATTAAAGGTCCTAAAGTAATTCAATTTGCTCCTGAAAGAGCTGATATTCCAGATTATTACCAAGAAAAAGAATATAATTCTGTGCTTTCTTTAAAAGCAGAAACACACAATTTTCCTACAACTGTAGAACCTTTTAACGGTGCTGCAACAGGCTCTGGTGGCGAAATTAGAGACCGCCTTGCTGGTGGTAAAGGTAGTTTGCCACTTGCGGGAACAGCCGTGTATATGACTTCGTATTCTAGATTAGAAGATGAGCGTAATTGGGAGAAAGCCTTTCCAGAAAGAGAATGGCTATACCAAACTCCAATGGATATCCTAATAAAAGCTAGTAATGGAGCTTCTGATTTTGGCAATAAATTTGGGCAACCATTAATTGCAGGTTCTGTGCTAACATTTGAACATCAAGAAGCGTCTAAGCTTCTTGGGTTTGATAAAGTTATCATGCTTGCTGGGGGTATTGGCTATGGCAAACAAGAACATGCCTTAAAAGAAACTCCAGAAAAAGGAGATAAAGTGGTAATTCTTGGTGGTGATAATTATAGAATTGGTATGGGTGGAGCTGCTGTATCTAGTGCTGACACCGGAGAATTTGAAGCCGCTATAGAATTAAATGCCGTGCAGCGTAGCAATCCAGAAATGCAAAAAAGAGCTGCGAATGCAATACGTGGAATGGTTGAAGGAGAACACAACCCCATAGTTTCTATTCATGATCATGGTGCTGGCGGTCATTTAAATTGTTTATCAGAATTGGTAGAAGAAACTGGCGGTAAAATAGACTTAGACAAATTACCTATAGGCGACCCTACCCTATCTGCAAAAGAAATTATTGGCAATGAAAGTCAAGAACGTATGGGTCTTGTCATGGGTGAGGCAGCTATGGATTTGCTTCAAAAAATAGCAGAAAGGGAACGCTCTCCCCTTTTTGAGGTTGGTGAAGTTACTGGTGACCATAGATTTACGTTTGAAAGTAGTGCTAACGGTGATAAACCTATGGACCTGGAGCTTGCCGATATGTTTGGCAGCTCACCAAAAACAATACTTGAAGATCATAAAATTGAGGCTAACTACAAGGATAACTCGTACAGTTTAGAACATTTTCATGAGTATTTAGAAAATGTACTTCAATTAGAAGCCGTAGCTTGTAAAGATTGGCTTACTAACAAGGTTGACCGGTGTGTTGGCGGCAGAGTAGCTAAACAACAATGTGTTGGCTCGTTACAGCTACCTTTAAATAATGTTGGTGTAATGGCCTTAGATTTCAAAGGAAAAGAAGGCCTAGCTACAAGTATTGGTCACTCCCCAATTTCTGGTTTAATTGACCCAAGTGCTGGTAGTAGAAATAGTATTGCTGAGGCCCTAACAAATATCATCTGGGCTCCATTAGAAGACGGTTTAAAATCAGTTTCACTTTCAGCTAATTGGATGTGGCCTTGCAAAAATCCTGGTGAAGATGCTAGGTTGTATGAAGCTGTTGAAGCTTGCTCAAAATTTGCCATAGAATTAGGCATTAATATACCAACGGGCAAAGACTCGTTGAGTATGAAACAAAAGTATGCTGATAAAGAAGTAATTGCTCCAGGTACGGTAATTATTTCAGCTGCAGGGCATTGCTCAGACCTTACTAAAGTGGTGGAACCCGTGCTTCAAAAAGATGGTGGTGATATTTATTATTTAAATTTTAGTAAAGACAACTACAAATTAGGTGGCTCTAGTTTTAATCAAATTCTTAACAGTGTTGGTAGCGATACCCCTACAATTACTGATGCTGCTTACTTCAAAAAAGCTTTTAACGCCATACAAGAAGAAATTAAAGCAGGTAACATTAAATGCGGACATGATATTGGTTCAGGTGGTTTAATAACAACGCTATTAGAAATCTGTTTTGCGGACAACAATTTAGGGGCAGCTATTGATTTAAGCGGACTAAACGAAAATGATACCATTAAGTTACTTTTTGCTGAGAACATAGGCATCGTTTTTCAGGCTAAAACCAGTGTAGCTTTGGGTTTACAGTCTAGAGGAATAAACGTAATAAATATAGGTACACCAGGTAATGAAGCTACACTCAAATTAAAAAATCAAGGTGTTGAAATCGGCCTTAATATAGCTTCATTAAGAGACACTTGGTTTAAAACATCATATTTATTAGATGATAAGCAAACTGCAAATGGTCTTGCTAAAGAGCGATTCGAAAATTACAAAAATCAACCGCTAACTTATTCTTTTCCAGATAATTTTAATGGAAATGAAATTATCGTGAATTCAGAATCAAACAAAAAACCAAAAGCGGCTATTTTACGAGAAAAAGGAAGTAATTCTGAAAGAGAAATGGCAAATGCCATGTATCTAGCTGGTTTTGACGTTAAAGATGTTCACATGACCGATTTAATTTCGGGTAGAGAAGACCTAAAAGATATTCAGTTTTTAGGCGCCGTAGGCGGATTTTCAAACTCTGATGTTTTAGGTTCTGCTAAGGGTTGGGCAGGTGCTATTAAGTACAACGAAAAGGCTCAAAAAGTAATTAGTGATTTCTTTGCTAGACCAGACACCCTTTCTGTGGGTATTTGCAATGGTTGTCAATTGTTTATGGAGCTAGATTTGATTAATCCAGAACATGGTGAGCAACATGGAAAAATGATTCATAACGAATCTCAAAAACACGAAAGTAATTTTACTTTAGTAGCTATTCAAAAGAACAATTCTGTAATGCTTTCTAATTTAGAAGGAACAACTCTTGGCGTATGGATTAGCCATGGAGAAGGTAAATTTAAATTACCCCTATCTGAAGACAATTATGATATTGTAGCTAAATATGGTTATGAAGGTTATCCAGCAAATCCAAATGGTAGCGATTACAATACAGCTATGATGTGTGATAAATCTGGTCGCCATTTAGTTACCATGCCTCATATTGAACGTAGTATTTTTCCTTGGAACTGGGCGAATTATCCCAAAGATAGAAATGAAAAAGTTTCACCTTGGGTACTCGCTTTTATTAATGCAAAAAAATGGATAGAAAAAAATAGCTGATAACCAAAACTATATTCTAAAAATCAGCTGTTTACGTTTATTTAGGTTATGTAAGTTAGTTGCTTTTAAATTGATTATTTGATAAAATTTTTGAGTGTATATTGTTAAATACATTTTAAAATACCATTTTCAATTCCTAATTTGCAATTACTTTACAGAAACTTAATATGACTCAGGTAACCCGACTCTTTGATTTCCCTTACTATCAAAGGGACAAATTCAACCTACAAAAGGCATTGATTACCAAACAGAATGGTAAGTGGGAGGCAACATCTTCTCAAGGCTACATAGACAAAGCAAATGCCATAAGTAGAGGTCTTTTGAAATTAGGCGTTAAACCCAATGATAAAATTGCCATTATTTCTATGACAAATAGAACAGAATGGAATGTAATGGACATTGGTGTACTACAAATTGGTGCACAAACAGTACCTATTTATCCAACTATCTCAGAAGACGATTATGAATATGTATTGAATCATTCAGAAGCTAAATTCTGTTTTGTTTCGTGTGACGAGGTTTTGCAAAAAGTACTTTCAATAAGCAGTAAAACTAAGAAACTCGAAGATGTTTATTCTTTTGATGAATTAAAAAACTGCAATCATTGGAGTAATGTATTAGAACTTGGTAAAGATAAGTCTAATCAGAATAAAGTAGAAGAGCTAAAAGATGCTGTTAAACCTGAAGACTTAGCTACACTAATATACACCTCTGGTACTACTGGCAAACCAAAAGGAGTTATGATTAGTCATGACAACATCGTATCTAATGTTATTGCTAGTGAAAAAAGAGTTCCCTTAGAAGCAGGTTCTAGAGCATTAAGTTTTTTACCTGTATGTCATATTTTTGAACGCATGATTTTATATCTATATCAGTACTGTGGTATAGAAATTTATTTTGCAGAAGGTTTAGATAAAATTGCTGATAATGCAAAAGATATTAAACCTAATGTAATGACTGTTGTACCTCGTTTGCTTGAAAAAGTTTATGATGCAATTGTTGCTAAAGGTTCTGAACTAACAGGAATTAAAAAGAAGTTATTTTACTGGGCTGTTGAACTAGGTTTAAAATTTGAACCTTATGGCGCTAAAGGCTGGTGGTATGAGAAACAACTCGGAATTGCAAGAAAACTAATTTTTAGTAAATGGCAAGAAGCCCTAGGAGGTGAAATTAGCATGATGGTTTCAGGTAGTGCTGCTCTGCAACCCAGATTAGCTCGGGTGTTCGCTGCTGCTCAAATGCCCGTTATGGAAGGTTACGGTTTAACAGAAACCTCTCCTGTAATTTCTGTAAATGAAATAGCCAATAAAGGTTGGAAAATTGGTACTACAGGTAGAATTATAGAACGTGTTGAGGTAAAAATAGCAGATGATGGTGAAATTCTTTGTAAAGGACCTAATGTAATGATGGGCTATTACAAAGACCCAGAAAAAACTGCTGAAGTAATTACTGACGGTTATTTTCATACCGGTGATATTGGGGAGATTGATAAAGAAGGATTCCTAAAAATCACAGACCGTAAAAAAGAGATGTTTAAAACATCAGGCGGAAAATATGTTGCCCCGCAATTGTTAGAAAATAGATTTAAACAATCTCGTTTCATAGAACAAATAATGGTTGTTGGTGAGGGCGAAAAAATGCCAGCTGCTTTAATTCAACCTAATTTTGATTTTGTTTATGCTTGGGCAGAAAAACACAATCTAACTATTGGTGCAAATTCTGATATCTGCATAAATGAAAAAGTTATTGCACGTTTTCAAGAAGAAGTAGACAAGGCTAATGCAGATTTTGCTAAGTGGGAGAAAGTAAAGCAATTTAGACTAACACCAGATGCTTGGAGTATTGATGAAGGGCATATGACCCCCACAATGAAACTCCGCAGAAAAATTATTAAAGAAAAATATGCTGCACTTTATAATGATATCTATGGTCATTAATTAAAGGCTACAAAATTTTAAAAGCTCACCTAAAGTGAGCTTTTTTTATTTATAACTTCATCAAATTTATTATGCATGCATAATAAATTTTCCTATATTTGAATTCGAAATTTGTTCCATGAAAGAATTGACAATTGACTGGGCGCTCAGAGCTACATGGCAAGCTGTAACTAAATTATACAACGAAGAGGCTAAAAACTATGGTCTAACTATGGCAATTGGTTTTACCCTTTTAAGCATAGACCCTAAGAAAGGAACACCTAGTACTAATCTTGGCCCTAAAATGGGAATGGAAGCTACTAGTCTTTCTAGAATATTAAAAAATTTGGAAGAAAGAGGTTTCATTGTTAGAAAACCCAATCCAAATGATGGTCGAGGTGTATTAATTCATCTTACTGAACTAGGCTTAGAAAAACGTGAAGACTCCAAAGAAGTTGTACTTCGTTTTAATGAAGCTGTAAAACATAACGCATCTCAAGAAGACCTTATTGGCTTCTTTAACATAATGGAGATTATTAATAAACTTATCGTAGATAAGAAAATCTACACTAAAACAACAACTGAATAAAAACTCAAGTCTAAACATGAAAAAAAGGCATATAAACAAAGTTGCCGTTATAGGCTCAGGTATTATGGGTAGTGGTATTGCATGCCACTTTGCTAATATTGGAGTTGAAGTATTGCTCTTGGATATTGTTCCAAGAGAACTTAACGAGAAAGAACAAGCTAAAGGGCTAACATTGGATGACAAAGTAGTTAGAAATAGGTTGGTAAATGATTCATTAACCAAAGCCTTAAAGTCTAAACCTTCACCAATTTATCATCAAGATTTTGCTAAGAGAATAAGCACTGGTAACCTTGAAGATGATATTGCAAAGGTTAAAAATGTAGATTGGATTATTGAAGTGGTAGTGGAACGTTTAGATATTAAACAAAAGGTGTTCGAAAGTTTAGAAAAACACAGAACTCCTGGAACACTTATAACTTCAAACACTTCGGGTATTCCAATAAATTTCATGAGTGAAGGTCGTAGTGACGATTTTCAAAAACACTTTTGTGGTACCCATTTTTTTAATCCAGCTAGATATTTAAAGCTTTTTGAAATTATTCCTGGACCTAAAACCTCAGAAGATGTACTTCAGTTTTTAAACGGCTACGGAGAGCAGTTTTTAGGAAAAACTTCAGTGGTTGCTAAGGATACTCCTGCATTTATTGGTAATAGAATTGGAATTTTTAGCATCCAAAGCCTTTTCCATGCTGTCAAAGATTTAGGTATGACAGTGGAAGAGGTTGATAAATTAACCGGACCAGTAATTGGTAGACCAAAGTCTGCTACATTCAGAACCGTAGATGTTGTAGGTTTAGATACCTTAGTTCATGTAGCTAATGGTATATATGACAACTGCCCTAATGATGAACGCCATGAGCTTTTTAAACTTCCTGGTTTTATCAGCACCATGATGGAAAACAAATGGTTAGGTAGTAAAACGGGTCAAGGTTTTTACAAAAAAGTTAAAAATGCTGAGGGTAAGAGCGAAATTTTAACGCTCGATTTAGACAGCATGGATTATCGTTCTAAAAAGAGTGCAAAATTTGCAACCTTAGAACTTACAAAAACCATAGATAAAGTAGTAGACCGTTTTGCGGTATTATGTGGTGGCAAAGACAAAGCTGGAGAATTCTATAGAAAAAGTTTTGGTCAATTATTCGCCTACGTATCTCATAGAATACCGGAAATCACTGATGAGCTTTATAAAATTGATGATGCCATGAAAGCTGGTTTTGGATGGGAACACGGTCCTTTCCAAATCTGGGATGCTGTTGGTTTAGATAAAGGTTTAGAATTTATAGAAGCTGAAGGTCAAAAACCAGCAGAATGGGTAAACCAAATGAAAGCTGATGGTATCGACTCCTTTTATTCTGTAAAAGATGGTGCAACCTACTATTATGACATTCCCAAAAAGGAAATGACTAAAATTCCAGGTCAAGACGCCTTTATTATTTTAGATAACATTAGAGAATCTAAAGAAGTCTTTAAAAATAGTGGTGTTGTTGTTGAAGATTTAGGTGATGGTATACTAAATGTAGAATTCCAATCTAAAATGAATACTATCGGTGGTGATGTATTAGCCGGACTAAACAAAGCCATTGATATTGCTGAAAAAGATTTTCAAGGTCTCGTAGTTGGTAACCAAGCCGCTAATTTTTCTGTTGGAGCCAACATTGGAATGATTTTTATGATGGCTGTGGAACAAGAATATGATGAGCTAAATATGGCTATTAAAATGTTCCAAGACACCATGATGCGTATGCGTTATTCTTCTATTCCAACTATTTCTGCCCCTCATGGTATGACTCTCGGTGGCGGATGCGAACTTTCTATGCATGCTGATAAAGTTGTTGCAGCAGCAGAAACCTATATCGGGTTAGTAGAATTTGGTGTTGGTGTAATTCCTGGTGGTGGTGGTTCTAAAGAAATGGCTATGCGTGCTTCTGACTCTTTCCGTAAAGGAGATGTTGAGTTGAATGTATTGCAAGAGTATTTCTTAACCATTGGTATGGCTAAAGTATCTACCTCTGCCTATGAAGCCTTCGATTTAGGCATACTTCAAAAAGGAAAAGATATTGTTGTGGTAAACAAAGACCGCCAAATTGCAACTGCAAAGGCATATGCTAAATTAATGGCTGAACAAGGGTACACTAAACCACCACAACGTAAGGATATTAAAGTACTTGGTAAACAAGCATTGGGTATGTTCTTGGTAGGTACAGATTCTATGGAAGCTAGTAAATACATTAGTGAGCACGACCAAAAAATTGCCAATAAATTGGCCTATGTTATGGCTGGTGGTGATTTATCTGAACCTAGTTACGTTAGCGAACAATACCTTTTAGATATTGAGCGCGAGGCTTTCTTATCGCTTTGTACAGAAAGAAAAACCTTAGAACGTATCCAACACATGTTAAAAACTGGTAAACCACTTCGTAATTAAGAAGTAGTTAATTATGATAATAGTTAACAGAATAGCAATTGACTACTATCTAAAATCTAACATCGAATAAAATGAAAACAGCATATATAGTTAAAGGTTATAGAACTGCAGTTGGTAAATCTGGAAGAGGCGGCTTTCGCTTTAAAAGAGCAGATGAATTAGCAGCAGAGACTATTGAACATTTGGTAAAACAATTACCTGATTTTGATAAAACACGTATTGATGATGTCATTGTTGGTAATGCTATGCCTGAGGGTTCTCAAGGATTAAATATGGCAAGATTAATCTCTTTAATGGGATTAAATATTGTTGACGTACCAGGAGTAACCGTAAACAGATTCTGTTCTTCCGGATTGGAAACCATTGGTATTGCCACAGCTAAAATTCAGTCAGGAATGGCTGATTGTATTATTGCTGGTGGTGTAGAAAGCATGAGCTCTGTTCCCATGACTGGCTTTAAAACCGAATTAAATTACGATTTGGTAAAATCTGGCCATGAAGATTACTACTGGGGTATGGGTAATACTGCAGAGGCAGTAGCTCAAGAATTCAAAGTCTCTAGACAAGACCAAGATGAGTTCGCTTTTAATTCTCATATGAAAGCTTTAAAAGCGCAGGCTGAAGACCGTTTTCAAGACCAAATTGTTCCAATTGAAGTTGAACAAACTTATGTAGATGAAAATGGTAAAAAAGCTACCAAAAAATATACGGTCACTAAAGATGAAGGCCCACGAAAAGGCACTTCAATAGAAGCGCTTGCCAAATTAAGACCAGTTTTTGCAGCAAATGGTAGCGTTACTGCAGGTAACTCTTCTCAAACAAGTGATGGTGCTGCATTTGTAATGGTGATGAGTGAAGAAATGGTGAAAGAATTAAACCTTGAACCAGAGGCAAGATTAGTGAGTTATGCCGCAGCGGGTGTTGAACCAAGAATTATGGGAATTGGACCTGTAAAAGCTGTGCCAAAAGCGCTAAAACAAGCTGGTTTACAACAAAGTGATATCGAACTTATTGAATTGAACGAAGCTTTCGCATCTCAGTCTATCGCGGTAATTCGAGAATTAGGCCTTAATAATGATATTGTTAATCCTAACGGGGGTGCAATAGCTTTAGGTCACCCACTTGGATGTACAGGAGCTAAACTTTCCGTTCAACTATTTGATGAAATGCGTAAGCGTAACATGCAAGGTAAACACGGTCTTGTTACCATGTGCGTGGGCACCGGACAAGGAGCAGCCGGAATCTTTGAATTTTTAAAATAAATTAAACTTAACAAAATACAATTGCCATGAGTACTGAAACTTTAAATAAGGATATTCTTCGAGGAGGGCAGTTTTTGGTTAAAGAAACCAATTGTGAAGATGTTTTCACCCTTGAAGATTTGAATGAAGAACAAAAAATGATGCGTGAAAGCACCAAAGAATTCGTTGACCGAAAGCTTTGGGCGCACTGGGAACGCTTTGAGAAAAAAGACTATGCCTACACAGAAGAGTGTATGCGTGAGGCGGGTGAATTAGGATTACTTAGTGTTGCGGTACCAGAATCTTACGGTGGTATGGGAATGGGCTTTGTTTCTACCATGTTGGTTTGTGATTACATCTCTGGTGCAACCGGTTCTTTCAGTACAGCTTTTGGAGCTCACACCGGTATTGGCACCATGCCAATTACCCTTTATGGCACAGAAGAGCAAAAGAAAAAATACGTTCCTCAATTGGCATCTGGCGAATGGTTTGGTGCTTATTGTTTAACTGAACCTGGTGCTGGTTCTGATGCCAATTCTGGTAAAACTAAAGCAGTACTTTCTGAAGACGGAAAATATTACAGTATTACTGGTCAAAAAATGTGGATTTCAAATGCCGGATTCTGTAACCTATTTATAGTTTTTGCTAGAATCGAAGACGATAAAAACATTACAGGCTTTATTGTTGAAAATGACCCTAGCAACGGAATTACTTTAGGTGATGAGGAAAAGAAATTAGGTATACATTCTTCCTCTACACGTCAGGTATTCTTTAATGAGACTAAAGTTCCTGTAGAAAACATGCTATCTGAAAGAGGTAATGGTTTCAAAATTGCAATGAATGCACTTAATGTAGGGCGTATTAAACTTGCAGCTGCATGTTTAGAGGCACAACGTCGGGTAATTAATGAAGCGGTAAACTACGCAAATGAGCGCATCCAATTTAAAACTCCAATCATCAATTTTGGTGCTATCAAAGCTAAAATTGCAGATATGGCAACCAATGCCTATGTAGATGAATCTGCTTGTTACCGTGCAGCAAAAAATATTGAAGATAGAATAGCCATTAGAGAAGCTGAGGGTAATACGCACCAAGAAGCTGAACTAAAAGGTGTTGAAGAATACGCTATTGAATGTTCAATCTTAAAAGTTGCTGTTTCTGAGCATGTACAAAATACTACTGATGAAGGTATTCAAATCTTTGGTGGTATGGGCTTTAGTGCAGATACGCCTATGGAATCTGCATGGAGAGATGCTAGAATTTCTAGAATCTACGAAGGTACCAATGAAATCAACAGAATGCTTTCTGTAGGTATGTTAGTTAAAAAGGCTATGAAAGGTCATGTAGACTTATTGGGTCCAGCCAGTGCTGTCGGTGAAGAACTAATGGGTATTCCTTCTTTTGATGCTCCTGACTACAGTGCATTATTTGCAGAAGAAAAAGATATCATTAAAAGATTAAAAAAGGTTTTCTTAATGGTAGCCGGTAGTGCAGTTCAAAAATTTGGAACTGAATTAGAAAAACACCAACAATTATTAATGGCAGCTTCGGATATTCTGATTGAAATTTACATGGCTGAATCTGCAATTTTACGTACCGAAAAGAATGTAAATAGATTTGGTGAAGATAATCAAGCTACACAGATAGCCATGGCCAAATACTATCTTTATAAAGCAGTTGACGTTTGCAGTGACAAAGGTAAAGAAGCTATAATTTCATTTGCTGAAGGTGATGAACAACGTATGATGTTAATGGGCCTTAAGCGATTTACAAAGTACACAAACTTCCCAAATATTGTGGAATTAAGAACTCAAATTGCTAACAAAATAGCCGAGGATAACGGTTATAAATTCGACTAATTCAGATAGCTTTTCGACTAAAGCTAAACCGTCTTGATTTTTATCAAGGCGGTTTTTTGTTTACTTCAATTTTTGAAGCAATTTTACAAAATGAAAAATATTTGGGAAGATTCTGTTTATAACGAAAATGAATTTTTAAGATTAAGCAATTTAATGCTTAAAGAGCTTCAAAACCATCTGGAAAACTCTAAAAATTCTACTTCCAAAACTATAAATTGGAATAGCCCTGAAAATGAGCTATCATTTTGGCTAGACTTTCTAAATAATGGTAAGAAAGATGACTTTGTAAAAGAAGTTCTAACGCGCACCATTCATGTTCACAATCCTAAATACGTTGGGCATCAGGTTGCTGCGCCCGCTCCAATTACGGCTATAACCGCAATGGTAAGTGCATTGCTCAATAACGGTATGGCGGTTTACGAAATGGGTATGGCTCCATCTGCTATAGAACGAGTGGTAACAGATGAAATTTGTAAGACCATTGGTTATGATAAAAATTCTGGTGGATTTTTAACCTCTGGTGGTACCTTGGCTAATCTTACCGCACTTTTATCTGCAAGAAAAGCTGTTGTAAAAGAAGACATTTGGAACCATGGTACTACTAAACCTTTAGGAATACTAGTATGTGAAGAAGCACACTACTGTGTTGATAGAGCTGCTCGAATAATGGGACTTGGTGAAAAAGGTATCATCAAAATACCAGCAACTTCTCAATTTGACATGGATACTACTTTATTGGAACAATATTTTAATAAGGCTTTAGAAAGTGGTATTGAAATATTCGCTATAGTGGGTTCAGCACCATCTACCGCTACTGGAGCTTATGATGACCTTCAAAAAATAGCACAATTTGCACAACAAAAGAATATTTGGTTTCATGTTGATGGTGCCCATGGTGGGGCAGCAATTTATTCTCAAAAATACAAGCATCTTGTTAAGGGAATAGAAAATGCCGATTCTGTTGTAATTGACGGCCATAAAATGATGCTCATGCCAACCATTACCACTGCCCTACTCTTTAAAAACAAACTCCATGCACAGCATACTTTTAGTCAAAAAGCTGATTATTTATTAACAGATACTGAGGAAGACCAATGGTACCAAAGTGGTAAAAAGACTTTTGAGTGCACAAAAACAATGATGAGTTTACATTGGTTTGTTTTACTAAAATATTATGGTGTAGCACTCTTTGATGAATTTGTAACCAGACAATATGACCTTGCTAAAGACTTTGCTCTAATAGTAGATAAACACCCAAATTTTGAGCTAGCTGTACAGCCCAAATCAAACATACTTTGCTTCAGATATATAAGACCATCAATACCTGGAGAACAAAGCAATGAAATTAATGCTCGTATTCGAGAAATGATTTTAGTCGACGGTGAGTTTTATATGGTGCAAACCAAACTTAATGGTATTCTTTACCTGCGAACTACGTTAATGAACCCGTTGACCACCATAGAACACTTAAAAGCTCTACTGGATAAAATTTTAGCAATAGCTACTAAAATTAGCTCATAGATTCTAAAATATGTTCACTACTTTCTTTTCTTGAAAAATTAATAGCACATTCAATTAAGGCTAAATGGGAATAGGCTTGTGGAAAATTACCCAGCATTCTTTTTGTTTTAAAATCTAAGTCTTCACTAAACAATCCTAAGTGATTGCTATAGCTTAACAATTCATCAAACATTGCTTTTGCTTTTTTACGCTCACCAATTTTTATTAGCGCATTAATAAACCAAAAAGTGCATACCGTAAAAGACGAAGATGGTAAACCAAAATCATCTTCATTTTTATATCTATATAACAAACCTTCATAACACAGCTCTTTCTCTATAGCGTGTACCGTTTTAATATAGCGCTCATCTTTGGCATCAACACAACCATAAGCTTCCATTAATAAAACTGAAGCATCTAAATGCTTACTACCGTAAGATTGCGTGTAAGCTTGAACTTCATCATTCCAAGCATTATCATAAATATCTTGCCAGATTTCTGCTTCAAGTGGTTTCCACTTTTCAATTTTATGCTTTTTACCTAAAATTTTAGCAACCTTAATTGCTCTGTTCAACGCTGTCCAGCATAATACTTTAGAAAAGGTAAAATGCCTGTCTTCTGTTCTAAACTCCCAAATACCCTTGTCTGGTTCTTTCCAAGATTCGCTAACAATCCAAACAATACCCTTGGTAATTGTCCATAATTCCTCTCCATTTTCGATATCTGTACTAAATTTCTCTAGCTGTTGATAGATGACATCCATCAAAATACCATAGATATCATTCTGCTTTTGCATGTAGGCAGCATTGCCTATACGCACAGGCTTGGAATCTTCATAACCCGCTAGATGCTCTAATGTTACCTCGGTAAGCATTTTTTCACCGTTAATACCATACATTATTTGCAGTTTCTCAGCCTTATCAGGTATAATATTCATAATGAATTTTAAATACCGGCGAGCAACATTTTCATGACCAAGTTGTGAGACAACTTTAATCACCATTGAAGCATCTCTAATCCAACAGAATCTATAATCCCAATTTCGCACCTCTCCGATAGTTTCTGGTAATGAGGTAGTTGCCGCTGCTAAAACTGCACCAGATTTATCATAACTCAATAGTTTTAAGGTAATGGCACTTCTGGTAATTTGCTCATTATAGGTTTTGTAATTTGGTGTTTTACTACACCAATTTAACCAGTAAACCTTGGTGCGTTCAAACTCTAAATAGGTTGTAGCCGTTGTTGGCGCAAAAATCTTTTCGTTATATGCTAAAAGAAAATATCCATCCTCTTCCAATTCTAATTCCTCACCAGCTAAAATTTTCTCTTTATTAAATGAAGTATATAGAAAAACGGTATCAAACTTTCCTTCTTTAGTTAAACTTGCAATAAATTCTGGCTTAACATAAGAGTCTGTACCCCCTTTTGCATAATTTAATTTTGGAGTATAATTTACCTTAAATTTTGGCTTACCTTCTACTATCATTACATAGCGTATCAGCTCTGGTGGTGAATAATAGGCGCCATTGTGCTTTGTATAACGAGGCATAAAATCATACACTTCAAAACAATCAGTCCCATTACTATATTTTGTAATTAGAATAGCTGTATTTGCTTTATAACGTTGTTCAATGGTATAGTCATCACTTACAATAATTTCAAAGCTTCCCCCAATTTTTTTATCCAATAACCTACCAAAAACGGAAGGTGAATCAAATTCTGGCAAACAACACCAATCTATTGCTCCGGTTTTGGATACTAATGCTGCACTCCTGCAATTTCCAATAATTCCGTAATCTAGGTTATCCATATATTAATTATCTATAAAAGGGGGTTAACTAATTGCTTTTGAGCCCGAATTTGACGAAATTTCAACAAACTTTAAAGAAAAATCATCATAATTTACATTTTATGGGTAAAACAATCATCATTTCCAACAGATTACCGGTTCAGTTAAAAATAGAACAAGGAAAACTTTCTGCTACACCAAGTGTTGGTGGTTTAGCTACAGGATTAAAATCTGTTCATAGAGATGGAAATGGATTGTGGATAGGTTGGTCTGGATTAACAGAAGAAGACACTCCCAGTGAAATGGAATCTGAAATTGATAGTGCTCTTGCTGATTTAAATTGTTCTAAAGTAATTTTAAATAGTGATGAAATTGAAGGTTTTTACTTTGGGTTCAGTAATAGAACGGTTTGGCCGTTATTTCATTACTTTCTAGAATATACTGAGTACGAACTAAATTTTTGGGAAACTTATAAAAATGTTAATCAAAAATTTGCAGACGCTATTATAGCTAATGGTAACGAAGATGATACCATTTGGGTACATGATTATCAGTTAATGTTAGTACCACAAATGGTTAGAGAAGTTTGGCCTAATGTAAATATTGGGTTCTTTTTACATATACCCTTTCCGTCTTACGAAATATTCAGAACAATGCCTTGGCGTGAAGAAGTATTACAAGGTCTTTTAGGGTCAGATTTAATTGGTTTTCATACTTATGATTACGAACGTCATTTTTTAAGCTCTGTTAGAAGATTACTTAATCTAGATGTTAGTTTTAATGATATCTATTTAGACAATAGGGTTATTAAAGTAGATTCATTTCCAATGGGAATTGATTATCAAAAATTTGAAAAAGCGGCAGAAGCCAGTGCGGCAAGAACTGGTGATGAACGTAATGATATACAAATACGTTTAGACGAGCATAAAAAATCAGCACCCGGCACCAAACTTATCGTTTCTATTGACCGCCTAGACTACAGTAAGGGTATAGCTAAAAGAATTAATGCTTTTGAATATTTTCTAAACAAATACCCAGAATACAAAACCAAAGTGAGGTTGATAATTTTGGCAGTACCTTCCCGTTCTAATGTTCCGCAATATCAATTATTAAAAAGAGAGATAGATGAGCTAGTGGGTAGAATTAATGGTGAACTCTCAACAGTTAATTGGACACCAATTTGGTACTTCTATCGGTCGCTTCCGTTTAGTGATTTAATTGATTTATATACCTCTAGTGATATAGCTTGGTTAACACCCTTACGAGATGGTATGAACTTAGTAGCTAAAGAATTTATAGCTACGAGAACAGATAAAAAAGGGGTGTTAATTTTAAGTGAAATGGCAGGTTCAGCCTATGAAATGAACGAAGCATTGTTAATAAATCCAAACAATTTTGAACAACAGGCAGATACGTTAAAAAAGGCTATAGAAATGCCAGACGAACAGCAGATAGCTAGAAACACTTTTCTACAAAATCGACTTAAACGCTACAATGTTGAAACATGGGCTAACGATTTTATGGGTGCTTTAAATAATATGAAATTAGAAGAAGTTTCTAATATTTCACTTAAACTTTCAGCTCAGGTTTTAGATAACATTTCTGAAAAATACAGGTCTGCTAAAAAACGTCTCTTGTTTTTAGACTATGATGGAACCTTATCTGGTTTTCATAAAGACCCGCAAAAAGCATCACCAGATGATGAATTATATGAATTGCTAGATACCATTAGTAATCAAGAAAACACTACCATGTTTTTGATTAGCGGAAGAGATAAAGACACCTTTACCCGTTGGTTTTTACCTAAAAAATACAATATGATTGTGGAACATGGTGTTTGGATTTCTAGAAATGGTGAAGAATTTAAAATGATGGAACAGGTGAAAGGTGAATGGATGGAAAAAATACGACCTGTATTAGAATCTTTTGTAGACAGAACCCCGGGTTCATTTATTGAAGAAAAGAATTATTCGTTAGCGTGGCATTATAGAAACACTGACCCTGATTTTGGTAACAAAAGAGCAACGGAACTAAATACTGTGCTTACTAGCCTCATTGGCAACGATGATATAAGTATTCTAAACGGTAATAAAGTTATGGAGGTCAAAAACAGCAACGTAAATAAAGGAAGAGCCTCTGCACGAATCTTTAGTGAAGAAAATTATCAATTTGTTTTTGCCATTGGAGATGATTGGACAGATGAGTTTATGTTTCAAGAATTACCAGATTCTGCCATCACTGTTAAGGTAGGTTTGCAAAAAACGGATGCTAAATACCATGTAGAAGGTCCTAAAAAGGTTCGTGAACTTTTGAAAAAGTTTGCTACATTAGGCTAACATGAAATACTTACATAATAGTAGTCGCATCGAAGCCTTTAGCGATGCGGTTTTTGCCTTTGCCGCTACCCTTATGGTAGTCAATCTCAATTTTGTAGAAGGTCTAAATATCACAAAATCTAATGCAGCCGATTTTCTTGGTTTTGCTGTGAGTTTTTTTGTTTTAGTAGCCCTTTGGTGGGTGCATTATAATTTCTTTAGAAGAACTAAGTATATGGATAATGGTATTATTACCCTAAATGCCTTTTTACTGTTTGTGGTCTTATACTATGTATTTCCTCTAAAACACTTAGTTTACTCTTGGATGGGAGAAGGTGTGAAAACAAAGGAAGACCTTTCCAACTTATTTGTGCTGTATGGTATTGGATTCTTACTAATATTTTTATGTTTTGCTTTGATGTACTACAGAGCTTACAAAAAAACTACGGCTACAGCACAAAAAATTAATCTACTTTTTTACGCTAGACACTTTAGTATTTTTGTCTTAGTAGCCGTCATTAGCGTATTGCTTTCTGTTTTAGAAATTGGTATGAACTACGGTTTTCCTGGCTTTTCTTACGCTCTTTTAGGGCCCCTATGTTTTCTACATTCAAAAATGTTTTATAAAAAAATTGAACTTAAATAATTATGAAAAAATTTACCCTTTTATTAGTACTAGTCACTTCCTTAAGTTTTGCCCAATCAAATACCAAACTCTATGATATTATCAATTCGGTTTCGGCAGAGCGAATTGAAAAAGATGTAGAAACACTTGTAAATTTTGGCACAAGACATACCTTGAGTGACACTACTTCAACCACTACTGGTATTGGTGCTGCTAGAAGATGGATTAAATCTGAATTCGAAAAAATATCTAGTGAATGTAACAATTGCCTCGACGTTTTTTACCAGAAAGATTTAGTTAAAAAAGGAGAAAATCAGCGCATCACAAAAGACGTTTATGTGGTTAACGTAGTTGCCATAAAACGCGGCACTAAATTTCCAAATAGATATATTATCATGAGTGGTGATATTGACAGTCGTGTAAGTGACCCAAATGATTTTACTTCTACTTCACCCGGTGCTAACGATAATGCAAGCGGAATGGCTGGTACTATTGAAGCCGCAAGAGTGTTATCAAAGTATAATTTTGAAAGTAGCATTATTTTCGTTGGACTTTCTGGAGAAGAACAAGGTCTTTTTGGAGGTAAAGGCTTAGCCGCTTACGCTAAGAATAACAATTGGGATATTGTGGGAGTTTTAAATAATGATATGATTGGTAACATTACTGGTGTTGATGGTGTAGTAAGTAATAGAGACTTCAGAATATTTTCAGAACCCGTACCACCTACAGAAACCGAAAGACAACGTAACTCTAGACGTTTTTATGGAGGTGAAGTTGACGGTATTTCTAGACAATTGGCTAGGTACATTCATAAAACAACAAAAACCTATATGCCAGAAATGAATCCAATGCTTATTTATCGATTGGATAGATTTGGTAGAGGAGGTCATCACAGACCCTTTAACGATGCAGGGTTTGCAGGAATAAGAATCATGGAAGCCCATGAAAACTATACACAACAACACCAAGACATTAGAGAAGAAAACGGAATAAACTACGGTGATGTATTAGCACATGTAAATTTTGATTATGCCAAAAAATTAACCGCTGTAAATGCTATTAATTTGGCTTCAATTGCATGGGCTCCGCCGGCACCTACTGAAGTTGAAATTGGTGGAATTGTGCAACCCTCGACAAAACTTAGGTGGAAAAAAGTCGATGGTGCCAAAGGTTATAAAATCTATTGGAGAGATACCACTAGCCCAACTTGGGATAATCAACGTTATGTAGGTGATGTTAACGAGTTTACCCTAAACGGAATAGTTATTGATAATTTTTTCTTTGGAGTAGCGGCTGTAGGAGAAAATGGTGAAGAGAGTATTGTTACATTTCCATCAGGAGTTTATAGATAAAGTAGTATGAAAAAAGGAGTATTTCTTCTTTCGCTTTTAGGTGTTTTTGCATTTGGCCAAGACCAAGAAAGTTATACAGAAGACGAGTTTTTAAGAGGTAGTATTACCCCAGAAAGAGAATGGTGGGACTTAACTTTTTACCATTTAGATATTACCGTAAATCCCGAAAAAAAATATATCTCTGGGAGTAATGATATTCATTTTAAAGTGCTAAAAGAAAATCAGGTTTTACAGGTTGATTTACAACCACCATTGAAAATTGATAGTGTTCTTTACCAAAACAAAGCACTACCTATTAAGAAAAAAGGCCTAAATGTGTATTACGTCTTATTTGATGAAAATTTAGATAAAAACACGCACCATTCTATAAAAGTCTATTACTCGGGCAAACCAAAGGAAGCAGTAAGAGCACCATGGGACGGCGGAGTTTCTTGGAAAAAAGACAAAAATGGCAATCCATTTATAGCCACTTCTTGCCAAGGTTTAGGAGCCAGTGTTTGGTGGCCTAATAAAGACCATATGTATGATGAGGTAGATAGTATGCTTATTAGCACAACTTTTCCTAAAAACTTAATGAATGTTTCTAACGGTAGATTACGCAGTACTGAGGAGCAGAGAAACACACAAACTACACATTGGTTTGTAGCTAATCCAATAAACAATTATGGGGTTAATATAAACATTGGCGACTATGTTCATTTTGGCGAAGATTACGATGGTGAGAAAGGAAAATTAGATTTAGATTACTGGGTTTTAAGAGATAATCTTGAGAAGGCTAAAAAGCAATTTTCCCAGACCCCAAAAATGATGGAAGCCTTTGAGCATTGGTTTGGTCCCTATCCATTTTATGAGGATGGTTTTAAACTGGTTGAAGTGCCATATTTAGGAATGGAACATCAAAGCAGTGTTACCTATGGTAATCAATATAATAATGGGTATTTGGGTAGAGATTTATCCGGTACAGGTTGGGGACTAAAGTTCGATTTTATCATTATTCATGAAGCGGGGCACGAGTGGTTCGCCAATAATATTACTTATAAAGACATTGCTGATATGTGGATTCATGAAAGCTTTACTGCCTATTCTGAAAGTTTATACTTAGAATATCATTTTGGTAAAAAAGCTGGTGAGGACTATGTTATTGGTACACGAAATAATATTCTTAATGATGAGCCAATTATTGGTAGATACGATTTAAATAGAAGAGGTTCTGGAGATATGTATTATAAAGGCTCCAATATGATACACACCCTAAGACAGTTGGTAGAAGATGATACCAGATGGCGGTCTATTTTAAGAGGTTTAAACGAAGAATTTTATCACCAAACTGTTACAACTAAACAGATTGAAAATTACATTTCTAGTAAATCACAAAAAGATTTGAGTGCCTTTTTTGACCAGTATTTACGAACTACAGCCATACCAACAATAGAGTATAAACTAGAAAATGGAACACTTAAATACCGCTATCTAGATACGGTGGAAGATTTTGATATGCCCATAAAAGTAACCTTAGATGGTAAGGAAAAATGGCTGTTCCCAAATAAAAATTCTGTTTGGAAAACCGAAAAAATATCGGGTTCTAAACTGGTTGTTGACCGAAATTTTTATGTGAATGTTAAGCAGGTAAAATAAAAAGCTATACTTAACAAAAAGGCCAGCAAATGCTGGCCTTTTTTATTGGTTGGTTAATTGGTTGTTTATTAATTAAACTGAACCTGCGTTATTGCAAAAGTTCCTAATTCTGCACCTTCTGCTTTATACGTTAAATACAGTTCAGATTGTATTCCGTCTGTCTTCTGAATTGGAATGACAATGGCTCCACCTTGACCACCAGTAGAAGCTGGGTCTAAAGTTCCACTACCGATAACCTGACCATCAGAACTACCTGTTCTAAGCTCCATAGTATAAGGTATAGTTGGTGGTGCTTGCCAACCTACTATTGCCATTATCGTAGATACTCCTGTTAAATCTGTGTTTTCAATCTTCAACCAGCCCTCAGCATCATTTAACAATTGTAACTGCATTCCATTAAATACCATAGCCTGCATGCCTTTAGTTGGTGTACCTTCAGGGAAGCTCATACTATTACTAGATAAAGCTATAGTTTTGGAACCAGTTAATGGTAAAGCCTCTGAAGTACCCTCATCTGTATAACTAGCCGTTAGTAAAAATAATTCTCCATTTTGTTTGGCTTCTGGTCTTACCGTACCCGTTAAAGGTAACGATGGTTTTCTAGTATCACCACCTGTTAACGATTGAATATACTGTGTAATTTGTCTAGCTTCTAATTGCGTAACATTAGGGTGCGCCGGCATAGTTACTTCACCCCAAACGCCTGTGCCACCAGCAATGATTTTGGCCATTAAATAATTTGTAGCTCTTCTATCACCTTTATACTTTGTTGAGATGTCAACATAACTTGGACCTATTGAAGCTTCCTTTTCTTTATGACAAGACTTACAATCCATACTCTGGGTTAATGCTTTGCCCATTACCGCACCAGAAACTTGTTGATGGCCCATATTCATATTAACCTCATCCATTCCTTCTCTATAATCAACTGAAACATAAACATTACTCAAGTCTACATTTCCTTCAGCATCTGTAACCGAAACTTTGTAATTTATAGGTTGACCAGGCACGTAAAAAGATTTATTAGCCTGTTCTAAATCAATGGACACTACTGGCCTTTGATTACCTGCAACAATAGTTTGGTCTGTACTTTTTATGGTTTCTCCACCTGAATCTTTTGCCGTAACACTTAGTTTATAAGAACCTGCATTGTCATATGTATGTGTTAGTTTTGGCTCACTAGTTTCTTGGGTACTACCATCTCCTAAATCCCAAACATAAGTCATTTCATCACCTTCTCTATCGTGCGCTTCTACCGTTGCGTTTACTGTTAAGGGTAAAGAACCAGAATCTACATCAACTATAAAACTGTCTATTACTGGTGGTCTGTTACCACCATTATATTCAATATAACCTAATCCGCTATCTGGATTTGCAGAGAACCAACCACTGCCATACTCTAATAAATAAACGCGACCGTCTGGACTCATTTCCATGTCTATTAGGTTACTCACCTTTATATCAGAAGCAAAAGGTTCCATTTTATTAAAACTACCATCTTCAAATAAATGAACTGCCATCATCCAACCACGCATCCAATCATAAATGATAACTTTTCCATCATAATAAGCGGGTAAACCACCACCATTGACATATAAATCTGACCAATAGGTGGGTCCTGCCATGGCATTTCTACCCCCTGTTGCAACTTGCGGAAAATCTCCTGTTTCGGCATAAGGATAATATACATAGGCTGGTTGTGCAGGTGGTAATTCTGTTAATCCTGTATTATTTTCAGAATCGTTAATAGGTTTTTCGGGGTCAAAAGGCTCTCCAAAAGTTCCAGTGGCATAATCATAATCTCTGTAAGCATAGTTATCTCCAATAAACAATGGCCAGCCAAAATTACCTGGTTGACGAGCTTGGTTCATTTCATCATACCCGCGTGGGCCTCTGGTTGCTAAACTATCTGCTCTAGCATCTGGCCCTACATCACCCCAATAAACATAGCCTCTTTTTAAGTCTACTGAAATTCTGTATGGGTTTCGATGTCCCATAGTATATATTTCTGGTCTTGTTTTTTCTGTTCCGACCGGAAATAAATTTCCTTCAGGAATATCATAACTTCCATCTTCATTAACCTTAATTCTTAATATTTTACCTCTTAAATCGTTGGTATTACCAGATGAACGTCTGGCATCATATTGTTGCTTTCCTGGCAAATCATTTAAAGGTGCAAAACCATTGTTTACATAAGCTACCTCTGGTTCATTAAACGGTGTAGAGTTATCTCCGGTTGATAAATACAACAAACCATTACCATCAAAAGCAATAGAACCCCCTGTGTGACAACAAATTTCACGCTGACTATCCACTTCTAAAATTACCTGCTCAGAGTCCATAGCAAAGTTTCCGTCGGCGTATTTAAATCTAGATAATCTATTTATCCACTTATCTCCTGTAGGAGAATAGTATACATATATCCAGTTATTTTCTGCGTAATTAGGGTCTTTTTGTAAACCCATTAAACCTTCTTCAGCATTCACTCCAGGAGTTTCTAACGTTTTATAATACACGTCTAAAAAAGCAACTTGGGTTAATTCGTTGGTTTCATTAGAGTACAACATAACTTCACCCCTGCGCTGTGCTATTAAAACATCGTTATTAGGTAAAACAGTCATTTCTGTAGGCTCAAAAAACTTACCAGTTGAAAGTGAAACTTTAGAAAAACGGTCAATTTCTGGTGGTATCTGAGAAGTTGCTTTACTGTAATCTAATTCTAAATTTTTACCAATGGCATAATCTATTCCGCCTTGTAAATGTTTAAGAAATAACGCTTCTGAATAACTTTCATCTGTGTGCCCACCAGCAGTATAAAAAGCTCTACCTCCGTCAAAGTTGTGATACCAAGCCATGGGGTGATTGTCTCCATTCTGGCCACCCTCGTAGGTAGATTCATCAATGGTAACCAACACATTAACACCGTCGTAAATGTTTTTGTAATTATACATTTCATCGGTTCTATGCCAAATTGTATCTGTGAAAAACGAAGTTGATGGATGATTTTTATCCTTTATAATAAAATCAGCCTCAGGTGTACCGGCGGGGTGACTTAAAAACTGGGCACCTGCTAATCTATTATACCAACCCCAATCATACTCAGTATCAGCAGCTGCATGTATACCTACATAACCACCACCAGCTTGAATATATCTTTCAAAAGCTGCCTCTTGACTTGCGTTTAACACATTACCAGTGGTACTTAAAAAAACAACAGCTGAGTATTGTTTTAAATTCTCATCTGTAAATAAATCGGCATTCTTAGTTGTATCAATAGAGAAGCCGTTTTCTTTGCCCAACTTTTCTAGGGCTGCTATACCTGCAGGAATTGAAGCATGTTTAAAGCCTTCTGTTTTGGAAAACACCAAAAGTTTTGGCGGTCCTTGACGCTTTTTCTCACAGCCAATACTAATAAAGAGCAAACAAATTGCTCCCATAATGAACTTTTTCATGTTAGGAAGTAATAAAATTGTAGAATTCGTAAAGTTTAGTTTTTCTATTCGGTAAAATACCGAATTTTGGGTAAGATAATTACAATTTTGGTAATTACCCATTTCTATTGTCTCAAATTGAGAAAATAAATGTACGAATCATCTCGTATTCAAATAAATATTCTGCATTCATTTTAAACTATACGAATAACCATTATCTCGTTTATGAAGTAACCTTCAAAAATATTTGATACCGTAATCAAGGTTCTACGCGTTCTAAACTGCGTACTTACGATGGTATAATAAAGAAGCTATTGCGCCAATAAACGCAAACGCACTTAACATTAAAAACACATATTGATGCCCTATTTCCTCCCCAGGGTGAGCGTCTAATAGCATACCATATGCTGGTCCAGCAAAAACATCAGGTGTGTATCCAATTAGAGAAATAAGCCCAACGGCCGTTCCTGTTAATGCTAAGGGTATTTTACCAACTTGCATAACCCCAAAATACAATGCTCTTGTGGCGTAAACACCTGCTGCAATTACAATTACAGAAAAGAAGAATAAAATTGTGGTTGAAGGGCTAATTATTCCCGTCGCAAATAATATTCCTCCAAAAAATGTAATTATAAAACTTAAAAATAACAACCATGTTATTTTAAAACGGTCAGCGAAAAAGCCTATAAGAATGCCGGTAGTTGGTCTTAAAAATTGTAAAAGTGTTCCCACTTTGGCAGACTCAACTTGGTTATACAACATTACTTCTTCTGCATATTGCGATATAATATCTGTTATTTTATACCCAACATAACCGCATAGAATTATAATCATTAATAACCAAACGGCTGGCAGTTTTAATACTTCTTTCAATTGTTGCCATGTAATTTTTTCTAAGACCTCCTTTTCTTGAGCTACAGGTGATTTCATAAATAACCAAACCAAGATTCCCACAACTATGATTATTATTGAGGCACTGTAAATTACATAAGTAAAGGCTTGTTTGCGGTCTTCTAGAGATGCCGTTGTAGGCTCTTCATATAAAAAGAAGGCAAAAATAATTACCCCTAATAGTCCAAATAATGCACCGGTAAGCCCTCTACCGCCGTCTAAAAAACCAAATGCTTTACCTTGAGCTTCTACCCCGCCCCAAATTCTAGTTGCTTTAATCATTGGAGCCCAAAACAAAAATATTGTTGTAAAACCCCACCAGCCATAAAGTAGTTGTAAAACATATAATTTTGGGTATTGCGCAAATACAAAACCACCCAAAGCAGTTAACCAAAGTGCTATTGCAATTAATTTTCGAGGTTGATATTTGTCGGCAATTGGGCCTCCAAATAAATAAGAAACCATAGCTACCAAACCATAAACCGAAAAGCACAACCCTAATTGTACATTATCTAATTCTAAAACATCTAAAACGGTTGGTCTAAAAATTCTGGGTAAAACAAATGGTAAAATAAAAATGGCTTCACCAGATAAAATAAGTAGTAGTAAATAGAGCCAGCTGGGTTTGTTTTCTTTCAAAATGTTGGGTTGGTTGGTCTAAAAATCCCGAAAAATCTTCAGAATTGCAAAATTGTAATTTGTATCTAATTTTTATTGGTTGGTATTCACCTTTACCCATTTAAAATAATCGGTTTGGTCTTTAAATTCCGAAATACCCAAAATCCAACAGACTTCAGAAAAGTCAGAAAAATCTAAACCTCCAGCTTTCATTGATGTGTTTAAATACCTGCCCTCTTCGCCATTATAAGCATTTGCTAAAGCAATAGCTAACTGCCAAATTGGTAACATCTTTGCATTTAGAAACAATTCTAAGGTGATATTATCATCTGCTCTAAAACCAGGAGTACCGTTACCGGTGGCGTTACCATCTGGTATTTTTTGGTAATGCGCATTCGATTTTACATAGGATAAACTAGACGGTGTTGTCGTCTCCTCATTCCAATCAGAATGTTGCACTACATGATAGCGTTTTTGTGATTCAAATTGGGGTAATTGTTTTTTTATTGCTTTCAACAGGGCGGCTGAAAAATCAGACTGCCCACCTTCTGCAATCCATATAGCACCTCCATTTTTAATAATAGCTATTGCCTTTGTGGTAACTTCATTAACTGCGTTTTCAAAATCAGCATCAGCATCACTCCAATTAGTTCCAAATGCCAATTTGCAAAGCTTATTTGGCGGAACGTACAGGCCTGCTTGCATGCCGTAAGTACCAGAAACAGCATGGAAATTAACACCACTAAATGCTTTGGTATTGGCTAAAGTTGCAAAAGCGGCCGCTGAATGCAAATCATCAACATCAGTTTTAAAATCATAATGCAATAGCAACAAATCGTTTTCTAAGTCAAAAGGCTTTTCTGCAGCTCTTTGAGCACTTAACACACTTGTTATAAAAACTATTATAACTAGTAAGGTGAATTGACGTTGTTTCGTAATCATGATTTTAGTTCAGTTTTTCTAAAGCTACATAATTATACAATTCCAACTGCCGTTGCTGAATCTAATTTAGGCGTTAACATCATGTTAAGAAACTAGCTTTACCAATTCTTTATCTTTAGGCAACTAATTCAACTCACAAATGAAAAAATTACTACTCTTCTTGATGCTAGTTGCATCTACGGCATTGTATTGCCAAGAATTTTCAATGGATTTGGTTCAAGATTTAAAACCAAGAAACATTGGCCCTGCTGGTATGAGCGGGCGGGTTACTGCAATAGATGTGGTAACCAATAATCCAGATATTATGTATGTTGGTACCGCTTCTGGTGGCCTCTGGAAATCTACTTCTGGTGGTATTAAATGGGAACCTATTTTCGACAAAGAGGTAACTGCTTCTATTGGTGCTGTAGCAATTCAACAATCTAATCCTTCTGTGATTTGGGTAGGAACTGGAGAAGGTAACCCAAGAAATAGTTTAAATGGAGGTTATGGTATTTACAAGTCTCTAGACGGTGGTAAAACCTGGAAAAGTATGGGCTTAGAAAAAACCCGTCATATCCATAGAGTTATTATTGACCCTACCAACCCTGATGTTGTTTATGTTGGGGCCATTGGCTCACCTTGGGGAGAACATCCAGAACGTGGTGTCTTTAAAACCACAGATGGTGGTAAAACATGGAACAAAATTCTATTTGCAAATAACAAAACAGGTGTTGCAGATATGGTTATAGACCCTACCAACCCTAATAAGCTTCTTGTGGCGCTTTGGGAACATAAAAGAGACCCGTGGTTTTTTAAATCTGGGGGTAAAGGTAGTGGCCTATATATGACTCATGATGGTGGTGATAATTGGAAAAAACTTTCTAATGAAGATGGCCTACCAAAAGGGGAATTGGGAAGAATAGGAATAGCCATGGCCAAAAACAAACCTAATGTGATTTATGCGCTAATTGAAGCTAAAAAAAATGCATTGTACAAATCAATAGATGGTGGTTTTAAATGGTCAAAAATCAATGATAAAAATGATATCGGAAACAGACCATTCTACTACTCAGACATTAGGGTAGACCCTGAAAATGAAAATCGTGTTATTTCTGTTTTTACCTATGTTAATGTATCAGAAGATGGCGGAAAAAGTTTTAAAGAATTAATGCCCGCTTATGGTGTAGATAACGGTGTACATCCAGACCATCATGCGTTTTGGATACATCCAGAAGACGGTCAATTTATGATTGATGGTAATGATGGTGGATTAAACATTTCTAAAGATGGTGGTAAGTCTTGGCGGTTTATAGGCAATTTACCTGTAGCACAATTTTATCATATTAGTGTTGATAACGAATATCCGTACAATGTTTATGGAGGCATGCAAGATAATGGTTCTTGGAGAGGCCCTGCTTATGTATGGAAAGCACAAGGTATTCGTAACAGTTACTGGCAAGAAATTGCTTTTGGTGATGGGTTTGATGTGGTACCTGATTTAGATAACAGTCAGTATGGCTATGCCATGAGTCAACAAGGATTTGTATCTAGATACGATTGGAAAACAGGGAATAATTACATTGTACGCCCTACCCCACCAGATGCTGAAACCAAGCTTCGTTTTAACTGGAATGCTGGTATTGGCCAAGACCCTTTCAATAATTCTACTGTGTATTTCGGAAGTCAATTTGTACATAAATCAACAGATAAAGGGTTAACCTGGAAAGTAATTTCTCCAGATTTAACAACAAACGACCCCGAGAAACAAAAACAAAGTGAGAGTGGCGGTTTAACAATGGATGCTACAGGGGCTGAAAACCACTGTACTATTTTGGTTATAGAACCTTCTGTTGTTGAACCAAATATGCTTTGGGTTGGCACAGACGATGGTCGTGTACATTACACGCAAAATGGTGGTGAGTCTTGGACTGAAGTTACAGCCAATATTAAAGGATTACCAAAAGGTAGTTGGATTCCTCAAATTAAAGCGTCTCAAAAAAATCGTGGTGAAGCATTATTAATTGCGAATGATTATAGAAGATTTAATTATACACCATATGCTTACAGAACAAAAGATTATGGTAAAACCTGGACACGTATTGTTGATGCCGATGATGTAGAAAGCTATACCCTTTCTATAATTGAAGACCCTGAAAATCCTAATCTAGTTTTTTTAGGTACAGATGATGGTTTATATATATCATTTGATGCGGGTGAAAAATGGCAAAAATGGAAGGAAGGCTATCCAACGGTTTCTACAAAAGATTTGGCTATTCATCCAAGAGAGCAAGATTTGGTAATTGGTACATTTGGTAGAGCCGCATGGGTTTTAGATGATATTCGTCCTCTACGAGAAATAGCCGCGAATATGGCTGTTCTGCAAAAAGAAATTGCTCTTTTTGATACTCCTGATGCATATTTAGCAGCATATCAGCAACCTACAGGTAGCAGATTTGGAGGTGATGCCTTGTACAATGCAGAAAACAAAAAGGCAGGAGCTATGATTACCTATTATTTAAAAGAAGGTAAGAAAGATGTAGCTAAGAACTCGGCTACTGAGAAAAAAGAAGAAGAATCTGAAGAAACAAATGCAGAATCAAAAGAAAAATTAACAGGCGTTCAAAAGAAGGATTCAATTCAATTTGATTTTTATAATGGTGACCAATTAATTCGAACATTAAAATATAAAACTCCAGAAAAAAAAGGATTTCATAGAATTTATTGGAGGATGGATGAAAAAGGTGCTGATAGACCTTCTCGCAAAATCAGTAAGAATACTAGAGAACGCGGTGGAGTGTCTGTAAAATCAGGAACGTATAAAGTAGTAGTTAGTTTTGGTGATAGCACAGATTCCACTACGGTTAATGTTAAAACAGACCCAAGAATAGATGTGAATACCTCAGCTTTAAATGAAGTCTATGCTGCTGGTAAAAAGCTCCAAAGCTATTCACAGACTGCGGCTGATGCAGTAAAACAACTAGTAGAGAGCAAAGATTTAGCCAATAAGTTTCAAAAAGAAATGAAAGATTTAGATGAAGATAACTACAAAGAGCAAATAGAAGCATCTAAGGCTATTGTAAAGAAAATTGATTCTGTGATTGCTTTGTATCTAGGTAAAGAAGATAAAAGACAAGGTATTACTAGAAACCCAGAAATTACGGTTATGCAACGTATAGGTACCGCATCTAGATATGTATATACTAGAAAAACCGGACTTACAACTACAGAGAATCAACTAATTAAGTTTGCTGAAGACGAGCTAAAAATGGCACTAGAAAAAACCAATATGTTCTTTACCGAAGATTGGAAACCATATCAAAACACCATTGAAAGCTTAGACCTTTCACCTTTCAAGAAAACCAAAACTTTTACTTTAGATTAATGAAGAAACTTTTTATTTCCCTTTTTCTAATTTCATTAGCAGTAAACGCCCAACAACCTGGAGAAGGTGAAAATGGTATCTGGTATATGTATTTTGGCATGAATAAGATTGCCGAAAAATGGAGCCTACATACCGAAGCGCAGTTCAGGTATTTTGAAACTAGTAAGAATTTTAATCAGTTATTATTACGAACAGGCGCAAATTACCATATCAACGATAACGCAATAGCCACAATCGGTTATGCTTTTGTTGATACAGACCCCACTTTTGAAGGTTTTGAAAGTGAGGTTAATAAAATTTCTGAAAATCGAATTTTTCAACAATTCATTTTAAAAAATAAGGTGTGGGAATTTTTGTTTGAACATAGATATCGATTAGAACAACGATTTATAGAAGTGGAAAATGAAAATAGTCCATTCTATTCTAAAAGTACAGAACACAGAGCTCGCTACAGACTTCAACTAACTTTGCCGTTAACAAATACTTTCTTTCTAAATTTTTATGATGAACTATTCATAAATCTACAAGACAATTTATTTGGACAAAATAGACTTTATGGAGCTTTGGGTGTTCATATAACCGAGAACAGTAGTTTGCAATTAGGGTGGTTGAGAAATCAGTTCTCAAACGCTGTTTTTAACAGATATCAGATAGGTTTCTTTTACAATCCCGACTTAAGAGGTGTATTCAAAAAGAAATAATGAACTCTCAAAAAATATCCTTTAAGAATAAAGATGGTCAAACATTGGCAGGTAAATTAGAATTACCTGCCAATGCTAAGCCACATAATTTTGCACTTTTTGCCCATTGTTTTACCTGTACCAAAAATTTATCTGCCGTTAGAAATATTGCAAAAGCATTAACTGCAAATGGCTTTGGTGTTTTGCGGTTTGATTTTACTGGACTTGGTGAAAGTGAAGGTGATTTTGAGAACACTAATTTTTCTGGAAATGTAGAAGACTTAGTAGCGGCTTCAGATTATTTGGCTAAAGCACACCAATCTCCTACCCTTTTAATTGGGCACTCTTTAGGTGGTGCAGCCGTTATTTTTGCAGCTGAAAAAATTTCTTCTGTACAAGCTATTGCTACTATTGGTGCTCCTTCAAATACAAACCATGTAAAACATCTTTTTAAAAGTGATTTAGAAGTTATTCAAACTACAGGTAAGGCGGTGGTTAATTTAAGTGGTAGAGATTTTACCATTAAAAAACAATTCTTAGATGATTTAGAAACCAAGTCTTTAACAGAAACTGTAAAAAATCTAAGAAAAGCAATGCTGATTATGCATTCACCTCAAGATACAATTGTAGGTATTAAAAACGCAGAAGAAATTTATGTAGCCGCACATCATCCTAAAAGCTTTGTAACCTTAGATGGGGCCGACCATTTATTAATGAAACAAGAAGACTCGTTATACGTGGGTCAAATAATAGCTACGTGGGCAAATAGATATTTAAATAGTTCTGTAGATGAATCAACTGTGTTACAATCTGAGCATCATGTTGTGGCTAGTCTGGATAAAGAAGATGATTTTACTACGCAAATGAAAGTTGGTAGCCATCATATGATTGCTGATGAACCCCATTCTTTTGGAGGTAAAGATTTTGGCCCCTCACCTTATGAATTTGTTTCAGCAGGTTTATCTGCTTGTACTGCAATGACACTTCAGTTATATGCTAAACGTAAAAAATGGCCTCTAGAAAATGTGGAGGTACATACTTCTTACAGTAAAAGTCATGCCGTAGATTGTGAAAACTGTGAAGACCAATCTTTAAAAATAGATACGTTTGAACGTGAGATTAAACTCACAGGCATATTAGATAGTACACAAAAACAACGCTTGTTAGAAATTGCAGATAAATGCCCTGTGCATAAAACCCTGCACAGCCAAACTCAAGTGGTTACCAAGCTAGTACAGTAATGAAAAGTTCAGTTTTTGAAGTTAGCCTTCAGGGTTCTCATACCATAGTTTTACCAGAAAATATTATAAATCCATTCTTAGAAAAGGGTCAAAAACGCGTGGTAGTCAAAGCCATATATGAAAATAAAGAATTAACCTTTCATGCAGCAATAACCAAATATCATGGTAATTATATTATGATGTTTAGTAAGGCCAAACAAAAAGAGCTGGGTGTTTTTCTTAATGATTATTTTCAACTTCAATTTTTTGAAGATACCTCAAAGTATGGCGTAGAAGTTCCTGAGGAATTTGAAGCCGTTTTAATGAGCGACTATGAGGCCTACCAAATTTTTGAAGAATTAACTAAAGGAAAGCAACGAAGCATTATCTACGCCATTAGTAGACATAAAAATGCGCAAACTCGTATTGATAAAACCATAATCGTATGCGAGAATTTAAAAAGAGGAATCCGAGATAATAAAGATTTGTTTAAGACTTTTTAATTGGTGCTGCTTGTATTTATTGTTAAATTACAACTCAACTTAAAAACACACAATCAAATGAAAAAGATATTACTAATGCCAATGGCATTAATTCTACTAACAGCTTTTAGTTGTAAACAGGTAAAAAAAGAAACAGAAGAGGTTTCTGAAGAGATGGAAGAAATGGTTGATGAAGCCAAAGAAATGGTTGAAGAAGTTAATGTCGAAACCATTAATTTTCAAATGGAACCAAAAAGTGGAAGCACAGTTACTGGAGACGTAACCTTTACAGAAGAAAATGGCGTTGTTAAAATGAAGGCTATGTTAACTGGTTTAACCGAAGGAGAACATGCAATTCATATTCACGAAAAGGCGGACTGTTCTTCTGATGATGGAAAATCAACTGGTGGTCACTGGAACCCAACTGGTCAACCACATGGAAAATGGGGTGCAGAAGAAGGATACCACAGAGGAGACATAGGTAATTTTACTGCAGATGCTGAAGGTAACGCTACAGTTGAATTTGAAACAGACCAATGGTGTATTGGTTGTGAGGATGAAACAAAAAATATTGTTGGTAAAGCTGTAATAGTACATCAAGGTGTAGATGATTTTACTTCTCAACCAAGTGGTGCTGCCGGGGCCAGAGTTTCTTGTACGGGAATTATTCAGTAATCAAATTATTTCATGAAAAAAGTCGCTTATTGAGCGACTTTTTTTTGTGTATATTTTGAATGTTAAAAAAATCACAATGCCTTTTAAATTCAATTGCTTTCCTATATTTGAAAGACTATGAAATTAGAAACATTAATCGAAAAATTTCAACAAAAAGATACCGCTGCTTTTGAGCAGTTACATCTTATGTATGCTGAAAATATATGTGGAGTAATTCACACCATAATTAAAAATAAAGAGCGTTCAGAGGAATTGTGCCAAGATGTTTTTATAAAAATTTGGAATAATGCGGATAGTTATAATAAATCAAAAGGCAGATTTTTTACATGGATTTTAAATATAGCGCGTAACGCGGCTATTGATGAATTGCGCTCAAAATCTCATAAAAACTGGAAAAAAAACCTCAGTACAGATTACTTCGTAGGTATTCTTGAAAGTTCAGAAGAAACTAACGAGACTATTGACACCTCTGGACTTCGAAAATTAGTACAAGGGTTAAAAGAAAAGTGTACCCAAATAATAGAATTATTATACTTTAAAGGTTTCACCCAAAAAGAAGCCGCTGAACAATTAAACATTCCGCTAGGTACCGTAAAAACTAGAAATAGAAATTGTATTTCTCAATTAAGAGAAAATATTAGTATTTAATATGGATACACAAGCCTACATAGCATCTGGAATACTTGAACTTTATGTTGCAGGGTTACTTTCACCTATAGAAAACTTAGAGGTCTACGATAATGCCCAGCAATATCCAGAGATTCAAAAAGAAATTGAAGCTATTGAAGCTGCGGTTTTAGCCTTATCAAAAACGGCAAATCCTGGGTACAATCAAAATAACTTTAGAAGAATTCAAACCTTTACAAGTGGTGTTAAAAAAGTTGAATCAGCAGCTACCAATCGTAAGCTATTTAGTGGATTAGGTTGGGCTGCAGCTCTTATTTTAGCTGCCGGTTTGGTTTGGATGTATATACAAAATAACAAGCTTGAATCTGAATTTGAAATAGTTACGCAACAAAAAGACACGCTAAAAAAAGAGGTTTATGATGCTAACATACAAGTTGCAGAAAACGAACGTATTTTAAATATCATTCGAGACCAAGATGTTTCAATAATTACTTTAGGCGGACAAACCGTATCGCCTTCATCTTTTGCAAAAGCATATTGGAATAAAAACAATCAAAAAGTAGTTATAGACGCAAGTGGTCTGCCTGAACCACCTCCCGGATTTACTTATCAAGTTTGGTCTTTGAAATTAGACCCTTTAACCCCTACCAGCCTAGGGTTACTAGATGATTTTGCTGAAAATGATAAAAGACTTTTTGAGTTGAGTAATACAAATGAATCTGAAGCCTTTGGAATTACTTTAGAGCCAGAAGGTGGTAGTGAAACTCCAACCCTAGAACAGCTATATACATTAGGTACAGTGGCTTCTTAAATACATATGATAGATACGTTTGCTTTACTATTAATTGATATTCAAAAAGGCTTAGACGAGGTCGACTTTTATGGCGGTTATCGTAATAACCCTAATGCTGAAAATAACGCAGCCATCCTTTTGAATTGGTTCAGAGAAAAAAACAAACCAATTTTTCATATTAAACACAGTTCAACGAACCCAAATTCACCATTACATGCCTCTAAAGAAGGATTTTCAATTAAAGAAGTAGTTAAGCCATTACCAACTGAACCTGTTATAACTAAAAACGTTAATTCTGCTTTTATAGGAACAGATTTACAGAAACACCTTCAAAAGCAAAATATCAAAAATTTAATCATTGCAGGTTTAACCACAAATCATTGTATTTCGAGTACTGTTAGAATGGCTGCTAATCTTGGTTTTGAAGTAAACGTAATAGCTGATGCATGTGCCGCCTTTGACCAATTTGGCATTGAAAATCAAAGACAAGGGGCGGAGTTGGTGCATCAAATCACCTTGGGCAACTTAAAAACGGAATTTGCTCAAATCTTCACAACCCAAGAAATTTTACAAACACTAAATAACCATTTCTAACTTTTACGTATTTTTCGGCCATGGATATTAAAAAGATATTTGGAGCTACACTTACCTTACTAGGTATTGGTGGACTGGTTTATACCGCTATTTTATTTGGAAACAATCATGCAAATACTAGAGCCATGATAGTCTATGGTGTTCTAGGTGCCATCTTCTTTTTCTCTGGAATTGGATTGTTACGAACCACAAAAAGTAGTTCTTAAGCTATAAATCTTTAGTTACTCGACTAAATTTTAATGTTTTAACCATCCAATTAGGCAATGGTTTCTTGGCGTTTCTGTTTTTGAGATTTATAAACAAGCCTAGTTTTTTACTAACTGGTACTTTATGGGTTTCAACTAGTTCAATTAAAGTGCCATCTGGGTCCTCTATATAAGCAAATCTACCTGCGGCTTCACCCATATCAAAACTTTCCGCACTATCCACTTTAAAATTAAATCCCATCTCTCCTGCCTTGTTCTTTAAAATTTCAATACCCATAACATCAAAACATAGATGAATATAACCAAGGTCTCCCCATAACCTATCTTTAAATATGCTATTAGGTTGACAAGATAGGTTTTGAACTAATTCTATTTGGCATGGCCCAAGTAATTTGCCAAAGCCACCAACTGCTCTTTTATTATGTTTAAGTAGTACTCTTCTAAATTTTGATTGACCACCAGGTAAATTCTTAAAACTCTCTATATGTCCTGTTTCGTCAAGAATTGTAATATTAAAACCTAAAATTTCTTTATAAAAACGTATTGCTTTTTCAATATCAGACACCCCAATTATAGCACCCATTACTCCGCCGTTGGAACTAGTTTTAGTATCACAAAAACAATAATCGTCTTGTACTAATTGAATCCAATTGCCAAATTTATCCGTAATAAATTCTTGGGAAATTCCGGTTTTTGACCGCAACTTCATCATATTAATACCTAAGTCACCTATTTTAAATTCACTTTTGGGGCCAACGGGTTGCCTATTTAAAAATTGCCAAATTTCTAGGCCCCCGCCACCAATTAAGTTCATAGTTAACAACGCTTTACGTTTTTCTACCCTACCATTGGTGTATTTGGTCATTAAATTAGCTTCAGCTTCATCTTCAAAAACTAGAATATCAAAGCCAAAGTTTTTACGATAATAGTTAAATACCGCATTAGCATTGCTGACACCAATACCTATTTGCTGAATACCATTTATAGTATAATCCAAAAATTTAGTTTTTGGTTTGGTAAGAAAGACGTAATAAGCGGTTGTGCAGTACTTTTAATTTCTCCGCAGAAAAACCCATTTTAAAAAGTATGACTAAAAGTAAATTAGATAGATTAACTCGTAGATAGGAGTTTTCTTGATATTTCCGCGCTGAAACAATGAGCTCATTAGGAACAATTTTATAAGAAACCTTGGCTTTTTTCATCCGTTTAAAAAACTCAAAGTCTTCCATTAAAACTTGTGCTTCATTAAACCTTCCTAGTTCTTCAAAGGTTTTCCTTTTAATGAACAAACATTGGTCTCCCCCACCTGTAAAAACCCCATCTTTTTTTGTAAAAGACGCATTTAAGTTAAGAAGGAAACTTTCTTTATCAAACTTATAAGAAAAGAAGCCCGCCTCATTTCCACTTTCTAGCGTAGTCATAATATCTTTAAAAAAACCTTTTGGTGGTCTTACATCGGCGTGCATGAAAACAAAAACATTACCCTTAGCCAAATTAGTTCCATAATTCATCTGGCTTGCTCTCCCCTTTTTTTTACAATCTATAAACTGTATGGGTTTTGAAAAGTTTAAATTCAGGGTATCATCCTGATTAGCACAAGAAACACATACTAAAACCTCATACTCAAAACCCTCCCCTATCATTAATAAGGTTGGTAAAAGTTCTTTTAGATTATCAATTTCGTTGTGTGCAGGTATGATTACACTAATCATTAATAACGTTTTATTTAGTTACGTAAATAGGCTATTTAGGGTTTTAAAAAAATCACTTATAAAAACAAATTAAATTTGATACGAATCCATTTCAATATTAATGCTATACTTCTAATTTTAAGTAAATACTTTTGAAAGGTAACAAACAACATACGACCAAACCTTTAGTCTATTGTTATCGTATTTAAAATAAAACTATGTACAGACTATTTTTATCTTTTCTTTTATTGCTTTCTATTGTGGGTTGTAAAGTAAAAAGAACAGAGTTATCACAACAGAATAATCCTACCAATCTCAATACCTTATCTGAGCGTTTATTGCAAAATATCATCGAAGATAAAGACACTAAAGCTTTAGAAGAAGAACTGGCAAATATTTCTTTTGATACGCTAGACAGCACCTTACGTACAGATGCGCAGAAGTACGCTTTTTGGCTAAATATTTACAATGCCTACATACAAATTGTACTTACTAAAAATCCTGATTTGTATAAAGACAGAAGAGATTTTTTTTCAAGAGAACAGCTAAAAATTGCTGGAGAGCAAATTTCATTTGAAAAAATAGAACACGGCATTTTAAGAAAGTCGCAATGGGGGTTTGGTTTAGGATATGTTAGAAAATGGTTCCCCGAAAAATTCGAAAGAAAATTACGTGTAAGTAAGCGCGATTTTAGAATTCACTTTGCCTTAAACTGTGGTGCTAAAGATTGTCCGCCTGTGGCAGTATATACTCCAGAACGCTTAGAAGAACAGCTTGAAAAAGGTACTGAACGTTATTTAAAACAATCTTCTGACTATGATAAAGCAACAAACACTGCTAAAGTTACATCATTATTTAATTGGTTTAGAGGCGATTTTGGCGGGAAGTCTGGGGTGAAAAAAATATTGAAATCGTACAAAATAATTGACGATACTAAGGATGTTTCTATTTCCTATAAAAATTATGATTGGACACTAGACCTTGATAATTTTATTACCCTATAACTAAAACGCCACGGTCCCCACCGTGGCGTCTCTAAAAACAACTAAACATCCAACAAGGAATTCTTAGTATAGGTAATGGTTAATGGAGCTAGATGCTACAATTGTTCAATTTCTTGTCTACTCCCCGGACCTAATTCATAAACCGCGCCTATTAATTCTTGCTTAAGCGCATCAACTTTATCAAATTGATTAGTAGCCTTGTACACTTGTGCCACACTAAGTAATATTCCTGGTTCGTAAGTTTTACCCACCACGTAATTTTCAATTATAGCGTTGGCTTTTACTTTTTGCCCAATTTTTAAATAAGCAGTTGCTAGCATGGCATAAGATTCTGGTGTAGCTCTGTTTTCTACTTCGGTTTTAGCTATTGCTAATGCCTTATTCAGCTGTACATCATAATCTAGAAAATAATCAAAATGATAATTGTTATACATATGACCATATGCTATGTTTTTTGAAGTTTCATAGAATAGCTTCATATTTTCATGGTACAAACTAGAATCTCCGATAAAACTTGCGATTTCTGATTTTAGCAAAAAATAATCTGGAGCATTATAATTAGAGGTAACCGCGTCTAAAATTCGTAAGGCTTCTTTACCATTTTTTTCATGTGAGTAAACTATCCAAGCAATGCCTTTTTTAGCATAAGCATTATTAGGGTCTAGTTGTAATGCTTTTAGATAATGATTATAGGAGTCTTTTAATCTACCGGCATGACCGTAATAATCGGCTAAATTGGTGTAAGACCATAATTTTAGATTCTTATTATTGGCGCTTTCGGCTTTAGCCATAGCCTTTTCCATCATTAAAATGGTGGTGTCTAAATTGCCTTTATAATCGTTCCATTTTGCTAAACGAATTAGATAACCGAAGTCTGAAAAATTCTTTAACTCTTCTAAGTATTTCTCAGCAATGTCATAATTGCCAAGTTCCATATGTATATCAAAATAAAGACTTTGAGTATCCTTTTTTCCTTCATTTTCAGCATTAGCCAAATCTGCTAGTTGCAGTGCATCTTTAAATCTATGTTGTGAGATGTAATTTCTTGCAAGCGCCCGAGCATAACTTGCCTTATTAATATTGGCTACTTCTAACGCTTTTATTAAGGCTTTTTCGGCCTTTTTTAACTGTGCTATATCACCCGTATTTTTAAAAAAACGGTTGTACTCACTACTTACATTTGCCAAAGCCATCATTTGAACACTATCCGTTTTAATTTTAGCATTCCATAATTCGTAGTATTTAGAAGTTTTTTCAGCAGTTTCGGTGGCTTCTAAAAAAGAGTTGTAGTCCTTTGAATTGGTAACAAATGATGTGTTTTCATTTGTACACGACATTAATAATATGGTAAGAAAAAAGGTATATACTAAGGTTTTCATTGTTGTTGTTTTTAGTTGAAAAAAGCAAAAGGGAGAGGCAATCCCCCAACTCCCCCTAATGCACATTAATCATAGCAATTTTGCTTATTCAGGATTGCTTAAATAGGGAAAAGTTGAAGAGATGGTGGCAGTTAACGGAACACCGTCTGTAACTAATTGGGGCAAACCGTTTTCTCCATTAAAACGTGCACCGTTTCCACCACCAAATAATAATATTAGTGACACATCTATAACATCATCTTGTGGAGTTCTACCGGTTAAACCAATACCACCTTCATATGTTGGCGCACCAGCTCCAGGATTAAAATAAGTTGTAGCTGCATCTGGAGCTACTTCTAATACGTCTGTTGCCAATACCGTTGTTAATACCTCTGCAGTTACTGGATTTTCTGTAAAACCGTCATTTTCAGGACCATTTAAAATATCTCCTAAAATATTTGGTTCAAAATCAACATCTTCAGCCGTAAGACCAAGAGCTACTGCATAAGCATCATGATAAGCTTCTAATTGATTTTGAAATACTGGTTGAAAAATTGCACCCATTTCAGCTGGTATAGCTTGGTTGTGCATATCCTTAACATCACTTGAGCTCAGAACGGTATTAATTCCTGGTCTTCCCATAAAGTCAACTTGCACATAGGTACCAGAAAAATCAGGGTCCATGCTCATGGTATCATCATCCATCATCATGTCGTCATCCATCATCATATCATCATCCATCATGCCATTATCATCACTATCACAAGAAACTACCATGGCTAAAGTTGCCATTGCTAATAATCCGTATTTTAAATTTTTGAATATCATATCTCTACTATTTTTGTTGATTATTGTTTTCTGTTTGTGGTTACCCAAGTCTTATAAACTGGAACTCCCAATACATTAGTTCCTGTTGCTGCACCCAACCTATTGTTAGGTATTTCAATAGCAATAGACATTGTATTTGCGCCATCAAAGGTGTCTTCTCCTGGCACATTAAAGCCAGAGTTGTCTTCTGCTGAAGGCATTACTACTTCATTATATCTGAAGAAATCAAAGAAGAAAGGGTCTTGGCGGGGTCCTGCAAAAAGCATTACACCATCTGCAGTAGTTTCTACAATTGCTTCTGTTGTTGAAATTTCAACATCTCCAAGGGGAGCATCTACAGCAACTTCACTTGTTAGACCGGTAGTACTTGGCGCTACTGGACCAAAGAAATACATTCTACCTTCTCTTGCAATGGCTTGTATTACCATATCTTCTGTTAAATCGCCATCTGCATCAATATTAATTTCTGTTAATACATCTTCATCAAAAGTGCCGTAAGCAAGGTCTGGTAAAACGCTTGATTGCAGGTCTACAATAAATACGGTGTTATCTGAACCTGCTTTAGGTTCAAATGCAAAATAATCGGCAATGTCTGCCGAGGTACCCATGCTCCCTGGAGCATCAATATGGTCGGCTGCTACAAATATTCCGGTGGCAATTGCTAGTGCACTAATACCTAGAATAATTTTACTTGATTTTTTCATCCTATCTTTTTTAAGAGGTTAATTACCTTACCTACGCAAGCATTATTCAAGGGTTTGGTTTATTTTGTTAAACTCTTCTTAAACCTATTCAAGTAAATTTTTACTTTTGAAGAATCAATCAAAAAACTATGAACCCTTCAACCTCTGGCTGGATTAAGAAGTTTGGGTATAATCTCAAAAAAACAAAACAGCCCTATTCTACTTTTGAAGCATTGTATAAGGGCTTATTAGATTCTGGATTTATTTATGGTATACACTTATATCCGCCCGCATGGATGCCGACAGAAATTAAACTTACTGAGGATGAAATTGCCAAAATAAACCTACTCAATGCCCTTTACTTTAGTTATGTATTCGAACGTAAAGACACTACATTCTCTAAATTTTTAGAGGTAGTTTTTGAATATTACAACGAAATTGAATTAGGTAAAATCTCGTTTTTAAATAAAATCTTAACGGGCAATAAAACTGAAGACCAGCTAGAGAAGTTACTAGATTCTCGAATTTATTTGAATGGAAACGTATTTAATAAAGCTATTGGTAATAGTTTAACCAATTCATTACTTTTTGTTGATGTTTTAATATTTCAAGCGTATTTACGTGGTGTAAAATCATTAATGGGTCATGCAAGGCTTTTAGAATATGTAACCATTAATATTGCCTACCATGCATTAAACTCTAAAGAGATGAATAAGAATGATGCTAAGCTGATTCAATTACTGGCATCTTCTTTATCTTTTGTGGATTTAAAACAAGACGAATTTGATGGTACATATCTAGATTTATTACACTCTAATTTTACAGCAATTGAGCGTCAATATTTATTAGATATTGCATGCTTAACTGTGTGGGAAGATAAGGCTATAGATTATACTGAATCTGAGTTTATATATGAAATAGGTAACGACTTAAATTTTGACCAAAAAACTATAGGACATTCTTTAAAAAATGTGGGTGCTTTTTTTGCTACTAATATTGAAAAAATACCTTATTTAAAAGACCAAAATTTAGCTCAGCGGTATTACGATGGAATGTCTAAAAATGTAAGTAGACTTATTCTTAGAAACGGGAAACGACTTAAAAGAGAACTTCTAGAAAGTAAAGAATTGGTTTCTTTAATTTCTAAATCAACAGTAAAAGAATTAACCAAAGAAGAGCGTAAAAAGGTACAATTACAACTTTTAGATGTATTTAAATCAATACCATCTTTAGCTATATTTATGTTACCGGGAGGAGCTGTTTTATTACCAATTGCCGTAAAATTAATACCAACTTTATTACCTTCAGCTTTTGATGAGAACAGAGTTGACAAAGAGACAGAATAAGCAACTATAAGATTTTTCTATAGTTTGTTCTAATAATTTTATTTCCAGTTAATTAAATAACGTTATTCTAACCAAAGCTTAAAGTCTTTTACCCGTTCTCTACTTACGATGATTTCTTGCTCTGAAAAGCTATTTAGCTTAATTTGAAGCCTAGAATTAGTATATGAAATTATATCTTTAATGTGATGTATGTTAACATAGAATTTTCTGCTAACTCTAAAAAATGATTTGGGTGAAAGTTCAGGTTCTAAATTTTCTAATGTAGTATCTAAAAGATAATTTCTGCCATCTGTAGTTGCTGCATAAGTTCCTTTATTTTCACTAAAAAAACATTCTACTTCATCTGCATTTATAATTTTAATGTGCTGCCCTACTTTGGCCGTAAACCTTTTTTTGTATTCTCTTTCTAAAGGGTTTACCAAAAGCTTTTTAATGTCTTCAAAATCAACTGAAATTTTTTCTTCAGTAGGTTTAAATTCACCATATTTTTTTACTGCTATTTCTAACTCCTCATCATCAATTGGTTTAAGCAAATAATCAATACTATTTAGCTTAAAAGCTTGCAGCGCATATTCATCAAAAGCGGTAGTAAAAATGATTGCACTTTTTACTTCAATTACATCAAAAATTTCAAATGAAAGACCATCTGATAATTGTATGTCTAAGAATATTAAATCTGGATGCGTATTTGCTTGAAACCAATCTATAGATTCCTCAACAGAATGCAACATAGTAGCTACGTCCACCTCTAAACTAGACAGTAATCTTTGTAGTCTTCTTGCCGCGGGTTTTTCATCTTCAATAATAATTGCCTTCATAAATTCTAAGCTTTTATTAGCGCTTTTAAATTTAACTTAAATACTAGTTTTATTCTTTATTATCTAGTTTTTCTTTATCCAATATTTTTTGAATCTGGCGAGCTTCCCATTTTTTTAATAATGGAACTTTATCTCGATAAACATATACTGCGTGTACAATTAGAATTACTCCCCAAATAAGTAAATTAATATCTACCCAACTATAAAAACTTGGTTCTGAGGTTAAGAATTCTGGAATAAATCTATTGAATACACCTAGCTTAAATAGGTAGAAAAATCCATTTATTAATGCAAAGACTTTTATATGTCTAAAAAGAGCCTTTAGTTCATCTACCCTTTTTTTGGCGCGTTCATATTTGTTTTCAAAACTTTCCATTTTATTATTTTAAAAACTTGTTAGCGTCTTCTCTATCCTTATCCATATACTTTTTTATTTGGCGCTCTTCCCAACTCTTGCTAAAGAAAGGGTTTTTACCAAAAGTATGCATCCAGTGGAACAACACCCCAATACCCCAAAAAAATGGCGTTATAAAATGCCCCCAATGCCAGAAATTGTTTGATTGTAAGCCAATATTTACTAAAATAAATATGTTTATAGCCAGGTATACAGCAAAGTGAATGTAAAATCCTTTGATTTCGTTTACACGCTTTTTTGCTCTTTCCAATTTATCTTGATTAAAATTTTCCATTACTATTCCCATTTTGATTGATTTTTGTCTTTATCCATAAACTCCTTAATCTTACGCTCTTCCCAATCTTTATTAAAAAGCGGATTCCATCTAAAGGTGTTTATTGCATGAAAAAATACACCTATTCCCCAGCCAAATGCTGCCCAAAGAAACCAAGGGTAGCTCCAGCCATCTACCCAATAATTTAAAGCTGCTAATGCCGAAATTACTATGATATATGAGGTTAGGTTACTGTAGAATTTTTTAAGTTCATCTACCCGTTCTTTAGCCCTTGTATACTTATTTTCTCTATTTAATTCTTGCATGATTTCTATATTAGAAGTTATCACTTTGCATTAGTTCTTCTATCTTTCTTTGTTCCCAATCTTTACCCCAAAAAGGGTTTCTACCAAAAACACTCCACCCATTTATTATAAGACCTATACCCCAGCCTATTGCCGGAAAAATAGCCCATACAAAACTAGTTGTCTTGTAATTTAGCCAAAATAATGCGGGTATTACTATTAGATAAGCTAGTAGATTGCCATAAAAACTTTTGATTGCTTCTACCTTTTCTTTTGCTCTTGTATATCTTGTTTCATTAGTTGTCATAATAATAAGTTTTATTGATTAATTACACTTCAAATATCTAAAACAATACATGGCGTTGAAAAAAGTACTTACTCAACTGTAGATATACTATACTGGATTGTGAAATTCTATATTATTCAATTAAAACTATTGAACAAATTGTAATTTAGATTTAGTTTTCGTTCTCAATGTTTCGTGAATTATGAAGATATGTTACCGGTTTTTAGATGATAAAGGTCTAATGATAAAAAAATACATTGGTGACCCTTGCTTAAATACCTATATTAACTATTTAGATGCTATTACCAAGGAAGAATTTTTTCCAAGGTTAAAGTATATTATTACAGATTTAACTGGTATGAAGATTGACCAGGTTAAATTATCCGCTCAAAAAATTAGTGAAATACGAAAAGAGAAGGTGTCTTTGTCTTTTACTGAGGTTATGGTAGTAGCTACCCCAGATACCACTGCATTTGCTACTTTATTTAAAAAGGAAGAAAATGAAAATGCTAAATTTAACTACTGCAGTACATTTGAAAAAGCGTTAACACTTTTGCCAGTAGAAATGTCTATTGAAGAGTTGAAAGAAATTCTTCAGAATATAGAAAACTATACCTGTATTTCTTAAAAATCTTCATTTTCCATCAACTCTTTCATTTTTTTCTCTTCCCAGTTTTTACCCCAAAGTGGATTGTATCCAAAGGCTTCTAAACCATGAACCGTAAGACCAATACCCCATCCAATAGTTGGGAAGATTGCCCAATAAAAATCAGTAGTTCTTGTGTTTAACCACCATAAAAAAGGAATAACAAGGCAATATGAAATTAAGTTTCCATAAAACCCCTTTATCTGGTCTACACGCTCTTTAGCTTTTAGGTACCGCTTTTCTTCTAAATGCAATTCTTGACTTTCTTCTTTTCTGGCCATTGCAATTTGCTGAGAAAGCATTGGCAAGGATACTGTGAATTCTTGATTGGCATTAGAAATCATCATTTCCCTATCCGTCAAAATAGAATATCGTTGTCTAATATTTTGTAATCCTACTCCACTACTCTTTTTAACCACCTGTTTTTCTTGTATGTTGTTTTTAACTTTAAGCATTCCATTTTCTTCATAAACCTTTAGGCGTAAAGGTCTAGAACTAGTTACAACATTGTGTTTTACTGCGTTCTCTAAGAGTAATTGTAATGATAACGGAACTATTTTAAATTCTGGATTAGTAGCCTTCTCTGGAATTTCAAAATCTAAACTATCTTCAAAACGCATTTTAAGTAATCTAACATAGGTTCTAGCAAAATTTAATTCTTCATCTACCGTAACTAAATCCTTATTTTTTTGTTCTAAAACATACCTATAAACTTTAGAAAGTGAAGTGGTAAACTTTTGAGCAGCGTCAGGGTCTTCCTCAATTAAACTAGTTAAAACATTTAAACTATTGAATAGAAAATGAGGGTCTAATTGATTCTTTAACGCATCAAACCGGGCTGATGCTGAACCTGCAATAATCTTCTGTTCTTTAACCTGCCTCTTCTGTAATGCCCGATAAAAATAGAAGGCATGTGTAAATAAAGAAGCAATCAATGTAATTACAAATGCAACCACATAAGAGGGTGACCTTTCATTTTCTAAAAACTCAGTAAACGATGCACCTGTATAATAAAAGGTAATAAGATAGCGTAGTAACCCAAAAGTTAATAGGGTTAAAATAAACGAGCCAATGGCACCAAACCAAAGTCTTTTTTGTGGCCTTGTTTCCCAGTTGTATTTTAGACTTATCCAATCATGGAAATAAGCATTAACTGCCGTTAAACCAAAAGAAAAAATAAATACGATTATTGTTTGTTCTAAAATATTTGATAGCGAATAATCTCCGCTATCAAATACAAAAAGGTTCAAAATGGCAACAATAACCGTAATGAGTAATGAAATCTTTAGAACCTTTATAAAATTTTTCATTGATAATTTTTATGCTTTACATTCTGCTAAAACCTCTTGTGCTCTTTCTGCACCCCAGTCTGGATAATAAGGTTCTTCACTTGGTTTAAAAGTAGTAAAAAGTTCTACTGCCTTTTCTATATCCAAACAATATGGTGCAGTGTCTTTACCAAAATACCTTGCAGAACCCATGTCCCATTCGGTTTTAGATAATACTACTCTAGGATTTTCTGGCGCTAATTGCATAGCTTTTGCATACAATTGCGTGTTTTTTCCTGACAACGTCATACCATAAGTAGCGCCATCAAAAGCAATCCAAGCGGTATTGGTCATGGCTTCTAAAATCAGTAATTCAGCGTTATCTGGTGAAAGATTTTTAGCAATATCTACGAACTCCTTTGCTTTATCTAATTGCTGTTTTAATTTGGTATCATCTTTTTCTCCAAAAGAAGCAGATGTATTTACCATAGCCACATAATAGTAGGGAATCCAATTATCGTCTTCTGCTACTGCTATGCGCTCCAATAAGTTAGAGGCTTCAACTATTTTGCCTTCTCCCCAAAGCTTCATGGCCTTTTCCATACCTTTTTCATATTGACTTTGAGCAGTTACCAATAGAGAAAATAAAATTACTGTTAGTGTGAATACGTTTTTCATGACTGTTTGTTTTTTATTTTGAATACAATGTAAAAATGGTGTATTTGTATGCTGAGAACTAATAAGAACTACTCAACTGTAGTATTCTATAGCTCAATTGTATTTTTTAAAGATTGTTTAATTGATTGCTTTTGTTATCTGTACTGAGTGTCCAAAAGAATCCAACGAAAAAGAAACTATCCGCGGCCGGAGATATGGCTCTTCTATCAAAATTACCCTGGGCATTTGGCGCATTAGCGTATTGATAGTTACCTATATTTCTTGTGCCTAAGACATTGTTTACAGATAAAAATAGAATTTTTTGCTGGTCTATAAGATAAGCCCAATTTAAACTTAAGTTATGATAGTCTTTAGTTTTTTCGGCATAAAAGTCTGTGGTATTTGGATTGTTATAAGGTCTACCAGAACCGTAGCTATAAGACACGCCTATTTGTGAACGCCAATTGTTAACCCAATACTTTGCTACTGCTGAAAAATTATGGGCATTAGCAAAATTTGGTGTAGCTGTAGTTCTAAAATTTAGAAAATCTCTTTCAGTATCTAAATAGCTGTAAGACAGCCAATAATCTAAATTTTCAATACTCTTATTGTCTCTATAAAAAACATCTATCCCGGTTGCATAACCACTACCGTTATTGGTAAAATCAGAGCTAAATTGTGGCGCTACAGTATTGTATTTTACAAGATTAGCATAGTCTTTATAATACCCCTCTATACGAAACGTTTTTCCATTCTTATTATACTGATAATTAGCTATGTAATGAGAAGTTTTTTCATAGTCTAAGCTATTATCATAATTAATAAATTGTGTTAACGGGTTTTGAAAAAAATCACCATAAGCTAGAGAGAATTGAGCGCTTTCTCCACTTTTATAAGCCAACGAAACTCTTGGCGCAATATTCCAATCTTCAATTAATGTGGAATATTCAGCCCTTGCCCCTAGTTTAAGTGCAAAATCATTTGAAAAGAAAATAGCTGTTTCTACAAAATTACCCCATAGTAATTCATTAAAACCTGATGTAACTAAAAATCCGTTTTCCGCAGTAAAATCTTCTTCATAATCACTATGAAAAACTTCAGAGCCTACATTTAATTTAAACCTATTGGTAAAATCTTTAGAAGCTTTTAGCTTTAGATGCATGCTGGCATCTTCAGTTTCAATTTTGTTATCTACAACCTTTATTTCATTAGTATCCCAAGCAGAACTAGCTCCAGCATACACTGTCCAATTATTCTTGAAAAAATATTTGTAATTCGCGTTTAAATACAAATTGCTATTTTCTAATTGAAAATTCACAAAATCTTCAAAATTGATGTCTTCTTGGTCGATATCAAAATTTGAAAAATTATAGCCGGTATAGAATTTAAACATACTGCGTTCTCCTTTATGTCGAAAAACAGTTTCACCAGCAATTGACTCGTAAGGCTTGTTCCAACTAATGCCATTTGTAGAGGGTAATAAAGATTCATACGGGGCTAAGTTGATATACGCTGTGTTTAGACTCAAGCTTGTATTACCCCAAATTTCTGTATGGCCAACACCCCCACCTACACTCATTACAGAAATATCTGTTTTCTCTTGGTCTGGTAAGTCTGTTGTATTTAACAATAAAACTCCTGATAATGCCTGACCGTATTCGGCTGAATATCCGCCAGTACTAAAACTAATGCCTTTAAATAAAAAGGGTGAAAAACGACCACGTGTAGGTACATTATTTGTGCTTGCCATAAAGGGTTGAAAAACACGTTGACCATCTATAAAAACCTGAGTTTCCTCTGCCCTACCACCGCGAACAAATAACCTACCATCTTCACTTACCGTTGTGGTACCTGGTAAGGTTTGTAAGGCAGAACCTATATCACCAGCAACACCTGCTGTGGTAACAATATCTAAGGGTTTTAAAACAGAAGCTTTAGATTCTGTACCAGCTTCGAAAGAGCCTGCCGTTAAGGTTACACCACTTAAACTATTTATGGCTTCTTGTAAAGTTATTTGTAGTTGTTGAAAATAGATTACGTCTCCCATTTCATAATGAGTCTCATAACCAATACTAGAAATAACCAGGGTCTGTGTGCCAGACGCTATAGTTTCAAAAAAGAAATTTCCTTCAGCATCTGTAGAAGCGCCGTCGTAAGTACCTTCTAAGTAAACATTGGCTCCTTGTATTGGTAATTTGCCAGAGGTTACTTTTCCGGAGATGGTTGTTTGCGCCCAACTTATTCCTGCTAAAAAAAGAAGTACAATTGATAAAAAGATTTTCATGACTGATGTTTTTGATTGCTAACCCAAAACTCTGAAAAACTAGATGCTCCACTAAAAGTGAATTACTGAACTGTAGATTCTATAGACTGGATTGTTATTTTTCTATTTACCTTACCATAAATTCTTTTTAGTGAAAAGACAGTTACTTATTTATGGTAGTGGTAGACACACAGTTCCATTCTTAGATTATATGGCAAAAGCTACTGGTAAAATAAACCCAAATATTTGTTTTATTCCAACAGCCAGTGGGGATGATGAAGAATATATAAAACGTTTTTACGAGGTCTGTAATCATTTAAAAGTTCAACCTCATATACTACGTGTTTGGATTAATTCTTATGACCAAAAACAATCATTCGAAGAAATAATAACTAGCATGGACGCCATTGTCGTTGGCGGCGGAAACACCTTAAATATGCTTGCAATTTGGAAAGCACAAGAAATTGACAAAGCACTAAGAAAAGCCTATACCAAAGGTGTAGTTATGGGTGGTGGTAGTGCCGGCTCTTTATGTTGGACCAACGGCGGCACAACAGATTCTAGACCCAAAAATCTAAGTATAGTAAAGTGTTTGGCATTTTTAGATAAGAGCCATTGTCCTCATTACAATTCTGAACCCACGCGAAGACCGCTTTATCATAAGAACATTTTAGAAGGAAAACTTTCTGATGGTTATGCCTGTGACGACCGTTCGGCAATACATTTTATTAATGAAGAAGTGCATACATCTATTTCTTTAGATAGTGAAAATCATTCTTATTATGTATTCAAAAACGAAGGTGAAATTGTAGAGCAGAAAATAGAATCTGTAATACTTAAATAATTCATGCACTTTTGTATTGGTATTTTTTAAACCATAGCTATGTACATTCCACATTACTACAAAAATGAAGATATTGAAGAAGTAAAACTCTTTATTAAACAAAATAGTTTCGGAATTCTTATAGACCAATTTGATGGTAAACCATGGGGTACTCACATACCCCTAGAACTAGAAGAACAAGAAGAGAATAAATTCTTTTTGGTAAGCCATGTAGCAAAAGCTAATCCGCAGGCAAGCGCATTAAAAGATGGTAAAGAGGTGTTGTGCATTTTTAATGGTCCACATCATTATATTTCTTCTTCATGGTATAAAACAGAGGAAGTACCCACATGGAATTATATTGCTGTACATGTATACGGAATTGTAAAAATTCTTTCCGAGGAAGAAACTTTGGCATCAATGTACCGCTTAGTTGAAAACTATGAATCCTTTGCAAAAGAACCTATAGATTTAAACACATTTTCAACTAGAACAATGCGGCAAGTAAAAGGAGTTATTGGTTTTAGTATTGAAATTAAAGAAATACAGGCGGCCTATAAACTTAGTCAAACCAGAGGGGAAGACCATCAAAAGATAATTGAAGAATTAGAAGAGATAAAATCTACACATAGTAAAGCAATTGCCAACAAAATGAAAAGTAATGAGCATAACAAAGGTTAAAATAGTACCCTTTGAATCCAAATATGCTTCAGCGTTTAAAGCAATAAACCAAGCTTGGATTGAAGAATATTTTAAAATGGAAGCGTCTGATTTTAAGGCGTTAGACCATCCTAAAGAAAATATAATAGCTAAAGGTGGATATATTGCAATAGCTCTTTTAGATGATGAGGTGGTTGGTGTTTGTGGTTTAATTAAAATGAATGATACCGAATTTGATTATGAATTAGCTAAAATGGGAGTTACGCCTAAAGCTCAAGGCAAAAAAGTAGGAATACAATTGGGGCAACATATTTTAAATGTAGCCAAAGAAAGGGGAGCAAAAAAAATATATATAGAAAGTAACACTATTCTTAAACCCGCAATTCAACTTTATAGAAAAATGGGTTTTGTTGAAATTAATGGTATAAAATCCCCATATGAACGATGTAATATACAACTCGTACTAGAACTCTAGAAAAACGTTTCAATACCCAATTATTACCATTCATTTTTATTTTTATTGATTTCAAATTATTTTTTAACATACTTATTATTTCATTTTAACAATAAATTATAGTAAGTTAGAGTTAAGATTATGGTTTTAACTCAATTTAATTATGGTAAACATTGTTAAGACACTAACTACTCCTTACAAATTAACTCATTGGTTTGCGAACTTAATAACCTCGTTACCACAATTACTTACAGGGCTGTATTTAATATTGAATTGGGTACCTGCTAAATTTGGTCTCCCATGGAGTAATTCAAGTTTAGATTTGTTTGAAATATCTAAATATACTAGCTACCAAATAGCTGAATTTGGTGGAATCTTTCAAACCTATTCAGAAGTCTTTGCCATTTTATTTGTTGTACTGCAAACCATCATTGCAGTAAATTTTATACTGGGTTGTTGTATACGATTAACTTCTTTTGTGTTTTTAATACAGCTAATTACCATTCTAGTTTTTAGAGAGTATGATGGGTCATGGAGTTATATCCCTTACTTTATATTTTCAGCCATTAGTATGCTAGGGTTATGGTTTGGCTCAAGTAAATTTGGTCTAGATTATGTAATAGCGGTACGCTTAAAATGGTGTGATTAGCACAGTTCATCATCTATTTTCAACAATTGGGTATAGTATTTTATTTTTTGTTGGCGAGATATCTCAATTTTGAGGCATTGATAACAATTAAAAACACAAAAATGAAATCACTACTTATTACAATTATTGCTTTAACATTAAATTTTACCATAGCTACTGCACAAGAGACAACGGGTGCATCAATTACTGTTACCATAGATAACGTAACTTCAGATGAAGGTAAAGTAATGGCATCTATACATACGGCTGAAACCTTTATGAAAGGTGCCGGTATAGAAAATCTAGAAAGTGTTATCGAAGATGGTAAAGTAACCTTAGTTTTTGAAAATGTACCAAACGGAACGTATGCTATTATGGCTATGCATGACGCTAATGATAATAAGAAAATGGATTTTGAAGCAAACGGAATGCCAAAAGAAGGTTATGGTATGAGCGGTAATGATATGACCATGGGGCCACCATCTTTTGAAACTGCAAAATTTGAGGTATCAGGTGAAGATTTAGAATTTGCTATTCGCTTTTAAAAAACAAACAACATCAATCAATCAATCAATTAATTAATTAAAAAAATCCCCGATTTCTCGGGGATTTTTTTTAATTAAATTTTCTCAGTTAACCAAGCTTTCATCATCCAAACTGTTTTTTCTTGTTCAGTGATAAAATCACTCATCATAGAATTGGTACCTACATCAGCAGCTTCTTCTGTAAGTTCAAATATTTTTCTTTCTATTTTAAGCAACTGTGTAAGCGATTCTACTATTAATTGAATGGCATCCTCATCTTTTGTAACATTCTTACCTACTGGCACTTTAGAAGATTTGGTATAATCTTCAAAGGTATGCAGTGGTGTACCGCCTAAAGTTAAAATACGCTCCGCAATTTCATCTACCTTAGTATTTGCATCTACATATAACTCTTCAAATTTTTCGTGTAAATTAAAAAAACGTTTACCTGTAATATTCCAATGAATACCGCGTAGATTTAAGTAATATTGCTGAAAATTAGCCAGCAAATTATTTAAATTTACTGCTAGTTCTTGAGACTTCTCTGGGTTTAATCCTATGCTATTTATTTTCATTTAATTAGATTTTATATAAATTTAATATATTGTTTTTATATTTTTAATAGTTTTTATCAATACTTTTTATATCTTTATAACCTCTAATTATATCAAATGACTATTACGCAATTACAATATGTTTTAGCAGTTGCTGAGCATCAAAATTTCACATTAGCAGCTGAAAAAAGTTTTGTTACCCAACCTACCTTATCTATGCAAGTTCAAAAGCTAGAAGATGAATTGGGTATATTAATATTTGATAGAAGTAAAAAACCCATCTCTATTACTGAAATTGGTAAAAAAATAGTGGCTCAAGCAAAAAATATAGTGGCTGAAGCAGAACGTATTAAAGATATAGTAGATCAAGATAAAGGTTATGTAGGCGGAGAATTTATTTTGGGAATAATACCAACTGTAATGCCCACACTATTACCAATGTTTTTACAAACTTTCGTAAAAAAATATCCTAAAGTAAAACTTGTTATAAAAGAGCAAAATACAGACGAATTAATTCGAAATTTACAGGATGGTCATTTAGATGCTGGTATTGCGGCTACTCCGTTATCAATTGAATTTCTCAAAGAGAGACCGTTATATTATGAACCGTTTGTGGGTTATGTGCCTACAAATCATAGATTGGCTCAAAACCCAGAATTAGAGGTAAATGATTTGGCTATTGAGGATATTTTGCTGCTACAAGATGGTCATTGCTTTAGAGATGGTGTAATTAACTTGTGCTCATCCACTAAAAATAGGCTTGAAGATAACTTTCAAATAGAAAGTGGAAGTTTTGAAACGCTTGTAAACCTTTCTAATGAAGGAATGGGAATGACCCTTTTACCTTTTTTAAATACGTTAGAATTGGATGAAAAAAAGAAAAAGAATTTAAGGCATTTTAAGGCGCCGTCTCCGGCAAGAGAAATTAGCTTGATATATCATAAAAATGAATTAAAAATTCAAATTATTGATGCGTTAAAAGATGTAATTTCTAGTGTGGTTAGGGGGGCAATTACATTTCAAGATGTGAAAATTATAAGTCCGGTAAGTATTAAATAAACTTTTATTTCTCTAATAATTCTTTAAGGGTTTCCCAAAGCAATTCTCTTTTGAGTGGTTTGCTAACAAAGGCGGTACACCCTACTTCTAAAGCTTTTTCTTTATCAGAATCTGTAACAAAGGCGGTTTGTACCACAATTGGTAAATCTGCATATTTGGGTCGTATTTCTTTTATTGCTTCAAAACCATCCATAATAGGCATTTTAATGTCCATTAAAATCAAATCTAAATCTGGAGTTGACAAACAAATTTCTACTGCTTCCTCTCCATTTTCAGCTCTAATTAAGTTAAAATCTGCTTCTTCAATTTTACTTAAAAAAGTTTTTAAAAGATAGAAATTGATTTCTTCATCTTCTGCTATTAAAAGGTTATATAAGGGTTTGGTGTTCTCTTTCATTTTATGCTCCTGACCAAAAGGTGTCTTTTTACTTAAAATTATCTTTAAAACTTAGTAAAAACAGGGTTCCCTCTCCAAGGTTGCTTTTCAACGTTAATTTGGCGTTCAACAGGCTTGCGTTTTCTTTTGCTATTGCTAAACCCAATCCTAAACCGCCATAATTTTGAGATATAGCTTGGTCTGCCTGTGAAAAACGTTCAAATATATGATTTTGATGTTCGGCAGCAATTCCTATTCCTGTATCTTCAACAAACAGTATTTTTTCATCACCTACGCATCTATAACCTATTTTTACATAACCATTAGACGTAAATTTATGGGCATTTTCTAAGAGGTTTTCTAAAATCTTTCTTAGCTTAAATTTATCGGTTGTAAGATTGCTGTTGACTTCTTTATCTGGTAACTCTATTATAAAATCTACTTCTTTCTTTTTCCATTTAAGAGCGAAAACTCTATATAGCTCTTCAAGAAATTCATGTATACTAAAAGTTGTTGTGTTTAAACTAGCAATCTTAGTTTCTAAAATTGAAACTTCTAAAATATCTTCAATTACACTTAATAACTGCTCACCACTATTCTTGATAATGGATATGTAATGATTTATGTCTTGCTTGCCTGTATTTTCATTTATAAGTTCTGCGAAGCCCAGAATGCTATTCAAAGGTGTTCTAACCTCATGAGACATGTTATTTATAAACTCTGTTTTTAAACGGTTAACTTCTTCTGCCTTCTCTTTTGCTATGGTAAGTTCTTCATTTAATTTACGTTGCTGAAAATTTCTTTCTTCTAACTGACTTTCATAGGATTTACGTTCTGTTATATCAATACAAATACCTAGCAAACCTGTTACTTCACCTGTAGAGCTTTTGAGTGGTATTTTACTAGTAAGTACCGTAATCTCTCTGTTATTTTTTAGGTAATGTTCTTCGTAGTTGAGAATAGGTTGGCCTGTGTTTAAAACCATTTCATCAGTAAGTTTGCAAACCTCTCCATCATAGGGATTGGAAAGAATGTCTTTACCGTATTTACCAATAATTTCTTCAGGACTGTCTAACTCCAATAAATCTGCAAATACTTTATTACAACCTAAAAATTGCCTGTTTGTATTTTTCCAATATACCTGATTTGGCATATTGGCTATTAAAAGATTTAAAAAGTCTGTTTGTCTTTTGTTCTCATTACTGACCATTTTTAAATCTGTAATATCTATACAGAAACCTAAAATACCGGTTACAATACCATTTTCTTTAATTGGAATTTTATTTGATAAAGCCCATTTCTCTCGACCATTATTATCAGAATAAGAATACTCAATATTATCTATTGATTTACCCGTTGAAATTACTTTTTTATCTAAATTCATATAGAGCATTCCCTCTTCTGGGGTTTTAGCAATATCTAATTCTGATTTTCCAACTAGGTCTTCTACTGATTTAAAACCCCGTTCCAAGGCAAATTCTTTATTACTGCCTAAGAATATGCTATTTCTATCTTTCCAAAAAACATGGTACGGTAAGTGGTTAAGCAAAAGCGTTAAAAAATTCTTTTGCTTTTCAAACTCTAGAGATACCGTTTTTACATCTGTTATATCTACTATAAAACAAATGACCCCATTTATTTTGTTACCCTCTCTTATAGGTAATTTAGTTGTTAAACTATTTCTAACTATACCATCAACACCAATTATTGTCTCTTCTAGATTATATACAGGTTCTCCAGACTCCATAACTTTTCTATCATACGCTAGGTAGTGATTAGCAATTTGTTTATCTGGAATTAAGTCAAAATCTGTTTTACCAATTATTTGTGCTGTTGAATCTAACCCAACAAATTTTGCAAAAGCTTTATTACAGCCCTGAAAAACACTATTGCGATCTTTCCAAAAAACATGATTAGGTAAATTATCTATTAATAGTCTTAGAAAATTTTCATGTTTTTGTTGTTGCTCTTTTAAGCGTTGGTTTTCAGAAACGTCTTTGATTATAATGAAAACTTTATCTATGTCTCCATCTTTATTTTTTTCTCCGAAAGCAAAAGTATTTGCCCAGAAATACCCTTGGTTTTTTTTATTTATACGTAATTCAATTTGGTAACTATTTACTTTTTTGGTTTGAATTTTCATAAAATTCTCAAAGCCTAATGGTAAATCTTCACTATAAATTAAGTCTTTAAGATTCAATGTCTTTAACTCGCTAGAAGAAAAATGCATTTTATCTATAACCCAATTATTAACCGTAAGTATATTACCGTGAGAATCTGTAACACAGAGTCCTATATTGGCATTCTGAAATGTAGCACTTAACCAACTATATTTATCTGATATGGTTACAATCTTCTGTCTTGGCCTTGAAAGGGGTAAAATGGTTACTACATAAAAGTGTAAAGAACCTGATTTATTAGTTTCTTTAACAACACTTAGCCTAACTCTCTTAAAACCTTTTTTATCTTTTTTTTGTAAAACTTTTTCTTGAAACTGATTAGGTACAAATGCAAATGAAATGGCTGCATCTTCAAATTTATTTTCAAAAGGAGCTAAAATTGAGCACAACGGTTTACCCAATAAAAAAGCTGACGAAAATCCAGAAATCTCTTCAAACTTTGAATTAATGTGTATGAATTTTCCTGAGCTATCTAATTGAGCTATACCAAACGGAGAATTAGTGTAGATGCTTTGAAGCAATTCTTCATTTGAATTAATCTGAACACTTTGTTTATAAGTATCAGAGCTATTTTTTTGGTTGGCCATTTACATACAAATTAAAACTAGAGGTTGATGAAACCTCAACAAGGCTTTTGTAGGTGATAAGAGAACTGTCTTATAAATATAAGAATATAAGTACCTTTTTGTGGTAAAATATCTACAGAATATTGACAATAAAGAATGTAAATAAATAAAAAACCGCCTTTCGGCGGTTATCTATACTTTTAAATAAATTAAACTGGAGTGTAATTCTGGTTTATCTAGCACATAGGTTTGTAACCAGATTTTTAATTCTTCAACTTCATTGGGAAGTAAATTTGAACTTGCCTTTCGCACCTCTTTCATAAACAATCTTGCATCAAAACTAACCTTTTGCAGAATAGTAATGGTGTACTCAAGCATTGATTTTGCCATACTTATTTGTTTGTTTTAGGTTGAACATTGCTCTTCTAAGTTAACGTAAAAAACTTTATCTTGTTAGAATTGGCAGTTAAAAACTAGGCAAATTTGTGTTAAAATCGATAAAAAGCAATTTACAACTTGTTGTAAATCAGTATAAAACCTACAACCTTCTCTTTATCTTAGTAGCATTTGCTCTAGTATCGAGTTGTTCAACTCTTAAAAATAATAGGGATAAAAAAATTATTGCTGATGTTCTTAAAACGCAGCGCAAGACGAACTTCCATTCTGGAATTTTAGTCGTTGACCAAAAATCAACAGACACGCTAATCAACTACAATAGTTCTAAAAATTTTATTCCGGCTAGTACCCTTAAACTTCTTACTTTTTTCACCGCTAAAAACTATTTAGAAAAATATATTCCTGCCATGTTTTATGAGGTTATTGGTGATACCTTATTTATAAAAGGTACTGGTGATCCCAGTTTTCTAAATCCGAATTTAAAAGATAGCACTGCCCTAAAATTCTTGAGCAAATTTCCTGTTGTTTCCATTGATATGTCTAATTACGAAGGAAATAGATATATGCCCGGCTGGGCTTGGGAAGATTATTCCTACTATTTTTCTCCAGAATTAACTTCATTTCCAATACATAGAAACGTAGTTCAGTTTTCCTCCAAAGATTCATTAGAGGTGAGCCCTGCCTATTTTAATAAAAATGTACGAAGAACAGAAAACAAATCTAAACGTGAGGAAAACCAAAATATATTCCATATCAATTCAAATTTGTTAGACACACTTCAAATACCGTTTAAAACCTCTTCAACCTTAACCGTAGACTTGCTTAGTAATTTAACTAAACAATCTGTTGTTGAAACAACAACTTCTACACCACTGAGTAACGTTTTGTATGGTAAAGAAACAGATAGTATATACAAACAAATGCTTTGGGAGAGTGATAACTTTACTGCTGAACAAATGCTTTTAGTCTCTTCTTCAACACTATCAGACACCCTAAGTTTTAATAATATAAAATCTAAGATACTGGACGAACATTTTAAAGAAGAACAAAAGCAATTGCGTTGGGTAGATGGTTCCGGACTTTCTAGATATAACCTAGCCAGTCCTAAATTTTTTATTACTCTTTTAAATAAGCTATACAACCAAGTACCTGAAAATGAGCTCTTCCACCTTTTACCTACTTGGAATGCCAACGGCACGGTGCTTAAGCCCGAACCAAATACCAACTATTTTATTTTTGCCAAATCTGGTTCCATGGGTAATGTTTACAACCTATGTGGTTATCTTAAAACAAAAAAAGGTTCAGTGTTACTTTTTAGTTTTATGAATACTAATTTTAACGGTTCTAGTGCAGAAATAAGGGCAACTCTACACAAAACCTTGGTTGCACTACACAATGCATACTAAACTTGTTGAAATTTTACTGCAGTACCCGAAGCGGTAACCATAATCATACCTCCATTAGCACCTAGGGTTTCGTAGTCTAAATCAATGCCTATAACGGCATTTGCTCCTTTACTGGCCGCGTTACTAGACATTTCTTGGAGTGCATTTTCACGTGCTTCTCGTAAAACTTTTTCATAAGACCCTGAACGACCGCCCACTACATCTCGTATAGTTGCAAATACATCTTTGATAATATTAGCTCCAATTATAGTTTCACCAGTAACTACTCCTATATACTCGGTTACCTTATATCCTTCTATTTGATTTGTTGTTGTTAATAGCATAGTTATTAATTTAAAAGATTGTTTACCTGTGCCCATTGCAAAAGCAATATGGTTTTTGCGTCTCTAATTTCCTGGGTTTTAATCATTTTTAGTGCTTTCTCAAAAGACAACTCCAGAACTTCTATATTTTCCGTTTCGTTTGCTGCACCACCACCATCACTAACCTTCATTTTATCTTGATATTCACCTATAAATAGATATAGAATTTCTGTTACCGACCCCGGTGACATGTATGTTTCAAAAACGCGTTTAACATTTTCAATTTTATAACCCGTTTCTTCTTCGGTTTCTTTTCGTATACAATCTTCAGGATTATCACCATCTAACAATCCTGCACAAACTTCTATCATCATACCATCTTCATTACCATTTACATAAGTTGGCATTCGAAATTGCTTCGTTAAAATTACAGTGCCTTTTATTTTGTTGTATAATAAAATACCAGCCCCGTTACCTCTATCATAAGCTTCTCTATGCTGTTCTTCCCAAGTACCATCTGGTTTTTGATATTCAAATGAATATTTATGAAGTGTATACCAATTATCAGATAATAATGTTTTTTTGATATGTCTAATATTTTCGTTTTTCATAGTGAATTTTAAATCATTGCTGCCTCGTTTAAATATCGCCTAAAAGGAAGCATTTCTTGGTAAACCGATACTATCTTTTCATTAAAGTTTGGAGCAAGAACTTCTTCTTTAGACAACTCATGAACAACAGCGAAAGTTTTATGCTTTAGCAATGCTATATGTTCATGTTCTTTGCTAAATCCTTTAGGTGGGTTTTTCAATTTTTCGTCTTCGTAGAGTTCACCAAATGTTGATTTAAAAGATTTTTTATTCAATATGTCTTTAAAAACCTCACCATTATAATCAATACCATCTCTAATATTTCTTAAAATCTTAGGTTCTGGTCGCCAAAAGCCACCCGCTAATACACATTGTTTTAAGCCTATTTCTATATAAAAGTCTGCTGAATTTGGCGCCTTATCTAAACCCGCCCCAAAATGGTCTTTGTAAACCGGTTTGTTGGGATGAAACATCAAATTATTATTGATACGATTTATTCCCTTTTTACCTGGGGTTGCATAATAATTTGGGTCGATTTCAGCAACCCTCAAATCGAGTTCATCTAGCCAATGAATAAACGCTGTACGAACTTCTTGATACCATTTTCTATTGGTATCCATCCATGCTTTAGAATTGTTTTTGTTTAAAGTTTCTAGGAATTTAAACAGGTTTTGAAAGTTCATACACTATTGATTAGATTAATTAACCTAAAATAGGAATCTAACCTTGAAATTGTTATTTAAAATTATTTAAAATCTGTTATCGCCATCTAGTAAATCTCCAAGACCGCCTAAAATACTACCTTCACCTTTGTCTTTACCTCCACCTCTAGGAGCAGCTGCCCAAACACGACCTGCCAATCTGCTAAATGGTAATGACTGAATATAAACTGTTCCGGGCCCACGAAGCGTTGCAAAAAACAAACCTTCACCACCAAAAACAGTGTTCTTAATTCCTCCAATAAACTCAATGTTATAATCCACGGTTTGTGAAAAACCAACAATACAACCGGTATCTACTTTTAATACTTCACCAGCTACCAAGTCTTTTCTAGCAAGCGTGCCTCCTGCATGAACAAAGGCCATTCCGTCACCTTCTAATTTTTGCATAATAAAGCCCTCGCCACCAAATAAACCTCTACCTAATCGTTTAGAAAATTCAATACCTACGGTTACCCCTTTTGCTGCACATAAAAAAGCATCTTTCTGACAAATAAACTTACCCCCTTTTTCAGACAAATCTATGGGTACAATTTTACCGGGATATGGAGAGGCAAAACTCACCTTCTTTTTACCTTGACCTATATTTAAAAAGGCAGTCATAAATAAGCTCTCCCCGGTTAGAATACGTTTACCTGCCGAAAATATTTTACCTAAAACTCCAGATTCTTGATTTGAACCATCGCCAAAAATGGTATCCATTTTTATGTCGTTGTCCATCATCATAAAGCTTCCGGCTTCTGCAACTACCGCCTCTTGAGGGTCTAACTCAATTTCAACGTATTGCATTTCTTCTCCGTAAATATCATAGTCTATTTCGTGTGCATTCATTTTTTGATTGATTTTAATGTGATACTAATACGTTGTAAAAATTTAATTTTTGTTACAAAAAAAAGACCATAAAATTGGTCTTTTGCTATAATTGAAGTAAACAACTATGGTTTTATTGCTTTAGTCTTATGGTCCATTCAAAATTAAAAGTGGATACCACAACCCCGTCTTCATTAACGCCTACTGATTTCATCCAAAACTTCTGACCTTCGCCAGTTGTTATAGTTTGTTCAATGGCTTCTTTAATTAAATGCCCATCTTCACATGTAAACGTAATTCTACCTGTTGCCTTTTTAGAAAAATTGGCGTTGTTGTTTTGAACAAGCATTGAAATTTTCTTTCCACTTTCTCTTATTTGTTCGATAACCATTGCTCCTGTACTTAGCTCAGCAGCCATACCTTGAACAGCCCAAAACATGCTTTTAAACGGATTTTGATTCGCCCATTTATGTTTCACAGTTGTCACTGCCTTTTTTTCATCTAAATGTGTTAATCGTACTCCCGTCCACCAAGCAGAAGGTAATTTAAAAAAGGTAAACGTATTGAATTTACTAGGTTTTGTAGCCATTGAATTGCTTTAATTTTCGCTAAAATAAACCAATTTTATAAATCTTTACATTGTTAAAACTATGTTAATTTTTAGTACTTTGTTTTACATAGTACTAGTTTTTGGATATATATTTGCATCATAAGCTAGTAGGTAATCAATTAATCATCAATCAAAAATGGAAACCACTTTAAGCAAACATGAACGAAATTTATCAGCGATAATACACGCTTCAACTCTCTCTAAGTATTTTATACCTCTAGGTAATTTTATTCTGCCTTTGGTATTATGGTTAGCAAATAGAAATGAATTAAAGTTTGTTGACTATAATGGTAAACAGGCATTAAACTTTCAAATAAGCATGCTGTTATACTCCTTATTAGCTGGCATGATTACCATTCCCTTTTTTATTGGAAATTTTCCAGATATTTTTCAAAATAGTGGTTGGAATGGTTTCTGGGATTGGGATAATATCAATATTCATTGGGATAGTAATGATTTTCCGTTTAATAGATTCTTTTGGCCTGCTGGTATAGCTGGTTTAGTGCACGCTGCATTAACTATTATAAATCTAGTTTATACCATTCTAGCAACTCTGAGAACTAATGAAGGTGAGTATTTTGAGTATCCAATCACTATAAAATTTATAAAGTAATTACTATGAAGTAGGCGTTTATTCATCAATCAAAAAACAATCATCAATCAATCATCAATCAATCAACCTAGTTTCCACTCCCTTCTCTAATCAAGAAGGGAGCGGCGGAAACAAAAAGAACATCACGTTCAAAAAACGAACAGTTAATTATATAAGAACCATGAAGTTATGAATATAGAAAACACAAAAGCACAAATGCGCAAGGGGGTTCTAGAATACTGTATTTTGTCTATTTTAAAAGATGATGACAAATACGCTTCTGAAATTTTAGGAGCTCTTAAAGACGCTAAAATGCTTGTGGTTGAAGGCACTATTTATCCTTTATTAACAAGGTTAAAAAATGCCGGACTTTTAAACTACAGATGGGAGGAGTCAACCTCTGGACCACCAAGAAAATATTACGCCCTAACAGAAACCGGACAGTTATTTTTAAAAGAACTTAACGGTACTTGGGATGAACTAAGGAATGCAGTAAATCTGGTAACCAACAACAATTAAGACATCAACAGAAAATGAACAAGACAGTAAATATAAATTTGGCAAATACCTTCTTTCATATAGATGAAGAAGCGTATAACAAATTAAGGCTATATCTAGAAGCCATTAAAAGGTCCTTTTCAGGTACCGCTGGCAGCGAAGAGATACTTACAGATATTGAAGCTCGTATTGCAGAATTGTTTTCTGAAAAAATGGAGCACGAGCGCCAAGTAATCACGCAAATCGAAGTTGACCATGTTATTAATATTATGGGGCAACCAGAAGATTACATGGTAGACGAAGATATCTTTGAAGATGCACCAAGACCACGGTCAGAAGCTCCAAAAAAAGGAAAAAAACTGTATAGAGATATTGACCACAAATTTATTAGTGGGGTTTGTTCTGGTTTAGAACACTATTTAGGGGTAGATGCCCTTTGGATACGTTTAATATTTATCTTTTTAGCAATAGTAACCTCGGGCTTTTGGTTATTGGTTTACATAATTCTATGGATTCTAGTTCCTGAAGCAGCAACTACGAGCCAAAAATTAGATATGCGGGGAGAGCCCGTCAACATCAGCAATATAGAACGCAAAGTAAAAGAGGGGTTTGTTGATGTTGCCGACAAAGTAAAAAACGTTGATTACCAAAAAGTAGGTGATCAAGTTAAAAGCAGCTCCAGAACTTTTTTCGACACCATTGGTGATATTTTTATGTTCCTATTTAAAGTGTTTGGCAAATTCATTGGAATTGTAATGATTCTAACCGGTGCTGCTGCACTTTTAGGCTTATTTATAAGCTTATTTACCATTGGTATATTTAAAGCAGTAAACCTACCAGGTGTTGACTTTTACGATATTGTGAATACCACTGCGGCACCTGTTTGGCTGGTTTCAATATTAGTGTTTTTTGCTGTTGGTATTCCATTCTTTTTTGTACTCTATTTGGGACTTAAAATTCTTGTAAACAACTTAAAATCTATTGGTAATGTGGCAAAATATAGCTTGTTAGGCCTTTGGTTAGTTGCTATTACCTTACTGGTATTTTTTGGAGTTAAACAATCTATGGCGTTTGCTTACACGGGCACTACTACTGACACTAAAGAACTTGTGCAGTTACAACCACAAGACACTTTAGTTATTGGTATGCAAAGTGCTGACTATCTAGATTTTGAAAACAGTATGTCTTTTGACGACTTAGAGCTTGTGTATACCGATGAAGGCGAACCTATAATCTATTCTGACAATGTAAGACTAGATTTAAAACTTGCTAAGGATAGTTTACTACAAGTAAAAGTAAAGAAGGATGCTGACGGTTCTTCATTTGAAGAAGCTCGCAATCGTTCAGATAAAATTCAATATGAATATACTTATGCCAATGGTACGCTGCTTTTCAATGATTTTTTAACTACACCTAAGGATGCTAAAATGAGAAATCAAGAAATACGTGCAGAAGTTTATATACCAGCAGGTACTGTAGTAGATTTTGGTAGAAGTCTTAAAGGACACATGGGCAGAGGTACAAAAAATAATAAAGATTATTACAGAAGTGAAATAGTTGATTACCAGTGGGTCATGGGCAGCGATGGCATTTTAGAATGTCTAGACTGCCCTGATGACCCTGAAATGGAAGGCAACTTCAAAATTGATGAAAATGGCATTGATATTAATGTTGGTGAAGAAAATGGGCACGTTAAAATCGGGGAAAACGGAATTGATATTGACGTAAAGGATGATGGCGAATCTGTAATACTTAAAATAGATGAAAATGGTATTCAGGTTAAAGCTAAAGACAACGACGATGACAATTGAGAAGCTAAATTCAACAATTGAGTACGAATTAATTCAAAACAACAATCTTTTAAAATACATTTAATCAATCAATTAAAACAAACATCATGACAACATTAGCGAGAATAGCCGTAGCCATCATCATGTCATTATTTGCATCATCTTGTATGTTTGATGTAAATTTTGGCTCAGGCAAACAAGGTAACGGTCAAGTTACCGAAGAAACTAGAACAGTAACTGAAGATTTTACAGAAGTTTATGCTTCTGAAGGTCTAGATGTTTTTGTAACTCAAGACGATGAATTTAAAATTGTGGTTGAAGCAGATGAAAATGTAATTGACCTAATTGAAACTGATATTAACAACGGTCGATTAAAAATTCATACCACAGAAAATATTGGAAGAGCTACAAAAAATGTATACGTGTCTTTACCAAGAGTTACCGCCTTAGAAAGCTCTAGTGGAGCTGATTTACTTGGTCAGAATGTAATTTCAGCTGAAAGATTACATATTGAAGCTTCTAGTGGTTCTGACATTGAAGCAGAGGTTTCCGCGGAGGAAATTAACGCCAATTGTAGCAGCGGAGCAGACATTAAACTAAGTGGTAAAACAGATAGTTTTTATGCAGACGCAAGCAGTGGTTCAGATATTAGAGCTAGAGGGTTAGAAGCAAGAACATGCGATGCCAATGCAAGTAGTGGCGCAGATATCGATGTTAATGTTATCGAAAGTCTCATAGCCGATGCTAGTAGCGGAGCAGATATTTCGTACTCAGGAGACCCAAGTGTTCAAAAATCAAAATCGGTTTCTGGGAGTGTGAGAAAACAATAATTTTCATTGTGTTAACCAACCTTAAAATGCCTTTAGTTGGCTACTAAAGGCATTTTTAATTTGATAATATTTGTAGTATTATTTTAACATATCTTCAAAATTATTCGTACCTTTTATAGAAATATTCAACACGAACCAAAATTTATAGCAAAATGAAAAAAATTTTCGCACTCTTATTTTTGGTCTTGTTGTTAGTTGGTGCAACTACAATGGAGACCGATGCTTCTTCAGATTCTTTTAACTCTATAGAGGGTACTTGGGAATTGGTTAGTTTTTATAATTATGATGATGGTATAAATATTTCTGACACTGTAGAAAAAGACGAAGGCTACAGACAGGTAAAAATGTATTACAACGGTAAAATAATGTGGTCTAGATATGTTCCTGGGGAACCAAATGGTAGGTTCGGCTATGGTTCATATGAAATTGAAGATGGTCATTTAATTGAAACTATTGAGTATGGCGATGCCGAAATGATGAAAGCTTTAGACACCTTAAGACTATTTAAATTTGAGCTAGATTTGAATGCTAAAAATTACAGTCAGATAAGTTATGATGAAGAAGGAAATCGAACTTTTTCTGAAAACTATAAACGTATAGATTAAAAAAAGCCGCTTTAAGCGGCTTTTTTATTAATCCCATCTTGCAGTGGCTTCCTCTACAGAGCCGACTTCTGCTAAATAACGTTCGGCATCTAAGGCTGCCATACAGCCTGTACCTGCAGCTGTAATTGCTTGTCTGTATATTTTATCTTGGGCATCACCACTTGCGAATACTCCAGGTTTGTTTGTTTTTGTAGAATCTGGTTTGGTAATAATATACCCTACATCGTCCATTTCTAACTGGCCTTTAAAAATATCAGTATTTGGTTTGTGACCAATTGCAATAAATAACCCTGTAATGGCTATTTCTTCTTTTTCACCTGTTTGATTGTTAACCATGCGTAAACCTTCTACTACCTGCTCACCTAAAACTTCATCTACCTCTGTATTGTATTTTATTTCAATGTTTGGTAAACTATTTACTCTATGCTGCATAGCTTTTGAAGCGCGCATATGGTCTTTACGAACTAACATTGTTACCTTTTTACAGATATTTGCTAAGTATGAAGCTTCTTCAGCGGCTGTATCCCCTGCTCCAACAATAGCAACCTCTTGTCCTTTATAAAAGAAACCATCACATACTGCACATGCAGAAACACCACCACCACGCAAGCGTTGTTCACTAGGTAAACCTAAATATTTTGCCGACGCGCCTGTAGAAATAATTACCGTCTCTGCTTCAATAACCTTACTATCGTCAATGGTAAGTTTGTGAATACCTCCAACTTCATCACTTAATTCTGTAGTGGTTACCATACCTATACGCACCTCTGTTCCAAAACGCTCAGCTTGTTGCTGTAACTGCACCATCATGCTTGGGCCATCTATCCCTTCTGGGTAACCAGGAAAGTTGTCAACCTCAGTAGTTGTTGTTAATTGGCCTCCCGGTTCCATTCCGGTATATAAAACTGGTCTTAAATCTGCTCTAGATGCATAAATTGCAGCGGTATAACCCGCTGGACCAGAACCTATTATAACTGTTTTTAATCTTTCTATTTGTTCAGACATAACACGTATTTCTATGAATATTTGCTATAACAAAAGTAGGGTTTTTGATAGGAACCTTACAGGGGTTTTATAAGTAATAACTAACAACCCATAGTTAATAATAATAACTGTTTTAAACGCTTAAAAGCAAAAGAGCAAATAATCAATTCATTTGACTTAATTCTAAACCTTTTTACCACGTACCTTTAAACTAAATCGTACAAAATGGGCGTAATTTCAAAACATAAAAACATGATACAATTATATTACAATTCTAAGGATTCTATTGGCAAACAAGCTGTAGGTTTTGTAAAAAGTAGTGACAAGAAGGTACAACTTATAGACATTTCTAAAGACACGGTAACCCCAACCCAGTGGGCCGAAATTTGTAAAGACCTTTCAGTAGATGCTTCACACATGGTCAATCAAGAACATCCTGACTTTACGTCAAATTATAAAGAAGATAATGTAGATTTAGAAAAGAACGACTGGCTAACCATGCTAAGTAAAAATCCGTTAATACTAGCTCACCCAGTGTTGCTTACGCATAAAAAAGCCATGTTTTTGAAAACCCCTTCTGATTTTGTAAAAATACAAGAAGCAGATAGTGCTACTATCGAAAAAGAATAAATAACTACTTGAGCAAAAAAAAGGGAGGCAAATGCCTCCCTTTTTTATTATTTATTGGTATTACCAATTATCTATTTCACTTTTTATTTCTTCCTTGGTTTTACCTGTTTTCTCTTGTAGTTTACCTACCATTTCATCAAATTTACCTTCGGTATAGGTAACATCATTATCTGTTAGTGAGCCATATTTTTGCTTAAACTCACCTTTAATTTGTTTCCATTTTCCTTCTAAAGTGTCGCTATTCATAGTTTTCTTTTTTTGTTCACCCCAAAATTGAAAATTTCTAAGGGTAACTATTGATGGAAATGAAGTAATTCCTGTTTCATTTAAAATAACAAGCGTAAACCCGCATACAAGTTAATGCCGGCTGCTGGTTCAAAATACCTATTACCAAAAGCATTAATACGAACATTATCACTATACTTTTGGTCTAAAAGATTGTTGACGCCTATATAGGGCTTCAATTTGAAACCCGTAAAAACAAAGGCTTTAGAAATATTAGAGCTTACCAAAAAAACTCCACCTTCTTCAATAGTGTTAGCATCATTGGCATAAAAAGAACCTCTATACTGCGTGTTTACTACTACAATGAAATTCGTGTCTGTAGTATAAATGCCTTGTACATTAAAAAGATGTTCAGGTATACCTGGTAGTTTGTTGTCATTAAAACTTCCGTTTGGGAGTTCATATTCCTCATAGGTAAATTTTGACCAACTGTAACTTGAATTTAGTTTTAGCTTAGGACTTAGGTAAACCGTATTTTCTAGTTCTAGACCAATTCTCTTGGTTTCTCCTGCATTTCTATAAAAGGTTCTTTCTGGAAAAGCTTCCAATTCAAATGGAACAATATCGCCTTTTGTTTTAATTGAAAATACGGTAGCATCTATAGCAATTTTAGCATTTGTAAAACTATAGCCTAATTCAAAATTAGAAGCGGTTTGCTCTGATAGCTCTTGATTAAACCCACCTTGATTTGTAGGATTTGCACTTAACTCACTTAATACAGGCGTTTCAAAACTGGTGGAGAAATTAGAAAAAAATGAATGTGCTTTGGTTAGTGCGTAGCGCACCCCAATACTTGGATTTAGTGTATTGAGATTAAGTTTATCTGAGGCATTACCATCTAATAAAAAATTGTCTTCTGCTTTAAGTTTGTTCGCATCAAAACGTAACCCGCCAGAAAAATTAAAGCTTCCCAATTGAGATTTTGCCAAAACAAAGGCACCAAAGTTTTGAAAAATTTCGTTTTGCTGAAGACTAACTTCACCTCTGTTGCCCAGTAAGTTATTGTATCGTGTACGTCTATCATTTTGTAAAGCCAGCTCATATCCAACTTGAAAAGAAATCTCTTCTTTACGCTTTAAAGGATAAAAACTGAGGTTGGACCCATGCCCCCAATAATTTCGAACTAAATCTACTGCGCCCCCATTTTCAAACGGAAGATAGTTTTCAAAATCACGATAGGAATAATACCCAAAACTATTGAATTCAATATCTGTTTTTTGCCATTGAAAAGCTAATCCTGTTTTTAATTGATTTACGGCTTCACTTGCATTAAAGTCAAGATTTCTATCTCTAGCTTGTCTTCTATCATTAGCAACATCCTCAGCGGTAATTCCGCCTGCGTCTTCTGCAATAGGACTATCTGTATAATTCAGTTGAACGATTAAATTTGAAGTATTTGATATAGCCCTTTTTGATTTTAAATTAAATTGATTGGTTTCAAATTTGCTGTGCTCGCGATAGCCGTCTGAAACCGTTCTATTCAGAAACAATACCGTCTCAAGCTTATCATTTTTAAGACCCCCTAAAGCTTGATAATTTTGAAAACCAAAGCTCCCTATTCCCGAAGAAAGGGTAAGAAAATCGTTTTCAAAATTACCTAAAGTAGAAATGCTTATAACTCCGCCAGAGGCATTACCATAAAGTGCTGAAGAAGCACCCCTTAAAATCTCAACATTTTGTATGAGTCCTAAACCCAAATTATCTATTTGGCCTTGACCATCTGGAGTAGTTTCTGGAATACCATCTACAATCAACTTTACTCCTCTAATACCAAAAGCTGACCTTGACCCAAAACCTCTTATTGAAATTCTAGAATCTTGAGCAAAATTGTTGCTATTTTGAATAAACAACCCTGGAACGCCTTGTAAATAGTTATTCAGCGTAAGTTGCTGCATGTTCTCTCTCTCTAAAGCAAATGATTTTACTGTTATTGAAGAAGGAGACTCATTTTTTACTGTTTTTAGCCGTGTAGCTTCAACTACAACAGAATCTAATTTAATAGGCTGAACTTGAGCTTGTATGCAACTAAAAATAAGCCCTAAAGACAATACTAAAAACCGCTTTATCATACTTACATATTTCTTCTATATTGCCCGCCTACTTCAAAAAGTGCGTTCGTTATTTCACCTAAAGAACAATATTTGCTTACTTCCATTAGCTCTTCAAAAATATTTTCGTTACGCATAGCTACCTGTTGCAATTGACCAAGCTTTTCTTTTGTATTCCAAGCTTTATGTAAATTGTTTAAGGTTTTAATTTGATTTTCTTTTTCATCTTCTGTAGCTCTAATTACTTCTTGTGGTAAAACCGTTGGAGAGCCTTTGCTACTCAAAAAGGTATTTACCCCAATAATAGGATATTCACCATTATGTTTTAGCGTTTCATAATGCAAGCTTTCTTCTTGTATTTTACCTCTTTGATACATAGTCTCCATAGCGCCTAAAACACCGCCTCGTTCTGTAATTCTATCAAACTCTTGAAGTACGGCCTCTTCTACCAAATCTGTTAACTCTTCTATAATAAAAGAACCCTGTAACGGATTTTCATTTTTAGCTAAACCCAGTTCTCTATTAATAATTAATTGAATAGCCATTGCTCTTCTTACAGACTCTTCGGTTGGGGTTGTTATAGCTTCATCATAAGCGTTGGTGTGTAAAGAATTGCAATTGTCATAGATGGCATACAGCGCCTGCAAAGTGGTTCTAATGTCATTAAAATCAATTTCTTGAGCATGTAAGCTTCTACCTGAAGTTTGAATATGATATTTCAACATTTGAGCACGCGGACTAGCACCATACTTTAATTTCATGGCTTTTGCCCAAATTTTTCTTGCCACACGACCAATAACAGCATATTCAGGGTCTATTCCGTTAGAAAAGAAGAATGATAAATTAGGTCCGAATTTATCAATATCCATTCCTCTACTTAAGTAATATTCTACGTACGTAAATCCGTTAGCTAAGGTAAAAGCCAACTGTGTTATAGGGTTTGCACCAGCCTCTGCTATATGATACCCAGAAATGGAAACCGAATAAAAGTTTCTAACATTGTTAGCTATGAAATAGGCTTGCACATCACCCATTAGCTTTAAAGCAAATTCCGTAGAAAAAATACAGGTGTTTTGCGCTTGGTCTTCCTTTAAAATATCAGCTTGTACGGTACCTCTAACCTGAGAAATGGTAGTAGCTTTAATAGTATGGTAAACTTCTAAAGGCAAAACTTGGTCACCAGTAACGCCCAGTAAAAACAATCCTAAACCATTATTACCTTCTGGCAGCTCCCCAAAATAGGTTGGCCTTTCTTTGTCTTTATAAATAGCATCAATTTTTGACTGAACTTCTTTTTCTAAGCCGTTTTCTTTGATGTAAATCTCACACTGTTGGTCAATTGCTGCATTCATAAAATAGGCCAACAACATAGGTGCTGGGCCATTTATAGTCATGCTTACTGATGTTTTAGGGTCAGCAAGATTAAATCCTGAATACAGTTTTTTGGCATCATCTAAACAACAAATAGAAACCCCTGCATTACCAATTTTACCATAAATATCTGGTCTGTAATCAGGGTCGTTACCATATAAAGTTACAGAGTCAAACGCTGTTGATAAACGCTTGGCGGGTTGTTCTAAGCTTACATAATGAAATCTTCTATTGGTACGCTCTGGACCGCCTTCACCGGCAAACATTCTTGTGGGGTCTTCCCCTTTACGTTTAAACGGATATAAACCTGCAGTATACGGAAATTCTCCCGGTACATTTTCTTGTAGTAACCATGTTAAAATATCTCCCCACGAGCTAAACCTAGGCAGTGCCACCTTTGGAATTTCTTTTTGTGATAACGAAGTGGTATGCGTATCCATCCGAATTTCTTTATCACGCACCTTGAAAATATATTCTGGTGCCTTATACTTTTCTACAACACTGCTCCAGTTTAAAATTTGTTCCCAATGGTGCGGATTTAAATTCATTTTAGCACGGTCAAATTCAGCTAGTAATACCTTTACGACCGAGCTTTTTTCCTCGGATATTTTAGCGGAATTTATTTCAATACCTGTCTTTGTTAATTCAGGATTTTGATTACTTAACGCTGCAATAGTTTTATAAAAACCGAATAACTGCTCTGCAATTTCAGCTTGCGCTTTCACCATGCTGTCATAGCTTCTATTATTTTCCGCTATTTCTGATAAATAACGCACACGAGCTGGAGGAATAATATATATTTTTTCACTCTCACCTTCTTCGGTATATAACGTAGTTATAAAATCTGCACCTGTTTTTTCTGCTATAGTTTTAAATATTCTGGAATACAAGCTGTTCATTCCAGGGTCGTTAAACTGAGAGGCTTGGGTACCAAAAATGGGCAATTCTTCTTGTGGAATATCCCACAAGTTGTTATTACGCATATATTGTTTGCGAACGTCTCTCAATGCATCTTGAGCTCCCCTTTTATCAAACTTGTTAATGGCTACCAAATCAGCAAAATCTAGCATGTCTATCTTTTCTAATTGCGTAGCTGCACCAAATTCTGGTGTCATTACATACAACGAAACATCAGAGTGTTCAATAATTTCAGTATCAGATTGACCTATACCTGAAGTTTCTAAGATGATCAAGTCAAATTTTGCTGCCTTAAGTACTTCAATAGCTTCATTTACATATTTTGATAATGCTAAATTTGATTGGCGGGTAGCTAAACTGCGCATATAAACTCTTGAATCGTTTATGGCATTCATGCGAATACGGTCTCCCAAAAGGGCTCCACCAGTTTTACGTTTAGAGGGGTCAACAGATATGAGGCCAATAGTTTTTTCAGGAAAGTCTAATAAAAACCTACGAACCAATTCATCTACTAAACTAGATTTACCTGCACCACCAGTACCCGTAATACCTAATACCGGAGTGGTAGCCGTTTTATTACTGTTTTTTATTTTAGTTAAAATATCGGCAGCAACTTCTGGGAAGTTTTCTGCTGCAGAAATAACTCTAGCTATAGCTCCTGGTTCACGTGCTTGCAACCTCTTGATATCAACTGCAAGCTCATCTCCGATAGGATAATCTGATTTTTGAACCAAATCGTTAATCATGCCCTGCAGTCCCATTTCTCGCCCATCATCAGGAGAGTAAATTCGGGTTATTCCATATTCCATTAAAGCCTTAATCTCTTCTGGAAGAATTACACCACCACCGCCTCCAAATATTTTTATATGACCAGCTCCTTTCTCTTGAAGTAAATCATACATGTATTTAAAATATTCGTTATGCCCGCCTTGATAAGAGGTCATAGCAATGGCGTTAGCATCTTCTTGAATTGCAGTATTTACCACCTCTTCAACACTTCTATCATGACCTAAATGAATAACTTCACAACCGGTTGCTTGTATGATTCTACGCATGATATTTATAGACGCATCATGACCATCAAAAAGCGAAGCAGCAGTAACTATTCTTACTTTGTTCTTAGGTTTATAAATTTCCGGAGACTTCATTCAGTTTAATTCAGTTTCTACAAATTTACAGGTTTAAAATGGGCTTTTTAAAAATGAAAAAGCACCGATTTCTCGGTGCTTTTCGTTTTTGGCTGGTAGTATATTTTAAGTGAGGAGGTTACCGTTCTCATCCCACTCTGCTTTTATATTGCGTTTGCTTTGGTCTACACACTTGGCCAACCATTCTGGTTCATAAGATACCCCATGTTGTGCCAATATTTCTTCTGGAACACCATCCCATACGTTGGGCTGATTACCCTTATAACCCAATTCTTCAATACCTATTTCTGAGGTATAAAAACCTGTCATTGTTAAATTACGAACTATAGAAAAGAAGTTAACTTCAAAGGGTCTTTCATCCCAAGGTTCTTCGGGATTGTAATACGCAATTTTATCTAAAATAGCTTTTTGTTGTTCTGGTGTGGCAGATTTAAAATCCATTTCATACAAATCGTTGCTGGTATGGTCTAACCACATTAAACCCCCACGCAAGTCGGTTTGAAGATTTTCATTTTCAACTTCACCATCAAATGCCATAAAATCTATAAACGAAACTACATCTGCATCTGAGGCTCCTTTAAACTCCTCGCTTGGTGGTAAAATTAAATCACACAACACCACCATTGTTTCTCTCTGGTGGTCATTAAAAAACGCTTTAGAGGCAATGGCTTCGTCTCGCTCTCTTTCCATCGGAGTTCTGCCATAAAATTTATTGGCCTGTGCTACACTTTGCTCAATTTCTTCTGGTGCGGTATTGCAACCTTTTAAGGCTAGCCCGCCAGCCACAGAACCTAGCACAATTGACTTTATACTTTTTCTTCTATCCATGGCTTAAATGTTTTGTTTTTTTAATTGTTCTACAATGTGTTCTGAGGCTCTCCATGATAGTGCCATTATTGTCCATGTACAGTTCTTATCGGCCTGCGAAACAAAAGGGCCTGCATCTACAATAAATACATTGTCTACATCATGTAATTGTTGAAACTCATTAACTACAGAGGTTTTAGGGTTGTCACCCATTCTAGTGGTACCTACCTCATGTATAATTCTACCTGGTGTATGCAAACCGTAGTTTTTATCTGCTCCTGGTCTTTCACCTAAAGGTTCACCACCCATATTATGAATGATTTCTTCGAAAGTATCGTGCGCATGTTTAGCTTGATTTCGTTCTAAATCTGACCATTTATAATGAAAACGCAATACCGGAATACCAAATTCATCAACCACATTAGGGTCTATTTCACAGTAGTTTTCTTTACGAGATATTGATTCTCCCCTAGAGGAAATGCCCATAGTAGCACCGTAGTATTTCTTAGCATCACTACGCAGTATATCACCATAACCACCCACCTTGGTTCCAAAGAATTTATTGAAATCGTTTACATTGAAACCAAAACCGTAATTAGGCATACCCATACCACCCCAAATTTCTAAATGGTATCCGCGTGGAAAATCTAATTTTGAATTGTCTCCCCACCACGGTGAATAAATATGCATTCCGCCAACACCATCTTCGTTGTACGATACCTTTCTATTCATTAAATCTGGAATAAAAGCAGCTCTATCAGCACCAGTAGAATCATGAAGATATTTACCTACGACATCACTACTGTTACCTAAGCCATTAGGATGTTGCTCACTTTTTGAATTCAATAAAATTCTTGCCGAACTGCACGCTGACGCTCCTAATACAACAACTTTACCCTTGAGTTTATATTCTCTACGGTCTTCTTTATTAATGTACGATACTCCAGTAGCTCTACCTTCACTATCTGTTGTTACGGTTCTAACCATGCAGTTTACAAAAAGGTCTACTTGTCCTTTACTTTTCTGGGCCGGAAAAATTAAACAGGTACCTGCTGAAAAATCAGCGTAGACTTGACATGCTCTGCTGCATTGTCCGCAATAGAAACATACTCCGCGCTCATCATTTATACGTTTGGTAAGCATCGACATTCTAGAAGGATAAACTGGTATACCCGATTTTCTAGCTCCTTTGATATAAAAAAGCTCATGAAGCCTTGGTTTTGGAGGAGGTAAAAAATAACCATCAGGGTCGTTAGGTAGCCCTTCGTTAGTTCCAAACACCCCAATTAGTTTGTCTAGTTTATCGTAATACGGTTTTATATCCTCATAACCTATGGGCCAATTGTCTCCATAACCATCAACATCTTTATGCTTAAAATCTTTAGGTCCGAAACGAAGTGAAATTCTTCCCCAGTGATTGGTTCTACCCCCTAACATATGAGACCTGAACCAATCGAATTTTGTGCCTTCTACATGGGTATAGGGTTCGCCTTCAATATCCCAACCACCATAAGCGGCATCAAAATCTCCGAAAGGACGAAAACGTGTACTTGCTCCTCTACGAGGACTCTCATACGGCCATTTTAATTGGGTTTGATGTTTTGGGTCCGCTGGGTCAAAAAACGGTCCTGCTTCTACTACAGCAACTTTTAATCCTGCCTCGGCGAGTATTTTTGTTGCCATACCCCCTCCTGCTCCCGAGCCAACTATAATGGCATCGTAAACGGTGGAGTTCTCAATAATCTGCATGTGAATTTGTTTAGTTTAGTTTAATAGTAGTTTCGTTAGAATTTCCTTAGCCTAGTGGCTTTTAAAGATAATTAAACGATTTATAATATTCTACCCTGCCTGCACAGTACTTATTAAGCGTTCTTGTTAATTTTTTGCGATTTCTATGAAATGAGTTCTCTTTTGATGCAAACGAACTACCCTTCACTACTACTTGTTAGTACTTTGCTGATGCGTTTACAACTTTATGTATTGCTAATAAAAATTACTTAAAAATAGAGCTATGAAAATTTACAATGCCATTAAAAAAGACCACGACATTCAACGAGATTTATGTGATAAATTAAAAGAGACTTCTGGTGCCTCAGAGGAACGTAAAAATCTCTGGGAAGAGCTAAAAAAAGAACTTCAGGTACATACCGTAGCTGAGGAACGTTATTTTTATTCGCCCCTTATAGAAACTGATAAAATGCAGGAAGATGCTAGACATGGTATGGCTGAACATCATGAGATGGATGAACTTATTGAAGAATTAGACACTACAGATATGAGTTCGCCTCACTGGATTGCCACTGCAGAAAAACTTTTTGAAAAAGTTGAGCATCATTTAGAAGATGAGGAAGAAGATTTTTTTCCTAAGGCTAAAGAAATATATTCAAAAACCGAAGCTGATAACTTGGCAAGTGACTATGAGCGTTCCATGCAAGAATACAGAAATTCATGGCCAGAAAACATTCCAGGCAACCACTAATATGTATTTGGGTTACTAATGTAAAAATTGGTAACCTTTACTTTTTAGGTCTGAATTAGTAGTTGTTCTCTTCTACTTTTATAAACTGCAAAAGTCTAAAATCAATTCCTTGTTTTCCAACAATTTTAGGCGATTTTAAGGTTAAATTGTATTCGCCCTTTTCTAAGTTTAATTGCCCCATTGGCAATGCTTTAAAATCTTTAACGTAAGATTCTTTTCGCGGATGTTTATCCTGCTCCATCCCTACCAAAGGTGGGTCAAAAGACTCTGTAACTGCGTTTTCTAGTTCATTGTTTTCTGCAATTAACTTTAGTGTTGTTCCAATATTAGCTGCTTTACAGGTGTAATAGAGCACTACCTTAAATTTGCCATCTTCTAGAACTTTTACAGGCCAAAAAATGGAGTCTTTCTCACTCACCCAATTGGTGTAAAAAGAATCGTTTGGCCATTTATTACTGCGTTTAATTTGTCCTGTAGCATTTGCATCTCTAGCTGGTAATTGGGTGTACTTTGCTTCTGGAAATCCTAACGTAAAATGCACTTTTTGTTGTTTGGCTTCTTTTAGGTTGGCAAGTGTAAACCACGCCTCTTTTAAATTAATTAATGAGTCTTTTAATTGTTGATGGCTATCAGAAATATCGTTTTGTTGTTCAATATCTGTATGCATATTGTAAAGTCTATTTTCGTGGTCTAAACGAAAATCTTGTGTGCGCACACTGGTTCCTCCATTCCAGTAATTAAACAATACTCTGTTCTCTATTTCTTCAGTTTTTAATATACTTTTGGATAAATCTCTACCGTCTAATGCCTTTGTATTGTATGGTATATTAGCCAAGGTTGCTAGTGTTGGCAAAATATCTATACCACTAGCTATAGTGTTCACTGTCTTTTTTTTAGAAATGCTATTTGGCCATTGCATATAACAAACCGTTTTTACACCGCCTTCATCGGTTGAACCTTTAATGCCCCGTAAACCACCATTATATCTTACTGAATTTGGACCATTGTCTGATAAAAAAACAACAATAGTATTTTCAAGTTTATTTTCCTTTTTTAGCTGGTCTAGTAGACGCCCAACATTATAATCAATATTTTCTACCATAGCTAATGCAGCCTTGGTAAATAGTTCATCTTCATCTTCAGAAGTTTTTAATTTTAAACTGGTATTTGCGAACTTTTTGTAGAATGAATCTGGTACCTGCATTGGACTATGTGGCGTATTTAAAGGTAGGTACAAAAAGAAAGGAGTCTCTTTATTTGCTTTTATAAAATCAATAGCCCTAGTAACCAAATCATCCGCTAAAAAGCCATTGCCTTTCACAAGTTCTCCATTATGTTCTAGGGTAGGACTAAAATAATTACCCCAATGACCGGAACAGAATCCGTAAAAATCTTGAAAACCTCTATTATTTGGATGGTAGGGTGGTTGCATACCATTATGCCACTTACCATAAGCAGCTGTTGCATAGCCAGAATTTTGAAACACATCGGCAATAGTTTCTACCCCTAATTTCATGCGTTCACCCCCTTCTGAGGTTGAATACACCCCTAATCTGGTGTGGTATATACCCGTTAACAATTCTGCTCGGGTTGGGGAGCAAACTGGCTGTACAAAAAAGTTATTGAATTTTAGACCATTTGCCGCAATACCATCTATATTGGGTGTAGCAATATTGGAGTTGCCAGTACTGCTTAAGTCTCCCCACCCCTGGTCATCTGTTAAAATGATGATTACATTGGGTGGTACGGTTTCTATTTGCTTTTTAGGCTCATTATGGCATGAAGAAAGTGTCCAAATAACAGCACTAAGTACTGTTATTTTCTTAAGAATATTCATCTTTTCAATTAAAAATTAAAGTAAAACGGGTTGCTTTATCTAGTACTGAATTTACGTTAATAGTTCCACTATACAAATGCATTATTTACCTGGATGTACTTAATCTGGCACGTTGGTCATTTGCTGTGGCTGCAGCAAAACCTATGTGGTTTTGTTCTTTAATTTCTATGTTCATAAATTAGATAGATATACATTATGGTACAACTGCAAAAAAGAACATAAGATATTAAAAAAGCTAAGGATTATAAGCTTTAACTTAGATGTATTGCATGTAGTAAACTGTAATAAGGTGGTATTTAAGTACTGCTAATTTTAACCCTAGCGGTTAGAAAAACACTTATCTTAGGTCCACATATAAAAGAAATATAAATCATGATTTATATTTCTATGTTGTAAAACATAATGAAACAGACTTTCAGCATATTAATAATTCTTGTGACATTTCAAATGTCATTTGCTTGTAGTTGTGGAAAATATCGGACTTTTATATCTGCAAGTAAGGACAGTGAATTAGTAATAAAAGCCAGAGTTCTAAAACACAATTATTACAACCGACATGGACAATCTATTTTAAAAAACGAACTTGATAAAAACAAACGTTTCGGACATTCTATACTTGTCGAAGTTTTGGAAATCTTAAAAGGAAAAGAAATCAGGACAACTTTTGAAATTTATGGTGGCTGGGAAATGGAATGGGCTTTTGATTGTAAAAGTAAAATTGACGGAATGGAAACTGGAAAAACCTATATTTTTTCTTTGCATCAAGCAGAAAACTCAAAATTCAGTCAAATAAATGAAAGTATAGACGACTATTCCCTTTATGCTTGCCAAGAATCTTACATTGAATTTATTGACAAAACGGAATCTGTGAAAGGTGTTCTGAAAGGAAAAAACTTGGACAGAATTAGAATAATGTCTTATGACAAATTGAAAAATAAAATTACGTTTTACAACACCGGCTATAATTCATTGTGGCGGATTTCCTAAACGGAAATCCTTACTTTTAAGCTAAGGTTAGATTTCGGGCGGAATGTTCACTGCGTGAAATTCCACAACGAAATCATAGCCCAAACGTTGTATGTAATGCCCGAAACGCAACAGAGGAAATTGAAAAACTGAATGAAATTGAGCAAATGGACAAAAATCTAAACCAAATCAAAGCGGAAATTTATGATAAATGCTCTCTTAAAATTTCGGACTTCAAAACCGAAATGGAAAGTAATGAATATAATGCTTGCCGATTTCAACTCAACGGACTGAATATTTTGAGTAGAAACGCCAAAATAACACCAAAAAAAGTCGGACAATTTGTTACGTTTTGGAAACGAAATGGAAACGGACCGATTGAGCCATTTAACGAAAACGACCGAATTGACTTTTATACCGTGAACGTGAGAACTGAAAATGAATTTGGACAGTTTGTCTTTCCAAAATCCACGCTGGTAAAAAAAGGAATTATATCAACGGAAAAGAAAGAAGGGAAAAGAGGTTTCCGAGTTTATCCGAAATGGGATGTTGCGAAAAACAAACAAGCTGAACGAACTCAAAAATGGCAATTGAATTATTTTTATGAAATAAACGATTCGACTGATTTACAAAAAGTGACTGAATTGTATGATGGAAAATAAAGCACTACATACAACAATGTATAACCGCAATTACGGCGGATTCGACTACGTCCGAATCCACTCGGAATTGCCAAAGTCAGTGCCAAACCGAAAATTAACGCATACTAACCCGTAACTGACGGTTATACGAGACCGTTAGCCACAATTAGAAGGAGATGAAAAAGCTTATATTATTTGTACTTGTTATTTCAAGCTTCAGTTGTTCATCAAATAATAAAAAAGGAGAAATGGGAATTTTTGACAAACTATTTGGGAAGAAAGAACAGAGTAGTACACCAAAAGAACCTGTTCAAAATTCTGAGAAATTAATGGATTCAGATAAATTTTGGGAAATAATTGCTACTTCTAAATCTAATAGCTCAGGCGACTATGAAAAACAACAAACCGAACTAGAAAAGGAGTTATTGAAATTGACAGCTATCGAAATATTAGAATTTGATAACAAGTTCAGGACGTTAAGAGGTGAAGTATATAACTGGGATTTTTGGGCCGCTGCATACATCATTAATGGTGGTTGTTCAGACGACTGTTTTTCAGACTTTAGAGGTTGGCTGATAGGACAAGGGAAATCAACTTTTGAAAATGCAGTTAAAGACATCAGCACATTAACTCAGCTTGAAAACACGAATGATGGAGACTGGGAAGGTTTAAGCTATGTTCCAACTGATGCTTATGAAAAAAAGACAGGAAATGACATGCCACAAGGAATCCGAGAAAACATCGATATTACTGGTTTAGAATGGGATGAAGAAGGTGACGACTTGCAAAATAAGTATCCAGAATTATGGAAAACTTTTGGAATGAATTAAAATAAAAAGTGGCTAACAATGGCTAAAAAATCATAGCTGCCCTAAGGGACAGCAACGCTTTTTAGCCGGAACGTTAGGCAACATAAAGACAAACGATATTGACAAATAGAAAAACCAATTTCAAAACCATCTGGCAAAGAGCCAAAATCAGACCAATTCTACTACTCTTTGCATTTCAAGGAATCGCATTTGCATTACTTCTTTTTCTTCCAATGGGCTTAATGATGAATTCATTAGGAAATAGCTTCCCATTTGTTGAAAACGCTGAAAAAATTGAAACTGATGGAATAAAATCGAATGCCATTCTAACTGGAATTAAAGGAATTGATAACATAACTATCAATGGAAATAATCCACAAATTCTGACTTATGAATTTGACAACAACGGACAGAAAACGGAATCAAAGTTTAGTGTTTTTGAACCTGAAAAAACTGATAATTTAAAAATCGGAGATATAATTCCAATTAAACATTTGAACGGAGAGTCAATGCCAACCGAATTTCAACAGTATTCGTTTAGTATGGATTTTATGTATTACATAGCTGGAGCCATTCTTTTGATTGGACTAATTCTTTGCTATCTTCTATACTCACTAATAAATAAGGAAATTTCCTTATATAAGACAGGCAGAATAATGGAAGGAAAAATAATCTCTATAAGTCATAATAAAGGTTTCACATTTTCGAAATTCGGTTCATCAATGGATGTACATTATGAATACGGAAATAATGTTGCAAAATCAAGGACGAATAATTTCGCTTTGACAAATAACAAATCTATTGGAGATTCAATTAAAATTTTAGTTTCTCAAGACGGAAATTCATCTTGTTTATATCCAGAATTGATTGCTAAAACTAATGGTTGGAAAGAAAATTACGTTGCCTAACAAAGAACTGAGTTAAAAAACAAGTTCTTTTAAGTTAATCTGGACACATAATTTTCATCATAGGGTATCCCTGATTTTGCAATGGCAAATGCTTGTTTTAAAAGTTTGTTGGACACTGCTATCAA
>NZ_JACJUK010000019.1 GCF_014235875.1 Croceivirga lutea | reverse complement strand
GTAGCTTCAATGATATCATCATCAGTAATAGGAACGGTAATCGGCTGAATTTCTCCATCAGTCCCCACAAAGGTTAGTGTACCAGTAGTAAGGGTATAATCCGAAGTATCTTCAGCAGTATTATCTGTAGTAGTATAATCTACAGTAACTCCACCTTGTACATTACCAGTCAACAGTACATTGATAGTAGCTGTACCATCACCTTCATTGACTACCACGCTATCATTATCAAAGCTGATACCTGTTACTCCCGGGATATTGTCATTATCAAGGATATCCACAGTAGCCTGATTATCTGTAATGGTAATTGGCGTGTTGGTCACAAGGTTTGACAAGTCAACGAAGAACTGTTCCGTAGCTTCAATGATATCATCATCAGTAATAGGAACGGTAATCGGCTGAATTTCTCCATCAGTCCCCACAAAGGTTAGTGTACCAGTAGTAAGGGTATAATCCGAAGTATCTTCAGCAGTATTATCTGTAGTAGTATAATCTACAGTAACTCCACCTTGTACATTACCAGTCAACAGTACATTGATAGTAGCTGTACCATCACCTTCATTGACTACCACGCTATCATTATCAAAGCTGATACCTGTTACTCCCGGGATATTGTCATTATCAAGGATATCCACAGTAGCCTGATTATCTGTAATGGTAATTGGTGTGTTGGTCACAAGGTTTGACAAGTCCACGAAGAACTGTTCCGTAGCTTCAATGATATCATCATCAGTAATAGGAACGGTAATGGGCTGAATTT
>NZ_JACJUK010000018.1 GCF_014235875.1 Croceivirga lutea | reverse complement strand
AACAAAGAACTGAGTTAAAAAACAAGTTCTTTTAAGTTAATCTGGACACATAATTTTCATCATAGGGTATCCCTGATTTTGCAATGGCAAATGCTTGTTTTAAAAGTTTGTTGGACACTGCTATCAATGCCAGTTTTTTACTCTTACCCTTTGCTGTTATCCGTTCATAAATTTCCCTACATCCCTTGTTGTGTTTACAGGCCGAAAAAGCACACAAGAACAATAAGTTTCGCAATTTTCTATTGCCCACCTTACTAATTCTGCTCTTTCCCCTGACGCTGCTTCCGGAACGTCGTATTGTTGGGGTGATACCGGCATAGTTGCACAGTTGGCCTGCATTATCGAACTTGGTAAAACCTTCTGTCAGAACAATCAATAATGCAACGGTCTTATCTCCCAAACCAGGTATGCTCTTTAAATTGGTAAGTTGTTGCTGCTGGGTCTCTTTGACCAAGCTGAGCAATCGCTCATTAAGTGAACACAACTCTCGGTCCAAAACCTTTAACATGCGTTTCAATGAACCGTAAACCGCTTTTGAAGGTACGCCCAGCACCTTTTCTCCGTGAAGCTTGTTCTTGACTTGGGTACGCTGTTTTAGGTAGATGTCCATTAAGGCCAATAACTGAAGGCTCTCGGCATGGTCCTTTCCTTTGCCATCATAGAGCGGAACTTCATTGACAAGTCCATAATCCCGTATGGCCATGGCATCACTCTTATCCGTCTTTATCTTGGCCAGTTTCATTTGTCTAAAACGTTTTACCGACAATGGGTTTACAACGGACACCTTGATACCTGAACCATAAAGAAACTGTGCCAATAAATAGTGGTAATATCCTGTAGCTTCCATGACCACCAGGTCTTCTTCACCCAATAACTTAAGGTATTGCTTAAAACCCTTCGGGCCATTAATGAACTGATGGTGATGACCCTTGGGATCCATGACATCAAATACATCCTTACTGATATCCACTCCGTGGATTTTCCTATCTTTATTCATATCGAAATGTTTTGGAAAGGACGCTCCATCTAAGCTTCAACAACTTAAAATCGAGATCTGAAGTCTCACAGAACTGAACGAATTCTTGGATGGAAAAGAGAGGGGGCCATCAATGTTGACGGAATCATTACTTCCTATGGCTATATTGGCCTTAATCCTCTCTTTTGTTCTTTCTGATTTATAAATACAATCTAATCAGAAACAAACTTAAG
>NZ_JACJUK010000017.1 GCF_014235875.1 Croceivirga lutea | reverse complement strand
AACGGCAGTCTGTCCCAAAACTGCCTTTAGATTTAGTTTAAAATTAGCTTATTAGTTTCAGACTACCGAAGCTTGGAAAAAGGAAGGGGAAATTTTGTTTTGCCCCAAAATACCCCTAATGGATTTAAAAACCTTTTTAATAGGGCCTATTAGCTTCCAAATAAGCTCAAAAGGCATTAGAAATGCTCTAATAATCGCTTTCCCTTGCACTTTAAGGATTTTGAGTATTCGTTTTAGATTATAAGCCGTTAGCATAAACCCAAAGTCTGCCGAGGCGGCTTCCATTCCCCTTTTGGTCATGATATGGTCAAATCCCCATTGACGTTTTATAGTGCCAAAGGGATGCTCCACCAAGGCTTGCCGTTTCTTATAGGTTTCAGGAGCCATGGCCACTCTTTTTTTATTGCCTTCTATGTATTGGGTAAACTCAGAGCGTTGTATGATTTTTCCGTTCTGTTTGGCGTTAGTGCAGAGCTGACGAACGGGACATCCTTTACAGGCCTTGGTCTTGTACTGTTTAAAGTAGTAGTTCCTTGCCTTGTACCAACTGCCATTGGAAGTAAGGGTTTGACCTTGTGGACAGGTGAAGCAATCGGTGTTGGCATCATAGTCAAAGTGTTCTGCATTGTAACTAGGGTCAGGAGCCTGTGAACTCCTGCCTATTTCAGGAATGGCCACGAGGGTAGCTATGCCTAAGTCATGTGCTATTTTAAACTCACTTCCAGTATGGTATCCCTTGTCAAAGAGGGCGGTAAAACTATTGCTTCTCAAAATACTTTTAGAACGCCTAAGCATCATACCCATGGCTTTTTTATCATTTTCAGCGGTGAGTTTGCCATCTATCAAAAGCTTGTATTTTTCATCGACCATGGTCTGGGCGGTATAGGATACCTCGGTAATTACCCCACGGACTATTTGATGTCTACTATCAGGGTCAGCGGTAGATATTTGGGGGTTTTCAGAACTGTTGTCTTCTTCGAGTCGCTGGGCCAGAACCTCATACTTTTTGCGTTGGGTCTTGCGGTGGCTGATTTGCTTTTTGACCTGCTCTTGCTTGTCTGAATCTCCATCGGCCATGGCGAGTTCTTTCTCGTGTTCAGCCAGTTTGTTGTCTATATATTCGAGATGACGTGCTACCTTCTTTTTGTTATAGTTGTTCTTCTTGGAGTTTTGTGCCCGAAGTTTGGTGCTGTCCCCAGCCAACAAAACGGCTCCGATAAGGTCATGGTTCTTGGCTAGGGCCACGGTAGCCCTAAACACGCGCTTAATGGCCTTTGGATTGTCTTTTCTAAAACGGGCTATGGTATTGTGGTCTGGCTTAAGGTTCTTCAACAGCCAGATAAGTTCAATATTACGATTACATTCCAGCTCCAACATTCTAGAAGAGCGCATGCGATTCATATAGCCATAGAGGTAAAGTTTGAGCAAATCGGCAGGGTTGTAAGGAGGTCTTCCTTGTGAGGCCAAAATTTTAAAACCAAGTTCACTCAAATCTAAAGAGTCGACAAAGGCATCAATGGCCCTGACGGTGTTTTCTTGACCGACCATATCATCCAAACAGCTACTGTAAAGGGTAAGTTGCGAGCGGTCTTGTCCTTGTTGGTATTCCATACATTAAGTTACGAAATATCACCAGGTTGACAAAGTAAATTGAGGTGATAAAGGGATGAGTTTTGAGACAGTCTGACGTTGAGTGTATGATTAGTTGCGTGGTTTAGCACTTAACTTTGTAAGTACGCACCAAACTGAAAATCCGCGAGGATTTTCAGAAGTAGGCGAGAACAAGCAATTACTTATAGCCATCTTAAGTTTGTTTCTGATTAGATTGTATTTATAAATCAGAAAGAACAAAAGAGAGGATTAAGGCCAATATAGCCATAGGAAGTAATGATTCCGTCAACATTGATGGCCCCCTCTCTTT
>NZ_JACJUK010000016.1 GCF_014235875.1 Croceivirga lutea | reverse complement strand
CAAAGGCATCAATGGCCCTGACGGTGTTTTCTTGACCGACCATATCATCCAAACAGCTACTGTAAAGGGTAAGTTGCGAGCGGTCTTGTCCTTGTTGGTATTCCATACATTAAGTTACGAAATATCATCAGGTTGACAAAGTAAATTGAGGTGATAAAGGGATGAGTTTTGAGACAGTCTGACGGTCTCGTATAAGAATAGTAGCGGATTTTCACGAACTAACTTTTCGGTTAAACACAGACCTTTTTTATATTTACATACTTTCGTTTTAGCGATTAAACCGCTATTATTTTTATACATTGTTGTGCGTTCGTCTTTATTTTTTTTCCAATTTGATATTCCAATCAATCGATGTTATTCTTTCCTGAATGAGGATTAAAGTATTTAATAATTCTGTATCATCTGGAAAAGAACCATAAACCAAGTTTTTAAAGTCTGACTCATATACGATTTTCAAATCACTCCACACTTTTTCAGGGTTTTCAAATATTAATGAATTAATAGGGTGATTTTTCAACCATTCATTGTTGTTTTTAAAGCTTGCTACATCATCTTGAGCAACTTTTAATAGCATAATGTCAAATTCTTTTGATTTAAAATAGGTAAGCAGTTCTTTTACAGAAAGAAGTTGGTTTAAGTCATATACGTGTCTAATTTTATTCTTTAAATCTGTAATTGGGTTTTCACCATATGAGAACCGAACTAAACTCATAATTTTTTCACAAATAGTTCTACTTGGTTCTAAAACAAGTACATTGAATGGTAATAAATCTTGTTCTTTAGCGATTTCACTTTGTTCATTGTTCATCATCATTTCACCTACAAAAGAGCAAACACTTTTAGTTGTATAGGGCTCAAAGTATCCAAGCCAAGTAGCTTCCACCACAATGGCATCTCTTACTTGACCATAATCTCCTTTAAATTCTTTGTTGTATGAGTGTGCTGTTTTACGATTCATTCCCATTTTGTGAGTTAAACCCGCTATTTCTATTTCTGGCAGTACATTGCTCACTACATTACTAATTGTTCTTATTTTAGTGGTAAGTTTATTATTTGATTCTCCCTCTCTTCTTAAGACAACTAGGTCAATATCTTCTGAAAATCTTTCAATTATGTTGTAACATTTAGATAATGCTGTTCCACCTTTGAAAACTGTATCACTACCAATTTTATCATTGAATATTGTAAAAAGTGCATATGTCACCCAATAGTCTTTTTCTACAAATATTGCTGGTATTTGCATTTGGTCAGATGTAAACTGTATAGCTTGTCTAAATAGCTTTTTGTCTAGATGAAGTTTCATATGATATTCCAGTTAGAAGCTTTAGTTAATGCTTTTTTTGCACCAGTAATCTCATATTTAGTAATTGGATTTAGAGATTCTTTCAAGCTAATCGTTATTGATTTATTTTGCATTTCATCTAATAATGCACCTAATAAAGCTCTTGTAGATGGTGGATACTTTAAAGACAGTCGTATTAATTCTTTTTTATCATCTAAACTTAATTTTCTGATTATTTCCAAAAACCTTAAACAAGATGTTTTTATGGTAGTGTCGGGTATTTTCTTTACATACTTAATTGAATCTAGAATCCGTAATAGAGGAATATTTTTTTTGGTAATTATATTTTTTTGTTTGATAAATGATATCGTGTAACGCTCTCGTTTGAATTTAGGGCGTGTTTGATTTTTCCCTATTTGTATTATATTACTAACTTGAGTTGTTAATCCTAGCTTATTATATATGCTATAGCCAGTTAGGTACCCAACCACTTTACCATCTTCATTTATTAAGTCTTTAACTATTTGTTCTTGACTAGGTTGAAGAGTACCGAAAGGGGTTTTTTCAGGCTTGAAGTACTTTCCTTTTGATAGTTTTTCAATTTTGCCTGAATTTACCATACGATTTAAGGCTTTGATAATAGCTTCTTTTTTATTCACATCAATATCAAAGTCCTCATAGGTGAATACATATCCTTTTGGTAGTCGGTCTATCGTATTTCTAATATATTCAGTTACTTTCAATTTTTTTTGTTTATTCAAATATAATAAAAATGTCCAGTTTTTTAACTAATAAACTGGACAAAAAAATAATTTATTTGGAAAGTAACACTATGGGTCTTATCTTTGTGTTGCTTGCAACACAAAGATAAGACCCATACCCTTCCTTTTTTATTTATTGATTTTCAGAGTGCTGTTTTTAGATGACGCACAACGTTCTGTGTATGGCTTGTTGCGGAATTTTCCGAAGGAAACATTCCGATGGAACACTAAGGTAGCAAAATTGCAATGAATTCCGTTTAAGGAATTCAGCCGCAATGAGCTATACACGTTGTTGGCGGTTCGTTTTTATTTTTAAATATTCTGTCCAAATGTCAATAAGTTATTGTCTGGGTCGAGCACTGCAAATTCCTTTTGTCCCCAAGGTTTGATTTCCAATTTTCCATTTGGATGAATTTCGGTTTGTTTTTCTAATAATGATTTATAAAATTCGTCAATATTGTCAGTCCGAATATAAACTTGTCCGTAATTTTCTTTCGGGTTAAGTTCTTTAAATTCAAAGAAATGGATTTGTATTTGGTCTTTTTCAATCATCAAATAACCGTCAAAATCTACATTCCCGTATTGATTAAAACCTAATCGATTTAAGTAAAATTCCCGAGTCACTTTTTTGTTGCGCATAGGTAATTTCGGATTGATATCTGTTAGCATGTTATTAATTTAATGTTTTTAAATCCAATATTCTCCATTGTTTAAATCAGTTCAATTTCTGTCATTTTTCTTATTTCAGATGTGTTTTCTCAAATGACCGCCAACGGTTGGGCTATGATTTCGTTGTGGAATTTCACGTAGTGAGCATTCCGCCCGAAATCTAACCTTAAAATAAAAGTAAGGATTTCCGTTTAGGAAATCCGCCACAATGAATTATAGCCAGCTTAAGTTTGTTTCTGATTAGATTGTATTTATAAATCAGAAAGAACAAAAGAGAGGATTAAGGCCAATATAGCCATAGGAAGTAATGATTCCGTCAACATTGATGGCCCCCTCTCTTTTCCATCCAA
>NZ_JACJUK010000015.1 GCF_014235875.1 Croceivirga lutea | reverse complement strand
TTGATAGCAGTGTCCAACAAACTTTTAAAACAAGCATTTGCCATTGCAAAATCAGGGATACCCTATGATGAAAATTATGTGTCCAGATTAACTTAAAAGAACTTGTTTTTTAACTCAGTTCTTTGTTGTGGTTAGTGTTTTTTATTTATTTACTTAATTTTAAAATTCTTAATGCTCCTTGAATTACCAAAATAAAAACGATTGTTCCGATAATCAAATCGGGTTTGCTCGAACTCAACCAATTTACCAAAAGTCCAGCGATTATGACTCCTAAATTAATAATCACGTCATTCGAGGTGAAAATCATACTTGCTTTCATATGTGCCTCTTCTTTGCTTTTTGACTTTTGCAAAATGTAAAGACAAATTCCATTTGCGATAAGCGCAAAAATTGAAACGATAATCATTGTCGAAAAATCGGGAAGTTTCTCGTCTCCGAAAAACCTCCTTAACACTTCCACAAATCCAATAATCGCAAGTGTTATTTGAAAATATCCAGCAAGTTTCGCAATCCGCTTTTTTCTTGTCAGAGTTCCGCCAACCGCAAACAAGCTAATTCCGTAAACGAAACTGTCCGCAAGCATATCCAAACTGTCTGCAACTAATCCCATCGATTTTGAGATTAATCCAGTTGTCATTTCGATTATGAAAAAGGCAAAATTTATGGTAAGTACAGACCAAAGTAACTTTTTTTGGTTTGCATTTTCTTTAAATTCCGTTTGTTCGGTTTGTTCAGTCGAGATTTTCTTTCCGCCTAAATTCAGTTCGATAACGGACTTTTCGATTTGGTCAATTTGTCCGCTGTGAAAAACAGTTAGTTTTCGGTTGGGAATGTCAAAGTCCAGATTCGCAATACTTGAGATTCCATCCAATTTCATTCGGATTAAATTTTCCTCTGAAGGACAATCCATTCTGGTGATCTCAAATATCGTTTTGTTCATTCAATTTATCGGTTTTTGGACATTAACCACAACGGTTAGGCTATGATTTCGTTGTGGAATTTCACGCAGTGAACATTCCGCCCGAAATCTAACCTTGGCTTGAAGTTAAGGATTTCCGTTTAGGAAATCCAACCACAATGAATTATAGCCCGTGTTGTAGCCAGTTATTTTTTATTTAAATATAATTAGAGCTTTTCCCTTTTTGGAAATACCAACGCTTATACTATCTCCGACTTTTAAGTCCATCAGTGTTTGCCAAAATTTACCTTGCAAGTCAGTTTTTTCAATTCGGTCCGTCGCAACAACTGACCGAGAGTCAATTTCGTATTGAAATTGAATTTTTCTACCTAAATCGACAACGTTATTTCCGTCAAAGTGCATTGATAAATGTTGAATCGGTTCAATTTCCAGAATTGTTCCTTTCTTGATTATTTCCATTTTTTTTATTTCGGTCAGTCGATTTTCGTATCCATCATACCAATTGTAGTAAAATAGAGCTCCAATCCCAATTACAACTGCTAACAAAATTAGCATCGTCAGAGTATGACTAGTTTCTAATATGCTTGGTTTTCTTTCCGTGGTCATTTAATTGGCTACAACGGATAGTGTATGATTAGTTGCGGACTTTTCCAACGGAAAATGTCCGCCTGACTATAAAGATAATTGATTGCAGGAAATCAACTTGTTGTATTTCCGCCCGCAATTAATTATACACCGTGTTGCCAACAGTTATTTTTTTAGTCCAGTTTGCGAAAGAATAAAGTCCACAAACCATTTTAGGTCGTCCTCGACATATTTTTCATTTTCGTCATGAAATCCAAGAATATGGTGAATCCGATTTTCATTGTCGATTATAAACAAATTCCCTTCGTAATTCTCCTTGTCCAGAGGTTTGTTCGAGATTCGAATATCAAGGATGCTGTTTTTGTCAAGTTGAAAATCTTGTTCTGGTGTTTGAATAATAATTTTATTGTCCTTGAAAACTTTGAGAAAACTATTTGCAAGTTTTTTTCTTTTTCTTTTCCACTGGTTAAAACTCCCGAGTCCGATTAAAAATAGTGCGGCTGCTGAAATGTGTGCCATTTCGATTCGAAATCCGTTTACACCAAAAAAAAGGAAAATGATTATTCCAATTCCGAACACAATGGGCATAATCACAAGCCCAATGTAACTGATTGGGTCGTTTTTTGCCTTTCCGATTATTATTCCCTCGTTTTCTTTTGAGAAAGAGATTTTGTGTCGGTGAAGTTTTGATTCTAAGACTGAGAGATTCATAATTGTTGGCAACGGTTGGGCTATGATTTCGTTGTGGAATTTCACGCAGTGAACATTCCGTTCGAAATCAAACCTAAAAATAAAAGTAAGGATTTCCGTTTAGGAAATCCGCCACAATGAATTATAGCCGGTGTTGTACAACGTACTTATTTTTCCGTATCTATTAACCAAGCGTTATTGTATTCCGTTGTTTTAGTTAATTCTTGTTTTAATTTTTCTCGGTCCAAATCCAGTTCGGAATATTCTGCTCGTTCATAGAGTAGGTTGTAAGCCGACTGATGAAGTCCGTATTTTTTTAAAGTATGAAAGTCCAATTTCGCTTTTTCCGAATTCAGTTTGTCGTTATTAAACTCAATTTTTAATAAGTCAACTAAAGTGTCATTAACAAACTGATTATCATAATTCAGTCGTTTTTTGTCTGAATTTAAAGAGTTAAATTCTCGGATTATGTCAAAGACAATTGAGTCATTTTTTTCCGCTTTTCTCCGATTCCAAAATTCAGCGTAATATTTGGTTTGGATTTCTGGTTTATTGTAAGTCAATTGCAAACTATCCAATATATTCTCAAAATTTCGCTTTATATAAATTCCTTGAATTAGGAAATGGCTCTCGCTTTTTGAAATCAGATTTTCGAGTTTTTCATATCCAAACTTTTTAAATGATTCGTGAACCATTTTTAAATTTTCAGGTTTTCTAATCCACGTGTTTTTTGTCCAATCCGAGTTTCTTAAATCGAAAAACGAGGTTTGATTCTCTACATAAAATTCCGTTTCACTTTTTTCTTTATTAACGCAAGAAATAAGTAATAAAATCAGAATATTTAATGTTAGCAGTTTGTTCATTCGTATGTTGTACAACGGCAGTCTGTCCCAAAACTGCCTTTAGATTTAGTTTAAAATTAGCTTATTAGTTTCAGACTACCGAAGCTTGGAAAAAGGAAGGGGAAATTTTGTTTTGCCCCAAAATACCCCTAATGGATTTA
>NZ_JACJUK010000014.1:0-2500 GCF_014235875.1 Croceivirga lutea | reverse complement strand
GCGTTCGCTCGCCACTACTAACGGAATCACTCTTGTTTTCTCCTCCTCCACCTACTTAGATGTTTCAGTTCGGTGGGTTCGCCTCCTTACGGATAACAGGCCTTCAACCTGCTGGGTTGCCCCATTCGGACATCCACGGATCAACACTCGTGTGCAGTTCCCCGTGGCTTTTCGCAGCTTACCACGTCCTTCATCGCCTCTGGGAGCCTAGGCATTCCCCATACGCCCTTATTTTGCTTGTTCGCACTATATCAGATAAATCTAATATGTGCCCCTCGTAATCCTTAATATTATAATTTGTATTCTATTCTACTACAAGTTTCTTCTCTTATTTTCGCAAACATACATATACCCTTAAGTATACATATATCCGCATCCCAATATGTCAATGAACGTTGTCGCGGGTGGTAACTAACAATTAATTATCAGTAACTTCCCTCTTGCAATCTCTTAAAACAATTAAAAAAATAATTGCCTCAAAGAATTGCTTTGTGGAGAATATCGGAGTCGAACCGATGACCTCCTGCGTGCAAGGCAGGCGCTCTAGCCAGCTGAGCTAATTCCCCATAACTAGTAGTTAGTAATGAGTAGTTAGTAGTTAGTACATAACTACATACCCAACTTCCAGAATTTCCTTTGTTCAATATGTTTTGGCTTTATAGCCTAAGAACTTTACATTTTTTGTCTGCCGACTTGTAGTCTCAGGCAGACTCGAACTGCCGACCTCTACATTATCAGTGTAGCGCTCTAACCAGCTGAGCTATGAGACTGTTTGGTCTTATACCAATTATATCATGACATATTAACGACAGCGCTAACAAGGCCTTCGAAAGACATCTCCGGGATAGGATGGGCTGAGCCCATTCTCTAGAAAGGAGGTGTTCCAGCCGCACCTTCCGGTACGGCTACCTTGTTACGACTTAGCCCTAGTTACCGGTCTTGCCCTAGGCCGCTCCTTACGGTGACGGACTTCAGGCACTCCAGGCTTCCATGGCTTGACGGGCGGTGTGTACAAGGCCCGGGAACGTATTCACCGCATCATGGCTGATATGCGATTACTAGCGATTCCAGCTTCACGGAGTCGAGTTGCAGACTCCGATCCGAACTGTGATCGGCTTTGTAGATCCGCTCCCCCTCACGGGGTGGCTTCCCTCTGTACCGACCATTGTAGCACGTGTGTGGCCCAGGACGTAAGGGCCGTGATGATTTGACGTCATCCCCACCTTCCTCACGGTTTGCACCGGCAGTCCCGTTAGAGTCCCCATCTTTACATGCTGGCAACTAACGGCAGGGGTTGCGCTCGTTATAGGACTTAACCTGACACCTCACGGCACGAGCTGACGACAACCATGCAGCACCTTGCAGGCAGTCCGAAGAAAGGGGCGTCTCTGCCCCATGCAGCCTGCATTTAAGCCCTGGTAAGGTTCCTCGCGTATCATCGAATTAAACCACATGCTCCACCGCTTGTGCGGGCCCCCGTCAATTCCTTTGAGTTTCATTCTTGCGAACGTACTCCCCAGGTGGGATACTTATCACTTTCGCTTGGCCACGGAGCTTACGCCCCACAGCTAGTATCCATCGTTTACGGCGTGGACTACCGGGGTATCTAATCCCGTTCGCTCCCCACGCTTTCGTCCATCAGCGTCAGTACATAGTTGGCCACCTGCCTTCGCGATCGGTGTTCTATGTGATATCTATGCATTTCACCGCTACACCACATGTTCCGGCAACCTCACTATGACTCAAGACCTACAGTATCAAGGGCAGTCCCACGGTTGAGCCGTGGCCTTTCACCCCTGACTTATAGGCCCGCCTACGGACCCTTTAAACCCAATGATTCCGGATAACGCTCGGACCCTCCGTATTACCGCGGCTGCTGGCACGGAGTTAGCCGGTCCTTATTCGTACAGTACCGTCAGCTACTTACACGTAAGTAGGTTTCTTCCTGTAAAAAAGCAGTTTACAACCCATAGGGCAGTCATCCTGCACGCGGCATGGCTGGATCAGTCTCTCGACCATTGTCCAATATTCCTCACTGCTGCCTCCCGTAGGAGTCTGGTCCGTGTCTCAGTACCAGTGTGGGGGATCCCCCTCTCAGGGCCCCTAATCATCGCTGCCTTGGTAAGCCGTTACCTTACCAACTAACTAATGATACGCATGGCCATCCCTATCCGATAAATCTTTAATTAATTAATTATGCAATCAATTAATACTATAGAGCATTAATCCGCGTTTCCACGGGCTATTCCCTTGATAGGGGCAGGTTCCATACGCGTTCCGCACCCGTGCGCCGGTCGTCAGCTGGTGCAAGCACCACTGTTACCCCTCGACTTGCATGTGTTAGGCCTGCCGCTAGCGTTCATCCTGAGCCAGGATCAAACTCTCCATCGTATAATCTTTAATATTCTACGACTCTAGTCCATCCAAAACCCAAAGAAATCTTTCGAATTACTTGTTGTTTATTCTACGCTGTCGTTTCAATATGTCTAATGAACTTTGT
>NZ_JACJUK010000013.1 GCF_014235875.1 Croceivirga lutea | reverse complement strand
ACTCCGGATGTATGAGAAGTAGTAGTAGCAGAAATTGGAGTAGTTACCATAAAGGTAAAGTCACCAGAGCCACCAGTAACAGTTACTGTAATTTCACCATCAGGAGTAGCAGTACAATCGATATTTTTCACTACAGCGGCAACAGGGTTAATTTCTTCATAAAGTAAAGTAGCGGTAGTTGTAAAAGAGCAAGACCATTGGTCAGCCACAACCACTTCATAAGAACCTTGACCCAGACCTGAGAAAACAGGCGATGATTGCGCAGAACCTAGGTTAGCGCCATCTCTTACGAGTTGGAAAGTATAGTTACTTCCTTGACCACCAGTTACTGAGATTACTTCAATTTCACCTTCAAAGTTGTCACAATTTTGGTTATTCACTTGAAGCGCAGCAGTAATAGGTGTAGGGTCAGCAAGAATGATATTACTATCAACCATACGTTCACACCCTCTATTATCAACCACCCAAGCTTGGTAGGTACCAGGAGCAAGGTTTGTAAAGTTAGCGTTAGCTTGATAGTCTGTAATAGCAGCAGGAGCAGCAGTACTTACAAAGTATTGGTAATTACCCCAACCTCCAATTACATCAATGATTTCAATTTCGCCATCATTCCCTAAACAAGTAATATCAACTACAGCAGTATTTGCTGTAATATCTGCAGAAGGACTAGCAATAGTAAAGGCTTGTGTATTTACACATTCAGGTGTATTTACTTGGGCAATTTCAACGATATAATCACCTGCGAATAATAGTTCTGCAGTAGTAGGTCCGTTAGAAGGGAATACGGTAGCAGGAACAACAACAGTGTCATCAGCTGTATTAGCAGGGGTACCATTAGCGTCGTAAATAGTGTATGAAATAGGACCGGAATAGGTAGCATCAATTAATTCAAAAGTAACCTCGCCGGTTTGCGTACCAAAACAAACTACATCCGTAGTTACCACATCAATGGTAAAGGTGTTAGGTTCAGCAATGGTGTGAGAAACTGCGATAACACAGCCAGTGTTTACGTTTCTTACTTCAAAGTTGTGAGTACCAGCAGCAAGGCCAGTAAATGCGCCAGAGGCTTGGAAAGTACCAGCAGGCAGCAATCTAAACTCATAATTAGCAGGTGTAGTTGTAGAATTAGAAATACTACCATTAGCGGTGATAGTAATTTCTTCATCATTCACACAAGAGATAGGTGTATCTACAGCAATGGTAGCATTCACTAACTCATCAAACGGAGCAATAGTAGCTGAAGTAGAGCCAACACAATTGTTATCATCATAAACATTAATGGTGTACTGACCACCAGCAAGATTAGTAACAATGTAAGCAGGAGTGCTACTGGATTGTTCAACCACATCATCAGCAGTAGCTGGAGTACCTTGATTGTTTACAAAGTCGATACGTGTATAATTACTGCTACCCCCTGTAATGCTAGCTACATCAATAGTTATAGAAGCGTTCTGGTTATTGTTACCTGTAGCACAAGCAAAATCAACCACAGTTGGAGCAGGTACTACAATAGGATTAGGTTGATCAATAACGATATTGGTGATACTGCTAGAACAACCGTTGCTACCAGTAGCGGTAACGGTATAGGTATTAGCAGGCAGATTTTCAAAGGTATTAGTAGCCGCGTTGAAAGAGCCAGCCACAGGCGAAATGGTATAGCTAAGCGGTAGAATACCATTATCAGAGGCAAACAACGAAATACTACCATCTGAACCTGCATCACAGCTTACATCTAAATGTGTTTCTGTGAAAATTGGAACTTCAGGAATACTCAACAACTGGTTAACACTAGAAGAACAACCTGTAATATTATCAGTAATATCGATAGTATAGACACCGGCTTCGCTAAGACCTGTAAGTACTCCGGATGTATGAGAAGTAGTAGTAGCAGAAATTGGAGTAGTTACCATAAAGGTAAAGTCACCAGAGCCACCAGTAACAGTTACTGTAATTTCACCATCAGGAGTAGCAGTACAATCGATATTTTTCACTACAGCGGCAACAGGGTTAATTTCTTCATAAAGTAAAGTAGCGGTAGTTGTAAAAGAGCAAGACCATTGGTCAGCCACAACCACTTCATAAGAACCTTGACCCAGACCTGAGAAAACAGGCGATGATTGCGCAGAACCTAGGTTAGCGCCATCTCTTACGAGTTGGAAAGTATAGTTACTTCCTTGACCACCAGTTACTGAGATTACTTCAATTTCACCTTCAAAGTTGTCACAATTTTGGTTATTCACTTGAAGCGCAGCAGTAATAGGTGTAGGGTCAGCAAGAATGATATTACTATCAACCATACGTTCACACCCTCTATTATCAACCACCCAAGCTTGGTAGGTACCAGGAGCAAGGTTTGTAAAGTTAGCGTTAGCTTGATAGTCTGTAATAGCAGCAGGAGCAGCAGTACTTACAAAGTATTGGTAATTACCCCAACCTCCAATTACATCAATGATTTCAATTTCGCCATCATTCCCTAAACAAGTAATATCAACTACAGCAGTATTTGCTGTAATATCTGCAGAAGGACTAGCAATAGTAAAGGCTTGTGTATTTACACATTCAGGTGTATTTACTTGGGCAATTTCAACGATATAATCACCTGCGAATAATAGTTCTGCAGTAGTAGGTCCGTTAGAAGGGAATACGGTAGCAGGAACAACAACAGTGTCATCAGCTGTATTAGCAGGGGTACCATTAGCGTCGTAAATAGTGTATGAAATAGGACCGGAATAGGTAGCATCAATTAATTCAAAAGTAACCTCGCCGGTTTGCGTACCAAAACAAACTACATCCGTAGTTACCACATCAATGGTAAAGGTGTTAGGTTCAGCAATGGTGTGAGAAACTGCGATAACACAGCCAGTGTTTACGTTTCTTACTTCAAAGTTGTGAGTACCAGCAGCAAGGCCAGTAAATGCGCCAGAGGCTTGGAAAGTACCAGCAGGCAGCAATCTAAACTCATAATTAGCAGGTGTAGTTGTAGAATTAGAAATACTACCATTAGCGGTGATAGTAATTTCTTCATCATTCACACAAGAGATAGGTGTATCTACAGCAATGGTAGCATTCACTAACTCATCAAACGGAGCAATAGTAGCTGAAGTAGAGCCAACACAATTGTTATCATCATAAACATTAATGGTGTACTGACCACCAGCAAGATTAGTAACAATGTAAGCAGGAGTGCTACTGGATTGTTCAACCACATCATCAGCAGTAGCTGGAGTACCTTGATTGTTTACAAAGTCGATACGTGTATAATTACTGCTACCCCCTGTAATGCTAGCTACATCAATAGTTATAGAAGCGTTCTGGTTATTGTTACCTGTAGCACAAGCAAAATCAACCACAGTTGGAGCAGGTACTACAATAGGATTAGGTTGATCAATAACGATATTGGTGATACTGCTAGAACAACCGTTGCTACCAGTAGCGGTAACGGTATAGGTATTAGCAGGCAGATTTTCAAAGGTATTAGTAGCCGCGTTGAAAGAGCCAGCCACAGGCGAAATGGTATAGCTAAGCGGTAGAATACCATTATCAGAGGCAAACAACGAAATACTACCATCTGAACCTGCATCACAGCTTACATCTAAATGTGTTTCTGTGAAAATTGGAATTATAGCTGTAGGTACGTCAACATCAATAAAACTAGAACATCCGCTACTATTATCATAAACAGTTACGCGATACGTACCGGCAACACTAGCACCAGTCCATGTAGTTGAAGCTCCGCCAACGGCAGTTCTTACTTGGTCAACAGCTACTGGACCATCTATTTCAAAATCATAGTTTCCAGAACCATCCAATACATCGATAGTAATTTCTCCATTATTTGCTGGTGCAACTTCACAATCTAACAAAGTTGTTAAAGAAGCATTGAATTGTAATGGTGGTGCTATATGGAATGTTTGTGTATCTGAACAACCATTTAAATCTGTTACTGTTATTGTTTGACCAACTCCAGAATTAACACCAGTAACGGTGTATTCATTGCTAGCGTTGAATGTAATATTTTGATTTGCGCCCCCATTAAGACTTAAGTTAAATGGCGCAATGGCAGAAGCAGAATTTTGTAATGTAACTAAAACCTCAAAAGTACCTTCAGCTACGCACTCATCTACTACCGCAATAGTAATTTGAGGAGCTGGGTCTAAATTAACAGTAACAGCATCACTCTGAATACAGTTATTAGCATCTTTTGCATAAACTATATAATTTCCTGACTCTACATCAGCAGATGTTGCTGTAATCCATCCAGCGGAAGCAGCTGTTGGAGCAGGGTCTGAACTTAATAAATATTGATATTCATATGGTGCTGTACCAAACTGTGCATTTGCAGTAATTACACCTTCATTTGGATTACAATTATCGTTTTCAGGCGAACTAGCAGTAACCTGTAAAAGATTTAGTGATTGTTCAATAACAAAAGACAACGTAGAATTTACACAACCGGTATTTGGACCATTAGCTTCGGTAAGTAAAATGTAATATTCACCAGGGGCTAATCCAGTAATGTTAGATGATTCTGGACCACCAACAATACCCGAAATGCTTCCTGTTAATCCTGTTGTAGCGTTAGTTGCAAACTCAAATAACTCAAAATTCACATCTGTTCCGCCGTGACCAGATACAGTAAAGTCTACACTACCATCACTAGCTCCGGTACATGATACATCATTTACGTTATCTATAACGCCAACCATGCTAGATGTTGAGGCAACTGGCACGGTTGCTTCTTGCATATATTCACAATTGGTATCTGAGTCATGTACAATAAAAGTATAGGTTACCCCTGGAGTTAACCCAGTAAATAAATGTGAGTTTGGTGTAGCAGGTGGTGATGGGTCTTCAGCATGCCAAGCAGGGTCAGCAGCGTTAAATGCTGGTGCTGGATATATTGCAAAATGGAAAGGACCTGTACCAATGGTACCATTACTAGCTTGTGCTTCAACCAACATTTCTCCGCTACCAGGAGCGCACCCAGCGGCACCTATCGTAGTGATTAAAATATCTGGGCCCGTAGTGATGGTTACTGTAGATCTTTCTTCACATCCATTAATATCAGTTACTATTACAGTGTAATCACCGAAATCTAAACCTGTAAATGTATTGGCATTTGTGCCTAATGAAGTATCATGGGTTTGAGAATAACTTAAATCAGCATTTTGAACAGTATAAATATACGTTGCCGTACCTCCCGAAGCATCTACTGTAATAGTTCCTAAATCTGTTCCAGTAGCAGAACAAGTTAAATTTGTACTGCTAATATTTGGATTAATTACTGCGGGCTCGGTAATAGAAATGGTAAACGGATTTGATACACAACCTTTTGCATCTGTGATAGTAACCTCATAATCTCCTGCAGGTAACCCTGTTGTTTGGGTGCCATAAACAGTGGTTGTGTTGGTTTCTACTACGTTAATAACATATGGTGCTAAGCCCACAGTGGTATCAATGATTACGTTTAATTCACCGGTTAAATCTGAATTACATACTACATTGGTTGCAATTACATTGCTAATTACAGGAGTTTGGGCTTCTGAAATAGTTACCGTATTTGTTAAAGTGGTACAGTTAGTTGGTACTGAAGTATCAGTAATTCTGAACACATAAGTTCCAAAGCTTGCAGTATCAAAAACGTTGGCGGTAAAATTGGTTGTATTGAATGTTGTTCCACCATCATTAGACCATTCATAGCTATATGTTCCAGAACCACCTGTTGTATTAATTGTTACAGATGCATTGGCAGTACAGCTTAAATCATTAGTTAAACTAGCACTTGCGTTTAATTCGGGATTAATAGTAATATTTTGAGTAGGCGCGGTACAACCGTTATCATCTCTTACATCAATGGTGTAATTACCAGCGGCAAGATTAGTAAAGGTGTGGGTATTAGCATTAGCAGGAGTAGGA
>NZ_JACJUK010000012.1 GCF_014235875.1 Croceivirga lutea | reverse complement strand
CCTCGCAAGCTCCTTACTTAATTTGTAAGACACTAAAAGTTCCTTCATTTATTTAGCGCAAAAAGCGCATCCCATATGTTAAGATATTGCTCGAGGTTTTATACCGAGAGATACCAAGATAAGCTTGGTACAAATTTTAGGTGGCCATGGCGATGAGGCCCACCCCTTCCCATACCGAACAGGGTAGTTAAGCTCATCAGCGCCGATGGTACTGCCACACAAGGTGGGAGAGTAGGTCGCCGCCTTCCTCAAAAGCCCCTTCATAGTTTATGAAGGGGCTTTTTTTATGAAAAAAATTATGGGTTCTAATGCTAGAATTGATGAAGAAAAATTAAATGTATATTCCCACGCTTTGGGAATAGCATTTGCCATTTTAGGTAGTTTAATACTTATCTATTTTACCCTAAATTCAGCTAAGTTGCCTGGTGTACTTATTTATTGTTTTTCTTTAATTCTGTTATTTTCTGCTTCAACACTTTATCATGCTGCTTTAACTCCAAATAGAAAAGAAAATTTAAGAAAATTAGACCACATTAGTATTTATTATTTAATTGCTGGTACCTATACCCCAGTTTGTTTGTTAGTATTACATTCAAGTAAAGGTATACCACTATTATATATAGTTTGGGGAATAGCTTTATTAGGAACACTTTTAAAACTAAAATTTACCGGTAAATTTGAAACTTTATCACTCCTGCTTTACGCGGTGATGGGTTGGATAATAGTAATTGATATAAAGGAATTTTTAGCACTTGCTACCATAGAAGAGGTTGTATTATTATCTTTAGGTGGATTTTTCTACACCTTCGGAATAGTTTTTTATGCTTTAAAAAGAATACCTTACAATCATTTTATTTGGCATTTATTTGTTCTAGGAGGGGCAACATCACATTGGGTAATGATTTATTTAATAATCAATAGGTAAATTTCAGTCTAGAAAAGAAATTACTATTAGTTTACTTTTTAGGTAAACTTTCTTAAATATCATTTAACAAAGAAAATAAGAGCCAAAACAAATGCTCAGTAAATTTGTGAGAAACGAAACACGATGAAAATAGTTAAAGATAGACTTTTGCCTTTTTTTCTCATTTTAATCTTAGGATTACCATTTCTATTTTTATCAAAAACTGCAATTATAGAAACAGTTAATGACCAAAGAACAGCATTTTTCGATTTCTTTTTTACCAAAGCAACGGTTTTAGGTAATGCCATCACAGTAATTTTTGCTTTTTTGCTGGTTTTACGTTTTAAATTTAAGTGGATGGCGGCTTTCTTGTTCGCATTTGTAATTCAAGTTTTTCTAGTGTTACTTTTTAAGAAGGGTTTATATCATGAAGAATTAAGACCTTACTTGTACTTTTATCGTTCTGGACTAATCGAAAATATTGATTTGGTAAAGGGCGTAAAAATTAGGTATGTAAATACATTTCCTTCTGGGCATACTGCTACAATTTTTTTCTTAGTCTCGTTTTTTGCCTTGCTTGCTAGAAATAAAGTTGCATCTTGGACCCTTTTGGTAGTGGGTGCCATTGTAGGTTTTTCCAGAATTTATTTACTTCAACATTGGTATACTGATGTATATTTTGGAATCTTATTTGGAACGTTTTCTTCAATAGTTGGGTATCTACTTGTTCGTCGTTATCCTAAATCATGGCATGCAAAACAACTACAAATAAGTTGGAAAGGTGTTATACAAAATACCCAAAATGTCCTTAGACAATTATTTTAATAGCTACTTTAGCTTTTAATGCAAACCTTATATAAATATGACTATTTAGTAGTATTTCTACTCTCTTTAGTAAGCTGTGTTCTTTTAAGTGGTATATACCCCATATACATTTTGGATGAAGCAAGAAATTCAGAAGCAGCTAGAGAAATGTTAGTATCTGGAGATTATATTGTTCCCTATTTTAATGGGCAATTACGAACAGATAAACCACCATTACACTATTATTTTATGATTGTGGGTTATAAACTATTTGGTGTAAATGCTTTTGGAGCACGTTTTTTCTCAGGAATATTTGGAGCTTTTACAATTTTGATAACCTATGTATTAACTAAACAAAATTTAGGAAAAGGCGTTGCTAATTACACTTTTCTGGTGTTGTTGTCATCATTATTGTTTATTCAGGAATTCCATTTGGCGGTTCCTGACCCGTATTTAATCTTTTTTATATCTGCTAGTTTATTTAGTTTCTACGAGTTTTTCAAACAGGGTAAGTTGTATATTTTGGTCCTTGCTTATATTTCTATTGGATTGGGATTATTAACAAAAGGACCAGTAGCAATAGTAATTCCTGGTTTAGTTTTAGTTGCCTTTTTATTTTTTTCAAAAAATTTTACTCTAAAAAAAATATTTTCTTTTAGACCCTTATTGGGGCTGCTTTTTGCCATTTTAATTGCTGCTCCTTGGTATTATCTTGTGCATCAAAAAACCCAAGGGATATGGACAGAAGGCTTCTTTTTTGACCATAATATCTCAAGATTTAATTCAGGTAAAGAAGGTCACGGAGGTTTATTTATTATTACTCCTTTGTTTGTTATTCTTGGTCTTTTACCATTTTCAGTTTTTATAATTCAGGCTTTCAGAAATGGTTGGATTAAAGGAAAGAAAAATAATTTTCTGCTTTTTTCTTTTGTTGTTGGAGTAGTTACCATACTATTTTTCAGTATTGCAAGTACAAAATTACCCAATTATCCCATGCCAAGTTATCCGTTTATTGCTATTCTTATAGGGAAGTTTTTACATGAAGTTGCTCGAAGTAATTCTAAATCTAAGTATTCAAAATTGAGTATGCTTTGTTTACTTGTGATTTCTCTTTTGCTTCCTATTGCAGGATTTATAGGTCTTGGTCTTGAGAAGGATTTAAAGCATCTGCAAAATTTTGCTTTGTTACTTTCTGTAATTAGTATAGGTGCAATTTTAGGCTATTATTTCTTTCTTAAGGGTGATTTAAAAAGGTTTATAATCTTTAATGCGTTTGGTTGGATTTTCTTTTCCTTTCTATTATTTGGTATTATTTATCCTGTTTTATCATTAGAAAATCCGGTTTCCCAAACTTCAAAATTCATGAATTCTGAAACTCCAGCCATTGTATTTAAAAGGTTTGATAGTGCTTTTCCATTTAATTTTAAGCGTACTTATAGGGTTGTAGATGATTTAACATCATTGCAGAAATTTTTAAACGAAAACCCAGACGGTTATATTATAACTAATACGAGAAGTAAAGAGGATATAGATTTACTTTCCAATTTTAATCTTGTTATGGAACAAAAGGCATTATTTGAAACACACGTTACGAGGATTTACAAAAAATAGGCAAGCCCAACTCCTAAAATAATCACTAATAGTTTTGAAAGATTAAAACTATGACCCTTTCCACTTTCAAATAATATTACTGTTGAGATGTGAAAAAAGATACCTATTGCAATGGCATTAAGCTGATTACCATAAGAAACAATAAAGGTTGTTTCTGTAGCTAAAAAACTTCCTAAAGGAGTCATTAAGGCAAAAAGAATAATAAATAATATAGCAGAACTTAACTTAAGTTTTGAGTTTAATAGAAATAATGAAAGCAGCATTGCCACGGGAATTTTATGTATCAAAATTCCAATAAGCATATCTCCTTTTTGCATTGGAACACCTTCTATAAGTGAATGAATTGATAGACTTAGAAAAAGTATAAATGGAAATTTTCCTTGTATAATATCAAAATGCATATGACCATGTTCTGCACCTTTTGAAAAAAATTCTAAGAAAATTTGTAATAGAATTCCCAATAAAATAAAAAGAGCAATTTGTTTGGGGTTTCCACTCTCATAGATTTCTGGAAGTAATTCAAAAAAAGTTAGAGCTAATAAAAATGCACCACTAAAAGCTAAAAGAAGCTTTATATTTTCCTTTTTTTTTGGTTTAATCCAATAGATAAATAAGAAACTAAATAAAACTGCAATAATTGGTGGCAGGTAAATCATTCTAAAAAAATATAAGCCGCAAATTTAGTCTAATTTTGAAGTATGCAAACTAACTATAAATTATTAGCAAAAACCTTACACGGTTTTGAGCCACTTTTGGCAAAGGAGTTACGTAATCTAGGGGCAAGTAAGGTTACAGAAGGTGTAAGAAATGTATCTTTTGAAGGTGATACAGGTTTCCTGTACAAAGCAAACCTTTGTTTACGAACAGCTATTAAAGTTTTAAAACCCATTCAATCATTCAAAGTGTTTAACGAAGACCAGTTATATAAGCATATTTATGCTATTGATTGGACACAAATATTTGATTCAGATAAAACATTTGCTATTAATGCCACGGTAAATTCAAACTCTTTTTCTAACTCTTTATTTATTGCCTTAAAAGCAAAAGACGCAGTAGTAGATAGATTTAGAAATGAACGTTTAGATAGACCTAATGTAGACACCAAAGGCGCTCAAATACGTATTAATATACACATTCAGGATAATGATTGTACGGTATCTTTAGATAGTTCTGGTAGGTCTTTACATCAAAGAGGATATAAAAAATCTACAAATATTGCACCTATTAATGAAGTGCTTGCTGCTGGTCTGTTGTTGTTAAGTAGTTGGGATGGAAAAACAAATTTAATGGACCCTATGTGCGGTAGTGGTACTATTTTAATTGAAGCTGCAATGATAGCATGTAATATTCCAGCAAATATTAATAGAACGGACTTTTGTTTTAAACATTGGAATGATTTTGACGAAGGGTTATTTTCAAAAATTGTAGATGCCAGTTTAAATAAAACCAGAGAATTTCATCATAAAATCATAGGTTACGATAAAGCCCCGTCGGCAGTTCGTAAAGCGCAAGAAAACGTTACAGCCGCAAATCTGGATGATTACATTACAATTGAGCGAAAAGATTTTTTTAAAACTGAAAAGCCTTTACAAGGTCCTCTGCATATGGTTTTTAATCCTCCTTATGGAGAACGATTATCTATAGATATACCTGAATTTTATGGTAGATTAGGAACTACCTTAAAACACGGTTATCCGGGTACTAATGCTTGGCTAATCACATCTAACTTAGACGCATTGAAACACGTAGGGCTAAAAACTTCTAGAAAAATTAAGGTATATAACGGTAAATTAGAGTCTCGTTTTGTGAAATATGAAATGTATGAAGGTAGTCGTAAAAACAAGAAGTAAATCTTAATTACTAACTTCGGTTTCGTCTTGTTTTTTTCTAACTTTCTTATAGATAGGTAAAAAGTAAGATATGGAATAGTTGTATCCAACTCCCCATTTAGCATTATCTGTTACTTTGTTGAATCCAGGAATAAAGAGGTTAGGAAAACGTTCGGCCTCTTTATTGGATATAAGGTGTCCTAGACGGACACTAGCTCCTAAATAAATATTAGCAAATAATTCTGCTTTAAATCCAAGAACAGCTTCAATCCAAGACGCATTTAAGCTAGAAAATTCTTCTGGAGTTGTACTTACCTCGGCAAAACTATCAGGATTAAAATAACGGTTACTGTCGTAAATACTATAACTATTTAGGGTTTGACTAAAAGTTGCAAACCCATATCTACCGCCAAATGTTATGAAGTTTTGCTCTCCATACCAATTTACATAGTTATTTACCTCAAGCCCAAGTTTTATATAGCTACCATTGGTAGTAAAGTTGTATAAATCCTCTTGTTTTGTTTTTTTCTCGTTACCAAATTCACCTGCTATAAAGAGCTTTTCTGATAACCTATAATCGGCTACAAATTCCAATCCAGTATATTCATCGCCATTGGTAAAACTTAATATAGGTCTACTTAAATCTACGCCAAATCGAAGCCCATATTCTTCTCTGTATTGGTAAGTAGTGTCTTTAGGACTTAAGTCTAGTTGCCCTTGATTTTCTTGAGCAAAACCAATGTAAACAACTGAAAAAAGTAAAATGCTAGTGAAATATTTTAACATGTACTTGAGTTGATGAGTTAACATTTGATTCTGCAATAGTTATTCTTTTTATCCAATCAGTTGAATATACATTTCTGGTAGTATCTAAATCTGTATAATTTCCTACAAAACCGCAGCCTCGAGAAACAAAATCTTCTTCAACGTTATAGTTAAATGTAAGGGTGTCAATAACGCCAGTTTCGGTTCCTGAATCTTCATCAGTGGCAGAATTACTAATAAAAATAAAACTGGTACTTGCCATATTAACCTGTAATGGAATACCAATTGAATCTTGGTCTGAGCGGTCTGTAAAAGTTGCGGGAGATGTGTCAAAACCTAATGCTCGAACTCGTAATGATGATACATCTTTTAAACTTGTTGTGTCTTCAAAATCATAAAAGCCAACAACTAAAAGCGGGGTATTACCTGCTACACAAATGTCATCTTTTTCACAATTAGCCAAAAGACAAACCAAGCATAGAAACAGAAAAATTCGGATTAGCAATCTCATGGGGCTAAAAATAAGTATTCAATAGGTTACCTACTTGCGTTTTTTTAAAAGAATAACATTTTCTACATGATGGGTTTGCGGAAACATATCTACTGGCTGTATTTTTTCTACTGCATACAAATTATCAAGTAAAGCTATGTCTCTTGCTTGTGTAGCACTGTTACAACTTACATAAACTATTTTATTAGGTGCAACTTTAAGCAATTGCGCAACTACCAATTTGTGCATACCATCTCTGGGTGGGTCTGTAATTACTACATCTGGGGTACCATGTTTTTCAACAAAATCATCTTCAAAAACGGTTTTCATATCACCAACAAAAAACGCTACATTGGTAATGTTGTTTTCCAAGGCATTATTTTTTGCATCTTCAATAGCTTCAGGAACAGATTCTATACCGATAACCTTTTTTGCTTTTTTGGCAACAAATTGCGCAATTGTTCCCGTTCCTGTATATAAATCGTACACCAATTCATCACCTGACAATTCTGCAAAATCTCGAGTTACTTTATACAGTTCATATGCCTGTTCAGAATTGGTTTGATAGAAAGACTTGGCATTAATTTTAAATTTTAAACCTTCCATTTCTTCAACAATGTAATCTCTTCCTTTAAAACAAATTACCTCTTGGTCGTAGATAGTGTCATTACCTTTTGCGTTTATTACATACTGTAGTGATGTAATCTCAGGGAATTTTTCAGCAATTGCATTTAGCAGCAATTCTCTATTTGCTTTTTCTTCTCTAAAGAATTGTAGTAAAACCATTATTTCTCCGGTAGATGTGGTACGAATCATAAGCGTACGCAATAAACCTTCTTGATTTCTTGGATTAAAAAAATCTAGTTGATTTAAGACTGCAAATTCTTTTATAAAATTTCTAATTGCGTTAGACGGGTCTGCTTGTAAATAACATTTTTTAATATCTAGAATTTTATCCCACATACCGGGCATATGAAAACCTAGAGCGTTACGGTCTTTAATTTCTTTATTTGATTGTATTTCGTCTAAAGACAGCCATCTAGAATCAGAAAACGAAAACTCCATTTTATTTCTGTAGAAATACTGTTTTTTTGAACCTAATATGGGTGTTGCTTTAGGTAATTCAATACCACCTATTCGCTTTAAATTATTTTCTACTTCTTGTTGTTTGTAAAATAGCTGATGCTCATACCCCATGTTCTGCCATTTGCATCCGCCACATTTTCCAAAATGCTCACATAAGGGTTCTACCCGCTTATCAGACTTTTTATGAAAGTGTACCGGTTCGCCTTCAAAAAAAGCTTTTCGTTGCTTGTAGGTTTGAATATCTACAACATCTCCGGGTACGGCATTTTTTAAGAAGACTACTCTTCCGTCAGGGGCTTTGGCTATAGATTTGCCTTTTGCACCAGCATCTAAAACTTCAATTTTTTCAAAAAGTTTTCTTCGATTCTTTTTTCGCATGCGCAAAAATACGTTGTAAAAAAAAACTCTGGGCAAAAACCCAGAGTTCAAAAATTAAATAACAACTAAGTGAATTATCAACTTTTGACTATTTGGAGCTAGAATTGAATTTATCTAAGATTTTTTCCATCTGTTTTCCTGCAGCAGGTCTGCCACCTAAACCAAAAGAAAGTGCTATTGTTATTGCTATTGTACCTAAAGTAATACCAAAGGCTAGATTGATAATGTCATCAGCCATACCCATAGTTTTTAATCCCATGGCTAAAAAGATGGCCAGAATAGCAGTTCTGATAACTGTTGCAACAAATTTATTTTCTTCGTTCTTAGCGAATGCATTTTTTGCTAATATCGAAATCCAATTTCCAATTAGAATGATTACTAATCCAAATAGAATTTTACCAGAAATTGCAGTTACCGTATCTAAGACTTGTGTTAGTTCTTGAAATTCTAATTTTTCAATTGCCGTTAACAATCCAAAAATTACAATAAAGAAATAGGCAATATTAGCAAGTAGTTTTGCGATATCAACATTGTAAAACATGTCATCTAACTGCATTTGCTTGGTTATTTTATCTAGTTGCATACTATCTAATAGGTCTTTTAATAATTGCGCTAAATAACGACCACCGATAATAAAAAGCATCAATATAAAAGCTGCTAGTAATACTTTTGGAACTGCATCAAAAAACTGAGTAAGTATAGATGTTGCTGGTTCTGAAATAGCATCCATATTTAAAATATTCAATGCTGCTATCAATAATGGAATAAATATGAAGATAAAAACTACTTTCTTGAGAATGTCAACAAGATTGAACCCATGTTTAATCCCTAATTTTGGAGAGAATTTTACAATGGTTTCCCCAGACATACCAACGAATTCAGCACCAATAGTTGCTAGCATATAACCTATGTAACCAACTAAACCAGCTCCAATAATATTTGGAATAAATTCTAAAAATCCGTTCAAAAGATTTTTTACAGGGTCTAAAACGCTTTGCATTCCAAGTTTTTCTAATGCAAGCATAAAGACAAAAATCATTACTAAAAAGTAAACAAGTTTTCCAATAAATTTAGACAGGGTTACCTTATCACTTTTCATTTTTTCATCCACTCCGGTTCGTTTAAGGAGTTTGGTTATCAAGCGTTTTAATAAGCCTGCAACAAACCAACCAATAAGTATTATTAAAATTGCACCAACTGTGCTGGGTAGAAAATCTCCGACTGAATCAGAGATACTTTTCATAATGTTCTCTAAGTATTCCATTTTTATAGTTAATAGTGTTAGTGATAGTTTAGAAACCAAAAATTATTTTTAGTCACTTTTTAGAACGCTTTTTTTAGTTTTCTTAACTTTGAGCCTCATAGGGATGATTTCTCTCCCACGCTGCTTTTTCGAACTCTCGGAAGAATAAAGGTGCAGAAGGAATGGACATTTTAACAACTTCAAAATTTTATTAAAATGGCTGTTTTACAAGAATTAACATCACAGCAAGCAATTGATTTAGAAAACAAGTATGGTGCACATAATTACCATCCACTACCTGTAGTATTAAGTAAAGGTGATGGCGTATTTGTTTGGGATGTAGAAGGAAAAAAATATTACGATTTTCTTTCTGCTTATTCAGCGGTAAACCAAGGACATTGTCATCCAAAAATTATTGGTGCCTTAAAAGAACAGGCAGAAAAGTTGACTTTAACATCAAGAGCTTTTTACAACGATATGCTTGGCAAATTTGAGCAATTTGCAACTGCGTACTTCGGTTTTGACAAGCTGCTTCCGATGAATACTGGAGCAGAAGCAGTTGAAACTGCCTTAAAACTTTCGAGAAAATGGGCTTATGAAAAAAAGGGAATAGCTAAAAATCAGGCAAAAATTATTGTTTGTGAGAACAATTTTCATGGACGAACTATTTCAATAATTTCAGCCTCAAACGACCCTGTGGCAACAGAAAATTTTGGACCCTTTACCCCAGGTTTTATAACTATTCCTCACAACAATATTGAGGCCCTTACTCAAGCTTTAGAAGATGAGAACGTTGCTGCTTTTTTAGTAGAACCAATACAAGGTGAGGCAGGAGTATTTGTGCCAGATGAAGACTATCTAAAAAAAGCACATGCATTGAGTAAGGCAAAAAATGTATTGTTTATAGCCGATGAAGTTCAAACGGGTATTGCAAGAACTGGTAGACTATTAGCTAGTTGCGGAAATTGTAATTGTGCAGACAAAAACTGCTCTGGTACACCAGATGTGAAGCCAGATGTTCTAATTCTTGGTAAAGCAATATCTGGAGGTGTTTTTCCAGTTTCTGCTGTTTTGGCTAATGATGAGATTATGGAAGTTATTAAGCCAGGAAATCATGGTTCGACTTTTGGTGGTAATCCATTGGCTTGTGCGGTAGCCATGGCTGCATTAGAGGTGGTTAGAGATGAAGCGTTAGCTGAAAATGCTGAAAAGCTAGGTCAAACTTTTAGAGCTGAAATGAATAAGCTTATTGAAAAAACCAATTTAGTAAAGTTGGTTAGAGGTAAAGGTTTATTAAACGCAATTGTTATTAACGACTCTGAAGACAGTTCTACAGCTTGGGAAATCTGTGTAGCCTTAAAAGAAAATGGTTTGTTGGCCAAGCCAACGCATGGTAATATTATAAGATTTGCACCACCTTTAGTAATGACAGAAGAACAATTAAAGGATTGTGTAGCTATTATTACAAAAACAATCCTAGAATTTAAAAAATAAAATTTTAAGATGAGTCTCCAAAACAGCGTTTTATGTTTTGGGGGTTTTATGGTTTTGCAGCACTTTTTCTTTCAGCTCTTCGTAATTGTCTCTGAATTTTCTTTATAGCCGATTCAATTGATTTTTCTGGTTCAATAATGTTGTATTCACCCCAAAATTCAGGGTCAGAAAAACCGCTAGCTTCATCAGCCAAAATTATCGAAGTCCTTATACGTTCTTTGTTCTTAGGTAATTCATTTGTTGTATTTGGGTTCCAATCTGTAATGGCCATTTCCGCTGTCATACTATAAACAGAATTAAATAACTTATCTGCCCAATCCACTTTGAATTCTAGGTAGACATTACTGTAACCATAATACCACTTTCCGTTTTTGTTTCTATAGTCTACCCGATAAGCTACTTTTGTGGGCCAAACATCAACTTTTGCAGGTTTTCTGCGTACGAATAAACGAGCGGCCATTTCTCTATCAGTGATGTTAAGTTCGTAAACGGCAGAAGTTAAGGTTTGGTTTTCTACGTTGATAAATAGTTCGCCTTTATATAAAGGTTCAGAAATGGATTCTTTCTGCTCAAAAGCAATGACATAGACAAGGTTGTTGTTCACTGTTGTAGACCTGTCAAACCTGAAATTATAATCATCAAAATTTTGGTCTATAAATACAATGTCTGGATATTTAACAAGGTCTGTGTATAATGTATTGTACGGTCCACCTTGTAATTTTAAAGCAATGGTGTCTAACTTATCATAATCTGTACTTTTACGTGCTTTATAAAGCTGTAAAGCATCTCTTCGATTACTATAATAAGGCGTTTTATAAACGTTTACAACAGCTTCTGATAAGGATACATTTTTGCGTCTTTTTTTTATGGTTTCTCTATAAAACGCTGTCATCACCGTAGGCGAATTAAAGTAATTATCTCCTTTATTAAAAAATACTCTTTCTACTAATACACGGGCGTTTTTAGGAGCATTAACGTCAACTTCGGTAAGTTCAACAATTGAAGCTTTTAAAGTGATTCTATTTTTAATGGTCGTAAGATCATTTAAAGCAACCCTTTTCGTAGTATAACCTAGAAACGAAACAACTAAATTATTTTCTAAAAGCTCTTGAGGTACTTTTAAAATAAAATCGCCCTCAGTATTTGTTATGGTACTAATGTTTGAATTTTCAACTGTAAGGGTTGCAAAAATTAAGGGTTTTCCTGTATCAGTATCAATAACTTCACCTTCAAATTGTTTATAATTTGAGGTAGTGTTTTGTAAAGCAAAAAGTAGTAGTGGGCACCATAAAAAACCTATGTTTACGATTTTCAGCAATTTCATCATTTTCATTTTCTTCGTAATTAAATGTTTTACTTAAAAGTACAATTTAATACCGATAGAAATTGTTAAATCATTTGAATTAAGGACTTTACGTTTGGTAAAGTTCTAAGGGTAAATTATCTGGGTCGCTAAAAAAAGTAAAACTCTTACCAGTAATTTCATCAATCCTAATAGGTTCTGTTGAAATTCCTTTAGAATTTAGAGCTTCAATACTGCTATGAATGTTATCTACTTTGAAAGCCAGATGCCTTAGGCCACATGCTTCTGGTCTAGAAACTCTTTTAGGTGGATTGGGAAAAGAAAATAACTCAATGCAATACTGTTGATTTATGGCCAAATCTAACTTGTAAGAGTTTCGCTCTGCTCTGTAAGTTTCTTTTAAAATTGTTAACCCTAAAATTTCAGTATAAAAATGCTTTGACTTTTCATAATTAGAACAGATAATAGCTGTATGATGTATCCCTTTTAAATTCATAAAGTTAATCTACCATGAACAAGGCATTTGCAAAAAATAACTTTCCATTCTCCCAAAAACCTCTGAATAAAGGATTGTCTACCATGTAGATTACTTGACCTCTACCGTGCCACTCTGTACCAAATACTAAGGTGTTATTTATTTTCTTTTGCGCTAAGTTACCTGCAAAACCTGCTACTGGTTTTGTGTTATCTTCTAAATACACGGCATTACCAACAGGTAAAAATTCATAAGCATTACTGCCTAATTTAAGGGTGAAATAATCTTGATTGTAACCATATGCTAGCGGATTTGTGTTGTCTACTGTGGCTTTAAAAATGGCTCCGGTAATTGCGCTTTGAATCTGTTCTCTTTGCAAATCTTGATGCGGACTTGGTTTGTTTTTAGAAGAATTCTCTTCTTCTTCTTTTTCTTTAATTGAAAATCCATTATCACCATCAATGGCATTAATTGCGCCGCCCATAGCTATGAGTTTTCTGCCTTTAGCTACCCAGGATTTTAATTTTTTTAATTGCGCTTCATTAAAATAATTACCATAGCTACCATCGGGTAAAATCAAAATATCGTAACCATCTAAATCAACCCTATTGTAATAGTCTGAATCAATGATTGTAACTGGATACTCAAGTTGTTGTTCAAAAAAATGCCAAACCTCACCAAAACGCAGCGTAGAAGTAGGTTCTCCTGAAAACATAGCAATTTTTGGTTTGGTAATCATTTCTACATATCTCGAACCAAAGTCTTTACCAGAATCAACAAAGCCCGTACTTACGGCGGTAAGGTCTTTATTAAATTTGGAAACACTTGCTTGAAGTTTTGATTTTAAATCTTTAACACTTTCGTTGTCTGAAAGCGTTATTAGTAAACTACCTCTTTCAAAAGAATTACCCTCCAAGGTAAAAGGATGATATGTTTTTCTAACACGTATATTTTTCTTGAATATATCTGCTAAAAAAGCAGCGTCTTTTAAACTGTTCCAGTCTGTTACGTAGGCGTAATCTGTTTCCGGAATTGAAATCGAGCCTTTGTTAGTTTTGCTAGTTATGTTAGTAAAAGTTGAAGTTGAAGCTATTGCATCTAAACCATAAGCATAAGGTAAAGACCATGCTGTTATATCATAAGTTAAAGAATCACTAAGTTTGGCATCTGGTTCAAATAATACTTTAACCATGGTACCTCTTGGCTGATTAGTGGAAATTATTAAGGTATTATCATTGGTAGAAATGCTTCCTTGATTACCAGTTTTATAATTAAATCCTTTTATAGTACCACCATTAGAAAACCCGTATTCAATTTGGTGGTCAGCTAATAGCTGTGCTAATTTGTCAATATTATCTTTATTTCCGCTTAATGCATAACTTTTGTATTTGTAGTTTTTCGATTTAAAGAATTTTTGAAATTCATTATTCAATTTTTCTTGATTTTTATGCGCCACTTCTACCGTTGATAAACCTGTAGTGTAATGGTGGGCAATTCTATCGTTAAGTGTTAGTGTATCGCCAATATTAGTGATGATGCCTAAACCAGCTCTGCCGCTACCTCCTTGTTCATATGTCATACCAATAGCGCCATTATAAGTTGGGTAGGTGTCTCCGTAGCTAGGATAGAATAAATCAAAAACTTCTTTTGTAAAATAAAACCAACCTTCTTTATCAAAATATTTTGCGTGATTTTTACCAATGGTAACCTGAAAATCTCGCTGAAATTTGGTAATTACCTCATGGTAAGGTTCTGCTGCAGGTGCAAAGTAATAGGGATTGTTCACCCCTTGTTCATGAAAATCTACATGTACATGGGGCATCCATGTATTGTAAATTTTTAAGCGTTGCTGGCTTTCTTTCTGTGTTAGCCATGCCCAATCTCTATTAAGGTCGAACATATAATGGTTACTTCTACCTGACCACCAACCTTCATGATGCTCCTTACTATTTGGGTCAACATTATGTGGTGCATTTTTGTATTGATTATACCAATTACTGTAACGGTCACGACCATCTGGGTTTATACAAGGATCTATAATTACAACTGTGTTTTCTAAATAAGCACTCTTTGAAGTTAAAAGCGTGTGTATGGTTTTCATAGAAGCTTCTGTACTTACACTCTCGTTGCCATGAACATTATAACTTAACCAAACAATAGCCTTGTTTGTATCACTTTCTCCTGTTAAGGCTTTTAAGTGTTCTTGCCTAATACTTTCAAGATTAGCCATATTTTCAGCTGAAGAAATATAGGCTAGTAGTAATGGTCGACGTTCATACGTTTCACCATACTCAATAAGTTTAACCCGTTCAGGAGCTACTTCAGCTAAATATTTATAATAATCAACAACCTCATGATGTCTTGAAAATTCAGTACCCAATTCGTACCCTAAAAATTCAGAAGGAGTTTTAAGTTGTTGAGCTTGAATAGTGAATGATAAAAGTAGAACGATTACAAGTAAAAATCGAGTCATAAATATGTAATTTGGTAGAATCGTAAAGCTAAGATTAAAAAGCAACTTAAGCAATTAACGTATTCTTTAGGATTCATAATTTTTAAGTAACGTATATTTAAACTCTTTTTTTAAATGAATGGAGGTAGACTGTATACCCTTTGCGAAAACCGGATATTTTTCAACACTAATTTGTGATTACTTAGCTACAAAAGAAGCACTTAATCCTTTTTATAACAGATTTCCAACCTTAGAAAATTTTGAGGCACAGCTAAAAGAGAAATCTGCAAATTTTACTACTACTAGTAGATTAGCTTTAGTTGACGCTTTAAAAGCCCAGTATAATTCTCATAAAGTTTCAAATAGTACAAAAGAAAATCTTAATTATTTAAAAGAGAACAACACTTTTACTGTGGTAACTGGACACCAACTAAACTTGTTTACAGGTCCACTATATTTTATTTATAAGATTGTTTCTACCGTTAATCTTACGCTACAGTTAAAGAAAAAGTATCCCAATTACAATTTTGTACCAGTGTATTGGATGGCTACAGAAGACCATGATTTTGATGAAATCAACTTTTTTAATTTAAACGGAAAAAAGTTCCAATGGAATCAAGATAAAAAAGGTGCAGTAGGTAGATTAGAATTGAACGGTTTAGAAGATGTTTTTGAATTGCTACAGCAAGAACTAGGTCATGTTGATTTGGCAAAAGAATTAGCTCAACTTTTTGAGAAGGCTTATTTAAAAAAAGATAATCTTACAGAAGCTACTCGTTATTTAGTTAATAGCTTGTTTGGTGAGAAAGGTTTGGTAATAGTTGATGGAGATGATAAAGCACTTAAATCTTTACTTGTACCCTATATTAAGAAGGATATTTTTGAAAACACCTCATTTAATGCCGTCAATGATACCATAGCCAAATTGCAATTAGCCTCAGAAGATTATCCTATTCAAGTAAATCCGCGAGAAATTAATTATTTCTACCTCAAAGATGGGTTGCGAGAACGATTGGTAGAAAGAGATGGAAGTTTTTTTGTTAATGACACAGCCATACAGTTTACAAAAAACGAATTGCTCAAAGAAATAGAGAATTCTCCTGAGAGATTTAGCCCTAATGTGATTGCACGCCCAATATATCAAGAAGTAATTTTACCTAACCTATGTTATATAGGTGGTGGGGGAGAACTAGCGTATTGGCTAGAACTAAAAACCTCTTTTGAACACCTAGGGGTTACTTTTCCAATGTTACTATTGCGGAATTCTGTTTTAATGGTTTCAGAGAAAGAAGCAAAAAAAATGGAAGGCTTGGACTTAAGTTTTGAAGACTTATTTTTAAATCAAAACCAATTAATCAATAAAAAAATTCGAAAAATATCTAACATAGATATTGACTTTACTCCTCAAAAGAAATTGTTAGAAACTCAATTTGAAAGTCTTTACAAATTAGCGAAAATGACCGATAAATCTTTTTTGGGAGCGGTTAAGGCGCAGGAGGTAAAGCAGAAAAAGGGTCTGGATAATTTAGAAAAACGATTGTTAAAAGCGCAAAAGAGAAAACTAAAAGACCATGTAGTAAGGTTATCCAGTTTGCAAAATACTCTTTTTCCGAACCAGTCTTTACAAGAACGGCAGTGGAATTTTTCGCAAATTTATTTGGAGTTAGGGGATGAATTCATCGCTAGCCTATTTGAAAATCTTAATCCACTTCAGCAAGAATTTACCATCTTAAGGTACTAAAAACCGTCCAACCCAATCATGGTTATTAGGTAAGAATTCTGCTCTTATGTGATTGGGTCTCTTTAAGGCTAAATATTCTATTCGTTTTGGTTTTATAGTTACCAAGGCAAAATAATTTCTCTCATCAAGATATTGCAAGTTGTCTGGATTAGTCAATTTGGTTCCAGGGGCGGTTGAGGTTATATAGTCTTTACGAGATGCTGTCGGAATTTCATTATACAAGTCTTGTAGTTCATTTTGGTCAGCAGTATAAAAAGCTTGTCCCTCAATTTTTAGTTGAATCATTTTCTCTGGATGATAAAATAACGCACTACAATTTTGATTTTCTGATAAATCTTTAATTTTTGAAGAACGGGCATCAGTATAAAAAATCAGCGTAAAATCGTCTTTTATTTTTCTTAAAACCACAGTTCTTATACTAGGTTTCTGTTGATTTATGGTAGCGAATGTAAAAAATCTAAAAGGATGACCTTTAATTTTTACGCCGTTAACCATTTCGTTTTTAGAGGTTTGTAAAATATCAGAAAGCAAATTCAATTTTTTTTTAAAAAATTACCCTTTAAAGGTAGGGTAATTAGTCTTTAAGTTGTTTATAGATAAAATTGCTTTGAACAAGTAATTGAAACTTTAATATTGAATTAGTTATTAATTCATGTGTTTAGGTTGGTTTTGATTTTATTAAAAAGCCCCGGAGTGGTTCCCGGGGCTTTTATGTTTTAGAATAAATCGTTGAATTTTGATTTTATCTCAAATAGTGTGGCTTCCTTCATGGTGTCAAACCTAACATCTGCATGACCAACTCTTTCTTTTGGTCCAATACCCACAGCGTAAAAACCACCAGCTTTGGCGGCATCTACACCACTTTCAGCATCCTCATAAACAATACATTGCTCAGGCTTAAGACCTAATTTTTCAGCTCCATATAGAAAAATATCTGGAGCGGGCTTGCTCTTACTAACACTATTACCATCGCCAATAACATCAAAGTATTTGTTGGCTTGTAATTGCTGTAAAACCTTAGTTGAATTTTTGCTAGCACTGCCCAATGCCACTAAAAAACCTTCAACACGCAGATTTTTTAATAAACCTTCAGCGCCTTCTAAATAATCATCAGGGGTTATCTGGTTTAAGCTTTCAACATAAATAGCATTTTTCTTATTGGCCAATTCTATTAATTCCTCTTGGTCAACTTCAGCATTATTATGAGCTCTAATAATATTTATAGAGTCCATACGAGATACTCCTCTAAGTTTTTCATTAACCTCGCGGTCAAAATTCCATCCAACTTGGTCAGCTAAATTTTTCCAGGCTTGAAAGTGTAATTCGGCGGTATCTGTGATAACACCATCTAAATCAAAAATAAATCCTTTGATCATTGGTTTTTAGTTTGGAAGCGCAAATTTAAATTCTTATTTCGGGTATCAAACTATTTAACATTGTATTCTAACCGCATTGTTATAGTTGCTGTCTTTTTTTTATCCGAAGTATTAAAAGAACCACCCCAACTATAATCTTCACCAGAATTTTGCCCAGTAATTTGAAAAACCCCCATTCTAGCAGAAATAAGGTTGCCTAATTGTCCGCCAGCGTTTTCTGCTATGCGTTCGGCTCTAATTCTTGCATCTTCGGTGGCTTTAGAAATCATTTCAATTTTCAAATCGGCAAGCTTGGTATAATAATAGCGTGGAGGTGAAGAGTTAAATTGAACTCCTTTATTCAATAATTCTGTAATTTCTCTAGAAATACCCTCAATTTTTGCAACTTCTGGTGATTCTATTTTTACAGATTGTGATAGGGCATAGCCTCTAAATACACTGCCAATATAATTGCCGTTTTCATATTTATTATCTCGTTGTTCGCTAGTTTGTACAGCGCTAAATATGATATTTTCGGCATTAATACCTTTTGAAATTAGGTAATCTTGAACAATTTTCTTTTGCCTGTTTAACTCATCGTAGGCAGATGTTAGAACCGGACTAAATGCTGAAAATTGACCTTCCCATACTATTAGGTCAGAAGTGAAATTTTCTGAACCCAGGCCAGTGGTTGAAATAACTTGTTGTGGTCTTGCCCTTTTAACGTAGGCATTACCTAAAAATAAGGCTGCTATTATGATAGCCAATGAAAAGACAATTGCTGAGAGGTGTTTCATTGTAAGAAAATTTTGATAAGTAAATATACCAAAAGATAGGTTGCTAAAGAGTTCAAATTGTTATTTTTGGCCATGCAAAATCAAGTACTTATTCTAGACTTTGGCTCGCAATACACTCAATTGATAGCCAGAAGAGTTAGAGAGCTTAATATTTATTCAGAAATTAAACCATACAATAAAATACCAAGTAATTTATCAGATTTTAGTGCGGTTATACTCTCTGGATCTCCTTCTTCGGTAAGGTCAGCAGAAGCTCCAACTCCAGACTTATCAAATATTAAAGGTAAAATGCCACTGTTAGGGGTGTGTTATGGAGCGCAATTTTTAGCACATTATTTTGGTGGTGAAGTTGCTCCTTCTGCAACTAGAGAATACGGCAGAGCACATTTGCATAGTTTACAACAGAACGAACCGTTTTTAGAAGGTATTTCTGATGGTAGTCAAGTTTGGATGAGTCATAGTGATACCATAAAGCAATTACCAGAAAACGCCACACTTTTAGCAAGTACAGAAGATGTGGCCAATGCTGCCTATAAGCTAGACGGAGAAGTAACCTATGGTATTCAGTTTCATCCTGAGGTTTATCATACCACAGAAGGTACAGCATTATTAAAAAACTTTCTTGTGAATATAGCAGGTTTAAAACAAGACTGGACGCCAGATGCTTTTGTAGATACCACGGTTGCAGAATTAAAAGAAAAAATTGGAGATGAAAGTGTTATTCTAGGTCTTTCAGGAGGGGTAGATAGCAGTGTTGCTGCGATGTTACTGCATAAGGCTATAGGTCAACAATTACATTGCATTTTTGTTAATAACGGATTATTACGTAAAAATGAATTCTCAGATGTACTTGAGCAGTACAAAGGCATGGGGCTTAATGTAAAAGGTGTAGATGCTTCGGCACGCTTTTTGGAAGCATTAAAAGGTGAAGATGATCCTGAAACCAAACGAAAAATTATTGGTAGGGTTTTTATTGAAGTTTTTGATGATGAAGCCCATAAAGTTGAGAATGCTACATGGTTAGCACAAGGAACTATTTATCCTGATAGAATAGAATCTGTTTCTGCAAGTGGTGGACCATCAGCGGTTATTAAAAGTCATCATAATGTAGGTGGCTTACCAGATTACATGAAGTTGAAAGTGGTGGAGCCTTTGCATTTATTATTCAAAGATGAGGTTAGAAGAGTTGGTAGAAGCTTAGAAATGCCAGAAAGTATTTTAGGCAGGCATCCATTTCCAGGGCCTGGTTTAGGTATTAGAATTCTTGGAGATATAACGGCAGAAAAAGTTAGTATGTTACAAGAGGTTGATGCCATTTTTATAAACGGATTAAAAGATTTTGGCCTATACGACAAAGTTTGGCAGGCCGGAGCCATGCTTTTACCCGTAAATAGTGTAGGAGTAATGGGAGATGAGAGAACCTATGAAAAATGTGTCGCACTTAGAGCTGTAGAAAGTACAGATGGTATGACAGCAGATTGGGTAAATTTACCGTATGAATTCCTGCAAAAAATATCGAATACAATAATTAACAAGGTAAAAGGCGTTAATAGAGTGGTGTATGATATTAGTTCAAAACCACCAGCAACTATTGAATGGGAATGAAAAAATTAAAGATAACAGTTAAAAGCTGTGCGTTTTTATTGATGTTTGTTATGTTGACTTTTCAACTTCAAGCACAAGAAAAATTTAAATACCATACGGTTAAAGAAGGTGAAACTATTTATGGTATTGCTAAGCAATATAGAGTTACACCTTACGCTATTCTTCAGCAAAATCCTGAAATTAAAAATGTTGAGGATTTAAAACCTAATACCTATCTAGTAATACCTTTAGTGTCTTCAACTGCTGCAACAGATGAAAACGTAGACGACAAGACAAAAGAACAGGTAGAACCAATTGGTTTTGTAGAACATAAAGTAAAACGTAAAGAAACACTTTACCGTCTGGCAAAAGAATATGGCGTAACAGAAGAGCAAATAAAAAGATACAATACCAATTTGTATTCTGAGCCATTGCAAAAAAAGATGGTGCTTAAAATACCTAAATACCCTAAGCCAAAAGACCCTACTGAGCAAGATTTAGAAATGCTTCAATATATGGTTAAGCCTAAAGAGACTAGATGGAGCATAGCAAATAAATTTGGTATTTCTTTAGATAGTCTTGAGCAATTAAATCCGCAGTTAGATAAAAACTCTACGTATTTAGCAAATGGTCAAATGCTTAAGGTTCCTAGACCAAAAGGAGATAGTTTAGCAAAGCAAGTTTCTGTTGTTTACGAGTCGTTCACAGTTCCAAAATCAATAGGTATTTATAGAGTAAGCCAGAATTATGGTATTTCTGCAGATTCTATTATAAAATTAAACCCACAAATAACAGAGGCCGGTGGATTAAAAGAGGGTATGGTTTTAAGATTGCCTAAGAAAAGAGCTGAAAATAAGGAAGTAAACGTAGATAACTTCAATTTCTATATTGTAAAACCACAACAAGGAATTTTTAGACTTACAAAGGTTTTAGAAATATCTAAAGACTCCCTTTTCTTATTTAATCCTGAATTAGAGAATGGTGTTAAAGCTGGTATGGTTTTAAAAGTGCCAAAAAAGAAAAGTGGTAATCTACAGGTAAAAAATGCTTTAGTATTAGACAAAATAAATTTGGTTGATAGTATCAATATTGATAACCAACCTAATGTTTTATTCATGCTACCTTTTAGAATTAATAAAGTAGATTTTGCAAATAAAGATAAAGCAAAAGCATGGGTAACTAGAGTAAAAGATACTAGAGGAGCTCTAGGTTTTTATAGTGGAGCATTAGTAGCTTTAGATTCACTTAAGAAAATGGGCCTTTCTATAAACGCTAAGTTTGTAGATACAGAAAGAGATGTTAACAAGGTTCGTAATTATTTGGCAACCAACTCACTTCAAAATTTTGATGCTATCGTTGGCCCCATAGACCCTAGTTTATTACCAGAAATTGCCTACAAAAGTGTGTCAACAGAAAAGGCTGTTCCGGTTATTGCACCATTTGCATCGTCTAGCATTTTAGGCTTTGATAATATTTTCTATGCCAATCCTAAAGATGATATTCTTAGAGAGCGTTTGCTGAACTTCGTAAAAACCCAAAGAAAAAATGAAGAAATAATTGTGATTGCTGATGCCAAACATCAAGCAGTTAGAGATTCTATTGTTAAGGTTTTACCTTTTGCGCGAGTAGCTAAAATGAGCAAAGATGGTTCGTTGCATTTAGTTGATTTTGAAGCAATGTTAATGAAAAATAAAACGCATTGGGTTTTTGTAGAAACTTCTGATGCTAACTTAGCTTCGAGCATTATATCTATTTTAAATGCAGCCAATACAGAATTGGATTATAGCGTTCGCATGTTTACCACAAATTATGACAGGGCTTTTCAAGCTTCATCGATCTCTAAGCCGCACTTATCCAATCTAAAATTTACTTTTCCATCAGAATACAAAGGGTTTAAAAACGATTCTTTCGTAAGAGATTTTAATCAAAAGTTTGGTTATGATCCAGACCGTTATGCGGTAAAAGGGTTTGATGTTACTTACGATATTTTGTTAAAACTTGCATTTAAGAAAAATCTGTTTTTTGCCTCGCAATTTGTGGGAACAACTGAATACAGTGGTAATAAGTTTGATTATTTTACTAACCATACTAATGGCTACTACAATCAAGCTACCTATTTAATGCAGTACGATGATTTAAAAATAATTCAATTAAAAGAAGAAGATGACATCAAAGGTAACGTATCAAGGTAACTTAAGAACCACTTGCAAACACCTACGTTCAGGAAATGAATTTGTTACCGATGCTCCCGTTGATAACAATGGTTTAGGTGAAGCATTTTCACCAACCGATACTGTGGCTACAGGTTTAGCTTCTTGCATGCTAACAATGATGGGTATTAAAGCAAGAGACTTAAAAATAGATTTATCAGGAGCCACTGCTGCCGTAACTAAACATATGGCTGCTGACCCAAGACGTATTTCTAAAATTGAAGTAAATTTAGAGTTGCCCAAAGGGGTAGCTGAAAAAAATCAGAAGATATTACAGCGTATTGCTGATACCTGTCCGGTTCTTTATAGTCTGCATCCAGACATAGAGAAAGTAATAACATATAAATGGATATTAGACTAAAATTCTTTTTACCGCTACTTGCTGTTTTCTCCATGACAATAACTTATGGTCAAGACATACAAGAATCTATATCGTGGTCAAAAGATTTTAGACTTAGTTGGGAATATTTTAAAGGCCCAGTTCCACCAGACGCAGTTGCCGCAGCTACTACCGCTAGCGGTATTAGTTATGAATACTCTGCTAATTTAATGTTTAATGAAGTTACCTTAGATTTTAAGGTTGATGCCTTTTTTTATCCTCAAGAATCTTGGTACAAACCTGCTGTTTGTGATTCTGTAACGCTAAATCATGAACAATTACATTTTGATATTGCAGAGTTGTATGCGCGTAAAATGCGTAAACAGTTACAAGAGACTTCTTTCTCTGATAATGTAAAAGCAGAAGTAAGAGAAATCTATCAAAATGTGCTGCACGAATTGGCTTCTTATCAAGAACGATACGACTGGGAAACAGATTTTTCTAGAAATTTAAAAGCTCAGCTACGCTGGCAAAAAAAAATTGAAAAAGCCCTTTTAGAAAGTTCAGAATTCAGTAATTAAATCTTATACATCGCAGCGTGTAATTCCGTCTTTTAAAGCTGAAATTGGGTCTTTCCAAGTTGGAATAAACTCTTGCGCAACATGCCCTTTATATCCCGTTTCAACAATTGCTTCCATAATTGCAGGATAATAAAGTTCTTGGGTTTCATCTATTTCATTTCTACCCGGATTGCCGCCTGTATGGTAATGGCCAATGTAGTCTTTATTTTCTCGTAGGGTACGAATAACATCGCCCTCCATTATTTGCATGTGATAAATATCGTAAAGCAACTTAAAATTATCTGAACCAATAGCCTTGCAAAGATTTACACCCCAACTAGTATGGTCACACATATAATCTGCATGATCAACTTTAGAGTTTAAAAGTTCCATTTGCAGTACAACTCCGTGCTTTTCAGCTAAGCCCATAATCTTTTTTAAACCATCTGCACAGTTAATAAGTCCTTCTAAATCATCCATTCCGTTTCTGTTGCCACTAAAGCAAATTAAATTGGTATAACCAGCTTCAGCAACCTTGGGTATCATTTGTTCATAGTCCGCAATAAGCTCATCATGCAACGCTGGATTATTCCAACCTTCTACAATGCCTTTTCCGGCACCCCAACACATAGATGCATGAATATTGTATTTTTTCATCAATGGCCAGTCTTCAGGGCCTGTTAAATCCATTGCTTTAATTCCTAAGGTGTTTAAATGTTGAAGAAACTCTTCCATAGGAATTTTAGAGTAACACCAACGACAAACGCTATGGTTAATATTGCCGTTTAGTGTTGTTGTTTCAATAGTTCCAAGGTCCTTTGCATTAACTTGTAGTGAGGCTAAGCCAGCTCCTGCAAGAGTAGAGGTAGTAATAAAGTTTCTTCTTTTCATGGTTTAGTCGTTATTCCTTAGAAAGATACAAATTAAAGTAGTAGCTATTAGTTCATACCATTTTAGAATGGTAGGAGAACTATATTTACAGTGTTAAATAAAAGTAATAAAGCATTGAATATTCAACCAGATAAAGAAAAACTTTTAGAGCTAGCACACTATAAAATGCCTTATGGTAAATATAAAGGGAGATACTTGGTTGATTTACCCATAGCTTATCTTGTGTGGTTCAAACAAAAAGGTTTTCCTACTGGTAAGTTGGGTGAACATCTAAGAACAATGTTAGATGTTAAGTCAGATGGCTTAGAACCAATAATTAAGAAATTACAGCGAGATTTTCCTAGGTAAAACTCTTCTGGTTCACTTTAATCTTTATACCTTTGTGCCCCGTAACAATACTTACCAGAATGGTCGAAACCAAATACATTTTCGTTACGGGTGGCGTAACATCTTCATTAGGAAAAGGAATAATTGCAGCTTCTTTAGCAAAGCTTTTACAAGCACGTGGTTATAGAACTACCATACAGAAATTAGACCCGTATATAAATGTTGACCCTGGCACCTTAAACCCCTACGAACATGGTGAATGTTATGTTACTGATGATGGCGCAGAAACTGATTTAGATTTAGGCCACTACGAACGTTTTTTAAATGTTCGAACTTCACAAGCCAATAACGTTACTACAGGTAGAATCTACCAAAGTGTAATACAGAAAGAACGTAGAGGTGAGTTTTTAGGAAAAACAGTACAGGTTGTTCCGCACATTACCAATGAAATAAAAGAGCGTATTCAAATACTTGGTAAAAGTGGTGATTACGATATTGTTATTACTGAAATTGGTGGAACCGTAGGTGATATAGAATCTTTACCGTACATAGAATCTGTTCGTCAACTTTTATGGGAATTAGGTGATAATAACGCTATAGTAATACATTTAACCTTAGTTCCTTATTTGGCTGCCGCTGGTGAATTAAAAACTAAGCCAACACAGCATTCTGTTAAAACTCTGATGGAGAGTGGTATAAAAGCAGATATTTTAGTTTGTAGAACAGAACATGATATTTCTGATGAAAAAAGAGAAAAACTTGCACTGTTCTGTAACGTAAAAAAAGAAGCGGTAATACAATCAATAGATGCTTCTACTATTTATGATGTTCCACAATTAATGCAGAAAGAAGGTTTAGATACAGTAACCCTCAAAAAATTAAATCTTTCTGATGAGGTTGAACCAGATTTATCTAGATGGAATCAATTTTTAGAACGCCATAAAAATCCTAAAAACGAAATAACAATTGGTTTGGTTGGTAAGTATGTTGAACTTCAAGATTCTTACAAGTCAATACTAGAATCTTTTACCCATGCTGGTGCCGAAAACGAGGTAAAAGTGAATGTACGTTCTATTCATTCTGAATATTTGTCTACAAAAACCATTGATAAAAAATTAATGGGCTTAGATGGTATATTGGTGGCACCTGGTTTTGGTGAGCGTGGTATTGAGGGTAAAATATTAGCTGTACAATACGCAAGAGAAAATGATGTACCATTTTTAGGAATTTGTTTGGGTATGCAAATGGCGGTAATTGAATTTGCACGAAATGTTCTAGGATTAGAAGGAGCCAATTCAACAGAAATGAATGAAGACGCCAAATATCCTGTGATAAGTTTAATGGAAGAACAAAAGTCGATTACTGATATGGGTGGTACTATGCGTTTAGGCGCATGGGATTGCGAGTTACAACCAAATACTCTTGTTCATGAAATATATGGGGCTTCAGAAATCTCTGAACGCCATAGACATCGTTACGAATTTAACAATGAATTTAAAACTGAGTTTGAAGAGGCTGGCTTAGTTGCATCTGGAATAAATAAAAAAACCGGATTAGTAGAAATTGTTGAAATTCCTTCGCATCCTTGGTTTGTAGGTGTTCAGTATCACCCAGAATATAAAAGTACAGTTGCTAACCCTCACCCTTTATTTGTGGGCTTTGTTAAAGCAGTACTCAATCAAAAAAAGAAACAAACAAATGCCAGTTTGGCATAAAGTATTTATTTGGATATATATTTGCGGGCTGAAAAGCCATACTGCATATTAGAATTTTCATGGAAGAAAAGAAATTGGATGTAAAATCCATCATCGGCTTTGTGCTGATTTTTGGAATACTATTAGGATGGATGTACTTAAAACAACCATCACAAGAAGAATTAGCTGCTGAAAAAGCCAAGCAAGAACAGTTAGAAGCTGCCAAACAAGATAGTCTTAATAAACTGGTAACCACTAAAGAACAAGAGACAGTACCACAACTAGATGTTACAGATTCTGTTGCGGTTTCTGATTACCAACAAAAAGTAGGTGCTTTTGGAGTTACTCAGGTAAGTAATGAAGAAACTGTTTTAGAAAATGATGTGCTATTTCTAAGAATAGCTAATAAAGGCGGGCAAATTGTTGAAGCCCTACCAAAACAGTTTGTTACGTATGACTCTTTACCGGTTTATTTAATAAAAGACGGTAATGCTGACTTTGGATTAAACTTTTCTACAAGCGATAACCGAGTTTTAAATACAAAGGATTTATTTTTTGAACCCACACTTACCAAAAATGGTGAAAATCAAGTACTTTCTTTAAAAGCAAAAGCAGGTCAAGGTCAGTTTTTAGAATACCGATATGAAATGAAACCAAACAATTATTTGGTTGATTTTACCATTCGCTCTCAAGGGTTAAGTCAAATTTTAAACTCCAGCAAACCAATTGATTTGGAATGGAAATTAAAAGGTATTCGCCACAACAAAAGCGTTCAATACGAAAATAGATACACAAGACTTACTTACATGCATGAAGGTAAAGTAAGTAAGTTATCTGAAAGAAGCGATTTAGATGAGGAGGTAGAAGAAGATGTTACTTGGTTGTCTTATAGACAACATTTCTTTAGTTCAATACTTGCAACAAATAATGCCTTTAAAACGGCAGAATTTACATCTGCTAATTTGGTTGAAGAAGAAAGTAAAGAAACTAAGTTTACTAAGGAATATACCACTAAAGCACCTTTAGAATTAACTGGCGGAGAATTAGCATACAATATGCATTGGTATTATGGGCCAACAGATTTAAAGGTTTTAAAGCAATACGACGAGTTTAATCTAGAAGATTCTATTCCTTTTGGATGGGGAATTTTTGGATGGATTAACCGTAACGTATTTACACCATTTTTTGGATTTCTTAGTTCTTTCTTGCCGTATGGAATTGCAATAATTGTAATGACCATTGCAGTGCGATTGGCATTATCACCAGTTACCTACAAGTCGTATTTATCACAAGCTAAAATGAAGGTTTTAAAACCTGAAATTACTGAGCTTAATGAAAAATATAAGGATAACGCTATGAAAAAGCAGCAAGAAACTATGAAGCTGTACAACAAAGCGGGGGTTAATCCTATGAGTGGATGTATACCGGCTTTATTACAGTTGCCTATTTTTTATGCGCTCTTTATGTTCTTTCCAACCGCCTTTGATTTAAGACAAAAGTCTTTTTTATGGGCAGAAGATTTAAGTTCATATGATGTAATTGCTGAATTGCCATTTAGTATTCCTTTCTATGGAGACCACGTTAGCTTATTTCCCATCTTAGCATCTGTAGCCATATTCTTTTATATGACACTTACCACCGGCCAAACAATGCAAATGCAGCAGCAGCCAGGTATGCCAAATATGAAGTTTATTATGTACCTATCACCACTGATGATGTTATTCTTCTTTAACAACTACGCTAGTGGATTAAGTTTATACTACTTTATTTCTAACCTAATTACCATTGGTATTATGTTAGTGATTAAGAATGTAATTATAAATGATGATAAAATTCACGCTAAAATTCAGGCGAATAAAGAAAAGCCTAAAAAGGAAAACCGTTTCCAGAAAAAAATGCGTGAAATGATGGAAGAAGCAGAAAATCAGAAAAGGTCTACTAGACGTCGTAAATGATACTGCTTATATTACAGTTCAAGCAGTAAGAAGTGTAATTCAAGGAATTAGCGTGTAGTTCGTCGATTTTTTTTATCGATATACTGCATACTTTTCTTTTAACATTACTTTAGTAAAAGTTATTCTTCCCCCGCTTTATTAGTTGTAAAGGAATAAATAAGACCCCAAACTTATTTATATCGTAAACATAATTAGCTATGGTACTAATTTCTAAAACACTGTACCATGCAAAAAACTACTTTAAAAAGATTTAAAAATTTTCTATTTCTTTTTTTATTCTTTTTTATTAATTCAGCTTTTGGACAAAACTTTTGTCCTCAGGACCCAATTCCACAAGATCAGGTTGATTTAAGAGGAAATTCTGAATACATCGCAGGGCAGTGCCCAGCAAATGACATTGTAATTTTAGGAGCTTCTTTAGACACTGGTGATGTTTGTAATTCTTGCGATACAGGTGATGAGATAACTGCTAATTTACTTATTACCATAGACCATGGCACTAATAGTGCTAATAGGTTTCTTGGAGTATTTGCAGATTTAACGGAAACATTACCAGATGGAAGTTCTCAAATGTGTAAGATTTCTCGTTCTTCAGGGCCCGTTTTAAAAAGCTCAGAACAGGTTGGTAGTCAACAAGTACTTGATTATGGAGAGGTTACATTTATCTGTGGTAGTTCATTGGTGCTAGATAACATTTTATTAGTATGGACTGCTGCCAATGGAGAATCCCCAGTAACTCCACAAAATAATCCTAATGGTAAGTATTGTTATGATAATCCAACAATAAATGTGGTTCCACCGTTAAATGCTGTAGCAGCAGCAGAATGTAATTCAAATAATTTAACAAATATTGATTTAACTGTTTCTGGTGGTAATTCTCCTTTTTCTTATGATTGGAGCGATGATGGAACAGGAGATTTTGATGATCAAAAAAACAGAACTGATTTAGAACCGGAAACAACATACACAGTTGTTGTTCGTGATGCCGACGGTTGTACAACAACCACACAAATAACAACACCGGAATGTTTTACATGCCCTACCTTAAGTAATGAAACCGCAGATTTTACAACTTGTGAGGATAATCAAGGGCAGTTCTTAAGTGTAACTACTGATATTCCCGATGTTAACATTGAGTTTTACCTGTTCAACACTCCTCAAGGAAACCCTTACGATGGCGGAGGTGTACAATTAGGAATTGCAGTCACACCTAATGGTGGTAATGCCACTTCTACAGAAGGTATTTCAGGATTAACACCAGGAACATATTATGCCTATGCTATTTTAGATATAGATGATCCTCAGTTGACCGACTCTAATTGTAGACCTTTTACGGAAATAGAGATAGTAATTGAAGAACAAATAACCCCAACCTTTGATGCGGTAGAAATCTGTAGTGATGAGCAGGTAGACTTAGGAGGTTTACCAACTACATCGAACAATGGTATAACAGGAACATGGAGTGAGGACAATGGAGTTTTCACTTTTACCCCAGCCGAAGAAGAATGTGCCACTACTACAGAATTGGTAGTTAATGTTACAGATGCGGTTACCCCCACTTTTGATGCGGTAGAAATCTGTAGTGATGAGCAGGTAGACTTAGGAGGTTTACCAACCACATCGAACAATGGTATAACAGGAACATGGAGTGAAGACAATGGAGTTTTCACTTTTACCCCAGCCGAAGAAGAATGTGCCACTACTACAGAATTGGTAGTTAATGTTACAGATGCGGTTACCCCGACTTTTGATGCGGTAGAAATCTGTAGTGATGAGCAGGTCGACTTAGGAGGTTTACCAACCACATCGAACAATGGTATAACAGGAACATGGAGTGAGGACAATGGAGTTTTCACTTTTACCCCAGCTGAAGAAGAATGTGCTACCACTGCAGAATTGGTTGTTAATGTTACAGATGCGGTTACCCCGACTTTTGATGCGGTAGAAATCTGTAGTGATGAGCAGGTAGACTTAGGAGGTTTACCAACCACATCGAACAATGGCATCACGGGAACATGGAGTGAGGACAATGGAGTTTTCACTTTTACCCCAGCCAAAGAAGAATGTGCCACTACTACAGAATTGGTTGTTAATGTTACAGATGCGGTTACCCCGACTTTTGATGCGGTAGAAATCTGTAGTGATAAGCAGGTAGACTTAGGAGGTTTACCAACCACATCGAACAATGGTATAACGGGAACATGGAGTGAGGACAATGGAGTTTTCACTTTTACCCCAGCCAAAGAAGAATGTGCCACTACTACAGAATTGGTAGTTAATGTTACAGATGCGGTTACCCCCACTTTTGATGCGGTAGAAATCTGTAGTGATGAGCAGGTAGACTTAGGAGGTTTACCAACCACATCGAACAATGGCATCACGGGAACATGGAGTGAGGACAATGGAGTTTTCACTTTTACCCCAGCTGAAGAAGAATGTGCCACTACTACAGAATTGGTTGTTAATGTTACAGATGCGGTTACCCCGACTTTTGATGCGGTAGAAATCTGTAGTGATGAGCAGGTAGACTTAGGAGGTTTACCAACCACATCGAACAATGGCATCACGGGAACATG
>NZ_JACJUK010000011.1 GCF_014235875.1 Croceivirga lutea | reverse complement strand
ACAGACGACCAGGCTTTAAGTTTAGCCGCTGGCAATATATTGACATTAGAAGATGGAGGCACAGTAGATTTAACTCCATTCTTAGACAATACTGATGACCAAGCTATCACGGCCTTTAGTTTAGATAATGGTACCAACGAACTAACCTTAACGTTAGAAGACGGAGGCACACAAACCGTAGACTTTACAACGGTATTAGCCGCAGCAGGAACAGACGACCAGTCGTTAAGTTTAGCAGCAGGCAATATATTAACATTAGAAGATGGAGGCACAGTAGATTTAACTCCATTCTTAGACAATACTGATGACCAAGCTATCACGGCCTTTAGTTTAGATAATGGCACCAACGAACTAACCTTAACGTTAGAAGACGGAGGTACACAAACTGTAGACTTTACAACGGTATTAGCCGCAGCAGGAACAGACGACCAGGCTTTAAGTTTAGCCGCTGGAAATATATTAACATTAGAAGATGGAGGTACAGTAGATTTAACTCCATTCTTAGACAATACCGATGACCAAGCTATCACGGCCTTTAGTTTAGATAATGGCACCAACGAACTAACCTTAACGTTAGAAGACGGCGGTACACAAACCGTAGACTTTACAACGGTATTAGCCGCTGCAGGAACAGACGACCAAACTGCATCAGAAGTAAGTATTGCAGATGCAGGAGGCAACTTTACAGCAACAGATGTTGAAGGAGCCTTATCAGAATTAGCTGCAGGTAGTACAGATGACCAGTCGTTAAGTTTAGCCGCTGGAAATATCTTAACATTAGAAGATGGAGGTACAGTAGATTTAACTCCATTCTTAGACAATACTGATGACCAAGCTATCACGGCTTTTAGTTTAGATAATGGCACCAACGAACTAACCTTAACGTTAGAAGACGGAGGCACACAAACCGTAGACTTTACAACGGTATTAGCCGCAGCAGGAACAGACGACCAGGCTTTAAGTTTAGCAGCAGGCAATATCTTAACATTAGAAGATGGAGGCACAGTAGATTTAACTCCATTCTTAGACAATACTGATGACCAAGCTATCACGGCCTTTAGTTTAGATAGTGGTACCAACGAACTAACCTTAACGTTAGAAGACGGAGGTACACAAACTGTAGACTTTACCACGGTATTAGCCGCAGCAGGAACAGACGACCAAGCTTTAAGTTTAGCCGCTGGCAATATATTAACATTAGAAGATGGAGGTACAGTAGATTTAACTCCGTTCTTAGACAATACTGATGACCAAGCTATCACGGCTTTTAGTTTAGATAATGGTACCAACGAACTAACCTTAACGTTAGAAGATGGAGGCACACAAACTGTAGACTTTACAACGGTATTAGCCGCAGCAGGAACAGACGACCAGGCGTTAAGTTTAGCCGCTGGAAATATCTTAACATTAGAAGATGGAGGCACAGTAGATTTAACTCCATTCTTAGACAATACTGATGACCAAGCTATCACGGCCTTTAGTTTAGATAGTGGTACCAACGAACTAACCTTAACGTTAGAAGACGGAGGTACACAAACTGTAGACTTTACCACGGTATTAGCCGCAGCAGGAACAGACGACCAAAATCTTACAGAAGTTCTGGCTGAAGGAGCAGATGCAAATGGTACTACAATAACAAATTTAGGTACTCCATCTGGGCCGTCAGATGCAGCAACAAAGGCCTATGTAGATGCAATTGCTGATGATGATTTAGCGGTTACAAATACAATAGCAGGTAATAGAATTGCAACCTTAAATGAACCTGGTGGTGTATCAAATGTGGACATTGACGAAACCGTTACAAGTATGTCACAAAATGCTGGTACTGGACAAATTACTTACACTAAAGAAGGTGGAGGTACAGATACCGCTAATGTCGTAGGTGCAGAATCAGATAATATGATTTCAACAGGTTCCAATGGTGGTGCTTATTTAGCAGCTATGCCAACGATTTATGCAGCTGGAAAAATCTTAGGTGACGGTACTATAGCTTCTTCTTACGGTATTAATACTACAACTAGTGGTAGAGCCAATGAAGGAGATTATAATATCAATTTTTCAAATGCTTTAGGTAATACTAACTATATCATACAATTAACAGTATTAGACTGTGGTGGTAATTGTCCTCCTGCTGGCGGGTCTAATTATGATGATCCTGGAATTTCATATTACGGGCAAACGGGTGCAGGTTTCAATGTCAACATTGGAGATAGTGATAATGGAGCAACACCTAAGGATGATATAGACCTAGAATTTATGTTCACCGTAATTGTATTGCCTAACTAATTGTAAAGAATTCAAAGCGATAAGATGAGAAAAATCGTAATAACAATATTATTTCTTAGTTGTGTTTTTAGTGTAAACGCACAAATAGACGAGTACTCTGTATTCGGAATGCCAACAGCAACCACTGCTCAAATTCAGGCAGTAACTCCATTAGCTGAAGGAGCTCTAGTTTATAGTACAGATGAAGATGTTATTTACAGATATACATCCTCTGAAGGTTGGGTTAGGGTAGGTAATCAAAATGCATCAGAGATTAGTATTACTGATGCCGGCGGAAATTTTGCTGCTGCTAATGTTGAAGATGCTCTTGCAGAATTGGCAACTAACAGTGAAAACTTAGCTACTAACAATTTAACTCAGGCTGCTGAAACTCGCACCTATGATATGAACGGTCAAGATTTAGGTTTTACAAATGGTTCTTTTGGTGTAGGTACAGCAAGCCCCTCAGGGATCATGGAAGGAAGAAGTATTTCTAATAATGATGCTTTCTTATTTATACAACAAGATGGTACTACAGGAGAAAAAGATGTTTTTACCATTGAAGATCAAGACACTGGTGGAGGTGGTCAAGATGAAAGTTCCGTACTTAAAGTATTAAAAAGTGGACCAATAAATGCCGGAGATGATGGTTTTAGTTTAATAGAATTAGCAAATACCAACATAGACCCAGGAGCTAACAAATATTGGATTTCTGGTAGAAAAACTGATGAAGGAGCTCCACAATGGGGTGTGGATATTACTGATAATGACTTTTGGTCAGAAGGCGGTATAATATTAGGCGCAACCGGAGCTGATGGCGGCACCTATTCTGGTGGCAACTTTATAGTAGAATCAGATGGTGATACCGGAGTTGGTACCACTACACCAGATGCAAGATTGGATGTTGAAGGTGGCAATGTGCGTTTTTCAGATTATGGTAATAATGCTGTAACTGGTACAGGAACTTCCTTAATGGCCGTTGAAGCAGATGGTGATTTAGTTGAAGTAAATTCTCTGAAAGCTTCAAGAGTTTTTTATCCTCCATCTATTGCAATTGACGCTTCAAGTCCTGACCCAGGAACTAATAGAACAATCAATTTATACGATCAATATATAGCTCAATTTGGAACACCAGTAGCCAGTAGTGCCGGTACAATACCAACTTACGCTGCTAATGAATTAGATTATCATGTTACCTATGCAGACCCATCGGTTTTTGGTAACGGAACAACGGTTCAAAATATGAGTGTAAGCGCAACAGGTATATTAACCTACAGAATTTACAATAGCCCAGCAGATTACAATGCATTAATAAATGTTGTTTTTGTAGTAAAATAAGAACAAAGCCCAAGTCTTGAAAAATCTGAACCTACATATAGCTTTTTTAATCCTGTTTTTAACGGGGTTAACAGCCAATGCACAGTATTTATTGCAAGCTCCAACAGATAGTGACCAAAACAATTTTCGTTGGTATGAAGCTTCTGATACTACAACAGTTTTAGGTACAGATTCTTTTTATGAGGTAACTCAGCCTGGTGTATATTTTGCAACTTACGATGGTACCCTATGTGGTTCTAATGCCACAGGTTATTTTATTGTAACCAATTGTAACGCTCCTTTTAATGAAGTAACACTAGATATAACGGCTAATGTTTCACCCAATGCAGCTGTTTCATGGTCACCCCCAGTTAGCGGAGACCAATTAAGACCTACCGTAATTGCAGACGAAAATGTAACCCGTTATGTGGCTACAATTACAAAAGCAGGTAATTCTATTGCACTTCCTAGATTTACTGTGGTTTGTATGACACAAGCAGCCAACTTGGTGGATGACTTTGTTTCTGTCGATGAAGATGCTTCTGTAATTGTTCCAATTTTTGATAATGATTCTGATTTACCAGATTCTGGTAGTTTAACAATTACTGAACCTTTAAATGGTAACGTTCAAGTAGATAATAATGGTACTCCTAATAATCCGTTTGACGATGTAGTTACTTATATTCCAGACCCAGATTTCAATGGAACAGATAGTTTTGATTATACCTTATGTAACCAATTTGGTGATTGTAGTACTGCTACGGTAACTGTTGATATTATACCAGTACTTGACACTAATGACGATATAACCGTTACAGAGCAAGAACAAGATATAACTATAGCATGGATTGGAAATGATAATGATATTCCAAATATTGGAACCATTGAAGCTACTGACCCTTCAAACGGAACAGTTGTTTTAAATGACAATGGTACACCAAACGACCCTTCTGATGATGATATAACGTATACACCAAATGCTGGTTTTATAGGAACAGATTCATTTGATTATACTGTTTGTGACAATAATGGTAATTGTGATACAGCAACTATAACAGTTACGGTAACAGAACCAGCTGTCACTGAAATTGATAGTGACGACGATGGTATTCTCGATAGCTTTGAAGATTTAAATCTAGACGGTGATAATGACCCAAGCACTAATGCTACAGACACTGACGAAGATGGTATTCCAGATTATCTAGATATTGATAGTGATGATGATGGTATTCCAGATAATATTGAAGCACAATTAACAGAAACCTACGTAGTGCCACAAAACCAAGATGCAAACGGTAATGGTTTAGATGATGCTTATGAAGATAATGGTTTTACAGGTTTACTTCCAGTAGATACAGATAATGATGGTTTACCAGACTATGTGGATACTGATAGTGATAATGATGGAGTTCCAGATAATATTGAAGGAAATGATTTTGACCAAAATGGAGAGCCAGATTTAGTTTGGTTAGATTCTGATAAAGATAATGATGGTCTAAATGATGGTTATGAAGGTGACACCACAATTGATATTGATGTAAATGATGAGATTGATAATCCGGTTACTGACTTGCCAGATACTGACAATGATGGTATTCCAGATTATAGAGATCAAGATGATGATGATGATGGTATACCAACAGAAAGTGAAGATGAAAATACCAATGGTAATTTTGCAGATGATGATTCAGATGAAGATGGTACACCAGATTATCTAGACCCAGATTTTGAAATTACTGTGGTTGATGACCTTGAAGTATTTAATGTAATTACACCAAATGGTGATGGGGTTCATGATACCCTCAGAATTGGCAACATTGAAAACTACCCAAGTAACCATGTTCGCATCTACAATAGATGGGGTGTTATGGTATACCAAACTAAAGGTTATCATAATGATACAAATAACTTTGATGGTATGTCCGAAGGTCGAATAACCATCGATCAAGACAATAACTTACCAGTTGGTACGTATTTCTATATAATCGATTATGAACTGTCTAACGGTGTAACTAAACAAATTTCTGGTTACATCTATATAAATAGATAACAAATGACATAAAACAGTGAAAACTTTAGCCCAAATCCTACGAACCCAAACAAACCTACTCCTCGTTTTTTTAGCAACTGTTGGCATTAGCTATGCACAACAAGACGCCCAGTATACACAATACATGTATAATACAGTAAGTGTAAACCCGGCCTATGCTGGTTCCAGAGGTCACCTAAGTGTGGCGGCCTTGTATAGAGCGCAGTGGTTAGGGTTAGATGGAGCGCCAGAAACACAAACTTTTAACCTACATTCACCATTGGGTTATAATGGTTTAGGTGGCGGTATTTCTGTGGTTAATGATGTTATAGGACCAACTGCTGAAACGTACATAGATTTTGATATTTCATATACCATACAATTAGATTTTGATAAACAATTAAGTTTTGGTCTAAAGCCTAGTGCACATTTATTGAATATTGATTTTAATAAATTAAATCAATTTCAATCGGGGCAAGACGATTTATTGCAACAGAATATAGATAACAAGTTTTCTCCAAATGTTGGAGCTGGTGTTTACTACCATACAGATAAATTTTATGCAGGCCTTTCTGTTCCTAGAATATTAGAAACAACGCATTTTGAGTCGTCTTCATTATCTACCGCAAAAGAAGAAATGAACTGGTACTTTATTTCTGGGTATGTTTGGGACTTAAACCCTGACTTAAAATTCAAACCTGCTGTATTATCTAAAATGGTAAGGGGAGCTCCTTTACAGTTAGACCTCTCAGCCAACTTTATGTATAGTGAACGTTTTGTTGGGGGTGTAGCCTACAGATGGGATGCCGCAGTGAGCGCAATGGCTGGTTTTCATGTAAATGAACAATTAATGATTGCCATGGCTTATGACCGAGAAATCACAGAACTAGGTTCAACCGCTTTTAACAATGGCTCCTTTGAATTAATTCTTAGATACGATTTTATAGGTGGCAACAGAGGTACCTTAAAATCACCTAGATTCTTTTAAAATTATCATTCAATAAGAATATTTTATCATTTTTAATTCTTCTTCCAATAGTTAAGATTATATTTTAGCCGTATGGAAGAAGAATTAGTGGTGTTGGTTAATGAAAGTAACCAAAAAATTGGGTTAATGCCCAAGATGGAAGCCCATGAAAAGGCCCTTTTACATCGTGCATTTTCTGTGTTTGTAATGAATAAAAAGGGGCAAACCATGTTGCAACAACGTGCAGCACACAAATACCACTCTCCTTTACTTTGGACCAATACCTGTTGTAGTCACCAGCGAGATGGTGAGCTTAATATAGAAGCTGGTAAGCGCAGGCTACAAGAAGAAATGGGCTTCTCAACTGAGTTAACAGAACTGTTTTCTTTTATTTATAAAGCACCATTTGATAATGGCTTAACAGAACACGAATTAGACCATGTTATGGTTGGTTATTTTGAAAATGAACCTAAAATTAATCCGGATGAAGTTGCAGATTGGAAATGGATGTACCCATCAGAGATAAAAGAAGATATAGCACATAATCCAGATAGGTATACAGCATGGTTTAAAATTATTTTTGATAAGTTTTATCATCATATCACAAACAATATAGAGAATGAAGGTTAAGGTTAGTAGAAAGGCATCATTCAATGCTGCACATCGCTTATACAGAGATGACTGGAGTTTTGAAAAAAATCAGGAAATTTTTGGTAAGTGTAATAATCCTCGTTATCACGGTCACAACTACGATTTAATTGTAAGTGTAACCGGTGAGATTGACAAAGAGACGGGCTATGTAATGGATATGAAAGTGTTAAAAGACTTGATAAAAACACACGTTGAAGATAAAATGGACCATAAAAACCTTAATGAACAGGTTGAAGAATTCCGAAATCTAAATCCAACTGCCGAAAATATAGCTGTCATTATTTTTAATAGCTTAAGACCTCATATTAAAGCAGATAACGCTTTGGAAATTACACTCTATGAAACCCCGAGAAACTTTGTAACCTTTTCAGGCTAAGTTTACAGTTTCCTAATTTTAATTTGCTATCAAATTTATGAGCAAAATATACTTTTGCTCAAAATCCTTCGTTTTACGTTGTAAGAAAATAACCACAATAGTATGAGTCAATTATACCCACTTAAATTTCAGCCTATTATGAAAGACCGTCTTTGGGGCGGTGATAAGTTAGCACGCTTGTTTAATAAACCAAGTGAAACTAATACCACGGGTGAAAGTTGGGAGTTATCAGCAGTAAAAGGTGACGTATCTGTTGTTTCTAATGGTGATTTAAAAGGAACATCATTGCAAGAATTAATAGATACAAGAGGGGCCGAGTTAATGGGAAAAAGTGTTATAGATAGATTCGGAAATGAATTTCCAATTTTGATAAAATTTATTGACGCTAAGCAAGACCTCTCAATTCAATTACACCCGCATGATAAATTGGCTAAAGAAAGACATAATTCTTTTGGAAAGACTGAAATGTGGTACATTATGGATGCTGACCCAGGTGCCAAACTTATAGTTGGTTTCAATAAAAATGTTGAAAAACAAGCTTATATAGAAAGTCTTGAGAATGATACGCTACTAGACCTTTTAAATTACGAGGAAGTTACAGAAGGTGATACCTTTTTTATAAACACTGGCAAAATTCATGCTATAGGTGCTGGTGTTATGCTTGCAGAAATTCAACAAACATCTGATATTACCTATCGTGTTTTTGATTTCAACAGAAAAGATAAGCACGGTAATTTAAGAGAATTGCATACTGATTTGGCAATTGATGCTATTGACTACGAGAAGAAAGACGATTTTAAGGTCTCTTATTCAAAAGACAGTAACGCAGTGAATTCAATGGTTGATTGCCCATATTTTAAAACTGATTATTTACATCTTTCAGCTAATTTTACGCAAGATGTAAAAGCTAGAGATTCTTTTACCATATTTATGTGTGTAAAGGGCGAAGCTACTATAAAAAATGACTGGGGTACTGCCGAAGTAAAAAAAGGAGAAACCGTTTTATTGCCCGCTTCAACATCTAAAATAGAAATTGCAACTTCTGGAGCTACACTTTTAGAAGTTACGATTTAATCGTATTTTTAAAGAAATATACTACATCATGGCTAGCGTACGAGAACTAAAAAAAGACATCAACTTTGTATTAGGCGATTTTATCGAAGCCGTATACATTTGGGAAAATGATACCAATAATAAAAATTCTGATGAAGGTAATGCTTTGATTGACAAAGCTATTGGTGTCTTTGATGAACTAATGCAAAAGGTTAATAAAAATGGCGTAGAAAATACTAAAGCTCATTTTAAAGCTATACGTCAAGATTTAGCCAATAAAACTACTTCACTTATAGAAGAACTTAATAAACTTGCTTAATTAAGGCTAGGCTTTTAATTATTTGATACAAACGTTTTTAGTGCCTTACCATATTTGGTTTGGGCCACCTCTGCGGTCATAGAATTAGCAATGCTATCTAAATATCTAGGATTGGCGTCTAAAGCTTGAGATAATACAACATAAGGTGTTACAGGCGAGTCTAAATTGTTTAAAGCAAAATTGATAACGTAACGGTACCTATTTTTGAGATTGGTCTCTGAACGTAGATTCAAAGAATCTAACTTGGTTGAATCCATAACCATTGCGGCTTTTGCTAGTTCCAAGTCCTTTTTATGAAATTGGGTTATCATTTCTTGAAATTCTTCATATTTTTCATGAGCGCTGCTTCCAGATATTTCTGCTGCAACATCAAATGTATTCCATGCAGTATTTATGGTAATATCTCCTGGTTCACCAAAAAAAGGTATGCGATCATTTAAATCATTATTATCAGCCTTTTCTAAATAGAGATAATACATCTCGGGACTTTCAACTTCTACAGAAAAGGTAAAGTTACCATCACCTTTAAGTTCTAAAGAATCTAAATTTACAAGCGTAGAATCAGTTAATTTTTGAAAAAACAACTTCCCTTTTTTTAATCCGTTTATTGAACCGTTAACGGTCATAGTGTTAGCTGTTTTGTTTTCTCCGCAAGCCACAACTAAAAGCATTATGCTAAATACAGCAAAAAATACGTTTTTCATCTTCAAAATTTGAGCGGCAAATATCGCTAAAAGTTTTATAATTAGGAATGCAAGTTACATTTGAACTTGATGAAGATTATAGTTCACCAAATTGTTAATTCAGCATAAATTCTCGAATATCTTTGAGAAGCTTTTCAAAGTCGGGTTCATGTGTGTACATCATGTGCCCGCCTTCATAATACTTCATGGTAATTTTAGAATAGTCAATGCCATTTCTAGAGAAGGTGAATTCAGCATCAAAAAATGGGCAAATAAGGTCGTAATATCCACTGGCAACCATAACCTGCATTTTTGTATTCCGTTTCATGGTTTCTGCTAGTTTTCGAGAAACACTCACTGGGGTTGGTTCCCAATAGGCTCCTTTTGGCACGGTACGCCAATTCCATTTTCTGCCAATTTCGCTATTGGAGGTAAGATAAGGTCTATCCATTTTTATGTTGAGCTTTTCAGCAAAGTAATAGTTTAAGGCAGCTGTATATGCTGAACTTATTTGATAACTAGAGGCGTCTCCTAAATGTGGGCCTTCAGAAACTTTGTCTACCTCGTCTCCCATAAATCTACCATCTAATCTACCCAGTGCTAAGCCTTCTTCTGCCAATAGATTTTTTTGAAAACGATGCATTAAAATTCTAAGATTTGATTTTATGATATAATCTTTATCTAAACCAGTAAAATAACTTAGTTTTTCTGCAGTGGTATTACGCTCTTCATCACTAATTAGTGAGCCCTTATAAAGAATGGGAGCATATTGGTTGTATGCAAATTCTCGGCTTTCTTCTAAAAAGTTTTCTAGAGTTTTTCCTTGTCCTGCTTTTTTGTGGTACCAAGCCGTTGCTGCCATACTTGGTAAGTAGGTAATGTAAGAGGTTATATTATCATGAGTAGAGGTAGAGCCGGCATAATCTAAAGCTTGAGATATAAGAATTAATCCATTCAATGCCATATTTTGACCACCACCTTCTAAAGTACTTGCTACGGCAACGGCTCTTGTTGTTCCAAAACTTTCTCCTGCTAAATACTTGGGAGAAAACCATCTGTTGTTTTCTGTTACCCATTGCCTAATAAATTTAGCTATAGACCTAGCATCTTCATTAAGGCCCCAATAATCTTCGGTTTTTCCTTTACCCACAACTTTGCTATAACCGGTACCCACAGGGTCTATAAAAACCAAATCGGTAATATCAAAAATTCCACTGGTATTTGTTTGTAGATTATAAGGAGCAGCGCCATCATCTTCCTTTGCATCTGAATCAACTTTTACCACCTCTGGACCAAATAACCCCATATGTAACCACATAGAGGCAGAACCGGGCCCACCATTAAATACAAAAGTTACCGGTCTGGTTTTTTGGTCGGTAACGCCTTGCTTTATATAGGCCACAGACCAGATAGAAGCAACTGGAGCATTGTTCTTATCCTTTAAATAGGTTTCAGAGGCAATTGCCTTGTAGGTGACCTTTTGACCTCCATTAGTTATGGCGTGGTTGGTGATAAATGTTTTTGGCTCACCTATAGAATCTATTTTTTGTTGTTTTTTTTGGGCGGTATTCGTTATAAAAACGAATGCAAGAATAAGGGTAAGTAAATATTTTAAATTTTTCATTTTAGGTTCGATTAAGCGAAAGTTTTTTAAATGTAAAAAGGTACTAATTAATAAATTCTATTATTGGTAAAGTACATACCTTGGTGGAGTTAGGCCTTTTAAACGCATACTAACCAACATTTGAGCTCTATGGTGGGTTATGTGGTCAGTTAAAAGCATTAAAATTTGTCTTTTAGTTCTATCGGCTCCAAAATAATCGAGTCTTTCATTAAGCTTTTCTTCGTTAAAATTTTTAATGAATTCTATGGTTATTTTGAAGGTGTTATCTATGGTGGTAAGCATTTCTTCTTTTGTTTTCTTAGCCACTTTTAGTTCAGTATCTGTGTTCCAATCTCGGGCTTTTCTACCTCCTAACAAAGATTGTGAATGCCAGTCCATTGCCCAACCTATATGCATTAAATGCTCAGCAAAACTCCAAGATTCTGGGGATGGTTTAAAATGATAATGCTCTTCTGGCATGCTTTCAGCTACGAGCATAAGATATTTTCTAGAATTTTCTAATCGCTCAAGGTATTCATCTAAATACGTTTCATGTTGTGCAAAAAGAGGAGTTAAACTAACTGTAAGAAGTAGTAAGATGAGGCGTAATGTAAGAGCTTTCATTATGGTTTTTATTGCAATTTGATTAATGAGATAATTCCAAATCTAATTGGGGAAATTCATTTTCTGTATTACCAATGCTTTTAACATTAATAAGCAGAAAAGGGTTAGCTATTACTATTTGGGTTGTCGCAATATTTTTTCCATTTTACGACCCTTGGCAAGCTCATCTATAAGTTTTTCTAGTCGTCTGCATTGTTTGTAAGTATCAAATTCATCTGCAATTTCTTCAATACGATACCCACAAACCACACCTTTTATTAAGTCAGCGTTTTGGTTTATTTGTGCTTTTTCAAAAAATGTTCTAAAGGTTGCTTTTTCTTCTATTAGCGTTTGTAGGGTGGTACTATCAAAACCCGTAAACCATTGAATTACTTTATTGAGCTCTTCTTGCGTTCTGCCATTCTTCTCCAATCTATTTAGATAATGTGGATAGATTGAAGCAAATATCATGTTGGCAACTTTCTCGTTTTTTTCTGCTGTAACTTCCATAATATCAGTTGATGTTAAAAGTTACAACATATTGGTTATTTCTCATTAATAGGAATCCAAATTTCCTCTTCTGAATTGGGGTCGTTGTTTTTATATTTCTCACCTAAGACTTCAAAATGAGGGCGGTTATCTAGTTTGTAGATAGATTTAGGTAGCCATTCTGAATAAATGTATTGAAAAATAGAGCTATCAGTACTAGCACCTTTGTATTCAAAAACGGCATATTTACCACCTTCTAAAATTAGGTAGGAAAGGCCTTCAATAGTATTTTCAAAATCAACAACTTCAACCGCTGCCCATTTTTCGAATACCGTATTTGGATTAAATGCGTTAAAATAATTTTCAGGGTACAGCTGTAAACTTATTTTATCTGTTGATACTCTATTTGCAATTGCAGAAATTTTTGGTGCAAAAGCTCCCCAAAGTTGCGCGGTTTTATTATTGATTACACTCATTTTGGTAGAGAGTCCAATAAGTTTTTTTGTAGAAATATTTTCTATTCGGGGAGTCATTTCCTAGTATAAATTATTGTTTTTTTTGATATGCACCAGAGGAATAGGTTAGCTCATAACAGCATTTAACTAACAATTTTATTGTTTAAGCTTTTCAATTATACCTCTAGCCACTACAGTATCATAAATAATTTTGAGTTGAGCAATTTTGTTATCACTGTCTAATTCAATAATATCAACCACGTCAAACTTTACCTGTTCATTATTCTTCAATGTCCATTCATAGGCAAAATATAAAGCAAAATGGTTTCTGGTTTTTTCTTCAAAAATTGCTTTAAAATGGAGTTTAGATGCAGAGGTATCAGCACTAAGATTCGAATAAAAGTCAACGGCTTTTTTTAGACCGTAAATAGGAGACTCAACCATACCGTTTTCATTAAACAGCGCAACAACCTTTTCAAAATCGCCATTTTCTAAATGCTTTAAATATGCTTTTGCAATAGTTGTTTTTGTCATTTGAGTTATTTTACAATTACTAATACTCCTATTTTAAAGATTATATTTCACCCAATTCTGGTGCCATTTTTGACTTTTCTTTCAGGTTGAATTAAGGTTACTTCTTTGTGGTCACCAATGCCGTCTAAAACCAAACATTCACTCATTATAGTTGCAATTTGTTTGGGAGGAAAATTTATAACCGCTATTACCTGTTTGCCAATTAATTTTTCAAGACGGTATAGTTGTGTAATTTGAGCTGAGGTTTTACGAGTACCTAGCTCACCAAAATCAATTATTATTTTATAGGCAGGATTTCTTACTTCTTCAAATTCTTCTGCAGATATAATTGTTCCCACACGCATTTCAACTTTCATGAATTCATCCCATGTAAGTTGATTGTTTTTTACTGTACTCATTTTATTTTTTAAACTTGTGAAGCAACTTCCATAAGTAATGCACACAAATAGGCTCCCGCAGTACCAACTACATAACCAAATACGGCTAATAAAATACCTACCGAGGTTAATGATGGGTGAAATTCAGCCGCCACAACCGGAGCCGAAGCTGCACCGCCAACATTAGCTTGGCTACCAACTGCTAAAAAGAAAAATGGTGCTTTGATAAGTTTGGCCACTAAAATTAATAGACCTGCATGTATAGCAATCCAAATAAGACCTACAACCAATAATCCTGGATTATCAAATATCTCACTTAGGTCCATTTTCATACCAATAGTGGCCACCAAAATATAAATAAATAACCCTCCTATTTTGCTTGCTCCTGCGCCTTCGTAATTTTTGGCTTTAGTAAAAGATATTCCAATACCAAAGGCGGTGGCAAAAACTACCATCCATAAAAATTTTGAGCCTAAAGAGGATAGGGCTTTTTCTTTGTTACGAATAACTTCAAAATTAGCTTCTAGAAATTCAGCAAAGTGATTACCTAAAAAATGTGCTAAACCAACGCCAATGAAAGCCAATGAAAACATTAAAATATAATCTTTTGTAGTGCCAATACGTGCAATACGCTCAGTATGTTCAGTAACTTTTTGCTTTAAACTTTCAATAGAAGAATTATCAGCTTTTAGCCATGCATCAATTTTACCAGTTCGGCCAACCCCTAAAAGTAAAACTGCCAACCATATATTGGCCATGACAATATCTACTAAAATCATTTGTCCGTATTTATCTTCATTGTATTGAAATACCTCGTACATAGCTGCTTGGTTAGCACCTCCACCTATCCAACTACCTGCAATGGTAGAAAGGCCGCGCCAAACAGCATCAGGGCCAACACCACCAACTGTTTCGGGCGAAAATATAGAGACTAATAATATAGCAATGGGACCACCAATGATAATGCCAAATGTACCCGTGAAAAACATGATTAAGGCTTTAGAACCTAGCCCTAAAATTGCTTTTAAATCAATGCTTAATGTCATTAAAATTAATGCGGCTGGTAGTAAATATCTACTAGCAATAAAGTAAAGATTTGAGTCTTTTTCTGATACTAGACCTGTACTACTTAATATTGAAGGCAGCAAATAACACATAAGAACCGTTGGTACAAAGGCGTAGAATTTTTTCCAAAATTTACCTTCTAAAGATGCGGTATAAAAAACAAAACCAAGGCATAAGGCAAGTAAACCAAGTATAACAGTATCGTTGGTTAAAGGTAGTTGGTTCATAGATTGAAATATGAAATTAGTTACTGAGCAAAATACAAAACCATAGGTTAATATGAAGCCTTCATTTAAAGTAGTGAAGAAGTTTTACTTTAAAAGTAGATGTAGAGGTTAACAAGGAATTACGATTAACGAGAATAAAAAACCAATAACGATTTCTATTAAATATTTAACCAATAGGTCAATTTTAAGTTAATTGACCTAAATTTTGGTTCAAATTGACTTACAGCATAGTTATCATTGTATACTATAAATAAATCAGAAAGTGGTGCAAATCGCCATTGTAACCTAGAATTGATACCCAAGTTATCTCTCTGATTACTATATTGAATTAACGTGGACCAGAAAATAGATTTGCTAAAGGTTAAATCCATTCTTGGGCTTACCAACCATAATTTTGCACTGGAATAGGGTTGGGGTAGGTCTATTTGGTCATAATTAAATTGGAGAGAAATAGATGCTTTTGGTTGAAACCTCATGGTCATGGAACCTTCCATGGAAAATCTATTTCCATTAAAAAAATGCCCCACAGTAGACTGTAAATTATAGGAGAAAAGCTTTCGCTGATCAGATTGATATCCAGCTTGTACACTATTGTAGTGATAATTTTGATTAGCGGGTAACGGTATTGCGCCCTCTGTTCGTGTAGGATCAAATGTATCGAAAAGGAAGGTAAACGAATTTGTGTATTCTATTCGTGCCTGCGATTGATTATTAAATTGAATTTCATAACTGTATTGAAGATCATAATCGGTATTTTTAAAATCCAAGCTGGGACTCCAACGTATGTTCGTGAATGACCGAAGGGAGTGGTTCTGGATTATTCCTTTTTTCGGCCAAAAAACGCGTTCCAAGCTCAGGAGCGTTTTAAATAGGTCTGTTCTTCGTACAAATCCCAAATCTGAACGAAAATCTTCATCTACAAAGGTGCCTTTGGCAAATACATTGAATTTTCTCTTATTATATCGAATTAGGGCACTTGTAGCAAAATTTCCCTTATTATCATCAGGTTGAAATGATTTGTGGGTGATGAAGGAACCATTCCAAGTATTATCCTTGGATGCTAGGTTATAGTCAACGCCTACAACACGGTTGTATTCATCTTCCCGTTCAACAAAATCATAATCTTTAAAAGATTCTTTATTAATAAAAAATATACCTATGTTGGAACGTGAGAAAACACGCTGTTGTAATGCTAGCATGGTGTTATTGTTTGATGGAATCCTGTTTTCCAAATCCTCTGCTGTCTGAATATTTAGTACCCCAACTCTCAAATCGTTTGTTAGTTTGCCACTAAGTCTTACGCCACCAATAATATTATTCTCTATGGTGTTACCTACGGTGTCTCTTGCAATACCAATTCGTCTAGAGAAAAACGGACTAAAATCAAAACCATTTCCAAAACTGGCAAAAAGGTCATTGTTGTCTATAAAAAATTGCCGACGCTCAGGCAGTGCTATTTCAAATCTGGTAAGGTTGGTAATAAAATTATCTACCTCTACTGTAGAAAAGTCGGGGTTAATAGTAAGGTCCAGGTTTAAGCTGTTTCCAATGGATACCTTGGCATCTGCACCTACTTTAATATCATCTAGGCTTTCACCATTGTCAAAGTCCTTAGCACTAATTCCGTTTACATAAGGTATAATCGCGAAGGGTGTTCTAGATTTACCAAGAGGTTGCTCAAAATGGATTTCGCCCATAAAGGCTAAATTATAAATGAGTTGATTTTGGGGAACCCTTGACCAAGTGCTACGTTCGTTAGATTGTGTTTCAATTCTATAGGAGTTAAAACGCCATTTAGTAGCACCTTCTTCAAATTTTAATGATGTAAGAGGAATGACCATTTCTGCCGTGAAATAATCATCATAAATTTTAGCATCACCTTTCCATTTTACATCCCAAGATAGATTAAAGTCATCTTGGTCAGCACCACCATTTGCAATAAGACCTTCACGGCGCACACCATAGGGGTTAATACCAAATGAAAAACCATTGGTACCATCATTGAAGGTGTCAAATAATAGCGTAAAGTTATCGCTTCCACTTCCTCTAAAATCTCGCTGTAGTGATTGAGTAGCATAGTCTTTACCACTTGAATACGCCTTTATTCCAACATATAGATTCTTCTCGTCGTAAAGTATTTTAATTTGAGATTGCTTTTTAGCTTGAATAGAGTCCAGTGGAAAATATTCCCAAAAATCTCCTGCCGTGTCAGCAAAACTCCAAATATTTTCGTCTAAAGCTCCATCTGGGATAATACGTTCCGTGATGAACTTGACATTTATTTTTTTGGTTTGGTCTTGGCTGAATGAATACATCGTAACGAAAAAAGTAAGAAGGCAAAGCGGTATTTTTCTGATGTAATCAAACAACATTATTCAGTTTTTTCTAAATTTAGAATTCTGGTAAGTTAAAAGCCTTTTATATATTAAGCCAATACGTAAGTTTTAAATTAATAGACCTACTTCTAGGCATAAACGTATTCACAAAATAATTATCGTTATACACCACAAATAAATCTGAAAGTGGAGCAAATCGCCATTGTAAGCGTGAGTTAATACCCAAATTATCACGTTGATTACTATATTGAATTAATGTGCTCCAAAATATAGACTTACTAAACGTTATTGTTGCTCGCGGACTCACCAGCCAGATATCTGCATTACCGTAAGGGTCAGGTAGCTCAATTCTATCATACTGCATGTTTAGACCCAATTCTACCTTTGGCTGAAATCTAAGGTTAAAACCGGTTTCTATTGATAGACGGGTACCATTAAAGAAATCTCCATAACTTGGTTCTAATCGATAACTAAAGTATTTTCTTTGGTCTGATTGAAATTGTAATTCTACTCTGTTGAAATGATAGCCCGTACTTGTAGGAAGCCCAGGGGCATCATCATTACCAGTAGGATTGAAATCTGTGTCATCTTCTGTTAAATACACAAAACGCTTACTAAATCTGGCTTGCAAACGTTCTAAACTTCTAAACTCAGCGGTTCCTTCAACTGAAAACCTATAATCAGAATAGAGAAAATCTAAATTTGGGCGCCACGTAACTACCTGAAAAACTTGTGCTTGATATTGGTTAACCTTACCCTTTTCTGGCCATAGTCTTGCTTCAAAATTATTGGCCATTTTAAAAATATCTGTACGTCGAATAAAACCCAAATCAGATGTGAATTCTTCATCTACAGAAACTAAATCAACAAAACCTGAAAAGTTACGCGTGTTTTTAGCTAAAAAACCACCGACAGAATAATTACCATCATTATCATCTGGTTGAAAAGATTTATGAGCGTATACTTTACCAATCCAACTATTGTCTTCAGAGGCTAGGTTGTAGTCTACACCTACAACACGATTAAATTCTTCTTCTTCTGGTACAAAATCAGATGAACCAACTGCCTGTCTATTTAAAAAGAAAAAGCTAACATTTGAACGCGAAAATACCTTATGTTGTAATGCCAACATCATATTATTGTTGGAGGGTATTTCATTATCAGCGTCTTTTTCGGTTTGTATATTAAAAAAGCCTAGACGTAGATTTCTATTGAGTTTACCACTAAGACGTAAGCCGCCTAAAATTCTATTTTCAATGGTTTCATCGGCAGTATCTTTGGCAATACCAATTCTTCTAGAGAAAAACGGATTTGCATCTCTACCACCGCCAAAACTTCCAAAAAGGTCATTATTATCTACAAAGAACTGTCTTCTTTCTGGTAAGGCAACTTCAAAACGAGTTAGATTCGTTATAAAATTATCTACTTCAACGGTTGAAAAATCTGGGTTTATGGTTAAATCTAGATTTAAACTATTACCAATTGCCACTTTGGCGTCTGCCCCAACTTTTACGTTAGTAAGCGATTCATTATTTTCAAAATCTTCTGCGGCAATGCCATTAATGTAGGGGATGAGCGCCAATGGTGTTCTAGAGGTTCCCAGCCCGCGTTCAAAAACCATATCTCCCATAAAAGCTAGATTAAATATGAGCTGATTTTGAGGAATACGCATCCAGGTTGACCTTTCATTGGCCTGCATATCTAAACGATAACTATTAAAACGCCATTTGGTTTCTCCTTCTTTAAATTTAAATGAGGTAAGTGGGATAGCAATTTCAGCTGTAAAATAACCATCGTAGATTTTAGATTCACCCTTCCATTTTACATCCCAAGAGGTGGTAAATCCATCACGGTCACCGCCACCACCAGAGATTAGTGCTTCTCTGCGCACCCCAAAAGGGTTAATGCCAAAAAGATAGGCTAGTGTACCATCATTAAACGTATCAAAAACAAGACTAATTTGGTCTATACCAGCCCCTCTAAAGTCGCGTTGAAGCGAGCGTGTAGCATAGTTTTCTCCAATAGATTTTGCTCTAATACCCACATATAGCGTGGTATTATTATACAGCATTTTAATAGCTGTTTGCTGTGCTGCTTGTATGGTGTCTGTCGGAAAATATTGGTAGAAATCTTTGGCGCTTTCGGCTTGGTCCCAAACAGATTCATCTAAAATGCCATCGACTTTTAAAAATTCATCTACGAATTTTACGGTGAATGATTTGTTTTGGTCTTGGGAATGAACGGATAATACAAAAAGAATAAGAAGCCAAGCGTAATTCTTAGTCATTAGGTTAATTTGAGTTAGTGGCCCGAATTTAGCAACTTACTCCGTTAAAAAAAACACAAAACCTACTCATCGTCATTACTATTAGGCTTAGGTGCACGTTTAGCCTCTTTAAGTGCTTTCATGAGCAGGTATTCCATTTGACCATTGGTGCTACGAAATTCATCTGATGCCCATTTTTCTAGAGCTTTCAACATATCTTCATTTAAACGTAATGCAAATGCCTTTTTTTTAGCCATGCTTTTTAATAAAATTTGCGATGGAGGTTACTAGTTCTGGTGCTATCTCAAAATCAGAGTCAAAGTAAGATGCTTGATTTTCTATTTCATTTTCAACATGTTTTAATACATGATTCATATTTGAAATTGTAACCATTTTTATGTTGTCTTCGTCTGTATTACTCGATTTTGCGCGGGCAACTAATAGGTTTTCTGGTGCATCTTTGTGTATTTGACTATCTAATTCACCTTGAATAATCAACGTGGGTATAGTTATTTTTTGCATTTCTTGCTCGGGAGAATAGTGCATCCAACTCTTTATAAACTTTTGATTTTGAGGTGCAAAAAATTGAACTAAATACGGATTCACAGCTTTAATGGTGTCTGTTTTTTTTAATTCTTGTAAATGCGCTTCTGCACTGGTAGCTAATTCTTTATTTTGTTTGCTTAATTGTTCTACGAGCACCTTATCAATACTTTGGCTCGGACCTGCCAATGAGATAAACGTATGTACCTTTTCATTTATCGCTAACATACCAATTAAAGAACCTTGGCTATGCCCAAGTAAAGAGATGCTTTTAAAGCGATTATCTTTTGAAAAGTGAGAAATAATAAGCTTTACATCATCAACGAAAGTTAGTAAAGTTATGTTCTTGAGTTTAGGTAGATTAGTTTTTGTAGCGGTACGTTTATCAAAACGATAAAATGCAATGCCTTTTTGGGTTAAACTGTCCGCTAATTGTTGAATATAACTGGCTTTAATTACAGGTTCTTGGTTGCCATTGCGGTCTACATTGCCTGAACCGTGAACAAATATCACCAGTGGAAGAGGTGATTCTGTTTTTGGGTAGCTTAGGGTGCCAGGAAGCGCAATTGCCCCATTTGTCATAGCAATATCTTCAGAAATTATCTCTTGGTTAAACCCCAAAAACCAAGCTCCAAAGAACAATACAAAAAATAACTTTCTCATCGGTTTTTATCTCTTTCTAAAATTACACGTTGAAAATTTTCAGCAACTTGTATTACTCTCCACCCTTGTTGGGCATATTGGTTGAGTGTATCTTCTAAACGCTGGTTATTGTTACTTAACCCCATTTTCCAGCTTACTACTTTATATTCTTTCATTTTTTATGTAAAATCATTTACTGTTGAATTCTTTTATCAATTTCTTTTTTAAAATATCTATCAATTACACGTTGGGCCTCTTCAGGATTTTGGGTGCCTATCAAAAGCTTTTTTCCATTTTTAAAAACTAGTTGAATTCCTTTAGTACCTTTTACATTTAAAGCCTGACCTTTAAAACCAATACGGTAACCCCACCCACCAAATTCTTTAATAGGCTCGTATGTTCTAGTGAAACAGGCTTCTATATTGTTCCATGTAGTGGTTTTTACTTTAAAATGAAAAGGTATAAATTGATAATGAATGCCCCGCTCATCAATGCTAGTTCGTAAACGAAGAATATAAAATAATCCGCTTGTAAGCAGTAACGTACCTATTACAACTAATTGACCAGTTGTGTCATCAGCTGCTATATTATTAGCCTGTTTTTCTAGATAAAACCATTGGTAACACAAATAGATTATTAACCCCAACATCATTAATTTGAGAATTTTTAACCACCATTGATTAAAACGCTGTGTTTCTTGAAAAACTCGCATAACATTACTTTTCTTAGTGATTTAAAGTACCTGTATTTACTATAGGTGAGGCATCTTTATCTGAACATAAGACTACCATTAAATTACTTACCATTGCTGCTTTGCGTTCTTCATCTAAATCAACAATAGCTTTATCATTTAACTCAGCTAAAGCCATTTCAACCATACTTACAGCACCTTCCACAATTTTATGGCGAGCTGCGACAATAGCAGTAGCTTGCTGTCTTTTAAGCATGGCATTTGCAATTTCTTGTGCGTAGGCCAAGTAACCTATACGGGCTTCAAGCACTTCAATACCTGCCATTGATAGACGTTCTTGTACCTCTTTCTCTAAGTTCTCACTAACTTCATTTACACTTGAGCGTAAGGTGATATCTTCTTCTAAATCTTCATCGGCAAAATTGTCATACGGATACATACTTGCTAATTTTCTTACTGCCGCATCAGTTTGTACACGAACAAAATTTTTGTAATCATCAACATCAAAAGCTGCTCTATAGGTGTCTGTAACCCGCCAAACTAAAATTGTACTTATCATTACAGGGTTCCCCAATTTATCATTCACTTTTAATCGTTCACTATCAAAATTGCTAGCACGTAACGAAATTTTTCTTTTAGAGTATAGTGGATTTACCCAGTATAACCCGTTACTTTTTATAGTACCTACATATTTACCAAAAAGCAGTAAAACGCGAGAGCTATTAGGATTTACCAATACTAAACCTGTAGCAATAATTAGCGCAATTACGATTGCAACAATAAACCAAAGGCTACCGGTATTTATTAATAGAAATATTCCGCCAAAAAATAATAGCAGAAAACAAAAGAGCATAAAATAGCCATTAAGTGGCGAAACAATTTTTTCATTGGTCATAACTGATGAATTTAATGTGATATTAAAATGATATCATAAATATATTAAATATTTTTTAATCAAGCTAAAATTCAAAAAATGTGGATATTATCTTGAACAGTTCTTTTGAATATTGATTTATAGATTTAGAAGAAGCGAAATATTTTAACTTGAAAAGGAAAAAGATTTTTCTTAAAAGTAAAAGCAGAGTGAATAGGTAGATGAAAAATATAGCAAGCTGTTTTGGTAAAGTTGTTTACCTATTTTTACGTTTTGCTTAATGTTTAAATTGAATTATCTCCATGATTTGGAGAGGTTAATACCACTAAAATTAACAAGTGACCATCAACCACAAATTATAAAACGCATAACCAAAAAATTAGCCCCTAAACCTTTTCTTTTTCTTTTTGTTAGGATTGGTAAACAAGCGTTTTAAAAACCCATCTCTTTTGACGGGTTCACAATCTAAAGTTTCTAATACAGCATCACTTGGCTTTTCAAATTGTGCTTTGGTTATGTAGTTAAATGAGGTATCTGCATTCATTTTTGAATACAATTTTGCAAATACGGGTAACGCAGCATTAGCACCTTGCCCCAGTGCTGTAGAACGAAATCCGATTTCGTGGTTGTCTAAACCCACCCAAGTAATATTTACATAATTTGGGGTTATTGCAGCGAACCAAGCATCTTTATTATTTTGGGTAGTTCCAGTTTTGCCGGCAATTGCATTTTGTAGTTTGTATGTTGAACGAATTCTAGATGCTGTACCAGAATTAACGGTGGCTTCCATCATTTTCAACATTTGCATTCGTGTTTTGTCACTGAAAGCTTGTTGTTTATTATCAGTTTCTTTGTGCTCAGCTAAGATAGCGTCTGTTTCGGTAGTAACTCGTTCTATAAAATAAGGCTCTACGGGTATACTGTTGTTTACAAAGGTGGTATACGCTTTTACCAATTCTTTTATGCTGAGTTCACCAGTACCCAATGCTATAGAAGGTTCGTTTGGCAGGGTAGCTGTAATGCCCATATCTTTAGCCATGCTCAGCACTTTTGGCATTCCTGTTTTCTCTAGTACTTTAACTGTAACCGTATTTATTGAGTTACTCAAAGCTTGTTCTAAAGAGTAGTTTAAATAAGCTTCATCTTCATCACCAGAATTACTGGGAGACCAACCTTTTAGATTTTCATATTCCACTTCACGTGCCGAAAAGTAATCACAGGGTTGTACTCCATCTTCTAAAGCAGCAGAATACACAATTGGTTTAAAAGTAGAGCCAACTTGTCGCTTACTCTGATTTACATGGTCGTATTTAAAATAAGAGAAATTTATACCACCAATCCATGTTTTTACGGCACCGGAATGTGGGTCTACCCCTAAAGAACCCACATTTAAGAACTTCATAAAATGCCGAATACTGTCTAAAACATTAGCTTTCATCTCTTTTTCGCCTTCATAACTAGGCAACTTCATGGGCTTTTTTTGACTTAGGCTATCCCAAATGGCATTTTCTGATATGCCATTTGCAGCTAAACGCTTGTAATCGGGGGTACGTTTAGCTAGTTTTTTTAATACTAAAGAATTTTTAAGCCATGGTGCATTTTTACCGTACGATTTTTCAAAATCTTGCTGTAGTTTTTTCATGTGTTCTAACATGGCTTCTTCAGCCAGATATTGCATATTGTAGTCTAGAGTGGTGTATATCTTTAAACCAGAAGTGTATAAATTGTAACCTTTTTTTGCTGTCCAACTGGCTAGTTCTTTTCGAACAGCTTCTCTAAAGTAGGGGGCAATACCATCATTATAATCATAATCGCGATAATCTAGTTTTAGTGGGAGTCTATTTAGACTGTCTTTCTCTGTAGAGGAAAGAAAACCATTTTTTTCCATATTGTAAAAAACCAAATCTCTTCGTGTTTTTGCCTTTTCAGGAAAAATTCTTGGGTTGTAGCCATAAGTTGCTTTTAACATTCCTACCAAAACAGCTGCTTCTTCAATTTTTAAATCGTTGGTTTGTTTGTTAAAAAATTTACGTGAAGCAGCCTCAATTCCAAAGGTGTTATCACCAAATGAGACCGTATTTAAATACAAATGCAATACTTCTTTTTTGCTGTATAGCTTTTCTAATTTTCTAGCTATTAGCATTTCTTTTACCTTGTTAACAGCAATATTTACACGTTTACGGTCTTTTCTAGGGTATAGGTTTTTTGCGAGTTGTTGTGTTAGGGTGCTCCCGCCACCAGATCTTTTATCACCCAAAACAATACTCTTTATTCCTACCCTTACTAAACTTCTAAAATCGGTTCCATTGTGGTCATAAAAACGTTCATCTTCAATGGCTATCAATGCATTTACCAAATGTTTTGGAAACTTTGAATAAGGTATGGGTTGTCTATCATTCAAATAAAACTTACCTATTAAAACACTATCCGCAGAATAAATTTCAGAAGCTTTTTGGTATTGAATAGCAGATAATTCTTCTTTTGAAGGTAACTTTCCCCATAGGCCAATAGCGACCAAACCTATAAATGATAAGGGTAAGATTGCTAGTATAATAAGGGCTACTAACAACCATTTTACTTTTTTAATTTTGCTGTTTTTTTGTTTGGTACGCTTCCGATTCATAGCCGCAAGATGGTATTTTTTGTAGAATTTCTTTTGCTCATTTAACACTGCCTTTACACCAGAAACTTACATTTGCCAAAATTTTTTTAAATGCGTTTTCTCATTATCGTTTTATTATTGTTTTCAATTTCTGCTAATGCTGCTGTGGTTTGGGGTAAAAAAGGTCATAGAGTTACTGGTTATATTGCAGAAAAACATCTTTCTAGAAAAGCTAAAAAAGCGATTAATGATTTATTAGATGGTCATAGCCTTGCCTTTGTGTCTACTTTTGCTGATGAAATTAAGGCTGACCGTACGTATAGCGAATTTTATTCTTGGCACTATGTAAACTATCCGTTAGGAGTTAATTATTTAGACGCAGAGAATATAGATGAGATGAATGTTGTAAGTGCTGTGAATAAATGTAAACAAGTACTTTTAGATGACAAAGCTTCTAGAGCAGACAAAGTTTTTTATTTAAAAATGTTAGTGCATTTTATAGGGGATTTACATCAGCCTTTACATGTCGGTAGAGGAGAGGATAAAGGTGGTAATGATATACAGGTACAATGGTTTAATGATGGTTCTAATATCCACAGGGTTTGGGATACGCAAATGATAGAGTCTTACGGAATGAGTTTTTATGAATTGGGTGAAGAACTTTTGCGCTCAACCAATAAAAGACAACGTAAGAAAATACAAGAAGGAACTCTTTACAATTGGGTAGACGAATCTCATGTACTTGCAGAAGAAATTTACAATAGTGTTACCATTGGTGAGGAATTAAAGTATCGCTACAGCTATACCAATAATCCCAGGTTGTTTGAGCAATTACAAAAAGGTGGTTTACGTTTAGCTAAGGTTTTAAACGATATTTTTTCTTGAAATGGTTCAGCGTTTAGAAACCTTATTGCCCGAAATATGGCGTTGACGCGAACATTTAAAACGGTCAATGCCGTTACCTCTTAATTTGCTGTGTTTGGTTTTTCTACCCTGTACACGCTTGCGCCACATTCTAAAACTACTAGGTTTCATTTCGCGGCGCATTATTTCAATAGTTTCTTGTTCTGAGATGCCAAATTGAAAAGTAATAGCTTCAAATGGCGTGCGGTCTTCCCAAGCCATTTCAATAATACGGTCGAGCTCTCGTTCAGAAAATTCTTTTTTCATAGCCTTACAAAGATAGTAGCTATGAATTAGTTAATAAAGGCAGTAGTATAGATTCAAACAATTCTTCTAAAAGTAAGATTGATACGTTCACCAATAAGCTTAGCGGTTTTAGCAATTTGGTGTTTGTAATGATGTTGTGTGGCACCAGTCATTAGCAATAAGCTACCATGTTCTAGAAGTATTTTAGCTTTGTAAGTTTTGTTGGTTTTATGTTTTAAATGAAAATACCGCGATGCTCCAAGACTTATACTGGCAATAGGTGGATTAATACCAAGTTCTTTTTCATCATCGGCATGCCAACCATTACTGTCTTTACCATCTCTATATAAATTAAGTAGGCAAGTTGTAAATTCTACAGTGGAGTATATTTTCAATTTTTCTGAAAGCTTTAGTAAAGGTGCAGAATATTCATTTGGATACATGGTTATATTGGAATACGAGTATGGCTTACCGTTATTACCATACAATGCGGTAAGCCGTGGTTGAGCGTATACTTTTCCAAAGATTTTTATATCATCTTGCTGCCAAGGAACTTCTTTTTTTAGCATTTCAAAAAAAGAGTCAGCTTCTATGGGTGATAGAAAATTGGGGTAATACGTTACTTCTGCATCTGGTAATGGTAGTGTTTTTAATTTCATTTAAACCGATGCAATTACATTTTTAAGTTGATTGCGATATTCTGACGGATTTTGTCCTGTAAAGTTTTTAAACGATTTGTTGAAATGAGAAAAGTTATTGAAACCACAAGCAAAACAAACCTCTGTTATACTCATATTTTGTTCTGCCAACAATTTTGAAGCATGTACAAGGCGATATTCATTTACAAATTGTGTAAACGTTTTATTGGTCATCTTTTTAAAGTATCTACAAAAAGAAGGTACCGTCATGCTTACTAAATTAGAAATCTCTTCTAAAGCAATAGGCTCAGTAAAATTGTCTCTAACATAATTAAAGACAACATTAATACGATCATTGTCTTTAACCTCGGTCTGTAAAGAAAAGCCTTCAGCATTAAGAACTGTGAATTCTTGAGAATTGGCAAGTTCATTTAGAATGTTGAGCATGGATATTAAGCGTTGAAAATCACTCTGATATTCCATGGTCTCCATTTTATCGCCAATTTTAGTTTTGGTTTTACCATGAAAAGAAATTCCACTTTTGGCTACTTCAAACAATTTTTGAATACCCTTCATTTCAGGAACATTGAAAAAATCTGGACCTAAAAAGTCCATTTTCATTTGAATAATAGTTTCTCTTTTGTTTCCTGTTTTTTTATCTGTAAAGCCACAATGCGGCAAATTTGAACCAATAAGCATTAGGTCGCCATCTCTAAAATAAGATACATGGCTACCAATCTGGCGCTTACCAGAACCCCCATTAACATATATTAATTCTAATTCTGGATGGTAATGCCAAAACTGAAAGTTATTCTTATTTACTTCATCAAATCTTTTGTAGGTGAAAGAATTACCAAATGTTGGTTCAATTGCTTCAAAAGATGGTTTTTGTTTTACTACTTCCATAACTTATATCTACTACAAAATTACAATGTCTAAAATGTAGATTCTATGCAAATTTAACCCAATTCTGTTCTATTTTGCGTATTAACAAAATGTTAAGAGTGTTTAAAGGTAAAATACCATAGAAATTGGCGAATTCTGTGGTAGAAATAGGTTGCTAAACGGCGGTATGTTTGTACTGTAATTTTTTTACAACTCTTAAAAACAAGAAGTTATGAAGACAATCGTTAGAAACACTTTGGTACTAGCAACATTATTAACTGCAATGGTTGCTCAAGCAAACAACTTTGGTGGAAAAGCTAAAGCACAGAACGAAGTAGAAAAAAACATCGTAGATATAAAAGTTGACCCAACTTTCAAAAGAAAAGGGAATAAGTTAATGATGAACCTTTTAAATCTTTCTGAAGGTAAAGTAATTTTAAAGGTTTTGGATAGCGAAGGCCGTATACTTTTCAACGAAGAGGTTGAAGGTAAAGTTGTGGTAGAAAAAGCTTTCAACTTTGTTAACGCAAAAAGAGATACCTACACAATTATTGTGGTAGATAGAAATGGTACTTATACTGAAACCATTGATATCTTCTAAGACAGTTTAGTTTAGTTTTATTCAGTTAGTTGGCCCCGGCATTTGTCGGGGTTTTCTTTTTTATAACCACTGTGCCATTTTGGTTCTTTTCTTTTGGGGTAAGGCGGTATGGCTAATTATCTTTTCTAAAATAGTTACATCTTTTTTTTGAGCATATAACTGCTGGTACATTTGAAGAGTGGTAACCTGGATTGTAGAAGGTTTCACCATCTGAAATTTATCACCTAGAGTAACTTTACCTTCTTCTAATACTCGTATATAAGTTCCTGGATGCGAATGGGCAATAAATTCTTTTAAAATTTTTTGTGTACCAAACTTAATACCTAGTTTGTAACATGGTTCTCTAGGTTGTGTAATTTCAATTAGTGCGGTACCCAATCTAAATATGTCTCCGATATTAAGTTTAGCTTCATTTAAACCTTCAATAGTTAAATTTTCTCCGAACATACCCCAGTCCCATTCTAAATGAGGATATTTCTCTTTCCAATACGGATAAACATCTGCAGAAAATAAATAACAGGCTTTAAATTCACCACCATGATATTTACGGTCGATTACCGTGTCATCTTTTACATCATTCTTTTTTAAATGTATAGATGCCTTGGTTGGTTTTTTGAAAATACCCGTTTGAATTGAATTACCTCTCCAAGTAACGGTTACTGGTTTTGCAATGTTTGTAGAGATTACCTTCATTTTAAAATTTTAGATACCATAATGCCCACCAGATTAAGAAAAACTGTAGCGGAATACGTAAAAGTAATATCCATTTGGGAACACCTGCTGATTCTTTCTCACCTTTTAACATATAAAAATGAACCAATAAAAAAATAACTAGCATGGCAGATATACCATAAATTGCTAGGTTTTTGGTAGCATTAAAAAGTAAACCAATGCCCAAAACAACTTCTGCAACTCCGCTCCAAAAAACGAGTTGCTTGTGTTTGGGTAGATACCTAGGCATAATGCGCAAATAGGCTTTAGGTTTTATAAAATGCATGATTCCTGCAAAACAGTACATTGCAGCCATTGCATATAAGTGCCAGGGATAATTCATTGTAGCTAATTAGTTTTTAAAATACCAAAACGGAATAACCATTGTACTTAGGGTATCAATTTTTTCTTTTTTCTTGCGAAGTTTACGCAATTTTAAGAGATGTTTGCCTTCTGAGAGACTATCTAGTTTTAGTACCGTTTCAAAACCAAAAACATCCTTTTTATTAGTGGTTAAAATAAATTCTCCGTCTTTGGTAGTAGAATCAATTTGAAACAGATACATGGTGTTAAATGTTTCTACATATTTTTTTCTTATACTATCTTTTTGCTTTATACTCTTAATTTTATCATCCCAGTTAGAAGAGAATTGAATATCAGAACTTAATCCTCTGCGGTCATTTTCTGGTTTAAGAGTTTCATCAAAAGCAAAAATACGGTCGTCTAATTCTTCTCTAAAGGGCATAAAAACTTGTAAATAATTGGTGGTAATAATTTTTGAAGGTATTACCAAATCTCCGGGAAAATCAGCCTCACTGGTCAACATATCCATATAATTTTCTTTGTTCGCAAATCTGCTATTGGAGTTCTTATCTTTTTCTAAATAATTAGAATTTCTATATTCAATTGAGGTCAAGAATAAAATAGCAACATAAATAGGTACTAACGCTAGTACCAAGCGTTTACCAAACTTGTTGTCTAGGAAATTATATACTAGAGGTCTATAGAGAAAAGACAGCGTTATAAAACTAAAAACCCAGTAAATAGGGAAATAGATTTTAGAGATCCACTGTTTTCGTTTTAAAAGATAGCCTTGGGTTGCAAAATCGATAAAAGTTAAAACCATACCTAGCAATAAAAAAATTGCTAGAACCGCGCCAATGTATTTAGAAATCCAATGAGGTAATTGTTCATTGTCAACGATTAGTGTGCCAAGTAAAACCATGGATATTATTACCATAGTTAAGGCTAATACATAGAATATTAGTAGAAAAGAAACAGCAAAGAGTATACTGCAATAATTCTCTAAGCTGGCAATGTACCTATCGAAAGAAACAATACGTTTTTCTAGGTAGTTTCTAAACTTTGGGGAATATTTTAAGGCTTCAAAATCAATATCACCAGAAATATATCGAAGTCCTAAAGCACCAATCCATAAACCTCTCAGGACTACATGTAGCAACAAATTAAATAGTAGAATAGAGCAAGCAGCAAGGGCTACAACGTAAACAACAAACTGATAAATTTGGTCGTTATTTTCTGCATTGTAAAGTTTTATTTCTAAGGGTTCATAAGCTGTAAACAAACCAAAAATGGCGAAACCCGAAATTATGAGCTCTAATTCCCAACTTTGCTGTTGAAGTGAATCTAGTAGTTTTTTAAAAGCTGGACTTTTATAGTCGTTGCTCATAGTTGGTTGGTTTAGAGGTATAAGTTAAAGAAATACAATAAAAAAACCGCTTTAAAATGATACTATACATTTTAAAGCGGTTTAAATTTTGCCATTTCTGCGTTAGCAGAAATGGAGCTTATTTAATCATATCGTAACTACGATTGATGAAATTAGTTAATGCCTCTCCTTTTAATAATCCTTTAGAAAGTCTTGCCAAGTCTAATGACTGGTTAATTAAGCGTTCACGCTTTTTAGCGGTTTTGGTATTTAAAATATCGTTCACCAATTCATGATTGGTATTTACTACCAAGTTGAACATATCTGGCATGTTACCCATACCAAACATACCACCACCAGTTTGCTGCATTTCTTTCATTCTACGCATAAATTCTGGCTCTGTTATAATAAAGGGCTGGGCTGAACTATCCATAGCTTCCATTTGTATGGTATAGCCTTTTTCACCAACAACTTTTTCAATCTCTTCTTTGACCTTGTCTTTTTCCTCGTCGGTCATTTTAGAGATTGAAGTGTCTTCCTTCTTAATTAAATTATCAACGTGGTCAGCATCTACACGTGCAAATGTTATATTCTCTTTAGCCGTTTCTAGCTTTTGTATTAAATGCGGTACAATAGGAGAATCTAACAACAGTACGGTATATTCTTTGGCCTTAGCGGCTTCAATATAACTGTGTTGTGCTTCTTTATCAGAGGCGTAAAGAACTACGGTTTTGTTGTCTTTATCTGTTTGACTGTCTTTAATTTTTTCAACCAATTCGTCAAAAGTATAGTAGTCACCGTCTATTGTAGGATAAAGCGCAAATTTTTCAGCCTTGTCAAAGAATTTATCTTCAGAAAGCATTCCGTATTCAATAACAACTTTAATATCATTCCACTTTTGTTCAAAGTCTTCACGATTATCTTTAAATAATGAGTTTAATTTATCGGCAACTTTTTTGGTGATGTAGCTTGAAATCTTTTTTACTGCACCATCTGCCTGTAAATAGGAACGTGAAACGTTTAGTGGAATATCTGGCGAATCAATAACACCTCTTAACATGGTTAAGAATTCTGGAACTATACCTTCAACATTATCGGTAACAAAAACTTGGTTTTGATATAGTTGAATTCTATCTTTTTGTACGTTTAAATCATTGGTAAGCTTTGGAAAGTATAAAATACCTGTTAAGTTAAACGGATAATCTACATTTAAATGTATATTAAACAAAGGCTCTTCAAACTGCATAGGATACAGTTCTCTGTAAAAACCAGCGTAATCTTCTTGAGTTAAATCTGTTGGTTTTTTAGTCCAAGCTGGGTTTGGATTGTTGATGATATCATCTACCTCTTGGGTTGGTGCTGGGTCTTCTTCTTTAGCACCTTCTGGTTTTGGTAAAGTCTCAGTTTTAGTACCAAACTTAATTGGTATTGGCATAAACTTGTTATACTTAGTCAACAGCTCTCTAATTCTACCTTCTTCTAAAAACTCTGTAGAATCTTCAGCAACATGTAACACAATTTCTGTACCTCTATCAGTTTTAGTTGCCTCTTTAAGTTCAAATTCTGGAGAGCCATCACAGCTCCAGTGAACTGCAGCTTCGTCTTTAAAGCTTTTGGTAATTATTTCAACCTTGTCTGCTACCATAAAGGCAGAGTAAAAACCTAAACCAAAGTGACCTATAATGCCAGCATCCTTACCGGCATCTTTATATTTATCTAAGAATTCTTCTGCACCAGAAAAAGCTACCTCATTAATATACTTCTTAACTTCTTCCTCTGTCATACCAATACCTTGGTCGATGATTCTAATTTGTTTAGCTTCTTTATCAACCTTAACTTCAATTCTAGGATTGCCATATTCTACCTTAGCTTCACCAATAGCAGTTAAGTGTTTTAATTTTAAGGTTGCATCTGTTGCGTTAGAAATTAACTCGCGTAAAAATATTTCATGATCGCTGTATAAAAACTTCTTTATCAGTGGAAAAATATTTTCGACTGATACATTTATTTTACCTGTAGCCATTTTCTTTTAATTTTTAAAATTTTGCTTTTTAATCGCTTTATATATGATTCCAACTCCTTTTTATCAAAAAAAATACCACTTGCCTAAAAGTGACAATCTGACACTATGGATTTATACCGATTAATTTTTAACAAACAATTATGTTTAATAATTTTTAAATAAGCTTAAACAAAAACTATATTTGTAAAGCAAACGGGATAAATTGCTATGATAAAGAGTTCCCCTTAAAAGTTTGTTTATTTATTGGTTAGGTTGTTGAAAGCGTATCTTATCTCAAAAGGTACGCTTTCTATTTTAAGGGTGTAGAATTGCATAATTTTTAACGTAAAAACTGTTTGTTTAATAGTAAATTTGACTAAACAAAATACCTATGGCAACAAAGGCAGCTACAAAAAAGATAGACAGTAATAAATTGATTGCACTTTACATGGATTATGTGCTTGAAAATGATGCTGAACCAAAATCTGTCTATAAATTCTGTAAAGACGTAAAAATTGACGAAAGTGATTTTTATAATTATTATGGTTCAATAGAAAGTATTAGAAAAGGTATTTGGGTGAAATTCTATGATAATACCTTTGAACTGCTTGATAAGAATAAAGAATACTTGTCTTTTACTAACAGAGACAAAATGTTAACCTTTTTCTTCACTTTTTTTGAGTTACTTACACAAAACAGAAGTTATGTGTTGTTTACGCTTCAAAATCAGAAAAACAAACTAGAAAGTTTAGAACAGTTAAAAGGACTACGTAAAAAGGTAAAAGAATTTTCTGGCGATTTAATTGAGCAGGCTAATGAGGAAAAAACGCTAAATATAACTAAGCAGAACAAAAGTTTGTTTTCTGAAGGTGCTTGGTTACAGTTACTCTTTCTACTTCGTTTTTGGTTAAATGATTCATCTGCTGGTTTCGAGGATACAGATGTAGCCATAGAAAAATCTGTTCGGACCATTTTTGATGTATTTGATAATTCAGTTTTAGAGAGCATCATTGATTTTGGAAAGTTTTTATATCAATCTAGTAAAGCATAGTTGCCAATGAAAACATTGGATAAAATACCAACAGGTAAGTTAGAAAGGGCGGGGAAATTAGTAACTACTGGTATAAAAATAGGAGGTAACTACGCAAAATACTACAGTAAGAAACTTGTTAATCCTGATTTAGACAAAGAAGAACTCAATCAAGATAATGCTACTGATATTTATGATGGCTTAAAAAGCTTAAAAGGCAGTGCGTTAAAAGTAGCGCAAATGCTAAGTATGGAAAAGAACTTGTTGCCACGGGCATATGTTGAGAAATTTTCGCTTTCTCAATTTTCTGTTCCACCATTATCAGCACCCTTAGTAAGAAAAACGTTTAAAAAGTATTTTGGAAAATATCCTGAAGAAATTTTTGACCAGTTTGATAGTAATTCTATAAACGCAGCAAGCATTGGCCAGGTTCACAAAGCTGAGAAAGATGGCAAAACACTTGCGGTTAAAATTCAGTATCCGGGAGTTGCGCAAAGTATAAGTAGCGATTTGGCTTTAGTAAAACCTATTGCCTTAAAAATGTTCAATTTACCAGCTAAGGATTCTGAAAAGTATTTTAAAGAAGTTGAACACAAACTAATTGAAGAAACTAATTATATTTTAGAATTAGAGCAAAGTAAAGAAATAACAAAAGCTTGCGCTAAAATTGAATTAATGCGTTTTCCTGGGTACTATCCTGAGTTATCAAGTGAACGTATAATTACTATGGATTGGATGCAGGGTCTTCATTTAGGAGAATTTGTAAAAACAGATTTTGACCCCAAAGTGGGTAATAAATTAGGGCAGGCGCTATGGAATTTTTACATGTATCAAATTCACGGACTTAAAAAAGTGCACGCAGACCCGCATCCAGGTAACTTTTTAGTAAGCGATGATGAGTATTTAATTGCCATAGATTTTGGGTGTATAAAACAAATTCCAGATGATTTTTACATCCCCTATTTTGAAATGGCAGACCAAAAATGCCTGCAAAATGAAGAGCTGTTTGAGCAAAAACTATTTGAATTAGAAATATTGACGCCAACAGATTCTTCAGAAGAACTACTTTTCTTCAAAAACCTATTCAAAGAAATGCTAAGCATATTTACTATGCCTTTTCATTATGAAAATTTTGATTTTGGGAATGAAGATTTTTGGGCTAAAATTGCAGATTTGAGTGAACGCTACTCCAAAGACCAGCAAATTCGAAAAATGAATAGTAATCGAGGTTCTAAACATTTTATTTATATGAACCGAACCTTTTTTGGTCTTTACAACCTATTGTATGACTTAAATGCTAAAGTTAAGGTTAATGATTATCAGCGTTTTCTGAAATAGAAATCCTTAAAAATTCAATTTTATTCAATTTTAGCGTAGGATATTTGTTAATTTACAAATTAAATAACGCACTATGTACAATTCTAAGATAACGGGATTAGGTTATTATGTTCCCGACCATGTTGTTACCAATGATGATTTATCCAAAGTAATGGATACTAATGATGAGTGGATTCAAGAGCGAACTGGTATTAAGGAAAGAAGACATGTAAATACAGAAGAGGAGACTACAACCTCAATGGGGGTTAAAGCAGCAAAAAAAGCTATAGAAAGAGCCGGTATTGATAAAAATGATATTGATTTTATTGTTTTTGCAACCCTTAGTCCAGACTATTATTTTCCAGGACCAGGGGTGTTGGTACAGAGAGATTTGGGTATTGACACTGTAGGTGCAATAGATGTTCGTAACCAATGCTCTGGTTTTGTTTATGGCATTTCTGTAGCTGACCAGTTTATTAAAACTGGCATGTATAAAAACGTTTTGGTTATTGGCTCAGAAGTACATAGTAGAGGATTAGATTTTACTACTAGAGGTAGAGGAGTTTCTGTAATTTTTGGTGATGGTGCAGGTGCAGCGGTTCTAAGTAGAGAAGAAGACACAAGTAAAGGTATCCTGTCTACACATTTACATTCAGAAGGGCAGCATGCTGAAGAATTATCTCTGATAGCACCTGGTATGGGTAAGCGTTGGGTTTCTGATATATTAAAGGATAACGACCCAAATGATGAGTCTTATTACCCCCATATGAACGGACAGTTTGTATTCAAAAACGCAGTAGTGCGTTTTAGCGAAGTAATTATGGAAGGATTACAAACAAACCAACTTCAGCCAACAGATATAGATATGTTAATTCCGCATCAGGCTAACTTGCGTATTTCTCAGTTTGTTCAAAAGAAATTTGGTCTTACTGATGACCAAGTATTTAATAATATTATGAAATATGGTAATACTACCGCTGCATCAATACCTATTGCATTAACAGAAGCATGGGAACAAGGAAAAATTAAAAAAGGTGATTTGGTAGTGCTTGCCGCTTTTGGTAGTGGGTTCACCTGGGGGAGCGCCATAATTAGGTGGTAGTTTAAAATACTAGTATAAGCTTTAAAAGAAACCCCAACGTGCGTTAGCAGTTGGGGTTATACATTGATAAGCTATACTAAACACTAACCATTAACTATAAAAAATACAGTCTTACCAATGATTGTATCTTAAAAGACGGCAAAAATCACAAAAAGTTACAGTTTGCGCCACTTATTTAACAACAAATTATAATGAACAGAACATTAGTTTTTGGAGCGTCACCCAATCCGAACCGTTATAGTAACATAGCAATCAATAAGTTACGTGACAACAACATTGATACTGTTGCATTCGGAACTAAGAATGAAATAGTTCGTGATGTACAAATTAAAACAAATTTAAATGAACTGCAAAATATTGACGTTGTAACGTTATATATGCGTTCTGAATTGCAAAAAAAATACTACAAAGAAATAATTGCCTTACAACCAAATAGCGTAATTTTTAATCCAGGTACAGAAAATCCTGAATTTTATAAGCTTCTACAAGAAAATAATATCAAAGTTCAGGTGGCTTGTACTTTAGTTTTATTAGCAACAAATCAATATAACGTTTAAACAACTGCTGCTTTTCTTTCCCTAATAAAATATAAACCTAAAAAAGTCAACAATCCGTTCAAGGGTAATAATTCATAACCCATTACATAGCCTCCTAAATACTCAGGGTTAATATTTGCAATCAATGCAATTAAAATTACAGAAAGCACCCCAACAATCCATACGTATTTATCCTTTATTTGGTGTTTTGTAAAAATGCCAAAAGCAAATAAACCTAATAATGGGCCATACGTGTAGCCAGCTACAATTAGTAAGCTGTCTATAACATTTCTACTTAAAATGTATTTAAATATTATAATCACAATAACAAGTAAAAAACTCATATAAATATGTACACGTTTGCGTGTTTTCTTCTGTTCATTTTGAGGTTTTTCTTCAACGTTTAAAAAGTCAACACAGAAAGAAGTTGTTAAAGAAGTTAAAGCACTATCAGCACTGCTATATGCTGCTGCAATTAGCCCTAACATAAACGTGATACTTAAAGTAAGACCTAAGTCACTATTTAAAGCAATTTCAGGAAAAAGTAAATCTGTTTTGGGTGCTCCATCCATCAACGGAATAGCAATCTGATTTTGACCAGCGTAAATAAAAAGTAGTGCTCCTAACAGTATAAATAAAAAGGTACTCAGAACTAGTACAAAACTAAATGACACCATATTTTTTTGGGCATCTTTTAAGTTTTTACAGGTCAGGTTTTTTTGCATCATATCTTGGTCTAAACCTGTCATGCAGATAGTGATAAACATGCCGCCAATAAAAGATTTTATAAAGTGGTTGCGAGCTCTAAAGTCATCGGTAACTAAAAAATTACTATACTTTTTTAGTTCATCAGACGCTAAGAATTCGCTAAAAGTCCAATCCAATTCTCGATTTATAAAAACAATAGAAAGAATTACTGCTAAAATCATAAATGTGGTTTGTAAAGTATCTGTCCAAACAATTGTTTTAATTCCACCTCTATTGGTATAAATCCAGATTAATACTATTGAAATGATAACGGTTATTTCAAACGGAATACCAAAATCATCGAAAACAAATTGCTGCAGTACTATTGCTACTAAGAATAAGCGAAAAGCTGCTCCAAGTACTCTTGAAACAAAAAAGAAAAATGCACCTGTTTTATGGCTGGTTGGACCAAAACGTTCTTTTAAGTATTCATAAATAGAAGTAAGGTTTAGTCGATAATAAATAGGTAAAAGAACAAAAGCCACAACAAAATAGCCAAATAGATACCCAATAACCACCTGCATATAGCTAAACTCAGAGGCTTCTACCCAACCTGGAACTGAGATAAAGGTAACTCCAGAAAGTGAAGCACCAACCATACCAAAAGCTACTAAATACCATGGAGACTGTTTGCCCGCTTTAAAAAAATCAGCATTAGTGTCGTTTTTACCAGTAAAATAAGAGATGGCAACGAGCACTAAAAAATAGGCAGCAATAAGAAATAGTATTTGAGTAGCAGTCATAAATTTGAAATAAAATGCAAAATACAAAATCCAATTTCCAGAAGATATATTGTAATTTTGAATGATGGATTTTTCGTCTAAATTTTTAGAAAATGCAGTGTACGAGGTTTCACAATTACCAGGCATTGGTAAGCGTACAGCTTTACGTTTAGTATTGCACTTACTTAAGCAGCCAGAAAGGCAAACAGAGGAGTTAACCAATGCGCTTAATTTATTGAGAACACAAGTGGTGTATTGCAAAAGCTGTCATAATATTTCTGATACAGAAGTCTGTGAAATATGTGCTAGCCCTAAACGGGATAAAAGCCTAGTTTGTGTAGTTGAAGATGTAAGAGATGTAATGGCTATTGAAAATACTTCTCAATATAAAGGCCTTTACCATGTATTAGGGGGTAAAATTTCTCCAATGGAAGGTGTTGGGCCTCAAGATTTAACTATTGGTTCTTTAGTAAGAAAAGTAAAAGAAGGAGAGGTTTCTGAACTCATTTTTGCTTTGAGTTCTACGATGGAAGGTGATACCACTAATTTTTACATCTATAAACAATTAGAAGGTTTAGCTGTTAAAACTTCAACAATTGCTCGGGGTATTGCTGTGGGTGATGAGTTAGAATATGCAGATGAAGTTACCTTGGGTCGAAGTATTTTAAATCGTGTGCCTTTCGAAAATTCAATAAAAGCAAATTAATTGCGTTAAAATCATTAAAACGATGCTTAAAATGCTATTTTTGCAAAAAACATACTCCAAACAACAAGTAATTTAAGAATATGTCAAAATTCGAATTAAAATTGCCTCAAATGGGTGAGAGTGTTGCTGAGGCAACATTAACTACTTGGTTAAAAGAAGTTGGTGACACCATTGAAATGGACGAAGCTGTCTTTGAGATTGCCACAGATAAAGTGGATTCTGAAGTTCCAAGTGAGGTTGAAGGCAAGCTAGTTGAAAAAAGATTTGATGTTGATGATGTTATTCAAGTTGGAGAAGTTGTTGCTATCATAGAAATTGAAGGTGAGGATTCCGGTTCATCCACTACTGAACAAGAGCCAGGGAAAGAGTCAGTTGAAGAAGAAAAAGAAGTGGTAGAAAATAACGCGGTTGAATTAGAACAACAGATAGAAACGGTAGCTTCATCAGTTACTAATTCTCAACAAGATTTTTCTGAGACAAAGCGTTTTTACTCTCCTTTGGTGAAAAATATTGCTAAAGAAGAAGGGGTTTCAGTCTCTGAATTAGAAAATATACAAGGCTCTGGCTTGGAAGGTAGGGTTACTAAAAATGATATTCTTTCTTATGTTGAACATAGAGGGCAAGCCACAACATCGAAAGAAACTACCCAAAATACAAAGGCAGAAGAACCATCTGCGATAAAAAATAACGAGATTGCTGCTATAGAAAAGAATAAAGTTCAAGCTGCTTCCAGTCAATCTTCTGTGACTATTAAAGAAGGAGACGAGATTATTCCACTATCAAGAATGGGTAAGTTAATTGCCAAGCATATGATTGATAGTATTTCTACCGCTGCTCATGTACAAAGTTTTGTTGAGGTAGACGTAACCAACTTAGTTAATTGGCGAAACAAGGTTAAAAAGAAGTTTGAAGAACGAGAAGGTGAAAAGTTAACCTTTACACCAATTTTTATGGAGACTATAGCCCTAGCGCTTAAAAAGTTTCCGTTAATGAATATTTCTCTTGAGGGTGATAGTGTCATCAAGAAAAAGAATATTAATCTAGGTATGGCCGCAGCGTTGCCAGATGGTAATTTAATAGTGCCTGTAATTAAAAATGCAGACCAATTAAACTTAGTTGGCATGGCTAAAAAGGTTAATGATTTGGCCAATAGAGCCCGTAAAAATGAGCTTAAACCAGATGAGGTAAAAGATGGCACATATACTGTAACTAATGTTGGAACTTTTGGTAGTGTTTTTGGCACACCAATTATTAATCAGCCTCAAGTAGGTATTTTAGCTCTTGGAGCTATACGCAAACTACCCGCGGTTATTGAAACTCCTGATGGAGATTTTGTTGGTGTTCGCAGTAAAATGTATTTATCACATAGTTATGACCACCGCGTAGTTAACGGTGCTTTGGGCGGTATGTTTGTGAAAACCGTGGCTGATTATTTAGAGGATTGGGATATTAATAGAGAAATATAGCCCTGTTTAGTGGGCGAACCAATTTGCAATTTTTACTTTTGCCAAAATTCGTCCCCACAAACTATGGAGTTAAAACTTACGAAACCTATTTGCTTTTTCGATTTAGAAACCACAGGTACTAATGTGGCTAAAGATAGAATTGTTGAAATAGCTATTTTAAAGGTCTATCCTAACGGTAATAAGGAAAGTAAAACTTGGCTGGTGAATCCTGAAATGGAAATACCTGCTGAGGTTATTGCAGTTCATGGTATTACTAATGAAAAAGTTGCTAATGAACCAACATTTAAACAATTATCTAAAGAGATTTACAGTCTTATTAAGGATAGTGATTTAGCGGGCTTTAACTCTGACCGATTTGACATACCGTTATTGGCAGAAGAAATGCTGAGGGCGGATGTTGATTTTGATATGAAATCAATGGTTTCTGTTGATGTTCAAACAATTTTCCATAAAATGGAAAAGAGGACTCTTGGTGCGGCCTATAAGTTTTATTGCGATAAAGATTTGACAGACGCCCATAGTGCAGCAGCAGATACAAATGCTACCTACGAAGTGTTGAAAGCGCAATTAGACCGTTATCCAGAATTGGAAAACAATGTGAAAAAACTGTCAGAATTTACAACAAGAAAACAATCGCTAGATTTTGCTGGTTTTATTGCCAAAAACAAACAGGGAGAACCGGTATTTACTTTTGGTAAGCACAAAGGAAAGCTAGTTAACGAAGTGCTTGATAACGAACCAGGTTATTTTGGATGGATATTAAATGCGGATTTTCCGTTATACACCAAAAAGGTTCTTACTCAGCTTAAGCTTTCAAAATTTAATAATAAGCTGTCATAAACCTTTGTTAAACAACTTGCGGTCACAAAAATCATTGAGAATTTTGTGTGCAATTTTACCCTAACTGTCAGAAATTATTTAATTAAAAATTCTTAATAAATGAAACTCATTTGTATAGGAAGAAACTATGCTGCCCATATAGAAGAGCTTGCAAACGAAAAGCCCAAAGAACCTGTAGTTTTTATTAAGCCAGACTCGGCCATTCTTCCTAAAGAACAGGATTTTTACATTCCAGAATTCTCCAATGAAGTGCATTATGAAGTGGAATTATTGGTAAAAATTCATAAAGTAGGTAAGCATATAGACCAAAAGTTTGCACATAAATACTATAATGAAATTAGTTTAGGAATAGATTTTACAGCAAGAGACATACAAAGCGAATTGAAATCCAAAGGGTTACCATGGGAAAAGGCTAAAGGTTTTGATGGTGCAGCTGTAATTGGTAAGTGGGTGCATAAGGATAATTTCAAAAATTTACATAAATTAGGGTTTTCATTGTTAAAAAATGGGGATTTTGTACAAAACGGAAACACAGAAATGATGTTGTGGAAAATAGATGAGCTTATAGCATATGTTTCACAATACTTTATGTTGAAGAAAGGTGATATTATTTTCACAGGAACACCCGCAGGTGTTGGAAAAGTTTCGCCGAATGACTACCTTGAAGGAAAGATAGAAGATGAAAGTTTTTTTTCAATTAATGTAAGATAATGATATATAGTCTCGATAAGATTAATGAGATGGCTGAGGGGGATGAAGACTTTGTTCGTTCAGTGATTTCGGTTTTTTTAGAAGAAGTACCAGAAGACCTAAAAAGTCTTGAACAAGCAATTGCTGAAAAGGAATATGTTCAAATTTACAAGTTAGCCCATAAGATTAAGCCGAATGTAGACTTAATGGGTATGGAAGAAACCAGAGCTGCTGCTCTAGAGATTGAAACGCTAGGAAAAAATTCGGCCAATATGGATAAAATTGAATCTAAGTTCCCCCAACTTAAGAAAGATATTTTGCAGGTGATTACTGAACTGCAAAACGACTTTCAATTTCAATAACCACGTATTGGCCTATTTTTCCTGTTTTTAATTTAGACCTTTAAAATAATTCAAATTACTTTTTAATGCAAGCAGAAATCATCACTATAGGTGATGAAATACTTATTGGGCAAATTATAGATACCAACTCTGCCTATATGGGGCAAGAATTAAATAAGGTAGGTATTAGTGTTTATCAAATATCTTCTATCCAAGATGAGGAATCACAAATACGAGACGCTCTAGAAACAGCGAACACAAGAAGTCAGTTAGTTATTATTACCGGTGGGCTGGGACCCACAAAAGATGATGTAACCAAACGCGTAATCTGCGATTTTTTTGACGACAGTTTGGTAAAGAATGAAAAGGTTTTAGCGCATATTGAACTGCTATTCAAAAAATACATAAACGTTCCTATTTCAGAAATGAATAGGCAACAGGCTTTGGTTCCTTCTAAAGCTACAATACTGCACAATAGTTTTGGTACAGCACCCGGTTTATGGTTAGAAAAGAATGGTTCTGTTTTTGTTTTTATGCCAGGAGTACCTTATGAGATGAAAGGGTTGATGACTAAAGAAGTCATACCTAGAGTTTTAGACACTTTTAAAAGACCATTTATCATTCATAGAACCATATTAACCTATGGTTGGGGAGAAAGCACCATTGCAAATACTATTGAAGATTGGGAAAATAATTTGCCTGAACCACTAAAATTGGCCTACTTACCAAGTTTAGGTAAAGTTAGATTACGTATTTCTGGTAAAAGTTTTGACAAAAAAACGTTAACATCTGAAATAGAAAAACAGGTTAAAAAGTTATATCCTCTAATAGGTGACATTATATATGGTGAAGAAGATGAAAATACAATTGAAGAAGTTATAGGAAAACTGTTGACTCAAAAGCAATTTACATTAGCAACTGCAGAAAGCTTTACCGGTGGTAAAATTGCAGAACAATTAACTGCTGTGCCTGGCGCATCTAATTACTTTAAAGGAGCAGTGGTTAGTTACGCAACAGAAACCAAAATAAAACTTCTTGGTGTTGATGAGGATTTAATTGCAAAGCACTCTGTTGTGAGTGAAGAAGTGGCAGTAGCTATGGCTAAAAATGTAAAAGAAATTATAGGAACAGACTTTGCTATTGCTACCACAGGAAACGCAGGACCATCTAAAGGAGATTCAGATGTTGAAGTAGGTACTGTTTTTATTGCTATTAGTACACCAGAGCGAACTTTTGCTCAGGAATTTAAAATGGGTAAGCCTCGAGAACGTGTGGTTAGAAAGTCTGTAAACAAGGCTTTTGAAATTTTATATAAAGAAATTTCAAATTTCTGACTTTTAGTTTTGCCTGTCTCCGATATTTATCTAAATTTGCACTCGCTAAAAATTTAAGCACAACACCATGTCGAAGATTTGTGATGTTACAGGTAAAAAGGTAATGTTTGGTAATAACGTTTCCTTTTCTATTAATAAAACTAGAAGAAGGTTCGATGCCAATATCTTCAAAAAGAAATTTTATGTTCCAGAAGAAGATAAATGGGTAACGTTAACGGTATCTAGTAAGGGTATTAAAATAATCAATAAGAAAGGTATTTCTGCCGTTCTTAAAGAGATGCGTGCCAACGGTGCAGCTATTTAAATTGAGTTAAGATGGCAAAGAAAGGAAACAGAATTCAAGTTATTTTAGAATGTACAGAGCATAAAGATTCTGGTATGCCAGGTACATCTCGTTACATTACTACAAAAAATAAAAAGAACACTCCAGATAGAATGGAACTTAAAAAGTTCAACCCTATCTTAAAGAAAATGACTGTTCACAAAGAAATTAAATAATAAGACATGGCAAAGAAGACAGTAGCAACACTACAAAGTAGTTCAAAAAGATTGACTAAAGCCATTAAAATGGTAAAGTCTCCAAAAACTGGTGCTTATACTTTTGTTGAGTCTGTAATGTCACCAGAGTTGGTGAACGATTGGTTAAACAAAAAATAATACAACCACAATAATATTATAAGCCGCTCAGATTAAATAATTTGAGCGGCTTTTTCTTTATATTCCTTTCCCAACACTTTCCTATCTTTGAGTATTACGAAAAACACAAATGAGCATATTCAAAAATATTTTTTCGAAAGAAAAAAAGAACACCCTAGATAAAGGTCTAGAAAAAAGTAAAGACAGTTTTTTTGGAAAACTCAGCAAAGCCGTAGCTGGTAAATCTAAAGTCGATGATGAGGTTTTAGATAATCTAGAAGAAGTACTAGTAACTTCTGATGTTGGGGTGAATACTACATTAAAAATTATTGAGCGTATAGAGGAGCGCGTTTCTAAAGATAAATATTTAGGCACTGAAGAGTTAAATAAAATTTTACGAGAAGAAATTGCTGGCTTACTATCAGAAACCAATAGTGGTGAAGCTGATGAATTCATTGTTCCAATTGATAAAAAACCCTATGTGATTATGGTGGTAGGGGTTAATGGTGTTGGTAAAACTACCACTATAGGTAAGTTAGCATATCAATTTAAAAAACAAGGAAAAAAGGTTGTATTAGGAGCTGGTGATACCTTTAGAGCAGCAGCAATTGACCAATTGCAAGTATGGGCAGAACGAGTTGATATTCCAATAATAAAGCAAAAAATGGGTAGTGATCCTGCTTCTGTTGCTTTTGATACCTTAAACTCCGCGGTCGCTGATGGTGCAGATGTAGTGTTAATTGATACTGCAGGAAGACTTCATAATAAAGTAAATTTAATGAATGAACTTTCTAAAGTTAAACGTGTTATGCAAAAGGTGATTTCAGATGCACCGCATGATGTGCTTCTTGTTTTAGATGGTTCTACTGGGCAAAACGCATTTGAACAGGCCAAACAATTTACCAAGGCAACTGAAGTTACCAGCCTTGCTGTAACTAAATTAGATGGTACAGCAAAAGGGGGAGTGGTTATTGGTATTTCTGACCAATTTCAAATACCAGTAAAATACATTGGAGTTGGTGAAGGTATTGAAGATTTACAAGTATTTAATAAATATGAATTTGTGGACTCTTTCTTTAAAATATGAGTTTACAATATGCCATGCTACCAGACCGAATTAAAGCGGTGGTTATCGATTCTGTTATCTTAATTTCGGCTATGTATGCAGTTTCAGAACTATTTGCTTTATTTTCTGAGGTGCCTAATACATTGAGAATGGTGGTCTTTGTAGTAATTTTTATATTATATGACCCCTTGTTTACGTCTTTAAATGGAGCAACCATTGGTCATACTTACAGCAATATTAGTGTACAACAAGATAACGAAATTGGTAAACGAATAAGTTTCCCGATAGCTTTGCTGCGGTTTATATTAAAGAGTACGTTAGGTTGGTTATCCTTATTAACCGTAACTTCTAATGAAAAAAGAAAAGCGTTGCATGATATTGTAGCAAATTCTGTTGTTATTGAAAACAAAAAATAAAATCAAATGAAATATTTAGAGCAATGCTTAGTAGCATTAATTGGATTGTTTGTACTTAGTTTATCTTCTTGTAAAACTGATAAAAAAGATGTTAAGCCTGAAAACACTACTAATACAGTTGATTTAAATGAAGAAGAAACGAACTTAGTATTATGGGAACCCTATAATGATTCTTTAGATGTTGCTGCTAATGCTGAACACGAAAGTAAACGCATGAGATATAAGTTTATTCAAAGCAAAGTGTTGAATAAAAATGAAGTCTTTCTGCCGCTATACAATGAAGTTTCTAAGTTTTCTGAGCAACGTTATCAAGTTTTAAAACCATTAATTCTTGAGCAAGATATTCCAACACTGCAAGCGCACATTACCAATGAAAAATTCACCTATGAAGAGTTGAGCTTATTTTATTTATACCGAATTTATAAATACGAATTGCCAAATACTTCAACACTTAATACAATTATATCTTTAAATTCAGAAGTGTTAGAACAAGCGAGAGCTTTAGATAAAACGGCTGAAGGGCATCACCCAATTTACGGTATGCCTATTCTACTAAAAGATAATATTGGAGCTAAAAGTATGGCCACCACTGCAGGAGCTGTAGCTTTAAAAGACAACACTACAGACGATGCATTTATTGTTAAACAACTTAGAGAAAAAGGAGCATTAATTTTAGGAAAAGTTAATTTAAGTGAATGGGCTAATTTCTTATGTGATTGTCCTAACGGCCAAAGCGCTATTGGTGGTCAAACCTTGAATCCTTATGGAAGAATGAAATTTGATACGGGAGGTTCTAGTGCAGGTAGTGGAACTAGTACAGCTGCTAATTATGCAGTTGCTGCTGTAGGTACAGAGACATCAGGTTCTATACTTTCCCCTTCTAGTCAGAATTCAATCGTTGGATTAAAACCAACAATAGGTTTATTAAGTAGAACAGGTATAGTACCCATTTCTAGTACATTAGATACTCCTGGACCAATGACCAAAAATGTTATTGATAACGGAATTTTAATTGATGCTATGAGAGGTTTTGATGAGCAAGATGCGGAATCTGTACAAACTGATTGGCCTCAAGATTGGTACGTTGGTAAATCTTCATTACAAGGTAAAAAGTTTGGTGTATTTAAGAAGTTATTGGCCGATAACGACTCCTACAAAAATACAATAGAATTAATTAAAGCTTCGGGAGGCAAGGTGGTTGAAATTGAGCCAGAGGAAGTGAATTTTGATGGTTTTCTATCAATTTTAAATATCGATATGAAAAATGATTTACCACGTTATTTGGCCACACAAGTAAAAAACAAAGATGCTGTAAAGGTTGAAAACGTAGAAGATGTGGTAAACTTCAATCTTCAAGACACCTTAATTAGAATACCCTATGGACAAGTTAGGTTTGATGGTATTTTGGTAGATTCTACAACTACTGAAGAATTGGTGGCCATAAAGCAACGATTAAAATTAGAAGGTAGAAAGTTCTTTAACAACCCTATGAATGCACACGGTTTAGATGCCATATTATCTATAAATAATTACCATGCTGGTTTTGCTGCTGCGGCGGAATATCCTGCAATAACCGTTCCTATGGGTTATATGGAAACAGGAGAACCAATTGGTCTAACTTTTATTGCTAAGCAGTTTCAAGAAGGAAAGTTGTACCAATTAGCTTCAGCTTACGAAGCGGTATCTAAATCAAGAAAAATACCAGAACAGTACCAAGATTAGTTGTTGAAAAAGGTGTTTAATTTTTGCCATAATTCATCATCGTAACCAGAGGGTCCCAGTAGACTTTCACCAGAATCTTCACCAACACGTACTACTACCAAATTTTGACTTGGAACAACATATAGCTTTTGGTCGTTGGCACCCAAACCTGCTACCAAATCTGTTGGTGCATTAGGAATCAATGGACCGTTGTTTTGTGCAGTGCTTCCAGGTATTTTATAAGAAGATTTTCCGTTTAACCACCATAAATATCCGTATGAAGGATTCAATTCTTGTGAGGTATTTGTCATTTCTTCAAAAAAGGTTTTATCTGAAAGTACATTCACAAATCCCCAATTACCTTTATTAAGACATAAAAGACCAAAACGAGCCATACTTCTGGTATTACTTATATAAAGGTTGTTAAACCCAAATTTTACCCATTGGCCTTGCATGCCTATATTATCTCGAATTTTAGAATTAAAGTAACTTTTAAACTCCATTTCTACTGCCTCACTTACAACTTGGTCTAATAAGGTATAGGGAGCATTGTGATAATACCATTCATCATTGGGTTGGTTTTTGTAGAAAAGGCAATCCGCATCTGTGCAAAAAGTATCTTCGACATCGTAGTCTAGACCTGTTGTCATGCTAAGATGATGTTTTATACGTATTGCATTTTCTTGAGCAACGGTCATTGATGACCAGCCATTTCCTAGGTATTTTGATGAAGACTCATTAAGGTTTAAATACCCTTCTTGCTGGGCAATGCCAACCGTCATGGCTGTTAGTGTTTTGGCTGCTGAGTTCCATGTATGGTTGCTATCTTGGGTAAAATCTCCAAAATACCACTCAACTGCTAATTTACCATCTTTTAAAATAATGAAGCCTTCTGTATTCGATTCTTCAAGAAAAGATTTTAAATCAGTTTCTTGTGCTAAATTCCATTCTAGAGTAGCTGGCGAAACTGTTTCCCATTCATCAGAATTGGAAGGAGGAAAATACAACTCACTAACTTCTGGTTCTTCAGTGTTATCTATTTCATCTTCATTAATAAAGTTTTCTGTTTCACAAGAAATCATTAGCAATGCTATACCTAGTATTCCAAAGCATGGTTTTAAAATAGAAGTGCTCATTTATGCAATTTTTTTTCTTAAGTAGAAACGTATAAATGGTATAATTATTCAAATTAATCGATGTCTTGCAGCTTGTTGTTGTATTTTTGCGCTCCATTTTAAAGAAGTAATGCGCACAAAGTCAGTTAAGAGCAACAAAATAAATATGGTAACCCTAGGGTGTAGTAAAAACATCTACGACTCAGAGGTTATTATGGGGCAATTAAAAGCCAACAATAAAGAAGTTGCACATGAGGAGGAAGGTAATATTGTAGTTATAAATACCTGTGGTTTTATAGCTAATGCAAAAGAAGAAAGTGTTAATACAATTTTAGATTACGTTCAAAAAAAGGAAGAAGGTATTGTTGATAAGGTTTTTGTAACTGGATGTTTAAGCGAACGGTACAAACCAGATTTAGAAAAAGAAATACCTAATGTAGACCAATATTTTGGTACTAGTGATTTACCGTTGTTATTAAAAGCTCTGGGAGCTGATTATAAGCACGAATTAATAGGGGAACGTTTAACTACAACACCTAAGAATTACGCTTACCTAAAAATTGCTGAGGGTTGTGACAGGCCATGTTCTTTCTGCGCTATACCCTTAATGCGTGGTAAGCATAGAAGCACACCTATAGAAGATTTGGTAAAAGAGGCTGAAAAGTTGGCCGCAAATGGTGTTAAAGAGTTAATTCTTATTGCGCAGGATTTAACGTACTATGGTCTTGATTTATACAAAAAGCGAAATCTTGCTGAATTACTTCAAAACTTGGTGAAAGTAGAAGGTGTTGAATGGATTAGATTACACTATGCGTTTCCAACTGGTTTTCCTATGGATGTCTTAGAGGTAATGAAAAACGAACCTAAGATTTGTAATTATATTGATATACCGCTACAACATATTGCAGACCCTATCTTAAAAAGTATGCGTAGAGGTACGACTAAGGAAAAGACTACAAGGTTGTTGCAAGAGTTTAGAAAGGCAGTTCCTAATATGGCAATCAGAACAACCTTAATTGTTGGATATCCTGGTGAAACAGAAGAAGATTTTAAAACTCTTAAATCTTGGGTGGAAGAAATGCGTTTTGAAAGATTAGGTTGCTTTACTTACAGTCATGAAGAAAATACCCATGCCTATAATTTAGAAGATGATGTTCCTGAAGAAATAAAACAGCAACGCGCCAACGAGATAATGGAAATTCAATCTCAAATATCGTGGGAGCTCAATCAAGAAAAAATTGGTCAACAGTTCCGTTGCATTGTTGACAGAAAAGAAGGTAATTATTTTGTAGCTAGAACTGAGTTTGATTCTCCAGATGTTGACAATGAAGTTTTAATAGATGCTACAAAGCACTATGTAAAGTTGGGTGAGTTTTGTACTGTAAAAATTAATGACGCTGCCGATTTTGATTTATATGGTGAGCCAATATAAATCAACTATGTAGTTCATTCTGCTTAATTAGTTCAAATAAGTTGGCTAACCGGTCTATTTTCTCAAAGACTTCACGTTGCTTGGTACCGCTTACTTGAACTTGATTTCTTATAAACGTATTTATAGATAAAACCAAAACATCTAACAATAAAAAAATAGAGCTAGAAGTGTCAGCATCCTTGTCATTATAATTTTCTTTTTTAACTAAATCCCAAGATTTAAAACGGCGTTTTTGTTTTTCTTTGTCATTAAGCCAATAGATTACCTTATGTCTGGTGTCAGAATTAAGATTGGTCTTTAGTTGTGCAATATTTTTACTAGTACCTTCTACATACCCAAAAAAGTAGGGCTGAGTTTGGTACATAAAACCTGTGATACCATAGCGTTTATTCATTGATGAAGAACGCGCTACTAAGTTTTGAAGTAACTCAGTGTTAAAATGTTGTTTTTCAGTACTTAAGAAAATATAGCTCTCTATAACCCCACTCATAAATGAAAGTAATTCCTACAAGCGAAAGTATAAATAATACACAACTAATAAGAATTATATTATAATTATTATGAAATGAATAGTGTTTTTCTACTTATTCTTTTCAAGTTCATAAATTTCTCTACCCAATTGCCCTAAAAACGGAATGCCAACTTCTTCAAATTCGTAAATATTGTCATTGAATGTTTGGTTTTTGTTGACCAAAATTGTGGCTCCTAGTATAAATTCAATCTTGTTTTTAGTATCAACCACATAGGCACAATCTGTTAAAGTGCCATAGGCATAACCAACTTTATTATAAATTGATATATAATCTGGTATGTTTTCTTTGGTGTCTCCATAAATTAGAAATTTACCATAACTATCGTAGTATTTTATTCTGTCGTATCCTAATTTATATGGCGTGGTAGCCATGGCTTCTTTTAAATATGATAGTTGCTCACTACTTAATGTAAACTGTTCGTTTTCATCAAATAATTCTGGAAAGAAAAGTCTTTTTAAAAGACCTGTTTGCGCTGGAATTGAATACCAGTTTTTCAAACTAAAATCAAAAGGTTCTTTAATTAGTTCATCTTGAGCTAAATAACCATCGCCTTTAACGGTCTTGTTTAATGCTAAAGGTTCCGCGGTTGTATTTATAATTGTATTGGTAGTAGAAGTAGTAGAATCATTTAAATAGATAACCAGTGGGGTAGTGCTAACTTCATCGGCATTTGTTGTGGAAAGTCTATGAGACACCCTAAAACCAGAAATACCTTTTTTTTGTATTCGTTTATTGAGCTCATCAAAACCTAAAAACTCTACTAATCTATTATTGGCTTCATTGCTGCTCACCGCAAATATTTGGTGAATTGCTTCAGTAAAAGTGGTTTCAACACTATCACCTTCAATATAAAATTTGGTGTTTCTGTTTAAAGAATCTATTTCATTTAACTTTTCCAAACTTGCTACAACTGCGGGTAGTTTTACCGTGCTAGCAGGGTAGAAATAGGTGTTCTCATCAACCTGAAAATCATAATCTGTTAATACAACGGAATCTTTTAGACGCTCTATTTTGGTATATCTAATTTGAACTTCATATGCTGAGACACTATCCATGACTCTTTTTATATTAGGATGCTCTGATGCTAAGGCAATTTCAAGAAAGTTTTTTTCTTTTGTTTCGCTACAGGAACTAATAAGTAGCAAGCTTAACAGAAAGAAAAAGTTAAATGAGTTACGTGGACTTAGGTATCTAATGATATGATTTTTCATTTTTTTAGTGTAGTTATCAATAAATATAAAAAGTTCAAACAACTCTATGGTTTATTAATAGTTCTTAACCTTGTCTTAGTTTAACTAATTGTTATTTTTGCGCTACGCAGTTATGATAATGAATCGCAGTTCTTTTTTACTACTTACAGCTTTAGTTTTTTTATGTATTTCTTGTGATGGGCTATTAAAGCCTAAAGAAGAAAAAGAAGTAATTGCTAGGGCAGGAGATAAATTTCTTTATAAAAAGGATATTGAACCGTTGCTTAAAAGTAGTAATAGTCCTCAAGATAGTGCCATAATCGTAAACAATTATATCAATAATTGGGCAAGAAGAGAACTTTTGCTTTCTAAGGCTATAATTAATTTACCTGAAGAAAAACAAGAAGAATATAACAAGCTAGTTGCCGGTTATAAGGCCGATTTGTATACCAAAGCTTATACAGATGCATTGGTTGCACAAGCACAAGACACCACAATTTCTAACAGTCAAATACAGCAATTTTATCAAGCTGAAAAAGACAATTTTAAATTAAGTGAGCGTTTGGTAAAATTACGCTTTGTTGCGCTTCCCAATCAATTTTTAAATAAAGAAGAAGTAGTTACTCGTTTCAAAAGATTTGAAGAACAAGATAAAAAGTTCTTAGATTCAATAGCCGTACAGTTTAAAAAAATGCATTTGAATGATTCTATCTGGGTAAGTACCAATAGGGTTATGGAAGAGATTCCGGCGTTAACTTATGTGAACCAAGACAACTACTTAAAAAAATCACAATTCTTTGAGTTGCAAGATTCTTTGGGGGTATATTTGGGCAAAGTGACAAATATTTTGGAGATAAATGATGTTGCTCCAATGAGTTACGTTACACCTAACATTAAACAACTCATACTTAATAGAAGAAAGATTGCGTTCTTAAAAAAGTTAGAAACAGAATTGTTAGATGAAGCCCTTAAAAAAAATGAATTTGAGATTTATGATTAAGAAAGGAATTATAAGCGTTGTAGTAATATGTGCATCAGTTTTCCAAATTTCTGCACAAGAAGAAGAAATTGTTGAAGCAGTAAAAGACACTACAACAAAAACTAGAATAAAGTTAGATGGTATTGCGGCCGTAATTGGTGATTACGTAATTCTAGATTCTGATATAGAAAAAACCCTTATCGATTTAAAAACTCAAGGTGCCTCAACTCAAGATATTACACATTGCCAATTACTTGGTAAATTGATGGAAGATAGGTTATATGCTCACCAAGCAGTTCAAGATAGCTTATTGGTTTCTGATGAGCAGGTTAATGCCCAAAGTGAAGCTCAAATTCAACAACTAGTTTCGCAAGTGGGTTCTATGGAAAAGGTGCTAAAATTTTATAAAAAAGAAGACCCAGAAAGTTTCAGAAAAGAACTATTTGAAATCAATAAACTAAGAATGCTTTCAGAAAAAATGCAGACTAAGATTGTTGAAGGTATTGAGGTTACCCCAGAAGAGGTGAGACAATTCTTTAATAAATTTGATGAAGAAGACTTACCAATGATTGGTGCAGAATTAGAAATTAGCCAAATTGTAAAGCAACCAGAACCTAGCGATAAAGAAAAATTAAAAATTATAAATCGCTTAAAAGAAATTCGCCAAGATGTTTTAGAAAATGATGCTAGTTTTAACGTTAAGGCAATACTTTATTCACAAGACCCTGGTTCAAAATCTAAAGGAGGGTTTTATAGTATGACTAGAGAGACTCCTTTTGTAAAAGAATTTAAAGATGTTGCTTTTAGCTTACAAGAAGGTGAAATTTCTGAACCTTTTGAAACCGATTTTGGGTACCACATAATTAAGGTAGAAAAAATTAGAGGGCAAGAGGTAGATTTAAGACATATTTTAATGATACCTGAAATTTCTGATGAAGAAGTTGAAAAATCAGTTCAAGAACTAGACAGCATTCGTCAGCATATTATTGATGGAAAATATACTTTTGAAGAAGCTGCTTTAAATTTTTCAGACGAAAAAGAAACCAAGTTCGATGGTGGGGTTTTACGTAATCCTATAGATTATGGTTCACGTTTTGAACTTACAAAAATGGACCCTTCTCTATACAATCAAATTAGAAATTTAAAAGACGGTGAAATTTCTAAACCACTAAAAGAAGATGACCCAAGAGGAGGAGCACCTAAGTTCAAGATTATGAAAATCTCAAATAGATATGATGAGCATAAAGCTGATTTTGCAAGAGATTACTTAAAAATACAAGAACTTGCTTTAAGAGAAAAGCAATTTAAGGCTATTAAAGAGTGGATGGAAGAGCATATTGAAGAAAACTACATTCATGTTGACCCGGATAATAGAGACTGTGAATTCGCTAATAATTGGGTAAAAAACTAACTGCATGTCAGACGTAGAAGCTGTAAACAAGCTCGTTCAAAAACATCAAGATTTAAAGCGGGAAATAGGTAAGGTCATTATTGGCCAAGAACACGTTGTTGAGCAAATTTTACTTTCCATTTACACAGGGGGTCATTCCTTATTGATTGGGGTGCCTGGTTTGGCTAAAACGCTAATGGTTAATACTATAGCTCAGACCTTGGGTTTAGATTTTAAACGAATTCAATTTACTCCAGATTTAATGCCAAGTGATATTTTGGGTAGCGAAGTATTAGACCAAAATAGAAACTTTAAGTTCATCAAAGGCCCTATTTTCTCAAATATCATTCTTGCAGATGAGATAAATAGAACACCTCCAAAAACGCAGTCAGCTTTATTAGAGGCCATGCAAGAAAGAGCGGTTACCGTTGCTGGGCATCAATACAAATTAGATTTACCATATTTTGTGTTAGCTACACAAAACCCTATTGAGCAAGAAGGAACTTATCCTTTGCCTGAAGCTCAATTAGACCGTTTTATGTTTGCGATTGAGCTTACATATCCGTCTATCGAAGAAGAAATTGCTGTAGTTAAGAATACTACTAGTGATGCTTCGGTTAACTTAAACACCTTATTTAGTGCCGAAGCCATTAGAGAAGTGCAACAACTGATAAGACGCGTACCAATCGCAGATAATGTAATTGATTATACCGTTAGACTTGTAAATAAAACTAGACCAAATAGTGATACAGCTCCTGACATCATCAAAAATTTTGTTGATTGGGGTGCGGGTCCAAGGGCGTCACAGAATTTAGTTTTAGCAGCCAAGGCACATTCGGTAATTAATGGTAAGTACTCTCCAGATATTGAAGATGTAAAAGCCGTTGCTCATGGTATTCTAAGGCATAGAGTACTTAAGAACTACAAAGCAGAGGCCGAAGGCATTACAATCGACCAGATTATCACTGAACTATTAGGATAATATCACAATAAAATAGATTTTCATAACGCATTTGACACAATAAATACGGTAACGTTTTCGTATTTTTGTAGGATGCGTATTTGTCAATGATGGTGCCGAAGAAATGCGTTTTTTTATAATTAAACCTATTACAACCTAACTGGCTTACACGGGTAAGCTTTATTTATTTTTTATGGGTATTTACAAAGATTACATTAAGGAAATTAATGAGCGTAAAGCTCAAGGTTTACACCCAAAACCAATTGATGGTGCTGAACTAACAAGTGAATTAATTTCACAAATTAAAGAATTAAATCATCCAGATAGAAAAGACTCTTTAGAGTTTTTTATTTACAATACACTACCTGGAACCACTAGCGCAGCAGGCGTTAAAGCCAAATTTTTAAAAGAAATTATCCTTGGCGAAGTGGTTATTGAAGAAATTTCACCTGACTTTGCTTTTGAGCAATTGTCTCATATGAAAGGCGGACCTTCCATTGGGGTTTTATTAGATTTAGCTTTAGGGCAAGATAAACCTACAGCAGTTAAAGCGGCTAAAGTTTTAAAAACGCAAGTGTTTTTATACGAAGCTGATACAGAGCGTTTAGAAAACGCTATGAAATCAGGTAACCCAATTGCTAAAGAGATTATTGAAAGCTACGCTCAAGCTGAGTTTTTTACCAAGTTACCAGAAGTAGAAGAAGAAATTAAAGTGGTAACCTATATTGCTGGTGTTGGAGATATTTCAACAGATTTATTGTCCCCAGGTGCAGATGCGCATTCTCGTTCTGACCGCGAATTACACGGCCAATCTATTTTTGAGCATAATAAAGAAATGCAACAAGAGGTATTGGCATTAAAAGAACAACATCCAGATAAGCGTATTATGCTTATTGCTGAAAAGGGTACAATGGGTGTAGGTTCATCTCGTATGTCTGGTGTTAATAATGTAGCCTTGTGGACGGGTATTCCTTCTTCGCCATACGTACCGTTCATAAATATTGCTCCAGTTATTGCAGGTACTAATGGTATTGCTCCAATCTTTTTAACCACTGTGGGAGTAACAGGTGGTATAGGTATCGACTTAAAAAACTGGGTTAAGCAAAAAGATGAAAACGGTAAAACCATTGTCGATAAAGATGGTGAGCCAATTTTAAAAGAAGTATATTCTGTTGCTACGGGTACCGTTCTTACCATTAATACAAAAGAAAAAAAGCTTTACAATGGCGATAAAGAATTAAAAGATATTTCTGCTGCGTTGACTCCACAAAAAATGGAGTTCATAAAAGCAGGTGGTTCTTACGCTGTAGTTTTTGGTAAAAAACTTCAAACATTCGCATGTAAGGTATTAGGTATAGAGATACCTCAAGTGTATGCACCTTCAAAAGAAATTTCAGTTGAAGGCCATGGACTAACCGCGGTTGAGAAAATTTTCAATAAAAATGCCGTAGGTACTACTCCAGGTAAAACACTTCATTCAGGTTCTAATGTACGAGTTGAGGTTAATATTGTAGGTTCTCAAGATACTACCGGCTTAATGACTTCTCAAGAACTAGAAATGATGGCAGCAACTATTATTTCACCTATTGTTGATGCTGGTTACCAATCAGGTTGTCATACGGCTTCTGTATGGGATGATAAATCAAAGGCTAATATTCCTCGTCTGATGAAGTTTATGAATGACTTTGGTTTAATAACGGGCCGTGACCCTAAGGGGAAATATCACGCCATGACAGATGTTATTCATAAAGTATTGAACGATATTACGGTTGATGATTGGGATATCATTATAGGTGGTGATTCACATACCCGTATGTCTAAAGGGGTAGCTTTTGGTGCCGATTCTGGTACAGTTGCCTTGGCATTAGCTACTGGTGAAGCTACAATGCCCATACCACAATCAGTAAAAGTTACTTTTAAAGGTAACATGAGAAGTTATATGGATTTCCGTGATGTAGTTCATGCAACGCAGCAACAAATGTTGAAGCAGTTTGATGGAGAAAACGTTTTTCAGGGGCGCGTAATTGAGGTTCATATTGGTACACTTACTGCTGACCAAGCTTTTACATTTACAGATTGGACCGCTGAAATGAAAGCTAAAGCATCTATCTGTATTTCTGAAGAAGAAACCCTAATAGAATCTTTGGTGATTGCTCGTGACCGTATTCAAATTATGATTGAAAAGGGTATGGATAACGAAAAACAAGTTTTACAAGGGTTGGTAGATAAAGCCAATAACAGAATTCAAGAACTAAAAACTGGAATAAAACCTGCCTTAAAACCAGATGCTAACGCAAAGTATTATGCAGAAGTTGTAATCGACTTAGATGAGATTGCTGAACCTATGATTGCGGATCCAGACGTTAATAACGAAGACGTTTCTAAACGATATACTCATGATACTATTAGACCACTTTCATTTTATGGCGGTACTAAAAAGGTTGATTTAGGCTTCGTTGGTTCTTGTATGGTGCATAAAGGCGATATGAAAATATTGGCGCAAATGCTTAAGAATATTGAAGCTATACATGGTGAGGTAGTGTTCAAAGCTCCTTTGGTGGTAGCACCACCAACATACAATATTGTAGATGAGTTAAAAGAAGAAGGTGATTGGGAAGTGTTACAAAAATATTCTGGTTTTGAGTTTAATGATAATGCCCCTAAAGCCGCTGCTCGTACTAAATACGAGAATATGTTATACTTAGAAAGACCTGGCTGTAATCTATGCATGGGTAATCAAGAGAAAGCAGAGCCAGGAGACACGGTAATGGCTACGTCTACACGTTTATTTCAGGGTAGAGTAGTAAAAGACTCTGGTGAGAAAAAAGGTGAATCTTTGTTATCATCAACTCCTGTGGTAGTACTATCTACAATTCTTGGTAGAACACCTACTTTGCAAGAGTATGAGGCCGCTGTAGATGGTATAGTCTTAACTAAATTTAAGCCTTCTCAAAAACAATTAGTTATCTAATTATTGCAAATTATATCGTAAATAAAAAGCCTGAGCATATGCTCAGGCTTTTTTGTTCAATTTTTTCTTTAGAAATATCACTATTACTAATAACCTAATAATTTTTCTTTAGCCTGTTATTAGATATGATTTTCGTAAATGTTTGTAACTTGTGGTTTCTTAACTAAAGATAAAAAAACAAGTATATGGCATTTGATATTGAAATGATAAAGGGGGTCTATTCCCAAATGGGTAAGCGCATAGAAGCTGCCCGAAAATTATTAGACAAGCCAATGACCTTGTCAGAAAAAATATTATATGCACATCTTTGGCAAGGAGAACCAACCGAAGCTTTTAAGCGAGGTAAAGATTACGTAGATTTTGCTCCAGATAGAGTAGCTTGTCAAGATGCTACAGCGCAAATGGCGTTATTACAATTTATGCATGCTGGTAAACCAAAAGTTGCAGTACCAACAACTGTGCATTGTGACCATTTAATACAAGCTAAAGTAGGTGCTGAAGCAGATTTAAAAAGAGCTAATCAAACCAGTAATGAGGTATTTGACTTTTTAGAGTCAGTTTCTAAAAAGTACGGTATTGGCTTCTGGAAACCGGGTGCAGGTATTATTCACCAAGTTGTACTAGAAAATTATGCTTTTCCTGGTGGTATGATGATTGGTACCGATTCTCACACTGTAAACGCAGGCGGATTAGGAATGGTTGCCATTGGTGTAGGTGGTGCTGATGCTGTAGATGTTATGGCGGGTATGGCATGGGAATTAAAATTTCCTAAGCTAATTGGTGTAAAACTTACTGGTAAACTTTCTGGCTGGACAGCTCCTAAAGATGTGATTTTAAAGGTTGCAGATATTCTAACAGTAAAAGGGGGTACAGGTGCAATCATAGAATATTTTGGTGAAGGTGCAACTTCAATGTCTTGTACAGGTAAAGGTACTATCTGTAACATGGGTGCTGAGGTTGGCGCTACGACATCAACATTTGGATATGATGATTCTATGGATAGATATCTACGTTCAACTGGTAGAACTGATGTTGCTGATGCGGCTAATGAAATTAAGGAACATCTAACTGGTGATGCCGAAGTTTATGCTAATCCAGAAAGTTATTTTGACCAAGTAATAGAAATCGATTTAAATACGTTAGAACCTCACTTGAATGGTCCGTTTACTCCAGATTTGGCTACGCCTATTTCAAAAATGAGCGAAGCAGCAAAAGAGAACGACTGGCCACTGAATGTAGAGTACGGTCTTATTGGTTCATGTACCAACTCTTCTTATGAAGATATTTCTAGAGCAGCCTCCTTAGCTAAACAAGTTGCTGATAAGAATTTAAAAACCAAATCGAACTTCACAATTACTCCTGGTTCTGAACAAGTACGCTATACTATTGAAAGAGATGGTTTTATAGATACGTTTAATAATATTGGTGCTACTGTTTTTGCTAATGCTTGCGGACCTTGTATCGGCATGTGGGATAGATACGGTGATAAAGCAGCTAATGGGCCAAGAAATACTATTGTACATTCATTCAATAGAAACTTTGCCAAACGTGCTGATGGTAACCCTAATACCCTTGCTTTTGTTGGCTCTCCAGAATTGGTAACCGCTATTGCTATTGCAGGGCGATTAGACTTTAATCCGGCTACGGATAAACTTATTAATGAAGATGGTGAAGAGGTAATGTTAGATGAACCTAGGGGGTACGAATTACCACCAGAAGGTTTTGCGGTTGAAGATGCCGGTTATGTTGCTCCGGTTAATGATGGAAGTGATGTTAACGTAATAGTTTCACCAGAATCTGAACGTTTACAATTATTAGACCCTTTTACTCCTATTAAACCAGAAAGTTTACAAGGAATGAAATTGCTTATTAAAGCTTATGGCAAATGTACTACTGACCACATTTCAATGGCCGGACCATGGTTACGTTTTAGAGGTCATTTAGACAACATTGCTAATAACACGTTGATTGGCGCTGTAAATGCATACAATCAGAAAACAAATTTTGTTAAGAACCAATTAACCGGGGAGTATGGTGGTGTGCCAGATACGCAGCGTGCTTACAAAGCAAAAGGTATTAAAACTATTGTTGTAGGTGACCATAATTACGGTGAAGGTTCTTCTCGTGAGCATGCAGCTATGCAACCAAGGCATTTGGGTGTAGCAGCGGTTTTAGTAAAGTCTTTTGCGAGAATTCATGAAACAAACCTTAAAAAGCAAGGTATGTTAGCTTTGACGTTTGCTAATGAGAGTGACTACGATAAAATTCAAGAAGATGACATCTTTAATTTTGTTGATATTGTTGACTTTATGCCAGATAAGCAGTTAACTATTGAAGTGGTTCATTCAGATGGTAGTAAGGATACTATTATGGCAAATCATAGTTATAACGATGCACAAATAAACTGGTTTAAAGAAGGGTCAGCTTTAAACGTGATTAAAAAAGAAAATGCATAAGATTTTCTTTTTAAATAAGGTACTTTTAAAAACTCCTGATTTGCTCAGGAGTTTTTTAATTGGTTAAAACTTTTTATGCATGAAATTGACTAAAAAAACTACCCTAAACCTTTTAACTATTCTAATAGTTTTAGCCTTCTTTGTTACCCCTTTAGGTTATTTCGGAAAGCTTGCTTTAAATCAAATATTTGCGGTTTCCCCAGAAGCTATTCCAGAAGCGGAACAGAAAGAATTACCAAATTACAATTGGCGTTTAAAAGATGAATCGTGGGATTTTTTCAGTTTTGAAAAATCTAAAGGCAGGGTTGCAGTTGTAGTATTTTGGGCTAGTTGGAAATTGCCGGCTTGTGAAGCTGAAATACGCACATTACAGAAATTATATGACGATTATAAAGGCAAGGTTGATTTTTATGCAATAACTAATGAAGAGCGTGAACCAGTTCTAGAATTTAAAGAGAAGGTACATATTACAATGCCAATAACCTATCTGATAGTAGGCGATAAAGCACCTCTAGATATTAAAGAGCCTCCAGCTTCTTACGTAATTAGTAAAACAGGTAAAATTGTAGTAGCAGAAGAAGGAGTCTCAGATTGGAATACAAAAAAAACGCGCCAGCTTTTAGATAGCTTGTTGGAATAATGACTCAACAAATTACCACAATAAGTATTTTTACTTTTTCCACTATTTGGCAAAAGATATGGGCATTTTTTATGATGCAATTTGCTCATGGCCCAATGCGTAACCAAAAAGGCTTAGAGTTTTATAAACTCTTAGGAACCGGTAAAACAGGATTTAATCCTTTACCAGATTGGGGAACTTACGCAGTTCTTCAAGTGTGGAATAATGAGCAAGCGGCTAAGTTATTTTTTGAAGAATCCTCTTTATTTCAACGCTATGTAAACAACACAAATGAGCATTTAGTTCTATTCATGAAAAATATGGTAAGTAAAGGGGAGTGGAATGGAAATAATCCTTTTAAAAAGCATTATAATGTTGATAAAAGCAACGAATATCTAGCTGTTATTACAAGAGCAACTATTAAAACAAGATTATTACTGAAGTTTTGGAAATTTGTTCCAAAATCACAACATAGCTTAAGTGACAACAAGGGCTTATTATATACCAAAGGAGTGGGGGAGATGCCGTTTAAACAAATGGCTACTTTTAGTATTTGGAAAAATAAAAGCGCCTTAGAAGATTTTGCATACAGAGCTAATGGTCACATAACTGCAATAAAAAAAACTAGAGATTTAAAATGGTATAGCGAAGAACTTTTCGCTCGCTTTCAACCATATCACCGTTTTGGAAACTTCAAGAACGATGCTATTCCTTTAAATTTTAACTAAAGAAAATAGTGAAATATATAAAGAATAAAAGTTGAACCAAATACAAATGAATAGCTATTGTTCTATTGCCTGTAACTTTAGAATAGTATACTATAGTTTGTAGCAAAAGAGCAACCGCAAACCAAGTTATATAATTAGACAGTGGTACTATTTCACCAAAAGACCAAAAATCAAATCTAGGGGCAAGCTGTTCCATAAACACATCTAAAACAACCATTAATAAAGATGCGGTAAGTATTTTTAACCATGCGTTTTTGGTTAACAATAGCGCTATTTCTGCAGTAACAAAAGTTAGTAATGCCCAATACATTCCTATAAATAAAGGAACACCATCAACTTTAATTCCTAAATTATTTCCATAGGAATAAGTCCCAAAAAGTAGGCTGTAATTTACCCCTAGCCATTCAACAAACATTCCAATAACAAAAAAAGTGACAAGTAAACCTATTTTCTTAAGGTTATTAATAGGATATATAAAAACAAATAATAGTGCAGAAACTAAAAGGTTTAAAGGGGTCTTACTCACAAACCAATCTTCATAACCTATTGAAATACCTATAATGGCACTAATATGAAATAGCCAAAGTAGAAAAATAGCGAATTGGTTTACTCTGATTGAACTATTTTTTTGCATGGGGAATTAGGTCAGTTACAATTTTGGCGGATAATAAACAAAGTGGTATTCCACCACCAGGATGAACAGAACCTCCACAAAAGTAAAGTGATTTAATATTTCTACTAAAATTAGGATGTCTTAGGAAGGCCGCAAATTGTGAATTACTTGCAGCACCATACAATGCTCCGCGATAAGAGCTGGTTCTACGTTCAATTTCGGCAGGATGTAATAGTAGTTCGGTCTCAATTAAACTTTCAATATCGGTTTTTAGAATTCGTGTTAGTTTTGATACTATTACTTTTCTAGCGAATTGGATAAGTTCATCCCAATTTTGACCGTAGTCTCCCGGAGCATTAATCATTACAAACCAATTTTCACAATTATTAGGGGCATCTAGTGTTTCTTCTTTTGAGCTTATGTTTACGTATACTGTTGGGTCTTTGAAAAGAGTTTTTTTTGAAAAAATATGCTCAAATTCCTGTTCGTAATCTTCCGTAAAAAAAATATTATGAAGGTCAAGCTCTTTGAAGGTTTTCTTAATTCCCCAATAAAATATAAGTGCGGAACTAGAACGTTCTTGTTTCAGAACTTTGTTTGGCTGTTTTTCTTTTTTTAATAATTTTTTATAGGTTGGAAAAACATCCATATTCGAAACAACAATAGCTGCTTTATATTCCTTATCCAAAGTTTTAATTCCCGTAGCACTACCGTTTTCTATAATTATTTCTTCGACTTTGGTAGAAAAATGAAATTCTACACCTAGTTCTTTTGCTAAGGCTACCAAACTTTTTGTAATGGCGTGCATACCGCCATTTGGAAAATAGGTGCCTAATTCCATCTCTAAATGTGGTATTAAAGACATTATTCCTGGGGTTTTATACGGTGATGACCCGTTATAAGTAGCATATCTATTAAATAGTTGTACTAGTTTATGATTGTTAAATGCTTTAGCATTGGTAGAATTTAAGGTATTAAACAGGCCAAGCTTTCCAATTTTAACTATGGCAGCTAGTGTATCTTTTGATAAGTATGAACTTAGTTTATGTAAAGATTTTTCAAGAAATAAGGTGCTTGTTGCTTCATACTTAAGACAATTGTTATCTATATAACTTTCAAGATGGTTGCTTGGTTCATTAAATTTAGCGCTTGCCTCTTTTATAAATTGTGAACTGTTAGAAGCCATTGAGAAAACGGTACCGTCTTCCCAGAAGTAATTACAAATATTTTGTTTTTGTTTGTAGTTAAAATAAGACCTAGGGTTTTTACCATGTAGTTCAAAAAGTTCATCGACTAAATGTGGCATAGTAAACAAAGAGGGGCCCATATCAAAACGGTAACCATTAGAAATCTTTGCATGTAATTTACCGCCAGGATAACTGTTTGCTTCAAAAACTAAAGTCTCATATCCTTTTTTTCTAAGTCGAATGGCAGTGGCTAATCCGGCAATTCCAGAGCCAATAACAATGGCTCTATTTAAATTCATTTTTTAAAGTATTTAAATGGCACAATTAACATTCCAAAACATTCACCATCTTCTTTACCAATGTGTTTGTGATGCATTTTGTGTGCTCTACGAATTCCTTTTGCATATCTATTATTAGCGTTTCTAAATATTTTAAAACGCTGATGAATAAATATATCATGTACCGTAAAATATGCAATACCATAGGCTAAAATTCCAAACCCAAGAGGCCAGCCATACCAAAAGCTGGTTTCTGCTCCTAACATAATTAAAGACATGCTCACTACTGCGTAAAAAATAAAGAATGCATCATTTCTTTCAAACCATGAATCATGGTCTTTTTTATGATGGTCTTTGTGCAATACCCATAAAAAACCATGCATTATATATTTATGAGTAAACCATGCCATGAATTCCATAAAACTAAACGTTCCTAAAAAGATAAGTATCCAAAGGGCAATTTTCATTCTATACTAATTGTAATTTATAGTTGACGTAAGATTTAGCCAAAAGTCCGAATTTTTCGTAGTTCGGTACTCTTATTCTTTTATTTTTTATTTCAAGAGGTGGCGTATTTTGCAATTTAGCTAATAAACGTTTGTAGTATTTGAATGCGGTATACACTCCAAATTTTGCGTCTGAAGGGAGTTTTTCAATACCCATAAATCCTTTAGCAAAATCGGCTTCAATTTCTCCAACTATTCGTTTTTTAGACTCTTCATCTAATTCTAACAAGTTGGTATTAGGAAAATAAGAGCGTTCCAAGAACTCATAATCGGCTTTTAAATCTCTTAGAAAATTCACTTTTTGAAAAGCGGAACCCAATGCCATTGCCGATTCTTTTAAATCTTCATATTGCTGTTTATCTCCATTTACAAATACACACAAGCACATTAAGCCAACAACATCTGCTGAACCATAGATATACTCTTTGTATTCAGCATCAGTATGGTATTCTTTTTTAGATAAATCCATTCGCATACTTTTCATAAAAGACGCAACTAAATGATAGGGGATGTTGTATTTATTAAAGGTATATTGAAAAGAATTAAGAATAGGATTAAGACTTATTTTTTGTTCTATTGCAAGATTTAAATCGTTTTCAAAGTTGTTAAACAAGACCTTCTTGTCATACTCATGAAAAGTGTCTACAATTTCATCAGCAAAACGTACAAAGCCGTAAATGTTATAGATATCTTGTCTAATAGTTGTACCCAACATTTTGGTGGCCATAGAAAAGGAGGTGCTGTAAGACTCTGTAACAAGTTTACTGCACGCATTCGAAACTTGGTCAAATAATTGTTTCATAGCGTAACGTATTTCTTTTTAATCAAATCAGCAACCAGTTTACCAGATATTAGGGCTGGCGGTACACCAGGCCCTGGAACGGTCAACTGCCCCGTAAAATAGAGGTCTTTTACTTTTTTGCTTTTTAATCCTGGTCTTAAAAATGCAGTTTGAGACAAGGTGTTGGCCATGCCATAAGCATTGCCTTTATAAGAATTGTATTGTTCAATAAAATCGTTTACACAAAAGCTTTCTGTAAACAGTATATTTTCTTTAACTTTTTGATTAGTTCGTTGTTCTAATCTACTAATAATTATATCAAAATACTGATTTCTTAGTTCTTGCGTGTCTTCTAAACCTGGCGCAATTGGAATTAAGAAGAACCCAGCTTCACAATTTTCTGGAGCCATACCTTCATCTGTATTCGAAGGAAAGTTCGCATAAAATAGTGGTTTTTCTGGCCAAGCTGGCTCATCATAAATTTCTTGCGAGTGTTTGGTGAAGTCAGTATCGAAAAATAAATTATGGTGTTCTATGTTGGTTAGCTTTTTATTAAAACCTACATAAAACAAAAGTGAACTTGGTGCGTATGTTTTCTTCTCCCAATATTTTTCTGAAAACTGCCTGAATTCTTGATTAAGAAGTGTTTCTGAATGATGGTAATCAGCACCACTAATAACAATATCAAAAGAAATATCTTGATTATTCACTCGAATTCCTGAAACTTTTCCGTTGGTTACGTTAATCTTATTTACAGGAGAATTGGTATTAAAAATAACCCCAAGTTCTTGGCCAAGAGCTTTCATTGCTTCTACAATTTGGTACATGCCGCCTTTAGGATGCCAAGTTCCTAAGCCAAAATCTGCGTAATTCATAAAACTGTAGAAAGACGGCGTATTACTTGGTTTAGCACCTAAAAAAAGAACCGGAAATTCTAAGGCTGAAATTAATTTTGGATTTGAAAATTTTTCTCTTACGTCAGAACTTATTGTTTTAAAGAATTGACCTACTCGTAAAATAGTGTCTTTGGTAACCAGTTCAAACGGTGAAAGACCTGGTTTTAAAACAATTTTATTAATAGCTATGTCGTAGTTGTCTGCTGCTTTTTCAATAAAGCGTTTCAAGTGAACAGAACTGCCAGCTTCAATGCGTTCAAATTCCGCACTTATTTTTTCTAGACTATCGCCTATGGTCATAGTCTCATCTTCAAAAAATATTTTGTATGCTGGGTCTAGTTTGTCTAATTGGTAATAGTCAGAAGTTTTTTTTTCAAAATCGTTGAAAAACTTTTCAAAAATGTCTGGCATCCAATACCAGCTTGGTCCCATATCAAATGTAAAACCCTCTTTCTTGAGCTGTCTTGCACGTCCGCCAACAGTGCTATTTTTTTCAAAAACATGGGTTTCAAAACCCATTTTTGCTAAATAACAAGCAGATGATAGCGATGAAAAACCTGAACCAATAACAGCAACTTTTTTCATAATTAGATTCCGCTGGTTAATTGTTCTATTGAATTGAACGTTTTTATATGTTCAGGCAAGTTAATGTCTTCTAAATGTTGAACCATTCGGCCTAAAATCCAAAGGTTAACATTACTTTCACTATCAACTAATGTGGTACTAAATTCTTCGATGTAATCCTTTAAGTTGTCTTTAGTTGGTGAAACAGTGAAATAAGATATAAAAAAGAGATTGTCGTAATATTTTTTAAGGTCTATGAGATTTGATATCGGCATTGACTGTCCAAGAAATATGGTTTTATACCCCTTAAGTACAATCTCATAATTCAAATACAATAAACCCAATTCATGAATTTCATTTTCCGGTAAATAAAGCACAAATACTTTTTCAGTATTAGTTGGCTCAAGTACTTGGAGTTTTTCGGTATTGATAAAGATTTTTTGCTTTATCAAATGGGTAATAAAATGTTCATGAGACGGACTTATGGTATCGGTTTGCCATAGTAAACCTAACTCTGTCATTAAAGGTATAAAAACCTCATAAAATATTTCTCTAAAAGAGCGTTCAGAGAGCAAACTATTATACGTACTAAAAAACAGATTTTGATCAAAGTTTACCATTGCCAACTTAAAAGCATTAATGGCATGACTTTTCTCGCTATTTTGTGCAACAATTTCTCTAACCATAACCGGGATTTCGGTTTCTGGTATTTTAGCAATCTTTGAGATTTTGTAGCCTGTGTTGTAGAGAAGCGTAATGTTTAAAAGCTTTTGTAAACTTTTTAAACTATAAGTTCTAATGTTTGTTGAGGTACGTTCTGGTTCTAACAGATTATAACGCTTTTCCCAAATACGGATAGTGTGTGCCTTAATGCCTGAGAGATTTTCCAAGTCTCTAATACTAAAATCTTTCTTTACATTGTTCATACTTTGGAAAAAATAGTTAAACAAATTTAGTCTTTTAACACGTAAGTTCTCCAAACGTAGCGTTAAATTTTAATAACAAAATTTAGAGCTAAAATGTTGAAAATTAAAAATAGACGTTAACTCTTAGGTTTTAAAGATTAGAAATGAAGAACAGTTCTTTGCCGAAAGAATAACCTAAAAATTGCTTATTGAATTTGTGCCCACGAGAAGATTCGAACTTCCACGGGATTGCTCCCACTACCCCCTCAAGGTAGCGTGTCTACCAATTCCACCACGTGGGCATAAAACTAATCTAAACAAAAAAAGTTAAGTCCGAGAGACTTAACTTTTTTGTGACCTGACTGGGGCTCGAACCCAGGACCCTCTCCTTAAAAGGGAGATGCTCTACCAACTGAGCTATCAGGTCATAATTTCAACACTATTGAGGTTTTTTCCTCTTTAGCGGGTGCAAATATAAGACCAATTATTAATTTCACAAGTCCAAAACAATAATATTTTGTCTTAATATTAAAAAGTTCCATTTTTACAGCATGATGATAGTATTGATAGGTTATATGGGTAGTGGAAAGTCTACCGTTGGTAGGGTGTTTGCTCAAAAATTAGACACCACTTTTACTGATTTAGATGAACGTATTGAAAATGAATCTAATACAACTATTTCAGAACTGTTTAAAACTCATGGAACCATACATTTTAGAAAATTAGAAAGTAAAGTCTTACGAGATTTTGTTGAAAATAATAGTGAAGGTGTTTTAGCCCTAGGCGGCGGTACACCTTGTTACGCTAATAATATGGATTTTTTAAATGCTTCTAAGGTAATTACCATTTATCTAAAGTTATCTATACCAGAATTGGTAAAAAGATTGCGTTCACAAAAAGCACATAGACCACTTATACAAAACATTAGCGATGCAGAATTACCAGAGTTTATTGGTAAGCATCTTTTTGAACGAAGTCCGTTTTATAATCAGGCGCAATACACCATTAACTGCAATTATAAAACAGTAGAGGAGGTAGTACTAGAACTAGAAAACTTATTACGACAAGTAGACTGATGAAGCTTTACTATCTAAATCTACCGTTACATGTTCGTTCAATGAGGTAGATAATGAAATACCTTTATAGTCAGCCTTTACAGGATATTTTTTATGGTTTCTATTTACCAAAACCGCAGTTTTAAGTTGTTTCAAAGGTGTCTTTAAAAAATGGTGTACCCCATAAATAAGCGTGGTTCCAGAATTTAAAACATCATCTACCAATACAATAGACTTATTTTTGTAATCTTCCTCTTTGATTGAAGTTTTTATTGGATTGGCCAACGGCTGCTTTTTATCTATTTCCATTTTGCATAAAACAATTTCAGCTTCGGTAATTTTCTTTAACACCTGAACTATTTTTTTTGCAAAATTTAAACCGCCGCCCTCAATACCAGCTATAATAATTTCTTTTTCATCCACATTGGCTTCATAAATCTGATAGGCAATACGGCGAATTTTATACTGAATCTCTTGATGTTCTAAAATCTTATCTGGCATACTACTACAGTTAGCGGTTCAAATTTATTTGTTTTCAATTAAAGATGCTTATTTCTTTTTAAACCTAACTCAATTTTTGTGGCAATAACGATTCGTGTAAATTTTAATAACCTCTTCGTAAGAATAAAAACTAAATATAACTTATTCTGATTCGTCTAAATACTCATCTATATCTCTGCGGTCTTTCTTTGTTGGTCTTCCCATACCTTTTTTGCGATAATATTCTTTACTGTATTTCTGTAACTCATTATGTTCAAAGGCAGACTCGGGAGTGATATCTTCTCTGTAAAGATTAGTTAGTTTAGCACCAACTCTAGAATCAGGTATGTTAATTACGTTTAATTGATAGTTAATTTGATTCTTTCGCAGTTGTATTTTATCACCCGGAAAAACCTCTCTAGAAGGTTTAACAACAGCTTCATTTACCCTTACATGACCGTTTTTACATGCATTGGTTGCCATGTTTCGCGTTTTGTAATATCTAACTGCCCACAAAAACTTATCTATCCGCATATAAACTAGCTGTTAACTTCGTTTCAAAAATAAGGGAAAATCGTATCTTGCGCCCTTCAAAAAGAAGAAGGATGATTAAAAGACTGCTGTTGTTTGTTACTACCATTGCCTTATTAGGTTGTAATAATGATGATGATAATGATGATGCCGTACCTCCAAGACTCTTATCAGAAGTTGCTGAAGAAAATGATGAGGAAATTTTAGCGTTTTTAGGTTCACATACGTTTAACTACGAAGAATTTGAACAAACACCAGCGGGTTTCGATTTTAAAATTGTTATTGATACCATTACCGAAGCTAATGCGGATAAAATGTCTTTTATGGACTTTTTAACCATGGATTCGCTTAAGGTAGAAACTGTGAATGTATCGTCAAATGAGTTTCTTCTAAGCGAAGAAGAAAATGATGTTCCGCATAAATACTATTACATGGTTTTAAGAGAAGGTGTTGGCGCTACACCTTCTGTTGCAGATTCAGTCTATGTCAGGTATCGCGGTCAATTATTAAATAGAACTTCTTTTGATGGAACTGATTTTACCCCTACTTGGTTTGACTTAGTTACATTACAACAACCGCAATCAAGCTTCGGAGGAAAAAGTTTTAGAGGTTTTGGACTAGGGGCTTCTAAAATAGCATCTGGTGGGGAAGTAATAAATAACAATGATGGAACATTTTCAGTTGATGGCTACGGAATAGGTTTGGTAATATTTCCTTCAGGTTTAGGAAACTTCAATAACGTTTCAGGAGCGATTCCACAATACAGTCCATTGATTTTCACCTATGATATGTTTGCGATGAATGTTGCAGACCACGACCAAGACGGAGTACCTTCTATAGAAGAAGACCTTAATGGCAATGGGTATTTATTTGATGATAATACAGATTTAACCAGTGAAGAGAATTCTGGATCTACATTTAGGTTTCCTGACTATGTTGATATCGATGACGACGATGATGGCGTACTTACAAAAACAGAAATTTCAGATGCCAATTGCGATATTGTATTGCCTTATCCTGATACCAATAATGATGGCACACCAGATTATTTAGATGCAGATGTACAAAAAGAAGATTGTGATGATGATACTGATGATTAAAGGATTTGCTATTTAAACAAATAAGAAAAGCCCAAATGAATTTTCATTTGGGCTTTTTAATGCGTTGCACTTTGGTGTGATTGTGATTAAATCTTTAAAGAAAGACTTAGAATTAATTGGTCTGGACGAGTATCTACTCGGTCACCATTTAAATTAGTTAGGTTAGCGTTAATAAAATTAACTTCGTTTTCACTAAAACCTCTTTCATATCTAAGGTCAATACCAAATTTACCAAGATTAACGCCTGCTCCTAAATTCATACCTACGGTAAAATCATTTTCTACTTCATCAAAAGTAATTCCATCACTTTCAAATTCAGTATCCAATAAATACTGAAAAGATGGGCCAGCAAATACATGTAACGGACCAATAACCTTTACTCCTACTAAAGCGGGAACATCTAGTTTTTTAATTTTTAAATCACCTTCATCATAACCAGATGATGTACTGGTATACACCAACTCTGGTCTAAAATAAATGCGATTACCAATTTTACCCCAAAAACCAACATGGAAACCTGCGTTTCTATCAGGATTTTCAAAAGCTTGTGCGGCAGAATCAAAATAATCGCCATTACCGTTGTAATTAATACCGGTTTTGATACCAAATCCTGACCCAGACTGTGCTAATGCCATTGCACCTGTAAAAAGCGCAACAACTACTAAAATTGTTTTTTTCATGACTTTGCTTTGTTTAAAGTTATGTACGGTCAAAATAGCTATCAAAGACGATACCAAAGTTTATTTTCTTTTAATAACCTTGTGAACAGCAGCTTCTATAGCTTTTGCATTTAGCCCATATTTATCCATTAATTGGTCTGGTGTTCCACTTTCACCAAAGGTGTCTTTTGTAGCTATAAACTCTTGTGGCGCGGGGTTATGTTCGGCTAAAGTTCTGGCTACACTTTCTCCTAAACCGCCTAAATAATTATGTTCTTCAGCAGAAACTACACAACCCGTTTTTTGAACAGAGTCGATAATAGCTTTTTTATCTAAAGGCTTAATGGTGTGAATATTTATGACCTCGCAAGAAACACCTTGATTCTCTAAATTTTCGGCAGCTAAAAGCGCTTGCCACACTAAATGGCCTGTTGCAATGATAGTTACATCAGAACCTTCTGTTAACAGTAGTGCTTTACCTATCTCAAATTTTTGATTAACTGGAGTAAAGTTGGCAACTTTAGGTCTACCAAATCTTAGATACACTGGGCCGTGGTGCTCAGCAATAGCTAAAGTAGCTGCCTTGGTTTGGTTAAAATCACAAGGATTTATCACCGTCATACCAGGTAACATTTTCATTAAACCGATATCTTCCAAAATTTGATGCGTAGCACCATCTTCACCTAAAGTTATACCTGCGTGTGAGGCACAAATTTTTACGTTTTTATCAGAATATGCTATCGACTGTCTTATTTGGTCATAAACCCTACCTGTTGCAAAATTGGCGAACGTACTTGCAAATGGTATTTTACCACCAATAGTCATACCAGCGGCAATACCCATCATATTTGCTTCCGCTATTCCAACTTGAAAGAAGCGTTCTGGGTTTTCATCTATAAATGTTTGAATTTTTAAAGAACCTACAAGGTCTGCACATAAGGCAACCACGTTTGGGTTGGTTCTTCCCAGCTCAGTCATACCTTCACCGTATCCACTTCTGGTGTCTTTTTTTCCTTGGTCTGTATATTTTGTCATGATAATTTCTTTTTAATAGTCACCTAAAGTTTCTGGGTTTTGCGCTAAGGCAGTTGCTAATTGCTCATCATTAGGAGCTTTACCATGCCAAGCATGGGTATGCATCATAAAATCTACACCATTACCCATCATGGTAGTCATTACTATACAAACAGGTTTACCTTTTCCAGTTCTGTTTTTGGCTTCATTTAAACCGTCTATTACTTGTTTTAGGTCGTTACCGTCTTCAATTTCTAAAACATCCCAACCAAATACGCTGAATTTTTCTGAAACATCACCAAGTGCCATAACTTCTTCGGTTGGTCCATCAATTTGTTGACCATTTCTGTCAATGGTGCAAATTAGGTTGTCAACTTTTTTTGAAGCAGCATATATAATGGCTTCCCAGTTTTGCCCTTCTTGTAATTCTCCATCACCATGCAAACTATACACTAGACTAGTGTCTTTATTTAATTTTTTAGTTTCAGCGGCACCAATTGCAACAGACATGCCTTGACCCAAAGAACCTGAAGCAACACGTATACCAGGTAATCCTTCATGCGTAGTTGGGTGACCTTGTAATCTAGAATCTATTAATCTAAAAGTGTTTAATTCTTCTACAGGAAAGTAGCCTTTACGTGCTAAAACGCTGTAGAAAACTGGTGAGATATGTCCGTTTGATAAGAAGAAAAGGTCTTCTCCAATACCGTCCATATCAAAACCATCTTTTAGGTTCATTATTTCGTTGTAAAGTGCTACAAAAAATTCTGTGCAACCAAGTGAACCACCTGGATGACCAGAATTTACTTTATGCACCATACGTAGTATGTCTCGTCGTACTTGCACGACTAAATCTTCAAGTTGTTTTATGTCTGCCATGGGTTTGTTTATAATTCAGCCAAAAGTAGTGGCAATTAGCTTTGAAACCAAATTGAAAACGCTCTGTTATAAACAAGTATTTAATTGTTAAATAGTCTGGCCAATAAACTTTATTTTTTTGTTAAGGTATTCACCAAAACCAGTTGGCTATATTTGCGCTTCAATTTAGAAGATTGGAATTTAATTTACTTCAAAAAGATAAAGGGTCTAAAGCCAGAGCAGGTAAACTTATAACTGACCATGGCGAAATTGAAACCCCAATTTTTATGCCCGTTGGTACAGTGGCCTCAGTAAAAGGAGTACACCAAAGAGAGCTAAAAAATGATATAAACCCTGATATTATTCTTGGGAACACCTATCATTTATACTTGCGTCCTGGTATTGAAATTTTAGAACAGGCTGGTGGATTGCACAAGTTTATGGGTTGGGATAGAAATATTTTGACTGATAGTGGCGGCTACCAGGTGTATTCCTTATCGGGTAATCGAAAAATACAAGAAGAAGGTGTTCATTTTAAATCGCACATAGACGGTTCTAAACATTTTTTTACCCCAGAAAATGTGATGGAAATTCAACGCGTTATTGGAGCAGACATTATTATGGCATTTGATGAGTGTACGCCCTACCCATGTGATTATCAATATGCAAAAAAATCAATGCATATGACACATAGATGGCTAGATAGATGTATAAATCATTTAGAAAAACTGCCATTTAAATATGATTACTCACAAAGTTTTTTTCCAATTGTTCAAGGTTCTACTTACAAAGATTTACGTAGGCAATCCGCAGAATATATTGCTTCAGTAGGTGCAGAAGGTAATGCCATAGGAGGATTATCGGTTGGGGAGCCAGCAGAAGAAATGTACGAGATGGCAGAAATTGTTTGTGATATTCTTCCGGAAGATAAACCAAGATATTTAATGGGTGTGGGTACCCCAATAAATATTCTAGAAAATATAGCCTTAGGTGTAGATATGTTTGACTGTGTTATGCCAACAAGAAATGCCCGTAATGGTATGTTATTTACCTCTGAAGGTACCATCAATATTAAAAACAAAAAATGGGAGAATGATTTTTCACCTATTGATGAATTGGGAGTAACTTTTGTAGACACCGAATATTCTAAAGCATATCTAAGACATTTATTCGCGGCAAATGAATATTTAGGAAAACAAATTGCAACAATACATAACCTTGGCTTTTACCTTTGGTTGGTACGCACCGCTAGAGAACGTATTTTAGCTGGAGATTTTGCCTCTTGGAAAAATAAAATGGTTAATAAGATGGGTAGGCGTTTATGAAGCTTGGTGTACTTGATAAATACATTTTAAAAAGATACCTCTTTACATTTGGGGGAATTTTGTTATTATTTATTCCGATAGGAATAATGGTTTCTCTTGCTGAAAAAATAGGTAAGATTATAGATAACGAAGCCCCTCTAGCCGAAGTTATAGTATTTTATGGCAACTTTAGTTTAGTTATTGGTAACCTGTTATTGCCGATAATGCTATTCTTATCTATTATATACTTTACTTCTAGAATGGCGAGTAATACAGAGATTGTTGCCATTTTAAGTTCTGGAGTCTCTTATTGGCGGTTTTTAAGACCTTATATGATTGGCGCTACTATTGTTGCCATCTTAATTTTTATGATGGGTATGTTTATTGTACCTCACGCAAGTATTGGCTTTAATGAGTTTGAATACAAATATTTTAAAAAGGGTAGGGCAGACCGGCAAACAAAGAACATTTTTAATCAGTTAAATGAAACTGATTTTATTTATGTGAGTAGCTTTGAACCTAACAGGCAAATTGGTTACGATTTTACCTATGAACATTTTGATGAAAATCAACAACTAGAATATAAAATTAATGCTGCCAACATAAGATGGTTACCACAAGACAGTATTTATAGATTAACAACTTATAGCAAACGTACCTTAAAAGATGGTATTGAGTACGTGCAAACCAAAAGAAGGTTAGATACTATTTTTGATTTTCAAATAGATGATTTAGCCCCAGTTTCATATGTGGCGGATACCAAAAATTTGTTTGAGTTAAATGATTTTATATCCGACCAAAAACGAAAAGGTGCTGCAAACATTAATACCTACATCTTGGTGAAGTATAAAAGATGGGCCCTGCCTATTGCAGCATTTATCTTAACTATCATTGCTGTTGCAGTTTCTTCTGTAAAACGTAGAGGCGGTATGGGGGTTAATTTGGCTTTTGGTATTGGAGTTGCCTTTATCTACATATTTTTTGACCGTATTTTTGGTACACTAGCTGAACAGTCTGGGTTTTCGCCGCTTTTAGCAGTAATAATCCCTAACCTAATATTTGGTCTTTTGGCATACATTCTTCTGCAAAAAGCTAAGCGATAAGTTTTAAAACTACTTTATTCTTACCCATTATAAATTGTATCTTTGCGTGCTAAATTAACTCAAGAGACGCTTACATAATTATGGAATATCTAGAATTTGAGCTTCCTATTAAGGAATTGGAACAACAACTTGATAAATGTAGAATTATCGGAGAGGAAAGTGATGTTGATGTTACCGAAACCTGCCAACAAATAGAAAAGAAACTAGAAGAAACCAAAAAAGACATCTATAAGAACCTATCGGCATGGCAAAGGGTACAACTATCTAGACACCCTAACCGACCATATACCATGGATTATATTACTGCACTTTGTGGAGATACTTTTTTAGAATTGCATGGTGACCGTACGGTAAAAGACGACAAAGCAATGATAGGTGGTCTAGGTAAAATAGGCGACCAAAGTTTTATGTTCATTGGTCAACAAAAGGGGTACAATACCAAAACGCGTCAATATAGAAACTTTGGTATGGCTAACCCAGAAGGGTATAGAAAAGCATTGCGATTAATGAAATCTGCTGAAAAGTTTGGTGTACCTGTAGTAACATTTGTAGATACTCCGGGTGCTTACCCCGGTATTGAAGCAGAAGAACGTGGACAAGGTGAAGCCATTGCCCGTAATATCTTAGAAATGTCTCGCTTAAAAGTACCAATTATTGTAATAATTATAGGTGAAGGTGCTTCAGGTGGCGCTTTAGGTATTGGTGTAGGCGATAAAGTACTTATGCTTGAGAATACATGGTATTCTGTAATTTCTCCTGAATCTTGCTCTTCTATACTTTGGAGAAGTTGGGAATACAAAGAACAGGCTGCAGAAGCATTGAAATTAACGGCAAGCGATATGAAAAGGCAAAAGCTTATAGACGAAATTGTAAAAGAGCCTTTAGGTGGTGCCCACACAGACCGTGAGAAAACATTTACAACCGTAAAAAACAAAATAACTTCCCATTTTGAAGAATTAAAAAAGTTATCACCAAAGGAATTGGTGAAAACTCGAATGGAAAAATATAGTAATATGGGGGTGTATAACGGTTAACCCTTGTTTTTTCGTTTTAAAATTTCTTTAACATTTTTTGTTTTGCGTTAATTTCTAGTTATTAACAACAAATTTGTAGTTATCAACATTACATTTGTTTATTACTGGTTAACATTCGTAATTAAAATTTAAGGTTAACTGAAAGTTAATTACATACTTTCGTACTTATGGAGAACACACCCCAGATAATAGGTCGACGCATAGACTCGTCTAAGATAATCCCGTTTGAAAAAGGAAAAATACCACCACAAGCTGTTGATTTAGAGGAAGTTGTGCTTGGAGCTATGATGATTGACAAAAAGGGTGTTGATGAGGTTATTGATATTCTTCATGAGGATGTCTTCTATAAGGATGCACATAAATATATTTATGAAGCCATCTTTAAACTGTTTGAATCTTCTGAACCAATTGACTTATTAACCGTTTCTTCGCAATTAAAGAAAGATGGTAAGCTAGAAGCCTCTGGTGGTGACTTTTACCTAATTAAACTCACTCAAAAAGTTGCTTCATCTGCCCATATTGAATTTCATGCACGTATTATTCTTCAAAAATTTATTCAACGTAGTTTAATTAAAATCTCAAATGAGATAATTGAAGATGCTTATAATGAATCAACAGATGTTTTTGATTTATTAGACAATGCTGAATCAAAATTATATGAGGTAACCCAAGGTAATTTAAAACGTTCTGCAGAAACCGCACAGAATTTAGTTATTCAAGCCAAGAAAAAAATTGAAGAAATTTCAAACAAAGAAGGGTTAAGTGGTATACCATCTGGATTTGATAAGCTAGATAAGTTGACTTCTGGCTGGCAACCTAGTGATTTAATTATTGTAGCAGCAAGACCTGGTATGGGTAAAACGGCCCTAACACTGTCAATGGCCCGCAATATTGCTGTGAATTCTAATATACCTGTCGCTTTCTTTTCGCTAGAAATGTCATCCGTACAGTTAATTACACGGTTAATTTCTTCAGAAACAGGGTTGTCATCAGAAAAGTTACGTACGGGCAAGCTAGAGAAACATGAGTGGGAACAATTAAATGTAAAAGTAAAATCATTAGAAAAAGCACCGTTGTTTATTGATGATACACCCTCGTTGTCAATTTTTGATTTAAGAGCTAAGGCAAGAAGGTTAGCCTCTCAGCATGGTATTCGAATGATTGTAATTGACTACTTGCAGTTAATGACAGCGGGTGGTAGTCAAAAAGGAGGAAATAGAGAGCAAGAAATATCTACGATTTCTCGTAACCTAAAAGCACTTGCAAAAGAATTAAATGTGCCAGTAATTGCCCTATCTCAGCTTTCTAGAGCTGTAGAAACCAGAGGTGGAAGTAAAAGACCAATTTTATCTGACCTTCGTGAATCTGGTGCAATTGAGCAAGATGCAGATATTGTATCGTTTATTTATAGACCTGAATATTACAAAATTGATGAGTGGGATGATGAAGAACGTACCCCTACTCAAGGCCAAGCAGAATTCATTGTTGCAAAGCATCGTAATGGTGGACTTGAAAACATTAGGTTAAAGTTCATTGGTGCTTTAGGTAAATTCGATAATTTAGAAGAGTTTGATTCTCCTTTTGAGTTTCAATCTAAGATGAATGATGATGAAAATCCTTTCGCTCCAAAAGATTTACCCTCAGCTGAAGAAGCTTTTGGTAGTTCAATTAATCATGACTCAACAAACCCAGACGACGACGTTCCTTTTTAATAAGGCTTTTTTAAGCGTAGCTTTTTTGTTTTTTTCATGGATAGCTTCAGCGTCGGTGATTCTCATACCTATGGATGCTGAAAATCAAAAAAACCATTTAAAAGCTTATGGTATTACCTATTGGGTACTTACAAAGCAACAAAAAGTTCAGTGGCTACTCAATTACAGAGGTGGCTCTTTTTTATTACCAGATGGTGACCCTATTAGAAAAGAATGTCAAATTAGAGGAGTGTCTTTTGAGGTATTATCAGATGCTGAAGCTGCATCTATTTTAGATGAAATTAGTAGTCCTTCTAAAAATCAAGAGGCGGTAATATTAGAGAAAGCTCCAAAAATTGCCGTTTACTCTCCAAAAGATAGCCAACCTTGGGATGATGCCGTGACCATGGTGCTGACTTATGCTGAAATTCCGTATGTAACTATTTATGATGAAGAAGTGCTCGATGATAAACTAGCTTTATATGATTGGTTGCATCTACATCATGAAGATTTTACCGGGCAATATGGTAAATTCTATGGTGCTTATAGAGCTGCTCCGTGGTATATAGAAGGTAAAAGATTGGCAGAAGAACGTGCCAATAAATTAGGTTACACTAAGGTATCTGTACAAAAAGGAGCAGTAGCAGAAAAGATTAGAAGGTATGTAATTGGTGGTGGATTTATGTTTGCCATGTGTTCAGCTACAGATAGTTTTGATATTGCTCTAGCAGCAAACGGTTTAGATATTTGCGAGCCAATGTTTGATGGTGACCCTTCAGAACCTAATTACCAAGCCAAACTTGATTTCAATAGAACTTTTGCTTTTTCAAATTTTACTTTGGAACGTAATCCTTTAAAATATGAATTCTCAAGTATTGATATGACGGCTAAACGTAAAATTCCGAAAGAGTCTGATTATTTTTCTCTGATGGAATTTTCTGCTAAATGGGACCCTGTACCCACAATGCTTACCCAAAATCATACAACCTTAGTAAAAGGTTTTATGGGGCAAACAACATCCTTTACTTCTAAGGAAGTAAAACCTACTGTAATGGTTTTAGGTGAAAGTAAATTAAATGGAGAGGCCAGATATATCCACGGTATTCAAGGTAAAGGTTTCTTTACGTTTTATGGAGGTCATGATCCAGAAGATTATCAACATAGAGTGGGAGACCCTAAAACCGAGTTGGAGCTACATCCAACTTCACCTGGTTATCGTTTAATTTTAAATAACGTTCTTTTTCCAGCCGCAAAAAAGAAAAAACAAAAAACGTAATTATCATTTTTTTGCAGTTTAATGTGCCATCAAAACTCACTATACTTCGTAAATATAATTTTGCGGGCTAATCTTGTATATAAGTAATAGTGATACTAAAATACTTGTCTTATAGTCAAAACCAATATTGTAATAACTCAAATAGATTAGTTTCTCCTTAACTTTAAAGGGGATAGTCATAATTTTAGAAGTATAAATAAGTAATCTATAGAATTCAATGGAAAATAAACAAAACGGTAATCCTCATGGCGGTGAAGCCTGGGATGTCAATGATTCATCTGCAAAATGTCCATTTTTAAATGGAGAACTCTCACAAGCAGCTGGTGGTGGTACATCTAATGAAGATTGGTGGCCAAACTCTCTTAATTTGAGCATTCTAAGACAGCATTCTAATATGGTTGACCCTATGGGTGAAGAATATGATTATGCTGAAGAGTTTAAAAAATTAGATTTAGCTGCTGTTAAAAAAGACTTAACTGATTTAATGACAGATAGTCAAGACTGGTGGCCAGCAGATTATGGTCATTATGGACCATTTTTTATTAGAATGGCATGGCATGCAGCAGGAACTTATCGTATCTCTGATGGTAGAGGTGGTGGTGGTACTGGTGCACAAAGGTTTGCTCCATTAAACAGTTGGCCAGATAATGCTAATCTAGATAAAGCAAGACTTCTACTATGGCCAATTAAGCAGAAATATGGTAAAAAACTGTCTTGGGCAGACCTATTAATATTGGCAGGAAACGTTGCTCATGAAAGTATGGGCCTTAAAATGTATGGTTTTGCTGGTGGTAGAAAAGATATTTATCAATCAGAATTAGATATCAACTGGGGTAACGAGAAGGAATGGTTAGGTAACAAAGAACGTTACAACGAAGATGGTGAAATGGAAAGAACTTTTGGTGCCGCACATATGGGTCTTATTTATGTGAATCCAGAAGGTCACAACGCTAATCCTGACCCCGTAGATGCCGCAAAATATATCAGAGAAACCTTTGGTAGAATGGCAATGAACGATTACGAAACAGTTGCATTAATTGCAGGAGGTCACACTTTTGGTAAAACTCATGGTGCTGGGGTTGATGCTGACCATTTAGAACCAGAACCAAATGGTGCTCCAATTGAAATGATGGGTATGGGTTGGAAAAACAATCTTGGTTCAGGCGTTGGAGAATATACAATAACAAGTGGAATTGAAGGTGCATGGACAGATACACCCACAAAATGGAGTCATAAGTATCTGGAAAACCTATTTAATTACGAATGGGAGTTGCATAAAGGTCCAGGAGGTGCTTGGCAATATAAACCAAAAGATGGTGCAGGTGCCGAAACCGTACCAGATGCTCATAACCCAGAAAAAAAGCACGCTCCATTTATGTTGGTAACAGATTTATCGTTACGCATGGACCCAGCTTATGAAAAAATATCAAGACAATTCTTAGAGAATCCAGACGAATTCGCAGAAGCATATGCTAAAGCATGGTTTAAATTAACTCACAGAGATATGGGACCAAAAGCTAGATATTTAGGTCCAGAAGTACCAGCAGAAGATTTATTGTGGCAAGACCCAATACCTGCTGTGAATCACGAATTAATTAATGATGCTGATGTTGAAGAATTAAAGAAGAATATACTTGCTTCAGGCTTAAGTACTCAAGAATTAGTAACTACGGCGTGGGGTGCAGCATCTTCTTTTAGAGGTTCTGATTTACGTGGTGGTGCCAATGGTGGTAGAATTCGTTTAGCTCCACAAAATACTTGGGAGGCTAACAACCCTAAACGTCTTCAAAAAGTTATAGATACGCTTACAAGAATTCAAGACGAATTTAATAGCAATCAATCTGGTGATAAGCAAGTTTCAATTGCTGATTTAATTGTATTAGCTGGAACAGCTGCTGTTGAAAAAGCAGCAAAAGATGGTGGTTTTAACGTGAATGTACCATTCACTCCAGGTAGAATGGATGCCTCAGCTGAACAAACTGATGCTGAAGGTTTTGAAGCTCTAGAACCCGTTGCAGATGGTTTTCGTAACTTTTTAAAACAAAAATATTCTGCAAGAACAGAAGAGTTGTTAGTAGATAAAGCTCAATTACTAACACTTACTGCACCAGAAATGACTGCTTTAATTGGGGGAATGAGAGCGTTAGGCGCTAATTATGACGATTCTAAACATGGAGTTTTAACTTCTAAACCTGGTGTATTAAGTAATGATTTCTTCGTGAATTTATTGGATTATAACACAGTTTGGAATACCATTGATGAGCAAGAAGAAGTATTTGAAGGAAAGGATAGAAAATCTGGAAATGTTAAGTGGACTGCAACAAGAGCAGATTTAATATTTGGTTCAAATTCGGAATTAAGAGCTATTGCTGAAGTTTATGGTTGTAATGATGCAGAGGAAAAGTTTGTAAATGACTTTGTTGCTGCGTGGACTAAAGTGATGAATTTAGATAGATTTGACTTAAACTAAATGGTCAGACTTATTAAAAATAGAAGGCGGTCTTTTGACCGCCTTTTTTATTTTATCAATTTTTCTAAAATTCGTTCAACTCCATAATCGTTATTATTCGTAGTTTGAAATTGAGCAACTCGTTTTACATTTGGATGTGCATTTTCCATGGCAAAACTGTACTTTGCCAGTGCTAACATCTCAATATCATTATTATAATCTCCAAATACAAGAAGTTCATCAGTTGATACATTGTATTCTTTCATTACTTTTTCTAAAGCATAACCTTTATTGGCATTTTTATGAGAAACATCAACCCAGTTTGAACCCGATACTTTTACTTTTAAGTCGCCTTCAAAGTGTTCAACTTTAGGATAAATGTATTTTTCTGAATCTTCAAAATGATAAATAGCAACCTTTAATACTTCAGTATCTACTTCTTTTTGGTTAGTAACAATTTCAAAACTTGAATAGTACTCCTTTAACAACTTAAGAAAATCATCAGAAGCTCCGTCAACATATGCATTGTTTTCACTACATAAAACCGGATGCGCGTTAGAAACGGGATGTACAGCATCTAGTATACCGCTTATAGCATTTCTAGCTATAGGTGTAGTTAATAGAACTTCATCATTTCGTTTTATAAGGGCACCATTTTCAGCAATAAAAGTTATTTGGTTTTTTATGCTAGAAAGCTTGTCTAACATACTATGATATTGTCTACCACTTGCGGCTACAAAATGAATTCCCTGATTTTGAAGGCTTGTAAAAAGCTCAAAGAATTGGTTGCTTACTTCATGATTTGAATTTAATAGTGTGCCATCCATATCAGACACTACCATTTTAACTCTAGATAAATCCATATAATTATATAAAGAACAAAGGTAATACCAAGAAGCCTGCCTTGGTGTAAAGATTGTATTAACTTCAACCCATGAAATTTTATCAAACCGAAATTACTTTAAAACCGTACAAGCGGGGTTTTCATTTAATTACAAATGTTATAATAGCTAATCTTCAAGAAATAGAATCAATTACAGTAGGTATTTTACAGGTTTTTATAAAACACACTTCAGCCAGTTTAACTATAAATGAAAATGCTGACCCAACGGTAAGAGTAGATTTTGAATCTCATTTTAATGTCATGGTACCAGAAAATCAATCGTATTACAAACACAATTATGAGGGTTCAGATGATATGCCAGCTCATATAAAATCAGCTTTACTGGGAACAACAGTTCAAGTGCCTATTTCTAATGGAAATTTGAATTTGGGAATATGGCAAGGAATTTATTTGTGTGAACACAGAGATTATGCTTCTGGTAGAAATGTTGTAATTACTGCTTTTGGTACATAAAAAAATCCTGCCGATTTCGACAGGATTTTTTTAAGCGGGGTTAAAGTTTATGTGAATTTATTTTACTTTTTCAACTATAGCTTTAAATGCATCTGGATGATTCATTGCTAAATCGGCTAAAACTTTACGATTTAGGTCGATGTTGTTAGCTTTTACCTTACCCATAAATTGTGAGTAAGAGAGGCCGTGCATTCTTGCACCTGCATTAATACGTGTAATCCAAAGAGCTCTAAAAGTTCTCTTCTTGTTTCTTCTATCACGGTAAGCGTATTGCATTGCTTTTTCTACCGCGTTTTTGGCTACTGTCCAAACATTTTTTCTTCGTCCGAAGTAACCTTTTGCTTGCTTCATCACCTTTTTTCTTCTGGCTCTTGAAGCTACTGAGTTTACTGATCTTGGCATTTTAATTTAATTTTTTTGTAGTAGGCGCCCTTATTTAATTTGTAGGAACTTTTGTGAGCCTAACTCCATGGTTAAACAATTATTAAACCTAAAGAAGTCTTACTTTAAACGTAATTGTTCTTTAATACTATTAACGTCAGCCTCATGTACTAATGTTGAGTGCGTTAACCTTAGCTTACGCTTTTTAGATTTCTTAGTCAATATATGACTCTTAAAAGCATGCTTTCTTTTAATTTTGCCTGAGCCTGTAAGCTTAAAACGCTTTTTAGCACTGGACTTTGTTTTCATCTTAGGCATTTTCTCTCTTTTTTATCCTAGTAACTCCGCTTATTTCTTATTTGTTTTAGGGGCAATCATCATTGTCATACGTTTACCCTCTAACTTAGGCATTTGTTCAACTTTACCTAAATCTTCTAATTCTTGTGCCAAACGTAAAAGTAAAATTTCACCTTGGTCTTTATACACTATTGATCGACCTTTAAAAAATACATATGCCTTTAATTTGGCACCATCCTTTAAAAATTTCTCAGCGTGACGCTTTTTGAATTCATAATCATGGTCATCTGTTTGAGGACCAAATCGAATTTCTTTAACTACTACTTTCGTAGCTTTGGCTTTTAACGCCTTTTCTCTTTTCTTTTGCTCGTACAAGAATTTTTTGTAATCAATAATCTTACAAACCGGTGGTTTAGCGTTTGGGCTAATTTCAACCAAATCTAATTCTTGTTCTTTGGCAATTGCTAATGCTTTTCTAACAGGGTAAACACCCATTTCAATATTATCACCTACCAATCTTACCTCTGGTACGGTTATTTTTTCATTGATTTTGTGGGGATTTTTGTTTTCCCTTCTTGGCTGTGGCCTAGATCTTCTTCTAATTGCTATGACTTAATAATTTTGTTAAACTTAATTTTATTAGAACGACTTTAAGGTACTATTAATTTCGTTCGAAATCAAATTGGCAAAATCTTTTATTGAGATATTACCTAAATCTTCACCTCCGTGTCTTCTTACTGCAATGGTACCATTTTCTTCTTCATTCTCACCTACAACGAGCATAAAAGGTATTTTTTTTAGCTCTGTCTCTCGAATTTTCTTCCCTACAGTCTCGTTCCTATTATCAATGAGCGCGCGAATTTCGTGATTTTCAAGCGAATTCAAAACTTTTTCTGCATATTTTTCATACTTCTCACTCACAGGAAGTAACATTGCTTGCGTAGGAATTAACCATAATGGGAAATTACCTCCTGTGTGCTCCAATAATAATGCCACAAATCTTTCTAAACTTCCAAACGGTGCTCTGTGAATCATTACTGGTCTATGCAGCTCATTATCACTGCCTTTATATGTTAGGTCAAAACGTTCTGGTAAATTGTAATCAACCTGTATTGTTCCTAATTGCCAATTTCGACCTAAAGCGTCTTTAATCATAAAATCCAACTTTGGACCATAAAAAGCAGCCTCGCCAGATTCTATGACAAAATCTAAACCTTTTTCTTCTGCAGCTTCTATGATTGCTTGTTCTGCTTTCTCCCAGTTTTCTACTTCGCCAATGTATTTTTCTGGTTTTTCTAAATCCCTAACTGAAACTTGTGCGGTAAAATTGTCAAAACCTAATGATCCCAAAACATAAAGAGTTAAGTCGATTACTTTTTTGAATTCATCATTTAATTGATCATTGGTACAAAAAATGTGTGCGTCGTCTTGTGTAAAGCCCCGAACTCTTGTTAAACCATGCAGTTCTCCGCTTTGTTCATATCTATAAACCGTACCAAACTCTGCATATCGTTTGGGTAAGTCTTTGTAACTCCATCTACTGTTCTTGTAGATTTCGCAATGGTGAGGACAATTCATTGGTTTAAGCAAAAACTCCTCATCTTCTTTCGGAGTATGAATAGGTTGAAAACTATCTTCTCCATATTTGGCATAATGTCCAGATGTTACATAAAGTTCTTTTTGGCCAATATGGGGTGTAACCACCATTTCATACCCGGCTTTTTTTTGAGCGCTTTTAAGAAAATTTTCTAGACGTTCTCTCAGTGCTGCTCCCTTTGGCAACCATAGCGGTAATCCTTGTCCAACTTTTTGTGAGAAAGTAAATAGCTCTAGTTCTTTGCCTAACTTTCGGTGATCACGTTTTTTCGCTTCTTCTAATAACTCAAGATATTCAGTTAATTGTTTTTGCTTTGGAAATGAAATGCCATATACTCTAGTCAATTGTGTGTTATTTTCATCTCCTCTCCAGTAAGCTCCAGCTACATTTAATATCTTGATTGCTTTAATAAGGCCAGTATTTGGAATATGGCCACCACGACAAAGATCAGTAAAAGTGCTATGGTCACAAAAAGTGATTTCGCCGTCGTTAAGATTTTCAATTAATTCAACCTTGTATTCATTGTTTTGACTGTTATAAAAATTCAGTGCGTCAGCTTTTGAAACTTCACGCATTTTAAAATTGTGTTTACCTCTAGCAATTTCAAGTGCCCTTTTTTCTACAGTGGAAAAATCTTTTTCTGAAATAGTATGCTCTCCAAAATCTACATCATAATAAAAGCCGTTCTCTATTGCTGGGCCAATAGTTAATTTGATACCAGGATATAATTCTTGTAAAGCCTGAGCCACAACATGTGATGATGAGTGCCAAAAAGCTTTTTTACCTTCGTCATTCTCCCACGTATATAAGGTTAATGTACCATCCTCTTTTAATGGAGTAGATACTTCTACCGTTGTGCCATTGAAATTGGCAGATATAACATTTCTTGCTAAGCCTTGGCTAATTTCTAACGCCACATCAAAAGGAGTGGAGTTGCTTTCCATTTGTTTAACCGCCCCATCTGGCAGTGTTATATTAATCATCTGATATCTTTTAAGACAAGGGCAAAGATAATATCTTGAAGAGATGTAACAATAGAACTCAGCAATAACATGAATAAGTAATTAGAATAAATTATCGTGTAAATTAAAAGATTTTAAAGGGGTGATATCTTTTTTAATTCTTAAAACATTGCTTTTCAGATTATTGTATTTTTTTTAAAATTTTTTTTGAAAAACATTTGGTGAGAAGAAAAAAACGGTTTTATATTTGCACCCGCTTTGCTAGAGAGCAGGGTGTTAACTGAGGCGAAAGAGGAGTTACTTTAGGGTAATGAAAATGGAGTTAAAAGTTGTAAAAAAAACAAAGTTCATTAGACATATTGAAACGACAGCGTAGAATAAACAACAAGTAATTCGAAAGATTTCTTTGGGTTTTGGATGGACTAGAGTCGTAGAATATTAAAGATTATACGATGGAGAGTTTGATC
>NZ_JACJUK010000010.1 GCF_014235875.1 Croceivirga lutea | reverse complement strand
GATGCGGTAGAAATCTGTAGTGATGAGCAGGTAGACTTAGGAGGTTTACCAACCACATCGAACAATGGTATAACAGGAACATGGAGTGAGGACAATGGAGTTTTCACTTTTACCCCAGCCAAAGAAGAATGTGCTACCACTGCAGAATTGGTTGTTAATGTTACAGATGCGGTTACCCCCACTTTTGATGCGGTAGAAATCTGTAGTGATGAGCAGGTAGACTTAGGAGGTTTACCAACCACATCGAACAATGGTATAACAGGAACATGGAGTGAGGACAATGGAGTTTTCACTTTTACCCCAGCCAAAGAAGAATGTGCTACCACTGCAGAATTGGTTGTTAATGTTACAGATGCGGTTACCCCGACTTTTGATGCGGTAGAAATCTGTAGTGATGAGCAGGTCGACTTAGGAGGTTTACCAACCACATCAAACAATGGCATCACGGGAACATGGAGTGAGGACAATGGAGTTTTCACTTTTACCCCAGCTGAAGAAGAATGTGCCACTACTGCAGAATTGGTTGTTAATGTTACAGATGCGGTTACCCCCACTTTTGATGCAGTAGAAATCTGTAGTGATGAGCAGGTAGACTTAGGAGGTTTACCAACCACATCGAACAATGGCATCACGGGAACATGGAGTGAGGACAATGGAGTTTTCACTTTTACCCCAGCCGAAGAAGAATGTGCCACTACTGCAGAATTGGTATTAATTATTACTCAGAAACCGAACCCAGCAATAACTGAAATTACTTTGTGTTATGATGACAGTTATACTTGGGATGAAAATGGAGAAACCTACTATGCTTCAAACGGTAATATAAAAATCGTTATTGAAGGAGAGAATTGTACTCAAGACAAAATTTTAGTTATCAACGTCCCAGAAATAGTTTCATGTAATATTACCCAAGACGCCTTAGCAACAAATCATTTAACAGCAGATGGAGTAGCTACGGTAAACCCAAGTGGTGGAACATTACCATATACCTATGTATGGGACAACGGAGAAACTACACAAACAGCAAGGTCTTTAACCTACGGTATTCATACCGTTACGGTAACGGATGCCAATGGGTGTGAATCAACATGTCAAATAGATATTGCAAAGGTTCTTTACTGTTGGACAGGTTTACTAAAAAATGTAAGTGAATATGGTGGTAATGATGGGGCTGCAAAGGTTACTGGTAATGGTGGTTATCGTCCTTACACTTTTAAATGGGATGATGGTACTGTTGGTGATACCAACACAAGTCTTACTGCTGGGATTCATTATGTAACAATAACAGATGCAACTGGCGCTACTTCTAGGTGTAATGTAACGGTTGAAGAACCATCAAAAGGTAATTGTGACAAGTTTATGGTCAGTGCTATACAAGATGAGTTGGCTACTAATCATTTAACGGCAGATGGTGTAGCTACTGTTTTTCCAACCGGAGGTTCAGCACCATACACATACATTTGGGATAATGGTGAAACTACGCCAACCGCCAGAAAACTCACTTATGGTTTACATAGCGTAACAGTGATAGATGCAAAGGGATGTGAGTCTACATGTCAGATTGATATAGCAAAGATTCTATACTGTTGGACCGGTTTGCTTAAAAACGTAAGTGAATATGGAGCTAGTGATGGAGCAGCAACAGTTACAGGTAATGGAGGTTATCGTCCTTATACATTTAAGTGGGATGATGGTACCAATGGAGATACCAATACAAATCTTACAGCAGGAGTTCATTATGTAACTATTACAGATGCTTCGGGAGCAACATCACAATGTAGTATTGAGATTTATGAGCCAGGACAAGAAGTATGTGATGGAGTGGATAACGATGGTGATGGAAAAACAGATGAAGGATTTGATGCTGATGGAGATGGTATTGCTGATTGCTTTGATGATTGTGATGATTCTAAAGATAGTGACCATGATGGAATACCAGATTGTAAAGATAAATGTGATCAAGGTGATGATACTGTAGATGTAGATAATGATGGGATTCCGGATGCATGCGATGATGATATATGTATTAAGCCAGAGATGCCAGTTACCGCATGTTATGAAACAGCTGAATGGAATACTGATACCTGTGCATGGGATATTACCGGCGAGCAACCAGAAAAGCCAGAAGTATCATGCTATGGTGAAGCCATATGGAATGCAGATACCTGTGAGTGGGATATAGTTGGTGACCAACCAGAGATGCCAGTTACCGCATGTTATGAAACAGCTGTATGGAATACTGATACTTGTTCATGGGATGTTACCGGCGAGCAACCAGAAAAGCCAGAAGTATCATGCTATGGTGAAGCCATATGGAATGCAGATACCTGTGAGTGGGATATAGTTGGTGACCAACCAGAGATGCCAGTTACCGCATGTTATGAAACAGCTGTATGGAATACTGATACTTGTTCATGGGATGTTACCGGCGAGCAACCAGAAAAGCCAGAAGTATCATGCTATGGTGAAGCCATATGGAATGCAGATACCTGTGAGTGGGATATAGTTGGTGACCAACCAGAGATGCCAGTTACCGCATGTTATGAAACAGCTGTATGGAATACTGATACTTGTTCATGGGATGTTACCGGCGAGCAACCAGAAAAGCCAGAAGTATCATGCTATGGTGAAGCCATATGGAATGCAGATACCTGTGAGTGGGATATAGTTGGTGACCAACCAGAGATGCCAGTTACCGCATGTTATGAAACAGCTGTATGGAATAATGATACTTGTTCATGGGATGTTACCGGCGAGCAACCAGAGATGCCAGAAGTGTCTTGTTATGGTGAAGCAGTATGGAATGCGGATACATGTGAATGGGATATAGTAGGTGATCAGCCAGATATGCCAGTTACAGCATGTTATGAGACAGCTGTATGGAATAATGATACTTGTTCATGGGATGTTACTGGCGAACAACCAGAAGCACCAGAAGTAGAATGTTACCAAGAAGCAATATGGAATGCAGATACTTGTAGTTGGGATGTAATTGGCGACCAGCCAGAAATGCCAGTTACAGCATGTTATGAGACAGCTGTATGGAATAATGCCACTTGTTCTTGGGATGTTACTGGCGAGCAACCAGAAGCACCAGAAGTAGAATGTTACCAAGAAGCAATATGGAATGCAGATACTTGTTCTTGGGATATTACGGGAGACCAACCAGAAATGCCAGAATTGGAATGTTATCAAGAAGCTGAGTGGAATTCAAGTACTTGTGAATGGAATATTAGTGATAATGATGATAAAAGCTGTGCTGGAGGTTCAATAGATAAGTGTGAGACGGCATTTGCCAAGGGTATAAATGGAACCTGTTTCTCTGAATTCGATATTCCTGCAAACCGATGGGGATGGACTAATGCATACCCAACCCAAAATGGGGATTACAGTATGGATTTATTCGCGGCTGCTGGTCAATGTAATACGGCTAATGGAGCTTTGGTAGGTTCAGTTAATGTAAGTTATCAAGATGGTGTTGTGAGTGTATCTGTATCAGTTTATGATGATAAGTATATCATGGAAGAAGCACAGTTGTATGTAGGAGAAGAAAGTCTGCCTAGAAATAACGGAGGGCAGTTAACGGTAGCTCCTGGTCAATACCCACAGCAAGATAATTTAGCAGGTTCATTTACCTCTTATACATTTGATGATGTTGCCGTTGACCAAAATGTATCAAGTTTCTATGTAATAGTTCACGCAACAGTTTGTCCAAAATCGGAACAAAAACAACTTAGTGGAATTAAGCTAATGGCGTATCCGGTAAGATTTAAACAAGAATTGAATCTTGATATAGAATCAAGCTATCAAGGAAAAGGAAATATACTATTCTATGATTCCAACGGTCGAAAAATAAGAGACTTTGGTATACATAATTTAGCTAAAGGTTCAAATTCTGTAAAACTGTATGTAGGTGACGTTGCAGCCGGAATGTATTATATACAAGTAAATACGGGCTATGAAAATAAATCTATTAAAGTAGTTGGAGAATAAAATAGCCTAAAAAAAAACATCCCCCAACAAGTGGGGGATGCTTTAGCCATAAAGTCGGCTAGTTTGGAAAGATTTGGGACTCCAAAGATTCGTATAAATACTGGTTTTAAAAATTAATAGTTGTAAAGCATCTGTTTTTGTATGGCAAAAATTTAATCATGGTTGCTTCATCGATTAACGACACTTTAACTAAAAAATCCCTTGAGAAACTCAAGGGATTTTTTGTAATACTTATACTACGATAAGATGCATTATCTGTCAATTATTAATGCAAAGCATCAATAACGGCTTGTGGTAATAAAACTTTATCTATAATGTGTACTATACCATTACTAGCTTCATTATCCGCAGCGGTTACATTTGCATCCACATCTGTCTTATCTCGTATGGCAACTCCATGACTTAATATTGCAAATAGTGATTCACCTTGTACCGTTACAATTTCTTGATGGTCAGATAAATCGGTTGAAGCTACAGCAGCTCCAGAAACTACATGATACGTTAAAATTGACGCTAATAATGCTTTTTCTTCCGCAGTATCAAAGTCTGCAAGACTGTTGTAAGAATCTCCAAGAGCATCTAATAAGTCAGCAAAAGCTTGATTTGTTGGTGCAAACACAGTGAATGGACCATCACCTTGTAAAACCTCTACCAATCCTGCATCAGCAGTTATAAGCGCATCAACTAATAAACTTAAATCATCTACTGATTGCGCTAACTCAACTATGTCTGTTGATTGTAAATCCATCACAAAATCAATCGCTTCTTGTGGTAATAACACTTTATTTATCACGTGAACTACACCATTGCTAGCATCCACATCAGCAATGACAACTTGAGCAGGACTGTCTGAAGCATCAGCAATAAAAACTCCACCATCTAAGTTTACAGTTAAGTCAGCGCCATTAACCGTAGTTACCATCATACCATCAGATAAATCAGTTGAAAAAGCTTCAGCACCTGCTACCACATGATAGGTCAAAATATCAACCAAAAGTTCTAATTCAGCTTCTGTATCAAAATCAGCTAAACTGTTGTAATCATCACCTAACACCCCTAACAAGGCTACAAAAGCATCATTAGTTGGTGCAAATACAGTAAACGGTCCGTCACCACTCAATGTTTCTACTAAACCGGCATTAGCAGTGGTTAAAGCCTCAACTAGAAGACTTAAATCATCTGTTTCAACTGCGATTTCAACAATGTTCTTCATTTGTAATGACGCTACAAAGTCGATAGCAGATTGTGGTAAGAGTACTTTGTTTATAATGTGAACTACCCCGTTGCTAGCTTCAACATCGGCTGCTGTTACTTCTGCCGGAGTTTCTGATGCATCTTGTATAAAAACACCACCATTTAAGCTAACTGTTAAGTCAGCACCATTAACCGTAGAAACCATCATCCCGTCACTTAAATCAGCAGAAAATGCTGCTGTTCCTGCAACTACATGGTAAGTTAAAATATCAACTAGTAGGGCCAATTCTTCTTCTGTATCAAAATCAGCAAGACTGTTATAATCGTCTCCAAGAACACCTAACAAAGCAACAAAGGCTTCATTTGTTGGAGCAAAAACTGTAAAAGGACCTTCACCGCTCAACGTTTCAACCAAACCAGCATTTGCAGTTGTTAAAGCTTCAACTAATAAGCTTAGGTTATCAGTTTCTATTGCAATTTCTACAATATTTTTCATTTGTAAAGACGCAGCAAAATCTACAGCTTCTTGTGGTAATAAAACTTTGTCTATTGTATGTGCTACACCATTAGAGGCTAAAATATCTGTGCCTGTAATGTTTGCATTAGTCTCAGAAGCATCTCCTATTACAAAAGTTTCTTCAGAAGCTATTACTTCAATGGAATTTTCTGTTAAAGCTGTGGCAACACTACCTTCTGCAAGGTCAGCAGCTAAAACCTGAGCAGGAACAACATGATATAAAAGAATGTTAGTTAAAAGAGCTAGCTCTTCTTCTGTGTCAAAATCGTCTAAACTATTGTAATCATCACCTAAAGCATCTAATAAGTCAACAAAAGCATCATCAGTTGGTGCAAAAACCGTAAACGGGCCTTCACTAGACAAGGTTTCAGCTAAACCTGCTTTGATAACTGCAGCTTCTAGTACAGTTAAGCTTTCAGAAGCTACTACAATGTCTACTAAAGTTTCAGAAGTTTCTTCTTCTTCTTCAGCCTCACCACTTAAAGCATCTAATACCGCTTGTGGTAGTAACACTTTGTTAATTACGTGAACTATACCGTTACTAGCAGTTACATCAGCTAAAATAACTTCGGCATTTGCGTCTGTAGCATCATCTATAAAAACTCCACCTTCAAGAGAAACAGCAATATCTTCACCCTGAACGGTAGTTATAGTCTGACCTTCACTTAAGTCTGTTGATGCTGCGGCAACGCCAGCAACTACGTGATACTGTAAAATTTGGGCCAAAAGCGCCTTTTCTTCGTCAGTATCAAAGTCTTCTAATGTATCAAAACCATCTAGACTAGCTAGTAATGCGGTAAAGGCTTCATTGGTTGGGGCAAAGACGGTGAATGGGCCGTCTGTACTTAAGGTTCCAATTAAATCAGAATCTTCTTTTTCGTCAGCTTTGGTTAGAGCAGCAACAAGAGAGGAAAGATCATCTGTAGCTACAGCGGTTTCTACGATTGTTGAACTTTCTCTATTGGTTTCGGTTCCAGTGTCGTCATCTTTATCATCTTCACAGGAAAATGATAAAAACAAAAGCATTGCGGTTAGCATTACGCCAGTTAATTGTTTGATTTTTTTCATTACAATTTGTTTAATGTTAATTAATTATAAATAAACAGCAAGTATGGTGTTATTAGGGAAAATGTTTAATTTACACCACCATTAGTTCACTATTCTGTCATAAAGATTAAACAATTTTACAATGGTTGCTTTTGTTTAAGTTATTTTATAATAAGTTTAACAAATCTGAAGTTTAAACAAAAAAAATCAGCCTATCAGGCTGATTTGCATTCTCTTGAAACAATAATTTACAAGCTGTCGAGTACCGCCTGTGGTAACAATACCTTATCGATAAAGTGTATTACTCCATTCCCTACTAAAATGTCAGCAGAAGTAACCGTAGCAGCTTTTCCGCTTTTGTCAAGAATAGACACTCCGTTTGTTAAAGAAATTGTCAATTCTTCTCCTTGAAGGGTCTCGATTTGTTGACCGTCTTGTAAAACTGAAGCTGTTGCTTTTATATTTCTTATTAAATGATAAGATAAGATTGTTGATAGCAATTCTAATTCTTCTTCGGTGTCAAAATCTGCTAAACTATCAATACCATCAAGTTCTTCAAACAGACTTAAAAACGCTTGGTTTGTTGGTATAAATAAGGTGAACTCTTCAGAATTTTCGAAAGTTTCTACAAAATCACCTCTTACCATATAATATGCTGCAATGAACATTTCATTTTCAAGGAGCTCGGCTAAACTGTTCTCTGTTTCTGATAGTACAGTATCTATTACCGATTGAGGTACTAATACTCTGTCAACAATATGGATTACGCCATTTGCTGCTGGAATATCGGTAACGACAAAATTTACATTTAGATTTATTTCAACATCTATCTCCAAATTTGCTTCTTCATAATTTGTATTTAGTGCATCTTTAAGCACAAAACCTTCAGCAGTTTCTGCTACGGAAATTACATCACCAAGTAAGGTTGTAATTTCTCCTGAAGCCAAATCAGTGGACGAAACTGTACCCTCTACTACATGGTATAACAATACATTTCTCAGTAATTCAATTTCTTCCTCGGTGTCAAAACTTTGGATATCTTCTATGGAGTTTCCAAAAATACCGGCTACAAATAAGAGCGTTTCGTTTGAAGGCGCAAAAACAGTAAATGGACCTTCACTGTCTAAAGTTTCTAAAAGACCAGTTAGTTCTAACGCTTGATATAAAAATTCTAAGTCTTCGTTAGCACCAACCAATTCTGTAATAGTAGGTAAATTACCTCCGCTATCAATACCTAAACTTTCAAGGAATTCTTGAACTTCTTGAGGAATTAAAATTTTGTCTATTAAATGAACTACGCCATTATTTGCGATGTTATCTACCCCAATGATAGTTGCATCAACAGCTGAAGCGTCTCCAATTACAAAACTATCACCAGCTGCTATTATTTCAATATTTTCATCTGGAACCAAGGTAGTTAATGCGCCTTCTACCAATTCTTTAGAAGGATAATTACCGGGAACAACATGGTAAGATAAGATAAGTTCTAATAGTTGCTTTTCAACAAAAGTGTCAAAATCAGCAAAACTGGAGTAGTTATCACCAAGTAAATCAAATAAATTAGCAGCAGCCTCGTCTGTTGGTGCAAAAATGGTAAAAGGACCTTCGGCATTTAAGGCTTCAACTAGCCCGGCAGTAATAACTGCTTCTTCTAGTTGAGTAAGATTCTCAGCCCCTACAATATAATCAACTACAGAACCATCTGTAGTTGTACCTTCTTCAACATCATTTTCTTCTTCATTTTCTGTAGATTCTTCATCTTCAGTGTCGGTATTTTCAATTTCGTCATCAACTTCTGGGCTGCCATTATCGTCGTTACTGCAGGCAATAAATAAGCAAAAAACAATCAATAACAGTAATTTACTTAGTTGTGGGATGATTTTCATTTTCAAAGTTTTTTGGTTTCGTATTTAAGTTTTTGAAATTAATTCTTAAAGCTTAAAATATTTGATTTGCATCTTTAAGTATTTGTTATGTAGCTATTAAACTTTCGTAAGAATCATGGCTCTTAGTTTTAATAAACGGCAACGCAAGGTTTTGTAATTTTGCACGACTTTACAGATGTTATGAAAAAAGTTGTAGTTGGACTTTCTGGTGGTGTTGATTCTAGTGTGGCAGCTTATTTATTGTTGCAACAAGGTTATGAGGTTATTGGTCTTTTTATGAAAAATTGGCATGATGATTCTGTAACCATATCAGATGAATGTCCTTGGTTAGAAGATAGTAATGATGCGCTTTTAGTGGCTGAGAAATTAGGGATACCTTTTCAAACTGTTGATTTAAGTAAGCAATACAAAGAGCGTATTGTGGACTATATGTTTAATGAATATGAAAAAGGTAGAACTCCCAATCCTGATGTACTTTGCAATAGAGAAATAAAGTTTGATGTTTTTCTTAAAATAGCAATGGATTTAGGGGCAGACTATGTGGCTACGGGGCATTATTGCAGAAAAGGAATACTAGAAAATGCTGACGGAACTAAAACGTATCAATTACTGGCAGGAGTAGACGGTAATAAAGACCAGTCTTATTTTTTATGTCAAGTTTCACAAGAACAGCTTTCAAAAGCACTTTTTCCAGTTGGAGAACTCACCAAACCAGAGGTGCGAAAAATTGCTGCAGAACAAAATTTAATTACTGCCGAGAAAAGAGATTCTCAAGGCCTTTGTTTTATTGGTAAAGTTCGATTACCTGATTTTTTACAGCAAAAATTGAAACCTAAAAAGGGCGTTATTGTAGAAGTTGATAGTGATATTGCTCAATATCAAAATCAATCAAATTCTTATGATACAAAACTAGAAGAACTGGTTAATAACGCTGAAAAACCACACTATTCTTTAACAGATGGTAAGGTGGTTGGTGAGCATCAAGGTGCTCATTATTTTACAATAGGCCAACGTAAAGGTTTAGATGTTGGTGGAACTAAAGAACCTTTATTTGTTATTGAAACTAATGTTGATGAGAATATAATATACACAGGTCAAGGTAAAAACCATCCTGGATTATACAGAAAAACCTTGTTTGTAAATGATGATGAATTACATTGGATACGCACAGATTTAACCTTGGCAATTGATGAGCATATGCAGGTAATGGCGCGTATTCGGTATCGTCAACCTTTACAAAAAGCCACGCTATACAAAGTGTCTGGCGGGCTCTTTGTTGATTTTGAAGAAAAGCAGTCTGCAATTGCTGAAGGTCAATTTGTTGCCTGGTATAATGGTGATGAACTTTTGGGTTCTGGAGTAATTTCATAATATGACAACTAAGATTCAAGAACTTTTCAATATTAAATACCCTATTATTCAGGGAGGAATGATTTGGGCTAGCGGTTGGCGTTTAGCAGCTGCAGTATCTAATGCTGGAGGATTAGGCCTAATAGGGGCCGCAAGCATGTATCCAGAGGTGCTTAGAGAACATATTCAAAAATGTAAAAAAGCCACAGACAAACCTTTTGGTGTTAATGTACCTATGCTTTATCCTGATTTAGAAGAAATCATGAAGATTATTGTGGATGAAGGAGTAAAGATTGTATTCACTTCTGCGGGTAATCCAAAAGTATGGACACCTTATTTTAAAAAACATGGTATCACTGTAGTACATGTAGTAAGCAGTTTAAAATTTGCTTTAAAGGCACAAAATGCAGGAGTAGATGCAGTTGTTGCAGAAGGTTTTGAAGCTGGCGGACATAACGGTAGAGATGAAACCACAACCATGGTTCTTATTCCTTTAGTAAAAGAAAATATTCAAATACCCTTAATAGCTGCTGGTGGTATTGCCAACGGAAAACAAATGCTTGCAGCCATGGTATTAGGTGCAGACGGCGTTCAAGTGGGTAGTAGATTTGTTGCCACACCAGAGGCTTCATCACATTTATTATTTAAAGAAGCAGTATTGAATGCTAATGAAGGTGACACCCATCTTACGTTAAAAGAATTAGCTCCAGTTAGACTGCTAAAAAATAAGTTTTATACTGATGTTCAAGCGGCTTATGAGAAATGTGCTACGGTAGACGAGTTAAAAAAACTATTAGGGCGGGCACGTGCAAAAAGAGGAATGTTTGAGGGTGATATGGATGAAGGTGAATTAGAAATAGGTCAGGTTTCGGCTATGATTTCTGAAATTAAGCCTGCTGCAGCTGTTGTCTCAGAACTTATGGAGGAGTTTGAATCGTCAAAGGCAGTATTGAAATAGCTATAATTTTAAAACAAAATACCTGTTTTAATCGTTAGGTAATTGAAAGTGATTTTAATTTAGATAGATTGAAAAGATTTTTACCTCATATTTTTTTTCTACTAGTTGGTATTGTTTATGGGCAAACCAACAGATATACATTTTCACCTAGAGATGTAGAATTACATTCCGTTGCAGGTAATCTAGCTGCTGCAACTGGTAGTGAACTACTTTGTGAGTTTACAGGTAACCAAAGATTATATAGAATTTTAGGAGCAATAGGGGGTAGTGCAATTGCAGGATTAGGTAAAGAAGTTTTTGATAGCCGTGATGGGGGTACAGGTTGGAGTAATAATGATGTACTTACAACTGTCATAGGTGGGTTAAGTTTTACCGTAAATATTGAGTTATTTAATGCTGCTCACACAAAAAAAAGACCAAAACAGGAAGGTACTGCTTTGGTCGTTTTAGATGAAAATATGTATTCGTTTAGAAATTTATCTAATCAAGAATTACCAGCTTTGTCTTCTTTAGCCATTCCTGATTTATGGGATTAAGCCCCTTCTTTAGTTTTTAGACTACTTAAAAATTGAATTAAATCTCTAAGCTCTCTTTTAGTTATCATTTTACCCATAGGAGGCATACCAGATGGCATATTAGTTCTGTTCTGTATTCTAGAATGCGCAACTTTTAACGGTTCCGCTTCATTTGTTCTTAGAATCAATTCTTTGGCATTTTCTTCGATTAAAAGTCCATTTACCTCTTGCCCGTTGGTTAGTGTTAGTTTTACACTGCCGTAGCCAGGTGCTAAACGTTTAGATGGTTCTATTAGCGACTCTAAAATTTGTTCTCGGGTAAGTACATTTCCAATATTATCCATAGGTGGACCAACTTTACCGCCAGAACCTTTTAGTGCATGGCAACGCACACACTGAGCGGTGGAATTACTCACAAAAACTGATTGCCCTGCCCACCAGTTACCACCGTAAAGGGTTTCAGTATAACTCTCTGTTCCGTAGCCTTTGGCTTTTAATAGAGCTAATTTAGTGTTTAAAGCCTCTCCGCCATGTTGTTCGGCAGCTTCTATTAAATCGAGCATGGCCGCATCATTAACTTGCCCTCTGGCAGCTTTTGATAAAATACTACCCAATACTACTTCTGAATTTTCTTTTGGCATTTCGGCTAATACCGCCAAAATAGCTTGTTGTTCATTAGCACCACCTTTTTCAAAAATTGGATTTACTACTCCAGGTAAATCTTCTTTAGCAATATCTAATTCACTTAATAATCCAATAGCGGTTCTTCTAACTTGTTCATTTTTATCTGCCATGCCCGTTTTCATAACTTTAGCAAGATTTGGGTAGGCTAAGCTGCCCAAGGCTTTAAGCGCTTCAGATTTTGCACCAGAAGCTGTGTTGGCGTTTAGTATTTGAACTAATCTTGCCTCATGACCTTTTAATTGTAAAGCAGCCAACAGTTTAATAGCCCCTTCTAATACGTTAGAATCTTCTTCATTTAATAGCTCCTCAATATCAGCATTCACCATTTGCTGCACTGGTTCAATAGCTCTTTCAACTGCTCCGCGATATCTACCGTCAACGCGGTCCATTAAGGATGGTGCCATCCAGGTACTTAATGCGGCTAAAGCTTCTCCTCTTAAAACTGAAGGATTGTTGGTGTTTTTTGCAAAAGTGATTAACCCTTTCATTTGGTCTTCACCACCAACCCGTAAGGCAGCATTAATAGCTCTTCGGAGAATTGGTTCAGATTTAAATTTTGTAGTATTTAAGATGCTAGCAAGAGCTGGTAAGGCCTTTTCTATTGACGTATCATCATTTATTGCTCTAGCAGCGTCAGCAACAATTAATTCATCAGCATCATTTAAAAAGAGTGCTACCTTTTCACTTTTTAATCTTCTTAATGTGAGAACCGCAGCTATTCGTAAAGAACGATTATCAGCATTTGCCAATGCCATCAATGGCGCTTCTTTTCCTATTCTAGATAATGCTAAAACCGCTGCATGTCTTATGTATAAATCGTTATCCGCGTTTTGAGCAATTACATCTAAAAGTGGTTGAATTGCTTTTTCACTTTTTATTCTACCTAAGGCCTGTGCTGCAAAAAACTGAATTCTTGGCTCTTCTGATTTTAAGAGGGAAATCATTGTTTTTTCACCTACAGCGTTGCGAACGTCACCAAGAACTTTTAAACTTTGGGCTACGATTTCTTTGTCACTATCATTTAATAAATCAACCAAAACATCTGCCTTAGAATTAGCTTTAGCAGCAATTTGACCAATACCCCAAATAGCATGAATTCTTGGAATTGGGTTACGTTGATTTTTAGCCACTTCTTTAAGTTTGCGATACCCCCAAAAGGTGCTCTTGGCAAGTTCAAATTGTGCTTTTTGTCGTACACGCATATCTGGGTAAGACAAAAGTGAAATTAACTCATCATTATTTAAATCTTCAAAATTAGACTGTAGCCACTTTTTGGTTTCCTCACGCTCCGAACTTAAATCATTCTCAGCTTCGGTAACGTCTATTTTCCAAACTCTACCGGCATTTTTAGGTCCCCAGCCTGTTAACCAATCAGTTGCGTAAAGTGCACCATCTGGACCAAATTGCATACCCGTAGGTAAAATACCACTGACTAAATCTTCTTCTGAATTTAACTCAAAAGATGCCCCTTTTGGTTTTAAGTCAAAAGACCAGATATGAGATATAGAAGGGTCACCAACAAATTCTACTAAAAAGAATTTGTTGGTAAATCTTGAGCCTAAGGCTGTACCGGGATTAAATAACATTCCCGTTGGGCCATTATGGTAATTCATTATAGGCGGAATTATATGACTTGCTTGGCCTTGCCATCTTGGTATGTAGAGTTTCTCATCCATCCAAACATTATAGCCATTGTTTAAAGGGTCTGTGTATTTACCGTATTGCCAATTTGAACGCCATCCAGCATCTGAACCTTCAACTATATGTACTAAGCGTTCACTTTCACCTTGATGGTCACCATCATTATCAGATGAAATTAAATTACCGTAGGTGTCAAAAACAAACTCATGTGTGTTTCGTAATCCACTTGCGTAAACTTCAAAATCAGAACCATCTGGATTGCAACGAACAATAACGCCTTCGTTGGGGTAGGGGTAATTATTTCCGGCGTTATCTGTAATGTTAGCACCGATATCTCCAATACCCCAATATAGTTTGCCATCTGGACCCATTATTGCCCCAGACATGCCATGGCCGCCAAAACCAATGTGAACGCCAAACCCTGTTGCTAGAGATTTTTTAGTTTCAAAAACCTCATCACCATTCGTATCTTTTAATTGCCACATATCTGGTGCTATACCCACATACAAGTTCTCGCCATCAATTAATATAGCGTTAGCAACATCTGAAACTTCGGTATTAAAATCTTGGACCACTCGCGTTGCCTTTTCTGCGAGGCCGTCACCATCTTTATCTTCTAGTTTCCATACTTCATCTTTTTCTACCGCTAAATCTTTCCAATCATGACTGCCATCTTCATTTAAATCGGCTAACCAAGAATTTTCATCACTTAATTCTGGTGCAAATGTTTCATGTAGAAAAGCTCTACGTTCTTCAACATCTGTAAAACTTATAGAACTGGTCATCCAATGACGATAACCTCTAATATCAAACTCTGAATTTTTTGGCCGTACAGCCCTAGTAAAGTATAAATTTCCTTGGGCATCCATATCCATGGCAATAGGGTCTGGAGCTAAAGTATCTGGTGCCCATAGGTCTAATTTTAAACCTTCAGCAATTTTAATACTGCCAATGTTTTGGGCTTCAGTTACTTTTTGTTGCAAATACGCTTCGTCTAAATTTACCACCAGAGGAGTTTCTAATGGTTTTTCAGGATTTGATGAGCAAGAAGTGAGCACACCAAATAGTACGCTCAAAATAATGAGCAACGGTTTTTTAAGCATGATGGATTAGTTTGTCTTCAGTTACAAACAAGAAGATAAAAAAATTATAACAACCCGCGTGCTTTTATTTCGAGATACTTGTTAATTGTATTTATGGTAAGCTCTTCTGGTTTGGTAAGAATTGTTTGTATACCATATTGTTGTAACTCTTTCTGCATTACTCTTTTCTCTAAAATAAATTTTTCTGCAATGGTTTTATGATAGATACTTTGCAGGTCTTCTGCATTTTCTGTAACCAAAGTTTCTAATTCTGTATTTTCAAAAAAGATGACAACCAAAACGTGTTGTTTGGCCAACGCTAATAAATACGGTAGTTGCCGTTTTAAGGCAGATGGGTGTTCAAAATTGGTGTAGAGTAATAGTAGGCTTCTGTGATTAATTTTACGTTTGGCGTGTGCGTAAAGTTGCCCAAAATCGGCATCACTAAAATCTGTATCAATATTGTAGAGCGTTTCTAAAATGGTATTTAGATGGGTTAGTTTTTGAACGGCAGGAACAAAATTTGCTACTTTTTTTGAAAAAGTAAGCATACCTGTTTTATCATTTCGTTTTAAAGCTACATTAGAAAAAGCTAGCGTGGAATTTATAGCATAATCTAGTAATTTAAGACCATTAAAGGGCATTTTCATTACCCTTCCAATATCTATGATAGAATATATGGGTTGTGATTTTTCATCTTGATATTGGTTTACCATTAACTGGTTTTTCTTTGCGGTTGCTTTCCAGTTTATTGTTCTAAAATCATCACCAACTACATACTCTTTTATTTGTTCAAATTCTTGCGTATGACCAATACGCCTTATTTTTTTTAGCCCTAATTCGGTCAATTTGTTGCTTATGGCTAAAAAGTCGTACTGTTGCATTTGAATAATACTGGGGTAAACAGGAACCATAGTATCTTTTTCAAATTTGTATCTGCGCTTAACAAATTGTAAAGGGCTAGATGCGTAAACATTTAGGTTCCCAAACACATACTCACCCCGTTCTACAGGTCTTACAGCATATTCAAAAACGTGTTCTTGATTTCTTAAAACTTTGGCTTTATGGTAAAAATCTCTTTTTTGAAATTGTTCTGGTAGTTCATCTATCAGCTCAATTTCTGTCTTAAATGGATATTTAGATTTAAAAAGAATACGTAGTGTATTATAGTCACTATTAGATAATTTTTGAGGTAAATCTCTAGTTGCTGAAATTGCGTTTTTATACCGATATAAAAAGTATATATCTAAGAAAAATAAAGTCAGTAATACAAAAGTTAAAATCCAGCAAAACGGATACAACCATTTTAACCAGTACGAAAGCACGAAGCCACTTGCCAATATGGCAATGTACCAGAAAAAACGATTGTGTATGTAAAGCGACTTTAAAAATTGCATTAACGTGGTATTTCTACTGATTCTACTATCATTGCTATTACAGTTTCAGTGGTCATACCTTCCATCTCTCTTTCTGGAGTGAGAATTATTCTATGATTTAAGATTGGTGTTAACGCCTTTTTTACATCTTCTGGTATTACAAAATCTCTACCGCTAATTGCTGCAAAAGCCTTAGCTGCTTGTAAGGTTGCAATAGAAGCTCTAGGCGAAGCACCTAAATATAAATGCGGATGATTTCTTGTTTTGGCAATAATTTCAGCTATGTACTTAACAATTTTTTCTTCAACCAAAACATCATGAACATTGTTTTTAAACTCTTGTAATTTTTTTGGTTGCAAAATAGCTTTGATGAGTTCTTGTGGTTTAGTAGCCTTACGGTCGTGGTGAGATTGTATAATCAGAACTTCTTCTTCAACACTTGGGTAGCCTACTTTTATTTTAAATAAAAAACGGTCTAGTTGTGCTTCAGGCAATGCATAGGTGCCTTCTTGTTCAATTGGGTTCTGCGTGGCTAAAACCATAAATGGTGCAGCCATTTTATAGGTATGCCCGTCAATGGTTGCTTGGCGTTCTTCCATAGTTTCAAAAAGTGCTGCTTGGGTTTTTGCTGGCGCTCTGTTTATCTCGTCAATCAAAATAATATTGGAGAAAATAGGCCCTTTTTTAAACTCAAAATCAGAATCTTTTACATTGAAAATAGAAGTTCCTAAAATATCACTTGGCATTAAATCTGGTGTAAACTGTATGCGACTAAAGTTTGTTTTAAGTGTTTTTGCAAAGAGTTTTGCAGTTATAGTTTTAGCAATTCCGGGAACACCTTCAATTAAAACATGACCATCAACTAATAGCGAAACAATTAATAGTTCTACAAAATTTTGTTGCCCAATAATCACCTTAGCAAGTTCACTTTTTAGTTGTTCAACAGCTTCATTTAGTTCCTGTAAGGGTATGCGGCTATCAAAGTTTAAATCATTGTTTTCCATTTACTTTGTCTTTAAAATTTTGAATTTTTTTATCGAGTTGTTCCAATTGATTATTGGTAACATGTGTGGTTTTTTGAATGCTTTCAAAGGTTTTAAATAAACCCTTTATCTGGTCTACGTTATGGTTAGTTCTAGCAGCTAAATTTTCATAAAAAGTTTCATCAATAATTTCTGTAGACAGGTAAAACTTAGTACGTATGTAATCTAGAAAATATTGAATTTTATGCTTGGCGATATCTCCTTGTCGATTGTTCTCAAAATACATATCGGCAATGGTTTTGGTAAACGTTAGTGTTTGATTTTTTAAAGGCTGAACCACTTTAATAGCTCTTTGTTTACGTTTGCCTTCAAAAACGATGTACACTAAAACACCTATTAAAACTATGTAATACGCCCATTTTAGTTCTTTGGTATTTAAAAATAAATACATAGGTGAGGTATGAAAGGTTTTACCAGATTTGTAGTGGTTGTCTATAAATACCGTTCCCGAATTTTTTGCATAGGCCAACACCCCAGAAGTAAGGTGCCTATTGTCATCTTTCAACATAAAATAGTTAGTAAAGGCTTTAGGAAAGGTAGATAAAGTGATTTTTCCTGAACCAAATTCTTGTTGAATAATATTGATGCTTTTTTCTTTAATTTTAGTACTGTCGTTTGTTACAGAAACTTCACCTAGTACCACTGTTTTTAAGGTATCTATAGATGAAAAAGTAGTTGCATAATAGTCTTTCTCAAAAGTAACTGGCTTTATTTCTAGTGAAGAATTTACCAACTTATGTGTAAACTTAGGATTTATGGAATAGGGGTCGTAGGTAGATGAGGTTTGTAGGTTTAACGTATCTAAAAACTTATAATCGAAGTATTCTGAAGCTATAAATAAGTGATTACCATTTTCTACCCATTGTAACAATTCATTAGTATCTGTTTCAGAGAAACTTACTTCTTCATTAATAAAAATATAGGTGCCTTTGGCATCTGAGTTATTAGATAAATACTCATAAGGAGTTTTGTAAACTTGGGTAATCTCTTTAAAGTATTTTGAACTTAAATCATTAAAAACTTTTGTGCCATAAGGTATTTTGTGGGTAGATACATAAGATGGAAACCAATTTATATTTTTTGGTTTGTTACTTTCAAAAACAACTAAAAGTCCCAACGCAAGAATGCCGATTATTAGATATGCTTTACCCTTTTTAAACATCTGTTCTTATAGCGTTTTTAAGTTTGTCAAAATTGGATTTTGCACTTTTATATGCAGCTTCATCTATAGTAAATTCACCATACCAGATATAATCATATAATAAGGTTACCTTTTTAAATTGAGGGAGTAAGTTGCTTTTGGCTAATTCAATAATGTAATCATCATTAGTTTTTTGAAGTTGCCAATCTATCAATTCTCTTTCAGTTAGCAATTTTAGCAAGAAAAGGTAGTAATAACGAATTGCCAATCTATAATTTTTGTCGTCAAAAGCTTGCTTTATTAGACTCTGAATATCTTCAGTTTTAATAAGTCTTTCTTCTTCTGATAGTGAAACTAAATTCTGGTTTTCTTTAGAAAAAATGATGTTTTTAGTACTAGCATTAATAAAAAACCGAATTAATAAATAAAGAAGTAATGCTAATAGTAAATAAGGAACTATTTCTAGAAACCCTGATAAATAGCTCGGGGCATTATACTCACCAAATACAAATTCAAAAAAGCTTCGTAAAATATTGTAAAGCCAGTTTTTAATTCCTTCCCACCATGAATTATCTATTTTTTCAACTTCATAATCAAACTTATCGTCCGCAAAATAAGCTGCCAAGTCATCTTTAGTAATTTCAACAGGAGAAACCAAGCTAGAATCATACTGTATTCTAGTGGAATCTTGTTGCGCGTTACTAGAAAATACTAGAGTTAGGAAAAGAATTATAAACGGTAATCTTAGCATTTAATCTTCTTGTGTATTGCCTATATTTTGTATTCGTTCCATTGTACCGGTAAAGTTTTTCTTTTCGTTTAGATTAAAGAAAATTAATGCAGATGCTACCACAGTTACGGTTTGTAGTGTAAACTGAACTAAATAAGAAATTAGGTTAAATAAAATATAGATAGGGTCAAATATATTACCCATGCTTTCAGCATCCATCTCTCCAGAAAATATACCCATTTTGGCATACATGTAAATTATGCCTGGTAGCTGTACTATGTAACCAATTACTGCTGTAATAATACCTATTACAAAAAGAGTTGCGAAGGTAATCCACCAATTATCTTTTATTAAGGTAAACGCGTAAGAAAAAGAGTCGCTCACACTTTTGTTCATAAACACCATTATGCTAAAAGCTAGCATTAAAGGTGGATACAAATAAATACCCGGAATTATACAAAACATAAAACCAACAACTATAGCTAACCCCACTAAAATGGCCAAACCCACAAAACGCCAGAAGTTCTTGTACGATTCTTTTTTTATTAAGTCAAAGTCAATTTTACCTTGATTATCGGTGTAAGATTTTACATAGTATAAAATTGAAGCTTGTAATAAAGCAACTGTTGCAATGGCTGTAACAAAAAGACCTAGAGCAGCAATAATAATTAGGATAGGGCTAGCACCAAAAGCATCAACATTACTGTTAACACTATACAATGCACTGTTAAATGCTCCATTAAAGGAATACAAGTAAAACGCCATGCAGATTAAAAAAGCAAATAAAAACGGACCAACTATTTTTAAAATTGTTCCAAAAAATGGTTTGAACTCAAATTTTATAAAGTTGAATGTATCTGTTAAAATATCACTTAACTCTCGTTGTTTTTTAAATTCAATGAATGGTTTCTGTTGCATTGATTTTCTTTTTATTTAGTTTGATTGGGTAAATAATGTAATAGTAAATTATCAGGCTTAAAGAACTTAAAATAATTAATATTGCGAGCCAGTCTGGCATCTCAGTATGTCTAGTTACAAAACCCTCTAAAAAGCCTGCTATTATAAAAAATGGTATAGTGCTAATTACTATTTTTAATCCGTTTTTTACTCCTCTTTTAAAAGCTTCGAGTCGAGAATAGGTTCCAGGAAAAAACATACCATTGGCCATTACTAAACCAGCACAGCCAGCAATAATAATAACTGAGATTTCTATAGTACCATGAATCCAAATTGTTCTGGCAGACTCCCAAAGCAATCCCTTTTCATAAAAAAAGTATTGAAAACTTCCGAGCATAATGCCATTGCTCATTAAGATATAAAGTGTTCCAACGCCAAGTAAAATGCCGTAAGCAAAGGCCATTAGCGCAACTCTTATGTTATTTATGGTAATACCTAAAAACATATTCATTTCGCCCATTTGTTTATAGACAGCCATAGGATCACCATTTTCAATATTTTCTAAAGTCATATTTACATAGCTATCACCTAAAATAGACCTTACAAAATCGCCTTCATTTGCTGCCGAAAAAGCGCCAACACAGCAGAAGAAAGTAAAAACTAAGAAAGCAATCAAAAGCTCTCTATGATGTTGTGCAAAAAGTAATGGGAATTCAGTTTTCCAAAAACTTACAATACGATTCTTGGATTCGCGTTTGGTCTTATATATTTTTTGATGTGCTTGAGCGGCAATAGCATTTAAATACAATTGTGTATTGCTATTAGGATAGAATGTTTTAGCGTAGCTTAGATGGTCTGTAATTTCAATGTAAAGGTCAGAAAGATGGTCTGGAGAAAGTTCTCTTTTGCTATTAAGAGCCTCTTCAAAGGCAATCCATTTGTCTTTATTTTGCTTTACGAATGCTGCTTCTCGCATTAAATTTGTGCCTTTATTTGTAAAGAAACCAAAAAATGAACCAATTTCAAATAGAAACTGCCCAAAACGTAGCCATTGCCCAAAACAGTTCTAATTTGGGTGAACGTATGCTCGCGTACATTATAGATAGTATAGTTATTACCATTTACATTATACTGGTTTTTTTGCTTTTGATTTCTTTGGAAGTTGATTTTAATGATGCTTGGGCTTTGTATTTAGTGTTAACGCTTCCTGCTTTTTTGTATTATGTTTTATTCGAAACTTTTACTGATGGAAAAACTATTGGAAAAGGTTTAATGAATTTAAGAGTAGTGAAATTAGATGGTTCCAAACCAAATTTTGGTAACTATTTTGTGCGCTGGATTCTACGCATTGTAGATGTTTCTTTAACCTCTGGTGCTGCTGCAGTTTTGACCATACTAATTAGAGGTAATGGTCAACGTATTGGAGATGTTGCCGCAGGTACAACTGTAATTAGCGAACGTAAACGGGTTTCACTAAAAGATACGCTACTTAAAGAACTACCTACTGATTATCAACCACAATTTCCGCAGGTAACAGTTTTTAAAGATGCTGAAATACAAACTATTAAAGAGTTGTTTGAAAAATCTAAACGAAATGGTAATCACAATGTGATTCTTGAACTAGATAAACGCTTAAAAGAAGTTATGGATGTAACCACTACATTGCATCCCGTAGAATTTGTAGACATTGTTATAAAAGACTACAATTACTACACCCAAAAAGCGTAAGCATGTTTTTTCAAGTCATAGATATTTTAGGTACCATTGCTTTTGCTATTTCTGGGGTACTCATTGCCATGGAAAAAAAACTAGACCTGTTTGGTGTTTTTATTATTGCTTTTGTGACTTCAATTGGTGGTGGTACTTTACGTGATTTGCTTATTGGTAACAATCCAGTGGGGTGGATGCAGGATCTAACCTACATAATAGTTATTTCATCTTCGGTAGTATTTGCTATTCTATTTGTAAAATACCTCAAATACCTAAGAAAATCGTTGTTTTTATTTGATACCATTGGTATTGGGTTGTATACTGTTGTTGGTATTGAAAAAGGAATGCAGGCAGAATTAATGCCAGTTATCTGTATTGCTTTAGGAACAATGACGGCCAGTTTTGGAGGGGTAATTAGAGATATTTTATGTAATGAAATACCGGTAATCTTTAGAAAAGAAATTTATGCTACTGCATGTATCTTGGGGGGAATGTCTTTCTACCTGTTTGATTTACTCCCCATTGTTGATGCCTATGCTAATATTGGAGCTATTTTGGTGGTAATTATCGTGCGTTTATTAGCAGTTAAGTATAACATTACCTTGCCTAGCTTGTATACAAACCAAGAAAAATCTTAAAAAGCCTCTGCTTTTAGAATGTAAATATTCTTTACGGGCCATTCTCCGGTATCAATGGGAGATTGATTTATTTTATCAACTACATCCATACCTTCAATAACTCTACCAAATGGAGTATAACCACTATCTAAGTGATACGAACCTGGGTTGGTTACTACAATAAAAAACTCAAACGGAGAGGCTAACTTATGCGGGTTGTCTCGTTCGCTACTTGGCATAGATATAGTGCCTCTATGGTGTTTATGTCCTTTTTTAGTGTCTGGTGGCAACAGATATCTGCCTATATTACCCCGTTTTCTTGCTGTTTCTACATCATCAGAGTTACCCCCTTGTATGATAAAGTTGGGTACTACTCTGTGGAATTGAGTATTGTTGAAATACCCTTTTTTGGTAAGATAAATAAAGTTAGCTCTATGATAGGGTACATTGTTATATAATTCAACTGTAAAACTGCCTAGGCTTGTGGTTAATTTAACCTTGTTTTCTTTTAAATCTTTTTCATAGGCTCTGAAAAAATCTAATGCATTTTCATCTGTTAATTCAAAAGTATCTTTTTCTATTTCCTCAATTTCAGAAGTAATCGATGAATCTTTTAGAGCAACTTGTTCTTTAATTTTTGTTGTATTGTTTTTTTGAGTTTTGTGATTCTGGTTGCAGGCACTCACAAAAATTAATAGTATACTTGTGAAAATTGCTAGGAATATATTTCGCATGAATTATATTGATTTTTATAATCGAATTTCAAAAATAAAAAATCTGCCTTTGCCTGGTTCTAAAGCTCACTTTTTAATGGAACCGCCAGAGCGAAGAAAATACCAAGACCTTAGAAAAATAGAAGAACGCAACCCTAGAAGAGCTGGGGTAATGGCATTATTTTATCCTAAAGCTGATGAAACCCATTTGCTATTTATTCTTAGAAAATCTTATAAAGGTGTACATTCTAATCAAATAGCATTTCCTGGAGGTAAAGAGGAAAAGGTAGATAATAGCATGTTAGAAACTGCACTTAGAGAAACTGAGGAAGAAGTTGGGGTACCTGTTCATAAGGTTGAAGTTGTTAAAGAATTATCTAAATTATACATACCGCCAAGCAATTTTTGGGTTCAACCCTATTTAGGCCTATATACAGAGATTGAGCCTTTTCAAAAACAAGAGAGTGAAGTAGAAGATATTCTTGAAATACCTATGCGTTATGTTTTAAACGAAGACAACTTAACATCATTAAAACTAAACACCTCTTACGCTCAAGGTGTTGAGGTTCCAGCGTTTAACTTTGAAGGGCGTGTGGTTTGGGGTGCTACAGCTATGATGTTGAACGAAATCAAATTACTTTTAAAACAGGTGCTGTAGCTGTTTTTGTAAATTTGCTAATTAAATTAAACTATGGGGTTATTTAAAAAAAATCCTTTCGGACATAATCTTTTTTTAAAGAAATGGCTCATTAGAATAATGGGCCTAATTACACATTCTAGATACAAGCAGTTTAATAAACTTGCTATAGAGGGTTCAGATATAATTAGAGATTTGCCAGATACTAATGTATTATTTGTTAGTAATCATCAAACCTATTTTGCTGATGTGGTTGCCATGTTTCATGTGTTTAACGCAGCTTTAAGTGGAAGAGATGATAATATCAAAAATGTATTCTACTTGTGGAATCCAAAACTGAATATTTACTACGTTGCCGCTAAAGAAACCATGAAAAAAAGTGTGCTTACTAAATTACTAGCATACGCTGGTTCTATTAGTATTGAACGTACTTGGCGTTCTGAGGGTAAAGATGTGCAACGACAAGTAAAAATGAGTGATATAACTAATATTGGAACCGCTTTAGATGATGGTTGGGTTATTACTTTTCCTCAGGGCACTACTACCCCTTGGAAACCATTACGTAAAGGAACCGCACATATTATTAAAAGATACAAACCAATAGTTGTACCAGTTGTAATTGATGGGTTTAGACGTTCTTTTGATAAAAAAGGATTGTACATAAAGAAGAAAGGTATTTTGCAATCAATGCAAATAAAAGAACCTTTGAATATTGACTACGATAACGAAACTGTGGAGCAGATAATTGAAAAATTAGAATACGCTATCGAGCAGCATCCTTCTTTTTTAAGAGTAATACCTGAGGAACAAATTGCTGCATACGAAGCTGACCACCAAAAAAGACGCTATAGTTATAAAGGTGAATAAGTTATACTTCTAATTTTTTAAGCTCTTTGTAGTTCTGTTTTAATCGTTTTAAAAGAATACCATATAGCAAACGATAAAACAACCAAAGTATACCACAGGTTACACCTATTAACGCTAAGAATACTAAGGCTGACATAAGATAGATTAACCATGGCTGATTAGCCCCTTCAGCTTTAGTTGCCAAGTCTGATAACTCTGGTTCTATAATCACCATATCTACAAAAAATAGCAATAACGCTACTATAAATAGACCAATACTAAACCACACATAGGTTTTTACGGTTTTATGCACTTTTAAAATATTCTCCATCAACTTTTTCGAAGAATCTGTAGCGTTAATCTTTTTAAAATTGATATAGAATTTAATGATGAAGAATATCATTATGGCATAAGAAACAATCTCTAAACCAAGGTCTATCTGATTTAAGTATTTTGATTGGTCAAATACATCATCACTACTTTGTGGAATTCTATTTAAAGCAAACCAAAAAACAAACTCTGCAATACTTATGTAGAAAATCCACTTCACAAAAGAGGAAGATTTTTTCCAAATCATTTTGTAGATATCTTCATAAGAAAGCTTGGGAAGCTCTTGCTCCTTCTTTTGCCAATCTTTCTTTAATAGTTCTAATTCGTCCATCATAACACTTACGGATTTATAATGGTTCTTAGTTTCTTTTTTACTCTGTTCATCTTTACACGTGCATTAACTTCAGTAATACCTAAGGTTTCAGCTATTTCTGAATAGTCTTTATCCTCTAGGTATAAAAAGATGAGTGCTTTATCAATATCACCCAGTTGCTTTACAGCATCATACATTAATTTGAGTTGGCGTTCTTGGGTGTCGTCATAATCATCGGCTTTTATTTTAAAATTTACCGATTCATAATCCTGGGTCTTTACCCGTTTTTTTGATTTTCGATATAGGGTAATTGCAGTATTTAGTGCAACCCTATACATCCAAGTACTTAGTTTTGAATCTCCCCTGAATTTTGGGTAGGCTTTCCAGAGCTGAATTGTAATTTCTTGAAACAAATCATTGTGTGAATCTCTGTCATTGGTATATAGCCTACACACCTTGTGAACAATATTCTGATTGTTCTCGAGTTCTGTCACAAATTTATGCTCAAGCTCTTTTTTCACTAAGTTTTGGTCGATTACAATAGATTAGTAAGCAATAGTAGAAAAATGTTACAAACTAACTTTATTTATTTTCTGTAATCTAAAGCTGGAGCTCTGTTACCAAGTAAAGGTTCGTAGGTAAAGTCTGCCCCTCTACGTTCTTCAAATTCTTTTTTAGCCCGTTGTATGAGCTCTTCATTAGTGTATAAATCTATTACAGAAGCTGTTATAGTCTTTGCCGCTAACAACATGCCTTTGTGACCAATTGATGTGCCACCAGCCGCTACAGCTTGCCAACTATGAGCAGGAGTGCCAGGTACCCAAGTCGCGGTACTAAAACCAACTGTGGGCACAACAAAGCTAACATCACCAACATCTGTTGAACCATAAGCTCTGGCTGTTTCTTTATAGGGTTGTACCTCTAGGGCTATTTGCTCATTTAAAGATTTTTGCCCTAGACTAGTAGCAATTTTTTCTCCAAAGCTTTTTTCTTCATCAGTATAAGTAAATCCGCCTATTTCAGCTAAATTATCATGGACAAGTTTTTGTAAAACTAAGTTTGGTAATAATTCGTGCACCCCATTTACAATTTCATATTCCATAGTGGTTCCAGTTCCTAAGGCAGCACCTTCTCCTGCTTTTACTATTCGGTTAAAAACATCTCTAACCACATCTCGTCTATTATGACGAGCGTAATAATAAACTTCGGCAAAATCGGGAACTACATTCGGGGCTTTACCGCCATCAGTGATAACATAATGTATTCTAGTTTCTTGTAATACGTGTTCACGCATCATATTAACCATTGCATTCATGGCTTCAACACCATCTAAAGCAGAGCGTCCCATATGAGGTGCTCCTGCTGCATGTGCAGAAACGCCGTGAAATCTAAACTTACCAGAAATATTGGCTAAAGCCGCAGCAGCACTAGCTGCATTTTGAGAACCTGGGTGCCAGTGTACTACCACATCAACATCATTAAATAGGCCTTCTCTAGACATGTAAACCTTTGCACCACCACCTTCTTCTGCCGGGCAACCATAAAAGCGTATGGTTCCTTTTTGCCCAGTTTTTTTCATCCAATTTTTTACGGCTATTGCTGCCGCTGACGATGCTGTGCCAAATAGATGATGGCCACAAGCATGGCCTGCCACTCCGCCTGCAGACTCTTTTTCTGGAACTGCTTTTTGAGAAAGACCTGGTAAAGCATCGAATTCTCCGAGTATCCCAATTATTGGATATCCAGAACCGTATTCTGCAATAAATGCAGTAGGAATGTCAGCCACATCAGAAGTAATTTTAAAACCTTCATCTTTAAGCGTTTTCTGCAATAATGCACTACTTTTTTCTTCTTGATAACCCATTTCGGCTAAATTCCAGATTTTGTCAGCGATGGTTGTGTATTTTTCTTTTTGGTTATCAATAGATTTTAAGGCATCAGATTTTGAATTCTGCGCAAATGTTGCTGTTATCAAAAAAAGGCCTAAAAGTAGTGGTAGAATAACTTTTTTCATCATCATTAGTTAGATTTCGTAAGGCCTAAAAATACTAAAATAGAAGGTTTCAACGGCTTTCTTTTTTTAAATTTGCGTTTTCTTTCTATATGAATATTCCACAATCAAGTTACCCTAGAGTTGTTATTATAGGTGGTGGGTTTGCAGGTATTGCGCTAGCCAAAAAATTAAGTAGAAAAGAGTTTCAAGTAGTTTTATTGGATAAGCACAATTATCACACTTTTCAACCCCTACTTTATCAAGTATCTACTGGTGGCTTGGAGCCAGATTCAATTGCATACCCCATTAGAAAGGTACTACAAGGATATTCTAATTTTCATTTTAGACTTGCAGAAGTCGCTAAGGTTGATACTGATAATAATCTAGTCGAAACTAATATTGGAACCTTAAAATTTAATTATTTGGTAGTGGCTGTGGGGTCAGAAACAAATTTTTTCGGGAATACAAATCTTGAAGAAAATTGTATGGCAATGAAGTCTATACCACAATCTTTAAATCTCAGAAGTTTAATTCTTGAAAATTTTGAACAAGCACTGCTTACAGATGACTACCATGAGAGAGAGGCTTTAATGAACTTTGTAATAGTAGGTGGTGGACCAACTGGGGTTGAGTTAGCAGGAGCTTTAGCTGAGATTAAAAAAGGAATTTTACCTAAAGATTATCCAGATTTAGATACTAGGGTAGCGCAAATAAACTTAGTTCAGGGTGGTGAAAGAATTTTACCAGCAATGAGTGAGAAAGCTTCTAAAAAGGCGGAAGACTTTCTAGAAAATTTAGGAGTTCATGTTTGGAAAGGGATGCGAGTTCAAAACTATGATGGTAAAGTTGCCACTACCAATACAGACATTGAATTTAAAACCCAGACACTTATTTGGGCGGCAGGCGTAAAGGCTGTAAGATTAAATGGGTTAGATGCTAAAGATGTGTTGTGTAGAGGTGAACGTTTAAAAGTAAATGAGTTTCATCAAGTAAATGGTTTTGAAAACATATTTGCTATCGGTGACGTAGCTCAAATGGAGTCTGAAGAATGGCCTAAAGGTCATCCTATGATGGCACAACCGGCATTGCAACAAGGAAGTAATTTAGGCGATAATTTGGTAAGACTTTCTGAGGGCAAATCTTTAAAGCCATTTCAATATAAAGACAAAGGTAGTATGGCTACCATTGGCAGAAATAAAGCCGTTGCCGACTTACCTAGTTTTAAATTTCAAGGCGTTTTTGCATGGTTTGTATGGATGTTTGTACACCTTTATTTTTTAATTGGTTTTAGAAATAGGGTAGTGGTTTTTATCAATTGGGTATACAATTATATTAAGTTCGATAGAGAGGCCAGATTAATTATTAGGCCGTTTAAAAAAACCTATCAAACAGACTAAATTTCTTGTTTACCTCTTGGATGAAAGTCTTTCAGAACCTTGGTGAGATGTGAACGGTCAACATGTACATAAACTTCTGTGGTTGTTATACTTTCATGACCTAACATTTGTTGAATAGCTCTTAAATCTGCGCCTCCTTCTAACAAATGAGTAGCAAATGAATGCCTAAAAGTGTGCGGACCAATCTTTTTATTCAAACCAATTTTTTCTGCAAGTCTCTTTATAATTTCAAAAATCATTGCTCTTGTCAACCCTTTACCATTTCTATTCAAAAACAAAATATCTTCGCTCCCAGAGGCAATTTTTTGGTGATTTCTAATATGCTTGTGATATAGGTTAATGTATTTTTTGGTGAGATTTCCAATGGGTACTAGCCTATGTTTATTTCCTTTTCCTGAAACTTTAATAAAATCTTCTTCAAAATATAAATCAGATAATCGTAAATTAATGAGTTCAGAAACTCTTAGACCACATCCATACAATGTTTCTAAGATAGCCCTATTTCGCTCTCCTTGTGGATGAGATAAGTCTATGGCAGAAATAAGTTGATTAATTTCTTTTTCTGAAAGCGTATCTGGTAGCTTTCTGCCAATTTTTGGGGTTTCTAATAAATCTGTTGGATTGTCTTTTCTATAATCTTCAAAAACCAAATAATTAAAAAAGCCTTTTAAACCTGAAATTATTCTTGCTTGTGTTCGAGGTTTTACCTCGGTGGCAATTTCATAAACAAATTGCTGAATTTCTGAAAGGTCTATGGTAATTGGTGTTGCTGTACTTTTTTTATCTTCTAAAAAGTCTAGCAGCTTTTTTAAATCAAATAAGTAGTTTTTTATGGTGTTTTCTGATAAACCGCGTTCAATCTTTAAATAGTTACTATAATCTTTTACAGCTGCATTCCATTTCATGCTACAAAAATACATTTCAAATTAACTCAGGTAAAACCATACCCAATTTGCCAATACAACTTTAATTTAAAACCAACGTTAGATAAGCATAATTAACAAACCAATTAACAATGAAAAAACTAGTTTTTGCCCTATTCTTTTTAAGTTTTTATTGCCTAAGTGCTCAATATGTGGACCGTTCTTTTTTCAAAGCTGGTTTTCATGGAGCCATTCCCGTAGGTGAAACAGCAGATATTGCAAGTTTTAGTTTAGGAGTAGATTTATTTCAACACTGGGGGGTGTCTAAAGAGATTGATTTAGGTATTGCAACTGGCTTTACCAATGCCTTTTTAAAAGATGAAATAGAAATAAATGGTATCACCTTTGAAACAGATTTTGATAATGTTCAATTTTTACCTGTAGCTGGTTTAGTTCGAATCTACCCTACAAGTAGTTTCAATTTAGGTGCCGATGTAGGTTATGCCATTGGAATAAATGAAGGCAATGATGGAGGGTTTTATTACCGCCCCTGTTTAAGTCTAAAAATAAATAGTAACACAGAATTGCATTTTTCTTACACTGGTGTTTCTCAGGATGGTAGCACTTGGTCTACTGTTACTGGTGGTATTGCCTTTTTATTTTAACTAATTATTTTGTATTAAGGTTACACTAATTTTACTATGTGTTCACTTAGCTCGAGTTTACATTCATATATTTGAGTAATAAAACACAAAAACACATTAAAATGAAAAAATTAGTTGTAACCTTTATTGCGCTTTTTGCATTTGCGTTTGCTGTTAATGCACAGTCAAATTACACCGCAGCTGTTGGTCTTGGATTAGACCTTGGTGACGGATTTACATTTGTAGGACCAAGTGGTAAATATTTTTTTAACGAAAACAATGCCGCTCAATTTGATTTAGGTTTTGAAGATAGCGTAACTTCTTTAACCTTTTTATACTCCTACCATGGCCAATTTAGTGGTGCTGAAGGTTTACAATGGTTTGCAGGTGCTGGACCAAGCATTTGGTTAATTAAAGATTTTGATAGTCAAATATTGTTAAGACCGCATGCAGGACTAGACTATAAGATTGCGGATGTGCCTCTTGCATTTTCTGCTAGCTGGAGACCAGGTATAGGTTTAAGTAGCGGTTTTGAAGGTGACCGATTTGAAGCTGGTATTTTTGCACTAGGGTTTAGATACGCTTTTGATTAATTAATAACACATCCTAAAAAAAATTAAAAACGGCCTTTGAGCCGTTTTTTTTGTTTGGCATGTAGTTTGTTATATGATAATTACATTTATTTATCTTTAACGAAACACTAAACACATTGATTATGAGAAATTTACTTGTTCTTATTTTATTGCTAACCGGCTTGCAACTAGCTGCGCAAGGCAATGTTAAATTTGGTATTACTGGCGGATTACTTAACGCAGATGCTGACGTAAACCTTTCTGTAGGAGATATTATTGATATTGCCTCTATTGATGCCATAAATAATACTGGTTTTTATATTGGAGTTATTTCTGATATTGAAGTTGCCGATAGTTTTCATGTACAACCAGAGTTAACTTATGGTAGTGCCGGTGACCTTTCTTTTGTCTATTTACCAATTATGGCTAAATATTATTTGATTCCTAATAAACTAAATGTTCAATTAGGACCTCAATTTAATTTTTCATCCAATTTAGATGATATTAAAAATACCATTCAAGATATAGAAGGAGTGTTAGGAAGCAATACTAATATTGATGATGTGTTAAATACCATTGGGGTAGAAATTGGTTTTGGAGCAGGTTTTGACATTACTGAAAATGTATCTGTACAGGCTAGGTATGCACTAGAAATTACAGACCGTTATTCTGGCCCGTTAAATAATTCTTTAGATATTAAAGGTGCAACCCTTAATGTAGGTTTAGCCTATTTCTTTTAGAAATTTATGCTAAAAAATAAGATTAGGATTGTTTGAACATACATACTTTATATTAGTTAGCGGTTGTTAGAAGTCTTTTAAGAATTCTTTTCAATGACTATTCTTATAGCTTTAAAATATGATTATTTTTGAGCTATGAAGCTAATCATCATCAACGGTCCTAATCTTAATCTTTTGGGTAAGCGCGAACCAGAAATCTACGGTTCTCAAACTTTTGAAGACTATTTTTCTTCGTTACAGTTTAAATTTAAAGATATTCAATTAGAATATTTGCAATCTAATATTGAAGGCGAGCTCATCGATAAAATTCAAGAAGTTGGGTTTGATTATGATGGTATAATTTTAAATGCTGCTGCATACACCCATACTTCTGTAGGTATAGGTGATGCTATTAAAGCTGTTACCACGCCAGTAATTGAGGTGCATATTTCAAATACATTTTCAAGAGAAGATTTTAGACATCAATCTTACATTTCACCAGTAGCAAAGGGTGTTATTTTGGGCTTTGGATTACAGAGCTATGACCTTGCCATAGAAAGCTTTAGAAAACTTTAAGATTCTTAATACATCCAATACTTGTTAAGTTTTCGTATCAATTAGATAAACCCCATTTGATATGAAAACGAAACCTTTAATGCTGCTAGCTTTTACGCTAGCAATTGCCTTGGCTTGCCAAACGGAAGACGCCGAAGTTAGTAACTCTGATGATGATTCTAGTGCTGAAGAAGAACTAGTATTAGTAAATGCCTTTGAAAATTTATCTTTTACACAACCTTTAGATTTACAGTCACCTAATGATGATACCAATCGTATTTTTGTGGTTGAAAAACAGGGCGCTATAAAAGTTTTTCTTAATGAAAACAATGTATCTGAAACAAGTACATTTTTAGACCTTAGTGGAAACCTTGTTACCGATAGCGAACAAGGATTATTGGGTTTAGCTTTTCATCCAAATTATGCGGTTAACGGATATTTTTATGTGTATTATAATCCAACAAATTCTATTTCAAGAATATCTCGTTTTACAGCTTCTTCAGCTGCTAATGTAGCAGATGTTGACAGTGAAGTTGTGATTTTAGAAATACCGCAAACGGCTACCAATCATAACGGAGGTCAGTTAGTTTTTGGTGCTGACGGATATTTATATATTTCTTCAGGAGATGGCGGAGGTAATGCTGCTGACGCTCAAAACCTATCAAATTTGTTAGGTACAATTCTTAGAATTGATGTCGATAATACCTCTAACGGATTTAATTACTCCATTCCTGGTGATAATCCTTTTACAAACAATACCGAAGTTAGAAATGAAATTTTTGCCTATGGTCTTCGAAATCCATGGCGAATGAGTTTTGATACGCAAACCAATGCACTGTGGACAGGTGATGTTGGGCAAAATGCCATTGAAGAAATTGATATCATAGTCTCAGGCGGAAATTACGGTTGGAATACCCTCGAAGGTTCTTCTTGTTATTCTGGTGATTGTAGTGATATTTCTGATTTTATAGCACCCGTTTTTGAATATAATCAAAGTAATGGTGACCGTTCAATCACAGGTGGTTTTGTATACAGAGGAACTACAATACCAGCCCTACAAGGTAAATATGTTTATGGTGATTTTGTGAGCGGAAGAGTGTGGATGATGAATTTAGATGGAACTTCTAACGAACTTATTGAAGACACGGGTTACAATATTGCGGCCTTTGGAACTGATTTAAACCAGGAACTTTACCTACTTGACTTAAGCGGTGGCATCTATAAGTTTACGCAATCCCAAGCAAACTAATTAGAACCGCTTAAATACTTTTTATCTGCATAAAAAGTTCCGAAGGGGAGTAGGGAAGCTATGAATAAAATCAAGAACTTCTTTACTCCCCATTTTTTTTCAAACATCAGAACTAATAATAAAAGTATGTAGAGTATAAATAGTACGCCATGAGCATAACCAACCCATTTATTGGGTTGCCCAATACCTGCCCAATACTTTAAGGGTATAGTAAATGCAAATAAGGCTAAGTAAGAAATACCTTCTAAAATTGCGGTAACTCTAAATACTTTGAACATAATGTTATAAGTGAATTACTTCATCATATGCCGCTGCAACTGCTTCCATTACAGCTTCACTCATAGTTGGGTGAGGGTGAACCGCTTTTAAAACTTCATGGCCAGTAGTTTCTAGCTTGCGCGCTACAACCGCCTCGGCAATCATATCTGTTACACCAGCACCTATCATATGGCAACCTAGCCATTCTCCATATTTAGCGTCGAAAATTACTTTTACAAATCCTTCAGAATTGCCAGATGCTTTTGCTTTACCACTTGCAGAGAATGGAAATTTACCCACTTTAATATCGTAACCTGCTTCTTTAGCTTGTTTCTCTGTTAAACCAACTGAGGCAATTTCTGGAGTACAATAGGTACAACCAGGAATATTACCATAGTCTAAGGGTTCAACGTGCAAACCTTTTATTTTTTCAACACATAAAATACCTTCAGCAGAAGCTACATGTGCTAAGGCAGGCCCCGCAGTTATATCTCCGATAGCATAATATCCTGGAATGTTAGTTTGGTAATAATCGTTAACTAAAATTTTATCGCGGTCTGTAGCAATACCTACATCTTCTAAACCAATGTTTTCGATGTTAGTCTTTATCCCAACAGCAGAAAGAACAATATCCGCTTCTAAAACTTCTTCTCCTTTTGCAGTTTTTACGGTAGCTTTTACGCCATCACCAGAAGTGTCTACTTTGGTAACTTCTGCTGAGGTTTTAATTTTAATTCCATTCTTTTTAAAACTTCTTTCTAATTGCTTAGAAACCTCTTCATCTTCTACAGGAACAATATTTGGTAAGTACTCTACAACGGTAACTTCTGTACCCATAGAATTGTAGAAGTAAGCAAACTCAATACCTATAGCACCACTACCAACAACAATCATTTTCTTAGGTTGCTTTTCAAGAGTCATAGCCTTTCGATAACCTATAACCTTTTTACCATCTTGGGGTAAGCTTGGTAACTCTCTACTGCGCGCACCGGTTGCAATTACAATGTGGTCAGCAGTATACTCTGCGGGATCACCGTGTTCACCTTTTACAACTACTTTTTTACCAGGTTGTACTTTACCATACCCATTTAGAACTTCAATTTTATTTTTTTTCATCAGAAATTGAACTCCTTTACTCATGCTTTCTGCAACACCTCTACTGCGCTTTACTACAGCATCAAAATCATGCTCCACTTTTTTAGCAGAAAGACCATAATCTTCTGCGTGTTTTAAATATTCAAAAACTTGAGCAGATTTTAAAAGTGCTTTGGTTGGTATACAGCCCCAGTTCAAACAAACTCCACCTAAGCTTTCTTTTTCAACTATAGCTGTTTTAAAACCTAACTGGGCTGCGCGAATTGCAGTTACATATCCACCAGGGCCACTGCCTAAAACAATCATATCAAAATGACTCATATTTCTGAATTTATTGGGTTATAACGCTTGTAATTTTCAAGCGGTGCAAATTTAGTGAACTCCAGCTAGTTTTTTTAATGAAAATGTTAATATGTGTTAGATCAACCGCCGATAAAAATGGGACCTAACATTTCATAGTAATTATGTAAAATATAGTCGTATTTCTATGATTAAAACACCACCAATATTTTTAGTATGAAATTTTACTCTTGTTCGGGATTAAAATCTAGGCTTAATGAGTTTATGCAATACCGTTGACCAGTAGTCTCTCTAGGTCCGTCATCAAATACATGCCCTAAATGACTTCCGCAATTGGCACATAGTGTTTCTGTGCGCATCATCCCATGAGAAGTATCTCTTATATATTCAATAGCACCAGGTATAGCTTGATCAAAAGAAGGCCAACCACATCCACTTTCAAATTTATTACCACTTTCAAATAATTGTGCGTTACAGGCTTTACAGTGATAAGCACCTTTTTTAAAATGTAAATTATATTCTCCTGTAAATGGTCTTTCTGTACCTTTTTGTCTTAAGACATAATAGGAGTCTGGAGAAAGTGTTTCTCTCCATTCTTGCTCTGATTTGTTTACACTATATTTTTTCATTTGCTGTCTGGAATAAAATCTAATGCTGCGCCATTTATACAATGTCTTTCGCCTGTTGGCTCAGGACCGTCTTTAAAAACATGCCCCAAATGCCCGCCACAAGTGGCACAATGCTCTTCTGTTCTGGCATAACCAATTTTATAATCAGTATCAAAAGCAACATTGCCTTCAATCTCTTGATAAAAACTTGGCCAACCTGTACCAGATTTAAATTTTGTATCACTCTTAAATACTGGGTTACCACAACCAGCACATACGTAAGTACCTTTTTCTTTGTTTTCTAATAAATCACTAGTGAACGCATATTCTGTTCCCGCTCTGCGCAATACATAATATTCCATATCATCTAGTTCAGCTCTCCATTCAGCATCAGATTTTTCAACCTTGTAAGCTATTTCTTTTACTTCTTTTTTCTTTTCTGTGTGCTGCTCTTGTGAATTGCCTTTACAGGCAACAACTAAAAGCATCATTAGTATTGCAATGTTTTTTACCATTAATTTTCTTTTTCTATTAGACGTAATAATCTTGGTTTCCTTTCAATAAAAAAACCCATCTCTAAAAATAAGAAATGGGTTGTTGGTATTTAGTTTACGAATTCTTAAAAAGAAGGCATTTTTTGAATATCGTTGATATTTAATTCAAGATTAGTCATTACATCATCTAAATTGGTTAAGTCAATTGTAGTGTCTTGAGCAAATTCTGCAGGTACAACTACAATTCTAAATACTTGGTCAACGGTGTCTCCAGGAAGTAATTCGGTAAGGTCAAAATCTGACTCTAAAAATATATTTACATCTAAAAATGTATGGTCATAATTATATTGTAAAAGCCCTTGGTCTAAAATTCTTGTTTGGGGTAGTAATCTCCATACATCTATTGGGTCTCCCCCATTAGCATCATCAACTTGGTCCCATAACAAATACACCAAAACGGCATCTGACTCAAATACTTCAACACTACTTGGAAACTCATAAAATATAGAGTAGTCGTTACTTTCTTCAAATGTTCCCTGAATTTCTAAAACGGTTCCTAAGATGTTTACCCCATCTTGGCCATTGACACCGTCAAAACCTGGAGGGCCAGGAGGGCCAGCCGGACCTTCACAAGAAAATAATACTAGCGATACTACTGCTGCAAAAAGTATTTTTAAGTCTTTCATAATATGGATTTTTATTGAATAGATTTGTTTTTTAAGTTTTAAAACAAAAAGCATTCCAAAAATTATGGATTCATAAAAATTAATTCTTAATAGGTATCTAACCTTTAGATAAGTTATCTTGCAATTAACTAATCTCAAAACATGGGTAACGTAATTTCGCATAGCTTTTTTACAGAATTTGATATTGATTTATTTAAAGGTGGTAAGCACTTTAGATTGTACAATAAATTAGGCTCTCATATTACTGAGGTAGATGGGCAAAAAGGAGTTTATTTTGCCGTTTGGGCACCATCTGCCAAATCAGTTTCAGTAATCGGTGATTTTAATAATTGGAAAGAAGGTGAACATCAACTAAATGTGCGGTGGGATTCAAGTGGAATTTGGGAAGGTTTTATACCCAACTTAGGTAAGGGTGAACATTACAAATACAAGATTACCTCTAACAATAATTCTATTAAAACCGAGAAAGCCGACCCTTTTGCAAGACTTTGTGAGCAGCCCCCTAAAACAGCTTCAATTGTATGGGATGCTCCTTACAATTGGAAAGATACTAACTGGATGAACACCAGAGAAAACCACAATGGTTTAGACAAACCCTACTCGGTTTATGAGGTTCATTTGGCTTCTTGGAAAAAGAAAAATGGTTGGGAAAGTCTTTCCTATCTTGAGTATGCTGATGAATTGGTAAGTTACGTTAAAGAAATGGGTTTTACTCATGTTGAGTTTATGCCCGTAATGGAATATCCTTATGACCCATCTTGGGGGTATCAACTAACAGGCTATTTTGCACCTACGTCAAGGTTCGGAAAACCAGAAGAATTTAAACATTTAGTTGACAGATTTCATCAAGAAGGTATTGGTGTAATCTTAGATTGGGTTCCTTCTCATTTTCCTGAAGATGCTCATGGTTTAGGCTTTTTTGATGGTTCTCATTTGTATGAACATCCAGATAGACGAAAAGGGTATCATCCTGATTGGAAAAGCCTAATTTTTAATTATGGTAGAAATGAGGTTAGGGCATTTTTAATTAGCAATGCTATTTTTTGGTTAGAACAATTTCACGTAGATGGTCTAAGAGTAGATGCCGTAGCTTCTATGCTTTACTTAGATTATTCTAGAGAAGATGGAGAATGGGAGCCAAATATGTATGGTAATAATGAAAATTTAGAAGCCTTATCTTTTTTAAGAGAATTAAATACAGAAATCTATGCAAGTTTTACAGGTGTACAAACCATTGCAGAAGAATCTACAGCATTTAACGGGGTTTCTAAGCCAGTACATTTTGGTGGTTTAGGATTTGGAATGAAATGGATGATGGGTTGGATGCATGATACCCTAGAATATTTTAAAAAAGAACCTATTCATAGAAGTCATCATCAAGGAGACATTTCTTTTAGTTTAACCTATGCTTTTACTGAGAATTTTATGTTACCATTTTCCCATGATGAGGTAGTCTATGGTAAAAAATCATTGGTGTATAGAATGCCAGGAGATGAGTGGCAGCGATTTGCAAATTTAAGATTGCTTTATGGCTATATGTTTACCCATCCAGGAACAAACTTGCTGTTTATGGGAGGTGAATTTGGCCAAACTTCTGAATGGAATTTTCAAGAAAGTCTAGAGTGGCATTTGTTAGATTATGACTTTCATAAAGGCGTACAAGCTGTTATTAAAGACCTCAATAAGCTTTACAAACAAGAACCAGCATTGTTTGAAAAGCAGTTTAGTCCTGATGGTTTCGAATGGATTGAATGGAATGACCATGCTAATTCAGTTTTAACCTACATCAGAAAAGGTAATGATGCTAAAAACGACTTAATTATAGCTTGTAATTTTACACCAATCGAAAGAAAAAATTATAGAGTAGGGGTGCCAAAATCTAAAGATTTGAAACTAGTTTTTAATAGCGATGATAAAAAATATGCAGGTAGGGGCACTGCCAAAAAGCAGGTAACAGTTCAAAAAATTAAAGCGCATGGTCGAGAACAATCTATTCAATTAAATTTACCACCATTAGGAGTTGTAATTTATAAATAAGAAAACAACCTTTATTACGTTAACTTTTGATGTTTGTCTAATCAATTAAACACTAACCCATATCTAGATGATAACCAATACAGAAATTGATAAAAAGGGAAATCAGTACCCAAATAGAATAGTTGAATATAAAGAAGACGGAGACAAATTTTATTTTACTACTCAAAATGGAGTAATCTTAGAAGTTACTGTTCTTAGAGGCAGCGCTTTTAGATTTAGATACGCTACAGAATATGTTTTTGAAGATGATTTTTCTTATGCTATTGATGACGATGTAAGTCTTGGGTACAACAAATTAGAATTTGTAGATGAAGTACCAGAGTATCTTATTAGAACATCCAAGCTTCAAGTGGCTATTAATAAAGACAATTTAAAAGTTAGAATTGAAGATTTAGACGGACTTGTTTTAAATGAGGATGAGTCTGGTTTTCATTGGGAAGAAAATTATGACTACGGTGGTAACATCGTTAAAATGAGTAAAATTACACAGCCCGGTGAAAACTATTATGGTATGGGTGATAAGGCTTCTCATATCAACCTCAAGGGTAAAAAAGTTTCTAATTGGGTAACAGACTCTTACGCTTATGGTAAAGACCAAGAGCCTTTGTACAAGTCTATTCCTTTTTACGTAGGTCTTCATAATAATGTAGCCTATGGTATTTTCTTTGATAATTCTTTTGGCTCGTATTTTGATTTTGCAAGAGAAAGACGCACTACCACAAGTTTTTGGGCAGACGGGGGAGAAATGAATTATTATTTCTTCTATGGTCCTAAGATGGAAGATGTTGTAGAAGCCTATACAGATTTAACAGGCAAACCAGAGCTTCCTCCAATGTGGGCTTTGGGTTTTCATCAGTCTAAATGGAGTTACTATCCAGAAAAACAAGTTAAAAAGATTACTTCAACATTTAGAAAACTTCAAATTCCCTGTGATGCTATTTATTTAGATATCGATTATATGGAAGGGTTTAGATGTTTTACTTGGGATAATCGCAAATTTCCTAACCCAAAGAAAATGGTAGAGGAATTAGCTCAAGATGGTTTTAAAACCGTAACCATGATTGACCCAGGAATTAAAATTGATAAAGATTATTGGGTTTATCAACAAGCAATGGATAACGATTTCTTTTGTAAAAGAGCTGATGGACCTCATTTTAAAGGTAAAGTTTGGCCTGGAGAGTGCAAATTTCCTGACTTTACCAATCCTGAAGTAAGAGAATGGTGGGCTGGGTTATATAAAGAAATGATTGCTGAGGTAGGCGTACATGGTGTATGGAATGATATGAATGAACCAGCAATTATGGAAGTTCCTACCAAAACAGCAAATTTAGATGTTCGTCATGATTATGATGGTCATCCGTGTAGCCATAGAAAAGCACACAATGTCTACGGTATGCAAATGGTAAGAGCAACCTTTGATGGTTTAAAAAAATATACTTTTCCTAAAAGGCCTTTTGTATTAACTAGAGCAGCCTATTCAGGAACACAACGATACTGTGCCACATGGACAGGGGATAATGTAGCCACTTGGGAACATCTTTGGATTGCCAACGTACAAATGCAACGTATGGCAATGAGTGGTTATTCTTTTGTTGGTTCAGATATTGGTGGATTTGCAGAACAACCAAACGGAGAATTATTTGCACGTTGGGTTCAAATGGCAATTTTTCATCCTTTCTGTAGAGTTCATTCTAGTGGAGATCATGGTAATCAAGAACCATGGTCGTTTGGAGACGAGATAACTAATATTGTTAGAAAGTATATAGAACTACGTTATGAGTTGTTACCCTATTTGTATACCTCGTTTTATAAGTATGTAAATGAAGGACAACCTATACTTAAGTCTTTAGTATATGTTGACCAAGAGGATGTGCAAACACATTTTAGAACAGACGAATTTATTTTCGGAAATCAAATACTAGTGTGTCCGGTTCAAGAGCCAAATGCAAAAGGCAGAAGAATGTATTTGCCTCACGGTAATTGGTATAATTTTTATACCGATGAATTATCTGAAGGTGGTGCAGAAAAATGGGTCGAAGCAGATATTGATAAAATACCAATGTTTATAAAGGCTGGCGCTATGATTCCAAAATATCCAGTGCAACAATATGTTGGTGAAAAAAAGATAGAACAACTTGTTGTTGATGTATACTTTACTGAAGGTACAGAAACCTCAGAAGTTTATGAAGACCATCAAGACGGGTATGATTACAAAAAAGGACGTTTTAGTTTAAGAAAGTTTAGATTAAAAGGTAAGAGTAATGAGCTAATTATACAGCAATACAAAGATGGTTCGTATATTACACCTTATGAAACCATTAAACTAAGATTCCATGGTTTACCATTTAAAATTGGCATTATCGAATTAGATAATGAGAAAGTTAATTATGATCAGGTAAATTATCATGGTAACGGTGAAATTGAAATTAGTAAAGATTTTACTGAGATTCACCTTATTGGAATTTAATTAGTGACCAATTGGTAAATTTGGTTTCCAATTACTAAGAATTTGTTCTTGCGTATGTAGTCGAAAGAACGTTTTAAATACCTATAAAAATGAAAAAAGTACTATTAACCATCACAGTGTTTCTTTCTGTAGTTGCTTGTAAAACCAACCCATTTACTGGTAAAAGCACCTTTAACATGTTTCCTAATAGTCAAATTTTCCCAATGGCATTTGCGGAATATGACCAATTTTTAACTGATAATAAAGTAGTTACAGGTACTAGTGAGGCGCAAATGATAACTAATGTTGGGCAAAAAATTGCATCTGCTGCTGAACGTTGGTTAAATGCGAATGGTTACCCAGGCTATCTAAAAGATTACAAATGGGAATATAATTTGGTTCAAGATGAAACCGTAAATGCATGGTGTATGCCAGGAGGTAAAATTGTTTTTTACACCGGTATTTTACCAATTTGCCAAGACGAAACTGGTATAGCTGTTGTTATGGGGCATGAGGTTGCTCACGCTTTAGCAGACCATGGTGCACAACGAATGAGTGCTGGTATGGCGCAACAAATTGGTGCTGTTGCAGGTAACGTAGCCATTAAAAATGAACAATGGTTAAACGTTTTTAATCAATCTTATGGTGTGGTATCTTCAGTAGGTGTGATGCTGCCATTTAACAGAAGTCATGAAACTGAAGCAGATAGAATTGGTTTACAAATAATGGCCATTGCTGGTTATAATCCTGATGAAGCTGCTGAACTATGGAAAAGAATGAAAGCTCGTGGCGGTCAAGCACCACCAGAATTTTTAAGCACACACCCTTCTAATGATACTAGAATTAACAATTTAACGGCATGGGCACCCGCAGCAAAACAAGAAGCTGCAAAATTTGGTGTAACCACCTTTAAATAATTTAAGCAAATAAAAATTTTAAGAAAAGCCATCTTATTCAGATGGCTTTTCTATTTTTAGCAAATGTCAAAGGCAGTTTTAGCTAAAGGTGAACCCAAGTTGTTGAACGCTTGGGCCTTTTATGATTGGGCAACTTCGGTATACAACCTAACCGTTTCAAGTGCTGTTTTTCCTTTATTCTTAGGTACCTTATTTAGAATTTCTGAGGTCGAAACTGTTGAGGTTTTTGGTAGAAACATAGAAAGGGTACCCTTAATAGGTTATGTAACCTCCATTTCATTTGTAATTATAGCATTAATTACACCTTTAATTTCTGGGGTTGCAGATTATTTGGGTAATAAAAAAGTGTTCCTCAGATTTTTTACTTACTTAGGCGCATTTGGCTGTATAGGTCTCTATTGGTTCTCTTTAGAACATATCTATTGGGGTTTGTTTAGTTATATGTGCGGTTTAATTGGGGCATGGGTTAGTTTTGCAGTATACAATTCATACTTACCAGATATTGCTTATCCTGAACAACAAGATAAGTTAAGTGCTAAGGGTTTTTCTATGGGCTATGTGGGTAGTGTTCTTCTGCTCATATTTAACTTAATTATGGTGCTTTTTCCACATTACTTTGGCTTAGAAGATTCTGAAGGTATGCCTGCGGCTGTAAAGGGTATGAAGATTTCCTTTGCAACTGTAGGAGTATGGTGGATAGCTTTTAGTCAGTATTCTTTTTACCATCTACCTAAAGGCTACAAAAGAGAAGGTAAAAGAAGAAATATAATTCTCAACGGTTTTAGAGAACTAAAAATGGTTTGGAATCAGTTACAAGAATTACTAACTCTTAAAAGGTATTTAAGAGCATTTTTTGTTTATGGTATGGCAGTGCAAACCATAATGCTTATTGCAGCTTACTTTGGCGAAAAAGAAATAGAGTGGGGAACAGATGAAAACCGGCAAGTTGGATTAATTTCTAGTATTCTTTTAATACAATTGGTAGCCATACTGGGTGCCTATGGTATGGCTTGGGCAGCTAAAAAATTTGGAAATATTAAAACACTTGTTGTTGTTAATGTTTTTTGGATTCTATTATGTATCTATGCCTTTACCATGGTCACTCCCATAGATTTTTATATAGGTGCCACTATGGTAGGTTTGGTTATGGGTGGTATACAAGCATTGTCTAGATCTACGTATTCAAAATACCTACCAGAAACTACAGACACTACTTCTTTCTTTAGTTTTTATGATGTCACTGAAAAAATCGGAATTATAATAGGAACCTTTGTTTTTGGCTATATTTCTGAATTTGAAGGAGGCACAAGAAATGCAGCTTTGTTTTTTACACTTTTCTTTCTTTTTGGTGCATTACTTTTAACAAAAGTGAACAAGGTAAAAGATTGATTATGCGAAATATAGCGAATTCACTTACAAAAAGTGATATCGTTTTTAACATTTTGGAGTTTAATCGATTTTTAACAAGATCATAACGATTGTTTTCACTTTTCCATAGGCCAAATGCTTCTTTTGTAGGCTAATTGGCCTAACTATGAGAAAACACTACAATTCTATATTCGCTTTTGTCTTATTGGTATCTGCAGTAATATCAATGTCTGCAGTATCTTATTTTGCGGGATCAGGACTTTCTAATGCCGAACCGGTTGGGGCATTTTTAAATGGTAATTTTCCTGATGTAAGTGCTTCATCAAATCCTTATAAAGAAGTATTTCCCAACATTACCTTTGATTCGCCTTTAACATTTACTCCGGTTCCAAATTCTGATATTTTAATCGTTGGTCAACGTAATGGAGAAATTTACTGGTTCGAAAACGAAAATAGTGCCACAAAGAATTTGTTAGTTGATATGTCTAATGAAGTTGGCGTTACATGGGATGGTGGCTTCTTAGGTCTAGCTATTCATCCACAATTTGGACAAGCTGGTAAAAATTACTTCTATTTATATTATACCACCAAAGATGCTCAAGGAAGAGATTATCCTAACGGTTTTATAACTGGGTTCGGGTGTGATAAGGAAGATTATTGGGGAAATTTCTTAATCTTAAAACGTATTGAAGTTAACCCAACAACGTTTACTAAAGTAGCCAATAGCGACCTTGAAATGATAAAGATGCGCATGTTTAGTTCTACGCACCGTGGTGGAGGCATAGCATTCGGTAATGATGGTTACTTATATATACCAACAGGCGACCAATCTGCTTATAATAAGCCGCAAAATTCAACCACCAATTTAGATGGTGGAGTACTGCGAATAGATGTGGACCAAAACCCTAACACAAGTCATCCTCCAACTAGAACATTACCAACAGGGGGGCGTTTTGCAGATGAGGTATCTGGCGTTGGTTATTATATACCAGATGATAATCCTTTTTTAACTGCAAGCGGTAGCAATTTTGAAGAATATTATACAATTGGGCATAGAAACCCACATCGTATGACAGTGGATAGACTTACAGGAACCTTTTATATTGGTGAGATAGGGGAGTCAACTCATGAAGAAATTAATGTAATCGAAAAGGGTAAAAACTATGGCTGGCCTGTATACGAGGGATATCAATTTAGAGGAACCTGTACTACAATGCAAGACGGCATGCCTCATCAAGGTCCATTAGTTGCCTTTCCTAGAAGCCAAGCAAATGCTCTCATTGGCGGTTATGTGTATAGGGGAGCAGCAATGCCAGATTTTTATGGAAAATATATTTGTGCTGATTATGGTACAGGTGAAGAAATTTGGGCTGTAGATATCAATACTGGTGAATATGAATTAATTACTCAATTTTCACCTACTAATATTATCTCTTTTGGTGAAGATAATAATGGCGAATTGTACTTACTAAGCCAAGGTAATAATGTAAAAATGTACAAGCTTGTACAGAATGGTGAGCTAGAAGGTACTGTTCCAGAATTATTATCAGAAACCGGTGCATTTAAAAATTTAGAAACTCTTGAACCTAATGATGGCGTTTTACCATACGATTTAATTGAGCCATTTTGGTCAGATGGAGCTGAAAAGAAAAGGTGGTTGGTTATTCCTAATGATGGTACCCACAACACACCCGCTGAGCAGATTTCATTTTCTGAGAATGGCGATTGGCAGTTTCCTACTGGTTCTGTCTTAATTAAGCATTTTGAACTTCCTGTTGATGAAAATAATCCGTCAGAGACGAAACGATTGGAAACAAGATTTTCAGTAAAAACAACAGAAGGCTCCTTTTATTATAAAACCTATAAATGGAATGCAGCTGGCACAGATGCGGTGTTATTGGAACAAGGTTTAGAAGAAGATATTCAAGTTCGATTACAAGATGGAACGGTTACCAACCAAACTTGGGTGTATCCTTCAAGTCAAGATTGTATTTCTTGTCATAACCCTGCTACGGGAGGTACTTTAGGTACAAGAACAAGATATCTGAATTCTGAAATAACATACGATAAAACAGGATTGACGGCGAATCAATTAGTAACATTAAGTCATTTGGGTATTTTAGATGAAGCTATTAACGATGCACAAGCAGCTCAATTTCAGACTTATAAAGCTTTAGAAGATGAAACGGCAAGTTTAGATGAAAGAGCACGTTCTTATATGGATTTAAATTGTGCGTATTGTCATAGACCTGGAGGTACAGGAGATAGAGCTCAGTTTGATTTGCGCCTATTTAATACGTTGCAACAAACGGGTTTATTAAGTTCTGGCACTAATACGCCCATAGGAATTCCTGGGGAGCGAATTTTAGTTCCAGGAAATGCGGACCAATCTATTCTTTATCATAGAACTGCCTCTACAGACCCGTCTATAATGATGCCTCCTATAGCAAAAAAGAAGGTAGACGATAAGGCTGTAGCTTTGTTAGAAGCATGGATAAATCAGTTAGATCCAGATTTAGAAGTACCAACTATAGAAGAGGCTAGATATGCCTTAATAAATGTTGGAAGCGGACTTTATGTGGATGTTGCCGGTGCTTCTCAAGCCGATCGTGCTGACATTATACAATGGAATCCAAACGGTGGAGCAAATCAAGAATATTATCTAGAATCTGTTGGTACTGGAGTTTACAGTTTCAGAGCATTACACAGTACTAAATATTTTGATGTTGAGTCGCAAGGCCAAACGCCTGGAACAAACCTTATCCAATATCAAGGTAACGGTACAATTGCTCAACAATTCACTTTAGAATATGTTGAAGAAGACCAGTGGTTAATTAAAAGTGTTGCTAACAATCTTTATTTAGGAATTGAAAACAATAGCGTTGATTTAGGTGCAAGTGTAAAAACCTATATAAATGATGGTAGTAATTTCTTTAAATGGAGATTAGTAAATCTTGATAGAAATCCCGTAACAGGTATCACAACCTCTTTATCAGAAGTTAGTTTAGTTGAAGGGGAAACTGTTACCGTTACAGCAACAGTGCAGCCAACAAATGCTACTGAACAAGGCATTGTATGGACTTCTAATGATGAGGCAATTGCAACAGTTGATAATCAAGGAACAATTACCGCTGTTTCTTCAGGCAGTACGGTATTGACTGCAACATCTATTGATGGTGATTTTACTGCAGAAGTTGCTGTAATTGTAGAAAGTAATTTCGATTGTTCTATAATTGAAACTGAATATCAGATTAACAATGGTCAATATATTACTGATGTAAGTTCTATCCAGATTAATGAGGGTAGTCGATTGGTGTTAAGTATAATTCCAAATCAATATCAATTTTCAATAAGTGGTCCTAATGGAAATGAAAAGGAACTAAGTTTACAAGACTTGGTAATAGAACAGATAACGTTACAAGATGCCGGAGTTTATACTATTGAAACGGAACAAGGTTGCTTGCTAGAAGTTAATGTTGAAGTTGCTGCTGTAGATTGTACAAATCTAGGTTTAGAGACTGAATATCAATTAAATCAGACGGGGCCTTACATTACAGGAGATGCAAACGTTTCTATTTTAGAAGGAGAAACTATTACTTTGAGTATTATACCTAATGCTGTTAGGTTCAGTGTTACAGGCCCTAATGATATTTTTAAGGAACTTAATTTCCAAGATTTAACCTTGTCAAATGTTACTTCTGCACAGTCTGGGATATATATATTTACCACAGATAGTGGTTGTGAAACAGAACTATTGTTAAACGTGGTTCCAGAACCTACAGCAGTAACAGGCGTAACATTAGCTGCTGAAAATTTAACTTTAACAGAAGGTGACACAACCCAATTAGTAGCAACTGTAAGTCCTACTGATGCTAGTGATAGTTCAGTATCTTGGGAGAGCAGTGATACTTCAATAATTACTGTTGATGAAAACGGTAATGTTATAGCAGTTTCTGAAGGAAATGCAACAGTTACTGTAACTACAACAGACGGAGGTTTTAAAGCTACCGCTTCAGTCGTGGTTGAGCCAATTGTTATTCCTGTAACAGGTATAACATTATCAGAAGATGAGATTACTTTAATAGCTGGTGAAACCGCCCAAATTATTGCAACTGTTAGTCCTTTAGATGCAAGTAATCGCACTGTATCCTGGGAAAGTAGTGATGAATTCGTAGCTACCGTTGATGCTAATGGTGCTATTACTGCAGTTGCTGAAGGTAGTGCCATTATAATTGCCACAACAAATGACGGCGGATTTATAGCCAATGCCAATGTAATCGTAGAGCCTATAACTATACCGGTAACTGGCATAACAATAAATCCAACTTCATCTAATCTTACGATAGGTGAATCAATACAACTGATAGCAACAGTAAATCCTAATGATGCCTCAAATACAACTGTAAATTGGACAGTTAGTGATCCGAGTGTGGTTTCTATTGATAATTCAGGCTTGGTAAATGCTTTAGCAGAAGGTATTGCCCGTATAACGGTTTCTACTGAGGATGGCGGTTTTTCGGCAACCTCTACAATAACAGTAACAGCACCAACTAGTCAAGATTTACCTTGGATTGAAGATTTTACTAACTTACAAAATGGGTCTACGGTTGATACAGGTGAAACCGCATGGTCAACAACAGGTAACTTTTCTGTTCTAAATGAACAATTGCGTTATCAAGTAGATTATACTACTGAGAATCCAGCAACTTTTGAAACTCAAGAAATCAATATTTCTGGTTATTCAGATGTAAGTATTTCGTTTACTGTTACCGATGAAAATTTAAATTCAAAAGAAGAAGTTGATTATTTAAGAGCATACTATAGATTAGATGGAGGTACTCGTGTATTGCTTGCAGAATTCATTGATGATATTGATTTAGAAAACTTTACCATCAGTGGAATTCAAGGTTCTTCTTTAGTTGTGGAATTTGAAGCTAAATCTTCAGCAGATAATGAGATTTTTATTGTTGATGATTTAAGAGTTGAAGAAACCAATACGAGCACAATTCCTGTGACAGGTGTAAGTTTAAATACCAGTGAGGTTAATCTAGTGCCAAACGCTACCTATACTTTAATTTCTACAATAACCCCTGTTAATGCAACAGATAAAACGGTTACTTGGCTCTCAAGCAACCCATCAATTGCTAGTGTAGATGCTGACGGTAAGATAATTGCCCTTAATCCTGGTAATGCAACGGTTACTGTAACAACGGTTGATGGTAATTATTCAGCTTCAGCAAATGTATTGGTAAGCGCAGTTCCAAATCAAGAACTACCATGGATAGAAACATTTAATGATTTGGTTAACGGAAGTAAACTAGATAATGGTGAAACTGCATGGATTGTAGACGGAAGTATTCAGGTTACTAACGGACAACTTAGATATCAAACAGATTACTCTTCTAATGACCCAGCAACCTTTACAACTGAACAGATAAATATAGCTGGTAACGCTAATGTTTCCATTTCGTTTATCATTGACGACGAAGATTTGGGAGCCAAAGAAGAAGTTGATTTCTTAAGAGCGTATTATACGGTTGATAATGGAGAACGTGTTTTAATTGGCGAATTTATTGATGATATAGAACGACAACTAATTACCGTTGAAGGTATAGAAGGAGATAATCTCGTAATTGAGTTTGAAGTTTGGTGCTCTGCAGATAATGAAATATTTGTGGTAGACGATTTAAAAGTTGAAGCCAATAATCCTTCAGAAATTTTGGTTACCGGTGTGAGCTTAAATCCACAAAAAGTTAATCTCACAGCAAATCAAACATTTCAATTAGCTGCTATAGTTTCACCCTCAAATGCAACAAATACAACAGTAAGTTGGTCATCAAGTGATGATAGCGTTGCAACAGTTAATTCTAATGGATTAGTTACCGCAAATGCTGTAGGTAACGCAATTATTACAGTTACTACAATCGATGGTGGTTATACGGCAATTTCTGAGATAGAAGTTGGAGAAGAGTATATACCGGTTAGAGGAGTTAGCTTAGATGTAACTGAAGGTGAGGTTCCAGTTGGTTTTTCAGGTACTGTTACGGCTACTATAAATCCAGAAAATGCAACAGATAAATCAGTTGTATGGAGCAGTAGTGATGAAAGTGTAGGGGTTGTTGACCAAAACGGAAATGTAACTGCCGTTGGTCCTGGAACAGTCATTATTACGGTTACCACAAATGATGGAGGTTATACTGCACAACTAACAGGTTTTGTGTCTAGAAGTGGAGCAACATCCACATTTAAAATATCTTTTGATGAATTAGAAAAATTAGGAAAATCAATTTCTGCATTAACAATTGCTCCTAATCCGGTGGAACAAGACTCAAATATGCAACTTCATTTTGCATCTTTTGTAAGTTCAAATGCCGAAATAAATATTTACGACTACTCTGGTAAGATAGTTCTAACAGTTTCAAGACCAGTGAATAAAGGTCAAAATAGTACTGAGGTAGCTATAAGACAACTAGCTTCGGGCAATTACTTTGTTTCTGTGCGGGTTGAAGATGAAATTTTAGTACAGAAGGTTTTAATTAAATAAATTCATAAAAAATCCCCAGTTGAAAAACTGGGGATTTCTTGTTTATTGATTGATGAAGGTATCCGAATAATCGGATGTTTAAATTCTATCTTAATAGCTAGAAATATCGCCAGACCCAGAACTTTTTGATTCAATCTTACTCGGGTTTCCTTTGTAAGTAATATCTCCTGAACCAGAAACTCTAGCACGCAGCATTTCATTTGCTGTTACTTTTAAATCTGCTGAACCAGAAACTTTTGCTTCTACATTATCAGCTTCTAAATCATATGCTTTAACATCACCAGAACCCGCAACAGCTACTTCGAAATTTTTTGTGCTGCCTTCTAAATTCATATCTCCAGAACCAGAAATAGATGCCTTAACGTTGGTAGCTTCTAATTCTAGTGTAACATCACCAGAACCTGCTATTGAAGCCTTAAAACTATCTGTTTTTAATACAGTTTTTGATACAACATCACCAGAACCAGATAAGCTGACACCACTAATTTCTTCAACTGGTACAGTTATTAATATTCCAGACTTCCAATTAGAGGATTTAAGATTTACTCCTTTTTCAGTTTTAATAACTAGGCGACCATCTTTAACCTCTGTTTTTATGTATTCTAAAAGATTTTCTTCTCCTTTAATTGTTAATTGCCCTTCAGCACCGCTTACCAGTTCAACATCGAACCAACCAGCTGAGCTTACTTCATCATAGCTACCTACATTACGTTCAATGGTTACTACATTACCATTACCTTGTATTCTTTTGCCCCATTGAGCTGATACACTTAGGCTCAATAGTGCTAAACTTAGGGTCAAAACTTTTTTCATGATTTGTTGTTTTTGATTGTTATTAATTTTCATAGAATGTTATTCCACCGTATTCACTGTTAATTGAAACTCTGTTGCCAGAATTTGATTTACCACGATAACCTTTGTAATATTTCTCGTGAGATTTTTCTTTGCTAATATTTATTTCAAACTCATCTTTTCCACTTACCCCTGCATATTCTGTTGAAATTTCAAAATCGAAATAATAGCTAGGAGCATAACCAAATTTAATTCCAGTATAATCAGACCTAATGTCTACATTACCATTAGTCATTTCTGATATTTTAATGGAACCGTAGTCTGATGTTATGCTTACGTTGCCATCTACTTTGCCTAATTTAATTCCAATGTAATCTCCAACTCCTTTTACATTTTTAACCTTATCTACTTCTAAAGACCCGTAATCAGATGAATACTGTAAGTTACCCATTTCTTTAATTACACTGTTCGTGTAGTCTGCGTTGATAACCAAATTACCTGCTTTTTCTATTGTAAAACTAGAGTAGTCAGCCATAATTTCAGCACTATTGATGTATTCGAAAGAGCTTCTAGAGGTATAATCAAAACGCAGTTCGTTATTTCGGCCTCGTAATTCACCTATTTCCATTTTACCATAATCACAGTTTATTTTGGCATGACCATCTATTCTATTTAAAAAGATATTACCATAATCATTATTTAAATGAACACTGTTTTTTACGGGTAATTTTATTGTGTAATTAACCTGAACATTTACATTATTACGTTTGCCCCAGTTCCAACCCCAACTTTTGCTTCTATCGCCAAAACGGGTAATTGCAGAAACTAATGAAGCACTGTTTTCAAAATCTACATCTATTTCTCTCAGACGCTCTTTTACCTTTTCTTCATTGTTGCCGTTTGTTTTAATGTGAACTTCTATTACTACTCTGTTTTCATTCCATGAAGTAATATTTAGATTGCCATAACTGTTTTTTACTTTAAAAAGGGCATCAGCGTTTACATCAAATTCTTTTTTAATGGTCTTTTCTTTTGTGTATTTACCACCCCACCTACCATCTAAAGGTTTGGCTTGCAATCTCGTAGTGGTAACGAGAAAGGTTAATAATAGTATGCTATATTGTAAAATTCTCATCATTCTGTAGATTTATGTTTTTAATATCTTCAATACTGGCTAAAACCTCTTTCAACAAATCAATTCTTGTTTGAAAGTTAATTATCATGGCGTTTAATATAATTTCAGAATTACCGCCATTTACCAGGTCTAATTCTAATTGTTTATAATCGTTTTCTAACTGTTTTAACTGTCCTAGTGTATCTTCAACTAACTTTGCGTTAGCTGGAGTTTTTTCCTCTTCTAATTTTCGAACTTGTTCTTCTACTAAGCTAGCAAAGTAAAATTCTGTGTTAGATATTTCAGGGGAAATTTCAACTACCCGTTCCTCAATACTATCTTGTTGGTTAAGACTAAATAGTCCAATACCAACCAAAAGCACAATTGAAGCTGCAATTGAGAGCGGTTTCCACCAATTTTTCTTTCTTTTTAAGGTTACTACACCATTTTGGCGTTCTATTTTTTCTAAGAATCTTTTTTGGTGTCCCTTGTTTGGGCTTTCAAAATCAAAATCTCCTGATAACCGCTCAAATAATTTTTCTAATTCATCTTTTTCTTTCATAACAATTAAGCGTTTAATGTCATTTTACTTCTCAAACTTTCCTTTGCTCTAGAAATCATGGTTCTGCAATTAGCATAACTAATATTCATAATTTCACTAACCTCTTCGTAATCATAGCCTTCAACCAAATGTAAGGTCAAAGAAACTCTGTAATTGTCTTTTAAACTGTTCATGGTCTCCATCACTTTTTGAGCCTTTAGTTCTGTATAACCATTGTTCTCTGAAACAACTGCATCATTATCTTCGACCTTGTATAACATTTCATCTAGACCAACGGCCATATTCTTTTGTTGTTTTCGGTAATGGTAGATACTGTTGTTTACCACAATTCTTTTTAACCATGCTCCGAAGGTTACTTCACCCTTAAATGTGTGCAATTTGGTGAACGCGTTCAAAAACGACTCTTGCATTACATCTTCAGCTTCAGCGGTGTGCTTTACTATTCTATACGCAGTATTGTACATGGCCTTGTAATACCTATTGTATATTTCTAATTGTGCACCTTGTTTACCTTCTTTACACCATTCTAGCAATTGGTCAGTATGTTCTTTTTTGTGGCTCAAAAAGATGATTGATTTGTTATAGAGATGAGAGCTCTTTTAAATTGTTACAGTTTTTTCAAAAAAAATTCAATTGTATTGGCATAACAATTGCAAACTAATACCGAAAAGTAGTTGATTTTGCACACAAACCAACCGAAGACTAATGTTTTAGCAGATTATTCGAAGTTGAAAGTAGTCGGTTTTACAAGTTTTGGTGTGACAAATTGACCGAATGTGAAGATATGAAAGATATAAAGTTTACTGATTTTGACAGTTTGTCTCTACAAGGTATAGATGAAGACGCAGAATTAATACCCCTATTAACACCGGAAGATGAAGAGGAAATGAATAATGAAGTGTTGCCAGAAACCCTTCCTATTTTACCTCTTAGAAATACAGTTTTGTTTCCTGGTGTGGTAATACCCATTACCGCAGGCAGAGATAAATCTATTAATTTAATTAAGGAAGCTAATAAAGGAGGTAAAGTAATTGGTGTGGTTTCTCAAAAAGATGAAACCGTTGAAAATCCGGGGGTTAGTGATATTAATACCTTAGGAACCGTTGCTAGAATTTTACGAGTTCTTAAAATGCCAGATGGTAATACTACGGTGATTATACAAGGTAAAAAACGCTTCGAAATTGCTGAGGTAATTACTGAAGAACCTTATATGACGGCAACTATAAGAGAAGCAAATGAAAAAAGACCTGACCCAGAAAGCAAAGAGTTCTTAGCTATAATTGAGTCTATTAAAGAATTGGCTTTTAGAATAATTAGAGATAATCCGAGTATACCAAGTGAAGCTTCTTTTGCCATTAAGAACATTCAAAGCAATAGCTTTTTAATCAACTTTGTCTCCTCTAATTTGAATTTAGAGGTTAAAGAAAAACAAAAGTTACTTGAGATTGCTGACTTACAAGAGCGTGCACTTACAACCTTAAAATACATGAATGTTGAACTTCAAAAATTGGAGTTGAAGAATGATATTCAATCAAAGGTTCGTAGTGATATGGACCAGCAACAACGTGAGTATTTTTTACATCAACAAATGAAAACTATTCAAGAAGAACTGGGTGGTATTTCTTATGAAGAAGAAGTTGATGAAATGGCAGAAAAGGCCAAAAAGAAAAAGTGGAGCAAAAAGGTAAATGAGCATTTTGATAAGGAGTTGGCAAAAATGCAACGCATGAATCCTCAAGTAGCTGAGTATTCTATTCAACGCAATTACCTAGACTTGTTTCTTGATTTACCTTGGAACGAATTTTCTAAAGATAAATTCGATTTAAAAAGGGCTCAAAAGATATTAGACAGAGACCACTATGGTCTAGAAGATGTTAAGCGAAGAATTATTGAATACCTAGCGGTTCTTAAACTAAGAAATGATATGAAATCTCCTATTCTTTGTCTTTATGGTCCTCCAGGAGTTGGTAAAACATCATTAGGTAAATCTGTAGCAGAGGCCTTGGGTAGAGAATATGTACGTATGTCTTTAGGTGGCCTTAGAGACGAGGCAGAAATTAGAGGCCATAGAAAAACATATATAGGGGCTATGCCTGGTAGGGTAATTCAGAGTATTAAAAAAGCTGGTACATCTAACCCTGTTTTTATCTTAGACGAAATTGATAAGTTGGCAAGCAGCCATCAAGGAGACCCTTCTTCTGCCATGTTAGAAGTATTAGACCCAGAACAAAACAGTGAGTTTTATGATAACTTCTTAGAAATGGGGTATGACCTTTCTAAAGTAATGTTTATTGCTACAGCAAATAATCTAAATACCATTCAACCAGCATTGAGAGACCGAATGGAGATTATTAACGTTACGGGGTACACTATTGAAGAAAAGGTTGAAATTGCTAAAAAACATTTGCTTCCAAAGCAACTAAAAGAACATGGTTTAACAGCTAACGATTTAAAGATAGGTAAACCACAATTAGAAAAAATTGTTGAAGGTTATACAAGAGAGTCAGGAGTTCGTTCTTTAGAAAAACAACTTGCTAAAATGGTGCGTTACGCAGCCAAAAATATAGCAATAGAAGAACCTTACGATATTAAGGTTTCTAATGAAATTATTGAAAAAGTATTAGGACCAGCTAGGCTAGAAAGAGATAAGTATGAGAATAATGATGTTGCTGGTGTAGTTACTGGTTTAGCATGGACAAGTGTAGGTGGTGATATTTTATTTATAGAATCTATACTTTCTAAAGGTAAAGGTGCATTAAATATCACAGGTAATTTGGGTAAGGTGATGAAAGAATCTGCTACCATTGCCATGGAATATATAAAATCTAATGCGGAGTCTTTTGGAATTTCACCTGAAGTTTTTGATAAGTACAATGTACATATTCATGTTCCTGAAGGTGCTACACCCAAAGATGGGCCAAGTGCAGGAATAACTATGTTAACCTCTCTGGTTTCTTTATTTACACAACGTAAGGTAAAAAAGAGTTTAGCCATGACTGGTGAAATTACCTTACGTGGTAAGGTGCTTCCCGTTGGTGGTATTAAAGAAAAAATTCTTGCTGCTAAAAGAGCTCGTATTAAAGAGATTATACTTTGTGAAGAAAACAGAAGAGACATTCAAGAAATAAAGCAAGAATATTTAAAAGGGCTTACTTTTCATTATGTTACAGATATGAGTGAAGTAATTGCCATAGCCATTACAAAGCAAAAAGTTAAAAACGCTAAAACGCTTTAGAGAACTTTTTGGATACTTTTGGGACAATGAAAAAAATTACTATTGCTCTAGACGGTTTTTCTTCAACAGGTAAAAGTACTGTTGCTAAGAAGTTAGCCAAACATTTAGGATACGTTTATGTGGATACAGGTGCCATGTATAGAGCAGTAACCCTATACGCCTTAGAAAAGGGTTATGTAGGAAACTCTGAAAGTAATTTCGATGCTCTAGTTGACGATTTGCCCAAATTAAAATTAGCCTTTAAAGTAAATGAGATATCTAATAACTCTGAGATTCATTTAAATGGAGAAAATGTTGAAGGTCAAATAAGAAACTTAACAGTTTCTGGTCAGGTAAGTAAGGTTGCAGCAATACCAGAAGTTCGTAAAAAGCTTGTTGAGCAACAACAACAAATGGGATTAGAGAAAGGTATTGTAATGGATGGTAGAGATATAGGTACTGTTGTTTTTCCCAATGCTGAACTTAAAATTTTTATGACAGCTTCTGCAGAACAACGTGCTCAACGTAGGTACAAAGAGTTGTTAGATAGGGGAGAAGAAATATCTTATGAAGCAGTATTAAAAAATGTAAAAGAAAGAGATTACATAGATTCTAACAGAGCAGCTTCACCATTGCGAAAAGCAGATGATGCTATTGCGTTTGATAATAGTGATTTAAGTTTTAACGAGCAATTTGAGTTGATTTTAGCAAAAGTTAAAGAGAAACTTCAAGCATAAAAAAAGCGCTCAATTGAGCGCTTTTTTATTAACCTTTACTATCAGTCAATTATAAGTTAGGAATAACCAATTCTTGGTCTGGATGAATAACATCTGGATTACTTAAAATACTAGTGTTAGCCTCGAATATTTTAGTGTACTTCATAGGGTCTCCATAGTAATGCTTAGCAATTAAGCTTAAAGATTCTCCGCTTTTAACAGTATGTCTGTGGTATACAGAATCATCAGTAACACTAATGTTTGCTTTGATGTCAGATGGGCTGTCACCTCCTATTTCTTTGATTTTATCCCAAAGTACGTTTTTTTCATACTGGGTGTTGGCCTCACCTTTAATTTTTAAAACGCCAGCTTCTTCTGAAACATCGCCGTTTTTAATATTTAATTTCTCTCCTAGGTCAAGTACTGGTTGATATTTTGCTTTTACGCTCATTGTTATTTAAGATTAATTGTTATTACACTTCTATGACACAAGATAGATATTAAAGTCACATTTTAGATTAATTATTCATTAATTATTGACACTTACTGTTTTAAATTCTTTAGGAGTTTGTTTATCAGACAATTAATTGTACTTTTGCACTCCTTTTTTGGCGTATACAAGAGCGAAAAAGGAAATTCAAAAAAGATAATCACTTCTGTACCAGCGTCTAACTCTTGTGAAAGTGCAGAATACAAATTTAAATCAGCAAATGGCTGAAGAAAAAAAAGCTGCAGATGTAGTTGAAGAAACTACACAAGCTACTACAGAAACCGTAGAAACGGTTAAAGAAGAGACTCCAAAACAAGACCCAAAAGAATTTTTAGAAAATTTTGATTGGGAAAAGTATGAAGAGGGTATTGAAAAAGTTGACGATACTAAATTAAACGAGTTTGAGAAACTTGTTGCAGAAAACTTTGTTGATACAGCTGATGAAGAGGTAGTTACTGGTAAAGTTGTACATATGACTGACCGTGAAGCTATCATCGATATTAATGCAAAATCTGAAGGGGTTATCTCTTTAAACGAATTTCGTTACAACCCAGATTTAAAAGTTGGTGATGAAGTAGAGGTGTTAATCGATATTCGTGAAGACAAAACCGGACAATTAGTTCTTTCTCACAGAAAGGCACGTACTATCATGGCATGGGATCGTGTAAACGAAGCTCATGATAAGGAAGAAATCGTAACAGGTTTTGTTAAATGCAGAACTAAAGGTGGTATGATTGTAGACGTATTTGGTATTGAAGCATTCTTGCCTGGTTCTCAAATAGATGTTAAGCCAATTAGAGATTACGATCAATATGTAGGTAAAACAATGGAATTTAAAGTGGTTAAAATTAATCACGAATTTAAAAACGTTGTTGTATCTCATAAAGCACTTATTGAGGCTGATATTGAAGAACAGAAAAAAGAAATTATTGGTCAATTAGAAAAAGGTCAAGTATTAGAAGGTGTTGTTAAGAACGTAACTTCTTACGGTGTATTTATTGACCTTGGTGGTGTTGATGGATTAATTCATATCACTGACCTTTCTTGGAGTAGAATTAATCACCCTAATGAAGTTGTTGAATTAGACCAAAAATTAAATGTGGTAATTCTTGATTTTGACGATAACAAATCAAGAATCCAATTAGGTCTTAAACAATTAGAAAAGCACCCATGGGATGCTTTAGGTGATGAGATAAGTGTTGGTGATAAAGTAAAAGGTAAAGTAGTTGTAATCGCAGATTACGGTGCATTTATTGAAGTTGCAGAAGGAGTTGAAGGTTTAATTCACGTTTCTGAAATGTCTTGGTCAACACACTTACGTTCCGCACAAGATTTCGTAAAAGTAGGTGATGAAGTTGAAGCTCAAGTTTTAACTTTAGATAGAGACGAACGCAAAATGTCTTTAGGAATGAAGCAATTGCGTCCTGATCCATGGACAGATATTACTACTAAATATCCTGTAGGTTCTCGCCACAAGGGTATTGTTAGAAACTTTACCAACTTTGGTGTGTTTGTTGAGTTAGAAGAAGGTATTGATGGATTGATTTACATTTCTGACCTTTCTTGGACTAAGAAAATAAAACACCCATCAGAGTTCGTAAATGTTGGTGATACTTTAGAAGTTGAAGTATTAGAACTAGATGTTGAAGGTAGAAAATTAAGTCTTGGTCACAAGCAAACTACTGAAAACCCATGGGATAAGTACGAAGCTGAGTTTGCCGAAGGTACTATCCATAAAGCTGCAGTTACAGACATCGTTGATAAAGGTGCTACTGTAGTATTTAATGATGATGTTACCGGTTTTGTTCCTTCTCGTCATATGGAGAAAGAAGATGGTAATAAAATTAAGAAGGGTGAAGAGGTTGAATTTAGAATCATTGAATTTAACAAAGACTTCAAGAGAGTTGTAGCAAGCCACACTGCTATCTTTAGAGAGCAAGAGGTTAAAAATGTTAAAGCAGCTCAGAAGAGACAAGCTACACAAGCGGAAGAAAATGCACCAACTTTAGGTGATGCTAATTCACAGCTACAAGCGCTAAAAGAGAAAATGGAAGCTGACGCTAAAAAGAAATAATAATTTCTTTTTTAATACATCAAAAGCCTCTTGTGAAAACAAGAGGCTTTTTCTTTGTGGTTAGTTTATAACTAAATCCTTATTTTTGTGACTCTAACGATTTTTGGATACCTGAATGAGCCAAAAAATACTTCTATCGGCAAAAGAAATCCACATTATTTTACATCGTTTAGCTTGTCAATTGCTAGAAAACCACTTAGATTTTTCAAATTCTGTTCTTATTGGTATTCAACCTAGAGGCATATTTCTTGCTGAACGTTTGTCTAAAATTCTGAAGGATGATTATAAAATTAAAAACATTAATCTTGGTTCTTTAGACATTACGTTCTATAGAGACGATTTTAGGCGAAGTGAAAAAATACTAAGTGCCAATAAAACTAAAATTGATTTTTTGGTCGAAGATAAAAATGTTGTTTTCGTAGATGATGTATTATACACAGGTCGCAGTATTAGAGCGGCTTTAACTGCAGTACAATCATTCGGAAGACCTCAAAATATTGAGTTGCTAACACTAATTGATAGAAGGTTCAGTAGACACTTACCTATTCAACCTAATTATCGAGGTAGACAGGTAGATGCCATCAATGACGAAAAAGTTAAAGTGATGTGGGCAGAAAATGATGGTGAAGACGCAGTGTATTTAATAAATAGGTAAAATGGCAGAATTAAGTACAAAACACCTTTTAGGAATTAAATACATTACCAAGCAGGATATTGACCTAATTTTTAAAACTGCTGATAACTTTAAAGAAGTTATTAATAGACCTATAAAAAAGGTTCCCACCCTTAGAGACATTACTATAGCTAATATCTTTTTTGAAAATAGTACTAGAACTAAGCTTTCTTTTGAACTAGCAGAAAAAAGACTTTCTGCTGATGTAGTTAACTTTTCTGCCGGACAATCTTCAGTTAAAAAAGGGGAAACATTGATAGATACCGTGAACAACATTTTATCTATGAAAGTTGATATGGTGGTAATGAGACACCCCAATCCCGGTGCAGGTATCTTTTTATCTAAACATGTAAACGCGGCAATCATCAATGCTGGTGATGGTGCACATGAGCATCCCACGCAGGCTCTTTTAGATTCCTATTCTATAAGAGAAAAACTAGGCGAAGTAAAAGGAAAAAATGTAGTAATTGTTGGAGATATTTTACATTCAAGAGTTGCTCTGTCCAATATTTTTGCATTAAAGCTACAAGGAGCAAATGTCAAAGTATGCGGCCCTCAGACACTAATTCCAAAACATATAGCGTCTTTAGGAGTTGAGGTAGAACTAGATTTAAGAAAAGCGTTAGAATGGTGTGATGTGGCAAATATGTTGAGAGTTCAAAATGAACGTATGGATGTTAGTTATTTTCCAACAACTAGAGAGTACGCACAACAATACGGGTTAACAAAAAATATTCTAGATAGTCTAGATAAAGAAATAGTTGTGATGCATCCCGGTCCCATAAATAGAGGTGTAGAGATAACTAGTGATGTGGCAGATTCAAAACAATCTATTATTTTAGGCCAGGTAGAAAACGGGGTTGCCATTAGAATGGCGGTTATTTACCTACTAGCTTCCAAACTGTAAGCATATGATTTTTGATAAAGACGGTAATACCACCATAATTTTTCAAGAGAAGGCCTCAATAACTGCCTTCATTAAAAGGGTACATGACTCTTATGAGAACATTAAAGACGATAATATAATTCTTAACTTATTTTCGTTCACCGAGTTAACAAAAAACGATGTTTTAGAGTTTTTAGAACTTTCTAATAAACATAGAGCTTCAAACAAATCTTTTGTAATTGTAACAGATAAAGTTTCTTATGATGAGGTTCCAGAAGAAATAAATTTGGTGCCAACATTACAAGAGGCAAAAGATATTGTTGAGATGGAAGAAATAGAAAGAGACTTGGGCATATGAAACTAACCATATTAGGTTGTTATTCTGCTACACCAAGGACATTTACAAATCCTACATCTCAAGTATTAGAAATAAAAAATCATGTTTTCTTAATTGATTGTGGTGAAGGAACCCAAGTTCAATTACGAAAAAATAAAATTAAGTTTTCTAGAATAAATCACGTTTTTATATCTCACTTACACGGTGACCATTTTTTTGGTTTACCAGGTTTAGTTTCTACATTTAGACTCTTAGGAAGAGATAAAGAATTACATATCTATGGGCCTAAAGGCATAAAAGAAGCTGTGACCTTGCTTCTTAAATTAGGAGACTCATGGACAAATTATCCACTTTTTTTTCATGAATTGGTTTCTAAAGAATCAGAATTGGTTTTTGAAGATGAAAAGGTTGAAGTTTATACAATACCTCTTAATCACAGAGTCTACACTAATGGTTTTCTTTTTAAAGAAAAATTGGCGCCTAGAAATTTAAACATAGAAGCGGTAGCTAAATTTAAAATAGACAAAAGTCAATTTAATAACATTAAAGCGGGTAAAGATGTAAAGCTAGAAAACGGGACTAGTGTAAAAAATGCACTCCTTACGTTCGACCCGCCAAAGCCAAAAAGCTATGCGTTTTGTAGTGATACTATGTATGAAGAAAGTATAATTCCGTTAATAAAAGATGTTGACTTGCTTTATCATGAATCTACCTTTTTAGAAACTGAAAAACACCTCACTAAAAAAACCAAACATTCTACAGCTTTAGAAGCAGCTACTATTGCAAAAAAAGCCAATGTATCTCAATTAATACTCGGGCATTACTCTACACGTTATAAAAGCATAGAATTATTTAAACAAGAAGCATTACATGCTTTTTCTAATGTTGAACTTTCTGATGATGGAAAAGTTTTTGAAGTGTAAATAAACCGTTTCAGTTTTAGAATCTGCATTCTTTTAGTGATCTTTGAAGTATGCAGAAAGATTTAGGAAATTACAGAAAATCATACGAAAAAAGTGAGCTAAATAAAGCTACTATTTCTGATAATCCTTTAGAAGTATTTCAAAAATGGTTTCATGAGGTTGAGGCTTCTGATGGTGTTGATGAACCTAACGCAATGACAGTTTCTACTATTGGGTTAGACGGTTTTCCAAAGAGCAGAGTGGTCTTGTTAAAAAAGCTTACCTATGAGGGTTTTATTTTTTACACAAACTACGAAAGTGAAAAGGGTAGAGCAATACAAGAAAATCCAAATGTTTGTATTTCTTTTTTTTGGCCAAATCTAGAAAGACAAGTAATAATAAAAGGAGAGGCAGAAAAAATCGCCGAAAATCTTTCTGATGGATATTTTGAATCTAGACCTAGGGGTAGTCAATTAGGTGCACTAGTTTCGGAGCAAAGTCAACCCGTTGCTTCAAGAGAAGTTTTAGAAACAAGACTTAAGATTCTAGAAAATAAGTTTGATGGAAAAGAAATTGAACGTCCTAAATTTTGGGGTGGTTTTCTTGTAAAGCCAGTTTCGATTGAGTTCTGGCAGGGTAGACCTAACAGATTGCATGATAGAATCTTATTCACCCTTACTCCAGAGTTAGATTGGGCCAAACAACGTTTACAACCTTAAAATTTATTAAGTGAAAACATTAATTTTTATAAGACACGGTAAATCTTCTTGGGATTATGATGTTGATGATAAAGATAGACCGTTAAAAGAAAGAGGTATCACAGATGCACATTTAATAGGTAGTGAGCTTTCTACTTTTAATTTAACTATAGATTACGCATACTCTAGCCCTGCCAATAGAGCCTTGCACACAGCTATGATTGTAATGAGAAATCTTGAATTTAATTTTGAACATTTTAAAGTATCAAATCAGTTATATGACTTCTCTGGTCAAAGTGTACTTAATTTTTGTAAAAATCTGCATGAAGATTTAAATACTGTTTTATTATTTGGTCACAATTATGCATTTACTTCACTTGTAAATAATCTAGGGGATAAGTATATTGAGAACTTGCCAACAGCTGGTATGGCACAACTTAATTTTGAAGTAAATTCTTGGTCAGAAATAACGTCGGGAAAAACACAAAAATTACGCATTCCTAAAACATTACGATAATTATGTCTAAACCTCAAAACGAGTACATTAATAGAGAAATAAGTTGGTTACATTTTAACGATCGCGTGCTTCAAGAGAGTGCTGACCCTAATGTGCCATTGATAGAAAGAATTCGTTTTATAGGTATATTCAGTAATAATCTTGATGAATTTTTTAAGGTTAGATATGCTACCGTTAAAAGAATTGTAGATGCTGGTAAAAGCGGTAAAAGTGTTTTAGGGGGTGAAACAGCTAAAGAATTATTAGAAGAAATTACTAAAAATGCTATTCAATTACAGGCAAAGAGTGGTCGAATTTTAGAAGGAATTTTTAAAGAACTCGCTACAGAGCAAATTTATATTCTTGATGAAACTCAATTAAATAGAGATCAAGAAGAATTTGTAATCGACTATTTTAATAGAAAAGTTAACCCTGAACTTATTGTTGTTATTCTTAATAATATAGCAGAGTTTCCTACCCTTAAAGATACTGCTGCATATTTAGCGGTAAGAATGATTTTAAAGGATCCTAAAGATATACCCATAGAACAATTAGGTATACAATATGCACTAATTGAAATACCTAGGCATCTACCAAGATTTTTGGTGCTACCAGAAAAAGATGGTGAAAACTTCATTATCATGGTTGATGATGTAATTAGATTTTGTCTGGAGAGAATTTTTACCATGTTCGATTGTGCTGAAATTTCTGCGCACATGATTAAAATAACGCGTGATGCGGAGTTAGATATAGATAATGACTTAAGCAAAAGTTTTATTGAGAAAATATCTAGCAGTGTAGAGCATAGAAAAATAAGTGACCCTGTTCGTTTTGTCTACGATAAACGTATTAAAATTGATACGCTTCGTTTTCTAAAAAATAAAATGAATATAGAAGAGACAGATAGCGTAATTCCTGGAGGCAGATATCATAACAGAAGAGATTATATGGGCTTTCCAAGTTTAGGAAGAGCAGATTTACAATATAAAAAAATACAACCACTACCGGTAAAAGGTGTGCGTTTAGAAGGAAGTCTTTTAGAGCAAATAGCAGCTAAAGATTTTATGATTTATACGCCATATCAGACCTATTCTTACGTAATTCGATTTTTAAGAGAAGCAGCTTTAGACCCAAAAGTAAAAGCCATTAAACTTACTATTTATAGGTTAGCTAACAATTCTCAAGTGGCGGCAGCACTTATTAATGCTGCAAGAAATGGTAAAGAAGTAACTGTTCAAATAGAGTTGCAAGCAAGGTTTGATGAGCAGGCAAATATTGTTTACGCTAACCAATTTCAAGAAGAAGGAATCAAACTAATATTTGGTATTCCAGGTCTTAAAGTTCATACCAAAATTTGTTTTATTGATAGAGAAGAAGGTAGGGCGTTAAAAAGATATGGTTTTATAAGTACAGGTAATTTCAATGAATCTACGGCAAAGATCTACACAGATTATACGTTGTTTACTGCACATGAGGGTATTTTAAAAGAAGTAAATAAAGTTTTCACCTTTTTTGAAGTGCCTTACAAGATTAATAAATACAAGCATTTAATTGTATCTCCTCATTATACACAAAATGTATTTACTAAACTTATAGATAACGAAATTGCAAATGCTTTAGTTGGTAAAGAAGCCTTTATAAGAATTAAAATGAACAGTTTTACCTCTTATAAAATGGTAGATAAACTTTATGAAGCCAGTAGAGCAGGTGTAAAAGTTCAATTAATAATACGCGGTATTTGCTGTCTAATACCTGGTGTAAAAGGAATGAGCGAAAATATTGAAGCAATTAGCATTGTAGACAAATTCTTAGAACATCCACGAGTTTTTATTTTTGCAAATGAAGGAGATACTAAGGTTTATATTTCTTCTGCAGATTGGATGACCCGTAATATTGACTACAGAGTTGAAGTAGGTTGTCCAATTTATGATGAAGATGTAAAACAAGAGCTGCTAGATACCTTTGAATTATCTTGGAAAGATAATGAAAAGGCAAGGGTCTTTTCTGCCAAGCATGATAATGCTTATAGAAACAATAATAACCCTAAATTACGTTCGCAATTTGCTATTTACGATTACTATAAAAAGAAATTAGAAAGCTAGCCATGCATAGTTTCTTTTTTACCTAGTTTTTTCATGATTTCAGCCTCGTAATTTAATAAATCTTGCCATTTTTTATCCACTTCTTCTCTGTTGCCATACTTTCTAGCAAATTGGAGAAACATGGTATAATGGTTGGCTTCACTAACCATAAGTTTTCTATAAAACTCACATAAATCTGGGTCAGACATTTCTTCTGATAACAATCTAAAACGTTCACAACTCCTTGCTTCAATCAATGCGGCATATAATAATTTATGAACCAAATGTGTAGTTCGGCTACCTCCCTTTGGAAAAAACTTCATCAATTCTAGAACGTATTCATCTTTTCGTTCTCTACCTAAGGTCCAACCTCTTTCTAAGATTTTTTCATGAACCATGTTAAAATGTCCCATTTCTTCTCTAGAAAGTGCTACCATTTCTTTCACCAATTCTGATTTCTCAGGAAATCCAATAATTAAAGAAATTGCGGTGCTTGCTGCTTTTTGTTCACAGTAAGCATGGTCTGTTAATATTTCTTCTACATTTTTCTCTACAATATTTACCCATCTTGGGTCTGTTGGTAACTTTAATCCTAACATAAAAATTATATTAACCTTTAATTGGCATAAAGATAGGGAGCTAAGGTTAAAAAATAAATTGAGGTACCTATCTTTGTTAGACATTCTAAAGAAAAATTTATAGATGTTTTCAAATCTATTTAGTGCAATAGAAACCTTACTGAGTAAAAACTTAATTGCTGAAGAATACAGATGGTTACAACAAGCAATTTCAGCTATTACTGAAGAAAAAACAGCACGAAAATTATATTTAAATTATAGTTTAAGCGGTGCTAAAATTCAAAAAGGTAAATTGGTAGATTTCACTGGAGCTAATGAGCAATTGCAAGACTACCTTAGTAAACAGCAGGCAAATACGGTAGAGTTAGCTCGAATTTATATGTTGTTGGCCGCTTTAGAAAGTGATGGTTCTTTTAAAGATGCGGTTAAGAATTTAATTCAGATTGCTGACAAATCTGAACTCGAAACTTTTCTTAAGTATTTAACGTTTTTACCTAACCCAAAGTATTATCAATTTGCTGCGGTTGAAGCGTTACGAACTAACATTAGTACGGTTTTTGAGGCTATAACTAAATACAATCCATATCCTGCTGCATTTTTCACAGACCAACAATGGAATCAAATGTACTTAAAGGCTGCTTTTATGCAGCTAGATTTAAGTACAATAGAAAAAATAGATGAACGTGCCAATGCCGATTTAGCACGGATAATTTCAGATTATGCCCATGAAAGATGGGCTGCTTCTAGAGAAATAGACCCGTATTTTTGGAGACCTATTTCAAATTTTATTGATGATAATTTAGCCGTAGATATTAAACGATTGTTCGAGAGTACTAATCGCTACGAAAATTATGCCGCGGCATTGGTTTGTTACTATTCAAAATTGCCAATTGCCAAAGAATTACTTACTAATTATCCAACTCTTAAAGTTCAAATTGAAGAAGGTACCTTAACTTGGAAAACCCTAAAAACCAGATAATGGAAGAAAATTTAAAATTTATAGACCCACACGTTCATATGTCAGCACGTACTACTGATGATTATGAAGCAATGGCTGCCGCAGGTGTGGTGGCTGTAATTGAGCCTTCTTTTTGGTTGGGTCAACCAAGAACTCAAGTTGGCTCTTTTCAAGATTATTTTAGTAGCCTTGTGGGATGGGAGCCTTTTAGAGCAAGTCAATTCGGCATTAAGCATTACTGTACAATTGGTCTTAACTCCAAAGAAGCCAATAATGAAGCTTTGGCAGAACAGGTAATGGATTTATTGCCTTTATACTTGCATAAAGAAAATGTCGTAGCCATTGGTGAAATTGGTTACGATGACCAAACTAAAGAAGAAGACAAGTTTTTTCGTCAACAATTAGAACTGGCCAAAGAATTTAATATGATGGTTCAGGTTCATACCCCACACAGAGATAAAAAAGCTGGTACTATAAAAAGTATGGAGGTTTGTTTGGAGCACGGGTTAGACCCAGGTATGGTTGTTATTGATCACAACAATGAGGAAACGGTTCAAGATGTTTTGGATAGAGGATTTATAGCAGCATTTACTATTTACCCTAAAACTAAAATGGGTAACCAAAGAATGGTTGAAGTAGTTCGCAAATTTGGTAGTACTAATATTATAGTGGATAGCTCGGCTGATTGGGGAGTTAGTGACCCACTAGCGGTGCCAAAAACAGCAGGTTTAATGTTAAGAAATGGCATTTCTAAAGAAGATGTACACAAAACCTGTTATCAGAATGCCTATGACTTTTTTGGACGTTCGGGTAAAATGAAAGATGAACATTGGTTAAATCCGGAAGCTATTGACCAAAGAAAGTTATTTAATGATAATAGTGTTTTAAGAGGTCAACAACCAAAAGTTGAAAACGATAAAATTGTTTAATGAATCCTGTTGTAAAAGGATATTTAAGACTTTGTCGCCCTCCTAATTTACCTACTGCAGCAGCTGATGTTTTAGCAGGTTTAGCTATTGCGGGTTATTACACAAGAAATATGCCTATTTATGGCAATGATTTCTTATTAATTTTTGCATCTGTTTTTCTTTATGCGGGCGGAGTGGTATTAAATGATGTTTTTGATGCTAAGTTAGATGCTGTAGAAAGACCAGAAAGACCTATTCCGAGTGGATTAATACCCTTACAAAACGCAAGAATATTTGGTTTTGCTTTGCTAGCCTTAGGTATACTTTTGGCTACATTAGTGAGTATGTTAAGTATGGTGGTTGCGTTATGTTTAGCATGTAGTATACTGGCTTATGATGCATATTCTAAGAATTTTTCTTTTTTGGGTCCCTTTAATATGGGCTTATGCAGGGCTTTAAATTTACTACTGGGTATAACGGTATTTCAAAGCTTTACAGGTGTAGCTTATACAGTAATTCCTTTACTATTTATTTTTGCGGTTACCTTGGTAAGTAGGGGTGAAGTTCATGGCAATAACAAGAAAAATATTGTAACAGCGGCTATTTTATATAGTTTGGTAATTGTTATAATAATTGTTTTGCATAAGGCCTATGGTGTAGGTTCTTTTGTTTATTTAATAATGTTGTTAGGCTTTGCTTTCATGGTTTTTAAACCGCTTAGAAAGGCGTATCTTAATAATGTTCCAAAAAACATAATGAAAGCGGTAAAGGCCGGGGTGCTATCTATAGTTTTAATAGATGCCGCAATAGCTGTAGCCCATTCTAATTGGCAGATAGGTATGCTAATTGTGCTATTTTTACCGTTATCAATACTATTGGCACGTTTATTTGCTGTTACCTAATTCATAACATGAAGAATTTACCTCCTATAAAACAAGATTTTGAAGTAAAGTTTACCTACAATCTACATTTTACTTCGAACATGTTTTCTTCAACCAATTTATTGTTGAAATCAATATTTGAAACTTATAAAAATACCGCTGTAAAATGTTTAGTGGTTATAGATGATGGGGTAGCGAATTCGCATCCAAATTTAGAGAATACCATTAATGCCTACTGTAATCATCACTCAAAACAAATAGCGTTACAAAAAATAGTTGTATTGCCAGGAGGTGAAAAAGCTAAAGTTGATAAAGATTCTGTAAATAAGGTTTTAGAGGCAATAGATAACTATAACATTTGTAGGCACTCTTTTGTAATTGTTATTGGTGGTGGTGCTCTAATAGATATGGTTGGTTTTGCAGCCGCCACTGCGCATAGAGGAGTAAAATTAATACGAATTCCAACCACGGTACTCTCTCAAAATGATGCCGCAGTTGGAGTTAAAAATGGAGTGAATTATTTTGGAAAAAAGAATTTCTTAGGAAGTTTTGCAACTCCTTATGCCATCATTAATGACTTTGATTTTCTGCAAACTTTAGAACAAAGAGATTGGATTGCAGGTATTGCCGAGGCCATTAAGGTTGCCCTAATAAAAGATGCTGATTTTTTTGACTTCTTAGAAGCCAATGCACTTCAAATGGCTGACAGGCAAATGGAACCCATGGCTCAACAAATTTATCGTTGTGCAGAATTGCATATGAATCATATTGCTAAAGGTGGTGATCCTTTCGAAAGTGGTTCTTCAAGACCTTTAGATTTTGGTCATTGGGCAGCTCATAAGCTAGAACAAATGACCAATTATAAGTTACGACATGGAGAAGCAGTAGCAATGGGTATAGCCTTAGATGTTACCTATGCTTTCTTATTGGGATTAATTTCAGAATCTATCTTAAATAGAATTTTAAATGTTCTTAGTCAAATAGGTTTTAATTTACAATTACCAATTACATCAAATACTGAAATTGAAGAACTAATTACAGGCATAGAAGAATTTAGAGAACACCTAGGTGGTCAATTAACCATAACACTTATTAATGCTATTGGTAGTAAATATGATGTAAACGAAATTGATATTTCTTTAATGAAAAAAGCTATTAAAATAAGACAACAAGCATTAGTTATTTCATAGACAACATGCAATTAAAAAATACTTTTCATTTATCATATTGTTCTAATATTCACCCAGGTGAGAATTGGGAGGTTACTTTTAATAGCTTAAAAGAAAATCTTTTAAAAATAAAATCAGAGCTTGTAGGTAATGAGAAGTTTGGTATTGGTTTGCGTTTATCAAATAAAGCTAGCGAAGAATTAAACGTTGGTAACAATCTAGAACAGTTTAAAAGATGGTTAGACCAAAATAATTGCTACGTTTTTACCATGAACGGTTTTCCTTACGGTAATTTTCATGGAGAACGAGTAAAAGACAATGTGCATGCTCCAGATTGGACCACAGAAGAGCGATTAGTATATACAGAAAGATTATTTAAACAATTAGCATTTTTAATGCCAGAAGGTATAGATGCTGGTATTTCAACATCACCAATATCCTATAAATATTGGCATGAATCTTTAACTGATGTTTTTGTGAAAGGTGCCCAAAACATGGTTACCATAGCACTATTGCTCTATAAAATTGAAGAAGAAACGGGTAAATATTTACATCTAGATATTGAACCAGAACCAGATGGGTTGTTAGAAAACACTGCAGAAGTTATTCTATTATTTCAAGATTACTTAGTTACTATTGGTAAAAAAGCGTTTGCTGAAATTGGTGTTGAAACCAGTAAAGCTGAAGCTTTATTAAAGCGATACATTACCGTTTGTTATGACGTTTGTCATTTTTCCTTAGCGTTTGAAGAGCCTACATTTACATTTCAAGAGTTTGAAAAACATAGTATTAAGGTGGGTAAAATTCAAATAAGTGCAGCCCTGAAAATAAAATCTAAGGGTGATAATGATGCTGTATGGAATGCGTTGGCAAAATTCAATGAACCTACGTATTTACATCAGGTAACCGAACTAAAAAATGGTAAAGTTAATACCTATGCAGATTTACCTGTTATTTTAGAAAGTAAAAAGCCTTTTGAAGAAATGAGAGCTCATTTTCATGTTCCAATTTTCTTAGAAAGTTTTGGCCTTTTGAATTCAACTCAAGACCATATCATCAAGACTTTTGAATACATAAAAGCAAATAGTAATCTAACCAATCATTTAGAAGTTGAAACCTATACTTGGGATGTGTTACCAGAAGATTTAAAAGCGCCACTTGTTAATTCTGTAGTTAGAGAATTAAATTGGGTGAAAGACAATTTATAATGAAAAAAACGGCTGTAATTAATGTTGTTGGTTTAACCAAAAGACTTATAGGTGAACATACGCCGTTTATAGCTTCGTTTTTAGAAAATGGTTCATTTAGTTATGTGAATCCAGTAATACCCGCAGTTACCTGCACAGCTCAGAGTACATATTTAACTGGTAAATTACCTTCAGAACATGGTATTGTTGGTAATGGATGGTATTTTAAGGATGAATGCGAAGTTAAGTTCTGGAGACAATCTAATAAATTGGTCGAAGCTCCAAAACTATGGGAAAAATTAAAAGCTCAAAACCCTGAGTTTACTTGTGCTAATATGTTTTGGTGGTATAATATGTACTCTAAAGTTGATTATAGTGTAACTCCAAGGCCCAACTATTTAGCAGATGGTAGAAAAATACCAGATTGTTATTCGCATCCAGCTTCATTACGAGATGAATTGCAAAATGAACTTGGAACTTTTCCTTTGTTTCAGTTTTGGGGTCCTAAGACCTCTATTAAATCCAGTAGATGGATTGCCGATGCGGCTATAAAAACAGATAAAAAATATAAGCCTACCTTAAATTTAATTTACTTACCACATCTCGATTATAATATACAACGGCACGGATTAAATTTGGATATTATTAAAACGGATTTAAAAGAGATTGATGACGAGGTAAAAAAGCTAGTAACCTATTTTAAATCGCAGAATGCTGAAATAGTATTGTTATCAGAGTATGGTATTACGAATGTTAGTAGACCAATTCACTTAAATAGAATTTTCAGAGAAAATAATCTTTTAGCTATTAGAATTGAGCGCGGACTAGAACTTTTAGATGCAGGTGCTAGCAAAGTATTCGCAGTAGCAGACCATCAAATTGCACATATTTATCTTAACGATTCTACCTTAAAAAATAAAGTTATTAGTCTATTAGAGCAAACTAAAGGTGTTGAAAAAATTTTGAGTGGAGAGGAATTAACCGGGTACGGATTGCAACACGATAGAAGCGGTGATATTATAGTTTTAGCAGACAAAGATTCTTGGTTTACTTATTATTTTTGGTTAGATGATGCTAAAGCCCCTGACTATGCTAGAATGGTAGATATTCACAAGAAACCAGGCTATGACCCAGTAGAAATGCTGACAGACCCAAATGATAGGTTGGTAACGCTTAAAGTAATTTGGAAGTTATTAAAAAAGAAACTAGGGTTCAGAACTGTTTTAAATATAATACCGTTAAAAGCTGAATTGGTGAAAGGCGCTCATGGCAGAAGACCAGAAGATATTGAAGATTGGCCAGTTGTAATTTCATCAAATAAAAACGCATTACAGCTCAATGAAATAAATGCCACTGACGTTTATACGGTATTAGAAAAGCACGTAACCAATAACTAAATATATCATGTTAACTAAAGTTTTAGGAGGAATTTTTACGCTCTTGTTCATTTATGCCGCCGTGGTACAATTTAATGATCCTGATTCATGGTTGTGGATAGGGCTTTATATCTTGGCCGCGATTGCGTCTGTGTTATTTATGTTGAAAAAACTATCTAAAGTTTTTTCATTGATTTTAGCTCTATTATTTGCAGTATTGGCCATTATGCACTGGCCACCAGAGTTTGAAGGTGTTGCTTTACAAGATGGTATGAAAACTTTGAATATTGAATTGGCTAGAGAATCTTTAGGTATGGGAATTGCCTGCGTAGTTATGGTAATTTATTCGCTTTTAGTGAAAAGAAATTAAATTAGAAATCTAAATCAAACTCTTTTCGTAGTAAATCTAAGGCAGGGTTTTTTTCTCTTAATTTTTCATATTTCTCCTCTGGAGTAAAGGCAAATTTTTTGGCCGTTGCCTCATTAACAGAAATTTTAAGTTCAATGGTGTAGTTCTGTAAATTTGACCTTAAGAATTCTAGTAACGGTCCTTGTTCCCGTTCTATTTCTTTCTTCATGGTATCATTAGGCAATTCTATCCAGATAACCGTTTCTTGTTTTAACCTAGGTACATCAGCATGAAGATTACTTGCCATAATCTTTTTGCCCTGCTGGTCTAATTTATCAACATATACATTCCAATATTTTTGCATTTCTGCCTCAGTAAACTTCTCTTTTGGCAAATCGTCTTTTGAAACTATTGGAGAAACTCTTGCCTGATGTTCTTTTTTGGTTTTTAAACTAGAAATAGATAGCCCAGAAACTCTTTTGGCTCGGTTTTCAATAACAGGTTTCTCTAGAACCGTTTTACTAGGTTTAGGTTCTGTTACCTTCTCAGATGCCGCATTACCCGTATTAGTAGAGTTAACTACTGTTGCTTCTTGTTGTGGCGTAGCAACCTCTGTGACTGAATAGTTTTTAGGAGCTGCAACGTAATCCTGTATTCTAAAATGTGAAGCTGGAATTATTTTATCAAGCTTTTTTTTTTCTGTTTCAAAAGTTAATGATGCCAACTTCATCAAAGTAAGTTCAACTAATAAACGCTGATTCTTACTAATTTTATAGTTTAAATCACAATCATTGGCTAAGTCTAGCGCTTTAATCAAAAACTCGTTAGAGGTTTTTTGAGCCTGCGAGCTGTATTTTGCTTTTGCATCTTCACTTACTTCCATAAGGGCTATGGTTTGTGGATGTTGGGCAACCAATAAATCTCTAAAATGCGATGCAAGTCCGACTATAAAATGATGACCATCAAAGCCAAGAGTCAGTGCTTTATTAAATAACACTAACAATTCTGGAATCTTATTTTCTAGAATTAGGTCGGTAGTTTCAAAATAGGTCTCATAATCCAAGACATTTAAGTTCTCAGCTACCGCTTTACGAGTAAGCTCTTTACCAGAAAAACTAACAACTCTATCAAATATAGACAGGGCATCTCTCATGGCACCATCAGCTTTTTGTGCAATTATGTGCAACGCATCGTCATCAGCTTGTATACCCTGTTCTTCAGCAATAAATTTTAAATATTCAACAGCATCTTTTACCGTAATTCTTTTAAAATCAAAAATTTGACATCTAGATAGAATAGTTGGTATAATCTTATGCTTTTCTGTAGTAGCTAAAATAAAAATAGCGTGTTTAGGGGGTTCTTCTAATGTTTTTAGAAACGCATTAAATGCAGATTGCGAGAGCATATGAACCTCATCAATAATATATACTTTATACTTACCTACCTGTGGTGGTATACGCACCTGCTCTATTAAATTTCTAATATCATCTACAGAGTTATTTGAAGCTGCATCTAATTCAAAAATGTTGAAGGCAAAATCTTCATCTTCTCGCTCTGTACCGTCCTGATTTATTTTCTTAGCAAGAATACGCGCACAAGTTGTTTTACCAACACCACGTGGTCCACAAAAAAGTAATGCTTGTGCTAAATGATTGTTAGCAATAGCATTTTCAAGAGTGTTTGTTATAGCCTGTTGGCCAACAACATCTTTAAATGTTTGTGGTCTATATTTTCTAGCAGAAACAATAAATGGTTCCAAGACGATGTTTTTTTGAGCCAATAACAAATATAAAAATAGCTATGCCTACACCCTAAATTGCAGGCTACTTACATAAAATAGTTATTAACAATTAACGTAAATTTGCATCGCAGGTCTCCTTATCGCTCCAAATTTTATTTGGGGAGGAAAGTCTGGACACCATAGTGCGGCGTAGCGGGTAACACCCGTCATCTCGTTTACTCGGGAGCGGACAAGTGCAACAGAAAGCAAGTACAGTTAGGCTGTAGTGAAATCAGGTAAACTCTATGCGGTGAAACGCCACGTAAACCAGTGTTTGAGGGCTGCACGCTCGAGCTGGAGGGTAGGCGGATTGAGATTTTAAGTAATTAAAGTCCTAGATAAATGATAAGGTGCCGTGTTAAAACGGTAAACAGAATCCGGCTTATGGCCTGCTTTTTTTGGTTTGAAATATTTCTAATTCTGAAAAAAACTAAAAACGCTACTACCGTATTTACGTTGTTCTTTAAAATTGGGTAAATCAGACAAGTTGGTTTGAGGAGAATGTTCTATAATTAACAACCCATCTTCTTGTAAAAGTGTATTGGTAAATACTAATGCCGGTATTTGCTGAAATTTTTCTAAATCTAAATTATAGGGTGGGTCAGCAAAAATTACATCAAATTTTTCTACGGTTCGTTTTAAATATTGAAAAACGTCTGATTTAATAATATCAATATTAAAATCTAACTCTTCATTAATTTTTGAAATATATTTTATACAACCCGCATGGGAATCAACTGCGGTAATTGAGTTTGCCCCTCTAGAAGCAAATTCAAAACTAATATTGCCGGTTCCAGCAAATAGGTCTAATACTTTAATATCTTCAATATAGAATTGATTATTCAATATATTAAACAGACTTTCTTTAGCCATGTCTGTAGTTGGTCTAACAGGTAATTTTTTAGGGGCAATTAGCCTTTTACCGCGATATCTACCAGAAATAATCCGCATTAAAATGTATTAAGAAGCGCAAATTCAAATGAGCCATCTACAGGTAATTCAAAATGGTGGCTTTTATGTAGCGTATTTATAATTTCTATATGTTCAAAATAGTCTTTTGCATAAAGATAGTTGGGGTTGTTCTCACTAATATCCCCTAAAATTTTAATAGTAACATTTTCTTGAGAAATACCTAGTTGTTCAAAGGTGAAAAGAAGGTAATATAGAAAATCTTCTTTGGTGGTAAAATCAAATTTATTATACAGCTCAAATTTCTTTTGAGATGTTACCATGAGTTCCATTTCTTTACTAGAAACGTTTACTATACAATTGTTTTCTAGGTTAATAGCGTTGGGTAGAAAGCGTTTTAAAAAAACAGTGGTATTGTGTGTAGCTTCAAATTCTCCGAATAGCTGCTCAATGTATTTGTTTATATTTTGAAATGGAACATAAACATTAATGATATCATGATTGTTTATTTCATCATAAACTACATCATCAGTAGCCGAAATTTTTGAATTAAATTTTAAATAATTAGCTAACTCTTCTTTGCTAAATAATGCTTTTGGAACAAGACTGAACTGCTTATTCTGGTGTACTAAGCATACTTTAGAGAAGTTTTGTCCAATAATTCTATGTTCTTCAAAGAGACTTTTTAATTCTTTGAGAATTAAATAAGGGGTTTGTTCTGATTTATATGAAATACGTTTATGGTCAACAATTCTATTATTGACTGTGTCTAAAACGCAAAAAGAAAGTCCATTCAAGTTAACTTGAATGGACAATTTTTTATAGGATTCCATTTGAATCCGAGATTTAATTAGTTATCGCTTTTTCTATCGTAAATAGGTGGCCAGTTACCGTTAGTGCTAACTTCTTCTAAAGAACCAACTTTAACGTATTCACCGTTCACCTCTTCCACGCTATTTCTAGTATTCTCTTGTTTTCTGAGGTCTGCAGGTTGATCAAATAGAACAACATCTTTTTTCACTTTAACCTCATAAACAGGAGCTTTATATCCATTTTTGTCAAGGATATCGGCTTTAATTTCAAATGTTTCACCGTTTTGCGCAAATGGAACTTCCATCATTGTTTTGTAACGGTCATCATTTTTAAATAAAGAATCTTTTACCTTAACTGTACCTAAAGTATCTATTACCACCGTATCTACTGGTAAATCAATTTGGTATTCTCTACTATAACGTGTGAATGAACTATCACGTTGTGTAGTAATGATATAATCGCCAGTGTCCACAAATTTGATTAGACTATTAAAGTTGTTGGCGTATTTGTTGTTAACAGACTTGTATGCTTCTTGAGCATCTCTAATGTCTTTTAGTTTGTTGATAACAGATTGAAATCTTTCTTGACGTACCTTTTTGAATTCAATTGGTCCGTTTACAGATTTGTAAATCATATACCCAAAAAATATGCTAAGTCCCCAAAGCACTATTTGTAAAATGGTCTTCATTTTCTAAAGCGTTAATTAGTAATAGTGGTTACCGAACAAATCTACAATTTTTTTTTAATGGCAAAAGTATTTCACCAATTTTCTACGCGTATATTTGAAGCTGATGCCAAGGTATGAATACTAGCGAGTTTTTAGTTCTTTTAAAGGAGAAGTTTCCACATAACCCTACTGAAATACAAGAGGTTGCTCTAAGAAATTTAGCCAATTTTCTACTTTCTAAAGAAAAAAATGACGTTTTTCTTTTAAAAGGCTTTGCCGGAACAGGAAAAACCACAATAATTGGAACTATCACTAAATATTTATGGCACATAAAAATGAAATATGTGCTAATGGCTCCTACTGGTAGGGCAGCAAAAGTTATGTCTAGTTATAGTGGTAAACAGGCTTTTACAATTCATCGTAAAATATATTTTCCAAAAAAACAATCAAATGGGGCTATGAAATTTGTTTTAGCTCCTAACAAACATAGAGATACCATTTTTGTGGTTGATGAGGCTTCTATGGTTCCAGATGCGCCCGCAGATTCAAAATTATTTGAAAATGGCTCTCTTTTAGATGATTTAATGTTTTTTGTGTATTCTGGCCATCGTTGTAAGTTGTTGTTAATTGGTGACACAGCACAGTTACCACCAGTTAAATTAGATTTAAGTCCGGCATTAGATGCAAGTAGGTTAGAATTAAATTATAACAAAAATGTGCATACTATTGAGTTAGATGAGGTAACTAGACAAACTACAGAATCATCAATTTTATTTAATGCTACCAATATAAGAGAACAACTAGCTTCTCATTTTTATGAAGAATTCAAGTTTGATTTAAATGCTGGTAAAGATGTGGTACGATTGCAAGAGGGAAATGAAATACAAGAAGCTATAGATACCGCCTACAATACCGTTGGTAGAGAAGATACCGCCTTAATTGTGAGGTCAAACAAAAGGGCTAATCTTTACAATCAAAACATAAGAGAACGCATACTTTTTTTAGAAAACGAAATTGCTGTTGGTGATTACATGATGGTAGTTAAGAACAATTACTTTTGGTTAAAAGCAAATTCTGAAGCTGGTTTTATAGCTAATGGCGATATCATTGAAATTCTAGAACTATTCAATATTATTGAACTATACGGCTTTAAATTTGCCGAAGTAAAGGTCAGAATGGTTGATTATCCTAATCAAAAACCGTTTGAGACTGCACTTATTTTAGACACTATAATGGCTGAAACGCCATCTCTTTCTTACGAAGATGGCAATAAACTTTACCAAGAAGTTGCTCAAGATTATGCTCATGAAAAGTCTAATTACAAACGTTTTTTGGGGGTAAAAAACAACAAATATTTTAATGCATTACAGGTTAAATTTTCTTATGCTATTACTTGTCATAAGTCTCAAGGCGGACAATGGGATACGGTTTTTGTTGAACAGCCCTATCTACCAAACGGTATTGATAGAGATTATTTAAGATGGTTGTATACAGCGGTAACTAGAGCTAAAAATAAATTGTACTTAATTGGCTTTAAAGACGATTTTTTTCTTGAACAGTAAAAACTTACTTTAGTAAAAATCAATAAAAGTGACACAAGAAACCATTATTAGTTTATTTCTAGGTGTTGGTCTGGCAGCGTCAGCAGGCTTTAGAGTTTTTTTGCCATTATTCGCTTTAAGTTTGGCCAATTATTTTGGAATATGGGAGCTCAATGATAGTTGGGCTTGGATAGGAAGTATACCCGCAGTGCTAACCCTTGGAATAGCAACAGTGGCTGAGATTTTCGCATATTTTATTCCCTGGGTGGATAATGCGTTGGATAGTATAGCCATACCTCTTGCTGGTATAGCAGGCACAGCTGTTATGGTATCAACAGTAGCAGATTTAGACCCTGTTATTACATGGTCTTTGGCAATAATTGCAGGTGGCGGTACAGCTGCTGCAATAAAAGGAGCAAATGCAACAGGTAGGCTAACTTCTACTGCAACAACAGGAGGATTAGCAAATCCAGTTGTTTCAACCGTAGAAACAGGTACTGCTGTTGTAGTGAGTACTGCTTCAATTTTTGCGCCATTTTTAGGGGCAATTTTAGTCGTAATAATATTAATTGTGATTTTTCGAATCTATAGAAAAATTAGACCTAAAAGAAGTTAGATTTTGAAGATAATTTCAATGATTCCGGCAAGGTATCAGGCATCAAGATTTCCTGCAAAGTTGATGCAAGACCTTCAAGGTAAACCCGTTATTGTTAGAACTTACGAAGCGGTTTTGGCAACTAAGTTATTTGATGACGTATACATTGTTACAGATAGTGAAGTTATTCAAAAAGCAATAGAAGAAATAGGGGGTAAGGTTATTAGAAGCAAGCAAGAACACCAAAGTGGCAGTGATAGAATTGCAGAGGCTGTAATTGATATGGATGTTGATATTGTAATTAATGTACAAGGAGATGAACCCTTTATTGAAAAAGATAGTTTAATAAAGGTTATTGATGTTTTTCATAAAGACAAATCAAAAGAAATTGATTTAGCATCCTTAATGACTCCTATAACTGATTGGGATGAAATAAAAAATCCTAATACGGTTAAGGTAATCGTTGATAACAATAATTTTGCACTGTATTTTTCTAGATCGCCAATACCATACCCAAGAGATGAAAATGTAGATGCTACGTATTACAAACACAAAGGTATTTATGCTTTTAGAAAACGCGCTTTAGTCGATTTTCAAAAACTACCTATGTTACCTCTAGAAGCAAAAGAAAAAATTGAAGCAATAAGATTTTTAGAGTATGGTAGAAAATTAAAAATGGTAGAAACAGAAGTTAGTGGAATAGAAATTGATACACCAGAAGACTTAGAACGCGCAATTAAAGCATGGAAGTAAATTTTGAAAATATAACAACTATTGGTTTTGATGCAGACGATACCTTATGGGTGAATGAAACTTATTTTCGAGATACTGAAGAAAAGTTTGCCGAGCTGTTAGAGAGTTATGAAACTAAAAACAAAATAGACCAAGAGCTTTTTAAAATGGAAATGAAAAACCTGGAACTATATGGTTACGGTATCAAAGGTTTTGTGCTTTCTATGATTGAATCAGCCCTAGATTTATCTAATAATAAAATTTCACAGTCTACAATTACTGAAATTCTAAAACTGGGCAAAAAAATGATTGATCACCCAGTGGAATTGTTAGAGGGTGTAGAAGAAACCTTAAGTCAATTACAAAATAGATTTCGGTTAATTGTGATGACAAAAGGAGATTTACTAGATCAAGAACGTAAATTAGAACGTTCGGGGTTGTCAAAATACTTCCATCATGTAGAAGTATTGAGCGATAAAAAAGAACACAATTATAAAGCTTTGCTAGACCATCTAAATATTAATGTGAATGAATTTTTAATGATAGGTAATTCGTTAAAGTCAGACGTTTTACCTATCTTAAATATTGGAGCAAAAGCTATACATATTCCTTTTCATACAACATGGGCCCATGAAATGGTGTCAAATGATGAGATTGACCAAAACGGTCACCTTAAACTAAATGAAATAAAGGAAATACTTAAGTATTTGAATTAATGAATATAAGCGAATTGAATAAACAAAAGGTTCAACATACAACTCTTACAAGTTTTAAAAATTTCCCGATGGTACCTAGAGTAGTTTTCGGTAGAGGTTGCTTTAATCAACTTTCCGAAATTTTAATGCCAAAAAGAAAAAGTACTGAGGCTCCATTTATTTTTTTAGTAGATGATTTCTTTGAAGGAACCGATTTAATTAAAAGAATTCCAGCAACTTTTAATGATAAAATAATCTTTATATCAGCAGAGGAAGAACCTAAAACTGAACAGGTAGATTCACTGGTTTCTAAAATAAAAGAGGACTATTTAGAGTTACCTTCTGGTATTGTAGGTATTGGTGGTGGAACTTTGTTAGATTTAGCTAAAGCAGTTTCATTGTTGGCCACAAATAAAGGTAAAGCAGAAGATTACCAAGGATGGGATTTAATTAAAAGACCTGCATTATACCACGTAGGCATCCCTACTATAAGTGGTACAGGTGCTGAGGTTTCTAGAACTGCGGTACTTCTAGGCCCAGAAAAAAAGTTAGGATTAAATTCTGACTTTACCACTTTTGACCAAGTAGTTTTGGACCCAGATTTGGTACGTACGGTTCCTAAAGACCAGTGGTTTTATACAGGAATGGACTGTTATATTCATTGTGTAGAGTCGCTACAAGGAACGTATTTAAACGCTTTTAGCCAGAGTTATGGTGAGAAAGCCTTTGATTTGTGTAAAGAGGTATTTCTTGAAGATATTCCGTTAGAAGAATCAGAAGATAAATTGGTGATGGCATCTTGGCATGGTGGTATGAGTATTGCCTACTCTCAAGTTGGAGTAGCCCATGCTATGAGTTATGGGTTATCATATGTGTTAGGTACCAAACACGGCATAGGCAACTGTATAGTGTTTAATCAACTAGAAGAGTACTATCCAGAAGGAGTTCGTTTGTTTAAGCAAATGAAACAAAAACATGGTATTGAGTTACCAACTGGATTATGTAAAGATTTACCACAATCAGATTTAGAAACCATGGCACAAATTTCCTTATCATTAGAACCACTTTGGGAAAATGCGCTTGGTAAAAACTGGCGAGAACTAGTAAATCAAGAAAAACTTATTTCAATTTACAAGAAACTTTAATTTGAGATTCTTAGCCAAATTCATCTATTTTAAACTTATGGGTTGGAAATTCGTTGGAGAATTTCCAGATGTTAAACAATGTGTGATTGTTGTAATTCCTCATACCCACTGGTTAGATTTTACTCTTGGGGTTTTAGTTCGTAAAATAGTTGGTAAAAAAATGCATTACGTAGGTAAGAAAAGTCTCTTTAAGCCACCATTTGGTTGGTTTTTTAAATGGATGGGCGGAACACCAGTAGACCGTTCTAAAAACCAGAATATGGTAGATGCCATAGTTGAAATATTTAATAAAAAAGAGGTTTTTAGGTTTGCAATGGCACCAGAAGGTACCCGGAAAAAAGTAGAGACTTTAAAATCAGGATTTTATTATATAGCTCAAAATGCAAAAGTACCTTTAGTGTTAGTAGCATTTGATTTTGGCCATAAACAAGTAAAATTTTCTGAACCCTTTTTTACTACTGGGGACTATGAGAAAGATATGGTAGAAATTAAGCTGTTTTTTGAAAATGTAATAGGTAAAGTTCCTAAATATAGTTTTTAAACACGCTAAGATTTTTTGAATCTAAAACTTACACTAGGAAAAATCCCCACTATTTTTAAGGTTTTTACTTAAATATCTTTAACAAAAACAATAGTCAATTTAACAAGCGGTTAAATTTTACCGTGCATTTCATCTATTAATCGAATATTTATAACTGTTCCTCGATAGTTAAGCCCCTTTAGACTAAAATTTGAGTTAAATTCATACCTATTCTTAGAAAGAAATAATCAACCATTTTTTTTAAAGAAATTACAAATTTCCCCCTTTTATAGAAGTTGTTTTCTAATACGAGCCCCACTTCGTATGCAACTTAAGTTTCCTTTTTGCTAATATAATTAGGCATTAATGGGAGAACGTTTGTTATATCAATATTTTAGAAAACTAATTGCGTATTATTCGCCTAGTTTTTATTCTTCTTTTTACATATTCTCTTATAAATTAAGGTCTTTACTTTGGGTATTGACACTATCAATTTTTTCAATTAAATCTTTTAACTAATCATCAAATTATGAGAAAACTATTACTCTTTTTTCTAGTGTTTGTATTTACTTCATTTACTAAAGAAATATACGCACAACAAATTGGACAAAGGCTGGATGGGATTACCGTTGTATGTCCTGCAGGTACTGAGGATATGAATTCACGTTCGCCATTACTTGCCAATGCTGCAATTAGGATGAATGTGGTAGCTCCAACTTCTGAAATTATTTTAGAATTTGGACCAGAGGCATCTGCTAACCCTGAAGTTCAAGCGGCTTTTCGTTTTGCTGCGGACATTATTGAACGTGAGCTGGTTGCAAATATTCCAATAGTTATTTTTGCGGAGTACGCTGATTTGGGTCCTGGAGTACTTGCCAGTGCTGGTCCTGAGGCACTTTATAGCCTCACTCCAATAAATAGAATTTATCCTGTGTCGTTGGCCAATCAGTTAGTGGGTGAAGATATAGAACCTGGTGTTCAAGATATTAATGTTAACATTGGCAATGGATTTAATTTTTATTTTGGTACTGATGGTAATACCCCACCGGGCCAATATGACTTTGTAACTATTGCGTTACATGAAATGTGCCATGGTTTAGGTTTCTCAACCTTTTCTCAAGTAGATGGTGCAGGTATAGGAAATAATGCCATAGGTGTTGGAGCAAATCCTTTACGTTATGATGATTTTTTAGAAAATGGGGCAGGTACAAATGTGCAACTTATACCCGCACCTTCTGAAGCTTTAGGCGATTTTTATACAAGTAATGATTTGTTTTTCAACGGACCTATAACAACAGGTAATTTTGGTGGTAATAGACCTCAAATTTATGCGCCAAATCCTTACCAAGGTGGTTCTAGTATTTCTCATTGGAATGAAGCTAGTTTTCCTGCAGGGGACCCAAATTCATTAATGTCACCACAAGTTGGAACCGCCGAGTCTCAACATGATTTAGGTGATATTACTAGAGGTTTATTTGCTGATTTGGGTTGGACATTAAATCCTAATTCTGGCACTCCAATACCACCTACCGCAATTTGTCAAGATATAACAGTTCAGTTAGATGCTAGCGGTAATGCTACTATTTTACCTAGCGACGTTGATAACGGTTCTGTTGATGCTATTGGCAATTCAGTAACTTTAAGTTTAGATATTGAAACGTTTACCTGTAATGATGTAGGCCCTAATACCGTAACCTTAACTGTTACTGATGTTGATGGCTTAAGTGCTACATGTACTGCAAATGTAACTGTAGAAGATAATATAGCACCTACAGCGGTATGTCAAGATATTACAATTACCCTAGATGAAACTGGTAATGCTACTATATTAAATTCTGATGTTGATGGTGGGTCTACAGATAATTGTGGTATTGCATCGTTAAGCATAGATAAATCTAGTTTTACCATAGCCGATTTAGGTGCTAATACGGTAACGCTTACGGTTACTGACGATAATGACAATTCTTCAACTTGTGAAGCAATTGTAACTGTTGAGCAGGAAGTTGTAGAACTCCCGAATATAGTAATTAATGAAATTGATGTTGATACGGAAGGAACCGATGCAGCGGAATTTATTGAATTGTATGATGGGGGTACAGGCAATACTTCTCTTGATGGATTATTACTAGTTTTATTTAATGGAGACGCAACGGATAATGCATCCTATAAAACTATCGATTTAACAGGATTATCTACAAATGCAAATGGTTTCTTCATTGTGGGAAGTTCATCTGTTCCAAATGTTGATTTGGCAGAATTCACCACTAATGGAATTCAAAATGGAGCGGATGCAATTGCGTTATATTTTACAGAATCTAGTAACTTTCCAAATGGTACAGCACCAACAATAAGTAACCTTGTTGATGCAATAGTATATGATACTAATGATGATGATGACGCTGATTTACTTGCAGCATTAGGTCAATCTGTACAATTTAATGAAGATGAGAATTCTAATAAAGATTTTGAATCATTAAGCAGAGTTGAAGACTTTTCAGGAGATTTTGTAGCTCAAGAACCAACTCCTGGTGAATTAAATATTATTTCAACGTGCGAAGTTGAAATAATAACTCAACCAGAAGATTTACAACTTTGTGTTGGTGAAAATGGTGGAAGCTTATCAGTAAGTGCTTCCGGAACAGGTTCTTTGAGTTATCAATGGCAAGTATCAACTGATGGTACAAATTTCAATGATTGGGCTAATGGAGGTGCCACTGGGCAAAATCCAACTTTAAATTTTGGAAGTCCTGGACTGATAGCCAATGGTAATAAATATAGAGTTATAGTTACCTCAGATAATAATACTTCTGAAGATGATTTAGATGATTGTACCGTTACGAGTAATGTGGTAACACTTACTGTTAATCCATTGCCTGAGGTAACATTCACTGCACCAGCTAATATGGCAATAGATGCAGGAGTACAAACAGGACTTGGAGGCGGTTCTCCTGCTCAAGGTTCAGCTACAGGAGATGTTGGTGTTTATAGTGGTCCAGGAGTTACTGATGATGGCAATGGAATGACCTACAGTTTCGACCCAGCAGCTGCTGGTCTAGGAGTACATACTATTACGTACACCTATACAAATGAAAATGGTTGTGCAGATGAAGCTAGTGATGAAGTCGAAGTATTTAATGCAGCACCTAAAACTGGTTCAATAACCGTTATTGTTGACAATGAACCAGATAGTCCTTTAGATATTAATTATACAATTTCAGGTTTAACGCCTAGTGCATTTACATTAGATGATGATACAGATGATACCCTATTAAATGGTATTGTGTTTTCTGATGTTCCAGCAGGTAGTTATACCTTAACTCAATTAGCGAATCAAGGCTTTTTCCCGGTACGTGTAGATTGGTTAGAAAATGAACCTGCAAACTCTACTGTAGACGCTACAACTTTGCCGGATATAATTTTTAATATTAATCTAGAAGCAGGTGAAGAATTAATTGTATTGTTTACTAATGCTGTGGATGATGCACCTCCAATTGTAGAATGTCCAGATGATATTGTTGTGAGTAATGACGCTGGAGTCTGTGGGGCAATTGTAGATTTTGAAGTAAATGCTGAGGATGTATTTGATGATAATCCATTTGATACCGAGCCACCAGTAATGGAAGGCAATATGCAAAGTGTGATATTAACAACAGAGGATAGGGTTATAGCAAGTATAACTTACAGTCAAGACCCAGGTACACTATTCCCAGTAGGTACTACAACTGTAACAGCAACTGTTGTTGATGGAGCAGGAAATACGGTAACATGTAGTTTTGATGTTACTGTTAATGATACCGAAGCACCAATAGCTTTGTGTAAAGACACTACTGTAGTCTTAGATGAAAGCGGATTGGCTTCAATTACTCCTGCAGATATAGATGGTGGTAGCACAGATAATTGTGAAATAGCTTCTTTAAGCATTGATAAAACTGATTTCACTTCAGCTGATGTAGGTGCTAATACGGTAACACTTACAGTTACAGATGTTAATGGTAACACGGCAACTTGTGAGGCTGTAGTAACAGTAGAACAAGGAGGGCCAATAGAATGTACAGATTATCTGCCAAATGAAGACCCAGCAATAAGTTTGCCAACAGGCTATTTAAGCGCTGGTGCAGATGAAGTTAACGGTACAACTGTAAATACATTTAACAGTCCGTGTGCTATTGAAGTAGTAAATTTTGACCCGAACCAACCATGGGCTCGTTATGTAATACCAATTAATTTGGCTGATTATGGTATTAATCCGGGAGATAGACTATTTATTGCTGTAGATGGTAATGATGGTTCAGGTAATGCACGTTTTGAAATAAATCAAAACAATTCGCCTAACACAGCTTTAGGATTTTCAAATTTCACAAGTTCTTGGTCACATTATGAGACAACGGTTGTTGTTCCTGAAGGTATTTCTTCCTTAGACTTATGGTTTCATAATAGCTATCCAGTATTTGGAGGTGATTCTTTATCCGCAGAATTAAATGGCGGTTCTTACACCTCTTACTTCGACAACCTAGTGGTAATTAATTTAGATGCAGAGCAAGGTGGTAATATTACCCCAATAGCCAATGCAGGTCCAGACCAAACTGTTGTTGGTTATGAAGATGAACAAATCTTAAATCAAAACTTGGTAGTTGCAAATGTACAATTAGATGGTAGTGCGAGTTCAGACCCTGATGGTACTATTGTGAGCTATGAGTGGTCTGAAAATGGTGCGGTTTTAGCAATGGGAGAAATGCCATCTGTTATTTTAGATGAAGGAATTCACACTATAATGTTAACTGTTACAGATGATGAAGGCGCTATAGCTACAGATGAAGTCATCATAACTGTAACCACCGGAGAGGAACCAGAATTGTGTGTTAATTATTTGCCTAATGAAAATGAAGCTATGATTTTACCCCAAGGAGGTTTAACAGCAGGTGCAGATGCAGTTGTCGGTACCGATATAAACACGAATAATAGTCCTTGTGCTATAGAGGTAATCAACAACGATTCTGGCCAACCATGGAGTAGGTACGTTATCAACATTAGTTTATCAGAATACGGTATAAACCCTGGAGATAGGTTATTAATTGGAGTAGATGGTAATAATGGTTCGGGTAATGCACGCTTTGAGATTAACCAAGATAATAGACCAAACACTTCTTTAGGGTATTCTAATTTTGGTGATGGATGGAGCAGATATGAAACTACCATAACCGTACCAGAAGGTATTAATTCAATTGATTTATGGTTTCATAGTAACTATACTTCTAGCGCTCCTGGAACCGCATATTATGATAATTTAATTGTTCAGACTCTAGATGATGAACCATTAGATAATATAATGCCAGTAGCTTCTGCAGGTACCGATCAACAAGTTGTAGATGTAGATGACAATGGCGCTGAGGATGTTGTTTTAGATGGTAGCGGAAGTTTCGACCCAGACGGTAGTATTGTTAGCTACTCTTGGACAGAGAACGGTACTGAAGTTGCAACGGGAGAATCACCAACAATAAGTCTTGCAGTGGGTACGCACATGCTTACGCTAACAGTTACCGATAATGAAGGTGCTACAGCTACAGATGAGGTTGTAGTAACAGTAGAGGCTTACGTTGTTCCTGGTAATTGTAATGATTATTTAGAAAATGATAATGTAGCCATGGAGTTACCTACTGGTGGCTTAACAGCCGGTGCAGATGCAGTTGTAGGTACTGATATAAACACAAATAACAGTTCGTGTGCTGTTGAAGTTACCAATACTGATGCTGGCCAACCATGGAGTAGATACTTTATTAGCATTAATTTATCAGAATACGGTATAAATGCTGGAGATAGGTTATTCATTGGAGTAGACGGAAATAATGGTACCGGTAATGCGCGTTTTGAAATCAACCAAAATAATAGGCCAAATACAGCCTTGGGCTATTCTAATTTTGGTGATGGATGGAGCAGGTATGAAACTACCATCGTAGTTCCTTCAGGCTTAACAACCATAGACCTTTGGTTCCACAGCAATTATACGCTAAATACTTCTGGTACCGCTTATTATGACAACTTAGAGGTTGTAAATCTTGATACTGAGGTTCCTTTATTGAGAGCTGATGTCAACAACATGTTTGTATCCCCAAACCCAGCTAGTATTAGCTCAAATGTATCTTTTGAGAAACCAGAAGATATCAAAGAGATTTTACTATTTGATATGTCTGGTAGAATGATACAACGTTTTGATGCCTCTGAGATAAGAAGAGGCGACCATTTTGAAATGAATATTTATGCAATACCAGTGGGTACTTACATAGTACGTTCAAAAACTTTAGATGGTATGGAATATAGTTCTCAAATGGTGATAGAAAGATAGTATTTAGAATAACCAGACTTAATAGTTACCAAATTAAAGCCGTCAGAAATGACGGCTTTTTTCATTTCTAGCAAATGAATTATAAAAAACATCGATAAAAGCACACTTTTAAACGTCCAAATGTTAGTTTTGCGCCGTAAATAGAGAAACACTAACTAACATTACCCATTATGCTTTTTACAAACAAGGCCCCCCGAATTGTTTTTTCAAGTTTACTTTTCTTTAATTTTCTTTTTTTTAGTTTTTCTGCTTTAGGTCAGATTTCGTACGAACAAGCGTATGAGAATTTAGCATTCCGATTTCCGGTAGAAATTCAATTTCCAGATGACGATTTAAATAATGTGTACGTTGTAGAACAAGGTGGAATTATAAAATCTTTTTCCAATACTGAAGATTTAACTTCAAACAGTGTTACCAATTTTCTAGATATTTCTAATAAGGTTAGTTTTAGCGTTGGTCAAGAAATTGGCTTACTTGGCTTGGCCTTTCATCCAGATTTTAAAAACAATCAATTGTTTTATGTCTACTACACGGTTTATGGTAGCAATGGTCGAATAAATATGGTGCTGGAACGCTATACAAAGCAATCTGGCAGTAATATCGCAGATAGTAATAGTGCCACCGAGATTTTTAGATTTGAAAAAAATCAAAATAATTCCAATCACAACGGTGGTAAAATAGCTTTTGGGCCAGATGGCTATTTATATATTTCTATTGGAGACGGCGGCGGTGGCGGAGACCCTAATAAGAATGCTCAAAATCTTAATAATGTTTTCGGTAGTATTTTAAGAATTGATGTTGATTTAGATGGTAATAACCCTATTGAGTCTAATCCAGCTTCACCAAATGGTAGATACGAAATTCCTAATGATAATCCACTTTTAAATAAAGACGGACTAGACGAAATCTATGCTTGGGGAATTAGAAATACCTGGAAATTTTCTTTTGATAATCAAAATAGATTATGGGGTGCTGATGTTGGACAGAATAATTTTGAGGAAATTAATTTAATCTCTCGTGGACAAAATTATGGATGGAATAAGTTTGAAGCAGAATCTCAGCCAAGTTATGGTACTGCAACAACATTAGCGTCACCAACTGATGTAAAACCAATCTATTATTACGACCACGCTAATGGTGATGTTTCTATAACAGGAGGCTATTTTTATGATTCTTCAGGCGCTATTCAAAACTCCAAAATGCTCAACAAGTACATTTATGGAGACTATGTTTCTGGTAGAGTTTGGGCTTTGGAATATGACTTTACAAACAATGTTGTAGAAAGTGAACTATTGTTTAGAACAAATGGTCAATTTATTTCAAGTTTTGGTTTAGATACTAATGGTGACATGTATTTCTCTGACTATGGTGAATCTGTAAAAATTTATAAAATTGTAGATACGGAAACTCCTACTGACACCGGCAAAACCGCACAAGTGCTAGATGGCGCATGGAATCAAATTTCAAGCAGTGTAAATGGCGTGGTTGAAGCTATTGCAATAGACAATGAAGGCAACTATTACATTGGTGGTAACTTTTCTAATGCAGGAAGTATCACTGCGAATAATATTGCTAAATATAATGCTGTTACCGGATGGGAAGCATTGGGTCAGGGCGTTAATGGTCAAGTAAATACAATTACCCTTTTAGAAGATGAAGTAATAGTTGGTGGAGAATTTAGCACTGCTGGCGGAACTACCGCTAATAGTATTGCAAAATGGTCTGGTAATGCGTGGCAAAATTATGGAGAAGGTACTAATGGTGCAGTGCTTACTACTGTAGTAGGTGATGATAAGACGATTTATGTTGGTGGAACTTTTTCTAGTGTAGGTAATATAAACGCAAATAACATCGCTTTAATTCAAGATAATAATTGGAAAGCCTTAATAGATGCTCAAACAGCAGGAAACGGAACAAATAACGAAGTAAGAAGTATTGCATTAGATAAGAATAGCAATGTTTACCTAGGTGGTAATTTTGATAGTGCCGGAAATAAAAATACATCAAGAATAGCCATGTGGAACGGCTCAAGTTTTAGTGCATTAGGTGACGGAACAAGTGGTTTTGTACAAGCAATTGAAGTTACTGAGGCTTATATTTATGCAGGAGGTAATTTTTCATTAGCAGGAAATAAAACCGTTAATAGGCTTGCCCGTTGGAACAGAAGTTCTTCTTCTTGGGAATCTGTAGATGAAGGTCTTAACGGTAATGTAAACTCCATAACTACCTATAAAAACGGACTCTTAATCGGGGGTAATTTTACAAATGCATCAGGTTTTCTTGTGGATAATATTGCTTACTACGATTTTAATAACTGGTATTCGTTAGGTAATGCTACCTTGAAAGGAGTAGATGCGCCGGTTAGAAAATTGGTATACAATGCTTTAAATGACGAAATTTTGGTTGGGGGAACTTTTAAAAACGCTGGTTCAATTTCTTCTAATGGTATCAGTGTTTTTAAACAACCAAAAGATTTGGAAATTACATGCCCTTCAACAATAAGCCTAGCGGTTGAAAACGATTCTTGCGAGCAACTTATTAAAATTGTTGAACCAGAAGTAACTGGTGATTTAACTGAGAATATTAAGATTTCCGGAACTCGGAGTGACGGACTAGACTTGACTGAAGCATTTAAGGTTGGAGAAACTACTATAGAATGGGTTATTACAAGAGATGATGCCATTATTAAAGAATGTATTCAACTAATTGAATTAATAGATGAAACATTGCCAACTGCGGTTTGCAAAGACATTACATTTTTGTTAGCAAATGAAAATGAAGTAATTCAGGTGAGTCCTTTAGATTTGGATAATGGCTCCACAGATAATTGCGGTGTAGCGAGTATAGAAATAAATCCTTCAAGTTTTAGTTTTAAAGATTTAGGTCAGAATGAAGTAGAATTTATTGTAACAGATGTAAATGGTAACAAGAATAACTGTTTAGCAACGGTTACTATAGATTTTGAAAGTGACGATTTACCAACTGAATGTGGGGCATTACCTACTGGTTGGAATAACGAAGATATAGGTGATGTTGCTGCCGTAGGTTCTGCATGCTATGTACCAGCAACAGGAAGTTACCAAATTGAGGCTTCGGGTTATGATATTTGGGAAACTAACGATGAGTTTCATTTTGTATATCAAACCTTGTCAGGTAACGGTGAAATAGTAGCTAGGGTTACCAATTTAGAAAATACTAATGCCTGGGCAAAAGCAGGGGTTATGATGCGTAATAGTAATGCCTCTGGTTCAGAATTTATATTGATGTCTCTTTCTCCTAATCCTAGAAATAGCGGTATTTCATACACTTTACAAGACCGTCCTGAGTTTGAATCTAATTTAACACCTGGAGCAAACAATATTGGGCCAGTTCCTGTAGAAAACTATCCACATTTTCTGCGTTTAGTAAGAGAAGGCAACCAATTTTCGGGCTACGCTTCTACAACAAATGGTGATTGGGTTTTAGTGGGCTCTAAAGAAATAGGAATGAACGAAGAGATTCTAATTGGTTTAGCAGTTACTTCTCATAATGATGGTGTTTTAACTTCAGCAACATTCGATAATGTATTTGTGTCAACACCTACCGTAGAAAATAGTCTTCCATTTGCAATAGCAAATGAAGATATACTTCTCATTGATGAAGATAATTCTGAAGCTGAAGAAGTTACATTAGATGCTAGTAATAGTTACGACCTAGATGGTGAAATTGTTTCGTATCAATGGTTAATAAATGATACTATAGTTGCAAATGGTATTAACCCTACAATAGAACTAGAGGTTGGAGAGTACCTAATTAATTTATTGATTACTGACAACGATGGTGGAACCGCATCTGATGAAGTATTGGTAACTATTGAAGAGGGGCCTCAAAACTTAGTTCCCATTGCTAATGCCGGTGAAAATCAAATACTAATTGATTTTGATGAAAATGGTTTAGAAACAGTAACCCTAGATGGAAGCGGAAGTTTTGACCCTGATGGTGAAATAGTAAACTATGAATGGTCATTAAATGAAAACGTATTAGCGGAAAACATCTCGCCTACAATAGAATTAGAAGTAGGTGTTTACGTAATATCGCTAACGGTAACAGATGAATTTGGAGATCAAGATTCTGCTCAGGTGAATATAGAAGTACAGGCGCCAATTATAGTTGAGGATTGTACTAATTATTTGCAAAACGAAAATCCTGCTTTTGTGCTACCAGAAGGTATTTTAAATGCTGGAGCAGATATAGTTGAAGGTACAAATGAGATTACCAACAATAGCCCCTGTGCTTTAGTTGTTTCAAATTTTGATGAAGGTCAGCGCTGGAGTAAATATCATATAGCAATACGATTAGCTGATTACAATTTATCAGCAGGCGATAGGTTATTTATAGGAATAGATGGTAACGATGGAACAGGTAATGCCCGCTTTGAAATAAATATTGATAATAGGCCTAACACTTCTTTAGGAGCTGCAAATTTTAATGCTACTTGGAGCCGATATGAAACCGAAATAATTATCCCTGAAGGAATTGCAAGTATCGATTTATGGCTCCATAGTAATTATACATTCACAACTCCAGGTTCAGCTTATTACGATAACTTAGAGGTGTATAAAATTGAAGAAAATTTGGTGCCTTTACAGGCTAATGTAAACAAAATGTTAGTTTCTCCGAACCCAGCTCAAGTTACTTCCAATGTATCTTTTGAAAAGCCAGAAGAGGTTTCAGAAATTCTAATTTTTGATATGTCTGGTAGAATGATTAAAAAATATAATGCCGCAAACATTAAACAAGGAGAGGAGTTTAAAATGGAAGTTAATGAGATTCCTGCGGGAACTTATATAATACGCTCTAAAACAATTGATGGTGCTAGGTTCTCATCTCAAATGGTCATTGAACGTTAGAAAAAACAAAAAACTTATCCTATAAAAAAATCCCCATTTTTAATGGGGATTTTTAATTTATATATACACTTATTGAAGTTATTCTTTCATTGTATGATATACGTTCTGAACATCATCATCTTCTTCAATTTTTTCTAGAAGCTTTTCTACATCGGCAACTTGCTCTTCATTTAATTCTTTAGTTACTTGTGGTATACGTTCAAAACCAGACGAAAGAATTTCAATTTCTCTTGACTCTAATTCTTTTTGTAAATCTCCAAAACTTTCAAAAGGCGCATAAATTAATATGCCATCTTCATCAACAAATACCTCTTCAGCTCCAAAATCTATTAACTCTAACTCTAATTCTTCTGGGTCTAAACCTTCCCCATTAATTCTGAAATTACAGGTATGGTCAAACATAAATTCAACAGAACCAGAAGTGCCTAAACTACCGTTACACTTGTTAAAATAACTTCTAATATTAGCTACTGTTCTAGTGTTGTTATCTGTAGCTGTTTCAATTAAAATTGCAATGCCATGTGGAGCATAGCCTTCAAAAAGCACCTCTTTATAATCACCTTGGCTTTTATCAGAAGCTCTTTTGATAGCACGCTCAATGTTATCTTTTGGCATGTTAACTGCCTTGGCATTTTGAATTACAGCCCTAAGTCTAGAATTGGAATCAGGGTCTGGTCCACCTTCTTTAACTGCCATTACAATGTCTTTGCCAATTCTTGTGAAGGCTTTGGACATGGCTGCCCAACGTTTCATTTTACGTGCTTTTCTAAACTCAAAAGCTCTTCCCATACTAAGGTTTTTTCTTAATTCTCAATAAACGCAAATTTAATAAAAGGCCTACTAGATAAACAAATTGCTTAATACCTAGTGTTTATTTTTTCTATGGCATGGGCTAAATCAATATCTTTTTGTGTTACCCCGCCTGCATCATGGGTGTTTAATTTTATAACTAAGGTGTTGTAAACGTTTGTCCAATCAGGATGATGGCTCTGAGCTTCCGCTTCAAAAGCAATTCTCGTCATTACGGCGAAAGCTGTTTTAAAATCTGCATAGGTGAATGTTTTTTCAATGCATTCATCATTATACTCCCAATTAGAAAGTTGTATTAATTGGGTTTTAATTTCTTCTGTACTTAATTTTTTTAAACTCATTATCTATATTCTGGATTTTCAAAGGACCATCTTGAACCGGTATCCCAGTCTGCTCTAGAATTACCGTAAGCATTATAACCTTTATTTTTTTTTAGCAGTGCCGCAAGATGCAGTAGGTTATACGTCATAAATGTCGTGTTTCTGTTCGTAAAATCATTGTTTTTAGCATTAGATTCTTCATCTAAATAACTTGGCCCTGGACCAATTTCTCCAATCCATCCACTATCTGCTTGGGGCGGAATAGAATATCCAATATGTTGTAAGGCATATAAAATGCCCATGGCACAATGTTTTACACCGTCTTCATTACCTGTTATAATAGTTCCACCAACTTTACCGTAGAATAGATATTGCCCCTTTTCATTCTGTTTACCAGACATAGCGTAAAGCCGTTCAATAAGTTGGGAACAGACAGAAGAACGTTCGCCTAACCAAATAGGAGTTCCAATTAATAATATGTCTGCAGCAATTATTTTTTCAAATAGTTTGGGCCAATCATCAATGTCTTCACCATGTTCTGTCATATCTGGGTATACCCCAAAAGCTATATTATGGTCAACAGCACGTATATTTTCAATGTGTACCCCTTCTTTTTTTAATATATTTTGAGATACCTCAAAGAGACCTTGGGTATTACTTGTTTTGGGTGATTTCTTTAAAGTACAGTTAACGTATATCGCAGAAAGATTACTAAAATCAGGCTTACTTTTCATTTTATTCTTTTTTATAAAATTACTTTAAACCTAGGGGCGTATTTGGTGGTATACTTTGATCTTTAACTCAATCAATAGCTAAATGGTGTTCTATTATTTCTTGATAAGTTATGGTTAAGTTTTTTGGAAGTAGGTGGTCTTTAGGTAATACCGCTAAATAACGGTCTTCGTTTGTTGTATAAACCTTCTTAAAAACAGGATTAAAAGGACCTAGTTGTTTAATGACTTCGGCAATGAACTCTTCATGATGAACCAAATCTGAACTACCTAGGTGAAAAATTCCTGTTTTGTTTTGATTAATTAAATAATGTATTTGTTGTGTTAGCCTGTCATCATTGGTAACGTTCATTATTAAGTTTGGAAAAACTTCTACAGGTTCTTTATTTATTAAAAGTTGTTTAATCTCTTTAATTCTGGGAGAGGTATTACCAAAAACCATGGGCACCCTTAAAATACCAATCTTATTTTTTGGCATTCTCATCATCATATTTTCAATCCTAATCTTTAAACGACCAAATACGCTTAACGATAGGGTTTTATCATACTCATAGGAAGGATACTTACTGTAAGCATCAAAAACATTAGCTGAAGAAAGAAAATAGAGTTTACATGTATGTATGGCTACGTATTCTAAAATATGTTGATGTGCTTGAATTTGTGAAGCAAAATCTCCTCGTAGTGCAGAAATGATGTAATCTGGTTTTACGTTTTCTAAGATTTGAAATACATCGTCTTCCTGTATATCATACTGAAAAAACCGTTGGTTTTCTCTGTACGAAATGTTGGTAAAAAAAGTGCCGTAGGTATCAAAATAGTTGGTTAATTCTTTGAATAAGGCATTTCCGATAAATCCGCTTGCTCCTAGAATTAAAATTTTTTTACTTTTTTTATCCAAATCTGGTATGCTCTACTTTTTATAAAAAGGAAGTTTTACTATCGTTGCCGGTACGTGTTTTTTACGAATAGCAATTTGTATAGTCTCTCCAGCTTTTGAGTTTTCTTTTACCACATAACCCAACCCAATACCTTTGCCTAAAGAAGGTGACATGGTTCCAGAGGTTACCTTTCCAATAACGGTACCATTGGTATGTAAAATTTCGTAGTCCTTTCTTGGTATAGCTTTTTCGTTCATTTCAAAAGCAACGAGCTTTCTACTTACTCCTTCTTCTTTTTGTTTTGCTAACTGGTTCGCATTGACAAAGTCTTTGGTAAATTTTGTTATCCAACCTAGACCAGCTTCTAGCGGTGAGGTAGTATCATCAATATCATTACCATATAAACAGTATCCCATTTCTAAACGTAAAGTGTCTCTGGCGGCTAATCCTATTGGTTTAATTCCAAAAGATTTTCCTGCTTCAAAAACTTTGTTCCAGATTTGTTCAACTTCACTGTTCTTGCAATAAATTTCAAAACCTCCAGAACCTGTATAACCCGTTGCTGAAATAATAACATGCTCAATACCTGCAAAATCTGCAACAACAAAATTGTAGAAGGCAATGGAAGCTAAATCACAACTAGATAAAGTTTGCATGGCTTCAACTGCTTTAGGGCCTTGAATAGCCAATAAAGAATAATCATCTGAAAGGTCTTTCATATTGGCCCCAAACTCTTTATTGTATGTTGAAATATGATTCCAATCTTTTTCAATATTAGAAGCGTTTACTACCAACAAATAGGTTTCTTCTTTAACTCGGTAAACAATTAAATCATCTACAATGCCACCCGTTTCATTTGGTAAACAACTGTATTGAGCTTTACCAACTGTTAGTTTAGAAACATCATTAGAGGTTACTTTTTGAAGTAGGGGAAGGGCATTTGGACCTTCAACTAAAAATTCGCCCATATGAGATACATCAAAAACACCTACACCTTTGCGTACTGTTTCATGTTCGGCGTTCACACCTTCATAGGATACCGGCATATTAAATCCGGCAAAAGGAACCATTTTTGCACCTAAAGCTTCGTGTAATTGTGTTAAAGCAGTATTCTTCATATTCAAATTTTATGGATGCAAAAATATTGAAATAAGTAGGCATTTTTGGTATTTCTATGCCAATACTTAAGAACTATGAAGAAACGTTAACTAAATAGTCTTTGAGTTGTTGGTAACTAGCAATCTGATAGGCAACCTTTTGCTTGTTCATTACCTTTTTTATTTGAAAAGGAATTTCAGGAGTCAAATTCATGGTTTCTTTTACGACAGGTAAAAATTTTACGGGGTGCGCAGTTTCTAAAAATATGCCGTAACTATTAGGATGTTGTTCTTGGAATTTTTTAACACCTAAATAACCAACTGCACCGTGCGGGTCAGTTAAGTATCCGGTTTGTGAATACACTTGCTTCATAGCTTCTTTTGTTTGTTTATCTGTAAAAGCATATGAACTAAGATTTTTTTGAAGTTCAGCTAGGTTATTGTTATATATTTTTTGAATTCGAATAAAATTACTTGGGTCTCCAACATCCATAGCATTAGAAATAGTGGCTACAGATGGTTTTGGCTCATATGTTCCACTTTTCATATAATTTGGTACTACATCATTAACATTGGTGGCAGCAATGAAGTTCTTAACTGGCATACCTAATTTTTGAGCTACCATGCCTGCACAAATATTTCCAAAATTACCCGAGGGTACTGAAAAAACAATTTCTTTACCTTTTAATTTAGCTTGTTTATATGCAATTAAAAAATAAAAACATTGGGGCAACCAGCGGGCTACATTAATGCTGTTGGCGGAAGTTAACTTGCTTTTCGAAGTTATTTCTGTATCTAAAAAAGCCGTTTTCACCATATTTTGGCAATCATCAAAAGTTCCTTCTACCTCAAAGGCCGTTATGTTTTTACCTAAAGTAGTTAATTGCTTTTCTTGAATATTGCTAACCTTGCCTGAAGGATAAAGGATAACAACACTTACCCCTTCAACACCTAAAAACCCATTAGCAACTGCACCACCGGTATCACCAGATGTAGCAACAAGAACGGTTATATTGGTTTTATTACCTTCAGAAAAATATCCTAGGCAATTAGCCATAAAACGTGCACCAACATCTTTAAAGGCCATGGTTGGACCATGAAATAATTCTAAAGTGGCTATATTCTCTGTAAGTTCGACTATCGGAAATTCAAAGTCTAGAACATTTTTTAAAATAGATAACAGCCGGTCTTTTGGAATTTCATCACCAACAAATTGTTGAATTGCCTCATAAGCTATTTCTACATTAGAAAGATTTTCTATTTTTTCAAAAAACGAAGGGGGTAAAGCATTAATGTTTGCAGGAAAATACAAACCCCTATCTGGTGCTATTCCGTTTATAACCGCTTCTCTAAAACTCGCTGTATTGTCAGCATTGTTTAAACTGTAGTACTTCATGATATTTTTTTACACCCTTGCGTGTTAATTTTTGAAACGTGAACCTCAAAATCAATTCCTATTTTTTTGTAAACTTCTTTCATAGATTTACCTACTTCTAAAGCTGTTTCTTCACCTTTAGATAAGGCAAATATAGAAGGGCCTGAACCTGATATTCCGCTACCTAAAGCACCACCTGCTTGGGCTGCTTTTTTAACATCGTTAAACCCTGGAATTAAAATTGAGCGTATAGGTTCAACAATGTGGTCTTGCAGTGACCTGCTAATTAAATCGTAATCTTCAGTAAATAAACCGGTTATTAATCCTCCTAAATTACCCCACTGTTTTATACCGTCTTGCAAAGAAATAGATGTTTTTAAGACTTTTCTTGAATCTGCTGTTTTCACTTCTATTTGTGGATGAATAACGGTAGCAAATAATTCTTTTGGTGTATGTACGGCTACAACATCTAATGGGTCATAACTTCTTACCAAGGTAAAACCTCCAAATAGGGCAGGGGCTACATTATCTGCATGTGCAACAAGGCTTGCTAATTTTTCGCCTTGCATAGCAAATGCCACCAGTTCTAATTCTGAAAAAGGATTTCCTAAAAGTTGATTCATTCCCCAAACAGCACCAGCTGAACTAGCTGCACTACTGCCAATACCACTACCGGGTTTTATTATTTTATCAATTTCAATCTCAAAACCACCATTGTAGTCTGCTTGAGCTAATAATGCAAAGCCAGCCACACCAGCCACATTTTTTTCTGCATCTAAGGGTAAATTTTGACCTAAAATTTTAGTAATTCTTATACCCTTCTCTTTGGTTTTACGAATAACCATTTCATCACCAACTGAATCTAAGGCTAGCCCCAGAACATCAAAACCGCACGAAACGTTTGCTATTGTTGCCGGACAAAAAACTTTTATCTCTTCCATCTTAAAAATTTCCTGCTCTTATGATATCTGCAAAAATACCTGATGCGGTAACGTCTGCACCTGCACCTGCACCTTTAATAATTAATGGTTGGTTTTGATATCTATCAGTATAGAATAAAACAATATTGTCACTTCCTTCCAAACTATAAAAATCATGTCCTACAGGTATTTCTTGTAAACCTACTTTGGCGTTGCCATTCTCAAATTGTGCTACATATTTAAGTTTGCAATTTTTATCTGCTGCATTTTTATATAGCTGTTGAAACCGATTTTCGTAAGTAATCAATGTCTTAAAAAAGTCTTCATTAGAAGAGGTATCTAATGATTCTTGTGGTAGAAAAGAATCATTTTCAATTTCTTCAATTGCAATCTTGTAACCACTCTCACGTGCTAAAATCAAGATTTTTCTCATGACATCTATACCGCTTAAATCAATCTTTGGGTCTGGTTCTGTATAGCCATCCTCTTGGGCTTTTTTAACAATGTCATGAAAGGTATTAGTATTATTAAAATTATTAAATACAAAGTTTAAACTACCAGATAAAACCGCTTGTATTTTATGAACTCTATCACCAGATGCAATTAGATATTTTAACGTGTCTAAAATAGGTAAGCCTGCACCAACATTAGTTTCAAATAAAAATGGTGCGTTATATTTTTTTGATAACTCCTTTAACTTTTGGTAATACGCAATGTTTGATGAACAAGCAATTTTATTACAGGTAACCACCGCAATACTATTACCTAAAAAATTGTGGTAATGCTCGGCAACGGTGGCATTAGCAGTGTTATCAACAAAAATGCTATTTCTGAAGTTTAATTCTTTTATCTTTTCAGTGAACCTTTCTAGGTTTGTTGACTCTCCATTTTCTAAAGTTTCTTTCCAATTTTTTAAGGATATACCGTTTTCATCAAAAACCATTTTTTTTGAATTAGAGAGCCCAATTACTCTCAAATTCATTTTATGCTCTTCTTTTAAATATTGTTTTTGTTGTTCTAATTGTGCTAATAGTTTTGCACCAACATTACCTACACCTACTATAAATAAATTGACTTGTTTTGTGATTTCTTCAAAGAAGATTTCATGTAAAGAGTTCAGTGCCTTTTTAACATCATTTTCATGAATTACTGCAGAAATATTTCGTTCAGAAGCCCCTTGTGCAATGGCTCTAATATTAACGTTGTTTTTACCTAAAGTGCTAAACATTTTTCCACTAAGGCCTTGATGGCTTTTCATGTTTTCACCAACTAATGCTATTATGGAAAGATTCTCTTCAACAATAATTGGTTTTAACTTTTTGGTTGCAATTTCATATTCAAAAGTTTCGTTTAAAACCTTTTTTGCAATAGGAGCCTCTTTAGCATTAATACCAATACATATCGAATGTTCAGATGAAGCTTGTGTTATTAAAACCACACTAATGTTAGCTGTAGAAAGGGTTTCAAAAAAACGTTTAGATACCCCAGGTATTCCAATCATACTTGGACCTTCTAATGATAATAAGGCAATACCTCCAATATGACTTATACCTCTTACTGCTTTTTCTGAACCATTAGCGTTTTTAGTTATTAATGTGCCCTCATCTTCTGGGGCAAAGGTGTTTTTAATAAGAATAGGAATTTCTTTTGCTAAAACGGGTTGCACAGTTGGAGGATAAAGTACTTTGGCACCAAAATGCGATAGCTCCATTGCCTCTTCATAAGAAATTTTTTCTACACATTTGGCTTGTTTTACTAGCTTTGGATTTGCCGTGAACATTCCGCTAACATCTGTCCAAATTTGCAATTCTTTTGCATCTACAGCTGCGGCAATAATTGCTGCGGTGTAATCAGAGCCTCCTCTACCTAAGGTTGTGTTTTTTCCAGATTTAGATGACGCAATAAAACCAGGAACAATGGTAATCTGTTGAGGGCAATTTAAAAAATAGGACTGACAAGTTTTATTAGTACGCTCAAAATCTACTGTAGCTTTACCAAAGTTATCGTCAGTAGTTATTAGCGCTCTTCCACTTTTGAAATCAGCATCTAAATCACTAGATTTTAAATATTCTGCAATAATGTATGATGATAAAATTTCACCATAGCTTACTACGTTATCAGACAATCTTGGCGTAATTTCTCCAATTAAAAAAGCCCCTTCTATAAGGGTCTCTAATTTATTAAGTTCACTTTTTACCCAACTTAATACTCCACTTTGTTTGGTTATGGGTATTAATTCTTTTACGGTATCTAAGTGGCGACTTTCAATTTCTTTTAAACTCTCTTTATAAATCAAATCTTTGTTTGCTGCACGTTCTAAAGCTTTTAACAACGTGTCTGTTACTCCACCTAAAGCAGAAACTACCACTGCAATTTTATCTCGACTTTCAGATTTAATTATTGCTCTTACAAGAGCTATATTTTTTGCGTTGGCTACAGATGTGCCACCAAATTTTAAAACTTTCATTTATTGGCTTTTAGGAATATAAAAAATTATGCGCGCGGATATATAATATGACTATAACCCCAAAGGGGTTGTAGTAAAAGTGGTAGTATTTTTTAGCGTTGTTTGCATAATCTTTAAAAGAGATGGGTTAAAAGTAGTATTTTCGAACCCCTTGAACAACCCACAATACTAATTTTTCAATAATCGTTAATTATCTAACGAATTTTTTAAAGAATGAAAATTTTTACTGGCGAACAGATTTATTTGGCTGATAAATTCACAATTGAAAATCAGCAAATTTCTAGTGATGAACTTATGGAAAGAGCTGCATCTCAACTATTTCAATGGTTAGATGCAAATCTTAAAGGAGCTAATCTAAAAATCCATCTCTTTTGCGGAATTGGTAATAACGGAGGAGACGGTATTGCCTTGGCTAGATATTTATTAGAACACAATTATGATATTGCTGTTTATGTTGTTAATTATAGTGAAAAACGTTCAAAAGATTTTTTAATAAATCTAGATAGACTTAAAGAGCGAAAATGTTGGCCAGTTGTTCTAAACTCAGACTCTGTATTACCTGAGATTTCACCAAACGACTTTATAGTGGATGCTATTTTTGGTATTGGATTAAATAGAAATCCAGATGTTTGGGTGAAAAATTTAATTACCCATATCAATTCTTCAAAAGCTTACATATTAGCTGTGGATATTCCATCTGGTATGTTTGCCGATAAGGCTACAGAAGATTTTTCGGCAGTTATTAAAGCTAACTATGTATTAAGTTTTCAGTTACCTAAGTTGGTGTTTTTTCTTCCAGAAACAGGTCCATTTATAACACAATGGCAGTTATTGGATATTGGTTTAGACCAAGGGTTTATTCAACACCAAGAAACTGACTTTGAGTTAATAAGTAAGTATGAAGTATTGCCCATGTATAGGCCACGCAATAAATTTTCTCATAAAGGCGATTATGGTCATGCTTTGGTTATTGGAGGTTCTTATGGTAAAATAGGAGCAGTTCAATTGGGTGCTAAAGCATGTTTGAAAATTGGAGCCGGCTTGGTTACCGCTTTAGTGCCAAATTGTGGATACCTTCCATTACAGTCTGCCTTACCTGAAGTTATGGTGAGAACTAGCGGTGAAGAACAACTCATTGCTATTGAAGAAACCAGTCTATTTACTGTGATTGTAGCAGGTATGGGCTTAGGTACCCATGACAAAACTAAGAAAACATTCAAGGCTTTTTTAAAGAACAATAAAAGACCATTAGTTTTAGATGCTGATGCTATAAATATTCTTGCATCAGAAAATGAATTGCAAGATTTAATTACTCCAGGCACAGTATTAACACCACATCCTGGTGAGTTAAAACGATTGATAGGTAATTGGAAAGATGATTTTGAAAAATTAGCTTTAGCTAAAGAGTTCTCTAAAAAACATGATGTTATTGTGGTGCTCAAAGGAGCGCATACTATTACAATTTATCAAGATAAAGGCTTTGTAAATACTACAGGTAATCCAGGTTTAGCAACCGCCGGAAGCGGTGATGTTTTGGCCGGTATTATTGGTGGTTTAATTGCCCAAGGGTACAATCCATTAAATGCATCAATTTTTGGAGTTTTTCTGCACGGATTTGCTGCAGATATTGCTGCCTCTAAAATGGGTTATGAAGCAGTAATTGCCTCAACCTTAATTGAACATTTACCAGAAGCTTTTATGAAATTGTTTACTGAGCCAGAACAACCCAGAGAAGAATAAGTTATTTTTTGTTTCTCGGAAGAACTTTGTTTTTAATCCAAGCAACAGCATTTTGATATTCAATAAAAAACTCCATATTTTTTTTATAGAATAATTTTTCAATTTTGAAATTGTGCATATCAATTTCTTTTTTAGAAACAATTGCTAATGCCTTAAGGTTATCTAAACCTCTTAGATAATTATAAATGGTAGGGTCTATGGCATAAGAGTTAGACCTAAGACTTATATAGCCGAATTTTTTTCCTCTAAAATGAATTTCAGATATACCTATAAGTTGATAAGCTCTTTCTAAAGTTAAAGTAATACCCTCATTAAAATTTGATACCATATAATTATCAAATACTTGAACCGTACCAAATTCAAGGCAGTATTCTTTAACAATTATCTTCTGCTTGCCCAACTCCAATTTCATTTCTCAATATTATAGTGTTAAGCGAAAGTACTTTGGGCTAATGCGTTGATAAAAAAATTTAGATTAACAGCGTTTAATAGCGATAAAGGTGACAATTGTTAGGTTTAAATCTTTTATGCATAAAAAAAGCCTCACAATGGAGGCTTTTAAAAACTTATGATATATGTTAATAATTTTATGACTTTGAAGATTCTTCAACCTTTTCTATTCTAATTGTTAATTCATCTTTCTTCTCATCTAAATCCATGAAAATACTATCCCCTTCATTTAGGTTTGAATTCACGATTTCTTCAGCAAGAGCATCCTCAATATATTTCTGAATGGCCCTCTTTAAAGGTCTTGCTCCATATTGTTTATCAAAACCTTTATCGGCAATATAATCTCTAGCTTTATCAGAAAGATTTAAAACGTAACCAATATCCTTAATACGTGCAAAAAGCTTCTCTAATTCAATATTGATAATTTTATGAATGTCTTCTCTTTCAAGCGCATTAAACACAATTACATCATCAATTCTATTTAAAAATTCAGGAGCAAATGCTTTTTTCAAGGCATTTTCGATAACACTTTTCTGGTGACTATCTGCTTGAGCTTTCTTTGATGCAGTTCCAAAACCAACACCTTGTCCAAAGTCTTTAAGCTGTCTTGCACCTATATTAGAAGTCATTATAATAATGGTATTCCTAAAATCAATTTTACGACCTAAACTATCTGTTAAGAAACCATCATCTAAAACTTGAAGCAACATATTAAACACATCTGGATGCGCTTTTTCAACCTCGTCTAATAATATTACAGCATAAGGTTTCCTTCTTACTTTCTCAGTTAATTGTCCTCCCTCTTCATAACCAACGTATCCTGGGGGTGCTCCAACTAAACGAGAAATGGCAAATTTTTCCATATACTCGCTCATGTCAATACGAATTAGAGCATCTTCAGAATCAAATAATTCTTTAGCTAAGACTTTTGCCAATTGCGTTTTACCAACCCCAGTTTGTCCTAAGAAGATAAACGACCCAATAGGCTTATTAGGGTCTTTTAAACCAGCTCTATTTCGCTGTATGGCTTTAGCAACCTTCTTTACAGCTTCGTCTTGACCAATTACATTGTCTTTAATCAATTTTGGTAATTCAGCCAACTTGTTGCTTTCTGTTTGTGCAATTCTATTAACTGGAATACCGCTCATCATAGAAACTACATCAGCAACATTTTCATCAGTTACCGTAACTCTATTTAATTTGCTTTCTTCTTCCCACATTTCTTGGGCAGAAGCTAGCTCTTTTTCTAAACGTTTTTCATCGTCACGCAGTTTAGCAGCTTCTTCATATTTCTGCTTCTTAACTACACTATTCTTTAGTTCACGAACATCTTCTAATTGTTGTTCCAATTCTAGAATTTGCTTTGGAACATCCATATTAACTATATGAACTCTTGAACCGGCTTCATCTAGAGCATCAATGGCTTTGTCTGGTAAAAATCTATCCGTCATATAACGGTTTGTAAGTTTTACACAAGAAACAATTGCCTCATCTGTATACGTTACATTATGGTGATCTTCATACTTACCCTTAATATTCATCAAAATTTCAATGGTCTCTTCAACAGTAGTTGGTTCAACCATTACTTTTTGAAAACGTCTTTCTAACGCTCCATCTTTTTCGATATACTGTCTATATTCATCTAGGGTTGTAGCCCCTACACATTGTATTTCTCCTCTAGCTAATGCTGGTTTAAACATATTAGAAGCATCTAAACTTCCAGTTGCCCCTCCTGCACCAACGATGGTATGAATCTCATCTATAAAAAGAATAATGTCATCATTCTTCTCAAGTTCATTCATAACCGCTTTCATACGCTCTTCAAATTGGCCACGGTATTTTGTACCAGCCACAAGTGAAGCCAAGTCAAGGGTTACAACCCTTTTGTTGTATAAAATTCGGCTTACTTTTTTAGTAATTATACGTAATGCCAAACCTTCAGCAATTGCACTTTTACCCACACCCGGCTCTCCAATTAAAAGAGGATTATTCTTTTTTCTTCTACTTAAAATTTGAGATACACGCTCAATTTCTTTTTCACGCCCAACTACAGGATCTAATTTATTTTCTTCTGCTAGCTTGGTTAAGTCTCTACCAAAGTTATCTAGAACAGGAGTTTTAGATTTTTTGTTTGTTTTTTGAGCACCAGAGGAACCAAAAGTATTTTCTTTAGAATCATCTGATTCTTCAGGTTCATTAGCAAAAGATTCTGAACGTGGAGAGTCTATATAATCATCTTCGCTTGTTATCATAGACTTAAATTGTTCCTTTACATTGTCATAATCAACCTTAAGTTTATGTAATAACTTGGTTGTTGGGTCATTTTCATTTCTTAAGATGCAAAGTAAAAGGTGCGCCGTATTGATAGAGGAACTTTGAAATAACTTAGCTTCTAAAAACGTAGTCTTTAATGCACGTTCTGCTTGTCTTGTTAAATGTAAATTCTTTTTGTCTTTTTGTATTGCAGTTGTATTTGGATTTGCCGGACTCAAAATCTCAACCTTCCTTCTTAAATAATCCAAATCAACATCAAGAGCGTCAAGAATATTAATCGCTTTACCATTTCCATCACGTAATAAACCTAGCATTAAATGCTCAGTACCAATGAAGTCATGGCCCAGTCTTAAGGCCTCTTCCTTACTGTAAGCGATAACATCTTTTACTCTTGGTGAAAAATTATCATCCATAAATATTCCTTTCAGCAACTAAAATTAATAAAAGTATACGTGTTTTAACCAAATACCGTACCCCTTTTCGACAAAGTCTGAATTATTCACGGAAAAAGGAAGTATTCTTTTGATTTTAACGAATTTATATGCTAAAAATTTCACAAATTGATGTTGATAAATATTTTAATAAACTCTTTGGTAAAATTCTGCGAAGTATCCATTTTCCGTATATTGCCATGATATTTTAATTAGAAAATTGAGATAAGTATTCAGTATGGCTGAAGGAGAAAAATTAATACCCATCAACATTGATGATGAAATGAAGTCGGCTTACATTGATTATTCAATGTCGGTCATTGTGTCACGTGCACTGCCAGATGTTCGTGATGGACTAAAACCTGTTCATAGACGTGTACTTTACGGTATGCACGAACTAGGTGTGAGGTCAACAAGCGCACACAAAAAATCTGCAAGAATTGTTGGTGAGGTACTTGGTAAATATCACCCACATGGTGATACATCGGTATATGATACCATGGTAAGAATGGCTCAAGAATGGAGTCTTAGATATATGTTGATTGATGGTCAGGGTAACTTTGGTTCTGTTGACGGAGATAGCCCTGCAGCAATGCGTTATACTGAAGCACGTATGCGTAAAATTGCTGACGAAATGTTAGCCGATATCGATAAAGATACGGTAGACCATCAATTAAATTTTGATGACTCGCTTGAAGAACCAACGGTTTTACCTGCACGTGTGCCTAATTTATTAGTAAATGGCGCTTCTGGTATTGCTGTAGGTATGGCTACTAATATGCCTCCTCATAATTTATCAGAGGTCGTAGACGGTACCATTGCTTATATAGACAATAATGATATAGAGATAGATGAGTTAATAACTCACGTTAAAGCACCAGATTTTCCAACAGGTGGTATCATTTATGGATATGATGGGGTTAAAGAAGCTTTTCATACCGGTAGAGGTCGTGTAGTAATGCGCGCCAAAGCTACAATTGAAGAGGTTCAAGGCAAAGAGTGTATCATCGTAACTGAAATTCCTTATCAAGTTAATAAGGCCGACATGATTAAGAAAACGGCTGATTTGGTTAACGATAAAAAAATTGAAGGTATTTCTTCTATTAGAGATGAATCTGATAGAAAAGGTATGCGCATTGTTTACATTCTTAAAAGAGACGCAATTCCAAATATTGTATTGAACATGCTGTACAAATACACAGCACTTCAATCATCTTTTAGTGTTAACAATATTGCACTTGTTAACGGCAGACCACAGCTCTTAAACTTAAAACAGATTATAAAATACTATGTAGAACATAGACACGAAGTTGTTGTACGTAGAACAAAATACGAGCTTAAAAAGGCCGAAGACCGTGCTCATATTCTCGAAGGATTAATAATTGCTTCTGATAATATAGATGAAGTAATTGCTATTATTAGAGGCTCATCTAATGTTGATGAAGCTCGAGAAAAATTGATGGAGCGCTTTAAGCTCACAGAGATTCAAGCTAAAGCTATTGTTGAGATGAGGTTAAGACAATTAACCGGTCTTGAACAAGATAAATTAAGAGCAGAGCACGAAGAACTTTTAAAAACTATTGAAGATTTAAAAGATATTCTTGCTAACGAAGAGCGTAGAATGCAAATTATCAAAGACGAACTTACTGAGATTAAAGAAAAGTACGGTGATGAAAGACGTTCTGAGATAAACTTTGCAGGTGGTGATTTGAGTATTGAAGATATGATTCCAGATGAGCAAGTAGTACTTACTATTTCTCATGCTGGTTATGTAAAAAGAACACCACTTACAGAATACAAAACACAAAACAGAGGAGGGGTAGGACAAAAAGCCTCTTCAACAAGAAACGAAGATTTCTTAGAGCATCTTTTTGTAGGAACTAACCACCAATACATGTTGTTCTTTACACAAAAAGGTAAATGTTTCTGGATGCGGGTTTATGAAATTCCAGAGGGTAGTCGAACTTCAAAAGGTAGGGCTATTCAAAATCTTATAAATATTGAACAAGACGATAAGGTTAAAGCCTTTATCTGTACTCAAGATTTAAAAGATGAAGAGTATGTTAATAGTCACTATGTAATAATGGCGACTAAAAAAGGTACCGTTAAGAAAACTTCTTTAGAACAGTATTCACGTCCTAGACAAAATGGTATTAATGCCATTACAATTAAAGATGGTGATGAGCTATTAGAAGCTAAACTTACAACAGGTACTAGTCAGATTTTCTTAGGACTAAAATCTGGTAAGGCCATTAGATTTGAAGAAGGTAAAACCAGACCTATGGGTAGAAACGCATCTGGTGTGCGTGGAATTACGCTTGCGCATGATAATGACGAGGTTGTTGGTATGGTTTCTGTTCACAATTTTGAAGATGATATTCTTGTTGTGTCAGAAAATGGTTATGGTAAAAGATCTAAAATAGATGATTATCGCGTAACTAATAGAGGCGGTAAAGGTGTTAAAACCATTACGGTAACTGATAAGACAGGAGAACTGGTGGCCATCAAAAATGTAACCGATTCTGATGACTTAATGATTATCAATAAATCTGGTATTGCTATTCGTATGAGTGTTGAAGATTTAAGAGTAATGGGTAGAGCAACACAGGGTGTTAAGCTTATTAATCTAAAAGATAAAGATTCAATTGCTGCAGTAGCTAAGGTTATGAAAGATGAAGATGCCGTTGATGATACAGATTTGCTTGATATTGAGGTAAATGAATAAAGTGGCACGGCTATTGCTTAACCCTAACCGAAATAAATAAAAAACAAAAACATAATCTAAATTCTTTTAAAATTTAAAAATGAAAACTCGAATTTTAATAATGGTGGCCATAGCATTCTCAATGACTGCTTTTGCACAGAAAAACGAAATTAAAGCCGCAGAAAAAGCTTTAAAAAGTGGTGACGCCGCCTCTGCAAAAACTGCATTACAAGGCGCTGCGTCTTTAATTGAAAGCGCTGATGCCAAAATTAAGGCTCAGTATTACTACAACTTAGCAGAAGCTAATTCAAAACTTTCTGAATTTGACGCTGCAGTTGACGCTTATAATAAGGTTATTGCTATAGAAGAAGCAAGCGGAAAGGCTAAGTACAGTTCAGATGTAAAAATGAAAAAAGACCAGCTTGCTGCTGATTTAGTGAATGCTGCAGTTGATGATAATAACAATCAAAACTTTGCTAGCGGAGCTGAAAAATTGTACATGGCTTACAAACTTCGACCACAAGATACTATCTATTTGTATTACGCTGCTAGTAGTGCCGTAAATGGTAAAGCTTATACTAAAGCTTTGGAACATTATAATGAGTTAAAAGAACTTAATTATGATGGTAGTGATGTAAAATTTACTGCGGTTAACGTAGAGACTGGTGAAGAAGAAGAGATGGATAAAACCACTCGTGACCTTTACGTTAAAGCTGGTACCCACAAAGACCCAAAAGAAGTTAAAACACCTTCAAAAAGACCAGAAATCATCAAGAACATTGCTTTGATTTATCAACAAGAAGGTGATAATGAAAAAGCTTTGGCTGCATATGATGATGCTATTGCTACTAACCCTGATGATGTTAATCTAGTTTTAAACAAAGCAAACCTTTACTACACTATTGGTGATAAAGTAAAATTCAAAGAATTGATGGCTCAAGCATCTGCTATGGCGCCAGATAATGCTGACTTACATTATAATATTGGAGTTATTGAAATGGAGCAAGGTAACTTAGAAGCTGCTAGAGCATCTTATGAGAAAGCTCTTTCAATTGACCCTGATTATATCAATGCTACTCTAAACTTGTCAACTTCTTATGTGAATGAGGGTAACGCGCTAATAGATGAAATGAATGAATTAGCAATGTCTAGTAAAAGGGCTGATATTGCTAAATATGATGAGTTAAAAGTTCAAAAAGATGAGTTGTTCAAAAAAGGAGCTACCATTCTTGAAGACGCCCTAAAGTCAAAGCCAGACGATGTTAGTATTCTTTCTCAATTAAGAAATATCTACGGTGCATTAGGTGATAATGAGAACTTTATGAGAATTAAAAAACTAATGGGTGAGTAATCTATCCCATCACTTTAAAAAAACCTGCCAATTGGCAGGTTTTTTTTATTCTATTATTTTCTTAATTACACGTAACTTATGAGAATACATGCGTTCTTCAGTATTAAATATTCCAGTATGATCAATACGGTCTATTCTAACTTTTTCGTGAACGTGTATGATATAGTTATTTTGGAGTAACATACCAACATGGTCAATTACACCATCTTTATCATCAAAAAAGGCTAAATCTCCAGGTTCACTTTCCTCTATAAAACTTAATGGATAACCTTGTGTTGCTTGCTGTTCAATTGTTCTGAAAAGCATAATACCATGCATTTTATAGATCATTTGAGTAAAACCACTAGGGTCAATGCCAAAAGGAGTTTTTCCACCTAATACAAATGGGCTATTTAAATAGAGTATAGCTGTGTCAACTAAACTATTTCTAAGTGATTTTTTTATAAGATGTTGTTGGCCTTCAAATAGATGTTGAAAAATTTCACAGAACCCAATATTAGCACCTAACGGAATAGCAATTAATTCTTCGCTTTCGTCACTTACATAGGACACTAAATCACCATTAAAACATATATTTTTATTTTCAATAATACTGGCGTATTCATCTTCTGTTAAAACTCTAAATTGATTGTTTAAAACCCAACCTTCAAACTTATCATTTAAAGTTTCTACTCTACTCCAAAATTTACGTGATTCTTTAATCTTAAAACAATCGCCGTATAAAAGTTGCGATTGCATAGCAGACAAATTATCAGCGTTTTCCCTAACAGGAACAGCACTTAGATGACAAATTCCAAATTGCATTAATAGGCTTACTTTTAATTAGCCTCTACAACTATTGCAGATGCTCCACCACCTCCATTACAAATTGCAGCAGCTCCAGTTTTTGCACTTTGTTGTTTTAAAACATGTAAAAGTGTAACTAGTATACGTGCTCCAGAACAACCTAATGGATGCCCCAACGATACCGCTCCACCATTCACATTCACATTATTATCTGTAAGGCCTAATAATTTCATGTTAGCTAAGCCTACCACAGAAAAAGCTTCATTAAATTCAAAGAAATCTACTTGGTCTATTGCTAGATTGGCTTTGGCTAAGGCTTTTGGTAATGCTTTTGCAGGAGCTGTAGTAAACCATTTGGGTTCTTGGGCAGCATCTGCATAACTCAAAATCTTAGCTAAAGGTGTTATGTTTAATTCTTCTGCTTTGGCTGCACTCATTAAAACTAAAGCTGCAGCACCGTCATTTATGGTAGAGGCGTTAGCTGCAGTAACAGTACCTTCTTTCGTAAAAGCTGGGCGTAAATTTGGAATCTTTTCTAGTTTAACGTTTTTAAATTCTTCGTCTTCACTAATAACCAAGGGTTCCCCTCTACGCTGTGGAACAGCTACTGGTACAACCTCATCTTTAAATTTACCCTGTGCCCAAGCCTCTGCTGAACGTTTGTAAGATTGAATAGCGAACTCATCTTGGTCTTCTCTAGAAAAATTATGTTCAGTGGCACAAAGGTCAGCACAAACACCCATCGCATTTTGGTCATAAGCGTCTACTAAACCATCTTTCTGCATACCATCAATAAGCTGCGTAGGACCAAATTTATGTCCATTTCTCATATGAACATAATGTGGTATTAAACTCATGTTTTCCATGCCTCCAGCTACAACAATTGAACTATCGCCGAGCGCAATAGATTGGGCAGCCTGCATTACAGATTTCATTCCAGACGCACATACTTTATTAATGGTAGTACACGGAACTGTATCTGGAATTCCTGCACCTAAAGCAGCTTGTCTGGCAGGTGCTTGTCCAGTACCAGCTTGAACTACGTTACCCATTAAAACTTCATCAACCATTTCGGGTTTAACACCAGCTTTATCTAGAGCTCCTTTTATAGCTACACTACCTAATTTAGTGGCTTCTACTGAAGATAGACTACCTAAAAAGCTTCCTATTGGAGTTCGAACCGCAGAAACAATTACAACTTCATTCATAAAATAAAATCTTTAATACTTGCGAAAATACTAATTATTAACGGCATCTTGTAGACACAAAACTTAGGGTAAAGGCAATATTTTCTATTTTTGGAATTCTACACAAAGCTAATGTCAAACCAACTTGATAATTTTTACAAGAACCAATCCAATTATTATAAGTACTTCTTATATGTGCTTTCAGTAGCGCTAATTGTTTACTTATTTCCTAAAGGAAGCAAATTTAAATACGAGTTTCAGAAGGGTAGGTCTTGGCAGTATGAGAATTTAATGGCACCATTTGACTTTGCAATTTCTAAATCTGCTGAAGAGGTTGAGTTAGAAAAATCTCAGCTAAGGGAAGAAAAGTTGCCGTATTACCAATACAAGCAAGATGTAGTACAAACCGTAAAAAACGAGTTCATATCTACACTAAATAATTCAGAGCAATACAATAGTTTAAGTAATGCAGAAAGGACTAGTTTAATTGAAAAAGGAACACAACTGCTAGCTACTTTATATGACCAGGGTGTAGTAGAAAATCAGATTACAAAATCTAGATTAAAATTAGTAAAACTAAACACGGCTGAAGAAATTTCTGGAACTAATATTTTTACCATTTCTGAAGCAAAATCTCTTTTAAATAAAGAGTTGTCTGAATCCTCAATACCTTTTGCAACAGAGCTTTTAGATACTTTAGAGCTGGTAATTGTACCTAATGTTTACTACGACCAAGAACTTACTGAAAACGAATTGAATGGTGCTTTAGCTCAAGTGTCTACAACCAGAGGACAAGTTAGAAGTGGCGATTTAATTATTGGTAGAGGAGAGGTAGTAGAAGGTTTAAAACTCAAAAAATTAAACTCGCTAAAAAGCCAATTTGAATCTGATTTGTGGCAGGGCAATAATACCTATTTCATTGTTTTTGGTTACACTTTATTGGTAGCCTTAGTATTAATAATGCTATTTCTATTTTTAAAGAGATACCGACAAGAAATTTTTGAAGATAACAATAAGGTAACCTTCATATTTGTGAACATTTTATTGATGGTTTTCATTACTACCTTAGTTGTTAAAACAGATGATAATTATGTGTATGCTGTACCACTCTGTATTTTACCGTTAATTCTAAAAAACTTTTTTGACGCACGCTTAGGTCTTTTTGCGCATGTACTTACGGTGCTTATCTTAGGATTTATTGTACCTAACAGTTTTGAATTTATTTTATTACAAATAATTGCTGGTATAGTAACTATTTTAACCATTTCTGAAGCCCACAAAAGAGCTAATTTATTTATTTCTGTTTCTCAGATTACAGCGATTTATATTTTAGGTTATTTTGCATTTTACATTATAAACGAAGGAGGAGTAACTAATATAAAATGGCAAAATTTCGCCTATTTTATGCTTAACGGGTTATTACTGCTAGCTTCTTTTCCTTTAATATATATTTATGAAAAGCTTTTTGGTCTTGTTTCAGACGTTTCTCTTTTAGAATTATCGGATACCAACTCTAAACTTTTAAAGGAATTGTCTGATAAAGCCCCAGGTACATTTCATCATTCGTTACAAGTAGCTAATCTTGCTGAAGCAGCTGCAAATCAGATTGGGGCCAACGGTATGTTGGTTCGTGTAGGAGCATTATATCATGACATTGGTAAAATGTTTAATCCAACTTATTTTACAGAAAACCAAATCACTAATATTAATCCACACGATGATTTACCACCAAAGGAAAGTGCTAAAATCATTATAGATCATGTTATTAAAGGTATAGAACTAGCTCGAAAAAATAATGTTCCAGATCGCGTAATCGACTTTTTACGAACACATCACGGAACATCTTTGGTGTATTATTTCTACAAAAAACAAAAAGATTTAGTTGGAGATGAGGTCAATGAAGAAGAGTTTAGATATCCTGGTCCTCCACCATTTTCTAGAGAAACGGCCATTTTAATGATGGCTGACGCAGTAGAAGCGGCTTCAAAAAGTTTAACATCGCCTAACAGTCAAATTATAGATGATTTTGTGGAAAAGATTGTAAAATCTCAAATGGATGCTGATCAGTTTCTCAACGCTAATATTACCCTTAAAGAGATTGAAGCCGTTAAAAAGGTATTAAAGCAAAAACTCATCAATATCTATCACCTAAGAGTTGAATATCCTGAGTAATCTGTTAAAAATTTGATAAGCAGATAGTTGTAAAAAATATAATAAACTAACTTTAGTTGCTTTAAAAGTATTACTATTATATTTAAAAGTTTTGCTATGAAAAAGAGTATGCTTCTATCTGTTTTGTTTTTTATTCTAATTATTGATTATACCAATTCTCAAGATTTTGGTCCAAAACCAATTAAACCATTTTCAGATTTTGATTATGAAAATGATTTGCAGATTAGTGCTAGAGATTCTCTTCAAAATTGGCAAGAAAAAGTCTTTTTACATGTAAATGATACAGATTTTAAACCCAAAGATGTTATTCTTTTCAAGGCTAATATTGCTACAGGTCCAGAAGCTTTAAAATATTCAGTAAGTAATGTCTTAAAAGTTGAAATTTTGAAGGAAAATGGACAATTGCTTACTAGCCAATATCACAAAATAGTAAACGGTAGTGCTTCAGGTGAGATACTAATACCAAAAAAAGTAATCGAAGGTCGCCACTATTTAAGAGCATATACCCGTTGGATGTTAAATTATGGCGAGCACTATCTACCAACCATGGCTATTAACATAGCAATAGATAAATTTAAGGATGTTAATATTTCTAATGAAATTTTGATTTCCCCTGAAGGTGACAATTTTATAGTAGATGTAGAAAATAGGGGAATTGTAAGTTCTTCAGGTATTCAAGATTTAAGTGGTAAGATTATTGATGAAACAGGTAATAAAATAACCGAAGTTCTCAGTTATGATGCTGGCTTAGCTAGCTTTACCTTTATCCCCAAAAAAGAAAAAAGCTATTATTTGAAATTGAATAATGGAAATCAATTAGCATTACCTAAAGCAGTGCCATTTGGTCTTGTGTTGCAAGTAAACACTATTAAAGAAGATAAAATTTCAATTCAAGTTCTGGCTAAGCAAGTACAAGAAAATCAAGAATTTTATTTAATTGCTAAAAAACAAACTAGAACTTATTTTAAACAGAGTTTTAACATAGCTGATGAAAAAGCGATGGTAATTGAAGTTAATAAAAATGTATTACCCTCTGGATTACTTACACTTCAAATAACAGATAATTATAATCAAATTTGGGCAGAACGGTCAGTTTATTTAGAAAAGAACGAGGTTAACATAAGCGTAAATGAACTAAAACGTAGTTCAGAAAACAATAATACAACTATTACCTACGAACTCAATCTCGAAGATGATAAGTCAAATCCAGTAACAACGGATGTGTCTTTGGTAGTTAATGATGTTACTCAAAAAAATACCGTACGAAAACTTAATCAAAGACAACAGAATTATTTAACTGATTTGCGATTACTTGCAGACAAAACTCAAGCTTTATACAAAACGCAAGAAGTAATAACTATACCAGACCAAATTAGTTATTCTTTTCAAAATGGATTAGACTTTTATGGGCAAGCCTATAATTTAGAAAATGAATTGTTAAGTAATAAAATCCTACAAGTTGCCATTGATAATGGTAATCAGTTGAAAATTTTTGAAGCTAAAACAAATGAAAATGGCCTTTTTACTGTTGAAGGTATAGATTTAGAAGGGGAGTTGACACTAACATTTAGAACCCCAGGAGACGATACTAAAGAAAAGCTAGTAAAGGTAATACCATATAATTTTGAGATTCCTGAACTGGTTATTAATGACCAACTCAAGAAAGTTGTAAAAAATAAAAAAGTAAAAAGTACTAAAGCTTTAGTTCCTCAATTTAAGATGTCCGCATTCGACGCTAATGATAAACCCAATAATTTGGTGGAATTAGACGAGGTAGTTCTGGTTGAACAACAAAAATTAGCTAATACCTCTCCTTCCGTGTATGGTATTGAACCAGATAATGTTGTTTACCAAGACCCAGAAAGACCAAAAACATTACCTCAATTATTTCTAGGAGTTCCTGGAGTTTATGTGACAGGTCTGGGGGATTTAAACCCTACATTATCTTTACCAGCTAAAGCTTTTGCAGGTCCTATTTTATGGGTTATTGATGGTTTTCCTTTAAATCAATCAGGTGTAGGTGTCGGAGCTATTTCAGTTGCTAATGGCAATAATCAAGGCGTTACATTCGGCCAGAATAGAAGTGGTTTGGCTCAGGTAATGGATATAGTACCGTATATTGATGTAGAGCGCATTGAATTTTTATTTGGCCCTAATGCGGCTATTTATGGAACCAGGGGAGCTGGTGGTGTAATTCTTATCTATACCAAAAATGGAGCCTATTCAAAAGACTTTATTGATAGAAAAGACGCTCAGTTAACTATGGAAGGTTTTCAACCAAGGATTTCTTTTTCAAACAATAGCTTTTCTCAAAACTCTTTAAAGAATTCATCAACACTTTTCTGGAATCCTAAATTACTAACAGATGAGAATGGTAAAACTGCTTTTGAAGTGGTTATTCCAGACGGGGTTGAAACTATAGAGATTGATGCTAAAGTATTCACTTCTAATGGTAAAAGGGGTGAATTAGAAACTTCAGTAAAAATTTCTTCAAAATAATTATAAAAAATAGTTGTGTCTTAGTTTTTGAAACTATATTTTTGCATCCGCATTTTTAGAGACGTTCTTGTAAAAAACATTGGAGAGGTGCCGGAGTGGTAACGGAGCAGATTGCTAATCTGTCGGCGGGTAACTGTCGCCTGGGTTCGAGTCCCAGTCTCTCCGCTTTTTTTCCATAAAGATATAACCTTCGGGGTGTAGCGTAGCCCGGTTATCGCGCCTGCTTTGGGAGCAGGAGGTCGCAGGTTCGAATCCTGCCACCCCGACGAACCACTATGTAGTGGTAATTAAAGCACTGTTAACTATTTGATTAACAGTGCTTTTTATTTTTAATGCATTCATCTGATATCAGATAAAACTATATTTCTGGTGTAGAGTTCGGTGAATGAATCAATACTTACTTTACGCATAATTTTGATAGACTTTGAAGCTATCTAGGTCAATTTGCAAAACCTATTTATTTCAAACTTAAATCTATGTAACATGCGTAATAGCAATACCTTTAAGCTACTAATATTTACCAGAGCCCATACAAATGACTCAACGAGGTTAACAATTTATGCCCGTATTACTGTAAATGGAAAGCGAGCAGAAATTAGTTTAAAGCGATATACCACGGTGAATGATTGGGATGATAAACTCGGAAGAATTAAAGGAAATACCCAAAAAGCTAAGTTGTTAAATAGTTATTTAGATGAGGTTTACGCATCCATTATGGACGCTCATAAAGTATTGTTGAGAGAAGATGTAACAATAACGGCACAAGCAATCAAAGCTCGTTATTTAGGGCAAGACGAAGGACACAAGACATTATTAGACATTGTTAAATATCATAATACCACACAGCATCTATTGCTGAAACCAGGTACTATGAAAAACTATCATTCGACCGAAAGATATATTCATAAATTCTTAAATGAACAATTGAACCTGCCCGACATTCAACTTAAAAGATTGAATTATCGCTTTATTTCTGACTTTGAACACTACCTACGGAGCTATACTCCAAAAGTCCCCAGAAAGACATGTTCTAATAATGGAACTATGAAACATTTAGAACGATTGATGAAGATGTTAAATCTAGCGGTTAAGTTAGAATGGGTTGCTCAAGACCCATTTAAAAACTACAAACTTAGATTTGAAAAAACTGAACGGAGTTATTTAACAAAAAGAGAGTTATCGTTAATTGAAGAAACCACATTTAATGGTACTGGTTATGAACGCGTAAAAGATGTATTTCTTTTTTCCTGTTATACAGGTCTATCCTACATTGATGTTAAACAATTAACAACAGAACAAATACATATTGGAATCGATGGCAACTTATGGATTTATACAAAGAGAGAAAAAACAAATGAGACGGTTAAAATTCCGCTACTAACAAAAGCGAAGGCAATTCTAGAGAAGTATAGTGAAGAATCCGAAAAAGTGTTAGAGGAAAGTGCACTTCCAGTATACAGTAATCAAAAAATGAATCAATATCTAAAAGTAATAACCAAAGCTTGTGGAATTAGAAAGCGAGTTACCTTTCACACGGCAAGACATACGTTTGCCACCACTATAACCCTTTCTAATGGTGTACCTATAGAAACGGTATCTAAAATGTTAGGTCATTCAAAGTTGACAACCACTCAAATTTATGCCAGAGTATTAGAACAAAAGGTAGGTGAGGATATGCAAATGTTGATGGCAAAATTGGAGAGCCAAGAAAAATAAGAAGTTAAAGTCCCCAAATCTTACCGCAACTTTTGCGCAAGGTCCCTGTGGAGTTTCTTTAGCATTTCGGGAAGAAAGGCGTAAAAAAGAAAATCCATAGGGCGCAACAAACCTACTTTATAATTCAAACTTTTCTGGTCTTTTTATTTGTTGCTTCGCAACGGTTTAGGAAGAGCAAGAGGATAACAGGCTGCGCCATGTTATGTTTTTTATTTATTTGATTTTCAGCGTTTTAAATCTTCTTAAAAGAAGGTGTGAATCGTGTTTTTACTAAAAAACAATCTAAACAACTGATTATCAATTTAAAAATTATTAAAACATGGATAAAGAGTACTTAAAAGAACGTTTTGTAACACTAAGATTAAAAGAACCCGTTGCTGAAGAATTTAGAAGATTTGCGAAAAAAGAAGGGCAATCGCAATCTGTTACCTTACAAGAAATGCTAGATTTTTTTAAAAGAAATCAGATAAACCCAAAAGATGAAGTAACCACAGATTTAAAGAAGTTAGAAACAAAACTTTTAAAACGAATCAACGCAGTAATGTCAATTATAAGAGATATTGAAAAAACACAAACCTTACCCACGTTAATTATTGTAAAATCATTTTTAGAAGGCATTTCAAAAGAAGAAACTCCCTCATTAATTGAAAAAGATTCTCAGCCACTAAGCTTAGAGGAAGAGTTGGAACAACTTAATAGTTTAAACAAAGACCTTCCGCGCACTTCATAGGATTTGTTTGGTAAGTTTTGGGACCTGTTGCTCGAAACTTAATTATAATCTCTAACCTGTAGCCTTTATTCAGGACGGGTCAAAATTACTGGCAACGGTTTCAGGTATGAAACGTAGGACATTTCGCAGCTGCGTACTTGTCCAGCGAGACAAAACTTGCTAAGAACCCGAAACTTCAAGAAAGCATTGTCCGCCCTATGTTTTATACCCAATGTTGTGCTTTCGTTATTTTTATTTTAATATAAGCTCTATTAGTTTATCAATGTTGCTTTCGTCTTGTATTTTATTTGCAATTTTCTCCGCATTCCTTTTGTAATTTTCATTATTTAATAATTCTAGAAGTAGTGGTTCGAAATTACTTTTATTGAATTTTTTTATTGACATTCCTTTTTGACCTGCTTTTAATTTGTAGATTATGGTATTCCAATAGAATTGGTCAATGAAGTGCGGAATGATTAAACTAGCACATCCGTATTTTAAAGCTAGATGTGTAGTTCCTGAACCTCCATGATGAATAACGGCGTACATTTTGGGTAAAACCCAATCGTAAGGAATGTTACTTACAAAATAAATATGGTCTGGGTATTTTTCGGGTTCGACCAAACCACCCCAGGAAGTATTGATTATTGCAGGTGTTTTATGCTTGGATAAAGCATTAAGTATTGCTTTGGTTTTTTGAATAGGGTTTGTATTTGAAATACTACCAAAAGTGATAAAAACTATCTTATCATTATTTTCAATAAATTCTTCCAGACTTTTATCTGCCTTCCAACTTGTAGACTTTTTCCGTTCGAAATATCCTACAACATTTGCGTTCTGTTTCCAGCCCTTTGGCTGTGGAAAGAGAGTAGGCGAGATAGTATAAAATGATTTAGTCTTATTAAGCAATCTTTTACGAATCCGTAGAGGATTTATTGTTTTCCCCATTAACTCCTTGTGATACTTTTTTGTAATAGAATAAGTAGCCAAAGACAATACTAAACTTTGAAATGAATAGCTTAGTCTATTTAAGAATCGACCATGATTACCGCCACCTGCAAAGCCAATGATTGAGTGATGATCAACTTTATGAAGAAAACACGGGAAAGGGTGTACAAAAATTCCTCTACCAGGGTTTTTAAATTCCCAAATCATTGGGTAGACGCATTTCTGATTGTAAAACACATAATCAGGTAGTTCTTTGTCCAAAATTGTTTTTTGTTCCAAAGTAACTTCCTTGTTAATCCTAATTGACCTTTTAGCCAAGACGAGAAGCGTATTTAATCTTTTGAAAATTGAACCGCTTCTGCTCGTTATTACTTTTGATTGATCACCAATGAGTAAAACCTCAATAAATTCTTTAGTAAAACCATAAAATTTATCATTGCCTACTAGTTCTCTAAACTGTTCTGGAAAGGCATGAACAACTTCCCATTTTTTTTCTTTAAGTATTTCTCCTAAAGCCAAAAATGGTTCAATGTCTCCACGACTACCTAATGAAAAGAATACGGCTTTCATACATTCAATTTACTGTTCTTAGTTTTGTTTTATTTTATCAATGTGTTGTGCTACGCGTTTTGTTTCTTGCAATAAGAAAACACAGGATTGAAGAAACTAGCGTCAAGGAGCCTCCAAGTACTAGTTCAACTGCGCTTTGTGCAAATAAATTCCCAATGGTATTCAACATAAAGAAGGCTGAAAAACTCCATATGAGTATGTCGATGACCTTATTTTTTTCTTCTTTTTTCAGAAGTCTGTACTTAGCGGACAAAATGATGAGTATGAAGGTATTTAGGAGTATAGAGAAAGCTTCAAATGCTTTCATTTCTTCAACAGAATCTAGTTGTCCGGCCCAAACTTTATCATAGGGAATCTGCTCCAGAAAGATCAAGCAATGAAATATCAAGACCATCCCTAGGATGAAAAACATTATTATAATGGCAGTTCTTTTACTCATGTTTTTGTTCTCTATCGGATGCTTTTTGAAATGCTATTTACCAGCTTGACCTAATCTATCAACTCTCTTGAGCCATTTTACTCTAAAGGCTTCTTTAGATAGTCTGATTGGACCTATGGTTGTAATTCTTACTTTTTTTACACCAATAAACTGTAGTGTCCCTTTTTTCATGGCATTATGACTTGGACATTTATTAATTAACCGATAATACCATGGGGGTTGATCCAAGGTACATATCAACCGAGCTGTTTTACCTGTAAAGTGTTTATTCCACCACAAAGATTCTTTCCGTTTGCTAAAAGCGTAACCCGGAAGAAGTACTCTGTCTAAAAAGCCTTTCATAATTGCCGGTACTGAACCCCACCAAACAGGATATACCCAAACTAAATGGTCTGCCCATTTCATTATTTCCTGACTCTTTAGTAAATCAGGTTCAAGTTCGGTTCGTTTTCTGTAACCATGTTGAAGGTTAGGATTAAAAGCTAAATCTGGTAGTACGATTTCTTGAATTTCAGCACCTGATGCCTGTGCGCCTTTTTTGTAGGCATCCGCCAATGCGTAACTATAGCTTTCTTTATCTGGATGACCTATAATAAGTGCTATTCGTTTGTTCATTTATATGCTATTTAAAAATTCTAATAGAGTTAAAGCCCCAATTGATAATAATACTATCCAACCAGGATGTTTTCCTTTTGTCCCAATAAAAACGAGAAAGGAAGAGCAGAACATTGTAATAGTTATCGTGATAGTTATGAATTGCATAAAATCAGCACTTAATTCGGTTTGTTTCATTGTTATTTTTAGAAGTAAAGCACCTATACACCAACCAAAAAATGAAGCTAAATGCCAAGTAGCCCAAATAATTCTAAGGTGTCGTTCTTTTAAGTCGGATGTGATAATTGTAGGTGCTATTTTCTTATGCCCTTTCTTTTTTCTAAAAATTAATACTTCACCAAGTATTGAGTGCATTAATCCTAATATAAAACATAAAAGACCTGCAACCCATAGATATTGGTTCATAAAAAATAATTAAATATTTTGTTTTTTAATAGATGATTTACGTAGACCTATTAAGAGTAGAAAACCAATAGGCATTAATAATATCCATTGGAATGCATTAACATTATAAATGTAACTGGTAATTATAAATGGAATTCCTGATAAAATATAAAGAAAAGCAATAGATTTAAGTTGTTCTTTTACTTGATTACTGCCTTTTAAAAATCCGACTTTCAAGATGATGTAAGAAGTAAAAAATAAAAGGATCGTTACAATGTGCCAAGCTGCGGTTAATTCACTCTTTTGTTGAATACTAATATTGCTATCTAAAAGCGGATTAACCAATTCTATTTGTCCACCTATCGTATGAAGAATAGCACCTAAAAGATTTATGATACCTGCTATTTTTATGTATATTATTTTCATTTTTAAACTTTGAATTAGAAATATTTTTTGATTTTATGTAAAAATGGGTGTGTAAGTTTATCTTCTTTAAAAAACTTATAAAGGATAATACAGGTCGGAATAGTTAAATAGAATGAGCAAATTAAGAATGTTGCAAGTCCACAAGCAATTGCCAAAATTTGAGCAAAAAGTTCTCCAAGACTTTCTTGCTGTGTTATAAAATAGTTGCTTACACCTAACGAATATTCATAGAAACGAATTGAGGTTTCGTAAAGCAACCAAGCAGGGTAAAACCATTTTCTAATAGGTTCCCACCAAGTTCCAAAAACTGATTTTTGTTGACTGTTTAAATCTTCCATTTTTAAATCTTTTTACAAAGGTCATTTTAATGGGAGTCATATCATTTGATATAAATCAAATTCGAACTTTAGGGTTACGAATTCGACTTAATGTTTCAAGCGTAATGCCTAAATAGGAAGCAATATGGGTTAATGGTATACGTTGTGTAATGTCTGGGTAAATACTTATTAAGTTCTGATATCTTTCTTCTGCTTTAGCAAATTGAATAGTATGCAACCTTTCACAAAGTCCTAACATAGTTTCTGTAACTACTTTACTAATAAATCGCTCAAAATCATGAAAATTGTTTGAAAGTAAGTCTACTGTTTCTTTTGTAAACTCAAGAACTGTAGAATCTTCAACAAACTCTACATAATGCGGACTAGGTTGATTACTAAAAAAACTAACTACAGATGCCATAAATTGGTTTTCAAAGGTAAACCAGTCAGAAATGTCTTTTCCATCTTTCAAATAATAAGCCCTTGCACAACCTTCAATAATTAAATAAGCTTTTTTAGAATGTTGCCCTTCCCGAACAACAACATCACCTTTTTTGAAGTTGCCAATGTTTGAATTTCTAATGAAATCTTGCTGACATTCATTGCATAGTGGGGAATACGTTTTCCCAATTTCGTGTAAGATCTTTTCAATTTCCATAATGAAGCACAACGGCAGTCTGTCCCAAAACTGCCTTTAGATTTAGTTTAAAATTAGCTTATTAGTTTCAGACTACCGAAGCTTGGAAAAAGGAAGGGGAAATTTTGTTTTGCCCCAAAATACCCCTAATGGATTTA